>OZ241338.1:0-4015000 GCA_965200075.1 Capsulimonadaceae bacterium
CTATTTTTTTGTAGTGTGCTTTACATTTCTGCCGCCGTACGTTTCGGTTTGACTATGGCAGTTGGGACAGAGCAACTGCAAGTTTTCCAGCCTGTTATCATCATTGATGCCGTTGACATGATGAAGATGCAGAGATAATGGCTTGCTGTTCCATTCGCTGATGCCGCATTCGGCGCACACAGAACGCAGAATGCCATCTTTCAGCAAGCGCCAGCGTAAATGAGCACGGCCCGTGTTCCGATTCTGCGAAGTCAGCACTTCCAGCGGAATGCGCGAGTCAGAGCGAACACTCATTTTGCCGGACTTCACCGCATTATACCAAACATTAGTACAAATCCCAAAGTGGTCACGGCATACTTTGATGCTGTGCCCTGCGTCGTAAAACGCCTGCACTTTGGGCCAGTCGTGAACTTTGTAATCCGGGGGCGGCTTCACGTTTTTGGCATGGTAGGCCACTGTGGACTTGGCGCAGCCGACTTCAGCGACGATTTGGCTGTACGTTTTGCCTGCGGCAAGCAGGGCGAGTATCTCTTGTCTCATAGCCTTCCCTGGGTCAGACGTGCGAATTATACCCGCCCTGGATTTCACTTGTCAAGCCATAATTTTACGCCGCAGGCATTAAATGCAGCAGAAAAGTTGGCTCTTCGCTGCTGGACTGGATTTGAAGCACAGTCTCAGCACCAGTTGCGTGAACACGCAGACTGTGCAGGGACTGCACGCTTCGCTCCAGCGTGTCGGCTTCGTCAGTGCCCAGCGTGATCACCAGAGCGCCGGTATCACTGCCTTTCGTTTCCAGCGTGATGCCGACAAAGGGCAGGTTTTCAGCGGCGTACTGGTCACCCATCTCGGTGTCCAGGGCTTCCAGCGTCGCCATTTTGCCCCGGTGTTCTTTGGTGAAGTCAGCGGCAAACGTGGCCCAGTCGGCCTGCGCGATTTCCTGTGTGTCGTTGTTCATAGCAGTCTCCTTGAAAAATGCAGATGAAATAGGTTTACCCGGTTTACGGCACATTTGTACCCCGTGCGGCGACCCATAATTCGTACCAGTCTGTGCGGGACAGGGTGATGGCGGCGGCCCCGGCGGCTTCTTCAATGTGGGCAGGCGTGTTGGAGCCGACCAGCGGAATAATTTTCGACGGGTGGGCCAGCAGCCAGGCCAGCGCAAGCTGTCCGGGGGTTGCGCCGTCGTACTTGTCCCCCATTTTGCGGAGGGCTTCCAGCGTGCGTCCCACAGCGGGCGGGGTATTCGCGTCCGGCTCGCGCCGCCCCGAAAGCCATCCGCCGCCGAGGGGGCTGTACGAGAGCGGTGTGATATTTAGCTCCAGGCACTGGTCCAGAACGCCGTCCCCGGCGTCGGCCCCGGACGCGCCGGTGGGGGTGGTGGCTTTTCCACCTGCTGCACCTTCGTAAATGGGGTCCAGCCGAAGCAGCGACAGCGAAATCTGGTTGCTGACAATGGGGGCCTTCAGATACTTTTGCAGAGCCAGCGTTTGATGGGGATAATAGTTGGAAACGCCAACGGTTTTAATCAAGCCCTCAGCAATCAGCTCATCTAAGACCTGCGCCGTCTCGGCGGGATGCGAAAGCGGGTCGGGGCGGTGGAGCTGATACAGATCGGCATACTCAATGCCCATCCGGTCCAGCGAGCCGCGCAGGCTTTGGCGGATGTAGTCCGGCGAATGGTCGTAATAGCCCCGGCGAATGCCAACTTTGGTGGCGATAAATATCTTCTCCCGGCTGCCGGGCACAGCGGCGAGGCAGTCCTTGAAGATCGATTCGCAGGCGGTTCCGCCATAAATATCGGCGTGGTCATAGAATGTGATCCCGGCGTCCAGCGCCGTCTCAAACGCGGCAATGGCCTTGCGGCGGTTTTCCGGGCCGACTTCGGCGGGGTTCCAGGTCCCCGCCATCCCCATGCACCCGAGCGCAATGCGGGAAACGGGGGTCTGATCCGGCCCGAACGGCTGTGTTGGCAGTGTGGTCATCGTGTGGCTCCTTGTCGTATGCGTATTGTACCCATTTGGGGTACATCAAAGTACCAAACCGCCGAGGAGAGAACGATGGCCGTTACTCCGCTTGACCCGAAGACCGCACTAGTGACCATTGACTTGCAAAAAGGCATCGTCAGCCAGCCCGCCGCGCATCCCGTGGAGGGCGTCTTAAAGAATGCAGGCGCACTCGCCGACGCTTTTCGCGCCCGTCATCTGCCGGTGGTGCTGGTTCATGTCAGCGGCGGAGCGCCGGGGCGCACCGAAAAGTCGCTGATGAGTCAGAACCCGCCTGCCGACTGGACGGAGATGGTCCCGGAGCTGCGGGAGCAGCCGACAGACTACATCGTCACAAAGCAGACCTGGGGGGCATTTACAAATACCGATCTGGCCGAGTATCTCAGAGCGCAGGGCGTCACGCAGATTGTGCTGGCAGGTATCTCGACAAGCCACGGCGTTGAATCTACGGCCCGCAGCGCCTATGAGCTGGGCTTCAATGTGACTCTGGCCGTCGACGCCATGACCGACGGCGATGCTGAAGCGCACAAAGACAGCGTCACCCGTACTTTTCCCCTTCTGGGCGAGACGGGCACGACAGCGGAGATAATCGCGCTGCTGCCAAATTAGACGTCTCAATGCGACTGCGGGACGACGATGTGAAGCTGGGCCAGCACAATCAGCGCGATGCCCAGAACAATCCGGTAGACAATAAACGGCATCGTGGAGTGCTTTTCGTCGCTCAAATAGCCCAGCAGCCAGCGCACGACGACATAGGCAAGCACACCTGCCACACCCGCCGCCAGAAGATACGGGCCGATGACTTCGTTCAGGCCCGGTGTCGCCGCGTGGGCCGTCGCCACGGCATTTTTCGCGGCCTCGCCAAACGTGCCGGGGAGGACGGTTTTCAGCAGCTTATACAGACCCGCCAGTGTAATCGCGGGGACAGACAGCAGAAACGAGAACCGGGCGGCTTCCTCGCGCTCCAACCCCAGAAACAGCCCCGTCGTAATGGTCACGCCCGAGCGGGACGTGCCGGGCACAAGAGCGATAGCCTGTGCCAGCCCGATCCCCAGCGCCTCGCCCAGCGTCAGGCTTTCCAGCCGCCGCGTTTTCTTACCTGCAATCTCGGCGGCCCACAAAATCAGCGCCAGCACGATCATAGACCCGGCGATAAAGTATAAATTGCGGTACTCGCCATCTACTTTTTTCTCTAATGCCAGCCCGGCGACAATAATCGGCACGGTGGCGAAGACCACATACCAGGCCAGCCGGGCATCGGTGTCGCCTTTGGGAAACAACTGCCCTTTTTGCAGGCTGCGGACCAGCCCGGCCATGTAGCGGGCCAGGTCTTTGCGGAAATAGGCGATAATGCCGACCATTGGGCCAAGCTGGGCAATCGCCGAAAAGGCCGCACCGACATCGGCGGGCCAATGGGCGGGGTCGTAGTGATTGAGCAGTGCGGGCAAAATCCGCATATGCGCGGTGCTGGACACGGGCAAAAACTCGGTGATACCCTGCACCAGTCCTAAAATGACGGCCTGAAGCCAGCCGATGTACGGCGTATAGTTGTCGGTCGGCGGCAAAAAATCGGTCTCCTTAGTGCGGATGGGAGCCGGGGGTATAAAACCCCCGGCTTCATTGCGTGCGAATATACAGCGGTGGTGCGGCCTGAGAACGGGCGCGGGCCGCCTCGCGGCGGGGGCGCAGGACATAATGGCCGACCAAAACGCGGCCAATCGCGGCAATCGGCGCGGCCAGGAACATTCCGAGCAGGCCGAAGAACTCCGCGCCTACCAGCAGCACGATAATCACGACAGCAGCGTGCAGATGGATACGATGCCCGATAAACTTGGGCATCAAGAGCTTGCTTTCCACCAGATGCAGCAGGCTGAAAAAGACCAGCACTTTGACGGCCAATGCCAGCCCGCCGCCATACTCGGGCGGCAGCACGGCGGCTAATAAGACAATCGGGATGCCGCCCAAAATTGGCCCGATAATGGGAATGGCCCGCGTCCACCCCGCCAGCAGGCCCAGCACCAGCGCATAGGGCATATGAATGAGCGACAGGCCCGCATACACCACCACGCCCGCAATGACGCACAGCCAGAGCTGCGCGATGATATAGGAGCGCATGATGGCCGCCGACTCGCGCAGCAGCGTCAGCGCCTCGCGCACACGCGGACGCGGCACCAGCGCCAGAAACTCGTTTCGCAGGGCACGGCCATCCAGTACAAAGTAAAAGGCCAGCACGGGGATCAGCACGAAGTCAATAATCCGGGCGATGCCCGTCACGGTTGCCAGCAGGACTCCCTGCCCCCAGGCAAACGGCGAGAAGCCGCCGCCGGTGTCTGCGCCGGGCCGGTGCAGCAGGTCTTTGAGGTTTGGCGGCAGGCCGTTGTAAAGCGTTTGAAGCTGCGCGGCATACACGGCAATTTTGCGCTCATACTGCGGCAGATTGTTTGCCAGCCCATGCACCTGATCGGCAAACGGCGACACCATCAGCGCCCCGCAGGCAAACAGGGCGTAGCCAAAAACGCCGAAGACGAGAAGTGTCGCGCCCAGCCGCTGCGTGCGCGGCCTCAGCTTCGGCACACGGAAGCGGCACAAAGCATTAACCGGGCCGACCAGCGCGAACGCAAAGATAGAGGCGACTAGAATATCGGTGACAATCGTGCGGACGCGCCACAGAAAGTACCCGGCAAAGGCCAGCAGGGCCAGGCGCACGAGCAGCTTCCAGAACTGCCCGAACCATGCCTCCGCACTGCGGCCTGTCTCCCGGCGCACTGTCATCATTGGGGGTAGCTTTCTAACGCATCCGCGATGCGCCGGGCTGCCGCGCCGTCGCCGTAGGGGGAGGCAGTGCGTGAACGAGACTCGTACACTGCCGGGTCGGACAGCAGGCGGCTGGCTTCGCGGACAATCAGGGCTGTGTCCGTGCCTACCAACGTCGCCGTGCCCGCTGCGACGCCTTCGGGCCGCTCGGTGGTCTCGCGCAGGACTAAGACCGGCTTGCCGAGGCTCGGCGCTTCTTCCTGCACGCCGCCGGAGTCGGTCAGTATCAGCGTCGCGTGCTGCATCAGCTTCACAAACGGCACATAATCCTGCGGCTCAATCAGATGCACGCGGGGGTGGTCTGCCAGGTACGGCGTCAGAGCCTCCCGGACGAGTGGGTTCAAATGCCAGGGCACGACGGCCACGGTATCGGGGAAGCTATCCACAAGCTGCCGGACCGCCTGCCCGATACGGCCCATCGGCGCCCCCCAGTTTTCGCGCCGGTGCGTGGTGACGAGTATCATGCGGCGTGGGTCGTCCAAAATCTCCGCCAGCATAGAGTTCTCCGGCGTGTAGGGCTTTGCGGCGACTTGGAGCAGGGCGTCGATGACCGTGTTGCCGGTCAGCACAATGCCCTCCTCCCCCACCCCATCAGCCTTCAGGTTAGCGGCAGATTCAGGCGTCGGCGGGAAGTGAAGTGTAGACAGCCGCGTGGTCAGCAGCCGGTTCATTTCTTCCGGGAACGGGTCGTATTTGTCGCCGGTGCGAAGGCCCGCCTCCACATGGCCGAACCTGGCCTGATGGTAGAACGCGGCCAGCGCAGCCACAAACGTCGTGGTCGTGTCCCCCTGCGCCAGCACCCAATCGGGTTTTTCTGACGCCAGAATGGGGTCCAGCCCCGACAGCGCCCGCGTCGTCACCTCAGAGAGCGTCTGCCCCTGCGTCATAATGTCTAAATCAAAATCGGGCACAATGCCGAAGACCGACAGCACCTGATCCAGCATCGTCCGGTGCTGCCCGGTGACAGCCACGCGCACGGCGAACTGCGCGGGCCGCCGCTTCAGTTCCAGCACGACGGGAGCCATTTTGATGGCATCAGGCCGTGTTCCAAAAACGCAGAGAACTTTTTGCATAAAGTATAAGTTCAGCGAGACGCTTGATGGGCCTCAGCGTAAAGACGCAGGGCAGCCCGCATTCGTTGTGGGTAATCTTGCCCCTGTGATTGGAACCAGTCAAGAATGTCTTCATCGACAGCCAGTTCCGTGACTACGGAACGCACAGGGGCAGGGAAGCGCCACCAAGAGCGGGCCAGTTCTTCTTCGGTCAGCGGCGGCATCTCTGACGTATCAATGTCGTCGTCGGTCATCGCATCAATTCTGTCCCAATCGGTGCGGGAAACCGCAGGGGCTTCAGTGGTTGAGGTTTTTGAGATATTGCTCATATTGCTTTTGCTCATGGGTGACAGCCTTTCGCATGGAAATGATGCGAATGATTTCTTCTTCGGGTTCTGTGAAAACAATGTATACAACGCGAACGCCTAGCAAACCGAGGGCGATAAACCGGTCTTCGCCGTAGTCAAAGCGATTGTCTAGTGTCACCCGCAGGGGGCTGGCAAAAACAGAAGGGGCATCGGCGAGGTCGAGGCCATGCTTTGCGATGTTACTCTGGTTTTTATGTTCGTCCCACTCAAATTGCATCTGTTAGTTACCGGCGGCGCGGGATTAATAATTCCGCGCTAGAAAAAGCGTTCTTCGGACAGTAGAACTTGACAGTGTTGTATGAGCAATGGTTTGTTAGGCTTCCGAGGCACTGCGATTTGGTGGTAGAATTTCTTGCAGGCTGTTGCGTACTCGCAGGGCTAACTCCTGTGCTGTTTGTGCGTCAATTTCTTGGCTCCCGAACTCGTCTGCGTGACGCCAGGGGTTCCTTCGATGGTCAGGAAGTGTTTCGTAGCGTGGAAACATATGCCAATGTACGTGCTGCTCGGCATTGCCATAGCAGGCGTGATTCATCTTCCACGGTTGGAAAACGCGCACAATAGCCGAAGTTGCTGTCATAACCTCCTGAAACAGAGCCGTCTGAACGGATGGGGTCAGTTCATGGAGTTCCCGCACGTGTTCCTTGAGCAGAACGAGCGAGTACCCAGGATGAAACTGATGCATACCGATTACAAAGATGGAATGTTCAAATTCATGAATGAAATATGGGTTCTCGTGATCCCGCCAAAGCTGGACATTCTTACAGATGAAGCACGATTTGTCGGCCATTAGTTGATCCTCGCTTTTGTTTGATTTGCTCATGTCCTGCCATCTAACTCATTTTCAGCACGAGCAAAATCACTGTGTTATACTGCGGCTACAGACCATGGTATTTCCCATTCGTTGCCTGATGAAGAATACTTCTAAAAGCCACGCTCGGCGCGTGTTTCCAGGCAGAGGCGGATCGCATCTTCAATGTTTTCCAGCGCCTCTTCCCGCGTTTGCCCCTGGCTGACACAGCCGAGGATGGCCGGGCATTCTACAATCCATACGCCGTCTTCGTCCTGGTCAAGCGTTACATTGAATTTCAAGCTCATAGTTTTGCTCAGAAGTCAAACGAGTGTCAAGCAATCTTCGATGAAACGAAGCAGCTTGATCATTTTCGGGCTTTGCAGGTCGATCTCCCGAAATGGATAGTCCAGCGGCGAGAGGACATCCCCGCCCGCTAACCAGGGATATTCCGGGTTGGGATGGTCTTCTCCTTCCGGCGACAAATCTTCTACGGCCTGGGCTTGTGGGCGCAGGCTGTCTATGTAAGCGGCATAGGCATCGCGGCGGCTAAAGCCGCACGCCAGCCGAACATCGCGGCGGGTCTTGGCAACGGTGACAAAGTTGACAAACGCATCGTGCGTACTGGGGTAACGAGCCGCGCCGGGCAGCGTGAGAAGCCCTTTTGCCAGCTCTTCTGTCGCCATTTGCAGCAGGTGCAGTCGGTAACAGGAGTTGAGTTCTTGCTCATTCGTAAGCCGCTGAAAGAGATCGTAGTCAGCTTTTGCCTGCCGAAGATACCCGGTGCGCCAATCCATCGGCTTGTTAAACTCCTACCTCAATCGGCCAGAGGCGCTCGGCTTCAGACCAATCGCCCCAATCTTCCAGGGGCAGCAGCGTGTCTTTCTCCTCCGGGCGGATGACTGCCACGGCGGACGGGTACGGCAGGCCGCTGACAGGGCTGGCCGCGAAGTAGAAGGGGCGGACTCGGTCGCCTCGGCTGGGGCTGGCGGTGGCGTCTAGGTAGACAATACGGATGACGGAGTCGGAGGGAAAGAGATAGACTTCCCGTATCTGCGGCTCCGAGGCCCGGCCCTCGTCGGCCATTTCCTGCGCGGCGCGGCGGATATTTAATTGTGTCGCTGCTTTTTCTAAAACGGCCACTGGAATCTATCTCCCGTACACGCGGAACAGGGCGAGGGCGACGGCGCAGAAGCCAGCGGTGATGCCGTAAATCATCCACACGGCGCGTTTTTGGGAGCCGCCGTACTTTTTGAGCAGGATGTGGTGGATGTGCGACGTTTTATCGGGCAGGTAGGCGGGCGTCCGCGCAATCGCCCGCTGCGTGACGACGCGGATGCCGTCGAAAATCGGGACGCCCAGCACCAGCACCGGCAGGGCGACGGACACCGTGGCGGCGATTTTAAACGTGCCGATAATCGAGATCGCGGCCAGGGTAAAGCCTAAAAATTGGGCACCGACCGTGCCCATGATAATTGACGCCGGGTGCTTGTTGAAGCGCAGAAAGCCGAGGCAGACGCCGACGAGCGTGGCGGCAATGATCGTGACTTCGTACTGCGGGGCACGCGCCGCCGCCGACATCAGGGCCAGCGTCGAGGCGCAGATGGCGCAGACACCTGCCGCAAGGCCGTCCAGCCCGTCAATGAAGTCCACGGTTTTGGCGACGCCGAACACCCACAGCACCGTGCCCGCCGCCGAGAACCAGTACGGAAACGGGACCCAGTTGTTCGGCGCGGAAGCAAAGGGGTTGGTAACACCGTCAATCCGCACGTCAAACAGCACCAAAATCAGGCCCGCGCTAATCAGGGCCAGCGACTGCCAGATAGCGGAGACTTCAAATTTGTCGTCGATGACGCCGACCACGGCCACGACCGAGGCGGCAATCAAAACGCCCAAAAACCGCTGAAGCTGCAAGTGTGTCCACGGATACTGCGCGTGGTAGAGCGAATGGTAGACATACACCACAATCAGCGTAGTCAGAAATGCTCCATACATCGCCAGGCCCCCCCAGCGTGGGAGTGGCTTTTTGTGAATGTCCCGCTCACGCGGCACGGCGACGGCCCCGAACCGGGTCGCCAGCTTGCCGACCCAGGGGGTTAGCAGCCAGCTCAAGGCCAGCGCGAGCAGAAAAGCGAGCCAGGGCAGTTTCCAGACGGGCATAAGTGGTTACTTCTTTAGTTCTTTAGGGCGTCCTGCGCCAGTCGGCTCCGGTGACATAGGACAGGCGCGGCGTGAGCTGACGCATCGGGCCGCCCCCGGCAGCGCGGATTAGCAGCGGGGCAGCCCAAACAAGGCGGTATAAACGCGCAATTTTGGCTTCAGGCGTCTCGCCTGCCTCAGCCGGGGGCGGGTCCCGGCGGCGGTCGTAAGGCACAAGGCCCCGGCCACGGGCGACGCAGAAGCGCGTGCCGTCGGGAGACCAGGCCAGAAACTGGCCTTTTGTGATAGGCAGCAGCGTTCCGCTATCCGGGTTCAGCCGGTAAAACGCATAGTCGGTCCCTACCGTGCTGTTATGGTTATTAGCGCCATACACAAGCCCGCCTCCGGGCAGAGGAGACAGCGCATCATTGAAGTCATCATGCTCCGGCACCGTCAGCAGGCGGCGCTGGCCGGTGCGGGTGCTGACCAGAACGTGTTTCGCGTCATTGTCGGTTGGCAGGACCGGGAAACTGTTTTCCAGGCGGCACCCCGGCGTCACCGGGCCGGGCAGCCTATCTAAGCCGCTCAGCGTTTGGATCACGCGCCGGTGGCTGCCGTCCGCATCGACACGGCACAGCGTCAGGAACGGAGGGACTTCGTGATACACCACAAACGTGATTTGTTTGCCGTCTGCCGTCCAGTGCGGAAAGCCTTCCTCCGCGCTGCCAAACGTAATCTGCGTTTTCCCGGTTCCGTCCGGGTTGATCCGGTACAGATGAAAGTGGCTGGTCTGGTGGCTGCCCGGCGGCGCATAGTAGCGGGCCGCATACACAATGTCGCGGTCGGCGTGCGCCGCGCCAGAGAGGCAAAGCAGAAGCAAAACCAGCCAGCAGGTTTTCATAGAAGAAACTCAGGCTGCCGAAGCGGCAGCGAAAAGAGCGTCGGCTTGCACAGGAACCATCACAGAAACAAAGACGGCTTCCGAAGACGGCGCGGGAACCGCCTGCCCGTTCTCGCTCTGTTCTTCCAGATACTCTTGCAGTGCGCCTCGCAGCAGGCGAAGCGCCCCGGCCCGGTCAGAAAACTCCAGGGTCAGGTCCGGCACATCAGCGGGCGTGGCAGACCAGCTTCCAATCGGTGTCGGAGTGAGAATAACAAGGTAACGGCGCGGCGCGTGACCGGGCAGAGCAACCGTGACAAAATCCGTTTCGGATACGGGAGACGGGATCGGGTCCCGTTCCACCCGCAGCCAGTCTAAGTGGCTTGTCAAAGCCTCTTGGAACAGTGTACGAACCTCAGTGCGAGTTTCGGCGACGGCAACACATCCGGGCACGTCGGGGGCATAAGCCCCCCAGCTTGTCGGTCCCTGTTCCAGTATTGTCAGATACTTAGTCATGGTTTAGGCAATCCAGACTGCTTCCAAATCGTGGCAAGCGTTTTAGGCGGCAGGTCTATGTTGAGGTGACCGGCAACCGTTGTTTTGCCCGGCTTGGTCAAATGCTTGTATTGTCGATGACTTCCATTCATGGTAATAAAATACCAGCCGTCCGCCTCGATACGCTTGATCACGTCGCGCACTTTCATCCGTGAAGCCTCCTCCCGGCCCAAGCCGTTAGCCGGGGAAGCGGTCGCAGAGGGACTTGACAGCGCGGCGGACAGCGTCATAGGTGGCGGCATCGCCGATGTGGGTCAGGGCACGGGCGATGCAGTCCGCGATTTCGTCCATCTCGGATTCGCCGAGGCCCCGGCTCGTGGTCGCGGGGGTGCCGAGGCGCAGGCCGCCGGTGACCCAGGGCTTTTCGGTGTCGTAGGGAATGGCGTTCTTGTTGGTCGTGAGATTCACTTTGTCCAGCTCCACCTGCGCGGTGCGGCCTGTCAGCTTCTGCGGGCGCAGGTCGACCAGCATCAGGTGATTGTCCGTGCCGCCGGAAAAGAGCGTGAAGTCGCGGGCCATCAGCCCGGCGGCCAGCGCTTTGGCATTCTTTTTAATCTGCTGCTGATAGGCTTTGAAGCCGGGCGACAGGGCCTCCTGGAAGGCGACAGCTTTGGCGGCGATGACGTGCATCAGCGGGCCGCCCTGCGTGCCGGGGAAGACCGCCGAGTCAATCTGCTTGGCGTACTCGGCATCGCACATAATCAGGCCGCCGCGTGGGCCGCGCAGGGTCTTGTGCGTGGTGGTGGTGACAACATGGGCCTGCCCGACCGGGGACGGATGCTCGCCGGTGGCGACAAGGCCCGCAATATGGGCGATGTCGGCCAGAAGTACGGCTCCGACCTCATCGGCAATGGCCCGCAGGCGCGGGAAGTCAATCTCGCGGGGGTAAGCCGACGCGCCCGACGTGATCATCTTGGGCCTCACTTCGCGGGCGATGCGGGCGCACTCATCATAGTCAATCCGGCCCGTCTCTTTGTCGACGCCGTAAAAGTGGGCGTCATAGAACTTGCCGGAAAAGTTGACCGGGGAGCCGTGGGTCAGGTGTCCGCCCTGATCCAGCCGCATCCCT
The DNA here is from genome assembly GCA_965200075.1 of Capsulimonadaceae bacterium. Lineage (GTDB taxonomy): Bacteria > Armatimonadota > Armatimonadia > Armatimonadales > Capsulimonadaceae > JANXMY01. The sequence goes on from OZ241338.1 coordinate 11,668, forward strand.
AAAATGGCATCGCCGGGCTGCAAGAACGCCGTGAAGACGGCGATATTGGCGGAGGCGCCCGAATGCGGCTGCACATTGGCATGGTCTGCCCCAAACAATGCTTTGGCGCGGTCAATGGCAAGCTGCTCCACCACGTCCACATATTCGCAGCCGCCGTAGTACCGCTTGCCGGGATAGCCTTCGGCGTACTTGTTGGTCAGCACCGACCCCTGCGCTTCCAGCACGGCGCGGGAGACGATGTTTTCCGACGCAATCAGCTCCAGCTTGTCGTTCTGCCGCCCTTCTTCTTTGGCAATCGCCGCATAGATTTCCGGGTCGCTTTCCGACAGCGGGGCCTCGCGCCGGATCAAGTATTCGTTTTCGCGCAGTTCGTTTTCGCTAAAATGCGAGTCTGAGCTGTCATGGGTCAGGCCGCGTTCTGTCAGTTCACGTTCAATCAATGCCACAGGGGAAGCTCCTTGTTTCTCTAACGCCTTTGTCGGGAGGCGAAAACTTCTGGAATGCCCCTATGATACTCTATTTCCGGGCAAGTTGCAAGGGAATAGAACAAAATGACGACAGATGTAGCATAAACAAAAACGCAGAACACGCCTTTGTGGTGTGTTCTGCTGCCTAACAATCGTTTGTTACCGATTAGTACTTGGCAAGCCGTGCTTGAAACTGAGGATTGAATTTGTAATCCGGTGGCACAGTCGAGAGAAGGTACGCTTTCGCTTTTCTTGCCATATCAGTATTAGGGGTTCGGACATCATAGATGTCAAACAACAGGTCTGCGTTATGAGCAGAAGCAGGCTGCAAATTTTTGGCAGTCCAAAACTCTTTGACCGCCAGAGCGAACGAATGGTAGGGAGTGTCATACACTGTATATGCTTCACCAAGCAGCGTATGGGTGTAAGAAATATCGGGAGCTAATCTGACTGCGGTTTTTAGCAGGCGCAATGCTTTCACATCGTTCTGGGGAGAAGTCATCAGCGTATGACCTTCCACGGCGTATGGCAGCCAGAGTTTTGGGTCCAGGGCATAGGCTTTCAATAACGCACTGCTATACTCGGCCACTTCGGCGGCTGACAGTCCGCGTGTCTTCATATTCGGTCCACTATATTCGCCAGCCGCCATCTGTGAGACAAAGCAGAAAGAGGCAAGCACAACAGCATCATTCGGGTGCTTCAAACGCATTTGATTCAAAGTGTTGTAGGCTAATTTTGTTTGCCCCTGTCGGTCCGCCCGCCGGATCAAATCGTACATTCTGACAGAGTCTTTGCTGGAATGCAGCAAATCCTGCTTGAGATCTTGCGACTGTATTGGTACAAATTGCTGGTCATAATTGGAGGATGCTTTCTGGGCAGAACTTCTGCCACTTGGGAACAGCAGCGGCAGTGCCAAAGCGAAAATCCATAGAAGAATACGTACACTCGTATTTTTTTCGGTGCTTGTAAAGTTGTACATTGACTTGACCTGTGCGATGCAAGAGGCTATAGGTCTGCATTCCAGCACAAGGAATCGGCCAAAGGAATGCAGACCTATACAACTGAGTTGGAAGTGTTGAAGGCGGAGTGGTTAAGCTCCGTCCAATCCTGAGCCAGCAAGTAAGATTGAGTGTCCCCAATAAATAGAAGACACAGCATCTTTTTGATCATCAATGTCTTGCTCATATGTCTGATCAAAACCAGACGGGTCATAGTGGTCAGTCAGCCAATGTTCCCTGTGATAATGTAGTTCGTACCGCAACTGAATGTAGGAGCGCGGAGGAATAGGTGGACCGGTAATTGATTGGTTTGCCGTTACAGAGGCGCTTCCTGTTGCGGTGAAGTTGCCGCCGAGTGTGAAGAAATCCGAGATTTTGAACGTTCCACTCAGTTGGGCACTAAACTGAAAGCCAACAGTAGCTCCCACAGACAATGGCCCAACAGGAGCCTCCTGGTGGTAGTCTGAGTTGATCTGAGCTGGATAGTTAGTTCCATTGAGTGTGACCAAATCGTTAATGTCAACAGGATCAAAAGGGTGTGTTAGGTCAAGCCGCAGGTTTTCCCACTGGTCGTGAACCGTTAGGCTGTAGTTGCCTGCCGCAGTGGCTCCATCTTGTCGGTCCGTTGCAGTGTACAAGATGTTATAGGTAGAAGGCGAAGCAGAAGTCGCAGCGCCGCCGCTGTTGCCGTTGACATAGTAGATGTTGCCGAAAAGGATATCGTATTCGGCGACGTTCCAGACGCGAGGCACCTGACTGAAAGTGTCCCATGCCCATGAGACATTGGGTGTACCATCAAAGTTGTAGCTCCAGTTTCCGATAAACGTTGGCCTGATGTATTGCTTATTAAAGAAGAGATTTTGGTCATCCGCACGGCGAGGAGGCGCATCGGTGAAAAACGAGTATGTAGTCTCACCATGCGTTATCCCGTTCTGATCCGTCCAGTCTCCGTGTTGCTTCCCGTCATTGCCGATGAAAGCAGATTTGGCGCCATCCCGGTAAAGAATAATTCTCCGGCTGTCAATCTGCACCTTGTAGAGAAGGCTGGTCTTGGAAAGGCGCGGCGTCCCATCAGGAACAAACGCAACCAGCGTGCGCGTCGGCAGGCTCACCGAAAACTGACCCGGCGCAACCGTCAGATGGTACAAGTGACGCCCGTGGCTCATCATGCCGCCGTTCATCGCAACGTCAACGGTCGCCCCATCGCTCAGGCCGTCGTCCGCGATAGCCCCATCTGGCATGGGGGGTACATCCGGGAGCGCCGGAAAAGTCACCGGCGCTACGGCATCGCCGGTTTCCAGCACGTCCACCGAAGGAGGAGGCTGGGATGTATCGGCGGCGCTGCTCGGCGTCCAGACGAGTTTGGCGGTCACGGTCAGCGCCGTGGGGACTGGCCCCCGGTTGCCGATGTCACAAGAGGCAAAACCAGGGCCGCTAGTGAGTGTCAGCGGCCCAGAGCTAGAGCCGGAGCCGGGCACTTGGCCGTCCACAAACTGGTAGCCGCTGGCTGCTGCGGTGCTGGACGAGAGGGAGACGCCGCCGAAGAGCTTGATGCTCCACTGCCCGGCGTGGGACGGCAGGGAAAGAAAAAGCAGAAGAAAGAGTGGCAGGATGCAGAGGGCGGCCCATACCTTTACCAAATACCCGAAGGCGCAGAGGCGACCCGAAGGCACAGAGGCGATGGCACGAGAACGGCGGGGCGACGCGAAAAACACTGGCAGGGACATGGGATAGGTCTCCTTAGCGGGTTCCGAACATCTAAACCGAACGCAGGGCCGCAAGTTCCAGAAAAGCTGGCGCTTGTTGCGATGAAAACAGTATAAGCCCTTGCAGTGTTTTTGTCAAGGGGTTGGTAAAATTATTTCATGGCGTTTTTCGGTTCTGTCTTGTGCGATTTTTGGGCGCGGCGGTGGGGGCGTCTTGGATGAGGGGCCAGAGGGTAGTCAGGGTCCAGGCGTCCATAGGGGCGGCGGGCGCAGCAGCAGGCGAGGACAGGGTGGGCTTGGCGGCGGGCGGGGCGAGTTCCTGCACATATTTGATGTCGGCGGGGGTGAGGATGTCGCGGGTTTCGGGGACTTCTTCGGGTTTATGGTTGGCCCCGGCAACGCCGCTGAGCAGCATTTTGACGGCGTCTACATCAGGAATGGTGGTGGGCGTTTTGACGGTCACGGTGCGGTCTTTGACCACGCGGCCCGGCGTCTCGGTGGTGACGGGAACGCGGACACGATTGCGGCCTGAGCCAATCGTCCGGTAGCGGGTGGTTTCACGCGGCGCTCCCTGCGTGGCGGGGAGAGTTTCTTTTTCGGTTTTGGGCGGCCCGGCGAAGTGGAAGGTCTGGGCCATGTAGACGCCGTGGTCGCCGGAGGTGAGGCGGCACAGGTAGCGGCGTCCGCTGGTTTTGGTGATGCCGTAAAGGCGCGTTTTGCTGACAAGGCTGTCCATCAGCGCCGTCGAGGGTCCGGCGGCAGGCGGGGCGAGGGCCGGAGCGGGCGCGGTCTGTGCGAACGTCGGCATGGCGGCGGCCAGCAGGACGAAAGTTAAATAAGGGCGCATACCAGCAAAGACGGCAGGCAGGCGCAAAAGTTCACTCAAAGCGGCGCAGGACCAAAATAGCAACGTCGTCGCGGCGGACGTTGTCGGCGAAGGCGGCGGCGCCGGTGTAGAGAGCGGTGACGACGGCGGAGGCGGAGATGTCGGCGCGGGGGACGAGGGCGGACAGGCCCTCTATCTCTAAAAAGGAGCCATCGGGGGCGCGGGCTTCGGTCAGGCCGTCGGTATAGAGCAGCAGCAGGTCGCCGGGGGCAAGCGCGGCGCGGCACTGCTCGTAGACCACGCCCGGCATCGCGCCCAGTACCATGCCATCGCATTCGGGCAGGGGGTGAACGGGGCCGTCAATCCCGGAGCGGCGCAGAGGCGGCTCGTGTCCGGCGCTGGCGTAGGTCAAAGCCCCGGTCTGGACGTCCAAAACGCCATAAAAGAGGGTCACAAAGCCGTCGTGGCTGCTCATCGGGCTGCACAGGACGTCGTTGAGGCGGGCCAGCACCGAGGCGGGAGCGTCGGGGGCTTCCAGGGCGAAGCCGCGCAGGGTGTATTTTAACAGCGCGGTCTGTACGGCGGCGGCGAGGCCCTTGCCGGAGACATCGGCCATGACCACGCCCATTTGGGTTTCGCCGAGCGGGAACAGGTCGAAGAAGTCCCCGCCGATGACGGCTTCTTCCAGCGCGGCCTGATACTTGTGGGCGAACTCAAACGCGCCAAAGCGGGGGGCATAGGTCGGCAGCAGGCTTTCCTGGAACAGCCCGGCAATGTGCCGTTCCCGGTGGTAGGCCGCCTGAAGTTCAGTGAACAGCCGGGCGTTTTCCAGCGCGGCGGCGGCCTGGTTGGCGAAGGTCTGGGCCAGACCAATCTCATCGGGCGTGAAGGTGCGCGGCTCGGACGAATAGAGCGCCATGACGCCGGTGGCACGGCCTGCATAGAGCAGCGGCAGGGCAAGCTGGGCACGGACGGGGCCGTTCGGGGCGGCGGCAGTGTGGGGGGCGCGGACTGACAGGACGGTGTCCAGCAGCGCGGCTTCGCCGCTCGGCTGAGCGGCAGAGACTTCGCGCTGAACGCCCCAGGCCGCCTGCCGCTGCCAGTCATTGGTGAGGGGGTCACGGTTCCAAAGGGCGTAGCCGTCGGCATCCAGCACGCGGCGGGCACTGCCGACCACGCCTTCCAGCACGCGGTCGGTGTCCAGCTCGGCGGCGATTTGTCCGGTCGCGGCCTGTAATGCCTGGGTACGGGCCAGCAGCGCCTCGGTGCGGCGCGACAATTGGGCATTTTCCAGCGCGACAGACGCCTGCGCGGCGAGGGCGCGGGCGAACCCGGCGGCATCGGGCTGTTTGAGGCGCGGCGACGGGTCCAGCAGGCACAGGAGGCCAATGCCGCGCCGGTCCCGCGAGCGCAGGACGAACACGTAGCCGGGCGAGGTCAGAAACGCGGCTTCTGCCGGGGGCAGCCCCAGCGCATCCGGGGCAGACGGCACATAAAACGCGGGCGCGTCCCAGTTGCTGCCAGAGGCTGACGAGCGGCCTTCGGTGATTTGTTCGGGCAGGTCAGCCACGTCCCGCCCCAGAGGCTGGGTATAAAAGCGTTCCAGCAGGGAGCGGCCCCGGCCCGTTTCATCGCGGGCGGCGGCATCATCGTGCGCGGCGAGGGGCTTGAACTGCCGGGCGTCTTCCACATATTCATAGACGGCGACGCGGCGGCAGGACAAAATCCGGGCGGCTTCATCGGCGAGTATCTGCATCAGGAGGGGGGCATCGGTGGAGGCGGCAATGGCGTCGCCGGTGCGGGCCACCAGGCCGCGCAGCAGCTCATCGCGCCGCAGGGTTTCCTGATACAACCGGGCATTCTGCACGGCGACCGCGACGGTGGCGGCGACGGATTCCAGAAGCCGCTGATCGTCGTCGGTGAAGCCATCCAGCGGGGACACCATTGCGCCCCGGTTGCTGATTTGAATCACCCCCAGCACGCTTTGTCCCTGTAGAATGGGAACCGCCAGCGCGTTTCTCAGCCACGGGGCGGGGGCGAGGGAATGCCGAGGCTCGTCGATGTCCTGCCAGCGGCGGGAAACGCCCGTGCGGCGGACCAGATCGATGGACCCCATACCCAGCCGCTCGGTCAGCGCAGCCTGAATGCCGGGCGAGGCGGCATAAAAGGCCGACGACAGCGGCTTCGGCCAGGACGAGTCGCCGTCCAGCAGCCACAACGCGCCAAACTCGCCGTCTACCGCGACGGTGGCCTCTTTGACGGCGATTTCCAGCACCGCCTGCAATTCCAGAGTCCCGCCGATAGCGCGGTCAATGGCATGGAGCGAGCGCAGCTCGCTGTTCTGCCGGGCCACCTGCTCCTGCATCTGGTCCAGTGTGCGGAGCAGAAACGGGGCAATGATAATCGCCAGCACCGCCGCCAGGGCATCAGAGACAATCGCGGCGTGGGTAGACTGCGCGAACCGCTCCGGCAGGGCGACATCAAGAAGCAGGTTGCAGAGGGCATACAGCAGGATAGCGACCATCGCCGACAGCCACGAAATGCCGCCCGCCTTGCTGCCCGCCAGCCGCCCCAGAAGTTGTGTGACCGAGAAGTTCATACACGCCTATTAAAAACTGCGTCCGCTCCGGCCTTTTTCCACTTGATGCACTGTGTCCGAAATCAGCGGCAGCCCCAGCTCCCGCGCTGACTTTGCGGCAAAGGCTTTGGCCTGCTCCCGGTGTTTGAAGCCGCCTAAAACCGAGTAAATCTTTCTGTTGTCGTGCAGTTTCAGTCCGACAAAATAGACAATTCTCGCGTCAGGAGAGCGATCATTATTGCTGTAGACGTGAACCCCGGCGATGTCCTGCCAGGAACCGCTTCGTACTTTAAGCGAAAGGCCCCCTGAATCTACGCTTCGATAGGTTCGTTCCTGCAAATTCAGCGTCAGCGCATAACAGCGCAGCCAGAGGACTGCGCCCCCAAAGGCCAACCCGACGAAACACGCCGCCAAAAATAAATCCTGCGCCATGCCCGGATGACCAGGCGCGGCCCATCTTTGGAAAACGGGGGCAAGTATGGAGTCGGGCCGGATTGCTACCAAATAAGCTGAATACAGTAGAAACCCAACTATGCTGTAGGCAAGCACGAAAGGCGGCCTGTAAACCTTGCGCGAATTGGCGGACCGCCGCTCATAACTGCCGCTACGCGCTGCTGTCAGCATCGCAAAGCACAGTGCAACCACCGGCCCCCATAATAGGCAGCTTATAACTATTCCGCCTATTATTCCGACCAGTGCAGGATTGAGGCCGGACAGGAAGTGGAGATTAAGCATCCGCTTTGACCCCGCTGCCGCTACACCTTGAACCGGATGTTCAGGATGTCGCCATCTTTGACGGGGTACTCTTTGCCTTCCAGACGCAGTTTGTTACCGGCTTTGGCGGCGTCCCAGGTTCCCGCGCTGATTAAATCTTCAAAGGCCAGGACTTCGGCGCGGATGAAGCCGCGTGCGAGGTCCGAGTGAATGCGCCCGGCGGCGGTGACGGCGTTGACACCGACCGGCACGGTCCAGGCGCGGACTTCGTCCTCGCCGACGGTGAAGAAGGCCATGACGCCCAGTGCTGTGTAGGAGGCGCGGATCAAACGGTCACGGGCGGGGTCGGCGATGCCGAGGGCATCTAAAAACTCGCGCTGATCGGCTTCGTCGAGCATGGCGACTTCTTCCTCGGCGGCGGCGCACAGGACAATCAGTTCGACGCCCTCATGGGCGCACTGCTCGCGCAGGGGCTGAAGCAGGGCTAGGGTATCCGCGTCCGCGATGTCGCTTTCGCCGACATTGACCACCGCAATCAGGGGCTTGCCGGTCAGGAAGTCGAAGTTTTTGGTCATGCGCCGCTCGTCTTCGTCCAGCTCAATGCTGGACACGGGCTTGAAGTCGTCCAGCCCGGCTTTGACTTTCAGCAGGGCCTCGCGCTCGGCGACTTCCGGGGACGGGATGCCCTGCTTGCGGGTTTTAAGCTGCTTTTCGATGCGCTCCAGCCGGGTTTCAATCACGCCGAGGTCACCCAGCAAAAGCTCTTCGGTGATGGCCTGATAGTCTTTGAGGGGGTTCAGGCCCCCGGCAGGCGCGGGCAGGGAGGGCGTTTCAAACGCCCGGACGACCAGCACGAGGGCATCGACGGAGCGGATGCCGACGAAGAAGTCCGCGCCAAACTTCTGGCCGCCGCCTTTGCCTTCGCCGGAGAGCTGCGCCGCGCCGTCGGTGAACTCAATGGTCGCGGGCGTTCTTTTCTTGGGGTGAAATAAGCTGAGGGCGAACTCGTAACGGGTGTCCGGCACAGGCACGACGCTGACCAGCGCGGTGCTGCCGCCCCCGGCAGGGCTGGAATCGCCGCGTGTGAGCGCGTTAAACAGGGTGGTCTTGCCGGAGTGCGGCAAGCCGATCAGGCCAACTTTCAAGATGCGGTCTCCAATGTTTGGGGCGTGTGCGCCCCGATATGGTGTATTGTACCTTATGGGCGCAGACAATGGAAAAGCAAAGGGTTCAGCCAGACAGACAAAGAGGGCGCGATAAATCGCGCCCCTACTCTGGCTCCCCCAGGATTGGGGGCGGGGGGGGGCCTATTGCCCGCTTGGCGGCGCGGCAGACGTGGTCGGCGCGGCGGGCGCGGTAGAGGTGACGGCTCCCGTGCCTTCGGCTCCGCCAGCATTCCTGCCCCCGGCATTCCCGCCCCCGGCATTCCCGCCCCCGGCATTCCCGCCAGCAGCGTTTGCGCCGCTGTCTGCGGGCGCGGCATTGGTTCCGGCTCCGTCTGCCACCGGCGCGGCAGGGGCGGTGTTCGCGGGTGCGGACGGGGCGGGCGGCGCGTTGACAATCACCGTTTGCGGGGGCGTGTTGACGACCACCGGCGGCGGCGGGGGGGGAGCAGGCCGGGTCATCACCTGGGGCGCGGGCATGGCCGAAGTCGGGGCAGAGGCAGCGGGGGCGACTGGGGCCTGCCGGTTCAGAATCACCGGCGCGTCGTTGGTCTGAGCCGGAGCGACAGGCTGGTAGACCGTCGTGCCCGCCTGTGGGGCGGGGCGATTGAAGAGAACGGCGGCAACCACAATCGCGGCCAGCACGGCCACGGCCAGCAGGACATAAAACGCGGTGGCGCTTTTGGTGGCGCTTTCCTGCTCCACAGAGGCGCGGGTAAAGGCGGCGTCACGCTGACCGGCAATCGCATTGCGCTCGGCTGCCGTGGTGTCGGCCTCGTCATACGCGGCATCGCGCTGGATTTTCAGGACTTCTTTTTCGAGATCGTCGGCCATTTGCGGCTCCTTCTGCCCCCAGTGGCGGCAGTGTGTTTCATTGGATTAGGTACTTAGTTTTGATTGGGTGCCTAGTGCGGCAGCAGCGCCAGCAGGCGCTCCGGGACATTGGTAACAATCAGCGCCGTGGACAGGCCCCACAGCAGGACATTGATCAGCAGCGGGCGGTCTTCCAGAAGCACGGCATCGGGGGACTCGCCCAGCGAATGCCGATGCATCAGGTACAGGTACCGGAAGATGCCGTAAATGACAAACGGGATCGTCGCCATCAAATAGTGGTGCGCCGACGCGGCGGGGGACGTGATGGTGTACAGGGCGTAGGACATCAGGCTGGCCGAGGTCACAATCACGATCATCTGGTCCAGCATCGCCGGGGAGTATTCCTCCAAAATCGGGCGGGTGCCGGGGCTGCCCGCCTGCGAAACCGACAGCAGCTCGGCCCGGCGCTTGGATAATCCCAGAAACAGCGCCAGCATCAGGGTACACAAAATCAGCCACGGGGAAATGCCGACGCCCACCGCCAGCGCCCCCGCAATGGCTCGCAGCACAAAGCCTGCCGCCAGCACCAAAACGTCCAGCAGGACAACGTGCTTGAGCCGGAACGAATACGCACAGGTCAGCACGAAATACAGCAGGGCCACCAGCCCAAAGCGCAGGCCAAGCGCGAAGGACCCGGCCAGCCCCCCTACCCCCAGCACCCCGGCAGCGGTCAGGGCGAGGCCGGGAGACAGCTCGCCCGAAGCGATGGGCCGACGCCGCTTTTTGGGATGGCGGCGGTCGCTGTCCCGGTCAGTCAGGTCATTGACCAGATACACGACGCTGGACAGCAGCGAAAACAGCACAAAGCCAAAGGCGGCATCCTGCACCTGCCGGGCCGAGTGGTGCTGGTCCAGCGTAAACAGCAGGCCCGCAAAGAGAAGCAGGTTTTTGGTCCATTGCTTTGGACGCAGCGAGGTCAGCAGCGCCTGAAGCGGTCCGCGCCGACGCGGCAGGAGGGGAAGCTCTCTGCCGGTCGGCTCTGAATTGACGGGGTGAATCATTACGAAATTGCTTCTGGACCGGGCGCGGACTACAAGCCAGCGTCGGAATTGTCAGGGGAGCCTCCTGGATAGCCTGCCCCCGGATAACCGCCGCCAGGATAGCCAGCACCGGGGCCGCCGCCAGGATAGCCGCCCCCGCGCCCGCTGGGGTCAAAGCCGCCGCCGGGTCCGCCGGGATAGCCGCCGGGTCCGCCGGGATAGCCGCCGCCAGGGCCACCGGGATAACCGCCGGGGCCTTCCGTCACATGGACGGTTTTGGTGACTTTCACCGGTGGGTTGACGCCATCCAGATCGGTTGCCGTCAGGGTGATTGTCACGTCCTGACCGGGCATATAATAGCGCGTTGTGGCAATGTTGCCGGTGGCCTGATCATTGCGGCCATCATTGGCATTGAAGTCCCAGGTATATTTCAGGCTGTCCAGGTCCGTGTCGCCTTTGACGCGCAGGGTCACGGGCTGGCCGGGAGCCACTTTATCGGGGCCGTCAATAGTCAGGGTCGGGGCGGCGGTTTTGGAAGCCAGCTTGATGCGGCCAATATAGAAAATGCCGAACTGATTGCCGCCGATAGTCACGCTTTTCAGCGGCGAATCGGTGCCGCCGAGTTTCAGCGAAGACACAGGAACATTGACACTGTACCAGCCTTCGCCTGCCGAGGCGTCAGTGGCATCGGGAATAGCACGGTAGACGTCCGCTTTTTTGCCATTTTCCAGCGTGAACTCCAGCCGGACGGCATTAATTTCAGGGATCAATGGCGTTTCCGCTCGGCCTCTGCCGCCGCGTCCATAGCCGCCCCCGCCATTACCCCCGCCATAGCCGCCCCCGCCATTACCCCCGCCATAGCCGCCGCCCCCATTGCCGCGATTTCCAAAGCCCCCACGTCCGCCACGTCCGCCGCCTGCGCCCGCTCCAAAGCCGCCGCGTCCGCTTGGGTCAAAGCCGCCGCCAGCTCCCGGATAGCCGCCTGCGCCGGACGTGTCTCCCAGATCGGGCGCTTCGCCGGTAGCCGGGTCATAGCCGGGAACCGTGCGCGGGTCATAATGCAGGGTTGCGCCGCCGCGCCGCAGGGTGAGCTGAAACACGCGGGCATCTCCGGCCAGGGAGACGGGCTTGTCAAAGGTCAGCCGCGCTCCCTGATGCGTGTCCAGCGTCGTGACTTTCAGGGAATGGCCGCCAAACAGCGTGATATCCGTGGCTTCCTGCCCACTGCCGCCGCCCCAGGCGGCCACGGACACATTGGACTGCGCGGCAGCTTTGCCGTCGTAGAGAGTCGCGGTGGGCGAAGGTGCGGCCCGCAGACCCGCCAGGGGCAGGGTGGCGAGAGCAAGCGCGAAGAGTGTGTGTTTCATTTGCTTTTTTGCCTCAGTGTTTTGCAGAGCTAGTGTATGTCACGAATTTGAATGCGCTCAATGCGGGAAGCGCGGCCCGTCTGTGTGTCTACATCGGCGAAAATGCCGCACAGAGTCACCGGCCCAGCAGCGACTTCCAGGCGGTGCGGCAGTTGGGTGACGAATTTCAGCACGCTTTCGTGGGCGTTCATTCCCAGAATCGAGTCCTGCGGCCCGACCATTCCGACATCGGTAATATAGGCCGTGCCGCCCGGCAGCAGCCGCTCGTCAGCGGTCTGAATATGCGTGTGCGTGCCGACAACAACCCCGGCGCGTCCGTCGAGATAGCACCCGAAGGCGTTTTTCTCGGAAGTCGCCTCGGCATGAAAGTCAAAGAACGTCACCGCTGCCTGTCCGCGAAACGCTTCCAGAATGGTGTCCGCCAGCCGGAACGGGTCGTCCAGGGGCGACATAAACGTCCGGCCCATCAAGTTGGCAACCCCGATGCGGGCCATGCTGCCCCGGCAGGCAAAAATGCCGTAGCCTTTGCCGGGCGTCCCCGCCGGAAAGTTGGCGGGCCGCAGCAGGCGCGGCTCCCGGTCCAGATAGTCCACAATCTCGCGGCGGCTCCAGGTGTGGTTGCCGAGCGTGATGACATCGACGCCCGCTTCCAGCAGGCTGCGGGCGATTTCGGGGGTAATCCCGAGGCCCGACGCGGCGTTTTCGCCGTTGACTATCACAAAATGGGGCGAGTACAAGTCATGCAGCGTGGGCAGCATTGACCGCACGGCATCGCGTCCGGCTTTGCCGACCACATCGCCGAGCATCAGTATTCTCACGAGCATCGGCGTATCGTTTCTAAGCACTATTTGGCGTAATTATTTCGCGTAATTAATGGCGCGTGTCTCCCGAATGACGGTGACTTTTATTTGACCCGGATACTCCATTTCCTCTTCAATCTTCTTTGCCGCTTCATAGGCCAGGTGATGCGCGGCGGCGTCGTCGACCACCTCCGGGCGCACCATCAGGCGGATTTCGCGGCCTGCCTGCACGGCATAGGTCTTTTCCACGCCGGGGAACGAGTCGGCGAGGGCTTCGAGCTTTTGCAGGCGCTTGACATAGCTTTCCAGCATTTCGCGCCGTGCCCCAGGCCGGGCGGCGGAAATGGCGTCGGCAAGCTGCACAATCACATCTTCTACGGTTTCCAGAGGGATTTCCTCATGGTGTGCCCCGGCGGCATGGGCGGCGGCGGCGCTTTCGCCGTAGCGCAGCATCAGCTCCTGCGAGAGCAGCGCGTGGGGGACCTCCGAGTCCGGCACGACTTTGCCCAAATCGTGCAGCAGAGCCGCCCGCTTGACCACAATCACATCGGCCCCCAGCTCGGCGGCGATGCTGGTGCCGATATGGCACACTTCAATGGAGTGGTCCAGCAGGTTCTGGCCGTAGGACGTCCGGTAGCGCATCCGGCCCAGCAGCTTGATAATCTCGGCGTGCAGCCCGGTGACGCCCGACTCCATCACGGCCCGCTCTCCGGCCTGCCGCAGTGAGTCTTCCACATCTTCCTGCGCTTTGGCGACGGTCTCTTCAATGCGCCCTGGATGGATGCGCCCGTCTAAAATCAGCGCGGACAGGGCCAGTCGGGCCACTTCCCGGCGCACGGGGTCAAACGACGACAGCACGACGGCTTCGGGCGTGTCGTCAATAATCACATCGACGCCCGTGAGCGTTTCAAACGCCCGGATGTTGCGCCCTTCGCGGCCAATAATCCGGCCCTTCACATCGTCGGACGGCAGGGGCACAACGGACACCGTAGTTTCGGAGACATGGTCGGCGGCAATTTTCTGGATCGCCGTCGCAAGGATGCTTCGGGCGCGTTTGTCCCCCTCGGCGCGGGCTTCGGCTTCAATCCGCATCACGAGCCGGGCCAGGTCGTGCCGGGCCTGATTTTCTACGTCTTTCATCAGCGCGGCGCGGGCATCTTCCTGGCTTAACCCTGCGACCTGTGCCAGCACAGCGGCCTGCTGCTCTTTGAGGTCCCACGCCTCCTGCATATGCTTTTGCGCGGCCCGCTCCTGCACGGCCAGCACTTCGCGCTGCGTGTCCAGCGTGCCCAGCTTTTCTTCCAGGGTTTCTTCTTTGAGCGTGAGCTTGCGCTCCACGCGCAGAAGCTCCGCACGTTTTTCTTTGGCTTCGGCTTCCAGCTCCCCGCGCAGGCGCAGGGCGTCTTCGCGGGCTTCGATTAAGATTTCCTTGCGCCGGGCTTCCGCCTGCGCTTCCAGCTTTTCGCGCTCCGCATCCAGCGCGGCCAGTTTTTCGCGCAGCGCCTCCTGGCGCGGCTTTAAATAAAAGAGGAGTGTGGCTCCCAGCACGATCAGGGCCGTGGCGAGAAGCACCCCCAGTATCAGATCAAGCATCGTTCCCTCACCCCCGAACTAAAATTTCGCATGGAGGTTGAGCGGGCGGTCGTTCTTCTTGGGACATCGCGTACAAAAATAATCAATCCGTGTTGATCTATCTGTTGATATGTCTTGGGATACGGTTTCCGTCGCAGTTCTGGCGAATTAAAGCTATTCTATTCTACACCGAATGCGTCGTTTCCTGCATCATTTTCGCCCTGTCTTCGGTAATTGTCTTCAGTTAATTGTCTTCGTCACCAAAATCATCGTCGTCCTCCATCAGCTCTCCCGGCGCGGGGAGGGCCTCGCGGGTGACGAGCTTGACGGTCTCCCAGCCGAAGCCGCGCCGCTGCAAAAAGCCCATCAGCTTGCGCCGCTCGGCCTGCAATGCCTCGCGCTCCGTGGGCACGACCCGGACTTTCTTGCGGGCGGCGGCGCGGGCGAGCGACAGCTCGGCTTCGTCGGTGACCGTTCCGACCGCTTCGGCGATCTGCTCTTTGGCAATGCCTTTGCCGTACAGCTCCGACGACAGCCGCCGCTTGCCGATGGGGCGGCTGGCTTCGGGGCGGGAGCGGGCTTCCACCCACGACGCGGCAAACTGGGCGTCGTCGAGAAGCTCCAAGCGCACCAGCTTTTCCAGCACGGCGGCGATGACCGGCTCTTCGTAGCCTTTCTGCGTCAGCCGCGTCTCAATCTCGCGCCGCGCCCGCGCCCGCACTTCCAGCAGGGTCAGCGCCGACTCAAAAGCCTTGTGGACTTCCTCGGCTTCCCCGATCTCGCGCAGCTTCTCCGGCGTAATCTCGCGCCCGACCCGCAGGGACAAGTCCACGGCCACCGCGTCCCCCACCCCGAGTATAAACTGCCCATCGACAAACACATTCAGGCGGCCCGGTCTCTTTTGCGGCTCCAGCGCGGTAATCTGCGGCATAGCTTTTCTTTCAATTTGCACTGTCTTCCTGCGTCAGTGTCAGGAGGGGACGATCCACCGCTGTCGGAAACTCGATGCGCTCATAGATGACAGACAGCGGCAGGGCGCAGCCGATGGACGGCAGGTGTAAGACGTCGCGGAGGCTGCTGAGTTCCACGAGTGTCCAGATGTCTTCCGTTTGCCGCGTGTAATGCTCGGCAAACGGCTGATACTGAGACAGCATCACATAATCGTGGAGCGAGGCGATCCGGCGGTAATGGGCAAACTTCCAGCTTCGGTCATGCACCTCTGTTGTTGGCGACAGCACCTCTATAATGACCGCCGGATTGAGCAGAATATCCAGTGCGCTGTCCTCAAACTCCAACGGCGCACAGGCAGCCACCGCATCCGGGAATAAGTATGAGCCGGTCGTGCGCCCCTTGACGCGCAGGTCGCTGGTAAACGGCTCACACGGCTTGCCGCGAAGCTGCTCGGTCAGCGAAGCGCCGATGTTGAGCGTAATCCGGTTGTGTTCGCGGCTCGCCCCGGCCATTGCCAGAATTTCGCCGCCGACGTATTCGCTTCGGCCTTCCGCCTTGCGGTCTATTGCCAGGTACTGCTCCGGCGTATAGCGTTGTATTGGGAGCGAAGCCATCACTGTTCTCCTAAGCCAGCGTAAAGTGCGGGTTATAAATCACGCCCAAGACAGTGCCGAAGGGGTCTGTGACCGCGCCCAGGCGAATGCCCCCGCCAACATCCTCCACAGGCACTTTTGGAGATGCGCCGCGTGCCAGCAGGGATGCGTAGGCGGCATCGGCATCGGGAACGCCCCAGTAAGTGATGCTGCTCGTGTCCGTGCCGCCCTCGGCAGGCATCAAGCCCAGCTCATAGCCGCCGACATTGAAGCCGACATAAAACGGCTCATCAAAGTACGGCTCCTGCCCCAGCAAGCCCGTGTACCAGGCTTTCGCCGCGTCTAAATCCGCCACCGCGTAAACGACTGTCCGCAATCCTTCCAGCATTGTGTCCTGTTTTACTCTTTCCCCGCCGTAAGTGCAAACGCCTTGACTGAATTATACCTTGCGCCCTCAGTATTTAGGCGAAGCTCGGGCGAGAGCGTCTGCATGAACGTGAGCGTATTGACCTGCCATTTTGCGAACGCTTGTTCGTGTGGCGTGCGCCAGTTCTGGTCTTTCTCCGCTGATGCTCTCACGCGGGCAACGGTGATGTGCGGGGCATACGGGCGCGTTTCGCGGGGCACGCCTAGTGTTTCGAGCGTTTCTTCTAAATCTGTGACCAAACCGCGCAGGGCGGACGTGCTTTTGACGCCCACAAACAGCACACGCGGGCGAAAGATATTCGGAAACGCGCTCGGCGTCGTGAGCGTGAGTGTCAGCGGCGCGTGCCGGGCGGCAACGGCGTCCCCGGCGGCGGACAGGCGCAGGGCTTCGGCCTCCGGGATGTCCCCGAGAAACTTCAGCGTTAAATGGTAGTCAGCGGCTTCGTACCAGCGGGCGGCATCCTGTGTGCCGGTGTAGGTTTTCCAGAAGTGGGCGAAGTCTGCCACGGTTTCCTGCACCGGCGGCGGCAGCGGCAGGGCGAAAAAATGGTTCACGGCTTTGCCTCGGTCTCAGCCTCGGCAAACTGCGCGTTTTCCGGGTCAAGGAGCAGGCGGCGCACCAGCGCCAGGGCGTTCTGCGCGGCACGGTAGGCAATGTCGGTGCGGCTTCCCAGCAGGTGATGCTGCTCCGAGATTGCTCCCCCACCCCACGCCAGCCCGATATGCACGGTTCCAACAGGCTTCTCGGGCGAGCCGCCCCCCGGCCCGGCAATACCGGTGACGCTAACGCCAATGTCCGCCTTCCCCGCCGCCCGTGCGCCGACCGCCATTGCCTGCGCCGTTTCGGCGCTGACCGCCCCCACCCGTGCCAGCAGTTCTTCGGAGATACCCAGGTACTGCGTTTTGGCTTCATTAGAATACGTGACAAGCCCCAGCCCAAACACCCGCGAGGCGTCGGGCACATCGGTCAGACGCTTGGCAATCAGCCCGCCCGAACACGATTCGGCCAGCGCCACGGTTTGGCCTGCGTCTTGCAGCAGCCTTACCACGACAGCTTCCAGCGTTTCGGCGTCTACGCCGTACACCACGGTTCCCAGCCGCGCCCGGATGGCCGCTTCGCGGGGGGCAATCAGCGCCTCGGCCTCTTGGGGCGAGCTTGCCCGCGCTGTAATCCGCAGATGCACTTCGCCGGTCTTGGCATAAGGCGCGACCGTGGGGTTGTCCGACAGCATCAAGTCTTTGGCCCGTTCTTCCACGACCGACTCGCCCATGCCGGCAATCCGCAGGGTCCGCGAGACCAGCACCGTCCGCTCCCCGGACGTTTTCTCGCGCAGGTACGGCTCCACAGACTGCTCGGTCATGGGAATCAGCTCATTGGGCGGCCCCGGCAGGCAGATAGCGATTTTGCCGCCAACTTCAAACAGCGCCCCCAGCGCCGTTCCGGTCGGGTTCGGGATGCCGCGCCCGCTTTGGGGCACAAGCGCCTGTTTCCAGAAGCTCGGCGGCAGATTGCCCCAGCCGCGCCCGGTAGACCGCTCCTGAAGCCATGCAGCGTGGGCCGCGTCTTCAACAAAGGTGTCTCCCAAAACATCAGCGACGGCTTCTTTGGTCAAATCATCCTGCGTCGGCCCCAGCCCGCCGATAGTGATTACTAGATCGGCCCGCGAAAAAGCAAGCCGCAAAGTTTCTTTCAGCCGCTCGGGATTATCTCCTACCGTGCTGCGGTGGTAAATATTGATGCCCAGCCCGGAAAGTGTCTGTGCCAGGAACACAGCGTCGGTGTCTGTGATCTGCCCCAAGAGCAATTCGGTCCCGACAGAAACAATTTCAGCGATCATTAGTGAGTGTCTTTTCTAAATACAACATTTACGGCAAAATGGCGTCGACGCCATTCGAAGGACTGTTTGTCAATTCTCTTCAAATGGCGTCGACGCCATTTTGGCATCCTCCGTCGAATGGCGTCGACGCCATTTTTACTCCGCGATCCGGTCGATGATCGTTTCCAGCTCATCGAAGCTAGAAAAGTTGATTGTCACAGTGCCATGTCCGCTTCGGCCATTGCGAATAGCCACCCGCAGGCCGAGGGCGCTTCGCAGGCGATCTTCGATTGCCTTCAAATGAATGTCATCTTCAGGCTCTTCTAAAGCAGGAGAAAACGTGCTGGGGGAGGAAGCTGCCTGGGCAGCCGAAGCAGGCTCCTCGGAAGCACGGCGGCGAGAGGCCACGACGCTCAGGCCCTCGGCCAGCATTTCTGCATACAGAGACATTCGGCGCTCAGGAGAGGCCACGGAAAGCAGCACTTTCCCATGATCCATACTGATACGGCCTTCTGCGATCCCCTCCTGCATCTCCGGCGGCAGCCGCAGCAGGCTGAGCGCATAGCCGACTGTCGAGGGCGATTTACCGATTTGACGAGCCAGCTCAAGCTGGGTGATGCCAAACTGATCCAGCAACTGCCGGTAGCCCCGTGCCGCTTCCATCGCATTCAGGTCTTCCCGCTGAATATTCTCAATCAGAGCGACAATCAGCGAGTCTTCGTCGGTCATTTCGCGCACGACCGCCGGGATTTGGGTCAGCCCGGCCTCACGGGCGGCGCGGAAGCGGCGCTCTCCGGCGACCAGCTCATAGCGGCCCTGACCACGCGGGCGTACCATGACCGGCTGCAAAATGCCATGCAGGGTCACGGACTCGGTGAGATCGCGGAGCGCGGTCTCGTCAAACTCCGTGCGCGGCTGATAAGTATTCGCTGTGATGGCGTCCAGCGCGATCTGCTGCACGCCGCCGTCCACTGTCAGGATGGGAGGCGCGGGTTCCGAAGAGGGTGGGGGAGCAGCCGGGGACGGCACCTTCGGCGTGGCACTCGGCGGGATCAAGGAGGACAGGCCGCGCCCGAGGCGGCTTTTTTCCAGCGGTTTATTCTTTTCCAGCGGTTTATTCTTTTCCAGCGCGTTATTCTTTTCCAAGTGCAATGATCTCCTGAGCCAGCTCGGCGTAGGCAGCCGCTCCTTTGGATTTGGGGTCATACTGCGAGATCGGCTGGCCGAACGACGGCGCTTCGCTGAGGCGCACATTGCGCGGAACCACCGTGCGGGCCACCTGCGCCCCGAAGAACTCGCGGACCTCGGCGACGACCTGGCGGGACAAATTGATGCGCTCGTCGTGCATGGTCAGCACGACCAGGCCAATCGCAAGAGGCGGGTTCAGATGGTTCTGCACCCGCTCCACAATGTTCATCAGCTGCGAGATGCCTTCCAAAGCGTAGTATTCGCACTGAATAGGGATCAAGACGGCGTTAGACGCTGTCAGGATGTTCAGGGTCAGCAGGCCCAGCGACGGGGGACCGTCGATGAAAATATACTGATAATTTTTCTCAATGGGCTTGATAATCTTCTTTAAGATGGTTTCACGAGACAGCTCCTGAAACATCTCCATCTCCGCCCCCGCCAAATCCAGTGTTGCCGGGGCGAGGTCCAGGCCCGGTACACCGGCCACATCTTTTAAAATCACATCCGCCAGCGGGATGCCGCCGGTCAGGGCATCGTAGACGCTCTGGTCCACCGTCTCCTTCTGTCCCAGTCCACTCGTCGCGTTGCCCTGCGGGTCGCAGTCAATCAGCAGCACCCGCCGTCCTGCCTGCGCCAGTGCGGTCGCCAGGTTCACCGCCGTCGTCGTCTTGCCGACGCCGCCTTTTTGATTGACCACCGCTAATATCCAAGCCATAACTCTGTTTCCTTTGGTGTAGCGTACCCTGTCTATATTGGACACTGACACCAGAAATCCTGCACCAGTTGCCTCATTGGAAACACAAAAAAGCGTGTGGGCCTGTGCCCACACGCTTTTTCTGCCAAAATTACGAACAGATGTACGGTTTATTCGCTAATGTTGTCCGCTTTAGCCCGCCGGATCGCCTGCTCGGCGATGTCCGACGCCGCGATTTTATAGGTTCCGCTCTCCACCTGTGCTTTGAGACGGGACACCAGCGCATCGCGGGTATCCGGCGCGGCCTGCACGGCAGGCAGGAACGGCGCGGTTTTTGCCTTGATGGTGGCCGTGTGGGAGGCGGCCAGCGCCTTTGCGCTGTCCGAGACTTCCACCTGAGCCGCCGGGCTGACGGTGTTTGTGGTGGCCTGCGGCGTTTTGCCGAAGCCGGGTTTGGCGGCATAGACCGGATCGACGCCGTAAGCCTTGATAGATTCTTCGCTTGTAATTCTCATAATGTGCCCCCTTGTGATGCCTGAAGGATCGCGCCGCCAAAGGCGGCCTCCTCCCCGCAGGCGGTGCGGCGGCTGGGCGATCATAGCTGTCTCCTGCCCGGAGGGACAAAGAGAGCGGCCTTAGACCCGGTAGCTTTGCGTCCCCGGCTTTCACCGGGTTTGCCTTGAGTGTCTTGACTTGAATGTCTTGATGTGTTCTTCGTTGAATGCCACAGTGTATCGGCCCGAAAGCCGGTGACACACTTATTATTGGCACAGCCCTCTGAGTTCTTTAGGGCTGATTGCGGAAAAAACCAGTATTTTTTTCAAATTTTTTGCCCGAACGTTTCAAAATCAATCGCGGGCAGCTCGCCCACCCCCCGGCGCAGGGCCAGCTCCCACTGGTCATGGATGGCGTGCAGGTCCGGGTCCGAGGCCGTCAGGCGGCGGCGGCGGTTGATTTCCAGCTCATCGCGGCCATACATCACCAGGTCAATCGGCGGGCCGACCGTCACATTGGAGCGCATGGTCGAGTCCATAGAGATCAGAGCGTATTTAGCGGCCTGTTCCAGCGGCGTCTCCTGGTAGCGAATGCCGCGCACAAGGATGGGACGGCCATATTTATGTTCGCCAATCTGCAAAAACGGCGAATCTTCAGTCGCCCGCAACGGGTTTCCCTGGGGGTAGACTAAATATAAATCATGTGGCTGATCTTTGATCTGGCCGCCCAGAATAAAGTGAACGTTGAAGCGGTAGTCGTCGCGCTCCAAAGCGGCCCGGTCCACATCCGAGATATGGCGCACTTTCTCACCGACCACGCGGGCGGCTTCATACAGCGACGGCGCGGCGGCCAGCCCCTCGCCGCGATCAAAGTCGCGTGAGAGCAGCGTAATAATCGACTGGGTGAGCGACAGACTGCCACTGGCAAGCAGCACAAAAACCCGTTCCCCCGGCGTCACAAACGTGTACATCTTGCGGCATACATTGACCTGATCATAGCCCGAATTCGTCCGCGAGTCCGACATCATCACCAGCCCTTCGGCGGTCATAATGCCCAAGCAGTATGTCATCCCCAGTTCCCCTCAGCCCGTGTCCTATATTTTTTTGTGGTTATGAACTTTACCACACTTTGCGCGTCAGAAAGGCCGAAACCCAGTTCAAATCGTATTTCAACCCGTATTTTTGGAGGAACTCTTATGCTGCGCTCCCTTTTGCCGCTGGCTCTTGCCACTGTTTTGTTCAGCCCGATTGCCGCGTCCGCCCAGGCTCCCGCCCCGACGCCCCCGGCGGCTCCCACCGCACCGATGGCTGCAAAGAAGCACGACCGGATGAACGGCAAAATCTCCACGGTAGACGCCGCCGCCCGGACCATCACCGTGGTCACCAAGAAGAAGACCACGGTGCTGACGCTGACTTCAGATGCTAAAATCTACAAGCCCGGCGACAAGCGCAAGTCTCCCACGGGCGCCTTCAGCGATCTGCTGATTGACACCCCCGTCAGCGCCCATATTGTTGACCCCGACGCCGCCACGCTGACCGCCGACGAAGTCCGCATCCGCGCTCCGAAGAACGCCGTGCCCGGCGCACCCGCCAAGTGACGAGCCGTCCCCGGTGCTTACAAGTCGTGAGCGCCGGGGATTTCATCCAGATTGAAGCGCCAGACCCGGCCCATTTCATCCGCCTGCCACACGTCCCCCGTCCCCACATCCAGGCACGACAGCCATCCATCCCCATACGCCCAGGTGTCAATACAAATGGCGTGGCCGAGGTCACGCGGCAGACCGTTCTTCTGAGAAGTGTGCCCGCAAATCATCACTTTGCCCGACTCGTGCGGCTCCACATTCTCGAACCGCTTCCAGTGCAGCGTTTCCACCGGCTGCTCCGCCAGGGGCAGATTGGGAAACACGCCGCCATGCACGAAAATATGCGTCTCAGTCTCCCAGTAATCCACGCACTGCGTCTCTAAAAACTGCCAGTGCGCGTCGGGAACCGCCGTGAGGCTCCCGTAGGAGTCCAGCGTTTCCATGCCGCCCACCTGTTTCCAGGCGAACGCTTTGGCAAAGTCTGACCGCGCCGCCAGCATCAGGGCATCATGGTTGCCGCGCAGGGCGACCAGATGATGGCTTGCGCTCAGGGTTATCAGCCGGTCCAGAACGCCCTTCGTATCCGGCCCCCGGTCGCAGTAATCACCCAGCGTCACCAGCGTATCGTCCGGCTGCACATTGACCTCGGCTAAAAGCGTGTTAAGCGCCGTCAAACAGCCGTGAATGTCTCCTATTGCCAGAATGCGCCCCATATTTATTCTCCATAAATTGCTACTGCGTTGCTTGAATCAAAATCTCGGCGCGAGTAGCCGTCGCCACGCCCAGCTTCCGCACGACGACGGCCCCGGCGGCGTTTGCCAGCGTGACCGCCTCGGCAGGGGTGGCTCCGGCGGCAAGGGCCAGGGTCAGCGTGGTAATCGTCGTGTCACCCGCGCCCGTGCCGTCGAAGACCTCGACGGGGTGGGCGGGCAGAATGAAGACTTCGCCGTCGGCAGAAAACAGGGACAGACCGTGAGCGCCGCGTGTGATCAGCACATTGGCCGCGCCAGACTTCCGCAGGATCATCCGGCCCGCCTCACGGACATTCGCGGCATCCCCGCCGCCGTCGCCGAGCATCAAGCCCGACGCTTCGCTGGCTTCAAACGCATTGAGCGTAATCATGGTCATCTTGCAGTGCGAGCCGATGCCTTTGGGCTTCAAGTTGCCGGTCATCACTTTGGACTGCGCCCGGCCTAAATTGACGGACGCCTCGACCAGTGGCTTCACCAGCAGGCCCTTCTGATAGTCTGACAGCAGCAGGGCATCGCACCGGGGCATCGCCGTTTCCAGAAATGCCTTCAGATGGCCCTGTGCCTCGGCGCTAACTCCGTCGCGCCGCTCGTGGTCCACCCGCAGCACCTGCTGCGACCCCTGCTGCGTGTGGGCGATGACGCGGGTTTTGAGCGTGGTAGGGCGGTCGGTCACCGTCAGCAGGCCCTCGGTGTCCGCGCCTTCTTCCTTCAGCTTATCCCGCAGCGTCTGCGCCGCGCTGTCTTCGCCGACCACCCCGACAATGACGGCCACCGCGCCGAGGGCGCAGACGTTGTTGACCACGTTTGCCGCGCCGCCCGGCACAAACGTATGCGCGTCGGCGTCCACGACCATGACCGGGGCTTCGGGCGAGACGCGGCTGACGCGGCCAGAGACATATTCATCCAGCATGACGTCTCCGACCACCAGCACGGTTTTGTTTGTAAAGCCGTCCAGTATCTCCTGGGCGCGTTGTTTATCCATTCGTCTTAGGGTCTCCGCTTGAAAACAAGTATTGTGGGGTTCGTGTAGAGCATATCATGGGGCAGGCCATGTGTCGGCAGCCCGCCGCCGCTTGCCCAACGGCCGCCTCCTCGCCATAGATACGGATCGTAGCCAGCCCACAGCGACCGAACGAATTCCAACGCCGCCGGGTTTCGGACCCGCAGGGCATCGGCATAGTCGTACTCGCTGAGGACAACGTAATCAGGGCGCTTTGTCAGCAGCGCCGGGTCCCAGTCTGTCCCGGTGTAGACAATCCGCGCCGCGTTTTCCGGCGACACCACCCCGCGCCAGCCGCCAGGGCGGGGCAGGGGGAAGTACGGGCTAATGGGGACCGTGCCGAACCACGGCAGCACGCCGAAGCCGACTGTTGCCGAGGGCGAAGCGGCATTGACCCGCGCCAAAGCCGCATCACGCGGGTCCTGCCGCGCCATTGGCTCCAGCAAGATATACGAACTTAACAGCGTCACAGCCAGCACACTGCCCCCAATAGCCAGCGCGGACAGGCGCAGAGCGGGCCGGGTCAGCCGCGACGCCTCGGCCAGCAGCCGTCCGGTCCACACTGCCAAAATTGGCAATAATGGAATTACATAACGCGCATATTTGACCGCCGCCAGCCCAATCAAAATGTAGTAGGGGACCGCGAACGCCGCCAGCAGTCCATCGCCTCGCCCACGCCGGTACAGCGCATAGCCGACCGACACCAGCGCCAGGCACAGGAGCGGCAGGCCCAGACCGGCATCCAAGTTATGCGTAATATGATAGATAAACCCGCTGCCGGTATCTTGAAACGTCGGGTCGTCCGCGTTCTGCACATGAACAGCCTCATAGCGAATATCGCGCAGGAACGCGGCGTTTTCCAGAACCGCGCCGGGGCAGGCGGCGAGGAACGCCCCCCCCGCCCCTACCACCATCAATAGGAGGGGAGCCAGAAGGGAAAATAACCGTAGGGGCGGGGTCCCCCCGCCCTCCTCTTTCTGCCTCCTCCTCATCACGCACGCCGCCAGCACCGGCAAAAGCACTAAAGCCAGATTGTACTTCGTCGCCGCCGCCAGCCCCGCAAATATCCCTGCCCAGAGCGCCGCCCGCAGGCGGCGCGGGGCGCCGGTCAGCAGCCGCGCCGCCCAGACCAGCGACAGGGTTACCCAGAGCGTACCGGGCACGTCCACGGTCAGAAAGTGCGAATGCTGCGCGTGCAGCGGCATCACAGCCAGCACGAGTGCCGACAAAAGCCCCGCCCGGCGGCCCCAGAGACGAGTGCCCAGCGCGTAAGTTGCCCAGACCGTGCCCACGCCCATGCCCACCGTCAGGCAGCGGCCTACTAAATACATCTTGGCCCACTCGGGATACCAGGCGACGTAGTCTTTGGGCACGATGTCGACGGCCCCGCTGAGCGCGGCCAGCGTATTGGCGAAGCACACGAGGTAAAGCTGCAAGGACCCGTAATTATAAAAATGCGGCAGCAGACGCCCCGCGAAGACGTTCATGCCCCGGCTTGCCACATCCAGCACCACGGTTTCGTCGGGGTGGTACGAAAAATAGTGCGCCGCCGAAGGCAGCCCCCAGTTCAGCCCCCAGACCCGCAGGGCCAGCGCGAGGGCCAGCACCAGCAGGAGGGGCAGGGGACCGGTTAGCAGGCGGCGCAGCGGTTTGGGTGAAGTGTCAGGGTGCATTGGCGATGATTGTACCCGGAACCTACCTTCCTTGCTTCGCAGGGTCCTTCCTAAAGGAAGGATTTGGACAAAACAAGACAGCCTTCTGCCACATTCTTAATCCTCCCTTCAGGGAGGACCCTGCGAAGCAAGGAAGGTAGGTCTCCTACAGCAGCCCCCGCCGCGCTTTCAGCTTGGCCCGCCGGGCGGACAGGTCGGCGGCATCGGCGCGGGCCTTTTCCACGGCCTCCGGCGCGGCTTTTGCCACAAAGCCGGGATTGTTCAGCCGCCCAGTCACCCCCGCCAGCTCTTTGTCCAGCTTGGCAATCTCGCCCGTCAGCCGGACGGTCTCTTTGGCCGGGTCGACGCCGTCCAAAAGCTCCGAAGCGGGGACATAGTAGGTCGCGCCGGGCACGCCCGCCGGGACATACGCGCCCTCGGTCGGCGCGGCGTCCGCCAGTGTCACCGTGCCGAGCCGCGCCAGCGACGTGAGCGCAGGCAGTTGGTCGGCCACAGCCTGCCGGGCCATATCAGTTTCGGGCACGGCAATCACGGTCAGTCGCCGGGTCAGCATCGCGGCGCGGGCGGCCTCGTTTTCCGGCCCGCCGGGCGTAAACTCTGCCCGCAGGCCGCGCAGGGCGGTGATGCTGCCTAAAACCAGCCCCATGCCCGCTTCGGCCTCGGCGTCAATGAGCGTTTCATCCACTTCCGGCCACGGGGCCACGCAGATGCTGCCGCGTGCTTCGCCGTTGACAGGGGGCAGGTTCTGCCAGATGGCCTCGGTCACAAACGGCATAAACGGGTGCAGCAGGCGCACGGTGGCATCCAGCACACTCAGCAGCGTCGCCCGCGCCGAGTCTTTGGCCGCACCGTCAGGACCCTGCAAGGCGGGCTTGCACAGCTCCACAAACGAGTCGCAGTATTCGCTCCACAGGAACTCGTACAGGGCCGCGCAGGCATCGTCCATGTCGTAGCCCGCCAGCCCCGCGTCTACGGCGCGGATGGTCTGCTGCAAGCGCGACAAAATCCACCGCTCGGGAAGGGAAGCCCCCCCCGCCCCCAATAATGGGGAAGCCGGAACGGAGCTGACGGAAGCCTCTTCTGCATTCTCTCTGGCTCCCCCATTATTGGGGGCGGGGGGGGCCTCTTCCAAGTTCATCAGCACGAACCGCGCCGCGTTCCACAGCTTGTTGCCGAAGTTGCGGGACTCCGGCACGCGCTCCTCGCTGAACTTGATGTCCTGGCCTTTAGAGGCGAGGCGCAGCAGGGAGAAACGCAGGCCGTCCGCGCCGTACTTGTCAATCATATCCACCGGGTCGATGCCGTTGCCTTTAGATTTGGACATCCGGCGGCCCTTTTTGTCCAGCACCGTGGCATGGATATAGACTTCGTTAAAGGGCTTTTCGCCCATGAACTCCAGGCCCGTCATCAGCATCCGGGCCACCCACAGGCGCAAAATCTCGCCCGCCGTGGTCAGCATATCCGTCGGGTAGAAATACGCGAGGTCGGGCGTCTCGGCGGGCCAGCCCATCGTCGCAAACGGCCACAAGGCCGACGAGAACCACGTATCCAGCACGTCCGCGTCCTGCGTCAGTTCCGACGTGCCTGCGCGTTCGATGGCCTCTTCCAGAGAGCGGGCGGCCACATAGGTTCCCTCGGGCGTGTAGTAAATCGGAATGCGATGGCCCCACCAGAGCTGCCGCGACAAGGCCCAGTCCCGGATGCCGTCCATCCAGTCCAGATACGCCTTCTTGTAGCGCGTCGGCACAAACTGCGTCTCGTCGTCCTGCACCACATCTATCGCCCGCTGCACCAGGTCGGTCCCGGCCATTTTCATAAACCATTGGTCGGACAGAAGCGGCTCAATGGTCGTGTGGCAGCGCTCGCACGTCGGCACGTTATGGCGGTGGTCTTCGACTTTTTCCAGCAGGCCCAGCTCTTCCAGATCGGCGACCACTAAATTGCGGGCCTCGTAGCGGTCCAAGCCCGCGTACCGGTCCCCGGCTTCAGGGGTCATTGTGCCGTCGAAGCCGATCACCGTGATCTGCGGCAGATTATGCCGCAAACCTGCCTCGTAATCGTTTGGGTCATGCGCGGGCGTGACTTTAACTGCCCCCGTGCCAAACTCCGCCTGCGCGTAGTCATCGGCAATCAGCGGAATACGGCGGTCCGACAGCGGCAGGGCAAACTCTTTGCCAATCAGCCCGGTGTACCGCTCGTCTTTGGGGTTCACCGCCACAGCCGCATCGCCCAGCATCGTTTCAGGCCGCGTCGTCGCCACGGTGACAAAGCCGGAGCCGTCGGCAAAGGGGTACTTAATATGCCACAGATGCCCCGCCTGCTCCTCTTCCTCCACCTCAATATCCGAGATGACTGTCTGATGAAAGCAGCACCAGTTCACCAGCCGCTTGCCCCGGTAAATCAATCCGGCGTCGTAGAAGCGCACGAACGCCTCCACCACCGCCTCGGCATAGCCCGCGTCCATCGTGAACCGCTCCCGGGACCAGTCATAGGAGCAGCCGAGCCGTTTGAGCTGCGAAATAATCCGCGCCCCGTACTGCTCTTTCCACGCCCACACGCGCTCCACAAACGCTTCCCGCCCCAGCGTGTAGCGCGTCTCGCCGTCTTTGGCAATCTCGCGTTCCACCACCGTCTGCGTCGCAATCCCCGCGTGGTCCGTGCCCGGCAGAATGAGCGTGGTGAACCCGCGCATCCGGTGCCAGCGCCCCAGGGCATCCTGCACCGAATGGTTCAGCGCATGCCCCATGTGCAGGCTGCCGGTGACATTGGGCGGCGGGATGGTGATGCTGTACTTCGGCTTCCCCGGCGTCGGTTCGGCATGAAAATACCCGCCCGCCTCCCAGTCGGCATACAGCCGCGCTTCCACGTCTTGAGGTTCGTATGCTTTTTCCATATCATTTATCCTTAATGCCTTCAGCTTTTCTCTGCATTTCTAATATCTGTCGTTCGCTGTGAGGGCGGTAAACACCCCCAGCAAACCAGGCTCTCATTTCATCCAAATAATCATCAGCCTGGCGTGGTACGCTAACAGCCCATGTACCGGCGTTGATAGGTAGTGCGTGCGCTCCTGGTTTATGTACAATTATGCTGTCCGGGCTAAGCTGCGGCAGTTCATAATCGACTTTATCGCACTGAGAGCGAAGCGTCACCGCAAGGCCGTTTTTGACTTCATCAATGCAGTAGCCGTCACCCCATAGTCCGCCGTAGCCCGGTAGATGACGATCATAAGCGCGTGAGTCGAATAAATATTCACTTATCTGTGTTTGAGGATACAGACGACGGAATTTGCTGAAACCGTCTGCTAAAGAAAAGCTTTTGGCAGTCTTAAACCGAGGATCACTTACTTCAATTTGCACAACGTTGCCACGCCTTGTAATTACCGTGAAAAAGTATGAGCGGTCTTGCTGCTTCCGGCACCACACATCCTCGGCATACGACTCAGAATTGTGTTCCACAGACAAACTTTGAGAGGGTTCCCCCAAAAGACGGGTGACCTGAACCCGCGTCATGCCAATACTGACACCCCCGACACTTTTGCCGGGGACAACAAGATGAGTCTGTGCTGAAGCAATCGCCCCAAAGGCCAGAACGAACACAAGAACATTAATAATAGTTTTGAGAACCATTTTTCCCTCACACGCAAAAAGCCACCGTCACACGCAAAAAGCCCCCGCGTCCCATGCGGCACAGACCCATGCAGACTGCACAGGACTTGCCGCAAGGACGCGAGGGCTTCACTTCAAATAAACTTTGGGTGAAACGACAGGCGCGGTACCACCTTGCTTCCCGCCCGGACACTCTGCCAGGCGGACGCTTGAATTATTTAATTTTTCGGCTCCGGGGCGACCTTCGGCGGGCTGACTGCGGGGGACGCTTGCAGCGAGCGCGTCCCCTCTCTGATACTATTTGTAACGCTTTCGCGCCGCCTACTCTTCCCCATCGTTGCCGAGACACACAGAGTATAGTCGCCAAATGGTGACAGAGTCAAGCGTTTGCCAAAGAGGTGCGTTTTTTGTGTGATAACTATGCAGTAATTGTGCAAAAATAGTTGTGCAAAAATAGTCTATTGAAACAGCAGCAGAAAAATATGGATACAACAACCACGCGTGACGAAAAGCTGCAAGCAATGGTCCGCGACAGCAACGGCACAAAAAGCGAAGTCCTGCGGAAGTCTCTTCCCTTGCTGGAAGTCGCTCTGGAAGCCACGCGGGAAGGTAAGAAAATCGGTATCGCCGACTGTGTAGAGACCCTCGGCATTCTGTGCGGCATTCTGTGCCAGAGTTCATTGAAGCCTCTTCCCGTGGGCTGCCTCTAACCCACCATGAAACCTACACACCGCCCCCGCACAGGCTTACGCCTGGCCCCCGCCGCCTTGACGTTCTCCGCGCTGGCCTTTTGCCTCGCCGCCGGAACCACCTTTGCCCAGACGCCGCCTGCGTCCCCGGCCTCGCCGCTGCCCATTCGGCGCGTGACGCTGTTTACGTCAGGCGTCGCCGCCATCGAGCGCAGCGGGGACGTGTCCGGGGAAGCCGCCGTGCCGCTGACCTTCCGCACCACGCAGATCAACGACATCTTGAAGTCATTGACGCTGATTGATTCCAAAGGCCAGGTGCAGCCAGTCATCTACGGCGCACGCGACCCCCTGAGCCGCACCCTGCAATCGTTCGCCGTGGACGTGACCCAGCCCCGCAGCCGGGCGGAGCTTTTGAACGGCCTGCGCGGCGCAGACGTGTCCGTCACCACCCCTCGCGGCGTCCAGACGGGCCGCATCGTGAGCGTGGAAACCAAAGCCGTCACCACGCCCAGCGGCAGCACGACGCAGGACAAGCTCAATCTGCTCACGGCAGACGGCTTAGTCACGGCCAATCTGGAAGACGTGTCGCTGATTCACCTGCGCGATGCCAGCCTGAACACGGAGTTTCAAGACGCCCTGACGACGCTTGCCGGAGGCGCGGATGAGCAGCGCCGCTCGGTGACGCTGCATTTTGCCGGAGCCGGACGCCGCCCCGTGCAGGTCGGCTACGTCGTAGAAGCGCCCCTGTGGAAGATTTCCTATCGCCTTGTGCTGACCGACCCCACAAAGTCCTATTTGCAGGGCTGGGCGCTGGTCGAGAACACCGGCGATGAAGACTGGTCGGGCGTCACGCTGTCGCTCGTATCGGGCCGCCCGATTTCGTTCATTCAGGACCTCTATCAGCCCCTCTACCTGCCCCGCCCCGTGGTGGAGCCGGACATCATCGCCTCCCCCGACCCGCAGACCCACGACGACAGCCTGCTGGACAGCCTGACAGACAACAAGCCGGGAGAGCCGCCCCCGCCGCCGAAGGCAATGCCTGCCCCGGCCCCGCCGGACGTGCCTGCCCCGATGGTGCAAGAGCAGCGGCGTTCCCCTATCACAAGCTCGCCGAACAACCTGTATCAAAGCAATGGACTGCTCAACTACAAAGTCGGCGTCAACGCGCAGGCGCAGGGGGCGGACGCGGGTGAGCTATTCGCCTACAATGTCACCACACCTGTCACCCTGCCGCGTCAGCAGGCGGCCATGATTCCCGTCATCGCGCAGGACGTCTCCACCGAAAAAGTCTCGCTCTACAACGCCGACAGCGACGCCAAGTTCCCCCTGAACGCCGTCCGGCTCAAAAACAACACGAAGCTGCACCTCAAAGGCGGCCCCGTCACCCTCTTTGACGGCGACACCTACGCCGGGGACGCCCGCATGGAAGACGTGCCGCCCGGCGACTCGCGCCTCATCTCCTACGCCGTCGACCTGTCCATCCTCGGCAATCGGGAGAACATCGACACCGCCCAGCCGCGCCTCGCGCTTGCCATCAAAAACGGCGTGCTGACCGTCACCGTCCGCGAACGCTCCGAAACCAAATACACGTTTAAAAGCAAAGCTCCAGCCGCCAAGACCGTGCTGGTCGAACACCCCTACGACCCGCAAGCCAAGCTTGTTCAGCCTGCCGCCTACGCCGAGCGGACCGGCAATTTGTACCGCTTCGCCGTGCCCGTCCCCGCCGGGAAGGTCGCCGCGCTGACCGTGATTACCGAAAAGCCCCTGCTCACCACCGTGGCTCTTCTGGACGACGACCTGAACGACTTCGCTGCCTACGCCGACGCTTCCCATGCGGACATTCCCCAAGCCACCCGCGACGCCCTGGCCCGCATCGTCAACGCCCGCCGCCACATCACGGACCTGTCCAATCAGGCCGCCGCCGCCGAAGGGCAGGTCGCCGCCATCGGGCGAGAGCAGGACCGCATCCGCAAAAACATGACCGCTTTGGACCGCACCTCATCCCTTTACAAGCGCTATGTCGGCGAACTCGACGCGCAGGAAACCAAAATTGCCACCCTTCGCGCCCAGGCCCTCAGCCTCCGCGCCCAGGCTGCCGAAGCCAAGAGAGCTTTGCGAACGCAGCTGACGGGCTGACGCTAGGCTGACAAAAAAGAACCCGGCCCAAAAAAAGAGGGTAGGGGCAAGCCCTACCCCTACGGTTCTGCGGTTCGTGTAGGGGCGGGGCTTGCCCCCGTCCTTCGTTCCGCTTTCCTTTTTATTTCTCCCCCGGCCTCGCCACCAGATACCACGCCGGCCCCAGCAGCGGCACGCCCAGCGCCGCCCGGCCCAGTCCTGACTCGTCGGACACCCCCCGCCGGGCCATGTCATCGCGCAGCAGCGCCGGAAACAGCAGCGTCAGCAGCAGCAAATCCACCGTCATTAGGTGAACAAAATTGGATGTCCGAAACCACGTCACAAACCCCGCCAGATTGCCCCAGCCCGTAATATAAAACAGCAGCGCCGCCAGCGATGCCGCCACGAAAATCGCATACGGACGCCCCCCGAACCAGCGTTCTACCACCGAGCGCGGCCCCGGCGACGCCACCGGCGCGGGCCTCCGTACAATCAGATACGGCAGCAGCGCCAGCGACCCCAGCGCCATCATCCCCAGCGCAAACGGCCACGCCCACACCTTCTGTTCCCGGCTGTCGGGAGCCAGCAGCGCCCAGTACATCAGCGGCACGACCCCGAGAAGCTGAAACACCCCCCACACCGCCGGGTTCCGCCCCGGCCCGCGCCCGAGCGCAATGTCCAGGAACCCCCCGTGCGGCGGGTCCGAGGGCGGGGCCAGAAAATGCGCGTAGGCCAGATACCCGAGGAGCACCACCCCAAAGCCCGCCCGCCGCAGCCACAGAAAATGCACAGTGGAGAGAGTCATGCCCCCAGTGTACCCGCCTGCGCCTTTCCCTGGCGCATGGCTGTTTTTGTGGTAGAATATATCCGGGGGATTGCTATGGAAACACTCTTAGAATTGACATCGTCCGCTACGCCGCCAGTCCGTAGCCTGCGTGAGCGCCAGGCCGCCACACGCGCCGCGCTCGACTCGTTCATGGAACAGGACGAAGCAGAACACCGCGACACCCTGCGTGTCCTGCGGCAAGCACTCGGTACAGAGAGGGAAGGGCAGCGTTCCGTGTTTGGTGAAAAGGGAAGCGTCTCGTGAGCCTTATCGTCCTGCTTGACAGTGGCCCACTGGGGCTTGTCACAAATCCAAAGGAAAGTGCTGAGTCTATCGCGTGCAAGAACTGGCTCCGACAGCTTTCAGAAGACACGCACCAGGCTCTTGTACCGGCGATTACCGACTATGAGGTGCGCCGTGAGCTGAAGCTTTACGGCAAAATCAACGGCCTGCGTAACCTGGATGCGCTGGTCGCGGCGGCTGGCTATGTGCCTCTCACGCCGCAGGCCCTATGGCTGGCCTCCGATTTGTGGGCACAGATGCGTCAAACCGGGCTGCCAACAGCGGATCGTTTTGCGCTGGACGCTGATGTCATCCTGGCCGCGCAGGCACGGACTTTGGACACAGGTTTTTGGGAAATGCCGGGGGCGGAAGTGATTATTGCCACCAGCAACGTCGGCCATCTTTCCCGGCTTGCCGAAGCGCGTCTGTGGCGCGACATTTCTTGAAATCCTTACACCATTAAAAAGCTCCCGATCAATAACCAAGAGCTTTTCGTATTCGTACTATCGCATAAGTTGGTTTATGCCGCCGTGGGCGGTTTTTCGTATTGGCGAATGGCTTCCATCGCGTCCCCGTGCTGCCGCTGGGCTTCCCGCAGTTCATAATGCGCCTGCAAATTGAGCCAGAACTGGGCACTGTTGCCGAAGTACCGAGACAAGCGCAGGGCTGTCTCCGCGCTGATGCCCCGCCGCTCGGCGAGAATATCAGCAATGCGGGTTCCCGACACATGAATGTCTTTAGCAAGCCGGTAAGCGGTGATGCCGAGCGGCACTAAAAACTCCTCCCGCAAAATTTCACCCGGATGAATGTTTGGCAAATGTTCCATACTAAACCTCTTAGTGATAATCCACAATTTCAACATCGTAGGCATCGCCATCGCGCCAGACAAAGCAAAGACGCCATTGACTGTTAATGCGAATACTGTGCTGGCCCCGTCGGTCATCTTTAAGAGCCTCCAAACGGTTGCCTGGCGGTGTCCGTAAGTCATTGACATCGGTTGCCGCATTCAGGACAACAAGCTTTCGTAGGGCCACACGTTGAATATCTTGCGGCAATTTCCGCGAGACTTCTCCTGCCCAAATCTTTGCGGCTTCTTCTGACTTGAACGAGGCGATCACAAGAAAGATGATACCGGAGTTCGTTACTAATGTCAATTAAAAATGCCCCCGCTTCCCGCTCCGTGATGGAGCGGGAAGCGGGGGCGTTGCCTTTGCCGCTGTTAAGCGTTGCTGGGCACGTTGGCGATGTCGGCGAGGGGGGGCGGGGCGCTCTCCATCGTTTTGATTTTCGCCGTGCTTTTCACAGTGTTTTTCTTGACCGGCTTGTCGCCGCCCACCGGCTGCAAGGCGGCGTCGATGACTTCCTGGACGTTCTGCGCGAAGATGAAGGACATCCCCTTGCGAAGCTCTGCCGGGATGTCTTCGGTCAGGTCCTTGCGGTTGCGCTCCGGCAGGATGATCGTTTTGATTCCCGCCCGCTTGGCCGCCAGCACCTTCTCTTTGATGCCGCCGACGGGCAGCACCTTCCCGCTCAAAGTCACCTCGCCGGTCATCGCCAGCGCGGGCTTGATCGGACGGCCCGACAGGAGCGACGCGATGGCCGACGTCATCGTGACGCCTGCGCTTGGCCCGTCTTTCGGGACGGCCCCCGCTGGGACGTGGATGTGCAGATCGCTCGTCTCGTAGAAGTCCGGCGCGATGTGCAGGGCCTCGGCATGGGCGCGGACATAAGACAGCGCAGTCTGTGCCGACTCCTTCATCACGTCGCCGAGCTGCCCCGTGAGCTGAAGGCCCTTGCCGCCGGTCATGCGGGACGCCTCGATAAACACGACGTCGCCGCCCACCGGGGTCCAGACCAGCCCGGTCACGACGCCCGGCTCCTCGGTGCGCTTGGCGGCTTCCTCGTACTCAAACCGAGGCGATCCCAGGTACTTCTCGATCTGCGCCGGGTCAATCACCAGGTCCTGCGTGCGGCCTTCGGCGAACTCGCGGGTGGCCTTGCGGCACACGGCGGCAATCTGACGCTCCAAAGAGCGCACGCCCGCCTCGCGGGTGTAGTTTCGCACGAGCGCCTTGACGCCCGCCTCGGTGAACGAGACCTGCGTGAGTCCATGCTCGCCGATCTGCTTCGGCACTAAATGCCGAATGGCGATCTGCACTTTTTCCTCTTCGGTATAACCCGACAGCTCAATAATCTCCATCCGGTCCCGCAGGGCGGGCTGAATGGTATCAAGCTGATTGGCCGTGGTCACGAACAGCACGCGGGACAGGTCAAAGTTGACGTCTAAGTAGTTGTCGCGGAACGTTGCGTTCTGCTCCGGGTCCAATGCTTCTAGAAGGGCCGAAGACGGGTCGCCCCGGAAGTCTGTGCCCACTTTGTCGATCTCATCCAGCACAAAGAGTGGGTTGTTGGTCTCGGCCCGCTTGATGCCCTGAATGATCTGCCCCGGCAGCGCCCCGATATAGGTGCGCCGGTGGCCGCGTATCTCGGACTCGTCGTGCGTGCCGCCGAGCGAAATCCGCACGAACTTCTTGCCCATCGCACTCGCAATAGACTTGGCAAGGCTCGTTTTGCCGACTCCGGGCGGGCCGGTGAAGCACAAAATGGGCTGGCGCAGGTCGCCTTCGGGCCGGAACTTGCGGACCGACAGGTACTCTAAAATCCGGTCCTTGATCTTCTCCAAACCAAAGTGGTCGTCGTCGAGCGCTTTTTTGACACTCGGAATATCCAAATTATCCTCGGTGGACTTGTTCCAGGGCATCGCCACGAGCCAGTCCAGATAGGTCCGGGTCGTGGTGTAGTCGGGCGCTCCCGGCGACATTCTTTGCAGCCTGTCAAGCTCCCGATTGGCCTCTTTGAGCGCGTCTTCGGGCATCCCGGCTTCATCAATTTTCGTGCGAAGCTCATCCATTTCCTCGCCGCGCTCGTCGCCCTCACCCAGCTCCTTCTGAATGGCCTTGAGCTGCTCTCGTAAATAGTACTCGCGCTGCGTCTTGTTGATGCCTTCGGACACCTGCGACTGCAATTTGGAGCCAAGCTCCAGCACCTGCACCTCGCGGGTCATCAGCTCCAGGAGCGTATTCATGCGCTCTTTGAGATTGACCGTCTCCAGCACCCGCTGCTTGTCTTCGGTGCTGATCGGCGAATGCGCGGCAATCAAATCGGTCATCACGGCGGGGTCGTCAATCGACGACGACAGCCCGGCCAGCTCATCGGGCATATTCTGCGACAGCGCCACGGTCTTCTGAAACAGCTCGCCGATAGAACGCTTCAGCGCCTCGATCTCGACTTTGTCTTCCTCGGCGATCTCGGTCTTGGCCTCAATGACCTTGACGCGGGCTTTCAGGTACGGCTCTTCGCTCGTGACCTGCTGCACCTGAATACGCGCAATGCCCTGCACGATCATGCGGATGCCGTCCGGCACTTTCGCCATCATGCGGACGACGACCGCAACGCCCATCGGGTGAATATCCGCCGCTGTGGCGTTCTCCACCGACGGGTCTTTCATGGTGACGACGCCGATAATCCGGTCCCCGCCGGAGACGGCCTCATCCACCAGCTTGACGCTGTTTTCGCGGCCCACGGCAATCGGGGCCACCAGCACCGGAAAAATCACCGTGTCCCGCAGCGGCAGCAGGGCCAGCTCTTCGGGGATCGGCGGGTGTCCGCTGCCCTCCTGGTTGATCTGCGTAACAATCTGCTCGGCCACGTCGCCCTCGATAGGCATATCCTCGGCCAGCGTATCCACCGCCATCGGCTCTGTATTTGTCTCGTTGTTATCTTGATTGGACATGGAAATTAGTCCTCGTTTTCTGTTGTCTCTTCAGTATTAATCGGTATCACGCGGGTCTTGGTCTCGGCCAGCCGCCGCTTGGGCAGCGTCACTTGCAGAAAGCCGTCCCGGTAGGTCGCTTTAATCGCGTCTCTGTCTAATCGTAATCCTGACGGCAGGCCCACCGCCCGCTCGAACGGCCCAAAGTAGATTTCCAGCCCGTGACAGCGCGTGCGCCCTTCCCGGTCCGCCCCGCTCTCGCCCCGCGTCCCGCTGATATTCAGCACCCGGTCATCGGGCGTCAGCGATACCTGCAAATCATCAGCCTTGACCCCCGCCAGCTCCACCTTGACCCGCACCGCGTCGTCGGCCTCGTGAATGTCCACCGCCGGCTGCCAGAAGCGGCCTGTGCCCCCGGCGGGCAGGGCAAAAAAGCCGGAAAAAGTATCCTCGGAGAACATCTCGCGCTCCATCTGCCGAATGATGTCCCTGAAATCGTTAAACGCCATGCCCCCAAATCTCCTTCTGCCTCTTTGCTTGGAATGCTTACGCTGTGTCCCAGCCGCAGCGTTCCCAAACGGCTATTTTTTCTGAGCTTTATTTAGTCTACTATGCTCAAGTAAGTGTCTGTCAAGAGATAGAACCCGGCAGGAAAGCAAGTGGTTCCCGGCGAATAGTGCTTCTATGATTCTTCTGTTTGCTGCGGCTGTCATTATTGGGTGGCTGGTATGGAGTGCGCTTTCTACCGGTTCCCTGCGCCAGATGAACGCAGGAGCGCGTTTGTTCCAGCAGAAACGTTACGCAGAAGCGGAAGCACACTTTCGGCAGCTTCTGACGCGACGCCTTGCGCCCGGCGTGGAGGCTGACACGCGCCGCCGCTTTGCCGACACGCTGGACGTGCTGGGCAAAGCCGAGGAAGCGGCGGCGGAGCGCAAGCGTGCCAGCCAGATCGCGCTGGGGACGCGCCGCAATCCGGCTGCCTTGATCACGCAAGGCGATCTTTTGAAGCGTCAAAACCGCAGTGATGAAGCCTGCGAAATGTATATGCAGGCCCTCGCCTTGATGCCTCAAATTGTTTCTTCCGGGCACAGTCAGGTCATGGCAAAACTGGCGACCGCGCATTACAACATGGGGCGTCCGGTGGAAACGCTCAAGTGGGCGGAGGCTTCGCTGCGGAACAAACCTGCGAAAGACATCAAGCGTGTCATGGAAGCGATGGCGGGAGTTGCCCTGACTGATATGGGCGAACTAGAGCGGGCGGAGGGGCATTATCACCGCGCCCTGAAATTGGCCGAGGCAGACGGCAAGCCCGAAGAAGTGTCGCGTTATATGGCGACGATTGCCAGCATTCAGCATAAGCGGGGATATTTCGATGAGTCCATTGCCTTCTGCCAGCAAATTCGTCAAATGACTGCGGACCCGGCGCGTGTCGCCTACACAACCGAAGCAGAGTGCCTGCGTGATACAGGCCGCTTTCAGGAGGCTCGCTCTTTGATGGAACAGGCCCGGCGTGCGCCCGGTTATGATCAGCCTCACACGGAGCGTAAGATGCAGGCATTGTTCGCTCTTGGCACTGCTTGGATTGAAACGCGGGCTAACTGCCCTGAGGCGGCTTTGCTTTGTCTGGACCAGGCCCGTGCGGGCTTGGTCGCGGAGGCTCCTGCGACCGCTGTTTGGCCGCCCGCTCCCCGTCAAAACGACGACAAAATCCTGCTTTGGTGCGATGCCACGGCAACCCTCGCTCTCGCACAGCGAGGCGAGGCGCAAAAATCACGGCAGATGCGGGAGACTGTTCTAAGACATCTGCCACGCTTTGCCCAGGATCGCGCCACCGGGCTAGGTACTTACCTGAACTTGGCCCGTGCTGCTCTTTTGTGTGGCGATTTAGCCGAGGCCCAGGCTTTTCTGGGACAGTACCAGGAATGCAAGCCAAATCCTCTTGGGTTTGTCTCTTTGCATTACTGGCAGGGCGAGATTTATCTGCGCCTGGCCGAGACCGACGCTGCCCGTGAGGCGTTCCGGCAATCCGTCGCGCTTGGTATCAATAGCCTTGAAGCCCGCCGGGCACAGGCACGTTTGGAGGAACTGGGAGGATGACAATGATGAACGTAGAAAAGCGCGAACGATTGGCAGAAGCAGGCTTCCGCGCTGGCACGGTGGCGGATTTCCTCGGCCTGACGCCGGAAGAAAGCGAGCTGATTGAAATACGGCTTGCCCTGACACACGCTTTTCAGCGTCAGCGTGCAGCCAGCGGCCTTTCGCAATCCCAACTCGCAGAAAAGATTGGCTCCAGCCAGGCGCGTGTTGCCAAAATGGAGGCGGGGGACCCGCACGTCTCGCTGGACCTGATGGTGAAGGCGCTAGTCGCTTCGGGCATGACGCGGGCGGAGCTGGCGGCGGTGCTGGCGGCTTAGAGCCTGCCCATAAGTCGTTTTTCAGGCTTTCTGCGAAAGCGGCAAAGCGTGCGGCAAATTCAGGAGGCTTGATGACGATGAGTGTTCGTTTGGAGATGATTATAGAGCGGATGCGGCGAATTGATTCTAATGTTTTTCCGGGTCCTGTCAGCAAAAACATGATACAACTGGCCGAGCAGCAGCTTGGAGTTGTCTTCCCACAAAGCTACTGTGATTTTTTAGAAAAAGTGGGTGCTGCAAGCTTACCTTTTGACGTTTTTGGTTTGGTGTCTGAGGATTCAGCAACATTTTCCAGAGATTTCTGGGATGTGGTGGGTATGACGGAAGTTGAACGGTCTGAGGTTGAACCACCGATGTTGCATCATCTCATACCAATCAGTCCCAATGGGATGGGAGATCACTGGTGTTTGGATACCTCCCGCTTCAGCTCCGAAGAATGTCCGGTCGTTTTTTGGAACCATGAAAATGGAGCAGATCAAAAGCCAAATCAAACAAATCCTTCGTTTTTAGACTGGCTAGAAGAAATGGTTACTTTAGAGGAAGAAGACCAAAACGGATAAAAGCGATGTAACTTGACTTTCCTCCTATGGCCCGCCACAATGGCCTCATGCAAGTTTTTCTTCTGGGTCTGCTGGTGCTGGGCGGGATGGGGCTGACGGTGCAGCAGGCGATCAATACGCGGCTGCGGGGCGGGGTCGAGTCGCCGGTGCTGAGTGCGCTGATCTCGTTTCTGGTGGGCGCGGCGGCGCTGGCAGTCCTGAGCGCGTTTGGCGTGCTGGGGCGGGGCAGGCTGACCGGCCTCGGGACCCTGCCGTGGTGGGCGTGGACGGGCGGGCTGCTGGGGGCGTTTTATGTGACCCTGGCCGTGGTGGGCGTCCGGGCGGTCGGGGCGGCGACGGTGATTGTGTGCGCGGTGCTGGGGCAGGTCGTGATGGGCTTGCTGCTGGACAGCACAGGCTGGCTGGGCGTCCCGAAAGCGCCGCTCAGTCTGCACCGGATCGCCGGGGGACTGCTGGTGCTGGCGGGCGTTTTGCTGGTGCAGTGGAAACGGTAACAGTCAAGCCCCTGCCGCCGTAGAAAGTATTATGCAGATAGTTTTAATCGCCCTGCTGGCCCTGTCCGGCATGGGGCAGACCGTGCAGGACGCGCTGAACGCGCAGCTCCGAAGCGCCGTGAAGTCCCCGCTGCTGGGGGCGCTGATTTCGCTTTTGGTGGGTGCGGTGGTGCTGGGCCTGCTGACCGTATTCGGCATTTTAGGCCGAGGCAAGCCGTCAGCGCTGGCGCAGGTTCCGATCTGGGTGTGGGCGGGCGGCGGCATTCTGGGCGCCTACGCCGTGACGATGGGCCTCATCGGCATCCCTAAAGTCAGCGCAGGCGTCGTCATCGCCGCCACCGTGTTCGGGCAGATTACGGCGGCGATTATCGTAGACCACTTCGGCTGGCTCGGCGTCCCTAAAGTCCCCATTACCCCGTGGCGCATCGTCGGCGCGGTCGGCCTGTTCGTCTCGGTGCTGCTGGTGCAGAAGAAGTAGCAGCCCAACAAAAGTTTTACTCCCACAGGCGGGGGACACCATACAAATCAAAGATTGTGTCGGCGCTGACTAATGTGCTTCCTGTCGTCAATGCGGTGGCTGCAATAATGCGGTCAAAAGGGTCTTTGTGGTGGGCTTCCATCTGCGTGATTAGATAAATTGCCTGCACCGTAATTGGCAAAATCTCAATCCCTTGCGCTTCTGTCTGACTTTGCAGGGCGAGAACCCCGCCTGGCAGGTCCCACTTGCCTAAATTGATCTTAATGCCAATTTCCCAGAACGAGGCGATGCTCACCTGCTTTAATGTTTGCGGGTCTTGCAGTGCCATTTTCACTGTGGCAGGCAGCCGAGGCAAATCGGCGGCGAACCAGACCAATGTGTGCGTATCCATGAGAGCCGCCATCACAGATACCCCTCAAAAACATCCTGTATATCTGTGTCCAGCAGGGCATCCACATCTATACCTTCAAAAAGATGCTTGGCGAAACCGGCTTTCGCCCCGTGCGTTGGGGCTGTCAACCGGGCGAATTCGGCGGGGGAAAGGACGACCGCGACCGCCTGCCCTGCGCTCAGAACCGTCACCGGCTCCCCGGCGGCCTGGCTCCAGAGCTTCCCGATGTTGTTGCGTGCTTCTGTTGCTGTTATCGTTGTCATAGAATTGCCTCTGGTGACTATTATACCAAAATAGTCAACGTTTTGACTACAAAACCAGTTTCATCACCGCCCACAGCGAACCCGCGCTGATGACCAGCCACAGGGCGACGCCCTGCGCCATTGGCTTCCAGCCCACCCGCCGCAGGGTCTCGCGGGACAGGCCCGTGCCAATCAAAAACAGCGTCAGGGTCAGCCCCACGGTTGCCAGATGCGTCAGCGCTGGCGCGAAAGAAGCAATCGGCGGCAGCAGGGTTCGCGCCACCGAAGCCAGCAGGAACAGGCCGATAAACCACGGGATGTGCAGCCTGCCCGGCGTGTGTTCCCCGTCCGCACTCCGGCGGAACGCGAACGCGGCGGCCAGCGAGACCGGCACAATCCAGAGGGCACGCGACAATTTGACCGCCGTGGCCGTCCCCAATGCTCCGCCGCCGTAGTGCGCCGCCGCGCCGACGACCGACGAAATATCGTGGATAGCGACCCCCGCCCACGTTCCAAACTGCGTCGGGGTCAGCCCCAGCGCGTGGCCTATTGGGGGGAAAACGAAGAGTGCCACGGCGTTCAGCACAAACACCGTCCCCATCGCCACCGTCATATCGCCTTCTTCGGCATCAATGACTGACCCCACGGCGGCAATTGCCGAGCCGCCGCAGATGGCGGTGCCCGCCGAGATAAGCGCGGACGTTTTCTGCGCGATCCCCAGCCGCCCCCGCAGCCAGTAGCCCAGCGCAAAGGTCACGCCGATACTCACCGCCGCGAACACCGCCCCGCTCGCCCCCGCTTTCAGCACCACAGCCAGGTTCATCCCGAACCCCAGCAGCACGACGCAGCCCTGCAACAGCTTCGGCGCGGCCACTTTGCCGACTTTCGGGAACGGGTTGCCCAGCGTCAAAGCCAGCGCCATGCCTGCTCCCAGCGCCAGCGGCGGCGAGGCCCACGGCGTCAAGCAGAGTACGGCGAGGGCAGCAAAGAGAAGCTGAACGGGCAGGGTGGGCCGGGACAGCGTGTGTTCGGCCATTGCGGTTTTCATACTTGCAGTATGACAGACTTTATAGTATAATACAAAGACATAGATGTTATGCGCTGTATAACCGAAAGTTTACTATGAACTACAACCATCTGATGATTTTTTTGGCCGTCGCCGAAGAAGGCGGCATCAGCCGAGGGGCGGAGCGGCTCTATATCTCGCAGCCCGCCGTGTCCAAACAACTGGGCCTGCTGGAAGCGGCGCTGGGGCTGACCCTGCTGGAACGAACGCCCAAAGGCACGACCTTGACCGAGGCAGGCCGGGTGCTGGCCGGGTATGCCCGCCGCCTGTCGGGGCTGGAGCGCGAAGCGGAAACGGCGATGGCCGAGTTGCGGGGCGTCGAGCGGGGGACATTGACCCTGGGGGCGAGCCTGACGGTCGGGGCCTACTTAATGCCGCCGCTGCTGGCCGGGTATGCCCGGCGCTATCCCCATATTGGGCTGTCGCTGCAAATTGCCAACACGGAGACTATCCAGGCCCGTCTGCGGGAGGGAAGTTTAGACGTGGCGCTGACCGAAGGCTTTGCCGATGACTCGGCGCTTTCAGCAGAGGTATTCGCCCAT
This sequence comes from Capsulimonadaceae bacterium, assembly GCA_965200075.1. Taxonomy (GTDB): domain Bacteria; phylum Armatimonadota; class Armatimonadia; order Armatimonadales; family Capsulimonadaceae; genus JANXMY01. The sequence continues at coordinate 54,359 of OZ241338.1, forward strand.
GACGATCTGGTGGCCGTCGCGCCGCCCGGCCATCCCTTGCTGACCGAGCCGTCTGTCACTGCCGCTCGCTTTGCGGGGGAGCCGCTGATTGTGCGGGAGCCGGGGTCAGGGACGCGGGCGGTGGTGGAGCAGGCGTTCCGGGAGCGGGGGCTGACGCTCGTGCCCCGGCTGTCGCTGGGCAGCACCGAGGCCATCAAAGGGGCCGTGGCGGCGGGGGCGGGTCTGGCGCTGATCTCGCGGCTGGCCGTCAATTTGGAACTCGAAACGGGCCGCCTGGCCCTGCTGCCGCTGTCCGATCTGACCCTGCGCCGCCCCCTGCACCGGCTGGTCCGGCGCGGCGCTCCCGAAAGCCGTGCTGCACAGGCATTCCGCACCCTGCTGATTGCCTGCGAAGATAATCAAACAAAAACAATCACACCGCCTGATAAATTGCCGGGCGGTAGCGGGGCTGCGGGATAGGCCGATGGGCCTCGCGGGCAGTGGAAAGCCAGGCATCTTTGGCCCGCAGGACTTCTTGCAGGGCCTCGCCGGGCGTCTCGCCAAAGGCCGAGCAGAACTTCAAGTCGGGAATGTCAGCAATATAGCCCTCGTCCTCAACTGGGCAAAAAAACTTCCTCGCGCACACGGATGTTTAATGCTGTGATGACTGCGCTGACCCGCGAAAGGCTGGCTGAGGCGTATTCGGTGGCCTCGTATCGCTGTATCTGCTGTTCTTTCAGTCCAAGTCTAAGGGCAAGCTCGCGCTGACTTAGCTTGGAGGCGATCCGCGCCTGAATCAGCACACGCGGCAGTTCCTCAAAGGTGTCCGCCTGAAACCTTCGCTGCCCCCCGGTGCGAAGCGCCTCATATTCCTGCACTTCCCGCTGCAAAGTCTCCCGCTGGCTGGCAAGCGCCTCCCGTTCAGCCCGCTGCAAGAGTGTCAAAGAAGTGTTTGAGCCGCTATTTGTTTCCAGCCCGGTAAGCGTCTGTGTAAACTTTTGCACCCAGCCTTTTGTGATGCGATATTGCCTCTCATTTTTAATCATGCACTTTGCTCCTCTTCTACATACGGTAGCCACACTCGGTACAATTATATTATTATGCCCTGCCTTTGTCCAATTTTGATGTGAAGTGATAGAAGGGCTATACAACCCCCGCCCTCATGCGCTATAATTTCATATAGTAATTATTCTTGAACTTTCCCCAGAACCAGAATAAGAAACTCGTATATAGGAGCAGGTGGCCCATACAGTGTTTGTAGAGCGCCTACTGGCTGAGGAGCATATTCCCGCCCGCCGCCTCGCACTGCTCCCATGCAGGGCCGTCCCCCTTTCCGAGACACTAATTGGGGATCGCCGGTGAGTGTCCACCCTCTTTTTTGACAGTAGCAGTTTGATAAAGGAATATAATTATGCCAACCACGGAGCACACAATTAATGACGTCCTCGCGGCACTTTTGCGCGAGACTCGCCGCGTGTGGAACAACTCTGAAATAGTAAGTTCAGAGAATACCCATATGTTGAGGGGCAACAGTCGCCGTCCTGACATACTTATCGTTGAACCGAATGTATCGCCAGTAGTTATAGAAGCCGAAGTCATGCCAGCAGCAAACGTGGAAGTTGAGGCGATTGCACGCCTCGGCGAACGTCTACGGTCTAATGGCCGCCCACTTCTTTCATCTATTGCATTGCGTTACCCCATTGACTTGAGGGCGAAAGCGGGAACTGCACTTTTCGATGCGCTCAAAACAAGTAATAAAATTGAGATGGCGTTATATAGCGGCACTGATAGTTCGTCGTATTCCCGCTGGCCGCGAAAAGGCTGGATCAGCGGAAGTGTATCAGATTTGTCTGTTCTTGTACAATCGGCGTCTATTCCCTCAACTGTTATTGATTTGGCGGCAGATCAATTAGTGGCTGGCGTGAAAGAGGCGGCTGGTCTACTAAATGATATTTCGAAATCTCATCCAGCATCCATACATAAAATCAGCGAGCATCTGTATCAAGAAGATGGAGAGCAAACCCGACGTATGGCAACCGCCATTCTTGCGAATGCGTTTGTGTTTCAGGAAGCACTCGCAGGTGGCCCTGGAAAACTTGCAACAGTTAATTCGTTGGGCGACCTGCGTAATACGGGTTCTGGTCTCACCAAGTCAGCCTTGTTAGCTGAGTGGCAAAAGATTTTAGCCGTCAACTATTGGCCTATCTTTGACATTGCAAAAAGGATTCTTGAAGCCGTCCCTGCCGGTAATGCGAGTACGCTGATCGAAGGTTTGGCAGACACGGCTAATAGCTTGGTCGAAAATAATTTAATGGCTTCGCATGATTTAACGGGTGCTGTATTTCAGCGTGTTATAGCTGATCGTAAGTTTTTAGCTGCCTATTACACAACTCCCGCCTCGGCTGCGTTGCTTGTGGGATTAGCTATCGTCCCGGAGGCTCCGCCTGCTAATGGTTCTTGGTCCAACCCAGATGATGTAACAACACTCCGTATTGCAGACTTTGCGTGTGGAACAGGAACACTTCTTTCTACCGCCTATCAGCGCATTGGTCAACTGCACGAACTCGAAGGTGGTGATGCTGAGGCAATGCACCCGGATATGATGGCAAAAGTTTTGACAGGGTGCGACGTGTTACCAGCCGCCGCACATTTGACAGCCTCAATGCTGTCAGGGGCGCACCCCACAAAGCAATATAGTCAAAGTTCGATTCTGACGGTTGCTTACGGAAAACAAACCAACGGTATTGCTCTTGGTTCACTGGACCTGCTGGCGGTACAAGGCAAACTTGAAATACTTTCTATCACTGCCAAAGCTCTTGAAGGGACAGGTGTGGTTGAAAAAGATACGTGGTTGTCTCTACCCGATGCTTCTTGTGACTTGGTCATCATGAATCCGCCCTTCACACGCGCTACTGGACATGAGGGTAAAAAGGTTGGTGTTCCAAACCCTATGTTCGCCGCCTTTAGCTCCTCCAAAGAAGAGCAAAAGCAGATGTCTCAAGCCTCGTCAAAATTAACAAAAGGAACTGCTGCTCATGGGAACGCTGGTGAGGCTTCTACCTTCTTAGTCTTGGGAGATCGAAAGCTAAAGCTAGGGGGAACGCTGGCACTGGTCATGCCTCTTAGCCTTATGGTTGGAGACGCTTGGGAAAAATCCCGCGCTTTGATATCTGACAATTATGCCGACCTTATTTTCGCAACGATAGCAGGCACCGAAGGCAAACATCTCTCATTTTCCGCCGACACAGGCATGGGCGAATGTCTTATTGTAGGACATAAAGCTACACTATCCACCAAGCGAGCTGCCTTCGTTGTTCTAAACTCCCGGCCAGCTTACCCCCTCATCGGAGCCACTGCCGCAAGGCAAATTCATCAGCTAATCCGTGACAAAAAACTGCGTTGTCTTGAGGACGGACCTTTGGGGGGGACTCCACTCCAATTCGGCGATGAAGTGATCGGGCAGGCTATTGATGCGCCTATGCCGAGTTCTGGCGGCTGGAGTCTTTCAAGAATAAGCGATTTATCCCTGGCGCAATCAGCTTATCAGCTATCCGTCAAAGGGCTTGTGTGGCTTCCCACCATGAGCAAATCGGATACCGTTCAAATTTCTATGACGACTGTAGGTAAGATCGGCAAAATCGGACCCTACCACATGGACGTAAGCAGCACAGTCATTGACGGAAAAGTTAGAGGACCATTTGAGCGATCTAAAATTCTGCCTCACAGTGTACCAACCTATCCCATTCTTTGGGAGCATACGGCTGGACTTGAACGGCGAATGGTTTTCAGTGCCGACTCTGAAGGGGTAATTCTTAGAGGAGCAAGCGATGAGGAACAATCTTTAATTGATCGGAAAGTGGAGGATGTTTTAGCGTCCGCCTCCCATTGCCATTTCAACCAGAACTTCCAATTTAACAGTCAATCCACCGCGATGCAGTTTACGCCCCGTCGGACCATTGGCGGGCGGGCCTGGATGTCCCTGCGTTTGGCTTCGGCCGCTCAGGAAAAAGTGTTGGTTCTTTGGGGGAATACCACGCTCGGTATTCTAATGCACTGGTGGTACGCAAACAAGCAGCAAGCCGGGCGCGGTAACATCGGCAAATCTTCGTTGAAAAATCTCTCCGTGCTGGATGTAACGCTTCTCACTGCTCAACAGATTGAGGCTGCGGAAGGTTTATTCAACGAAATGAGCCAGCGGGACCTTCTGCCCATACATCAGATTGACAGGGACGCTGCCCGACACGAACTTGATACCAAGTTCTTTCGTGACGTGCTAGGATTTAGCACGGATATTCTTGAAGCGGGCGGACCGCTAGATATTTTCAGGATGAAGTTAGCGAAAGAGCCGTCCATTCGAGGCTCCAAAAATGATGCTTAGGATTTTTTGACAACCCCCGCCTTCATGCGCTATACTTGAGGCACGAATGCGCCTGAAGAAACTGCAACTGCATGGGTTTAAAACCTTTGCCGACAAAACGGAAATCGAGTTCGCCGAGGGCGTCACCGCGATTGTCGGGCCAAACGGGTCCGGCAAGTCCAATGTCGGCGACGGCATCCTCTGGGTGCTGGGCGAGCAGAAAGCCTCGGCGGTGCGCGGGACCAAAGCCTCGGACGTGATCTTTGCGGGCAGTGACGGACGGCGTCCGATGGGCATGGCCGAAGTGTCGCTGACCGTGGACAACGCCGACGGCACGCTCCCGGTGGCCTTTGCCGAAGTCACCATCACCCGCCGCGCTTACCGCACCGGCGAGGGCGAGTACTTCATCAACAAAACCCCCTGCCGGCTGAAAGATATTTACGAGCTTTTCCTGGACACCGGCGTCGGACGCGAGGCGTACTCGCTGGTCAATCAGGGCCAGATTGACGCCGTCCTGTCGGTCAATGCCGAAGACCGCCGGGGGCTGTTTGAGGAGGCGGCGGGCATTAAAAAGTACCGCGTCAAAAAGCGCGAAGCCCTGCGAAAGCTCGAAGCGGTCGAAGTCAATCTGAACCGCGTGCGCGATATTCAGTCGGAGATTATCGGGCGCGTCGAGCCATTAAGAGTACAGGCCGAGCGGGCACAGTCGCACGCCGTGCTGAAAGGCCGCCTGCGGGCGATTGAATCCGGGCTGCTTCTGCGCGACTTGCGGCAAGCGCAGGCCGAAAGCGACAAATTGGCGGCGGCGCGAAACGAAGCGCGGCCAGAAGCGGCGCGTCTCGGCACAAAGCTGGCTGCCGAAGAGGAACGCGCCCGCGATGTTGGGCTGCGCTTCTCGCACGCCGAAAGCGCTCTGGAAACCGCCCGCCGGGCGGCGTCGGACGCGGCGGGGCAGGCGGAGCGGGCCGAAAGCGGGCGGGCGCTGGCCGCCCAGCGGGCGGAGGGGCTAGAGCGCACCGTCCGGCAGATTGCCGGAGAGCGCGAAGAGCTGACCGAGCGCCGGGCGCGTCTGGCCCGGCAGATTGCCGATTTAGAAGCCGAGCTGGCCGACGCCCGCACCGGGGAAGCGGCGCAGAGACGGGAAGCCGGAGCGCGGCAGGGGGAGCTGACGGCACTGTCCGAGCGCATCAGCGGGCTGACCAAACAGGCCGACCGGCGGCGGGCCGAAGCCGTCGCGCAGGCGCGGCGTGTGGCCGCGCAGGAAGCCGATGCTGCCCGCGCTCAGACCCGCGTGGCCGAACTCGAAGCGGGCCTGCCCTCGGTGCGGGCAGAAATCGCCCGGACGGAAGCCGGGGCCGGGGAAGGCGCGGCGGAAGTCAAGGCCGCCCGCGAGGCCGCCGCCGCCGCCAAAGCCGCTGTGACTGAGGCCGAGCAGAAACTCATCGCCGCACAGGCCGCCCGCGACGCCGCCCGGCAGGCGTCGCAGGTGGCGGGCCAGAAAGCGCAGGCCGCGCAGTCGGCGGCAGTAGCCCTGTCCACCCGCCTGCGGACGCTGCAAGAGCTGGAAGCCGCACAGGAAGGGTACTTCGCGGGCGTCAAAGCCGTTTTTGAGGCCCGAAAGCGCGGCGACCTGCGTGGCGAGTTCACCGTAGTCGCCGATTCGTTCCAAACGCCAAGCGGCTATGAGACGGCGCTCGAAACGGCGCTGGCGGCGAGCCTGCAAGATATTATCAGCGACACCGAAGCCGCCGCGAAAGCCGCCATCGGCTTTCTGCACGACAACCGCGCTGGCCGGGCGACGTTCCTGCCGCTGGACCGGATGCGTCCGGGCCGGGACACGCTGGACCTCAGCGGGGCGCGGGGCCTCAAAGGCGTTCTGGGCGCGGCGCTGGAAGTCATTACGTTTGACGCTAAATACCGGCCCGCGCTGGAAGTTTTGCTGGGCCGCGTCTTCTTCTGCGAGACTCTGGACGATGCCCTGCGGGCGTCGACAGCGGCGAAAGGCTGGAACCGGGTTGTGACGCTGACGGGTGAACTGGTCCTGCCCACCGGGGCGCTTTCCGGCGGGCGGCAGGCGGGTCGCACAGCGAACATTCTGGGCCGCAAAACCGAGCTGGCCCGCCTTGCCGATGACCTGGGTGCCCGCGAGCGCGAGGGCGACGCCGCAAAAGCCGAGCGCGAGCGGGCCGACACCGCCCGCGAAGCCGCCGACACCGCGCAGGCCGAAGCGCAGTCTGCCCGGCAGTCCGCGTTGTCCGCACTCGCTGAAGCCGGGCGGAGGGCCGACCGGGCGGCGGGGGAGAGCCGCCGGGCCGACGAGGCCCGCGCCGCCGGGGCACGTCGCCTGGAATCCGCCGAAGCCACCCTGGCACTGGCCCGCGAGCAGGCCGCCCGCGCCGACGCCGCCCTGGCCTCGGCAGGCGCGACGACGCAGGACGCCGACTTGACCGAAGCCACCGACGCCGACGCCCTGGCCGCGCTCACCGGCGAGCGCGAAGCCGTACAGGCCGCACTCACGCAGGCCCGCATCAGCCTTGCCACCGGGGGCGAAAAAGCCGCGAGTTTGGACCGTGCCCTGCGCGGCGCGAAAGCCGAGGGCGACGGCCTGCTCGGCTCCGAAGACCGCCGCGCCCGTCAGGCCCGTGAGGCGGCGGAGGAGCTTGCCGCTCTGACCGCACAGGCCCAGGCCCGCGAAGCGGAAGTGGTCCGCGCCCGCGCCGCCCGCGCCGAAGCCGAGGGCATCCTGGAAACGCAGGCCGGTCTGCGGCAGGCGCTTCTGCATGAGTCGCACGAGGTCAACGCCGCGATGCGCTCGCTCGGCGAGTCGCGGGCACGGGCGCTCGACACCCTGCACAAAGCCGAAGTCGCTGGGGCCAGAGTAGATACCCAGCGGGACACGCTGGCCGCTCGCCTGTGGGACGACTACGAAATCTCGCTGGACTCTGCCCTCGCCGGGGAAGGACCGGAGCTTGAATCCGGCGACGTTTCCGAAGTGGCCCGCCTGCGCCGGGACCTGCGGGCGCTGGGAGATGTCAACCCCGCCGCCATCGACGAGTACGAGGAAGTGCGGACTCGCCACGAGTTTCTCTTGACCCAGGCCGCCGACTTAGAGGAGTCCCGCGCCAAATTATTAGCCGCTATTCAGGAAATTGACGCAGGCACACGCGGCGTCTTTTTAGAGACCTTCCACGCCGTCGCGGCGGCCTTTGAAACCCTCTTTACCCGCCTCTTTGGCGGCGGCAAAACCGAGCTTGTCCTGACTACCCCCGACGATATTCTAGAAACCGGCGTCGACATTCTGGTCCAGCCCCCCGGCAAAAAGCGTCAAAACCTCGCGCTCCTCTCCGGCGGCGAGCGGGCGCTGACCGCCGCCGCCCTCCTCTTTGCCTTCCTCACCGTCAAGCCCAGCCCCTTCTGCGTACTGGACGAAGTCGACGCCCCCCTCGACGGAGCCAACGTCGAACGCTTCGCCGATTTGCTGCGCGAGTTCGGCCAAAAGTCCCAGATGATCGTCATCACCCACAATCCTACCACGATGGAAGCCGCCCCCGTCTGGTACGGCGTCACCATGCAGCAGCCCGGCATCTCCCGCATCCTCGGCATGCAGGTCCCAACTGCCAATTAGCTGTAAAGGCTGGGGTATAATTGCGTCCTGAGAGCCAAATTGATACACGAGGGCCAAAGGAATGCCGGAGCCTCTGGAAGCACTGCTATTCGTACATCGTCTCACACTGACAGACAAGACAGCAGTGTACGCCCATAATCAGGCGTTTCCCTCTTCGGGCCTGGCGGCAGCCTTTGCAGCCGCCCTCCAAGATGTGTGCATAGATAAACTCATCCGGGCGGATGGATGTCTGGAACTCGCAAAGTCGCTCGCGGCAAGCACAGAAAACGAAAGCCAGCGTGCCTCCATTGGCCGTGCCTACTACTGCATTCACCATTGTTTGCGTGCGATGCTTCTCTGGCAAAATAAGTGGGACCCAGACGGTCACGAGCAAAGTATCAAGGAGTTTGGGACCCTCCTCCAAGACACTTCCTTCCGTAATCGCTCGGGGCTTCCTCTGAATACAGAAAAACGTGTCGCGGAAGCTCAGACGAACCGCCACATCGCTGACTACTCGCCTTACATCTCTCAGCGAAACCCACCGAAGCCTGGGCGCATCAGCATTACCAACGGCAACTGGTCGGATGCTGTTGAGTTCAACATCACTCTTGCCGAAGAAATCTTTCAGGCCGCTATGAAGTATGTCGGATAAGGAGGACACTCATGCCAAAGTCTACCGAAGCTCTGCTGACAGAAATCGAAGAGGAGATTAAGCGGTCTTTTCCTGACCTGCGAATGGAGTTTGCGACACAGTCTTTCACATATCATGTCGAGCTATGGATATATGTCCTGAGCAACCTAAGCGAGTATGAGCGAGTTCTAAGTGTATGCCGTCAGCTCACTGAGGCAAAGGGATTAGAAGAGCAAGAGCCGCAAATATGGCTGCTTGCCAAAACGTGGACCGGGCCGTGGCCGGGTGGCGAGTCCGAGCAGGAACTCAGGCAGCGGCGGGAAAAGTTCCGGCAGAAGTACGGTCTAGCCACCGCCGCTGGCTGACAGCAGCCCAGCATCTCCCGCATCCTCGGTATGCAGGTCCCGGCGGCGACCGCTTAACAGGAAGACGGGGGTGTGAAAACCCCCGTCTGGGAAACACCCTTCGGGTGAGGATTAGCTTGTGTAGGGGCAGGGCTTGTCCCTGCCCTCTGTCCTGTCCGGCTCTTTGTCCGAAGGACATTTCCTTGCCGGGGGTTTCTACACCCCCGGCATTTTGCGCCTTCGTTCATGCCGCACAATCAGCACGGGCAAGTCCAGAAAAGAAGGGCAGGGGCAAGCCCTGCCCCTACATTGCCGTTTTGCCGAAAGGTGCTTCGCTGTTACTTCCACCCCGCTACAGGCATTCCGAAGGCTGTTTCCGGCGCGAAGTAGTCATAGGCCGAGGGGATGGCGCTGGCTTGGTTCAGCGCCAACGTCTGCTCCGGGGTGAGCCTGAGTTCCAGCGAGGCCAGATTGTCCTGAAGCTGCGCCACACGGCTCGCGCCAAGAATAGTGGACGTGATGCCGGGGCGACCGGCGGCCCAGGCCAATGCGACCTGTGCCGGAGGGCGGCCCATGTCGGCGGCGACGGACTTCAAAGCGTCCAAAGTGTCCCAGTTGCGGGCGGTGAACTTGGTGTCGCCGAGAGGGTTGCTGCCGCTGAGGCGGCCTTCGCCAGAGGCTTTCGCGCCGCTGCCCTCCGCAGGCCGCGTGTATTTGCCTGCCAGAAAGCCCCCGGCCAGCGGACTCCAGGGCATCATGCCGAGGCCGCACTCGCGGGCCAGCGGCAGGTGTTCGCGCTCAATCTCGCGGGCGACCAGCGAGTATTCCATCTGCAAGGCAATCGGGCCGGGCGCGGCGTGCGCCCCGGCCAGCGCCGAAGCGCGGGCGGCGTACCACGCAGGCACGTCGGACAGACCGAAGTAGCGGATTTTGCCCGCCCGCTGCAAATCCCCCAGCGTTTGCAGCACTTCCTCCACGGGCGTCACCGAGTCCCAGAAATGCAGCCAGTACAGGTCGATGTAGTCGGTTTGCAGCCGCCGCAGGGAGTTTTCTAGGGCCTGGTAGACGTTCTTGCGCCCGTTGCCGCCGGTGTTGGGATTGGTCTCGTCCATATTAAACGTGAACTTGCTTGCCAGCACGACTTTGTCGCGGGTCTTGCTGTTCGTGATAAAGCCGCCCAGCAGCTCTTCGCTGCGCCCGGCGGCGTAGACATCGGCGGTGTCAATGGAGTTGCCGCCTGCGTCTAGGTAGGCATGGAAGATCGCTTCCGAGGCGGCGGCGTCAGCCCCCCAGCGCGGCGTGCCAAAGGTCATCGTCCCCAGCGTCAGCGGGCTGACCACGAGGCCAGCACGGCCCAGGGTGCGGTAATCGGTCAGTTTCATCTTTATTAGCCCTTGAACTAGCGAATGACTACCATAGACTGCGGGCCGCGTGTCACGGGCACAGAATAATCCAGCTTCACCAGCTCGGTGCGCTTGGGATTGGTGACATCACTCGCAATGCGCCAGAAATCAATAGTTCCCCCCAGCTTTTTAGTATCAAAATGGCGGTAATTCGTCACGGCCAGAAAGCGGCTGGAGTTGTCAAAAACCGCCGTTTCCGGCAGCATTCCATCGAATGCAAAATCACCGACCCGGCTCAAGTGGCCGGTTTCCGGGTTCAGACGAAGCAGGGTCAGCGACGAAAAAAAGCCCTGCTTTGAGCTGCCCAGCGGCTCGTAACTGTGTTCCAGATTGGTCGTGATCACCCAGCGTCCGTTGGGGCTGACGTTCAATCCTTCGGGGATGAAGCCGGTCGTAGCCCGCGAGACGATTTTATGACGTGCTGATCTGCCCCCCTGCGCCGTTGCGGCCAGCCGGATGGACAGCACGGAGCCACGCGGCGTTTTGGTCCCATTGACAACAGCATACCGTCCGTTAGGAGTAAAGCGCACCAGAAACGGCGACTTTTCCACGGCCACCGGGCGGCCCCAGCGCGAAAGATGAACCGGGCCGCCGCTTTCCGTTACCCGCACAAAGCGCAGGCTCGGCGTGGTCTCGTCGAGCAGAGCGAGAATGTTTTCTTTGGGGTGAAAGGCCGCGTCTATCAGAGAGCTGCCTGCTGTCCAGCCAGGGATTTTGGGTGTGCGCGGCGCCGACAGCCGACCGTAGCGAAACCGATAAAAGGCCAGCGGAATTGTTCGGCCTGCCCCCTTGGGGCTGAAGGTAACAGCGGCCAACGACCCCGCCGCATCGAGCGAGATTGAAAGGGGGTGTTCAAAAGTTCGCAGACGCTGCACCACACGCGGATGATCGGGATCAGCCAGGCTCACCACCGTGATGGCGCGGCCCGGCAGCAGGTCCTTCAGGGTGGTGCGTGCCATATCTTTCGGGCGCGGCCCCCGTGTTTCGATCACAAGGGCATACCGGCCATCCGGGGTGGCGACGACGGAGGCAGGCGGTCCCGTGACCGAATTGGAAACGGGGATTTCCACCGCCGACAGCCCCTGCCCCCGCCGGTCCAGGCGGATCACGGACAGGGCATCCGCCCCGTCGACCGGGCCAAGCTTGCCGTCAATGTACGCCGACGGGACCATGTCTGCATCCGAAGCCGAAACCAACAGGCGTCCCTGAAAGTCAAACGGCGGCGGCGACGGATTTTGCTGGCAAAACGCCGCCCGTGGACCGGCAACCGTCCCCAGGCTGAACGCCAGCGTCCCCCAGACGACCACAGAAAGCAGCTTCTGCTTCATCTTTACAATTCCTCTCAGCGAACTCATGTAGCAAGCTCCTGCTAATCACGCGGCGGTAAGGTGCGTAATCATTATACCCGCGCCTCGGCCAGTTGTTTGGCCCGCGCCGCGCTCCACATTCCCAGCATCCAGTCGGGGTACTCGGCAGGCAGGCGGCTGATTTCATCCAGCGTCTTTAGCTCGTCCTCGGTGAACGCTATGTCTACCGCCCCTAAATTGTCTTCCAGTTGGGACAGCTTCTTTGTGCCCAGCAGAACGCTCGTGATGCGGGGCTGATGCAGCAGCCAGGCCAGGGCAAGCTGCGCGACCGTGGCATTCTTGCGCTCGGCCATCTCTTTCAGGGCATCCACCACGCTGTAGCCGCGCTCCTTGTCCACCGGCGGGAACTCGAACGCCGCTCGGCGGCTGCCCTCGTCGCCGGACTGCTCCCGGCTGTATTTGCCGCTCAAAAAGCCGCCCGCCAGCGGACTCCAGACTAAGAGGCCCACGCCCTCTGCCCCCAGCATCGGCACAATCTCGCGCTCCAGATCGCGCCCGGCCAGCGAATAATACGCCTGCACCGAGGCGAAGCGTGAGAGTTGGCGCAGTGCCGAGATGCCCAGAGCGCGGCTGATCTGCCAGGCAGCCCAGTTGGAAACCCCGATGTAGCGCACCGCCCCCTGCCGCACCAGCGTGTCCAGCGCGTCCAAAGTTTCCTCCACGGGCGTCGCCGGGTCAAAGCCGTGAAGCTGATACAGGTCAATATGGTCCATTTGCAGACGCTCTAAACTGGCTTTCGCGGCATCCAGAATGTGCCCCCGCGACGCGCCCTGCTCGTTCGGCCCCGGCCCCATCGCGCCAAAGACTTTGGTAGCGATTACTACCTCTTCGCGCTTTTTGCCCAGGTTTTTAATCGCCTGCCCCGTAATCCGCTCCGATTCGCCGCCGGAATAGGTATCGGCGGTGTCCACAAAATTGACGCCTACCTCAAACGCACGCGCCAGCAGCGCGTCTGCCTCGGGCTGCCCCAGCGCCCCCATAAATCGGTACTGCTCGCCGTCGCCAAATGTCATCGTCCCAAAGCACAGCTCGGACACAAACAGGCCCGTAGCCCCCAATTTATTGTAACGCATGTTGTTTTCTCCTAATTGCTTTCTTTTAATTGCTTTCTTTCAGCGAAGCCATATCAATGACAAAGCGGTAGCGCACATCGCTTTTCAGGACGCGCTCAAAGGCCGCGTTGATGTCCCGAATAGCAATCATCTCTACGTCGCAGGTGATGCCGCGCTCGGCGCAGAAAGCGAGCATTTCCTGAGTTTCCGGCAGCCCGCCCGCGCCGGACCCGGCCAGCGACTTGCGGCCCGCCATCAGCGAGACGCCCCGCACGGGCGGCTCTAAAGGGTCAAGCTGACCGACCAGAATATGCGTGCCGTCCAGCTTCAAAGTCGCAAGATACGGGTTCAGGTCATGGGCGCTCGGCACGGTATCCACAATGAAGTGCAGCGAGTTCGCCGCCGCCGCCATCTGCGTGGGGTCCGTGGACAAGATCACATGGTCCGCGCCCAGCCGCCGGGCTTCCTCCTCTTTGCCTGCCGAGCGCGTGAACAGGGTCACGTCTGCCCCTAACGCTTTGGCGAACTTCAGGGCCAGATGCCCCAGGCCGCCCAGCCCGATCACGGCGACTTTGTGGCCCGGCCCGATCTTCCAGTGCTTCAGCGGCGAATAGGTGGTGATGCCCGCGCACAGCAGCGGCCCGGCGCTTTTCGGGTCCAGGCCCTCGGGGATATGCAGCACAAAGCGGTCTGAAACGACAATCTTATCCGAATAGCCGCCGTAAGTGGGCGATCCGTCGCGGCGGTCCGTCCCGCCATAAGTCTGCGTGCAGAGGTTCTCGCAGTAGACCTCCAATCCCTCTTGGCAGGCCGCGCACTCGCGGCACGAGTCCACCATGACGCCGACGCCCACGGTGTCGCCCGGCTTGAAGTTTGTGACTTCGGGGCCGACAGCGGTGACGCGCCCGACGATCTCATGGCCCGGCACGATCGGGTAGGTACTGAAGCCCCAGTCATTGCGCGTTACGTGAATATCGGTGTGGCAGACGCCGCAGTAGAGAATGTCGATGCTGACATCGTCGGGGCGCGGGTCGCGCCGCGTGAAGCCGAAGGGAGCGACGGGGTCGGTGGCCGATTGGGCCGCGTAGCCGGAAACAGGGGTGGTCATCGGGTGTGCCTTTCGGGTTTGTCAGAAATGTCGAGGAGTTGAAAACTCCTCGCTAGGAGAAGCACCCTCCGGGTGGAAGAAAGATGCCAGCAGACCGAGGCTCTTCTATCTTTTCCGTCGTCCGAAGGACGCCTCACCTAGCGAGGAGTTTTCAACTCCTCGTTCGTATCTAGCATACTCGCTTCGCCGCCCAAACCCGTGTCCGGTTCCTGCACAGTTCTTGCCCAATCCTGCAATCTCCTCGCCTGCAATTCGGGTACACTGCGCTTATGGAACCCCAAATCAGGCCGCATTTGTCCCCCGATGCAGCCCTCTGCAAACAGCAGACCGCGCTGGTCGCGCTTATGGAACGCTTCCTGCCCGCCGACGGCGCGTATCCGGCCCCCATTGATGGGCTGATTATGCACCGGCTGTCGGCCCCCAGTCCGCCTGCCCACGGCGTTCAAAGGCCGACCTTCTGCCTGGCCGTGCAGGGAATCAAATCGGCGGTGCTGGGCGAAGACGTGTATCTGCACGACCCGTCCCGCTACCTGCTGGTGTCGGCGGACCTGCCGCTGACCGCGCAGATTGTGGAAGCGACGCCGCAAACGCCCTATTTGGGCTTTTGTCTGGATTTGGACCTGTCCCAGATTGGGGCGATGCTGATGGAGATGGACGGTCCCCTGCCGTCTGCCGCCGACTCCATAAGCCCTGTCCCCGGCCTGTCCCTGAGCCGCACTGATGCGCCCCTGCTGGACGCCGTCCTGCGTCTGCTGAGTCTGCTGGACACGCCCGCAGACATCCCGATGCTGGCTCCGCTGGCCCGGCGCGAGATTTTCTACCGCCTGCTGACCGGTGAACAGGGGGCGCGTCTGCGGCAGTTGTCGGTCAGCAACAGCCTGACCCAGCGCGTGTCCCGTGCCATCCACTGGCTTCAGCAGCACTACGCCGAGCCGCTGCGGATAGACACTCTGGCGGGCGAAGTCTGCATGAGCGTCTCGGGCCTGCACCACCACTTCAAAGCCGTCACCGCCCTCAGCCCCCTGCAATACCAGAAGCACCTGCGCCTTCAGGAAGCGCGGCGCCTCCTGCTTGGCGGCAGCCTCGACGCCGCCACAGCAGGCTACCGGGTCGGCTACCAGAGTCCCTCCCAGTTCAGCCGCGAATACCGCCGCCTCTTCGGCGCTCCCCCCCGGCAGGACCTCGCCCGCCTGCGCGGCGCAGCCTGAGCGGCTGGCGTTTTAGCGGCTACCCGTGGTACACTGTGGCTGAGGTGCATCTATGAAAACTGGTGCTACAATCGGGATCACCGTCGCGTCTGTTGTTGTTTTGGGAACTGTTTTCTTTGTTGGTCTCTGCTGCGGTGTGAGTCTGGCTGGCGATTCTGATTCGCGCTCCGTGCTGGTATCTTCCGCGACATCTGATCCCACTCAGCAGAACAACCCTCCCACTTACGGGCCGGGTTCAACCGTCATCTACAACGCTGCCTCTGCCGACACGGCTGCGAATATGCCTGCCGCTGGAAACGGCGATAGCCGCTTTCAAATCAACGGTGTTGAGTACGACCTGTCCGGGGAGCCATGCACCGTTCGGACGACGGCGGATGGCTTGGAAATGACGAGCGCCGATGCCACTCTTCAGGTGTCCGGGGGGCGCTTGAGTATGAATGGAGTAAAATACGGGCGTGTGCCTTCCGGGGGGCGGGTGAAAATCACCTCGCAGGGGGTTCTCTTTATCAACGGGGTAAGACGCACTGCCAATCAGCACTCAGTGGATTGAATTAGTTTGGTTTTCTCTCTGCTTCATTCAAGATGCTAGAAGCGCATCAGGAAAATGGTCCTAATGTGATAATTTTCACAGAGGGCGTTGTTTTTCTTGACAAGCCCCGCACACTCCTGTATAATGAGGATACGCAATAGTGCCTTACGCGCAAAAAGTACACGAGAAGTTCGGGCAACTCCAATGGCAAGTATCTGGTTTCTGCTGGCGATGGGCGGCACAATGGGCGTGGCGGCTTTGATCGCATTTCTCTGGGGCGTCAAAAATGGGGCGTTTGAGAACGCCGAAGACGCCAAGTATATTGTGTTCCGCGACGAAGAAGACGATTAAAGACAACGATTAAAGATAATAATTAAAAACGAGTAAACAACGAGTAAGTAAGACGCTGGCCTGTTCGGAGGCTTTTTACGTGCTTGTGTAAGGTGTTCTTATGGCGATCAACTACGATCAGGAAAAACAGGACCTCACGCGCCGCAACTTTCTGTCCCTGGGTGCCAATCTGCTCACCGGGGCCGGGGTGCTGGGGTCCCTGGCTCTCTGCGGCAAGTTCTTCTGGCCCAATGTCTCCTACGGCCCCCCCACGGCGTTTTCTATCGGCAAGCCGACCAACTTCCCCGATGGGGCCAAGCAGAATATCGCCGACCAGAAAGTGTCCATCATCCGGCATGGCGACAAGCTCGGCGCGATCTCGATGGTCTGTCAGCACCTCGGCTGCACCGTTGCCGCGTCGCCCACCGGCTATGACTGCCCCTGCCACGGCTCCAAGTACGATGACATGGGCAATGTCACCCACGGCCCCGCGCAGATTGCCCTCTACTGGTTCGATGTCCACCCGACCCCGAGCGGCGACTTAGAAGTAGACAAAAGCAAAAAGAACGACCCCGGCCACTACTACACGGTCGTCTGACAGAGACTAAGAAAGCTGCCCGTATGAGCGTCAAAGAACTGCGTCCTTCCTCCCCGCTTCCTCCCGATGGCGACGATTCCGGCGGCCCCGTCCGGCCCCGGCGGCCCGACGGCCCGGTGACACGCCTCCGCAAAGCCATTTACCGGCAGGCCCCCGAAGTCTGGGACAACCTGAACCCGCGTGTGCTGGGACACAACATCTACAAGTCGGTGTACCGCACCACGGCGTTCCCCAAGACCGAGCGCGAGCGGTCCGAAGCGTTTTTCAACTCGTTTCTGCTGCATATTCAGCCCGCCAAGATCGAAAAGCACGCCCTGCGCTTTACCTACACGTTTGGGCTGGGCCTGCTGTCGCTGTACCTGTTCTTCCTGCTGACGGTCTCCGGCCTGCTCTTGATGTTCGTGTATGTGCCGTCCACCGAGCAGGCGTACAACCGAATGCTGGATTTGCACTCCTCGGTGTCTTTTGGCGGTATTCTGCGCGGGATGCACTTCTGGTCGGCGAACGCCATGATCGCCGTGGTGTTTTTCCATATGTGCCGGGTCTTCTACACCGGGGCCTACAAAGCGCCGCGTGAGTTCAACTGGGTCATCGGCGTTATCTTGATGGTGCTGACCCTGGTGCTGGGCTTTACGGGGTATCTGCTGCCCTGGGATCAGCTTGCCTTCTGGGCGATCACTGTCGGCGCGGGCATTGCGGGCAAGGCCAACTGGGTCTCGGACCATTTGAACGCCCTGCCGCGTCCCGGCTTTGCGCCCCCCGTGCCGCCGATTGGCGACCTGACCCGGCGCGGCCTGCTGGCGGCGGACACCGTCGGTCAGGAGGCGCTGATCCGCTTCTATGTGCTCCATGTCGCCGTGCTGCCGGTGATTATGACAATTTTTATTATCTATCATATGTGGCGCATCCGCAAAGACGGCGGCATTTCCAGCCCCAAAGAGTCGCCGGAGTAAGCTGACCCGAAATGCGGACTCTGCGCGTGTGTTCCTGGCTCTTTGCCCTGCTGGCCCTGTCCGGGCTGGCGCTGATGCTGTATTAGACGCCCGCCCTCACTCCGGCAGACACCGGGCAGCCCGCTTCCGGCGTGCGGGGACTGGGGCCAACCCTGCGGGGCCTGCACTTCTGGCTGGCGCAGATTGCGGTTTTCGTGGCCGTGTTTGCTGTCTGCCGAGCGTTTTTTGTCAAAACGAACTGGCCCGGTGCAGGCTGGGCGGCAGGCGTGTTTGTGCTGACCGGTCTGCTTTGGTTCACGGGGATGCTGCTGCCGTGGGACCAGCTTTCTTACTGGCTTGCCCCCTTATTTCGCCCGTCGACCGGGCTGCTCGCCGTCTACCGGCTGCACACGCTGATTTTGTCCGCTCTGCTGCTTGTTCTGCTAGTTATTTATATTCGTCGTCTGAGAAGCACCCACCATGAAACGCATTCGTGAAGAAGAGATTTTTCCGCGCAACCCCAACAAGACCTATGGACTGATGGAGCTGGTCAAAGGCTCGTCGACCCGCGTGGACCGGGGGCCGGACGATATGGTCTCGTCGTGGCCCCACCTGCTGATTCGGGAAGCTGCGCTGTTTGCCGCCTGCTTTGCGTTTATCCTGGCGCTGGCCGTGCTGAAGCCGCCGCCGCTGGAGCTGGAAGCAAACCCGCAGAAGCCGCCGAACCCCGCCAAAGCGCCCTGGTACTTTCTGGGCTTGCAGGAGCTGGTGGCCTACGACGCCTTCTGGGGCGGGCTGGGCATTCCGGGGCTGGTCGTCATCGGTTTGATGGCAATTCCCTACCTGGACCGCCATCACAGCGGCATCGGGCGCTGGTTCGCCAAAAGCCGCCGGACCGCCTGTGCCCTCTGGACCCTGTATGTGGTGGCTGTGATTGTGCTGATTATCATTGGAACCTACTTCCGGGGGCCGAACTGGGCCTGGTACTGGCCGGGCGATATGCCCAAAGAAGTGCAATAGGCTAGGGGCCGGAAGCAAAAATTATGTTTTTCTTTAAGTCAATGGTCTCCAAGCTCGCGTTTTGGAGCGTCGTGTTGCTGGTGCTGGTGATTGTCACGGCCCTGCGGTCCACCTGGAACGATCCGCTCGGGAAAACGCACGACTTCAACTACTGGCAGGGCCAGTACAAGAACGCGGCGGCGACGCTGGCCGACTCCGATGCGACCAAGCAGGCCGCGCTGGATGCGCCCGTGGAAGTCAAGCAGGTCACTGTCCTGCAATTCGCCACCATTCAGGGCGATGGAACCACGCAGCAGCGCGTGGACCGCTGCCAGTCCTGCCATATCGGCCTCGGCGACCCGAACATGACGGCGGAAAAGCTGATCAAAGTGCTGGACAACAAAACTGTTCCCACTGAACAGCTTGCGGCGTATTTGGAAGACCCCAAAAACGCGAAAACGCTGGAAACCATCAAGACCATCGGCGCACACCCCGGCATCCGCGTGGAAGCGGGCAGCGACCCGCATGATTTGGGAGTTATTCACAGCGCCAAATTCTCCTATGGCATCGCCACCGAAGGCAGTATCACCGAGGCCGATAAAGCCGACTATCAGGCTCAAAAGATTAATCTCAAGCAGCATCCGTTCCCGACCTTCGGCTGCACTTCCTGTCACTATGGCACAGGCCGCGAGCTGATCCAGGACAGCGCCCACGGCGACCCGGAGCATTCGCTGACCCCGATGCTGGCCGCTAAATATATGGAGGCGGCCTGCGCTCAGTGCCACTCCAAATATGACAAAACGACGTTCGGCGTTTCCTACCAGCAGCCGCTGTCGGCGTCGCGCATCATCAAGCTGCTCGACGGCCAGGATGTGGTCGCCGCCAATGTTCCCGCCTATCTGAGCGACCCGAAGAACGCGCAGACCGCCGAGACCATCAAGTATATTGCCGGTCAGCCGCAGATGACAACCATTGCGCGGGGCCAGACGCTGTTTCAGTCGCAGGCCTGCTACGGCTGCCACAAGATTGAAGGCTTTTCCAAAGGCAATGTCGGCCCCGAGCTGACCAATGAAGGCCGCGTCGCTGGCGGAACCACCAAAATCGCCCACCAGCTTTGGGACCCGCGCTACAATGTCAACTCGTGCGTTATGCCCTACTTCTTTGCGGTGCGTAAAATCAACACCGATCTGCCCCCCGGCGGCGTCATTGGCAGCCCAAACGCGCTCACCAACATCGTGGACCCGCGTGCGGAAACGATCCAAACGGCTCCGGTCGCGGTGGAAGGTTCACCGGATTACAACGAAGAAATTGCCGCCACCCTGCGTCAGCACGGCTACATTCCCGAGGCTTCGAAGCAGAAAGACGTCGATGCGCTGGTGACTTTTATCGCCTCGCAGACCGGCCAGAACTATGCCGAAAGCACCTCAGACCGCTTCAACCGCGTGGCTTCCTACAATGTCACCCGGCCTGCCGATGTGCCTGTGACCGTGGCACAGGGCAAGCTGCTGTTTGAGCAGTCCGGCTGCTACGCCTGCCACTACATCGGCAACCCCGATGTGAAGCACACCACGGGCGATGCGAAGTTCGGCCAGGGCGGCATCGCCGGGCCGGAATTGTCCTGGGAAGGCACGCGCCATTCGCAGAAATGGCTGGTGGAGCATTACAAGAACCCGCAGGCATTCGTGCCCGGCTCCATCATGCCCATTTTCCCATTCTCGGACTCGCAGCGGGCGGCCCTGTCGCTTTATGACGCTTCCCTGCGCCCGTCTAAATCGACCGCCCGGCCCGTCTCGCCCGACCAGGACCTGCCGCCCGGCTATGTAGACTTACCGTAGTTTTTAGAACGAAGGACACCGTTCATGGCACAAACTTACACGCCCGGCACCGACCCGGACCCAACT
Organism: Capsulimonadaceae bacterium; assembly: GCA_965200075.1. GTDB lineage: Bacteria > Armatimonadota > Armatimonadia > Armatimonadales > Capsulimonadaceae > JANXMY01. The sequence goes on from OZ241338.1 coordinate 74,701, forward strand.
GAAGAAGTCAGCTCGAAAGAGACCGCGCCGAAGAAATCCGGCTTTCATTACTACTCCGGCGGCGAAATCAAAGAGCTGGAGCATACCAATGTCAGCCCGGCGCTTTGGGGCCTCTTCACCGTGGTCATTCTGGGGGCGCTCGGCTACGTCCTCTGGGGCGGGGCGCTCGGCCCGAACTCACCACTCGGCGGCTTCAAGCCCACCGGCGGCTCGGCGGCCAGTCAGGCGATGATTCAGGCCGACGTCAACCGCAAGGCCACCGGCGAAAATGGCCTCAAAGCCGCTGACATGGCGCAGCTCATGCCTTTTCTTGGCGGCGACACGCTCACCAAAGCCATCGACAACGGCTCGGAAACCTACCAGAAATACTGCATCGGCTGCCACGGCCCCAATCAGGACGGCAACGGCGTCAACGCCGCCGCGCTGAACCCCAAGCCGCGCAACCTGCACGATGCGCCCTTCATGCGCGAAACGCTCACCTACGAGCGGATCAACAACTCGCTGCACTACGGCGTTCACGGCACGGCCATGCCGCGCTGGGAAAATACGCTCAGCGAGCATGAAATCCAGGAAGTCATCGCCTACGTTCTGAGCCTGACCTGGACCATGCCGCCCTCCGCCGATATGGACACGACCACCGCGCAGCTTGCCACGCCAATGCCCGCCAAAGCGCCTGCGGCTGGCACCGCCTCCGGCCCCGCTGGGGCGGCGACAACTCCCGCAGGCACGGCCAAGCAGACGAGTGGGCTGGCCGGACCGGGCAAATCCGTCACCGGCTCTACCACCGGCACGGCAGGCGGCGTCATGGTGCGCGGCGGCAGCGTCATGTCCTCGCCCGCGCCGATTACGCCGACGATTGACGGTAACCCTGCCGCCGCGACGTCCACGGCCCCGCCGTCGATGTCCGGCTCGACCGCGCCCAAGAACGACGCGCCGATAGTCAGATAAATAGTCAGATAAATAGTCAGATAAGCTGTGTGCCAAGGGTGTAAAACCCCCCGGCCAGGCAGCACCCTTCGGGTGAGGCAAGTAGGGGCGCGATTTATCGCGCCCTCCTTCTTCTCACTCTTTGTCCGAAGGACATTTCCCTGCCGGGGGGTTTTACACCCCCGGCCCGCCGAAAGTAAACATCTATGGCAGTGCAGCAAATAATGCGGATGCGGCCCGGCACCGAGGGGGCCGAGCGGATTGACCACGAAGACCTGGCGGCCAAGTACGCTCTCTGGGCGGGTGTTGGGTTTGTGGTTCTGTTCGGGATATTGGGCGTCATTGCCGCCATCAAGTTCCTCATCCCGGACCTCTTTTACGGCTTCAACTGGCTTTCGTGGCCGCGCATTCGTCCCGTCCATGTGCAGGGCATGATCTTCGGCTGGCTGCTGTCGGTCTATATGTCCCTGTTTTACTACATGGTTCCCCGGCTGACTGGCACGAAGCTGTGGAGCGAAAAGCTGGGCATCGCCACCACTGTCGTCTGGTCCCTCGGCGTCTTAATTATGATTCTGGGCGTCCTGAACCCGATGGACTCGGTGAACCCCTGGATTATGACCAAAGGCAAAGAATACGAAGAGTGGCCCATTCTGGCCTCTCTCTTTCTGGTGGTTGCCTGGGTCATGCTGATGACCAATATCTTCCAGACGTTCGCCCGGCGCACCTACACGCAGATGTATGTGGCCCTGTGGTACATCATGGGCTGCCTGATGTGGACGGCCTTTGTGTATGTGATCGGCAACTGGCCCTCGCAGCTTCTGCCCTCGGCGGCATTTATGGGTCTCAATGACGCCAACACCAACTGGTTCTACGGCCACAGTGTCGTTGGCCTGATTGCCACGCCCGGCGGCCTGGCGATTGCCTACTACTTCCTGCCCAAGTCCGCCAACGCCCCGCTCTACAGCCACAAGCTGTCGCTGATTGGCTTCTGGACTCTGGGCGCGATTTACATCTGGAACGGCGCTCACCACATGATCTACGGGCCAATCCCGTACTGGCTCCAGACCGTCGCCACCATCTTCTCGTTTCTGCTGTTTATCCCGGTGCTGTCCGCCGTGACCAACTTCTTCGGGACCATTCGCGGCGAGTGGCATCAGCTTCGCTCGAATGTGCCGCTGAAGTTTATTATTGCCGGGACGATCTTCTACCTGCTGGTATCCACACAGGGGTCGTTTCAGGCGCTGCGGGCATTGAACGCCGTGACGCACTTCACGGACTGGGTCATCGGCCATTCGCACATGGCGCTGTTCGGGACGTTTACGTTCTATGCGTTCGCGGGCTGCTACTACGCCGGGCCGCGTATGTACAAGCGGCCCCTGTATTCCGAGGGCATGGCCGACTGGCATTTCTGGCTGTCGTTCCTCGGCTTCATCCTGTTTAGCACCGCCCTCTGGATTGGCGGCTTCAATCAGGGCATGGAGTGGAACAACCCGAATATCCCGTTCATCAACACGGTCAACGATATGAAGCCCTTCTGGCACGTCCGCGCCATCGGCGGTGGGATGATGCTGATTGGGATGTTCCTGTTCGCCTTCAACCTGTACAAGACGGCCACCATGCCGGGCGTCACCACCGACGATGGCGGGCAGACGCTGCTGGCCGATGACCCCCGGAACCCATCCACCCTAACCGCACGGGCGTAAGAAACACCTATGAAAACGATACCGGAAAAAAGCGCCCTGCTGACGGGGCTGGGGATCGCGGCGACGTTCCTTGTCGGCCTGCTGTTCACCATGCTCATCCCGTCCTTCAACGAGAACTGGTCGCAGAACACCGCCAAAGACGCCGGGCGCTACCATGCCGTCTATGCCGTCGCGGACCTGGACAAATACGAGCAGGACCTCAAAGCCGCAAAGCCCGGCGAGTTTGTTTTGCCGCCCAAGCAGTATGCGGGCAATATCAATACCAACAGCGAGCAGTTGGCCGGATACACCATTCAGCAGGAGCGCGGACGGCGCATTTATCAGCGCGAAGGCTGCCTTTACTGCCACTCGCAGCAGATACGCCCGCTGGCCGGGGAAATCAAGCGGTACTCGCTCGGAACCTCCGTCGCGCCTATCGCCGATGAGCGCGAGTATATCTGGGATCAGCCGCACTTTTTAGGAACCCGGCGTATCGGCCCGGACCTGTCCCGCGAAGGCGGCAAGTACAGCGATGACTGGCACTATTCGCATTTCTACTACCCGCGCCAGATGGTCCCCGGCTCCATCATGCCCGCTTTTACCTGGCTCTTCAAGTTCACGCCCGACGATGTGCAGAAGGTCAATCCGATCCCCACCGACGATGCCCGCGATCTGGTGTCTTATGTCCAGACGCTCGGCTTCTACCGGCAGGTCTATGATGCCAGCCTGAACGGCGGCAAAGGCGGCTGGCGCTCGTGGCTCAAGCCGCAGGATCAGCAGTACACCCAGGCGACAGGCGAAGGCCAGGTGCTTCGCATCAATCCCGAGGTCAACGGCGGCAAGGGCGGCCAGGTGCGCGGCAACGATCCGCTGTCGCCGACCAACCGCGTCGTGCCCGGCGGGGCGCTCTAAGCCGATTTGACGTAAGCGTCAATTCTGGTATAATAGCAGCAAGACTGAAGACAGGGCGGGCGCAGTCGCGCCCGCCCTTGTTTGTGACGGACCCCTCCCGCTCGTTCCTCGCTCCCTCCCCTGTTAGGGGAGGGTCAAGATGCGAACAAGAGGCAGAAGTGGTCACGTTATCGATCTTTTCCGGTTCCTTCTGTGCCCTTCCCTAACAGGGGAGGGAGCGAGGAACGAGCGGGAGGGGTTCCTAAAGCCCACATTATGCAAGACCTGTCCGACCGTATCATACAGCCCCGCCCCGAGGTTCCGAGACGCGCCCCCCGGCGCACAGGGCGTCTGCACGGGCCGCGCCGTCTCGGACAGCTTGTGCTGGGGGCGCTGTTTGTCGTCCTGCCGCTGACGAACGGCTTGCGGCTGGATGTACGGCGGGACACGTTTTACTTTGCGTGGCACAAAACCGCCGCGCATGATTTATTTTTGCTGTTCTGGGTCTCTATGCTGGGCGTTGCTGTGGGGCTGACCGTCGCATTTCTCTATGGCCGCCTCTGGTGCGGCTGGGCCTGCCCGCAGACGGCGGCCTCGGACTTTGCCGAGTCCCTGCGAAAACGGCTGGACAAAGCCCTGAGGACGCGCCCCGGCAAGCCGCGCTTTCGGCTGTCCCGCACGCTCTGGGGGCTGGGTGTGGGGGCGACAGCGTGGGCCTCGGCCCTTGTTCTGGCCTGCTACTGGTTCGCGCCTGCCGAAGTCTGGGCGGCGGCGCTGGCCCCGGCGCATGACCTGGCGCCCGCGCTGACGGTTTATCTCACTGCCGCCGCGCTGGCCGCCGATATGCTCTGGCTGCGCCGCCGGTTCTGCACCCATGTCTGCCCCTATGGCCCCCTGCTGGGCACCGTGGCGGACCAGAACACGCTGGCCGTGCGGTATCTCACCGAGCGCGGCGGCGAGTGCATTGGCTGTCATCAGTGCGAAGTAGACTGCCCGATGGGCATTGACATCAAGCAGGGCGTCGGCCAGCATGGGTGTATTAGCTGCGGCGAGTGCGTTGACTCGTGCCACATCGTTCTGGGACGGCGGGGGACGCCGGGCCTGATCGAGTTCCGCTACGGCACGGCCCCCGACCGAAACGCACAAGCGCTGCCCTTCTGGCAAAAGCTGGGCCTCTGGGACACGCGCCGCTGGGCGGTGCTGTCTACCGTGCCGCTGTGCCTCGGCGTCGTGCTGTGGCTGCTATTCGGCCACGGCCCGCTGTCGGCCAGTTTGACGGCCAGCGGCGCAGTGGCGCGGACACCCTCTGAGGTTTATAATGGCTACCTGCTGACCGTCGCCAGCGGCCAGCCGCAGGCGTCTACGCTGACGCTGTCCGTCACCGGCCTGCCCGGCGCGACTGTGGAGCCGCAGGCCGTGCGCGTGCAGCCCCGTGACAGCCGCACTCTGCCGATTGTCATTCGCGTCCCCGCCGGGACGCCGCCGGGCCGAACCCGGCTGCGGCTGCGTGTTTCTCGCGGGGCGGACGCACAAAACGTGACCGCAATTTTTTACGCGCCGCGCCCGTAAAGACTATGAAGCTTCTTGCCGTTTCCGGCAGCCTCCGGGCTGCGTCTACCAACAGCATTCTGGCCCGCGCCGCCGCGCTGCTTGCCCCAGAGGGGGTGCAGGTCACAACTTACGAGGGCCTGGACAGCCTGCCGCACTTTTCGCCGGACCGGGACGGCGACGCCGCCCCCGACGCAACGCGGGACTGGCGGGCGCAGGTCGGAGCCGCTGATGGCGTGCTGTTTGTGACGCCCGAATATGCCTATGGCATCCCCGGCAGTCTCAAAAACGCGCTGGACTGGCTGGTCACTTCGGGCGAGCTGTGGCGCAAGCCGGTGGCTGTGGTCAGTGCCTCCCCGTCGGCCAAAGGAGGCGAACACGGGCACGCCGCTCTGCGTTTGACCCTGAGCGCCCTGGAAGCCGAACTCGTGCCGGAGGCGTCTTTGCAGGTTGCTTTTGTTACCACGAAGGTTTCCAAAGACGGCGCGGTCACGGACGCTGTTACAGTAGATGCCCTGCGGGCGTCGGTGGCCGCGTTAGTGAGGTCTGTGCAACAACTCAAAAGAGCTGAAGAATGACATCCCCCGCGCCCACGGATTGAAATCCGTGGCTGAGGGGCGCAGACGCCGAACGTCCCTCCGGGACAAAATTAGGAACCCGTAAAATGGGCTGTCCCGGAGGGACGTTCAGCCGAAGGCTCCTCAGTCATGCATTTCAATGCGTGGCAGCTATGAAGAAAGCACACACCATGCCACGCACCTGGAGCAACATCAAATACGCCGAGACACGCAGCGCCGCGCAGAAAGTCAAAGAAAAACCGTCCAGCCGGACGCTGTTTACCCTGCTCATTGTGTTCAATCTGGTCGTGTTCTGGGGCCTGATTGCCTACACGATGGATATTGTCATCCATCACCCCGTCACGGAAATCCCCAGCAACATTGTTTCTGCCAACCGCCATTAGAAGAAGTGAGTTATGGCCGTTGCCATCAAAAACAGCATTATGCAGACACTCTGCGACCTGTGCGGCCTGCCTGCGCGTGCCCCCATCGCCGCCGAGATTGCAGGCACGGCGCACGTTTTTTGCTGCGCGGGCTGCCGCCAGGTCTACCAGATTCTGATGGAAAGCGAGCAGCTTTCGCCGGGGCAGGACCCAACCGAGACGACGCTCTATCAGCAGTGCCTGCAAATGGGCCTGATTGCCCGGCCTGATGCCCCCGCCGAGGTCGAAGACGCCCGGCCCCTGCCCGACGTCCTGACCGTGCCCGGCGAAGACACGCTGCAAACCACCCGTGAAGCCGCCTTTCACGTCGGCGGGATGTGGTGCGCGTCCTGCGCGTGGCTGATTGAACACGCCCTGAACCAGACCAAAGGTGTCGAGCGGTCCCGTGTCTTTTTCGCGTCTGACGTCGTCAAAGTCGTTTACAAGCCCGCCCGCGTCTCGCCCGAAACCCTGGCGCGGCTGATCCAGAGCCTGGGCTACACGGCGGAAACCTACCGCGCCGAGGGGGCGGAAGAGCGTACCAGCCCGCAGGCGCGGGCGCGGCGCGGGCTGTTTATCCGGGCCGTTGTGGCGTTCATGTTTGCATTCAATGCCGGGATGTTCCAGATTCCCTTTTATGCCGATTTTCTGGTGCGGCAGGACATCACCGCCGATGCTTATTACTGGCTCCCGCGTATCGAGCTTTTAACGTCCCTGCCGGTGCTGTGGGCGGGCTGGCCGATTTTCACCAAAGCCTGGGCGGCGGCGCGGCGCGGCGCGGCGCAGATGGAGACGCTGATTACCGTCGGCTCCGGCGTGGCGTTCGTTTATAGCCTGTGGGTCATGGCGCAGGGCAGCGTCCATGTCTATTTCGACACGGCGGATATGCTGATTGCGCTGGTCTTGATCGGCAAGCATATTGAAGCCGGGGCGCGGCAGGACGCGGGCGGGGCGATTGCGCTCCTGCACGGCCTGCTGCCTAAAAAGGCCACGGTGCGGACCGCCGAAGGCCGCGAAGTCCTGATTTCCCTGAGCAAGCTGGGCGCGGGGGACCGCGTTTTCGTGCGCCCCGGCGAGCGTATCCCCAGCGATGGGCGCGTCGCCGAAGGCGCGGCTCTCGTGGATGAGTCCCTGCTGTCCGGCGAGGTGCGCCCCGTCGCCAAGCGGGTGGGGGACGACGTGGTCGGCGGCACGGTCGCCACCGACGCCCCGCTTTTGATCGAAGTGACCCGGACGGGCACGGACACCACGCTGTCGCAGATGATCGCGCTGGTCGAAGAGGCGCTGGCCGCCAAATCCCCCGTCGAGCGGTGGGCGGACAGCATTTCGCGCCGCTTCGTGCCTGCCATTCTGCTGCTGTCGCTAGGCACGGGGCTGACCCTGGCCTTGCTTGGACACTCGCTGCAAGACTGCCTTGTCCGGGCCGTGACCGTGCTGGTGGTGGCCTGCCCCTGCGCCCTGGGGCTGGCAACACCGCTGGCTGTCACCACCGGTGTCGGCGCGGCGGCCTCGCGGGGTATACTCATCGGCGGCGTGGACGTCCTGCAAATCCTGCCGAACGTCCGCCACCTGCTGTTAGACAAGACCGGCACGCTGACCGAAGGGCGCTTCAAAGTCCGGGAGTTCACCGGCACGCCCGCCGATTTATCTGCGCTGGCCTCGCTGGAAGACGCCTCCGAACACCCCCTGGCCCGCGCCCTCGTTGCCCATGCCCGCGCCGCCGGGCTGGCGTTCCTGCCCTGCCACGATTTCCAGCGCCATGAAGGACAGGGCGTCACCGGCACAGTGGACAATCAGCCCTGGTTCATCGGCAGCCGCGCCCTCTGCGCCGCCCAAAATGCCCCTGTCCCCGCCGCGCTGAACGCGCAGGCCGAAGCCGCCGAAGCCGAAGCCCAGACAGCCCTCTTTTACGGCATCGGCTCCGAAGTGCGCGGCCTGCTGACGCTAGGCGACGCCCTGCGCCCTCGCGCCGCCGAGGCCGTTCAAACCCTGCGCCGTCTCGGTCTAACCGTCGAAGTCATCTCCGGCGACGCCCAAGCCACCGTGCAGGCCGTCGCCCGTGCAGCGGGCATTTCAGAAGCCACCGCCCGAATGCGCCCCGAAGGCAAAGCCGCCCGCGCCCGCGCCCTTCAGGACGCCGGAACGGTTGTGGCAATGGCGGGTGACGGTATCAACGACGCCCCCGCGCTGGCCCAGTCCGATGTCGGCATCGCCTTCGGCTCCGGCACGGAAATCGCCCGCCGCGCCGCCGACATCACGCTGGTCGGCGATGACCTGTCCCGCCTCGCCGCCCTGTTCGTGCTGGCCCGGCGCACCTCTGCCGTCATCCGTCAAAACTTGTTCTGGGCGCTGCTGTACAACCTCGTCTGCGTCCCGCTGGCCGTCTTCGGGTTCATCAAAAATCCCATCTTCGCCGCCACCGCCATGCTCCTCAGCAGCCTCAGCGTCGTCGCCAACTCCCGCCGCCTCCGCCGCCAGCTCGCACGGACGGAGTAGTCTCAACAATGGTATAATAGTGGCAGCATGGAAGATACAGAAAAACCGGTTGAATGGGTTGGGTCATCCCGCAGAGACATTCAAGACTTGCCTCCCCGTGTTCGCAAACAGTTCGGTTTGGCCCTGCTCGCCGCGCAGGGCGGGGGGCGTTCTCCGAAGGCTAAACCGCTTTCTGGCTTCGGCGGCGCAAGCGTGATTGAGCTGGTAGAAAACTACGACACTGACACCTACAGAGCAGTCTATACGGTTCGCTTTCAGGAAGTTATCTATGTTCTCCACGTCTTCCAAAAGAAGTCCAAGCAGGGAATACAGACACCGAAAAAAGAGATTGAGATAGTGCGCTCCCGTTTGAAACAGGCGGAAGCCATGTACGCTGACTGGCTAAAAGTAACAAGGGGAGAAACAAATGAGCCATAACGTTTTCGCAGACATGGGCTTGCCGAACCCGGAAGAAGAACTGACAAAAGCCCGGCTTGTCCTCTTGCTCGCCAAAGTGATTGAGGAAAAAGGTCTGACGCAGGAACAGGCGGCATCGCGGTTGGATATAGAGTACCATACACTTACCGGTCTGCTGAACGGCGGCTGGGATGAGTTCTCCACGAACGACCTATTTCGGTTTGCCAACGCTTTAGGCCGCACGGTCCGCATCACCATTGACAGCCAGGATGCCGCCCCCGGTGAACAGGCGCGAACACTGGTGCTGACGGCTTAATTATCTCAGCTATGCAGGACTATCCACAACACTTTGAGCGGGGCGCGTTCACAATCACCACGGACCGGACGCGCATAGACCTAAAGGCCGCACTGGAACTGCTCCGCCGTACCCGCTGGGGCGGCGATATGACACAGGATCAACTGACGCAGGCCGCTATCCACTCCGTCTGTTTTGGGGTGTATGAAGGCGCGTCCCTAGTCGGCTTTGCTCGTGTCATCACGGACTTGACTACCTATGGCTACCTGACCGATGTGGTCATTGACGAAGGCCGGCGAGGTCAGGGATTAGGGCGCTGGCTGGTCGAGTGTATCTTGGCGCATCCCAACTTGCAGGGCTTGCGCCGCGTTTCTCTCGTTACCCTAAATGCTCAGACGCTCTATCAGCCCTTCGGTTTTGAGACCAATGCTGGTACGCTCACCTATATGGAGAAGCGGAACGATATGGCTCATGAACCTTGTAAGTTGCTTTCATAAACGTGCTGATATGTTCACTCCAAATCCGCCAGTTTGGCCTCAAAATTGGGGGCCGCTGTGAAGTACCAAACTTTGCCTGCTTTGCGCTTTTCCATGACACGCCGGTCTACCAAATCAAAGAGGTCCGTTCGTGCCGTTTGATACGAGACGGCATGGCTGGTCTGATGCCCGGCAATGCTGTACCGATGCTTCGGATGCCTGAGAAGATAAGCAATCAGCGCCCGCTGCCGGTGATTTAGCAGGACCGTTCCTCGTAGGTTTTGTTCCATCTGCCGCACCCGCTCGGACTGTATCTCAATATATTTGTGCAGATCGCTCAGGGCACGCTGAATGACTTCAATCTGATAATGCAGGAAATACGTCAGGTTGTTGTCATCAGTTTCCGTATACAAAAAGGCACGGGCATACTGTTTTGGTGCTTTGCGGAGGATGCTTGAAATTGAGAGATATTCAAACAGCCAGAACCCGTGCCGGAGCATAGACCAATAAAACAGGGCGCGTGCCGTGCGCCCGTTGCCGTCTACAAACGGATGGTCATAAGCCAGCCAGAAATGCAGAATCAACGAACGCAAGACCGGGTGAACAAAATAGCTGGGCGTCTCCCCATTGGCAAAGGCGCACATTGCCTGCATCCGTGCAGGCAGCTCTCCAGCGGAGGGCGGTGTGTGAAGAACGTTGCCCTCGGCATCGGCGACGACAATCTCTTCTTCCAACACGCGATAGCGCCCGGTAGCTGTGGGGTCTTCCAGCGTCCCTTTAGTGACGCTTTGGTGCAGACTGAGAAGAAGCTTTTCCGTCATTGCCTCTGTTTTCAGGGTGCCAATTTGCTTCATCGTCTGAAAGTTGTTTAGAATCATCCGCTCGTCCCGGTCTCGCGGGGGCCGTGCCGAGCGCAGCATCTCCTGCGCCACTTCGCGTGTGGTCGCCGCTCCCTCTAGTTGACTAGACGTAATGGCTTCTTCAATGAGTGAAGACACATAATACTGATCTTTGGTTTCCGGGTTTGTCACCGGCTCCGGGATGCCGATGCGTCCGCCTGCGCTCAGGTCCGTGTAGTGAAGCTTCTCCGAAATAAAATCCGTGACCATGAATTGAAACGGCTGCCCCTGTGTGTCTTTCAGGGGGATTTTCTTCATGGCGTAGCCCCGGTTCAGCTTCAAGCCAACCCACCATGCCTCCGTGGAAAGCCCTTCGGGCGGCGGCATAGATTTCAGCTTGTCCCAGTGCAGATACCGCTCCGTGCGTGGCAGGGCGCGTACCTGTTCCAAAATGTCAAATAGATTTTCAGGACCAATCCTTTGAATAAGACTTTCCATTACGGGCGGTTTTTGTGGTGTTTTCACTTATTTTACTCTTATATATCAATTTGATACTAACTTATAACAGATTAGTATATCACAAAAGCTTGTTTTTAAATTCATCTTCATGTCAAATTGTCATAAATTAGTATCAAATTGATATACAAAATAATCGGTACGAATTTGCACGATGGTTGATCTTCCCGCACCGGATCGGGTAGGATCGGATCGCTTTCCCCTGCGCCTCTTTTGGGCCGCTCCGGGGAAGCGTTCTGAGAGGATTTTGCCTGTGCCTGCCGCCCTGCCCGATGCCCCGCCGCCTGTCCTCTTTGACGCTCTGTTTGACTGCCCCGCCGCCGATCCGTCTCCCCGCGCCCTGTCCCTGCTGGCTCCCGTCCCCGATCTTGCCCCCGACAGCGTTCACGAAGCACGGCCTGGCTATGACTACGCGCCTGCGCCGTTTTATGCCTCGCCCGATGACAGTCTGCGGCTCTATCAGGCCGACGCGCTGGACCTCCTGCGCCGGATGCCGACCGAGTCCGTGGACATGATTTTTGCCGACCCGCCTTACTTCCTCTCCAACGGCGGCATCACCTGCGTCAATGGCCGCATGGTGCGCGTGGACAAAGGCGGCTGGGACAAGTCGCAGGGCATCACCGCCGACCACAACTTCAACATCCTCTGGCTCGACCAGTGCCGCCGCCTGCTGCGCCCGAATGGCACGCTCTGGGTCACGGGCACGTCGCACAACATCCACAGCGTCGGCTACGCCCTGCAAACGCTGGACTACAAGATACTCAACGACATCGCCTGGTTCAAGGTCAACCCGCCGCCGAACCTCGCCTGCCGCTACTTCACTCACGCCACCGAGACGATTTTGTGGGCCGCCAAAAACGCCAAAAGCCGCCACACGTTCCACTACGCACTGATGAAAGAACAAAACGGCGGCAAGCAGATGCAGTCCCTGTGGTCCATCCTGCCCCCCGGCAAGTCCGAAAAGCGCCATGGCAAGCACCCCACCCAGAAGCCCGAGGCTCTGCTGACGCGCATCGTCGAAGCCTCCACCAGCCCCGGCGAGCTGGTTCTAGACCCCTTCTGCGGCTCCGCCACCACCGGCGTCGCGTGCGCCCGATTGGGGAGGCGGTTCATTGGGATTGAGCGCGAAACCGAGCATTTAGAACTCGCCGTCCGGCGGCTGAAAGACGAGGCAGACATGAAAACCAGCCAGCCGAACCTTGATTTTAATGTAGTCCAGACTACATATCACGGGGGGGGGGGGGGGGTAGAAGATGGAGCGAGAAGACGCGCTTTATCGCCTCCGCCTGTTGGTGGGGACCGACCTTTATACGCTTGCCGCGCAGTACCCGCACGTCACGCTGGGCCGCAACAAAGGCTGGGCCGGTCACGTCTGCGAGGCACATTTGGGCTTGTCCCTGAACTCGTCCCGCGAGCCGAACGGCGGAAGCTGGGAACTCAAACAGGTCTCGCTTAAACGCACAGCGGAAGGCTTCCTGACCGCCAAAGAGACAATGGCAATCACAATGCTTTCCCCGGCGCGTGTTCTGGCACAGCCGTTTGAAGAAAGCGACCTGCTCAAAAAGCTGCGGCGTCTGGTCCTAATCGCCCGCATCTACCTTCCCAACACATTGACCGCCGAAGTGGCATTGGTCCGCGAAGCCGATATTTCGGTGGAAGTCCCGCTCATCTACAACCAAATCCGCGACGATTACGAACTCATTCGGGCAACCCTCCGTGACGAAAGCTTTTCTGCTCTTACGGGCAGCATGGGCAAGCTGGTTCAGCCCCGCACCAAAGGCGCGGGGCACGGCAGCACCACCCGTGCGTTCTACGCCCGGACACAGCTTGTCAATATCCTGCTTGGGCTGAATAAGTAACGAGTATCAAGAGCCGTCGGCAAGCAATGTTCTCATATTGCTGGACAAGACGCTGCGGATGTTCTCAATCATCACCCGTGAGTCGTCATCATCATATTTCATTTCGGCGGCAGCCAGAGAGTAAACAAGAAAATCTGTGGCTGTAATCATGTCAGGATTATCCTGATTTTCCAGAATGAAACGCTGATAAAAGGGGTGATCCACATTCCACTGAATGACCAGCGTTTTACCTTCGGGCGACGCATCATAGATTGGGCCGCTGGCCGTCATGGATACCGTTTCAAAGCGGCAGGGCAGCGCGACTTCTTTGGAACGAGTTTCGCCGTAATTTTTACGGTTTTTTGTTCCGCCTTGCGGTTCGCGCACGACTCCCTCGCGTGCCTCCGGTGCGGCCCTTTTTTCCACATCCATTGTAGGCTTGATTAAAAGATTGGCTTTTTTCTCAATAGCTCGTGAGGCTTCATCGTGAGAAATGCCAGCATTTTCTACATGAATGCGTTCGCTTTTGAGAACCTTCACCATTGAGGCCATTTCCCGTGCGGCGGTCTGCTTGAGTAGATTTGTTACCACCTCTTTTGGTTTGAGCTGATGTTTGGTAAAGTTGACACCCATCGCCTCATCCAAAGTAGCAGGAAAGTAAATTTCCGCACGGACTCGGTTGTAGTCATTATGTCGGTTGAACAGTCCGAATGTTTGTGCCGAAGCGACTTCGCGGAAGTTTCGGAGGACATAAAACCCCTGGCCTTTAATATTGATACCCCGAGATTTGTTCTCTTCCTGACTGAAACTTGGCAGCAGAACGAGCCGAACGCGCAGGTCCTCTACTTGCGTATTTCCCGCTGCATCAATATATTCCAGCGGGTAAGTCTCGTCGCTATGGACGTTCGCGCCATCTGCGATCATCATGGGGTCTACTGCTGAAATATCTTCGCCGCTGATTGTAAGCCGCTTGCCTGCATTCAGAAACTCTCGAAAGACGCGGCCAAAATGGGGACGCAAGTTTCTGACAATGATAGTGCTATTATCAGAATAAACATTGTCACACTTGGACAGAATTACAATTGTGCCGCTTGCGGGAGCGCCGAATGCCTGAAAGTTGCGCTTGGCCTCATCCGTTGCTGGCCCAAGATACTTGCAAAAAGAATTTTTCTCTATGATCTCATCAACGTCTACCACGCTATAAAGGAGTGGTCCACCTGCTTGACGTGTAATAACTTCCGTGCGGCGGCAGATAGACAGGGAGGCCGTGACCAAGCCCATGCCATATTTACCTAAATCAGAGGCAGGATTATGGTCTACAAGAGAGCCGAGGCGCAATGCCTGGTCAAGTGCTTCTTCGTTCATGCCGCTGCCGTTGTCAGCAAGGGCAATTACAAGTTCGTCTTGCTTGCCATCAACAATGACAGAAACTTGGTTAGCACCAGCATCCCAAGAATTATCGCAGATGTCGGCCAAAGCCGAGTTATTATCGTAACCCAAAAAACGAAGACTGTTGATGAGTTTGGCGGGGTTGGGAGCGTTGTCTTTGCTGAAATCTAACATGGTTGATCCTTCCGTGCAAAAGGGCAAGATCGTTAGATGTTAGATCAATAGGATCGTAATTCCTTCTTTATTTACAAAAAGAAATACACCAGAAACACACTCGAAAATCTAGCGTTTTAATTAGGCGCGTCTCATTCGGCGTCCATTTCGCGGCGATGCTGACGGATAGAGTCCTGCATTTGCTCCCAGAATGGGTCATCCTGAAAGCGTCTCCCGGACGTGGCGAACGGGTTTGTCTCGGAGGCGTGTGGCGCGTCGGGCGCGGGAGGCCTGGTTTCGTTTGGGTCTTCCATAGCGTTTGTTATTCTCGCAGGGTCTCGAACAGGGCGGTGGCGTCGGCGAGGCGGCGGGGGAAGAGCCAGCGAGCGAGGGGGTGGCCGTGCCAGGAGCCGAAGGTGTCCATGTCGGCGGGAAAGAGGGGGTACAGGCCGGACTCGTAGAGGGCCTGCGCCAGCGGGTCGGTGTCGGCAGCGCCGTCGCCGGAAAGCAGGACGAGGGGGCCGAAGGGGCACAGCTCGAGGCCGATAGAGCCGGTCTCGACCGTCAGCAGGAGCGACGGCAGGGCGTCGGCGGGGGCGCGGTCATCGGCGCGGGACAGGTCGCCGAGGTCGGCAAGGGCTTCGGTCGGCAGGGCGGGGAGGGCGAGGAGGCCGTCGTAGGCGGCGTCGGCGCTCGGGCGGCGGGCCTGACGCTCCAAGTGGGTCAGAATGCGAGTGACAGCTTCTTCGGCGGTCTGCGGCGTGGCGGGGGTGGGTTTGGCGGGCATAGTGCAGTGATGATACCCGGTGGAGGCCCCCCCCGCCCCCAATAATGGGGGAGCCAGATAAAGAACAAGAAGGGCTAACTCCTAACTGTCCGGTTCCCCCATTATTGGGGGCTAGGGGGTCCTACGACTCGACGCTTTGCAGGGTGTCCAGGAAGCGGGGGAAGAAGCCGAGGCGGCGGCCCCCGAGGCCGCGCAGCATTTCCTGAAGATGAGGGGCATTGCCGCTGGAGGCCAGCAGCGTTACCAGCGTTTTGCCCTGCTTGACTTCGGCATGGTAGCCTTTGGCGGCTTCCACAGGGATACCGCCAGCGGTCATGGCTCCAACAATCGCGCCCAGAATGCCAAAGACAAGTCCCGCCCCGAGCTGCCCCGCCAGCGCGTGCGCGGCCAGAAAACTTTCTACCGATTGGAAAAAGACCAGCAGAGAAATCAGCAGCGAGCCGAGCGGAGCGCCGATGACGAAGCCGACGGCGGCACGCGGAACAATCTCGTCCTGCGGGTTGATCGGGCGCTCCACATCATGCTCGGTAACTTCGCGTGCCCCTGAGGCCAGCATGGGCTGGTCCGGCTCGGTGGTGTCGTGCGTGGTCCCGGTGGCCCCGTCCGCGCCCCGGAAGACCAGCGTGATGTCTTCCAGTGCGATGCCATCGTCTACCAGCGCCTGTGCAGCCCGCTCGGCCTGCGCGTTGTCATCAAACACGGCCACGACTGTTCCTGCCATCGCTTATGTTTCTCCTTTGGATTAAAGATTTAAATTTAAAGAGGGCAATCAGCCCCGTATTCCGCGCTTCACGGGAGCCGCCAGGCGCACCGAATGGGCATGGCAGATGGCGACGGCCAGCGCATCGGCGGCGTCGTCGGGCTTGGGCACTTCGGACAAACTCAACAGGCGTGTCACCATGAACTGCATCTGCTTTTTCTCGGCCCGGCCTGTGCCGACCACCGCGCTTTTGACCTGCGTGGGCGTATACTCGGTCCAGGGCAAATTGCGCTGCGCTAAAGTCAGCAAAATCACGCCCAGCGCCCGCGCTACGGGGATACCGGTGGTGATGTTGTTGGTGAAAAACAGCCGCTCGGTCGCCACCGATTCGGGCTGGTGTTTGTCCAGCAGGGCGTTGAAAGCGTCGTAAATCGTTTGGAGACGGGCCGGGGCATCATCCGTGGGCGGCGTGATTATCACGCCGCAGTCCACATACGAGACCCGGTCACCGCGTTTTTCAATCACGCCGTAGCCCGTCGTTGCCGTGCCAGGGTCGATGCCAATGAGTATCAAAGCCGAACGACCTGATTGGTACGGGCCGACTCATAGACGGCCATAATGACTTCAATGGCCTTGCGGCCTTCTTCGCCGTCTACCAAAGGCGCTTCGCCGGTGCGGCAGCAGTGAATAAAGTTCGCAAGCTGCGCCTTGTGCGAATCGCCCCATAGCGCGGCGGGGTCCGAGGCGGCGGACTTGGTCCCGCCCGTCGCCACATCCAGCGCGTGCTGCTTGGCCGCCTCACCGCCGCCGCCGTGGATTGGCCCGTCTTTGGTGGTCAGCGTGTGCAGCATATCGCCTTCAATGATGGCGCTGCCTTCCGTGCCGTACACAGCCACGCGCACGGCAAAGCCGGGGTACAGGGCGGTGGAAGCGGTCAGTGTGGCAATCGCGCCGTTTTGAAGCGTCAGGGTTGCCCCCAGCACGTCTTCCACTTCAATGCGGTCATGGGCCAGTGTCCGCGCCTGCGCGTAGACGGTCTCCACCGGACCAGCCAGCCAGCGCAGGAGGTCAACCACATGGACGCCCTGGTTCATCAGCGCCCCGCCGCCATCCAGCGCCCACGTTCCGCGCCAGTCGCCCGAATCATAGTAGCCCTGCGTTCGAAACCACGGCACGGTCGCTTCCGCATAGACAATTTTGCCCAGCGCCCCGGCCTCCAGCGCGTTTTTGACCACCTGACTGGCCGAATCAAAGCGGTGCTGCGAGATAATCGCCAGCCGTTTTCCCGAAGCTGCCTGCGCGTCCCGCAGGGCGTCGCAGGCGGCCAGGGTGATGTCCATCGGCTTTTCCGAGACAACGTGCTTGCCTGCGCTGAGGGCGCGGACGCCGTATTCGGCGTGCATCCCACTCGGCAGGCAAACGGTGATAACATCAATCTCCGGGTCCGCCAGCATCTCGTCAAACGTCTTCACGGCTAACCCGAACTCGTCTGCCAGCGCCGCTGCCGGTTCGGGGACTATGTCCGCGCAGGTCGTCAGCCGCGCTCCCTGGTCCGCCAGCCCGGCCAGTGCCCGTGCGTGCGTGGGGGCAATCGTGCCGCACCCAACCAGGCCAAAGCGCAGGGGTGCCTCTGAGGAAGTGTTTGTGTCTGCCATATCCTGCAATTATAGTACGGCAGACCGGGTTTGTCAACCACCCACCGTCACCAGCACTTTGCCCCGCAAGCCGCCCTGCTCGAGCTGCGTCTGCGCTTCCCCCACCTGCTCCAGCGGGAAGCGCCGGGAGATCGTCAGGCGCACCTGCCCGTCGTCGATCATCTGGGCCACGCGCTCCAGTTCCGCACGGCTGGACTGAGCCTGGGCAAACAGTCCCCGCTGCCCCGGTGCTGCCAGCGCCAGGTTCGGCATCCCCGCCGCCAGAACCAGGATGCCGTCCGGCTTCAGAGCCGCCCAGGAGCTTTCCTCGGCTTTGCCCCCGGCGAGATCATAGACCAAATCCATCTGACCCGCCAGCTTTTGAACCCCGTCTGTGCGGTAGTCTATCGCCACGTCTGCCCCCAGCTCCCGCAGAAACTCGACATTCTTGCCGGACGCCGTCGCATACACGGTCGCGCCGAGATGGCGGGCAAACTGAACGGCAAAATGGCCGACCCCGCCCGACCCGCCCTGAATCAGCACCCGCTGACCGGATTTTATTTCGCCCTGTGTCATCAGCCCATGCCACGCCGTCATCGCGGCCAGCGGAACCGCCCCGGCGTCCACCAGCGGCAGGGACTTTGGCGGCGCGGCCACCTGGTCCGCCCGCAGGCAGACGTATTCGGCGAACGTGCCGGGCGCGGTAGCCGGAAATCCGTACACGGCGTCGCCGACCTGCCAGTCCGTGACCTCCGCGCCGACTTCTTCCACGCGCCCGCTGGCATCAAAGCCGAGCAGCAGCGGCAGGCTGTCCGGCGGGAATAGCTGCGGCACTTCCCCGGCCCGGCCTTTGGCATCCACCGGGTTGACGCTGGTTCCGGCAATTCGCACCAGAACTTCCCCCGGCCCCGGCGCAGGCCGTGCGACCTCTTCCAAACGGAACTCTTCGCCGCCGCCAAACCGGGGCAGCATCACGGCTTTCATTGTCTTTGCGTCGCTCATTGTTTCTCTCCTTCGCTGTCGTGCTGTTTTTATTATACTGACGCGGCCCGGCCCGGTCTTCCCCTAAAAGTCCCGGCGTTTGCCTATTCGTCCAAAATTGGCTGTGATGGCCTCTCATATCATATAGTCTATAATAGTGCGTGAGAGACTTACACGCGGAGCTTGCCGAAGTGATCCGGGACTTCGCCCCCGAAGACGGCGCTTATACGCTCCCGGTGGCCGGGGTGCGCTGCATCCGGCTGTCCCACACCAGCTTGCCTGCAAAACAGCACTGGCACGCATCCCTCAGCATTCTGGCGCAGGGCAGCAAAGGAATTACGCTGGGGCACGAATCGTACTGCTACGAGGCGGTGCGCTATATCGCCACGCCGATTGACCTGCCCATCACGAGCTGCGTGCTGGCCGCCGCGCCGGACCGGCCTTTTTTGTGTTTTCAGATTGAGATTGATCCGCTGATGCTCAGCGAAGTGGCACTGCTGCTGGAACAGAACGCGCCGCCGCCCGCACGCCCGGCGGCGGCGCAGACTCCGCAGCGGGCCGTGTTTCTGGGCACTGTGAGCGAGCCGATGCTGGAAGCGGCCATTCGGCTAGGAACACTCTGCCGCCGCCCGGAAGACGCCTGCGTGCTTGGCCCCCTGGTCGTCAAGGAGCTGCTGTATCACCTGCTCAAAAGCGCCGAAGGACCGGCACTGCGGCAGTTTGTCCGGGCGGAAAGCAGCGTACACAAAATCGCCCAGACTGTGTACCGGATAAAAGCCGAGCTTGCGGAGGAGATCGATGTCGCCGCGCTGGCGCAGGCGGCGGCGATGAGTCGTTCCGCGTTTTTCAAGTGCTTCAAAGACGTGACGGCACTTAGCCCCATTCAGTACCAAAAGCGGCTGCGCCTGCTGGAAGCCCGGCGCTTGATGACGGGGGAAGGGGAAACTGCCGAAGGGGCGGCGTTCCGCGTGGGCTACCGCAGCCCCTCGCAGTTCAGCCGGGAGTATTCCCGGATGTTTGGCAGCGCCCCCCGGCGAGATGTCCTGAACATAAAGCAGGGCGGCAGCCCCGCCGATCCGATGTAGCCTACGCTTTGCCCTGCCCGCCCCGCGCCGCCCCAAACACTTCGGCGGGCGTGGTCGTACCCGCGACCGATTCTGCGCCGGGCTGGCCGAAGGAAATCCAGCCCGAATTAACCCCATCCATCATCTCTTCATAATTGCCAGTGCTTCCCGGCGGCATCCCGAATCCCTCCATAGTGGCCGTCCATTGCTCGCGGGGAATGGCCTGCGCGGTCACCGGGCGGCCCAGCACTTCGCTCATGGCCTGCGCGAGGTCATCCGGGCTGATCAGCGAACCAATCTCGACGATCTTTTTACCTTCCCAGCCTGCACTCAGCAGCCGGGCCACTTCCGCGCCGATGTCTGCCGTGGCCGTTGTTGGGAATGTCCGGTCGGTGGGCTGGGCGAAGCTATAAAACACGCCGGTCTTTGCCGCTGTGTCCAGGCTGCCCACCGCGTTTTCGATAAACCCTCCGGCTCGGACAAACGCCGTCGGGAAGGGCAGGTCGCCGAGAGCTTCTTCCATAAGATGCGTGGAAGTAATCAGGCCGAGGCCGCTGCTCTTTTCCGAGCCGAATGACGACAGCAGCACGAGGCGCGGCGGCGGGGTCTGCTGCAAAGCCTGGGCAAAGCTGGCGGCAACTGCCTTTGCGTCGGCGTAGTCCGGGGAAGGAACCAAAATTGGCGGCATCATCAGATACGCCCCTTCGACCCCTTCCAGCGCCGACGCGAGGGCGGCGGTGTCGATGAACTCCCCCTGCCGCAGCTCCACGCCCAACTTCGCCCAATCAGCGGCCTTTTGCGGGTCGCGGACCAGAGCGCGAACCGTGTGCCCGGCGGCCAATAAGTGCCGGGCGGCGGCCCCGCCGACGTTGCCGGTGATTCCTGTGACTAAAAACATGGTTATTTTTTCTCTTCGTCTACAATCAGTGCCCGCTGCGCGGCCTGACGAAACGACAGCAGCGTGCGCGGCAGGAGCGCCCGGATGGGGAGCGGGTCGCCGCTGGCATCGTCTTTTAAGCTGTCTACGAACCCACGAATTCCCCCTTTAGGGAGCTTGCCCATACGTTCTAGAAGCGGTGCCAGGGCGCTTAAGATCGTCGGGGACAGGGAAAGCCGGACGGGAGGGCGGCGGCCCAGTATCTCTGCCGTGGTGCGGAGCATCTGGCGGTTTGTCAGCACGTCGTCATTGCCCACGTCGTAAACCTGGCCGTAGGAACGCGGGTCACCCAGGACGCCTCTCAAATAATATACCAGGTCGTCTATGGCGATAGAGCGCATTGGCTGCCCGCTCGCCAGACCCAGCGTCACCGCCTGCCCCGCCTGGCTTGCCAGCATTCCAAAACCACGCCCTCCCTGACCGACAATCATGCCGGGCCGGATCACGGTCACATCCAGCCCGCTTTTTAGCAGGCTTTGCTCTGCCTGCCACCGCTCCCGCAGCCAGGCGCTGGCGGCGTTTGCCGTGATCCCTACCGATGTGACAGAAATCAGGCGGCTGACCTTCTGCGCCCGGCAGGCATCGATGATGTTTTGCAGGCCCGCCCGCTCAACCTCCATGAACCCCAGCCCGGCGGCGCTGCCCGGCTGCGGCGACAGCGTGTGAACCGACACATAAACCGCCCGGACGCCTTTCAGCGCCTCGTTCAAAGAGGCCGGGTCCGCAATGTCGCCTTTGAAGATTGTGCCGCCCAATGCCTCCAGGTCCTGAACCCGCGCCGGGTCTCGTGCCAGACAGCGGACCGCCTGCCCGTCCGCCAGCAGCGCCCGTGCCAGCCGCCCCCCGACAAAGCCCGATGCTCCGATGATAAGAATGGGTTCCATAGGTATACCAGTTCCAAAAGCCCTTCACGAAAAGCAGCAGTTTAAGCTTCGTACTGCATTTGTTCCAGATCAGCAATGAGGCCCGGACCCGTGGGATGCCAGCCCAGCCGCTGCTGCGTCAAGGCGCTCGACGCGGGCATATCCAAAGCAACGAACATCCCGAGCCAGCCGAAATGCGCGGGTGCTTCTTCTGGCGAGAGGCTGACCACCGGCACGTTGAGGCCCCGGCCAATCACTTCCGCGATTTCTTTTGCCGGGATGCCTTCTTCCCCAACCGCGTTGTACCGGCTTCCGGCGTCCGCTTTTTCCAGAGCCAGCCGGTAGAGCCGGGCGACATCCGACACATGCGCGGCGGGCCAGCGGTTGGCCCCATCACCGACATACGCCGAGACGCCCTTTTGGCGGCTGATTTCAACAATAGGGGTGATCAGGCCCTGCTTGACGGTGTCGTGGACCTGCGGCAGCCGGACGACCGACACGTTTACCCCCCGGTCCGACACGGCAATGCCCGCTTCTTCCGACGCAATACGCGGGTTCGGGTGGCTGCGGTCCAAGTTGTCTTCTGTTGCGGGCTGCCCCGGCGCCCCGCTGCCCATGCCGGTCCCGGAGGTGATCAGCAGGGGACGGTCCGAGCCGACCAGCGCGGAGCCAAGCGTTTCAATGACGCGCCGGTCCTGCTCGCAGCTTTCCATAAACTTCGAGAAGTCATGGTTGAAACCGCAGTGGATGACGCCGTCCGAGGCCGCCGCGCCGCGCCGCAAACTGTCCAGGTCTTCCAAGTCTCCGTGATGGGCCTCGGCTCCGGCGGCAAGGAGAGCCTGAGCGCCCTTCTCCGAGCGGGTAAGGCCGAGGACCTGATGGCCCGCGCCGATGAGTTCAGGCACAAGAGCCGAGCCGATGAAGCCAGTGGCTCCGGTTAAAAATACACGCATCTTCCAACCCTCTCTGGTATAATAAAGTGTGACGTTCCTCAATACTCTTGCAGGAGTATTATGTGCATTGTACCCAATTACTTTCACGAAAGCACTATGTCTTCTATCCGCTTATTTATTTTGTCGTCATTTGCCGAATACGGCCCCATGCACGGTCACCGCCTGCGGCTGCTGGCCGAGCGTTACCGTGTTCCTCTCTGGACTGACATCACGGTGGGGGCGGTCTACGGGGCGATGAAGCGGCTGGCGGCGGAAGGTCTGCTGCGGGAAGGGGAGCGCGAGCGCGAAGGCAACCGGCCCACCCGTCAGCTCTATGAGATCACCGACGAGGGGCGGGCGGCGCTGGCGGCTTTGCGGCGGGAAGGTTTGCGCGAAGTCTGGTTCAAGTTTGACCCGATGGACCTGGCACTGACCCGGATGGACGAGGAAGTTCGCGCCGATTTGCCGTCGCTTTTGACCGAGCGGCTGGAAAAAGTGCGGGGAATGCTGGCGGAAAGCCGCCGGGTCAGCGCAGACATCCGCGCTCATGTGAGCCTAGCCAAGCAGTGGGCGCTGCGGCACACGGAGTACCGGCTGGAGGCGGAAGTGACCTATCTGACGGATTTGCTGGCGGCGGCGGGGGAGATTGTGGCAGAGCAGCAGTCAGAGAAATAAGAGGGCGCGACAGGAAAAGAGGGCGCGATAAATCGCGCCCCTACTGGGCTTTTTGGCGGGCGATGGCGGCGTGGAAGCCCGACGGCGGGACCGGGGCGGTCAGCGCCCGGCGGTAGGCGGCGCGGGCGGCAGTGGCGTTTCCCGCCCGCTCTTCGGACTGCGCCAGCAGAAAGAAGTCCTCGCCGTCGGCCCCGGTCAGCCCCGCGATCCGCTCCCGCTCCCGCCGGGCGGCGTCTGCTGTGCCGCTGAAATCGCAGACGGCGGCCAGCATCCGGCCTGTGGCGAGGTCGCCGGGCATCTGCGCCCGGCGGGCTTCAAGCTTGGCCCGCAGGTCATCCAGCAGGCCCGCTTCGCGCAGGTCGGTCAGCGTCTCGCTGCTTTGCTGCATCCCCTCGTTTCGGCCCCACAGCGGCAGAGCAACCGCCTCGGCCAGTGCTTTGGTCCCGGCGGTCAGCAGCGCGGCATTGTCGGCGGAAGTCGGCTCGCGGCGCGGGGGGACCGCCATGCGGCTCATGGCCCCACCCGGTGCCCCGCCAAACCCGCCGCCACCGCCAAATCCTCCGCCAAGCACAGAGGCGGGTGGCGGCAGCTTGTACGGCGCGGCGGGCGGCGCGGCGGCGGCAGACGGCGGGGCCTCGGCGCTGAATGTCTGTATCTGTCCTTTGGCCGTTGCGCCGTCGGCAGTCTGCGTGGCAGGGGGTGCCATTTTCAGCATTCGCCGCTCCGCTCTTGCCTGCGGCGCAGGCGGCGCGGTCACCGGGGCTGGCAACACGGGCAGCGGCGGCGCGGCGGGCGCAGGAGCCATCTGTGGCACCACGGGCAGTGGCAGCAGGGGGCTGATAACTTCGGGGGAATGAGTGCCATCAATGTTCCGCAAGGCGATCTGCGGGTTCGGCTTCGGCGCAGGATTGCTAATTACCGGCGGCAGCGTCTTCGCGGCGGGCACGCCGGGGCGCGGCGGCGGCACCGGCAGCTTCAGAAACGGGTCGGACAGGCCGTTTGCGCTGGGCGGGGTGAGCGTCCCCGCCGCTGCCCTGGTCGGCGGGGCAGCCTGCGCGACCTGCGCGGACTTTTGGACGTTCGGCGCGGCGGAAGGCGCAGGAGCTGCCGTCGGCACGGGGCGCGGGGCGACAGCCACACGCGACGTGCCGCTGGGAGGCGGCGCGTGGTGACCCGGCAAAACGACCGCCAGCACCCCTGCCGCGACGGCCACTGCCGCCCCGGCACCGCCGAGCCAGCCCCAAGCCAGCCGTCGGCGCGGCGCGGACTGCAAACGTTCCTTCAAACGCGGCCACGAGTCGGCGGGCACAGTGGCGGTTTCAGATTTAGGCGTCCGGGCGGCGACGCCGCGCAGGGCGGTCAGGGCTTGACGCATTGCGGCGGCTTCGGCGGCCAGCGCGGGGTCGGCGGCCAGACGCGCTTCGCACGCGGCCTGCCGGGCCGGGTCGGCGGCGTAAGCGCCTTCCAGATACGGCAGCAGCCAGTCTTCAGTTTTCTCGTTCTGTGCCAAGTGTAGTTAGTGTTCTCCGGCCAGCCAGCCCGCCGTGTCGCGCAGCTTGCGGCAGCCGTAATGCAGGCGGGACCAAACGGTGCCGACCGAGCAGCCGAGCAGGGCCGCGATCTCATCGCAGCCGTAGTCTTCAAAGTAGTGCAGCAAAATCACGGTGCGCTGCTTTTCGGGCAGCTTTTCTATCGCGTCCCGTAAATCCCTGTCCCGCGCTTTCTGCGCGGCGATCTCCTCGGGGCCAGGACCGTCGGCGGCCAGCGCGGCCCGGATGGTGTTCGGCAGCTCTTCCTCCGCCACGGTCGGAACCCTCCGCTTGATTCGGTGCCACTGCTTGATCGCCATGTTGGTGGCGATGCGGTGCAGCCACGTCGAAAAGCGGGCCTCCTCGCGGAACCGGGGCAGCGCCCGCCAGGCCTGCACGAACACATCCTGCGCCGTGTCGTCGACGTCGTCCGCCGTGCCGCTTGCGCCCAGCACCCGCGCAATCAGGGCATACACGCGCGCTTCGTGCCGGGCCACCAGCCGCCCGAAAGCGTCCGTGTCGCCCGACCGGGCCAGCCGCACGAGCGGCGCATCTTCGTCGGTTTCAGCGGTCTGCCCGCCGGGAAAAGCCGCTGAGTGTTCAGTTGTTGGTTCGTGTGACACAGTGTTAGAGACGGAGCCGGGCCAAAGGCTTCAATGCCATAAACCAAAAGCCTCCCGCCGGTAGCCACGGATTAAAATCCGTGGCTGAAGGACGCAGACGCCGAACGTCCCTCCGGAACGCAGATAAGAACCCATGAAATAGGCTGTCCCGCAGGGACATTCAGCCAAAGGCTCCTCAGCCACGGATTTCAATCCGTGGCTCTTGCTTCGCTTAGCCCTTGCGAAATCGGCGGGCATCTGCTAGAATGTAGCCTGATTATACCCCATATCTGGCTTTGACGCAGGAGCCGTTATCTAGATGTTGTAACAGGCAATAGATAGCGGCTTGCGCTGTTAAGTAAGAATAATTCTCAAGTCTTATAATTTTCAAGGAACACGCCTGACCCATGAACAGCACCCCGTCCAACTTTGTCCATCTTCATCTTCACTCGGAATACAGTATGCTGGACGGGGCGTGCCGCATTGATGACCTGATTAAGAAGGCCGTGGATAATAATATGCCCGCCGTCGGGCTGACCGACCACGGGGTCATGTACGGGGCGATGGAGTTTTATCTCAAGTGCAAAAAGGCGGGCATCAAGCCGCTGGTCGGCAACGAAATGTATGTCGCCACGCGCTCCCGGCATGAGAAAGAAAACAAAAAGCTGGATGACGCCCGGCATTTAGTATTGCTGGCAATGAACGAAGTCGGCTACAAAAACTTATTAAAGCTCACATCGCTGGCGTCTTTGGAGGGAATGTACTACAAGCCGCGCATTGACCGGGAGCTGCTTCAGGAACACAACGAAGGCTTAATTTGTTTGTCCGCGTGCCTCGGCGCGGAAGTGCCGCAGCACCTGATGAACGGCGATGTCAAAGCCGCAGAGTATGCCGCCTCCGAGTTCCGGGAAATCTTTGGCGACCGCTACTATCTAGAGCTGCAAGACCATATGCTGGACAAGCAGCACCATGTCAACCGCGAGCTGGTCAAAATCGCGCATCGGCTGAATATCCCGCTGGTTGCCACCAACGATGTTCACTATTTAGATGCCCAGGATGCCGACCCGCATCAGGTGCTGCTGTGCGTGCAGACGGGCACGACGATGGACGACCCGAAGAAGATGAACTACGGGTCCAAAGACTTCTTTATGAAGACGCAGGCCGAAATGATGCTGCGCTTCCCGGAGCAGCAGGATGCGCTGGCACGCACCGTCGAAATCGCCGAGCGGTGCAATTTAGACTTGCAGTTCGGACGCCTGGGAATGCCCTCGCCCGGCGACACGCCCGAAGGCATGAACGCGCAGTCGTACCTGAACAAGCTGAGTTTCGAGGGCATGAAGGCCCGCTACCCGGTCATCACCGAGGAGCATGAAGACCGCCTGCGGTTTGAATTAGACGTCATCGAAAAAACGGGATTTGGGCAATATTTTCTGATTGTCCGGGACTTTGCCAACTTTGCCCGGCGCGAGGGGATTTTCTTCGGCGTGCGCGGCTCGGCGGCGGGGTCGATGGCGTCGTACTGCGTCGGCATCACGGACGTGGACCCGTTAGAGTACGGGCTGACGTTTGAGCGGTTCCTGAACCCGGAGCGCCTGTCGATGCCCGATATTGACATGGACTTTGAGGACCATCGGCGGCAGGACGTGATTGACTACGTCGTGCAGAAGTATGGCCGCGACCATGTCGCGCAGATTGTCACGTTTGGAACCCTCGCCGCCCGCGCCGCCATCCGGGACTGCGGGCGGGCCATGAACAAGATGCCGATGGCCGAGGTGGACAAGCTCTGCAAGATGATTCCCACGCTCCCGGTCGGCATGAAAATCTCCAAAGCGTTAGAAGTCAACCCGGAGTTCAAGGCGGCGGTGAATGGCAATCCGCAGGCCCGCGAGCTGATTGACACCGCCCTGCGTTTAGAGGGCCTGACCCGCCACGACAGCGTTCACGCGGCGGGCGTTGTGATTTCTGCCGAGCCGTTAGTAGAAAACATTCCCGTCCAGAAGGCCGACGACGGCATCGGCCTCGTCACCGGCTATCCGGCCAATGTGCTGGAAAAAATCGGCCTGATTAAGATGGACTTCCTGGGCCTCGCCAACCTGACTATCTTAGCCAGGGCGGTGAAGAACGTCAAAAAGAGCCACGGCACGGACATTGATGTCCTGAAGCTGCCCCTCGACGACCGCAAAACCTACGATTTGCTGGGACGCGGCGAATGCTCCGGTGTCTTCCAGCTTGAAGGCGGGCAGATGCGCCGCTATATCGCCGAGCTGAAGCCAAACACCGTCGCCGAAGTCGCCGCGATGGTGGCTCTGTACCGCCCCGGCCCGATGGCCCAAATCCCGCGCTATATCAAGTGCAAGCTGGGCATGGAAAAGATTGAGTACCCGCACCCCGCTTTGGAGCCAATTCTCAAAGAAACCTACGGCGTTATTGTCTACCAGGATCAGGTGCTTCGGATTGTGCAGGCCATCGCGGGCTTCTCGCTTGGGCAGGCGGACATCCTGCGAAAAGCAATGGGCAAAAAGAGCCTGAAAGAGATGGTGCAGCAGCGCGAGAACTTCATGGCGGGCGCGGCGGCCAAAGGCATTGTGGACGAGAAGATGGCGTCGTATCTCTTCGATCTGATTGAGCCGTTCGCGGGCTATGCGTTCAACAAAGCCCATGCGTTTTGTTATGCTTTGGTGGCTTACCAAACGGCCTATCTGAAAGCCAATTACCCGGTTGACTACTTCGCCGCGCTGATGGCCGTGCAGGCCGACGACACGGACAAGCTCGTGGCGTTTATTGAAGACGCCCGCCGCACCTACTTAGAAGAACACGGTCAGCGCATCGAGCTTCTGCCGCCGGACATCAACTACAGCGATGCCGACTTTACCGGCCACGCCGCGACTATCCGCTTTGGCCTGCTGGCGATTAAAAGTATCGGCAAGGCCCCGATTGAAGCTGTGCTGGCCGCCCGCAAAAAAGGCGGCCCGTTCACGTCTCTGCACGACTTCTGCGCCCGCGCTTTGGAGTTCGGCCTGTCCGGCAAAGGCGCGATTGAAACGCTGATTAAAGCCGGGGCGCTGGCGAGCCTGGAGCCGAACCGGGCGCGTCTGCTGGCCGGGGTGGAAGGGGCCATGACCAGTGCCCAGACCATTGCGCGGGACCGCAAAAGCGGTCAGGTGTCTATGTTCGGCGACGACAGCGATGCCGAGAGCATGGAGAACGTCGCCCCTCCCCTCCCCGACGCCGAGCCGCTGAAGCCGCGTGAGATCACCGCGATGGAAAAAGAGCTGCTGGGCCTCTACCTCAGCGACCACCCCCTGGACCAGTATGCACAGGCTGTCAAAGCGCACGTTACGCACACCATTGAAGACTGCCGCCTCCTCGGCGACCGCGAAGCCGTCACTTTGGCCGGGGTGCTGACCAATGTGCGCCCGTATTACACCAAAGGCAAGAACGAGCTGATGTACTTCCTGACTTTGGAAGACAAAACCGGCACCATGAGCGTCTCGGTCTTCCCCCGCTCAGCGGCAACGCTGACCGAAGTGCCCCAAAAAGACAGCGTCGTCCTAGTCAAAGGCAAGACGTCGCACCGAGACCGCATCAACAAAGGCGGGGCCGACGAAGACGCCGGAGCCGCCAGCGTCGAAATCTCCGCCGACCAGCTTCTGCCCGTCGCCACCGCCGAAGTGCTGCTGGGCCAGGGCGCCAACATCGTCCGCGAGGTCCGCCCGGCCTTCACCTGCCTGAACATCCGCCTCGACGAAACCATGTCGTCGGTCATGCGCCCCTTGCAGCGTAAGCTCACCGAGCATCGCACCGCAGGCGGCAGCCGCGTCCAGCTCCACATCGCCGACGGCCTCCGCACCCGCCGCATCCAGCCCAACCTCACCGTCACCCCCGACGAAAGCATGGTCAAATACTTGCAGCATCTCCTCGGCGATACCCGCGCCGTGTGGACGGAGTAAGGAAAATGCCTTCTTACTGTTATTTGCTGGAAATGAGCAAAAAGACAGGTATTCGTAGACGGTGATATGTTCGCGGTATGCACATAACATCAAAACATGTTTATAAAATGCGATAATCTGCACACGTCTGAAAATTGCGGACAATCGCAGGGTCAAATGTTTGCCGCATTTATTAGACCACACTGATACGGTATCGACAAATTGGAGTATTTTTATGAGACCGGTAAAATTGAGTATTTTTGATCTTTTCCAGATGCATAAGCAGTACGTGGTTCCTCTTTTTCAGAGGCGCTACGTTTGGAATGAAGAAAAGCAGTGGCAACCATTGTGGGAAGACATTGTCACAAAGGCGGAAGAAGTTTCACAAACTGTTAGCAATCCTTATCAGGGCAAAAAACATTTTCTCGGAGCTATCGTCACCAACTATGTCCAAACCTTTGGTACTCATATCGCGTCAGCGGAAATCATTGACGGGCAGCAGCGTATTACAACGCTTCAGATATTGCTTTATGCTCTACGCGATTATGCCGTCATGGTAGGACACGACACGAGCATACTAAACCTCGTTACAAAAAATACAGCCGGGCTTGGCAGTAACACAGAAAGTTACAAAGTTTGGCCGACCATCGGTGACCGTGTTGATTATGAGGAGATCGCCAAATCTGGTTCTCCTTCTCAGCTAGAAGCCGTGTACCCGGTTACAAGAATTAAGTATGCGAAAAGATATACCTTGCGGCCACGCCTTGTTGAAGCTTATTTGTTTTTTTACAAGTGCATTGAAGAGTATTGCAATGATGCTTTAGCATCTTCTGATAACCCGTTTCCCGCGCTGTTAAACGCAGTTATATATCATCTTGAGATTGTTGCTATTGAGTTGGAGGCCGGGGATGATCCGCAGGTTATCTTTGAAACACTCAATGCACGCGGCGAACCTTTGCTGCCGTCTGATCTTATTCGTAACTTCGTATTTTTAAAAGCTTCACATCAGCAGAAAGATGTTGCCAGCCTTTACAAAACATATTGGAGCGAGTTCGATGACAGCAGCGTTCAAAGCGCATTTTGGAAACAAGAGCAGACACAAGGGCGATTTAATCGCCCGCAGATTGACTTGTTCATGTTTCATTATCTGACAAGCCGCACACTAGACGAGGTACCGATTAAGCATACTTACACGATGTTTCGGAAGTGGTGGGATAAGAATTGTCCCGATGTGGAATTTGGACTGAAAGAACTGCAAACTGCAAGTCAGCAGTACTGGAAATTGATTGAGCCACAAGGACAGTCGCGTCTGGACGTCTTCTGTGATCGTTTGCGTGTCTTGGATGTCGGGCCGGTTTATCCTATTCTGCTATTGTTGACTGTCCAGGGGAAACATAAAGTGGCTGTCGGCGAATTGCCGGGCATTTTAACCGATTTGGAGTCTTATCTTGTGCGGCGGTTGGTTTGCGGCTTCTCAACGAAAAACTATAACAACCTTTTTGTTCAAGTTTTGCAAAAGCTGGGAGATGCAACAACGATTGATCGGGGATTGCTGAGAAACATCCTGACAGGTTTTACCGGTGAAAGCGGAGAATGGCCGACAGACCAAAAATTCAAGGATGCTTGGCTGTCAAAGCCTTTGTATGGAAAACTTTCCGCGCAGAAGATCATCCTGATATTGAAAGCCCTTGACCTTCAACTCACAACCAGCAAACAGGAACAGATACATCTCTCCGGGAGCCTGAGTGTTGAACACATTTTGCCTCAGAAACCAGCTTCAGGCGTCTATCCCTATTACAGCAACGGGGTAATTAACTCTGCACCTAGCACGGCTCAGATTGAGGAACGAGAGCTAATTATTCACACTATTGGCAATCTTACGTTACTGACAGAGGCATTGAATTCTTCTGTTAGCAACAGTGCTTTCTCAAATAAGAAGCCAATAATCGTATCACAGTCTGCTACCCGCCTAAATGTCTACTTCCAGACGCTTAACCCAGCCGACGTTTGGGCGGAAGAAACAATACAGGCAAGAGGACAGAAATTGTTTGGCACGGCAATGGACATTTGGCCTCGGCCTTGAAGTGATAAGCGAAACACACTATGGAATACCCATTAATACCTGCCGACGACCAAGTATTAGCAACAGAAAATAGGCACGCCGGACCGCCGCGTGTTTTGTCTAACCGTGACCGGGACATTTTCCTCGCTTTGCTTGACGCCGATGACGAGCCTAATGAGGCCCTGAAAGTTGCGGCGGCAGAGTTCAAAAAGGGCTGGCATGAAGGCGATGTGTATCATTTTCAACTGCCTGCCCGCCGCACGGACGCTGATAGCAATTTAGACGAGTAGAACGAAACCAACCCATGCGCTTTTTGATGTGCCCGCCGGAGTATTTTGATGTCACCTATGAAATTAACCCGTGGATGCGGGTGGCGAACGGCCCCGATGCCGCGAAGGCGCAGGCGCAGTGGGCGGCGCTGTATGACATTCTGACCCAAGAAGTCGGCGCGGACGTGTCGTTGCTGACGCCGCAGCCGGGGCTGCCGGATATGGTGTTTACGGCAAATGCCGGGCTGACCAAAGGGGAGTATTTTCTGCCGTCGCGCTTTCGGCACGCCGAGCGGCAGGGGGAAGTGGCGTTCTTTATTCAGTGGATGCTGGAGAATGGCTTTGAGCTGAGGCCGCTGACCGAGGACATCGCTGGCGCGTTTGAAGGGGAGGGGGACGCGCTCTTTTATGGCGACACGCTTCTGGCGGGCTACGGGCAGCGGTCGGACGAAGCGGCGTGTGTGGGGGCAGGAACGGTGCTGGGCGTGCCGGTGCTGCCGCTCAGGCTGACCGACAGCCGCTGGTATCACCTGGATACGTGTTTGATCCCTGTCTCCGCCGACCTGCTGGCCTATTACCCGCCTGCGTTTGATGCGGCGGCGAATGCGGCGATTGAGAACTTGCCGGGGGAGAAGATTGTGCTGACCGAGCAGGATGCCCTGCGCTTTGGCGGCAACGCGGTGGTGGCGGGGGACAAAATCGTGATGAACAGCGGGTGCGACACGCTGGCGGAGGCGCTGGCAGCGCGGGGGTACACGGTGTATGCCACCGACCTGTCGGAGTTTCTGAAGTCCGGCGGCTCGGCCAAGTGCCTGGTGCTGGCGCTGGACCACTAACACAGGGAGCCACTAAAAACGCGCCCGCCCCAGACTGGGGCGGGCGCGTTTTGCATTTGGGCGAAGCCTCTACTTCTTCATGCTGTCCATGATAGACTGCGTGGCGGCGAGGTGGGCGTACTCGGTCGTCAGGAAGTCGGTGGCGACACGGCGCACATCCGGGTCGGTCGTGGTCTTCAGCTCTTTTTCGCCGTCCTTGATGTCCTGCTTGTTGGTCTTCAGGGCCTGCTGAAGCCACGCGCTGTCAAAGTCCGCGCCGGACTTAGCGGTCAGCGTCGTCAGGCTGGTCTTGTCTTCGTCGCTGATAGTCAGCGGCAGGGTGATCCCTTTGCTCTGGGCCAGGCTGATCAGCTCGATGTTCAGCCGGTTGTGGTCTTCCATAAACCACAGGCCGAGCTGACGCACCGCCGGGCTTTGGCCCTGATTGAGCGCCGCCGCGCCGTTGGCATAGTCGGAGACGCTGCCCTGCGCGTCTTTGATAATGTACTGCCGGTCGGTGCTGCTCGCGGGAGACATCGGCATCTGCTGGGCAAACGCGGCTCCGCTCAGGGAAAGGGCCGCGCCAAGAGTAAGCACTAAAGTTTTCGTGTTCATGGGGGAAGTTCGCTTTCTAAAAGAAACTGTCACCGCGTTTCTACCCCGGCAAAAACACCGGTAAACCGGCAAAGCGTTCAGTGCGCCGCTATCCGGCAAAAGGCGAAGCGTCAAAGTGGGCCAGCAGGTCGGCGGGATCGTCGTAGACGGCTTGCGCTCCCTTCAAATCTTCAGTCGTCCAGCCGCCGCAGCGGACGCCAACAATGCCAATGCCCGCTTTGTCTGCGGCCTGAACGTCGTAAGGCGTGTCGGCCAGCATGATTACCTGCTCGGCAGACAGGCCAGACTTTTGGAGAGCCGCGTGCAGGATGTCCGGGTTCGGCTTGGAGTTCTCAGCGTCTTCGGTGGTCGCAATCTCGGACACCATCTCGGCGACGCCCGCGATTTCCAGCAGCGTTTTGGCGTCTTCGGTTTTGGCCGAAGTCGCCACCACCAGCGTCAGTCCGGCTTCCTGGAAGCGACGCAGCAGGTCCGGGACCTTGCCAAAGGCGTGCAGGCGCGGCAGGTACTTTTCGCGGAGTATCTGTCCTCCTGTTTTTGCGATTGCCTTGCCTTCGGGGCTGTCCGCCTCTACCTTGGCGACCTGCGGCAATAAGTTGTCGCCGCCCATGCCGACCGCCTGCCGAATGGCGACATAGTTCACCTCCACGCCGTGCTGCCCCATTGCCTCCATCCATGCCCGTGCATTGGCGTCGTTGCTGTCCACCAGCGTGCCGTCGATGTCCAGCAGAACGCCTTTGATCTTCTGTGCCACTTGTCTTGCTCCTGTCAAAAAGAAAGAGCGCGGGGCTTTCACAGCCCTGCGCTCCTCCGACTGCCTGCTTTCAGCGGCGAGCATCCGTCGCGGCCACTTCCTCAACGTCCACATCCGTGCGGCGCACGGTGTCGCGGACGGTCTCGGTGTGTTCCGTCGCCGTCTTGCCGACAACCACCTCTTCGACGACCCGCGCCGTCTTGGAGACAACGGGGACTTCGGAAGTCTCGGTTACTTCAAAGCTCTGCTCTTTGAACGCCATGTCGGCTTCGGTCACAGCGCGGTCTACCGCGTGCCGCTCGACGGTTACATTTTCCTGACGCAGCGTGACCTGCTCCTCGACGGGCCGCTCGGTGATGTAGGTGTGAATACGTGCGCCGCCGCCCTGTACCTGCCGCTTGCCGACCGCCAGCTCTTCTTCCACGATAGGAATCACCGTCTCGCCACCTGTGTTCATGGTTGCAGTGCGTGAAGGGGGCTGATAAGTGCTGCGCTCCTGCACGATCTCCTCATGCGAGTAAGCCGGGGCGGCCTCGGTGTAGCCTGCGTAGCCGCCGGTGCGGTAGTTTGCGCCGCGTGAATCGATGTCTACGGCTCCCGCGCCGTTCATAATGTCTACGGCCTTCTGCGCGTCATTGTCGCTTGCGCTTACTGTGACAAGTGTTCCACCGCGCCGGACGCCTTCCGCGTAGTACTCGGCCTGATCTTTGGGCACGCCGAGGTGCGTCAGCGCCCCGATGATGCCGCCTGCCGCCGCGCCAATCGCTGCGCCGGTGAGCGTGCTGCCGACGGTGACGCCCAGCGCCGCCGCCAGCGGGCCAGCGGCTAGGATCGGCCCAATGCCGGGGATGGCGAGTGCGCCGAGACCGACCAGCAGGCCGACGACGCCGCCAACGCCTGCGCCGACGCCCGCATCCTGCCCGGCGGCTTCTCCAGCGGTAAGCTGGCCGTTATTTAAGTCCGAGCCGTCGCCGGTGTAGCCGGTCGCCGTCTGGTTCGCGGCCAGCGAAATGTCTTCGCGGCGGAAGCCGCCGTCCACGAGGTTCTGGACCACCATTTGGGCGTCCGCAAAGTGATCAAATAAGCCAACAACTGTCTTAGACATTGTGTATTTTCCTTGTGATGGTTCGTGTTAGAGTTTGGGTGATTGTTCCGAAGAGTGGTCGGGAAGAATGTCTTCCAGAACCGCTTCTTCCGAGCGCACGGTGACCGTTTGCGGGTCGTGAACCGTGGTTTGGGTGCGCGTAATCCGCACTTCTTCTTTCAGCAGCAGGCGCTTTTCGGTCACCAGCACTTCTTCCAGCACCGGCACGATCAGCGTGTCGCCTTCCTGGCGGGCGGCGGGCGCTTCCGTGACAATCTGATTGATAGGAACGCGCTCCACGCGGACGGTTTCTCGCAGCAGCGCTTCATCGATCTCTTCCTCCCGCTCGGTGACACGCTTGACCACGCGCACACCGCCGGTGATAACGGTGCGTTTATCTACAGTCAGCATCTCTTCCACGATGGGAATGACCACTGCGTCGCTTTCCTGCTCTCTCAAATCGGCTTCTGTCGCCATAAGTGTCTTCTCCTGCCTTGCTCGCCTAACGCACAGATACCCGGCGGTCTGCCGGGGCAAACCTGCGCGGCCTCGCGTTTTCTGCTCGCCGATGGGGGGAGCAGAAAAATACCTGTGGCCCGCCGCTGGCTTGACATTCGCCCCCGCTGCCGGGTAAACAAACAATACTATGGACACACAAACACCCACGGACGGCCCTGCTTTTCCGACATCCGCCGACTGGCGCTCCGAAGCCCTCAATGAAGCCCTGCGGGCGGAAGCCTTTGGCGACAACTCCGAAGACGCTCTTCTGCGCGAAATCCGCCGCGCCCTTCCCGGCGGGGCGACGCTGATGATGTACCTGGACCGGGTGCAGCTTCGCAAGTTTTTAGAGCGCGAGGTCGGCCCGCTGATGAGTCTGCTGCCCGGCACGGACGGCTTTTTCGCGCCAAGCGGCGAAGGCGAAACCCTGCGTTATCTGGGCTGGCTGTCGGGAACCTGGCAAGGCAAACCCGTCGAAATCGCGCTGGTTCCGTGCAGCGTCCGTGTTGGCTACGTCGTTTTTGTCGGCGAAGATGAGGCCGCGCTGACGACTCTTGCCCGCGCCGCCTCCGCCTTCTCGGAGCGGCCCGAAGGCCGCTGCCTGCGGTACACGCATGGCTGGGAAAACGCGCCGGATTTGGACGGCGAGATCGGCAAAGTGACCTGGGACGACATCGTTCTGCCCCCGGACATGACCGTGCGCCTGCGCGATGCCGTGGAAGGGTTTGTGCGGAACCGGGACTCGTATGCCGCCCTGGGTTTTGCCTGGCGGCGCGGCGTCCTGCTGGTCGGCCCGCCCGGAACCGGCAAAACGATGATCTGCAAAGCCGTCGCCGCCGCCCTGCCTGACCTGCCCTTTCTGTATGTGCGGGACTTGCAGCCCTACAGCCATGACGACGCCGTGCGGACGATCTTCGCCCGCGCCCGGCAGCTCGCCCCGTGCATTCTGGCGTTTGAAGACCTGGACGGCCTGGTCCACGAAGAGAACCGGACGGTGTTTCTCAACGAACTCGACGGCTTCCAGAACAACGAGGGCCTGCTGATTGTGGCGTCGTCGAACCACCCGGAGCGCATCGACGAGGCCCTCTTAAAGCGCCCGTCCCGCTTCGACCGCGTGTTCCACATCGCCCCGCCCAAAGAGGCCGAGCGCCGCGAGTTCTGCCTGCGCCTCCTGTCCCGGTCATCGCTGACCGGCCTGCTCGCGCCCGAGTTCGACGCCGCCGCGCTGTCGCAGTCCGTCGCCGAGCGCACCGACGGCTTCACGCCCGCCTACCTCAAAGAAGCCTTCGTGTCTGCCGCTTTGGAGCGTGCCCAGTCCGGGGCCATGACCCTCGACGACGCCTTCGCCCGCTCCGTCTTGACCCAGGTAGACGAGCTGAAAGCCCACCTCAAGCGCATGGACGACCCCAAAGCCCTCGCCGAAATGACCAGCACCAGCGGCAGCGGCATGGGCTTTCGGCATTGAAAAAGCTTTCTCTGCCACTGCCAGACATTGTCAGTCTGAGCCTAAAGCCATACGCGCATGATGGCGTTGACTTTGTTGTTGTCTGCCTCTGCGTGAACAATGAGCCGCTGGCAAACTTCAGTTACTATGCGATTGACTTGGAAGAGCTTGTGCGTGGTCAGAGTGAGGCTGGGGAGGTTTTTCTTGTGACTTGCTGGTGCGGCGAGCCAAGCTGTGCAGGAATTTATCGAGGCATTCAGGTAACACATGACGGAGACAAAATTTATTGGTCCGTCCCTGAACCACTCACTCCGAAAAAGTATGTGTTGGAGCGAACTGCTTTAGACGCCGCTTTGTCTGCGTTGCGAAAAGAAATCAAAGCTTTTGTTGCAGAGCGAACGTACAGCAACAAAGCGGCTTACGAAATTGTGCCGATGGAGAACGAGCCGTTTTTCAGTCTTGGCTGAAAATTTGAACAAAACAAAAAGCCCCAGTCTACACCAAAGCTTTTTGCCGACCAGGAAATCCTAGTCCGTTTAACAGACCGATTATACCCGGAGAGGACACACTATGGCCGCTAAATTGAACCAGATTATCGCCATTGAAAAAGGCGTTAAAAGCACGTCGTTTCAGGAGCTGACCGAGGCTCACCACCTGCTGCAAAAGCCCAGCATGCTGGCGGGCATCTCGCGCACCTATCAGCCTAAAGACGAGGAAGGGGAGCAGTTCCCGCCCGAATTTACGCGGGTGCAGGCGTCCGCCGAGACGGTCATCAAAGACACGGCGAAAATCCTGACGAAGCTGTTTGATGTCACGGCGGCTAAAGACTGGGCCAACTGCCAGGCCCGCGCCGACATTGTGGTGGACGGGCGGACGCTGGCCGCTGATGTGCCTGCGACCTACCTGCTGTTTCTGGAAAAGCAGCTTGTGGATATGCACACATTTATCCGCAAGCTGCCCACATTGGACCCGTCGGAGACGTGGACGTTTGACCCCTCGGCGGATGCTTATGTCACCGAGGCCGTGCAGACGGCCAAAACCAAAAAAGTCCCGCGCAACCATGTCAAGGCCGAGGCGACGGACAAGCACCCGGCCCAGGTCGAGACCTATATGGAGGATATTATTGTCGGCTACTGGAAAACGCTCAAGTTCTCCGGGGCCGTTCCGGCCAGCCGCGTCAAAGAGCTGCTGGACCGCGTGGACAAATTGCAGCAGGCCGTCAAGTTCGCCCGCGAGGAAGCAAACTCGCTGGAAGCCCCCGACCGGCGGGTGGGGGACAGCCTGTTCGGCTATCTGTTCGCGTGAGCTATGCAAATGTGCTACAATAACGCCGTGAGTACAAGCTGAACCTGAAGCTGACTATGACGGCCGGGATGCCCCAGTGCAAGTTCGAGACTTGCCCGCCGCACTTTCCAACAGTGAGAATGCGGCGGTAGCCCAATTCGGAAGAGGCCGCATCCGCGCCACCCCAGACTGAGATTATTACTCCAGGCTCAGTATTCGCTGTCGCAGGCCAAATCAGCCGTTCCCGGTCGGTGTCTGTCGGATGGAGGCGCATCTCCTCCTCCCTGCTTTTTTGTGTCATGCAGGGGTAGTTTAATAGTAGAACACGACGACTTGAGAGTGAACCGAGAACTTAAATGTGGTGGCCTGCCAGAGTGGCAGCAAACCGGGGCCGGGAGGATGGGTATTCCTCCCGGCCCCACTTTTGTCTCAGCCTTCCGAGAACATCTGCAAGTTTCCGCAGCCATCACACTTCCGCACCCGTATTTGCTTGTTGGTAGAAAGCACCGTGAAAAACGGGCCGTCGGGGTGAAACTTGACCCTGCGGCTGTCAGCGTCTAGCAGACGCCCCCAGGTAAACTCTGCCTGCCCGCATTCGGAACAGACCCCTTGACCGCCTGCCGTCTCCGTTCTTTCGTCTGCCATGCCGTGCCCCTTTCTTCGCCAGTAGCAGCCAATTCGCAGCCCGCCACCTCAAATCCTTCTCCTTTCTTGTCTGCCGGGTACAATCTTCTCTATGAGCAATTTGAAGCTGACATTTCTGGGAACCGGGGCCGGGTCGCCGAGCGTGACGCGTAATGTCAGTGCGCTGGCGCTGACGTGGGTGCAGCGGGGGGCGCTGTGGCTCTTTGATGCGGGGGAGGGGACCCAGCAGCAGGTTCTCAAAGCGCCGGTGCGGCTCAGTCAACTGGAGCAGATATATGTGACGCATCTGCACGGGGACCATGTCTTTGGCCTGCCGGGGCTGCTGGCCTCGCGGTCGTCGGCGCAGGATATTGAGACGCCGGTGACGATTTTTGGCCCGACAGGGCTGGAAGAGTGGCTGCGCCTGACCCTGCGGGTGACGGCCACCGGCCTGCGCTTCCCGCTGCATTTTGTGACGGTCACGGATGGGGTGGTGTTTGAGGATGAAACGCGCACGGTCCACTGCCGCCGCCTCGCGCACCGCATCCCGTCGTATGGCTACGCCGTGCAGGAAAAGCCGAGGCCGGGGACTTTTGACGCCGGTGCGGCGCGGGCGCTGGGCATTGCCCCCGGCCCGGTCTACGGACGCTTGAAAGCGGGCGAAACGGTGACGCTGGATGATGGGCGGGTGGTGGACGGAGCGGAATTGGTGGGGCCGGAGCGTCCGGACCGCAAGCTGTGCGTCTGCGGGGACACAGCCCCGACGGCGGCGGCGGTGGAGCTGGCAGCGGGGGCGGACGTGCTGGTGCATGAAGCCACGTTTCTGACCGAGCAGGCCGACAAAGCAGCGGTGTCCGGCCATTCCACGGCGGCGGGGGCGGCCTATATCGCCCGCGAGGCAGGCGTAGAGACGCTGATTTTGACCCACATCAGCCCGCGCTATGAAAGCGACGGGGCATCGCGGCTGGCCGAGCTGCTGGCTGAAGCGCAGGCGGTGTTTCCAAACACGCTGCTGGCGCACGACTTTTGGGAATATGCAATCAACAGCCGGTGACATCGGCTAAAGCCGTGGCAGGTTCGCCCTCGGCGGGCTTCAGCACGGTAAAGCTGCCGTCTGTTTCCAGCACGACCGCCTCTACCGAAGACAAAGCGGCGATGCCCTGCGAGCGCACCGCCGCTAAAATCTCCGTTTCTACCACCCGCTCCCGGCGCATCGCGTCCCGCAAAAACTCGCCTTTGTGGAACAGCAGCGACGGCTCGGCTTTGATCAAATGGCTGACAAACGGCGAGCGCACCGACAGCCAGGTCAGCGCGAATTGCAGGCCAATCAAGACCGCAAAGCCCAGCAGCCCATCGGCCAGCGTCACGCTTTTGGTCATCAGCGTCGACGCCAGCACCGAGCCGAGCGCCACCGTGACAATGAAGTCAAAGGCGTTCATCTTGGACAGCATGCGCTTGCCCGCCGCCCGCAGCAGCAAAATCAGGCCCGCATAAGAAAGAACGCCGACGACCAAGACGCGCACAAGCGAAGCGCCCGACGCAAAGAGCATCGGCACAAGGTCCATGTTAATCAACCTTGTGGCGGCTGCCGTCATTCAGGTCCTTGTAGTACATATGGCCCTCGTACTTGTAATACTTGCGGCCCCCGGTGGTGTAGTCGCCGCCGCTGCGGTGGTAGCGGGCACGGGCACGCTTGCCCTTGTCCTGGCTTTTTCGGTCCTTTTCGTAGCGGTCGGCGGAATAGGCTGCGCCTGCCGCGCCGAGGACGGCAGCGGTTTTATTGCCTTTCAGCAGGCCGTACAGGCCGACAGCTCCAGCCCCAATCGCGCCGTTGCGCCAGGTATTTTTGTTTTTCTGGCGGCTGCCGTCGGCGTGCGCCGCGAACGGCACCGCCAAAGTCGCGGTGAAGAGGGCAGTAACGATGCCCAGCGTAATCGATTTGGTTCTCATGGTTTGTATCCTCTCTTGTGAAACTGATGCTGTAATTATGCCCACCCGCTCTCGTTCGCAAACCCGCGCCACGCTATTTGCCGGGTATACTGGTGTTCCATGAACACTTCTAAAAACCCGGACTACGACCCTGCCGCCTTTCCGCGCCCCTCGGTGACAGTGGACATTGCTCTGTTTACCATCCGCGAGTCGCGGCTCTGCGTCCTGCTCATTCAGCGCAAAGACTGGCCGTTTGCGGAGCAGTGGGCCTTGCCGGGAGGCTTTGTGCGCCCGGAAGAAACGCTGGATGCGGCGGCATACCGGGAGCTGGCCGAAGAAACCGGCGTGTCCCGCGTTCTGCTGGAACAGCTTCGCACGTTTGGCGATCCGGGCCGCGACCCGCGCACCTGGGTGATCACGGTCGCTTACACGGCGCTGGTGGCAAGCGATGCGCTGACCCTCCGCGCCGACACCGACGCCGTTGATGCCCGCTGGTGTCCACCCAACGCCCTGCCCGGCCCGCTGGCCTTTGACCATCAGCACATTTTAGACCACGCCCTGCGCTCCCTCCGCGCCCGCCTCGGTGTCAGCCTGGATGTCGCCGCCGCCCTGCTCCCCGCCCGCTTCACGCTGTCCGCCTTGCAGGAAGTTTACGAGATTTTGCTGGGCTGCCCCGTGGACAAGCGCAACTTCCGCAAATGGGTCCTCGCCGCCGGCAGCCTGTCTTCCACCGGCGAGGAGCAGCGGGGCCGCCACCGCCCCGCGCTGCTGTATGAGTTCGTGCCTGCGCCCGCACCTGTGTAATTTTCAAGTTTGCGTTATAATAACACAAACTTGTGGTATAGTGTTTGTGTCAACATAACACGAAAGGTAAGCATAACGCAATGGCAATCCAATTCTACCGGGAGCGCGACCAGCCTTACGGCTGCTTTTCCAACTTTTCCAGACACGGCTTTACGCTGGATGGCAGGCACTGGCAGACCGCCGAGCATTACTTTCAGGCCCAGAAGTTTGTCGGCACGCCCCGCGAAGACGCCGTGCGGCAGGCTCCCGACCCGATGAGCGCCAAAAAGTTGGGGGGCGACCGGACCCATCCCCTGCGGCCCGACTGGGAAGCCGTCAAAGACGACATCATGCGCCGCGCCGTCCGCGCCAAGTTCGAGCAGCACGCCGACATCCGCGCCGTGCTGCTGGGCACAGGCGAGGAAGAATTGATCGAAAACGCCCCTAACGACTACTACTGGGGCTGCGGCGCGGACGGTTCGGGAAAGAACAGGCTGGGCCGCGTGCTGATGGAAGTGCGGGGTGAGCTGCGATGACTCTCACGACAGAACTTTACACCAAGCAAAACGCCCGCTGGCCGCAGTTGGGGCGTCCTATTCTGGCGCAGTATGACGCCGAAACCGTGGTTGTCTACCAAGCCTACTGCCCGCAAATCGGGCGGTTCGCCGCAGAACACAGCTATTTCGGCGGGCCGTTTTCGCTGGGGCGCATGAGCTGGATCAAGCCGAACTTTCTCTGGATGATGTTTCGCTGCGGCTGGGCGACCAAAGAAAATCAGGAGCGGGTGCTGGCTGTGTCTCTGCGCCGCGAAGCGTTTGACCAGATTTTGATGCAGGCCGTTCCGTCTGTGTTTGACCCCGCTCTTTACGCCAGCGAAGCCGACTGGAAACAATCGCTGACTTCCTCTGATGTGCGCCTGCAATGGGACCCGGACCACGACCCCGGCGGCGGCAAACTGGAGCGACGCGCTTTGCAGCTTGGCCTGCGCGGCGAGACTTTGGCCCGCTATGCCCGCGAGTGGATTGTGGGGATTGAAGACGTGACAGACTTCGTCTGTGAGCAGCGCCCGCACGCGCTTTCCGGCGATTGGAAACACCTGCGGACGCCGCTGGAACGAGTGTATCCCGAATAGCCCTAGCCGCATAGCCCTAGCCGCCGAAGCCTGACGCGGGCGTGTCGTTGACCCGCAGGCGGGTGGCGGCGAGGGAGCCGTCGGGGGCGGGCTGACCGCTTGCCATGACGGTGTCGCCCACTTTCAGGCTGCCGATTTTCTCACTCACCGTGCGGCTGATTTTTGCATTTGGCGCGGCGGTCAGCGTCACGGACACGCCGCCGGGCAGGGCGATGGTCAGGGGACCGAGAGCAGTAATTTTGCCGGACGCCTGCGCGTAGGCCGCTTCGGGGCCGCTCGGCCCGGCGACGCCGTTGGGCCGCCCCACACCGAACGGGCCGCCGCCCATCATGCCGCCGCCCATCACCGGGCTGGGCGCGGTGTCTCCCGCGCTGATCTGCGAGGTCGTGATGCCGGTGGGAACGCCGCGCACCTGCACGGTGTCGCCGACTTTCAAGTCGGACACTTTGGCCTCCACGCGGGCGGTGATGTCCGTGGCCGGGGTGATTTTAACTGTCCGCAGGTCGCCGCCGAACTGTGAGCGCACCGTGAGCGTGCCCGCCCCGGCGTTCACAGCGGTAATGGTCCCGAGGGCAAACGGCATTCGGGCGGTGCTGAACGGGTTGCCGCCTCCGCCGGGCGGGCCGGGCATCCCGCCGCCAAAGGGGCCGCCGGGGCCGGTGGGCAGCCCGTCGCCGAACTGGGCCTGGGCCGCGCCAGTTGTCAGCGCGGCCCCGGCCAAAAGCAGGGCGGTTATGTATCTTCGCATCGGTGTTTCCTCCATCGGTGACAAGTGCTGTGCGGGTATAATACCCCTATGAATGCACTGCTTGCCAGCCCGCGTGGGTTTTGCGCCGGAGTTGACCGGGCGATTGATGTCGTCGAAGAATGCCTGGAGCTATTCGGAGCGCCCGTGTATGTGCGCCATGAGATTGTTCACAACGAACACGTCGTCCAGCGCCTTCGGGAGCGCGGCGCGGTGTTCACGGATGACCTGGCCGATGTGCCCGAAGGCGCAACGCTGATTTTCTCCGCCCACGGCGTCTCCCCCGCCGTCCGCACCGAGGCTACGGCGCGAGGGCTGCGCGTCATTGATGCCACCTGCCCCTTAGTCACCAAAATCCATCTGGAAGTCCACAAGTTCCTGAAGCGCGGCTACGGCATTTTCTATATCGGTCACAAAGGCCATGTGGAGACCGAAGGCACGCTCGGCGAAGCGCCGGGCCGCCTGCACCTCGTCACCGAGGTCTCCGAAGTTGCCGCCCTGCCGGAGCCGCCCGACGCCAAGCTCATCTATCTCACCCAGACCACGCTCTCTATTGACGAAACAAAGGACATCGTCGACGCCCTCCGCGCCCGCTTCCCGCGTCTCGAAGACCCGCCTTCCGGGGACATCTGCTATGCGACCCAGAACCGGCAGGACGCCATCAAAGTCATCGCCCCCCGCAGCGACGTGGTGCTGGTGATCGGCTCGCAAACCTCCTCCAACACCAAGTCGCTGCGTCAGGTCGCCGAAACCCTGGGCGCACGGGCCTATCTGATTGGCGGCCCCGAAGACATCACTTCGGAGATGCTGGCTGGAGCCGGGACCATCGGCGTCACCAGCGGCGCGTCCGCCCCCGAAGACCGCGTGCAGGGCGTTTTGGCCGAACTCAAAGCGCGAGGCGTCGGAACCATCGAAGAAATCAAAGTCCGCGACGAAGACGTCGCCTTCACGCCCCCCCGCGAGATGAAAGCGTTGCGGCAGCTCAAAATGGCGGGGTAGGAAAAGCCGAAAATGAAAACCATTCCCTACATTGCCACTCTGCTTGCGTCTTGCCTGTTGGCGTTCGGCAGCCCGCTTGGAGCCAAAACGCCCAAACATTTGCCACATTATCGAATCACTCCTTTTGATGTGCATTTTTGGATAGAAGGCAGCCATTGTTTGAACTCGGCAGGTATGATTGTGGGAAGCAAAGCAGTCCCACAGCAGCCACACTCGGACGCCTCCAATCGCCAGACATATCTTTGGAAAAACGGCATTTTAAAAAACCTCGGTATTTCTGAAAAAGAGCTGTTCAGCAGTGCACCGTCGGCAATTAATGACCGGGGGCAGGTGGTCGGCATTTTGGACAAGGGCATGGGGGACCAGTTCATGCATGACTGGGGCCATGCCTTTTTGTGGGAGCGCGGCCACTGGCAGGATTTTGGGTCACTGCTGACCGAGGAAGTCAGTTCAGCGGCTGCGATTAACAACAAAGGCGAGATTGTAATTTCCGCGCAGCAGTCTTCTCTTCCTAACAGGGATGACCCTCACCCCGAACTACAGCAGCCATGCTATCTCTACCGCAAAGGGCTGCCACTGACGCTTTTGGGATACGGGGGCTTGGTACCGCAGGAATTAGAAAACGATACACACGAATGATGCTCGAAAACAAAGTAGCCCTCGTGACCGGGGCGGGGCGGGGGATTGGGTCGGCGACCGCCCGGCGGCTGGCTGCCGAAGG
The DNA here is from genome assembly GCA_965200075.1 of Capsulimonadaceae bacterium. Classification (GTDB taxonomy): domain Bacteria; phylum Armatimonadota; class Armatimonadia; order Armatimonadales; family Capsulimonadaceae; genus JANXMY01. The sequence continues at coordinate 119,517 of OZ241338.1, forward strand.
GGCGCGGGTGGTGGTGCATTACCGGGACAGCCGGGAGAGTGCCGAGGCGCTGGCAACGGAAATTGGCGGGCTGGCGGTGCAGGCGGACCTCACGGAGCCGACGGCGGCGGAGCGGGTGGTGGCGGAAGCGCTGGCGCACTTCGGGCGGCTGGATATTTTAGTCAACAACGCCGCGTCGTTTGCCGCTGACCTGCGCTTTGCCGAGGCGTCGTGGGCGGACTTCCAAAGCGAGTTCGACGGCGTCGTGGGGGCGACGGTGCTGCCGACACAGGCGGCGGTGCCGGTGATGATCCGCGAAGGCGGCGGACGGATTATCAATCTGGGGGCGACCCTGACGCAGCGGCCCGCATCCGAGTATGTGGTGCATACGACGGCCAAAAGCGCGTTGATCGGCCTGACCCGGACGCTGGCGCGGGAGCTGGGGCCGCACGGAATCACGGTCAACATGGTGTCGCCCGGCATGACGCTGACCGAGTATTCGTCGAGCCTGCCGGAAGACGTAAAAAATAAAGTTGCGGGCCTGACCCCCCTGCGCCGTCTGGCGACGCCCGAAGACGTGGCCGATGCGGTGCTGTTTTTTGCTTCGCCGCTAGCCGGGTTCGTCAGCGGCGCGACTATCGCGCCCGATGGCGGGCTTGCCATCTACTAAGCCAGGGCCAGCCATGCGTAATCGCCCACGCTACCCCTGTTCCCAGCACCGCCCCGGCCAGCACCTGATAGCGAAAGTGGGCGCCGCCCTCCACTCGTGACCAGCCAATCGCTACCGCCCAGACATACCACAGCGGAGCCAATCGGGGATGAATCTGCGTCAGCAGCCAGGCCAGCGCGAACGAGTAGGTGGTGTGCCCACTGGGGAACCCGTTGTATCCGATGTGGCCGTCCAAATCGCGGGGGCGCGGCAGGCGCGTGATTGCTTTCAGCCCTTCCACGCACAGCGGCGTCAGCAGGCTGTCCGCCAGCAGCCACCACGCGACCAGCCGGGGACCGGCGCGAAACGCCTGCCACAGCAGCAGCCCGGCGGCCAAAACGATAAAGCCGTTGTAGCCCAGATGGCTGAAAAAGTCGCCGACTTTGTGAACGGTGTGCGAGGGCCAGATGGCGGGGGAGATAACAAGTGCCAGAAGTAGACCCGCCGCGAGGGGCCAAAGAAAGAGGGGCCGAAACGGCGGCAGTGGCTTAGTCATAGGTGCGTGGGTGGATGAGCAGGCAACAAAAAAAGCGCCAGCCTTTGAAGGCCGCCGCTCTCGCTGCAAGGGTTAATTTTCGCAACGTGAATATAGTATTGCATACAGCGGCTGTTTTGTCAATATGGCTATATTTGGTTTGCTGTCGCTAAAGGCCCCTCACAGAGATGTCTGCGCGGCAATTAGCGTGGTTTGCGCCCTGTATTCGCGCAGATCATATACAAAACTGGGCAGGCTGCTGTCTCAGAATTGACGCAAAAAACTGGCCGGCGGCCACGGAGTCCGAGGGGTTGAAAACCCCTCGCTAGGTGAGGCGTCCTTCGGACGAAAGAAGTTAAAAGCCTTTGGCGGCTGGCGGCTTTCTTCCACCCGAAGGGTGCTTCTCCTAGCGAGGGGTTGAAAACCCCTCGGACTTTTCTGGCTTACTTCTTCAGCAGTGCCGGATACTCTTTCTCGAACTTTGCCACTTCCGGGGCAACCACCGTGGCACAGTACCCGTTGTCCGGGTTCAGGGCAAAATAGTTTTGATGGTATTTCTCAGCGGCGACAAACCCGGTGTACGGCTGCACTTCGGTCACAATCGGCGACGAGAAGGCATGAGACTTCGTGAGCTGTGCGATTTCCTGCTCCACCGCCGCCTTCTGCGCCTTGCTGTGATAAAACACCACTGACCGGTACTGCGTCCCGACATCGGGTGCCTGCTCGTTCAGCGTCGTCGGGTTGTGCGTGTGAAACAGCACATCCAGCAGCGTTTTATAAGAGACCACTTTGGGATCAAAAATGATCTGCACCGTCTCGGCATAGCCGGTATTGCCGCCGCAGACCGCCTCATACGTCGGGTTCGCGGTATGCCCGCCCGCATAGCCGGACGTCACGCTCTGCACGCCCTTGATCTGCTTGAACATCGCCTCGCGTGCCCAGAAGCAGCCCGCCGCAAAGTCCGCCGCCTCCATGCCCGCCGGTGTCTTCATCGGAACCAGCGCCGAAAACGGCTTGGGCGTCACCGGTCGTGCGGACACCGGGGTCGTCAGCCGTCCGCTGACCAGTAAAAACGCGCCGACCAGCACTACAACAACGGCTAATATCTTGGGAAATAGTGGTTTCATATCTTTAAGACAGCCGAAGACCCCCCGAAAGTTCCCTTCCGGGTTAAGCCGCGTGTGGGGGCAGCCCTTTATAGCGGCTGACATAGGGCGCTTCGACCTGACGCGAGAACTGCTCTACGCGAAGCGGGGAGCTTTGCGCGGGGATGTCAGGGTGAATGCCTCCGTCGGCGGGGTTCCAGACCACAAGCGAAATCGCCTCTGCCATGTAGGCGGCGTCTTCCACACGCTGCCGCCGGGCCAGCCGCTCCAGCGTCTCAATCATGGCTGACCGCTGAGGCTCCGGCAGGCATGGCTCTGGGATAGCAACCAGAAACGCGACAACGGCGTGCGGAAAGCGGCTATGCACCGTGGTCGCTTCTGTTGCCAAATCGTTGACCATGTTCTGCCAGTTTTTGCCGACACTTTTGGCGTCGTTCAAAGTTTTGCTGTCAAAAGCAAATCGAACGCCATCGGGGCGATAGCCTACATCAAAGTTCTGCGGGCGCACGCCGCCGATAATCCGCACCGGGCCAACCTCCACGCAGTCCGATAAGGCAGGCGTGAGCGCATTGGAGTTGGGAACAGCCACGGGAACGCCGCCCAGCATCGCTGCCAGAGCCTCGCCGACGGCGGTGTCAAAGACACGGCCAAGTTTCCCGGAAGACTGCGGCGGTGTCCGGCTCAGGCTGCCGCCGTTGGCAGTACAGGCCGTCCCGAATTGCCACTTTGGCTTTGCGCCCCATACGCCGCCCGGAAAGTTTGCGCCATGCCTGGCGGAGCATTATCACCTCGCTTTTGTCCAATCCCAGTTTGTCCACGAGCAGCGCCCGATCCGTGATGTCTAGTAGCGCGTTGATATTTCCCGCCCGCTCCAGAGCGTCCAATTCTTCCGTAGGCAGCAGGCTGTTCTCGAAAAACGGCACAGGAAGATGCTCCGCCTCGTTTGGCTCCAATTCCAGAACGCCGCCGCCGTAGCTTCGACCCAGCACTTCCGCAAACGTGAAAGTGAGCGAGTTCAAGAAAGACAGCCCAATTTGGGCGGCCTGCTCGGGATGGTGATAGCGAACCCGGTGGATGGTATCCGTCGAAGTTGCCCCTGTGTGGTTTTGTACGATCTTGGGGTAGCCGTGGATTTGGCGAAAGAGGAATGCATTGGGCACCCACAGCGTCGGAACGATGTACCAGAGCTTGCGATTGCGGCATTTGAAGCCGAGATGGGTTTCCAGAGCCTCGCCGCTTTGAATATAAGCCTGGGCCTCTTCGGGTAGCTGCTCAAAAGGCACGGCGGGCAGGTTCAGCAAATGGCAGAGGACACCGTTTTGCCGGTTCGCCTGCCAGTCACTTTCCGAATAATCCAGACCAGGAAGCTGCGCGGTGCGCCCCACTAGGGGCAGCGTCAGCCCTCTGAGGCCCCGCAGGCAGACTTGTTCCTCGGTCAGCACAAAAAATGAGTTGCTGCCTGTGACCACGCCCACATCTACACTGCCCAGCGCCCCCAGCCGGGTCAGCTCGGGGTGCGTTTTCAGCGTTCGCAGGAGGCCGATTTCGCGCTCCTCCAAATAATACTGCGTCCATTTTTCTGCGCCGTGGTCAATGGCCTTCAGATGATGCCGTGCCCGCAGCTTGACTTCATACCCCGGCAGGTCGGCGGCGTCCTCCAATTCGACCACATCAATACCGCTTTCGATGCCAGGGGTCTTTTCGGCCAGCACCAGAACAACTTCCTGCTGAATGCCTTCAAAAACAAGCCGACGAAAGGTCACAATCGTAATCGCGCCAAAATGCCGGGCCAGAAACGCACGGGTTTGCTCGGCATATTTGACTTGCAGCAGTTCAGCAGGAATGACCATTGCCAGCCGCCCCCTGGCCCGCAGGCGCAGGCTGGCGGCCACCAGAAACGCAGCCCAGGCATTCGTCAAACGGCTTGGAGTCAGACCGGCGGTTCGCATGAGGCGAAACGCCCGCTCGCGCTGGTCTTCCGGGAACGCCTGATAACGCAGAAACGGCGGATTGCCAATCACGACATCCACCTGACTGCCGACCAGCCCCCACTCCTGATCGCCGCTGGAGAAAAAGTCGGAAACTGTGACCACGCCTGCGCTTGGAACCCCCAGGTCTTCCAGTCGTGCGCGGGCTAAATCCGCCTCGGAGGAATACAGCTCCGTGGCCTGAAGCTGCCGGGCCGCTGCCTCCGGCGAAGCTCCCAATGCCAGCAGGCGGCGGGCGGCGGCATCCAGCAGTGCGCCGTCGCCGCAGCTTGGCTCTAATATCTCTTCGTCCGCACTTTGAATAGCCCAGTTTGCCATAAACCGGGCGATAGTTTCGGGAGTATAGTAGCCGCCGCGCAGTTTCTGGTTGTCGGCATCCGCAATGAGTGGGGTAGGTGTCATCTTGTCTATTATAGCCGCTCCATGCGGCAAATCCTAACGCGCTGGTAGGGCCGTTCCGCAAGCGGTGCAGTGGCGGTCGGTGCGCTTGGCGGGGGCGGCGCAGTGGGGACAGTCGCGGTGGTGGGCGGGGCGGGTGGAGATGCCGCAGGCGGGGCAAAAGAGGGCGTCGCGGGCCAGCAGCCGGGGCATTCCGCAGGCGCGGCAGCGGACGCGGACGGTGTGCCGCAGCAGCCACACGGCGGCGGGGTCTACGGGAATGCCGACCAAACTGCCGAGGAGCAGCAGGTACGCACCTTTGACGGTCCAGTCCAGCCCCGGCCCCAGCAGGTCGGGGTTCGGCGTGCTTAAATTGGCAACTTCAATGTCCGGGATATGAAACTGGTCCAGCAGGCGGTTGATGGACGTCTCAAAGGCAAGCTGCGACCCGGCAAGCTGAAACTTGACCCGCTCCGGCACGCGCTTTTGCGCTTCGGTTGTCCACGAAATCACAAACAGCGCCGCCACCAGGCATAGCAGCGGCGAGCGGCGCATTCCTAAAAAGACAAGCAGGGCGGCGGCCACACACAGCCCGCCCCACGGAAAGACGATGCCGGGCAGGGAAACATCAATGTTGTGGAACACCCGAAATGCCGCCCACGGGCTGAGCGCCCCGGCGAGGATGCCCGCCGCCCCGCCCAGCAGCAGGGTCAGCGACAGCCCGCGCAGCAGGCGCGTCCAGAGTGGGGAAAGATTGGGAATCATGGGATAGAAATCATAGCAGGTGAATAGCGACACCGGGCGCATTCCGGGCAGCTTGCTTGGGCAAATCTCGGTCAAACGTCAGCAGGCGCGTCGTGGGATACAGCATTGTTAGCTCCTCGGCGAGTGCCAGATACAGCGCATCGGCGGAGTGGCTTGCCCCATAGCCTGTGCAGATTTGGTCGGCTCGAAGAATGAGCGAAGCGTCCCCGCCCGGTGGCGGCAGTACGGTTTTCATCAGCGCCGCGAAGTCTAAGACGGCCTGTGCGTGTTCGGTGGTTGTCATCAGACTGTTGATCATTTTGTTGCGAAGAGCGTACAAAGTCTCTGAAACAATAACGCCCGGAGCGAAAAACAAATACCCGCTCTGACTGTACTGCGCGAGTGCTGACTTGGCCGCTGCCTGGGTGGCCGCTTCCTGAGCGGACACGGAAATCGCTGTATTGGCATCTAAAACAACGGCTCCACTAATCATCAAGCCATTAATCATCAACGGGTTCGAGGCCATAAATCGGTCCCATCCTTCCATGACGCACAATCGCAACACTATCCCCCAGAGTTTGCCGACGGCCAGCTTGCCTGAGTCTGATCTCGGCCAGTGCCGCCAGCATTCCCTCGTTAGGCGGTCCGACCAGAGGGATTTCCATAGGTTCGGCTAAAGCCCCAGTCTCTGCGTTTGCTGGCTCTACAACCAGTCGAACTTGCTTGCCCGTCAGCTCCCCGGCGTGAGCAGCGATTTCTTCCCAGGTCCCTTCCAAAACTTGCTGTGCCATATCGGTTCTCCTGCGTCTATCATACCTCAATCGCGCTTCGCTCTTGCGTGTGGCGCTCGATGTAGTCGGCGTAGCTTTCGTACTCGGTGCGGCGCGTCAGATAGTCCGCGTAGCCGTGAAAATGGAAGGCCCACTCGTCTATTTCTGCCGCGTACTGCGCGGTGACGCCATGCGCTTCGGCGACGGTGCGGAACAGGGCCAGGTCTTCCTCCTCTTCGCGGCACTCGGCAACGGTTATCCCTTTATTTCCGCGCAAAACCCCTGCCGGGATTTCATGGATCGCATAATCAAAATCACTTTCCATAAGACGCAGAAGCAGCTCCCGCGTTCGGGCATCGGTGTGGTCTTTCTGGAATGCTTCGCGCAGCAAATCAAATGGCGATGGAGCCGCTTGGTGCAAAGGATGCGACGGCGGCAGGCTCCAGAACTTGGCTCGGAAGAAGGCCAGACGGCGGTCTGCACGGTCGTCTCCTCGGTTATAAGCGGCCAGCAGATAGGGAGCAATAACTTCTCCAAACAGCGGCACACGCCGGGGCAGTTCCGCTCCTTCGTCGGCAATGAGGCGGCAAAACTCGGCGGCGAACGCCTCTTGTTGCTCTGCCGAGCCGCTTTGCAGCGCGTTAATGAAGGTTCGCAGGGTTGACAGAGTTTCGGTGCGGAGGTGTTGCGCTTCGGCGGCGAGGTATTCTCGCCAAAGTGCGGCCTGTGCCGGGGTGAGCGTGTCTGTCAGAGTATCACTCATGGGGCCGCTACTTCTCGGACAGGGCACGGCGGAGGAAGCCGCCGGAATGAAGGAGGCGGGCGCGGGCGTCATCGGCACTGAGGCCGGTTTGCAGCGTCAAAATGGCGAGCTTGGCGGAGCCGTCGGCGGCGAGGAGTGCCTCGGTGATGCGCTCCGGCGCGGCCCCGGTGACCTGCCGAACGATGCGGGCGGCGCGGGCGCGGAGCTTGGTGTTGGTGGCCTGCACGTCTACCATGAGGTTGCCGTAGGTTTTGCCAACTTCCACCATCGCATTGGTGGAAATCATATTCAGCACCATCTTCTGCGCTGTGCCGCTTTTCAGGCGCGTGGACCCGGCCAAGACTTCGGGACCGACCACGGGGGCTATTGTGATCAAAGCGGCAGATTCAAGCGCTGACGGACGGTTGTTTGTCAGCGCTACCGTGGCTGCGCCGCGCTTCGCCGCCTGCTGAAGCGCCCCCAGCACAAAGGGAGCCTGCCCCGAGGCGCTGAGGCCGACCACGGTGTCGCGGGCGGTGACATCGGCGTCCAGCATCGCTGCCGCGCCCGCGTCCGGGTCGTCTTCGGCCCCTTCGACGGCCTGAAACATGGCCCCGTCGCCGCCTGCGATGATGCCCATCACAACGCCGGGGGCGACGCCGAAGGTCGGCGGGCACTCAGAGGCGTCCAAAACGCCGAGCCGCCCGCTCGTGCCCGCGCCGACATAAATCAGCCGCCCCCCGGTCCGCAGGGACGCCGCCGCCCGCGACACGGCGCGGGCAATCTGCGGCAATTCCAGCGCGACGGCGGCGGCGACTTTGGCGTCTTCGTCGTTCATCAGCCGCAGGCGCGTCAATGTGTCCAACGCATCCCATTCGGTCAGTGCAGGGTCAATCGCCTCGGTGGTCAGCGTATTCAACGGAGGAGAAGCAGGGGTAGGCGTCACGGGGAACCGGCCTTTCGCGCAGATGTGTTATAATAGTGCAAGATCAATTTTGCTGAGGTACCTAATTTTATGCCAACTTATGGCTACGAGTGTTTGTCCTGTGACAACCAGTTTGAAATCAATCAAAGTATCAAAGCCGACCCGCTGACAACCTGCGATGCCTGCGGCGGGACGCTTCGAAAGCGTATCTATCCCGTGGGCATCGCCTTCAAGGGGTCTGGCTTTTATGTGAACGACTACGCCCCCAAGTCCGGCGGCTCTTCCAAGACAGAGGCCCCCAAAGCCGACGCAGGCCCAGCGGAGACCAAACCCGAAGCTAAAACCGAGGCCAGGCCCGAAGCGGCAAAGGCCGACGCCCCCAAAGCGGACGCCGCCCTCGCTCCCAGGGCGGAAAGCAAGCCTGCCGCCCCGGCAGGGTCCTGAAGAAACAGGTTCGGAGACCTACCACCTTGTTCGCTCGTTCCTCGCTCACAGGGTCCTCCCTAAAGGGAGGATTAAGACAGAGCGGGATAAGAGCAGAGCGGCCCGCACTCTCCGGCATTATCCGAATCCTCCCTTTAGGGAGGACCCCAGCGAAGCGAAGAATGAGCGAAGCGGGGAAGGTAGGTCTCCGAAAGCCCCCCGCTGGCAAACAGAAAGCCCCGCGCCAGACGGCGCGGGGCTTTTTTGAGTCTCAGGTTTGAGTCTCGGGCAGGCGCTACTTGCGGCTTGTAATCAGCAGGTGCCCGGTCGCGGCGTCGTACTGCACATCGGCATCCATCGCTTCGCTGACAAACGACACTGGAACCATCGTCCGGCCCGTCAGCAGGTAAGGCATGCCGTCCAGTGTTATTTCTTTGGCATTGACCAGCGCCGTGGGCTGGCCGATAGTCAGCGTGATGTCGCGGGTCGCGTTTTTGGCATGAACCGTGCCGGTGCGGGCTTCCCAGGTCAGCGTGCCGCCGCCCTGCTCGAAAATCTGCCGCAGGGGGCCAAACACCACGCCGTTCTGGGCGCTCAGGGGCCGGTCCATCTGCACCGTCGTGTGGTTGAACAGCAGCGTCTTCTGGCCGACGGCCCGAAGCAGGCTGCCAAAGCTGGCGGGCAGGTGAACGCGCAGGGGGTGCGCTGCCGGTCCAGCAGTTTTGACCACCGAGGCGACCCGCTGCGTCCGCACGCGGGGCGCGGCAAGGAACGGCGAAGCAAGGTCGTCGGCGGGCAGGTGCAGAGCGGCCAGCCGCTGTCCGGGCAGGCGGGGGGCACGGGCGATTTTGTCGGCAATGCGCCGGGCAGGAGTTTCGGCCAGGGCCGCGTCCGCCGGGTCCACACGCCGCACGACTGCGTCGGGGATGATGGAGGCGGGCAGAGCGCCGGGCAGCGCCTTGAAGCCGCTCCGGGGCGTTGTCAGCATACGCGCCGACATCCGGGGACCGGCCATCGGCAGCACCGGCGCGGCCTCGGGGGTGACAAGCTCAGGGGTGACAAACGGGGTGGACAGGCTGGACTCAAAGCCGGGCAGACCCAGGTGCAGTGATCCGGCCCCGCGTGTCATCTCGCGGACAATTTCGCGGGTGGACGCCGGGCGCATCGGCTGAATGGCGGCCATCTGCGGGGCTTCGCCTGCTGAGAGCGTATCCGGGCGGCGCAGGGGCAGGGGGCGTCCCAGCGCCTTCTGCGGCGCGGTGGCACGAGCGGACTTCAGAGATTTAACAACCTTGAGCGGCCTGACAACCTTGAGCGGCTTGATGGATTTGAGTGGCTTGACGGATTTGACGCCGTCGAGCAGGTCATGGCGGATTTGCGTCTCGCCGCCGGGGTTGTTGACGATGATCTGAATGGCTTTGGCATGGCCGACGTGCGGCGAATCGTTGTAGCCGTAGACTTCAATAGTGTGAACGCCGTTGGAGTACGCCGTGGTGTCCCATTCAAACTCATAGGGCGCGAAGTTTCGCAGAGTTTTGAACGTTTTGTCCACGAACAGCGACACATACGGGGCCTTGCCGCTGGCATCATGCGCTTCCACGCGCAGGGTGACGGTGCCCTGCACTTTGCCGTCGACCGACGGGTTGATTAGCCGCAGGGTGGGGGCTTCATCGAGCGTGGAGCCGGGCGCGGCGGGCAGGGTCAGCAAGGGGCTGGAAGCCGGGGCCACATCGGCGCTGAACAGGAAGCTGCTTTTGGCGGACTTGACTTCCTGATCGGCGGCGGTGGCACGAACCACGATCTTGTGCGGGCCGGGGGCAATCTGCGAGGAGTCTACCAGAAACGACACCACGCCGCGTGTCTCGGGGACGTCCAGAATCTTGGTAGCGGCCTTCGCGCCGTCGAGATACAGCTCCACCGAGACAATCTGATTGCCGGGCGTGCCCTGATAAAACGCGGAAATCTCCACGGGCTTGAAGCCGCTGAGGGGCGTGTGCGGGTCGGGAGACAGCAGGGTGACGCCGAGATCGCTGTCTCCGGGCGTCGCCAGAGGCGGTGCGGAATAGGCCCGGTGCGGGCCAAGCAAGTTCAGGCCAAGCGCGGCAGCCAGCAGGGCAGCAGTGCCGGTCAGGCTGCGTAAGGAACCATGGAACGAGAATTTCATGCAGAACGCCTCCGAGCGGGTGGGTGTGCGGGAAAGTGCGGGAAAATTTGGTGACGCCTTACTTTAACACAGGGCCTTCCAAATGTCAAGCGTTCGCGGAAAGTTTAATTGAAGGTGTTTTGACAGGCGCAAAGTTTGTAGAGTAGCGTACTTTTTAGTAAGAAAAGTAGTGATTTCTGAGATTTAACTGCTTATTCGCTTGCTTTGGCATTGTTTCTGCAGAAGAATAATGAGACTCACTATGATTTTCGCAGACACAACGCCCGGCCCGGACACCGTCATGCCGCAGGCACAGCCCTCGGAAAACTGCCGGGCGTGCTGGCAGGTGCTGGAGCGGTTCCATTGGGAGGCGGGCCTGGCACTGCAAAGCTACGGCGTTCCGCTGGGCCTGCGCGTCACCGACGCGGCCCTGCTGCCCGCAGTCCTGGCTCTGCTGCCGCCGGGATGGACGGCGGCGGTGACGCCCGCTGTAGACACGCTGTACTCTGTCACTAGAATTGCCGGGCGCTCGCGCACTAGCACGGCCCCCTATTATTATGCCTACCGGGGCGGCTGCCTGCTGACGCGCACGCGGGACCGAGAGGCGCTGCTGGCGGCAGTGGAGTCCGACCTGCACCTGTCGATTGCCCGTCAGGCCGAAAATCACGTTTTTGTTCATGCCGGGGCAGTCGCGTATGCCGGGCAGGCCATCGTGATACCGGGCCGCAGCTTTTCCGGCAAAACCACGCTGACGGCGGCGCTGGTGCGGGCCGGAGCCGCCTATCTGTCCGATGAATACGCCGTCATTGATGCCGCCGGGCAGGTTCTGCCGTATGCCAAATCGCTGTCGGTGCGAGCCGGGGCGGCACTGGCCGAAGGCCGCTGCACCGCCGAGAGCCTGGGCGGGCACACGGCATCCGGGCCGCTGCCGGTGGGCATGATTGTGTCGGCGCGGTACGAAGCGGGTGCCCGCTGGCGTCCGTCGTCCCTGACTTCCGGGCAGGCCCTGATGACTTTGCTGGAAAACGCCGTCCGGGTGCGCGAGCTGCCGCGCCTCGCCATGCAGACCCTGCCGGAAGCCGTGCGGGGCACACAGTCTTACCGGGGGCGACGCGGCGAGGCGGACCGGGTCGCGGCCTGGCTCTTGCAGCGGTTGTCCGCAGATTAACACCGGCTGAAATCTATTCAACTCATCGGAGGAGGCCCTTTGACCTCTCAAGGAAGATCATGTATCAAAACCCACTACGCAAATCGGCCCCCGTGGCCGCCCTTCTTGCCCTCGCCGCCCTCGGCGGCTCGGCGGCTCACGCCGGGCAGACCGTGTTTGACCCCAATGGCACGGCTGCCCAGCTTGGCGCGGGGGCCAGCATCACGGCCCCGTACCCCCTCGGCGCGGTCGACCCGGCTTCGGGTGACGGAAATTTCTATGTGTCTTCGCCCTACACGCAGACGGCAGGCGGGCTGGCCGTTACCTTTACCGCAACTGGCGAGCGGACCAACGGCGTCTTTGGCAGCTTCGACAGCGCCGGGTTTGATTTTGCGCCGGGCACGCGGCTCCTAAACACTTTTGATGGCCGCTATCCCCCCGGCACTCTCTCCCCTGATCCCTACGGCTCCAATGGCCCGCTGCAAATTGACTTCCGCTCCGGGGTGGGGGCCTTTGGCGTACAGGTTCAATCGGCGGCCCTTGATTTAGAAACATTCACGTTCAGTACCTACAACGGCAGTGCGCTGGTCGGCACCTACACCACGCCGCAGTTCGACAACACGGACGGAGTGGGGAAATCTCTCTTTCTGGGCGCTCAGGCCACCGGCGGCGATCTGTTCACCCGCGTCGTTATCAGCAGCGTTTCCATTGCGGAGGGCGCACCGCAAGCCACCACCAACGACTTTTATTTTGGACCACTGGGAATGCAGCCTGTGGGAATGCAGCCAGCGGCGGTTCCCGAAGCCTCCACTGTAGTCAGCCTGGCCCTGACACTGGCCCTGCTGGGCGGCGGCGCGCTGACTCGTCGCCGCCGGGCCGCCCGCGCCTGAGCTTAACGGAGAAGAAACTACTATGACACACCCCGAGCCTTTGCCGCTGGCCCGTCAGGAACAGCTTGTTGTTCAGGAAGTCGCCGACGAAACCATTATCTACGACGAGCAGCGCGACCGTGTGCATCGCCTGAACCGCACGGCGGCGCTTGTGTGGCGCTTCTGCGACGGCAGCCGCACGGTCGCCGCGCTGGCGGCAGCCGTTTCCAGCGAGCTGGCTGCCGCGCCCGGCGTCGCGGCTCCGGTGACGGAAGACGTGGTCTGGCTGGCGCTGGATCGTCTGGATAAAGAAAAGCTGCTTCAGGGAACGCTGCCCCGCCCCGAAGGGGCGGGGCCGGTTTCCCGGCGCGATGTGCTGCGAAAAGCCGCGCTGATTGGCGGCCTGTCTGTGCTAATTCCCGTGGTGCAGAGCGTAGTGGCCCCGACGCCCGCGATGGCAATGTCTATCGGCTGTGCCAGTCGCGGCCAGGAATTTTCCACGACGCGGCCCTGCTGCCCCGGTCTGCGGCCTGTCGGCAATGTGTGTGGCGACCGTGGCGGACACGTCTAATACACTGGCTCCCAAAGAGCTAACGGCCCTGGTTCAAGGGCTATTCTTCCGGCCCCACCTCGCTGCCCTGCTTGCAGGGGCGGCGGCGGCGGGGCTGGATTTGCTGGTTTTGAAGGGGGCGGCGCTGGCGGAAACGCTGTACCCGCGCCCCGGAATGCGCCCCTTCGGCGACCTCGACGTTCTGGTTCGCCCTGACGACGCCCCCCGCGCCCGTCTCCTGCTGGAACGTCTCGGCTACAGCGTCGCCCCCGCCGTTTGGGACGCGCTTTTGCAGGGCGCAGACACGCAGGCGAACTTTTTTCGGCACACGGAGCGGGGCGTGGTCGTGGTCGAGCTGCACACGGACCTCCTCAGCAACGCCTTCTTTCGCGGCCACGTTGCTTTAGACCCCGACGGCCTCTGGTCCCGCGCCCGCCCCGCCCGCCTCGCAGGCACCGACGCCCGCGTGCTGGGACCCGAAGACCAGCTTTTGCACCTGTGCCTGCATCTGGCGGGCCACTACTTTTTCGCCCCCCACTCCCTGCGCGACATCGACCTCCAATGCCGCCGCGTGCCGCTGGACTGGCCCCGCTTTATCCAACTGGCCGAAGCCGCCCACGCCGCCCCCGTCAGTTTTGCCGCCCTGAGCGCCGCGTCTACCGTCCTGCAAACCCCTCTGCCTGTCTCCGTGCTGCCCGCCCTCGCCCCGAAGCGCGGCGCGGCCCGCCTGGCTTCCCTCGCGGCGGCCCGTGCCGCCGACACCTCCCCGAGCGGCGCGGCCACCGAGCGTCTGCGCTGGCCCCTGCTCTGGGGTCTGCTGGGCACGGCGCAAGCGCGTCGCTCGGCCCTGCGCCGCACCCTGCTTCCCGAAGGGCGCTGGCTGGTGACGCACTACTACCACAGCCTTTACAACGACCCGAACGCCCCCCGCCTGCACGGCTTCGCGGCCCACGCCCGCCTGTACAGCCGCCTCTTTGCCGCGCATCTGCGTTTTCTCCTACGTCGGCTCGTCGGTGTCTCTTGACTATTCTTGTAGTTTGGTGTATAGTGGCCGTATGAAGCCGCTGAAACAGACTGCGTTCCTCGCCCTGCTTGCGGTTGCCCTTGTTGCTGGCGTTGTCCTGCTGTGTTTGGCTTTCCGCCATCCGTCTGCCGCCGCTGCGTCCGCGCCTCTACATGGGGCCTTTGCCCCGCGTGACTGCGTTTCGGCAGCGACCTGCTCGCCCCCACCAGATGCCTTTCTCAAAATCAATCAGTTCTACGTCCTGTTCACCTACCCTATCGTCCCGCACCGGGACCCTAGCGGCACGTTCATTGTCGGCCTGGACGCCCTTGCCAAAATCATGGAGGCGCATACCCAAACAAGCGTGGCGGACAAAGCGGAGACGCTGACCTTTTCCGGGCATAGCATCACGTTTACCGACGGAGCATCCACCGCAGAAGCAGACGGCAAGCCGGTGGCCCTGCCAGTGACGGCTCTGTGGGACACGCCTTCAGGCAAGATGGTCGTGCCGCTGTCGCCGATTCTTGCCACCTTTCATATTCCCTCTCACTGGGACGCGACGCACAAGATACTGACGCTTCAGGACAAGGCATTTCTGACGACGCTCACCAACGATCCCGACACCTTGAACTTGGTCTGGAGATCACAAGGCATGGAACTTTCCGATCTGAACCGAAACGACATTGTGCCGACGGCAATGAAATGGTTCCCTATCCATCATTCTGACCCAGACTTTACTTTGACTGTTCAAAACGTCAGCGGCAAAACAATTCCGCGTGGTTGCCAGCATATTAATCTTATCTATGGGATTTATGGCAGGGGTGGATACCCAATCACTCAATACGGGGCGAATGTAGAAGGAGCAGATGGGCCGTTCGGCCTCGGAACGCCGATCCTCTTGCCGCCTCTCCCTGCTGGCGCATCCCGGACCATAACCGACGGAGCTATGCAGATTTCAGACAAACACTCCTATACGCTTTGCGCCCTCGCCTGGCTTGTGGTGACAGGCAAGTGAAAGCGTTAGTCCAACTCACCGCGCAGGCAGGCACGGGGGCGTGGTGCGATAGTCTGCCTCTTGCCCGTCCGCCACGGGCGGCTCCCGCCTGTCATTTGACTATTTGTGTAGTATGGTGTATAGTGAGAGTATGAAGCCGCTGAAACAGACTGTGTTCCTTGCCGTGCTTGCGGTTGCCCTTGTCGCTGGCGTTGTCCTGCTGTGTTTGGCTTTCCGCCATCCGTCTGCCGCCGCTGCGTCCGCGCCTCTACATGGGGCCTTTGCCCCGCGTGACTGCGTTTCAGCGGCGACCTGTTCGCCCCCGCCCGATGCCTTTCTCAAAATCAATCAGTTCTACGTTTTGTTCACCTATCCCATCGTCCCGCACCAGGACCCCAGCGGGACGTTCATTGTTGGGCTTGATGCGCTTGCCAAAATGATGGAAGCGCATACACGCCACGATGCGCTGCGAAAAAAAGAGACCATCCTGCGGGCCGGGCACAGCATCACGTTTACCGATGGCGTAGCAACCGCAGATGTAGACGGCAAGCCGGTGGCCCTGGCGGTAACGGCCTTGTGGGACACGCCTTCGGGCAAAATGATCGTGCCGCTGTCGCCGATTCTTGCCACCTTTCATATTCCCTCTCACTGGGACGCGACGCACAAGATACTGACGCTTCAGAACAAAACATTTCTAACAACGCTCACCGATGACCCGGACACTCTGAGTTTGATTTGGAGATCACAAGGCGTTAGTCTCTCCGATTTGAAGTGGAACGACCTAGTGCCAACGGTAATGAAGTGGTTTCCCATTCATTCCGCTGACCCTGGCTTTGACCTAACCGTCCAAAACGTCAGCGGCAAGACGATTCCGCGTGGCCGCCACCACATTGATTTTGTCCATGCGACTTTTGGCAGCGCTGGATTTCACAGTATGCGCTATGGGGCAAGTGCAGAGGGAGCGCAGGGGCCATTTGGCTTCGGCCCGCCGATTCTCCTGCCGCCGCTCAGCCCCGGCGCGTCCCGCACTCTGACCGACGACAGCGTCGAGATTTCAGACAAATCGCGCTACACGCTGTGCATTCTCGCTTGGCTGCTCGTCACTCACGAGCAAAAGCGTTAGTCTAAAGTCTCTTCCCAGGCAAGTTGGCGGCGGGCGCGGGGGCGTGGTATAATAGCCTATCCCTTACGCTGTGCTGTAACCTGCTTTGATTGGAGAGACTGCTTTTGACTGCCGCCCGCTTCCGCGCTTGTGCGCCTGTTCGCTTCCTGCCGCTGCTGCTTTTGCCGACGTTGCTGGCCGCCGGGTGCGGCCACAAGAATGGCAGCGTCGGCGTCTTTGGCGGCGGGGACACGCACGCCGCCAATGTGTTTCGCTACCCCATCAAAGCCTCCCCGACGACGTTTGACCCGGCCCTCGTCAAGGACGGCGACACGATTGATGTCTTGCAGCAGTGCTTTGAAGGGCTGGTGGAGTGGTCCCCGCAGAACACGCTCGTGCCGTGCCTGGCCGAAAAGTGGGACGTCAGCAAAGATGGCCTGACCTACACCTTCCACCTGCGGCCCGGTGTCAAGTTTCAGGACGGCAATCCCGTCACGGCGTCCGATGTGTATTATTCTATGCACCGCGCTCTGGACCCCAAGCTGCAATCGTCGGTGGCGCTGACCTACCTGGGCGACATTGTGGGCGCGGCGGAAGTCAGCAGCGGCAAATCAACGGAGCTGACGGGCGTGAAAGTGCTGGACCCGCAGACGGTCGCCATCACCATCACCCAGCCCAAAGCCTACTGGATTTACACGCTGACCTACCCTACGGGCTACGTGCTGTCCAAAGCCGAGGCCAAAGAGGGCGTCGCGCTCTCCGCCGCCGATGACATCAAAGGCGCGGGCACGGGGGCGTTCCGGCTGGAAAGCTACCGGCCCGATTCCAAAGTGACACTGACCGCCAACGCCGGGTACTGGGACGGCGCTCCCAAACTCGCAGGCATCGAGCGGCCTGTGGTGATTGATGCCGGAACGCGGCACGATTTGTATGTCCGGGGCGATGTAGATATGCTGCAATTCATGTCCCCCGGCGATGTCGCCCACGACGGGGCGGACGCGAAGCTTAAAGATCAGCTCAAGCAGTTCCCCCGTGCGGCCACCTACTATATCGGCCTGAACCAGAAAGCGTTTCCCGCCTTTGCCGACCCCCGCGTGCGGCAGGCGCTGGCGTATGCCATTGACAAGCAGAAGATCGTGCAGGTCGTCTTTGACGGCAAGCGCGACCTGGCCGAAGACATTCTCCCCAAAGGCATCCCCGGCTTTGACCCGGCGTTCCACGGCATTCCCTATGACCCCGCCAAAGCCAAAGCGCTGCTTGCCGCCGCCGGGCATCCGAACGGCGTTGGCCTGCCGCCCATCCCGCTGACCTACCGGCAGTCCGAGCCGGCCCTGTCCAAGACCGTGGACCTCATCCGGCAGATGTGGAGCGACACTTTAGGAGTCAAAGTGCAGCCGTCAGTGAGCGAATGGGGCGCGATGCTGGACCGCGAGGACCACAACCAGCTCGAGTGCTACCATATCCGCTGGGCCGCTGACTACTTAGACCCGCAGGACTACTACTCGGTGCTGCTTCGCACGAATGGCCCCGAAAACCATGTGGTCTGGTCCAACCCCCAGTTTGACGCCTTCTGCGACGCCGCCGATGTGTCCCAGAACCCGCCCGCCCGTGCGGCCCTGTACCGGCAGGCGGCGCGGATTGCCGCCGATCAGGTTCCGCTCATCCCGCTGTACTATCAGCAGGATGTGGAGCTGGTCAAGCCCTATGTCTCCGGCCTCGACGACGGCCTGATGGGGCATCTGCCCTACAAGCACCTGACGCTGGCGGCGCATTAAGACCCCTCCCGCCCCCAATAATGGGGGAGCCAGAGTGTTAGCAAAGACCCGGAGGGGCGGGGTCTCCCCGCCCTTCCTGCCCGAAAGCCCACCCATGAAGCAAGTCCCCCGCCCCCTGCCCGCCGCCCTCTCACTCGCCTTCCTGCCTCTGCTCGCCGGGTGCGGGCACAAAGGCGGCGTGGCCTCGCACGGCTTTTTTAATGGCGGCGGGGCGGCGGGCGGGAACGTCCTGCGCGTCGCCATGCGAACGGCCCCCATCACGTTTGACCCGGCCATGTGTCAGGATGTAGAAACGGGTCAAATGCTCAGTCAAGCCTACGAAGGGCTGGCGCAGTACGACACGCAAAATAAAATTGTGCCGTGCCTCGCGGCCAAGTGGGACGTCAGCAAAGACGGCCTCACCTACACATTTCATCTGCGGCCAAATGCCAAGTTTCAGAACGGGATGCCCGTCACTGCCGCCGATGTGGCCTTTAGCCTGCGCCGCGCTTTGGACCCGAAGCTGGCCTCCCCCGTTGCCAAGCAGTACCTGGGCGATATTGTGGGCGCTTTAGACGTCTTCAGCGGCAAATCAGCAGACTTAACCGGCGTCAACGTGGTGGACCCGCACACGGTCACGGTTACGCTCACCCAGCCGAAAGCGTACTGGCTGGCGACGCTGACCTATCCGACCGACTGGATTGTGTGCGAAGCCATCGCCGAAAAGCGCGGCACGCAGCCGCTGACTGCCGCCGACGCCGAGGCGGGCGCGGGCAGCGGGGCGTTTAAAATCACCCGTTTTGCCCCGGATCAGGAAGTGGACATGGATGCGAACCCCGCCTACTGGGGCGGCGCTCCGAAAATCGCCGGGCAGGTGGATAAAATTATCCTGGATGCCGGAACGCGCCATCAGGAGTTCGTGCGCGGCGACATTGACCTCATGCGCGGCGGGCAGGTGGGCGACGTCGTGGCCGACCGCCGGGACCCGGCCCTCAAAAACAGCATCAAGCTCTGGCCCCGTGCGGGTGTCTATTATTTCGCCCTGAATGAAACGGCCTACGCGCCGTTTAAAGACCCCCGCGTTCGCACGGCGTTCGCCTATGCCACCGACAAGCAGAAGATTGTCACCGTCGGCACGGCAAACATCTACCCGGTCGCCCCGGACCTGCTGCCGAAAGGCATTCCCGGCGGCGACCCGACGTACACCGGGCTGCCCTATGACCCGGCCAAAGCGAAGGCTCTGCTGGCGGCGGCGGGCTACCCCAATGGGCGCGGTCTGCCGCCACTAGAGATTTACTGTCAGGAAAAAGAGCCGCTGTCCGCCAAAACGGCTGACTTATTGCGCCAGATGTACACGGAGACGCTGGGCGTCACCGTCCGCATTCGGCAGCTAGAGTTCGGCTCGCTGATTGCCGCCGAAAACAAAAACACTGTGGCCCCCAGCTTTGTGCTGGGCTGGTACGCCGATTATTTGGACCCGCAGGACTTTTACAGTCTGCTGCTGACTACGCATAGCCCGGAGAACCATACGGGCTACTCTAACCCGCAGGTGGACGCCCTCTGCGCCGAAGCGGACACCACCCGCGACCCGGCCCGCCGGGCGGCGCTGTACGGGCAGGTCGCCCGGATTGTGGGCGCGTCCCCGGCGCGGATTGCGCTGTATAACGGCGTGGACCCAGAGCTGGTCAGCCCGCGTGTGCAGGGACTGGATGATTGCTTGATGGGGCATCTGCCCTATAAAGGCGTGTCGCTCACACGTTGAGCAAATCACCCATTGTCGAGCCACGCATTGAAATGCATGGCTGAGGGGCGCGGACGCCGAACGTCCCTGCGGGACGCCCGCTTCGCGGGTCTTGAATCTTCTGTCTTCTCTTTTGTCCCGGAGGGACATTCAGCCGAGGGCTAATCAGCCATGCATTTCAATGCGTGGCTTCTTTGAAACATCAACTTATGGCACGTTTTATCTTGCAGCGCGTGGGGCTGGCCCTCCTGTCCGTCTGGGCGGTCTGCACGCTGACCTTTTTTATCGCGCTTCTGGCCCCCGGCGACCCCGCCGAGCTTGCGGCGGGGCAGCATTCGGACCCGGCGACGCTGGCGCATCTTCGGCATGAGTTCGGGCTGGACAAGCCGCCGCTGGTGCGCTACGGCCTGTACCTGTGGAACGCCGCGCACGGCAACCTCGGCTTTTCGTACTACACCAAAGAGCCGGTGACGGACTTTATCGCCCGCGCCCTGCCCAACACCGCCCTGCTGGCGCTGACCGCGATTGTGCTGGCGCTGGTCATCGGCATTCTCGTGGGCGTGCTGGCGGCCCTGAAACCGAATACGTTTCTGGACCGCTTCCTGATGACAAGCGTTCTGGTCGGCGTCACCCTGCCAAACTTCGTGCTGGCCCCTGTGCTGATTTCGATCTTCGCCTTGAAGCTGGGCTGGCTGCCGGTGGCCGGGTGGAGCGGCCCGGAATACCTGATTTTGCCTGCCATTGTGCTGGCCGCCCGCCCTGCCGCGCTGATTGGGCGCATGACGCGGGCGTCGCTATTAGAGACGCTGCGGCAGGATTATATCCGCACGGCCCGCGCCAAAGGGCTGTCGCCGGGTCGAATTATGGTGCGGCACGCGCTGAAAAACGCCTTCCTGCCGGTGCTGACCACGGCGGGCGTGTCGTTTGGCTATTTATTGTCGGGGTCGTTTGTCGTGGAGACAATTTTCACCGTGCCGGGCGTCGGCTATCAGTCCATTAACTCGGTTTTTCAGCGGGACTATTCGGTGATTCAGGGCACGACGCTCCTGCTGGCCGTGGTTTTCGTGACGACGAACTTGGTGATTGACCTGCTGTACGTGGTGCTGGACCCGCGTGTGAAGGCGTTGGAAGCGGGCTAGGAAACCTATGAGCATTATCTTACAGCAGGAGCGGGAAGAAATCGCGGGGCTGGGCACAGCGCCGCCGAGTCAGGCGCGGTTGGTGTGGCGGCATCTGGGGCGCAACCCGCTGGCGGTGGCGTCGCTGGTAGTGCTGGCGCTGATTGTGCTGCTGGCCGTCTTTTATCCGCTCCTCTCGCCCTATCACTATGACAAGCCCACCGATGACTACAGCGCGGGGTCGTCGGCGCGGCACTGGCTGGGCACGGACGATTCGGGCTACGACCTGCTGACAAGGCTTGCCGTCGGGGCGCGGATTTCGCTGGGCGTCGGCCTCGGCGTGGAAGCGATTGTGCTGCTGGTGGGAGTCTCGGTGGGATTGGTGGCGGGCTACTACGGCAAGGGGCTGGATGTGGCCCTGATGCGGCTCACCGACATGATGTTTGCGTTCCCGGATATTCTGCTGGCGATTTTGATTATGGCGGTCATCAAGCAGACCAACCCGCTGACGAGCCTCTTGAACTTATTTGTCGCGCTGGCGATTACCGGCTGGCCGGGTCTGGCCCGGCTGGTGCGCGGGCAGGCATTGTCGCTGCGGGGGCGGGAGTATGTGGAGGCGGCGCGGGCGCTGGGCGTGCCGGGTGGGCAGATTATCCGCCGCCACCTGCTGCCGAACCTGCTGTCGCCCATTATCGTGGCGGCGACCATTGACATCGCAGGCGTGATTATAGCCGAGTCCACGCTGTCGTTTCTGGGTATTGGCATTCAGGACCCGATGCCGTCGTGGGGCAAGATGATTTCCACGGCCTACGCGGGCGGCTACTATCGCAGCCAGCCCGCACTGATTATCTATCCGGCCCTGTGCCTGTCGCTGACGGTGCTGGCCCTGAACTTCCTCGGCGACGGCCTACGCGACGCGCTGGACCCGCGCTCGGAGCGGAACTAACGCGATCTCAGTATTTGATTCAGGTATAATGGGCTTACAGCAGGCGGGCAAGCGGAGGATTTCTCATGAGACAGTGGCGACAATGGGGTTATGCTCTTGTGTCTCTTCCATTCTTTGGCTTGGGAGCATACCTGCTCTATGGTGTTATAATTAATGACCAACTCAACACCGAGGCCAAAGCAGGCAATGTACCATCTATGCAGACTTTGCTGCGGCAGGGAGCCAGCATTGAAGGCCGCAGCATTCATTTCAAGACGCCTCTCATGTCTGCCGCCGAAGGTGGCAGCGGCAGCGCCGTGCTGTTTCTGTTGTCTCATGGCGCTGACAAAAATGTCCACAACGAAAGTGGCTCGGTATTGATGTGGGCGGTTGCCAGTGGTAATGTTGGGATCGTCCGCACGTTGATAATACGCGGGGTAGATGTCAACTGGCGGAGCAGTTCCGGGGATACGGCTTTGCAGACGGCGCGGGCTTATAAACTGTCTGCCATAGCCAAAGTGCTGCAACTGGCTGGAGCCAGATGAGGCAGTGCCACCGCTGCCAGCAACCGAACAAGGCGCTGCACCCGACGCCGGTGGTGAGCCTCCCTCATCGCTTTAGCCGCGTCACCGGCGCGGATGAGCTATGGCGTTGGCCCGCTGGGTGAAAATCTGATTCGTGCTACAAGTGCAAGGAACTAGAATCACAACAGGAGATTAACAAGTGTATAACTTTCTTTCGATTATCGCTTTAATCGCTTTCTCGTCAGCTACTGTCACAGCGAAGCCTCCGCAGACTGCTCCTAAGTCAGTTGTTATCGTCGTGCCGGAAAGAACACAAGTGTCAGCTAGGCTGCTTAACCAGCCTGATAAAACCATGACGGCTTCCGAGTGGAAAAAGATGGCTGCTGGGCTTGAAGAAGTGAAGAGGCTCAAAGTCGGCATGACACGGGCTGATGTTCTCAGACGCTTCCACCCACTCGGCAACGAAATCTTTTCAGAGAATCAGCGGCGTTATTATGCTGCGGACTATCCTGATTTAATCGTGGCCTTAGATTTCAGGACAAGTTTTCCAATCAGTACCGACCCACACGTTTTCCTAAATCCGCAGGCTTACAGACTCGCGGACCAGTCGGGATATTTGACAGATGTTCTGACAAAAATTAAAGTTTACTACTCTGGCCCAGCGACAGAAAAGAAGCATACGGTAGTCTTGTAACAATCGCCTCTTCACTAAAGCATAACAGCCAGCGGCTCAACAAGGTGGTATCCCCAACAGCGGCCCTCGAATCAGGTTGACGCGCTGCTTTCAGTGTCAGGACGTTTTCAGGGCTGTCTCTACGGCCCAATCGGAGAAACATACACCGGGACGCCTTTTTTCTGGAGGTCGTCGGCGGCTTTGGCGGCCCCGGTTTTGGAGCGGTATGCGCCGACCTGGACTTTGTAGACCAGATGGTCGCCGTCACGCTCACTGCGGGTGCTGGTGGAATAGCCCTGGCTGCGAAGCTGGTCGGCAACCGTGCGGGCGTTGCCTTCATCGGCATACGCGCCGGTCTGCACCCGAAACTGGGCGTGCGTCGCGGCGTCCGGGGGCGGGGCGGGAGTGCCACGCGGCGTGACCTGCTCAATATCCGGGTCCGCGTTGGCGGGCGGCTTCGGGACAGGCCGCGTGACCGGGGCGGTGCTGCTGTTCGTGTCCGGGGCGGCGGGACCGGTGTTGACGGTCGGCGGCGTGGTGGACGGGTTGGTGTCGAGGGGCGCGGGCGTCGTGCTATCCGAGGGAGCGGCATCGGTGGTCGTGCGGCGGGGCGTCCGGGGCGTGGGCACGGCTTCCTGGCTGGCTTCGGAGTCGACGGGCGGCGGTGTGGGCGGCGTAACGCGGCGCAGGATAGGAGTCTGCTCCTCGCGGATGGTGATGCGCGGGGCATTGGGCGCGGTATAGTTGCCGTTGGTCGTCTGCGGGCGAATAGACGCGGGGGAGACGCCCGGCGTGACGGGCGGCGTCAGCACCGTGGCTGACGGCGGAACGGGCTGCTCCGGCGCACGCACCCCGCGTGCGCCGCCAAACAGGTAGCCGATGCCGACGCCGCCGACAATGGCGACTGCCGCCGCGCCGACATACTTCCACACCCCGCCGCCGGAGCCGCCGCGTGTGGACCTAGAACTCGAACGTGCCACGGTACAATTCCTCTGTCTCTACTATACGCCGCCGGAGCCGCGTTTGTCAAGGCGGGCTGCAGACCGAGGGGTTGAAAACCCTTCGCTAGGAGAAGCACCCTCCGGGTGACAGAGAATGCCAACAACTGCTGGTTCTGTTCCTCCGTCCGAAGGACGCCTCACCTAGCGAGGGGTTGTCAACCCCTCGATTTCTTCTAATACTTCAGATACGCCTCGGAAATCGCGTTGCCGATCTCCATGCAGCGCACTTGTACCTGCTCCAAAAACTGATGCAGGCCCAGCGCTAAAATCTCATCCGTCGTGATGTACGACAAATCCGCCCGCAGGCGGCCCACCAGACGCTCGGCGCGGTTGGAGGCGGGCATCCCCCGCGTGCCGCCAATCTGCCGCAGGGCGCGGTCCACCTGCGTGATGGCATAGGACACCGACGCCGGAAATGCCGGGTTGCGGACGAGATACGACACGACTTTGCCGGGCGTGATCCCCAGCCGGTTCGCCTTGCGAAAGGCTTCAAACGCGCCCACGCTTTTCAGCACGGCAATCCACTGATGCTGATCCAGCGTCCCGCCGATCTCAGCTTCCCCCAGCAGAATATGATACTTGACATCCAGAATACGCGCCGTCTTGTCGGCACGTTCCAGCATCATGCCGCATTCCAGAAACGACCGGGCTTCGTCATAGGGCAGCGTTCGGTCGGTGATGCCGTGAAACAGGTGCGAGGCGTTCTTGACCTGCTGAAAGTAGCCGTGCGGGGACGACTCTAAAATCTTGTCCGCATTCCAGCGAGCGACTTCCAGAAAAAAGATGTTCAGGCTCTCGTACATCTCCGACGGCAGCGACTCGCGGACGCCGCGTGCATTGTCGCGGGCGCGGGACACGCAGGAGATAATGGAGTTCGGGTGGTCGCGGCGGAACGCAAAAAAGTCCAGCACATTGCGCTCGTCCAGATCGCTGCCGTAAAGCTGGGCAAACAAGTCGGCATCGCCGGAGATCGCCAGAATGGGTCCCCACAGCGCCGACGGGTCGCTTTCCACCGCGTTTGTGTCTTCGGCGCGGGTGAGCGGGAACGCCCCCTCCAGCTCCGAGTGGTACTGCACATCCACCATGCGGGCAGTCGCTTCGGCCCGCTCCACATAGCGTCCGATCCAGAACATTGCGTCGGCTTCACGAGCAAGCATAAGGGGTCCTTTTGAGATTGCCTGTTCCTTCAGGCCACGGATTAAAATCCGTGGCTGAGGAGCCTTCGGCTGAATGTCCCTGCGGGACAAAATACAGAGCAGCTCACCGTAATCGGCATCTGCGTCCCGGAGGGACGTTCGGCGTCTGTGCCCTTCAGCCACGCATTTCAATGCGTGGCCTGTCTCTGTGGTGGCTATCGCTGCGTGACTACTCTTCCTCCGCCGCCCTCTCCCCCTGCACAGGCCGCGTTTCCGGCTCGCCCGAACCCTGCCGCTGGGCCTGGCTCATGCCGCCCAGCGTCTGCGACTGGAACTGACCGGCAGGCCGGGCCAGCACCCAGGTGTCTTTGGAGCCGCCGCCCTGCGACGAATTGACCACGTAGGAGCCTTTTTTGAGAGCCACGCGGGTCAGGCCGCCGGGGATAATGGAAATGTCTTCGCCCATCAGGATATACGGGCGCAGGTCGATATGGCGGCCTTCAAAACCGTCCAAAGACGGTACAAACGCCGGGGCGCGGGAGATTTGCACCAGCGGCTGGGCGACAAAGTTGCGCGGGTCAGCTTCAATCATCCGGGCAAACTCATCCTGCTCAGACTTGGTGGACTGCGGCCCCATCAGCATCCCATAGCCGCCCGCCTCGTTGGCGCTTTTGACCACAAGCTTATCTAGGTTTTTGAGAATATGGTCGCGCTGGGCGTCGTCCCAGGAGAGATAGGTCGGCACGTTGGGCAGCAGGGCGTCCTCACCGAGATAGTATTTGATCATGGCCGGGACATAGGCATAAATCACTTTGTCGTCGGCGACGCCCGTGCCGACCGCGTTGGCAAGGGCGACATTGCCCGCCCGGTAGGCGTTGATGAGGCCCGGCACACCGAGGCTGGAGTCGGGGCGGAACGTCAGCGGGTCCAGAAAGTCGTCGTCAATGCGCCGGTAAATCACATCCACCCGCTGCGGGCCGCGTGTGGTTTTCATCCAGACGCAGTTATTGTCCACATACAAATCGCGGCCCTGCACCAGATCAATGCCCATCTGCTGCGCGAGAAAAGCATGCTCAAAGTAAGCCGAGTTGAACTCGCCGGGGGTGAGAAGTACCACCGTGGCGTCGTCGCTGCCGCGTGGCGAAATGTAGCGCAGGTTGGCAAGAAGATGGGAGCAGTAGTGGTCCACGGCCAGCACCCGGTTTTCGCGGAACAGGCCGGGGAAAATCCGGGTCATCAGCATCCGGTTTTGCAGCACATACGAAACGCCCGACGGTGAGCGCAGGTTGTCTTCCAGAATGCAGTAACTGCCGCTGTCGTCGCGCACCAAATCCGTGCCGCAGATATGCACATAAATGTCTTTGGGGACATTCGCGCCGAGAAACTCGCGCCGGTAATGCTTGGCATTGACCACCAGCTCACGCGGCACAATACCATCGTTCAGGATTCTGCCGTCATGGTAGATGTCATGCAGAAAAAGGTTCAGCGCCCGCAGGCGCTGCTTGAGGCCGCGCTCAATGCGGGTCCATTCATCGTGCGTGATAATGCGCGGGACGAGGTCCACCGGCATAGTCTTCTCTAAACCCTGGTCATCGCCGTAGACCGTGAACGTCACCCCCTGGTTCATCATGCTCATCTCGGCCATCTGGGCACGCTGTTTGAAGTCGCGCCCCGTCAGAGACTCCAGCGTCGCATGAAGGCTGCGGTAGTGGGGGCGCGGCGTGCCGGGAGACTGAAACATCTCGTCGTAAAACCCGTCCAGGGTGTAATGTTCAAAGAGGGACATAAGAACGCGGCTGGCTCCTGACTAAAGTGAGTATCGAGCCACGCGGCGCTGCGGGGGAACGGCAATTATACCGTGCAAGGGCAGGGGGTGTCAAGCCATCTGTCTGGCTGACACAGACTTCCGGGTACACTGACAGTGTGACTGAACTGGAACTGCTGCACGAAGATATTCGGGCCTGCCGCCGCTGCGAAGAAGCGGGGTATCCCATCTCCCCGCCGGGGCTGGCGTGGGGAGAGGCCCCCGCGCCGTTTCTCTTAATCGGGCAGGCCCCCGGCCTCAGCGACTGGCGCGGCGACCGGATGTATCTCGGTCCGGCAGCGCGAAAGCTGATCGGCTGGCTGTGCGAGGCGGGCTTCACCGAGGCGGACATCGGCACGCGGGTCTATATGACGGCCCTGACCAAGTGCTTTCCGGGCCGCCTGCCTGGCAAAAGCACCGACCGCGCCCCGTCGCCCCGCGAGCGGGCGCTGTGCCGCCCGTGGCTGGACCGGCAATGGACTTTGGTGCAGCCCCGCGTCGTGCTGCTGTTTGGCAAGCTGTCGATTGACACGTTTCTGCCCCCAATGCCCCTGTCGCAGAGCGTTGGCACGACTTTGGAGCGGGACGGCCTGACCTATATCCCCCTGCCGCACTCATCGGGGGCAAGTACGTGGCTCAACACCCCGGCCCACCGCCTGCTGCTGGCCGAGGCCATCGAGCGCATCCGGGAAGCGCGGGTGAGGACAGAGGAGACCCCCTAGCCCCCAATTCTGGGGGAACCAGCGCACCGGGCCTTTTCCTCAGCCCGGAGGGCGTCTGAACTTTGATGCCGGGGGTTTTACACCCCCGGCACTCCCCCGGCGTTTTTCGCAGTGCAACTTTTTCGCGCCTCGCGTGTCACACATCTATAGAACCGCAAAACAGCCATGATTTACACCACACTGCTGCTGATTGGACTGCTCGGACTGGTCGCGCAGGCGTTCCTCGGCTTCTCGCACAGCGGCCATGACGCCGCCCACGGGGGGCACGCGCACGCCGACATAGGCCACGTTCATGCCGGGCATCACGGGCACGTCAGCACGCCGCGCTCGGAACGCGGGCCGTCGCCGCTGTGGAGCTGGCTGTCGCCTCTGACCATTTTCTCGCTGTGCCTGGGCGCGGGAGCAACCGGCCTGCTGGCGCGGCCTGCGGGCTGGCCGTCGGCATGGACGGCCCTGGCGGCGCTTGTGGGCGGGCTGGTCTTTTACGGGCTTTTAGTGCGCCCGCTGTGGGGGCTGATTTTCAAGTTTGCCTCTACTCCCAGCGCCGCGCTGAACGGCATGGTGGCGCAGCAGGCCGAGGCGCTGGGCCGCTTTGATAGCAGCGGGCGCGGGCTGGTGGGGCTGACTATCGACGGCCAGTGGGTACGGGTGCTGGCGACTTTGGAGACGGACGAAGAGGCTGAGGCGGTCCAAAAAGGGGACACGCTGACGGTGGTATCCGTGGACGGGCGGGCGAACACCTGCCGCGTGGCGCGGCTTTAGGCTGACACTGGAAAGAAAAAGGAGAAGATGATGGGAAGTATGCTGTTTGTCGCGGTCGTTGTTGTGCTGGCGATTATTCTGATCCCGCTGATTATCAGCCGGTTTCTGACCCAGGTGGAAGCGGGAACCATCCGGCTGGTGTCGTCCCTGAATGGGCGCACCGCCATCTACAAAGGGCCGGGCAAGGCCATCGAAATCCCGATGCTGACCACGGGGACCACCATCCCGTCCAAAGCCATCAACATTGACCTGGACATCGCCGACCAGACCGCCGATGTGGACGCGAACGGCCAGCCGAAGCCGATCAAAGTGCGCGTCTTAGCGTCCGCGATTGTCTCGGTGGGCGATACCAATGAAATGATCACCACGGCGGCGAACAAGTTCTTTTCCAAGCCGCAGGCCGAGCAGACCGCGACGCTGTCCGACCTCTTGACCTCCACGGGCCGCCGCGCCGTCAACCTGCTCAACCACGATGAGCTGTTTTCGGCCAAAGCCCAGCGCAACGTGGCCGCCCTGCTGCCCGGAACCGATGTCGCCCGTTCCGTCGCCGCCATTCCTGTCGAGGAAGACGACCGACTGGCTTTAATCATCAAAGGCGCCTGCTCCCGCGAGCTTCAGGATTTGGGGCTAGTCTTCAACTCGCTGAATATCAAAGAGGTGCAGTCGGAAGTCGCCGAAGCCCGGCGGCGGCAGTCCGCCGTGGAAGCCAAAGCCAATGCCGACATCGTCTCCGCCGACCAGGAGCGCCGCGCCCGTGAGGCCCAGCTCACCGCCGAACAGGCGATCAACGACAAGCAGCGCGACCTGGAGCAGCGCCGGGCGCAGAACGCCGCCACCGTTGCCGAGGCCGAAGCGAAGCGCCAGGACGCCGTGGCTGTCCAGCGCGAAGCCGAGCTGAAAGCTACCCAGACCGCCCAGGCCAATGCCGATGCCACCCGCGTCCGCATTCAGGCCGAAGCCGCCGCCGACGCCGAAGCAGTCAAAGTCCGCACGCTGGGCCTTGCTCAGGCCGACGCCATCCGCGCCGTCAACGAGGCCATTCAGCAGGGCGGCAATGCCTACCTGTCGCTCAAACAAATCGAGCTGCTGCCTCAGATTGTCCCCGCCATCGCCGAGGCGCTGGCGAATGCCAAGCTCATCAACATCAGCGGCGCCGGCGACGGGCGCGGCGCGGCAGGCGGCGCGACCGACCAGATCACCGGCGTCATCCAAACGCTTCTGGCAACGCAGCTTGTCAGCGGCCAGTTGCGGCTCGACGCCCCCGACCCGGCCCTCGCCCTGCCCGCGCAGGCCAATGGCACGGCTAACGGCACAGCCAACGGAGCCGCCTCCGCCCCTGCCGCCGACAGCAATGTGTTCACCGCCAAGCGGCGGTGACATTGCTATTGCCCCTATCGCCCGGTCTCATTCGAGAGGCCGGGCGTCTCTGTTGTCAGGGCGGGTTCGAGGGGCTGAACCCCCTCGCTGGGGGGCGCAGACGCCGTGAACCCGCCTGCGCGGGTGAAGAATAAGACAGATTAGGTCAAGCGGCCAGTTCCTCTCCGATTCTGCTCCGCACCCGCGCAGGCGGGTTCAAGGCGCTTCGCCCCCCAGCGAGGGGGTTCAGCCCCTCGAACTTCTGTCAGATGGGATTACCAAATGAACTTGCCCACCACTGGCGGAACGCCAGAAGGCGAGCATCTCTTATTCGCTCTGTTCGTCGTCAGTGTTGTTGTCTTGATAGCTCTTCAAATCCGGGCCAGCCGAAAGCGATAAGAGCCGAAGATGAAGGCGGGGGAACCCTACAGGTTGAAACAAGGTTTTTGCACGATCCTATGAGTGCGCTTCCAACAGGCTTGAGTTCAGCGGAGCAGATTGCTTGTCGAGGTGAGACAAACGGCGTCATTCAGCTTGACACCTCCCCCCCCGCCCGGCTATAGTACGCCTATGTGCCGACGCTTGCTTTTTTGTCTTCTCTTTCTCGTTTCGCTCACCCAGCCTCTCGGTGCGGCTCCGGCCAAACCGTCGTATCCGAAGCGCATTGTCTCGCTGTCGCCGGGGACGACGGAGATGCTGTTTGCGCTGGGGCTGGGGGGGCGCGTGGTGGGGGACACGACGTACTGCGATTATCCGCCTGCCGCCAAAGCCATTGCCAAAGTCGGGGATGTCAACACGAGCGAGGAAAAGGTGCTGGCCCTGCACCCGGATTTGGTGGTCGCCGACAGCGTAGCAAATGGGCGGGCCGTGGCGCGGATGTTGAGTCTGCACCTGCCGGTGCTGGTCGTCACGCCGACATCGCTTTCGGGCGTGGAAGACAGCCTGCGGCAGATTGGGGCGCGGACGGGGGTGGGGGCGCGGGCAAACGTGGTCATCGGGCAGATGGAACACAAAATCCGGCTGGCGGCGCAGATGGCGGCGGCGGATGGTCGGCCCCGCCCGCGTGTGTTTGTCGTGCTGCAAACTAGTCCCCTGTGGACGGCGGGGCGGGGGACGTTCATGGATGACCTCGTGACCCGTGCGGGCGGCGTCAACGTCGGGGGGGCGATTTCGGGCTACGGGACGTTCTCCAAAGAGCAGCTTCTAATTCACCCACCCGATGTCATTCTGGGCGACACCGGGACGCGGGCGGCGTTTCTCGCCGACCCCCTTCTGCGCCGCCTGCCTGCCGTCCGTGCGGGGCGCATCTTTGCGCTTGACCCCGACCTGACCTCCCGCCCTGGCCCGCGTCTGGCCGATGGCCTGGTGGCGGTGGCACGGGCCATTCACCGATGAAAGCCGTCGCCGCCCTGCTGACTCTGCTGCTGGCCGTGTCCGCCGTGGTCGCGGCGGGGGTGGGGCAGGCGCACCTGTCGCCGGGAGACGTCTGGACCGCTCTGCGGCACGGGCCGCAGGGGACCGCCGACACCGACCTCATCCTGTGGTCCCTGCGCGGGCCGCGCCTGCTGCTGGCGGCGCTGGTGGGGGCCTCACTGGCGGCGGCGGGCGTCGCGTTTCAGGCCCTGCTGCGAAACGATCTCGCCGACCCCTACCTCGTCGGCGTCTCGGCGGGGGCGTCGGTTGGCTCCGAGGCGATGCTTCTCGCCCACAAAGACACGCTCTGGCACGGCTTCGCCCTGCCTCTCGCGGCGTTCGCGGCGGCGGCGGCAGCGATGACCACGGTGTACACGCTGGCCCGGCGGCGGGGCCGCGTTTTGGTGACGTCCCTGCTGCTGGCAGGCGTCGTCGTCAGTGCGTTTTTAGGCGGCGTCTCGTCGCTGCTGCTTCAGTTCAGCCGCCCGAATGACGCGCAGTACCTACAATTTCGCCTCAACGGCTCTTTGCAGGACGCCACCTGGCCGCAATGCGCCCTGACGGCGGGCTTCCTAGCCCTGGGCTTCTTAGTTTTGCTGACCGAAGCGCGGGCCATGAACCTGTTTGCTCTCGGCGAAGACTCGGCCCGGCATCTGGGGGTAGAAACCGAGCGGTTCAAGACCGTGCTGCTCGTCACCGGCTCCCTCCTGACCGCCGCCACCGTCGCCTTTGCCGGGATTATCGGCTTTGTCGGTTTGATGTCCCCGCACATCGCCCGCCGCCTCGCCGGGACCCCCGACCACCGCGCCGTCCTGCCCCTGTCCGCCCTGTCCGGGGCCATCCTGATGGTCTGGGCGGACACCCTCGCCCGTTCCCTCCTCCCGGATGGCCGCGAGCTGCCCGTCGGCCTCGTCACCGCCTTTCTCGGCGCTCCGTTCTTCCTGTATCTGCTCCGGCGGCAGGGTTAAGCCTCGAACTCTGCCGCTGGTATGGTGTCATTTTATTATGGGCTGGATGGACTTGGTATCGAAAAAAGGATATTGTTCAACTGATCAGCGCGTGTCCGGTCAACATTGACCGCATGACCGTCAAGCATGACATAGTTCAAGCGCCCTTCACTCAATTTTGCACCACCATGCCAATGTCCTACAAGGTCATAAAACAAGCCAATATCCGCCGGGTTATGTTCACTGTATGGCGGATTACGGCTCCAAGCACGGACACTACTAATCGTCTGCCCTTCCAGCGCGAGCTGCGTTGTGTAAGCGTAACTCATTCCAAATGCCTGAAATGCAGAGGGGAAAGCCACCAAAGAATTATTTTCATACTGGCCGGTTCTGTCAAAGCCGTTGTCGGATGGACAGTGCCACAGCGCATGATTCTTGACGTATCCGCTCATGACATTTGAGAGAAGTTGTTTATTGGATTGCATTTGCTGGACTGCCGCCCAGTATTTGCCATTTTCAGAGTATAACCATCCATCCGTGTATAGGTCGCCGGGATCGCCGCCGTAAGGATAACGGTCATCACTATCTTGGATATACTGGAACGTAGCAAGACTAAGCTGCCGCAAGTTAGACAAGCAAGCTGTCTGCTGACCGCGAGCGCGAGCTTTGGTAAATACAGGCAGCAGAACTGCCGCCAGCAGGCTGATGATCGCTACCACGATTAATATCTCGACCAGCGTAAACCCAATTTGCTTCTGTCTAGTCCAGTGTAATTTCATAGTAATTTCATAAGTGTAGCTTCAGACCTAACTTTTGTCCTACTTGCTTGGGCGCAGTCCATCCCGTTCAATGGACCTGTAAACCATTACCGCAGAAGACTGATCTAAGGGGTCTTTGCTCGTCAAATAGGGAGAAACCGCAGTTCTCGTTTGAGTTTCTTGGGCAGAAGTCATAGGATATATAGACGACAAAGCTGCCATAGCACGCGCCCGCGCAAATGGACTGTTTGCCGTTTTAAGCAAAGACAGAGTCCAGGCAAAGTCTTCCTCCGACATCTGATGCGTTTTGGCCGTTTTGTGTTGCAGATTACTTACTCGGATATAATCTTTCTGAGACATGACCCCGCTCTGCTGCATCTCTGCCCCAAGCTGCGCTTGAGTCAGATGCCGACTGGTGGGAACGCTGTTCTGCACAGCGGGAGGCTTGGGCGAGCAGCCAGCAAATGCAATGGCAAGTAGGGTTGGAATAGCAAACCGCTGAATTACCTTTCCCGAAATCATGTTAAGCTCCTTATAAAGAACTGGGGGTACTGTTATTGCATTTTCGCTTTGAATAAGACAGAAACGCCGACGGCAATCACATTCACAAAGGCGCTGGCAATGGTGGCGAGGCGCGAGTGGGTGGTCAGCGTCAAAGCTAGGGAAAGGCAAAGGCCAAAGCATGGAACAAGAAGCCATCCGAACCTGCTCATTATAGTGCCTCCTCTCTGCTTATTGTATCACGTCTGCGCCCGGTGTCAAGGGGTGTTTTGCCGCGCCATGTTGCCGTAGGAATCTGACAGGGCCGCAGTTACTGGAAACGACTTTGCCATATCAATCGGCTTTTGCACTATAGCCGCAAGACAAGGTATAATAAACAACAAGAATGTAACTACTTTTAGGAAGCGTACAGTGAAATTTTCCTGGGACGAAGATAAAAACACGATCAACAAAGGCAAACATGGCATCAGCTTTGAAGCGGCTCAGTATGTTTTTGATGATCCTTTTTTTATCGCGGTTCAGGATCGTTTTGTAGATGGGGAAGAACGCTGGCAGACAATCGGGACAGTGGCCGGGGTGACGCTGCTGCTGGTGGCGCACACATGGACGGAGAATGCGGACGAAGAGTATATTCGAATTATCTCCGCCCGGCTGGCAAATCGAAGAGAAAGACAAAACTATGAGAGAAATTCCTGAATCGGTGCTGAAAGAACTCGCGGCGGTGTCGGGCAAGTCCGACGCGGACATCGACTACTCGGACATTCCTGACGCCTCCGGGCAGGATTGGTCAGGGGCGGTCCGAGGCCAATTTTACAGGCCCATTAAACAGCAACTGACGGTCCGCATTGACGCCGATGTATTGGAGTGGCTGAAAAACGACGGCGAGAAAGGATACCAAAAGCGCCTGAACGCCATTTTGCGGGAGGCCATGCTGGAAAAGAGACTTGAAAAAAAGAGTGTCAGGAGCCGTTAGACCTCCGGCGTCATTCCGCACCCCTGCCATGCACCCGCGTTCTGTGTTGCTCTGAGGACCGACCGGCTCAATAACCAGAAATGTGCTATCATAGTGTTGTTTTGCATAGAATTACTTGAAAATAGCATGATAGACAGAGGAAAACCATGTTAGACACTCGCCAGATACATCCCATGAGTGACTTTTTGAGGAACCACAAAGCCCATGTCGCCCGGCTCAAAGAGACCCGCACCCCCGAAGTGCTGACCGTCAATGGCCGCGCCGAGGTCGTGCTGCTGGACACAGAAACCTATGAAGCCATGGTGAAACAACTGAGCCAGCACCAGGAAAATGAAAGAGGAAGGGAAAGAGAAATCGCGGCGGCACGCGCCCATCTGGCGCAGGCCCGCAGAAACGCCCCGCCCCCGGAACCCCTCACCGAAGCTGAACAAGAGCGCAGAAACGCCGTTTTAGATGAGCTGGTGGCAGAAACAGAGCGGCTGGGTTTGTACTAATGAGCATGGCTGTTTTAGATGCCTGCGTCCTTTACCCGCCTTCTCTGCGGGACCTGCTCATGCGGGTTGCCGTGGCCGGAGCTTACGCGCCGCGCTGGACGGAGCAAATCCAGGACGAATGGACGCGCTCTGTGCTGGCCGACAACCCGGAAGTCAGCCCGGCTCAATTGGACCGCACCCGCCGCCTGATGAGTCAGGCTGTTCCCGAGGGCCTGGTTTCCGGTTTTGAGGCGCTTGTCTCTACGCTCACTTTGCCGGATGCGAACGACCGCCATGTCCTGGCGGCAGCAATCGCAGCGAAGGCATCTGTCATTGTGACTTTTAATCTGTCCGATTTCCCGGTCCCGGCCCTGGCGGCGTATGGGATTGAGCCGCTGCATCCTGACGTGTTTCTGTCGGCACTCTTTGACGACGATCCGGGGTTGTTTTTACGCGCCGTTCAAGTGCATCGGGCTTCTCTAAAAAGTCCGCCAAAAACAGCAGCGAACTACATTCAGACGCTGAGAACCACCGGCTTGAAAGGGCTTGCCCAGCGTGTCGAAGATCATCTTGACATGATTTAACCTTCCGTGCCTGAGCCGACTGCCTCTCTCAATTCCGCCAGCCCGCAGCTTCCTCCCCGAGGACCGCGAGTTGCCCGTCGGCCTCGTCACCGCCTTCCTCGGTGCTCCGTTTTTCCTCTACTTGTTGCGGCGGCAGGGATAATTTGTCCATGAACATCACAATCAGACTGATGACGGCAGACGACGCCCCGGACGCTGCCGCCCTGAGCGGACAGATTGGCTATCCCACTTCGGTTTCACACCTGAAAGAGCGTTTCGAGCAGATCGCCCGCCGCCCTGACAGTGCGCTGCTTGCCGCTGACTGTAGTGGTTCTGTCGTGGGCTGGGTTCATGTGTACGGCGTTCACCTTTTAGAGTCGCCCGCTTCATTTGCTGAAATTGGGGGACTCGTGGTCCACGCAGAGGCGCGGCGGCAGGGCATTGGGCGGCGTTTGATGGCGGAAGCGGAGCGGTGGGCCGGGGCGCAGGGATATTTGGACGTTCGCCTGCGTTCGGGCCTCCACCGCACGGAGGCCCATGCGTTTTATCAGGCGATTGGGTATCAGCTTGCCAAGACCGCGCACTTGTTCCAAAAGCTACTGTCAACTTGAGTGCCAGAACAGTCTGCCTGCACTGACTTCTGCCTGCACTGACTTCTGCATGAATGGCCTGTCTTGCCTTTTTGCCGAAACCCTATGTCCAATCATGTGCTACAATGACGCTATAATAATGACGCTATAATGCGGTGGCACTGGGCCGCGAGGCAAAAACGCAAAGCGAAACGAGAGAGCTATGAAACTATGGCCGCCGCCGCCCGAAGGGGAAAGCCACTTTCCTCTGTCCCCAAAACCGTCTGCGGTGCGCGAGTTTTTGAACTGGTTTTTTGCTGTTCCTAGCGGCAAGCGCACAATGTGGACAATTATTGCTTGGTGGGAAGTGCGGCGTATTGTTTACAACCTGATTGTCGGAAGTGTTGGGATTGTCAGCCTGCTGCTTTTCTTTTATTTTATCACGCATTCTACAACGTTAGGACCGGGCGAAGATGCGATAGAACCAATGGGCGTTGTTGCTGTGCCGGTTTTGCTGAACATTGGCTATTCCGGCGGCGTATTTTTGGAGATACTGCTCTCCTGGCGTAACCCTGAGCAGACACGCGAAGTAGGACCAAATCTGCTGCGGGCAGGGTTCTACTTTTCGCTGGGAGTTGTGCTTCTGCCCTCGGTACTGTGGGGGCTAATTTGGATTGTCCATGTACTCTGAAACGAAAACCGAAGCGGCGCTGATGGAGACGCTGGAAGACGCCCTCAAACATAATGAGCCGATGGCGCGGCACACGACTTTGAAAGTCGGTGGCCCGGCGCGGTGGTTCTGGGCGGCGGCTGACGTAGACCAACTGGCCGAGGTGCTGGCGGTCTGTACCAACCTAAGCGTGCCGTATCTGTTCTTAGGGCACGGGTCCAATGTGCTGATGAGCGATGCGGGCTATGATGGGCTGGTCATTCAGAACCGGTGCAAGCTATGCGAAGTCGGCGAAGAGACGATTGCCGAAAGCGGGGTGTCGTTCGGCTCGCTGTTTATGCAGACGGCGCGGGCGGGCTTTTCCGGGCTGGAATGGGCGATTGGCATCCCCGGCACGGTCGGCGGGGCGCTGGTCAGCAATGCCGGGGCGTACCGGGGCAATATCGGGCCATTAGTCACGTCGGTGCGCGTCTTCGCCGACGGGCGGGACCAGACGGTGGGGCCGGAATGGATGGAGTTTTCGTACCGGGACAGCCGCCTGCGCCGGGCAGGCATCGGGGCGACGGTGATTTTGTCCTGTACTCTGCGGCTGCCCGAACGAGGGGACCCGGAGACAATCGTGGCCCGTGCCAAAGAGTATCAGGCGCAGCGGCGGGCCAAGCAGCCCTTCGCGCCGTCGGCAGGGTCGTTCTTTAAGAATGTCATCAGCCGCGAGCTTGCCCAGACGCTGCCGGGGCTGTCGGCGGGGATGCGGGCGGCGGGCGTGGTCCCGGCGGGCTTCCTCAGCGAAGCCTGCGGCCTCAAAGGGCTGACCGTTGGCGGGGCGCGGGTGTCGCAGGAACACGCCAATTTCCTGATTAATGCCGGGGGCGCGACGGCCTCCGACCTGCGGACGCTGGCAGGGGAAGTCAAAGCCGCCGTTCAGGCCCGCTTTGGGGTGACGCTGGAAGAAGAAGTGCTGTATGCCGGGGACTGGACCGGCTGGCCCGCCCCTTTAAACAGTTCGGCCCCTTGACAGACGGCGCTCGTTCGTGCTACCATAGCGGCGACAAACTTATAGCGAAGCACGAACTGCGCCCGCGCCAAAGACGCGGGCGAGGATTGAAACTCAAGAGTGGTGGAGGGACCGGCCCTGCGAAGCCACAACAACCACCTCGCTGGTAACAGCGGGGCAGGTGCTAAATCCGGTGCGGTGGGTCTGCCCGTTGTGGGAGGCCGCACGCACAAGAGTTGAGATGACGGCGTGACCATTCTTCACCCCCCGCTTATCCCGCCTTGACTGAACCTTCTTGAGACTGCCCCCTCCGCAGGCCGCGCTTGCTACCCTTGAACGTCTAGACACGTTGAGAACAGAAAGCGACACACCATGCCCGACACAAAACTCTTTACCTCGGAGTCCGTCTCCGCAGGCCATCCCGACAAGCTCGCGGACCAGATCAGCGATGCCATTTTAGACGCCCTGCTGACCGAAGACAAAGGCAGCCGCGTCGCCGTGGAAACCCTGCTCACACGCGGCCTTGCCGTGATCGCGGGCGAAGTCACCACCAAAGGCTATGTCGAAATCCCTGACGTTGTCCGGCAGGCCATCAACGACGCGGGCTACACCAAGACCGACTACGGTTTCGACGGCGACACCACGGGCGTCTTGGTCGCCCTGCAAAAGCAGTCCCCCGACATCGCCAAAGGCGTCGACTCCGGTGCGAAAGGCGACAAGCCCCAGGGGGCGGGCGACCAGGGCATGATGTTTGGTTATGCGTGCAGCGAGACCCCTGAACTCATGCCGCTGCCGATCACGCTGGCCCACCAGCTCACCGCCCGCTACGCCGAAGTCCGCAAAGACCCGGCGCTCGGCCTGCGCCCCGATGCCAAATCCCAGGTGACGATTGCTTACGACCGCGCCACCGACAAGCCGGTCGGCATTGATACCATTGTGCTGTCCGCCCAGCACGACCCCGACTTGACCCAGGCCGATGTGCAGGCACGGGTGATGCAGCACGTCATCCAGCCCGTTTTGGCGGGCTACGAAAAGTACGCCACGCAGGACATCACCTACCACGTCAACCCCACCGGCATCTTCGTTATTGGCGGCCCGCAGGCCGACACCGGTGTCACAGGCCGCAAAATCATCGTGGATACCTACGGCGGCTATGCCCGGCACGGCGGCGGGGCGTTCTCCGGCAAAGACCCTTCTAAAGTGGACCGCTCGGCAGCCTACGCCGCCCGCTTTATTGCTAAAAACATCGTCGCGGCGGGCCTTGCGGAAAAGTGCGAAATCCAGCTTGCTTACGCCATCGGCGTCGCCCAGCCCGTCTCGGTTCTCGTCGAGACCTTCGGCACGCACACCCTCCCCGAAGCCGAAATCAGCCGCCGCGTCCAGGCCGCCTATGACCTCACCCCACGCGGCATCATCAAGC
This sequence comes from Capsulimonadaceae bacterium, assembly GCA_965200075.1. Taxonomy (GTDB): domain Bacteria; phylum Armatimonadota; class Armatimonadia; order Armatimonadales; family Capsulimonadaceae; genus JANXMY01. Next base: position 158,361 of record OZ241338.1, read on the forward strand.
TGCTGGATTTGACCCGGCCTATCTACTCCCAGACCGCCAAAAACGGCCACTTCGGCAGCCCGGCGTTTTCCTGGGAAAACACCGCCGACGCCGCTCGCCTGGCTTCCTAAACCAGAGTTACTAAAGGCCGCCGGGCAGATGCCCGGCGGCCTTTTTGGCGTCTCATGGTACAATAGCATCAGGAGATAAGTCAATGGCACTCACGTTCAAAAATACTCAGGCAAAAACAAGCCGGTTGAACGAGGTGAAAACTGAAGAAATTCTGTCTGCAAAAGCCCGCCGTGAAGGTTTGCGTGAGATGCTGAGGCAGCTTGACGCTTTGGGTGTTTCCGAAGATTATGACGATGAGTTTTTTGCGCCAACTTTGGAGGCCACACATCGAGTACGCGACTTTTTAGAAACTGCAAGTAAGCATCTGAAAACTCCCGTTCCCCTGGGAACTGTTTATGCAGATGGCGTGGGTGGAGTGCGCGTGGAATGGATACGACCCGACCAGGAGCTGCGCTTTGTCGTTTCCCGCCTGCCGGACGAGCGACAATACATCTACCATGAGCAAGGCGAGGAACATGAGGCGGACTACTCGCCGGACCCTTTCAAGCTCAGTGAGTGGCTAACCTGGCTGAAAAATTAGGTGCAAAGGAGACCTGCCTTGCCCGAAACTAGGCCGCCCCTGCCCGACGACTGCGAGGTTCTGCGCGTCGGCACGAATGCGCTTTCCATTGACAAAAGCTCCGGGCAGATATTGCGTGGGGCTTTTCTGCGGCGTGAACCCCATCTTGAAACAGGCCAAAAGCGCGATACCAGCGGGCTTTCCGTCAATCTCAGAGAAAAACGTTCGGTGAGACAAACACAGGCAGATTGGCCGAGTTGCCGTATGATTGCAGTTCTTACAGTTGCCTCAGTCCGAGCTGTCGCTGTTACACCCGGTTTAGATGTCGTCCAAACGGCAAAAGACCGTGACTTTCACGCAAATATCACCGGGCTGCCAGAGCGTGGTCCAGATGTGTCGGATGAAAATATCACTGAGGCGGAGCGGTTGGCTACACTGCTGGCAAAAGCCTCAAAAGCCGTTTACGTCAAAGAAAAAGGGTTCTTAGAAGACAGTTGAGACACAAGCCGCCGCCGGGTAGAGGCCCGGCGGCCTTTTTTGCGCGTCAGGGTACAATGGCGTCAGGAGAAAGCTCATGGCAGCACTGGAACGCGAAGTTATATCGCCCGCTGCTCCGTCGCTGCGCCTGACCCCGGCACAGATGACAACAGTGCAGAACGCTGCCGCCGCCGAGGGGCAAACCCTGGACGAATTCATGGTGTCCGCCCTGCTCCGCGCCGCAGATTTGGTATTGACACCCCCGCCCCCGGTCAATCCTCTGGACAAGGTGATCGGAATTTTCAAGGATGAGCCACTGATGGAAGATTTAATGAAGCGAATTCGGAAAGACCGCCGCCGTGAGATTAAGTTGCTATGATCACTCCCAAACATATTGTTGCTGTCGCCGGGCTGGTGACAGACGCGCAGGGGCGCGTTCTGATGCTGCAAAGCCCGCGTCGGGACTGGGAGTTTCCAGGCGGGCAGGTGGAGGAGGGCGAGGACCTGACTGCCGCCCTTGTGCGCGAAATTGAGGAAGAAACCGGCATCACGGTTTCTGTGGGCGCATTGGTTGGTGTCTACTCCAACCTCAAGTCACACATCGTCATGCTGGATTTTCTCTGCCAGCCTCTCGGCGGCCAGCTCCGAACGAGTTCAGAAAGCCTGTCCGTGGAATGGGTGGAGCGCGAAGAGGCGCTGACACGCATCATCCGGCCCGTCATCCGAGACCGGATGCGGGATATGCTGGAGTTCACGGGCCGCGTTGTCTACCGCGCCTACGAGTTTGACGCAAACGAAGTTTACGCCCCCTATACTATTCATCAGGAGAGGCACTTTTGACAGAGGCTTTCTCAGAACTTACCCCTGACCCGCCAGCCACGCTTCCAGATCGGCGGCGGTCGCAAAGTCCAGCAGGGCTTCGCCCAGGTCATCCAACTGCTCCGCCGACAGCCGGGGCAGACGGGCGACAGCCTGTGCCGGAACCGTCCCCAGACGCCGCCGAATCTGGCGCACCACCAGTGCCTCTTTGCCCTGCGTCCGGCCCTGCACAATACCTTCCCGCTGCCAGCTTGTCATCAATTCCATTGTTTCTGTCCTTTCTGTCGGGGTGAACTTTTCCAGAACCCGCTCGTACTGCGTCATCTCCTGCGCCGTTAGCGCCAGATAGCTTTCCACAAAGACGCCGATGACGGTGGCGCGGGCGGGGTCGAGGCGCAGGCTTGCCAGCAGGCGCAGGCACTCGGCCTTGACACGGGGGCGGTCTTCCGTCCGCATCTTCATTTTCGCCATCAGCGCACTCGCCACCGGTTCCTGCCGCATGAACCGCCGCCACGGCAGGCGGTTGAGCTGAATAACGGCGTACTCAAAGCGCAGCACGTTCTTTCCCGGAAAGCGCACCCGAAAGGTCGTCGGCTCCCGGCGCTGCGGGGCGTCGTAAGAGAACAGCACCACGGGATACACCGGCAGGTCGTACTTTTCGGTCAGCCGCGCAAAATAGCGGAACATCCGCTTATAGCCCCCCCCCGCCCCCAGTAATGGGGGTGCCAGAAAGTTAGGATTTTGCCACTCTTGTGTTATTCTTTGTCCTACTCTTGCTCCCCCATTATTGGGGGCGGGGGGGCAGTCCGAGGGCTTTCTATCCCGCTTTTAAAGCTTCCGCGCTTTGCAGCAGCGCGAAAGTCTCGCGGGCAATTTGGCGCTCTTCGTCGGTGGGGATCATCCAGACGGAAACGGGAGCATTGGCGGGGCTGATTTTGACTTCGTCCGGCCCGGCGTTTGTGTTGGCAGTGGTGTCCAGACGAATGCCTAGAAACGCCAGGCGGCGGCAGAGGCGGGCGCGTATTTCGGAAGAATGCTGGCCGATGCCGCCGGTGAACGCCACGGCGTCCAGCCCTTCTAAAGCGGCGGCATACGCCCCAATATACTTGGCCGCACGGTAGGCGAACATCTCCAGCGCCATCTCGGCGTCCATGTCACCACTTTGCGCGGCCTGTTCCAGCTTCCGCACATCGCTCTGCCCGCCGACGCCTTTGAGGCCGCTGTCATGGTTCAGCAGCGTGTCTAATTCTTCGGCGCTCATGCCCTGTGAGCGTAGGAGGTACAGCAGCAGGCCGGGGTCTACGTCGCCGGAGCGCGTGCCCATCAGCAAGCCTTCCAGCGGGGTCAGGCCCATGCTGGTATCCACGCTCAATCCGTCTTTAACGGCGCAGACGCTCGCACCGCTGCCGAGATGGCAGACTATCAGCCGCGTGCCCACGGCTTCCCGCCCCAGACAGCTTAAAAGCCGCCCGGTGACATACTGGTACGACAAGCCGTGGAAGCCGTACCGGCGCAGGTTCAGATTATCGGCCAGGGCGCGGGGCAGGCCGTACCGCCAGGCGACTTCGGGAAGCGTCCGGTGAAAGGCGGTGTCAAACGCCGCAACGGCAGGGACGCCCGGCAGAAGGCGCTGCCCGGCCTCAATCAGCGCCGTCTCGGTAGGAATGTGCAGCGGGTCCAGGTCGGCCAAAGCCTTTAAATCCGTCAGCACGTCGGGCGTGACGCACACCGGGGCGGAAAAGCGCGGGCCGCCGTGGACGACCCGGTGGCCGACGGCGTCAATGCCCAACGGGTGGCATTTGTCGATGACCTGCGCCGCTGCGCCCTCGGGGCTGTCGCCGGGGGCGGTGTCCGAGTTGCCTTCGGCCAGCACGTCTTCGGCGGGCATTTGGAAGAGCTTGTATTTGAGCGAGGAGCTGCCTGCGTTCAGAACGAGAATGTTCATGGTGGGTGGTTACCGAGACCTACCTTCCTTGCTTCGCAGGGTCCTCCCTAAAGGGAGGATCAGGATGTTAGGCGTAGGGGCGCTGCTTGCTGCGCCCTCCTCTCCGTCTCCTGTTCTTTATCCGGCTCCCCCATTATTGGGGGCGGGGGGGCTAAAACGGCCACTTCCAGTCGCGCACTTCGGGCAGGTCTTCGCCATACTGGCGCGTGTAGGCCGTATGCTCCATCAGCTTGTCGTGCAGGGCCTGCTTGAAGTAGGCGGCCTTGACGCCCAGCGACGGCACGCGGTCCACCACGTCCCGGCACAGATGGAAGCGGTCCAGGTCGTTTAAAACCACCATATCAAAGGGCGTCGTGGTGGTGCCTTCTTCCTGATAGCCGTGGACATGGATATTGTCGTGGTTGGCGCGGCGATAGGTCAGCCGGTGGATGAGATACGGGTAGCCGTGGTAGGCGAAAATCACGGGCTTGTCGACGGTGAAAATGGTGTCGAAGTCCTTGTCGCTCAGGCCATGCGGATGCTCGGTGTGCGGCTGCAACGTCATCAAGTCCACGACGTTGACCACGCGGATTTTGAGGTCGGGAAACTCCTGGCGCAGCAGGGCCACGGCGGCAATGGTTTCCAGAGTCGGCACGTCGCCCGCGCAGGCCATGACCACATCCGGCTCGCCGCCCTTGTCGGTACTCGCCCACTCCCAGATGCCGAGGCCCGCCTGACAGTGTTTGACGGCGGCGTCCATGTCTAGGTATTGCAGGGCGGGCTGCTTGCCCGCCACAATGACGTTCACATAGTCCCGCGAGCGCAGGCAGTGGTCGGCCACGGACAGCAGGCAGTTAGCATCGGGCGGCAGGTAAACCCGCACGACGCTTGCTTTTTTGTTCATCACATGGTCAATAAAGCCGGGGTCCTGGTGGGAAAAGCCGTTGTGGTCCTGCCGCCAGACGTGCGACGTGAGCAGATAATTTAGCGACGCGATAGGCCGCCGCCACGGGATATGATGGCAGGCTTCCAGCCACTTGGCGTGCTGGTTGAACATGGAGTCCACAATATGCGCGAAGGCTTCGTAGCACGAGAACCAGCCGTGCCGCCCGGTCAGCAGGTACCCTTCCAGCCAGCCCTGACAGGTGGTTTCGCTGAGGATTTCCATCACCCGCCCGCCTTCGGCCAGATGCTCGTCATCATCGGGAATGGTCTCGGCGTCCCACGCCCGCCCGGTGGCGTTCAGCACGTCGCCAAGCCGGTTGGAGTCGTTCTCATCGGGAGACAAGACGCGGAAGTTGCGCCGCTCACTGCTCGCCGCCGTGACATCCCGCAGGAAGCCGCCCAGCACCCGCGTCGCCTCGCCGATGCCTGTGCCCGGATGGTCTACCGACAGGGCGTAGTCCCGGAAGTCCGGCAGGGGCAGGTCCCGGAGCTGCAGGCCGCCGTTAGCATTCGGATTTGCGCCCATACGGCGCTCGCCTTCGGGGGCAAGCGCAGCAATCTCGGGGAGCAGCGTGCCAACGTCGTCAAACAGCTCTTCGGGCTTGTAGCTTCGCATCCATTCTTCCAGCTCGGCAACGTGCGCGTCGGTCTTCATATCAGCAATCGGAACTTGATGGGCACGCCAGGAGCCTTCGGTCTTTTTGCCGTCCACGAACTTCGGCCCGGTCCAGCCTTTGGGAGATTTTAAAACAATCACCGGCCAGCGCGGGCGCTCCGCGTGTCCCGATTCCCTGGCTCTAACTTGAATGTCTTTGATTTCCGCCAGCACCGTGTCCAGCGTCTCGGCCATTTTCGGGTGCATGATGTCCGGGTCATCGCCTTCCACCCAGTAGGGCTTGTAGCCGTACCCCGTGAGCAGGCTGTCTAATTCTTCGTGCGGGATACGCGCCAGCACGGTGGGATTAGCAATCTTAAAGCCATTCAGGTGCAAAATCGGCAGCACGGCCCCGTCGCGCACGGGGTCCAAAAACTTGTTGGAATGCCACGACGCTGCCAGCGGCCCGGTTTCCGCCTCGCCGTCGCCGATGACGCACAGGGCAATCAAATCGGGGTTGTCAAAGACGGCCCCGTAGGCATGGGCGAGCGAGTAGCCCAGCTCGCCGCCTTCATTGATAGAGCCGGGGTTATCGGGCGAGTCATGGCTCGGAATGCCGCCAGGGAACGAGAACTGTTTGAACAGCTTCTGGATACCCGCCGCGTCCTGCGAGATGTTGGGGTAAACCTCGCTATAGGTTCCCTCCAAGTAGGTATTAGCGACCATGCCCGGCCCGCCATGACCCGGCCCGCAGACATAAATGACGCTGAGGTCATGCGCCTTGATCGCCCGGTTCATGTGGACATAAATAAAGTTCAGGCCCGGCGTCGTCCCCCAGTGCCCCAGCAGGCGCGGTTTGATATGCGCCCGCGTCAGCGGCTCTTTGAGGAGGGGGTTGCCCATCAAATAAATCTGGCCGACGGACAGATAATTGGCGGCACGCCAGTAGGCGTTCATCAGTTGCAGTTCGGTTTGGTCCAAAACGTTCTCCTATTTGCTCTGCGCGTGTTCCGCCAGCGCCGCGTCAAACCACTCGCCAAAACCGGCATAGCGCCGTTCGATGACGCCGCCGGGGGCGTCCGGGTTTTCCAGCACCAAAACGGCTTTGCCTATGCCGTCCGGCCCTTTGTCAAAGCAGGCCACGGCGTCGGCATCCAGACGCCGGGCGAAGGCGACGAGGTGCTGACCGGGCCGGGGCGCTTGCAGGCGGGCCGTCTGCGCGGCCCCCTCGGCCTCGGACAGCATTTCCCACGGCGCGATGCTGTCCGGGGCGTCTTCGACCGTTTGTTCTTTGCGGCGGCTCTTGAACATGGGCGTTTGCTGCTTTCTGCGGGCAACCCCTCCCGCTCGTTCCTCGCTCCCTCCCCTGTTAGGGAAGGGTAATAAAAGACGAAGACGTAAGCGAGGGCCTTTCTTATCTAGTCTTCTCTGTGCCCTCCCCTAACAGGGGAGGGAGCGAGGAACGAGCGGGAGGGGTCCTATGCCTTCTTGGACGCCTGCGTGAAGCGGCTGTTGACCGTGTCCCAGTTAATGGTGTTGTACCACGCGGCGATATACTCCGGGCGGCGGTTCTGGTACTTCAGGTAGTAGGCGTGTTCCCAAACATCAATACCCAGCAAAGGCGTCCGGCCATACATCAGCGGACTGTCCTGATTGGGCGTCGATTCCACCGTGAGCGTGCCGTCCGGCGAGCGCGACAGCCAGGCAAAGCCGCTGCCGAAGCGGCCCAATGCGGCTTTGGTGAAAGTGTCCTGGAACTGCGTGTACGAGCCAAAATGCTTGTCGATGGCGGCGGCCATGTCGCGGGTGGGCTTGCCGCCGCCGCCTTTCTTCATCAGCGTCCAAAACAGCGAGTGGTTATAGTGCCCGCCGCCGTTGTTGCGAATAGCGTTGAACACCGGGGCATTCGGGTCTTTGATACCAATACGTGGGGTCGTCAGCAGATTGACAATCAGATTGCTGGCGTCAGGATATTGGACGGCGTCGGCGGCTGAGGGCGCAGGCAGCTTGGCAACTGCTTCGTTCAGGTTTTTGACATACGCCGCGTGGTGCTTGTCGTGGTGAATATGCATCGTCTCGGTGTCGATGTACGGCTCCAAAGCGTCGTAGGCATACGGCAGGGGCGGCAAAAAATACGGTCCGGTGGCCGCTGCCGGTGCTGGCGTCGGTGTTGCCGGGATCGTCAGGTTAGGCGGTGCGGGCGGCCCCTGTGCCGAAGCGGTGCGGGCGGCGGCTAGGGCTGCGACGGACAGCAGGGCGGTTTGAAGCAGTTCTCGTCGGGTCAGCATGAGCAGTTCTCCTTTGAGGCAGCAGGCAGGGCGGGCGTCGGCTTTTCGTGTGTTCAGTACTTGACTTGTTCGCGGTGGGCACTCGTTTTTCCTGCCTTTGTTCGCCAGGGGCATTCAGTTCTACCTCTTGCCCTGCCCCACGCATTCTGAGCCACGGATTTTAATCCGTGGCTCTTGGGACACGGACTCAATCCGTGAGTTTTATTTGCCCCCAGTCCCGTTTGACTTCCTTTCCTGCCGCGTGGTATACTTTCTTCGCATCATGCCCTGGTGGTGGAATGGCAGACACAGCGGACTTAGATATGGGTCGCGGCGGGGGAAACCGCGCCGTAGCAGCTCCCTAATTCGGGGAACTCTAAACTCTGTAATTAGAGCAAGACAATCCCGAGCTAGGCATTTGGGGAAACCTGCGTGCCGAGTGTAGAGACTGTACAGGAGCCGCCTAACCCGTTTTTCGTTGATTTTTGCGAAAACGAACGGCACGGCGAAGAGACAGTCCAGACCCCAAACGGCTTTTCTTTACAAAATATTTGAAAGACAAGCAGGCCGCGAAAGCGGTAGTGGTAAGTAAAATCCTCCGGGGGCAACCCCGTGCGGGTTCGAATCCCGCCCAGGGCATGACCATAGTTGACAGGCATATTTCAGGCACAAACCGCGCCTCTGCGGTGTTATTGAGGTGTGGCAAACGTTAGCACAACCCAACCAAACTTGTTTCAGTGTCCCCTGTGCGAGCGTGTGGGGGACTTCTTAACGCCAAGCAAGCATCATCTGGTCCCCAAGTCACGCGGCGGCACGGAGATTGCCGAGATTTGTGCGGACTGTCACCGGCAGCTTCACGCGCTGTTTACCCTGCCGGAGCTGGCACGGGACTTCCCTACGCTGGACGCGCTGCGGGCGGCGGAGCCGATGCAAAAGTGGATCAAATGGGCAGGCAAACAGGGCGGAGGCCGCGTGGCCGTTCGCGCCAGCCATGCCAAGCGCATATACAACAAAGCGTAAGCGATAAAGTGAAGGATTTTTAAATGGCGCAGTATGATGTAGATTTAGTGGTCATCGGCGGCGGACCGGGAGGCTACCCCGCCGCGATCCACGCGGCCAAAATGGGCGCGAAAGTCGTCTGTATTGACTTTGACAACGCGGGCGGCACCTGCCTCAATTGGGGCTGTATTCCCACCAAAACCATGATCGGCTCGGTGGCGGCTTTGGAGCAGGCGAAGCATTTTGCCGACTTCGGCCTGACCATCGGCGGCGAGATCGGCTACGATTTCCCCGCGCTGATGGCCCGCAAAGATAAAGTCGTCAAAACGCTGGTGTCCGGCGTGGAGTTTCTGTTCAAGAAAAACGGCGTCCGCTTTATCAAGGGCAAAGGCAAGCTGCTGGACCCGCACACGGTCGAAGCCGCCACCGAAGACGGCAAGGTCGAGAAGATCACGGCGGCCTCCATTATTCTGGCGACCGGCAGCGTGGTCGCCAAGCTGCACCCCTCCATCCAGATGATTGGTGCGAACACGCCCGAAGCCGACGTGTTTGTGGACAACCGCGAAGTCAAGAATCGCAAGGCCAACGGCACGCTCGGCCACACAACGCTCTGGACCTCCAACGAAGCCGTCTCCGCCCCCGAAGTGCCCAAGCGCCTGGTGGTGCTGGGGTCCGGCGCGGTCGGCACCGAGTTCGCCTATACCTACCGGGGCCTCGGCGCGGAAGTCACTTTGATTGAGCTGCTCCCGACCATCGTTCCCGCCGCCGACCCGGACCTGTCCAATGAGCTGCAAAAGCTGCTGGTCAAAGCGGGCGTCAAAGTGATGACCGGAACCAAAGTGGTGGCGATTGACGTGCCGGGCCGCAAGGTCAAGTATGTCACCGAGAAGGGCGACGGCGAATTAGAGTTTGACAAGCTCCTCATTGGCGTGGGCCGCCGCGCTTACACCGACGGGATGGGTCTGGAAAACGCCGGGGTGGCGTTCGACCGCAAGCTGATTGTCGACGAGTTTATGCGGACCAATGTGCCCCACATCTACGCCATCGGCGACGCCGCTGGCGGCGGTCTGGCGCACGTTGCCACCCGCGAAGGCGAAGTGGCTGCCGAGAACGCCCTGGGTCACAGCGTCAAAATGGACTACACCGCCGTCCCGTACTGCGTCTACACCGAGCCGGAAATGGCCTGGACGGGGCTGAACGAAGCGCAGGCCAAAGAAGCGGGCTACGATGTCAAAGTCGGCAAGTTCACGTTCAAGTCCCTCGGCAAAGCGATGGCGATTAACGAGAACGTCGGCCTCGTCAAGATCGTCACCGATGCCAAATACGGCGAGATTTTAGGCGTCCATATCATCGGCCCGCACGCCACGGATTTGATCCACGAGTGCTGCGTCTCCATCAAGCTGGAGTCCACCATCGACGAGCTGATGCACACCATCCACGCCCACCCGACCCTCTCCGAAGCGGTCATGGAAGCCGCCCAGGACGTCAAAGGCGCAAGCGTCCACAAGTAGGCTGTCTCAAACGAGAACGCCCCCGCGCCATTGGCGCGGGGGCGTTCTTGCTCTGTGTTTAGCAGGCGGGCCAAGCGGGGGATAACGCGCTATCTTGCCGCCGGAACATCTGTTTCCGAGCGGCGGCTCTCAGGAGGACTGACGCATGAATTTCAAGACAGGTTTGGCCGCCGTGGCCCTCGGAACGCTGGCCTTTGGGCTGGCAGGCTGCTCCCATGACGACCCGCCGCCCACGACCGTGGTGACGCCTACCCCGCAGCCGAGAAATACCACAGTGGTGGTTCCAGGCGGCGGCACGCCCGGCCCTGCCGGAGCGCCTGGCCCGGCGGGTGCGCCGGGACCCTCCGGGGCGCCGGGGGCCGCCGGTGCGCCCGGAGCCGCTGGAACGCCTGCCTCGCCTCCCGGACCGTCCGGGGCAGGTACGTCTACGGGAACGACCGGCAACACGGGCTAAGCAACACCGCAGCACAAAAATTGCCCCCGCGCTCCAAAGCGCGGGGGCTTTTTTGCGCCTCTTTTAGCGGGGGGCGGCCTGTGCGGCCAGCGCCCGCAGGGCGGCGGTGACATTGATCAGGGCGCGGCCCTGATGGTAGCCTTCGGTCCAGCCGTCGCTTTTGGCCCGGCCCGGAAGAGTCGCGCCGTTTTCCTGCACCGCAGGATACCAGCCGCCGACGCGGTAGTCAATCTGGCGCGTCTGAATAAAGCGCCACTGCCGGTGGAACGCCGCCCAGTAGCGCGGGTCTTCGGCCCCGAAGTGCCGGTGCATCAGCAGCAGAGCATTGAGCGCCTCGGCCTGCACCCACCAGACTTTGTCAGGTGCCGAGGGGCTATTGCTGTAAACCGGACCGCCGTCATAGATGCCGCCGTTGACTTTGTCTTCGCCAAAGTCCAGCGTGTGGTCCACCAGCCGCCGGGCCAGCGCCCAGGTGCGGGTGTCATCAGGGCGGCCCAGCGCTGTCGCCGCTTCGACCATCAAGTAAGCCGTCTCAATGTCGTGTCCATACGAATCATAATTCGGCAGCGGCGTCCAGTCCGGCAGGAAAAGGTAGTTCAGGCAGCCAACTTGCTCCACCGCGACTTTGTCCCGCACCAGCACGAACATTTCTTCCAGACGCGCATGCAGCCCTGTGTCCGGCCAGACGGCATACAGGGCGCTCAGGGCTTCCAGCAGGTGAATATGGCTGTTCATGGTCTTGCAGCCGTAACGTGTGCCGATCTCGTCCGTGGCCCCGCCGTCCGCTGTGGGGGCCAAAATCGGCGTGCCTTCCTGCGTCAGAGCTTCATAATAGCCCCCGTGGGCTTTGTCGTAAGCATGGGCGTTCAGCCAGGCATACGCCTGTTTGGCAAGGTCCAGCGCACGCGGGTCTTTAGTCGCTTCATAGACTCCTGCCAGGGCATAAATGGCGAATGAATTGCCGTATAGATGCTTTTCGCCGCCGCGTGTCGGCGTGCCGTCCTCGCCCAGCTCCCAGTAAAAGCCGCCATTTTTGGCATCCCACATCTTCGCGGCCAGAAAGTCCAGCCCATGTTTGGCATAGGTGTTATAGGCGGCTTTGTGAGCCGGGCTGCGCTGCGCTTCCTGTGCGGCCAGCCAGGTTAGACGGGCCTGATAGACAATGGCTTTGGAGTTGCCGCTGCCCCGTGTCCAGTCTTCCGTGTAGTTCTGATAAAAGCCCCCGGCGGGGTTCACAGAGCGGGGAAACCACTGCGCCAGCACCTGTTTTTGCAGGTTGGTCTCGGTCTCCTCGGCCAGCGCCCGGTACGTCGCTGCTGTCGCGGACGGCGGGGGGGCGGGAGTGGCTGCTGTGTCGGCAGCCCGCGCCGCCGGGAGAGCCAGCAGAGCGGCAGAGGCGAGAACAAGCGCGGGAAGAAGATGAACGAGGCCATCAAATAAATTGCTCATGGCGCGATTATACCTGAAAGGGGGCATGGCTTCAAGAAAGGCCACAGGAACGAGGGGTTAAAACCCCTCGCTGGGAGGCGCGGACGCCGGGAAGCCAAAGAATAAGAGAAGCCAAAGAGACAGACAAGACACGGCGGGCTATATTTGTTGTCCGATTGACCGCCCGGCGCGAAGCGCCTCCCAGCGAGGGGTTTTAACCCCTCGACTTTTGCCCATCGCTCCTTTGTGCTTCAGAGTCACTACGTCAGCCCCATCTCCTTCAGGTTCAGGTAGCTCACCTGCGCCGTTTCCAGGCCGGACAAATGCCGCAGCGTGTCCTGCTCCACGACCAGCCACTCCGCGCCCGCTTCCCGCGCCGCTTCGGCAGCCTCACGCACCCGCACGATACCTGTGCCAACAGCGGTGAAATGCCCGCGCTCATCCAGCCGCGAGAGGTCTTTGACATGAACCGCCGGAACGCGGCCCGCATAGCGCCGCAGAACGCGCACCGGGTCCTCGCCCGCAAACGCCGCCCAGGCAATATCAATCTCAAACGACAGCGCGGCAGGGTCCGTGGACGCGGCCAGCCAGTCCAAAGCATTGACGCCGTCAAAGGCCGTTTGAAACTCGTGTTCGTGATGGTGATAGCACAGCGTCAGCCCTTCGCCGGCCAGCCGCACCCCGGCAGCATTGTAAAGCTCGGCGTCGCGCAGGACGGCGTCTTTCGTCTCGCACGTTCCCCACCACACGGACACACGCGGCGAGTGCAGGGCGTGGGCCTCGGCGATGATGGCTTCCAAACCGTCGCGCAGGCTTTCGCGGCTCGCGCTCACGGTCAGCACTTGGAGGCCGAGGTCGTGGAAACGCTTGACGTTCTCCGCCACGTCTCCCGTGTAAAGCTGCCCCGGCGCTTCAATGCCGCTGTAGCCCATCTCCGCGACGCGCTGCATGGTCCCCCAGAAATCTTCTTTGGCTTCCGCGCCGACAATGCCAATCAGTCCGATGTTTGCGTCTGCCACTGCCTTATTCTCCTGCCTTATTCTCCTGTCTGTTCTTCTGTCTGTTCTTCTGTCTGTTCTTCTGCTGCGCTGAACTCCCCTGCCGCCAGCATACTCAAAAAAGGGTTGTCCGTGACGCCGACGAGCGGCAGCGGGACGCGCCGATGGCGGCGCACGGACTCGTACAGCGCGAAAATAATCTCGCTGGCCCGCAGGGCTTTTCGGTGCGACGTTTCCGGCTCCGCGCCTGACTCCAGGCAGTCCAGGGCGTTTTGGAGGTAACCCCTCATGTGCGTGCCGGGCGGGTCTTCCACGAGGGGCGGCTGCCAGAACGGCTCCGCATACACGACCGCCCGCACAAACACGCCGTCCCAAGTCACCTCCAAAAAGCCGTCCCGCCCCGTCACCCGGACGCCGCCCCAGAGGTCCAGATCGGGCGGACCGACTTGCAGCGCGGCCCGGATTCCTCCCTCGAAAACGACCGTTCCTTCCGCCATGCCTTCCGCCTTGACGCCGAACCAATCCAGCGTTTCCGTGGTGTCCACCGCTCCCAGCACCCACTGGGCGGGGACCGTGTCGCCCAAAAAGCTCAGGGCCTGGTCAAACGTATGGGTCCCGCAGTCCAGCAGGTTTGGCGGGGCGGTCAGGTCCATGCGCTGGACCGGGCCGATTCGCCTTTCGGCGATGAGGCGCCGGGCGAGCTGGTTCCCCGGCGCGAAGCGGCGCTGGTGGCTGAATGTGAGCTGGCAGCCGGACTGCTCGGCCAATTGGGCCATTTCGAGGCACTCGCCCCAGGTCGGGGCCATCGGTTTTTCCGACAGCACCGCTCGGACTCCTGCCCCGGCGCAGTCCCGGAAGACGGGCAAGTGCAGCGGCGTCCAGAGCGTCGCCACCACCACGTCCGGCGTTTCCTGGGCCAGCATCGCCTGATAGTCGGCGTAGACCGCCGCGCCGAACCCGAAGTCGGTGTTCAGCGCCTCGGCGTTCTCGGTTTTCACATCCGCTAGGGCCACAACCTGAACCCGTGGGTCGGCTTGAAGCGCGGGCGCGTGTTCGCGCCCCCGCCCCCCGCAGCCGATGACGGCCACTCGGTACTTGGATGTCATGTCATTTCCTTCCTAAGTGTCTCCTCAGCCCTAGTGTCTCCTCAGCGTGCCGCTGATTCCTGCGTGGCCCTGTCCAGCACCTGCGCCTGAAGCTGACGGCTGATGTCTCCAAGCGCGGCAAGCTGCGCCGCCGACAGCGGCGCGGACGACTTGACCCCCGGCTTGCGCCCAGCCGTGCTGCCCTGCAAAAATGTGTCCAGTGACTGCCGCAAAGCCGCCTGCTCCGGGGTAGGAGAGTCCGGCAGGCGCAGGGCCAGCCAGTCCCGCAGGCCGCGCAGGTCCGTGGCAACCTGCTCCGTCGGCGGCAGCAGCTCCGGCATATTGTGACGCGCCGCAATCTGTGTCAGCCCCGCCAGCGTGCCTTCGTCATACCAGACCGCCGCCGAGCGGGACACGGCGGCCCCGGTCAGCCAGCGGCGCAGGGCCGGGTCTTCGGGCACGGACGAAATCGCGTCAAACTCGCTCAGCGACGACAGCGTTCGGGCCGCCCGCGCATTGAACAGCTTCAGGGGCCGGGCATCCCGCGACGTTGTCAGCCCCTGTGTCAGCCGGTCGGCGGCTTTCTGCACGGGAGCCAGCGCCGACGGCGGGGCCTTCAGCGTTTTCATCATGCCGACCGCCCGCCCCAGTGCCTCTTTGGCATCTTTGCGGTTGCGCTGCGCGACCGGCTCCAGCTCTCCCAGCGGCCCGATTTGCGCGAACTGCGAAGAGATTTTCGAAACTTCTGTCGCCCCCTTCGCCAGCTCCGCATAGGAAAAAGCCCCCTGCGCCAGTGTCACGCCGAGCGCAAAAAACTGCCGCTCCGAGGGCGCAAGCTGAAGTCGGGCGGGGGTAGGGACAGGGGCCAGCAGCGGCATTTGCGCGGCGGCAGGCTTAAGAACGCAGAGCAGGCTGACTAAACAAAAAAGGCCAAAGACAAAAAGCGGTTTCATAAATCCATCTTACCCGAACTGCTCCATTTCAGTCGGATAGCGGCTTGCCCCGAAAACAAATATGGCCGGGTAAAATAACATCAGCCTCTTGCTTGGCCTCTGTTTGCTCTGCCTCTGTGCTTTCAGGAAAAACGCGCCTTGAAAACTTTGCCTTTGAAAACTTTGCTTTTTCTAGTCTGCCTCTTTGCGGGTCTGCTGCCCCTCGTCAGCCTGCGGGCTGCCCCGTTGCTCACTCTGCTGCACGCGCCGCCGTTTACTGGAAAAATGCTGCCGACGCCGCCCCGCCAGAATACCCCGTGGTCCCCCCCGGAAGGGCTGCCCGGCCCGCTCGTGTCTGCCACGATTGCGCTGTTTCAGGAAGGCATGGCCGACCCACGCGGCGGCGACTACCGGCAGATTTTTGTGGCTGTCGGCAATGTCTGGAACGGAGGCGGGGACGTGGTTCAAACCCACGGCTGGGTCCTGCCGCCTTCTGCAAACTCGGCAAACACCGGGCCGCGCTTTGCAGTCTGCTGGAACGGTTTGGTTTACCCCGTGGTATCAGTCGGCGACCGGGCCAATTTAAGCGCCGATGTGTCGGGGCTGATCAAAAAGGACGCGGACGCCCGCACGGCGTTTGCCATAGCCAGGGCCAAAACGAACGATCCGTGGCCGTATACCCGCTTTCTGCAAACGGCTACCTCGGAATACGAGTCAGTTTCAGAAACCTCATTTCTGCCGCTGAAAGTTTGTCTGCTGTTGCGGCTTGGTGAGGGTGAACTCGCACGCCGGTTCTGGGCGGCTTATGTGGGGCCGGAAAAGGCAGCGCCGGGCGCCGACAAAGGCCGGCCATATTTGCGTATTGCTGATGAGTGGGTCTGGGCGCAGTTCGACCGGGCGGTGACGGCCCATATGCGCGGCGACGACCAGCTTTCCCTGCTGACCGCCCGGCAGCTTACGGCGGTGCAGCCCCAAGCGGAAGCCGAGGCCAAGCGGCGCGGCTATGACGTGACCCCTTCGCGGGGAGTTCACGAAGCCGGACAACCTTATTTCCCCTATCTTGATCCTCTGCCGCGCCTGCTGGCTGACGAAGAGCGGCGTGCGGCTTCGGCAAAGCCAAAGCCTGTCCTTGCGGACATCCTGAAAATCTCCGACAAACCCGCTCGGATTGCGGCACTGATTGGCGCATTGGATGAAGTCGCCGCCCGGCAGATGGGGCAGCCGGGCGGGGTTTCTCCTGACAGTGATCCCCTGGTCCTGGCCCTCGTCGCGCAGGGCGACGCCGCCGTGGAGCCTCTGATTCACACTCTTCGCACGGACACGCGCCTGACCCGCTCGGTCGGTTTCGGGCGCGATTTTCACCCAGGCCGCTCTTTGGTCAGCGTCTCCGGCGCGGCCTATGCGGCCCTTGTTGATATTTTGCAGACCTCTGAGTTCAGCCCGGCGGGTTCCCCCGCCAGCAAAGCTGACGCTGCGGACGCCATTGAGGCCTACTGGGACAAAAATAAAGGCGTGTCGGTGGAAGAGCGCTGGTATCGCACGCTGGCCGACGACAACGCCGGGCCGAAGCAGTGGCTCGACGCCGCGCATGAAATTATCCGCCCGAGCGACGAAAAGGTGCGCGGCGGCTGGATTGAAACGGGAGTGCGAAAACAAGGCGTTAGGATTGCGCCGCAGGGGGAAGCCCTGCGGCAGGGACACACGCCCTCGGTTTCAAACTTGATGGCGCGGCGCGTGAAGAACATTGTTGCTCTTTCTGAGGCACACAGCAGCAATTCGCAGCAAGAGTTTGACGTACAAGATGCGACAGCCTTATCGCTTTATCTGGCAGATTGGGACCCGCAGGCCGCCCTGCCCGTTCTGCGCGAACAATTTGCCACACAGCGCCGCATCTGGCTCAAGTGGGCGGGAGGTTCACAGACCGAGCAGGATGCTGACTATTTGACAAAACTGACACTGGCCCGTGTAAATAGCGGCGATCCGACAGCGTTGAACGACTATGTTTCCTGGCTGGAAACGGCTCCGCTGAAAGACCTTTCCCCTTTTGGATTTGTTGATTTTTTCGAGCCGCTCTGGCGCTCCCCAGATGACCCCGCTGTGGTGCGCGGCGCAAACTTTTTGTTCCTGGACCCGCATTCAGTCTGGGTTCCACTGGTTCAGGATCGGCCATACCTTAATCCCGATCTATTCTCAAAGCTGCTGACAAGCCCGCTGCTTGCGCTGGCCGCGTTTCGTCAGGCGGCGCTGGCCTCGCTCGCGGACAAGGCGGTGCTGAGAACTGTCACTCTGGGCGGCCCCGCTCCGCAAAGCTGGACTTACAATGAGGAGACGGACCCGTATCGCCCGGACACGCCCCAGTCGTTCCCTGTCCGCCGGTGCGACCTGTCCGCCAAACAACTGTCAGAATTGAGCGGAATGCCTGCGTTCCAGTATGACTGGCCCCTTGCCAAAAAAGACGCGGCGGTGGCGGAGACCATTGCCCGCCTGCGGCGCTACGGCGCGAACTTTGCGGTCGTGCCTGAGCCTGTCTTCCCCCGCATCCTGCCCGGCGAAGGCGGCTCCCCCGGCCCCGAAGCTCCCCTGCTTCGGTTCCCCCGCCTAAGCCATCCGGCCACAGCAGCGGAGGTGGCCGCCAGCCGGGCCATCTTTTCACTAGGAGCCGGGGCGCGGGTCTGGCCGCTGCCAAAGTTCCCGCTGCCCGCCCGCTGGCTGACCGACCGCCGCTACCCGCGCCATGAGACTGTCTGGTCGGTGGCCGACAAGAAGTACCAGGCGGGGACCGGCTACGCGCAGGACGGCATGGTCTGGCAGGCGGAGGAAACGGCGGACGGCCATCGCTTTTACGGCTTTGTCGGCCCCCACGACCTGGCCCGCGTGCCCGCCGAGGAGATCACGTTCCCTCCTATGCGTCCCGATGATTATAACTGGTTTCAAGTCACAGATTTTCTGGACGCGGGCGTGCGAACCGGCGATGGGACGGCCTACTCGTATCTGCTGACGGTTCCGCCCGCAGACCCTGTGCCCGTCACCCTGCGCCTGCGCTCACGCAAAGGGCTGGCGCAGACAGTGTCTGCCGACTTCCTGCCAGCGCACGTCACGCCGACCCTGCTGTTCTCCCCGGATGACCCCGCCGCGCTGCCGCTGGAGCCGGGCGACCCGCAGCGCAGTTGGACCACCGTGCCGCCCCGCCGCGCCGCGCCCGCGCCGCCCGCTGTGGCCCGCACCCTCACGCCGACCGAGGACTACGCCGCCTGGGCGTTTGATTTGAGGGACTACTACGACCTGTCGCGCCCCGGAACCTACCGCTTCCAATTTGTCTTCGCCGGTCAGCCGACAGCATCCGGCCCCTCCGCGCCCGAAGTGACGCTGCGCGTGCCCCGGTAGGGCGAAACAAAGCAGGGTATAATTTCTTTATAGGCAGTTATATGGAGGGCAAGAGGCAACAATGGATTCACCAGCAAGTTTCATAAGCATGACCGAAAACACAGTTCCTACAGCCGGATGCCGAATTGTGCGTTCTGATGCCCTGACGGCTTTGGCATCCGTCCCTGAAAAAACCTTTCGCTGCTGCGTCACTAGTCCGCCCTATTGGGGCCTGCGTGACTACGGCGTGGAACATCAAATTGGGGCCGAGCCAAAGCTGAGTGATTACATCAACAATCTTTGTGCCGTTTTTGAGGAAGTGCATCGAACGCTGACAGAGGACGGCACGCTGTGGCTGAATATCGGAGACAGCTACACAAGCGGGGGGCGCACCTGGCGTGATGCAGATAAGAAGAACAAAGGCCGGGCGATGGATTACCGTGCGCCGACGCCGGAGGGCCTTAAACCTAAAGATTTAATCGGCGTTCCCTGGCGACTTGCCTTCGCGCTTCAAGATGCCGGGTGGTATCTGCGCTCGGACATTATCTGGCACAAACCTAATTGTCAGCCGGAGAGTGTTCGGGACAGGCCGACCCGCGCCCATGAGTATCTGTTTCTGTTTTCTAAATCAGAAAAGTATTATTACGACTATGAGGCTGTCAAGGAGCCTTCAGCGGCGGGCCTGAAAAACCGCCGCTCTGTGTGGTCTATTCACACGGAAGCTTTTCCCGAAGCGCATTTTGCCACATTCCCCACAAAGCTTGTGGAGCCTTGCCTGCTGGCTGGCTCACAGCTAGGGGACACGGTGCTGGACCCCTTCTTTGGCTCCGGCACAGTGGGTGTGGTAGCAAGCCGTCTGCAAAGAAAATTCTGGGGGATCGAGTTAAGCGAGGAGTACGCTTCAATCGCCCGACGGCGGCTGGGGTGGACTAAATAGACTCTGGGCTGTGTCTGTATCTTCTGGGGCCGGGGCCACTGTTGGAATAATCCAGGAGACGTGCCGAATGCACATAGAAATTGGCAGTCCCGTGATGGTAATTTTCCCGTCACTCCCATCTAAACGGAGCGTGAAAGCTGGCTGACCTTCCACCACGATTTTGGCGCTGCTGCCGCCCTGCGTAGTTCGAGGACTGAAGCTGACTTCAGTCAGTCCTCCAATGCGTCGCAAAAGATCAATTGGTATTTCTACGATCTCGTACAGCAGTTGTCCCTTCGGCATTTCCCGCACGCGGAGTATCAGAATACGGTCATACTGGCTCAGATGAGCCGGTATCCGCTTGGCGGCTTCTTCCGCAAGTTGTTTCAAGGTTGTCTGCTGCTGTATCCATCGTGCTTCGGTGAATTTGGAGATAGTGATTTGCTCTGCTTTAATACCTCTTGCGGCTTCTGTTTTTAGCGAAAATCTGACGTTGTCTACTATAACATCAGCACCTGACAGTGTGCTGCTTGTCGTGATAAAGCCAATTTTGCTATCTGCCTTCGACGCCCCTAGAAAAGCAAATTCAAACGCTTTCTTGGTGAGTTTAGCCTCGTTGGTTGCATGATGGATCAGGAGACGGTTTCGGAAGTTTGCCCTGAAACGCGGTGTTGCAAAGTCGCTTTCTTCGTAGAAAGCTTCCACAACACGCCGCATCATGGTTCGGGCAATCTCTGTGAGCAGTTCCACCTGAACCGGGTCGAGGCCAGTTGCCACTGCGGCAAGTTCTCGTAAAGCCTTGCTCTCTTCATCTGCCTCCACCGAAATTGCTTCCTCAACACTCATAGCCAAGACTGTAGCATATCCCCTCGATCCGAGTCAAACCGTCCGCAGCACTTTGGCGGCCTGGGCTTCGTACTTGGGCTTGTAGTCGGGGCATTTGTAGCTTTTGGAGTATTCTTTGGGATTTTCGGCCTCGGCAACATAGATAGCCGCCTGGTTGACGCCGCATTTTTCGCGGGTGCGGTCGTAGTTGCCGCAGTCGTAGCAGCGGCGCAGAATCGTCCAGCAGACCGAGCAGCGCAGGCTGCCGACCAGTTCGACGCGCCCGCAGAGGGGGCAGTGGATATAGGTTTCCTGGAAGCCGTATTCTTTGGACTTCAATGCCAGTCGCACCTTGCGGTTGAACTCTTCTAAGCCCCGTCCCAGCTCGGCGCAGGTCGCCAGCATTTGGTTCATCTGCACGGCGCTCAGGTACTCAATGACGCGCTCGTCCAGAAGCTCCGAGAGCTGCTGGCCGACTTTGTCTATCGCCTTCATGTGCTGCTCGGCGGTCTGCGGGCGGTAGGGCTTCGCCTTGTCGGCGCGGGCACCCAGAGACTTCAAAAGCTGCTCAGTGATAGCGAGGGGAACGCGCAGAAACGCCTCTTTTTTCTCCGGGTACCTCAGAATAGCCGCCATGATTTTTTCGGCGTCGCTGACATTGAGCTTTTCGGTCTTGATCTTTTCCACCATGCGCTTCTGCGCCCCCGGCTCATGGGCCAGCGCAGCGAGGGCGCGGGCGTGGCCTTCGGACAGCAGCATCTGGCCGGGCTGCGGGTCCCGCACGGTCAGCTCGTGCTGCACAAACGGCGGCAGGTCCAAAAGCTCCAGCGAGCGGCGCAGGGTGGTTTCGGAGACGCCCAGCGTTTTGCCGCACTTTTCCCACGACATAAATGTCAGCAGGCCCTGAATGGCTCTGGCTTTTTCGACCGGGTTCATGTCCTCGCGCTGGAAGTTTTCCAGCAGGGCGTCGGCGTGCGCGTCCTCGTCGCTCATCTCCTTGACAAGCGCCGGAATAGTGGCGCACCCGGCGAGCTTCGAGGCCCGGAAGCGGCGCTCACCCATCACAATCTGGTAGAGCGTGCCGTCCGCGCCGGGGAAGGGGCGCACGACAATCGGCTCCAGCACGCCGCGCTCTTTGATGGAGGCGGCCAGCTCTTCCAGCGTGTCCTGGTAGAACGACTTGCGCGGCTGGTTTTCATTGGTTGCAATCAGGGCCAGCGGCAGGGGCTGTACGGTCTGCGGCGCGGCAGGCGATGTGATTTTGGGTGTCTGTGCCATGCTTTGGTTATCGGCAGGGCAGGGGAGGGGCAAGAGAGGCGGGCGCATTTCCCGGTACGTTTACAGAGATGTTGGGGGGAACTATGCTATACTGCAAACGAAAAGGCCGCCCGGCAAGGCGGCCTTCTCACTCTTGCTGAAAGGAGGTGATGCTCTTTGAAGCAAGTACCCATGCGAGTCGCTCTGAAGATCAGAGTGGTTGTGCAGATCATCTCGGCGGTTGTATCCGCAATCGCCGCGCTGCATCAGCTACTGAAGAAGTAGCCTAACGACAAGGGGGTGCTATTCGCGTAGCGCCCTCTTGTCACAGAGCGATTATACCACAACGTTGCATGAAATATACAGCAGTGCTGTATTTTCTGGGCCAAGAAGGACACACCGCATGAGAAGCCTGACACGCACGCCGCTCCGCTCCGCCCGGACAGGCATGGTCGCCGCCGCCAACCCACTGGCGTCGCTGATTGGCGTTGAAATCCTGCGGGCGGGCGGCAATGCCGTGGATGCCGCCGTGGCAATGGGCGCGGCGATGGCCGTGATGGAGCCGCATTTATCCCATCTGGGCGGGGATGCATTCGCGCAGTTCTGGAATGCGCCTGCCCGGACGCTGTCGGCGCTGAACGGCAGCGGGGCCGCTCCGGCGGGGGCCACTCCCGAGGCGATGGGCGCGGCTATTCCGCACCGGGGCATCCGGGCGGCATCGGTGCCGGGGGCGGTCGATGCCTGGCTGACCGCGCTGGAAACGTGGGGAACCATGCCCGCCTCGGAGGCGCTGGCTCCCGCCATTGCACTGGCCGAGGATGGCTACGCGCTGCCCGCGTGGCAGGCCGCGCTTTTGGAGGCGCATGAGCAGCTTTGGAACGAGTTCCCCGAGTCGGGCGCGGCGCTGGTCCCGGATTCCCTGCACGCCGGGGCGGTGCTGTATCAGCCGACACTCGCCCGCACCCTGCGGGAGATTGCGATTGGAGGCCGGGCGGCGTTCTACGAAGGTGAGTTCGCGGACGCGCTGACCGCCTATTCGGAGGAACACGGCGGCTTTTTCACCCGCGAAGATTTGGCGGCGCATCGCTCGCAGCTATTGGACCCAATTCGAACCGCCTACCGGGGCGTCACTGTGACCGAGCAGCCGCCGGTCTCGCAGGGCTGCCTGCTGCTGCAAATGCTGAATATCTTGGAGGGCTACGACCTGGCCGCGCTGGACCCGGAAGGCCCCGATGCCGTGCATCTGATGGCCGAGGCCAAAAAACTGGCCTTTGCCGACCGTCTGGCGTATCTCGGTGATGTCCCGAAAACTCCGCTGCAAACGCTGCTGTCCAAAGATTACGCCGCTCGGCAGCGCACCCGAATTAATTTGCAGACCGCCGCCGCCCGCTACTCGCCGGGCCGTCTGCCGGTCGTC
The DNA here is from genome assembly GCA_965200075.1 of Capsulimonadaceae bacterium. GTDB lineage: Bacteria > Armatimonadota > Armatimonadia > Armatimonadales > Capsulimonadaceae > JANXMY01. The sequence continues at coordinate 181,183 of OZ241338.1, forward strand.
GATGGTGGCAGCGACACGACCTCGCTGTGCGTCGTGGACGGCCACGGCAATGCGGTGTCGTGGATACAAAGCGTCTTTCACGGCTTCGGCAGCGGCGTGGTCGTGCCGGGGACGGGCGTCCTGCTGAACAACCGCATGACCGGCTTTAGCCTAGACCCGAAGAACCCGAACGTGCTGGCTCCGGGCAAAAAGACGATGCACACGCTCAATACCTGGATGCTGTTTGACGGCGACGCGCTCCGGGCGGTCGGCGGCACGCCCGGCGCGGATGTGCAGGTGCAGACGAGCCTGCAAACCATCACGCAGATGGTCGACTGGAAGCGCAGTCCGCAGGAAGCCATTGAAAGCCCCAAGTGGCACGTCCCGCCGGACGGCCCGGAGCTTGTCGTCGAAGAGCGCCTGCCGCTCGACACCTGCTACGCCCTGCGCCGCCGGGGCCATGCGCTGACCGTCGGCGGCCCGTGGTCGGGCGCGTGCGCCTCGCAGATTATCACGCTGGACCCGGACACCGGGGCGCGGCTCGGCGCGTCCGACCCCCGCGTGGACGGCCTGGCGCTGGGGTACTGACCGCGTAAATTTTCGGCTTCACCGAACCCTTTTGCCCCCACGCCCCGTCTTTATCAGTATGACACACGGCACACTGGCACACGCGATGGCCGCCGATTGGGGCCATTTGGTACGGGACGCAGACATCCGGCCCCGCGAAATCCGCGAAGAAGCCACCTGGATCGCCCGCGCCCGCACTGGCGACGAAGCGGCGTACCGCTGGCTTTTGGAGCAGCATCGGGGCCGGGCGGTCCGCCTGGCCGCGCACGTTTTGCGCCGGGACAGCGAGGCCGAAGACGCCGCGCAGGAAGCGTTTGTCCGCGCCTTCCAGCATCTGCCGACCTTCCGGGGCGACGGCCCGTTCTCGGCGTGGCTTTTTGGCATCGTTGTCCGCGTCTGCCTGGACCGGATGCGCTCGGCCCGCTGGACCCGCGAAGGCGGCGTTCTTTCCGACACCGTGACCGCCGCTGATACATCCGAGGCCGTCACGACCCGCGTCGCCGTTCACGCCCTGCTGGCACAGCTTTCCCCGCCGCTCCGGGCCGCGCTGGTTTTGCGCGAACTCGAGGGCCTGGACTACCCCGAAATCGCCGCCGCGCTTCATATCCCCGTCGGCACGGTGCGCTCGCGCCTTCATGCCGCCCGCGCTCAGTTTCGCACGCTCTGGCTGGCCTCGGAGGAACCCTCCCATGAGTAAAGCCGCTGACCTGCGCGATGCGCTCACCGCCCTGCCGACCCCGCCCCCGTCCCTGGACTTCGACGCCCGCGTGCTGGCCGCCCTGCGCCGCCCGCCGCCGTGGTGGGACTGGCGCGGCTGGGCCTGGCACACGCTTTGGCCCACGGTGCGCCCGGTGCTGCTGGGCGCGGGCGGCTCGCTCGGCGTCACCCTCTTGGCCCTGCACTGGACGCTGTCTGCTCCTGTGTCCGCGCCGACGCCTGTGCCGCGAGACCTCGCCGCCGCCCCGGCCCGCCTGCCCTCTTTGGATGCCCTGCTGTCCCGCCCCGATCTCTCGGCGGGCACGTTCGCCGCTTGGGCTGCCCTGCCCCCGCCGCCCACCCCTGCCGACCGCCGCCCCGTCCCCCGCCGCCGTGCCGAGCGCCTGCGGCCCGATGCGCTGGTGGTATAGAGGCGAAGATCACGGGGCTGAATCCCTGTGTCTCTGTTCGATTTCTAGGAGCCTCTCATGTCTCTTTCCCTGCGCCGCGTTCTTGTCGGTATCGCCGTCGGCATCCTGCTGGCCCTGCTGATTGCACCTCAAACGCGCTGGCTGGTGCGTCAGCAGGTACTCATCAGCATTGGCCGCTATCATCTGCTGCCGGGCCAAAGCAACTCGTACACCACCTCCTACGCCGAAGACTGCCGCCGCAGGGACGCCGTCTCCGCGTCGGCCCCGGACGATTTCGGCCTGCATTACGCCGCCGTAGAGGGCGGCAGCCACGCGGCAGAAACGGCGGGAATGCGGGCGCTGGCTTCCCAGTTCCCCAATCAGCCCGCGCTGTATGCCAACATTCTGCGCTATGACACGCTGGGCGCAGTGCGGCTGAACCGGCCCGAAAGTGGTCTGCTGACCGGCACAAAGCCGTCGCCGACCGACTACCATCCCAAGCCGCTGACGCCCGCCGCGCTGGCGGCGTTTGACCAGACCGCCGCTGAGGGCGAGCGGACCGACCCGGACAATGCATATTTCCCCCTGATGCGGGCCGTGGGCCTGCTGGCCGCGCACCGGGACGCGGACGCCGAGGCCGCCGTGCGCCGGGCGGGGACCAAAACTGTCTGGTGCGAGTACACTGTGAATGACGTCCAAAGCCGCTGGCGGCTGCATCAAGCCGCGTTTGGAGACAAGGGAGCCATTCCACAGGTGTCTGCCGCCTCTAACACACTGCTTCCGCACTATCAGCAGATGCGGCAAATGGCGCGGGTATTAATCTACCGGGCGATGCAGAAAGAGCAGGCGGGGGATGTCGCGGGGGGCTTGACCCTGCGCGAGTCCCTGCGCCGGTGCGGGGATTTGATGCGCGTACAGTCCAATTTTCTGATTGGCGCTGTTATCGGCTCCAACCTCTGCAACATCGCCTGCCTGCGTCCGGGCGGCGCACCACCCCTGCCGGAGCTGCCTTTCCAGGCAACCGAGGATCAGCAGAACGCCCGCCGCCGCTCGGATGCGCTGGCCTTCGCGGCGTATGCCCGGCAGCACGGGCGGGCGGACCTGGCCGCAAGTGCCCTTGCCGAAGCCGACGCGGGAGAGCAGATCAACGCCATTATGACTTACACCGATAACGCGGGCAACCTCATCACGGAGCCGCTATTTCGTCTGATTAACTGGTGGACGGCGGATGTGGCCGTGCTGGCAAACGTCTTCTGGCTTCTCGCGCTCTGGGCCGTGGTTGCTGTGATTTACGCCGGGCGGTGGCTAACCGCCCGTGTGCCGGAGCGGGCTGTCGCCCTGGGCTGGTCGGTGCTGGCGCTTACTTTAGTGCTGTCCCTGTGCGTGACATTATTTTTCTTGGTTCTCATTGCAGTCAACATCATTGAACCGTTCGCTGGGGAGTGGGGGCTGGGAACATTGCTGCTTTTGCTGATAACTCTTGGCTTAGGACTGCGCCACACGCTGCGCCATGTTTCCTGGGCCAGCTTGCGGCGGGACGCAGGCTGGGCACTGCTCGGGTGGGGCGTCTTGGTATTTGCCGTGTACGGGTTGTGGGCACTGCTTCAATGGCAGACGAAAGGCATTTGGGCAACGTGGGCGACGCAAAATTACTTTCTGCCCTGGGGTACTTTTAGAAATACCCCTTATGACTACCAACGCATTGTGTTTCAATGGACGGCGATTGGCTTGGCGCTGGCTGCGCCGCTCCTGCTGACATTCGGAGCCGCCCTTGCCGCCCGTCTGCGCCTGGCCCGATTTAGTGCAAGCCTGCGCGTTCTAGCCCCGGCGACTGCCTGCGTTCTGCTCGTTGTCTACGGCGGCCTTGTGCTGGGAACTTTGCGGCAGGAGGCAGTCGTGCGGGGGCCTTTGGAGGCGACGGTGCGGGGCAGCGGGCCATATTTCGCTGCTCGTGCGGGCCTGCCGTGGCCGGGGGCGGTGCGCTGACCTACCTTCCTTGCTTCGCTCATTCTTCGCTTCGCAGGGTCCTCCCTAAAGGGAGGATTAGGATAATGCCGCAGGGGCACGATTTGTCGCGCCCTCCTATCCTATTCCATATCCTTCCTTTAGGAAGGACCCTGCGAAGCAAGGAAGGTAGGTCTCCGAAGTCCCGGCAGGAATTACCGCCCCCCGTGGCGAACCTCCCCGCTATGACCATTTCCGCTTCGACGCCTGACACAATGCCTATGACAGCCCCCGACATGGGCCGCTTTTTTACCAACACCGACCGCAGCGTGTATGCGCTCCAAAACCTGCCCGAAGAAGTGGTCGCCTACCTGTTCGCCCGCTATTCCCGCTCCCGGCTGTCCCTGCGCGACGACCTGCGGAATATGATTGAGGCCGAAGATTTAGGGGCGCTCATCGGCACAGGCACACCGGACACGCCGGGGCAGGACATCGGGCGCTTGCAGGAGCGGGCGCGGGCATTTGCCGAGAAGTATGTGCTGGGCTACGGGCACTCTTCCGTGGCCGAGCATGGCGTGGTGCATCTGGCGCTGGAAGATGTCAGCATCGTGGCCTCTAAATTGATAGAGGACGCCCGGCTGGCGTCGTACACCGAAAAAAGCACCCGCTATGTGGCCTTTGATGCAGGCAAGATGCACACGCCGGAGGCGCTGACCGCGCATCCCGCGTTGCTGGCCGAGTACCGGGAAACGATTGCGGCGCTGCTGGACGCTTACACCGGCTGGACCGAAGACATCGTGACGCAGATTAAAGCCCGGACGCCCAAAACAGACAAGCAGACCGAGCGCGGCTATGACGCCGCTTCCCGCGCCACGGCGTTTGACCTCCTGCGGGCGCTGCTGCCCGCCGCGACGCACACCAATATCGGGCTGACTTTAAACGCCCGTGCGTTGGAGCATCTGATTACCAAGCTGCTGTCGCAGCCGCTGGCCGAAGGGCGGGCGCTGGGCGAGCGCCTCAAAGAAGAAGCGCAGCACGTTGTCCCGACGCTCCTCAAATACGCCGACCCGAATGCCTACCGGGCCGACACGGCGGACGCTATCGACGCGCTGGCGCGGGAGCTGCTGGGCAATGCGCCTGCGCCGCCCGGCCCCGCGTCAGTGTCCCTCGTTTTTGCCGACCCGGATGCCGATATTCGATTGGTCGCTGCCATTTTGTACGGCCCCTCCGGCCTGCCGATGGAGGCGCTCTTGGAGCGCGTCCGAGCGATGAGCGCCGAGACGCAGGCGCGGGTGGTGGACGAATACTTAAAACGCCGGGGGCGGCATGATGCGCCGGGGCGGGCTTTGGAGCGCGTCTTCTGCACGGTGGAAATGACGATGGATTACGGGGCGTACCGGGATGTGCAGCGGCACCGGATGGCGACGCAGACGGTGCAGCCACTCTCGCCAATGCTGGGATTTGCCCGTGCCGCCGAGTGGGAAGCCTTCGGCTACGCGGACCGCTTTGACGCGCTGATGAGCCGCGCCGCCCGCACGTTTACGCAGATGCAGGAGGCGGGGCTGACCGGCGAGGCGGCTTACGTTCTGCCGCTGGCGACACGGGTGCGGGCGCTGTTCACCTGGAACCTGCGCGAAGTGACCCATTTTGTGGAGCTTCGGTCGGCCCGGCAGGGGCACCCGTCGTACCGCAAAGTCGCACAGGATGTCTACCACGCCGTCGCCGCCGAATATCCACTGATTGCCCGTTACCTGCGCCCAAACCTAAACACGTATGCCCTCACACGAGACTGATACCCCTAACAGCGGCGAAATCGCCGACGATGCGCTGATTGGCACGCCCGCGCCTGCGCCCAAAGCCCGCCGCCCGTGGTGGGTGTGGGCGGGGATTGCCGCCGTGGTCGGCGTCCCCCTGCTGCTGACCTTGATTGGGGCGCTGACCTCGCCGCCGCACGTCAAAGGCATCCCGGCGGGAACACTGGTCTATTTGGAAGCCGACGCCCCTTCCGAACACACCACGACCCTGCGCGGCCTGTACATTGTGACGCCCGGCCTGCCCCCGCGCCTCTTGACCCACGAAACCGAGCCGCAGGATTCCGACGGCGGCGTGCGCGTCTGGATTACGCAGCCCGCGCTGTCCCCGAACGGCAAATGGGTCGCCTACGAAAAGCAGCTTATCTCGCTCCAGGAAGAAAAGCAGTTCATCGTCAGTCAGCTCTGGGTACAGCCGGTGGACGCCTCCGCGCCCGCGCATCTGCTCTTGGACTTCACCGCGCAGAAGCTCAAGCAGCCCGTGGGCCTCGCCTGGGATTCGGACTCCTCCGTGCTGGTTCTGGAAGACCGGACGGCTTACAGCGTCCCTACCGAAGTCTTGGACACGCCCCTCAAAATGCCTCTGGACCTGCACGGACTGACCCTGGCCCCGACGCCCGCGCTGTCTGCTACGCGCAGCCCGTCGCTGACCGAAGCGGGCGGCTTTGCCTACTCGGTGCAGACCCCGACCGGCCCGCAAGTTCTTATTCAAACCGCTGGAAAAGCCGCCCCCGGCCCGGCGGCGTCCGTGTTCGCTCTGTCCCCCACCGGCGGCGTGCTGGCCTTTGTGCCGCCGGGCACGAGCATCCTGCGCCTCTCCAATCCTGCGACCGTAGCCACCCTCAAAGACATCCCCGCCCGCTGGGGCTGGTCTGTTTTCGGCAAACGCGCCGTCACCTCCCTGCGCTGGTCCCCCGACGGCAAACGCCTTGCCTATACCGTCTCCAAGCCCCCCGTCCCCGACGACGAAATCTTCGTGGTCTCGATAGACACCGGCCAAACGGTTCAGCTTCCCTACCGCACGGGTCTTGCGGCCTGGGACTGGGGGAAGTAGAGCTAAAACCTCTGTCACGCCCCCTTGTTTTAGGCAAAGAAAAATTATTTTTCGGAGAACAAAATATCTATTGACAAAGAGACAATATGAGCTTATACTGTGAGTGCAATCACTCTTTAAACCTTACGCATTTGCCGCTTACTGTGAAGGGACTTTATCATGGCTGTACATCTGCCCCCGCCCCCTGCGTTTGTAGCGGCACTTACGCTTTCGCTCCTGCTCGCCGGTTGTAAGACGTACCCATCACAGCACACTCTCCCTGCTACAATGGCTAGCGCACCAGCCTCTCTTACTTCTTCAACTCCAGTTTCCGACATCCAGCAATCTGATCAATACCGGCAGGCAACAGTGCAGTTTGCCCACAAAAATTACCCTGCGGCGCTGAACAATATCGAGGGATTGCTCCATCAGCCGCGTTACGCTCACGATCCTACGGCTCGCTTGTTCTTACTGAAGCAGGTTGCGCTCTGTCGCCATGCTATTGATCCCAAAGTCGCGGCTACTGTCCCTGCGGAGACTGCTGTTTCTCCTGTGCCACACAATTTTGTGCAGGCCGACTGTGGCCCCCGCGCTCTGCTTTTGCTTTGCCCTCAGCTTGGTGTCAAGACTGATATAAACACGCTGCGGCGTGCGGCAGGCACAACGAAGCAAGGAACAACTCTGCAAGGGCTTAAAAAGGCTGCACAAGCGTCTGGCTTAAAAGCGACAGGTGTTCAGGTGGATAAAGCGGCTTTGAGCCATGTTTCTCTGCCTGCGATTGCCTGGTACGACAGCAACCATTATGTCGCTTTGCTCAATGTTTCAGACGAGCAGGTAACAATTCACGATCCCAACCAAACAAAGGAGGAAACCCTCTCGACGAACGAGTTTTTGGGCCGGACCGCAGGCTTGCTCCTGACGGTGTCGCGCTGAACCCGGCTGCGTAAGCAGCGTGAAACACTCAAAAACAATTAAAACCGCCCGTTCCTCTCTAACTCTTGGCGGAGGTGAGGAACGAGCGGCCCGCCCACTCCGGGGGGAGCAGGATGTATCCATTATACCCTGCTCTTTCCCCACTTGCAACGTGGAGGAAGAAGCCTTGAACAACAGTCGATATTTGCCCGCCTCACGCCGTTTGTGCGTGCTGGTTGCGGCGTGCTTTTGCTGGTCATTCGTGTTTTTCTCACCAACTTCTCTTGCTATGCAGACGCGCACACTCAACTCAGGCCATACCCGCACACTCACCGAGGAGGAAATGGCTCACATCAAAGGTGCAGCGGCCATTCGGCAGGACCCCGGCGATGGTGGCGGCGGCGTCGGGGGCAATGCGGGTGCAAGTCCTGGCCCCGGCTATTCCTAGATCGGCACAGTCGGCGATGTAAGCACCGCCACCGGCAACAAGCTGACTGCTGTGCCGACGGTTGGCTGGACCGTTCGCGGCGGTATGAGTGTAGACTTGACGCTGTATCACAATAGCGAAACGATCTTCAACGGCAGTCGGGGAGCCAAGTGGTCGCTGATTTACGATTCAAATGTTAAGGCAGATGCTTCCGGCAACGTGAAAGTGGCTTGGGGCAACGGAGCGCGGTACACGTTTGGCAAAAACGTAGACGGCAGCTACTCGCCGCCGCCCGGTATCCATGATACGCTGATTGCTAACGGAAGCGCCAGCTATGACCTGATCACCAAAAGCCAGATGCGATGGCACTTCGTTCCTTATGGAACGTCGGGCATCTTCTTCCTAGTCTCGATCAGCGATGAGAACGGTAACACCATTACCGTCAACCGTGCTTCCAACGGTGGTACGCAGAGCATCACGGACCCAACGGGGCGGACTGCTACGTTCGGCTACAACAGCAGCTACTACACGTCCATTACGGACCCGCTCAACCATACCGTCAGTTTTGGTTTTGACAGTGCTGGCAATATGCAGACCGTGACCTACCCGCTTCTCTACGGCGTGTCTTACACGGTTGTTCTGGGCTATGATGCGAACCACAACATTATCAGCTACAAGGATCGTCAGGGGAACACTTCTCGTTTCACTTACAACGCAAACGACAACAGCCTCGCCACAGAGCAGACGGCTCTTGGCAGCAGCATCGCGTTTACCTACGGCTATGGCTATAACGGCACAAGTTATGTCAACAATGCCCTGGCAACGACTGTGACCGATGCCAACAACCATAAAACAACCCAGTGGTATGACAGCAGCGGGCGGCTGAGTTCAATCTATGACGCCCTCGGCAATGCCACAGTCTACTACTTCGACTCGGACAACAACTTGACGCGGCTTCAAGACCCACGCGGCCAATACTGGTACAAGTCGTATGACACACGCGGCAACGTGCTGACGGTGACGGACCCGCTTTCCCATCAAGGGATTTACACCTACAACGCTCACAATCGCCTGCTGACGGCGCAGGCTCCTTCTGGGAGAAGTGTAGCTGTGACCTACGATGCCGCCGACAACCCGGTAAAAGTCCAGCAGAAAGACACTGCGGGAAATGTTCAGGCGACAACAACCTACACGGTTGGCAATTACGGTTTGCTCACTGACAAATATGACCCGAACAACCGTCATACTACTTATGCCTACGACACCAACGGCTACCTCGGCAGGGTCACCACGCCTTTGGGAAACCCGACGCAGTGGACCTATGACGCCCTCGGCTTCCGCACCAGCCGCACCGACGCCATGAGCCGCACCACCTACTACACGCCTGATGCCTGGGAGCGGCTCATCACAACTACCTACCCGGACAACTCGCAGAACACCTACGGGTATGACGCCAACGGTAACCTCACCACCTTTGCCGGGTACGCCGCCAGTTGGACACGCACCTACGATGCCGACAACCGAATGCTGGCCGAGTATATCGGCGGCGGCACGCGCACCGTCAGCCACACATACGATGCCGCCGGGCAGAAGGGGCTGCTGTCGAGCATCACCGACTTTGACGGGCGCACCATCTCCTACACCTACACCGCCCGCAACGAGTTGTCCACCGTCAGCGAAGCCTCCGGCACGGCCTCGTATGCCTATGATGCCGCCGGAAGCCGCACCCACTACTACGCCCCCAACGGCCTGCGGACGGATGAATACTACAACCCCGACAACACGCGCAGCAGCTACTATAACTGGGACGGGGGCAGCAACATCTGGCAGTCCTACGGCTACACCTATGACGCTGACGGGCGCATCAGCACCTACAGCGAAGGCCAGAGCAGCAACGTCCAGAGTTCGCCAAACCCAACGCAGACCACCTACGGCTATGACGGTCTGGGCCACTTGTCTTCGGAGAACCGCACGGGGAGCGGCCCCACTAGCCAGACCTATGCCTGGGATGCGGCGGGCAACTGCCTCAACATCAACGGTGCCAGCCTATTTACCTATGACGCCGACAGCGAGGTCAAAACGGTAGGCGGCAGCGTCTTCGGGCTGACCTACAACGCCAACGGGGACCGCACCGGGGAGACCGTCAACGGACAGGCGACGACCTTCACCTATGACTTCGACGACCGCCTGACTTCCATCACCACGGCTTCGGGGACGATCTCGTACCGTTATGACGCCATCGGGCGGCAGGTGAGCAAATCTGTGAACGGGACAACCACCGGCTACTACCTGGACGGCAATACGATCCTGATTGAGAAGACCAACGGGGTGAACTCGGCGCAGTACACCTGGGGAGACGGCCTGATCCGGTGCAACGGGGAGTACCCGATGGACGACGGGCGGGGGAACGTGCGGCTGACGACCAACGCCGCTAAGACCGTCACGTCCTCCAATGCGCCAAGCGCCTTCGGCGTGGGCGCGGTAACGGCCAGCACGGCCAGTGCCTTTTCGTGGAACGCCAAATCGGGCTACCGGCAGGACGGAGTGGCTCCGACAGGCATCAGCACGGCGTACTCGTTCCAGAAGGTGGGGGACCGCTACTACGACCCGGCCCTGATGTGCTTCCTGACGCGGGACACGGAGCTAGGCCAGTTGCCCTACACCTACTGCGGCGGCGATCCTGTCAACTGCGTAGACCCTGATGGACATAAAACCAAGAAACTGCCTCCCCATGACCCTGGCATTCCCGGTGGAGGAGCGCCCGGCGGCGGCGGTTCGCCCGGCGGGGGTGTCGGCGGCGGGGCAGGTTCCAGCGGCGGAGGAAATGCGGGGCCAGTGACAATTCCGACTGGGAACGGCGGCTCCGTGGGGACTGGGAATGGCGGAACGATCAATTCACCAACGGTAGGCACACCCGGTGGCGGCACGGGAACGGGAATGCTAACCGGAGTTGGAGGTATACTCACAGGGGGACTTCCAGTAATTACTGGAACACTGGTTCAGCCTATTGGAGGTGGTCAGGCTACCGGTACTGCCACTTACGACCCAAACACAGGTCAAACATCAGGAGGATTCAAGTATAGCTATCCTGTGGGAGGCGGCGTGTCAGCATATGGTTCCTATGGATCAAGCGATGGCTTTACCGGAGGTGCCGAATTCGGAATTAAATTCTAGCAATGTTGTTTTTGGAGGTGGCTAGATTTCTAGCCGCCTCCATTGTTTCAACTACCATAAAAAACTTGGTAGTAAGGTTTTGCATACCATGAAAAATGTCAATGCGCCGCAATCAATGTTCGCCTTTTTACAATTTTTTTTGTTGTCTATTATTACCATTGCTCCTGCAATAGCAGACGACTCATTCTTGAAAACTCCCACTACCTCGCGCCAAGCTCACAGCACCTCTTACGAGCCTCTTGTTGCCAACCTTTTTAACTATAACAACCTTCTGATTCAAGTCAAGATTAATGGGTCAATCACGCAAACTTTTTTGTTTGACACCGGCAGCAACGTCAGTCTGATCTCAGACCGTGCCGTGGCTGAGATTAAATCAAAAGATAAATCCGTTCATCTAACTGATAAAGTCTACTCTGTAGATGGCAAATCAGTGAGCGGTTTCACTCCCGATAACCTCAATATGGGTGGCTTTAATTTCAAGGGTTTTACGCTTGCCGTTGTCCCGGAGAAACGCCTGGGCTTTTTTGGCGGCAAACAAGTCTCAGGAATTATTGGGTTGGATATCATCAAGAATCTGGAATACGTGTTTGACTTTCCTAAACATCAAATCTTTCTGTATTCCCCCGCTGTGACAGTAACGCCGCCGGACGGCTCCGCCCCTAAATATATAGCTCAAGGACTGACGCCCGAAGAGATTTCGGCTTTGGGGTTTGCAAACGCCAAACAAGCAGCAATCATAGATTCGGCAGCAGACCGCCGAAAGTACGTTCATGCCCTGTGCGGCGAAGGAGGCAAAAATGGAGAGGAAGATTTGGTGTTTGATACCGGGTCTTCAGCAACCGTTATTTCACCGTCTCTCGCTGACACATTGAACGTCAAGCCAATTTCTGAAAATGTTCTATCCACCGGTTTTGCTGGCCCGGAGTATCTTAGCACAGCCCTTTTGGGGCAATTTCAAGTAGGTGATCTTGTTCTCCAAAATCAGATGGTAAAGTATTCCAGTCAGCGGGCCTTTGACAAAAACTTGCCGCCGACGCTTGGTATGGACATCTTATCCAAGTACAAAATGCTGGTAGACTTTTCCAGCAGCAAGATTTACCTGAAACTGCCTGACGCCGTGCCTGCCTCGGTCAAAGTAAACATCGGGCCGGGCACAACGCCGCTTGCACCTACGCCCTAAGCCGCAACATCCCCGGCTTGCGGGTATACTGTCTCTATCATGTCGTCTACGCTGCTCCATGCTGATGAAGAGGCCGATGCCGGGGTGTACGGGGCGTACCTACGGGCGCAGGGCAACGCCGACCTGCTGGATATTGCGCGTCACCTGGACCCGGACCTGTACCCCGCCCGCGCTCACTGGGCCGCCCGCGAGCTGAGCCGCCGGGGGCTGCTGGAGCTGCGGGTGTATTCGCCTGCCGAGTCCATCATTCGGCAGATGGCGCTGGGGGCGTTCGCGCTGTCGCTGGCGATGGTGCTGCTGTGGGCGTTCTTGTCCCCCGACGCCGCGCTGGGGCCGTCGTGGCCGACCGGCGAAATGATTCCCGACGGAGCGCCGCTCAGCGTGGTGGCGGGCGTCTTCTGCGTGGCGCTTTTGCGGGGCGCGGTGGTGTGGAGCGTCAAGCTGGGGGCGTACTGGGGCCTGCTGCTGGGCCTGGGCGGCTGGAGCGTCTGGCTGTTGCCGCGTGTTTTGCGCCGCCGGGCCAAGCGCGATGTGTGGCGTCTTGCCCTGCTGGGCTTTCTGGCGCTGGTGATTTCTACGGCAATCGCGCTGGCCCCCGGCAGTGCCATTCCCCTGCTGTTCGCGCCGCCGCCAGGGCCGTAAGACCCCTAGCCCCAACACTGGGGGAGCCAGACAAAGACAAAACAGGCTGAAAAGAGCGTGGGGTTCCTACGACGGCGGGTTGGCGAGCGGGAAGCGGACCACATGGTCGGGATACTGAAAGAGGCGAGCCTGACTCCAGCGCATCCATTTGGCGTGGCCGTCATAGAACAGGTAGTTCCCGCCGCCCCGGTGGCGGTCGTATTTGATCCAGCCCTGATCTGCATACTTGCCGTGGCCGTTTCGAACCAGGCTGGCCTCGCCCGGCCAGGTATCGTAGTCGTCCTGCGGGACATAGCCCCAGTCAGTGTTTGCGGGGTCGTCGAGCGCCTGCGAGTTGCGCTCCGAGAACATGATGAGGTTCTGGTCGGGGAGGGCGTCTAAAGCGGCGGCGGTGGCAAAGCCGCTCAGGACCCTTTCTTTGGCATAGCGGCAGGACTTGTGCGTGAACACCGAGTTCAGCAGGTAGCTCCACATGGCCTGATGATGCCTCTCCGCTTGACACTGCTCCCCGTTTGGCGCGGCGTCGCACTCTTCGCCCAGGGTGGTGATGCCGCCGTTGTAGCCCGCGATGTCTCGGGCCTGCACCGAAGAGTGCGGCTCCGAATCATCGGGGCAGTAGATCACCTCGCGGCTTGCCAGATAAGGCTGAAAGAAGATCGCCCAGGGCTTTTCGGCGTTGCTGTTGCCGCTGCCGCCGCCCGTGCATCCGCTGACATCGGCGGGCAGGTCATGGGTCTGCGTGCCGTCATCAAGCACATAGTCTTCGTGATGGTGGTAGAGAGCGCCGTCGTTGTCGTTCATATACTGCGTGGCGGCCAGTCCGATTTGCTTGAGATTGGACAGACAGGCGGTGCGCCGGGCGTTTTCGCGGACGCTTTGAAACACGGGAAAGAGGATCGCCGCGAGGATGGCGATAATGGCGATGACGACGAGCAGCTCAATCAGGGTAAACCCAGGGCGTCGGCGGATCATAAGCGTTCCAATTCTTAGGCTTTCGCCAGGCGAGAGATGCGTACAGAGGGTAGTCGCACCTCACTATACCTGCCCGCCATTGAGAAAGCACTCCTGTCTAGCGGCGTATAGTTACAGACTGGTTACAAAGCACAAGAAATGAAACATAAAAGCCGCCGCGCCGGGCCGAACCCGCTCTCGGAATACCGCCGTTTGCAGCGCGAGATACGCGCCATTTTTGACCCGTTCACTGTCCGCCACTGCGCGACGTGCGCGACTCCCTGCTGCATCCGGCCCACACGGGTCACGCCGGTGGACGTCGCGCTGGCCGTGGGGCTAGGCCACACGTTTCCGCACTTAGACGGCGGCGATCCCTACGCCCCCGCCGCCGCCTACGCTGGAAATCGGCTGTCTTTGCCGATGCTGCCCGCCGAAACCGACGCCGCCGTGCCGTGCGAGTATCTGCATGAGTATCGCTGCACGTTTCCCGACGACCTGCGGCCTTACGGCTGCACCGCGTACATCTGCGGCCCCATGTACGCCCACCTCCCCGATGACACCCTGCGCCGCCTCCGCCGCCTCATCCGTCAGCTTGACGACGCCCATGTGGCCCTTCTGCGCGGCCTGCGCGACGCGGGCAAGCTGCCGGTGGAGGAAGATTAGGCAGATGTTTACTTTTTGGGCGTTCTATGCCATAATAAAACCAAGCAAGGGAACGCTGTTAGAGCAGCGCCCCCTCGCAAGTCAGCTACTTTTTCAGGACCTTACGCCAGTTATCTCGCTGCATAGGACCACCTCCTTTCAGCAAGATTGAAAAGACAGCCTGGGTACTGTCTTTTCGTTTGTAGTGTAGCACAAGCCGCAAGACATACAAATACAGCCCTCGGCACTTGCTGTGCCGGGGGCTGCCTTTGTTTTTGTTGAACCTAGAACGCTTTGTGTTCGCCAATCACCGCGCCTGCCAGGTGAACCCGGTTGCGGCCCAGACGCTTGGCGGCATACAGCGCCGCATCCGCCGCGTCCACCAGAGCGGCCCGCACGGCGGAGCGGGGCGGGCAGGCGGCGACCCCCACTGAGCAGGTCACGCACAGCTCCGGCTCCGCGAGCAAGGGGCGTTCGGCCACTGCCGCTCGGACGCGCTCCCCGGCCTCCTGCGCCCCCGCCGCGTCCATGCCCGGCAGGACCACCAGAAACTCCTCGCCGCCCCAGCGCCCCAGCGTGTCCCCCGAATGCAGGGCGGCGCGGACACACGCCGCAAACTCGCGCAGCACAGCATCCCCGACCGAGTGGCCGTAGGTGTCGTTGACACGCTTGAAATGGTCAATATCCAGAAACAGCAGCCCGCAGCGCCCGCCCTCGCCGCTCGCGCCGGCAATCTCGGCGTCCAGCGCGGCCACCAGGGCGCGGTGGTTGGGCAGGCCGGTCAGCGGGTCCGTGGTTGCCAGCGACTCCAGACGGGCGTTGGCGGCTTGCAGCGCGAGGTTGGCTTCCTGAAGCGCCGTGTTGGCCTCGGCCAGCGCGGCGGCTTCGCGGCGGTGATGCTCCACTTCCATGCCAAACGCGACCGCCTGGGCACGCCGCGCTGCCTGCTCGGTGAAAATCTCCCGCTCGGTCCGGCGGTAAGTCTCGCTGTGCGCCAGCGCGGCGGGGTAATCGCCCTGCCGCCTGCACACAGAGGCCAGCTCCCGTGCAGCTTCAGACACAGTTTTGCGGGCGCCGAGAGACTGCGCCCGCGTGGCGGCTTCCACCAGCGAGGCCCGCGCCTGCGCCAAATCACCGACGGCGGCTTGCAGAGCGCCCCGCGCACAGAGAACTTTGACGGCACATTCCTGGTCTTCAATCGCATGGGCGGCTCTCAGCGCCCGGCGAAAGCAGTCCAGCGCCTCCCCCGGCTGCCCCAGACCGGCGTGAGCATGGCCCAGGTTTTGCAAAGCCGCTCCCAGCGTCTCTTTGATGTCCAGTGACTCGGCCAGCGCGATAGCCTGCCCGGCGGCGTCTCCCGCCTCGGCAAAGCGGCTCAGACTTACATAACCGCTGCTGAGGTTGCACAAGCTGAGCATTTCCAGCCGAGGCCGTCCCGCCCGCCGGGCATATGTCAGGCTGCGCGTATGGCACTCCCGCGCCCGCGCATAATCTTCCAGTTCCAGATACACAATGCCAATGTTGCTGAGAGACTCGGCCACGCCGAACTCGTCGCCTGCCGCCTCGCGCACGGCCATCCCCTGCGTGTGCCAATCCAGCGCCTGCGCGTAGTCGCACAGGTGGAAATGAATCAGGCCCATCAGGCTGAAGCACCCCCCCCGCCCGGCGTCATCATTAAGCGCCTCGTGGATTTGGAGCGAGGCCGCCACAGTTTCCAGCGCCGAGCCGTAGTCGGCCAGGCAGAACTGAACGCGCCCCAGATATTTCAGGCAGCGGGCTTCGGTGTGCGGGTCCCCCACCGTGCGGCTGAGTGTGAGCGCCTCTTCTAAAAACTGCGCCGACTCCCTATGCCGCGACAGCAGCCCGGCGCAGACGCCGCGCAGGCAGAGGCTCGCCGCCAGGCTTGCCGGGTCGCCCAGCGCCCGCGCTTGGCAGACCGCCTCTTCGCTGAGGGCCAGCGCCCGGCGGCGGTCCACGGTTCGCACTTCCCAGACCAGGGCGTTCAGCGCCGCCAGCCGTTCGGCATCCGTGTCTGCCTCGGCCAGTTGCGCTTCCAATTTTTCCACAGAAACAGCGGTAGTCACAGTGGCTATTGTCGGCAGATTTCTTCGCGTGAGTTACGGTTTACTTTTTGGGCGTTCTGTGCCATAATAAAACCAAGCAAGGGAACGCTGTTGGAGCAGCGTCCCCTCGCAAGTCAGCTACCTTTTCAGGACCTTGCGCCAGTGTTCTCGCTGCCTAGGAATACCTCCTTTCAGCAAGATTAGAAGACAGCCGTGCATAGGCTGTCTTCTTTTTTATTATAGCACAGGTTGCCAGACATACAAATACAGCCCCCGGCACTTCCTGTGCCGGGGGCTGCGTTTCGTCTGGGACAAACTTAGAACACTTCGTCCTCGCCGATGACGGGGTTTGCCAGCGTGCCGATCTGCGGGATCGTCACTTCCACGAGGTCGCCAGGCTGAAGGGGGCCGACGCCAGGCGGGGTTCCGGTGGCAATCACGTCGCCGGGGTACAGGGTCAACTGGCGCGACAGCCAGGAGAGGAGATAAGGGACCGAGAACAGCATTTCCGAGGTGTTGGCCTGCTGCTTGATCTCGTCGTTGACCCGCAGCGTCAGCTCCAGCGTGCCGGGGTCCGGGATTTCGTCCGGCGTCACGAGGCATGGGCCGAGGGGGCCGAACGTGTCATAGCTTTTGGACAGAAACCACGGCAGGCTTTTGGCAATCGCCCGCTTTTGCTCATCGCGGGCGGTCACGTCGTTAAAGAGCGTGTAGCCCGCCACCAGAGACAGCGCCTCGGCTTCGGAGACGTTCCGGCCCCCCGTGCCGATGACCACGGCCAGCTCGCCTTCATAATCCACGCGCCCGACCTGCGGGGGCAGGACAATGGGGCTGCCGGGGGCGATCACACTAGTGGAGGCTTTCAGAAAGACAATCGGCGTGTCGGGAACCTCGCTGCCCAGCTCTTTGGCATGATCGCTGTAGTTGCGCCCAATCGCCAGTATCCGGTGCGGCGACGGCAGGGGGGCCAGCACCGAGACGCCTGCTTCCTGCCAAATCTTGTCCAAAAGCCGCGCTTTTTCCAAGCTTTTCACGGCGGCGGCATAGGCAGGCAGGCGGGCGATGACCGAGTTCAGGTCGGCGGGGACGGTCAAGCCCTTCGGAGCCAGTGCCTCGGCTACCGCCACAATCCGCGCCAGCGGAAGGGTCTTCCCCTGATGGGACACGCCCGGCAGGATCGGCTCCTGCGGGTCATCAAACTCACGATAGCAGACAAATTTCATGGTGTTTTCCTGGGCTGTATTTCTAAAACGGCAGCGTACTTACCTGCGGTATGGCTAATGATAAGCGGCAGGGCAGAAAGAGCTAAATTGATCGGCTGAATGCTTGTCCCGCCGCCGGGCGGGTCGAGACTGATTGTGTTGTCGCCCTCTTTGCCGAACGTCAGTGTGGCGCGGATTCGATAAAAGCCGGGTCTGTCCAGCAAAAAGCCCGTTGGCGGCGAACAAAGCGTATTCTGCTCACCAGGCACAAATTTGAGCTTCACGACTTGAATTTTTGAGACTACGACCGTGCCGGAAGGGGTTGGGGCAGGTTTAGGCGGCAGGGGAATAGGCGTCAATCGTGCCCAGCCCGCTTCCCGGCCTCTGGCGTCCAAAACAGGCTTGAACTCCACTTGAAACACAACCGGATAGGGCGGGGTCCAGCGCAGCCAAAACGCCTGCGGCGACAGATCGGTCAGCCGCACCTCAATCAGCGGCTCCCCTGCCGACCGCAGGCTGTGGTCAACGGGCAGCGCCAGGCTAATCGCGGCGAGCGGCCCCGCTTTCTTTGACGGAGCGGTGGCCGCACTTACCGGGGGCAGCGCGGACAGCAGCGCGAAGGCGAGAGCGGCAAATAAGAGGTGTTTCAAAATCCCGGCTCCCAAACCCAAGCTAAGTCTAACACAAAATCGGGCATCTCCGGCCCGGCAGTGACCGTTTCGGGCGCGTCCAAAACTTCCACGTCACGGCCCGCCCGGTAAAGATATACCCGCTGCTCGGCGGCGTCTACCAGCCAGCCCAGACGCACGCCGTTGGCTTGGTACTCGGCCATCTTAGCCTGCGTGTCTGCTAAACTGTCCGAGGGGGAGCGCAGTTCCAGCGCGAAGTCCGGGGCCAGCGGCAGGAACCGCCGCTTTTCTTCGGGCGTGAGCGTCGCCAGGCGCGACTTCAGCACCCAAGAGGCATCGGGCGAGCGCCGGGACCCATCGGGCAGGACGTAGCCCGTGGACGAGTCGGCGGCGATCCCCGTGCCGTCCTGCCGCGCCCAGTTTCCCAGTTGTCGGCTAATTTCGCTGTTGCGTCCGCCGGTTTCAAAGCCAGTGGGGGCCATAATAATCCATTCTCCTTCCGTGGTTTGTTCTATTTGCAGCTCGCGGTTGGCGCGGCAGAACTCTTCAAACGCGGCGTCCGCCCCCGGCCCGCGCCGGGCGGGCAGAACCAGCGGCAGCAGGGCGTCGTCGGCACGAATGAGCGTGTAAGTCACGGCTGCTTCTCCTTGTCGTCTTCGTGGGCGCGAAACCCCATGCGCCGCTCCGGGGCGGGGGCGGGCTTTTCCGTCTCCATCAGCCGCCGGATGGCCTCAAACACGGTGGCAAACTGCTTGTCGTATTTGGTTTCCAGCGTTAAAATCCGCCGCGCCAGATCGTTTTCGGTCGTCAGCATCCCGCGCAGACTGATAAAGGCCCGCATGATAGCAATGTTGACCTGCACCGCCCGCTCACTCCGCAGCACCCCCGACAGCATAGCGACGCCTTGCTCGGTAAAAGCTGTGGTCGGCTTGCGGCGTCCGCCGCGCCCGGCGTTTGATGTACCAATTTGGCATATCAAACTTTCTGCTTCGGGGACGTTCTCGTTTGATATGCCAATTTGTGACTTCAAGTTTTCTGGCTCGATGGGGGTTTTGTTTGATATCACAATTTGTGATGTCAAACTTTTAGCTTCTTCGCCCGTCAACTGAAACATGAAGTCATCCGGGAACCGGCTGCTGTTGCGTTTCACTGCCCGATTGAGCGCGGCGGTTTCCACCCCGTACAGCTCTGCTAAATCGCTGTCCAGCATCACGTTCAGGCCGCGCACGGTGTAAATGCGCCGCTCGACTTGCTGCCCCGCCGCCGTCAATGCCGTTTGTGTCTCGTCTGCCATTGTGTTCCTCCCTGCGTCTGCGTTTTTCTACGATCCTATCATACCCGGCTGTCACCGGTGCGCGTTCAGCCGGGCCAGCGTCTTCTTCGGGTTCAGCAGGCGGATGGTTCTGCCGCCAACGGTGCGCGGGTCGGCCCCGGCGAGAATAGCGGCTTTGATCTGGGCCACGGACAGCCCCGGATGCTCGGCCAGCAGCTTGGCGGCGAGGTTGGTCACCTGCGGCGCGGCCATGCTGGTCCCGCTCAGCTTCAGCGTGGTCCCGCCCGGCACAAACGAAGGCACGTCTACGCCGTTAGCATAGACGTCCACGTTGCCGAACGACGTAAACGAGGTTTCCTCGCCCGCCCCATCCACCGCGCCGACGACTAACAAATTGGGGGCTTGCAGCCCCGCCGGGTACGTCGAATCAAAGAGAACATTTTGGTCTTCGTTGCCCGCTGCCGCTACAAACACTATGCCGGGCGCACCTTGCATGGCCTCGGCGAAGCCGCGAGAGAGAAGACTGTAAATCTTTTTAGCCAGCACCCGCTGTGCGTCAGCCGTTCCCCGGACTTCGGCTTCGCTCAGGCTGTTTTCGACATTTGCCAGACCGATGCGCCAGCTTATATTGACGACACGAACCCGACGTGTCTTCAGGTATCTTACGATTTGGCGATAAGCAGCCACCTGGCGCTCGGCTTCTTTCAGCGAAGACGGTGTGCCGGAAAGATCGCAGCACACCAGCAGGCGGGCGGCGGGGTTGCCACGCAGGGCAATTCCAGCCACATGAGTGCCATGCGCGTAGCCCCCAAACGCTTCCATCTCTTTGATTAGCTCAGTCACCTGGTCCGCTGGCAGAGAAGCAAGCTTGGCTTTGAATGCCGCCGCCTCGGTGCTGCTGATGCCAGTTCCAATGTCTGTCAATCCCTTGAAATCACGCAGGCGGGTTGGGGAGGCGGCGGCTGCCGGACCACCCGGCCACGGATACAGCAGTTTATCAGTGCGATGCAGCTCTGTGTTATAACCAATACCCGGCTGGCCCGAGACAAGCTGCGTGCGGTAGACCTGGGTGTCGACTCCCGTGTCCCAGACGGCAACGGTGACCGGCGAAAGCTTGCGAGAGGGCAGCAGGGCCACATCCCGCACCGCCCAAATGCCGGGCTTGGAAGCAGCCGGATAGCTTTTCAGGACAGCGCCCAAAGCGGCTTGGTAGTCAGACTTGTTGGGAACGACATAGCGTAGCTGAAAAGCCTCGCTGATAATCTCGCCTGCCTGCGGCTGACCAATTACGCCTGTGTCCGGGACGGAATCTGCTTTGTCGGCGTAAACGGCCACGAGTAGGTCCCGTGTGACAATTTCTATTCCTCGTGTCTGCTCCTGCGCTTCGGCGCGTGCCCGTGCCGGAGAAATCTGACGGAAGGCTTTCTCAATGCTGACCCGCAGGGTTTGGTGAAAATCCGCGCCGGGGGTTTGCAGCGCATCCGCCAGCGGCCCCAGAAGCAGGCCGGAGGTGGCTTTGTCGGCAGGCTTGTCTTGAAGGCTTCGCACGATGCCCATGTATCGCCGAACGGCCCCGTAGTCCTGTTGCAGCAGCGCAGTTCTTTCCAAAGTTAGGTACATCTGCCGAAGCGTACTCCGGTCGGTAATCGCGTATTGGGCGAGGTCGCCCGTGGTGTCTTTGGTGACGGCGGCGGCGAGGGCCGAGACCACGGCGGGGTCTTCGGCCAGAGGCCGGTTTTTGCTGGTGATGGTGTAGGTATGCACCGGCAAGTCGGCGGCAGTGGTGATTTTGGTTTTGGCAGGCACAGGGGCCGGGGCCTGTGCGGACGCAGGCGCGGCGAGGGCCAGAGCGGACAGCAGGAGCAGCAGGACGCAGCAGCGGGGCATGAGAGGTCTCATTTCTGTGGGCATTCTTTATCCAGAGACGTACTCTGTAGGGGCGGGGTTCCCCCGCCCTCCTCTAATGCAACCGGCGAAAGGACAGGGGAAAAGAAGGGCGGGGAACCCCGCCCCTACACGGTGGGAAGCGGGGGGCTGTTCATTTGTCGTTCCAGATCAAATAGCGTTTGGCTAACTCCTGAACCGTGCTGTACGGGGCCTCGGCGCAGCGTTCGCCCTTGAAAATAAACGTCGGGACGTGTGTGACATCGGCGGCGTAGGCATCGTCGTCAAAGCGGACGATGGCATCATAGTAAGCTTTGGCGGCGACGGCGTCCAGAAACGCCGCCTGGTCCAGACCAGCTTCCAATGCCAGGCGGCCCAGCACGTTCAGGTCGCTGATGTCTTCGGACCGCTCCCAAAAGGCCCGGTAGACGGCTTCGTTGTAAGTGTCAAAGCGTTCGGGTTCCCGGTCCTGCGCGTAGGCCGCGCCTTCTAAGGCGTTGTGGGTGCGGATGATGCCGATAGTGCGGCCTTCGGGCACGGGAGCGCCTTCAGCCTCGGAAAAAAGCTCGAAGCGCGACGGCGGCGCATTTGGGTCTTTCGGGTGCGGGTCAGAAGTCGGCAGCGGCCCCAGCTCTTCGGGCAGCAGCTCGTAGCCCTGCCAGACCTGTTTAATCTGCGGGAACTTTTCTTGGAGCCGTTTGGCCTGAAAAAAGCCGACCCAGCACCAGGGACATAAATAATCATGGGCAATCGTCACTTGAAGGGAATTGGGTTCAGACATGGGTTTTTAGTCGTCTTTCTAGAAAGCATCGCACAGTTACAATACGCCCTCGGCTGCCTCTTTTCCTGCTAGATAAACCCTGCCGACCCCTTGACATCCAACAAACATAGTGGTATAACTATGTTCTTATGCTGACAGAGCAGAACGCGCAACTTATTGACATGGAGACTTTGGAGCGCGTGGCTCCCATTATTCGCCATGCCGCGCATCCCATTCGTCTGCGCGTTCTGGACTTTCTGCGGCAGCAAGGGCGGCCCTGCACCGTGACTGAAATTACCGGGGCGGCGGGGGCGGGGCAGGCGATTGTCAGCCAGCAGCTTCGCATCCTGAAGGACCAGGGCGTCCTGGCGGCGCGGCGTCAGGGCAGCAGCGTCTTTTATGAAGTCGCGGACCGCAGCGTGCTGCTGCTGCTGGACTGTATCCGTCAGCACCAGACTGGCCTCAAATAGCCGGGCGAGTTGCCTCGAATGGGTGTTTTGCTGCCCAAAAACATAGCAATATAGAGATATAGTGACATAACAAGAAAGGTTGCGATGAATACACTTACCCCCACAGCGGCTCAGACGCTCCGGCGCGAAGCCTCCGCTTTCCTGCTGGATGTGCGCGGCTTTGACGAGTTTGCCGCCGGGCACGCGGACGGCGCGGTCTGCGTGCCCCTGCCCGAGTTGGAGCGCCGGGCGGGCGAGCTGCCCACCGACCGTCCGGTGCTGGTGATGTGTCAATCGGGGGGGCGCAGCGCCCTCGCCGTCGCCCGCCTGCGGGCGCTGGGCATGGACCAGATTACGGATGTGGAAGGCGGCTTCAACGCCTGGCGTTTGGCGGGCCTGCCGACGACGCGCCAGACAAGCGCCATCCCGTTGGAGCGGCAGGTGCGGATTGCGGCGGGGGCGATGGTGTTTGGCTTTTCGCTGGCCGGCTTCCTGCGCCACCGGGCGTTTTTTTACGGCGCGGCGGGGGTTGGTTTTATGCTAACCCTAACCGGGGCGCTCGGCATCTGCCCGATGATGAGTGCCCTGAAGCGGCTTCCCTGGAACCGGGTGGCCTCTTAATCTGTTTTTCATCTACCTCGCGCCATACTGTAGCTATGAAGCTATTAGTCGTGGAAGATGACCCCGGCATCCTGCGGATGCTGACACGGGGGCTGACGCAGGCGGGGTTCACGGTCGACGCGGCGGCGGACGGGCGTATGGGGCTGGCGCTGGCCGAAGAGAACAGCTACGGGGCCATTTTGCTGGACGTCATGCTGCCGGGTCTCGACGGCTGGCAGGTGTGCGAGCGGCTGCGCGAGGATGGCTGCCGGGTCCCCATTCTGATGCTGACCGCCCGCGACGGGGTCGGGGACCGCATCAAGGGCCTGGATTTGGGGGCCGATGATTACCTGCCCAAGCCCTTTGACTTTGGCGAGCTGCTGGCCCGTGTCCGCGCCCTTTTGCGCCGGGACAAAGTCCACAAAACGCGGGTGCTGCACGTCGCCGATTTGGAGATAGACACCGCCGCCCGGCGCGTCTCCCGCGCCGGGCAGGAGATCGCGGTCAGTCAGCGCGAGTACGACCTGCTGGAAGCCCTTGCCGCCAACGAAGGCCGCGTCTTGACCCGGCAGACCATTCAGGAGCGCATCTGGATGGACGACGACAGCTTTTCCAACACCGTAGACGTTTATATCCGAATGCTGCGCCGCAAGATCGACGACCCGCACCCCGTCAAGCTGATTCAGACCGTGCGCGGGGCCGGGTACAGCCTGCGCGTGCCGGACCCGGAGGGGCATTCTATTAAAGAAGGGCACGTCTAATGCCGCCTCTGTCCCTGCGCCGTCAGCTCATTCTGTGGAACGCCGTCACGCTGGCATTGCTCTTGATTGTGCTGGGCCTGACTGCCCGCTTTGCCGCCGCCACGGCTATTCTGCGCTCCGTCGATCAGCAGCTCCAGGACCGCGTGCATGGTCCCCCGCCGGGCCAGGGTCCGCCGGACGGAGAGCGGCACGGCCCTCCCGGCGGCTTCCGCCGCCACGGCCCGCCGCGCTGGGCGGAGGACCCCTATGGGCCGCGCTTTTTCGGCACCGCTGGGCAGACCCAGCGTCCCGGCGACACCCCCTGGGACCCGGCGGGCGTGAGTGCGGCACGGCGGGGCCGCAGCGTCTTCCGTACCCTCACCGTGCAGGAGGTGCGCCTGCGCGTCTACACCAAGCCCACCCGCAGCGGCGGCGTCGTGCAGGTCGCGCACCCGCTCGCCGACACCGACCGGGCCGTCGCCGGGCTGGACCGGGCGCTGCTGCTGCTGGTTCCGCTGGCCCTCTTCGGGGCGGGGGCGGGCGGGGCCGTGCTGACCGCCCGTGCCCTGCGCCCGGTGCGGCAGATCACCGAGGCCGCCGCCAAAATGGGCGACACTCCCGCCGCCCGCCTGCCCGCGCTGGGAAAAGACGAGTTCGGGCAAATGGCGGGGGCGTTCAATGGCCTGCTGGCCCGGCTCGACGACTCGTTTCGCCGTCAAACGCGGCTTCTGGAGCAGCAGCGGCGCTTCACCGCCGATGCGTCGCATGAGCTGAAAACGCCGCTGACCGTCATTCAGGGCACGGCCTCCCAGATGTCCGCGCCGGGCTTTTCCGAAGGGGACTACCGGCAAGGCATGGCCGAGATCGGCGAAGCGGCGTCGGGCATGGCGCGTCTCGTGCGCGACCTGCTGCTCCTTGCCCGCTCTGATGAAGGCCAGCTTGGCCGGGAGCGGGTGGCGCTGCCCGCCCTCGAAGTCCTGACCCTCGCCGCCGCCCGTGCCCCTGGCCCGCCCCGCCCGTGCGTGTCCGTGCCTGACTCCACCTTGACCTTGTGCGGCAATCCCGAAGAGCTGGTGCGCCTGTTCGCCAACCTCCTGCAAAACGCCGTCCGCGCCACGCCCGAAGATGGCAACGTCACCGCCGCCGCCCGCCGCGAGGGCAGCGCCGTCGTCGTCACCCTCACCGACACCGGGGTCGGCATCGCCCCCGAACACCTGCCTCACCTCGGCGAGCGGTTCTACCGCGTGGACTCGGCGCGGGCGCGGCAGGACGGCGGCACGGGCCTCGGCCTGTCCGTCTGCCGAGGTATCGCCGAAGCCCACGGCGGCACGCTCGCCTTCGCCAGCACCCCCGGCCAGGGAACCATCGTCACCGTCACGCTCCCGGCAGGCTAAACTGTCCGCGTCCTCCCCAAACCGGGGAACTCTGCCTGCTTGCTGCGCCGTAAAGAAGCTCAAGAAAGAGGCTCAAGATGCGTACCCGTTCCAAAAACAAGTTTCTTGCTGCTATTCCCTGGGGGCTTTCCTGCGGGCTGCTGGCCCTGATTGCGCTGTTTTTTACCTACGGCCACATCATGTCCGTGTACACAGCAACTCCTGATGTTAATTCCGGTCCTCTCGGACGCAGTCTAAGTGCCGCTTTGTATGGCCTGGTCGCCGCCGCCTGGCTTGTGGGTCTGCCTTTATCTGTCACTCAATCCAATAATGGCTCCAAAATCGTGGCTGGCTTCGGAGTGGCCTTGAACATTCTGACCCTGCCCGTCGCGTTTCTTCTACAGATGAGTTTTGCTTTGGCGACGGCTTGAAAAGCACACAAAAAGTCGTTGCTGTCACGCTTCCAGCAGGCAAAGCGGGCTGTTTTTTGCGAAGCTGTTAGCGGGTGAAGCAGACGCCGCTGGTATCCTCTCCACCGAAACAGATCGAAGACTCGTCCACCGGCTGCCAAAACGAATCCTCGAACTTTGGCTTTTGATGCTTTCCTGTGCCGCTGACCTGGACGACCAGTTTGTCAAGATGCACTGTGTTTTGGTCATCCCAACTAAACATATCAAAACCGGTTGCCTCCAGGGTCCACCTCCCCGTTCGGATGTAGGCTTGGCCTTGAGAGGGCACGAACTGCTGGCTAAACGTCCCATCAGGCCGCAGCACTAACGTATCCTTCTCCCCGGAGAAACTTCCCTGGTATCTTCCGCTCACGTTGGCAACCGTCGGATGCCAGTGGAAGTAGCTGATTGTATAATGAATCATATAAATGGGGATGGGCGAAAAGCCAATCAGACCCAGAGCAATAAGCCAGCGGGTGAGCCTCTTCTTTTGTTTGATAAGGCTGTAAATCAAAACGGACAACCAAATCACTCCCCCGCCAAGCCAAATCAAACCAAGCAGCCAGAATAAGAGATAACCAAACATCATTGCTAAGACATCCTTTCCAGTAGGCAGGGGCCGTGAGGTCACGGCCTTTGCCACGCTTCCGGCAGGCGAAACAGGTTACATGGCCGCCGTGGGCCACCCGCATCGTCGCTGTCATTTTCAGTCCCGTTTTGTGCCCTATGGTCATCGTTCAACAGTGCGGCACTCTGTCAAATGAACCTTACCATATTCATCTTTGCCTTTGCAGGTTCCCAGGATTGACACCGTTTGCCCATCCTCCACAGCATCAAAGGGTCCTAGATTGTCGCATTCAATCTGCCCATCTTTTGTCCGCATTTCAGGAGGTCCACCGCCGAACAGTCCTTCGCTCTGCCCCCCAGCGATACCCGTCACCACAATTCTTTTGCCGTTCAGCCTTGCAAGGGCAGAGGGATCGTTCCTGCGATAAATCCGTGTGAGATAATCGTCGGAAACGTGCGGGGCCACGGCAACCTCCTGTTGTGCCTGAATTGTATGAACGCTGTAGTGGCAGATCATGGCTGTTGCTACCGATGCTGTCAGGACAATTTTGATGCGCTTCTGCCAGGGACTTCGCCATAAAGCAATGACGAGCAGGGGAATCTGAAGATAAAGCCACAGTAACACGATAAAGCCTTGGGGCGCATCAGGCTCAAGAAAGCCATGCAGCTTGCAGAGGAGCCAAAACCAGAGGGGTGGACTGAGGAGAGAAATAAGAATTGCTCTCTGAGAAGCCTTGTAGTGGCGATAAACGATGCCGCCAATGAGTCCGAGGAACAAAAGCACCGCTCCTGCCAGAGTCAGTGCTTCCCACAAACCATTCAGGATGACATTGTTCGCCCCTCCCCCGAGTGCAGCCACTTCCCAACAATAAGAGCCGAGGCACGCGAAATAAAGCGGAAGAATAGCTCGCGTATTGCTCTGTAAGAAGCGCCGAAACCAGCCAGCATCTTGTTCTGCGCGTTTATCGTTCCTCCCGCTGTTCATTTGCTTTCCCCATCTCAATGCTACTTACTTTGTTTATCAAAGTACTTTACGACATTATATCAATGAAGTAGAAATTTGTCAAGCTACAAACTCGAGGCTAGAGCTTCGCCCCCCCCATCCGGCAGGAGAATAAGAATGCTGGAATGCCCGAAGCCGTCGTCCGCCAAGTCTGCTTTCCCGAGGGGGCGGCTCGTCAGCAGCTTGCCATGACTGTCTGCGTGTCCCCCGATTTTCTGTGGCAGGTACACCAGCGTCAAGTCTCGGCGTCGCACCACATAAGCCTTGCCGTCAACGCTTAGGGATCGGCAGCCCCTCGGCAACTCTGCTGTGCTTGTGCTGTCTTCTTTCAATCTCCTGGATAAGACAAGCGGAAGAATTTGCTGCTCTAATCTGCGCTGCGCCGAAGCGTGATAGAAGTACACCCCGCCAGCCAGGACCAGCAGGGTCAGGGGAAGCCAGATGACAGATTGCAGTTTCAGCATGATTTCACCTAAAAGCGCCTTAGCGCACGCGCACGGATTTTTTCGCCTTGACCTCAACTGGATAACTGCCCTTTGGACCATCCACAGTACCAACGATGTCAACAAAATGGGCTTGGCGGGGGCCGGACCAGTATGGGGTACCCATCGAACAGCCTGTCAACTGCTGGACGCGCAGCGAAGGCAGTGTTACACACCAAAGTTCCCCTTCATCGAGCATGGCTGGCCCCTGGGCCGTTGAAATGTGGATCAGCAGCCGTTTCTTATCGGGGGACAATGTCACCCCTGAAAGTACATCGGCTCCCAGAAGGTCTGTCTTGAAGAACGTAGGGTACATCCGGTGAATATGGGCGGACAGGGGGATTCTGGAAATCGTCTGGGTCTTTCGGTCCGCGTTCCAGATCGTAATTTGATAGCCACCATCCGCATCGTCTACAATCGCCACCGCTCTGTGATCAGCAGACCAGCTAATCTGTTGGCCGTCGTGATAGATTGTTTTAAATTTCCGTGTCCAGACGACGTGCCCCGTCTTGGCATTGTAGATCGTAACATCGGTTCGATTGTCGCTGATTTTATGCTGCTTCAAGGCATAAGTCGCTGACGTAGGAGGCGCGGGCCGGGCATGAGCCGGAGCCGAGGGGAGGCCGCACACGCCGCCCAAAACGACCACAGAAAACCAGACTGGCAAAAACCGCATTGTATTTCTCCCTGTATAAGCTTGCGCGGAACAACCCGCATTCATTCATCAGAGTATAGCCTACAAATGTAGATTTTCGACAACTTTTTGAGCAATCTTTCAGGTAGGATAGTACACAGAGGTACGCCATGCTGTCACATCCCCTGCCCGCCGCCCGATTTTGCCTGCTGGCCCTGCTGCTGACCGGGTGCGCCCATCGAGGCATCCGGCCCCCGGCGGCGGCGACTACTGTACGTTCGCGCACGCCGGCAGCAATCACGAAGCAAACTTACACCGGCGTCTTTGGTGGAGCAAAACAGACTTTTGTTCTTTACTCAAACGGAACGTTTAAGCAGCAATTTCAGCCCCGCACAAACAAAGCTGTTATCAGCACAGGCACATGGAGCATCAGCCATCTTGGCTATGGTGGCCTCGATTTTGACCATATTTATCTTCCTCTTGACAGCTCAGGAGAGCCGCAAAAGCAAGGCAAGCTGCGTCTCACGAATTTTCATGGGGCCTCTATTACATACGACAAAGCCTTCATCTATTTCACCCACCTTGACGACGATGTGGACGAAAACAACCTCGTGGGAATCAAGCTGCCCGGTTTTTAATCAAGCTGCCCGGCTCCGGGCAGAAAGCGCCGTAAGCAACTTTGACAGGAGACACCCATGAGAATACTTTCGGCATTGACGGGAATGACAGTGGGGGGACTGGTGAGCTTTGTGCTGATTTGCTTCCTCGTAATCTGGGAAGACAAAACCGACCCACAAGGGTTCAACTACTTTCTCGGTCCCTTACTCTTGTTTGTGCTGATTGTCGGGATGGTCTGCGGCCTGATTCTAGGTCTGTTTTGGGACACGCTCCGGCGATGGCGTCAGGAAAAAGACCGGCGCGTTTCGCCGAAAGCGCAGGACAAAAAGCAGGATGTTAGCCTTTGGCCCCCCGGAGAATGACGACGCGGCCCGGCTGGACTTTCTCGCCTGCGGAAAGGCAAAACAGACTATTATGGATATGAGCCGCAAACAGAAACAGATTTTAGGGGTGGGGTTGCTCCTCGCTGCCCTGCTGCTCCTCTTTCCGCCCTGGATGTGGGAGGGGACGAGCGGCACTCTCGGCAACTTCTCCAAAATGGACACAGATGCCTGGGGGATCGCGTATGGGACGGGCCTGAGTGCGCCCCCGGTTGTCCTGACGCCCGAGGACTGTCAGCGAATGAACTGCGGCGACCCTCCGAGGACAGCGCCAGTGCTGATTCTGCGCTGCTATCCCCTGATTGCGGCGGAGATGGGCAGTCTGGCATTCGTGATTGGCTTGCTTCTCCGGCGTTCCAGGCACACTTGGCCGCAGGAGAAATAGGCGGCTTATGATCCCTGATCGGAGTCAAATGGGGGACAGCTCTCATTTTCAGTGGGGACTAGCTCGCGGTGTTAGATTGAAGGTATGGTACTTTGAGGGGAACACTTGAATATCCGTAACCTGCCGTGGAAAAAGATACTGATGTGGGTGTTTCTGATACTGTTCTTGGTTGGGGCCGCCCTTGCCTGTTTCCTAAAGCTCCTGATGGCGGACATTTGCTCCTACGGGGGCAGCCCTTACTGTGACTAGAAGGCACGCGCTACATAGCTGCTGTGGGCCAGTCGGTGACATTGTAGCGGTTAATCGGCATATGGAACCGGGCCTGTATCAAGTAAATTGCTTTGAGGAATTTGTACTGAAACACCTTAGATTTTTCGGAAGCCTCCGTTGCCTCTCTTGCGAATATTTCAGATTTAGCCCTAGCCTCATTAGGCGCGATTTGCGCTTGGTACGTCTTCAAGAAAGCAGTTTCCAAAAGCGTCAGAGAAGCCACTAAGTCCTGATTGGCGGGCTGGCAGGCCGGGGGTGGCTTCAATGACTTGGCCTCTTCCCGCAAGGTGTGTACATAAGCGACTCGAAGGCGCATTTTCTTTGACCAGACAGAAAGCGGCAACCAGTAAGAAGGGTGCTGCAAAAGACCATTCTCGGCACGCTGAACGTCATCTATCCTGTACGTCAAACGACACACCCGAATATAATACCGGAGAATTTGCTTCCTCTCTTGTTTGCTTGGCGACGCCTGCGCCGAGGGCGTTTTGGTCGACACCCTCTGTGCCGGGGCGTACAAGGCCGGGGCGCACATGGTCAGCAGGAGAAAGAGAAAAAGGAGCGGCGTACAGTAGGGCTTCATAGTCAAGCATAATCCTTTTGGATACCTTGCGGCCTGTGTTATAATAAAAAAGAAGACAGCCTACGGGGGCTGTCTTCTAATCTTGCTGAAAGGAGATATTCCTATGCAGCGAGAACACTGGCGCAAGGCTTCTGAAACTCAGAGTAATCACTCAGACCATCGCCGCGATTGTATCTGCAATCGCCGCGATCCACCATCTACTGAAAAAGTAGCGGGCTTGCGAGGGGACGCTGTTACAAGCAACGTTCCCTTGCTTGTTTTTATTATGGCACAAGTCGCCGAAAAAGTAAACGCGCAAGCCTCGGATTTCTTGACACCCGGCCCGCCCGGCGGTACAATGACCCGCTATGCTTTCCGCGCCAAAACATCGCCGCCGTGTTCGCCGTCCGCTGTCGCTGTCGCGGCTGATAGTGCCGGGCGGGGCGGGGCTGGCGCTGGCGTTGTTTGGGGCGGGCTTTGTCTACTGGACACGGGTGACATTGTTTCAGCAGGCGCACTTTGCGCCGGATTCGGCGCACCCGTTTGACTGGTATGCGACCGGCTGCCTGCTGGCGGGGATGCTGGCGGGGGCGACCCTGCTGCTGTCCCTGCGCGAGCCGCCCCCGATGCGCTGGCGTCGCCCGCGCCGCGCCACTCGGTCCCGTGCCCGAAATCGGGGGCAGAAATCGGGTATAATCGGCCCATTATGACACCCGACAGCAAGCCCCCGGATAGTAAATCCCAAGACGGAAAAAACACGCGCCGCGAGTCCCGCGAGCTGGCCCTGCGTATGCTGTTTCAACTGGATGTGGGCAAGCAGCCCCTCGAAGAAGTGCTGGAAGGCGCTCTGGCACAGTCGCGTCTCGAAGGGCCGAACCGGCAGTATGCCGAAGAGCTGGTGCGCGGCACGCTGGACCAACTGGCCGAAATCGACGAGCGCATCACGGCCCTGACCCCCGATTGGACCCCCGACCGGCAGGCCGCCGTGGACCGCAGTATTTTGAGACTCGCGGCGTGGGAGCTGCTGTTCCGGCCCGATGCGCCGGTGGCTGCCGTGGTCAACGAGGCGGTGGAGCTGGCAAAAAAGTACAGCACCGCCGAGTCGGGCCGCTTTGTCAACGGCGTTCTCGGGGCGCTGGCCCGGCAGCCGCGTGGCGAGGTTGAAGGGAGTGCGGAGACGGCTGATGAGTGAATTGCTGGAATATGAGCTGCGCCCGCTGGCCCTGCCCGAATGCGAGCTGGTCGCGGCCTGGGCCGAGTCGCCCGAAGTGGGGCAGGCCGTAGGCGTCGAAGGCGAGTTCCCGCTGACGGCGGACACGGTGGCGGCGTGGACCTACGAAGTAGACTATGCGTTTACCCTGCGGCGTCAGGGCGATTTGGCGGCTTACGGGGAAATCACTGAGGACCCGGTGGAGCAGGATGTGGAGATTTCCCGCGTTCTGGTCGCCCCCGACATGCGCGGGCGCGGCGTGGGCCGCGCCCTGCTGCTGCGCCTGTGCGCGTTTCTCGCCGAGGCCCGGCCCTACCCGGAAGTCTGGCTGCGTGCCCCGCAGGGCGGCGCGGCGCTGATTGCCTGCGCCCGGTCGGCTGGCTTTGAGGAAGTGCCGAAAGCCTCCGGGCCGCGCTTTTTGTGGATGAAGAAAACGTTATGATTTTGTCTGACCGCAGCATCAAGGAGTGTGTTAGCAGCGGGCGCATTGTCGTCAGCCCCTATGATGAAACGCTGGTGCAGCCGGCGTCGGTAGACGTTCGGTTAGACAGCCGTTTTCTGGTATTTCGGAATTACAAATATACGTGCATTGACCCCAAAGCCGTGCAGGACAATCTAACCGAAATGATTGAAGTCGCCGAAGGCGAGCCGTTTATCGTCCACCCCGGCGAGTTTATCCTGGGCAGCACTTTGGAGCGGGTCGGATTGGCCGCAGACATCGCGGCGCAGCTTGGCGGCAAGTCGAGTCTGGGCCGCCTGGGGCTGATTGTCCATGCCACGGCGGGCTTTATCGACCCCGGCTTTGAGGGCAATGTCACGCTGGAGCTGTCCAATGTCGCAAACCTGCCCATTCGCCTGTACCCCGGCATGAAAGTCGGCCAGATTTCGTTCTTCGACATGACCACGCCCGCTGACCGGCCCTACGGTCACCCCGCACTCGGCAGCAAATACAAAGGCCAGGGCCAGCCCACGGCCAGCCGAATGCACCTGAATTTTACCGAAACGAACATTGAGGGAGACACGGGCGAATGACCCTGCACGATCATCAAGTATTGCAGCGCGGCGCGGATGGACAGGCACACATTGATTTGGAAGGTGTCGGCACGCTGACCCTGCCCACCGGCGGGCCGTACAGCACGGACACCGCAAAAGACGTTCTGGTCGGCGACCTCTGGGTGCTGGCCGGACAAAGCAACATGGAAGGCGTTGGGGACCTGAACGCCGAGGTGGAAACGCCGCACCCGCTGGTTCATGCGTTCGCCTCCCGCGAAGAATGGGAAGTGGCCTCGGAGCCGCTGCACTGGCTGGGCGAGTCGCCGCGCCCCGTTCACCGGGCAATCTGGGGGCTGCCCATGCCCACCGCCCCGGAGCCGCGTGAGCCGAACCGCGCCAAAGGCGCGGGGCTGGGCTTGTCTTTTGGCAAAGCGATGGCCGAGGCCACCGGTGTTCCCCTTGGCCTCATCCCCTCGGCGCACGGCGGCACGTCGATGGAGCAGTGGTCACCGTCGCGCAAATCCCAGGGCGGCGCGTCGCTGTACGGGGCCACTTTGGAGCGCGTCAACGCCGTGGGCGGCAAAGTGGCAGGTATTTTATGGTATCAGGGCGAGTCCGATGGCAGCCCCGGCGAGGCGGCGGTTTATCCTGCCCACATGGCAGAGCTGGTCGCCGCGTTCCGCGCCGATTTTGGTCAGCCCGATCTGCCGTTTACTCTGGTGCAGCTTGGCGGCTGGGTCGCCGATCCTTCGTCCGATGCTGTCAATGGCTGGAATGCCATTCGGGAAGCGCAGCGCCGCCTGCCGGAGGGCATCCCGAACTGCGCCGTCGTGTCCGCGATTGATTTGGGCTTAGACGATGGCATTCACATCAGCACGCCCGATTTGAAGCGTCTGGGCCGCCGCCTCGCCGCTGTGGCGTTGGGCCGCCCCGCGCCGACGCTGGTGTCAGCGGCGTATGAACCCGCCCGCGACCAAATCAGGGTTTCGTATGCCAATGTCCGGGACGGCCTCCACGCGGCAGGCCGCCCGACCGGGTTTTCGCTGCGGGATGCCGATGGGACCGAGCGCCCGCGTATTTATAAAATTGTTCTGGACGGCTCCGACGTTCTGCTGAAGCTCGATGCCGGGCAGCCCCCGGCAGGTTTGCACCTTTGGTACGGCTGGGGATTATCCCCGTATTGCAACATCACGGACGGCACAGACGCTTCCCTGCCTGCGTTTGGGCCGCTGCCGATTCACTGATGCGGCACGCGTGAGGCACACACCATGAGAACCACCGTGACACTCGCCCGGCAGCTTGGCTGCGGCGGCTCGCTCCTCGGACCGATGATTGCCGAAAGTTTGGGCATCCGGTGTTTGGACCGCGAAATTGTTAGTCAGGCCGCGCAGACCCTGTCTCTGGACGAGGAAGACCTCGCCGCCCGCGAAGAGCGCGGAACGCCCTTCTGGGAGCGGATGCTGAAAGGCATCAGCAGTGTCAACCCGCCCGAGGCGCTGTATCAGGCCCCGGTGACGCTGTCGCCGTCGGACCGGGACCTGTTTGAAGCCGAAACTGAGGTGATGAAAGACATCGCCGCCCGCGAAGACTGCGTGATTGTCGGGCGGCTGGCCGCGCACGTTCTGCCCGCCCACCCCGGCAAGATCGATATTCTGCTGCACGCCCCGCTGCCCTTTCGGGTGCGGCTGGTGATGGAGCGTCTGGGTATCCCCAGCGAGGCACGGGCGCGGGCACTCATTGTCCAGTCCGATGAGACCCGCAAGCGGTACATTACGCAGATGCTCGGCGCGGATTGGGGCCGCCCCGAAGCCTACCATTTGTGCCTGGACACCAGCACCCTCCCACTGCCGGACGTGGCCGCGTTTCTGACCGAGTTCGTGCGGCGCAAGGTCGGATAAGACCCCTCCCGCTCGTGCCTCGCTCCCTCCCCTAACAGGGGAGGGGTCCGCTCCGGGTACACTCAAAACACTTATGACCACACCACTGATTTTAGACGGCACCGCGACCGCCAAAACCATTCGCGCCGAAGTCGGGCGGGACGCAAAGGCCCTGACCGCCCGCACCGGCATCGTGCCGACCCTCGCCGCCATACTCGCCGGGGACGACCCCGCTTCGGCCACCTATGTTGCCATGAAAGAGCGGGCCTGCGCCCGTGCGGGGATCGGCTCCAAAACGTTCCCGTTCGCCAATGACGCCCCCGAAGAGGCCGTGCGCGAATGTCTTCTGAAGCTGAACGCCGACCCCTCGGTGCATGGCATTCTAGTGCAGCACCCTCTGCCCAAGCACATGGACGAGCCGGGGATTTTGTCGCTGCTGGACCCCGCCAAAGACGTAGACGGCATCGCGCCGATCTCGCTGGGGCGGCTGGTCGCGGGGCTGCCCGCGTTTCAGTCGTGTACCCCGGCGGGCATGATTGAGCTGATGCGCCGCTACGACCTGCCGATGGCGGGCAAACACGCCGTCGTCGTGGGCCGCAGCGTCATTCTCGGCAAGCCGCTGGCCTTGCTGCTGCTGGCCGAAAACGCGACGGTCACCATCTGCCATTCGCGGACGCCCAATCTGGCCGAGATTACCCGTCAGGCCGATATACTCTGTGCCTGCGTCGGCAAAGCCAACATGATGACTAAAGACATGATCAAGCCCGGCGCGGTCGTCTTAGATGCAGGCTACAACCGCGTGCCGGGGCTAAACCACGATGTCGGCGATGTGGATTACGCAGGGGCATTGGAAACCGCCTTGGCGCTTACGCCCGTGCCCGGCGGGGTTGGCCCGATGACCATTGCCATGCTGCTGCGAAACACGCTCACGGCAGCACAGGCCGGAACCTAATTTATGACGTTTGATCTGGCCGCCTATATCGCCGAGCGCCGCGCTCTGTCTGACCGCGCTTTAGATGTCTACCTACCGCCCGCCGATGACCTGCCGCCGCGCCTGCATGAAGCCATGCGTTATTCGCTCTTTTGCGGCGGCAAGCGCCTTCGCCCCCTGCTGGTGTTCGCCGGGGCCGAGGCGGTCGGCGGCGACACTGACCATGTCCTGCCGCTGGCCTGCGCGGTGGAGTGTATTCACACGTTTTCGCTCATCCACGATGACCTGCCCGCGATTGACGACGACGCTCTGCGGCGCGGCTACCCGACTTCGCACATCGTCTACGGCGAGGCGCTGGCAATCCTGGCGGGCGACGCCCTGCTGGCCCATGCCTTTGATTTGATCGCGGAGTGCCGCACGACCACTCCCGAAGGCCGCGTTTTGGATGCCATGATGATGATTGCCCGCGCTTCCGGCACACGCGGCATGGTCGGCGGGCAGGTCTCGGACATTGAAGCCGAGGGCCGGGGCGACGTCAGCCATGCGGATATTGCTTCTATTCACGCTCGTAAAACGGGCGCTTTGCTGCTGGCCTCGCTGCTGTCAGGGGCGCGGATTTGCGGGGCGTCCCCGGCGCAGGAGCGGGCGCTGTATGACTACGGCACGCAGATTGGGCTGGCGTTTCAGATCACCGACGACATACTGGATTTGGAGGGCGATGCCGAAAAGCTGGGCAAGCCCGTCGGCAGCGACTTGAAGCAGGACAAAGCCACGTACCCCAAAATCCTGGGTCTGCCTGAGTCCCGCCGCCTCGCCCGCGCCGCCTCGGAGGCCGCCTTTGCCGCGCTGGCTCCGCTCGGTCCCGCCGCCGAGCCGCTGCGGGCGCTGGCGCACTATATTGTAGAGCGGGATAGTTAGGGTAGGTCTCTTAGAAAGCAGCGCGTTTATGCAGATGGATCATGTGGCGGTTCCGTCCGCCGACATCGCGGCGTCGGTCGTCTGGTATGTGGAAAACTTCGGCGCGGAGGTGCTGTATCAGGACAGGACCTGGGCTTTTTTGAATCTGGGGCAGGGGAAGCTGGCGCTGGTGACCCCGACGCAGCACCCGCCTCATGTGGCGGTCCGGGTGGACGAAGCGACGCTGATCGCAGCGGCGGGGGCGGCGGGCAAGCCTATCGACGGCCACCGGGACGGGACCAAAGGGATTTATGTCAGCGACCCGGACGGCAACCAGGTAGAGCTGATTTGCTACCCGCCGGGGCAGACGGTGTACGAATAAGCAAAAAGTCAGCGGGCGCTGGCTCCGGCAAAGTTCCACAGGGGGCGGGCGTTGGTGAGGTCGTCCTGATCGGCAAACGTATACTCCACGCGGCAGGCATCCAAAAGCGCGAGGCTCAGCCAGGGGATACAGTAAATGTCGCCTGATAGGCGGCTGACATCCGAATGCGCGATCAGCTCCTCGCAGCCGACGGTGCGATCTTTTCGGGTCCGAAACTTAATGTAAGCGTTCCTCACTCTGGCTCCCTTGCTCTGTCACTGAAATCGTCTCTTTCCCTTTGTGCATAATTTGTGCCAATCGCACCTATATCCGCAGAATTGACAGCGTTTCCTCCCTGTGGTATGATAGTACGAGTCGCATCCACACGTCACAAACTTCAGGAACGCCGCGCTATGCCCATTCAAGATGATGAAATTATTCTTTCCCCCGCCAAGTTCACCGAGCTGGAAGAAGAGCTGGAACACCTGCAAACCACCGGACGCCGCGAGATTGCCGAGCGCATCAAAGACGCCCGCTCGCTGGGGGACCTGAGCGAAAACTTTGACTACCATGATGCCAAGCGGCAGCAGGGGTTCTTAGAGGGCCGCATCAACAACCTGAAATCCATGCTGGAACGCGCCAAAGTGGTGGACACCGCTGGCGGCGGAGATATTGTCGGCTTCAATTCCGTCGTCCATGTGCATGACGAAGAGTTTGACGAAGACGTCGAATACACCATTGTCGGCGTGATGGAAGCAGACCCCGCGAAAAATCTCATCTCCAACACGTCCCCCGTCGGCAAGGCGCTTCTCGGCCACACCCTCGGCGACAAGGTGGAAGTCAAAACGCCCAGTGGCACGGCGGTCTACGAGATTTTGTCCGTCCACTAACCCTAATTTACCAGATCGGCGACCCGCCCCGCGTGATACCCACCCAACTTAATTCTTCCCCCACGGAATCGCCGGACCTGCTGGCGGTTGCTGATACCATGCGGCGCATTGGCGAGGCGATTGAAACTGTCATCGTCGGCAAGCGCGAGGCGGTAGACATGGCCCTGACCGCCTTTCTGGCGGGCGGCCATGTGCTGATTGAAGACATCCCCGGTGTCGGCAAAACCACGCTTGCCAAAGCCCTCGCCCGCGCCCTGGGGCTGGTCTTCAAGCGCGTGCAGTTCACGCCGGACCTCCTGCCCGCCGACATCACCGGCACGACGATCTTCAATCAAAAGACCGCGCAGTTCGAGTTCCGCGAAGGGCCTGTGTTCGCCCATATCGTGCTGGCCGACGAGATCAACCGGGCCACCCCCAAGACTCAGTCCAGCCTCTTGGAGTGCATGGAAGAGCAGCAGGTGACCACCGACGGCATCACCTACGCCCTGCCGCACCCGTTTTTCGTCATCGCCACCGAGAACCATATCGAGTCCCACGGCACCTACCCCCTGCCCGAAGCCCAATTAGACCGCTTCCTCCTGCGCCTGTCGCTTGGCTACCCGGATGCCGCCGAAGAAAGCCGCATTCTGGCCCAGCAGACCCGCCTGCG
Organism: Capsulimonadaceae bacterium; assembly: GCA_965200075.1. Lineage (GTDB taxonomy): Bacteria > Armatimonadota > Armatimonadia > Armatimonadales > Capsulimonadaceae > JANXMY01. The sequence goes on from OZ241338.1 coordinate 219,679, forward strand.
CCCGCTCGATTCGCTCCTGCCGGTCACCAGCCGCGACGAGATTTTGCGCCTTCAGGACGCCGCCCGTTCGGTGTTCGTCGCCCCCGCCCTGCGCGACTACATCGTCGCCCTCGTCGGCGCGACCCGCACCCACCCGCAGGCCGCTTTGGGGGCCAGCCCGCGAGGGTCTCTGGGCCTCCTCCACGCCGCCCAGGCGTATGCCGCCGTCTCAGGCCGCACCTATGTCCTGCCCGACGACATCAAGCGCCTCGCCGCCCCCGTGCTGGCCCACCGCCTCATCCTGCGCCCCGAATCCCGAGTCCGCCGTGTCACCGGCCAGGCCATCATTGAGGAAATCCTCACCCGCCTCCCCGTGCCGACCGCGCTGTAGCCCGATGGCTTTCTTCTCTTTCTCCCTCTCCTTTCAGAAGGAGAGGGCTGGGGTGAGGTTCCTGACTTTCTAAAATAGGGCCGCATTCAGAAAGGACATGACTGTGAAAACCGCCTGCCTCTGTGCCATCTTGTTTGGTCTTAGCCTTGTGTCAGCGACGGCTCACGCCGCCCCGCTTCTGGTAGACCCACCTGAGGAAACCGCTGCCAGCCCGGATTACAACATTTTTGCCGACCCATCTGCGCCTAATGTCACCCAAAAAGCAGGCGGGACAGTCCCGGTTGTGGTGGGCGTCCGCGTGCTGCCCATCAATGGCTTCCGCAAGAACATCGGCCTCTCTGCGGCGGACCTGCCGCCCGGCGTCTCGGCAGTGTTTCGCCCTGCCGTCGTTGCCACCGCTTCGGGCGATGTCCGCAGCCACCTAACACTGTCGGTGGCAGGCACAGTCAGGCCGGGAGTATATCTGGTCGATGTGCAGTCCAAAGTGGCCGGGAGCCACCTGACCCGGCATACGCCCTTGAGTCTGCTTATTTCGCCGCCGGTCCGCGCCGCCGGGTTCACCCTCATCGTTAGCCCTGACGGTCTAGACATCGAGCCGGGGGACGCCCCGCAGAGCGTGACGTTCATTTTAAAGCCGAACGCCAGGTTTCGTGGCCCGGTCACACTCCGTTTGCAGGATGACCCCGCCGCCGTTCTCGGCACACCGAAACTCAGCACCCGCACCCTCACGGCCCGCCGCCGCGTCAGCACCCTGACCTTCCGCCTGCGCCCAACCGCCGCCGAAGGCTTCCATAATCTGCTGATAACTGCCACGGCCCCCTCTGGCACACAGACGGTGGCCGTGCCCATCCAAGTCCTGCCGGATACGCGCCACGCCATGTCTGAACGTATGCCCACAATCACAGAGCGGCCCGGCCAGCCCGAGCCGCCTCTCGCTGCCGGACCCGAGGATATGCTGAAGTTTCACCTCGACGAGACGGACGACTCAAAAAGCCCTCGGAAAGCCGCTCCCCGACCACAAGCTGTCCCTCACATCCCATCCCCCGCTGGGCTGATCACGCTCTACGCCACGATCAAAGACAGCGCCGGGCGTCCTATCACTGGGGCTGTTTTGATCGTCACCGATGGAGACCTGAAAGAGCTAAAAAAATCTGACTCGGTTGTGCGCTTCTCCGACGCAAAGGGGCAAACGTACATCCAACTTCCTTCCACCCCAGACCCCTGCTATGTAACGGTTAATGCTCAGGGGTATCTACCTCCCATAACTGAAGAGATTTCTGGGGCGGACGACACGGATTTGACCTTCGTGCTGAAGCGAAAGCCAAAAGCCAGCCATCCCAAACAGCACACAAGAACCTCACCCCAGCCCTCTCCTTAAGCAAGGAGAGGGAGCCGGACAGAGGCGTATGGGAACAGTTTGCGCTCCCTACCGCCGCTGTATAGGGCTTGACAGGAATCTGGTTTCAGATTATCATGGTCTCAACGCGCTGAACACCGGGCGCGGCTGTGCTGTCTATTGGTGGGAGAAAACACCATGCGCTTCTGCTGCCCCGCCGCTCCTGCCCCGCTGCTTCTGCTGATGATACTTGCCCCGCTCTGCCTCAACCCATACCGGGCGGACGCGCAGGCCGTATCTACGGCGGCTGCCTCTACGCCGCTTTACTTGTCCAGTCTAACCCTTAAATCTTCTGCCGTCACGGGCGGCAGCGGCGTGACCGGTACGGTGACGTTGAGCAGTCCCGCTCCGGCAGGCGGCATCACCATTGCGCTCCGCAGCAACAACAGCGCCGCTACGACTCCGGCAGCCTGCTTCGTCAGCGCCGGGGCAGCCCAAGCCACTTTCAGCATCACGACTGCTGCCGTCTCCGCCAGCACGGATGTGACATTGTCTGGCTCCTACAACGGCTGGACGCAGGGAAGTGAACTCTCCGTTCTTTCGTCCAATCCACCGTCCAATCCGCCACCGGGTACGCCGGTGATCCACGTCGCTTCCGGCAACGGGTGTGCCGTCATTGCCTGGGAACGCCTGGCTGCGGGAACCGTGAGCGGGTACAACGTCTACCGCACCTCTGGCGGCACAAGCGTTCTTCTCACAGCCACGCCTTTTGCCAGCAACTACTACCCGGACATGGGCCTGACAAACGACACAGTGACCTACTCTTATCAGGTGGCGGCGGTGGATAAGCAGGGGCGGGAACAGGCCCTCAGCGCCCCGGTAAGTGCAGCTCCCTCCTCTTCCGTTGTAACCCTGAACTGGATCAATCCGCCGTCGGCGGTCACGGATCAGCTCAGTACAAATGCGTCACTTTCATCCGGGGGACAAGCATTTGGCTCACTCTTTTTTATTGATGGCGTACTAGCCGGGGGAGATGGAAGCGCATCTGCTACTGTCAACGGAGTGCAAACGTACACCACTGGGGTTGGCTACGACACCACGAGTTTGTCCAATGGGCCGCATACGGTGTGGTTGCTAGGCTTTGCGGATGCTGACCGCACCGTTGCCGCCGTCGCGCCTCCACTCACCATCCAGGTCAGCAACACCATCAGCCGCTTCCGGGTTGACAACAGCGGGTTTGACCCCACACAGGGAGAGCTATGCTATCTGCACGCGACGGCTCCTGCCAACTCCACCTGGACCGTGCAAGTCACTCGCCAGGATGACTCGACTGTTCTCCGCACTTGGCAGGGCGCTTCTTCGCTGGTCAATCTGGCTTGGGACGGCAAAGATAGCGCCGGGAATCTTCTGCCTTTGACGGATTACTCGCTTCAACTTGCGGTTCAGCCGCCCGGAGGTTCCCCGCAGGCCGCCGTGTCCCCCGGCACAAACCGTAGGCCGAGCGCAGCGCCGAAAGCCGCGCCGAACGCAGCGCCGAAAGCCGCGCCGAACGCAGCAGGAACGTCCAAAAAGACGCGCCAGACATCGCCATTCTTTGAAGCGCCGCCAGTCTCTGCCTCTGGCCTTGCCGCCCCTGCCTGGCCTAAGACCCGTGGCAATCTTGGGAACACGGGGCGGGGCAGCGGCGCGGTTTCGTACTTCACCCAAGCCCCGTTTACCTGGGAGAACCGGATCAGTCTGAATATGCGATGAGGTATCCCCATGATAAAGTTTTCACTGCTAAAGCTTCCGCGCCTGCTCGGGACCACATTGCTGCTATCTTGTGCTGGCTGTCTCTCGGTCGCAGGCCACCCGGACGGACACACCCAGGGCGCAACCACGACTCGGCTAGGCAGCTTAACTCGGCCCGAGTACGCAATCCTCAATCCCTACACCTTTATCTTCCGGGTGTCGGTAGATGGCCGACTGAATGCCCTGAAAGATGATCCTGATAATCCTATTGGTGACTCCAGTCTCGCTCATTACGGCCCGCAAATACTTGAGCTGAACGGGGACGGCTCAACGGTCTATATCGGCGGACAGATCGCTCAGTCAGGTGTTGCAAACGCTGACGAAGCCCGCATTGATGCGTACCACCTCTCCGCCCAGGGGCGCCTTCGCCGGATCACCACTTTCGCCCGGCAGACCGACGGCCATCCCTATGCCTTGACCTTTGGGCGAGACGGCCGCTTCCTCTATGTCCTGGCATCCCGAAAAACCCTCCTGGGCGAGTCCTCATCGCTGACTGGCTACCGAGTCAGCCGCAGCGGGCGCGTGACCCGCCTTCCCTCCGTTGCCCTGTCGCTCGGCCCTGGTGACCCCGGCGACCCCGGCGAGGCTAAATCCGCCCTGATCTCGGACGTGCGTGGGCGCTTCGTTTACGCCTCGCACTCGCCCGCCCGCAGTGTCCGCCAGTACCGCGTCGCCGCCGACGGTTCGCTCAGGCCGCTCTCGCCCGCTGTCGTTTCTCTCCCCTTTGCCCCGGCGCGGATGATCTCCCCGCGCAGGGGGCCGTTCTTCTACCTGTTCAGCCTGTACGGTAACCGAATGGTTCAAATGCGGGCGGGGGCGGATGGGACTTTGCGCCGGGTTCGCTCTTTCCAGCTTGGCGGCCTCAACACGTATAGGTCCGTGGTAGTCACTCCCGACGGGCGATTTCTGTATGTGGGCGGCGCACACTCGGTCATCGGGCAGTATGTGGTCGGCCCGGACGGGCAGATGCGTCCCTTGCTACCCCCGGCGGCGGTATTTTATCCCGGAGAGCTGAAGATCAATCTGGACGGCCATTTTCTGTATGTGATCGGCGGCGGGCAAAACAATCAGGTCTTCATTCAGCCCTACCAGATCGGCCCGTCCGGGGTACTCGTGCGGATCAAAGGCAATCCTACCGCCACCGCCGGTAATGTCTCATTGGCCTTCGCACACCCATCCCGGTGATGGGGGTGACCACTACGCTTTACTACTGACACTTACATCTTAAGAGCAGAGGAAGACACTCTATCTCAAAAGATGCCAGGCGTTGTTGTATATTTCGCTATTGTGTGCCGCTCCAAAGCCAGCAGGAATGCTTTGCGTTCCATGCCGCCGCTGTAGCCGGTCAGCCGTCCACTTGTGCCGACGACGCGGTGGCAGGGGACGATGATGCAGAGGGGGTTTTTGCTGTTGGCAAGGCCCACGGCCCGCGAAGCACCGGGGCTGCCGAGGCGCTTGGCGAGGTCACCGTAGGAGCAGATCGCGCCGTAGGGGATGGCGCGGAGGGCGTCCCAGACGCGGGTTTGGAACGGGGTCCCGACCGGGGCGAGGGGCAGGGTGAACTCGGTCAGGCCCCCTGCGAAGTAGGCGGCGAGCTGCTGCCGGGCTTCCGGGAACGGCGCGGCGTGGTCATCGCGTATCCAGTCTGAGGCCGGGGCGGGGGACGTCAGAAACAGGCCCGTCAGCGCGGGGCCGTCGGCGGTCAGCAGCAGGGGGCCGAGCGGGCTGTCGGCGTGCGTGTAGGTGGTGGGCATGAACTGAGTATAGCACGGTTCGGACACCGGCGCGACTTGGGGTACAATATCCACGGACACTGCACCAAAACTAGACCATACCAAAACGACTACCATTTATCGGAAAAAACACCATGACGACGCGACGCGAACTGCTGAAACTGGGCCTGCTCTCCGGGGCGGGCCTGCTCCTCGGAGGAAAAATGCCTGTAAACGCACAGACTGACACGTATTTGTCCAAACGCCCTGCGCCGGGCGACCGCCGCTTCACCTCGGAAGCCGTTGAAGAGACCATTCGGACCATGCAGGGGCGCATCGCCGACCCCAAACTGGCCTGGCTGTTTTCTAACTGCTACCCGAACACGCTGGATACCACGGTACACTATCAAATCGTAGACGGCAAGCCGGACACGTTTGTCATCACCGGCGACATTGATGCCATGTGGCTGCGCGACTCGTCCGCGCAGGTCTGGCCCTACCTGCCGCTTGCCAAGAAAGACCCCAAGCTGCAAAACCTGCTGCACGGCGTTCTGCGCCGTCAGGTGCAGTGCATCGAGCTGGACCCGTATGCCAATGCCTTCAATGCCGACCCGAACACCGGCAGCCAGTGGGACAGCGATTACACCCAGATGAAGCCGGGCATCCATGAGCGCAAGTGGGAAATCGACTCGCTCTGCTACCCAATCCGCCTCGGCTACGGCTACTGGAAAGAAACCGGGGACACGTCGCCCTTTGACGCCCGCTGGGAGCAGGCCATGGGCCTGGTGCTGCAGACGTTCCGCGAGCAGCAGCGCCTCGACGGCCCCGGCCCGTACACGTTCCAGCGCGGCGGACGGCGGCCCGCTGCCGACTCGCCGACCATTTACGGCTCACCGATTAAGCCGAACGGCCTGATCTGCTCCCGCTTCCGGCCCTCGGACGACCCGACCAAGTACCAGTTTTTGATCCCGTCCAACTTCTTCGCCGTCGTCTCGCTGACCCATTTAGCCGAGATGCTCAGCACCATCCGGCACAACTCAAAAATGGCGACGCAGGCCACCGACATGGCAAACGTTGTCCGAGCCGCGCTGGCAAAGCACGCCGTCGTCACCGACCCTATGCTTGGCAAGCTGTACGCCTACGAAGTGGACGGCCTCGGCAACAGCCTCATCATGGACGACGCCAATGTGCCCAATCTCGTCTCCCTGCCTTACCTCGGCGCGGTGCCTGACTCGGACCCGATTTACAAAACCACCCGCCGCATGGCCGGAAGCATCGCCAATCCGTGGTACTTTGAAGGCAAGTTTGACGGCGGCGGCAGCCCGCACACGGGGCAGGACACCATTTGGCCTATCGCCGTGACCATGTTTGGCCTGACCTCCCACACCGAAGCCGAAGTCGCGCACTGCCTGCGAACGCTCAAAGACACCGACGCGGGCACCGGCTTCATGCACGAGTCGTTTGACAAAAACGACCCCGCCCACTTCTCGCGTCCCTGGTTCGCCTGGGCCAACACCCTGTTCGGGGAGTTCGTCCTGCACACCAATCAGCACTACCCCCAGCTTATTCAGGCCGCGCCGGGGGCGGTTTAGCCAAATGCCAGAAGCTACCCTCAGCGACGAAATACTGGGCACTCTCACCTGGGACGAAACCTATCACTGGTATCAGGGGAAGCTGGAAGTCGCCCCGGCGCAATGGATTGAACTGCGCCTTCTGCCTGATGATAACACGCATCAGGCAGACCTGGCGCGGCCCCGGCGGGCGTGTCAGCATCTTCAGCGGCAGGAAGTGGCTCTGCGGGAAGCGGCGGCAGAGGCCCTTCTGCCACGCTACAATGAGACTTGGAGCGACGGCCCGCCGATTGACCGGGAAACGTTCGCGGACCGAATAACTTTGGAAGGTCTGACGGTCTACGGCGACGGAAGTGCCGCCCTCGACTACAACGACGGAGATTTATTCTGGGGACACACGATTGTTGTGTCTCTAGCCGAGGATGACACAGTGCAAGATGTCAGTATCGAAGGCTGAAACCGAAGCCACGCAGATATGAAAAGCACCGATGAAATGGCCCCTAAAGAGCAGGTTGTCAGCGAAACATCTTTGCTCAGCGAAGCGGCGCTGGCAGAAGACTGAAACCGCCTGGAAGAAGAGGCGGCGTGGCTGCCTTTGCAACCGGCGCGGCCTTCGGGCAAAGAGGGCTGATAGGACGAGGGGTTGAAACCCCTCGCTGAAAGGCGCTTCGCGCCGGGCGGACAATCGGACAACTAACAGAGCCACTCGCCAACTCTCTTTTGGCTTCCCGGCGTCTTCGCCTACTAGCGAGGGGTTTCAACCCCTCGTCCTTCTATTCTGCAAATTTGATGTTCTACACATGAAACGCTTTACCCTCAATATCGCCGGGCTGTTTGTGGCGGTGGTGGCCGTGCTGTTTGATTTGCCGTCGCTGTACCTCATGGCGGCGATTTTGTGGCTCATCCCCGCCGTCTCGTATCTGATGGGCTGGCTGATGCTGGGGGGGCTGACCTGCGTGCGGGCTTTGCCGGTCTCGGCGGCGGCGGGGGAAACACTTCTGCTGACTTATACGCTCGGCAACACAAGCCGCTTGCCCAAGTTTTACCTGTCCGTGCGGGACACGCTGCCGGGCGGCCTGACGCTGCCGGACGGCCCGCCGCCGCTGGTGCTGGGAGTCTGGCCCGGCGAGGAGCGCACGGCGCAGTGCCTGGTCGAAGCGCGGCAGCGCGGCGTGTTCCCCCTGGGACCGGCGTTCATTTATTCCACGGACCCGCTGGGCCTGCAAACGTTCTCCCAGAAGGCGCTGGCGCTGGATGAGCTGATTATTTACCCGGCGCTGCTGCCCATTGCCGAGTCGTGGCCGCGTGGAGCGGCCTCCGTGGGCTGGCGCGGGTCCGCCAGTGCCCAGACGCGGGGCGACGGCGACGATTTTTACGGGGTCCGCGAATACGCGCTGGGCGATGACCTGCGCCGGGTCCACTGGAAAACGACGGCGCGGACCGGGGCGCTGGCCGTGGCGGAATACTCGCGGGGGATCACACTGGATGCCGTGATTGCGCTGGACCTGTTCCGCGACGCCTACACCGACACGAAAAACGGCGAAAGCGAGGCGCTGGAAGCCGGAGTGCGTCTGGCGGCCACCCTGGCCGATGACCTCCTGCGGCACGGCTACGCGGTCCGGCTGCTGACGGCGGGCGCATCGGCAGACGAGACGCAGGCGCGAAGCGGCGCGGAAACGGCCCGGTTTCTGGAGCGGCTGGCCCGCGTTCGCCCGGAAGCCACGCAGACACTGGCGGACGTTCTGGACAGCGACGAAGCCGGGGCACGCGGCGAGGCGGCCCTGATTGTGATTTCCCCTGCCGGAGCCGACCCGCACTTGCGGCAGCAGGTACAGGGCTGGGAAGGGCGGGGCGGGCAGGTATTCCAATTCCTGCTGGATGCCCGCTCGTTTGCGACCGGCACACCCGGCCTGCCGGACGCGCTGACGGCCCCGAACACGCGGCTGGTGCGGCGCGGCGACGACCTGCGCGACCTGCTGGAAAGGCGCTTTACCAATGGCTGGACTGATTAACCCTGAAAGCGTCAAAGAGCCGCTGCCAAGCCTGCCCCTGTATCTGGCGGGCGGGCTGGTCGTGCTGTGCGGCATCTTCGCGGCCAATGCGGCGATTACTCAGCCGGACTATGTCTGGATGACCCGGACGCTGGTGCTGTCCGGGCTGGGACTGCTGCTTTCCTACGGAGCGCGTCGGTTCCGAGTGCCATCCGGCGTGCTGGACGGGCTGGTGGTGGGGCTTCTTGCGCTGCTGCTGCTGGCGCTTGCCACGCAGGCGCTGCCGGTGGAGGCGCTGCTGCCGCTGGGCGCGGACAAGGGCGAGCAGCACCTGCTGGCGGAGCTGGTCTGGGGGGCTTGTGCCTGGACTTTTCTCCTGCGGACCGATGTGCGAGTGCTGGAAGTGACGATTCCCGTCATGGCCGCCCTGGGGCTGGCCGCCGAAGTGGACCTGAACAACCCGGTACTGGTCTGCTTCGGCGTGTTTATCGTGACCGTGATTTTTCTGCTGATCCACCAGAATTATCTGCAAAACCAGGTCCGCGCCGCTTCGCCCTCTCCGGCTCCGGTGGAAGAGCCGCGCCGCCTGCTGCTGGCCCAGTTTGTGCAGACGGGCCTGTGCGGGCTGTGCGTGCTGCTCGCCGGGCTGGTCGTGATCAAGCCCGCGCAGGCCGTGTTCTCGCGCCTGTCTCTCGCACAGGCCATCCGGCAGCTCGCGGCGGGAAAGGCCACCCCGGTGGCTCCCGCAAGCACCCTGCGCTTTTCCGATGAAGACAGCCTCGCGCTTGGCACCGGCGAAGGCTGGACGGCCAGCACCGAGGTGGTGATGCAGGTGAGGTCTTCTGATAGACAGCCGCATTACTGGCGCGGACGCACCTATGACCGCTACACCGGCAGCCGCTGGGAAAGCACGCTGGAAGGGGCGGCGACGCTTTTGCCGCCCGGTCAGTTGAGCGCGGGGGGGCGGGAAGTTATCTTTCCGGTTCCTGCCGCACTGACGCCGGGGGATGCGCCTGCGTTTCCCGTCGGCACCCCGCAGATACAGGCGTTTTTCCGGGTTCAGGGCGAAACCGATCAGTTTTACGGGGCCTCTCGCCCGCAGCAGATCATTCTGCGGAACACCGGCGGGCGCGATGGGCACACGCCGCGTGCGGGCGCCGATGGTCGGCTCGACATGGACGACAACCGGACGATTCGCGGCTACGGCATCGTATCTGCGCTGGCCCCGGACCTGGCGGAGCCTGGAGTCGAGGCCCGCCTGCGCCGGGCGGGCACATCCTACCCGGAGGAGGTGCGGCGGCTGTATCTGCGGGTGGAAGAAAACGAGCTGACCCAGAGCAGCGATGTAGACTTTTACAGGCAGGCCGTCGCCGAGGCCACGCAAAGCCTGCCCCCCGCCCGGCAGACCCCGCTGGACCGGGCGCTGGCCCTGCGGCAGTGGGTCTCGCAGCGGTGCGTGTACTCGCTGGCCGTCAAGCCGATCCCGGACGGGGAGGACCATGTGCGGGCCTTTTTAGGCGACACCCGGCAGGGGTACTGCGATATGTTTGCCTCGTCGCTGGCAATTTTATGCCGCACGGCGGGCATTCCCGCCCGCCTTGTCACCGGGTTTGCGCCGGGCGAAGCCGCCGGAGACATTTTCAACCTGCGCGGCGAGGACAAGCACGCCTGGACCGAAGTGTACTTCCCCGGCGACGGCTGGGTCGCGCTGGACGCCACGGAAGGGTCGGCCTCGGACGGCTCCGTGCCGGGGGCGGCTTCATCGCGCACGGCAAGCCTCTGGGAGTGGCTGTCGCGCCTGCGCTTGGGCCTCGGCGCGGGCTGGGAGCTGGTGTACCCCCTTCTGCTGGTCATGCTGGCGCTGGTTGGCTATGTGCTGAAAACGGAAGTGTTTGACCGCTGGCGAGCGAAACGCGCTGCGCCAGCTTCCGCGCCCGCGCCGCAGGCCGCGCCGCGCACGGCATTGGGCCGCCGCTACCTTCGCATGAGCCGGGCGCTGGCCCGGATGGGCCTGCCGCGCCGCCCCTCGGAGACGCCCGGCGAATACGCCGCCCGCGTGCAGCCGCGCCTGCGTCAGATCGAGGCCGAAACCGGCGTGCCTCTGCCCGCCGATTTGGTGCCGTCGCTGACAGCGGCCTTCACACAGGCCGCGTATGGTGACCCGGCGGCCCGTCCGTCCGCAAGCACCTGGGAGATGGCCCTGCATTCACTGGAATCGGGTTCGTGGCGTGTCTGGGGAAAGACGCTGGGCCAAAGAAAGAAATCATGGAACTTGATTACGCCAAACTAACCAAAGGCTTTCCCGCGCCGATTCAGCGGGTCTATCTGCTGGTCGGCAGCGACGATGCCCTGAAACGCGAGGCTTTGAAAGCGCTGACCGTGCCGCTGCTTGACCCCGATTTTGCCGAATTTGACCGCGAAGAGCGCGACATCCCGCCGACCGGGGCCGGGGAGCCGGGGGAAGCTGCTCGCGCTATTCTCGCCTCCGCCGGGGGCGTTCCGATGGCCTCCGAGCGGCGCGTCGTTGTTGTGACCAATGTGCAGCGGCTCGGCAAAGACGATCAGGAGCTGCTGGCGCTGGGCCTATCCAAGCTGGGCGACCTGACCTGCCTCGTCTTAATCGCCGGGGCCACCGAGTACGACGCGGGCAAGGCCAAAGGCAAGTCGCTGTCCATTAAGCTCACCAACGCCATCGGCAAAAACGGTGCGACGGTGGCCTGCGACACCCCCGGTGAGGCGGGACTCCAGGCCCGCGCCAATGCACTGCTCAAGGAACGCGGCAAGACCATCGAGCCTGCCGCCCTGGCCCGCATTATGGACCGGGCGAAAGCCACCGCCTCGGAGCGCGGCGGCGCGGCGCGGACCGGCGATGTCCATGTGCTTCTCTCCGAGCTGGAAAAGCTGCTGGCCTATGCCGGGGACCGCCCCAAAGTGACGCTGGCCGATGCCGAGGCAATTGGGCAGGTCTCGGTGCAGGAGAATGTCTTTGCCCTGCTGGACGCCGTCGGCCACCGGGACCCCCGGCGGGCGCTGGCTGAGGCCGACAAAATGCTGGACGCAGGCGACAAGCCGGACGGCGTCGCCGCCCGCACCTTTGTGATGCTGGCCCGCCATCTGCGCCAGCTCTGGGGGGCCAAATACCTGGCCGACCAGCGTTTGAACGGCTTCAATTTAAAGGGCGGCCCGCCGCCGGATGTCGCCGCCGTGCTTTCGGGAGAAATGCTGGGGATGACCCAGCGGCAGGCGTTTCTGCTGAAGAACTTGCAGGACCAGGCGCGGGGCTGGACTTATCCCGCCCTGCAAACCGGCCTGCACCGGGTTCTTGCCAGCGACCTCGCCATGAAAGGCATCGTGAGCGGCCCCGCCCTCGCCGCCAAAGCCCCCGCCGACGACCCTGCTTCCAACCTGCGCCTGCTGGTCGTCTCGCTGTGCCAGGCATAAAGCAAAAAACAGCCGCCCGCCGAGAATAATTCTCAGCGGGCGGCTATTCGTGTTCCCGTGGAGCTAACCGGACTCGAACCGGTGACCTGTTCGTTGCGAACGAACCGCTCTACCAACTGAGCCATAGCCCCAGGGGTCTGAACTCGGCGGGAACGGGGATATTCTAGCACAGGGCAGGCGGTGCTGTCAAGCCTTTCCTCTCAGTTTGTCTATGGCCCCGGCGTCTCGCGCTAGGGACGAGTATCCCCCTTCAGCTTTGGCAGTTCTGGAGCCTGCTGTTTGCCCTGCACTGGAGGCAACGGCTGCGCGTTGGCACGCGGCGGCGGGGCGGCCTCCGATTCGGGAGCATGGGTGCAGCCCGCCGCCCCAAGAGCGATGACGGTGATGGTAAGTGTTAGAAACGCCGTCCGGCGCAGAGGTTTGATCACTATAGCAGGTCCAGTCATGGGTCTGTTGTGTCCTTACATTCGTGTTTGATGACGCTTACAAATCGCTGTTGCCACTCTTTTTGAGGGACCAAAGATACTGGCTGAGGTCCGTAATCTGTACGCTGCGTTTTGCAATCGTTGGATTCCAGTTGGTTCCGGCGGCCAGAGCGGAAGGTCGCATCCATTTGACATGACCATCGCAGAACACCACGTTGCCCCCGCCATTGTGACGTGGAGAAAATGTGTTTGTACCGGTGTTAGGCGAGCCGGTGTTGGGCAGCTCAAAGGCGTCATCTTTGCCCCAACCATCTAGGTAGCAGGCATGCGAGTTTGGACCCCTCGAAGCTGGAGCATCTACCTGGTCTGTTGGATAGAAATCGCCGCTTGATAGAATAACCTCAGGCTTGGTTTCTGCCAGCAGAACAGTCTGTGCCGGAGCCTCAATTTCGCTCAGGCCCACTCCAGACTTTCCGAAAGGAGGGCCTTGGGCACTCGCATTGGCCGTCGAGCAGCCAGCATCCGGCTGAAGATAGTCCAGGTTCATCCCGTAGTTAACAAACTTGGTGGTCCAGTCCGGGCTGGAGTTCGGCGGCGATGACCACTCATGGTAATAGTCTGCTTGCAGATCGGGGCAGTGAAAAACAGAGCTTCCCCCATAGGATGCACTTTTCAGATAAGGCTGAATGCCATCTGCCCAGGAGTAGCGAGGCGCTTCAAACCAGTCGCCGCCGTTGACAGTGACCATCGTTTCGTCGGAGTCCTGCACATACTGAAGGATGCCGATGCCAAGCTGCTTGGCGTTACTCTGGCAGGCGGCACGACGGGCGTTTTCACGCACGTTCTGAAAGACGGGGAAGAGAATGGCGGCGAGGATGGCGATAATGGCGATGACGACGAGCAGCTCAATCAAAGTGAACCCTTGAGTAAAACCGCTGGTGGCCCGCGCCGCTCGCTTGGAAAAGAGAACAGGCATCGAAACTTCCTTTCTGACAAACCAAAAGCGCGATGCTTTTGACGCTCGCTAAGACGCTGAAGAAACACCAGCGTTTATTCAACAGAGTCAGACTGACTCTATCAATCAAGAGGAAGGCCACGATGCCCTGAAAAGTCTAAGTTCCGTTCGAGAAAGTCTCCCCAAGCATCTGCGAAAGGGCTTTGATTCGTGCGGCATCTGCATTATAACTCAATACCAGAAAAAGTGCCAGGATTTTGAAAAAAAACCGCAGATACTTTTACAGCGCAATTTCGATATTCCTGCCCACCGACTCGCGGTAGCGCAGCAGTTCCAGCGAGATAAACAGCGGGTCCAGGTTGACAATGCTGCCCAGGCGCTCGATGGCCTTTGCCAGCAGACGCTCCTGCGCGTCGTCGCGGGGCGCACCGGGCGGGGGCATCACGGCGTCCATGGTATCCGAGATCAGCATTACCGCCGTCAGCACATAGCCCGCCTGCCCGTGCGGGTATTTGATAAACGGTGCAGACTTGTAGCCGGAATTGAGCCGCTCGGACAGCTTCTCCCAGGTCGGACTGACCACGCGGTTCGACGCCGGGGCGGAAGCGGCAGCAGAAGACGCGGCGGGGCGGGGGGCGGGTTCCGGTTCCGGCGTCGGAGCCGCTGAATACTCAGAGCGGAAGAAGGCGGGCGGCGGCTCGGCGGCGGCTGTGTTCGGCGGCGGGGCGGCGGGCGCGTCTGCCGCCTGCGCGGCCTCCCAATCGGCCAGCGTCGTGCCAATCACCAGGCGAAAGGCTAGCACGCGCCCGGTGACGGTGTGCAGAGCTTCCTCAATGGCGGTCGTGGCCTGATTGTCCTGCAAACTATTTTGCAGGTATTCTTCGCGGGGTGACAGGGCGGCCACAAAGAAACTGCCGTCCACGGTCAGCGCCTTCGCGGCCTGCATCGCCAGCCAAACCCCTGGCACCGGAAGGTCGCGCCGGACCAGATCGAAGGCCCGTGCCCAAATTTCAGATGGCTCCATCACACTGCTCCTTTGTGTTTGTCGCAATTTATGTTATAATAGGTCCAGTTGAGCGTTGTCTTGTTCCTATTTTCCCCGGAGGCTCCATGATCATCCCCGAAGTCGCCCCGATGCTGACCTGCACGGCAGGCAATGAAGGCTTCCTGTACGAGCTGCTGCTGCGTGCCGACGAAGGCCGCCCATCGGTCAGCAAAATTCGTCTGGGTCCTTATCTGTTTCGGCCCGAGTATCAGCCCCACGCGCTTTTTCTGGGCCTGACACGCGGCGGCCCGGAATCCGGCTTCTGGATGCACAAAGCCGTGCCACGCGGCTGGTCCCGCCTGCGCTGGGAAGTGGCGGTGAATGAACCGGGCACGCCCACGTATCTGGTGTCTGAAGGCACGCTTCAGCCCGGCGAAACCGGCCTGCTGCGCTTTGTGTCGTTCTTCCCCCCCGGCGGCCTGCGAACGGGCCTGGAAGTCTACCGGGGCAGCGGCCACACCGATTACGGCGTCAGCGGCCCGAACTACGAGAAGTTCCTGCGCGGCGACCACGAGCATTAGCCTGTTTTTGCGCTGTTTTTGGCCCGTTTGCCCCGAGTGAAGTAGGGGGCAAGAATACCAATCGCTATCAGAAAGATTCCATTATCCGCGACCTTGCCTACGATGGCGGGCGCATGAGGCCACACATCTTTGCCGAAGATGAATGTTACTCCGAGCAGCACAGCAGCATCGCTCCAGGAATATGCCCGCCAGCCAAACCGGACGATGCGCCATAAGCTAGTGCTCCATAGACTGACGATCAAAATGGCCGAAACCCAGCGGGCAGCAGGAGAGTGTTCCAGCGGCCCTGAATAGACGCAGATAATGCCTATCAGAACGACGGCTGCTCCTACGGCAAGCCAGAAGTCTCTGGGGCGGACAGGCTGTTTTGCTTCGTCACGGAGGTGCATGGCTTTTCTCCTTCGGCGCTTCGGAGGCCCCCCCGCCCCAATTCTGGGGAGCCGGAGTAGGATAAAAGGACAAATTGTAGGGGCGGGGTCTTCCCGCCCGTAGATGTTCGCCACCTCTGTCCGTTAGGCATGTCCGTTAGGAGGGCGGGGGGACCCCGCCCCTACTCTGGTTCCCCCATTATTGGGGGTTAGGGGGCAGCCCTCACGACACCAAAGGCAGCCCGATGAACGTCTTACGCGGGGGCGGCTCCTCGTCGTCGTCTTCGACCTCAATGTAGTTATCCAGAATATCGAACAGCTCCCACAAATCTTTGTTGGTGTTGTGGAACACATCGTAATTGTCCGCCACATCGGCCAGGTAGACCGGCTCGCGGCTGGTTGGCCCGGCTTCGGCCAGCCAGCCCATAAACACGGCGGCGGCCTGCGGGGACGGCGTGCCGGAGGGGTCGGCGTCAGAAATAGATTTCAGCGTTTTGCCCAGCTCAATCGTCTGGTCTTGCAGAGAGGGGGCCTTGTCGTCGTCAGTGGGGGGCATGAGGTCAGCCCAGTCTTTCTAAATGGTCTTCCACACGGGTCAGGATTTTGGTCCGCAGGCCCTCAATGGCCGTTTCGCGGACGCCAAAATAATTAATAGCGGTGTAGCCGCCGAAGCTGGTGAAGTTCTCGTAGGTGGAAAACTTGGACGCGCTGGCCGGGACCGCCACGGCTTCTCCCGTTTCCGCGTCTTTGACTTCCAGGGTGCGGATAAACGCCGTGCTGGGGTCGGCGTCGGCAATGCGCTCGTTGTAGGAGAGGCGGATGGCGAACTGCCGCCCGTCCTGCGTGGTGTACCGCTGCGTGATGTCCATTAGAACCTCTTTCTTGGCTTTCCTTTCGGCGGCGCAGGCCGTTTTTCCTGCGTCGTGTACACGCTGCTGCCGCGCCCGGCGCTGAGCTTGTCGGCCCAGACGCCTTTGCGGCGGCGCACTACGGCCCTGGCCCGTTCGGCTTTGAGCTTGTCGCCGAGGCCCGTATAAGCCTGGGCCAGCAGAAAGTGGGCTTCGCCGCCGGTGTCCAGAAACCGCGCCAGCGGGGCCGAGAAGGGGTCCAGCGCGGCGATAGCTTCATTCCAGGCGCGGGCGGCGACCCGCTCGCGCCCAATTTCCAGCCGGGCGGTGTACAGCCGGTGAATGCCCGCGTAAAAGGGGATTAAAACGACCAGCACGCTCGCCAGGTTCAGCAGGAACAGCCTGGGCGTCGCCATGCTTTTGAGTGTCGGCCCGCCGTATTTGGCATTGGCCCAGGCCAGCGCAAACGTGGTCAAAAACAGCAGGGCGACTACGACCAGCCCGTAGCCGAGCGCAATGCGCCGCAGGCGGCGGTCGGCGGCGGGGTTGATAACGGCATTTTGAGCAGGGAGGGGCATGAGGACTATCTTTTCTTGCTTTTCTTGCTAGGAACTCTTGCTGTAAACGTAAATAAGCCCCGGCGGACGCTTCCCCGCCCAGAAACGGGGCGCGTGGGCGGGCCGGGGCCATTCCAAACTGATTTCAGGCAGCGACTGCTTCGGCGGGGACGACTTGCGCGGCCTGCGGGCCTTTGGCCCCTTCTTCAATCTGAAAGGATACTTCCTGGCCTTCTGCAAGGCTCTTGTAGCCATCGCGCTGAATGGCCGAGAAGTGTACGAATAAATCTTTGTGGCCCTCAACCTCGATAAAGCCGTAGCCTTTCGCGTCGCTGAACCACTTCACTTTCCCACTGACTTTCCCGTTTAACATGGTCTTGCCTCTGTGCCTCCTGGAATGGTGTCTGCCGGGGAATTGCACAGACACAGCGGGCTAATTACCCCCTACGTCCGAATTATAACATGATGCTGAGCCGTTGTCAACAAAATCCTGGGTTCTTAACATACAAATCACAGATAAATCAAAAGCAATTTTGCCCGGCAGTATGGCATAATTAACACAGAGACCATCGCATCGCACCTGCCGGTGGCACTTTTTCAGAAAGAACATCGTACACAGACTATGCACTTCCCTCGTTTTTCCCCGCGCTTCGCCCGCTGCCTGTCCCTGCTCGGCGCGGCGGCGGCACTTGCCCTGCCCGTGCAGGCGGCTGATCCGGCCCGGCCCTCGGTCGTGGGCCGCGTGAGCGCGGGCGAGACCGTGCCCGCTGTGCTGACCCTGCCCCTGCGCGACGCCGCCGGGCTGGATGCCCTGCTGACACACCTGTATACCCCCGGCGATCCGGCCTACCACCGCTTTATCACGCCCGACGAGTTTGCGGCGAAGTTTGGGCCAGCGCAGGCCGACTATGACGCCGTGGCCCGCTGGGCCGCAGCGCAGGGGCTGACCGTGACGGCAACGCACCGCAGCCGCCTCCTGCTGGAAGTCTCCGGCCCGGCCTCCGCGACCGAAGCGGCCTTCGGCGTTCATCTTCAGCAGGTCAAGGTCCCGGCGGCGGAAGGACGCGCCGCCCGCCTGGCCCGTCAGCCCGACACCGCCCCCCGCATTCCCGCTGCTCTGGCGGGGCGCGTCAGCGGCGTAGTCGGTCTGGATACCGTGCCTGTGCGCCGCCCACATCTGCGGCAGGCCAGCCTCACGGCGGCGGCGGGAACCGGCGTCGGCGGCGGCCTGAGTGCGTCCGACATCCGCGCCGCTTACGGGTTCAGCAGCTTCAGCGGAACCGGTGCAGGCCAGACCATCGCTATTTTTCAGCTTGCCACGTTTGCCCAGAGCGACATCACCGCCTATCAAGCCGCCAATGGCCTGCCGCGTGTGCCGGTGAATACGGTGCAGGTCAGCACCGGCGTCAGCGCCGCGTTCAACACGCCAGATGACCAGGCGGAAGCGACCCTGGATGCCGAAATGGCGCTGGCCCTGACCCCGAACTTGTCCCGCGTGCAGGTCTACCTGTGCCCCAACACCGATGCGGGCGTACTGGCAGGCTACAGCCGTATCGCCAATGACAACACCGCCGCCCAGGTCAGCACGTCCTGGGGGCTGGCCGAAACCCAGCTCAGCCGAGCCACACTCAACAGCGAGTACGCCATCTTCAAGCAAATGGCCGCGCAGGGACAGGCGCTGCTGGCCGCCTCCGGCGACAATGGTGCCTACGACAACCCTAAAGCACCCAATACGCTTGCCGTGGACGACCCCGCTTCGCAGCCCTACGTCACCGGCGTCGGCGGAACCACGCTGCGTACCCAGTATCCCGGCGGCCCGTATTTGTCCGAAACGACCTGGTATAACTCGGCGAACAGCGCGGGCGGCGGCGGTGTCAGCACGCAATGGGGCGTGCCGGTGTACCAGCAATCGGTCCCCGGCGTTCTCAACGGGCGCACCGTGCCGGATATTTCGTTTAATGCCGACCCCGACACGGGTTATGCGATCTACTTTCAGGGAGGCTGGACAATTTACGGCGGGACCTCGCCCGCCGCCCCGCTGTGGGCCGGGCTGACGGCGCTGGTCAACAGCCGCCGCGCCGCGCAGGGACTGGGCCGGGTCGGCTTCCTGAACCCGGCGATTTATCAGATCGCTCAAACCAATCTTTCGGCAAACTTTCACGACATCGCCGACAGCAGTTCCAACGGCTTCTACACCGCCGCCGCTGGCTACGACCCGGCGACCGGCTGGGGCACGCCCACCGCCACCCTGCTGAATTCACTGACGGCTTATGGACAGCCCGCCGCACCTACACACACACAGGGAACAGCCACGGCCCATGTCGCCTGGATCAACACCAGCGGACAGTTATCCCTCTGGAACCTGGACGCTTCCGATAGCTACACGTATACCAATTATGGCCCGTTTCCGGGCTGGGCGCTGACGGCGATGGCCGACGACAAAGCCGGTAAAACGCGCCTCCTGTGGAACAGCACCAGCGGGCAAATGTCGCTGTGGAACCTGGACACAGCGACCGGCGCGTACACGCACGCCGAGTATGGCCCTTATCCCGGCTACGCGGCGACGGCGCTTGCCATCGGGTCTGACAACCTTCCGCGCATTCTCTGGAACCGCACGGACGGGCAGCTCTCTTTGTGGAAAGTAGACGGATCAGGCAGCTATACCTACACCAACTACGGCCCCTATCCTGGCTACAAGGCTGCGGCGCTTGCTGTGGGTGCGAACAACCAGCCGCGCCTTTTATGGAACCGCACGGACGGGCAGCTCTCTTTGTGGAACATAGATGGGGCGGGCAACTTCCAGTATAGCAACTACGGTCCTTATCCCGGCTACGCGGCCACAGCGATTGCTGTGGGCACGGATAACCAACCGCGTATCTTCTGGAGCCGCACGGATGGGCAGTTGTCCCTGTGGAATGTAGACGGCTCAGGCAATTTTGGCTACACCAACTACGGCCCCTACGCAGGCTACACGGCGGCGGGGCTTGCCATTGGGTCCGACAACCGCCCCCGCATTCTCTGGGATCGCACAGACGGGCAGTTGTCCCTGTGGAACGTTGGTCCCTCCGGCAGCTTCGCATTCAGCAACTTTGGCCCCTATTCAGGCTGGACCGCGAAAGCCATCTCCGCCCCGTAAATCATAATACATTTTACGGGGTGCGGAGTGACCACGCCCTGCTTTCCAGACGGGCGTTTTTAGAGCCGGTCGGCTCCCACCGACAAACCCGAGCAGAAGCAGCAAGGCCGGGCACGGACAGGCCCGATGCCAGCAGCCCGTCATGGCGTGGTGCTGAGGGGCAGCACGGCGGTGAAGGCAAGGCGCGGGTCGCCGCGCCGGGCCAGAGTCTCCGCCAGCGTCTTCAGCCGGGGCGTGACACGCTGCGTGGTCAGCTTGCCGTTGACAGACAGTGTCACGGGCCGGGCAAAGTCCACTATGCGGCTGTCCAGCAGCACGGAAGCGTCTTTGACGTTCGGCGAGGCCGTCACAACGACGGCATTGTTATTGATCGAAGCGTCCAGCCGCTGCGTCTTCGTGGGCGCGTCCGAATGCAGCCAGTAAAAATCGTGAATAACGGTGTCTGTCATCACCCACGTCACCACACGCGGGACGGGGTTGCGGAGGGCGGGCAGCATCACGGCCAGCTCGTCATGGTCGGGCAGGTTGCCGTGCTGAAAGCCCGTTTTCACATCCACGCTCATGGGGTACGTGTCCGCGTGGCCGCCGCGCAGGTCGGCCAGCCGCCCCGCCAGCGCCTCGGTCCGTTTCCGCCGGTCGTACATCGTGTCAAACTCACCGACCCAGACCGAAAACGGCACGTTTCGCAGGTTTTCCACCGCCGTCTCGCCGTCCGTGCCCGCCGCCCCCGACGCATGGATGGACGCAAAGCGGTCCGGCATCTTCGGTCCGATAGCGAATGCCCCGTAGCCGCCGTGCGAATAGCCGATGAGATAAATCCGGTCCGGGTTCACATCCCCCAGCACTAAATATTCGTTGATCAGCCGCGTCACCAGCGGATATACGTAGTCATCGTAAAAGCCGTTCCAGGTGTCGTTCGGTGCACGCAGGGCCAGATACTTGTAGCCGCCGCCCGCTTCCGGGTGGTTGTTGTAATAGTTTGCCATACCGTGCCACTGGCTGTCGTTCAGCTCTTTGGGAGCGCCGCCGCCGCCGTGCATGGCAATCACCAGCCCCCAGCCGCCGGGCGGGCGTGTGCCCACGGTTTTGACGATGTAGGGGCTGAGATACTCGCCGGAGCGCACTTGACTGGCCGCCATATCTTCGCGGGCGGCCTGATGGATGGGGGCAGCTTTGTAGGCGTCCCACGCCGCCTGCCGCACGGCGTCCTCGTTTTGGAGCAGCAGGGCATCGAGCTTCGGCGAAAACTTCCAGGTCGCCTGCGCGGCGGCGGGGGCGGCAAAATAGGCGGCCAGCGCCGTGTTCAATTCTTTCGCCGAGGCCGCAGGCAGGGGCACGGCGGGGCGGGCCGCAGGCGGCAGGGTCAGCGTCACCGTGTTCATTGCCTCCGTGCCCGAAGCGAACGTCTGCCGGGCCTGACGGCCCGCTTTGCCCGCGACGATTTCATAGGCCCGCCCGCGTGGCAGCGTGACTGTCAGCAGATTGTTCATGTCGGCAGTGTCGCCGGTGCTGACGCCGGTGTGACCGCCCGCCGGGTCGTCCAGATCGCGCACTGTCACCGGCACAACGACCCGCTTGCCTTTGGCGTCCACGACCCGGATGTGCAGCGTGACAAGGTTGGGGTCAGCGGGCACGGCGGCGGCGGGGGCGGCGTAGCGGTCGGTGACGTTTTCTGCCGAGACCCACTGCGTTTCCGGCGCCCAGACCAGCGGGAATGACAGGCCGGTGCGGCGAAACGAGGACGCATAAATGGCGTGCTGCGGGCTGTCCTTGATGGCGCGGGCGGCATCCCCGGCGAACCACGCATGGTCCAGGCCCTTGTCATCGGGTTCAGCGGCCCCCAGGTAGTGCCAGCCGCCGCTGTCCCACACTTCCACCCAGGTATGATTGCCGCGCCCGTCCGCCCACAGGGGCGTGCCGACGACGCGGGCGGGAACGCCCACCGACCGGCAGGCATCCACCAGCAGAATAGACAATCCCGAACAGGACGCAAGGCCGCTCCCAATGGTCTCCGAGGGGCTTTGGTCGGCCCGGCTGCGGGCGGTGGAATAGCGCACTTTCAGCGCCGGGAACAGTCCTTTATTGAGCGCCATTGCCGCCTCGCCGGGGGTTTTGCATCCCGCCACCAGCGGCCCGGCGACGGCGGCGAGTTTCGTCCGCCAGTCTTCACGCGGCTCGGTCAGCGACGCATAAGGCAGGATGTCGTTCAGGAACACGTCGCGGGGTACCTGCGCGGTCCAGGGCGCGTTTTTCCAGGCGGCATAGGCGCGTGCGGCATTGTCTTTGAGGAACTGCGGGGACAGCGTTTTGCGGTCCGTGTCCGGCATATTGGCGCTTTGGAAGGCCGTAACGGCTTTGGGCGCAGGAGGCGCGGCAGTGGCCGAGGCGGCGGGCAAAAGCAGCGCGGCGGCTAACGCAAGCGAGGACAGCAGGGGAACATCTGGCACAGTAGGTCTCCTATAGGTAATGAGGCGCTTATGAGCTTGGCTTATGAGCTTGGCTTATGAGTTTGGCTCCGGGGGCAGCGCCTTTTGCGCTGCTTCGGCGGCGGCGTACCCCTGAGACAGCAGAACGGCGTGTCCCAGCTCGGCACGGGCGGCTTCGGTCTCGCCCAGCGCCGTATAGGCCATGCCCAGATGGTAGCGGGTTTCCGCCTGACGCGGCTTCAGCGCGGCGGCCTGCTCCAGATTTTGCGCGGCGTTCTTGAAGTCCCCCTGCCGGTATTGTACCCAGCCCAGCGTGTCCAGCAGGGCCGCTATCGCTTCATCCGGGTAGTTCTTTTGACGTGCTAAGACCAGCGACTGTTCCGAAAGCTTCAATGCCTGCGGCAGATTGGTATTGTTCAAGGCCCAGTTGTAGGCCAGCGCATTCGGCAGCAACGGCTCCGTGGGGTACGCCTGAATGAGCTTCTGATACTGCGCCGCGCCGGTCGCCGGGTCCCCGGCGGCAAAGTACGCCCCTGCCAGCGCCGCCGAGCGTTCCATAATATCAGTGCCCCCCGGCTTTTGAATGGCCGGGGCCAGCACGCCGACCAGCTTCTGCGCCGTGGCCTTGCGGTCGGCGTCGCGCCCCAGCCGTCCCTGCGCCTCTATCAAGTTTTGGTAGCCCCGCTCGTCACTGGGAAACTTCTGAATGGCCTGCGCCATGTAATCGGCCAGCGCAGGGTCATCGCCGACCTGCATAAACACATCGGCCACGCCGTCGGTGGAAGTGTTGGCATCGTGCGTGCCGAAATAGGTTGCGGGATTATTGGGAGCCAGGGCAATGGCTTTGTCTGCCCACTGCCGCGCTTCTTTGTCGGTGGGGTCCACCTGAGCATGACGCAGGGCTTCGGACAGATTGCCCTGCACTTTAAGGGCATTCTGCGTCTGCGTGCCGCACCCGGCCAGCACTGGCAGCAGGGCCAAAGGAAGCAGCAGTTTGACAAGCCGGTGTGTAGTAAATTGTGAAGACATCAAGGCATTATAGCACACAATCGGCCAGACCCCAAAAGAAGTACACACAAAAAGCACACACAAAAAAAGGCCGGGAGATTTCTCTCCCGGTCTCGGTGGGTTGCCTGCGGCTGCTGAGGCATACACTCCCACGGCATTCAGTCGGCCAGGGGTAGGTTGGCGAAAAGTTCTCTCGTCAAAAGTTCTCTAGTCAGAAAACTGCGCTTCATACGGAATGAGGCCCAGCCGCGTGGCGCGGCGGAACGCCTGCACGCGGTTGTTGACATGAAGCTTGTCGTAGACATTCGCCAGATGGAAATCCACCGTGCGCTTGCTGACAAACAGGGTCTCGGCCACTTCCCGGCTCGATTTGCCCTGAATCACATGAGTCAGGACTTCAATCTCGCGCTTGGTCAGCTTGACGAGGTGGGCCTCCTCCGGGCTGAGACCTCCTCCATGAAGAGAAACGGACGACGCCAACAACGCCCCTGGGGCGACAGACATAGCTGCCATAGAACTCGCTCCTTTCGCGATGCCGCCTCCAAGTAAGATTATGGCAAGCGGGAGGAGTTTCGTTAGGGCAAATCGGCAGGTCGCTCCACCCGCGTCAGCGTTTTCTAATCAGGCCAAACAAGAAAGGCGTCGTGCCAGCGATACCAACAATGGCACAGAAAAAGTAGAGAACCAGTGTGCTGTTCTGCCACTTCATTGCATTAGCATCCTGCTCCATCAAAGCCGCAGCCACAAACAAGCCAATGGCCGGTATTATCCAGCGGAAAGCGTCCGCATATTTCTTTTCCATTGGCGCTCCGCTCAGGCGAGTGAACAGCAAAACGTACAGTACCAGACTTGCCAGCAGGCCCGCCGCGCCGTACCAAAATACGGAATGATGCCAGGCGGCTTGGCTGTGAGCAGGGCTGGTCGCCGTTAGCCAAACAGCCCCAATGCATACCAATAGTGGCACAGAGATACGTATCAAGCGTGTTGTTTTCATTGATTGTCTTTGGTCAAACCGAAAATGAGTGATACACCCACAGGAAACAGATCAGTGCTATGGAGAACGGAAACGCTGGTCATCTTGCTTGTCAGCGTATCACTCATCGTCGGGAATCATCATTGTGAAACCTAGTCACCACACAGGGTTTGCTAAGTAATCGTGCAAAAGAAAGCTGGGATTTGCCTTTGGGGTAAACTTCCAGCATGAAATTTGTTTCTGCTCTTTCAGATACCCAGCGGGCTTCCCTGGAACAAGTGCATCGGTACGGCTCGGTTCATCGGCTGCGGCAGCGGGCACAGGCCGTCTTGCTTTCTGCCAAAGGCTTTACGCTCGAACAACTGGCCTCCTTGTGCGACGTGCATCCTGAAACCGTCAGTGGCTGGCTTGATGCCTGGCAGGAGCGTGGCCTAGATGGACTTGCTGACGCGCCCAAGCCCGGTCGCCGCCGCAAAATCGATGCCGCCCTCGAAGCCGAACTCTTGGACTTGCTGCAAAACCCGACGCCCGATCTGAAGGCGGTGGTGCAGGCGCATCTTAAAAAAAAGACATCCAGGTCGGCTGGGACGCCGTAAAGCGTTGCCTCAAACGCCTGGGCTTCACCTTTCGCCGGGCGCGGCGTGTGCCGGAAAAAGCAGTTTGTCCCAAACACAAGCGGCGTGTTCAGAAGGCGCTTTTGCATCTGCACCGCCTGGAAAAGGCGGGCAAGTGCAGCGTTTTCTACGGTGACGAAAGCGGCTTCTGCCTCTCGTCCGTGGTGCCTTATCTGTGGCAACCGAAAGGCAAAACACTTGGCCTTCCCGCCAAAGCCCACTCGCGCCGCCTCAACGTACTGGGCTTTTTATCTCGAAACAGCGAGACAAACAGCGACCCGTCTCGAAACAGCGACCTGCACACCTTCTTGTTCCAGGGGCGCATCACCGCGCAGTTTGTGCTGGACAGCGTGGAGACGCTGCTGCCGAGCCTGACAAAGCCTACGGTGCTGGTGCTGGACAATGCTTCGGTGCATCGCTCCAAGCTGATCCAGCAAAAGCGCAAGGAGTGGAAGCAGAAAGGCTTGCGCCTGTTGTTTCTGCCGCCCTACTGCCCGCACCTGAACTTGATCGAGAGCCTGTGGCGGATGATCAAGTACCGCTGGCTGGCCCCGGAGGCTTACCAAGACTTTGAGACCCTGTGCCAAAGCGTCAAAGACATTCTGGCGCAGGTCGGAACCAAACCTGAAAACAAATACCAACTTTCTTTCGCATGACTACTTAGTCCTTGTTTATCATCGTTCCCCACGCATCATTTTCCAGCCCTTTCCAACCATCGCTCCACCAATCCCCACAGCCGCTGTTCCTCCAAGAAGTGCGTCAGCGCCGCTAGTTTGCCCAATATAATAAAATGCTACCACAACCACGCCCGCGCCAGTCCAAGCCAACAAGAAGCCAGCAAACTGTTTCAATGTGTGTCCTGTGGGGTCTACGCAGTTGACTGGGTCGCCCGCGCAGTAGGTGTAGGGCAACTGGCCTAGCTCCGTGTCCCGTGTCAAAAAGCACATCAGCGTCGGGTCGTAGTAGCGGTCCCCCACCTTCTGGAACGAGTACGCACTGCTGATGCCTGTCGGAGCCACCCCGTCCTGACGGTAGCCGGACTTCGCGTTCCACGAAAAGGCGGAAGCCGTGCCGGAGGTCACCGCCCCCACCCCGAAGGCGTTTGGCGCGTTGGAGGAGGTAACGGTCTTGGCAGCGTTGGTCGTCAAGCGCACGTTCCCCCTCCTATCTTTTCCGGCCCCCTCTCCTTGCGGAAGGAGAGGGTTGGGGTGAGGTTTCCTATTTAGTCACTGTGAACGGCGTAATCGGGCTGAACGTCAGCGCCGCGCCTGTGGTCGGCGTTGTGGAGCCGGTGGTTTCGGCCTGGTCGGAAGTGCCTACAATCACGATGAAGTAGGGCTGGCCGATGGTCAGCGCGGGCAGAGCAAAGCTCGTTGTGGTGGAAGGAAGAAGCGTGCCACCGGTGAGGTCCTGCGGCGTGGTAGTGATGGTCGGGAACTCGGTGTACAGGAACGCCCGGTAGCCGGTCACGCCGGAGACGGGACTCCACGACACCGTCACGGGATTGGCTCCGGCCTGCCCTGCCGTCGGCGTCAGCAGAGTCAGCGGCCCTAGCGGGGTCACGGACAGCGGCGCGGACAGGGCGGACTCGACGCTGCCTGCCGTGGCCGTACTGACGGCGGTGAGGGCAAAGTTGTACCGGACGCCGCTCAGGGTGTTTTGCTTGAAGTTGGAGAACGTCAGGTCTGTGTAGTAGTTCGCCAGCGGGTCTTCGACCTGGTCATAGTACGGGGTTATTCCGAGGACCGGCAGGGTCGAGCCGGCGGTACGATAGACCGCATAGGCCAGCACCGAGGGAGCCGTTAGACTGCTCTGCGTGAATTGCAGATCGGTCTCTACCGCGTAGTTCCCGGTGATATTGGCGGTGCGGCGCGTGCCGTGTGCCCCGCGCTTGTTTGCCAGTGAGGCATAGCCAGGGGACAGAAGCCGCCGTAGGGTCTCGTAAGGCGACCCCGGACCAACGGCGACGGCGCGGGCGGCGCGGGCGCTGCTGGTCAGCACGGTGGTCGGCTCGGTGGACGTATAGGCGGCGTTCAGGATGGGCGGCTGAATAGCGGCATTCGTGGCCGGGGTCAGCGTCAGAGTCTGGTTGTAGGCCCCGCCCGCGCCGACATTGGAAAGCGTCTGTGTCGAGTTCTGGTAGCCTGCTCGGGAAGCAGACAGCGTGATAGCCGCGCCGGAAGACACATCCACCGGAATGCTGGACACGGTGTAATTGCCGCTGGCGTCGGTGTAGGCCACAAGCGACGAGTCATTGGTCCCGGACAGGGCGCTGGTCAGAGCCACATAGACCCGCGCTCCGGCGAGTGGCAGCCCGGTGATGTCTTTGACCACGCCGCTGACACTGGCCTGCCGGGAAGTATTGGACAAAATAATGTTGGTATTAGAAGCTAATTTGTCGCTGAACACAAAGACCTGCGTGCTGCCCGAATAGACCACGCCATTTTTGGTCGCCGACGCCGTGATGCGGTGAACAACGCCGCTGGTGACATCGAGCCGGTAGCCGCCCTGTCCGAGCGAGGTGGAGGCCGTGCCGCCGGTGTCGGCGATGACGCTGGCTCCCGGCACGCCGAGTCCGCCCGTGTCCACAATGCGCCCGGAGACGGAGGCATCCACGACCCCCGGAGTGCCTGTGCTGCCAGTTGTCGTCCCCGTCGTTGTTCCGGTCGTGGCCGTCGGTCCGCCCGTGGTGATGCCCCCGCCCCCGGAGTTGCCGTTGCTGCCGCCGCCGCCGCAGCCCGCGAGGAAGGCCGCTGTGACGCTGCACAGAAGAATTGGAACTAGAACGGGAACGGCGGCCCGCCGAAGCGGCTTGCGGTTTTTGGAGTTATGCGGACTGTGAGTGATAGACATAAGAAAGTTCCTTTCACGGAAAGAGACGGCTTGAAAACAAATGCGACCTACCACCTTGTTCCCTCATGCTTCGGTCACAGGGTCCTTCCTAAAGGAAGGATTAGGATAAGGCACGTAGGGGCGCGATTTATCGCGCCCTCTTGCCCTGTCTGTATCCTTCCTTTAGGAAGGACCCCAGCGAAGCGGGGAAGGTAGGTCTCCGAGAGCTTTAACGAACCAGTGCCAGCGCGGTTTCGATATTGCGCCGCGCCCCGGCCCGCAGCGAGGGGAGGGCGGCGGCCAGCGCCGCCGCCCGCGCCCCGCGCTCGGGCCAGGCCCGCGCCAGCAGAGACACCAGCGCCTCGGCGCTGTCCTGCCCCACGGTCCAGACGGCGTCGTCCTGCCCGCAGGAGCGCATGAAGGCCGCCACTTTGGGGTCATACGACAGCGCGACCGATGGGACGCCCGCCGCCGCCGCCAAAATCAGCGCGTGCAGGCGCATTCCCACTATCAGCTCACACCCGGCGATATTTGTCAGCAGCGGGTCTAGCCCCCGCTCCGGCGTGCAGAGCGTGTCCCGGTTTTGACCCCCAAGACCCTGACGCCAGCTTCGGATAAACTGTTCCGCGACAGGCCGGTCCGGGCCGGGCTGCATCGGCAGGAGCAGGGCGCGGTGCCCGCCCAGCACCGTCCGGCAGGCGTCGGCCACAACGTCCGGCAGCGTGTCCTGCCCCGGCCAGGGCCGCAGGGCCACGCCAAACGCACCGGGGCTGCCTTCTCCTGAGCGCGG
This sequence comes from Capsulimonadaceae bacterium, assembly GCA_965200075.1. GTDB lineage: Bacteria > Armatimonadota > Armatimonadia > Armatimonadales > Capsulimonadaceae > JANXMY01. Next base: position 248,389 of record OZ241338.1, read on the forward strand.
CGGCGCTTCCAGCAGCAGCGCCGGGTCTCCGGTCACTTCAATCTGTGGCCGGGTGACACCAATGTCGCGCAGCAACTGCGCCGAGTCCGGGTCCCGCACCGTCACGGCGTCCAGCCGATTGGCGACGGAGCGAACCAGCCGCCGGGAGCGGGCAAGTTTCAGCGGCCCAATACCCTGCGCGATAAACATGGTTTTCTTGCCCAGCATCTGCGCCAGCCGGACGACACCCAGATAGTAGAAAATCCCGTGCGCCGAGGTTACGTCTTGCAGCAGGCTCCCGCCGCCGGACAGAAACACATCCGTGCTGCGAATCTCGCGCAGCAGGGTCGGCACGGCGTAGCGGTCCACCGCCCGAATGCCGTGTTCGGCCTCGGTTTTGGCCGGGTCCCCCGACAGCGCCGTCAGCTCCAGCCTCTCGGCTTCTGCCGACTGCCGGAAGCCGCGTACCAGCCCGGCCAGCACCGCCTCATCGCCCGCGTTGCCGTAGCCGTAATACCCGGACAGCAAAAAGCGCGTCATGGGCGTAGCCCCAGGCTCTCAAAAAACCCGTAGGGGCGGGGTCCCCCCGCCCTCCTGTGTTCGACAGGGTCGGAGATCGGTGCAGGATAAGAGGGCGGGGGGACCCCGCCCCTACTCTTTTCTGGCTCCCCCAGAATTGGGGGCGGGGGGGGCCTCATAGCCGCGCCTCCGCCTTCTGCGACACCGGCGCGAACCGGGACACAATCAGCCAGACTATCGCGCCAATCAGCGCCCCCAGCGCCCAGCCAATCAGGCCGCGCAGGGCCGAAATCAAAAGCGGCGTGTGCAGGTGGCAGAACGTGTCCTGCAAGGACGACTGCCCGAGGGAGCCAATCACCAGCAGCGGCAGCACCAGCGGAGTCCACCGCCGCGACGCCGCGCAGGCCAGCCCCAGCAGGAGGGCCGGATGCCCCAGGCCAAACTCTTTCGTCCGGGGCCGCACCAGCAGGTAATGGTCCAAAAGCGCCCGCACATGAAGCTCCGTCGCCGACACGCCCACGCCGGGGTCATTGCCGCTCCGGGCCACCAGCAGGGCCAGCGCCACCAGCGCCACAAACCCGACCACCACCTGCCCCAGCAGGAGCGGCTTTGCGGCCAGACCGCGCAGGCAATTCAAAACCGTCTCCCGCCGCTCCGCCCAGCCCGCCTCCGGCCCCACTGCGGCCAGGCCCAGCCCGTAATAGGCCGAGACCAGCACCACCGGCGCGACCAGCACCAGCTTGACACCCAGAAACTGCTCCACTTTGATGAGAAACAGCCGCCCGGACAGCAGGCCGACCACTAAAATAATGCCCAGCACCGTCACGCCCGTCATCTGCACGTAAGTCCCAAACGCCCGCCGCAATGCTTCACCGGCAGAGGCCGTCGCCCGAGGCAGCCGCACCGCGCACAGGCCCAGCGCGGGAAAGACGCAGGCGGCGGCGAGGGCCAGCAGCTCCCGGCCCTTGGCCGAATGCCCCGGCACGGCCAGTGCCAGTGCCAGCACCGCGCCGACCCCGAGCGCCACGGCAAATGCCCGCCCTTGCAGGCCCGTGAACGTTGTCAGGAGCAGCATCGCACCGCCGAGGACGCCCAGCGCCATCAGCAGGCGCAAAACCAAATTGGGGGAGCCATCGCCGCCGTGCGCGTCGTCGGCATAAGGCCGCGCCGGATCACCATCCACAACCAAATGCGCTTCGGTCATGCCCGCCACGATTTTGCCGATAAAGCCGGTGTTGGCCGAGATCACATCCGGGTCTTTGGCGAGGCCATAGGTAAACAGCCGGACATAACAGGCGCGGATGTTGCGCTCTTTGGCGGCGCGGACAAACCGCTCCACCGCCGTCGACTCCTCCATGCTGCCGATTTCGTCCGCGCCGATGGAATGCACGCGGAGGGTGCGGTCCGCCGCCAGCCGGGAGAGGTCTTCATCGCCCAGCGTTTTGCCCAGCTCCACGCTGCCATAGGTCAGATGGTCCGCCTGAAACGCCGACGCCGTGGCTTTAATCAGTCCGCGATTGCCCAGCACTGAGGCCCCGGCAAAGATGACCGGCCCCAGGCGTCCGTCCGGCCCCGCGCACTGCCGCTTGGTTTGTGCCATCTCCCAGGCAATGCTTTCCGCCGTCGCACCGGGATAATTCGCCAGTCGGGGAGACACCAGCAGCTTGTTCTGCCGGACGCGGCCCACCGCGTCGCTGTCTAGGCCGATAGGGACCGACGAAAACTGCGGCCACGGGGAGCCGATCCGCAGGCGGTCCGTGCCTTCCGGGGTGACCACCAGCCCATGCGCCTTGCGGGCCAGCATTTCCACGACCCGCGCCCGCTGTCCGGGAAAGCCCGGCGCAAAGCGGACCACGGTTTCGTTGCCGTCGCGGGTGTAGGTCACGACGCCGTTGGCATAGAGCGTGCCCAGTGTGTCTTCAGTGAGGGCTACGGTGGTGATGCCAGCCGAGCGAAGCTGCGGCAGAACGTCTTCAATCTGCCGCCGGGTGGTGTTCGCCAGCGCCTGCGCGTCGCTGTAATCCACAATCAGCTCCACGCGCCGGTTCCGCGCCTCGGCCTGCCAGCGACTGTCGGCAGAAATCAGCCCGGCGACAACGCCCAGGGCCAGCAGGGCAAAAAGCAAAAGGTTCGATTTGGTCAAAAGGGGTTCTCAGCGTTCGCGGTCTCTAATTTTGTCTGAGTAAAGTATAACGCACGCGGGGCGTTCTGTCAACGGGGAGGAGACTAAAAGACGCCGGGGTGTGCTTCTAAGCGTGAGGCAAGACGTTTTAGGCCAACGGCTCTCAATGTCTAAATATATTCCTGAGTTGTCTTTGGCGGGTTGCGGAGAGAGGCCCGATGCTGCGCTAAACCTTGCAGAAACGGTTCTTGCTCCTCATCATAAAGACCCACAAGAAACCTATCTGGATGCACTGCCTGAACGCCATATGTGCCGAGAACGGTATCAGGAAAATCCTTTAAATTGAACGTTACAATCAGCGATGCGTTTGCTTCTATCGCGGCAGCTAATACGTGCCTATCATCGGCGTCCGGCAGAGAGAGGAGCAGGATGTGCCGCTCATAGTTGGAAACTACGCAGCCAGGAACACTCTGGTTCATCAAGCGGCGGGTTCGCTCCAATCGTGCGGGCGGCACTGCCGGAGTATTCGCAAGAACATTGCGAACCCATTCCGAATGAATTTTTTCTGTCCAGCGCGGCGCATAAGTCCCCGCCACGGCCAGCCACAAAAGCATATCGCGCAGTGACGGCGGATAAAGAACGCAGGCATCCAAAACGGCAACGGTTTTTGCTGTGGTCTCTGTCACCAGGACAGCCCCAGCCGCTCTGTTTCTTCCGCAAGTTCCTGCATCACGGCTCGTCGACGTGCCATCTCTGCCGGAGGCACTTCTTCACGCGGTCCAGCCGCGTTTGTTTTGCGTACTACAGCACGGACGGCGGCAATCTCCTTCATGGAGTTCAGCTCTTCCACCATTTCTTCGTAGGTTTTTGTGTCCAGCACAACGATCTCAGCTCGTCCCTCTACAGTGAGTACTTCTGGTATTCGGGTTTCTTTCAAATCGGCGATGTGCGCCTCGTGGTTTTGGAGAAACTCTGCCAGAGGATGCCGCCGCACGTCAAGAGTCACATTTTGCATTTTAAAAATAGCCTCCACGGATTCAATTCCTGACTCTATGGTAGCACATTTATCGCCCGTAAGGTCCCATACCCCGCTGCTGTTTCACGGCCAGCGCCCGCCCGCCAAGCAGAGAAATCAGCAGCATTCCCGCGAAAAAGCCGCCGATGTGCGCGAAGTAGGCCACGCCCCCGCCGCGCTGCATTCCCAGCCCCGCGACGCCCTGATAGAGCTGCAAGCCAATCCAAAAAAGCAGCACCCAGACAGCCCGGATGTTTGCCAGAAACATAACAAACAGCGGCACAAGGCTCAGCACCCGCGCATTCGGATACAAGATCAAATACGCTCCCAGCACCCCCGCAATCGCGCCCGACGCGCCGACATTGGGGATCAAAGAGTTCGGCCCGACCGCGATCTGCGCCGCCGCCGCCAGCACGCCGCACACGAGGTAAAACAGCAAAAAGCGCACTTTGCCCAGCGCGTCTTCAATGTTGTTGCCGAAAATCCACAGATACAGCATATTGCCGCCGATGTGCAGCAGGCTCCCGTGCATGAACATGGACGTGAAAATTGTCAGCCACACCGGATGCGGGCTGGCGGCATAATAAATATCCTGTGCCCCGAGCGGAACCGAAACGCCGGGCGGAATCTGGTGCAGGCTCACGCCGCCGTTCTGCCCAACCTGCCCGATGACCCCGGCGAGGTCCGTGTTATGCGTAATCTCATAGGGAACCATCGACCACGACTCATTCAGCGGCAGGGTTTGCTGGGCCGCATACACCAGCACGTTCAGGGCAATCAGCAGGATCGTTACTATCGGAAACGTCCGGGTCGGCTGGTCATCGTGCAGGGGGATCAAAAGCGTGTTCTTTCCAAAATTGCTGTCATATTTAATCTTCGCCCTGGGTATGACGCAGACCTTGCCCCCAGATTGAAATCTGGGGCTATAGAAAGCGAATGTCCACCTGCGTGGACAGAAGACAGGATGTGGCAACGTTTCCTATGTCCGCGAAGGCGGACAATCGCCCTTCGTAGCCCTGGATTTCAATCCGGGGACAAATCTGCCTCATGTCGGTGTGTCAGTATAGCACATCGCAGGCTTGACAGGCGGCAGGCCCCTTGCTATACTTTGCTTATGAAGCGTTTTTTTGCTGCCCTCGGCGCTCTGTATCTGCTTCTGCTCAGTCTCGGCGGTATCTGGCTCCTCGTGCGGCATCAGCGGCAGAAGGCGGCTATGCAGAATTTTGTCGCGGCGGGACCCGCCAATCTGGCGCGGCAGCAGGCGGCGGCGCGGGCGCTCGGCATTCCGCTGACACCCGCCGCCAAACAGGCCCCTCTGCCGCCGCCCTCGCAGAATGCCGCGCCGCTCTATACACAGCTCACGGCGCTGCTCCAGGCCAAGCCTCTTGGGCTACCAAAGTACGCCGAGGGCATGAGCGCGTTCCACGCCTACACCCCCGCCCAGATCGCTGCCGTGCGCCGGACGCTGGCGGCACGGTCCGATGTCATGCGCTTGGTGCATCAGGCCCCAAGCCGCCCGCAATGCGTCTTCGTGCGCGACTGGAGCCATCCACTCGCCGCCACGTTCCCGGAGTTTCGCACGCAGCGCGAGGCGGCCCGGCTGTTGCAGACCGAAAGCTATTTGCTGGCGCGGGACGGCCAGTATCCGCAGGCCGTCGCCACGCAGGCGCTTGGCTTCCGCGTCGCCGAACACGCCGCCTCTGACCATGATGTGCTGGCGTATCTTGTCGGCTGTGCCTGCGAAGCGATTACACTGTCCGGGATGCAGAGCATTCTGGCCGAAGCCGGGCCAAACGCCGCCGTCGCCACTGTGGTCCAAAATGCCGTTCGGACCAGGCAGTCCCATCTGTCCCTGCGCGATGCGATGGCCGGAGAAACGGGCTTCGGCGTCGCCATTTTTGGCCCCATGCACGCGGCAGAAGGGCAGGGGGTTAACGCCGTTCTGGCCGCAGGCACTTTTCCCACCGGGACCGCTCAATCTATCCCGCCCTCCTTCCAGAAGCGCCAGCGTCTGCACGCCCTGATTGATGCCTGGGAGACGGACTACCTCAGCCGTATGTGTCCGCTAGTGGCCGCCAGTGACCGGCCCCCCGCCGTGCGCCGCGCCGCCTACGCCGCCCTGGAAAAACAAGTGGCCGACGATGCCAACGCGCCAGATGCGGTGACGCACCTATTCGCCGACAATGTCCTGCCCGTGTTCAGCCACATCGACGAAAACGCCACCCGCACGCAGGCCCGCGTTACGGTGACGCTCGCGGCGGCGTCGCTTCTAGCGGACAAGGCCAAAACGGGTAAGTTCCCGCAAGTCCTGCCCGCCGGTCTGCCGGACCCCTACACGAACCAGCCGCTGCGCTACCGCCGCGAGGGGGCAAATGGCTTTGTCGTGTATAGCACCGGGCCAACCGGCCACTTCGACGGCGGCACAGCGGGGCAAAAGCCGCCCGGTCAGGAGTCGGTGTTTCGGTATCCTGTGGTGCCGCTGCCAGCGGACACGGCGAAATAAAAGAACCCTGCCCTGAAGGGCACGGCTACCGAGCGAAGACGCTGAAAACTACCGCTTCGCGGCACTGAATTCAAGCTAATTCTTAGCCCCGCGAAGCGGGGGTTCCCGGCGTCTGCGCCCGGTAGCCGTGCCCTTCAGGGCAGGGTGCGTCATGCAACTTTTTCGCGCCCCGCGTGTCATCCCACAGTGGAGGACTATTCCAATGTTTCACTCGCGCCCTGCCCTGATGCTCACCGCCACCGCCCTGCTGCTGACTCCCGCCCTTGCCCGTGCCGCCGCGCCGAAGCCCGATTTTGGCGACCTGCCTGCCTATCTATCGGCGCTCAATGCCTCGCCGGACCCTGCCGCAACGGCCATTCGTGCTGAAATCGCGGACGGCCCTGCCGCCCTCGCCCGCGAGCGAGCCGCCTGCGCCAAACTCGGTCTGCCGACCACACTGGCCCAGCTTAACCATCCCCTGCCGCCTGTGTCAGAGAATGCCGCGCCGCTGTATGGGCAGTGGGACGCGCTCCGCAAAGACAAGCCGCTGACACTGCCGCGCTTTACCACTGCCGCCGGAACGCTCAGTTTGCGGTACGACTATACCCCCGCGCAGCTCGCCGAGGCGCGAGCCGCTTTCGCCGCCCGTCCCGATTACACGACTCTGCTGGACCAGGCCACCGACCGTCCCCGGTGCGTCTTTGCAACGGACTGGACGAAATCCCCCCCCGACAGACTTATTCACTCACTTTGCCAGTCTGCGCGAGGCGGCGCGAAACTACAACTCCGAGAGCTTTCTGCAAGCAAAAGAGGGCCAGTTCGCGGAGGCTGTGACCACGCAGGCACGCGGGTTTGTCGTTACCGAACACGTCACCGACTCCTCTCCCCTGCTGATTGGCTTTCTCGTCGCCGCCGCCACCGATGCTATCACTGTCAGCGGAATGCAGGGCATTGTGCAGATGGCCGGGCCAAACGTTGCTGTAGACGCCCAAGCGCAGGCGGCGCTCACCGCCGCGCCCGGCTTTTCTCTGAGCCGAGCGATTAGCGGGGAATGTGCCTCGGCGGACGGAGAGTTCCTTCTGGTGCGTCACGCTCCCCCGGCTGACTTCTTCCAGGTTTTGCCCACCGATTCGCCGTATCGGGGCAAACGCCGGACCACGCAGAAACAGTTCACACCCGCCCAGCAAACCCAGGTCACAGCCCTGATAGATGCTGCCGAGGCCCTGACCCTGTCGCAGACACGCGCCCTGTATGAAGCCGCTAAACTGCCCCGCGCCGACCGCCAGGAAGCCTTCATCCGAATGGAAATGAAAGCCTCCGACCTGCGGGATGACCCGGTTCGTATTCTCGCCGCACCCCTCAGTATCGCCGCTCAGGGAACGGCCTTCAATACCGGCGAGAGCGCCGACCGCAGCACGGCCCGTCATGCCGTCGCTGCTGCCGGAGCCGCCGTTCTGGCTGTCCGCGCCAAAACCGGCGTCTTCCCCGACACCCTGCCTGCCGGGCTGACCGACCCCTACTTCGACAAGTCCCTGGGGTACCGCCGCGAGGGCACGGATGGCTTTGTCGTTTACAGTGTCGGCGCAGACGGCGGGTTCACCGGCGGCAAACCCGGCGACAAATTGACGCCATCTCAGGTATTATTCCGGTATCCGGCCCCGCCGCCCGAACCGCTGCCGACGGGCTGACCCCTCCCGCTCGTTCCTCGCTCCCTCCCCTGTTAGGGGAGGGTTAGGAAAGGCGAGGTTGCAAACGAGGGCCTTTCTTGTCTGGTCTTCTCCGGCTTTTTGCCCTCCCCTAACAGGGGAGGGAGCGAGGAACGAGCGGGAGGGGGTTCTTACCTATGCTGTCACACGCCGACAACACCGAAGACCCGGCCCCGCAAAGTCTGCCTCAAAGTCTGCCTCAAAGTCCGCCGAGCGCCCTTCGCGCCGAGCGGCTTTCGTCGGACGAAGCCCGCGCCGTCATTGACCTGTGGCAGGCCGAGCAGGTGGAGCAAACCGGCCTGACCGACCGGCCCGCTGTCCCCGACGTGGCCGAGGGCCTTGATTTAAGCGTGGAAGACGTACAGCGGCTCCTCACCGAAGTCCGCACCCGCCGCGAGGCCGAGTCGCGCCTGCTGGCCCACGAACAAGAACTGGCTGAAATTCGCCTGGCCGAAGAGCAGCGCAAACTCGCCGAAATCCAGCGGCAGCGAGCTGAGCTTGCGCGGCAGCAAGCGGAAGCCGAGCGGCGGGGAGAATTACATTTTCTATTGCCTTTGCCGCTCCCGCAGAAGGACGTTCCTGGCTGGCATGGCGCGGCAGCGTTCTCCCCAGAAGACGAGGCGATGGAATTGCTGGCGGCGCAGAAAGCGGAAGCGGAGCGTGTCCGCAAAGAAACTATTCCTTTTTTGCTGTACATCGCTCTCCTTGTCCTCGTGTCTGTGTGTTTCTATTTGTTGGCACGCCTGGGTCAGTATTGAACATTGACTGCATCTTTTTGACAGCACTTTATGATTACAGATAAACCCATTGGGGAAATTATTGAAGCCGGAACGACCGCGTTCGTGGCGCAGTGCCTGGAAGTGCCGCGTGAGATTGTCTCGCGGCTCTATGACCCGCCGCCGTTTGGGGCGTTTGTCAAAATCGGTCGGCCCGCGCCGGTCTCCACTCAGGCCGCGCCGCTGATGGACCTGGACGCGGACGAAGAAGACCCGTTTGCCCCGGAGGCCCCGCGTGCTGCCGCGTCGCCCCGCACAGCGTCCAGTCTGCCCGCTGCGGTGTACGCGCTGGTGTACGGCGCGAACACCACGTCGCTGGAGCCAAACCGCCGCCCGTCGGCCCTGGGGTTTGAGGACGAGGACGAGATGCGCCGCCAGCAGCCGCAGATTTTCGAATTGCTCCGCACCGAATTTTCCGGGTTATTAGTGGCCTACAGCGAGGGGGCAGACAGCCCCCTGCGCCGCCATCTGCCGCCGCGTCCGCCGCGCATTCACAGCCGGGTTTACCCCTGCACTGCCGCCGAGACGCGGGCGCTGACCGAAGATTTGTCATTCCTGCGCGGCGTCCTCCTGCCCTCCGGCGGGGCGCTGGCGGGCGTACCGTCGGATGAGCTGGCGGCGGCGTGTCTGCGTCAGGCGCGGGCCGCACACCCGGACGACCCGGAGTTCCTGCTCCGCGCAGGCCGAACGCTGGCGACGATTTTAGCCGTAGATTACGAGCGCCTTCAGGCGATTTTAAGGAACGTGTTATGACCCGAGCAAACCTCACCCCCCGCCCTCTCCTTCGGAAGGAGAGGGGGCCAGAAGTTCGCACTCGCCCTTCCTGTCTTACTCCGGCTCCCTCTCCTTTCATAAGGAGAGGGCGGGGGGTGAGGTTTGTCCTGCTCCTCCTGCTCCTGCCCTTTGCCGCGCACGCCCAAGCCCCTGCGCCCCCGCCGATTGACCGCGAAGCCGTCTACCAAGCCACCCTGCCACTGTATCAGTACAATGCCTCGCGCCCGCTGGCCGTCAAGTCGGTCAGCACGACGGCGATTGGCACGGTTAAGCTCATTCGGTTTTCCTACCTCAGTACCAGCAATCAGCGTGTTCCGGCCCTGCTGTTCCTGCCGCCCGGCGCGTCAAAGGCCAGGCCTGTGCCCTGCCTTGTCTTGCTGCACGGTTTGGGCGGCGGCAAGGAGCAGATGGCCGGGCTGGCTTTGTGGGCCACGCAGAACGGCTACGCGGCGCTGGCGATTGATGAATACGGGCAGGGGGAGCGGACCGTCCCATCTGCCAAAGACGCCGACCCGGTCAAAGAGCAGGCGCGGCAGACTGAGGCGCTTGTGAAGACGGTGCGCCAAAGCGCGGTGGATGTGCGGCGGGGGCTGGATTATCTGAACACGCGGTCCGACATCAGCAAAACCCGCCGGGGGCTGGTGGGGATTTCGCTGGGTGCGATTATTGGCACAGTGACAGCAGGCGTGGAGCCGCGCCTGAAAGCCACCGCGCTGGTGTCCGGCGGGGGCGACTGGGGGCTGATACTCCGAACGCTGGCCGTGCGCGGCGGCGATGTCGGCGGGAAAAGCACGCAGACCTTCAAGGATGCCGACTGGGCGCGTTTGGGCGCCGCGCTGGCCCCGGAAGACCCGCTGACCTTTGCCCCGCACATCGCCCCGCGCCCGCTGCTTTTGATTGGAGGCCGCAAAGACACGACCATTGTGCCGCAGGCCACGCAGGAGCTGTACGACGCGGCCCGTGAGCCGAAGCAGATTTTGTGGTTCGCCCCCTACGGTCATGTCCCGCCGCCGGAGGTAGTGTACCCGGCGCTGAAGACGTTCTTTGCCAAGTGGCTGTAAAAAGTGGTCATAAAAAAGCGCCCGGCACTTTTAGTGCCGGGCGCTTTTTGCGAAAGCAGCTACATCCCTGCGTTCATTTCCGTCTTCTTGTAGCCTGCCGGAATGGCGAACGCCGAAGCCGGGACTGCCGATTTGGAAATGGACACCAGCGAGGTGGTCACGGTGGTGCTGCCAAGCGGGCTGCCGGTGACGGCCAGCGTGGACTTCAGCGGAAAGCCCTTGATCTGCCGGAACACATTCTGCATCGACGACAGCGGGCCGCCGCCGCTGAGGCTCGGCGGCTGGGCAATATCGCGGGCGGTCCAGACATCGCCCTGAATGAGCGTCCCCGGCTGGGAGGGGATGGAGGCCGTCAGCAGGTAGCGGTGCGCCATGTGGCCGCCAATCAGCTTGTTCTGGCCGGTGTCCTTGACCTTTGCCTGGGGCGTGCCCTGCGGAGCCGCAGCCTGATAGGGCTTGACGGTGTAGGTATGGTTGCGGCGGTTAATCAGCGTGGTCTGTTTGGTTGCTGAGTCTACAATGTAGCTGTTGCCGCCGATGTCGGCGCGTGTCTTCGTGCCGTGCAGGTAAATCGTGGAGCGCACGGGAGCGCCGCTCAGAAGCGGGTTTCCCGCCTTAGACATCTGCGCCCGCTGGGCAGGCGTCATGGACTCCATGTAGGCTTTAAGCTGCGGGCTGTCAATGGTCGTGTTCTGCACCACGGTCATGTCGGCATGAGCCGCCGAGGCTGCGCCGAGCAGGGCCAGCGCGGACAGTAAAATAACAGGTTTCATTGGGTTGGGCCTTTTCATTCTTCTCTGACTTGGTTCTACGTGTCTATGTTCCCACCGGTTCCCGGCACGTGGTCCAGTTTGTCCAGCAGTCTCGGCGGCAGCAGCCGTACCAGCGCCATCGCCAGCGAGGCCGAGCGCGGAAAGCGCACCACGGACTTGCCCGCCCGAACACCCGCGAGTATCGCTCCGGCGGCATCATCGGGTTCCATGAGTAAGGGCAGCCACGCCTGCCCGTCGGTCATCGGCGTGCGGACAAAGCCCGGCGCGACCGTCACGAGCTGTATCCCCTGCCGTGCCCAGGGTCCGCGCAGGCCGTCGCAAAGCTGCGACACTGCCGCTTTGCTCGCCGAATACCCCGCGCTGGCCCCCGGAAACGCCCGGTCCGCCGACAGGCTGGAAATCACCGCTACGCTCGACTGCCCCGGCTGGGCTTTCAGCAGCGGCTGCAAGGCTTCCAGCCAGTTTGCCACGCCCAGCACATTGATGTCCAGCATGGTCTCCAAAGCGTCCGCCGTGAACTCGTCCGCGTCCGTCCCCAGCCCGACCCCCGCCGCCAGCACCGCCAGCTCCACCCGCCGGTTCCGCAGCGTTACCTGCGCCAGCGCCGCCTGAATAGACACCGGCTCCCGCACATCCGAGACGCACACCAGTGGCTCCCCGCCAAACATCTCCACTTCCCGCGCCACCCGTGCCAGCCGCGCCTCGCTGCGCCCCACAATCGTGACGTGCTTGCGCTCCCGCGCCAGCGCCAGCGCCACCGACCGCCCGATGCCCGATGACGCGCCGACAACAAGATGAGTAGAAGCAGGGTTAATCATAGGTGAGACAAATCTATTTTACGGCAGCGAAGACCCGTCCCAGGAGTGTTCTGGGTCAGGGTAAAAGAATGCGCCGCCTGCATATCCAATATCGGTTTTAATAAACCACCCACCGGGCACTTTAGCCCGAATAACGTAAGGAGCAGGAGTCTTCCAGAAGGCTTGGTCCCGTGTCTCACTTTTCAGCACTTCCCAAATCAAAGGCATGGTGTTATCCTCCGTATTTGACGATGAATTGTTTCTTGGGGCCGTTATAAGTGAACACAAGCTGGTCCAAAATATCGCGGCCAATCAGCCCTTGAATGCCCTGCCCAGTCAGCGGTGCATCGACAACTTCGACTTCAAAGGCAATGTTTTCCGAGAGTACAATTCGAACAAGATACTGTCTTCGCGCCACGGGTTCAATGGTGGTCGGTGTTCGCAGAAAGACTGTGCCGAGTGACTCAAGACCCAGGCGGGCGATAGTCGCCGTTTGAACAAGTGTGCCTGATGCTCCTGTGTCGATCAGCATTACTGCGGAGATCGAAGGGATTTCTTCCCCATCTGCAAGCATTGCCTTTTGAGACGCTAATACCGGCTCAATCTGCACCCGGAGCAGCGGCCCGTCTCGCTGCAAAGTCTGGACTGTGCGGCTAAGACGGGGCATTATCTACTCCCAAATCCAAATTCGTTACAGCAGAGCCGCCTATGTAAAACGTTTTGTCTTGTTCCTGCACCTGCTTGACTAAAAACGCCGCTCGGTGAAACTGCTCGTATCCTTCGTTGTAGGCTTCCTCTTTGCGATCATACAGGCCAACAATTCTGCTTCCTTTGACAAGCGCAAATTTGCCGGGGGACTGTTGAAGCAGATTATCCCGCTGCGCCAGATATGTTCTCAACTCTTCGGCTAATGGGCCGGTTTCCCAGCCATGCGGCAGTGCGACAGCAGTACTCATCACGGTTGTTCTCCTTGCTTCAGTGTACCCCGCCTCTCACGCTTTAAGACTTCTCCACAAACGCCTCGTAGATGGCGCGGACGGCTTTGGGGTAATCGGAGGTCGCCACGCCGACGATGATGTTCAGCTCGCTGGAACCCTGGTTGATCATGCGAATGTTGATGCCTGCCCCGGCCAGCGCGGTGAAGACGCCCGCCGCGATGCCGACGCGGTGGACCATGCCCTGCCCAACCACGGCCAGCATCGCCATGTCGCGCTGGACTTCGATGCGGTCGGGCTGAACCGTGCGGCGGATTTCAGCGACCACGTCATGCTCTTTGCCGTCTAACTCTTCGTCGGTCAAAATCACCGAAAGCGTGTCAATGCTGGTGGGCGAATGCTCGTAGGAAATGCCGTGCGACTCCAAAATCTCCAGCACCTTGCGCCCGTAGCCGCGCTCCTGGTTCATCATGGCCTTTTCGGTGAACAGGGTGGCAAAGCCGACCCGCCCGGCGATGCCCACAATGCTGGTGGTGCGCGAGTCCCGGCTCGTGACAATCTGCGTTCCGGCGTCCTCGGGGGCATTGGTGTTCTTGATATGGATGGGGATGCCCGCCTCGCGGACGGGGAACACAGCTTCGTCATGCAGCACGGTCGCGCCCATGTACGACAATTCCCGCTGCTCCCGGTAGGTGATCTCTTCAATCGGGCTGGGGGAGTCGACAATGCGCGGGTCGGCCATCAGCAGCCCGGACACATCGGTCCAGTTTTCGTACACGGCGGCCTGCACGGCGCGGGCGACGACGGCCCCGGTGACATCCGAGCCGCCCCGCGAAAAGCATTTGATCTTGCCCGCTGGGTCCTGCCCGTAAAAGCCCGGCACGACGGCAATCCGGCCTTCGGGAACCAGCCGCAGGCGCTCGGCCAGACGCCCGTAGCTTTCGCCCTCGTGGAAGCGCCCGTCCGGCCCAAAGCGGATGCCGTCGGCGGCGTCTACAAACTCGGCGTCTAGGTACGCCGCGATAATCCGCGCCGACAGGTATTCGCCCCGCGAGGCCACCCAGTCTTTGGCTGCCCCTGCCGCGATTTGCTGGCCGATGTCCCGGAGCCATTCCCAGGCATCGGGCACGTTCAGCGACTCGGCGATGCCCAGATACCGCTCCCGAATGACCGTGAACGGCGCGGCGGCGTCCAGTCCCTGCTCGCCGAGCGAGTGGCAGAGGTACAGCAGGTCGGTGATCTTTTTATCCTTGTCCGTGCGCTTGCCCGGCGCAGAAACGACGACAATGCGCCGCCGGGGGTCCGCCCGGACAATCGCGGCCAGCTTTCGTATCTGGTCGGCATCGGCGACGGACGACCCGCCGAACTTGGCGACGATGGGCTTTGTGCTGTGAGTAGTGTGCTGTATGTCTGTCATAAAACTGTTACGCCGCGCTGTCTTGCGCGGCTGGAAAAAGAAGTGGCTCGCGGATCACAGTGCGGCCCTGCAAGTTTTCCTCGGCCAGAAGGCGGTTGCCTTCCAAAACAAGCGCAATGGCCTCCTGCAAGTTCTCCCGCGCTTCTTCCAGCGTTTCCCCTTGTGTGTTTGCGCCGGGCAGCTCTGCCACAAAGCCAGCATAGCCGCCTTCTTCGGCTTCCTGAAAGATGGCGGTGAGTGTGAAAGCCATGAAATGCGATTCCTTCATCTTGATATTAGTGGCAATTAGATTGATGCCACCAAGAAGTGCCAGACACGCTTCAAGAAAAAGCTTCAAACAATGGCTGTTGCAATGGGAGTGCTGGATAGTAGCTGATGACAAAGCGCCCCGTCAGCCAGCCGACCAGAAAACCCGTTGCTGTAGTATGGTATTCGTGGTATTCCTCCGTCCAGTCGCTATCCAGAATAATACACTTCCAGTCATTGGGGTTGCCCTCGGTTAGCCAGCATTGAAGACCGCCATCTGAGGATTCCTTGCCCCAAGGCAGTAATCCATTAGCAGAAGGATAGCTGGAAAAAGGAGGATAAATCTCAGGGTTCTCGCGTCGTAACTCTTCCATTTCGTTCCAGAAGTTGACAGCGCGATAAAAACTGAAAGCTGAATTTGGGCCAAGCTCAGGAACGAAGGGGTTGAGCAGGGTAACATGACCGCCAAAACTACCCAGACCATACAAATTGATCAGAATTTTGTAATCCTGCGGCAAGGCGGTCCCGATCTTTTGCTCTACTTCGTTCCACTGAGGAACTGTCCCTGCAAAAAGCGGCTGATCTGGTGGGGGCGCAAGGTCTTGAAGCTGTGTCAGCAGTGATTTTTGCTCAACCTCAGTCATGTTCTAACTCTTTCAGCGAGGGCATCAGCGCATACGCCGTCAAATCCAGATGGATAGGCGTGACGGAGATATAGCCGTCGGCGATGGCGCGGACGTCCGACCCGGCTTCGGCCCCGGCGGCTTCGTCTGCCGGGGAGCCGCCGAGCCAGTAGTAGGGACGCCCGGCGGGGTCGGCCCGCTTTTCAATCCGGTCCACATACTGCCGCCGCCCCTGCGTGGTCACGCGCACGCCGCGCACGTCGGACGCGGGCAGGTTGGGGGCGTTGACGTTCAGCATGGTGCTGGGCGGCAGCGGATTTTTGCCCACCCAGGCGGCAAGCTTTGCGGCGAAGCGGGCCGCCGCTTCCCAGTGGACTTCGCGCACCCACGACGCCACAGAAACGGCAATCGCGGGGTGGCCGATAATCGCGCCTTCAATCGCCGCCGAGGCTGTCCCCGAGTAGTGAACATCCCAGCCGAGATTAGGGCCGTGATTGATGCCGGAGACCACCAGGTCGACATTGTTTTCCAGCACTTCCAGAATGCCCAGCGCCGCGCAGTCCGAGGGGGTTCCGTTGGAGGCAAAGGCCGCAGAGCCGTCGCGCAGGGTGGTCGGGGTCAGCCGCAGGGGCTTGTGCAGGGTAATCGCGTGGCCCATCGCGCTTTGCTGGCGCTCGGGGGCCACCACGGTCACGTCGCCGATTTCCGAGAGGGCTGTTTTCAGGGCAAAGAGGCCGTCCGCCTGGACGCCGTCGTCATTGGTCAAAAGTATACGCATTGCGGGTAACTATAGCCCCAAACCGGGCGCGAAGTCAAGGCGGACGAACGTTGGGACAGGGCTTTCGGCAGGGTATAATGGGCTAAACTGACCCAAGCTAAGCCGTCACGCAGGCCATTGTTCGAGGGGTTTTCAACCCCTCGAACAATGGCCTGCGCTTAATGGCTTCCATTTCTTAGATCGTGTTTCGCCCGCTTAGAAAGCACACCGTTTCTTACTATGCCTACCCTGCGCCCTATTGCCCGCGCCCGATTTGCTCTTGCTCTGCTGCCGCCCCTGCTGCTCGGCCCGGCGCTGCTTCGCCCGGCACAGGCCATGCCTACTGCCGCCGCCCGCCCGGCTCCGCCGCCGTCCGGCACGTTCGGCGTGGCGTCGCACCCGAACGTCAACATTGAATGGTGGTATGTCAATGCTCATGTCACCACCGACAAAGGCCGTCATCTGGCGCTGATTGGCTCGTTTTTCCGCTTTGGCAATGGCGTCAACCCGCTGGACGGCTCGCCTGTGCCGCGTGCCCATTACTTGATTTACGCGGTCACGGATTTAGACAAAAAGACGCAGCGGCCCTACTCGCTGGCCGACGCCAACATGATTGAGCTGCTCAAGCAGTTCGGCCCGCTGCTGGCCGCGCAGAATCCGTCCGACAAGGGCGTCCGGGCATTTGTGACGGCGATTAATGCCGGACGTCTGCCCGCGCCGCATCAGAAACTGGCCGGGAAGTCTACCATTGTCAATCAGCCGTTTCAGCTTGCTTACGGCCCGGACAACACATTGAAGTCCACCAACGCAGCCAACACCGCGTTTGATTTAAACTTGGACGCGGGCGCAGGCAAGCCCGACAAAATCCATCTGACGCTCACCGCGCAGAAGCCGCCGATGGCGGTCGGGGGCAAGGGCGAGACGGGGCTGCAAACGCCGACCGATATGTACTACTTTTCGCTGACCCGCTGCAAAGTCGGCGGCACGGTGGATACCGGCACGGGGCCGGAGACCATCACCGGCGGGCAGGGCTGGTTCGACCATCAGTGGGGCAACTCCTGGGTAGCCCAGAACAATGGCTGGGACTGGTGGGGCACGCAGCTTGACAACGGCACGGATATTTTGTTCTTCCGTCAGCGCGACCTAAAGACCGGCAAAATCTTTTATCCGCTGGCGACGTTCATGGACAAAGACGGCCATCAAAGCGTGACCAAAAACATCGTGTTCACGCCGGACCCCGCCGCCTACTGGAAGAGTTCCAAGAGCGGCGTTACATATCCCCTGGGGTGGACGGTGTCGTTCCCGGACAAAAACCTGCGCCTGCATCTGACGGCCAAAGTCAAAGACCAGGAAATGCCCATTTTGGGGCCGGGCGCAGGCATTTGGGAGGGTGTCTGCACCGTCGCAGCGCGTCCGCTGAATGCCCCTGCGGCAAAGCCAACCGGCGGCGTCGCGTATATGGAGCTGGTCGGCTATGGCAGCCCGGCGGTGAAGAAACAGGTGAAGACAACCGCCAGACGGAACCCGGCCTTGAAAGGCCAGGCTAAGTAGAGTACGAAGCCCCTCTGGGGCTGATTATCTTTAGCCCGGCCTTTCAAGGCCGGGCTGCCCTAACGACCATGACCCCAACGCCGCCCGAAAAACCGCGCCTCCTGCGAAGCAAGCTCCGCCGCACCCGGCAGCGCACCCTGCTGCCGCCCCGCCAGACACAAGCCGAAAGCGCAGAAGCCCGGCGCAAACGGGATGCGGCGCGGTGGTCGCTCGCCGCCAGTGCCATGCTGCTGGGCATGAAAGTGGCTGTCGGCGCGGTCACGGGCAGCGCGGGTATTCTGGCGGAGGCAGTCAACTCCGCCGCCGATTTGGTGGGCGCGGGCGTGGCATTCCTGTCGGTGCGCGTCTCCGATGAGCCGCCGGACCGGGACCATACCTACGGGCACGGCAAAATTGAAAACATTTCGGGCGCGGTCACAGCCACGCTGATTATGGTCGGCGGTGTGTTCGCGGTCAGCGAGGCCATCCGGCACCTGCTGCGGCCCACGCCCCTGCCGGAGCTGGGGTGGGGCATCGCCGTCATGGCCCTGTCCGCCGCCGTCAACTTTGGCGTCTCCCGGCATTTGCTCAAAGTGGGGCGCGACACGGACTCGCCCGCGCTTGTGGCGGACGGCCATCATTTGCAGACCGACGTGCTGACCTCGCTGGGTGTGCTGGCGGGGCTGGTGCTGGCACGCGAAACCCATCAGGTCTGGTGGGACGCGGTGGCGGCGCTCGGCGTCTCACTGCTGATTCTGCGGGTCGGCTTCGGCCTCGCCGCCGATGCCCTGCGGACCCTTTCCGACGCCGCCCTGCCTGCCCACGAGGAGCGGGCACTGACCGACGTTCTGGATGCTCACCCCGACGTGCGCGGCTACCACAAGCTCCGCACCCGCAAGTCTGGCTCGCACCGGCATATTGATGTTCATGTACAGATCGTCGACACGCATTCGTTCGTGGAAGCGCACCGGCTGACCGAGGATCTGGAAGACGCCCTGCGGGCGGCCCTGCCGCACCTGCACCCGATTATCCACATGGAGCCGGAAGAAGACGAAGCCCTGCATCAGCGCGAGAAGCATTAGGAACCTACCTTCCCCGCTTCGTTCATCCTTCACTTCGCTGGGGTCCTTCCTAAAAGAAGGACCCTGTGACCGAAGAATGAGGGAACAAGGTGGTAGGTCTCCTAATTTTCTGCGCCGCCGCTTGACACGCCCGCACTTATTGTGCTATAGTCACTTTTGGACACCGAGCAGGGGCGCACCCCCTGTTCATTTTTTTGCCTGTTCCCGGACGAAATCACCAGAAATCGAGCCGGGCGGCAGCGAAAGCTTAGGCCACTTATGGCGAAGATTTACAACAACAAGCAAAACGGGGACGATCCGAAGGACGGCGGCGGTCCGGTGAAGCCCGCTGCCAAACCCGCTGGCCCCGCAAAGCCCGCCGCCGCTGCGTCAAACCCGCGTCTGGCGGAGGCCACCCGCCGGGCACAGTCGATGGCGAAGGCGAACCCGACCAGCCCGGCGCAGTTCTTTCAGGAAGCCTGGGTGGAGCTGAAAAAGACCACCTGGCCGGACCGGGACGTGCTGACCAAGTCCACCACCGTCGTGCTGGCGCTGGTTGTGGCCGTTGCTGTCTGGGTAGGCGGGATTGATTTTGTGCTGGGCAGGATCGCCGGGCCGCTGTTCAGTGCGAGTGGGCACTAAGGACAATTACCCATTATGATGAAGCACTGGTACGCCGTCCACACGTATTCGGGCCACGAGAAAAAAGTCAAAACGAACATTGAGCGCCGTGCCGACACGATGGGCCTCAAAAACAAAGTGTTTGATATTCTGGTTCCGACCGAAAAAGAGTCACGGGTCAAACAAGGCAAAAAAACCGAGATCGACCGCAAAGTGTTTCCGGGCTATGTGTTTATTGAGATGGTTCTCGATGACAACACCTGGTACCTGGTCAAAAGCACGACCGGCGTGATCGGCTTTGTCGGCGATGCCAAGCCGACGGTCGTTAAAGATTCCGAAGTCCGCGAAATCCGCAAGGCCCTGGAAGAATCCGAGACCAAGCCGTATATCCGCCCCAAGTGGGAAGTCGGTCAGGCGGTGCGTGTCAATTCTGGCCCGTTCGGCGACTTTACGGGGTCCATTCAGGAAATCAACGCCCCCAAAGACAAGGTCAAAGTCTTGATTTCCATTTTTGGCCGCGATACGCCCGTAGAGCTGGAATTCAGCCAGATTGAAAAGATTTCGTAAGCAGTTTGTAAAAGGATACTAGAAGAACAATGGCAAAGAAAATCACCGGAGTCGTCAAGCTCCAGATCAATGCGGGCAAAGCGACCCCGGCTCCGCCCGTCGGCCCCGCCCTCGGCGGCTACGGCATCAATATGATGGAGTTTATCAAGGGCTATAATGAGCGGACCGCGCCCATGATTGGCTCCATTGTTCCCGTAGAAATCACTATCTACGAGGACCGTTCGTTTACGTTTGTCACCAAGACGCCGCCCGCCGCCGACCTCCTGAAAAAAGCTGCCGGTATCCCTGCCGGGTCTGGAACGCCGAACAAAACCAAAGTGGCAAAAATCAGCCCCGATCAGCTTCGGCAGATCGCCGAAACCAAAGCGCCCGACCTGAATGCCAACGACACCGACGCCGCCATGAAAATCATCGCGGGCACGGCCCGCTCGATGGGCATCGAAATCGGTTGATTTTAGCGAGTCCTAAGTAAGCGTGGGAGGGCCTCGAACGCCCGTCAGCACCACAGGAGACAAAAAAATGCGAAAGCAAGATCGTGTGAAGACCATCGGCAAGCGTTATGAAGCCCTTGCCAAGCAGAGCGACCCGGAAGTTCTGCTGGACCCCATGCCCGCCCTTGAAAAGGTCAAAAGCCTTGCCAATGCCAAGTTTGATGAAACTGTCAATGTCGCTATCAACCTCGGCGTGGACCCCCGCCACGGCGACCAGATGGTGCGCGGCGTCACCACCCTGCCGAACGGCACGGGCAAGAGCCGCAAGGTGCTGGTATTCGCCAAAGCCCAGAAAGCCGCCGATGCCGAAGCCGCCGGAGCGGACCTCGTGGGTGCGGATGAGCTGATTGAGCAGGTTCAGAAAGGGCAGCTCGACTGGAAGCAGTACGACCTGATCCTTGCCACCCCCGACATGATGGGGCAGGTGGGACGCCTCGGCGCGACCTTCAAGCAGAAGATGCCGAACCCGAAGGCCGGGACCGTTTCCCCGAACATCGGCCAGGCCGTCACCGACATCAAAAAGGCCACCCGCGTGGAATACCGCGTCGAGAAAGCGGGCATTATCCATGCCCCCATCGGCAAAGCATCGTTCACCCCGGAGCAGCTTTTAGAGAACTTCAACGCCCTGCTGGATGCTCTGCAAAAAGCCAAGCCGACGGCTTCCAAAGGCCGCTACTTCCAGAAGATCGCCCTGAACTCGACGATGAGTCCGACCGTCCGCGTGGACCCCGTCCGGGCCGTCGCTATCGCCGCTGGCAAGATTTAACACACAATTAGAACTCAAAACTTTACGCCGCAGACAGCCGGTTCCGTGAATTTGCACATGGAGTAATGGGCTTTATCGCCCGCCAGCCGAGGTAACAGGAATGCCCGTTGACACGCTTTCGCGTGCCGACTTCATGCGCCCTGCGACCTGCCTCCCGATGTCTGGGGCCGTCGCAGGGCGTGTCTCGTTTCAAAGATAACTCACACAAAGTGAGGGGGTGAACATCATCGCAACCGAATACACCATTGAACCCGCTGGAGCCAAAGTCGAGGTCGTCTCGGAGCTGACCGAGCTGATCGGGCAGACCAAAGCCGCCATCCTGACCGACTACCGGGGCCTGTCCGTGGCCGAGCTGACCGACCTTCGCAAGAAACTGCGGGCGGCGGACGCCGAATACCGCGTCGTCAAAAACACGCTGTTCAAGCTGGCCGCCGGGGACACCATGCCCGTCGCCGACATGGCTGAGCTTTTGTCCGGGCCGACCGCGATTGGCTTTGCCAAAGGGGACCCCGTCGCCGTCGCCAAAATCCTGCTGGATTATGCACGGGAACACAAATCGCTGACCGTCAAAGCCGGTGTCATGGACGGGAAAATCCTGTCCACGGCGCAGGTGGAGAGCTTATCCAAGACCCCGCCCCGCGAGGTCCTGCTGTCGCAGATGCTCGGCTCGCTGCAATCGCCCATCGCGGGCTTTGTCGGCACGCTGGGCGGGATTATCTCGAACTTCGTCTTTACCCTGCAAGCCGTCGCCGACGCGAAGGGCAGCACGACCGAAGCCGCGCCCGCCGAAGCCGCTGCTTAACTATTATTAACACACTTTAGGAGAATACCACTATGGCCGATACCGCCGCAATGATGGAAACCATCAAAAGCATGACCGTTCTTGAGCTGAGCGACTTCGTCAAACAGCTTCAGGAAGAATTCGGCGTTTCCGCCGCCGCGCCCGCCGCCGCTGCCCCCGCCGCCGGTGGCGGTGATGCCGCCCCCGCCGCTGACGCCGCCCCGACCTCGTTCAACGTGATCCTGACCGCCGCTGGCGACAAGAAGATCAACGTCATCAAGGTCGTCCGCGAGATCACCGCCCTGGGCCTCAAAGAAGCCAAAGACCTGGTCGACAGCGCTCCCAAGGCTGTCAAGGAAGGTCTGAATGCCGAGGACGCCGCCGCCCTCAAGGCCAAGATCGAAGCCGAAGGCGCGACTGTCGAAGTCAAGCCCGCCTAGTTCCTGCTTTTGCTGGAACTAAAAACCGCCTGCCTTTCGTAAGAAAGGCAGGCGGTTTTTGTTTTTGATGCGGTCACGCGGAGTACGAGGGGTTGAAAACCCCTCGCTAGGGGAGGCGTCCTTCGGACGAAGGAGAAGAGCCTGCGAGCGTTGACATTTTCCTTGTCCGTATTTCTTCCGTCCGCAGGACGCCTTACCTAGCGAGGGGTTTTCAACCCCTCGCCCTTACCGCTCGCAACGCCTATGCTTAAACTTGTTCCTATCACCGCGTTTGGCACTGCCCTCGGCCTCTTGCCCCTGCTGACACTCCCCGCGCACGCCTGCCGGGAAGTGGTCGTCTGGAGTGCCGCCCTTGCGCCGTCCCCAAAAGCCCCCGCCGCCGGAACCGCTGCGATTGACTTTGATTTTCTTCACCCCGGCGCGACCGTCACCGTGGACGCCAAAACTCTCAAAAACGTCCAGGCCATTGAGCTGCACGTTGCCCGCTCGTTCTCCGATCACACCGGCCCCGCCGTGCTGACAGTCTACGACGCCAAAGACGGCCCCCTGCCTGCGTCGCTGACCCGCCAAGTCAGCCCTGCCGACCTGCACCCGTCGGCCTCGGCCAAAGTTCGCACGTTTGCCGACTTAGTGCAGGCCGTGTTAGATGGCCGCGCCTATGTCACCGTCGTTTCCAAAGCTGCCGCCCCGCAGGTAACACTGACCGGCTTTATCGGGATGCACAAAGTTGTCACCTACGACGATGGCGCGGGCGAAGTCCACGATAGCGCCCTGCATCATAAGTCATAGCCCCCCCGCCCCCAATAATGGGGGAGCCGGAATAGGAGAAGCAGGGCCAAATCCTAACTGTCCGGTTCCCCCATTATTGGGGGCGGGGGGGCTTCCTACTTCACTACCACCGTAAACGGCACGGTCAGCCACTGGTTCTGGCGCTCAAACTGCGCCCACAGCTTGTAGCGGCCCGGACGCGGCGGGGTCAGCTTGAACGACAGGCGCGGCCCGGTCAGCGTCACCATTTCTGCCGTGATGGGGACCGCCTCGCTTTGCCCCGCCTGCATCATCGCCAGCGTCGCCGCTCCGTAAGACCCCGCCTGCACCCCATGCAGCGCGTGCGTATGCACCAGCGTTGTGTCATCGTCGCGCAGGGCGACCAGATGCCCCATCACCCCTAAAATTGGCTGCATATCCGTTCGGGGCCGCCCGTGCAAGTCCGTCAGCGTGTAGGTCAGCACCGACTGCTGCCCGGCTTTGAGCTGCCCAGGCCGAACCGTCAGCGTCACCCGCGTATCGCCGATTGTCTTAGTCGTCCCCGCGTCCGGCGTCAGGCGGGGCGCGGCAGGCAGCACGGGCGTCTTGCCCACATCCAGCGTCGTGCGGATGACCTGATTGTCGCCGTCCGTAGGCGTAAAGTCCGTAAACAGATAGTACCGACCGGGTCGGGGGAACGCCCAGCGTAGCCGAAACCGGCCATCCGGGCCAAGCACGGGATGCTGATGCTCAAACCACTTCATATCGGAGGACACCAAAAGCAGATGCAGATGCTCCTCGTGAACGACTTCGTAGTCCTTGACTACTTTGCCCGAAGGCCGCTCCCGAATGGTAAATGTCAGCGGGATCAGGGTCTGCGCCGCCGGGTGCGGCGGGGCTGTCAGTTTGACCGTATACGTCCGCCGCTTGCCCTCCGCCAGCGCCGCTTGCAGCTTCACATACGACGCCGGAGACTTGTCAAAGCGAGTTTTGCACGCCTCCGAGCAGAAATAGTACGTCTTTCCGTGAATCGTCTCCCGAAACGGCGTCGTGTCTGAATCCGTCGTCATCCGGCACACCGGGTCCTTGACATCATGCGCGGCAGCAGGCAGAACGGCCCCCAGCAGCAGCATGGCAAGCCCCGCCCCCAACAATGGAGGAGCCAGATAATTAGGATTTGGCCTTCCCGCTCTATTCCGGCTCCCTCTCCTTTCGGAAGGAGAGGGTTGGGGTGAGGTTCCTCCCCATTTACTTCCCATGCGCCGGGTATCCCTTCACGATGCCCGCCCGCCGCAGCGTCTCCACCGACCGCGCCGCCCAGTGGTCCGCAGGCACATCGGGGAAGCCGCCGGGAATAGGCCGGATAGCTTTGACGGCGGCGGGTGTCGCCTTCTTCGGCGCGGCCTTCGCGGGCGTGGTCGGCTTCGGCGCGGCGGATGCGGACAAACTTGCCCCCAGAACCAGCAGCGCGGATAAAATTAGTGGGTACTTCATGGAAGAGTCTACTCCCAATTCAGGGGCAAGGAGTTCCCGAAAAATAGCAAAACTGGCGCTTGACACACGCCGTAAGCTGTGATACAATAGGAACATGACGCTGAACGCCGGGCGTCTTCCGTGACCGTTGCTCTTTGGAGGATCGTCATGCCCTACTGCTGTATTCGTGCGTTTCATTGCCAGTGCGTTTCATTGCCAGTGCGTTTCATTGCCGGTGCGCCTCGGTCTGGCTGTCTTTAGCCTGATGGTTGCCCTCCTGCTGTTCTCTCCTGCTGCGTTCGCCCAAACCCACGGCACCTACACCGTTGGGTACAGCGGCGGCAGTGTCGGCGCAACCCACGGCACTATCAACGACTTTGGCGCGGGCGGCGGGCAGTACGGGACCTCCGGCAGTGCGTCCGCCAGCACCGATAGCTACGGCAACGGCCAGACCTGCTCCGTCAGTATCCCTAACCCCGCCCTGTCTTCCCCGCCCCCGCTGACGGCGACCTTCACCTGGCATCCTGACCCCAGCAACCCCAATGAACCCCCGCCCGCAGCGGCGATTGTTTCTCAGACCTGTCAGGCTTCGTGGCGCGTTGATAACAGCTCCTCCGGGGCGACCGGCAGCGGGGATGCCAGCAACGGTTTGGGCACGACTGCCCCTGCCAGCACGCTGGGAGGCACTGCGGGGGGAACAAAATACATGGTCCGGTCAGCGCCAGACCCTTCGCACCCGCTGATGACCTTCTTTGTGGAGTGCAGTCCTACGGCTCACTTTTCCGGGGCCAGCGGTTCGACGGCTCATGCGCTTGTCAGCGGCTCGATTGAGGTCACGTATTTTGCCTCGGCCACTCCGGTGTTCATTGACCTCGGCGGCACAACCCTTGTCAATGGAGTTCAAGAAGCATTGACGGGCCAGCAAATCACGGCCACGCTGAACGGCATCCCCACCAACTGTACAGTCACAAGCTATACCTGGACCCAGCCATCCGCGACCTGCTTCAAGACCTACAATGAGACGGCAGCCAGCAACCAGCTTGTCGCGCTCGGCAGCGCGGACCTGACCGGCCCGGCGTCAGGCAGCACAGGCGTCGCTCCCCTGGCCTTCTATGACCGCGCCCAAGAAAACCTCACCGTCACCTGCACTGTGGCAATGACCGCTCCTGATGGCACATCTTTAACCGTTACTGCAACCTCAACCCAAGTCAGCGTTTTGAAACCTTCCGTCACGCGATGGGACATCATACAGGGATATGTGCAGTATGACCCAAGTTATAACTCTAAAGAATATGGGCCGATACAGACTTTCGGCCTCTACGGAGACCTCAATGCCACAGGCGATAGCAACGCTGGAATGATTTGGAGGAATGCTACAGTGAGCGTCCCCGCGCCGTTCTCCGGCAACGGCCAGTGTACGTTTACTCAACTGGTCAATCCTGACCGTCTGGGGTACGTTGGCAACAACTCAACGCCACTTGCATCAAACAACGGCATTTTGGGATTGGACGGGTCGTTTGATTATGGCAGCCGCTGGAATGTAACGGCGATGGGTAATGATGTGGACAGTCCCTTAGTCATTCTTGGCAGGGCTGGTGTCTCGCAGCAAAATCCTCAAAGCTACGACCAATCTAGTGCCTCTGATGCGCTCACCACTTACATCATGTACCGACCCAGCGGTGGCGTTTGGGTTCCCCTCCAAAAGTTCTCGTGGACTTGGAGTATGACGATTAAATGGGACGGCAGCCAGTGGAATCTTATGGCCAGCTATCCCAAGACTGTGGGATCGGCACCGCCTTATACGCCGACGGCGACGCCTGATCCGCCGCAATGGACAGTAGTTCATACAGGCTTATAATCCGCCGCAGTAGGTGGCAGCCCAGTCTTGATCCGATGCAGAAACGCCACAAAGCGTGAAGCAATGCCCCTGGCCGCGAACGCAAGCGGCTGTAGAGGAAAGTTTATGAACAGTTTATTTCAACTCGGTGTTCGGGTTTTCTTGGCGGTCTCCGTAGGCGTTCCTATGGCGTCAGCCTCCGCGCAGCTTGCCCCGGCCTCGCCACTGCCAGCCAGAGTGTTGCCTACGCCGCAGGGCCAGATACCGGTATTCGGAGAAGGCCAACTGCCGATTCTAGGTTTCATACACCATACCAACCTAACTCCCACCCAGCGGGCAGTGGTAGATGCAAAAAGTGCGAGGATGGTGGAACATATGGCACAAGGCAAGGCGCTTCTGAAGGCCGGAAACCCGGAGGAGGCGATTGAGGCGTTTCAGCAAGTCTTCGCCGACCAGCCTGCCTATGAGCGTCGCTACGGGCCTGCCTACCAGGGCCTTTCAGACTGCTACCTGCAACTCGGCGACATCCAGAAGGCACTAGAGGCCGAGCGAGGCGCGATTTATGTCAAAGGCCCTGGTGATACGGGGCCGGTGATTGTGAATACCGACACGTCCTACCTGCTGTCGTTCGCGTCCCTGCTGGACAAGACAGGGCAGACGGTGGAGGCGATCAGAGTTTACAATCACGCGGCCTCAATTCTTAAGTATGAAGACAACAGGCCGAGCAACGTGTACCTTCTGCCGCTGCTTGGCACAGAGCAAGGGCAGGTTGCCTACACCTCGTCCCGTTTGCAGTCATTGGCACAAGTGGGGTTAGGAGTGTTCTCACTGGCGACGCAGGAGCTAACGCCTGCGGAGCGGGTGGGGCATCTCAAAGAGGCGATGCGTCTGTACCCGAACTCGCCGGTGGTGCAGTCATATCTGGGCGATGTGCTGGCCGGGGCGGGCGACGCGGCGGGGGCGAAAGCGGCACGGGCGCAGGCCAACGCGCTGGGGCTATCGCGGGTGAGAGGTCTGCTGGACGCGCAGACGGCGATCATGCAGGAGGAACAGGGCGTTCAGCAGCAGTAAGCTGTCAAGAACGAAGGCCGGGGCGAATGCCCCGGCCTTTGTCTTTGACGTGCCCACTATACGAAATTGAGATGCGTGAAGCTGACGCCCAGGACGGGGGCGGAGGGGGTGCCGAGCCATTTGTCGAGGAGCGTGGCGTAGACGGAGCGGAAGTCGGTGTGCATTTTCAGGTCGCCATCGTCCAAATCGGAGAGGCTGGGGTAGTCGCCGTAGAGGCCGCCTTTGATGCCGCCGCCCGCCAGGAACATGACACTCGCCGCGCCGTGGTCGGTCCCCGCCGAGCCGTTTTCTTTGACGCGCCTGCCGAACTCGGAGAAAGTCATGGTCAGAACATCGTTGGCGCGGCCCTGTGCGGCCAAATCGGCGTAGAACGCCGACAGGCCCCCGGCCAGCTCGCCGAGCAAATTGGCGTGCTGACGCGGCTGATTGGCGTGGGTGTCAAAGCCGCCCATGCCGAGGTAGTAGACCCGCGTGCCGACACCGCCGGTGATGAGCTTGGAGATGGTTTGCAGGCCCGACGCCAGGCCGCTGTTGGGTGGGTACGCCGCGACATGGGCGGCTTTGACGTCGTAATCTTTCAGGGCGCGTTTCAGCGCCAGGCTGCTGGAATAGGCTTCGCTGCCGACATTGCGGACGAACTCGGCGTTGGACCCGGCCACCGTCCCCTCTGCGTACAGCGCCCGCAGGGTTTCGGTTTGCGCCTTGCGGTCCGGGGCGTCGTTCTTGAAGCCATAATCCGTGCCGTTGCCGATGACCGAGGCGGGCGAGTTGTCGGCAAACATGGCGAGGGGCAGGGCCGAGCCGAGCGTCACCCCGGACAGTGGATTGCCCGCGAAGTGGCCGTCTTTATCGAAGTACCGGGCCAGCCAGCCGGTCCGGTCGCGCACGTCCACTGTGGGGTTGCCGGTCTGCCAGACGTCCATGCTCTGAAAGTGGCTGCGATTGGGGTTCGGGTAGCCAACCCCCGTAATTACCGCGAGCTGCCCCCGGTCGTACAGGCCCTTCAGGGGAGCGAGATTAGGATGCAGGCCGACGGCGGGGCCAATTTTCACAACATCGCTTTCTTTGACGCCAATGACGGGCCGCGCTTTGGCGTAGCCCAGGTCGGTATAGGGGATCACCGTGTTCAGGCCGTCGTTGCCGCCGGACATTTCAATCACAACCAAAATCTTGCCGCCGGGGATGGGCGGCAGGGACGCCCCGCCGCCGCCTTCGGCCTGCGCCTGTGCGGCCCGCATCAGAAACGTCGGCATCGCAAGCCCCAGGCCGACAAACGCCAGGCCGTTCGCTAAGAATTGGCGGCGGGTGGTGGGATCATAAATAGACATGGCAGATAGCCCTCCGACGGCAGGTTAGGCCAGTTGGTATTCCGGCGCAGACAAAATCAGCGACACCAGACCCGGCGCTTTCGCGCCGAAATCGGCTTTGCCCCCGCTGCCCCCGGCATAGCGGACCAGCGCCGCACGGGTCGCGGCGGACGGCGGATGCCCCGGCAGCAGGAGGCCCCAGACAGCATCGGTCAGGCCCTCGGGCGTTGCCAGTGCGTCCGGCGAGGGCGCGGAGCCGCAGGCGGCAATGCCCCGGCGCAGGCGGCTTTCCAGCAGGTTGCGCTTGCCCATCTCGTAGATGATGCCGTCGGCGAAGTTGACCCGGCCTATCAAAGTCATGGTGTTCATCCACGTTTTGCCGCCCGGCCAGCCTTTGACATTGGGCGGGCTGAACAGCTCCTGCCCCATCGCCCGCG
The DNA here is from genome assembly GCA_965200075.1 of Capsulimonadaceae bacterium. Classification (GTDB taxonomy): domain Bacteria; phylum Armatimonadota; class Armatimonadia; order Armatimonadales; family Capsulimonadaceae; genus JANXMY01. The sequence continues at coordinate 277,500 of OZ241338.1, forward strand.
TCTGCGACAGCAGGGCGTTGTTGGTGGCGGCAAAGGGGGCGTCGAGCGTTCGCAGTGCCGTGACGACATACTCCGTTGGGCTTTTGATCCGCGCATGAAAGGCCGCGTCGGAGTAGAACACGGGAGAAGTCAAAATCGCGCCTATCACGGCCCGAAGGTCGTAGCCGCTCGCAAAATAGGTGCGCGTCAGCGGCGCGATGTCGGCGGGCGTCGGCGTCTCATGCACGAAGTATTTAAACAGCTTGGTGCAGACGAAGCTCGCTGTCGACGGATGGCGCACGATAATCTCCAGCACGTCGTCGCCGTTGAAGTTACCCGTCTCGCCCAGAAACGTCTTCGGGCCGTCGTCATGCCGGTCCGGGGAAAACACAAACACGCTTTTGTCCCGGTCATAGTGCCAGCCGGTGAACGCCCGCGCCGCTTCCTTCACATCGGTCTCGGTGTAGCCGCCGCCGACCCCCAGCGTGAACAGCTCCATCAGTTCGCGTCCGTAGTTTTCATTGGGCCGCCCCTTGCGGTTCTCCGCGCCGTCGAGCCAGACCAGCATCGCCGGGTCCCGCGAAACGGCTTGCAGGAGCGTCTTGAAGTTGCCCAGCGCGTGCGTGCGAAACGTCTGGTTCTGCGTCCACATCCAGCGCGGATTGTCTACTTTATAGTTAGCTGTAGCAAAGTGCCCGTGCCAGAACAGGGTCATCTTCTCTTCCAGAGGCCGGGGCGTGTGCGACATCCGGTACATCCACCATTTGCGGAGGCTGCTGATGTCGTCAAAATCCACATAGTCGCCCTGAATGCCTTGCAGCACGTCCGCCAGCGGGTCCGGCACCCGCTCCGGGTGCAGCAGCCGGTCGGTCGCGGCAGGAATACCCAGTTTGGCATACGCCGTCCATTCGTCGGGCCGCGCCCCAAACCCCGCCCGCCGCAGCAGGTGGGCCAGTTTACGTGTGTCCGTGGCAGAGTGTGGGGCAGAAAGAGCAGTCATGGGCGGAGCCTCCAGAAAAGTCGGCAAGACACCCTATTCTACCACAAGCTAAGAATAACCGCAAATAGAAACCGCCCGCCGGGTGATCCGGCGGGCGGTTTCGTTGTGGCTACTCCGCGAAGTCGGTCGAGATGGTCAGCGCCCGCCACCGCTCGGCCTCGGCCACCTCGTCGGCGTCCTTTTGCATCACTACCGCAAAGGCGTCCGACCCCACGGCAAAGCGGGTCGGCGGGTTCGGGTCGGCGGCAAGCGTCAAAAGCGCCAACGCCAGTTTCGCCGGGTCCCCGGCCTGCTGGCCGCTGCGGTCTTCGTAAAATGCCTGCGATGCGGCTGAAGCGTCGGCATAATCGTCTACCCTGTGGCTGCCGTAGCGCACTGACGACGTTTCCAGAAAGTCTGTGCGGAAAAAGCCTGGCTCCACCACCGTGACACGGATGCCGAACGGGGCCAGCTCGGCGCTCAGGGACTCGGAAAAGCCCTCCACGGCAAACTTGGACGCAGCATAAATGGAATACCGATCCCCGCCCCGCTTGCCGCCGATGGACGACAGGTTGAAAATGTGCCCGCTGCGCTGCGAACGCAGGACCGGCAGAACGGCCCGCGTGACGTGCATCAGGCCAAACACATTGGTCTCAAACTGCCGCGTGATGTCCTCGGCAGAAACTTCTTCAAACGCCCCCAACTGCCCGTAGCCCGCGTTGTTGACCAGAACATCAATGCGCCCGAACCGTGCCATCGCCGCCGACACCGCCGCCTGCGCGTCCTCCGGGTGCGTTACGTCCAGCGCGACCGGCAGAAGGCGCTCGTTCGGCCCGCCCAAAGCCTCCGCCAGCGTGTCCGGGTTCCGCGCTGCGGCGACAACGCTGTGTCCCGCCTCCAAAGCCGCCCGCGCAATCGCCGCGCCCAGCCCCCGGCTTGCGCCGGTAATCAGCCAAACTTTGTTTGTCTCAGACATGGTAAACTCCTCTTATTCGTCCGCGTCCACGCTGAACGCGATTTCTTTCTGCGCTTCCAGCGCGGTTCGGCGATCCGTATAGGCCTGCGTCAGCCGCTCATAAGAGCCGCCGCCGAGCGTCAGGCGGCGCGGGGCAGGGGAAACGGCCACGCAGTCGATCATGGCCTGCACCGCTTTGACCGGGTCGGCATAGCTCCAAGCAGAAGCCCCGCCCGTCAGGCTGCGGCGCATTTCGCCGGACGGCGTGTTTTCGTAGACCGCCAGAGCCGGGGGGCTGACCAGGCCGCTGCCGAAGTTTGTCCGGGTCGGCCCCGGCTCCACCAGCGTCAGCTCAATGCCGAACGGCCCGACTTCCTGCGCCACGGCCTCCACAAAGCCCTCAATGCCCCATTTGGTGGCATGGTACAGACTGAAGTTCGGGTAAGCAATCTGCCCGCCCTCGGAAGACACCTGTAAAATCCGCCCGCCGCCCTGTGCCCGCAGATGCGGCAGCGCCGCCCGGATGAGCTGAATTGAGCCGACTAGATTGGTGTCAATCTGCTGCGTAATCTGCTCATCCGTCAGCTCCTCGGCGGCCCCAAACAGGCCATAGCCTGCATTGCTGACGACGACATCTACGCGGCCCAAATCACGGAATGCCTCGTCCAGCACTTGACGAATGGCGGCAGTATCGGTTACGTCGAGAGAGCGCACCCAGAGCCGGTCGCCGTGCTGTGCCTTCAGGTCGTCTAGGACCTCTGGCCTGCGGGCCGTCGCCGCTACGCGCTGGCCCTGCGCCAGCAGACGCTCGGTCAGGGTGCGGCCCAGCCCGCTGGACGCGCCGGTAATAAACCACGCTTTTTGATCTGTGTCTGCCATTTTGTTCTCCTCGCAGCCTATTATGCCCGAGTCTGGCACGCCGGGTGTAGCGTATTTGTGACGCTTTATTGCCTGTTTCTCTTAGAGACTGTATAGAAAGCCCTCCGATGGCCCCCTAACCCCCAATTCTGGGGGAACCGGACAGGAGGATTTTTCCCCTAACTTCTGGCTCCCCCAGAATCATAGATTTTATTGGGGGCGGGGGGGCGATCTGCTCCTGCTGACAGCTTTCTATACAGTCTCTTAGCAAAGGGGTACACTCAGCAAAACAATGGGGGTATGAAGTGAGAGAACAAACAGAAATGGCGACGCTTATTGAGCGCCACACATACGACGACGGCGCACACGCGACAGCCATACCAGGCCTGTTCCTGTACCGTGCCGAGACGCCTTCAGAGCCGGTTCACGCCCTGTACGCCCCGGCGGTCTGCTTTGCCGCGCAGGGCCGCAAGCGCGTGATGCTTGCGGGCGAAGCTTATTGCTATGACGCGGCGCACTTCCTGCTCGGCGCGGTGGACTTGCCTGTCGTCGGCCAGATAGTCGGAGCGACGCCCGAAGCACCGTATCTCAGCGTTCGGCTGGACATTGATGCCGCTGAAGTAGGGGCAGTGGTCGCCGAAATGGAGGCGCAGGAGATGCCGCCCGTGCCACCCTCGGCGACGATTGGTCGGGGCCTCTCGGTGGGCTGCGTGGACGCGCCCCTGCACGATGCCGTCCTGCGCCTGCTGCGGCTTTTGGACCGACCCGCGCACCTTCCCCTGCTGGCCCCGCTGGTCACCCGCGAGCTTCTGGTGCTGCTGCTTCTGGGCGAATGCGGCAGCGACCTGCGCCGGATTGCGTTAGGCAGCGGCCCAATGGCGGGCATCGTCGAGGCTTTGCGCCATCTCAACAACGACTTTGCCGCGCCGCTGCGGATAGACGCGCTGGCCCGCGAGGCGCACATGAGCGTGTCCGTTTTCCACCGGCACTTCAAGGCCGTGACCGCCCTCAGCCCCCTGCAATACCAGAAGCGCCTGCGCCTCCAGGAAGCCCGCCGCCTGCTGCTCGGCCACGAAGCCGACGCGGCCACCGCCGCCCTGCAAGTCGGCTACGAAAGCGCCTCCCAGTTCAGCCGCGAATACCGCCGCCTGTTCGGCGAGCCGCCCCGCCGCGACACCGCCCGCCTGCGCGAGAGCCTCCCCGCAGGCTCTTGAAAACCTCTCCTGTCAGCCCTCATCCGCCTGCCGCCGCACGAAACTCTCTGGGGTGGGGCCGTTCACCAAATCCGCGCCTGACGCTAGGAGAAAAGCCACCAGAGACAGGCCGAGTGCCTCTGTGTGATGCTTGCGTGTTGCCGGGCCGACGCCGTACAAATCTTGATCTGGCTTACGTAACCCGATCCGGCGCTCTTTCTCACTCTTTGCGGGGTCGGCGTGGTCGAACCAAACCCAGACCTGCCAGTCGTTCATATCGTGTCCTGCCATGCTGGTTGCCTGCCCCGTATTCCACTCAACTGCCTCAACGCTGCCCAGAGGAATTGTCTGCTGCACAAACCGGCGACCCGCCAAATAAACGCCTAGCTCAAGCGCCTGCGGCGACGCGGTAGTGATTTCAGCAAACAGCCTCCCGTACACCCCGGCCACAATGTCAATCACGTATCGACGTAATCCGCCTGCGTCTTTGCATGAGTTCCATGTCATCTGCCCTACCAGACCAAGCCAAAGAAGCGAGGCCGCCAAGCCAAGCCAAAAATAGGGAGCCGCCAGCCAAAGGCTGACACACGGAGCGGCAACAGCAACAAGAAAAGAAAGCGCAACAAGCATAATCCCAATAAAATTAAACAGGGTATCGCTGTGTGGTCTTGGAATTGTCATGGTTTTGTTCTGTTCCTGCCGATAACCCATTGTCGGCATTGACAACCGTGGCTCTAGATGTCAAACTGTAATCGAATCACCAGTTCCGGTGAACTGGTGAATCCCTCGTACCGATATGCCAGTGCAGAGCATATCTCAAAGTTTGCTGATGTGATTGCAGGAAGCGCACTCCGGCATTTCACACAGCAAAAAGAAGGGAACCGCCTGCAAGCGGCCCCCTTCTTCTTACCGGCCCTTAAAAACCGAGGTCTTTAAGAAGCCTAATAATCGCGGCGATTGTGGATGCAACCGCTGCGATGGTCTGAGCGACGGGGCGGAATCTGACGATTGCCCGCCGCACTTTCTTGGACATAGGAGATACACCTCCTTTCTGTCCTTGTAGGAAAGACAGCCTTACCAGGGCTGTCTTTTCTACTTTACCTCAACCCCCGCCGCGTTTTTTATAGTCCCTTTTACATTCTGTTGAATGCCCGGAGAGCGAGCTGACTTCCTGTGCCTGCACCGTCGCAGGCAGGGGCTGTTCCATGCACTATTTGGCAGATGTGTTTGCTGTTCGGCTCAGGTATAATGGGCTGACTGCTTCTCGCTGACATAAGAACACGGGGGAAACTGTGGATATATTTTTTGCAGCCATTGGGTCACTTGCGGCTATTTTGTTTCTGTTTGCGGGCGCGGGGGCCAACATTGGTTTGGGGATCATCTGCGGCCTGTCCTTTGTGGCGGCGGCTCTCGTGCGGGTGGCCCAGGCGATAGCGCACCCGGCAGGACCAGAAAAAGTTGCAGACTCAAAGCCGCGTCAAGCCTGGTCTGTGCCCGACAAGCCTGCGGGCGAGAGCGACACCGGAGCGGCATAACAAACTGCTGCATCCGCCGCGTTCCTCGTTTCATATGCTAAAAAAGAGGCGAAAATGAGAAAAGAAAACCTTTGGGTAATTGTTCTCGCAGGCTGTGTTTTCCTGACGTCAATAGCCGTAGACTCTGTTCAGACGGGCATTGCCGGGATCGCTTCATCGCATCTGCTTAACCGACCCACAACGCCCTTTTGGATTGGGATGACTATTTGTGTCGGGGGGACACTTGCCTTCTATGTTTGGCTAAGTGTTCTAATCCGTGATGTGCTGCGCTCAAAGAAGCGTTTCATTAAAAAGAATCCTCTTGTCAAAAAGCATTAGCGTGTGCTGCTTCACAGTGCGTGCTGTAGACAAATTGGAAAAAGGGCTTTGGATTGGGTCAAAGAGACTTTCCGTTGATGGTCTCCACCGAAACCAGGCTGTGATGCTTTTCCGTCTCTTTGGGAGGACGGACCTGCCCTGTGACGAGGTCTCCGGCTTGGAGGCCATGCTCGGCGATCTGGCTTGGCGAAACATACACCCGCTGCTGCCCCCTGTCATCGGCCAGAAAGCGCAGGAAGCCCCAGCCTTGCGGCACGATTTGCAAAACACCGCCTACAACCATTGAGAACCTCCCATAATCAGCGCCCAGACAGCGGGCCGACTCCCTGTGCCAGCGTCGTTGTAATAAACTGGTTAATGCTGACGCCCTCGCGCAATACCAGGATGGCAACGCCCCAAGCCAGCCAGCCCGTCAGAAGTGAGAGACAGTTCCGCAGGGCTTGGAGGAACCTCACCCCCGCCCTCTCCTTCCGAAAGGAGAGGGAGCCAGAGAAAGGCGTAGGTTAAAGGCGTAGGGGCGCTGCTTGCCGCGCCCTCTTGCCTTGTCTGCATCTGTCCGGTTCCCCCAGAATTGGGGGCTAGGGGGTGATCTTCTACATCTGGTGGCTTTCCGGCTGCAGGACGAACTCGCCTAAAACTAAGTGTGCGGGCTGGGTCAGAACGGTGACAATCGCGTTTGCAGCGTCTTCGGCGGAGAGCATCTTGTCGCGCTGAAGCTTCATGTCCAGGCCGTCCCAGAACGGGGTGTCGACGCCGCCGAGGTACAGGAGCGAGACTTTGATGGCGTGCCGCTTGACTTCAAGCTGCAACGCTTTGGAGAAGCCGGTGACGGCGTATTTGGAGGCGCAGTACAGGGAAGCGTTCGCCATTGGCGCTTTGCCGAGAATGCCTGCGAGGTTGATGATGTGCCCGCCCCGCCCTCTGGCAATCATAGCCCGGACGGCGGCCTGCGTCGCCAGCATTGTGCCTTTGACGTTGACCGCCAGCAGGCGGTCGATGTCTTCGGGCGTGGTGGTGTCTAAGGGCTTAATCAGACCGACGCCTGCGCCGTTGATGAGAAGGTCCAGGCCGTCGAAGGCCCGCGTCGTTTCAGCCACCAGCCGCTCCACCTGCGCGGGGTCAGTGACATCGGCCACCAGTGTTACCACGTCGCCGCCTTCGTAGCTGATCTGCGCGGCGGTTTCCAGCAGCTTGTTTTCCTCGCGCCCGGCCAGCGCCACCGAGACGCCCCGCCGGGCCAGCGCCCAGGCCGTCGCCTGTCCAATTCCGCTGCCGCCGCCGGTAATCAGCGCGACTTTGCCGCGCATCTCTGTTTCTGCCATCTGCTGTGTCCACTTCTAAGCCCTATTTGGCAATCCTGCTGCGAATCTGGTACAATATCTCACACGTTACAGCCCAGTATACCCGGAGGACTTCCCCTACGATGGCAACCCTGACCGCACCGTATGTCGAGACGCAGCAGGTCGTGACCGGCTTTATGTACCAGCTCCATATTGCGGAGGAAACCAACGGGCCGGGCATCACCCGCCTGGATATTGGCCCGTACTTTTTCGGCGGCACGCCCGACCAGCCGAAGTACCCTGAAGCCGTGACCAATGAAATGACCCCGCCCGGCTGGGCCGCTGTCCACTGGTTCACCGACCCCGCCGGAGCGAGCTGGCTGCGCTGGGAAGGGGGGCGGCTGGACACCGAGGACGGCGAAGTCCTCTTTCAGCTTACCTCCAACTATGCGCCGGGAACCTCCGACGCCGCCCTGCACGTCTGGCGCGGCTCCCGTGCCCCGGAGCGGTACGCCCTGCGGACGCCCGATTATTCGTCACCGCCGCCTGCCAACAACCCGCGCCATGATGTCAAGGGCCAGAAAGAGTTCGTCAAAGGCGCAGGCTGCGCCCCGCCGCTGGCCCTGGCTATCTTTGGCCTGACCCTGCTGGTGCGCCACTGGATTTAGGAGTACCCCTCCCGCTCGTTCCTCGCTCCCTCCCCTGTTAGGGAAGGGTAAGAAGGAAGACCAGAAAAGAAGGGCGGGGGGACCCCGCCCCTACGTGTTTGGCCCAGTTTGCATTGTCTGTGCCCTCCCCTAACAGGGGAGGGAGCGAGGAACGAGCGGGAGGGGTTCCAAAGGGCTAACTGTAAATATTTATGAACTCAATTATCGACCAAATCAACTGGGACAAAGCGGACGGCGGCCTCGTGCCCGCCGTCGTGCAGGACGCCGACACCAAAGACGTGCTGATGCTGGGATTTATGAACCGCGCCGCGCTGGAAAAAACCGTGCGCGAGGGCAAAGTGACGTTCTGGACCCGCTCCCGGCAGAAGCTGTGGACCAAAGGCGAAACCAGCGGCAACACGCTGAACTTTGTGTCGCTTCGGATCAACTGCAACGACGATTCGATTTTAGTGCTGGCCCATCCCATCGGCGCGACCTGCCACACGGGGCATCCGACGTGCTATTACCGCGAAGTCATGGCAGAAGACCAGGAATGGCAGACCGTCACCGAGCCGCAGTTTGACCCGGAACAAGTTTACGCCAAAGGGGCGTAGATAGCAATAGACCGCAATGCCGAGGGGTTGAAAACCCCTCGCTGGGAGAAGCACCCTCTGGGTGGAAGAGCAGAGCTACATGGCCCAACTCCTTCGTCCGAAGGACGCCTCTCCCAGCGAGGGGTTTTCAACCCCTCGGCTGACACAATACATCACTCTTCAAGAATAGCTCCCCACCTATGAAATCACCTTCCCGCTTCGCCCGCCGCGCCCCGGCAGCACTCCTGCCGCTGACACTGATTGCTTTTGCCCTGCCCGCCGAGGCCCGCCCGCCCGTGCCGATGGCCCATCCCGCACCGGGAGCGCGGCTCAAATGGGACTCGAAAAAGTTCATGCGCGTCTCCGAGCTGCGCCCCGGCATGAAGGGCTATGCGCTGACAGTCTTTCGCGGGACCAAGATCGAAAAGTTCAACATTGAAATTTTAGGCGTCATGGCAAAGTTCAATGAGGGCAAAGATTATATCTTATTTCGGGCGCTCGATGGGCCGTCGGTGACACGCAGCCTGGGCATCGCCCACGGCATGAGCGGCAGCCCTATTTACATTAATGGGCGGCTGATTGGCGCGATTTCGATGGGCATTCCCGGCACGCAGTTTGCCCGTGAGCCGATAGCGCTGGCGACCCCGATTGAAGATATGCTGGAAGCGTGGAGTCCCGACCTGCCCCAAAAGCCGTCCGACATCAGCGCGTCCGCACCGACGGCGGCAAGTGCCCTGAGCGCATTGGGAGTGACCGATACGCGCTTTCAGCCGATTGGAATGCCGCTCATGGTCAGCGGCCTGGGCACGCACTCGCTGTCCCGCCTGCGCGACATGATGGCCCCGTACCACTTTGACGTCATGGCGGGCGGCGGCGGCGCTCTAAGCGCCGACAGCCTGGGGACCAATCCGCTGGCGCAGGGGGCGACCCTTCAGCCCGGCTCGGCAGTCGGCGTCTCGCTCGTGCAGGGGGATGTGGATTACACCGCGACGGGGACAGTCACTTACCGGGACGGCAAGCGGCTTCTGCTGTTCGGCCACCCGTTTACCAGCCTCGGGCCGATTGATGCCGCGCTGACCACGGCCTATGTCGTCAGCATCTTTCCGTCGTACCAAGACTCCGTCAAGCTCGGCTCGCCCATCAAGACCGTCGGGCGCATCTTTCAGGACCGGCCTTTTTCCGTCGGCGGCGTGATCGGGCCGATGCCGCAGATGGTCCCCATGACCGTCTCCGTCAATGACCTGTCCACGAAGCGGCGCAAAGACTTCCATGTTCGCATCATCAACCACCCGCTGCTGACCGCGCAGTTCGTGTCGCAGGTGGGCGGGGCGGCGATTGAGCAGGTACACGGCCAGCCCGGCGACTCGATGGCGACCGTTTCTATCGACGTCGATGCCGAAGAGATCGGGCATATCAAGCGCACCAACACGTTCTACGATGCCACGGCGATTGACCAGAGCGCGACCGGCGACCTGGACAGCCTGATGCGCCTCTTGTCTTCCAACCCCTTTTATCCCATCGCTGTCAAAAGCGTCAAGATGAATGTGACGATCCAAAACAAGCACGACACGGCAGAAATCGACCACCTGTTCCTGACCCAGTCCAAGTTCGCCCCCGGCGACACCGTCACCGTCGGCGTCGTGCTGAAGCCCTACAAGCGGCCTCTGTATACGCGCCTGGTTCCGATCAAAATCCCGATGAACACCGCCGACGGCACGCTGACTTTGAACGTGCAGGGCGGCGGCACGGCGGGCGGCGGGGGCATCACGAGTCTCTTGGGCGGCCTGCTCCAAATCCGCGCCTCCGAGCCGACCGGCTCCGCCGTCAATGTCGCGCAGCTTGTCAAGAAGTTTGGCGAAAAGCCGCAAAACAATCAGCTTGTCACCCGCCTGCTCCTGCCGACCTCGGCGCTGAGCATCAAAGGCGAGAAGCTGACCGACCTGCCGCCGAACCTCGCCGCCGCCATGCAGTCGTCGCGCACGACGGGCCTGAAAACCGAGCGCGATGAAGTCAAAGAAACAGAAACGCTGCCCTATGTCACCTCGGGCAGTCAGTCTTTAAGCATCACGGTCCGCCGCCGGGACCTGACGGAAGCCCCCGCGCCGCTGTCTCCGGCGTCGCCCTCGGTGACGACCCTGCCGCCGCCAACCTCGGCCTCCGACGCGCCTGCCCCCTCGCCCCTGTCCAACAGCGGCGGCGATGACGGGGACGACAGCGACGACGCGGCCCGCCTCCTGTCCCCGTCTGGCTTTGTTTTATATCACCGCCGCCCGCTGACGCTGGCAGCGACCCCCGCCAAGCCCGCCGACCCCAAGCCCGCCGCCGCCCCGCCCGGCCCGGACGCCGTCCCTGCGGCGATTAAGCCCGCCGTCGTCAAGCCCGTAGGCCGTTTGGCCTCCGTATGGCATCAAGGCACGCAGGCCGACTTCGCCGCTGGCAATCTTACCAATGTCGCCGTGACAAGCACCGGCGATGTGCGCCTGGCCCCGTCCCTGCGGAAGCTGGCCGACACCGCGCAGAACTATGTCTGGGCCATCCTGCCCGACGGCCACGGCAATCTGTACCTCGGCACAGGTGACAATGGCGAGATTTTGAAGATGGACGCGGCAGGCAAAGTCACGTCCTATTATAAAACCGGCGAGTTGGAAGTGACCTCGCTGGCCCTGGGCGGCAACGGCACGCTATATGCTGGAACCGCGCCGCATGGGGCTGTTTTCCAGATCACACCGCAAGGCAAAGGCGATAAAGTTTTCAGCGCACCAGAAAAATATGTGACGGCTCTTACCGTCGCCAACGCTGGAACTGACTTGTATGCGACAACCGGCGGCGGCACGGGCCGTGTCTACGAAATGAGATTGACATCTCTTCCGGCGGGACTGACGGCGGGGGGGATTGATGGGCCTCAGTTTGTTTATCTCTCCAAGCCCGTCGCTCCCACAGGGGCATTATTTACCTCGCCGGAAGCACACTTGCTGTCTCTTGCTACCGACAAAGGTGGCAACGTCTACGCGGGCAGTTCCCCCAGCGGCATTGTCTACAAAATCACCCCCGACGGCAAAAGTACCGTGCTGTATGATGCTGCCGAGCCGAACATCACGGCGCTGACGACCGACAAAGACGGCAACGTCTATGCAGGCACAGGGCCGACCGGGACCGTTTACCGCATCAGCCCTGACGGCGCGGCCAAGCGGGTGCTGGGCAAGCTTTCCACCGGTATCACCGGCCTGCAAGCCGACGCCGACGGTGCAGTCTACGCCGCCGCCGGGGGCACGGTGACCAAAATCAACGCCGATGACACCACGCAGTCGTTTGTGGCCCCCCAGGACCAGCAGTTTGTGTCGCTGGCACTCGACCCCGCCGATGGGGCGGTTTACACTGGAACTGGCGTTGTCGGCAGCGTCTACGGCATCGGGGCGTTCCGGCAGACCGCCGGGCAGACAAACACGCTGGAAGGCAACTATCAGTCTGTCGTGCATGACGCCGGTATCCGGGCCAAATGGGGGACGCTGACGTGGGGCGGCGATGCAGGCGTGCGCCTGCAAACCCGCAGCGGCGATGTTCCCCGGCCTGATGCGTCGTGGAGCGCGTGGTCCACCCCGCTGAACGTCCCCACCGGGCAGACCGTGGCGTCGCCGCCTGCCCGGTATATTCAGTATCAGGCCCTGCTGACCGGCGGCAGCGGCACGGTTGCCCCGCGCCTGCGCGATGTGACGCTGTATTACCTGCCGCGCAATCAGGCTCCGACGGTTGCCATCCGCAAGCCTGCCGACGGCGATGCCGTCTCCAAAGATATGCTGATCCAGTGGACCGCCTCCGACCCCGATAAAGACACGCTGGCCTACGACGTGGCCTACTCCAAAGACGGAGGGCAGACGTGGACCCCGATTAAGAAACGCGCTTCAGCGACTAAAACCACTACCCGAACCGTCGCGGCCATGCCCGTTTCGCCCACGGTTATCATCGCGCAGGGAACGACGAATCTGGACAAAGTCCAGAACCTGCCCCCCGCTGTCCGCGCCCAAATACTGGCCCAGATGAAGGCCGAACAGCTCAAAGCCGCTGCAACTCCTGCGATTGCTGCCAAGCCTGCCGACAAAGGGGCGGTGGAGCTGAAAGATACGTCATTTTCGTGGGACACCACGGAAGTGCCTGATGGAACCTATCAAGTGCGGGTGATTGCCAGCGACAAGCCCTCAAATCCCGCCGATTTCCTCACTGCCCGCGCCGTGTCCGCGCCGTTCCTCATCGCCAACGCCGCGCCGACACTGACGGTGCAGGTGACGCCGCTTGCGCTGCATGGCACGGTGACGACTGGCCCGGCCTTTGTGAAAGCCGTGCAGGCCAAAATCGACGGCGGGGACCCGGTGGCCGCCTCTGCCGACGATGGCCTGTTTGATTCGCCCTCCGAAGCCTGGTCCCTGACCCTGCCCCCGCTGCCCGTCGGCAAGCATTCGGTGGAAGTGCAGGCGGTAGACACCGCAGGCAACACGGTGACCAAGACGGTGGAGGTGACGAGTGCGGGGCCGGGCGGCTAGGGGAGAGGCCCCCCGCTCCTAATACTGGGGGAGCCAGATAAGATAAAGAAAGCCCGGCTCGTGAGAGCCGGGCTTTTTGGCGTTTCGCGGGGGGGGCCGAGGGGTTAAAACCCCTCGCTAGGAGGCGCAGACGCCGGGAAGCCAAAGAATAAGAAGCCAATGAAGTAAATATGCAGGCCCATATTCGCTGATTGATTGGCCGCCCGGCGCGAAGCGCCTGCCAGCGAGGGGTTTTAACCCCTCGGCTTTGTGACTTCTTGCGACCCCGACGGCCACAGGGCAAGACAGAAGGGTAGGGGCAAGCCCTACCCCTACAGGTTACAGTTTCTCTGGCCCCCGCTCCTTGCTGAAGGAGCGGGGGAGGGTGAGGTTCCGACGCAAAGAAAACCCCCCGAGGCGTAAGCCTCGGGGGGTTGTTCGCTTGCTTCCTGAAGAAACTTAGAACTAGATGCTTAGAACTAGATGCTTAGAACTTGAGCTGGAACTGGCCCACCGCGACGCTGCCGTCGGAGCGGCCATTGTTGTTCGCTTCGGAGACCTGATCGAAGCCCGTGCCATGATCATCGTAGTGGACGATCTGGTACAGCAGCTTGATGCTGGCGTTCTTGCTGATCGTGTGGCCCAGGCCGATGTTGACATAGGTTTCCGTCGGTCGGCCAGAGGTAGCCAGCGGCGAGCCGCCGCCAGGCAGGTTCTCGTTCCGCAGGTCGTACTGAACGTTCTCGTAGCCCAGGTCCACGCCGTAGGCGCTGCTCAGGCCGTAGCCCAGGCCCACCTGGTAGCGGTTGACATGGTCGTTGCGCTGCAGGGGCGAGTTGATCGCCGTGCCGTCGCTGTTCGAGCCGTAAGCTGCTTTGAAGAACTGCGCGTCGGCATTCAGGGTCAGCTTGCGGGTGAGCGCATACTTGGCCGAAACGACGGGGCCGCGCACGTTCGTCGGGTTCGTCCAGGCGCCGAGCTTGCCCCAGTAGCCGGGAGCGGAGTATTCCGGTCCAAAGTACTGATAGCCGCCCTTGATCTGGACGCCAGCGATGGCAAAGCCAGCCTGTGCGTCGTACTGCTGGTAGCGGAAGCCCGAGCCAACATTGTTGAACTGGTTGTTGAAGGCATGCGCGGAGACGTTATACGCGCCGTCCAGCAGGATGCCGCCCTTTTTGACACCGGGCAGACCGAACGGCAGAGCGCCGTTGAAGTCCAGTCCGTACACCGTCAAGCGGTTGTACTGGCCGTTTCCCCGACCCAGAACTGTGGACTGGGTGCTGCGGTTTGGGTCCGTGATGCCGTCCACGGGGCCGACAAAGCTGCCGTCGCCGAGGCCGAACTGCTCCACGACTACGCCCAGCACTGCGCCTTCGGGGGTTCCGATGGTCGCCCGTCCGCCCACACCCGTCTGAATCTGAGAGGCATGGTTTGCGGCAATCAGGCCGCCGGGGCGGGACTGTGCGGCACCAATAACCAGCGGGTTGAACGGATTGCCCGCCTGGCCGGTGACAGGAACGCCCACTGAGCCGCCGTAAGGCTGGCTGAACTGGATGCCGTTGTACTTGGCCGCGAACGCCTGCACTTTGACCGGGCCAAAGGCCACGTTCAGTCCGGCGCCGTCGCCAACAATGTCGCCATCATCGGTCTGTGCCAGGTTGGTGTAGATGTCGGCGTCCACCTGTTTGAAGGTGTACTTGGTGAACTGGTTGCCGTAGCGTCCCACCAGGAGCTGTGCGCCGCCGAGGGGGCCGAGCTTGACCGCCGCGTCCAGGTACGCCTTGTAAACATTGGCATACTGGAAGCCGGTGTTGCCATTGCTGCCCAGCGAGCCGGGGCGCAGGACATTAGCCGTGCCGCCTGCGGCATAGCCGGGGAAGGCCGCCGTGTTGCCGACCTGGCTCAGGTAGTTGCCGAAGTCCAGCGAGACATTGGCGGTGGCCGTGTCGCTGAGCTTGCCGCGAATGTTCAGCAGGATGTCATGGTAGACGTCCGAGGAGCCGAGCAGGCGGTCATTGTAGCCGGTTGCGCCCTGATAGACGCCGTTCTTGTCGAGGAAGGGCGCATAGGTCCCATCCGAACCGCGCTTGCGGGAAGAGCGGCCTTCGGCGATGATATTGACGGTTCCAGTGATGTTCAGACGGCGCTGCTCTTCGACGACCGAGCCGAGGATGCCCTCGTCGGTGTCAAGCCGCTTTTCCACCCGTCCAACGCGGGCTTCGAGGGCGTCGAGGCGGGCGTTGATGCCAGCCACGTCCTGGCCGAGGCGGGTCAGTTCGTCCTGGAAGCCATTGACGAGCGTTCTCAGAGCGTCGATGGCCTGCGTGTTGCCCGCAATCCGGGCCTCAAGGCCGCTGGTGTCAGTGGTCTTGATCTGAGCGAGCAGGCGGGCGATAGCGACCGCGAACTCGTAGCGGGTCATCGGGCGGCGGCCACCGTAGGTGCCGTCGGGATAGCCGATCACGATTCCAGCTTTCTGGAGTGTGTCAACCGACTGGTAGGCCCAGTGGTCGGTGGGAACGTCCGCGAACGGGCCGGACGCGGCCTGTGCGTGGGTGATGGCGGGGCTGCCCAGGAAGGCAATGCCCATGCTGGCGAGAAGTACGAGGGACTTCTTCATGGAGTAACTCTCCTTGCGACGTGCTGTTTGCACTTGTGTCCTGCCCTCACTGCCGGGCCGGATGTCCGGGCGCTCGTCGTCAGAGCGCGATAGGCTGGCCGGTCCAAATGACTTTCTTCGTCCCCAAGTATCCATGTTGCCTTGAAGGTCCAAAAGCCGTCTGATCCGGTCTCGCGTGTCGCGGTGTCGTCGGGCGCGGGGCAATCCCGCTCGTATGCAGTAAACGCGGACAAAGTGCAGGCCGTCCTCCCCCAATGGAGGCGCGGCGGGTGAAAAGCGAGAGGATTTCTCTCTTTCCAAACCGTGTGACAACCAAAATCCGGGTTTGTTTCACGGCCAGGGGCTATTATGCACTATTTTTTGAAAAAAAGTTTGAAAAAATCTTCGGCGATGATTAAAGCCGCATAATCGTCCACCGAAACTTCCGGGGAGCGCATTCCGGTCGGCAGCAGACGCCGCCAGCCGGGGGCCGGATTTTCCGCCAGGAACCGCCGCCGCGCCCGCTCGGAGGTCCCATGCTCTTCCACCACGTCCAGCGGCATCTCGGGAAACGTGCCCGCCAGCGCCCGCCGCAGCGTCGCGCTGTGCGTGGCATTGCCAAGCAAAAGCCGCGTGATCTCGGGCCGCCGCTGCAAAATCTCGCCCACCGCCAGGGTCAGCCGCTCCGTCGGGACCACCGCCCGCTCCCGGCACACCGGTTTGCCGCCCGCGTCCGGGCCGGTGACGACCGCCAGCCCGCATTTGGCGCGTCCGGGGTCGATGGACAGCAGAGTAATGAGTTCGGGTGCTGGTTCGGGGGCGGGGAGCATAGGGGTTTTGGTAGGTCGTCTAACGGCGGCGGCGCAGGTAGGACGCGGGGATACGCATTTCTTCGCGGTATTTGACCACGGTGCGGCGGGCGACGGTTTGGCCGCGTGACAGCAGGGCATCCACGATGGCCTGGTCGCTCAGGGGAGAGTCCGGGAGTTCTTCCTCAATCAGCGCGGCAATTGTCCCTTTGACGGTGACGGCGTTCTCAAAAAAAATATCAAACGGAACCACATCCTGCGTGGGCAGCTGAACAAACTTGTAGAGCAGGGCGCGGGACACGGTGGACTCGTGCATTCCCACCATTTTGGCAAGGCGCGTGCGGGTCAGGGGCCGCAAAAACGACCGCTGCCCGGTTTCCAGAAAGCCCTGCTGACACTCAATCAATGCCTGCGTGATTTTCTGGATCGTGCGCCGCCGCTGCTGCAAGTTTTTCAGGAACATCGTGGCCCGCTCGACATAGGCGACGACGTGTTTTTGATGGTCCAAAGTCAGCCGGATGCCGCCGTCCTGGGGGGCCTCGCCGGAAAGCTTGCTGTCCCGAATGGTCTCATAGAGGCCCCGGTAGTAGGGATTGACCTGAAGGCTGGCGTTTTCAAAGCCCAGCACTTCCACCGCGAAGCCCGTCACGCCGCGCTTGATGAGGACATCGGGGCGGATGGACTTGCTCTGGTTGTTGAGGCGATTGTCCCAGGGCATCCGAAACCCGGCGGCGGGGTTCGGCTTGAGCTTTTTCTGAATATAGGCAACAGCCGCTTCCACGCGGCGGGGCGGGACGCCGAGCTTGCGGGCCAGCGTGCTGTGGCGGCGCTGAATCAGGGCCTCCCAATGGTCGGACAGCAGGCGGTACGCCACTGCGTCAAACAAGGACTCGCCCGCGCCGTCGGTTTTCTCCTCGTCGCGCAGGTGCCGCATCTGAAGCAGGAGGCACTCGCGCAGGTCGCGTGCCCCGATGCCGGGCGGGTCGCACTCCTGAAGGCGCTGCACACCCTGCGTAATCAGGGCGCAGGGCACGCGCAGGACGGCGCAGGCTTCGTCCACATCCACTTGCAGAAAGCCGCGCTCGTCCAGGCTGTCTACCAGATATTCGGCGACCTGATACTCTTCCGGCGTGTGCGACGTCGCCCGCAGGTGCATCAGCAGTTGTTCTGACAGAGAGGTCTCGGTGCGGGCCAGCAGCAGGGGATCAAAGTCGACCGAATCGCTGCCGTCGCTGAACTGCCCGAACTCATTTTCGGCACGGGCGGCGAGGCGCTCGTCTTCCGCCGTTTCCTCGCCGCGTCCGGCCAGAATCGACTGTGTCTCGGCCAGCGACGGGCCGAGGTCATCGCTGCCATCCGGCCCGCCGCCGTCCAGCCCCTGCCCCAGCGGGTGCGAGTCGCGGCTGAAGGGGCAGTGGGCACAGGAGCCGATGCGGCTGCCGGGGCACAGGCGGCAGCCGTAGTCATTCCCCTCCGGGCGGTCGTCGAGACTGTCCAGCGCGGGGTTCTCCTGCTGTTCCTGCTCAATCATCTGGAGCAGCTCCGTGGTAGAGCATTGCAGCAGGGCATTGGCCTGAATCAGGTGCGGCGCAAGTTTCTGCGCCTGACTCTGCCGCTGTGAATTCTCCTGGCGTAGCTGCACGGGTACGGATGGCCTCTCTTTAGTCTTCTGTCTCTCGTCGTTACTCTCTAGTGTCGGCAGAACGGGAAGGCGGGCACAGGGCGAGATGGGGCGAGGGGTTGAAAACCCCTCGCTAGGTAAGGCGTCCTGCGGACGAAAGAAATACGGATAAAAGAGAAGAACCAGGCGCCATTGGCTCCAAACTTCCTTCGTCCGCAGGACGCCTTACCGAGCGAGGGGTTTTCAACCCCTCGGCATCTGCTCCGGGCGCTCTCATAGCTTCGTCTTGAAATACGCGATAGTATCCACTAAGCCGTCTTCCAGCGCGACTTTTGGCTCCCAGCCCAGCAGGGTCCGGGCTTTGGTGATGTCCGGGCGGCGCTGCTTGGGGTCATCGGCGGTCGGCAGCGGGACATGAACAATCTCGCTCTGGCTGCCGGTGGCCTTCAAAATTACGTCCGCAAACTCAAGCATGGTCCGCTCGGTCGGGTTTCCGACGTTAATCGGGCCAGATTGTTCCGACACCGAGAGTTTAAAGATGCCGTCAATCAAATCCGACACGTAGCAGAACGAGCGCGTCTGCTTGCCGTCGCCAAAGACGGTAATCGGCTCGCCGCGCAGCGCCTGCGAGATAAATGCCGGGACGACGCGCCCGTCATTAATTCGCATACGGGGTCCGTAGGTGTTAAAAATGCGAACCAGCTTGGCATCTAAACCGAACTTGCGGCGGTAGGCAAACGTGACGGCTTCGGCGTAACGCTTGGCTTCGTCATAAACGGCGCGGGTGCCGTGGGGGTTGACATTGCCCCAGTATTCTTCCGGCTGCGGGTGGACCGTCGGGTCGCCGTAGACTTCGGACGTGGAGGCTTGCAGGAAGCGGGCGTTCTTGAGGCGGGCGACTTCCAGGGTGTTATGCACGCCCGCCGAGCCGACGAGGAGCGTCTCCAGCGGCAGTTCCAGATAGTCTACGGGAGAAGCCGGGGACGCAAAGCTGTAGACCAAATCCACGGGGCCGTCAATCGTGAACGGCTGAATGACGTCCTGCTTGATATATTCAAAGTGCGGGTTGTCGCGCAGATGCGCGATGTTGTCCTCGCTGCCCGTCACCAAATTGTCCACCGCGACAACATCGTAGCCCTCGGCCAGAAGCCGGTCCGACAGATGTGATCCCAAAAATCCGGCCCCGCCGGTTACCACTGCACGCGCCATATGATCTCCATTCGTCGTTTGCGTTTGCGTTCAAATTTACGTTTGTCTCGGCTCTATTTTACCATGCTTTCGGGCCAGTCTGCCGCCTGCATGGGCGCGGGAGTTGAAGAACAGTTGAAAAGGCAGGCAGAGTGTGATAAACTCTTTGCGTCTGTTTTGGCGTATACTGACATTATGAAAAGACTTTTGCACTGCCTTTCGGTCCTGCTGCTGCTGTGTGCGGCGCTCCCGGCGGCCCCGGCGGCGGCTCCCAGCATCGGCGTTTCCGGGGCATATACCATCACGCTGCCGGACTCAAAACTGCCAAGCAAGCCGGGGATCGTCGCGCACGTTCGAAGCTTGAGCGGGCAGATTGTCGGCGGCACGCTGCACGGCATCTACGCCCGCCTGTACCGGCAGGGCGTGCCCTCGGTTATCCTGACGGCCCCGACGGCCACTGTCGCCAACAGCGGCAGCCTCGTCGTGACGGCAACCGGCGGCGTGATCGCCAAGTCTTTGACGCAGCCGGGAACCACGCTGACCGCCGACAAAATGGTGTGGCAGGCCGGGCAGGGGACCATCATCGCGCAGGGCCATGTGTTCTACAAAGACAGCAAAAGCGGCGGCACGATGAGCGGCCCGTATGCCGTTTGGGACATCAA
This sequence comes from Capsulimonadaceae bacterium, assembly GCA_965200075.1. Taxonomy (GTDB): domain Bacteria; phylum Armatimonadota; class Armatimonadia; order Armatimonadales; family Capsulimonadaceae; genus JANXMY01. The sequence goes on from OZ241338.1 coordinate 297,230, forward strand.
AACCCAGACCTTGAACAGCAATGGGCCGGGCCGGGCCACGATGAAGCTATGACAAAACTTTTGCCTCAAACTCTGTATGCAGCCTGCGCTGCCCTCGCGGCAGGGTCCGCCCTGCTGTCTTCGGCTCGCCTGCCTGCCGCCCCAGGCACCTCGGCCAACGCCGCTCAAAGCGGGCAGCCGGTGACTCTGACCTGGCAGACCCATGCGCTGTATACCCCGTCCGGGCTGACAGTCACCGGGCAGGTGCAGGTCAAGTCGCCCGACTATGACCTGTCCGCCGAAACGGTCACGGCGACGCTGGACCCCTCGGCCAAAACGGGCAGTGCGCCAACGATCACCAAAGCCGTCGCCCTCGCCGCGCCGGGCGGGCAGGTAGCGGCGGACATTCGCAGTACCGATGCGGGGACGGGGAAGGCCAAAGCCGCGTATCATATTCTGGCCGACAAGGCCGTGTACCAGCCCGACGCCGCCCGGCCCGGCTACGGAAAGATTGATTTCACCGGCCATGTCCAGATTAGCACACTTTCCGGCTTTTCGATAGGCCCGGCGGTGGGGACCACCGACCAGGCCACGCTGCTGTTCGGTCCAGACAAGGCCAAATATCCGCAACTTGAAACCGGGCCGGGCCGGGCGACCGTGACGCCGAAGCCGTAGGAACCTATCACCATGCCAACACTTCGGGCCGAGGGGCTGCAAAAAACCTACAAAGGCCGCAAGGTCGTCTCCGATGTGTCCGTCCAAATCGCGCCGGGCGAGATTGTCGGCCTGCTGGGGCCGAACGGCGCGGGCAAAACCACGTCGTTTTATATGATGGTTGGCCTCGTCAAACCGGACGGCGGGCGGGTGCGGCTGGATGACACGGACATCACGCGGCTGCCAATGTACCAGCGGGCGCGGCGGGGGCTGGGCTATCTGGCGCAGGAACAGAGCGTCTTCCGGGGCCTGAGCGTCGCGCAGAACATCGCGCTGATTTTGGAAATGCAGCCGAAGCTTTCCGGGGCGGAGCGCCGGGCGCGATTGGACGAGCTTCTGGAAGAGTTCAACTTGGAACAGCATCGCAACGCCAATGCCCGAACGCTGTCCGGCGGCGAGCGGCGGCGGGTGGAAATCGCCCGCGTGCTGGCAACCCGCCCGTCGTTTATTCTGCTGGATGAGCCGTTTGCGGCCATTGACCCGATTGTCAAAGAGCAGCTTCAAAAAGTCGTCAAGCAGCTTAAAGCCAAAGGGATTGGCGTGCTGATTACCGACCACGATGTTTTGTCCACGCTGGGTATCACCGACCGGGCGTATATCCTCTCGGACGGCGAAGTGAAAACCGCAGGCACCTCGGATGAATTAAGTGAGGACCCTATCGCCCGCAAGTATTATTTCGGCGAAGACACCGCCCTGTCCGAGCTGCTGCAAGCCGCCGCCACCCGGCGGCGCGGCCTGACCGAGACGCCGGGAGAAGATTAACATGGCAGCGACTATTTCGGCTCCGCCAAAACCCGTGCCCGCTCCTCCGCCCCCGGCGGCACGCCGCCCGGACCTGCTGGGCGGGCTGCCCCTGCTGGACCGGCTGATCTGGGGGGAGCTGCTGCCGAAGCTCTTCCTGGGCGTGGCCCTGTTTTCCCTGCTGTTTCTGGTCGCCGGGCCGCTGCTGGCCGCCGCCCGGTTTTTGTCGTCTGGCTGGCCGTTCTGGGTCGTAGCGGCATTTGTGGGCTGGAACTTCACCGGCTTTATCGCGCTGACCTTTCCGCTGGGCATGATGATCGCGGCGCTGCTGGGCTTTGAGCGGCTGTCCAAAGACAGCGAGGCCGTGGCGCTGTTTGCGGGCGGGGTGTCGTTCCCGCGCATGATGGTTCCGGTGTTTGCGCTGGGCCTGCTGGTCAGCCTGGTGTCGTATCAGTTCAACGATAAAATTGCGTCGTATGCCAATTTGCAGAAAGCGAACATTTTGGCTCGCCGGGACCAGTTATTTGGCGAGACAAGCAAGCCCTTTGATTTTGTCAACCGCGACGACAAAGACCACCTTCAGATCACGGTGCATATTGAAAAAGGGTACGACCCTATTACCAAGACGCTGCGGCAGGTCACGATCACGACCTATGACACCAGCGGACACCCGGCACTTATCACGTATGCCGAGCGGGCGCAGTCGCTGGGGCGGGGCCTGAAAACGTGGCGGCTTTTCAATGGAACGGCCACTTCTTTGGGCGGCACAGTTCCCTTTCGGGCGGAAACGCCGGACGGGCAGACGTATGACTTGGACAAAACCTCGGACAACATGGACATTCTGCGAAGGGACCCGGAAACGCTGAACTTCCGCGACCTGCAAACGCAAATCCGGCAGCTCAAGGCGCAGGGCAAAAACAGCAAAGAGATACGCAATCTGGAAGTCGGCCTGTGGTTCAAGACATCTATCCCGTTTGCGTGCCTGATTTTTGGCTTGGTCGGAGCGCCGCTCGGAATGCGCTCGCCCCGGCAGGCGCGGTTCGGCGGGGCCGTGTGGGCGCTGCCCATCATGCTGGGCTATTACGTCGTGTACACAAGTCTGAGCAGCATCGCGCAGGGCGGCGGCATCGCGCCGCTGCTGGCGGCGTGGGTGCCAAACATTTTAGGCATTTTTGTGGCGGCAGGGCTGATCTGGAAGGCGTCGCGGTAGGTTACAGGAGAGCCGGAGACCTACCTTCCCCGCTTCGTTCATTCTTCACTTCGCTGGGGTCCTTCCTAAAGGAAGGATACAGACAAAACACACAGAGCTTTTGCCTCGCTGTCCTAATCCTTCCTTTAGGAAGGACCCTGTGACCGAAGAATGAGGGAACAAGGTGGTAGGTCTCCTAAGCGGGGGCCTTTTTACCGCCAATCTATCGAACCGAAAGTATTATGGGCGCACTGATTGTTTTTGGCCTCGTTCTGGCCGTCATGGGCGGCGGCATCGCCTACGCCGGGGACCGGCTGGGCAGTTATATCGGAAAAAAGCGGCATTCGTCCTTTGGCCTGCGGCCCCGGCACACGGCCATGCTCTGGACCGTGGTGTCCGGCGGCGGCGTGGCCGTGCTGACACTGCTGCTGTTTCTGGCGCTCAACCACGCCTTCAGCGTCGCGGTGGTGCGCGGGCCGCAGCTTCTCGCGTCCAACCGGGCATTGTCCAGCCAGAACAAGGCGCTGACCCGTCAAAGCCTCGCCAATGAGCGGCAGGCCGCCGCCGACAGCCAGCGGGCCGCGCAGGCGCAGGCCGAAGCGGATGCCGCGCAGCAGAAAGCCGCCTCGGCACAGGCCCAGGCCGCGAAAGGGCAGGCGGCCCTGGCCGCCGTCGCCGGAAAGCTCACGCAGGCGCAGCAGGGCTTGCAGCAGGCGGGGCAGGTGCTGGCTAACCGGCAGAAGGCGCTGGCCGACGCGCAGGCCCATCTGGCCGACGCCCGCCGGGGGCTGGGGACGACGCGGGGCGAGCTGGCACGGGCGCAGACTCAGGTGCGTCAGGCCAAAGCAGGCGTGACGCAGGCGCAGCGGCAGGTGCAGCAGGCCAACAGTCAGCTTGCTGGAGCGAGCCGAAGCGTCTTGCAGCTCGGCATTCGGCAGGATGAGCTGGCGCGGGAAAACACCCGGCTGGCCCGGCAAAACTCGGCCCAGCGGGACGCGCTGGCGGCCACGCAGGGCCGTCCGCTGGTCCTGCGGCGCGAGGAAGAGCTGGGCCGGGTGGTGGTCAAAGCCGACCAGCCGATTGAGGACCTGCACCACACGCTGGCCGTGTTTCTGGACCGCGTGGAGCTGACCGCCCGCAAGCGCGGCGCGGGCGGCACAGACAGCTCGCCCGCCATTATCGTGCCCGCGCCGGGCGAAAGCGGCAAAGGACCCCTCGGAAACGATAAGTCGGCCCGCGAAGCCGCGCTGACGGGGCTGGCCCAGAGTATTGCCGCCCAGGGCGAGACCCTGCCGTCCATCGTGGTTGTGGCAGCCGCCCGCTACAACACGTTCAAAAGCGAGCCGGTTCATGTGGACCTGCGGCCCTATGCCAACCTTCTGGTGTTTCCCAAAGGCCAGGTGATCGCCCAGGGCACGCTGGACGGCAGGGGGAACGAGGATGCCATTTTGCGCGGCCTGCAATCGTTTCTGACCGGGCAGGTGCGGGCGGCGGCCTTGCAGCGCGGCCTCATTCCGCTGCGCGATCCGCAGTCGGGCGAGCCGCAGGTGGGCGAGCCGATTGACAGCGCCGAGTCGCTGGAGCTGGTGCATCAAATCCGGGACGCAGGCGCGGGGGCGCGTCTGACCGCAAGCGCCGCCGAAGACACCTACAGCGCCGACCTGCTGCGCCTGCGCCTGCGGGTGACGGCGGTTCCCGTCCCGCGCCTGACGCCCGAGCCGCGCCCGGTTGGCAGGGACGGGGAATAGCGGCCAAATCGGTGCCGGTGCATAAATCCCACTAATCGCGCTGGGGGAGTTCTACACCCCTGGCCAGGAAATGTCCTTCGGACAAAGAGCTAAGACCACTGTATAGAAAGCCCCCGGATGAGAACCCCCTCGCCCCCAATGATGGGGGAACCGCCTTCGCCCTCGCCGCCAAAGGCCAGCCCATCGACGAGCCGCTGGATTGGCAGACCACCTCCTGCCCCGCCCGCTGGCGTCTAGCTGGGAAAGAAGTCCGCTTCCACTGAGAAACCCCGAAGGCGCGGCGCCGTTTGGGGAGTGAGTTCTGCCGCAATCAGACGGTCTGCATATAGTGTTTTTTGCTTTGGTCATGTCTACCTGTATGGCTTGACGAAAGCTACTCTAAACATTATAATTATTATGTCTGAATTAGAAAAATATGTTGCTAACAACGTAGAGAGAACAATATGCCCACCGCCCATGATGTTGCCGCATACATCTTAAAGAAGCGCGGTCCTATGTCTGCTATGAAGGTACACAAGTTGGTGTATTACTGCCAGGTATGGTCTTTAGTTTGGGAAGATCGCCCAATTTTCAGCGAAGGTATTGAAGCTTGGGTAAACGGTCCCGTTGTGCCTGCTCTCTATGAAAGGCACAAAGGCGAATTTCAGCTCACCGAATGGCGGGCGGGAGAAATTGATAACCTGAATGCTCATGATAAAGAGACAATCAATGTTGTTCTGGAAGCCTATGCTGATAAAGATGCACAGTACCTGAGTGACTTGACACATAGCGAGCTACCCTGGAAGGAAGCGAGAATAGGTCTGAAATCCGATGAACGAGGCAAAAGAGAGATTACCCTTGCTTCTATGATGGAATACTATAGCGGCTTGCCTGCTCAATGAGCAGGAAGCAAAAACCCCAGTTACCTGTGACTTCTCCCAAGCAAGTCAGAACAAGCCAACAGGCCATACCACAGCAGAAACAAGTTCGTGGTGTTGATAATGCTCTTGATAATTCTTTAAAGCCGCTCTGGTCGCTCAGTGCTCTTGATATAGGCAGCGAGTGGTGCTGGACAAAAATCACATCTAACATTCATGCGACTGTATTGAAAAAGTTGGGTGATTTTGAGAGTATGACATGGCAAGAGCTTAGAAATGCGGGATGTCATCCTGTTGACGTTCAGGATATAATCAAAGCAGCCAAAGACCGTCTTCAGGAAATTGGCAAAGACGACATCAGCGAGTTGTACTCCCTGCGTATTACAGGCGTTGTGCGCGTTTGGGCAATCAAAGAACGAAGTGTCTTACGCCTGCTTTGGTTGGACAGAAACCACGAGGTGTATCCTTCTCACAAAAAGCACACTTGAGAAAGAGCATATGAACGAACAATGTGGGCTTTTGTACGCGACTCCTTCGTTTTTAGAAGGCATCGCCCGTGTCATGGATATTGGCGATACGCTGACCGAATATAACACATCGGAAAACGGAGCCGAGGCAGACGCCCGCGCTCTGGGGTCCGACTGGAAAGCCGTCGGCGATGACTTGCGTGCGGCTATCGCTCAGTACCGAAAAGAAATGCCGCAAGAGTGAAGTTGGCGGGACGCACTTCTCCCATCAACAATTTATTTCGCCAATCGATACGTTTACTCGTATCCGTGGTACAATGTCCCTGCACCGGGTTTTCCCCGGCAACTTTCCTTGACTGCATCAGCCTGATGCGCTTTCTGATTTCCTCGGCTCCTTCGGTTTCCTTCCGTCGCGTCCTCGATTGTTTCAGCGAATGCCTCACCGGACGCACAGGGATTTCACGACCGAAAGGAGCCATTCCCAATGGCAACCAAACTTTATGTCGGCAATCTGAGCTATCAGATGACCGATCAGCAGCTCAATGATCTTTTCTCCGAGGCGGGCAACGTCTCCAGCGCCCAGGTCGTCACCGACCGCTACACGGGCCAAGCACGCGGCTTCGGCTTCGTGGAAATGGCTTCCGAAGATGAGGCCCAGCAGGCCATCGCGGCCATCAATGGCCGCAATGTCGATGGCCGCTCCCTGGTGGTCAACGAGTCCCGCCCGCGTGAAGGCGGCGGTGGCGGCGGCAGCCGTGGCGGCGGTGGTGGTTACGGCGGCGGCGGCGGAAGCTACGGCGGCGGCTCGGGCGGCGGCGGTGGCCGCAGCGGCGGCGGTGGTTACGGTGGTGGTGGCGGCGGCAGCCGGTACTAATCACCGAGCGCACAAAGAAGGGCGGCGGACCAAATGGTCCGCCGCCCTTTTCTCTTTTTTGCCGTACTAAGGCCGCAGCCGCTGCTGCGGCGTCTGACTGCCGCCCCGGCGGGCGGCGATTAACTCTTCGTAGACGGCCAGCACGCGCCCGCCAACCGCTTCCGGGGTGCGGGCGAATGCCCCCGCTTTGGCGGCGTCCGCCATCTGTCGATGCCGGGCCGGGGTGTTCAGCAGCTCCAGCGCCCTCTCTGCCATCGGGGCAGGGTCATCCGGCACGAGGAAGCCGTCCACGCCGTCCCGGACCGACTCGGGAGCGCCGCCCGCGTTCACGACGACGGCAGGGAGGCCAGCGGCGAGTGCCTCACCGACGGCGAGGCCCTGCGTCTCGGTCTTGGAGGGGAACAAAAACACATCGGCGGCCTGATACAGCGGGTCCAGCTTGGTGCGCCCCAGAAAGCCTGCAAACCGCACCCGCCGGTGAATGCCCAGCACCCGCGCCCGCGCTTCCAGCCGGGACCGGGATTTGCCGCTGCCCGCAAGTATTAGATAGGTGTCCGTGGTGCGTGAGGCGATCTGCCCAAAGGCCCTCAGCAGCAGGTCCAGGTTCTTTTCGGGGGCCAGGCGGCCCACATACAGCAGCACGCGGGCGTCGGGCGGCAGGCCGAACTCCTTGCGGGTCGCTTCAGGCCGCGCCAGCACATAGGGCGGCTCAGGAATCGCCGTCGGGATGACCGTGGTGAGCGTTTGGATGCCGTAAGTGTCCGTCAGCAGACGCCGGGTGACCTCCGAAGGGGCAATCAGGTGGTCACAGCCGCCATAAAAGCGCCGCATCCGTGTAACCAGCATGGCGCGAGTCGCGGCCACGGTGGGCAGGGGCAGGTAGTGCGCGTACTCGGTATACAGTGTGTGGTTGGTGGAAACGTGCGGAATGCCAAGCTGTCGAGCGGCGCGGGCAGCGACCCCGCCCAGCAGAAACGGCGACTGCGAATGCACAATATCCAGCCCCAGCGTGGCAATTTTGTGGCTGATATGCGCCGAAAAGGGGAGGGGAACCACATAGTCCGGCTCAACCAGGGCATTGAACGACGGATAGCGAAAGACGCCAGGGCGCTCGTCTTTGTAGTTCGGGTAGCGGGACGTAAACACGAACACCTCATGCCCGGCGTCGTCCAGCCGCGCCATCAGCGTCTGCACCGAAGTGGAGACGCCGTTAATCAGCGGTGGATAGCTTTCACTAAAAATCCCGACACGCACGATGTTATCCTCTCAGATAGTCTCTAAACAATCAGCATGGCGTCCCCGAACGACAAAAAGCGGTAATCCCCGGCCAGCGCCTCGGCATAGGCGCGGCGGATAGTCTCGGACCCGGCGAGAGCGCTCACGAGCAGCAGCAGCGTGGAGCGCGGCATATGGAAGTTGGTGACCAAAGCATCCACCACCTGAAACGCATAGCCCGGTGTCACATACAGCGACGTCTCGCCGTCCATCGCCCGGACGCGGCCCCTGCCCACCGCCGCGCTTTCCAGTGTCCGTGCCGACGTCGTGCCCACGGCAAAGACCCGGCCTTTTGCCCCATTAATTATCGTGGCGGCTTCCTCAGAGACCGTCACCCGCTCGGCGTGCATCGTGTGGTGCGTCACGTCGTCGGTCTCAATAGGCCGGAACGTTCCCAGCCCGACATGAAGCGTGACGCGGGCGATTTTGACGCCTCCTGCCTCAATCCGGGACAGCAGGGCGGGCGTGAAATGCAGACCCGCCGTGGGGGCCGCCGCCGAGCCGCCGGTGTCGGCGTAAACCGTCTGATACCGCTCCCGCTCTTCCGGGGCCAGCCGGGTTCCGATATACGGCGGCAGGGGAGCTTGCGAGCGAGCGGCAATCGCGTCCTCCACGAACCCGCCGCTCGCCGCCGAAAATTGCAGGAGCCGCCCGCCCCGACTATCGGTCTTGTCCACCACGGACGCCGTCAGCCCCTCGCCGAACTCCACCGTCACGCCCGGCAGCAGCTTCCGCCCAGGCCGTACCAGTGCCTGCCACAGTCCGTCGGCGATCCGGTGCGTCAGGAATGTTTCCACCGTCTCGTCGGGGTGTCCTGTCCGCGCCCCAAACAGCCGCTGTGCGGTGACACGGGTGTCGTTGAGGACCAGCACATCGCCCTCGGCGAGGTACTCCGGCAGGTCGTAAAAGTGCTTGTGCGTCAGCGTCCCGTCCGTGCGATTCAGCACCAGCAGGCGCGACGAGTCACGCGGCTCCAGCGGTGTCTGCGCGATGCGCCCCGGCGGCAGGGCGTAGTCAAACTCGGACAGCAGCAGCGGCGTTGGGTCTTGCATGGGCGTTTGGCCGTGAGGCGAATGAAGCGAGGAGTGAGGGGTTGAAAACCCCTCGCTAGGTAAGGCGTCCTTCGGACGAAGGAAGTTTGGAGCCAATGGCGGATGGTTCTTCTCTTTCATCCATATTTCTTTCGTCCACAGGACGCCTCCCCTAGCGAGGGGTTTTCAACCCCTCGTCTTCGCTCTATCGCTCTAATACCGCCCCTCGTCGTCATCTGCCTCTGCGTCGTCTGTCCCCGTTTCATCAGCGACATCCGCCGCCACGATTTCGGCCACGCGGTCCGCAGGGACCGGCGCGGCTTCGGGGGCGGGGAAGACTTCTTCCACCAGCACGGCCACGAGAGCTTCTTCTACGCTGACGGCGTCGGACGGCGGCGCAATGCCCTCTATTGCGGCCAGGTCCTCAATCGGCTGAAAGGCGGCGTCAAGCGCCGGGGAAGCGGCCCGGCGGGGCGGCAGGCCCGGCAGCAAAGTCGCCATGTCCACCGGCGGTGCGGGCGTGTCGCCGTCCGTACCAGTCTCGGCGGTCTTCGCGGCCCGCTCGGCATCGCGCTTGGCCCGCAGGGCGGCCCGGCGGCGCTGCCAGCGGGAGCGCCGGGCCGGGGCGGCCTCGTCGCCTTCGGCGGCTCCTTCAGCGTCTTCGGCGGCAAGAGTGCCGCTATCTTCGGCGTCTTCGGTGTCTACGAGCGTTTCCGCTGCGTCGAGGCCGGGGATTACTCGGGCCGAGCGGGGGGGCGGCGGGTTCGCAGCCCTAACGGGCGGGGCCGGGGCGGGCGTCGGCTCCGGCGCTTCCTCAGCTTCGGGCAGGTCCAGGCCGGTGGTGCGAGCCAGCACGTCGCCGTCGCCCCACAGCAGCAGGCGCGTCTCGCGAGCACGGACGGGAACGCGGAAGGAGCGCGTCCCGGAAGCCACAATGCTGTCCGCGAACACATCCAGCACCGACGCCCGGCGCGGCAGGGCTACCGTGCGTGTTCCCGCCGACGCGCCGTGCAGGGTCAGAACGCCGTCGCTTGACGCATACACGGTGTCTTCCCCGCCGCCGTAAGCCGTCACGCCTGCGTAGGTCATCAGGCCGCGCAGAAGCTCGGGGGACAGGGCCGGGTCGCCGAGGAAGACCGACTTCCAGCCGCCCGCGTTTTCGCGCACGGCCAGCGAAGCGGCCCCTGTCGCGCTGTATTCGGCCAGCGCCGTCGCCTGCGGGTCCGACACGGCATATAGGGGGTTCAGCAGCTCGTCTGTGCCCAGACGCTTGACACCGCGCAGGCGCTCGGCGAACGCCCCGCGTGCCTCGGTCGGCACGCTGCCGCCGCGTGAGTTCCAGGGCTGCGGGCGCAGGGCCATCCCGACCACTTCGCCGACTTCATCGGGCGACGGGCCGTTCTCATCGAATAGGCCCGGCGCATACAGCCACGCCAGCGTCCGGCCCGGCTTTTGCAGCTTCTCGCGCACCGCCGACCGCTCTTCCGTGGTCAGCCGCAGGGCGTTTAAGAATAAATACAGCTTGGCTTCGGGGAAGTCAGGCCGCGTGATGTCGCTCTGCAAGTAAAAGCCGACCGACGCGCCCGCTTTCAGCAGCAGGTCCCGCGAGTGGCTCACAAGGCTGACGCCCAGGCCGTCCGGGTCGTTTTTCAGGAACCGCAGCGAGGCTTCATCCACCAGCACGGCCACTTCCGGCGCGGCGGGCGCGGGCGGCAGCAGCGCCTCCCACCGGGACACCTGCCGGGTCAATGCTCCCATCTCACGCCAGATGTCCGGCGAGTTCAGCCAGCCCTGTCCCCACAAATCCATCCACGTCACACCCGCCCGGTGCGCCAGCGCGGCCCCAAAGTGCCGCTGATGCACCGCCTGCGTGTCCGCCCCGCTGACAATCTTCGGGTTGTACTCGTCGTCCGTCTCGGCACTCGCCAGGAATGTCTTGGTGTCGTCCTCGACCAGCCACAGCTTGCCGCGCAGGGCCACCGAGTCCACCGGAGCCGGGAAACCCGCCGCGCTGCCTGCGCCGCGCCCGGCATAGGAGTTCGGCCCGGCCACAATATCAATGTCCGGCGAGTCCAGCAGCATTCCGAGAGCCAGATGCCCCGAATCGTTGCGGCCCGCAAACTCCAGCGTGTACCCATAAGACGCCGCCACCAGCATTCGCCCCGAAGACAGCGTCTTAATCGCCGCCGCCAGCCCGGCAAGGACGCCAGCGGCAAGCTCGGAGGCAAACTGTGCGTAATCCGGCCAGCGCCCTTCCCGGCGCGTGGCATACAGCGGCGTGTCGGTTTTTTTGATGCTTGGCGAAGCGCCCTGCCACTCAGGAATACCCGCCGTCTCCCACGTCACCGCCGCATCATGCCACGCCGTTCGCAGGGCATAGGCGGCCTGATACTTGGCATGGAGCCAGTGCTGAAACGCCGCCACGTTCGGCTCGGACACATCGTAGCCCGCCTGCGCGTCGTTGAACCACTCGCCCCGGTCCAGATGGAAGCCCAGCACGCGGTCCCCGCCCGGCGTTGCCGGGTCGGCAAAGTGGGCAATCAGGGCATCCAACGCATCCACGCAGTCCGCCCAGAACTCGGTTGACGCCAGCGAGACATCGCCTTCGGAGCCATCGGCGTACTTCGCCAGTTGGTCGGGGTGCGTGCGGACCCAGTAGTTGGTCGGAACGCATTGCAGCCGGGGCAAAACGTAGCCGTCGGGGTCGGCGCTCAGGAACGTCTGCACCAGCGCATCCGCCGCCGCAAAGCTGCGCTCGCCGAGGGCATTCCGCAGGGGCAGGTACAGCACGCCTGAAAACAGGTGAATACCGTTCGCCGCCGCGTCGGCAACTTGGGCACGCACCACTGCCGGGTCTTCCGCCGTTTCGGTGTTTACAAAGAAGAAATACGGCAGATGCGCCGTGCCATCCGTGACAATCCGGGCCAGCCCCACCGCTTTGGTCTGCACCGAGGCGGTGAGGCGGGGCGCGGCGGAGTCGTCGGCGGGCGGCAGGACGGGTGGGACAATGGGGGGAGCGACAAACGTGGGCAGGCTTGCCGGCGCAAAGTCCAGCAGGGTGTCGTCTTCGTCCTCGTCAGGCGTTTCGGTCGGCGCGTCTTCCTCGCCGCCGACAATTAACGTCGCCCCTGCCGCTTCCAGCATTTCGGTGGTCGGCTCCTCATTGCCGCGCCGCCGTCCGCCGCGCCGCCGCCGCCCGCGCTTGCTGTCTTCGCCCTCGGTCTTCGGCTCTTCGCCGATCTCTGAGTCAACGACGGGCGCTTCGACATCGGCCAGCTCGGCGGGCGTATCGTCCCCGCCGTCTGCCGCCGGGTCAGCGACCGGGGCCGCGCCGCGCCGCCGCCCGCGCCGCCGGGGCGTGGCAGCGGGAACCGACTCAGGCACAGCCGTTTCCACGACTTCTGCCGTGACTTCTTCTGTTTCTTCTTCGATTTCTTCGGGGGCTTCGTCTGCCACCACCGGGCGCACGGGCGCAGGCCGGGGCTGTCCGCGCCGCCGGGTGGGGGGCGCGGTTTCCACGGTCGGCGCGGCGGGGAGCGGGGCAGGAGCCGCCGCCGTGCGCCGTCCGCGCCGTTTGGGCGTGGTGGTTTCGTCGGCAGAAATCTCGGCCTCGGTCGGTGCAGCGGCTTCCCCTGGAGCCGTCCGGGCGGGGGCTTCTTCCGCGATCACTTCCTCGGCAGGTGCTGCCGTGCGCCGTCCGCGCCGCCGTTTCGGGGCTTCCTGGGGGGCGGCTTCCACCACCGGTGCTTCCGGGTCAAATGCCGTCTGGGCCACCGCTTCGGCGGCAGGCTCCACGACCGGTTCGGCTATAATTTCCGCCACAGTCTCGGCCAGTGGCTCGGCGCGTGGGCGTCGGGGGGCACGGCGTCGGGGCGTTTTAGGCGCGGCTTCGCCGCCAGGGGTTGTTTCCGCAGTGGTCTCAGCGGTTTGGGTGGTCTCAGCGGGCAGGGTGGGTTCGGGGGCCGTGTCGAGCGTGGGCGAATCCGAAGCCACCGGCGTCTCTGCCGCCGCGTCATCGGCGGGGGCGGACGCCGGGGTGCGTCGTGTTCTGGGCATAGTAAATCTTGTGTCTCCGTGCGTAAATTTGGGTCAGCCGGTGCTGAAAGTTCCTGCAAATTGGCGCGTCAGCACTGACGCTGATTGTATTATACTAGATTCAAGCCGTCGTGTCAAAGTAAGGGCGTGGAAAGCGAAATGTCACCTGCGAAACCACGGATTGAAATCCGTGGCTGATTAGCCCTCGGCTGAATGTCCCTGCGGGACAAAAAAAGAGAACAACCCGTTCCACGGGTTTCTATCTGCGTCCCGTAGGGACGTTCGGCGTCTGCGCCCTTCAGCCATGCATTTCAATGCGTGGCTTCGATGTATAGCTGCTGTGCAGGCAGGAAAAGCCGCCGGGCGCGGCGAACAGAGGCTTATTATGGCAGAAACAACTACAGAACAGACTCCTGAGCAAGACACCGAAATTGTGCTGACCCACGGCCCGTGGCGGCTGGCCGTCTCTCCATGGGGGGCCTCTCTGCGGGGGCTGGCCCTGTGGACAGATGGCGAGTATCAGGACGTGGTGACGGGCTATGTCGGCGCAAAAAACAAAGTCGGCGGGCAGGGCGACGTTTTAATCCCCTTTCCGGGCCGTGTCGCCGCCGGGCACTACGACTTCAACGGCCAAGCCTACCAGATGAAGAAGAACGATACCGAAGGCCCCAATGCCATCCACGGCTTCCTGCGGCAGACGGTCTGGGAAGTCGTCTCGCAGAACCCGGACTGGGTCATGTTCCGCACGCAGTTTGCCGCCGATGCCCACGAAGGCTACCCGTTTGCGCTCACCGCCCGCGTCGCTTACCATCTCGATGACAATGGGCTGGCCTGTGCGTTTGACCTTGTCAATAATGGCGACACGCCCGCGCCGGTCTCAGCAGGCTTCCATCCGTACTTTACCGCAGGCACGACCCTGATTGACCCGGACACGCTGACCCTGCCCTTTGAGTCCTATTTAGAGTACGCGAATATGCTGCCGACAGGCAATGTCCTGCCGGTGGCCGGCTCGCCCTACGACTTCCGCACCGGCGGTCCGATTGGGGATACGGTGTTCAACACCTGCTTTTTGGCCCCGACCCGCGACGACGACGGCCTGACCCGCATCCGCCTGTCCGCTCCGGCGTCCGAGGGGGAAGGCAAAAACGGGAACACGGGCCGCACCGTGGCCGTCTGGCTGGACAAAACATTTGACTACGTCGTGCTGTATTCCGGCGACCCGCTGCCCGAAGACCACCGCCGCCATGCGCTTGCCATTGAGCCGATGACCTGCGGCTCGGACGCCTTCAATCACCACGCCTGGGGCCTGGCTGTGCTGGCCCCCGGCGCGGCCCTCGAAGGAACCTGGGGCGTGTCGGTAGAGTAAGAGAAATCAAAACAAAAGACGAGGGGTTGAAAACCCCTCGAACCCTTCTTGAACTCCCTCGAAAGGTAATCCGTAACCAATGATGTTTCGCACACAAACCTTCTCGCGCCGCGCTTTGCCCCTGCTGGGTCTGGGTCTCATTTTGTCCGCCTCCGGCGCACGGGCCGACGATGCCAAACCCTTCCTGCACCCGCTGTTTTCTGACAACATGGTGCTTCAGCGCGGCCTCGCGGACCCTGTCTGGGGCTGGACCACGCCGGGGCAGGCCGTGACCGTTCGGCTTATCGGCAAAGACGGCAAGGCCAAAACTGCCAAAGCCGTCGCCGGCGCAGACGGCCACTGGACCGCGCACCTGCCGGTGCTGCAAGCCGGGCCGGGCGGGCCGTACACGCTCACCGTCACCGCCCCCGGCCACAGCGAAAAGCGCGGCAACATTCTGGTTGGCGACGTGTGGATTTGCTCCGGGCAGTCCAACATGGAGTTCGGCCTCGGCATGACCGATAACAGCGCCGCTGAGATCGCGGCGGCGAACCATCCCAATATCCGGCTGTTTTTGACCGGACATGACATCGCCGTGACGCCGCAGGCCACGCCCAGCAGCGGGGCGTGGGCCGTCTGCACCCCGGAGACCGTTAAACAGGGCGGCTGGAACGGCTTCAGCGCCGTCGGCTACTTCTTCGGGCGCGACTTGCAGCAGAAAATCAACGTGCCCATCGGCCTCATTGAAACCAACTGGGGCGGCACGCCCGCCGAAGCCTGGACCAGCACGGCGGCCCTGCGGGCCAAAGTGCCCGCCTTTCGGCCCGCGCTGGACGCCCAGCAGATGCTGGCGACGCCGGGCGGCTTCGAGGCTATCAAAGCCGCGTGGTATGCCCGCAATGACAAAGGCTCCGCATTGGGAGCGCAGTCCTGGGCCGCACCGGCGCTCGATGCCCCGAACTGGCCCACGATGACCCTGCCGCAAGCCTGGGAAGGCGCGGGTATCCCCGCGCTGGCAAACTTTGACGGCGTGGTCTGGTATCGCAAAGAGGTCACGCTGACCGCCGAGCAGGCCAAAGCGCCGCTGACCCTGCATCTGGGGCCGATTGACGACCGGGATACCACGTATGTCAACGGTGCGGTCGTTGGCACGACCGATGACCACCTTGTCGACCGTGTTTACACCGTTCCAGCGGCGGCGCTGCGGGCGGGCCGCAATGTCCTTGCCATCCGGGCGCTGGACACCGGCGGCATCGGCGGCGTCAACGGCACGCCGGAGCAGATGTTCCTGGAGATGGGCACGGACAAAATCCCGCTGGCCGGGGACTGGGCCTACAAAATTGGCGGCGCATTGCCCGCCGGGGACCCCGTACCGACGCTGGGCGGCGACCAGAACCAGCCCACCGTGCTGTATAACGGCATGGTCGCCCCGCTGGTGTCCTATGGCATCAAAGGGGCCATCTGGTATCAGGGCGAGTCCAACGCTAACTCCGCCGCGCAGGCCGCGCAGTACCGGACCCTGCTGCCTGCCATGATCACCGACTGGCGCGGGCGCTGGGGGGCGGGCACGTTTCCCTTCCTGATTGTGCAGCTCGCAAACTTCGGCGGCAACCCCGATCAGCCGGGGCAGTCCAACTGGGCCGAGCTGCGCGAAGCGCAGTCCCTGACGGCGACCACTCTGCCCAAGACGGGCCTGGCCGTTGCCGTGGATGTCGGCAACCCGAAGGACATTCACCCGACCAACAAGCAGGAAGTCGGGCGGCGGCTGGCGCTGGTCGCCGAAACCGTGGCTTACGGCCTGCCGGGCGAGTCTTCGGGGCCGGTTTTCACGGACATGAAAATCGGACCGGGAGCCATTCGCCTGGACTTCTCGCACGCGACGGGCGGCTTGGTCGCTAAAGGCGGCCCGCTGACCGGCTTCGCCATCGCGGGCAGCGACGGCAAGTTTGTGTCTGCCGACGCCAAAATCGACGGCAATGGCGTTGTGGTGTCGTCGCCGTCCGTGCCGAACCCGACGGATGTGCGCTACGGCTGGGCAGACAGCCCGGTGTGCAATTTGTACAACGGCTTTGGCCTGCCCGCCTCGCCGTTCCGCACCGGCAAATAAGAAAAGAGAGCAGCCCCCGGCCCATTGAAAAAATGGACCGGGGCTGCTCTGTATCTACAAAGAGGAAGGAAAAGGCGGAGAATCTGGCCCGCCCGGCGGCCTCACAAGTGCGGCCTCCTTGCGGCGAACGCGGGTTTCGCTCGGCGCGACGACGCCCACAATGACCTGCTCGCCGACCACCTCCAAAATCTCCACTTCGACCATATCTATGCCTTCGCCAATTTGAATGACGGAACCGACGCCGTCATGCGGACGGCGATTGAAAAGATGCATCCGTTCCCCTCTTGCTCTAGGGGGGCGAACCCCGCTGGCCTTGCGCGGGTGAACTGCTTCGCGCCAGTAAACTTACTTGCATAAAACGTGCCAAGTGAAAAGACGGGGATTTAGGAACCTCACCCCCGCCCTCTCCTTCAGCAAGGAGAGGGCGGGGGTGAGGTTCTCCTATTCGGTCTCCGGCGCTGCCCACGTATTGCCCGCCGCGCCTGCATACAGCGCCGCCATGACCGCGCCCCGGTAGGCCGCCTCGCGCACCGTGACCAGCGCGTCCGTGCTGCCGCCGCCGACGGCATCCAGGAACGCGCCCAGGCTTGCGGGCTTGGCGGCAGGCAGGTCCGTCCAGGGTGTCTTGCCGTCCGCGCCGGGGGCGCGCTCGCTCTTGAAAAACAGCTCGCCGTTGATCACCGCCGCGAAGCCTTCCGTGCCGCTGACCAGCAGCGTCATCGGGTCCGCGAGGTCGTCCCAGCCTGC
Source organism: Capsulimonadaceae bacterium (assembly GCA_965200075.1). Lineage (GTDB taxonomy): Bacteria > Armatimonadota > Armatimonadia > Armatimonadales > Capsulimonadaceae > JANXMY01. Next base: position 314,339 of record OZ241338.1, read on the forward strand.
TGCCAGCGTGCCAATGGCCCCGGACTGGAAGCGCAGCAGCCCTTCCCCGGTCTCGTCGCAGCCCGGATAAACGCCTGTGCCTTCGTCGACCTGCGCCGTCACTTCCGTGACATCGCCCAGCAGCCAGAGCAGGATGTCCAGCATATGCGCTCCCAGATCGCCAAAGCCCCCGACCCCGGACTGCTTCGGGTCCGCCATCCAGCGCCAGTCCGTATCGAACCAGTGCCCCAGCGCCCCCGAATGGCAGTTGGAGCCGCGTGCCCGCGTGATTTTGCCGAACGCGCCCGCCTCAATCTGCTGCTTGATGAACAAGTGCGTCGGGTAGCCGCGCATGAACAGCCCCGTGCCGTAAATAATTCCGGCCGCTTCCACCGCCGCCGCCATCTCCCAGCCGTCTTCGCCGGTGACCCCCAGCGGCTTTTCTACAAACAGATGCTTTTTGGCTGCCGCGCCCGGCAAAACGACTGACGAATGCAAATTGGTTTCCGTGCAGACGATCACGGCGTCAATCTCCGGGTCGGCATAAATGTCCGCGAAGTCGGCGACGACGGTGGCCCCAAGTTCCCCGGCGCGTTTCTCAGCGCGGGCGGCGTCGTGGTCCCAGACGCTCTTGCATAGCACGTCCTCGCGGCTGTTGACGAGCCGCACAAACCCCGGCGTGTGAATATGGGCACAGCCCACAAAAGCAATAGTGATCATCAAGTGGTCCTTTGGTCAGTCTTTGGTGCGAAGTCTTCCTGGTATATGCACCGCACGACCCCCGGTTTCCTGCCGCGTTTCAAGCCCTGCCCAAACGGTTATAGAAAAACCAACAGAGGAAGCCGAGGAACCCACCAATGAGTGACACGCCCCACCGTCCCACAACCAAAGAAATAGCCGTTCAGACCCTGCCTTATCCCGCCAAACAAAGCGACATGACCCAGCAGCCCCAGACCGACCTGCAAGGCTACAAGCCCGCTGGCAAGCTAATCGGCAAAAAAGCGATTATCACTGGCGCGGACTCCGGCATTGGCCGCGCCGTGGCCCTTGCCTATGCCCTCGAAGGCGCGGATGTGGCGATTGTCTATAACGAAAACGATGCCGACGCCGAGACGACCCGTGCCAAAGTGGCGGAAACGGGCAGGAAGTGTCTTGTCCTGAAAGCCGATGTCCGCGACTCGGTCGCCTGCCGCGAAGCCGTCGCCCGCGCCGTGTCCGAGCTGGGCGGCCTCAACATTTTAGTCAACAATGCGGCCTATCAGAAGGTACAATCTTCATTGGAAGATATTTCCGAAGAGCAGTTCCGGCGCACGCTGGAAACCAATATCTTTGGCTACTTCCATATGGCGAAAGCCGTCCTGCCGCACCTGACGGACGGCGACGCGATTATCAACACCGGCAGCATTGTGGGTCTTGTCGGCGAGCCGCATTTGATTGACTACTGCACCAGCAAAGGGGCCATTCATGCGTTCACTAAAGCCCTCGCGCTCAATTTAGGCGACAAAAATATCCGCGTCAACGCCGTCTGCCCCGGCCCGGTCTGGACGCCCAACATTGTCGGCACGATGCTCCCAGAAGACATCGAAGTCTTCGGCGGCGAGGTCGCTTTGGGCCGCCCCGGTCAGCCCGATGAGCTGGCCCCGGCGTATGTATTTCTAGCCTCCACCGATGCCTCGTTTATGACCGGGGCGCTGGTGGAAATCACCGGCGGCAAACTGTCAAGCTCATAAGGAACCTACCTTCCTTCAGGGAGGACCCTGCGAAGCGAAGAATGAGCGAAGCAAGGAAGGTAGGTCTCCTGCACCTATTTAGAAAAGAACATCCGTGACCTCCAACATCACAGACATTTACCCTCCCGGCACTGTCCGGGACCTGCTTTCTACCAATCTTGTCACACAACCGACCCGTGCCGCACTCCAGGCGCGGCTGGACGAAACCCCTGGCGAGCCGCGCTTCTTTACCAAGTCCGAAACGGACACGCTGGAGGCGGCGCTTAAGTGCCTGTTCGCCGACCCCGAAGCCCCCACCGCCCGCAGCCTGGCTCTGTGCATCGACGACCGGCTGGCCGACCAGATGGCTGACGGCTGGCGCTATGACTCTATGCCCCCTGACGGCGAGGCGTTCAAGATGGGCCTGCGCGGGCTGAACGAAGCCGCCGCCGCGTCGGGTGCAGCGACGTTTACCGCGCTGGCCCGCGCCGCGCAGGAGGCCGTTCTCAAAGCTTTAGACACCGAAACCGTGGCCGGAGACGTGTGGCAAACACTGCCGTCCAAGCTGTTTCTGGAAGAAGTGCTGTCTGATGCGACGCATTTCTTCTACAGCCACCCGCTGGTGCAGGAAGAAATCGGCTACGCGGGCATGGCCGATGCCCCCGGCTGGTCCCGCTTCGGGCTGAACGTGCGCGAGCCGCGTGAGCCGCTGCCGATGGCGGCCACGGAGCCAGCGGCCACGACGCCCGCCCCGCCGCCGCCCCCGCTGCCGACTCCCACGCCGCCGCTGTCTACCGGGCGGCAGTTCCCGCTCTCCGAGACCGTCGACGCCGTGATTATCGGGACCGGCGCGGGCGGAGCGCCGATTTTGGCCCGCCTGGCTTCGGCGGGCTTGTCCGTGGTCGCGCTGGAAGCGGGGCATTTCTGGGACCCCGCCCGCGACTTCGCTACCGATGAGCGTGCCCAGGACAAGCTGTTCTGGAACGACGAGCGCCTCAGCGCGGGCCGAGACCCGGTTCCCTTCGGCGCGAACAATTCCGGCATTGGGGTCGGCGGCTCGACGCTCCACTACACGGCCTACACGCCCCGCGCCCACCCGGACGACTTCACGGTCTACTCCGAGTTCGGCGTTTCCCGCGACTGGCCTATCGGCTACGCGGATTTAGAGCCGTACTACAATGAAGTGGAGCTATTTCTGGGCGTCTCCGGCCCGACCCCGTACCCGTGGAACCCGCACGGGCAGGGCTACCCGCTCCCGGCCCTGCCGCTGAACGGTGCAGCGCTGCTGATGCAGGGGGCGTGCGACCGGCTGGGCATCAAAACGTCGCCCGCGCCTAATGCCGCGCTGTCCGGGCCGTACTTTCAGCCGGGCGTCGGCTGGCGCAAGGCGTGTACCAACCGGGGCTTCTGCCAGGCGGGCTGCTCGGTCGGCGCGAAGGCCAGCATGGACGTCACGTTTATTCCCGTGGCCTTGCAAGCCGGGGCCGAAGTGCGCTCCGAGTGCTTTGTGACGACTATTGAGCGGGACGCGCAGGGCCGCGTTTCGGGCGTCGTCTACAATCAGCACGGGACCGAGCGGCGGCAGCCCTGCCGGAACGTCTTTCTGTGCGCGGGGGCCATCGAGTCGCCGCGCCTTCTGATGCTGAATAATCTCGGCAATTCCAGCGGCGAAGTCGGGCGCAATTTCACCACGCACACGGGCATTCAGGTATGGGGGCAGTTTGACGCTGACATCCGGCCCTACAAGGGCATCCCCGGCGGCCTGATTTCTGAAGACACGCACCGGCCCAAAGACGCCGATTTTGCGTCCGGCTACCTGCTGCAAAGCATCGGCGTCATGCCCGTCACCTATGCCACGCAGCTTGTGCGCGGCGAGCATCTCTGGGGCGAGGGCCTGCGCCAGCATATGCGCGGCTATAACCATGTCGCGGGCATCAACATCTGCGGCGATGGCCTGGCCTACGAGCATAACTTTGTGGAGCTGTCCGACGAAAAAGACATCCGGGGCCTGCCCAAGCCGCGTGTCCACTACACGGCGGGCGAGAATGAGAACCGCATGACGGTTCACGCGGAGACGCTGATGCGCCAAATCTGGGCCGAGGCGGGCGCGAAAGACGTGTGGAGCCTGAACCGTCACCCGCACACGCTGGGAACCTGCCGCATGGGCAACAACCCTGCCGATTCGGTAGTAGACTCGTATGGCCGCTCCCATGACGTGCCGGGCCTGCATATCATGGACAACTCGGTCTTTCCCAGCGCCCTCAGCATCAACCCCGCTCTGACCCAGATGGCGCTGTCCCTGCGGGCTGCCGATCATTTCCTGGCGACGCGCTGAAACCAAAACCAGGCAGGCCGCAGAGAGATTTCTCTGCGGCCTGTTTTTATTCTTGTTGCTTGTTCTTGTCATACATCTTTGGCCTGTTGATAACAGCTCATCTGCCCACAATAGAAGGGAACGCCCGGCACGCTTTAGAAACACACCCTTATGACTGCCCTGCCCTCCGGTCAACCTGCAATGTTCAGCCCCGCCGCCGAAGACGCCCGGCTGGCGGCGCTGCACGCTTATTCCATTCTGGACACGCTGCCGGAACAGGAGTACGACGATATTGCACGTCTGGCTTCCTCTATTTGCCAGACACCCGTGGCGCTGATTAGTCTGATTGATAGTGACCGGCAGTGGCTCAAAGCAAAAGTGGGTGTGGAAGCGGAGCAAACGGCGCGGGACATCAGCTTTTGCACCCATACCATTCTTCAGAACGGGGTGCTGGAAGTTCCCGATGCGTGTGAAGACAATCGCTTTGCCAGCAATCCGCTCGTGACGGGGGACGGGGGAGTGCGTTTCTATGCCGGAGCGCCGCTGCGGACGCCCGAGGGGCACGCGGTTGGCAGCCTGTGCGTGATTGACCAGACGCCCCGCACCCTGTCTGCCGACCAGAAAGATGCTTTGCAGGCGCTGGCCCGGCAGGTGGTCGGCCTTCTGGAAGTGCGCCGTCATCTGGCCGTGCAGCGGGAAACCTATGCGATGATGCAGGCGGTGGTGCATGGCACCACCGACGCTCTTTTCCTGAAAGACCGGCAGGGCCTCTACCAGATGATCAATGCCGCCGGGGCGCGGCTGATCGGCAGGCCCATCACGGAGATAATCGGACGCGACGACACGCAGCTTTTCCCGCCTGCCGCCGCCGCGCAGACGCAGGCGCATGACCGGCAGGTACTGGCTTCGGGCCTCTCGCAGACCTACGAAGACACCGAGCTGGTCGACGGCCTGGCCCGCACGTACCTTAGCACCAAAGATGTCTGCCGGGATGCCGACGGAGCCGCCATCGGCGTCATCGGGATTGCACGCGATATCACCGAGCGCAAAAAAGTAGATGAGCGGCTGCGCCTGCTGCAAACGGCGGTGGAAAACGCCAACGACGCCGTAGTGATTACCGAAGCCGAGCCGGTGGAAGGAAGCGGACCACGCATTGTTTATGTGAACCCCGCGTTCACCCGCAACACCGGCTACGGCGCAGAAGAAGCCGTCGGACAGTCGCCGCGCATTTTGCAGGGGCCAGACACTGACCCCGCCGTCCGCGCCCGCATTCATGACCGCTTGAAAACCTGGCAGCCTGTCCGGGCCGAGCTGCTCAACTACCGCAAAGACGGCACGCAGTTCTGGGTCGAGCTGAATATCAAGCCCATTGCCAACGAGGCTGGCTGGTACACGCACTGGGTTTCTGTGCAGCGCGACATCACCACCCGCAAAGCCGAAGAGCAGGCACGGGAAGAAGTCAACCGCACTCTGGACCGGCGCGTGCAGGAGCGCACCCGCGAATTGCAGGAAACCGAAGCGCGATACCGAAGCGTCGTGGAAGGGCTGAATGAGGGCATTCTCATCGTTGATCCGCAGGACAGCATCTTATATGTCAACCCCCGTCTTTTGGAGATGACCGGCTATACGCAGCAGGAAATGGTCGGCTGCCCGGCCCATACCCTGCTGCTTGACTCGGAAGACTGGCCTGCGCTGGCCGAGCGCAAACAGCCCGCTTCCAGAGAATCAGGCAAAACATGGCAATCACAGGTGCTGCGAAAAGATGGCACACGCTTCTGGGGGGAAAACAAATCGTCCCTGTTGCGGAGCAGTGACGGGCAAGTCATTGGTGCCCTCGGCGCGATCACCGACATCACTGACCGCAAACAGGCCGAAGCGCAGCGCGAGGCTCTGCTGGCGGAGGCGGTGGAACGGGCCGAGCGGGATGCGCTGACCGGGCTGTGGAACCACCGGGGCTTTCAGTCGCGGCTGGAAGCCGAAGCCGACCGGGCGCAGCGCACCGGCGGGCGGCTGGCGCTGGCTGTCATGGACGTCGATAATTTCAAGTTCTTCAACGATGTCTACGGCCACGCGGTCGGCGACGGGGTGCTGCGGCAGGTCGCCGACGCCCTGCGCGGCTGCTGCCGCTCCTACGACACGCTGGCCCGGTATGGCGGCGACGAGTTTGTGCTGCTGGCCGCGATTGACGATGCCGAAGACGCCGCCGGGCTGTCGGAGCGCCTGCGGGCCGCCCTGTCCGGGCTGGGCTACCAGCCGCCGGGCTACGACACCACCATTCCCATTGGGGCCTCGGTGGGCATTGCCGTGTTTCCCGAAGAAGCCGCCTCGCGGCTGGACCTGGTGGAGCTGGCCGACCGCCGCCTGCGCCGCGCCAAAGCCGGAGAAGGGTCACGGGAAGCCCTCGTAGAAAGATTCCGGGCCAAGTTTGCCGGGACACGCGCCGGTTTTCCGATGCTGAGTGCGCTGGTCAACGCCGTGGACACCAAAGACCGCTACACGCGCCGCCACTCCGAAGATGTTCTAGTTTATGGCCTGCAAATCGCCTGTGAACTGGGTCTGGACGAAGCCGCGCAGCAGAACGTGGCCGTGGCCGCACTGCTCCATGATGTCGGCAAAATCGGCGTTCCCGACGACATCCTGCGAAAGCCGGGCCATCTCACCGACGCCGAGTTTGAGGCGATTCAGCAGCACCCGGACATGGGCGCCAACATTGTCGGGGCCGTGCCCGGCTTTGAGGATGTTCTGGAAGCCGTCCGCCATCACCACGAGCGATGGGACGGCGGCGGCTACCCCGGCGGCCTGCGCGGCGAAGAAGCACCCCTCATGGCCCGCCTGATGGCCGTCGCCGATGCGTACTCGGCCATGACCACCGACCGCCCCTACCGCAAAGGCATGGACCCCGCCCGCGCCCGCGCCATTTTGGAAGAAGGGGCTGGAACGCAATGGGACCCCGCCTGCGTCCGCGCCTTTTTGCGGGCGCAACGCGAGGCCGAGCCAAGCGCCGACTGCATCAGCCTGGCGGCGGCTTGAAACTGGCTTACCCCAGCAGGCTTGCCAGATCAAAGTCGGTGTCTGCAATCTCTGCCTCGCGGCCCTGCACCGAAGTTTTCTCCCGCGTCAGCCGCTCCAGCGTCGGCATCAGGCCCTCCGGCGGGTTCACCGTAATAATCATAGCGATTTTGCCGTCTTCGGTGAGATACAGCTCGTCAAAGCGGTTCGACTCAGGCGTGCCGTGCAGCAGGCCGCCTTTGCCGCCCTGCGGGTCGCCAAACAGCTTGAAGTCAATATCCAGCTCCTGCGAAAAGAAGTGCGGCACATGGTCATAAGACATTTTCTGTCCGGCCATGTTGGTTCCGGCGATCTCGCCGTGCCACCGGGCATTGTTCCAGTGTTCCACGCGCCACTGCTTGCCCATGACCGGGTCCTGAAAGCCCGCGCAGTCGCCCGCCGCCCAGACGTCCGGCGTGCCCGTCTCTAAAAACTCGTTGACCAGAACGCCGTTCTTTTTCTCGTCTACGTCTAGCCCCGCCGCTTGTGCAAACTCTAAATTGGGCTTGACGCCGACCCCCGCCACCACAAAGTCGCCGCTGATGGTCCGGCCTGACTTGGTTTTAACGCCTGTCGGCGTCACTTCCGTGACTTCATCACCCAGAATGATCTCCGCCCCCGCCGCTTCCAGCTTGTCTTGGAGAAACGCCCCGTAAGTCGGCGACGCAAACTTGCTCCAAAGCTGACCGGTCGGCTCAATAATCGTCGCCTTGCCGCCGGTTTCCAGAAAGTCCGAAGCCACTTCGACGCCGATATAGCCGCCGCCGACAAGTATCAACTTCTGTCCCAAATGCTCCCGAATGGCCTCGCTGTCGTCTTTCGTGCGAAGCGTCCGCACATTCGGCCCGTCACCGCCCGGCACGTCCAGCGGCTTGGGCGCAGACCCCGTTGCCACCAGCATTTTTTCGTAGCTGACCGTGTCGCCATTGTCCAGCGTGATTGTTTTCGCGCCCGTGTCCGCGCCCGTCGCTTTGGTCCCGGTCAGCAGCGTTACTTTGCTGGTCTCATACCAGTCTGTGCTTAGAATAGGCAGCAGGCTGTCCGAGTCGGCCTCACCGCGCAGGTACTCTTTGGACAGCGGGGGGCGGTGATAAGGCGCGTGCGGCTCGGAGCCGATGATTAAAATTGTGCCGTCCGTGTCGTACTTGCGGATCGCCTCCGCCGCCTTTGCTGAGGCAAGACCGCCCCCGACGAGGGCATATTTTGCTGTGTGCTGTGCCATTGTGCTGTGTATCTTTTCTAATTTGTGTGTTGGATTGCGGTCCCCCGGAGAACCGTGTCCTTTAGGACATGGTTTCTTTGGGCGCAGTTATGCAGTGAGACCGCAGTTCTACGTCAAAGCCTCGTCCATGGTCCGCATCTGGATTTCAATAATCCGTGACCCTGCCGACTGCGTGCAGGCGAGAACGACCGCCCCGGCCACGTCTTCCGGCTCCAGCATTCCCGACTCGGCGACGGACTGCTCGGTGCGGCCTGTGCCCAATGCAAACTCCGTTTTGACGCCGCCGGGGCAGATGGCCCCCACTTTGATGCCGTGCGGGCGCAGCTCTTTGTCCAAAGCCTGCGCCAGGCCGACCTGGGCAAACTTGGTGGCGCAGTAGACCGCCTCGCCCGCGAAGCCGTAGACTCCCGCCATCGACGACAGCATCAAAATGGTCCCGGAGTGCTGCGCCTGCATCACCGGCACGGCATGGCGGGTGAACAGAAACGTCGAGCGCACATTGCTGTCCATCAGCGTGTCGTACTCGTCCGCGCTGGTGTCCACGATGTTTTTGTAGTTGCCGACCCCGGCGTTGTTGATTAAAATATCCAGCCGCCCGAATGTCTCCGACGCCGCCTGCACCGCTTCTTTCGCCGTTTCTTCCTCGCGGGCATCGCCCACCACAATCGCCGCATCGGACCCCAGCGCCCGGATTTCCTCGGCCAGCGACTCCAGCCGCTCCCGCCGCCGGGCCGTCAGCACAATCTTTGCGCCTTCCGCCGCCAGCGCCCGTGCCGCCGCCGCGCCAATCCCTGCACTTGCGCCGGTGACGAGGGCCACTTTGCCGTCTAATTTACCTGCCATATATTGCCTGTTTCCTTCAAATCTTGAGCGATGAATTCTTATACCCCGTTTGCCGCAGAACCCCTCCCGCTCGTTCCTCGCTCCCTCCCCTGTTAGGGGAGGGTTAAAATTAAGCCCCGGAAGGCGCAGGGGCGGTCTTTTCTGGCCCTTGTCCTGTCCTGCTCTGTGCCCTCCCCTAACAGGGGAGGGAGCGAGGAACGAGCGGGAGGGGTTGCCGGGTATACTCTCCCTATGCTTGACCCTGACGTGCCCGCGCTGATTTTGGCCCCCATGCAGGGGATGACCGATGCTCCCATGCGGGCCTTCCTGTCCGAGCAGGGCGGCTGGACCTTTGCCGTCGCCGAGTTCCTGCGCGTCTCGTCCCACGCCCCCGCGCCGGACCTGTTCCGGCGGCACGTTCCCGAGCTTCGCACGGGAGGCAGGACGCATACGGGTCTGCCCGTGCAGGTGCAGCTTTTGGGCGGCGATGCCGAACTGATGGCGCAGGCGGCGGCGCATGCCGTCGAGGCCGGGGCGCGGGCCGTGGACATCAATTTCGGCTGCCCGGCCAAGACTGTCAACCGGCATGACGGCGGGGCGACGCTGCTGAAATACCCGGCCCGTATCCAAGAGATTGTGTCGGCGGTGCGGGCTGCTGTGCCAACTGCCCTGCCCGTGTCCGCCAAAATACGGCTCGGCTGGGACTCGACGGAGCTGCTGCTGGAAATCGCCGACAGCGCCGCCGCCGGGGGGGCGTCGTGGCTGACGATTCATGGCCGCACCCGCGCTCAGGTCTACGCGCCGCCCGCCTATTGGAACCCTATCGGGGAAGTGCAGGCGCGGCTGTCCATTCCCGTCGTCGCCAACGGCGACCTGTGGACACTGGAAGACCTGCGCCGCTGCCGCGCCGAAACCGGCTGCCGCCATTTCATGCTGGGCCGGGGGGCCGTGGCCGACCCGACGCTTTCCCGCCGCTGTGCGGTGGAACTGGGGATTGCGCCCGCGTCACCGGGCGACGCCGAGCGGGTGGGGGACTGGGGACCGCCCCTGCGCCGCCTGGCCTGCCTGACCGAGCGGATTGAAGGCCGGATGTCCCCGCGCATTGTCTGCCGCTGGAAGCAGTGGCTGAAGCTGGCCGAACAGCACGGCGGCTTTACCGGCTTTGAGGCGGTGAAGCGAGCGGAAACGATGGAAGACGTGCTGGCGGCACTTGCCACATCGTAGGGGCGGGGTCCCCCCGCCCTTCCAAGTTCCCCCGCCCGTCCTTGCGTCACCGAAGGGCATAAGCACCGAAGGGTATAAGAGGGCAGGGGGACCCTCCCCCTACGGTTCTTTCTTGACTTCAGGGTGCCTATATTTAGGGCGGGTACTTATTAGAACTTCCTTTGATTCGTCTCCTATCAAGACTGATACATCCTCGCCTACGCTTACCACTTCCGGCTTGTAGGAAACCGGGTTCTTGACGACATTGCCCCACACAGCCACGTTCCGGCAGTGGGACAGCGCAATCGGCGAGTGCTTGTCCAGAAATGGCGGCCACACGGCAGCGCCGGTCAGCGTGTTGTTGGCGATGACCAAGCCGTCAATCCACGCCGCTTCCACGTCGCCCTGATAGTTGGACACGAAGCGGTTGTCACGGAGGGTCAAATTGGCGTTGCCGATTGCCCCGTCGCCGTGGATCAAAATGGCCGCGCCGCCGTAAGCCGCACTGCCATTGGCGCGGAAGGTGTTGCCCGAAATCAGCGTGTTGCGGACGTAATCGGCCTCGTTCCAGTAGTATTCCGGGCCGAGCGAGATCGCCGCCTGCCCGCAGCCGTCCACCACGTTGTTTTGGATCACGCCGTTGTCGGCTTTAATTAAAATCCCCCGAGAGCGCGTGCCGCCGAGGCGGCAGCCAATAATTTTGTACCCCGCCCCGTTGCGGCGCGGGTTGCTGACTTTGGCGTCGGCGGGAACGCCTAAATCACGGTCCAATGTCACGGTCCACGTTTTGTCACCGTTGTCTCGGAGCGCCGTCACCGTGGCTTCCCCGAAGAAGCCTTTCTCGTTGGAAATACGCGCAGGCTGACCGACCACCAATCCCCCGTCTTTTTCCAGTGTCAGCGTGGGGCCGGAAACGGCGTTAATCGCCGTGAAGCCGCCGTGAATGGCGATGCAGTCGTCTAAAAAGACGCCTTCAAAGACGCAGTCCTCGATGTCCGGGCCGGGGAACGACCCGATCATGTGCATCCCATCGGCGGCATTCGTCACCAGGGGCGCTTCCGTCGCTTTGCCGGGGCGCGGCCCCAGCGCCCAGCGGCAATGGAGATAGTGATTGCCGCCGCCGCCGTCTTCGCGGAGCGGCGCAAAGCCGTTCCGCATCAGAGTCACGTCTCTCACCGTGCAGCCCCGGCAGTTGTTCAAATAGACTTTGAACGGGGCGTCGCCATAGCGCCCCACCAGCCAGTCCCCGACACCGAACGGCAGGGTTTTCTGGTTGAAGGTGACCCGGAATGTCCCGTTCCCTAAATCCTCGCCCGGCACGCCGTAAAAGTCCCCGCAGCCCAGCTTTAATTTCCGTGTTGCTTTGTTCACGATGTTGACATCGCCGCCCAGAAACCCGCCTTTTGCCCCTTTCGGCGCGGCGGGCGGCACGGGGTAGCCCGGATCGGGCCGAAAGTCGCAGGTCGCCTTGCCGTCCGCGTCCGTGCCGACGGCAATCACGCGCCCCTGATAGGCCGTGACTTTGTTTTGCGATAAAATCGGCCCCGACACGGTGACATTGGTGCAGTCGCGCAGGTCGAAAACGTTATGCTCCCAGGTCAGATCGGTGATAATCAATGTAACCCCGGCGGCGCTAACTATTGCGTTTTTCCAGCCGTGCAGCTCCAGCGCCGAATGCCCCGTGGACGGCAGCACATAGACGCCCGGCGCAATCACAATCTTTCGGGCACCGTTGTTGTAGGCATCCGCGACGGCTCCTGCCAGCCCCGCCGGGTTTTTGGGATCGCCGACCGTGGTGCTTTTTGGCGCAGCGGCCAGATTGGATGCCAGGATGACTATAAGTGCAATTGCTCCAACGATATGACGCATGGGGGTTTCTACTTCACCATCTTCGGCTTGGTCAGCTCCGGCAGCACTTTGTCCAAATGCGCCGCCCATTGCCCCGCCAGTGCTTGCGGGCTGCACTGGTTTTGCGCCGCCGAAGCCGGGTCCGCCGTCAGAAATCGCTTGCCGCGAAACAAAACGCACCAGTCGCCGTCCCTCTGCCCGACCGTGAAGTCTGTCGGCGTCATCGGCCCCTGTGCCAGCATCTTGTTGAGCCGTATTTGCACCTCAGTCGCCCGCTGTTTGGCTGTTTTGCCGCCCCATCCCGTGCGGACCGTGTGGATCAGCGTGCCGCCAATAATGACTTCCGCCGAGGTGTCATTCTTGGGTGCTGGTGCAGCGCAGACCGGCAGTGAAGCGGTAGTCAAAGCAGCCAGCGACAGGGCGGCAAAAGCGGGCGAAAGGCGCGAAAAAAGCATACAGGGTCTCCTTCTGGGGGGGTAATGGCGGCTTGTTCTACACGTTCGCCCGCTTTTCCTGCTTTTTCTGCACGGCCACTTTTTCCAGCATTCGCAGCACCGACCGCTCCCCTGTCAGCGACGACACTTCGGCCACGGCGACCCACGCCAGGGCATGGGATTCATCGCTGACCCGCAGCGGCTCCCCAGAGTCCGCCACGCACAAAAACCGCAAATCGTAGTGAAAATGCGCCGGGACAGCTCCCCGTGCCGGAATGGGATGCACGTCTGCGTCAAACACCTGCTCCGAGACCAGCCGCACGGTGGTCAGCCCCGACTCTTCCCGCGCTTCGCGCAGCGCCGCCGCCGCCACGCTTGCGTCGCCGTCTTCCAGGTGCCCCCCGAGCTGCACCCAGATATTCAGCTTGGCATGATGCGTCAGCAGGACCTTCTCCCCGGCCTCATCCACAATCCATGCCGACGCCGTCACCTGCCCGGCTTCCAGCGTGCGCTCCCCGAACCGTGCATTGTCCCGCACAAACTGCGCGGTCCTCGCCGCCGCCTGCCGGTCGCCATCGTCAAGCGCCTCGTACTCCGCCAGGCTTTGCAGAACCGCTTGCTGAGTCAGCATTCGTTGCTCCTTCTAATTACAGCACCGTACAAATCTCGACGGCCTGTTTTAGCGCCGCCAGCGGGTCGGTTGTGGGAAGGAACTCGTGCCCCAGATAGCCCGTGTACCCGGTGTCGGCAATCGCCCGCGCAATCGCTGCATAGTTTAGCTCCTGCGTTTCATCGATCTCGTGCCGGCCAGGGACGCCGCCGGTGTGATAATGCCCGAGAAACAGGCTGTGCTGACGCAGCGTGGCGATGACATTGCCTTCCATCACCTGCATATGATAGATGTCATACAGCAGCTTGAACCGCTCTGACCCCACCTGCTGCGCCAGCGCCACGCCCCACGCCGTATGGTCGCACTGATAATCTGTGTGATCTGCGCTGCTTAGAAGCTCCATCAGCAGGGTCACACCCAGCCGCTCCGCCTGCGGCACGATCCGTGCCAGTCCCTGAGCGCACTGCTCCAGACCCGCCGCGTCGGACTGCCCGGCCCGATTGCCTGAAAAGACAATCATATTCGCAATGCCCGCGTCGGCGATCTGCGGTAGCAGACGCTCGGTGTCCCGCACCAGCCGGTCGTGATGCGCCGGGTGGTTCCACCCCTCCCCGATGCTGCCCGGCCCCAGCGCGACGGCGCAGGTCAGCCCAAACCGCTGCGCCGTCGGCCACTCGTTCGGTCCCAGCAGTTCCACCGAGGTCAGGCCCAGTGCCGCCGCCTCCCGGCACAGGGCTTCCAGGGTCAGGCCCGGATAGCACCACCGGCAGACGGATTGTTTCAGGCGTCCGGTACGTTCCATCGGTGTCTTATTTAACCCGCACGATTCCGGCGTCCATGTACTTGTCGCCGCCGGTGTCGCGGACGTGGACGGCCAGGACGTTGCGGCCCGGTTTTAGCGATGCCAGCGCGGCTTTGCTGATGGGGAACTGCTCGTAAGAGTTGTTTGCGCCGGGAGCTGTGACCGCCGGAAGGCCGTTCAGGAATACCTCGCCGTCGTCGTCGTGGCTGAAGGTAATTTCCAGTTCCTCGGGATGGGCAATCTGCTCCGCCGTCAGCGTGAACTCGCGCCGCGCCCAGAGGTCGGGCGTCGTCCAGGCGGTACGGATAGTCGGGTCGGGGATGCGCTCCATGCCAAAGCTGCCTGCACCGGTCTGCCAGCCGGAGGCATCATAGTCCGCTCCGAACCAGTCGCCCGTGGGCATCGCCGTCGTGTAGCTCCAGGTCACGCCGCCCTTCGAGGAGTTTGGCACAACGTCTGTGACTACCTGCGGCGGCGGCAGGGGTGCCCAGTTCAGGTTGGTGTTTTTCTCGGCGGCCTGATCGCGCCCGGTCCATTTGCTCCAAATTTGCGGGCTGTTCAGAACCGGAATAAACACGCCGCCGACCACCGAGCGGGCCTGAAAGCCGCGCTGCGTGCCTGCAATCGTCCAGTACCAGTCCGTCATCGGCACGCGGCTTGGGGTGTCGTTCAGGAAGTCGTAGACGGGGCCGGACAGCGCCACGACATCTTCTTTTTTGCCGGTGAGCGCCGCGCTCCACAGCGTCCAGTCCAGTTTGGTGTAGGTTTCGCGGGAGTCCAGCGGCAGGCCGTAGCGGTTCATCTTGGTTTTGTAGTAGGCCAGCTCCGTGGCTGCCACGCTGCTCGGGAACAAATTGAGGCCCAGTATTTTGTCCCAGACCAGATTGTATTTCTGGCTCCATGTTCCCGGCTTGTCGAAGGCCAGCTTGTAATGGTCGCCGTCTTTGGCGGCGGCCATCCACTGCGCGGCCATGCCCTCGGCGATGCCGCGCACCCGGTCGGCCTCGGCGGTGTCGCCGCGCATCCGGCACATTTGAGCGTATGCGCCCAGCCCTTCAATGGACTTGGCCGACAGGTTGACGTTGTGCGGCGAATGCCCGGCAAAGTCGTCGGTGGACAACTGATTGTCGAGGTCATAGCCTTTGCTGATTAAATAATTGGCCCACTTGGTGATCGTCGGCCAGTGCGGATCGGCAAACTTGGTATTGCCCTCAATCTTGGACAGCGCCCCCAGCATCAGAAGCATATTGCCGGACTCTTCAACCGGCTGCTTGCCGCTCACATCGCCGTTGGCCGGGACTTTCTCCCCGTCGCCGTAGAGCATCCCCGTCGCCTGCGGGTAAACGCCGACGTCATGCGGCGCAAACGGGAACGGCCAGCGCGGCCCGGCAGAATACAGCAGAATCGGCTCCAGCGTGGCTTTGAGGAACGTGGGCGAGAGCAGCATCATCAGCGGCGATGCCGGGTACATAATATCTACGGTCCCAATGGAGCCGTTCGAGAAGTTCTCTTTGGAGAACGTCAGCGGGGCACCGTTGGCATCGGCGACTACTTTCTGCGCCGCCAGAGACTGCCGGTACGCCAGCGCGGACAGCCGGGCGTACTTCTCGCCGCCGACTTCGCGCAGGTCGTTCATCAGCTCGGTGTCAAACGCGGCGCAGCGCATGTAAAGCGCCGGGTATTCGCGGGCCGCCGTCTGAAGCAAGCCCACAGCGTCCATCCCATTTCGCCGCCAGTAGGGGCGCAGCCTTCGGCCCATCCAGTTGACCGAATACTCGTCGTCGTATGCCAGCATTACGGTCCGGGACACCGGCGCAGCCCCGACTTTGCCGACGTTAAAGGCCAGTGCGGCGACCGGGGAATTGTCATTCGCCGTGCGCGGCTTGTCCAAGTCGTCGGATTTGGGCAGGCTGCCGGTTTTGCCCCAGACGCTTTGCGCGTTGTCACGCGAGGTCAGCACGCTTTGCAGGCCCTTGACGTTCGTGGCCGCCAGGTACAGATACCCCCAGTCAATCCGCACGTCGTCCCCGCGCCGCGCCAGCGTTGGCTGGTCGGTCGACCCCATTTTCAGCGCCGTCAGGTTGCCTTTGGAGGCCCGCTCCCAGGTCACTTTCTGCGTCGCGGCATCGTTGACCGTCAGGCCCGCGCCCGCGTCCGTGTAGAATTGCACGTCATGCGTTTTGCCGTCGAGCGAGCGCACGAAAAATGTGAGGTAAGTCACAGGCCGTGACAGCACAGCCAGGTCCTCGGGCAGCGCAGGCGTCACAAACAGCAGCTGCACCTGCACTTTGGCATTGGCAAACGTATACAGCGTGCGCGTCGGCAGCACCACCACGCCGGTCTGCGTCAGCGAGGCCGACTCTTCCGGCTCCGCACCCATCAGCCGCAGCGTTTCGCCGTCCACGCGCACCATCGCGCTGAGCTTCTGCTCGCGCCCGGTCCAGTGCCGGGTGTCGCTGCTGTAGAGCTTGTTGGTTTCCGACCAGATCGAAAAATACGGGTCATGCGTCACCAGCGGCACGGCGGGGGGCCGCAGCGGCGGCAGCGTGCTGTCCGTCCGGGGAGCCGTCTGAGCGTGGGCAAGCGTGGGCACCACGGCGGGGGCCAGCACAAAACTGAGCGCCGCCAGGCGCAGGGTCGATTGAAGTGTCATAGGTTTCCTAAGTGCGAAAATATCAGCCTCGGTGATGGGGTCAGAGTATACCCGGATTGCTTACGCGGAGAAAGCCCCGGACAGTTCCAGCGCACAGCGGCCTGCGTGGAAGTCACTGGCTGCGGGAGCAGTCAACTCTATTCTGCCCCGCTTTGCCAGCGACGGTGACCTTTCCCGAAGTGACCGCCCCCCCTGACGCGCTGAGGCTGAGGCAGGCGGCAGCACAAAGCCCGGCCACTCTGAAAAGAGGGCCGGGCTTCTGCGTAGCCTAGCGGGCCTGGTCGAAGCGGTCTAAATCCATCACTTTGGTCCAGGCGGCGGCGAAGTCCCGCACGAACTTGTCCTGCGCGTCGTCACAGGCATACACCTCGGCGATAGCTCGCAGCTCCGAGTTCGACCCAAAAATCAGGTCGGCACGGGTTCCCGTCCATTTGACCGCCCCGGTGGTCCGGTCACGCCCTTCGAAGAGATCGCTTTCGGACGACACGGCGTTCCACTTTGTCCCGAAATCCATCAGATTGACAAAGAAGTCGGCGGTGAGCGTTCCCGGCTTGTCGGTGAAGACGCCGTGCGCCGAGCCGTCAAAGTTCGTCCCCAAAACACGCATCCCGCCGACAAGCACGGTCATCTCGGGCGCGGTCAGGTTCAGAAGCTGGGATTTGTCCACCAGCAGCTCCTCGGCGGAGGCGATATGCCGAGGCTTCAGGTAGTTGCGGAACCCATCTGCCGCCGGTTCCAGCGCGGCAAACGAGACCACATCGGTCTGCTCCTGTGCGGCATCGGCCCGTCCGGGCGTGAAGCCCACCGTGAGCGTGCGCCCGGCGGCCCGCGCCGCCTGTTCGATGCCTGCATTGCCGCCGAGGACAATCAGGTCCGCCAGCGAGACCTGCCTGCCGGACTGAGCCGCGTTGAACTCCGCCTGAACTTTCTCCAGCTTTCTCAGCACCGCGCCAAGCTGCGCGGGCTGGTTGACTTCCCAATCTTTCTGGGGGGCCAGCCGCACGCGGGCGCCATTCGCGCCGCCGCGCTTGTCCGAGCCGCGAAACGTCGAAGCCGAGGCCCAGGCGGTGGAAACCATCTCGGACACCGACAGGCCGGACGCCAAAATCTTGGCTTTGAGTGCTTCGGCGTCGGCGGCGTCAATCAGCGGGTGCGTGACTGCCGGGATCGGGTCCTGCCAGACCAGCACTTCGGCGGGCACTTCAGCACCGAGATACCGGGCGACCGGCCCCATATCGCGGTGGGTCAGCTTGAACCAGGCGCGGGCGAAAGCGTCGGCAAACTCGTCCGGGTTCTCATAGAAGCGCCGGGAGACTTTCTCATAGGCCGGGTCTACCCGCAGGGCCAGGTCACTCGTCAGCATAAAGGGCGCATGGCGCACTGCGGGGTCGTGCGCGTCCGGGACCGTCCCAGCTCCCGCGCCGTCTTTGGGCGTCCACTGATAGGCCCCGGCGGGGCTTTTTGTCAGCTCCCACTCAAAGCCGAACAGGTTTGCGAAGTACTCATTGCCCCAGCGCGTCGGCGTCGTGGTCCAGGCCCCTTCCAGGCCGCTTGTGATGGTGTTGACGCCGTTTCCAGAGCCGAGGCTGTTCTTCCAGCCGAGGCCCTGCTCCTCGATGCCTGCCGCCATCGGCTCGAAGCCGACATACTTGCTCGGGTCCGCCGCGCCGTGGGTCTTGCCGAAGGTGTGGCCGCCCGCAATCAGGGCCACTGTCTCGGCATCATCCATTGCCATGCGGCCAAAGGTCTCGCGGATGTCGCGGGCCGAGGCCAGCGGGTCAGGCCGCCCGTTTGGGCCTTCCGGGTTCACATAAATCAGGCCCATCTGCACGGCGGCCAGGGGGTTTTCCAGCTCCCGGTCATCGGTGTAGCGATTGTCCGCCATCCACTCTTTTTCGGACCCCCAGTAGATGTCCTCGGCGGGTTCCCAGACGTCCTCGCGTCCGCCTGCAAAGCCGAAGGTCTCAAAGCCCATCGACTCCAGCGCGCAGTTGCCGGTCAGCACCATCAGGTCGGCCCAGGAAATCTTTTTGCCATATTTCTTTTTGATGGGCCAAAGCAGCAGGCGGGCCTTGTCGAGGTTGGCATTGTCGGGCCAGCTATTCAGGGGAGCGAACCGCTGCGTGCCGTACCCCGCACCGCCGCGCCCGTCGGAGATGCGGTAGGTCCCGGCGCTGTGCCAGGCCATGCGGATAAAAAGCGGCCCGTAATGGCCGTAATCGGCGGGCCACCAGTCCTGGGAGTCGGTCATCAGCGCAAATATATCTTTTTTGACGGCCTCTAAATCCAGCGACTCAAACTCTTTGGCGTAGCTGAACGCCGGGTCCATCGGGTCCGACAGCGACGAATGCTGGCGCAGAATGTTCATCTTAAGCTGGTTGGGCCACCAGTCGCGGTTTCGCATTCCTCCGCCTGCGGATTGTTTCAGCACCCCGCCGACATAGGGGCACTGCCCTTCCTGGGAAGCGGGGTCGGCCTCTTGAATAAAAGCGGGTTCCGCTTCGTGGTTGATGGCCGAGATAATATCAGGCGTGCCCTGTTCCAAAGTGGCGTCACTCATGCAGTTTGTTCCTTTAGTTCGTTTTGGTAATTTGGGTGCGTGTGATTGTCCTGCTGGCACTGGGGGCAGAGGCCCCAGAAGATCACTTCCGCCTCGTCCACGGCAAATCCGTGTTCGCCCGAAGGCTCCAGGCAGGGGGCCGCGTGGGCGGCGCAGTCAACATCGGCGGTCAGGCCGCAGCGGCGGCAGACAAGGTGGTGGTGGTTATCGCCGACCCGCGCTTCGTAGCGCCCAGGGTGGCCGGAAGGCTGAATGCGCCGGACCAGCCCGGCTTCTTCCAGAACGTGCAGGTTGTCATAGACCGCCTGCGTGGAAAGCGTGCCAAGCTGCTCCCGCGCCGCCGCCGCGACCGCCTCCGCGTCCCGGTGCTGCCCGCTGCCCTGAACCGCCGCCAGCACCGCCAGGCGGCTGGCCGTCACCCGCAGGCCAGCGTGGCGCAGAGCATCATGAAGTGTAGGCGGCGTCATATCCTCTATTATAGCCGGTTATCTGGAATGAGTCAAGAGTATGACTTGATAAACTCTGGAAAAGGGCAGAAGGAAACAGTTTGCGTGCCCGCCCGCTCCGGGTAAGCCATCAAGCAAACAAATCATCCAAATCGGGCCGGATAAGAGGACGCAGCAGCGCCTCAATTTGTTGTATCTCTTCGTCTGTAATTTCGGCGAAATCTTTTCGCTTTTCGGGCGAAAGACGACCCGCGTTCTGCCAACAGAGTTTGACAAGCAGCGCTGCCCGCCGGTTTGGCATATCAATCACTGACAGCACAGAAGTCAGGGCCGCATCGTAAACACGCAGGAACTCCAGTTTTTCCTTGAAATCCTCGCGGATCGCTTCGGCCAGCCGGTCATAAATATATTCCGCCTGCACTGTGGCATCAAAATAGCGGTACAGACTGCTTGTGTCGTTTTTTACGCTGATTTCACCATTAAGAATTCATACAGAAACCAGGCGCGGCGGCTAAAGTTGCCTGTCGGCTCGGCTCGCAGCCAGGCTTCCACAGGCTCCGGGCCAATTACGCGGAACGTCTCATAAACAATCCCAAAATCAATTGGCTCATACTTCAAGGCAAATTTTAGATGACTGATCGGCGACCCTTCGGAAAGATATTGCAGCGGATAATATTCTTCTGTATTACCTGCCGCTTCACGAGTGCGTCTGGCCCCGGAGGCAATAAAACTTCGCACGGCAGGCAGTGGCCTTTGCATTTGGAGCAATGTATGAAGTGCAATCTGTCCGGCCTCGGTCGTATTTTCTTTCAAAGCGTGACTCATAATGATAAAACAATTATACTTCGTTTAAAACAATTATTTTATACTGGTTTTATTTTAAAGTGATTATTTTAGCCCGGATTCCTCAAAGAAACCGGGCTAAAGCTACTCTATCCTACTCTTTACACCACCTGCATCGTCTGTCAAGTTCGCACAGGCCAGTGCCTTGTGTTGGGGGTCTGCGCTCATCCACTGGGGCGCGCAGCACCGGCTCTTCGGAGCCGGTGAGGATTGAAACGTGGTTTAGGCTGCGTAGTCCATGCCTGCCGTCAACCTAACACCGGCCCTCCGGGAGTTGTGTTGCCAGACAATGAAACAACGCCTGCTGTTGTATGGCGCGAGAACACAAGCAGAAAAGGAAACCTAGACTGTGGTAGATGATTGGCCGGTCCTCATCTCGGCGCTGGAACATTATTCCTACTGCCCCCGGCAGTGCGCCCTTATTCATGTCGAGCGCATCTTTGACGAAAACGTCTTTACTTTGCGCGGACGCTATGCCCATGAACGCTCGGATAAACCACAAACCACGCTGGAAAATGGGGTGCGAATGGAACGGGCGCTGCCCCTCTGGTCAAACCAGCTTGGGCTGCAAGGCAGGGGGGATGTTGTGGAATTTCATCCCGACGGGCGTATCGTTCCTGTGGAATACAAAAACGGGCCGCGCCGGGAGCGACGCCATGATGACGTGCAGCTTTGCGCTCAGGCGCTTTGCCTGGAAGAAATAAGGATTTATTGATTGCATAATCCTTATATTGGGAGGCCGTGAAAAGGTTCCAAAAGTTCAGCGCTGCTGGCAGAAACATGGGCGACGATTCCCGCCTGCGCCGTGGCGGCGGCGTTTGTGACCCAAGTGTCTAGAAACGCGATGCCGACCAAGCCGCCGATCTGCTGGCCCAAGTTCAGCAGGGAGGACCCCGTTGCTATCTGTGGACCTTTAAGCCAGCGAAAGCCGTCAGCGTCAGCGGGATAAACCGGCAGCCGATTCCAAAGCCTGCCGTCATCCGCTCTCTGTGTCCATCAGGTGATCGCTGCCCTAACAAACATGGATACATTCGATCCCAAGCAGATCGGCGAGTTTTTCAATTCTGTCACCAATGTGCCCCAGCCCAATCGCGCAGTGGTGGGCAGGACCAGCCTGGCACCAGCGGTTGACAAACTCGCGTGCGCCCAGTGAAAACTGGTAGCGGCTGTTGGTGTTGCCAATATGCAAAATCGGCCCCGGCACGGACTCGCCCTCGGCAACCAGCAGCTTGAGCCGTCCTTCCCGATCCTGAATGACAGACAGCAGCGTCACCGGGCCGTTCTGCACTTGCATCTCAATAGAGACACCTTTGCCCGGCTTGCCGTGATACAGCGGCAGCGGAACCAGTTTGACCGGACCGTCCGCGATGGCAAGATGCCCTGGCCCGTCGTGGCCGAACATTACAATGTCATCGTCAAAGTCCATCGCATAAAACTCCGAAAACGAGCCGCCCGCTCCAAAGGCGTCCATGATCTTCATTGCCTGGACATTCTTGATCTCGTACTCACCAGCCACCGGCACGCCCCGCGCCGTCAGCAGCGAACAGCCTGCGATCAGGGAAGTTACAATGTTTTCGTATCTGTCGTCTCCAATGCCTTCATAGTAATACGCCAGTGAGCCGATAGCATGGCCTGCCACCAGGCTGTCCAGAGCCACAGAAGTTTGGGCGGCCCGCGCCAGCTCCTCTGGGGAACACTGTGGCTGAACCTCAAACTTGTCCTGGAACTCGCCCAGCTTAGCCTTGATCTGATCCGGTGTGACCGCCTCGCGCAGCGCCCACAGCTCACCCATTTCGAGTATCTCAAAATGGCAGCCAAAGACGGCGGAATGCTGGGTCATGTCGCTGTAAACATCCAGCATTCCCCCATAATAGTGCCCCAGAGTTCCCACGCGGCAGGCACGCATTACGGAAGCGGCTTCGGCGGCAGCAACCCAATCGTCGATCTCCGCCCATGTTTCGGCATCCTCGAGCGTGCCAGTCACCAGATGGTAGGCGATATTGGAACGGTTGAAGACGCTGGCAATCTCCGGTGCGGAGCAGGCCTGGCAGTGGGCTAGCCATTCGCCAGTCATCTCGCCCCGGTCGCCCAGCGCATTGAACCGGGCGTAATCCATGGCTGCGACCGGCTGAAGGTTCAGGACAATCACCGGGACACCGGCCTTTTGTACCACTGGAAGTACAGTGGAACTGAGCGCATATGTGGAGATATAAAGAAAGATGATGTCAACATCGGCGCGTTTGAACACGCCTGCCGCCTGACGCGCTTTTTCGGGCGTGTCTATCAGCCCTGCGTCTACCACTTCCACACCGGGCCGGGCCAGCCGGTCGTGAACACGCTGCTGATACCCCAGAAGCCGGGGCAACAGGGCAGGAAACTGCGGCCAGTAAGTATCCAGCCCGATCCCAAACAGTCCAATCTTCATAATAGTCTAATTTTCATAATAGTCTAATTTTCATATCTTACTGAAAGAGCCGAAAAGTCCCCTTGCTTTAGCCATAGGGATATAAAGGTCAGCATTTTTCCTGAGAAATTGTATAGAAAGCCCCCGGACGGCCCCCTAGCCCCTAATAATGGGGGAGCCAGAAGAATGCAGGGGCTTGGTTTTCACTGTCCGGTTCCCCCATTATTGGGGGCTAGGGGGCTGTCCGGGGGCTTTCTATACAGTCTCTGAGAGACTATTTAAAAAGGCCCCGGAGCGCTTCACCCTAACCCTATCCTCACCATCGGATTACTCTTTGCAAGGTGAGGAGCCAGAAAGAAGCAGGAGCCAGAAACGTAGGAGCGGGGCACCCCCGCCCTTCTTGCCCCGCCCTTCTTGCCCCGCCCTTCTGGTTCTTCTCTGGCTTTCCCTGAATTGGGGGTCAGGGGACCATCTGAAGAATTTCTATACAGTCTTCAAGGAGTATTAAGCGTGACTTCCTGGGCGGTGGAGAGAGTGACCGGGCCGAGCAGGCCAGAAGGCTGAAGGGGCGAGTCTTTGTTCCACAGCCGCCAAGTAGTAAAGGTCTGCCGCCCGGTCGGGCTGGTTTTGCCGTCCAGCACCCACTGCGGCCAGGATTTTAGTGTCCCATCGCTGTTCCTGTCGCTGTCTTCGGGCAGGCTTTGGTCGCCGATCATGCGGTTGACCCACAGATTAGTGACTTTAACTTGCAGCGTGTTGACGCCGGGTTTGACCGCCTGTGAAATATCTACGCGGTATGGAGCTTTCCAGAGAACACCCAAAGGCTTGCCATTGAGCGTGACATCGGCAAAGACCTGGACATCACCGAGGTTCAGGGCATAGACCCGATTTTTTGTGACCGCGTTCGCAGGCAGAGTGAACGTCGTTTTGTACGTGGCTGTCCCGGAAAAGTGGCTGACGGCAAAATTGTCGTCCAGGCTCCATGAACGCAGGGAATTGAGCGTCAGCGGAGCAGAAATGCCCGGTGCAGGCGGAAACGTCAGGGACCAGGGGCCGGTCAGTTCGTGCGGAGCGGGCAGGCCCGTAATTTGACGGGTCTGCGTTTTGCCCGAAGCCAGCCGGATTTGATAGGTGCCGTTTTTCGAGGCACGCAGCATCAACTGATGGTCCGGGGTTACAGTCAGCTTTGCGTCTGGCTCCACATCGGAGGCGGTGCCCAAATCAATTGAGTCTGGGTCTTGTCCCTCCGCATGATAGACCGTGCCGTTGATCTCGTAATCGACTTTGAGCGTTTTGACGGTTCCATACGCGGGATCATCTCCCGTGGCTAAAGTGCCGACGTGGATTTCTGTGCCGCTGCCGTCGATCAATGCTTGGAGTTTGGTCCGCACGTCTCGAGTGCGCGAAGGATCGCTCAGAACTCCGTAGACGGCTTTCTGGATCACAACCGGCGTGGCTTCTGATACATCAATGCGTTCACCGTTGCGCGACAAGCTGACCGCATTTTCTGCGCCCGCTTTATTTTTTGCGCCCGCTTTATTTTTTGCGCTCGCTTTTTGGGGCCGAAAAATGACGAAAACTGACTGCGAGGCCGCGAGCTGCACGGGAATTGTCACTGTCCCCTTTCCTCGCACAAACTCTGCCACCGGCTCTGTGCGTCCCGTTTCCGGCCACCAGAATTCCGGCGTTTTACCCGCAGCGCGAAAGACGCACGTAGAAAGCTTGGCTGATCTGGTTCCGTTGGCGACAAAATAGAGGTCTGTGCCATCGGTCATGCGCCGGTGGATGAAGTTGAAACGGTCCGAATTGGGATTGGAAAAGTCTGGGGGCAAGTTCAGCCCGGACAGCACTTCCAAAGGTGTTTTCCCCCAGATGACCTGGCCTTTGCCGTAGGCATGACTGAGAATTGTTTTACCGTCCGCGTTTCCCCAAAGTGCCTGGGCCGTTTTCTGCAACTGGGCGTCGCTTGCCGGATAGTTTTGCAGGCTCGGCGAACGTTCTGGCGGCGGGCCAACTACCGTCGCACCTGCCTGAACTAAGGCAGCAATTTTGGCGAGCAGGGCGGGCGTCATAGTCCGTGCGTCGGGCAGGACCAAGACGCGGTAGCTCATGCCGTCAGGAAGTGTCAGCCGCCCATTCTTGACCGTCATGCGTGAAAGGATCACATCGGCATCACAGCTATCGGCGCTGTAGCCCTGCGGAAGAGGGGGCAAATTAAATTCGCGGGGAGAGCCTTCCGGGGCAAGGTAGCAGAGGTCAGCAACGTAGTGCCCCTGCCGCAGCAGCGATTGACAGCGGGACAGGTACTCGTGCCAGGGCTTGGACTGCTCCCACCAAGTTTCAGTGCGCTCATAATGCAGGCCGTAGGGACCCATCGACAGACCAGGCTTGACGTTCAGAAATGGCTGCATAGCATAACGGTGAAACACAAAGCGGTTGATGCCATGCGTGAAAGCCCAGTCTCCCAGCGTTTTGATCGATGCAGGTGTCAGCAGCCAGCGCTCACTGTCGCCTGACGTGAACGCCTCCGCACCGATAATGTTGTGGCCGTAAGTATGTCCTGAAGATGCCATCAAAGGCACAGTGTTGGAAGAGCTGTACATTGGCGATGCCCAGAATTCAGCCATTGGTTCATCGGCAACTCCGCCGTAGGCTAGATCATTGGTGGGTGAGTAATAGGCTTCAATAGAAAGCCGAATCCCACGCTGATGGGCCAGATCGCGCATATGGACGGCGTAATTTGCCACGATAAGCTCCGAGACCGTCTGGCGGATGTCCCACAGAAATCGCTCCGAGATGTCCAAGCTGCCTACGACACGCCCGGTCATCACCGGCAGGTAGGGGAGAGGGTCGTACCCACGAAGCCGCTGAAAATCCGCACGGAACGTCGGGGTCCAGTTCTGAGAACCCGTTTCCCAGCTATCAATATGCGTGGAAACCAGAGATTTACCGACAAGCGGCTTATTGTCGGCAACGAGGTTTCCCATGAAGCCGTTAAACTGGGCTTCCGTGGCTTTTTTACTTAATTTGTCTGTTTCCAGTCCCAGCCCCGATTGCGGCGCAGGGTGGTTGACCACGCCGGTGCTGGTATGGCCGAGACGTAAAATAGTCCACTTGCCTGGTGGCACGTCCCAGACAAGCTTGCCGTTCTGATACTTCGCCGTGATGTCGGCAATTCGGACAGGGTCAATGGTTTGTGCCTGTGGAACAGTAGGGGCTTCGGCGGGGGGGGCAGGAATTTCTTTGGTGTCGAATGCTGCCTTGCCCCGTATATCGGGGATGCGATACGTGTCATCAGCGGGCACTGGCATGGCGAGGACGGAGACATCCTGATAATAGCCTGCCACTGTTTCTGGCTGGGCCAAAGACTGCTCGATGTGGGCCGGCCCCTGCACGGTGGTCTCGGACCACACCAGCTTCTGCATCGAAAGTTCAGGCGTGATCCACGGCCCCCCACTGCCGCACCAGCCCGCATCGTTGTTCATATTGACTTTGAGGCCAAGGCGCTGCGCCTCGGAGCAGACAAACTGAAACAGGGTGCGCCATTGTGGGCCGCCGAAGGCAACTGGACCAAGCGGGGTTCCCTGATCTACCTCCATAATGAGGACGCCGCCAATGCCAACTCGCTTCATGGCTTCGAGGTCTGCCGTGATGCCCGGTTTGGTGATATTGCCATTGGACCAGAACCAGTAGACCCAGGGGCGAGCGGCGGCAGCGGGGGTGACAAAGCTCTGGCGCAGACTGTCGGCGGCGGCAGGACGACCGAAGAGCAGGGTGGCTCCCGCAAGGGTCAAAGCAAGTGTGTGTTTTCTTGTCATGGTATTGTATAAAATTGTAACTGAGAGGTTTTTGCGATCTCTGCGAATCTATTCGTGTAGTCGGCCCGCTTAACTTTGTTTGAGCGGATTAAAGTCTTTCTGGGAAGTCTTTCTGGGAAAGTTTTCGTTGTAGTCTTGCCTAGAGCCTGTTATGCACTTTTTCAAGGCATCAAGTCCTACAGCAATGGGGGAAGCAATTTTGGCAGTCTTCTTAATGAGTTGAATCTCATACAATAAAAACTCCAAAAAATCCAGAAGCAATCCATTATGCTTCCTAAATATAACACTTATCTATCAATCTGTCAAGCAAAAAGGAAAATTTATTTTAAACTTGTCTGCTTTGGTTCTTTTGATGCCCGGTTTTTCCCAGGAAGTCGGGCATCAAGAAAGTGCATAGCACAAGGGAGTAGAGACTTAAGCCTTCATCTCGTCCATGCGCTGCGCGGTGTAGCCTTGGCGAGATGCGGGTTCAGGCGGTTGTGCAGGATCGTCACGATGTTGCCCCGCTCCCGCGCTACCAGCGCGGCGACGCCCCGCAGCCGCTCCTGCGGCGTCAGCAGGGACACACAGTGAACGGCCCCGCGTATCTTGAACGACCCGGTGCGCTGCAAGTTTTCGCATTGCAGCACGATGTCCGCCCCGTCCCCGACCCGTGCCGAAACGCCCGTGCTGCTCATCACCGAGTTTGTGACACTGACGATGACCAAAGACGAAGCCGAGTCGCAGTGGATCGCAGAGTAGGTGCCCAGACGGTCTGTAAGACTGCTGAGACGCGAGGAGTAATAAATCACTCCTTGCGTTTTTTTGTGTCATACTCAACCTATGAGCAATCCATTGAGGCCACTGAGGGAAACGCGGCTGCCCGCCGCAGGGCGACTGGCCGAGGCTTTGCAGGAGCGTATTGGGCGCGGAGACTATGCACCCGGAGAATGGCTGCCGACGGAGCGCGAGCTGGCGGCGGAGTTTCGGGCCGACCGCTCCACGATCCGGGCCGCGCTGTCGTCTCTGGCAGAGCGCGGGCTGATTGAACGTGAACCGGGACACCGCTCCCGTGTGGCGGCGGGCGAGGCGGCACCGGCTGCCCTGCAAACCCTGGCTGCCCGAACGACCCTGGCCGCCCTGCAAACCCTGGCGATTGTGTCCCCGCAGACGCCGCAGTATCCAGTCTCAGCGGCTATTCAGCGCGGGGCGCTGCACACCCTGCGGCAGACCGAGGCGCCGTTTCATCTGCTGGTGCTGGAAAACGGGGGCGATACGCGCCAGGAAACCTACACGCGGGAGCGGCAGGCCCTGGAAGCGGTCCACCGGGACGGCATTGGCGGGGTCATCTTGTGGCATCAGGGCAATGCCGAGACGCTTGCCGATGTGCGCCGCCTGCAGGAGACCGGCATTCCCATCGTTCTGGTGGACCGGCACCACCCCACGCTGGTCTGCGATTTTGTCGGCATTGACAATGTCGAGGCCGCCCGTGAGGCGGTCAGCTGCTTGCTGGACCTCGGACACCAGCGCATCGGGCATCTGACGATGGAAGACACGGCGATAACGGTGTCGGACCGGGAGCAGGGATACCGGGAAGCTTTGCGGTCACGGGGCATTCGGCCTGCTTCAGAATGGGTGGTTCGGATGTCTCATCGGGAGAGCCTTCAGCCGCCGGTGACTGCGGCGGTGGAGCATTATTTGTCGCTGGCGGAGCCGCCGACGGCGGTGTTTGCGATGAATGATCTGCTGGCCCATGCGTTTCTCTCGGAGCTTCAGGCACGAGGCGTGCGGGTCCCGGAGCAAATGAGCGTGATGGGGTTTGATGATGTGGACCGCAACAGCCCCCGCCCGTCGCCGCTAACCACGGTGCATCAGCCGTTTGAGCAGATGGGCCGCAAGGCGATGGAGCTGCTGCTGAAGCGTCTCGCCGGATCGGCTGAGGCTCCGGCGGTCTTGCAGCATATCCTGCTGCCCACCCGGCTGGTGGTGCGCTCGTCCTGCCTGGGGTATTCAGGGCGTTGAAAAGCTGTTAAAATTATTTTTGGGGGAGCTTTGGATTTATTAGGGCGTTTTTTCTTGAATGTTCTTGACATGAGCAGAAAACTGTGTTACTATGGATAGTCACTTGGATTGTAAACGCAATTCATCCATTCATTTCTGTCCCAAAGGAGCTACCATGTTCACTTCCATCCGTCGCAGTAAAATTGGTTTTACGCTGATTGAGCTGCTCGTCGTCATCGCCATCATCGCTATTCTCGCTGCTATTCTCTTTCCCGTCTTCCAGAAGGTGCGCGAAAACGCCCGCAAGACCGCCTGCCTGTCCAACATGAAGCAGCTTGGGCTGGGCGTCACTCAGTACACGCAGGACAACGACGAAAACTATCCAACTGGACAGCGAGGCAGTCTGGGAGAAGGATGGGCTGGGACGATTTTTCCCTACGTAAAGAGTGTGGGAGTTTTCCTGTGTCCCGATGATCCGACAAAGGGGGAAACTCACGGTGCTGTTGTCTCGTATCCAATTTCGTATGCGGGCAACTTGAATTTCATGCGCCGAGATGCGGGTAGTGCCTCAGACCCTCATAGCGGCCAGTCGCTCGCTTCACTGACAGCACCCGCCAAAACTGTCCTGCTGGTTGAATGCAGCGGACTAAATGGCCCGCTCAATGATCCCGCTGAGTTCAACGGTGCTGGCGGTCAGACTTCCGGTGTCACAAATGGGGGTGACGGTAATCTTTTTCACAGTGGAAATGCGGCAGGTGGGCTGCTGCAAACAGGCTGGCTGGGCGGCAGGAACGGCACGGCGAACACCCTCAAAGGAAATCCCCCTGCGGGCTTTGCCGCAAAAACCGGGCGTCACACCGATGGCTCCAACTTCCTGATGACGGACAGCCACGCCAAGTGGATGCGCGGCTCGCAGGTTTCCGATGGCTCCAACGCGCTGGCAGAAGACTGCAATCAGGGTGATGCCCCCTCGCAGCCAGCGGATTGCTCTGGTGCCCCCAGCTATATGTCCGAAGGAACCGGCGGCAGCAAGTTCGCGGCCACATTCAGCACAAAATAGCATCTTTTAACTGGCGCCCTTATCCAACGCCTCCTGCTTGGATTGAGTGCGGCTTGCAGATTAGCCGCACTCAATCCTTTGTTCGCAAGAACTCGTCAGAACAAGGAAAAGATCATGAAAAAGAAAGTTGGCTCTTCGCTGTTTTCACGTGGTTTTACGCTGATTGAGCTGCTCGTCGTCATCGCCATCATCGCTATTCTCGCCGCTATTCTCTTTCCCGTCTTCCAGAAAGTGCGCGAAAACGCCCGCAAGACCGCCTGCCTGTCCAACATGAAGCAGCTTGGGCTGGCCGTCACGCAGTACACGCAGGATTACGACGAAAATTACCCCACCGGTCAGGGCAACATCCTGGGCAGCGGCTGGGGCGGCAACATCTATCCCTATGTCAAAAGCACCGACGTGTTCCGCTGCCCCGACGACCCAGGGCAGGCGGTCCTCACCAACGCGGCCGGGCAGCAATCCTACCGCGTGTCTTACGCAGGCAACCTCAACTTTATGCGCCGGGATATTCCTGGACCGCCTGAAGACCCGCGCACCGGACAGGCACTAGCGTCTTTGGTATCCCCAGCTAAAACTGTCATGTTCTGCGAAGTGCAGAACCTGTACGGCAACGTCAAAGACCCGCTGGAACGAAACGGCGTCGACTATGTCACCTCCGGGGTCACCAATGGCGACGCGACTGGTTACGTTTATCCTGGAGGGCTGCTGATGACCGGCTGCCTCAGCGGCAAAAACTGCTCGGCCCGAGTAAGAATCGGCCAAAATCATGATGAGTGCTTTGCGGCGCTCACGGGTCTGCACACGGATGGCTCCAACTTCCTGATGACAGACTGCCATGCCAAGTGGATGCGCGGCTCGCAGGTTTCCGGCGGCTCCACCGCACTGGCCGAAGACTGCAATCAGGGCGACGCCCCCTCGCAGCCAGCGGATTGCTCTGGCGCCCCCGGCTATATGTCCGAAGGAACCGGCGGCAGCAAGTTTGCGGCCACATTCAGCACCAGGTAGCATTTGATCATACATAGTCTGCTCATGCAGCAGAACCCGGTCTGTCCACTGCTCTGTTCACTGCCCGCCGCCCATGACTGTTTGGACACGGCGGGCCTTTTTGGAAAGTTTTATGCATCTGAATTTTCTTTTTTGCGGTCTCGCAGCTTTTGCGCTGGCTGTGCCCGCTGTCCTGGCGGCCTCAAATTCTTCTACGCTTCGCGCCGACCATTTGCGCTGTGAATACCGAAATAATCCGCTAGGCATTGATGCCGTCTGCCCGCGCCTGAGCTGGCAGCTTCAGTCCAAAACACGCGGGCAGAAGCAGACGGCGTATCAAATTCTGGTCGCCCGCACACCGGAGCAGTTGGCGTCCGGCCAGGCCGATCTGTGGGACAGTGGCAAAGTGGCCTCGGATGCCTCCACGGCGATTGCTTATGCGGGCCACCCGCTGGCTTCCGGCCAGAAGTGCTGGTGGCTGGTGCGCGTCTGGGACAAGGACGGGCAGGCTGCTCCGGCCAGCCCCATTAGCCTGTGGCAAATGGGGCTGCTGAACGCCTCAGACTGGAAATCCGAGTGGATTTCCGCGCAGACCCCGCGAGACGTGCCCGTAGACGGCGACAACCTGCCCCCGCCTCCCTATGTGCGCCAGTCGTTTACCGTCACCAAGCCAATCAAGTCCGCGACGGCGTTTGTGACCGCACACGGAGTGTATGAGCTGCGCCTGAACGGCGAGAAAGTCGGGCATGACATCTTTGCCCCCGGCTGGACCGATTACCACCACCGCATTGCCTATCAGGCGTATGATGTGACGGCAGACCTGCACGAAGGCGAAAACCGGGTCGGGGCAGTGCTGGGCGACGGCTGGTATTCGGGCTATGTCGGCTTTTCCCGGCAGCGCAACCTCTACGGCGACCGGCCCGCGCTCAAAATGCAGATTGACATTGAATACACCGACGGCACACATCAAATGGTCGCCACCGACGGAACCTGGCGCGGGCGTACCGGACCAATTGTATACTCAGATATGCTGCAAGGCGAGTTCTACGACGCCCGGCAGGAGATACCCGGCTGGGATCGTGCCGGTGGCAGCGACACGGGCTGGCAGCCGGTGTCCACGGCCCTGCCGAATGCTGTGTTTGGGCAGGTGTCCGTGCTGGCGGCGCTGAAGGCACTGGTCCAGAATAACGCCCTGTCCGTGGTCGCAGGCAATGACCTGGCCGGGGACCCGGCCTACAACACGGTCAAAAAGCTGCGTGTGACTTACACGCTCAATGGCGCAGCGCACACGCAAACAGTGGCCGAGAAAGAGATGCTGACAATCCCCGCCCCCGGCGAAGCGCCCGGCCCGCTCGTTCTGCAAAGCGCCGTCTATGGCGACCTCAGCGTGCCCACGGAGCCGCCTGCACTCGTCGCACAGGTCGGCCCGCCAATGCGTGTCACCCGCGAAGTCCCCTCACGCAAAATCACCGAGACCAAGCCGGGCACCTACATTGTGGACATGGGCCAGAACATGGTCGGCTGGACGCGGCTGGCGCTCACCGCTCCGGCGGGCACAAAAGTACAAATGCGCTTTAGCGAAGTGCTGAACCCCGATGGCAGCCTGTACACGGCAAACCTGCGGGCGGCCCGCGCCACCGACACCTATATCTGCCGGGGCGGCGGCCCGGAGGTCTACGAGCCGCGCTTTACGTTTCACGGCTTCCGCTATGTGGAGCTGACGGGGTATCCCGGCAAGCCCACGCTGAACACGCTGACGGGCCGCGTCGTCACCTCGGACACGCCCGAAACGGGTACGTTCCACTGCTCCGATGCGATGGTCAATCAGCTCCAAAGCAACATTGAGTGGGGGCAGCGCGGCAACTTTGTATCGGTCCCCACCGACTGCCCGCAGCGCGATGAGCGGCTGGGATGGCTGGGCGATGCCCAGATTTTTGTGCGAACAGCCACCTACAACTGCGATGTCGCGGCGTTCTATGAGCAGTGGATGCAGGCTGTCGACGATGGGCAGTCCCCCGAAGGCGGCTTCCCGGATGTCGCGCCGCGCAAGGTGGACCTCGCCGACGGGGCGCCTGCCTGGGGCGATGCCGGGGTAATCGTGCCGTGGACGGTCTATCAAGCCTACGGCGACACCGGCATCCTGCAAAAGCACTGGCCCGCGATGCGCCGGTGGATGGACTACATCACGTCGGTCAACCCCGATGGACTCTGGACCCACCGCCGCAACAACGACTTTGGTGACTGGCTTTCCATCGCTGCCGACACGCCCAAAGACGTTCTTGCCACGGCCTACTACGCTTACGATGCTTCCCTGATGGCGCAGATGGCCCGCGCTCTGAACAAGCCCGCCGAAGCCGCCGAGTATGACGCGCTGTTTGCCCACATCAAAGCGGCGTTCAACACGGCTTATGTTGGCCCGGATGGCACAGTTAAAGGCGACACGCAGACCGGCTACCTGCTGGCCCTGCGCTTCCATCTGCTGCCCGATACTTTGCGTCCGATGGCCGCACAGCATTTGGTGGACAACATCAAGTCCAAGAACAACCACCTGTCCACGGGTTTTGTCGGCGTCGGCTACCTGTGCCCTGTGCTGACCGACACCGGCCACAACGACACGGCTTATAAGCTGCTGCTCAACGACACGTTCCCGTCGTGGGGCTACTCCATCAAAGAAGGGGCAACTACCATCTGGGAGCGGTGGGACGGCGAGACACCCAGCGGCGGCTTCCAGGACCCCGGCATGAACTCGTTCAACCACTACTCGCTCGGCTCGGTCGGCCAGTGGCTGTTCCAGAGCGTCGCTGGGATTGACACCGACCCGAACCAGCCTGGCTACAAGCACATCCTGCTGTCTCCCCATCCTGGCCCCGGTCTGTCTTCCGCGTCGGCGACGTATGACAGCATTCGCGGCCCCATCGTCAGCGATTGGAAGACCGAGAACGGCCAGTTTGTCTGGGACGTGACCATCCCCGCGAACACCACGGCCACCGCTCGCATTCCCACCTCGGAGGCCGAGACCGTCCGCGAAAGCGGCCGGAAAATTGACGCCGCTTCCGGCATTGTTCCCGGTCCCGCCGAACCCGGAGCCGCCGTCTACGAGCTGCCTTCGGGCACCTACCACTTTACGGCGGCGCTCTCGGCTCCGTAAGCCAATTCTCAGTCTTGTCAGGAAGTTAAGGAAACTACTATGGCACCCAACCCAGCGCTGGGCATTCTCTTTCACTGGATCGGCGGCCTGGCCGCTGCGAGCTTTTATATTCCGTACCGGCAGGTGCAGCGCTGGTCGTGGGAAACGTACTGGCTGGTCGGCGGCGTCTTTAGCTGGCTAATCATGCCGACGCTGATGGCAACCCTGCTGGTTCCGAATGCCTTTGCGGTGCTGGGAGAGGCTCCTGAAAAGACACGGCTGTGGGCCTATCTGTTTGGAGCCTTGTGGGGGATTGGCGGCCTGACCTTCGGGCTGACTATGCGCTACCTGGGAATCGCGCTGGGGATGGCGGTGGCTCTAGGGTACACGGCAATTTTTGGCACACTGGTTCCCCCACTTTTTCATGGGACGCTGGGCGAGATCGTTTCGAGTGTCTCCGGCAAGTACGTTTTGCTGGGGGTGTTTGCCAGTGTGCTGGGGATCATTGTCAGCGGTCTGGCGGGAATGTCCAAAGAGCGGGAGCTGACTTCCGAGCAGAAGCAGTCGTCGATCACCGAGTTTCGCTTTGGCAAGGGAATGCTGATTGCGACGTTTTCCGGCATCATGAGTTCCTGTTTCGCCTTTGGCCTAGATGCGGGCAACCCCATCACCGAAGCGGCTAAAACGCATCTGCTGTCGCTGGGTGCCTCAGACATCTGGGCTGGCTTGCCGGTGCTGATTATTATTTTGCTGGGCGGGTTCACCACGAACTTTATCTGGTGTGTCAGCCTGAACGTGCGGAACAAATCCGGCGGCGAATATCTCGGCAAGTCGGCATCTCCTGCCCTGTCTGGTGCCAACGGACCGATTGCCGAAATGAGCGCCACGGAAGCTGTCGAACCCTGGAACCCGCAGAGTGCGGGGGGCACGGCGACCGCCGTGGAGCCTGCGGTGCGGACGGTTTCCGTCCCTCTTATAGGCAACTACCTTTTCGCGGCGCTGGCGGGCATCATCTGGTATTTGCAGTTCTTTTTCTACACCATGGGGCAGACAAAGATGGGCAAAGCGTTCGAGTTTTCCAACTGGACGCTGCACATGGCAAGCATTATGATTTTCAGTATGCTCTGGGGCGTCGCCCTGAAAGAGTGGGCGGGGACCAGCAAGCGGACCCACGGCCTGATTGCTCTGGGCCTGGCGCTGCTGATTGGCTCCACAGTTATTATCGGGTATGGAAACTTCCTGTCCGCCCCGGTTGGAAATCACTAAATCTATGCGTGTTTCTCTGTTTATTCCCTGTTATGTGGACACGTTTTATCCCAAAGTCGGCATCAGTGTCTTCGAGGTGCTGACACGGCTCGGGCACACAGTAGACTACCCGCCAAGCGTGACCTGCTGCGGTCAGCCTGCCTTCAACGGCGGCTTCTGGCCGCAGGCGCGGGCAGTGGCCGAAGGCGTACTGACCGCCTATCAAGACGCGGAGGTCGTTGTGGTTGCTTCCGGCTCCTGCGCGGCAATGCTGAAAGTGTTTTATCCCCAAATTTTTCAGGGGACGCCCCGACACGAGGCCGCGCTGGCGCTGGCGGAGAAAACGTGGGAGTTTTCTGATTTTCTGGTCACGAAGCTGGGCGTCACCGATGTGGGGGCGCGGCTGGAGGCGCGGGTGACGTTCCACGACGGCTGCCACGGACTGCGCGAGCTGGGCGTGCAGCCGCAGCCGCGTGCCCTCCTGGCCGATGTCCGCGATCTGACTCTGGTGGAGATGACCGAGGCGCAAACCTGCTGCGGATTCGGCGGGGCGTTTGCGGTCAAGTTTGCCTCAATTTCCACCGCAATGGGCGAAGTGAAATGTGCGTCGGCGCTGGAAACCGGCGCGGACTTCCTAGTCTCCAACGACTCAAGCTGCCTGATGCACCTGCAGGGGCTTCTGGACCGGCAGCATCGCCCCCTCAAAAGCCTGCACCTGGCCGAAGTGTTAGCTCGGACTTAATTTCCCATGACTGCCAAAACACCCGTACAACCAACCCGTCAATTCAGCCGTGATGCCGGACGTATGACCGCTGACCTGCGCCACCGAGAGTTTGTGCAGACCGCGATGGGCAAATATGACTCGGCCCGGCGCGGTACGCAGACACGCTTCCAGGACTGGCAGGCAGCGCGGCAAGCGGCCTCGGAGACCAAGTGGGAAGTGCTGAACCACCTGGACCGCTACTTGGAAGAGTTTGCCCGGAACGCCGAGGCTCGGGGCACACAAATCTGCTGGGCGTCCACTGGGGAAGAGGCATGCGCTTATGTGCTGGATGTCTGCCGCCGGGTGGAAGCTAAAGAGCTGATCAAGTCCAAGACCATGACTAGCGAAGAAATTCATCTGAACGCCGCGCTCGAAACCGCCGGCTACGGGGTCCTTGAGTCTGATCTGGGGGAATACATTGTCCAGCTTCGCAAGGAGCCGCCCTATCATCTGGTGTTTCCGGCGATGCATCTGACACGCGGCGAGATCAGCCAGACATTTACAGAAGTGCATGGAACCCCGGCCTCGGACAGCCCGGAAGAGCTGACCATGATCGCACGCAGCGTCCTGCGCGAAAAGTACCTTTCCGCCGATGTCGGAATCAGCGGCGCAAACTTCGCTATTGCCGAGACCGGTATGATCTCGATTACCGAAAATGAAGGCAACGCCCGTCTCACAACTTCTGTTCCTCGCGTTCATATTGCCCTAATCGGCATTGAAAAAGTCCTGCCCAGATTGTCTGACCTAGTTCTATTCCTGCCGATGCTGGCAACCGCTGGAACCGGACAGGCCCTGACCTGCTACAACTCGCTTCTCGGCGGTCCCCGTCAGCCCGGCGAAAGCGACGGCCCCGAAGAGATGCATATTGTCCTTCTCGACAATGGCCGCACCACCCTTCTGGCCGATCCCGAGCAGCGAGACGCCCTGCACTGCATCCGGTGCGGCGCGTGTTTGAATGTCTGCCCCGTGTTCCGAAATGTTGGCGGGCACTCCTACGGCACGACTTATCAAGGCCCTATCGGCTCAGTGATCACGCCCCACTTGCAGGGCTTGCAGGAGTGGAAGCATCTGTCTTCCGCCTCGACGCTGTGCGGAGCCTGCACCGAAACCTGCCCGGTCGGAATTGACCTGCACCACCATTTGCTGCAAAACCGGCGCAATGCGACCAGTGCTAAACCGAACGTCTGGGAAAATATAGCCTACACTGGCTTCGCACTGGTCATGGCCCATCCCCGCCTGTACCGGCTGATGACCCGAATGGCCCCGGCCTTGCAGGCCGTGCAGAAATTAGTCTCCGGCACACGCCTGGACCCGCTTTTTGGCTGGACGCAGACCCGCGAATTCCCCCAAGCTCAGTCAGAAACCTTCAAGGACTACTGGGCCAAACAAAACGCCGGGCAGAAAAAGCCATGACAGAAAAAGCCAGGGCAGAAAAAGCCATGACAGAAAAAGCTATGGGCGGACGCGAACTCACACTCAGCCGCATCCGGCGGGCATTGCAGGTGCCTGCACCGAAACGGCATATTCCGGCCCGACCACTCGCACGAGCATTGCCGATGGTGGACCAGGCCGCCGGGCAGCAGCCGCGCTCGTGGCTGCCGCTGGTGGGCGACACCTGGGTCGAGCAAAAGGAGCTATTTGCGGCCCAGTGTGCCGACCTGCGGGCGGAGTTTGTTCTGTGTGCCGACCAGAACGACCTCCGCGAGCGCCTCGCGGCTCTGTCTGCCGAGTGCGGCTGGCAGCGGATCGCCACCCATGCAGGGGTGTTGACAGACGCGGCGGCACAGGCGCTGGCGCTGCCGACACTGACCACCGAGCGCGGCTATGACCTATCTGCGCTGGAGCAGTGTGATGCCGCGCTGACTGAATGTGAGGCCCTGATAGCACAAACCGGCAGCGTGCTGATGACAAGCCGCAACGCAGGGGGGCGGACACTCTCGGCGCTGGCTCCTCACCATGTCGTACTGGCGACCCGCGATCAGATTGTCCCGGACCTGACGGCGGCGTTTTTATTACTTGCAGAGCGGTACGGCTCTGACTATCCCAGCTTGATGTCGTTTATTACCGGCCCGAGCCGGACCGGGGACATTGAGCGCATTCTCGTTTTGGGCGCACATGGCCCCAAGCGTTTGACGATCTTTTGCGTGTGAGCTTCAAGCAACTATGATAGAACAAAAACAACTTTTTGCCCTGCTGGACGATTTCAAGATTGAAACCCCGTCCTGGGGCTATGCCGACACCGGGACGCGCTTCGGCAAGTTTCTTCAGCCTGCGGCGGCCTCCACGATTGAGGAAAAGCTGGCCGACGCGGGCCATGTGAACCGACTAACCGGCTGCTGCCCGTCTGTGGCCGTTCATGTGCTGTGGGACTTCACGCCGGAAAGCGGCCCGGCGGCGGTGGCCGCACGGGCCGCGCAGGAAGGTGTTCGGATTGGCTCCATCAATCCCAACTTATTTCAGGACCAAATCTATAAATTCGGCTCCGCGTGCAGCGCCGATCCCGAAGCCCGCGCCGAAGCCGACCGCCATGTGGCAGACTGCATTCGGATCGGGCGCGAAACCGGGTCATCCCTGCTGTCGTTCTGGATGGCGGATGGAACCAATTATCCGGGGCAGGATGACATTGTCACCCGAAAGCGGCGTTTGGAAGCCGCACTCAAACAGTGGCATGACGCCATGCCCGAAAATATGACAATGCTGGTCGAGTACAAGCCGTTTGAACCGGCGTTTTATGCTACGGATATTGCCGACTGGGGCATGGCGTATTTGTACGCGAAACAGGCCGGGCCGCGTGCCAAAGTGCTGGTAGACACCGGCCACCATTTGCCGGGGGCGAATATTGAGCAGATTGTCGCCTGGCTGCTGGACGAAGAAATGCTGGGCGGCTTCCATTTCAACGACCGCAAGTATGCTGACGACGATCTTACGCTGGGCAGCATTGACCCCTATGCCGTGTTTCGGATTTTCCACGAAATCCGCACGGCGGCAGAGTGGCACGGGCGCGATGTGTCCCAGATTGCCTATATGATTGATCAGTCACACAATTTGAAGCCCAAGATTGAAGCGATGATCCAGACTGTCACCACTGCTCAGGAGCTGTATGCCAAAGCCTGCCTGGTGGATCGCCCGGCGCTGAAAGCGGCGCAGGCCGCCCGCGACATTGTCGCTGCCGAGAAGTGTCTCCAATCGGCGTTCTACACCGATGTGCGGCCACTGCTGGCTGAGTGGCGCACCGGGCATGGCCTTGCCCCGGACCCGCTGCAGGCGCACCGCGAAAGCGGCTACGTGGAAGAAGTCACGGCAGAGCGCATTGCGGCTCGTTTGGAGCGCGGCACTGCCGCCGCGTCAGCATATGCCTGAAAAGACTTCTGGAAATCAAATAGCGCATTCTTATATCGCCTGCGATCTGGGCGCGGAAAGCGGGCGGGTGATTCTGGGCACGCTGCAAGGGGACCGTCTCAGCCTCGAAGAAATCCATCGCTTCGCCAACGGCCCGGCCTATGTGTCGGGAGCGATGCACTGGGACATCGAGCGTCTGCGAAAAGAGATCGAAACCGGGCTGTCCCTGGCGGCGGCCCGTGCGGCGGCAGAAAATCTGACTCTCGAATCCGTGAGCGTGGATGCCTGGGGCGTGGATTATGTGCTGGTGGACGAAGCCAACCAGCCCGTAGCTCCCGCCTACCATTACCGCGACCCGCGCACCGGGGCCGGAGTGGAGGCAGCCCATGCCGCCGTGCCTGCTGAGGTGATTTTCGCGGAGACCGGCATCCAGTTTATGCCGATCAACACGCTGTATCAGCTTCTGGCCCATCAGACACAGGCCCCGGCAGAGCTGGAAGAGCCAAATCGGCTGCTGCCGATTGCCGACTACCTTCATGCTTGCCTGTGCGGCGTGCGCCGCGCCGAACGCAGCGCGGCCAGCACCACGCAGATTTACAATCCGGTGACGCGAGACTGGTCGGCGGTTCTGCTGTCTCGCTTTGGCCTGCCTGCATCTCTGCTGCCGCCGATTGTGGACTCGGCCACGGTGCTGGGGCCACTTCTGCCTAAAGTCGCGGCGCGAACAGGGCTGCCTCCGGTTCAGGTGACTGCCACCTGCTCCCATGACACCGGGGCGGCGGTCGCCGCTGTGCCGGAAGAAGGCGATGACTGGGCTTTTCTCAGTTCGGGAACCTGGTCACTGCTGGGCGTCGAGCTGCCGTCGCCGCTGATGAGCGAGGCCGTTCGGGCGGCAAACTTCACCAACGAAATCGGCATGAACAGCGTGGTGCGTTTTCTGAAAAATATCGCCGGGCTGTGGATTATTCAGGAATGCCGCCGCGCCTGGCTGGCCGCCGGGAACGAATACACGTATGAAGAGCTGACACGATTGGCGGAAGCCGCCCCGCCGCTGCGCTCTTTGATCCGGCCAGACAATTCGCGCTTCCTGGCACCAGAGGAAATGCCCGCCAAAGTCGCCGCGTTCTGCCGGGAAACCGGTCAGCCGGTTCCCGAAACACCGGGACAAATGGTGCGCTGCATTCTGGAAAGCCTGGCACTATCTTACCGGGACACTTTGGAGCAATGCGAGCGTCTGACTGGACGCACGATCCGCCGCCTGCACATTGTCGGCGGCGGCTGCCGCAACACGCTTCTCAGCCAGTTTGCGGCCAATGCCACGCAGCGAAGCGTCCAGACCGGCCCTGTAGAAGCCACCGCCATCGGCAATCTGCTCCTGCAAGCCGTCGCGCTGGGCCATCTGGACGGAGCCGCCGCCCTTCGGCAGACCGTCCGCGCTTCTTTCGACGTTTACTCTTTCACCCCCGCCGACCGCGAGCTGTGGGCGGATGCCTTTGGGCGATTTCAGCAACTGGAAACAACGAGCTTATGAAAAAAACGTATCAATTTGTCAGTGATCTTTGGAATGACGCGGAAGCCGAAGTTCTGGACCCCGTGGGCCGACTGGTCTACCGCTCCAATCTGCTCGGCGCGGATGGCCGCATTACCAACACCGGCGGCGGGAACACGTCCGCCAAGATCACCGAGACTGACCCCGTCAGCGGCTTGCCGGTCGAAGTGCTGTGGGTCAAAGGCTCCGGTGGCGATCTGCGAACCGCAAAGCGCGAGAACTTCTCGTCGCTCTATCAGGACAAGCTGCTGGAGCTTCAGCAGGTTTATGCACGGGCCGAAGAGCGCGGCCCAAAAACCGAGGCCGAGGATAAAATGGTGGGGATGTATCCGCATTGCACGTTCAACCTCAACCCTCGCCCATCGTCCATTGACACGCCCCTGCATTCGTTTGTGCCGCGCCGCCATGTGGACCACACGCATCCCAACGCGGCGATTTCCGTGGCGGCCTCCCGGCGCTCCGACGAACTGACACGCGAGATTTACGGCAGCGATGTCATCCATACCCCGTGGCTGCGGCCCGGCTTTGAGCTGGGGCTGGTGCTGCAGGAGATTTACGCGCAGCACCCCGACGCCCAGGGCGTTATTCTGGGCCAGCACGGCTTGATCAACTGGGCCGACGACGACAAAGACTGCTACACGCTGTCGCTGGACTTGATAGAAAAAGCTGCTGCTTATATTGAAGCCCGCGACAAGGGGGAGGCCACATTCGGCGGCGCACAGTCTCAGAGCCTTGCCCCCGATGAGCGCCGCCGTGTCTTTGCCGACATTCTGCCCTGGCTGCGCGGTCAGGTCTCTTCGCAAAAGCGGCTGATTGGCACAGTGCAGGACGACGACAAAATCCTGCGTTTCGTCAACAGCGCGGATGCCCCCCGTCTGGCGGAGCTGGGCACAAGCTGCCCGGATCATTTCCTGCGGACAAAAATCAAGCCGCTGTATGTCGCCTGGAACCCGCAGTCGGAAGACGCGGCGGCGCTGAAAGAAAAGCTCACGACGGGTCTGGCCCAGTACCGGCAGGACTACACGGCGTACTATGAAAGCTGCAAGCGGCCCAATTCTCCGGCCATGCGTGACCCGAACCCGACGGTGATTCTCATTCCGGGCCTCGGCATGATTGCCTGGGGCAAAGACAAAAGCGAGTCGCGGGTGACCGCCGAGTTCTACAACTGCGCGGTGGAAGTTATGCGCGGGGCCGAAGCGATTGATGAGTATGTGTCCCTGCCGCCGCAGGAGGCGTTTGACATTGAATACTGGCTTCTGGAAGAAGCCAAGCTTCAGCGGATGCCGCCCGAAAAGGAAATGGCCCGGCAGATCGTCGCCGTAGTCGGCGCGGGCAGCGGCATCGGACGGACGCTGGCGCATCGTCTGGTCAAAGACGGCGCTCATGTCGCCTGTCTGGACCTGAGCTTGGCCTCTGCTGAGGCGACCGCCAAAGAGATCACCGATCAGGTGGGGCAGGGGATTGGTGTGGCCGGCAGCGGCATTTCCGGCTGCGGGCAGGCCGTCGGCATTGCCGCCGACATCACCAAGCGGGAAAGCGTGCGGGCCGCTCTGGCCGAAGTCGTGCTGGCCTACGGCGGCATGGACTCGCTGGCGGTGACGGCGGGCATCTTTGTGGCCCCGGACATCAGCGGCCATGTGCCCGACGACAAATGGGCCTTGACCTTTGCCATCAACGTCACCGGCCTGTATGTCGCCGCCGATGAAGCGCGTCCGCTGTGGGCAGCGCAGAACCTGTCCGGCGCTCTAGTTCTCACCACGTCCGCCAACGCCGTAGTCAGCAAAAAGGGCAGCCTGGCCTACGATACGTCCAAAGCCGCCGCCAACCATCTGGTCCGCGAGCTGGCCGTGGAGCTGGCCCCGCTGGTTCGGGTCAACGGCGTCGCCCCCGCCACAGTGGTGCAGGGCAGCGCGATGTTCCCGCGTGACCGGGTCATTTCCAGCCTCGCCAAGTACAATCTGCCCTATGACGCCGCCGAAAGCGACGACGTTTTGCAGGGACGTCTGGCAGCCTTCTATGCCGACCGCACGCTGACCAAGACGGCTATCACGCCCGCCGACCAGGCCGAAGCCCTGTACCTGCTGCTGTCCCGCCGCCTCAGCAAAACCACCGGTCAGATCATCGCCGTGGATGGTGGCCTGCACGAGGCCTTTCTGCGCTGACATCGCGGGCGTGGCCCAACGACACAATGCTGCTGAAGACAATGCTGCGGAAGACAGCCGGTCACCGCGCCGCACATCAGCAGCACCTGAGGGCGAAACCGTGGGCTTGCCCTCCAAAGCTCAGCAGTGCTGTCTGAGCGTACTGGGCTTGTTGTCCCACAAGAGCCATTTGCATTATTTTCAGGCACAGGAAAAGAAGACGGCCCAATTCGTGGTAGACACCACAGCCAATGTTGTCTTTGCGCCAGACCTGTTTGATGAACCCTGGCGCAAAGACAAGCGCAAAGACAACAATCTCTGGATCAAAGACAGCATTGGCAAGGGGGGCAGCCCAAGCGGCGAGGAGAGTACACGTCAAACTTATCACACCACCTGCATGGGCATCAACACGCACAGGTAGTCGGCGTCGTCGGTGGGGCGGATGACGCCGGGGCGCAGGGGTTCGGTCAGCTCGATGTGCAATCCCTCGGTGTCTAACACGTTCAGCACGTCGGCCAAATATTTGGCGTTGAAGGCGATCTCGACCGGGCTGTCGTCGCCGGTGCGGGCGACTTCGACCTCTTCATAGGCATTGCC
This sequence comes from Capsulimonadaceae bacterium, assembly GCA_965200075.1. Lineage (GTDB taxonomy): Bacteria > Armatimonadota > Armatimonadia > Armatimonadales > Capsulimonadaceae > JANXMY01. The sequence goes on from OZ241338.1 coordinate 357,839, forward strand.
GACGCTGCCGCTTTCGGCGGTGATGGTCAGCCGGTCGCCGTCTTCGGTGGTCCTCAGGACGACGCGGGAGGCGGAGTCGCGGGCGACAATGGCGGCCCGCTTGACGGCGGACGCCAGCGGGGCACGCTCCACGGTCAGCGTTTTGGTGGCCTGCGCGGGGATGACGCGCTCGTAGTTCGGGAACTGGCCCTCAATCAGCCGCGAAATCAGCGTGGTCTTGCTGCCCAGCTCGCTGTCTTTGTCGTCGCCCTTTGCGTCTTCAATCTGGAACTGAATCTGGTTGCTGGACAGTGTCACCACCACGTCCCCTTCGTCGTTGCCGATAATTCGCAGCAGCTCGTTCATGGCCCGCGATGGCACAATCGCGCTGGCGCTGCCGGAGCCTTCCTTGACCGGGCAGTCGCGCACAGCCAGCCGGTGCGTGTCGGTGGCGACCAGGCGCAGGCTGTCGCCCTGGAAGACGACCAGAACGCCGGTCAGAATGGCGCGGGTCTCATCGGTGGACGTGGCGAAAATCGTCTGCTTGATGGCTTCCTTGAGGATTTCGCGGTCAATCACAAAGCGCGACTCTTCCTTGACCTGCGGCAGCAGCGGGAACTCGTCGGCGCTTAATCCCAGCAGCTTGTAGTTTGCTTTCAGGCAGCGCAGGTGCAGGGTGTTGGTCTCGTCTTCCACGGTCACGGACACATCGGCATCGGGCATGGCGGCCAGAAGCTCGGTGAAGTTGCGGGCCGGGGCGGTCGCCGCGCCGTCTTCGGTGATGCCGACGCCGGGCAGGGTATGCTCCATCCACATCTCTAAATCGGTCGCCATCATGGACACGCGCCCGTCTTTGGCGGCGATGCGGACATGGGTGAGAATAGGCAGCGACGACCGGGTAGCGACGGCTTTGCCGACGGTCTGGATGCCCTCAAACAGTTCTTTGCGGGGCGAGGTGGCCCGGAGCAGTCCGGGGGTGATTGTTTTGGCGGCCATTGGGTGTGTTTCTCCTATGGGGTAAATGTCTTGGGAATGTCCGAGTTCGAGGGGTTGAAAACCCCTCGCTAGGTGAGGCGTCCTTCGGACGACAGAGAAGACAAAAGAGCGTGCGGCGATGGGCAGTTTCTTTGTCCGTATGTTCCTTCGTCCGAAGGACGCCTCAACTAGCGAGGGGTTTTCAACCCCTCGATTCGTTGGGGCCGGGCTTCCTGTCCTTCCGCCTGCGCGTGTTCGCGCAGCAGGCGGTCCAGGGCGCGTTCGGCAAACCAGTCATCGGGCCGCTCGGCGGGGGCATCGCGGAGGCGCTGGCTGATTGCCCGCAATTCTTCCGCTTCGCGCACGGCGGCGGGGTCGGTTTCCAGCCGGGTCTGCCAGGCTTGCGGCAGGGCGTCGTCGGCGTAGAGGTCTATGAGTTCCTCGCGCTCCTCGGGTGTCATGGGTCTTCCTTGTCTATTGCCAGCAAAGCATCGCGCAGGGCGCGGCGGGCGCGGCCCTGCAAGGATTTCGTCGCGGCAGGCGTCCGGCCCAGAATGGGGGCGGCTTCGGCAGCCGTCAGGCCCTGCAAATCGCACAGCGTCAGCACCAGCTTGTGGTCATCGGAAAGCAATTCCAGCGCGGCCTCTAACTCTGACACCGGCTCCGGGGCGGGGGCAAACAGCACCCAGTCGCCCCGCGCCGTCTCCGTGAGGCCCGACAGCGACAGGGTGGGGAGGCGCGGCTGACGCAGCCGCTCCAGGCACACCCGCCGGGCGATGCCCAGCAGCCAGGTCTTGAAGCGGCTTTCGCCCCGGAATCGCCCGGCCCGCAGAGCGCGGCCCGCCCGCAGCCATGTTTCCGAGGCGGCCTCTTCGGCATCCTCGCGGGTGGGCAAAAACCGCCGCGCAAACGCATAGGTGGCTTCCAAGTGCCGCCGGAACAGCGTTTCCAGCGCCCGCGTGTCCGCCTCGTCCGTGTAGCGTGCGGCCAGCCGTGTGTCGTCGTCCCAGTCGTGTGTCTGCTGTCTGCTCATATACTTTGTGTTGGTTTCGGGCCGAAACGCGCCGCGCCCTTGAAATTATTGTCAATTATTTTTTGGGAACTTTTGTACCCCGCCGAAACGTTTCCGGGTGCGGAGGATACTTCCCATGAAACTTTTCGCTCGCTTGACTGCGGCTCTCAGCCTCGCCGCCCTGCTGCTCATGCCCGCCGCCTTTGCTCAGTCCGCTGTGAAGGGCTATACCAAAAAGCTCAAAAGCGGCAAGACCGTCACCGTGAAGGGCTACACCCGGACGCCCAAGACAGCCCCCAAAACCACCACCGTCAAGGGCTACACCAAGACCCTCAAGAACGGAAAGACCGTGGCCGTCAAAGGCTATACCCGTACCAAAACCGCGCCGATGAAGACAATGGCCCCAAAGCCCGGCGGCAAAATGTAATTTCACGCCGCGTTGTTACCTAAATCAAGCTCAGAACCCGGCCTTTCAAGGCCGGGGCAAGCAGTTATGCAATAACGCCATCGCATACAGTCAGTGTGACACAAATACAGTGTGACACAAAAACGGCCCGGCACAGACTCCGAAGTCTGCACCGGGCCGCTGCTTTGTTGGCACGAGGCTACTCCCCCTTCCGCTGCTTCTCCATAATCACGTTGGTCAGCACCTCGGAGCCAACCCGGCCCTCCGGGCGGACTGTTCCTTTCAGACCCACCTTGTCTCCTTCACGCGGCGCTCCTGCCCGGCTGATGACCCATGCCTGCCCCGTGCCGTCGTTGATGCGGTACGCTGCCACATTCGTGATGCCGAGCGGCAGCTCATAGACTTTGGTGACTTCTCCTGCTACTGTCACCTCTTTGTTGACAAACGAGTTCGGGTTGTTGCTGATGTCACTGAGTTTGTCGGTGTGCTGGTCGCAGCCTGCCAGCAGAGCGCCGCCGAGCAGGACCGCCGCCAGCCAGAGTGTATGTTTTGGATTGGACTTTCGTGTGTGAAGCATTTCAGATTGTTCTCCTGCGGCTCAGACGGAGCCGCCCGCGCTTCGGTTCCCGCAATTTTCACGAAATGGAACTTTTCCCGCCGCTCATTTGCTAGGAGAAATGAACCCACACACAAGGAGACTTTCTCGCCATGAAGTTTATCAGCACACTCGCCGTCATTGCCGCCGTCGGCACGCTCGTCGCCCCCGGCTTCGCCCAGACCAGCCCGATGCAGCACGACACCATGCACAAGCCGATGGCCCACAGCACCATGACAAAGCCGATGGCCCACGGCAAAATGACCCCGGCGCAGATGAAGGCCATGCACGCCAAAATGATGAAGCATGATGCCATGATGAAGCATGAGACGATGATGAAGCACGATGCCATGAAGCATGACACGATGATGCACCATGACACCATGAAGAAGTAAATCTTCTTTCCTAAAAGTGCCGCCCCGGCTGTCAAGCCGGAGCGGCTTTTTTGTTTATAAAATAGTTTGAAACTATTTTTCAGCGCCGGAACTTTCGGCCCAGCAGAAACGCTTTCGTTCCTGAAATCTAAACCCAGGAGGCTTCATTCCATGAAGTTGATCACCAATCTCGTCGCCGTGGCCGCCGTCGCCACCCTTGTCGTTCCCGTCTTCGCCCAGACTTCCACCATGAGCAAGCCCATGATGAAGAAGCCTGCGATGCATGGCAAAATGACCCAGAAGCAGATGATGATGCACAAGAAAATGATGATGAAAAAGGGCACCATGGCTAAGCCGATGACCCACAGCACCATGAAGCCGATGACCCACAGCACCATGAAGCCGATGGCAAAGCCCATGATGAAGAAGTAGTTTCGCCCCGTGTGAAGCTACTTCCGCAATTAAACCGCCGCCCCCGCCATTTGGCCGGGGCGGCGTTTTTCTTACTCCACCGTCACCGACTTTGCCAGGTTGCGCGGCTGATCGATCTCCCGGCCCAGGTCAGCGGCGATGTAGTAGGCGAGGAGCTGCATCGGGATAATGCTCAGAACCGGCATGAATGTGTCATGGGTGGCCGGGACGCGCAGGACGCTTTCCACGAAGTTTTCGTTCAGCCCTTCGTCGCCCGCTTTGACGATGCCAATCGCCACGGCGTCGCGGGCTTTGACTTCCTTGACATTGGACTGCACTTTGTCGTACAGCGCGGACTGCGTCGCAAGACACACCACCGAGACGCCCGGCTCTACTAAGGCCAGCGGCCCGTGCTTCAGCTCCCCGGCGGGATATGCTTCGGCATGAATATACGAAACTTCTTTGAGCTTCAAAGCGCCCTCCTGCGCCGCCGCGTAGTCAAAGCCCCGCCCCAGAAAGAAGAACGACGACGATCCCGAAAGCTGCCGAGCGACCGCCTGCACTTCGGTCGTGTCCGCCAGTATCTCGGCCACCTGCGCGGGCAGCTTGAGCAGGTCCTCGGCGTAGTCGGCCACGACGCCCGGCCCCAGCTTGTTTTCCTCCTGCGCGATGTATAATCCCAGCAGGTACAGGCCGACAAGCTGCGTCACATAGGCTTTGGTGGACGCCACGCAGATTTCCGGCCCGGCATAGGTGTAGATGACTTCATCGGCCTCACGGGCAATGCTGGAGCCGACCACATTCACCAGCGCCAGCGTCGTCGCGCCTTTGATTTTGGCTTCCCGCAGGGCCGCCAGCGTGTCCGCCGTCTCGCCCGACTGCGAAATCACAATCGCCAGCGTGCGCGAGTCCACCAGGGGGTCATTGTAGCGGAATTCGCTTGCCACCTGCACTTCCACGGGGCGGCGCAGCAGATGCTCGTAAAAGTTCTTGCCGACCAGCCCGGCGTGATACGCTGTGCCGCAGGCGACAATCACAATGCGATTGAAGTCGATAAGTTTGCTTTTCGGCAGCGTCAGCTCCGGGAACACAATGCCGTGCGCGTCGGTGATGCGCCCGCGCAGGGTGTCTTTGATCGCCTGCGGCTGATCGTAGATTTCTTTGAGCATGAAATGCTCATAGCCGCCCTTTTCTGCCGTGGACACATCCCAGGTCACATGGAACACGTCCCGGTGCAGCGTCTGCCCCTCCAGCGTCGTCAGCGTCGCCCCTTCCGGCGTAATCCGCGCAAAGTCGCCGTCTTCCAGCACCAAAACGTCGCGGGTGTAGCCCATCACGGCGGGGATGTCCGACGCCAGAAAGTTCTCGCCTTCGCCCAGCCCAATAATCAGCGGCGAGGCGGTTTTAGCCGCATAAATCGTGTCCGGCTCCTCCGAGGACACCACGCAGATCGCATACGCCCCCGTCACCTCCGCCAGCGCCGCCCTCACGGCATTCTCTAATGACCCACTCCCGTCGTTGTCCAGATGCGACTCAATCAAATGGACCAGCACTTCAGTGTCGGTGTCGCTTTGAAAGACGTGCCCTTCGGCTTCCAGCGTTTCTTTCAGCGGCAGATAGTTCTCAATAATGCCGTTATGAATCAGCGCAATCCGGCTTTTCTCGTCCGTGTGCGGGTGGGCATTGACATCATTGGGCCGCCCGTGGGTCGCCCAGCGCGTGTGCGCGATGACTGCCCCGCTGGCCTCGCCCAGACCGTTCAGGGCCGCTTTCAGGTTCGCCAGCTTGCCCTTCTTCTTCAGCACCGTGACATGGTCCGCCCCCGCCTGCACCACCGCGACCCCCGCCGAGTCGTAGCCCCGGTATTCCAGCCGCTTCAAGCTGTCCAGCGTCAGCCCCACGCTGCCCGCCCGTCCGCCCACATAGCCCGTAATTCCGCACATACACCGTTATCCTTGCTCCCCATCGGGGGTCTTGTTCCGAGTTTCCTTCAGTATACCTTATCGCCCATTCCGGGCGAACCGACCCGTAGGGGCGCTGCTTGCTGCGCCCTCCTCATCCTTTCCTATTCCGGCCCCCTCTCCTTGCCGAAGGAGAGGGCTGGGGTGAGGTGCCTCCGCTCCTTTCTCCGCAGCCGCGCAGACCCCGCCTTGACGCCCTGTGTTCCCGGTGTTACAATGCTTATGGAGCAACCCCTATGTCAACCCTTGTGCTGGACTCACTCGAAATCAAAAACTTCCGCGCCTTCAAGCACCTGCGTATCGAAAAACTCGGACGGGTGAACCTGATCGTCGGCAAAAACAATGTCGGGAAATCTAGCGTGTTGGAGGCATTGTGGATTTACGCGGAACAGGGTGAGCCAGCACTTTTGTATCGCTTACTGACACAGCGCGATGAATTAACATACAATGGAAAAGAGCCTGCCCGCATTTCTGCCAATACACAGGAACGATCTTTGGCATTCAATAATTTGTTCTTTGATCGGGCCGATACAAAATTATTGCACTCCCCCATTTGTATCAGCTCAGTTGCTTATCCTGAAGACAGCGTTCAGGTCGATGTTGAATGGAATAACCCTCAATGGACTATGCAAAACGGAGAACTTTCAGAAGCAACAAGCCCAGTCTACGCTGTTCCCTCTCAGCCACCGACGCTTGTTTTGAGGCTTGGTCAAGGCAACCCAATAAGGTTTCCTCTCGTGGAAAATTATGTGCAAAATGAGCGCGTCATACCCATTGGATATGCAGATTATGTTACCACTTTTGTCGTTGGAGCCGCTGGGTTGTCGCCTGGTGATTTAGTCACACTTTGGGATATGGTTGCTTTGTCGGATTTAGAGCCGGAAGTTATTGCCGCGCTGAAAATCATTACACCGCAGCTTGTAGCAGTCAACTTTGTTAGCTCCGACCGTATGAACAGCCTAAGAACGCCCAAAGCGAGAATGTCAGACGCGAACAGTCCGGTCTCTCTTCGCAGCCTCGGTGAAGGCATGAACCGGATGCTGGGCATTGCCCTTGCACTGGTCAATGCCAAAGACGGAATGCTCCTGATTGACGAAGTGGACACCGGCCTGCACTACTCAGTCTTGCCCGATATGTGGAAGCTGATTTTTGAGGTCGCGCACCGGCTGAACGTGCAGGTCTTCGCCACGTCGCATAGCTGGGACTGCATTCAGGCTTTTCAGCAAGCGGCGGCGGACAGCAAAGAGGCGGAAGGCGTACTCATTCGGTTGGAACAGCGCAAAGACGGCATCGGGGCGGTTACGTTTGACGAAGGCGAGTTAGCCATCGTGACGCGGGAACAGATTGAGGTGCGCTAAGGATGGCAGACCAATGTTTGATGCTGGTGGAGGGCGACGATGACTACCACGTTTTTCAGCACTTAATGACGGCGCACGGCATAGACAAGCAGCGCACGTACCGCCTGGAACCCTATGGCTCCAACCCGCGAACCTCCCGCGACAACGAAATCGTCTTTCGAGAGCGGCAGGGGGTCAACAATGTGCTGGATTATCTCTCGCAGCAGCTTCGGATTACGGGCGACTTGAAGCGGCTGGGCGTCGTGGTAGATGCCGACACAAACTTCGCCGCCCGGTGGCAGAGCTTGCGGGATATTCTGCTTAAATCCGGCTACACCGATGCTCCCAAACAGGCCGACCCGGCGGGGCTGATACTGGAACACACGGGCAGCCCGGAAGAAAAGCCGCGCATAGGTGTTTGGGTGATGCCGAACAACCGGGACGCGGGCAGTATGGAAGACTTTTTTGCCCTGCTGCTTCCGGCCACGGACACGCTTTGGGAGCGGGCGCGGCTGTGCGTGGAGCAAATCCCTGCCGAAGAGCGGCTGTTCAAAAATGCGTTCATTAAAGCCCATGTGCATACCTGGCTGGCGTGGCAGGAGCGGCCTGGCCTGCCGATGGGCAAAGCCATTTCGGAACGCTATTTAGATGCCAATGAACTGAATGCCCGGCAACTGCTGGACTGGCTGCGGCGGCTGTTTGACTTGGGAGAGGCGTAAATTGGCGATGAAGTTTCTATTGGCTGTGCTGCTCGGTCTGCTCTGCTTTGCGTCTGCTGCCGGGGCGGGGCGGGCGGCTCCGGCGGACTATTTTCGGATTACCGTGGTAGATGCCGACACCGGGCGGGGCGTGCCGCTGGTGGAGCTGAAAACGACCAGTGCCATGACGTTCTACACCGACAGCAATGGGATTGTGGCGATCAATGCCCCTGATTTGATAGGCCACTCGGTCTGGTTTAGTGTCAAAAGCCACGGCTACGAGTACCCCGCCGATGGGTTTGGCAACCGGGGCCTCGCTTTGGACGTGAAGGCCGGGGGGCAGGCGAAAATTAGTCTGAAACGGGTCAATATCGCCGAGCGGCTGTACCGGATTACGGGCGCAGGCATCTATGCGGACAGCGTGCAGGTGGGGGCGAAGGTTCCGATACAGCAGCCGCTGATGGACGGGCTGGTGGTGGGGCAGGACACGGTCATGGCGACGCCTTACAAGGACAAGCTTTACTGGTTCTACGGCGACACGAGCAAGCCGTCGTACCCGCTGGGGCAGTTTGCGACCTCGGGGGCGACTTCCCCCCTGCCGTCCGCCGGGGGTCTGGACCCGAGCGTGGGCATTAATTTAACTTACTGGGTGGACAAAGAGGGCTTTAGCCGCCCGATGATCCCTCTTCCCGGCTTCGGCGGTCCCGTCTGGGTGGGGGGCCTGTTCACGCTCACCGGAGCCGACAAACAGGAGCATTTGTACACGCACTACACGCACCTGGACGGCTCCGGCAAGGCCGCCGAGCAGGGGCTGGCACTCTTTGATGATGCCGCCGCTGTGTTCAAGCCGGTTCACCCGTTCGCGCTGGACACGCCGCTGTATGTCGACGGGCAGCCGTTTTTTGCGAGCAGTGCGGGCAAATCGTACCTGTATTGTCAGCCCAAAAACAACCTCGCCATGCCCCTCGTCCGCGTGCTGGCGGATACGGCGCACGTTCTGGACAACAGCGCGTATCAAGGCTATACCTGCCTGCCGCTCGGCGGCAAGTTTGACGGAGCAGCTACGAAGCTGGACCGGACAGCGGCAGGGAAATTAGTGTATGGCTGGAAGACAAACACGCCCGTTTTGAGCTATGATGACCAGCAGGCGCTTGTAAAGTCCGAGCAGATGACGCCGGAGGAAGTGCTGGCCCCCCTGCGCGATATTGACACCGATGCCCCCGTCCACTCCCACGGCGGCTCGGTCTACTGGAACCCCTATTTGAAACGCTGGACCATGATTTCCGGGCAGGCGAATGGGACGTCGTCGTATCTGGGCGAGATTTGGTTTGCCGAGGCGGACACCCCGGTCGGCCCCTGGGTCTACGCCCGGAAGATTATCACGCACGACCACTACACGTTCTACAACCCCACGCAGCATCCGTTTTTTGATCAGGATGGCGGGCGCGTGATCTATCTGGAAGGGACCTACACCGACACCTACTCAGGGACCCCGATGCAGACGCCGCGCTACAATTACAACCAGATTATGTACCGGCTGACCTTGAGCGACCCCCGCTTGTCCTTGCCCGCACCAGTGTACGCGCTGAAAAATGGCCGCTATGCCCAGCGCGAGCAGGTTGCCGCTGGGCATCTCTGGTCTTCCGTACAGGCCGTGCCCTTTTTCGCCGTGCCCCCGGCCCGCGCCCCTGACGGTCTCATCGCGCTGTATGTCGCCGCTGGAAGGCTGACGCTGGACAAGCCTGCGGGCGCAGCGGAGCCGCTGTGCTGGGTTCTGCCGCTCTCCCCCGCCGCCTCGGAAAAGCCGTCGCCTGCAATTATCGTGCTGAGCGACGCTTCCGGCAAACCCCTCTGCCGGGTGTGGCGCAACCCGTCGTCAGTGCTGACGCTGGACACCGATGCGGAGGCCGCGCCGTGAGCGCCAGAAAACAGGGCTTTACGCTGATTGAGCTGCTCGTGGTCATCGCCATTGTGGCGATTCTGGCCGCGATTTTGTTTCCTGTATTCCAAAAAGCACGGGCGCGGGCGTACCGGGCGACGTGTCAGTCTAACTTGAAGCAGCTCGGGCTGGCCGTGACCCTGTACGCGCAGGACAGCGACGAAAAACTCATGCCGGGGCATCCACTGGCCGCGCCGAACCCCGACGGCGGCGGCAACTTCGGCGGCTGGGCCGGGCCGGTGTACCCCTACCTTCGTGCCCCTGCTGTCTTTCTCTGCCCGACCGATCCGCGCACGCCGCAGACTGCAAATGGCGTGACGTCCGATCCGCTGACCTACTTCGCCAATATCAATTTGAGTGCCGGAACCGACCCCGCCGGGCTTTCGCTGTCTGCGCTGACCGCGCCGAGCGCGACCGTGCTGCTGGCCGAAGCCACCGGCGGCGGCCTGTCCGCCAGCGCCGCGCCGCTCTCCAACCCTGACGAGACCGCCTCCATTTTTGCCAATCAGTTTGTCAGCGTCACCGCCCCCGGCGCGAACCGCCACGAAGGCGGGCGCGACTTTCTGCTGGCCGACGGCCACGTCCGCTGGCTCCGCCCGGAAGCGGTCAGCACCGGCACGCCCGCCACTGCGATTGCTCCCAATCACCTGACGATGCCGTACACGGCCACATTTGCGGCATTCTAGGAAACGCCCAGAGCCTCACCCGGCAGCAGGTCCGCCGCGTCGTCCTCGGGCGCGTCCACAATCTCCGCGCCTTTCGGCTGCATCCATGTTCGGCCCCACTCGGCCAGCGCCTCAAAAACGTCATGCAGGGCCTGGCCTTTGGGCGTCAGGGCATATTCCACATGGGGGGGCATCAGGCTGACCACGGTGCGCGTCACCACTTTTTCGTCTTCCAGCGCCCGCAGACGCTCGCGGAGCGTGACCGGATTTAAGCCAATTTCGCGGGCAATCTCGTTGAAGCGCCGTGCCCCCCCCAGCAGGCTGAGGACAAGGTGCAGGGTCCACCGCTCATTGAGCAGACCGAGGGCGGCATTGACCGGGCAAAACACGGCGCTGTCGTGCAAATGGTTTGTGGAGTGCTGTGTGGGATGGTCCATAAAATGTTTAACACTGAAATCTGATAATTTGTGCCGGAACGGGGAACTAATTCTTTGACGCTGCTATTGTAGCATCAGAGCGCCTTAAAAAATAAGGCGCTTTAGAAAATATACTACTGAGGAGACAACAATGAGTGTTTATTCGCCGCCTACCGCCACCACCGACCGGCCCGGCGCAGATGCCGCCCTGCTGATCGCCCGGATTGCTTTGGGTCTGCCTTTCCTTTACCACGGGGCACAAATCGCCTTTGGGGCGTTCGGCGGACCGGGGCTGGCCGGGTTCGTCGCGGCTTCGGGCGGAAAGCTGCCACTGGCCGCTGCCGTGCTGGTCGGGTACGGCGAGTTTTTAGGCGGTCTCGGCGTCCTGTTCGGCGTCCTGAGCCGCATTGCCAGTGCTGGCCTGATGCTGATTATGCTGGGCGCGATTTTCGTTGTTCACCTGCCCAATGGCTACAATTCACAAAAAGGCGGCTTTGAGTACGCCCTGACACTCGCGCTTCTTGCACTGGTAATTATTGTCGTCGGGCCAGCCCGCTGGATGCTCGGCAAGTACCTCTTCCCCAAGCAGGAAGCCACCGGCGAACCCGTTCCCGCCCTGCAATAGAGCCAACAATAAAAACTAAATCTATAAGGAGATACCAATGGAACCCGTCAAAATCTTGATCCCGTTTTACTCGCGCAATGGCAGCACCGAAGCTCTGGCAAACGCCATCGCCGAGGGCGCGAAGTCCGAAGGTGCAGAAGTCACCCTGCGCCGCGCCCGCGAAGTTGTTTCCCGCGAATTCATGTCCCATGCCGACGGCTGGGCCGAAAGCGCCGATGCGATGAACGCCAAATACGAAGCGCCCACCTCCGCCGATGCCGAATGGGCCGATGCGATTATCTTCGGCACGCCGACCCGCTTTGGCACGATCTCGTCGGAGCTGAAAGCCTACATCGACTCGCTCGGCGGCCTCTGGTTTCAGGGCAAGATGAACGGCAAAGTCGGCAGCGCATTCACCTCCACGTCGTCGGTGCATGGCGGCAACGAATCCACCGTTATCTCGCTGTACAACCCGATGGTGCATCTGGGCATGATTATCGTGCCTCTGGGCTACGCCGACCCAATTCTCTTCAAAGCCGGAACGCCTTACGGCGCGTCTGCCGTCGCCGGTCAGGACAATGCCCCGCCGACTGCCGACGATCTGGAAGTGGCCCGGTTCCAGGGCCGCCGCGTCGCCCAGGTTGCCCAGGCGCTCAAAGCCGTCGGTATGACACAAACAGACTAAAGCAGTGATACACAAAGGAACCCACTATGACACCGACACAGAAGCGCACGTTTGGCGCATTTCTCCTTGCCACCGGCACGACCGCCGCCGGGGCCGCCGTTTTGCTGCTGTCTCCCGGCCCGGCCTTTCCCGCGCCGCGCCTGCTGGGCACGGCCCAGGTGGGAATCAATGCCCCAAGCGGCACATATGTCATCGACCCCATGCATACGTCTATTGGCTTTGAGATTCAGCACATGGGCCTGAGCAAAGTGCAGGGGCGCTTTGATGACAAAGCCGGGCAGATTGTGGCCGATTTTGCCGATCCATCCAAATCCAGCGTCACGCTCACCGCGCAGATTGCCTCGATTGACACCAATGTCGCCCCGCGAGATGCCGATCTGAAGTCCAACAGCTTCTTTGATGCTGCCAAGTACCCGACGCTGACTTTCACCAGCAGCCATATCCACAAGGACGGCAATCATTATGTCGCAGAAGGCACGCTCAGCATGAAGGGCGAGTCGCATCCGGTATCTATCCCGTTCCGCTATTCCGGCCCCGTGCAGGACCCCTTTGGCGGCACGCGCATTGGCATGGTCGCCGACCCTATCACCATCAGCCGCAAAGCCTATGGCATCACCTGGGACCACAAAATGCCCGACGGCTCCCCGCAGCTCGCCGACGACGTGACCATCCGCCTGTCTGCTGAAGCCACTCTGCCCAAGCCGGACGCGGCCAGGTAATCCCGCGCTCCGTCAGCAACAAAACCGCCCTGCGGCCCCGAATCTTGGAGCCGCAGGGCAATCTTAGGTAACAACGCATTGACATTTATTCACCGCTGGCAGCCTGCCCCAAACCCCGCCGCCGCCGACACGCTGCTGCTCCTGCACGGCACGGGCGGCGACGAAAACGACCTGCTGCCGCTCGGCGCCTTGCTGCTGCCGCAGGCCAATCTTCTGTCGCCGCGAGGGCAGGTGCTGGAACGGGGGATGCCGCGCTTCTTCCGGCGGCTGGCGGAGGGGGTTTTTGACGTGCCGGACCTCATCGCTCAGACGCACGCCCTGGCAGAGTTTATCGCCCACGCGGCGGCAAAGTATGGCTTCAACCCGGCACGGGTGACGGCGGCAGGCTTTTCCAACGGCGCAAACATCGCGGGCAGCCTGCTCCTGCTCCGTCCCGGCGTTCTTCGCGCCGCCGTGCTTCTCGCCCCGATGGTTCCCCTGGTCCCGGACACGCCGTCCGACCTTGCGGGGTTGCCCGTCTTTGTCGGCGCGGGCCGCCGCGACCCGCTGGTCCCCGTGGCCGAAACCGAGCGCTTGTTAGCGCTTCTGGCTGGCTATGGGGCCGATGTCACGGCGCACTGGGAGGACGGCGGACACGCCCTGACCCACGCCGAGGGACTAGCGGCGGCGGAATGGCTGAAACGGCACGAAAAGTCTGGCGTTCGGTGAGGGCACGCGGCACTCCCGCGTTCAGCACCCGCCTGCGTTTGGAACTGGGGAAACACTGGGAAAAGGAGTGCGTGAGATGCGAGACATAAAGGACATAAAAGTAGGGGGAACACGATGGCTGACGAAAAACGCTACACTCTGGAACAGGCCGCTGCTGAAGTTGGTTTCCGCGCCGATGACCTGGTCGCCTTGCTGCCGGACGCGAACATCAATTTGTCCACACCAGGGCACGAAGGCAATACTTTGAGTGCAGAAGAAGTCGCCCGCCTGTCGCACTGGGTGACGCAAATCAAGCAGCTTCACGACAACGCGCCCGATGGCGGCGCGTAGCCTCCCAGCTATTTCCAGCCGGAAAAATCGGTGCCCTTCATCGCGCAGCTATCAATGCGGGCAATCAGCGGCGAGCCGTCCGCGTACAGCGTGTCCTGCCGGGCGGGCCATTCGGGGTCGGTGTAAAACGAGGCCCACGCCCGCTCCCGATGGGCCAGGTTTTCAAAGACCAGCATACAGGTCAGACGCGGGGCCGTGCCGATGTAGGTGGTCCAGTATCCCATCGCATACATTCCGTGCTTGTCATACGCCGGAGCAATCTGCGTGCAAAAGGCTTCAACAGTCTGGCTCTGCTTGCCGCTGTCATCAAAGCAGTGCGTCCGCAGCTCAAAGATGCCCCCGGCAAGACGCGCTGGCTGATTGCTGTGCGTTGGCTGCCGGGAAAACGGGGTCGGCTTCAGAATAGTGCTGCTAATCGTATGCGTCTCGTCGCCGCCCCACTGCGCCAGAGTTTCGCGTTTGGCCTTCTGCCATTCGCCGTCTGCCTCAAACGCCTCCCACAATTCCTGCCGCTGGGCCAAATTGTCCCACGCCAGCATATAGGTCAGGCGCGGGCTGGGCGTGCCGACAATCATCGACCAGAAACCGACCTGCTGGATGCCGAGCCGGTCCCAGATGGGCAGGACATGGTCGCCAAAGCGTCCACTGACACGGTCTAGCCCACGCTCACTTCGGATATCATAGTGCCGCAGTTCGTAAAGCATAATCTTCTCATCAACTCCCCGCAGGGTCAGTCGCTCCGGCTCGACGTGCCGCCGGTGTCTTTCAAATGGAAATAGGATTGCAGCATGGCGCGGGCCACCCGCCCCGCCGTGTCCCCGCCGTGCCCGCCATGCTCCACAATGGCGGCAATAGCAATCGTCGGATGGTCATAGGGCGCAAAGCAGATAAACAGGCCGTGCGTCTTGGAATTGCCCTGCGTCTGCGCGGACCCCGTTTTGGCGGCCACGGCCAGGTCTTTAAAATTGACGATCTTGCCCGTGCCACCGGTCACCGTCGCCCGCATCGCCCGCCGGACGGCTTCCATGTTGGCCGCACTCACGGGCACATGGCGCACGATTTTGGGTGCAGCCTCAAAGCGCACCGCGTCCGTGTCGCCATCTGTGATTTTAGCAACCGTGTAGGGCGTCAAAACGTTCCCGCCATTTGCCAGCGTCGCCGCCACCCGCGCCATTTGCAGCGGCGTCGTCAGCACATCTCCCTGCCCGATAGACATATGCAGCGTGTCGCCGGGGAACCAGTCCGAATACTGCGGCCCGAGCCGCTTGAAGTGTTTGGCTTTCCAGGCGGGGGAGGGAATCGTTCCAATATCTTCCGGCAGGTCAATCCCCGTCTTTTCCGCCAGCCCGAACTGCTTGGAATAGTAGGCAATTCTATCTGGCCCAATCTTGCGGCCCGCGACATAAAAGAACACGTCGCACGACTGCGCGATGGCTTTCGTGAAGTCCGTGTCTCCATGCGTCGCCCAGCAGCCAAAGCGGGCACGGCCCAGGTGGTACGAGCCGGGGCAGTAGACCCGGCTGTGTGTGGTAATCGCGCCCGTCTCCAGGCCCGCCGCCGCAACAACGGGTTTGAACGTCGAGCCGGGCGGATACATCGCGTCGATGGCCCGGTCAATCAGCGGATGTGCTTTGTCGGCATGAATTGGGTCCCAGTTTTTAGACGTAATCCCCGTCGCAAACTTGTTCGGGTCAAAGGTCGGCGCGGAGACCAGCGCCAGCACCGCCCCGGTGCGCGGGTCTATCGCGGCGGCGGCTCCGATGAAGTCGTGTTCTCTGAAGACGCGCTCCCCCGCCGCCTGCACCCCGGCATCAATCGTCAAATGCACCGTCCCGCCCGGCGCGGCGTCCTGTGAGGCCATCCGCTGCACGGTCCGCCCGTGTGCGTCAATCTGCACATCGGTCCCGCCGGGCCTGCCGCGCAGGTACGATTCATAGGCGTCTTCAATCCCGGTCTTGCCCAGAAAATCGTCGCTGAAATAGCCCGCGTAGCCCCGTGCCCGTGCGTCTTTCAGCTCCCCCGCGTTGATACGGCCCATGGTGCCAATGAGATGCGCGGCCAGGGTGCCTTTGGGATACCAGCGCACCGGCTCCGGCTGCGTGGAAACGCCGGGCAGGAAAGGCCGGTTCTCTTCAATCTGCGTGATGGTAGACAGCGGCACATCCAGGGCAATGCGAAGGGGGTCGTAGGGGTTCTGCTTGGTCTCGGTGATGGTCTGCGTGATCTCGGCGGGCGTGACATGAATGAGCGCGGCCAGACGCGCCAGCTCTTCCGGGTCTTTGGCGACGCCGGGGACGGCATAAATTGCCAGCCGGGGCCGGTTTGCGGCAAGCAGAACGCCGTTTTTATCAACAATCGCCCCCCGTGGGGCGCGTGTCCGAATCCGCCGGGCCTGATTGGCGGCGGCGGCGGCCTTGAAGTCTTCGCCGTGGACGATTTGCAGGAACCACAGACGGCTGAGCAGGCCAAAGAACAGCAGGGCGATGACCAGACCAAACCCCCACGCCCGCTGCGTCGCCGACCGGCGTGTCTGAGGCCGCTCCGGCGGGGGCTGGTAGCGGTCGGGCCGTCCGGCGGGTTTCGGGGAAATGATCATGGATGGTAAACTTGCCGGGACAATGCCCCAGAAAAAGGGCGCGATAAATCGCGCCCCTACGCCTATTTATTTTCTGGCTCCCCCATTATTGGGGGCGGGGGGCTACTGCTCGCCTGGCGGCGGCGGGTACATCTGGCTGTAGGTGTGCGGCTCCTGGCCGCGTGGGAACGACCGGCGCACGGTCTGCGGGTCCCATTTGGTTGCCAGCAGGCCGTCTTCCGGGTTGACCATGACGCTCACGCTGTCGCCCGAATCGGTGCTGCGGCGGTCCCGGCGGCTGCGGCGGGGCGAGCGGCGGCTGCTGTCGCTGCTTGCGCTGTCCCCGGACGCCGCCGGGCTGCTGTCACTGCTGTCCCCATTGCTGCCATTGCTGCTGTCGCCGCCCGAAGTTGTGTACTGCGGAGACAGCGCGGTCGGCTCGGTGCCTGCGGTAAATGTCTCCGGGTGCGACCCGGCGGAGCCGTCCGGGGCCAGCAGATTGGAGCCGTCATCCACGTTCACCGTCACTGTGCCGTCGCCGTTGTCGCGGGCGGCATCATGCCGCGAGCGGCGGCGGGGGCGGGGCGTGTCGTCCGAGGTGTCGGCGGCGGGCGGGTTATCCACGGCGGCATCGGTGTCCGCCTGCGTCAGCGGCTTGGCGACCGGAAGCTGCTTGGCCTTTTTCTGGGCGATTTCGCGGGCGCGGGCGGCCTGGAAAATGGGAATGCCCTTGCTCATAAACTTGGCCCAGATGGGGGCGCAGACCGTAGACCCCCACGCGCTGCCTTCCATCGGCTCTCCATAAGAAGGCGGCTTGTTTTTAGACTTGTAGACCGGATGCCCGGCCCAGACCGCGCACACCAAGTCCGACGTGTAGCCGACAAACCAGACGTCTTTATGGCCCTGCGTCGTGCCCGTCTTGCCGTGGGCGTCCGCCACAATACCGTTGATGTTGCGGGCCGTGCCGTCCGTGATGACGGCACTCAGCATATCGTTAAGCTGCTCGACGGTGTCCTTCTGCAAAACGTGCGTCGCCACGGAAGGCGGCACATCTTCCAGCACGTTGCCCTGCGCGTCGGCCAGCCGCGTCCAGGCCGCCGGTTCGGCATGGTCGCCGCCTGCGGCAAACGTGGAATACACGCTCGCTATTTCCAGCGGCGTCACACCGCTGGACCCCAGCGCCAGCGCCAGATACGGGTCCAATGGGGACTTGACACCCATCATGCGGGCATAGCGAACGACATTCTGCGGCCCAATCACGCTCATCACTTTGATGGCCGGGACGTTGATGGACTGCGCCATCGCTTCGCGCAGCGTCACGCGCCGGTAGGTATAGCCGCTGTCGTCTTTTGGGGTGTACGGCTTGCCGCCGGAGCGGAACGTCACCGGGGCATCGTAGACCGTGCTGCTCTCTTTGAACGAGCCATCGTTGATCGCTGCCGAATATAATACCGCTTTGAACGACGAGCCGGGCTGACGCCGTGCCTGCGTCACGATGTTGAACTGGCTTTGTTTGTAGTCCACGCCGCCGACCATCGCTTTGATGCCGCCCGTTTTGGGGTCCAATGCCACCAAACAGCCCTGTGTCGGCCCGTGCCCCGCTCGCCGCGCCCGGTCAATGCCTTCCACCAGCTCTTTTTCCGCCGCCTGCTGCATTTCCCAGTTCAGCGTGGTGTAGACTTTCAGGTTGCCTTCATACAGCCGGTCCGGGCCATACTTGCGGCGCAGTTGATCGACGACATAGTTGACAAAGAACGGCGCATGGAAAATCTGGCTGCCCTGCGGCGGCGCTTTGGCCCCGGCCAGCTTAATCGGCTCTTTCGTCGCCTGATTGAACTGTGCGGGCGTAATCTTGCCCTGCTCCAGCATCTGCATCAAGACGCGCCCGCGCTGTCCTTTGGCGGCTTCCATGTCTTTGTACGGGCTGAAATCGGCGGGCCGGTTCGGCAGGCCCGCCAAAAGGGCGCACTGCGCCAAATCCAATTGCTTGACGTGCTTGTTGAAATACACTTCGGCGGCGGCTTCGACGCCATACGCGCCGGAGCCGTAGTTCACCAGGTTGAGATACTTGGCAAGAATATCTTGTTTGGTATAGCTTTTCTCAATTTGGTTGGCAATAATCAGCTCATTGAACTTGCGCCCGAACGACTTTTTGCGGTCCAGCCCTTCGACGCCCGCATTCCGGGCAAGCTGCTGCGTGATCGTGCTGCCGCCTTCGCCCTTCAGGTCGCCGTGGCGGAAGTTGGAATACAGCGCCCGCTCGATGCCCCGGAAGTCCACGCCCGAATGCGAGTAAAACCGTTTGTCTTCAAACGCCACCGTCGCGTCTTGAAGGTTCTTGGGAATATCCTCAATCGGAACCACTTTGCGCCGCTCGGTGAAAAACTCCGCCAGCTCCTGCCCGTCCGACGAGTACAGATAGGTGATGCCCATCGGGGCCACATCAATATCAATCGTGCGCGGCGTGTCATGGATACGCAGGGCCACCCACGCCATCAGCGTCAGCACCGACAGCAGCACAAAGATAGACAGCAGGGTAAATACCGTCTTGACCCGCCCCCAGAAAGGCGAGCCTTTGCGCTTCGGCTTCGCGGGCCGTCCGCCCCCGCCTGATTTCGTCGGCGGTGTCGGGTTTCTCCGGGGCGGATTGCTTCTCGGGTTGCTTCTCGGTGTGCTTGTTGTTGCCATAGTTTAACCTGCCTACCATTATAGGCTGGAACGCCCCCAATGTCAAGCAGGCACGCTTGCCAGGGACTATCTGCGCCGCAGATTCTGGTATACTACGCAGAAATTTATTCGTTATGCTCCTGAATGAATATTTAAAAGATTTAGCAACGGCGGCTTTTCGGGACAACAGCAAGCTTTCCGCCCTGTCGCCCGAGGAACGCGAAATTGCCGCACAGGCGTATGAGCAAATGGCGTCGGGAGTAGGGGGGACAGAGGCAGGGCTGGCCCGTCTGTACAATTTGGAAAGAGCCAGGTTCCTGCGCGGTCAGGTGAGCCGCATTGCTTCCAAAGCGCGGCTTTTTGACGATGAGATCAAAGATGTCACTTTCCGTGAGACAAGCCAGAATGGAGACCAGAACTGATGTTTAAGTTCAGCGAAGGCGCACAAGTCGCCCTCAAAACGGACAACCCCATATTGGGCCTGAGTGCTGGCGAACGCGGCACGGTCTGGGCACTGTACGACACGCAGCCTCCCGCCTACGAGGTGACGTTTCACCCCGAAAGCGGCGACGAGTTCGACGCCTTGATGTACGAGGAAGAACTGACTGACCCGGTAATTGCTATGGAAACCGCTGACCGGCGACTGGAACCCGCTCTCGTGTCCACTTGAACGTGTTCACGCCTTTGCAAACAGGGAGACACTTATTTATGAGTACTACACTCGCTCCGCCGATTTCCCAGACAGCCATCTATAAAGCCGCCGTTCATCCCGAAGCGGAAGGGGGCTACTGGGCCGAAGTTCTGGACCTGCCGGGCTGCTTCACACAGGGCCAAACGCTGGATGAGGTTTACCATAACCTGACGGAAGCCATTGCCTGCCATCTGGATGTAGAGCCAGCAGGAGTGCGTGTCGGCATTCTGGAAATGCTGGATTGAAAGCAGTCACTGGAACACAATTCTGCCGCGCCTTGCGCCACAAGGGATGGATACACCTTCGCACCCGAGGCAGCCATCAAACATGGGGCAAATCCGGCTATGCGGACGTGACCGTTCCGGTTCATGCAGGCAAAGATTTGGGGCGCGGCCTCTTGGCCGCTCTGCTCAAGCAGTCCGAGTTGACTGAGCGAGATTTATAAATGGAAACGACACAGGCACTTCAGAAACGGGCGGAGCTGACGCGCTGTTTCATCTCGGCTACCGGCTCGCCTACGGGCGTACCCGCCCGCGCCCAACCGACTGGGATGCTGTGTATCCGCTCTGGGCGCAAGCCGCAAACGCCGGACATCTGCGGGCACTCTTTTATGTCGGCGTCTGCCACGAACACGGACGGGGCACGCCCGCCAATCTACCAGAAGCTATGGGCTGGTACGAAAAGGCTGCGCGGCAGGAGCACGACGGCGCAATGTATAATCTGGCCTTCAGTTACCGCACCGGCGATGGCAGGCCGCAGGACTACGAACAAATGCGCTTCTGGCTTGAAAAAGCCGCCAAAATCGGCAATCCTGACGCGCAGAGGGATTTAGGCTGGTGCTTCCATGCAGGCTGCGGCGTTCCCGTTGACTTCGACCGAGCGGTGCGCTGGTATCGGGCGGCGGCGCGGCAGGGAGACACCAAAGCGCAGTTCAACCTGGGCCTGTCTTATCTGGACGGCGAAGGCGTCAAAGCCTCCACGCGCTGGGGCCGCTTCTGGCTGGAAAAAGCCGCCGCGCTGGGCCACCGCAAAGCAAAAGCACAACTGCGCCGCCTGAGTGCGGAAAACAACGCAAAAGACGAGGAGGCCATATGACGACTGTTTCAAAAGCCTACGAAGAAATTGTTGATTTTATTGCCTCCGGCAGCAGCCCGGATGAGGTGGTTGCTTTTCGCCCTTCCGAAGAAGCGCGGGCGCGTGTTTATGAGCTTGTCGGGCGCGAGAAAACATCCAGCTTGAACAGAGAAGAGACCGCAGAGCTTGACCGCTATTTACAGCTTGAACACTTGATGCGTCTTGCCAAAGCCCGCGCCCGGCAGTTCCTGGCTGGCAAGTAGCTGGATTCTCTAATGAGCATCACCTACATCAGTGCCGATCTGCGCCGATTGGTTGTCGTGCGGGCAGCCAATCTCTGCGAGTATTGTCTTATCCATAACGACGATACTTTGTTCAGCCACGAGATTGACCATATTCTGAGCGAAAAGCATGGAGGCTTGACGCAGGAAGACAATTTGGCCTATGCGTGTTTTGCCTGTAATCGAAACAAAGGCAGCGACATTGCCTCCCTTGAGCCGGAAAAGGGCGGAGTTGTTCGTTTCTTTCACCCCCGCCAAGATGCTTGGCACGAACATTTTGCTCTTGATGCATCAGACGGCATCACTTTCTTTCCTCGCACGGCTCCTGCGGAAGCAACAGTGAGAATTTTCGGCATTAATAACTTGGACCGCCTCTTGGAGCGTCAAGCCTTACAGCTTGCAGGCCGCTACCCAACTGAAGCCGCACAAAAGCGGATGGATGCTGACAATGTCTCCTGAACCAAACAAGCCGAACACGCGCCGCCTGTCGGTGCTGATGCCGGTCTACAATGAAGCCGAAACGGTCACACAGATTATTGCTGACGTGCTGGCCCTGCCCATAGACCTGGAGCTGATTGTCGTCGATGACGGCTCGACCGACGGCACGCGGGCACGGCTGCATGACTTGGAAGCCCGGCATGACCCGCACCTGAAAGTGGTCTACGCCCCCCAGAATGCAGGCAAAGGCGCGGCCATTCGCGTGGCCCTGTCCCATGCACGCGGCGACGTGGTGGTTATCCAAGATGCCGACTGCGAGTATGATCCCCGCGACTTCCTGCCGATGCTGGCGCAGATTGACGCCGGTGCGGCGGTCGTCTACGGCACGCGCCTGTCGCCGGAAGCCGCCAAGCTCAACCATGAAGTGCGCGACAAGTTTTATTATGCCCGCCGCCTCCTGCCCAAGCTGACCAACCTAGTGTACGGCACGCAGATTACCGATGAAGCGACCTGTTACAAAATGTTCCGCCGCCCGGTTTTGGATTCTATTTCCCTGCGCTGCGAGCGGTTTGACTTCTGCCCGGAAGTGACCGCCAAAATTATCAAACGCGGGTATAAAATCTACGAGACGCCCATCCGTTATGCCGCCCGCACCGCCGAAGAAGGCAAGAAAATCGGCTGGCGCGATGCCTTCGACGCCGCGTGGGCGCTCCTAAAATACCGCTTTCTGGATTGAGACACTTTAACGATGCCGATTACGATTACCGTCACGACGACGCCCGACGAGTTTGATGTCTGCTACGACCTCCGCAAAGAAGTGTTCGTGGACGAGCAGAATGTGCCCTTAGAGCTGGAAATGGATGAATACGACGCCATTGCCACCCACTTCCTCCTGCGCGACAGCGACACGCCCGTCGGAACCGCCCGGCTGCTGGAAAAGCACGGCCTCGCTAAAATCGGGCGCGTGGCGATAGTCAAATCCGCCCGTGGGCGCGGCCTCGGTCTGCGCCTTATGGAGGCCGTTCTCGACGAAGCCCGGCGGCAGGGCTATGAGGAAGCCATCTTGGAAGCGCAGACCTACGCCATCCCCTTTTACGAGCGCCTCGGCTTCGTGGCCGAAGGCGACGAGTTCGACGACGCGGGCATCCTGCACTTTCTGATGCGGCGGGGGCTTTAGGACCCCCCCGCCCCCAATAATGGGGGAGCCAGAGTAAGACGACGCTTCTCTTCTCCCAATCCGGTTCCCGCATTATTGGGGGCTAGGGGGCCAGCTCATACCCCGCCCCCACCGCCGCCACGTCCCGGTCCCCCCGCCCAAATACCCGCCCCGCCCGCGCTTCCGCCAGTATCCCCCGCACCCGTGCAATCAACTCGCCTTTGGCCTCCGCCCCCACCCAGAACGGATACGGCAGCCGCTCAAAATCCTTGCCTTGAATGTTCTTCGTGTGGTTAATCACGTCTTTCAGCAGCCGCCCGCACAGCGGCGACAATGCCCAGCCCAGAATAAAAAACAGCTCGTCTTCGGCGACGCCCTCTCGCAGAAACGCGCAGGGAGCGCCGCTGTCCAGGATATATCCCGGCGGCAGCCAGCGCACATTCAGCGTGTCCGAAATGAGCTGCCACGTCAGCCCTTCCCGCCCAAAATACTTCTGCCCCCCAACTCCGTGCAGATACCACGGCCCGCTCTTTTTGAACGTCAGCACCGCGTCCCCGGCGTCCTTCCAGTAAATCGCGTGTGTCGGCGGCGCGTAGATGAGTGCCGCTGACGCTTTGTTGTACGGCTTATAGTCCGGGTGGGGCAGGGGAACAATCACGGGCAACTCACGCGGCACGACCCGCACCGTGCGCCGCGTCTCGCCCAAGCACACCCGCGCCGTTATCTCCGCCCGCTTCGCCGGAGGCAGCACGCCCAGCCGCGCCCGCTCCACCTCCCGCGCCAGCGTCAGCGGCTCCTCGGCAAACTCAAACGTGTACGGCTCCGTCACGGCGTCGCCCTGAATAGCCCGCACAAACAGCGCGTTCGCGCCCACCGTCATGCCGCTGGTCGCTACCACAAAATCCCCCAGTTTTGGCCCGGCAAAATATGGCGCGTATTCGTCCGTCACCTGCCAGGAATGGTTCCCTGTCGCCGCTATCTGCGCCCGCGCCACGGGGCGACCGTCTACCGTCGCCGCCTCCGCCCGCCCACTCTTGGCCCAGTCCAGCACCACCATCGCGTACTGCGTCTCGTCCGAAAACTCCCCCAGCCGCGTCACGGTCGGCGCTCCCGTGTCCAGCAGATGCCGCCGCAAGCCCTGCATCGTGTTGATGGTCAGAAACGTGTCGCTGCAAATAAACCGCAGCCGCCCGCCCGGCCCCAGCAAGTCCATTGCCTTGACGATAAAAAACGAGTACGTTTCCTTCTTAATCTTGTGCCCGCCACGCCACCCCAGCGACTTGTCCAAAGTGTCCTGCAAGTCCGGCGCAATCGTCCCCCCGAACGGCGGATTGCCAATAACGTAATCGAATTGCACATGATCATCAAATAAACTTGTGCCGCATGAGCTTTCCTCTGTCCGAAACCAATGAAGAAAAAAGTCGGCACGCACAAAGTTGTGGCGCGTAGGGCAGTAACCCCAGCGCCTTTCAATGTTCGTTAGACAACAATCATATAGCTCCGGGTCAAGCTCCACCCCGTAAACGTTATGAGCTAACACTGTATCTAATCGCTCTTCAATCGTGCCTGTATATAAGTCTAAAAATCGCTCAATTATAGCCAAGACAAAAGAGCCATCGCCCATGCTAGGCTCTAAAACTTTATCTGAGCAATTGAATTCAAAATCACCTGTCAGCCTTTGGGCAATATGAACGGGAGTAAGGAACTGCCCCATCTGTCGCTTTTTCTCGCGTAGTGTTTTTGTTTTGCTCATATTTTACGGTAACAAGTTGAGGTTGGATTGTTCAATGATTTGCTCTGTCGATTGTCTGTATTTTGTGTGAAGGCTTTCCAGCTTTTTTAGCCGACGCTCTCTGTTCACGATCAAAAGACGTTCGCCAAGTTCCAGCATTGCAAATAGTCGTGTCACTTTCTCTGCCAACGAAAGCCCCGATGGCCCAATGCCTGAGCTTAGTGCAGGATAAAACTTGGCCTCCTGCATCATAATTTGTCCTGGACCAGAGTTGAAAGTCATGTAATCTAGGTATTCAAGCATATCAACGAAGTAAACCGTCGGTATGATGACCATTGGTGCGGATTTTGGGAGGCTAAATTTTACGATTAACAAATAGTAAGAGTCAATTTGATGGGTGAGAAGGCTTTCTAATAACTTCCCCATAGCAGTCATATTGGGTTGCCCATTGCTACCAAACTCACCCGCTTTGACATTGATGGGATGAAAGATGCCATCAAACTTCAGCCAAATATCTCCCATAGAACGCGGTCGCTTTTTGCCGCCAATGTCATGCTCAAAGCGTGTGTTATAGCGTCCCTTTAGAAGATTTGTGGTTCGCTCATCTACGCTGTCAGCGATACGGTGACCAATTTCTTTGCCAGAAGCCATTGAGATGAAATCTGCTTGCTTGACTTCTTGCTCCCAAAATGATTGGGTTAAATCCCGAATTTCTTCAATCATTTGCTTATTGAGCATAGTTCTATTCCGAAAGCGTCTCCCGCCCTGCCGGGGGCTGAAAGGCAAGGTGGCGGAACGCAGGCCAGTCTTCCAAATCCTGCGCGTAGTCGTCGGGGTCGTCCTTGAAAAAATAGTCGTAGCCGGTGAACAGATGCTCAAAGGGCAGGCCGACCGCCAACGCGACGGCGTCCAGTGGCCCGCCTGCGAACTGCCCGGCATGGGTACGGGCGTCGGCCAGCGTGGCGGCGAATTGGGACAGCGGCACTTGCAGAACGGGGGCCAGAGCGTCGGCTTGGCCCGCATACAGCGCGGCTTCTTCGGGCGTGTCGGCGAGGGCGGCGTGGTCATCGGCAAAGCGGTCCCGGACTTCGCCGCGCTCGTAATACGTATAGCCCCAGTGAATGTCATCGGCCACCCAGACTTCCAGCGTTGGCGTGCCGAGCGTTCGGGACAAATGCTTCGCCAGCAGGCCGCTGTCCTGCCAGTCGTCCACATAGACCGTCACCCAGCCCATGCCTGCCCTGCCGCTGACCAGAACGCCGTACCACGCCTCGCCGTCCGGCAGCGCGTCTTCGTCTTCGGTCACTACTGAGGCAGGCTGTTCGCCGAGAGGCGCGAAGCCTTCGGCGCTGAACAGGTCGGCGGTTGCCCGGCGCACGGCGGCGGGGTCGGCGTTTTGGAGGCTGATGTTGATGTAGTATCCACCCATGAGGGGATGATACCCCAAACGCCCCCGCCTCCAATTCTGGAAGAGCTACGACAAGGCCACGCATCAGGAGCCACGGATTAAAATCCGTGGCTGAAGGCCGCAGACGCCGAACGTCCCTCCGGGACGCCCACTTCGTGGGTCTTGCATTTCCTGTGTCCCGAAGGGACATTCAGCCGAAGGCTCCCCAGCCATGCATTTCAATGCGTGGCTCCTGATGTGTGTCTCCTGATGTGTGTCTTCTAATGCGTAGCTCCTGCCATGTCCTCTGCTTCCTCCCTCACCCCCGCAGCCCCTTCGGCGTCACCGCCCGATCCAGCAGATCAAAGCCGTACTGCACCAAGAGCGCCAGCAGCGACGCCGGGATGGCCCCCGCCAGCAGGAGCAAATTGTCGTTGTTTTCCAGGCCCTGCGTGATCCGGTTGCCGTAGCCGCCCGCGCCGATAAACGCCGCAATCGTGGCCGTGCCCACGTTAATGACAGCAGCGGTCTTGATGCCCGCGAAGATCGCCCGCGAGGCCAGCGGCAGCTCCACCAGACGCAGACGCGCCCCCGGCGGCAGGCCCAGCGCCGCCGCCGATTCGCGCAGGGAGGGCGCAATGTCTGTCAGCCCCGTGTACGTGTTGCGGACAATCGGCAGGAGCGAGTACAAAAACAGCGCGGCAATCGCCGGAACCGGCCCAATCTGATGCAGCAGGGCAATCAGAAACGCCAGCAAGGCCAGCGAGGGGATGGTCTGAATCAGCCCCGTCAGCACCAAGACTGGCTGCGCCGCCGCCCGCGACCGGGCCGCCCAGATGCCCAGCGGAATGCCGACCAGGATGCTCAGCGCCAGCGACGCGAAGACCAGAAACAAATGCTGCCGCGTTTCCGGCCAGAAGTCTTTCGCCGTCAGCGCCGACCACAGCGTCTCGCGGGTGGGCTTGACGGCCTTGCCGGACAAAAACCCGGCGGCGACGTTGGCAGGCGTGCCGCCGTCAATCTCTACTTGCCCATTCAGCGCAATCATTTGGGCGTCCGTGATTTTGCCCGACAGCGTTTCCCACTTGGCCCAGGTGCGCGGCAGCCGCGTCGGCAGGTCTTTCCGATACAGCAGCACGGCATCATAAATGGGGAAATAGTGCTTGTCGTCGATCAAAACGCGCAGGTGGTACTTGGGGATTTTTGAATCCGTGGTGTAGATGTCCGTGACATCAATCTGCCCCTGCGCGATGGCCTGATAGGCCAGCCCGTGATCTAAACCCTGCGGGGACTCAAATGGCAGCCTGTAAGCCGCTTTGACCCCCGGCCAGCCGTCGGCGCGTTTCAGGAACTCCTGCGACAGCCCCAGCTTCAAGTCGGGGTGCTTGACGAGGTCAGACAGCGTTCTGATGCCCAGCTTCTGCGCCTGCTCCTCGCGCATGGCAAACGCATAGCCGTCGTTGAAGCCCAGCGGCAGGCCGACCGCGAGGCCGAGCGGGGCCAGCTTGGCGTTCATGGCGGGCAGTGGCAGCGGTGTTTTGCTCTTCAGAAGCTCCTGCGAGATCGTCCCCGTGTACTCCGGGTAGACATCAATGCTGCCGTTTTTGAGTGCCGCAAACACAATCCCTGTGTTGCCCAGCCCCGCCTTGTGCGCTGCTTTCGCTTCGCCCACTGTGTTTGCCATCTGCGTGAGTATCTCGCCCAGAATGCGCGACTCGGCAAACCGCTTGGAGCCGACGGTGACGGTTTGAGCCGTCTGAGCGTGCGCGGGCAGACAGGCCAGCAGGAGGAGCAGCAGACCTGCCGCCTTGCTTCGCAGGGTCCTTCCTAAAAGAAGGATTAGGAAGTGGCGTAGGGGCGGGGTCCCCCCGCCCTTCTGTTTTGTCCGCATCCTTCCTTTAGGAAGGACCCTGTGACCGAGGCACGAGGGAACAAGGAGGTAGGTCATACTCCCTCCGGCATCGGCGGCAGCGGGGAACGCTGGGCGCGAATAAAGTCCGTCACATACGCCTCGGCGGGCCGGTGCAGCAGGTCGTCCAGCGTCCCCGCCTGCACCACTTTTCCCTCCCGCATCAGCACAATCGTGTCAGCCAGATAGGCCGCTTCGCCCATGTCATGGGTCACCAGAACTACGGTTTTGCCGAGACGCCCAAAAATGTCTTTGAGCTGCTGCTGAAGCTCTGAGCGCGTAATCGGGTCCAGTGCGCCCAGAGGCTCGTCTAAGAGCAGCAGGGGCGGGTCCAGCATCAGCGCCCGCATCAGGCCCACCCGCTGCCGCTGACCGCCGGACAGGCCCGCCGGATACCGCGCCAGCGACTCCGGCGCAAGCTGCACTAATTTAGCCAGCTCGCCCATTCGGGCTTTGATTTCGCCGCCCGGTTTTTTCAGGAACCGGGCCAGCAGGGATACATTGCCCTCGGCGGTCAGATGCGGAAACAGGCCGCCGTCCTGAATAACGTAGCCGATTTTGTGCCGCTTGGCTTCAGCATTCTGCGGCGTCAGCGGTGCGTCGTCAAGAATTACCTGCCCCGCGTCTGGCGTAATCAGCCCCACCAAAAGCCGCAGCAGGGTGGACTTGCCGCAGCCGCTCGGACCAATCAGCGCGGTCGTTTTGCCCGGCGTGAGATTCAAAGTCGTGGGAGCCAGCGCCGTGCGGCCTCCGTAAGTTTTAGAAACATTTTGCAGAGCAATCATAAAAAGCAGGCAATCTAGGCGCGGGCCGGGAATGTATCGGCACAAAACGGTGTTCTAAGGCGTGTCAGGGCCGCAATGACGCGACCTTTCGCAGGGCTGCCTGCACACCAAGTATGACCGTCTTGTCATACGAAGGAGCACGAAGAATTAGAAAAGAGATCACGGGTTATGGCGCGGTTCCAAAATAAAGTCTGCCTGGTCACCGGCGGCGGGTCGGGCATCGGGCGGGCCACCTGCCTGCGGCTGGCCTTCGAAGGCGGCAAAGTGCTGGTCATTGACCGGCAAACTTCGGGCGAAGGCACGGTGGAGCGCATCTGCGAATCGGGCGGCGAGGCCGAGTTTTTCCGGGCCGACGTCTCCCAGTCGGACCGCGTGCAGGCCGCGATTGCCGCCGCCGTTGCCCGGTGGGGACACATCGATGTCGTGGTCAACAACGCCGCCACGATGACCTTTGACCCGCTGCTGGAACTCGCCGATGACGAATGGGAGCGCGTGATGGGCGTCAACCTGCGCTCGGTCTTCCTGTTCTGCAAATACAGCGTGCCCCATATGCCCGCAGGCGGCGCGATTGTCAATGTCAGCTCGGTCCACGCCCACGCCACCACCAAAGGCGTCGTGCCCTACGCCTCCTCCAAAGGGGCCGTCGAGTCGTTCACACGCGGCTTCAGCGAAGAAATGGTCGAGCGCCGCATCCGCATCAACTGCGTCGCCCCCGGCGCGGTGGATACCCCGATGCTGTGGGACAACCCGAATGTGCAGAGCGGCGTGGAAGTCATCGACGGCGCGGTCGGCTGGCCCGACGACATCGCTTCCGCCATCGCCTTTCTAGCCTCCGACGACTCCCGCTTCATCACCGGGACCACCCTCATCGCCGACGGCGGGCGTCTCGATAGCCTGTAAAGCCGCCAATCTCAATTCGTCACGCACTGTGTGACGAATTCGCCAGACACTGTCTGGCGAATCTGCTCACGCTGCGATTGCAGTAGGCAAAACATCTTGAAGCGTCAGCCCGATGTTTGCCAGTTGAGAAGAAAGGCTCCAATGGAGCGGCTTTTTGTCAGGCTGAAACCAATGTGCGCCGGTTTCTATCCAGGAGATGCGATACTGCGAAAGCTGATTGGCATTGTTGTAGCCAAATTGCCACTGGCAGCAGGGGCAGATTTCATGGGACCCCCAGTGCTTGGAATCAGGGCCGGGATTTTCACAGAGGCCCGCATAGCCGCAGATTGGACAGGTATAGGTTTTCATGGTTTTGCTCCTAACATGGGGCCTCCTGCGTAACTCTGTGCCTTTCGCCTCCCGGATTGGAAATCCGAGGCTGTAGAGAGCAAATGTCCACCTGCGTGGACACAAGATGTAAAGGCAGGGCTTTTCTTCTGTCCGCGAAGGCGGACATTCGATCTCTATAGCCCTGGAATTCATTCCAGGGAGACTTGCATATCATTTGCCACCTGTGTCCCCTTGAATTGGCAGCGGGGGCCAAACATTCCCTTCCTGCTGTGCCTGTGCGACGGCTGCTAATCGGGCGCTCTTCTCTTGGGCGGCTTTCTGCCAGCGTCCGCCCCAGGCTTGACCGATGATGCCGAAAAAAAGGCCCACCAGAAAAGCCACAGGGATAATTGACAGAAGACCATACATGAAGCCCATACGCGGCCCAAGAGCGTGAGCTTCACCTGCCCAGTTGTTTGGGTGAAGCAGGCGGCCAATCACGGCAGGCACAAGCATTATGGCAGTGCCCAGCAGCATTCCCGCCAGAAAGCCGAGCCATTTACCGAGGCGGCAGCGCGTGTCCAAAGCTACTTTGCCTTGCCCATGTTCTGCGTTGATCCCCGCTCCGTCAGCGGGATGGCCGCGAGCCAGTCCGGCAGGGCGTCGGGGGCGAACTTTTCGACGTTCAGTGACAGTAGTGCCTCTAAAGGGACGCCGAAGTCAATAGACCCGCCGCTGCGGTCGGCCAGAACGCCGATGCCGACGAGGTTGCCGCTGTAGGCTTCAATCGCTTCCATTGTGTCCCGCACGCTGCCGCCGGTGGTCAGGATGTCGTCCACTAATAAGACGTTCTCGTTTTCTTTGATCTCAAAGCCCCGGCGCAGAACCCGGCCAATACCGCCCTCGCCGCGCTCGGCGAAGATGCCGCGCACGCCAAGCTGTTTGGCGACTTCATAGGCCAGCAGGACGCCGCCGGTGGTGGGGCCGACGACCACATTGACTTCATCGCCCGCAAATCGCTCGGCGAGGTCTTTGCAAAGGGCCTCGACGTAGAGCGGGTATTGCAGGACTTGAAACTTTTCTAAATACACGGCGCTGTGATAGCCCGAGGCCAGCAGGAAATGGCCCTCTAGGAGAGCGCCGGAATCTTTGAACATTTGCAGGACTTCGTCATTGGTAAGCATGACGGCTCTGTTCGGCACGGAACCGCTGATTTCCTGCCTCTGTCTTTCTGGCACAGGCCACGCATCAGGAGCCACGGATTAAAATCCGTGGCTGAAGGGCGCAGACGCCGAACGTCCCTCCGGGACGCCCACTTCGTGGGTCTTGCATTTCCTGTGTCCCGAAGGGACATTCAGCCGAAGGCTCCCCAGCCATGCATTTCAATGCGTGGCTCCTGATGCGTGGCTCCTGATGTGTGTCTTTTAGTGCGTAGCTCCTGCCCCTTTCGGCTCCCCGGAATTGGGGCCGGGCGGCCAATCTGACCTGCGCCGCCTCGGACATTTGCCAGCAGCGGTGTTCGCCAGGAACTGTTCCTGCCCGCAGCGGTGTTCCGGGCACATGGGGCGCAAAGCGAGCCTGCCTTGACTTCGCCGCCCGTTTCGCAGTATACTGTACCGGATTTCAGGCAGGCCGCCACAGCCTGGGAAACGAGTTTGCAACACGCTTATGGCTGACCAAACCAATACGCTGCCCGCCCCGGCGGCCTCGCCCGCAGACTGCGCGGAAACAACGCTTCAGGCATTTTTCAGGCCGTTCACCATCGTCCTGGTGTATCTGGGCGAGATTTTGGTGCTGCTCTGGCAGACCCTCAAAAGCGCCCGGCGGGGGGTGGACGGGCGGGACCTGCTGGACCAGATGGCCTCGCTCGGGGTCAACTCGGTCTGGATTGCTCTGCTCACTTCGTCGACTTCGGGCGCGGTGCTGGCGCTCTATTTTGCGCCGTTCCTGAAGCAGTACGGGGCCGAAGGCTTTACGGGGGCCGTGGTCGCGCTGGCGATTGCACGGGAGCTGGGGCCGGTGCTGACCGGCGTGGTGGTCGCCGCACGGGCCGGGTCCGCGATTGCCGCCGAGCTGGGCACGATGAAAGTCACCGAGCAGATCGATGCCCTGCGGGCGCTGGCGGTCAGCCCCGTGCAATACCTCGTCGTGCCGCGCCTGCTGGCCGCCGTGATCATGGTTCCGCTGGTGTGCCTGCTGGCCGATGCGGGCGGCATTCTGGGCGGCTACATTGTGTCCAATTCCGAGGGCGTGCTGGGCGCGACCTACTTGAACTCCATGAAGCAGTTTCTGGACCCGGCGGACTTCACGAAAGGCATTTTCAAGACGCTGGTGTTTGGCCTGATTATCGCGCTGGTCGGCTGCCATCAGGGCCTGGCGACACGCGGCGGGGCCACCGAAGTCGGCAAAGCGACCACCAACGCCGTGGTGCTGTCCATTGTTTTAATTTATATCGCCAATTTTGTGCTGACTTATTTTATGTTCAGCGAGGTAACTTCGGTTTGAGCAGCCTCGAAGAACTAGCCCACGCCGATCAGCATGAGTGGACCGAACCCGCCTGGATTGAAGCCCGCGATGTGCGCTTTCAGGTGGGTGACAAAGAGATTCTGAAAGGCGTTTCGCTCGGCGTCGCCCCCGGCGAGATTTTGTGCGTGATGGGAATGTCCGGGTCCGGCAAAACCACCGTGCTGCACTGCCTCGGCGGATTGACCGAGCCGACTTCCGGCGAAATACGCATCGGCGATTCGCAGATTGTCGGAATGCCGGAAAACGAATTGAACCATGTGCGCGAGCGGATGGGTATGGTATTTCAGTACGCTGCGCTGTTTGACTCGCTGACGGTGTTCGAGAACGTGGCGTTCGGCCTGCGGCGGCGGCGCAAGCTGCCCGCCGCCGAAATCAAGAAAATTGTGGCCGAAAAGCTGGCGCTGGTGGGCCTGCCGGGAACGGAGTCGATGTACCCGGCAGAGCTGTCGGGCGGCATGGCAAAGCGGGTGGGTCTGGCGCGGGCGATAGCAATCTCCCCGGAGATTTTGCTCTACGACGAGCCGACCTCGGGCCTGGACCCGGTCGTGGCAAGTGTCGTGGATGAGCTGATTATGCAGATGCGCGACAAGCTGGGCGTTACCAGCATCGTGGTTTCGCACAACATCACCAGTATTTTTCGGATTGCCGACAAAATTGTGATGATCCACGAAGGCCGCGTGCTGGCTTCTGGCACGCCCGCAGAGATCAAGCAGTCGGACAACCCGATTGTGCAGCAGTTTATCGAAGGCCGCTCCCAGGGGCCGATTGAGGTTGCACGGTAAAAATTTATGACGACTTTAGGAAATGCCGGGCGAGTCGGGCTGGTTTTTGTGGTCTTTGGCGTCCTGTTCGCTTCCATGTGGTACTTCCTGCGGGGCGGCTTCGGGGCAGCCAACACCTACACGTTTGACGTGCTGTTTAGCGACGCCAAAGGGGTCACGGCGGACACGCCGGTCACCCTGGCCGGGGTGCAGATTGGCAAGGTGCAGAGCGTCAATCTGACCCAGGCGCAGCTTGCCGACATGAAGCTGCAAATCAAAAACACGATCAATGGCCGCGTGGTCCGTATTCCCAGAGGCTCCCGCTTTACCATTTTGACGCCCCTGCTTGGCACGAGCGGCACAGTGGTTGTGGTCCCGCCCAAAGACGGGGCCTTGCTGCCGCCGGTCCGCGAAGGCGAAATACTCAAAGGCGAAAACACCGGCGACCTGACCGCTTCGTTTGACAAAGCCACCCAGCTTTTGGATCAGGTGACGCTGACGACCAAAAAAGTGGACAAGCTGCTCGATGCCGCCAACCGCGCCGCCAATGACCCGGCCATCCACCGCAGCCTGACCCAGACGCTGGACAACGTCAACCTGGCCTCCGCCAACGGCGCGAAGCTGACCCAGCGCCTCAACGGCCTTCTAGTGGAAGACAACGCCCAGGTGCAGGCTTTGCTCAAACAAACGCAGGCCGGGGCGCAGGTGTCGCTGGACAACATTCAGCAGACCACGGCGTCCATCCGGGACACGACCCGCGAAAACCGCCGCGAGATCAATGCCATCGTGCGTAATCTGGACGACACCACTTCGGCGGTCGCAGGCATCACCGGCAACGCCAACACCGCCCTCGGCGGCGGACAGCTCCAGGCCACCGTTGCCAACTTGAAGCTGACCACGGACAATCTGGCCGCGACGACGGCCAAGTTCAATGCCATCGCGGGCAATTTTCAGTCGCTTTCCGGCGACCCGAAAGTGCAGTCCAACCTGCGCGAGACCGTGGAAAACATCAAAAACAGCAGCGAGCAGGCGTCTTACTTGATTGAGCGTTTGAACAAGCTGGCCGGAGGCCGTCAAAAGCCCTCTGTTGCCGCCGTAATTGTCCCCGGTGTCGGCGGCGTGGTTGTGCCGGGCGGCGCGGGAGGCGTCAAGCCGACCCCGTCTCCGTCCAAAGGCGGTCCGCTGTACCTGCCCCGCGTGCAGGCCCTCTATAACACACGGGAACGGCATTTTCGCACGGACATTGACGCCGTCGTGCCGTTCGGCCTTCAGCCCGTGACGTTCGCCCGCGTTGGCGTGTACGGCTTCGGGGACTCCAACAAGTTCATCCTGCAAGGCGGGCAGGCGATTGGCAAGGGCGGCGGTTTAGATGCCCGCGCCGGGCTGTATGCGTCCAAGCTGAGCGTCGGCGCGGATTACGGCCTCGGCAAGCGCGAAACCGTGTCGCTGGATTTATACGATCCGAACCATCTGCATATTGACGCCAAAGGGACGCTGATGCTGTCGCCCGACCTCGGCGTTGTCCTGGGCGGCGAAAACATCAACCACCACGGCGGCGGCGCGGTGGTTGGCCTCGAATACCGACGCTCCAAATGACAACGCGCCGTCCCGCCACAGCCCGCTGCGGGACCAAAACCCGCACGGAGCCACCCGCACCGTGGGCGAGCTGCTGGACGCGATGCTGACCGCAAGTGATGGCACGGCCTCGGATGCTCTGCTCAATTTGATGACGGCCACCCCAACCGGGCCGCATCAGATCAAGGGCCTGCTGCCTGCCGGAACCATCGTCGCCCACTGAACCGGCGGCAGCGGCACGGTGAACGGCCTGACACGGGCCACCCAGGACGCCGGGCTGGTCACATTCCCGGACGGTTGGCACTTAGCCGTGGTCGTCTTCGTGTCGGACACGCGGGCCGCCGCCGCGACGCGGGACCGGGTCATCGCCCAAATCGCACGGGCGGCCTGGGACCACCGACAAAAACTATAAAATAAAAACACACGCACAAAGGAAATGGACCTATGAAAGTTATCTTGATGCAGGACATCGCCCATCAGGGCAAGCAGGGCGAAGTCGTCCTCGTCGCCGACGGCTACGCCCGGAACTACTTATTCCCGCGCAAGCTGGCCGTGGAAGCCGGGGGCGGGGCCATGAAAAACCTGCTCGCCAAACAGGCGCTTGAAGACCGGCGCACCGAAAAGCTCCGCACCGAAGCGGACCTGACCGCCGAGCAGCTTCAGGACAAGACTGTCACCCTGACCGTCAAAGCCGGGGAAAACAGCCGCCTGTATGGCCGCGTCACCGCCGCCGACATCGCCGAGGCCGTCGCCCGCGACCTGTCCGTCAAGCTCGACAAGCGCAAAGTCGGCCTGCTTGATCCCATCAAAGCCGTCGGCGAGTACGAAGTGCCCATCAAGCTGCACCGCGAAGTCACCGTCCCCCTCAAAGTGGCCGTCGTCGCCGAGTAGTTTTCCAGTGACATCTCAGGGCCGTGACTTCTCGGAGTCCGGCCCTGTTTGTTCCTGGGCCGCTGCAACCTCTTCTGCAAAGCGGGGGTATCAAACCCCCGGCGTTTAAGTTCAGCCGCCCTCCGGGCGGAAGAGCCTAATTTTTCTGTCTCTTATTTTGCTGTCTTTAGCCCGGCAGGGCGTTTGCACTTCCTGCCGGGGGTTTCATACCCCCGGCTTCATCCCTGCTTCTATTTCCGAGCTTACCCTTCCATGCCTGAACGCAACGATGACTACAAACGAAGCCGCTCCAACGGCGGCAACGGCTACGGAAGCAGCGGCGGCGGCTTCAGCAACGGCTTGGGCGGCTCCGGCAGCGGCCCCCTCGGCGCGTATGTCCCGCCCCATTCCATTGAAGCCGAGCAGTCCACACTCGGCGCAATGCTGATTGAGCGGTCAGCGGTCGAAAAAGTCTTTGAGATTTTGGACAAAGACGACTTCTACCGCGACAACCATCAAACTCTTTTTGACGTCATCTCGACGCTGGCCGAGCGCGACGTCCGCGTGGACCTCATTACCGTTCAGGAAGAGCTGAAAAACCGGGACAAATTAGACGCCGTCGGCGGCATCGCCTATCTGACCGCCCTGTTTGACACCGTTCCCACGGCGGCTAACGTCGAGTATTACGCTAAAATCGTCGAAGAAAAAGCCACTCTGCGGCGTCTAATAGAAGCCTCTTTAGAGATCATCGGCAGCGCACGCGGCGAAGTCGAAGACGTCGGCGAAGTCATTGACCAGGCCGAGCGGGCCATCTTCGGCGTTTCCCAGCAGCGCACCCAGGCGTACTTCTCCCCCCTGCGAACGCTTCTGCTGTCGGTCTACGACAAAGCCGAAGAGCTGGCTGAGATGAAGTCCAAAATCTCCGGCCTGTCCACGGGGATAGACGACTTCGACGAGATCACCTCCGGCCTTCAAAACACCGACCTCGTCATCGTCGCCGCTCGTCCTAGTATGGGAAAGTGCCTGGTCGATTCTACGCTCATCGACGACCCTGCCACCGGGGCACGGGTGACGCTGGAAGAATATGTGCAGCGTCAGTCTCCAACTGTCTTCGGCCTCTCTGACAGCGGTGCAGTGCGCGTGACGCCCATTGGTGCCTGGGTAGACAGTGGTGTCAAACCCTGCTTCCGCGTCCGCACCTGTTTGGGGCGCACTGTAGACGTGACCGGCCATCACCCGTTTCTGACCGTTCACGGCTGGACGCCTTTGCATGATTTGGCCGTGGGCCACAAAATCGCTGTTCCGCGTGGTGTTCCTGCCTTCGGGACCGAAGACGCCCTGCCGCTGGATTTGGTGCGCCTGCTGGCCTATTTCATCGCCGAAGGCGGTTTGACTGGGACCTGTCCCAGCTTTACGAACACGGACCCGGTGATTATCAGCGACTTCCAGCAGAGCCTCACTCGCCAGTTCCCCGAAGGCGCTGCCCCGCTTACCCAATGGCTGCGCGACCTCGGCCTGATGGGCAAACTGTCCGAAGAAAAGTCATTCCCCGATTGCGTCTGGCGCTGGACCAAGCCGCACCTCGCCGAGTTCCTGCGCGTGCTGATGAGCTGCGACGGTACAATCTACGATATGCAGGGCTGCCCGCGCATCGAGTTTGCGGTCGCGTCCAAAGAATTGGCGCAAGACGTTCACCACGCTTTGACGCGCTTTGGCATCGTCTCCAAACTCTGGCAGAAGACGCCCCGCTGCTGGCGCGTGGAGATCACCGAACCCGCTTCCGTCACCGCCTATCAAACCCAAATTGGCTGGATTGGCGAAAAAGCCACTGTCACACTGTCCGAGACTGCCGGGGCTGACCTACTCCGGTCCCCCCAGAATTGGGGGCTAGGGGGCGATCTTAGCCCGGACCTGTACTGGGATGAAATCGTTTCGATTGAAGCCATCGGCGACCACCAGGTCTATGACCTGAGCGTGCCCGATGGAGCCAATTTCATCGCACAGGATGTCTGCGTTCACAATACGTCGCTCTGCCTGTCTATTGCCGAACACGTCGCCATTAAAGAGCGTAAGCCTGTCGCCATCTTCTCGCTGGAAATGTCCAAAGAGCAGCTTGCCCTGCGGATGCTTTGCTCGCAGGCGCAGGTCAACTCGCACAAGCTTCGCACCGGGCACTTGACCGAGGACGAATGGACGAAGCTCGCCGGGGTCGTGCAGAGTATGTACGAGGCCCCCATCTTCATTGACGACGCCACCGAGACCTCCGCGCTGACCATGCGCTCCAAATGCCGCCGCCTCATGGCCGAGCATGGCCTGGGGCTGATTATCGTGGACTACTTGCAGCTCATGCGCGGGCATCGGCGCACCGAAAACCGCGTCCAGGAAATCGGCGAAATCGCTCGTGGCCTCAAATCGCTGGGCCGCGAGCTAAAAGTCCCCGTCATCGCCCTGTCCCAGCTTTCCCGCTCCGTCGAAAACCGCGAAAACAAACGCCCCCTTCTGTCCGACCTGCGGGAATGCGTCGTCGGCGACACGCGCCTGATGGATGCCGCTACAGGAACCCTTCGCGCCATCCGCGACATCAAGGCCGGGGATTACGTTCTGGCCGTAGACCGCTGGCAGAAAGTGCGCCCGTTCGAAGTCGCCCGCGTCTGGTCCACCGGCGTCAAGCCCGTCTTCACGCTCCAAACACGCACCGGGCGCACGGTCACAGCCACGGCAAACCATCCCCTGCTGACCGCACAGGGCTGGAAACAGGTAGGTGAGCTTCAAGCCGGTGACAGTGTTGCCACGGCAATGCCCGGCTATGGCTTCGGTGAAGGGCCGCTTGTGCTTGACGACGCCCTGCTGTCGCTGCCTGCCGAAGTTGGAACGCTCCTGCTGCCAAACGCCGGACACGTAACACGGCCTCGCCGGGACATCTGCGCGAAGTTTGCGGAAAGCCTGAAAGACGAGCTTCTCGGTGTCTGGGCCAATAGTGATTTGCTCTGGGAAGAAATCAAAAGCATTGTCCCGGCGGGCGAGGAAGAAGTCTTTGACATCACTGTTCCCGGCTGCGCCAACTTCCTGGCAAACGGCATTGTCGCCCACAACAGCGGCTCTATCGAGGCGGAGGCGGATATGGTGTGCTTTTTGTACCGGGAAGCGTACTACAAGATGAAAGAAGCCTTCAACGCCGAAGACGGCGAAAGGCCGGAGCGGCAGGAGATGGAAGAAACCGAGCTGATTGTCGGCAAGCACCGCAACGGCCCGACCGGCATGGTCAAAGTGGGCTTTATGCCGCAGTTTGCCAAGTTTACCAATTTAGACTTGACGCGCACGGACGAGCCGACCGGCTTTTAGGGAACAGGGGCCGGAAGGGCCGAGGGGTTAAAACCCCTCGCTGGGAGGCGAAGACGCCGGGAAGCCAAAGAGTGAGACACGCTAGGCTTTCTTCCTTGTCCGGTTGGCCGCCCGGCGCGAAGCGCCTTCCAGCGAGGGGTTTTAACCCCTCGTCTCCTGCGGCCTCAGTTTAGAAGCCACCTTTGAAGAAAGAGAAAATATGCTGAACGTTCTGGTGATTGGCGGCGGAGGGCGCGAACACGCGCTGATCTGGAAGCTGGCGCAAAGTCCACAGGTCAGCAAGCTGTTCTGTGCCCCCGGCAATGCGGGCATCGCACAGGTGGCCGAATGCGTCCCGCTGCCCATCACCGACACGGAGGGCCTGCTGCAATTCGCCGTAGACAACGGCATTGATCTCACTGTCGTTGGCCCGGAAGTGCCCCTGATTGCCGGCATCGTGGACCTGTTCGAGCAGCGCGGCCTGCGGATTTTTGGCCCCGCCCGCGAGCCTGCTTTATTGGAAGGCTCCAAAGCCTACGCCAAAGGGCTGATGCTGCGCTACGGCATTCCCACCGCCCACTTCGCCGCGTTTGATGTCTACGCCGACGCCTCCCGCTACCTGCATTCCCACTTTCACGCCCAGCCCGATGCCCCCTTAGTCGTCAAAGCCGACGGCGAGGCGGCGGGCAAAGGCGTCTTTATCTGCCGCACGCTCGCTGAGGCGCAGGAAGCCATCGGCCAGATTATGCAGGAGCGCGTTTTTGGGGCCTCCGGCGATACCGTCGTGATCGAAGAGTTCTTAGAAGGCGAAGAAGCCTCGCTGATGGCCTTCACCGACGGAACCACCATTGTCCCCATGCTCGCCGTGCAGGACCACAAACGCGCCCTCGACGGCGACGAAGGCCCGAACACCGGCGGCATGGGCTGCTACGCCCCCGTCCCGCTGATCACCCCGGCCCTCTATCAGCAGGCCGTCCATGAAATCCTGCGCCCCGCCGTGGACGCCATCCGCGAGTCCGGCATCCCCTACAAAGGCGTCCTGTATGCAGGCATCATGGTCGCCCGCGACGGCTCCCTGAAAACTTTGGAGTTCAACTGCCGCTTTGGGGACCCCGAAACTCAGGTCCTCCTGCCTCTCCTGGAAACCGACCTCGTCGATATATTACTGGGCGTCACCGACGCCCACCTCGACGAAGTCGAAGTGCGCTGGAAAGCGCAAAGCGCCGTCTGCGTCGTGCTGGCCTCCGGCGGCTACCCCGGCGCGTATGCCACCGGCTTGCCCATCGACGGCTTGGAACAAGTCGCGCACCTTTCCGATGTCGTCGCCTTCCACGCCGGGACCAAGTTCAGCGACAGCGGCGAGGTCGTCACCGCCGGAGGCCGCGTCCTCGGCCTGACCGCCTGGGGCGACGACTTCGCGCAGGCCCGCGCCCGCGCCTACGCCGCCGTCAAAAACATCACCTTCGACCATATGCACTTCCGCACCGACATCGGCCACCGGGCAGAAAGCGCATGAGGGGCACACCTCCGCTTTCGCCCCCGGACGCTGCCATCTTGGCTCATTTCGGCGCTTCGCTGGTCGCCCCGTTGGGCGGCAGAGTTAATCAGCACTGGCACGTTGAATCGCAGCAGGGGGCCTGCGTTCTGCGCCGGTGGGGCCAGCCAATTAACCCGGATGGACTTGCTTCCATGCAGTATGAAGTGCGCCTGATGGCCCGCCTTGTGGAGCTGGGATGGCCCGTTCCATTTGTCCAAGAAGAACCGGTCGAGCGAGCGGGGCATTGGTGGAGTCTTGCGCCTCTGCTTCCCGGCACGCTGACGACTGCACATGGCTCAGACGCGGAGCAGCGAAAACGAGGCCGTCTTCTGGCCGAGCTGCACCGGGACATGGCACGAATTGAGGGGCTGACACAGCGTCCGGGATGGCGGCGTTGCGAGGAGATTTTGGCTGACCCAGAATTAGACAGTGTCCTGAGCCACAATGAGCAGAAGTACCCGCCGGAAGTTTCCATTCTGCGCTGGCATTTAGAACGCGCCCGTTTGCGGATTTCTGGCCTTTCTCTATCTGAGCGGCCCGGCATTGCGGTTCACGGGGACTTCACCCCCTGGAACCTTCGCTTTATAAATGGCAAACTTTCCGGTATCCTGGATTTTGAGCTGGCCCACCGGGACCATCGCACCGGCGACTTCGCGCTTGCCTGGCGGGGCAAATACGACGAGGTCGTCTTTGGGTATGACGAGGTATCGCCGCTGGAGCCGGAGGAATGGGCTTTGCTCACGCCGCTCTGGTGGGCCGGTCTGATCGAGGGAGCCTGCCGCGACCTCCAGCGTGGAACCCCCGATGATGGGTGGACCATCAAGAAACTGCTGGAACGTTCTTCCCTGATGGGGCCGGACGCTGTGCTGCATTCGTAGCCAAGACTATGGTATCTGGAACTACAAAGGAGACACACCAAGACCATGCGCGTTGTTATGTTTAGCTGGGAGTATCCTCCCAAAATCGTCGGCGGGATTTCCCGGCACGTCTATGACCTCGCGCACGCGCTCGTGGCACGGGGCGTCGAAGTCCATGTCGTCACCTGTGAGCATCCGGGGGCGGCGGAAGAGGAAGTCGAAGACGGCATCTATTTGTACCGCGTCACGCCCTCGGGGCCGGGCAATGACTTTATTCACTGGGTTCAGCTCCTCAACGATGCTATGCTGGAACGCGGGGATGCCCTCGTCGCCGAACTTCTCAACAAAGACAGCGACTCGCCGCTGATTTTGCACCCCCACGACTGGCTCGCGCACTTCGCGTCGGCGGCGCTCAAGCACAAGTACCACCTGCCGCTGGTCGCCACCATTCATGCCACCGAATATGGCCGCAACAGCGGCATTGTCGGGCCGACCCAGGGCTACATCAACTCGGTGGAAGAACTGCTGCAAAACGAAGCCTGGCGCGTCATCGTCTGCACCGACTTTATGAAGCGCGAGTGCGAGTTTGCCCTGCACACGCCCTGGGACAAAATGGACATTGTCCCGAACGGCGTCGATGCCGCCAAGTTCCAGCTCCCGGACTTCACTGCCGAAGAGAAAGCCGAGTTCCGTGCCCGCTACGCCGCGCCCGAAGAGAAAATCATCTTCTTTGTGGGACGTATGGTCCGCGAAAAGGGCGTGCAGGTGCTGATTGAGGCCCTGCCCAAAGTGCGCTGGGGCTATCACGACGCCAAGCTTCTTATCTGCGGCGGCGGCAAGCGCGAGCATCTGGTCAGCCTCGCGTCGTACCTCGGCATGGAGCGGCACGTTTACTTTGCGGGTTTTGTGCCTGACGACGACCTGCTTAAAATCTACTCCATTATCGACATCGCCTGCTTCCCGTCGCTCTATGAGCCGTTCGGCATTGTGGCGTTAGAAGCAATGGCCGCGCACGTCCCCGTGGTCGTCTCCGATGCCGGGGGCCTGCCGGAAGTCGTCGAAAACAACGTCACTGGCCTGACCACCTACGCAGGCAGCCCCAACTCCCTGGCCGACGGCCTCCTCCAAATCCTGCACGAGCCG
Source organism: Capsulimonadaceae bacterium (assembly GCA_965200075.1). Classification (GTDB taxonomy): domain Bacteria; phylum Armatimonadota; class Armatimonadia; order Armatimonadales; family Capsulimonadaceae; genus JANXMY01. The sequence continues at coordinate 400,147 of OZ241338.1, forward strand.
AGCGCGGCGGCCCGTATGACCGCCGAAGCCTGGGAGCGCGTGCAAACCGTCTTCAACTGGGACACCATCGCCGGGCAGACGCAGGCGACCTACGACCGCGTCTGGGAAGAATACAGCAGGAGCGACTGGCGTGCCCCCAACCTCACGCCCGCCCTGCTGACCGAGGAGCCTGCCACGGCTCCAGTCTAACGGGAAGGATATTATGCACACTTCCCTTCGCTCCCTGGGGCTGTTTGCAGTCGGCGCTTTGTCTGCCCTCGGCGCTCTCTCGCTGACACACGTTGGCCCCGCTCAGGCGCAGAGCCATACTGTCACTTTGGCCGCGCTCGACGCTCGTGTCCGGGCGGACGAAGCCAAAATTAATCTTCAGTCCCGCCGCATCGGCCTTCTGCAAGCGCAGAATGCCGCTCTGCGGCGCAAGACTGCGCCCTTGAGCTTGTCCGGCCATGACCTGACCATCACCGGCGTCAATGTCCACATTGTCAGTGGATCAGGCCGCACCGACGACGGCACAGTGGAGGGCACTGATTATGAAGACCCAAAAACGGGCAATGTCACTACTATTCCACTTAACAAACATTTGACGGGCCTCGGTAATCTGATTATTGGCTATGATGCCAAAGGCAGTTTTCGGGGCGATGTCCGCACTGGAAGCCATAACCTAGTTCTAGGTGACGCGAACAACTATTCTAGTTATGGCGGCCTGATCACAGGTGTGGATAATTCCACCAGCGGTCCTTATGCCTCGGTCAGCGGCGAAGAAAACGTTGCCAGCGGTTCAGCGTCTTCCATCAGCGGCGGTTTCAGCAATGTCGCCAGCGGACCACATACCTCGGTGAGCGGCGGCGAAATGGTAACTGCCTTGAACGCCGATAGCTGGGCCGCAGGCAGTCCGAGCGGCAAAGCCTATACTGGCAGTTTTAGATCACCTTAGAAAACGTACAGAAGGCTTTTCAACCGGCACAGATTGCCCCCCCCCGGCCTAATAGGGCAGCCAGAGTAAGAGTGGGAGCCTTAGTTCAACTATCTGGTTCCCCCAGAATTGGGGGCAGGGGGGCGACCTGCGTTTAAGCCCGCACTCTTGCCGGGAATATGTTTGCATGGTTATCTTCGCTATTGCGGTAATTTATCTGGCACTGGGCGCATGGTTCTATGTGGCGCTGACTCGCACAGCGACGAATGTGTCCCTGCCCGCACGGCCTCGCCCGCACAAGTGGCTGCGGCCCCGGCGTCTGCGCGGCCCAAATCTTCTGCGCCGCCTGCGTCCGCTGCTGGCCCTGCGCCTGCCGAAGCGTTCGCGGAAGGAGTAAGAAAGAGCCTGCCGGGAAATATCCCGGCGGGCTTCTTTTTGTTTGTGGGCAGCAAAGCAGGAAAAACGCACAACGGCGGCGAATAAACCGCGCATGACGCAGCCGTTAGGGATCGCAATCATTGGAACCGGCAGCATCGCGCAGCGCCGCCACCTGCCCGCGTACTTGAAATTACAGGCGGAAGGGCGGGTGCGCGTCGTCGCCCTGTGCGATATTGACCCTGCCGCCCTGCAAGCCGCTTCGGCGCTGGCCCCGGAAGCGCGGACCGTGACCGACTATACCGCCCTGCTGGCGATGCCCGAGGTGGAGGCGGTCGGTGTTTGCACCCCGAACTATCTGCACTTTCCCCATGTCTTGGACAGCTTTGCAGCGGGCAAGCACGTTCTCTGCGAAAAGCCGCTGGCGCTGAACGCCGCCGAAGGCGAAGCGATGGTCGCGGCGGGGCACGCGGCTGGCAGGCAGTTTCAGGTCGGCCTCAACATCCGCTTTGGGGCCGGGCCGCAGGCGGTCAAACGCTTTGTGGACGACGGCAAGCTGGGCGACATCTACTACGCCCGCGCCCATGCCCTGCGCCGCCGGGGCATCCCCGGCTGGGGCACGTTCACCCAAAAGGACAAGCAGGGTGGGGGGCCGCTCATTGATATTGGCGTGCATATCTTAGACCTGACGCTCTGGCTAATGGGCTATCCCAAGCCCGTCTCCGTGACCGGCCAAACCTATGTCAAGTTCGGGGACCGCGAGGGCGTCCTCGGCCTGATGGGACAGTGGGACCCGAAGACGTTCACGGTGGAAGACTTTGCCGCCGGGTTTATCCGGTTCGAAAACGGCGCGACGCTCTCTCTGGAGTCGTCGTTTGCCGCCAACATCGGCACGAACGAGTACCATACGAGCATTCTCGGCACGGAAGGCGGGGCGTATCTGGAGCCGCTCAATGACAGCGCCGCCCGCGTCTTCCGCGAAGAAAGCGGCACGCTGACCGACACAACGCCCATGTTCCTGCCCGCAGTGCAGACTCACGAGGCCGAGATTCGCGCCTTCGTGCAGGCGCTTTTGACTGATACTCCCGTTCCCGTTCCCGGTGAGGAGGGCCTGCGGGTGACGCGCATTCTGGACGCCCTGTACCAATCCGCCGAAACAGGCCGCGAAGTGCGGCTGCCTTAATTCTCCGGTATCTCTTATGAGCCAAACCTACCCCGACCCTCAGCCCGTTCCGCCCGCTGCCGCTGACCCCGCCCCGAAGAAGGGCGGCTGGATTGCCGCTATCCTGCCCGTGGTGTTAATTGCCGCCTGCTCGGAGCTGGGCATCTCGGTCCTCAGCAACTCCGCGCTGCCTATTTATTTCACCACGGGCTTGAAGATACCCACGAGCGTTTATACGCTCCTGATGCTGCCGTTCTTTATCAGCGAAGTGCTCTTCAAATCGCCGCTGGGCGTTCTGGCAGATAGGATAGGGCGGCGGCCTCTCATGCTCGGCGGGGCACTCGTGACCGTCTTCACGCCGCTGATTTTGATTAGCGTCAAATACAATCCGGGGGCGGCGACGGCGATTATCACGCTGCTGGTCTTTGGCATCCTGCGGGCGATGGACGGCGCAGGGCAGGCCGCCATCTGGCCGTCGCTGTATGCCTATGTCGGGGATGTCGTGGCCGAAAAAAGCCGGGGCGCGGCGATGGGCCTGCTCAACGTCGTCTACATGGCGGGCCTGTCCCTGTCGCTTCTGATTGGCGGCCTCGTAGACAGCGCCTTCGGGCCGATTTTTACCCATGAAATGACCGTCGGCGGGCAGTTTCATAAGCTCGGGCGGCAGGTCGGCTCGCACCTGCACCGGGAACACGCCGCCCAAGCGGCGGCGGCTCCGGTGCCAATTAGCCATCAGCCGGAATACTACTACCCGTCGTTTATCCTGGCAAGCCTGCTGTTTGCGCTGGCGACCTTCGCGGCGCTGGCCGTCCGGGAGCGCCGCCGGGCGGGGGCGGCAGCAGCGGCGGTGGCCGCCGACGGAGAGGCTTCCAACGAGTCGATTAGCTGGTCCGGCTTCCTGGATGCCCTTCGCACCGTGCCGCAGTTTCTCGGGCTGGCCGTCGTCACCTTTCTCGGCATCGGCTGCATCATGCCGCTGGTTAAAAAGTTCGCGCTCGACGAATACGGCATGACCGAAACCGCCTTTGGCATTCATGCCCTCGGCCCGGCCTTCGTGATCGCGCTGATTTCCGTCCCCGTCGGCCATCTGGCGGACCGCTGGGGCAAAACGCAGTCGGTCCGGGCAGGCTTTGCGCTGTGTGCTATCGGTCTGTGGGGTATTCCTATTCTGCATCACTTCAATATCGGCATTCTGGGCTTCATCGGGGCGGTAACCGTGCTGGGCATCGGCTTCGTGGCCGCGTTCCCGGCATGGCTGGCCCTGCTGGCCGACCTCGGCGGCGAGGCTCGGCGCGGCACGGTCTTTGCCGCCGTATCCACCGCCCAGGGCATCGGCGCACTCGGCGGCGTGGCCGTCAGCGGCCTGCTGTATGACAAAATCAGCCACATTGCGCCTTTTGTTGCGGCGTCTATTTTGGTAAGTCTGGGAACACTCCTGGCGTTTTTATTCGTGCGTCCGCAAGCCATCCAAACCTCCGAAAAAAAGTTTCTTGAAAATTGAAGGACACGGCCCAGGCACGGGTCAAAAGGGAAGGCGAGGCGAGTTTTCGTAAAAAATGGAAAAAACCCGCTTGCCAAACTTCAAGCACTGTGTTATAATCAGTTATCTTTGAGTTTCAGACCGATTAAAATGCACCGTTTAAGAGTGCTTTGCTTGAGATCACACCGATTACTCCCCCAACTATTGACTTTGTGCCCTGCACCATTTCGGCTGCCTGCTGATATTAATCGTTTGCCCTGTTAAAAGAGAGTTTTTTTGTGAGTAACCATTTGCCGCATTCCACCCCATCTTTCTCCGCCGCATCGTTTCTTGGCCGCTCGCTCCAGGAGCCGCGCACAACCAGGGAGGTTGTATCCGTCTTGAACGCAAAACGCACCGCTTTCGGCGCCTCGCGCCCGTCTCGCTTTCTTCTTGCCACACTCTTTCTGAGCCTGCTGGCGGGTCTTGCGCCGCAGGCGCAGGCCAGCATCGGTGATGCGCTGGCCCTGCGCTCCCTGCTGAGCGCCACCCATGTCCAGGCCGCCCCCCGCAGCGGGTCTTCCCCGGCGGGCTACCGCAACACGCCCAATGGGCGCACGCTGATCGACCATCGCCTGCTGAAATCCGGGGCGCTTCTGCGTGCCAATGCCGCCACGGCCAACACGGTTCCCATCCCGAACCCCACGCAGACATTCGACATCAACAACCCGCTGCCCGCCTTTGAGCCGCTGGTTGGCTATGGCAGCCTGGCCGCGATCAACAACGATCCCACCAATTCGGCGCTGTTTATTCCCAGCCTGACCCCCACCAACCTGCACCCGGTGTGGTCTGCGGACCAGACGTTTATCGTCTTTTCGTCCAACCGCACCCTGACCGGCGACGTCCAGCCTGATGGCCGCTTCCACATCTGGGCCATCGCGGCCTCCGGCGGCGAAGCCTACCAGATCACCGGCACCTCGCGGAGCGGCGGCGCGGGCGAGTTCTTCCCGGCCCTGTCCGCCAACAACACCAAACTGGCTTTCGTGTCCGACGACCAGACACCGGGCACGACCAACCTGTTTGTGCTGGGAGCCAGCGTCGCCGGAGTGCCCGCCGCTGGCGGCTTCTCCTTCAATGCACTCGTGGCCTATAATAACGGTCAGGGCACAAGCAACCCGTCTTATTTGATTGACGTTTCTTCCAACAATCCCTCGCAGGGCGGCATCACCCCGCTGACCTACCGCAGCACGGTGAGCCAGGCGGACAGCTCGGCCCAGACCGGCTTTGACATTGTCCAGCGGCCCACGTTCTCGCCCGGCAACGACGGCCTGATCGTCTTTTCGGCGCGGTCCACAAACGGTTCCCCCACAAGCCAGGGACACTACCACCTGTACTTTTTGTATACCAACAGCCTCGGCTTTGATCCGAACAACAATTTTTCGTTCCCCGGCAAGCTGACCGACGGCCCCGCCGATGACCGGGACCCCGCGTGGTCCCAGGACAACCAGTTCATCGCGTTCGCGTCCACGGCCAGCACTGTCACCACCAAAAATACTAATAACAGTTTCGGCCCGAACCCGCCCACTATGGTGCAGGACCCGAACCAGTCCCAGTCCCAGACCGCCGTCGCGGCAGGCACGACCATCAACACTGCTCGCTCCCTGTTCCTGATCAGCGGCGGCGGCAGCGCCACCGCCTCCGGCTTCGGCGCAGTGCCCACTCAGCTCGCGGCGAACGGCGGACGGGTCACAGCCACAGGAACCGATAACTTCGGCCCCGCGTGGAGCTATGTCACCCTGTCCGCCCGCAACCAGTATATCAACCCTGCGCCCGGCTTCCAGTACCTGGCCTTCGCCCGTGGAACCAGCCAGCCCGCCTCGCATGACATCTACTACCTGCAAACCGTGCAGACGGCCAGCACCTCCGCCAACCCGGATACGATTTTGGCCGAAGGAACCACCGTGGCGGGCGCTCCGAATGCCGTCGTCAAGCTCAACACCGACGACAATGCCGTGCCCGCGCTCGGCGGGCAGTACGATGATGTCTACCCGACCTGGTCGCCGTTCCTGTCTGTCTTCAGCATCGCTTACACGTCCAACCGCACCGTCACCTACAACGACCCGGCCACGACGTTCCCGTCGGAAGTTGCCGTGTCTGTGCCGCAGGGCGGCTCGGCGAAAACATCCGACCCGAATCTGCCCAACCAGACCTACACCGTCGGTGCAAACTATTCCGGCCTCTTCCAGTCCCAGGTGCTGAACCTTGACCCGCCGACCCTGCTGCGCTTTGCGCCGGACCAGGTGCTGCATATTCAGGCCGCCGGGCCGCTGAATGGCAGCAATCAGTCCACGGACCCTGTCAACGGCACCTCCAACAAGCTGGCCGTCACCGGCAGCCAGTTTGTCACCATCACCGCCCGTCTGTCTAACCGCGAAGCAGGCATCGACGACAACAAAGTGTTCGTGCAGATCAAAGACCCCGACTCCAAATATCAGGATGCACGGGGCCTGGAACACAAAGTCTTCTCCCGCGACCCGCAATTTACCGGACAGTCCAACCAGCCCGTTTCGGAAGCCAACACCACACATACGGCTGACGGCGGCACAACTTTCAATCGCTTACCGTTTGGCCTCGGCTTTGGTCTCTACGAAGGATTTGGCCGGGGAACCGCTCCCTCGATCAACCAGTATACGTATCCGTCCTACGGTACGCCGGATCAGGCTTCACCCGGTATCGCCCAGCGCGTAACCCAGCGCGGTTCGCATGGCGGTCATTACGGCTTCCCGAACCCCAACAACCCGGATGATTCGTTCATCTTCGTTGGCAAAGGCGGCGGCGGCAACAACCCGAACCCCCTCGGCGCGGCCAGTGTTGGCGGCGATCCAGGCCAGTTCCTTCCGTTCGGCCCCGAATACGAGTGCCAGTTTGTCAACCCGCAATTCGCCACAAGCGGCGGTGGGTCTGACACTTTGGTGACTGACTACCGCTCGCCCTTCTACCTTGCCGGTGTGGATGATCAGCAGGCATTCAGCGGCCAGGCCCGCCCGCCCCGCCCGATTGCCAACACCACGGACGCCAACGGCAACGTGACTGCCCCCGCCGAGTATCTGAAAATGAACCGCGTTCCGGCGAACTTGCAGGACAACAAAGGCGGCGTGCTGTATTCCGTTACCTGGAAAACACCTGCCTCGCCCAGCGACTTTTACCTGGATGTGATCGCCTACGACAAGGCCGTCTTCCCGGCCCTGCCCGTGAACACCTCACAGTACACCGGCCAGAAGTTCAACTGGCGCATCTACGACAATGTCGGCGGCTTCAGCACACAGCAGACCCTGTCCAGCAACAGCGACATTCTGCTCGTTGCCGACTACCCTCTGGGCCAGAAGTTCGCCGCTACCACCTTTGGCGGGCAGAACGTCAACCAGAACCTGATCCCCAAGCAGTTCGGGACCGAGTCGTACTTGACCGATGTGGATGTCAGCATTCTGCCGGACCGCGTCTACGCAGGCGCTCCCGACACGCCGATGAGCTACTTCTTCTATCCTATTCTGAACCCGTTCTTCGGCTCTGGAACCCGGACGCAGTTAGGCAGCAACTTCTCATTCAACCCCGGCGGCCTGCGGCACCAAAACGGGTTGGGCGTTGGGTCCTACTACGACTCGGCGATTGATGACGGCGGACGCGACACCACGACTACTCCCAGCGTACCATTCGTCGCGTCGCAGAAATACACGATCTGGCGCATTCTGTCTCGCGGCCCCGTGCCCGATACTCTGCTCCAGTCCTATCAGCCCACCGTGACCCAGCAGCCCGCAGTGGCAGACGCGGCGGCGGGTGGCTCAGGAACCGTCACGGCTCAGGCTGTGCTGGACGCCCACCGCTGCGTCGTCTGGCTGGCTCCCTACACCGGCAGCCTGCTGGTGGACCCCGGCACGCTCGATGACCTTGACCTTACCGGCGTTCCCAACGTCAACAACCGGGTGCGGACACAGGTTGCCCTCCGCAACTTCGTGCAGAACGGCGGACGCCTCTGCATTACCGGCCAGGATGTCGGCTCCACGCTGACACTCGGCGGCACCTCTGGCAACGCCGCAGGTGGCTTTCTGCCCGACGTTCTCAACGCCTCGCTCGCCAGCACCGGCGGCGGCTCGACCAGCCTGAATGCTACCAACAACCGCATTTTTGGCAACGCCCTCTTTGACGGCTCAACCGGCAGCGGCAACAGTGGCGGCGTCCAGTATCTGAGCATGGTCGGCACTTTCGGCAGTGGCTTCCAGATTGTCAACAATGTCTTTCCCTATCAGGACCGCCTGCGCTTGACCAGCACCGACCAGAATGATGGGGCCTTTGACGAAATCCCCGCCAATCGCCTGCCGACCGGGGCCAGCATTCAGGGCCAGCCTGATACCCTCACTGCCCTTAATGGAGCGATTGTTGGCGCAACTTATGACAACGGCGGCAATGCCCTTGTTTTCCATGATGATCCCTACGGCAAGTCTGCCGCCGGAGCTACCACACCAGGCCAACTGCCCAACGGCGGCACCGGAAGCCGGACCGTCTACGCCGCTTTCAACCTCGGCGCATTGTCGCAGGACTACTACAGCTCGGACTCGCCGAATCCGTCTCAGAACCCGGCTTACGACCTGTATGTGCCAGAAATCATCCCGCGCAACGTCCGCTCGGCGGTCATTCATAACATCGTGTCGTATCTGCGGACCGGCTTTATCACCGGTAAAATTACGCAGACGGCGGCAGGGAACGGCCAGAACGCCAATGCGGGCGTCCCTGGTGCGACCGTCTACGTGCAGGACATCAACGGCCAAACGCCTTCCTCGCGGCAGATATTTAGCGCCACGACCTCGCAGTCTGGCGACTTCACCATCAGCGGCGTCGAGCCGGGAACGTACCGCGTGATCGCCTACAAGAGCGGCTACACACGGGCGGTCTCCAATGGCAACGTCTCGTTCACCGTCGAAGGTGACACCACCGCCCGCAACGCTACGCTGACCATTAACCCGGTCCCGCCGGGCAACGTCGCGGGTCTGGTTCAGGATACGGCTAAAAAGCCGATCCCCGGCGCGACCGTGACCATCACCTCGCAGGACAACACGGTCACCCGCACCACCACGACCTTTGACGGCTCGCAGGCGGGCCAGCCGAGAGGCGGCTTCCTCCTGTCGGCGGTCCCCGTGACCACCTACACCATCGCCATCGCCAACGGCCCGAAGAATGACCAAAGCCGCGACCAGTACACCCCGGCCACCAAAGCCGACGCGCCCTATGACACCAGCATTGTGGTTCAGTCCGGTGTCACCACCGGCGACGGCTCCACGGCGGCCAACCCGCCCGTGACCTTCACCCTGGCTCCCATTGGCGCTACCGTGTCGGGCCGTGTCTTCAGCGGCACGAACGACGCCGCTGGCGGCGCAAAAACGGCAGGTGGCGCAGTGCAGGCTTTCGCCTCAACCGACGGCGTTACCCCCACGGGCAACTTCCTCGCCTCCGCGACTGTCGGCGTGGACGGAACCTATAGTCTGCCCGGCATCCTGCCGCTGGCTTCCTATCCCGGCCAGCCGACAAAAATCGTGATACAGGCCAGTGCGCCCGGCTTCACGCCTCAGACGCTCCCCATCAACCTGTATCTGGGCGATGTGGCGCCCAATCGGGACTTCAACCTGGTCGCCATTCAGCCAGGGTCTCTGAGCGGCACGGTCACCTTCAGCACCGGCGGTCCCGCCGCCGGAGCCAGCGTCACCTTCACGCCTCCCGGCAGCACCGCGCCCCTGCAAGTTACAACAGGAGCCGATGGCACCTACAACTTTGCCGTTGCCCCCGCCGGGACCTACTCGGCTTCGGCCATCGGCAAGACCAACCTGCACGGCACTCCCACCACCGCTGCCACCACACCGGTTCAGGTGACGGTGACGGCAGGAACGCCCCAGACAAAGAACTTCGTGATCACGGTGATTGCGCCGTCCTTCTCCGGCACGGTCTTCAGCACACCGGTCCCGGCGACCCCGACTACCCCGGCAACCCCGGCAGGGCCGCTCGCCAATGCGCTGATTACTGTCACGGATGCGACAACCGGAGCCACTGTGGGAACCACTTCCACAGATACCAGCGGCCGGTTCAACTCATCCAGCATTCCGCTGGCAGACAGCGGGACCTATACCATCGTCGCTTCCAAAGCGAGCTACGGCTCCGTCACCGCGCTAGACCCGTTCACAGCGGGAAGCACAAACACGAAGATCACGTTCTACAACGGCGACGCGCCGACGTTCCCCTTCACTCTGACGCAGCTTACGCCCGGAACCGTCAGCGGAACCGTCACGGACAACACCGGGGCTGTCGTCCCCGGCGCGACCGTGACCCTGACCTCCACCGACGGAAGCACCACCCGCTCGGCAGTCACCGACGGCAACGGCGCGTATGCCCTTCCTATGAACAGCGTCCCTGCTGGAAGCTACACCGGCACGGTCGTGGGGCCGAATAATGCCAATGGCAAAGCCAAGTACACGCCGGGGCCAGCCCAGACGGTGAGCGTCTCGCCTAATCTGCCTACGACCGCGAACTTCACGCTGACGCAAATCCTGCCGACCTTCGCCGTGACCGTCACCGACGCCACGACCACGGCGGCAATCACCAACGCCACCGTGACCTTCACCCCGACGGCGGGCGGCGCAGCCACCACCGTGACGGCAAACGCGGCGGGCGTCTACACCTCGCCGGGCCTTGCCCCCGGAACCTACACTGTCACCGCCTCGGCGCCCGGCTTCTTTGACGGAGCCGCCTCGGCAGCGGTCGATCTCGGCGACACCGGCACACCGCTGGCACTGGCGCTGAACCAGAAAGGCAGCGTCTACGGCCTTGTCACCGACAGCGTCACCGGCACGGCGCTTTCCGGCGTCACGCTGACTGTCACCAACACAACCGGCGGCACGGCAGTCACCACGACCCCGGCGACCATCACGACCGGCACCGGCACCAGCGCCGGACCGGACGGGGCACTCCAGAACTTCGCGTTCAGCCTGCCCCCCGGCACCTACACGCTGACCGCGACAAAGGCCAACTACGCCCAGTCCACGTCTCCGGTCTTCACCGTCGGCAATGTGACGCCGGTGCGGGTCAACCTGGCGCTGACCAGCAGCGTAGGCACCCTGGGCGGCCTCGTGACCAACGCGGGCAGTGCGACGCCGGTGGGCGGCGCGACCGTCACCGTCGCTGACCTCAGCGGCAAGGTCGTGACTTCCTTCACGACCAGCACCTCGGCCACGACCGGCCCTGACGGAGCCTCGCTGAACTACAGCGGACAGGTTCTCAACGGAACCTACAGCCTGACCGTCACGCTGGGGACACGCAAGACCGTCTCCCGGCAGGTCGTCGTCAAAGGCGGCATGTTCGCCCGCGCCGACTTCTCCGGCACCACCGGCCTGCCCGCGCTGTACACGTTCACCGCCGGGCTGAAGTTCTTCTCGACGCCCTACGACTACAGCGGCATTGGCTTCGACGGCCTCTTCGGCGCACGCAACACGGCCCCCACCGGCACAACTCCGAACGGCAATCGTTCCAATGTCGCCGTGTGGAGTCCCACCCAGAACCAGTACCTGCTGGACCCGACCGCCCCTGCCGACACCGTGCGGCTCGGCCAGGGCTACTGGGTGTTCCTGAAGAACGACGTGCCCGTGACGCAGCAGGGGACCACGCCGGGGACGGCCTTTGTGCCGCAGCCTCTGAGGCCGACCTGGAACATGATTGGGGTTCCCAACCCGAACGGCGTGCCGGTTTCCAGCCTGATGTTCGACAACGGCGCGGGCGGCATGATCACCTTCGCCCAGGCGTCCAGCACGCAGTATGCGATCCTGACGCCCAATGCCAGCAACATCTACCGGTACGATGCCCCGAGCAACACGTACCAGCCCGTCGGCAACGGAGAAGTTCTCCAGCCCTGGCAGGCATACTGGATACGGGTGCGCGTCCCGGCCACACTGGAAATCCCCACCGGGGCTGGCACAACCACGACGCCCACCACGCCGACGACGGCCACCGGCCTGCCCGGAACGCCCTAGCACGGCCTGGGATTAAAAACGGCGGAAGCGACCCTCGCTTCCGCCGTTTTCTCCCTGCAAACGACACACCCGGAAATTTCTTGCGCCAACACCGAAAAACCGCTTGCGTAAAAACCGGCGCTATGTTATAATCGTCAAGCCGGGGCACTGCCCCACTGATTTGTTCTTTTCGATTTGTTCTTTTCCTGTTCTGCGGCTGCGCCGCATCATCGAATGATCTCCTGCCGCCCGCACGGACAGTTTCGTCCGGGCTGGGTGTCCCCAATCCGAGAGGTTCAATCCGCTTGAAAGCACTACGTCCCCTATCTTTGCGTGCCGCCCTGTCTTCTTCTCGCGCCGCCAAATCCCGTGGATTTAAATCTCGTGGCTTTAAATCTCGTGGCTTTAAAGCCGTGCTGACCGGCTCTGCGGCAGCGGCTTCCCTGGCGCTTGCCGCAGGTCTGCTGGGCGCGTCTCCCGCGCCCGTGCATCACGGGCTGGGGCAGGCGCTGGCCCTGACAGCCGTTCGCGCCACCTTCCCGGCTCAGGTCAAAGCCGCCGCTGGTCCGCGCCGGGGCAGCGATGGCCGCTACATTTATGACCGGCCTTCGCTGACCGGACGGAACGCCGGGCAGCAGCCTTCCACGTTCCGGCGGCCCGGCGCCCTGCTGCGCCCGAACGCGGCGGCAGGAACACCTCTGGTCAATGAAGCGGTGCAGACTTTTGATGTCTTCAACCCCGCGCCCGCCTTCGCACCCCCCACCGGGCAGAACACGTCGCTGACCCCGACCAACCTGAACCCCGTCTGGACGGCAGATGAGACGATGATTGTCTTCTCCTCCAACCGGGCGGCGAACGGCACAATCCAGCCTGATGGCCGCTTCCACATCTGGACCATCCCCGTCAACGGCGGCGCGGCAGTTCAGCTCACCACCAGCACCGGATTGACCCCCGGCGGGACCGCGCCCGGCACGATGAAGGGCGAGTTCTTCCCAACCCTCAGCAGCGGCAACAACCAGTACCTTGCATTCACCTCCGACGCCCAGACGGAGGGACGGCAGAACCTGTACCGCATTCAGTTCAGCCCGACCACGGTGAACATTTCCGACACCTCCGCCAACGGCCCCTCTTCGCTGACCATCCGCAATGATGCCTTCGCGGTCGGCGCAGGCGGAACCGGCTTCACACAGGTTGGACGCCCGACATTCGCCGGACGGCCCGATGAGATCGTCTTCGCGGCGCTGTCTGTCGGCGGCTCCAATGCCGCCTACCGGAACCACTTCCACCTGTACTATATGTTCACCGGAACCGGCGGCTCCGACCCGTCCAACCCGTCCCTGCCCGCCAAGATCACGGACGGCCCCACCGACGACACCGATCCAGCCTACTCGGCGGATGCCCAGTTTATCGCCTTCGCGTCCACTGCCACCGCCATCACCCAGGCCGGTCAGCAGCCCGGCGGACGGCAGGACCAGACACTCAGCCTGACCTCCGCGCCCGGAACCAACCGGAACCTGTTCCTGCTCGGCGGCGGCGGACGCAGCAGCGCCTTTGGCGGTGTCACGCTGGCCGGAAAGCCCCTGAACACCACCGGAACCGACAACTACGGCCCCGCCTGGTCTTCGCTGAACCGCAATGCCTACCTGAACCCCGCCCCCGGCGCGGAATACCTGGCCTTCTCACGCGGCAACTCGCCCGCCGCCACCCATGACATCTACTACCTGCAAGTCCTGCGGAACGTGGACGCGGGCGGCGAAAGCGGACGCTCCAACGAAGCCGCCACGACGCCTTTGCCCGTACTGACCCCCGTTTACAGCCTCAACGGCGGCGGCCCAACCGTCGGCAGCTTCACTGCGGATGCCGCTACGGCAGGCGTCATCGTCACCGGCGGCACGGCGGAAACTATCACGCCGCCCGTTGTGACCAACACCGTCAACGACCCGACGGCCCCGGCAGCGATCTATAATACCGACCGCAACGGCACTTTCGACTACTTGTTCTCGAACCTGACGCCAGGAACCAACTACGTCGTGCGCGTTCACCTGTCGGACTTCAAAAACACCGCCACCGGCAAGCGCCTCTTCAATATCTTTGTCAACGGGCAGCTCCAGACCGTGACCATTCCGGGCGCGGGCAGCACGTCCACGATTGACATTGTTCAGCTTGCTCAGTCTTCGCCGGGCCGCGTGGACGGCCTCGTCATCGACTCCGTGACCGGCAGCCCCATTCCTGGCGCGACCATCACAGTCACCAATGCGGCGGGGCAGGCTGTCGCCACAACGCCCAGCCCGCTGACCACCTCCGCCGCCACCACGCCGGACCCCGCTGGCGGCGCAAACGTCAACTACAACACGGCCCTCTCGCAGGGCCAGTACACCGTCACCGTGACGGCCCCCAACTACCCGGCGCAGTCCCAGACGCTCAACGTCAGCAGCGGCGCGGTCGTCCGCGCCGACTTCTCGCTGACCCAGGCCACCGGAACCGTCACCGGCACGGTCAAATCAGCGGCGGGGACGCCGCTGTCCGGCATCCCGCTGACCGTCATCGCCGTCGGCGCAAACAACGCGCCCGGTGCCAACATCGCTGGCCCGTTTGTCACCACCGCCGGGGGCAGCTACTCGCTGACCCTGCCCACTGGCTCGTACTTTATCACAGCCGAGCCGGGCAACAGCTATCAGGTGCTGACCAAGACCGTCACTGTCGCTGCCGGAGCGAACCCCGCCGTTGACTTCAGCCTGCAAACCGGCTCGGCCATTGGCACGGTCGGTGGCCTGGTGACAAACTCGGTGTCCACGCAGCCCCTCGGCGGCGTCCTGGTGGAAGTGCTTCAGGGCCAGAATGTTTTCTCCCTGACGCGCACCACTGCCGCCCCGACCACGCCCGCCGCCCCCAATGGCGACGGCAAAGCGATCAACTATCAGCTCCGCGTCCCGACCGGCGACTACACGGTGCAGTTCCTGACGCCCGGCTTCACCTCGCAGCCCGCCCCCGTCACCGTCATCAACACCACCGGTCCGCCCGCCAATGCTTTCGTGCGGCTGGACTCCCCGCAGGTCAGCCAGGCGGCTGTCGTCGGCCAGAACACTGCCGTCGTGCAGGATTTTCTTGCCGCGCCCACCGACTTCGCCACCACCAACCAGGCGGGTCTTATCACGCCCAGTGCCACCATTCGCGTCTCGTTCGCTCCTGTCGCTAATGGCGGCGACCCGCCTATCGTGCAGGGCATCGAAATCCTGTCCAGCCCCGACCCTGGCGGCAGCAGCGGCCTCGGCTCTAATCCCAGCCGCTTCACCTTCAGGCCCCAGGACGGCATCACGCCGACCCTGGACAGCGCCATCGGCGGCGATGGAATCATTAACCTGAGCTACACGGCCCCCAGCAGTGTGCCGTCGTACTACAACATCTACCGCACCGCCCAGGGGTCCGGCCAGGAAGGCAATCTGCCGTACCGCACCAACATCACCGCAACCAGTTTCCTGGACACACAGGTCACGAACGGCGTTGAGTATTACTACCAGGTTTCGGCAGTCTACATTCAATCACTGACCCCGGAAGGTGCCGCCGTAGGCACCTCTAACCCCAATGCCGCCGTCAAGCTCAACACCGACGACAACGCCGTGTCTGCGCTCGGCGGGCAGTATGAAGATGCCTACCCGACCTGGGCGCCCGGCCTGACCCTGTTCAGCATCGCCTATTCGTCCAACCGCAGCGTCACCTACAACAGCCCGGTCACCAACCGGCCTTCCGAGACGGCCATTTCCGTCCCGCAGGGCGGGGCACTGGGCGGCGGCGGCACGGTCGGCGCAGCCTACACCGGCATCTTTGAGTCCCAGGTCATCAACCTTGACCCGCCGACCCTGATCCCCTACAGCGGCAGCGAAGTGGTTCACATCGCGGACCAGAATGGGGTGCAGGCACGGGCCAACCTCATCGGCGGTCGCCCAATGACAGTCACCGTTCGCCTGAGCAGCCGCGAGGCAGGCGTCGATGACAACAACGTCTATGTCCAGATCAAAGACCCCGACTCCAAGTACCAGGACTCTCCAAACAACCGTATGGAGCATAAAGTCTTCACCCATGATCGCCAGTTCCGCAATCAGGCCAACAACCCGTATCTGAACAGCCCGGACAGCGGCTCCTCCAGCCTGCTCTATAATGGCGGCTTCAACTCCGCTGGCTACAACTACTTCGGCTTTGACATTGGCGGTCCCGCCGCACAGCGGGGTGCCATCGGCGGCGTGGACGCTTCCGGGGAGTCGATTGCGCTGGGCACCACCCCGGCGGCCAACCTGAACAGCACCAACCCGGTCACCACCGGCGACGACGGCAAGCCTCTTCTGGACGCCAAAGGCAACCCGAACATCCCGCAGGGCTTTGATCCGCAGTACTACATCCCCTTCGGGCAGGAGTACGAAGCACAGGCGGTCAACCCCGTCTATGCCACTACGCCTGGTGGGCCGGGCAACGACACGACCCCGTCGGACTACAGCAACCCCTACTATCTGGCCGGGGTGGATGACCAGCGGGCATTCAGCGGCTTCGCTGCCCCCGGCACCATCCAGGGAACAGTCGTCGCCCTTGATCCCAATACGGGTTCCCGAAATCCAATCGGCGGCGCGACCATCACTGTCGCCGACGCCTTCACCGGCGCTCCGGTAGCGACGACCCCCTCGACAGTGATTTCTTCCGCCACGCCGGACCCTAATACCGGCTTCAACTACTCGGCCACTCTGCCGCCGGGTCAGTACCGGGTCACGACCACGCTGGCCGGATATGGCACGCGCATTCAGACCTTCACTGTCAACGAGCGCGGAACGTCGACGCGCACCATCTTGCTGGTCTTTGGAGGAGCAGCTCAGGACAACTCGTTCGTCTCCTCGCAGTCCCAGACCGGCAACGGCCACCCGCCGCGCCCGACCACCAGCTACACCGTGAACGCCACCAACATCACGCCTGCCGGGATTCCGGTCACGACCCCCGTGTTCCATCCCGCCGAGTGGCTTCAGCTCACCCGCCTGCCGGATGCCCAGCAGGACGGCGGCGGCGGCGTGCTGTACTCGGTGTCGTGGACGCCGCCGGTCTCCGGCAGCGACTATTACCTGGACGTCATCGCCTACGACAAGGCCGTGTTCCCGAACTTCGCGGGCGGCACGTCTCCCTTCTCGGGCGAGCGGTCCAACTGGCGCATCTATGACAACGTCTGGGGCTTCAGCACCCTGCGCGACATCGGCGCGAACGACATTCTGTTCGTGAGCGACTACACTCTGGGCCAGAAGTTCGCCGGGACCACCTTCGGCGGCCAGAACAGCCTGACCAACCTCGTGCCCAAGTTCTACGGGGCCGAGTCCTATCTGACCGACATTGACATCAGCCTGCTGCCCAACACGACCTATGTGTCGCGGGTTATCGCCGGACGCAAGTTCCCGATTACGCTGGCAATCCCTCTGTCTGGCATCAATCGCGGCTTTGGCGTCAGCGCCTCCAGTTATGGACCGACACATCAGCTTAACGGCCTCGGTGTCGGCTCCTACGCGGATGCCAACATTGATGACGGCCAGACCATCGACGGCGTCCCCGCCGTCGGCTCGCAGCGGTACAGCATCTGGCGCACCCTGTCACGCGGCCCCGTCCCTGACTCGGTCTTCCAGAGCTATCAGCCGCAAACGGCTATGCAGCCCGCCGTCTCGGACAACACCGTCACGCCTGCCGTCACTTACCCTGCCGGTTCGGTCACGGTTGCCCCGCGCTGCATTGTCTGGAGCGCCCCCTTCGCCGGGGACCTGCTGGTCGGACCGGGAACCATCACGGACCCCGCCACTCAAGCTTCGCTCCGCGCCTTCGTCAAAGCAGGCGGACGCCTGTTTATGACCGGCCAGGACGTCGGCTCGTCCCTCACGCAGAACGGAACCACGGGCAACGCGGCGGGAGGCTTCCTCTCGGATGTGCTTGGGGCCACTCTGGTTTCAGGCAGCAAAGGCACCCACAGTGCTGCGGGCGGCGGCGACATCGCCAACAACCGGATTTCCAATGTTGCCTTCTTCGACGGGCAGCCCCGGATGAACTTCTTTGAGGCCACTGATTCCGGCATCTTTGTTCCGCGTCAGCCATTCCAGAATCCGATTACCGTCAGCAACAACATTGGCAGCAACATCTTCGGCAGCATTTACAACAACAGGGACCAGGTTCCGTTCTGGCGCACCGACGGCTCGCTGGATCAGCTCGGTCCCTATGCGACCCCCTTCGGCGTTTCCAGCAGCAGCGGCCTGGGCAACTCGGTTGTCAGTCAGATCGACACCATCGCGCCTTCCAAGACCAGCTCGCACACGGACCTGACGCTGTCGCCGTTTAACAATGTGTATCCGAGTGTCCCCGGCGGCGATGCAGCCGCAGCCACCTCGCAGGGCGGCGTCGGCCTGGTCTACTACGATGACACGGCCACCGGCGGCACCGGCGCGAAAGTCGTCTATGCTTCCTTCGGCTTTGAAGGCCTGTCCACCGACTACTACTCGCGTGACATCGGCAATCCGGCGGTGCGGTTCTACTTCCCGCACAATCAGCGCCAGAACATGATGCACAACATCGTCTGCTACCTGCGGACCGGAACCGTCTCGGGAACCATCCGGTCCACAACCGGCAATGGCAGCCCCGGCGCGGGAATCAGCGGCGCAACCGTCTACCTCGTGTCCTCCAATGGAACGACCATTCCGGGACGCGGCACCTTCAGCGCCACGTCGGATACCACCGGCAACTACCGCATTGACGGCGTCGAGCCGGGGACCTACACCGTCGCCGCCTACAAAAACGGCTTTACCCGGACTACCTCCAACGCGACCAACACGTTCACGGTCGAAGGCGATGCCACGCAGAACGCCAGCCTCACGCTGCTGCCTGCCGCGCCTGGAACCCTGAGCGGCACGGTCAAGGATGCCGCTGGCAACCTGATTAGCGGCGCGACCGTCACGTTCAACCCCGCCGGGGGCGGAACCGCGCAGATCGCCACCACCAACGCAAACGGCGTCTACAGCCTGCCCACCATCCCTGCCGGGACCTACACCGGCACGGCCAGCCTGTTGCCCGCCTACGGCGCGTCTACGCCTCAAACGGTCACCATCACCGCCAGCGCGGCCTCTACGGCGAACTTCATCCTGAGCGCCGCGACCGGCACGGTCACAGGCCGCGTCATCAACACGGCAGGCGCGGGCATTCCCAATGCCTCGGTGATCTTCACCACCGGCAGCCCTGCCACTGTGGTGACCACGGCCACGACGACCACGAACGGCACCTACACGGCGACGGTTCCCGCAGGCAGCTACACGCTGACTGCCACCGCCACCACCTATGGCAGCGCCACCGTCACCGTGCAGGCCGCTGGCGGAGCCTCCGTCGCCGCCCCGGACCTCGTCCTCGGCGCACCCGCCAATGGCACGCTCGGCGGCCTGGTTCTGTCCACCAGCGGGGCCGCCCCGCTGGCAGGCGCGACCATCACCGCCGCCAACACTGGAACTGGTGCCATCCTGACAACGACCTCGACGGCCACCACCATCGCCGCCTCCGATGGCGGCACGATCAACTACGGCCCGCTCACGCTGGCCCAGGGGACCTATACCGTCACCGCCAGCCGGGGCGGCGTGACCACCCCGCCGCAAACGGTGACCATCACCGCAGGCACGTTCACGCGGCAGGACTTCAGTGGACTGACCGGCCTGCCCGCCATCTACACGTTCCCGGCAGGTCTCCAGTTCGTGTCCCTGCCGTATAACTACACCTCGCTTGGCTTCGACGGCGTGTTCGGCCCGCTCAACACGGCCACCACGCCGGGCAACCGCTCACACGTCGCCCTGTGGGACCCCGTGGCTTCCAGCTACGTGCTGGACCCGACCGCCCCCGCCGATGCCCCGCGCCTCGGCGTTGGCTACTGGGTGTTCCTCAAGAACGCGACCCCGGTAACCCAGGCGGGCGCAACGCCTACCGGGACCGTCAGCGTTGCCCTGCACCCGGCCTGGAACCAGATCGGTGTGCCGAGCATCGCCGGAGTGACGGTGAGTAGCCTGCGGTTCATGGGCAGTGACGGTGTTTCCCGCTCCTTCGCGGATGCCGCCGGGGCGAGCTTCCATCTGATCTCGCCGACCCTGTACCGCTACGACGGAACGGCCTACCAGCCGGTCTCGCCGTCCGATACGCTCCAGCCCTGGACGGCCTACTGGATACGAGTATATGCCGACGTGACGCTTCAAATCCCGACGGGCAAGTAATCTTGCCCGCCGGGACCCGCCCTCAGCGGGACCCTTTCTAGGAGGACTCTGATTTCGTGAAACATTTCAAACAGCATTGGAGCGCACAGCCCCTCAGCCTGCTGATGTCGCTGCTGATGGCGCTGCCCGTTCTGGCCCTGTTCCTGCTCGGCTCCCCCCGAGCGCAGGCGCAGGACCTGGCCCGGACACTGCCCACTTGGGCAGTTCTGGACTTCGCCAACCCGTCCGGCTACGGCAGCACGGACGTGGGGCGGCTGGCTGCCGACTCGTTCGTCGTCGAGCTGGCAAAACTGAACCGCTACTCCGTTCTGCCCCGGCAGGACCTGCTCAATGCCATCACCAGCAACAATCTGACCCCGCCGCTGAACCTGACTTCGATTGAGAAAGTCGGCCAGTCCGTTGGGGCTAATGGCATCGTCGCGGGCGAAATCTCCTCCGTCTCGTTCTCGCAGGACCGGCGGCAGGCCAAAGTCAGCATTGTCGTCCGCGTCATCGACCCGCGCTCCGGCTATCTCCTGAACGGCGCACTCGCCGAAGGCAGCTCCAATGTCCGGCCCATTCCCGTCTCTGACGAAGAATCGCTGGTCAACGAAGCCTTCGCCAACGCCGCCTTCAACGCCGTCAAACAAATCAGCAAGTTCAACCTGCCCGTCGCCACCGTCCTCATCGGGCGCGGCGTCAACTCGGTCACCCTCAACAAAGGCTCCCGCGACGGCCTTTACAACGGCCTGAGTATGCTGGTGACCCGCAACGGCGTCGTGACCGGCACGATTCGGATTTCCGATGTCAGCAACAACGACGCCAACGCCGTCGTCACCGACCAGGGCCAGGGCATTCGCCCCGAAGACCGGGCAACTGCCATCTACGTCCTGCCGTCCTACAGCATCGACAAAAGCGTCGGCTCCTTCCGCACCGCCAGCAGCGGCGATGTGTCTTCTGACTCGCCCACGCGCAAAAAGAAGTCCAACTTCTTCAGCGGTGTCGGCGGCATCCTGGTTGCCCTGCTGGCCGGGGCGCTGATTGTCTCCGCTGTGCGGCAGGGACACAACGAAAAGTCCCTGGGCGGGGCTGCCGTGCAGGGGCCGCACGCCGTGGCCGGACGCGCCACGCTCGTCGGCGGCACTCAAAGCTCCACCGTGCCGACCGGTATTTCCCTGCCCCAGTCGCTCTATGTGCCTGTGGCGGTGCGAATCACCTCCGATGTCGGCAACATCAACCCAAACAACTTCCTGGAATACCATGTCTACCGCAGTGATTCCCCGTCGGTCCTTTCCAGCCCGGCTGCTCTTGGTATCATCCCAACGCAAAGCGGCGGCGGTAACAACAACAACAATAATAATAACAACAACAACAATAACAACAACGGCGGCGGCAACAACGGCACCACGTTTAGCTTCGGCCAAATCCCAATTTTCGCGCAGGCCGGACATGGCAACCTGCTTGTTTACGATGGGCCGATTGGCATCTCGTCCATCACCGCGTCCAAGCCCAACATCACCGATAGCACGCAGCTTCTGACTGTGACTGCCAGCACGGTGGTGCCTGTGGCGACCACCACTGGAATTGTTACCAGCGGACAGCCCCTCCCCGGCACGGCCCTGAACCTCGGTCAGCGTGTGTTCTATCAGGTGGAAGGTCTCTATATCCAGCCCGCCACTTTCAGCTCCGGCATCCTGAACCCCGGAACCAACGGCAACAACAACGGCGGCAACAACAACAATAACAACAACAACAATACCAACGGCAACAACAACAACAACAATAACAACAGCAGCAACAACAACAACACCGGGACCAACAACAACAACAACAACACCGGCAACAACAACAACAACGGGACCAGCTTTGGGCACGACCAGACTTATCAGCTCACCGGCCTGCGTAGCACCAACTACATCACGCTGATCGAGCCAGTCACGCCTTCCGCCAATGCCGCCACCGGAACCGGCCTGAACAACGTCAACTTCACTATCCCCGCCACACGCGGCGGCACGGACTATGTTCTGGAAATCTCGACGGACCCCGGCTTCGCAAACCCCAAGCGGTATGCCCCCCAGCCCGGTTCCTACAACGCGCCGCTCACCAACCCGACAAACTTTGGGATCACCGTCAGCGCGGCTACCGGCACGGCGGTCATCTTCAACAACATTGATCTGACCACGGCCTTCCCAAATGCCTCCCAGTTCTTCTATCGGATCGGGGCGCGGGACCTCCTGAACGGCGGCTCGGAAGGCGACAACCCGTACATCTTCAACGACCCTCTGCCGGTCAACCTGAACGGCGGCGCGACGGCACTGTCCAATGCCCTGCTGTCGGGCAACGCACGGACCCGGACCCAGGAGCGCCATCGAGGCCGCTTCTAAAGCGCGGAGAGACACACTATGACATTCAAACAACACACATCTCTCAAGCGCCTGGTGGCATTCACCCTGACGGCAGCATTTTTGCTGCCGCCGGGGACCTGCCTGCTAAGCGCCGCGTCGGCTCAGGACCCTGGCCCTGTCGCCCCCGCCGCCCCCGCGCCGCCCTCCGCAGCGGCGGCTCCCTCGGCAGCCGCTGGAACCATTCGCATTCCAATGGCCCCCATGCAGACCACGCCGATCAAAACCATCCTGCTGTTCCCCTTCGCCAACGCCATTCCCGCCGGAGGCTCCACGGCGGGCTTCAATGCGGTCACGGTGGGCGCTCAGGTGGAAGATGCTATCAAAACGCGCATCAACACGATTGGCCGCTATACGGCCAGCTCCTTCTCGCCCCGGCTGCCCCAAATCCAGCGGGCGCTGACTGAGCCAAGCACAACCGGGCAGGGCGTCACCGAAAACGATCTGGTTCCTCCCTACACCAACGGAGCCACCGCGCAACGCATCACCGATCAGGTCGGCAGTGACGGCTACCTGCTGGGAACCGTCGAAGCACTGTCTCAGGACCCCAAAACGCGCAATGTCAACCTGACCATCAGCGCGACGCTCTACAACACCACGACGGGCGCTCCCGTCAAAGTGCTGGCCTACACCGGCCACGGCGTCTCGTTCAATGCCTCCGATGATCCGAATATGCTCCTGCAAAGCGCCATCAACGACGCTTCCGGCCATGTCGTCTCCGCCCTGAATGCCCAGGCCGCGCCCGTGCGGAAAGCCGATGTGCCGGTAGACTTCAAGCGCGGCAGGAAAAACAACAACGGCTCTATCCTGCTTGGCATCCTGCTGGCGGTCGGTATCGGCCTTGCCATCTCGTCCACACAGCACCATCATCACGACAACGGTGGCGGCAACACGCCAATTACCCCGAGCAACCCGGCTGGTCCGGGTATCCCCGCGCCGCCTCAGCTTGGGCAGGGGACCGGCAGCACAGGAACCGGCACGACCGGCGGGACACTCCTGCCGCCCGGCCCGCCGTCCTAGTAATCGTTGCTCACGGACTACTTCTCACGGACCACTTCGCATCACTGCCGGGGGCTGCTGCCCCCGGCTGAGATAACTTTTATGCTTCACCCCACCCGGCCTCTTCTGGCTTTCCTGCTCCTCGCGCTGACCGTCGCCCCTCGCCTGACCCCGCCCGCGTGTGCGGGCGGTCAGGCCAGCGTCGCCGTGTCCGCCGCCCCGGATGTCATCTATGCCGATGGCAAAAGCACCACCGTCGTCACCGCCACCGTGCGCGACGGCGGCGGCAAAATCGCGCCTGACGGGACCTCGGTGCGCTTCACCACCACCCTGGGCACACTCACCCCCGACACGGCCACCACCACCTCCGGCGTCGCCCGCGTTTCCCTGACCGCCTCCTCGCAGGAAGGCAAAGCCAGCATCACCGCCGCCGCCTTTGGCCTCGGCGCGGAAGGCTCCTCCGCAGGCGCGGCCAGCGTCGAGTTCACCGCAGACCGTGAGTCGCTCTTTGACAAAGATGCCCGCTGGATTCGCATTGACTGCCCCCAGTACCTGATTTACAGCGCCGACACGCGCATCGTGGAAGCCGAAGGCAAACACGGCTCCGCCCATCTGTCCTACAAAGCCGTACAGATTGATGCCGACCGCCTGCAAGCCGATTTGCAGACCCAGACCGTCATTGCTCACGGGGCCGTCATCCGCCGGGGACACCATCAGGTCCGTGCCGCCGAGCTGCGCTACGACCTGCTGACCGGCAGCGGCAGCGCCGTTCTGGCCGACCAGAGCGCCAGCGTTCTCGTCACCGGCTCCGACCTTGAAACCTCGCCCCAGGTGGCCGACCCCGCCGAGCTGCCCTTGCAGTCCAACCCGTTCCGCTTTGTGGACCTTTCCGACAGCCGCGTCGTCGTGTCCGCCCGCGCCATCACCGCTGACCCCGGCGACCAGGTCCAGTTCCGCCGTGCCACCATCTACAGCGACGGCAAAAAGTTGCTCTCCGTCCCGTACCATGTCATGCCGATGAACTCCAATCAAGTCTTCGGCCAGCAGCTGCTCGGCTTCGGCTCCCAGGGCGTCTTCCTGAACCTGCCCTACTACTACAATGTCACGCCGCACTCTAAAGGCACGATTTTCCTGCGGAACGCCGCCGTCTCCGGGGCCAATGTCGGCGGGGCGCTTTCCTCCGGCACCGGCTTTTTCAACGGGCACGCCGCCCGGCACGGCCTCGCGCTTGACCTCGAACAAACCTATCAAATGGGCCGGGGCGGTCAGGGCCAGTTCCTTGTCTCCGGCATCACCCGCTCCGAATGGGGCGCCCAGTGGAGCCACACCCAGCGGCTTGATGAAGCGACGACCAGCTACCTGTTCGTGGATTATCCCTCCCACCGCAGCCTGTATGCCTCGTCCAACATTTCGCATCAGTTCAACGGCTTTTCGTTCAACCTGAACGCCGCTGGCAGCCGCGACCCCGGCTATGACGGCTACAGCGCCCAGAGCCTCAGCCTGAATGCCTACATCCAGTCCAACCCGCGTGCGTTCGGCCATTCCGGCATCAACTACACCACCGACTTCGCCGTGCAGACCGGCACTCTGACCTCGAAGGCCCCCGGAACCGGCAAAATCACGACGCCCATCAACACGAAATCCGTCGATTTGCGCCTTTTCACCGCGCCGCAGCACCTCGACAAGCGCACCGTCGTCACCGACTCGCTCACTATCGGTCAGGCCTGGGGCGGCCAGCGCAACCAGTTTGCCCCGACCGTCAGCGCCAGTCTCGGCCTTGTCCGCACCTTCCGCCAGAGCGACTCGCTGGCCCTGAACTACACCTATCGCTACGACCCGCTGCTGACCCAAATCGGCACGCCCGCCGGGGGCCTCGACCCGCTGACCGCCCTCCTTCGCGCCCCGTCCCAGCACCGGCTGACCGCCACGTTCCAGGCAACCCCGTTCAAGCGCGTCCAGACCTCCGTGTCCGGCGGCTACGGCCTGCCGCTCAACGACCGCAGCCTGTTCGCCTCGGCCACCTACCGCGTCACCCCGGACTGGGGCCTCGGCCTTGCCACCACCTACGAAAACTACCGCGACGACCGCTATTCGGATGTCGAGTACTCCATCACCCGCCGCGTCCTCGGACGCGATCTGGTCTTCTACTACTCCAACCGCGCCAAAAAAATCCGCTTTGACTTCGCCGGAACCGGCTGGCAGTGATTGAGGGCTGACTTGCACAAAAAACCGCGCCGGGGCAGATGCCCCGGCGCTTTTTGCGCTTTAGTGTTTATATAAAACCACTTATCTGGGTATGACATAAACACTGGTCTTCCCAATCAGCCAATTTTGCAAGGAGCTTTTGCTTATGTCCGCTTCCACATCACCGCGCCGCACCGGCCCCACTCAAGGTTTTACTCTGATTGAGCTGCTCGTCGTCATCGCCATTATTGCAATTCTCGCCGCTATTCTTTTTCCGGTCTTCCAAAAGGTCCGCGAGAACGCCCGCCGCGCTTCCTGTCAGTCCAACATGAAGCAGCTTGCGCTCGCCATGACCCAGTACACTCAGGATGCCGATGAGCGGTTTCCCCGCTCCGACCACGGCGGCGTAGGGTGGGGCAGCAGCCTGTATCCTTACGTCAAAAGCACCGGCGTCTACAAGTGCCCGGATGACCCCACCAGCCCCAACGGCACACTGGTTCCTGTGTCCTATGCCTTCAACCCAAACGTGGCCCAAGCCAGCCTGGCCCAGCAAAACGCTTCGGCCAGCACCGTTTTGTTCTGCGAAACCCAGGGGGCCACCGCCAACATCCTGGACCCGAACATTGACACCGGCATCGGAAATGGTGACTATTCGCCCGCCGCCAACGGCGGTGACGGCATCGGCGCTGGTTACATTGACTATTCCACTCCCACCGGGTCTGCGATTAAAGCCAAATACGTCAGCGGCATCAGCACCACGGTCGGCATGGGCAGCCCCCCGTGCAGCAATGCCAAAGTTACCCCTTATCTGAACACCCCGGTCCACACGGGCGGCTCGGACTTTGCCTTTGCCGACGGCCATGTCAAATGGCTGCGCGGCGCGGCTGTTTCGCCTGGCGGCAACAACCCGGACACCAACGCCGCCCAGACCAATCCCTGCGGCGTCGCGGCAGGCACAAGTGCCCTCAGCACGGGCAATTTTGCAGGCACGTTCAGCGTCAACTAGGAGCCATTCCTGCAAAAAGCCGCCGCCTGTCAACAGGCGGCGGCTTTCTTTTTCTTACCTTCCAAAACGGCGTTGTTGCATAAATGCGTTATCTTCTTTGCACTTCCGGTTTCGAGGGGCTAACTCTCCTCAGACAAGGGCCTCCAACAAAGGCGGCTGGTGTTTTCGCCGATCAGTCTGGATTTATGCAACAACGCCTTTCAAGACCCACAAGCGCAAAGGGAACATTTGGTCGTCAAGAAGCGTCTGACAGATGTGATCTCCTTATCCTTGCCGCTCCCGGCCTCAGATTTAGTTGTCAGACTTAGTTGTCAGACTTAGTTGTCAGACTTAGTTGTCAGACTTAGTTGTCAAGGCCAGCGTGAGAGGCGACCGCCAGGGCAGTTTGGGCTGCCCCGGCGGTTTTTTTTGCCTTAGGCTTTTGCAGGCGGCGTGCTGTCCGACGGCTTGGCGGCCTCAGCGGCCTTCGCAGCAGCGTCTGCCGCCTTCTTCTCGTCGTCGGCTTTCTTCGCGGCGGCTTCGGCGGCCACTATCTTCTCCACCTCACTGCCCAGCATCGCCTTCATGCCGTCCAGCGCCTTTTCGTCATCGCCCATGATCTTGTGCAGCACCCGCCCCGTCGCCCCCGACACCAAATACACGCTCGGCAGGTGCGACACCCCCCACGACCGCGTCTGATACAGCCCGTTGTCCACCAGCACCGAAACGCCCTCCACCCCCTCCGCCTCCGCGAACGCCGCCAGCTCCGTCCGGCTGCCCTCGCTGACCGCCAGCGCCGTCCATTTCTGCGTCGGCAAATCAGCCGTCCATCCCTGCACCGTCTTCAGCGCCCGCACTGAAGGCTCCGACTCCGGCGAAAAGAAGACCACCACCAGCAGCCCCTTGACCCTGAGCTTGGCCGTATACCAGTACGTCCCCGTCAGATCACTCAGCCCAAAATCCTGGATTGGGCGTGCCGTCCCCATCGTATTCGCCCCATAAAACCGGTCCGTGACTGCCATACGTTCTCCTCAACTGCGCGTCAAAATAAGTCTGCTCCCATTGTACCAGAAATCCCCGCCCCTGCGCTTCTTGTCCTAATCCGGCTCCCTCTTCTTCGGCAAGGAGAGGGCGGGGGTAAGGTTCCTCTGCCTGCCCGGCGTCCTATTTCCATTCCAGCGTCAGACCGCTTCTGCCATTTGCCGGTTATGCTCTAGGGACTAGAGCTTGCAACGGCGAGTAAGTAGCCTTAAGACAAGATTGGTCCATAAGCTACAGACCACCAATATAACCGAAGACCAACGGCTAGAATGATCTTCTCTGGCATGAACCATAAAGAATGAAGCAGAAAGGACCAATGCGATAATGGCCCATCCAATGAGCCGCAAGTTACTTCTGAGGCTATTCATTATTGCTTTCTCCCGTGAATGAAACAGTCCCAATACAGTGTCCCAACGACAAAGTTCACCGGTGCTGTCGCCTGCAAAGCTAACTGAATATAGACCGGCAACCGTGCTTAGTGCTGCCTCGGTTCAGGGCGACTTTCGCCGCTTGTCCTCGCTCTTGAACTGAATGATGCCCAAAGCAAGCCGAGTAGAGGGATGGCAACGAAGGCACCACCGATATAAAAGAGCAATCCATGCTGGATGGTTTTCACCGGAGGCTATTGCGTTGCCCAACGCCACTCATCATCCGCATAAAAGCCCTGGCTGATGCCTATGCACAGTAGCAGCCACCGTGCTATTTTTGGGCCTGCTTTCCTCCCTATAAACTGCGCCAGACTAAACCCGAATGCAATCAGGGACAGGAGGCCATACGCGACAACGCCAAAAAGATGAATGGGTTGATGAATCATTTGCCTTTGTACTCCGTTTCGCCTGCATGGTGCGGCCTAACGACCAATCTCCCCCGATCTGCCGACCGGGCTAAAGAACCCGAAAACCTCCAGCGCAACCTCAAGCCGCCCGCGCCACGCGCACATAGGCAGATGCTGCCGCTGGCTCAGGCACGGCATACCCTTCCTCCCGCAGCCCGTCCAGATGAAACTCCATCGCCTCCTGCATAGTGCGCTCCACCTCCGCCCGTCGAAACACACCCCGACAAATCCGGTAAATACGCCTAAAATTACCCTAGAACGTGCCAGCACAATAGTCAGGCTTTCCTGGTTGACAGCTATCCGCTAATTATATCACACTTCCCACCAATCTCAAAGCCCCGCCCCGCCGCCTCTGCATCCTCGATTTTATCCTAATCCTTCCTTCAGGAAGGACCCTGTGCCGATACGCAGTAATGCCGCAGGCATAGGCACGAGGGAACAAGGAGGTAGGTCTCCGCTCCAAAATCCGGTTCCCCCATTATTGGGGGCTAGGGGGTCCGAATGGCTTTTTGCCGTTTGGCCTCCCGGCGCGAAGCGCCTTTCAGCGAGGGGTTTTAACCCCTCGCATTTAACCCCTCGTTTTCCACCCACGCCTTCCCCCTTGACACAGGTTCCCCCAAACCGCCACAATAAATCATACGTCTACTAAAATACGCTTAGTGAGTTTATTGCGACAAAGGAACCCAGCACCATGCCCACCACAGACACCGGCAAAGCCATCGCCGCCCGCAATGCCACCACGCACCCACCCGGCCTTCCTCGGCAGGAACGAAGTGCGCCGCGTCCACCCGCACGCCGCCCTGCACCGGCGCGAAGACCACCGGATCATCCACGCCGCCGCCCGCGCCCAGTCCTATCGCAGTGCCCGCGACGCCGACAAGCCCTATTTCTGAGACAGGCCCCGCGTCCTATCCGCTCCAAATCCTCCCTTTAGGAAGGACCCCGCGAAGCAGGGAAGGTAGGTCTCCGGGCGGGGCTATCACTCCCCCGCGCACCACGCCAGAACGTCGGCGAAGCGCAGGGTTTCCAGTGCGCCGTTCAGCGGATGCCGCCCCAGACGGGCGCGGGACAGGGCGGGCGACGTCAGCCCGCACAGGAACCGGGCCGCCTGACGCGGATCGGCCAGCGCGTTCGGGTGCTGCGCCCGAAGCGACTGCCAGGCGGATACATCCAGGAGGCTTTCCGGCGCGGGCAGCGGCTCCGTCGGCGGCAGCACGGCGGCGCGGCCCGTCAGGCAGTGCGTGCAGTGCCCGCACGGCTCCGTGCGCGTCTCGCCGAAGTAGGCGACCAGCGCATTGGTGAGGCATCCGTCCAGCGTCACCAGCGCCATGACCTGCCCGAGACGCGAAATCTCGGCCTGCTCGCGGCGTCCAAAGCGCGACGACAGCTCAAAGGCCAGCGCCTCGGCGTCCGCCTTCTGCCCCGCGTCGCCCGCGCCCCGCGTGTACCGCTGACGGACATCGGCGACTTTCAGCAGCGCCCACTGCTTTTCTTCGAGGTATTCTAACGCCCGCACGACCCGCCGCCGGTCGACGTTCAGCGTTTCAGCGGCGATGTCTGGATTGAGGGCGTACCAGATTTTGCCGAGGCGGGCGACGCCGAACAGGTCCCGGATAAAGTCCGCGTGAACACCCTGAAACTCGCCGATAATCTGGGAAAGAGGCCGCAGCGGCTGCACTTCGTAGCCTGCATAGAACGGCGTACCCTGATGGAAGACGCCGTCGAGTTCCAGGTAAGTCAGGGCCGTGCGGAGGACTAATTGGCGGATGTCATGGTCGGCAGACAGGGTGTAGAGGGACAGATCGAACGACGGCCCCCGCGCCAGCAGGTCTTCCAGGAGTGACCGCAGGGAGCCTTCGGCGGGCGTGTCGCCGTAGGCGAAGTTCTCCAGCGTAGGGACGTCTTCGGGGCAGGCCAGAAGCTCCACCGTGGATGTTTTGCCGTCGCGCCCGGCCCGCCCGATTTCCTGGCTGTAGCTTTCCAGCGATTTCGGCAGGTTGTAATGGTACACATACCGCACGGCGGATTTGTCGATGCCCATGCCAAACGCGATGGTCGCCACCACAATGCCGGTGTCCGACGCCATCCAGCGGTCCTGCACCTGCGCCCGCACTTCCGGGTCCAGCCCCGCGTGGTACGCCTCCGCCGGATGCCCGGCGTCCGACAGCAGCGTTGCCACCCGTTCGGCGGTCTTTTGCAGGGTCACATATACAATCGTCGGGCCGGGCGTCCGCTTGCCCACCCGCTTCAGCAGCAGGGCGTCCCGGTCCTTCTCGGCCACCGGCGAGATGCTGAGGTTCAGATTGGGCCGGTAAAAGCCGGTCACCACCGATGCCTGCGGGGGGATGTTAAACGCCTTGCAGATGTCTTCCACCACGGCGGGCGTCGCCGTCGCCGTCAGCGC
This sequence comes from Capsulimonadaceae bacterium, assembly GCA_965200075.1. GTDB lineage: Bacteria > Armatimonadota > Armatimonadia > Armatimonadales > Capsulimonadaceae > JANXMY01. The sequence continues at coordinate 431,182 of OZ241338.1, forward strand.
CAGCACCCGCTCCGCGCCGACCCTTTGGGCCGCTTCGGCCAGCTTCAGGTAATCGGGCCGGAAGTTGTGCCCCCATTCCGAGATGCAGTGGGCTTCGTCCACCGCAAACAGCGCAATCGGCGTCCGCTCCAAGAGCGCCAGAAACCGCTCATTGTTGAAGCGTTCGGGGGCCACATACAGCATCTTCAGCGTGCCCGCTTCGACTTTGGCCGTGACCGCCCGCGTCTCGTCCCCGCCGAGCGACGAGTCCAGCCGGGCGGCTTCGATGCCCCGGCCCGTCAGAAAGTCGATCTGGTCTTTCATCAGCGCAATCAGCGGCGACACCACCAGTGTCAGCCCCGCATAGCGCAGGGCCGGGAGCTGATAGCACAGCGACTTGCCCCCGCCCGTCGGGAACACGGCCAGCGCGGCTTTGTCGGTGTCCAGGGCGTCAATCGCCGCTTCCTGTCCGGGCCGGAACTCGCCGAACCCGAAGTGCTTCTGCAAGAGCTGCGCGGGCGTCTCCGGGGCTGTCTTTGGCTGGGCATCTGTTTTTTGAGTAGGCATAATCGTTTGTTGTCCTTCCGTGGTCGTCTGTGAAATTGGTCATTCCGGCCACGCATTGAAGCCACGCATTGAAGCCACGCATTGAAATGCATGGCTGAGGAGCCTTCGGCTGAATGTCCCTACGGGACAGAATACAGACAGGCCAATCGCAACCGGCATTTGCGTCCCGCAGGGACGTTCGGCGTCTGCGCCCTTCAGCCACGGATTTCAATCCGTGGTTCTGCAATCCGTGGTTCTGCAATCCGTGGTTCTGCAATCCGTGGTTCTGCAATCCGTGGTTCTGCAATCCGTGGTTCTGCAATCCGTGGTTCTGCAATCCGTGGTTCTGCAATCCGTGGCTGTCTGCGAAATATCGTAGGGGCGCTGTTTGTTGCGCCCTCTCGTCCTTGCGCCCCGCGCCCGAATATGGTAAAATGGAACTATGACGCGCCCTCGCCGGTCACATCCCTTGCTTGTTCTCTTTCTGGTCGCCGGACTCCTGCCTGCGCTGCCCCGCGCCCACGCCCAAAGTAATCCGGGGCGGGTTGTCGTCTCGGACACGGCCACGCCCGCCGCCGCCCACGCCCTTTTGGGCTGGTTCAGCACGCACATCCCCGCCCGGTTTCAGGCGCGGGAGCGGTTTGTGGTCACCCCCCTCAGCGACCGGGAGATGGACAGTTATCTGGCCGCGCAGGACACCGATGAGGGTGACAGCAGCTCAAACTCCCATGCTGACGACGGCGGCATCGACGGCATCTTTGAGGACGACCCGCCCCGCATCACCCTGCGCCTCCCCGCCGGAGCTGCGCCGGATGTCGCCACCTTCGCCCACGAATACGGCCACTATGTCTGGTTCCATCGGCTCTCGGAGGGCGACCGCCGCGCCTATGAGGGCCTCTACAAGCATCAGAAAGAGGCCCACACCCTCATCACGCCCTACGCGGCAACCAACGTGGAAGAAGGCTTTGCCGAGGCGTTTTCGGCCTATGTGAACACCCCGGCGGCTCTGCAAAAGCGCGACCCGCTTTCCTTCGGCTTCCTCCGCACCTGGCACGCGGCCCGGTGAACGTCCACGCCGCCTGGCCCGACGAGGCCGAGAACGCCCTCCATACCCTCTGCGCCGCCTTTGACCTTGACGCCGACCTGGCCCGGCCCATCTTCTACGGCGACCCGTATTTTGACCTGTCCCACAAGCGTCTCTTAACCCTCCCCAATGTCGGCGTCGTCTCCGCCCTGACTATTGTGCCCACCCGCCTGCGCGTCGGCGGCGTCCCCGTCCCCTGCGGCGGCGTCGCCGGGGTCGCCACTCGCCCCGAATGGCAGCGGCTCGGCTATGCCGGGGCCTTGCTGTCCCAGACCGTCTCCGATTTGTGGGATGATTTAGGCTACCCCCTGTCCCTCCTGCATCCCGTTTCCGCCCCCTTCTACCGGCAGTTCGGCTGGGAATATGCCACCCACGACTTTCTCTGGCAGGCCGTGCCCGCCGCGCTTCCCCCGCACCCCGAAGCGCGGCACGTCCGCCCCGCCCGCGACGCCGACTGGCCTGAGATTTATGACCTCGCTTCCAAGCTGACGGCGGCAGAGACCGGCGCGTTCGCCCGCGACGCCCGCCGCTGGAGCCTCATTCGCCTGCCCCTGCCGGGCCGCGAAGCGTTTGTGTATGATGCCGGCATGGGCCTCACCGGCTACGCCCTCTGGGAGCGCACCGACACGCTCTCCGTGCTGGAAATGCACGGCCAGACCGCCGACGCTCGGCAGGGGCTGGCGGGCTTTCTGGCCTGCCAGCCGGAGCCAATGGTCCGCTGGCACGCTGCCCCGTCCCACATCACCGCCTTTGGCCTCCCCGCTTCTTGTGACCCGCCCGCACCCGGCGTCATGCTGCGTATTGTAGACCTTGCCGGGGCGCTGTCCGCCGTCCATGAGCGCCTCTACGGCGCGGTCCTGCGGGATGAAGGCACAACGCTCACCCTGCGGGCCTCCGACCCAATCCGGGCCGCCAACACCGCCCCGGTGCGCCTCTCCGGCGCGGGCGTCGAGGCTGGCTCCCCCCGCGACCGTCCCTGGCTCCGGGCCGACATCCGCGTTCTGGCCCAGCTTTACCTGGGCTGCCAGACGCCCTCCGAAGCGCACGCCCTGGGCCTGATCGCCTGCGACTCCCCCGAAACCCTCGCCCTCGCGGGCCGCCTGTTCCCCGCCCGCCTCCCCGTCATCGCCCCGCTGGACCAGGTGTAGGGGCGCTGCTTGCTGCGCCCACTTCTCCTGTCCTAATTATCCGGTTCCCCCATTATTGGGGGCTAGGGGGTCTTCTCCTTCGGGTACAATCACTGCCTATGGCGAGAATACGAAAGCAATGAGAATACGGAAGCAGAAGGTCACGCCTCGGGCGCTGCTGGACCTGAAAATGCCCGGCGAGGTGCAGGTCGCGCCCGACGGCGTGCGCGTGGCGTATGGGGTGAGCGAGACAGACTGGGGCGGCAGCGGGGTGACCCAGCACCTGTTCGTGCTGAAACTCGGCGACGAGGCCGAACCCCGGCAGGTGACACGCGGGCCGGGCAGCGAAACCCAGCCGCGCTGGTCCCCGGACGGCAAATGGCTGGCGTTCCTTTCAGACCGCGACGACGAAGGCGGCACGGACTTTGATGCCGACGCCGACCCGTCGGCGCAGGTCTGGCTGCTGCCGATGGACGGCCTCGGCGGCGAGGCCGAAAAGCTGACCGACGCCCCCGAAGGGGTGGGGGACTATGAGTGGCTGCCCGGCAGCACTGGCATCGTCTATCTGGCCCAGGAGCCGCGCCCGAAGCCCCTGCAATCCGCTTACGACGACGCCCAGGACCGCAAGGACGACGGCGTCCGCGAGCGGGCCGAGAAGTTCCGGCAGCAAATCTGGCGCATTGACTTAATCAAAAAAAAGCCCGTCTTGGTGCATCCCGGCGACTTTGGCCTCGGCGAGATTGCCGTCTCCCCGGACGGTCGGCGCGTGGCGTTTACGACCAACTACACCGGCGAGCCGAACGACTACCACAAAACCGATGTCTGGACCGTCGGCATTGATGGCACGGACCCGCGCCCCGTCGCCAATGGGCCGGGCGGCAAGTTCCACCCGCTCTGGACCCGCGACGGCCTGCAAGTCTTGTTCGTGGCTCCGCTGGACCCGGCCCTGTCTTATTCGCAGTCTAATCTTTATGCCGTCCCTGCCGACGGCGAAGCCACTGCCCCGGCCTGCCTGACCGAGACGTTCGAACACGACATCACCGACTGGCCCGGCGTCCATCTCGACGCGGCGGGCGTTGTCTACATTCTGGCCGCTGTGGGCACGACAACGCAGGTGTTCAAGCAGTCCGCAGATGGTAAGTGGGAAGCCGTGATTGACGGTGACGGCCACATCCACGACTGGCACGTCGCCCCCGACGGCGGCATCGTCTACACGTCGAGCAGCTCTGTGGACGTTCCCGAACTCGTCTGGCTTGCGCCGAAAGCCAGACGCCCCGAAACGCTGACCGACCTCAACGCCGACTGGGCCGACGGCCACGCCCTCTGCCCGACCGCCGTGGTCTCCTGGAAGTCGCCTGACGGGCTGGAAATCGAGGGCCTGCTCACCCTGCCCCTGGGCGACGCCGAAGGACAAAAGCACCCGCTTGTGGTCAGCCTCCACGGCGGGCCGCACGGGCGCACGGTGCAGGCCCTCAGCCCCTACACCGCCTCGCAGGTCTGGGCAGGCGCGGGCTACGCCGTCCTGTCCCCCAACTACCGGGGCAGCGAAGGCTACGGCAATGCCTTCAGCACCGCCAACCGCAACGACCTCGGCGGGGCCGATGTGCAGGATATTCTGGCGGGCATTGACCAGGCTGTCGCCGAAGGCATCGCCGACCCCGACCGCCTCGCCGTCATCGGCGCGTCCTACGGCGGCTACCTCGTCAACTGGCTGATTGCCCGCACCAATCGCTTTCAGGCCGCCGTGTCCCAGTTTGGCATCTTCTCGCTCGTCACCGACTTTTCCAACTCGCAGGCCCCGCGCTGGGAAGTGGAGTATCTGGGCGGCTCCCCCTGGGAGCGGCCCGCACTCTATGCCGAACGCTCGCCGTCCACCTACGTGCAGGACATCCACACGCCCGTTTTAATCCTGCACGGCGAGGGCGACCCGAACACGCTGCTGACTAACTCTTACGAGATGTACCAGGCCCTGCACCTCTTGGGCCGCACCGCCGAGTATGTCCATTACCCCCGCGAAGGCCACGGCCTCGGCGAGCCGCAGCACCGGCTGGACGAGCTGCGCCGCTGCCTGGGCTGGTTTGACAAGTACCTCACGGGCAGCGGCACGCCCCCGGTCTACCGCACCGGCGAAAAGATAACGCAAGGCGACTGGGAGCTAGTCGTCACCGATGCGTCGCTGGAGACCTACGCGGGCCATTCCGACGAAAACACGCGCTACGTCGAGATCACCCTGGCCCTCGCGGACCGCAGTGAGACGCGCCGCTCGCTGACCCTCACCCCCGCCGACTTCCGCCTTGCCCGCACCGCCCCGGCTGGCCGCCCCGCCCGCCCGGTCGGCCTGCCCCTCAGCGCACTCGGTCAGCGCGTCCTCGCCGAAGGCAGCGGCTGGGCCTTCCGCTTCGCCCCCGGCAAAGACGACCGCGCCCTCGCCGCCTCCCTCTCCGTCACCTTCCGCCTCCCCCGCACCGGCGGCACCTACCACTTCACCCTCCGCGACTTCCCCCCGGTGGCCCTCGAAGTCCCGGCGGCAGAGAAGAAGGATAAAGAGGAATAGATACAACCCGATCATCTAATCAGGAGTTACTTCGCCTGTGTTGTAATCATAGTAGCCCATCAAGCTTTCTCCCGGTATCTCCTGAAGAGCGGCGATTGGTACGACGCTTTTGTTTGTTTCGCCTTTCACCGAATACCTTTTGCCGCGATAACTCAGACCAACATTTGACGGATGGTAGAAAACATCTTCTACCTCAAATTCCTCTGCCGCCCCTTGATCAATTTTGATTCCTCGACTGCCGGGAAGAATGACACGCGCACAATCTTCTCGGGCAGAGGCTATGGCCTTGTCTGTATAAAAAGGGTCAGGACCTGCCGCTTGACTTGCCGCCTCGTACAAGGCTTGAACTGCCCCCAGAGTATTTGGCTGTTCGGGCGATACTTCTTGGTCCCGACAAAGTTCAACCGTTTTGGAAAGCGTCTTGACCAGCCATTGCTCTTCCAAAACGCGGCCCGAGAGACGCAAACTGCCATAAGTTTGGTCATGCAACGCAATGAATCTATCTCCCTGTGAAATGTTTTCTCGGGCGGCTCGGTGCTTATCTACTGCCACACCAATATCCTGACGTTCAAAAGGAACCATCATCAAGAAGGCTTCGTGAAGAAGACTGGCAATCAAATTGCAATCCACCCCTTCCTGATTGAGAACAGGATGAGTTAGAACAACACCTGTGGTGAAGTAATTGCGAACGAAGCGGTCAAGACCAAAGGAGATGCCTGCGGTCGTGGATAAAATTGGGTATCCATAAAACATTTCATTTGGGCCGCGCCGTTCCTTGAAACCGCAGACTGCCTCACGGATTTGCAGATTGCACTCTGCGACAACCAACTTGCCGTGGCTTCTAGCCTGGTGTATGTTTCCTTCTGTCAAGTTTGGAAATACACACGTCGGCCAGCTTTGTGGTCGTGTCGTATAGTGCTTTTCTGATCGTACCCGGATAGTTTTTGACCGCATATCAATACTATAGATGCGATAAGGCTGTGCAATGTAATAATAAATTGCACCGGGGTATGCTTCGCGCATCATTTGCCCATGCGAGACTCCCCCAAGCTGCCGTTGCTCTGGCCCCTGTTTTAGTTCAATCTTGAACTGGCTTTCTACATCCCTGAGCGGAAAAGTATGGTTTGGTTCTTCGCCAGCTTCCGCTTTCATATTTTGCAGGTCAGCACTCACTTCGCCCAGACGTTCGCTTCGGCAAAGCTCAAGAAATCCCGTCGGCCAGACCGTATTGCTTTCCAGTCCAGAATTATCCCCTTTGTTCAAAGCGGCTTGCACTTTGTCGTGTTCACCTCCTTGCCGGGCCAGACAAAGCGCATGAATATACTGAATTCGCGCATTCTCTAAATAAAGAGAACTTTCCGCCATCGGGCGATGAAGCAGTTCTTGTGGGTTTTTGAAGATTGCTTCGTCATAAATTGATCCTGTGTTCACGACAATTACTGTTCCGTGCCCATGTCGGCCAATCCGCCCAATCCGCTGGAACAAGCTCGTTGAAGAGCGCGGGACGCCCACCAAAATGCCTGTGCCAAGCTGCGCTATATCCATTCCCAGTTCAAGCGCACTGGTGCTTACAACCCCGCGCAGGCTACCATTTTTCAACCGTTCCTGGATGATGACTCGGTCCTGCTCTTCAAATCCTGAACGGAATGGAAGCACATTCAACTGTCTCAAATAGTCAAAGTTCAGACCGGACGGCGTTTCGGCTTCATCTTCAGGAGTCTGACTGCGTGCCAAAATTGAAGATATATGTTCGGCCTGTTTCCGGCTGTCTACAAATGCAATAAACTTGGAATCTGACTGTTCCGCAATTTTACGAAGCAAGTCAGTGACCTGAGAAAGCAAATCCGCCTCTGGCCTGGGCGTGGCAAGCTGAATATCTACATGATGACGCGGCGAGGTGTCTTTGTCAGCACCGATCAAGTCAAAGTTGACGCCGAACAATTTCGAGAGATGGGCTTTGGGGTTGGCAATCGTTGCGGAAGCGCAGATATAAGTTGGGCGACTGCCAAGTGCATCAAGTGCGTGCTGAAGCCGCCGAAAAAGAAACGCCGAGTTTGAGCCGAAGACGCCACTGTAACTGTGAACCTCGTCCACCACCAACAACTTAGTGTGTTTCAAAAATGCCAGCACCGCTTTCTCTGCAAGGTTATTCAGGAGCCAGGCATGAATTATGTCAGGTGTCAGAATAATAACGCTGGAGCGGCGCAGAATATCCAACCGCGTTTTTGTGGGAACCTGCCCATCAATACGCCCTACTTTTGCCGACAACCCCGAATGAGCTATCGCTTGTTTCCAGCGTTCCTCCTGCTCATAGCCGAGGGCTTTCATAGGATAAATCGCAATTATTTTTGAACTTGGGTCAAGTGCCAGTTGATTGATACCTGCCGTGTAGAAGGGCAAACTTTTACCAGAAGATGTCCCGGTTGTCATGCAAACGTTTGATCCTTCAACAAAGCTGCGAATGGCTTCTTTCTGATGTAGATATAAGCCGGGCGTTGAGGCTTGAAGAAATCTTCGTGCCGGTTCAGTGAGAAGCAAATCGCTTGTATCAAACACCTGTTTGTCACGCGCCGGAAGTGTGACAGTATGGGCAATGTCCCAGCCAGCATCAAGAAGCATTTCTTTGAGTAGCATATCAATCTCCTGTGGGTATTTGTTGAAGCTGCTTTGAAAGCAGAACTAATATCCTACTCATAATTGTTGGCAGCAAAGCGGAAACTATTCGGAGGCTATTTTATCTGTAGGCCCCCCGTATTCAAGGCCCACTTAAATACGGGGGTGAGGGTTTTGAGGAAGGACTTGCGCCCCTGCCGTCGCTGAACGCCTGTTCGCATCATCTGTCTACTACTTTGCCCGCTCGTGTGTGGTCCCCTGTGGCCCTTCGCTGACACCCATCCCAAGACGGGGCGGCGCGTGTTCAGAAGGCACAGTAGCGAGGCTGTAGAGATGGGGCGGGGGGCTTCTGAACCCTCACATTTGGAAGGAGGAGCAGACGGGAAAACCGCCTGTCTCCCCCGTCCCGTGTGTGGTCTGGGTCAAAACTCTTGTTCGACACCGGGGCAGGCGGTTCCTGCTTGTATGCTAAGAAAACTGTGCTTTATTTAAGAGGATTTTCTTTTTGTAAAACGTGCAGTATTTATGAGGGTGTAACATTTTATCGGCTTTCTTGTTTCCTGCGGGCGGCGATGATGCCTCGTGAAAACACGTTATCTTCCGAGCCGAGGTTATGCATCCGCAGGCACTTGCCAACAAGTTCCTGGGCGAGAACTGCCGTGGCGGTTGGATCGTTGGGAATACCCATTCTCTTGTATTCGGCATCTACAGTTCGCCGCAATTCTTCTTTGTCTGCCCGCACGTGGGACAGTTCACGCTCTGCAATCGCCATGATGTTGTTCTCTATGCAGCAAGTGTACCTGCCACTTTTAGCTTGCAGCTACCCCGCCGCGACCGCAAGTTCGCCTTCCGGGGCAAGGGCGTAGGCGGTGTCGTGCAGCGCCTGAAGGCTGCCGCGATGGCCGATGCTGACGACGGTGGTATTTGGGAGCGCGGCGGCAAGCTGACGGTATATCAGAGCCTCGGGCGGCTCGTCCAGCGCCGACGTGGCTTCATCTAAGAAGAGCCAGCGGGGGTGATGCAGGAACGCACGGGCCAGCGCCACCCGCTGCTGCTCGCCGCCGGACAGCAAAAGCGCCCAGTTCTGCTCTTCGTCCAGGCGGCCCGCCAGCAGGGGCAGGCGGACCTGCGCCAGCGCGTTCTGCATGGTCTCATCCGAAAACTCGCCCGGCGCGGCGGGGTAGGCCAGCGCGGCGCGAAGGGAGCCAATCGGCAGATACGGCTTCTGCGGCAGGACCATCGGGGCGAAGTCGGCGGGCAGGTCAATCGTGCCGCTGCTGTAGGGCCACAGGCCAAACACGGCGCGAAGCAGCGTGCTTTTGCCGCTGCCCGACGGGCCGCTAATCAGGGCAGAATGGCCCTCTTCCAGCGACAGGTCCAGATCGCGGAACAGCGTGCGCCCGTCCGGCAGAGTCAGCGTCAAATCGTGGACGGCCAGCGTGCCATTGGAGCCAGCCGTCCGGGCGGCGGCGGGCGTGCGGGACAGCGCCTGAGCGGCTGTAATGGCCTCGGTGAAACCCGTCAGCCGCTGAATGGTGGACCGCCACAGGGCAATAGAACCGTAGGCGCTGATAAAGAACGACACCGCGCCCTGCACATAGCTGAACGACTGCGCGGACTGGTTCAGGCCGCCAAACGTCATGTGGTGCGAAAAGTAGACCGGGGCGCATAGGAAGTAGGGGATGATGTTGGCAACCTGCTGATAGCCGATGCTGAACCCGTTGATCTTTTTGGTCCGGCTCATAATGGCCCGGTAATTCTGATAAATGTCGCCAAAGCGCCCCATCAGCCCCGTTTGCTCCGCCGCTTCGCCGCCGCTCAGGGCAATGCTTTCGCCGTTTTCACGCAGGCGCACCAGGCCAAAACGGAAGTTGGCCTCATACCGCTGCTGATCGAAATTGAGGCGAATAATAGGAAAGCCGATTCTGGCGATGATTGCCGAGCCAGCAGCGGCATAAATCAGGGCGCACCAGACCAGGTAGCCGGGGATAGTCAGCCGCCCGTGCAGCAGGTGCAGCGTGCCGCCGACGTGCCACAGCAGGGTCACGAACGCCAGCAGGGTCGCCACCTGCTGCAAAAGGTTCTGTGCCAGCGGAACCGCCCCGCTGCTGCCGTCATTGGTGGCGATGAAGTCCCGCACGTCTTCAGCAATCCGCTGGTCCGGGTTGTCCGACGGGTGCCCGCCGACCTGCCAGAAGTAGAACGCTTTGCCCCCGAGCCAGTCCCCAATAAAGTGCTGCGTCATCCACCGCCGCCAGCGCAGGGACAGCGCCATGCTGACATAACTCTGGTAGACATACACCGCGCAGGCGACAAAGGCCCAGACCGACCAGTATTCCAGCGCCTTCAGAAAATTGGGCAGGCTGTAGTTCTGCACGGCATCAAAGATGGCCCCGGCCAGCTTGACAAGCTGCACGGAGGCTGCAACACTCACCAAAGTTAGAACGGCCAGCAGGGCAGCGGAGGCCCTGGCGATGCCCCTCTCTTCGGAGGTCCAGAACGGGCGGGCAAGACGGATAAAGTCACGGAGCATAGCAGGGCTTCTTTCTGTCGGATGAGGCGGGTCTTGCGTGCGTCATTGCCGCAGAAAGGTCAGGGAGCAGCTTTGAGAGCGTGCGTATTATCCACCCAGATTTTGGTACGGCTGGAAGACAAAATCCGGTTCCCGGCATCCTGCGCGACCGCTTCCAGCACATACTCGCCGTCGGGGACTCGGTGCGTGTCCCAGGTCACACGGTAAGGGGGCGTGTTGGTGACGCCCTTTAACTGGCCGTCCACATAAAAGACCACATAGGCCGTGCGCGGGTCCGGCGCGGCGGCGCTGACCGTGACCATGCCATGCTGCAAGGGCGTCCTGCCCGCACGGGCGGCGGCGGCAGCCTGCTCAAAATAGTCGCGTTCGGCAATTTTGATCTGCGCTCCTCGCCAGGCTTTGTCGCCTGCGGAGGTGCGAACGAGCCGCAGGGCGGTCACAGCGGCCAGCGCGGTGGGGTTGGAGCCGACACGGGTGGGCATTGTTACCCAGGGGCCGTTATGGAGCTGCACTTCGGCCCGCCAGGAGTGTGCGGGCTGATCTTTGCCCCAGGCCAGGTCAAAGTAGCCGAAAAACAGCGGCGGCGTGCCTTCCATCTCTGGGGCCGGAGGCTTCTTGCGGGAGCCGATGACCAGCACCGACGGAGCGCCCGCGCCGTCCCCCTGTGCGTTGTGGAACGCGGGCTGTATCTGAAACCCGCCCCGGCGCTCGTCGCCGACGCCCTCAAACAGGGGCGACGTGCTGACCGGGGCCGTGGACACGGTAATCACCCCGTCATGGTTCGTGTTGATTGCCCCGACCCCGGTGTACGAGCAGCCGTCATAGCGCCCGACACCCACCACTGGCTTGACCACATGGGTCAGCAGGGTATTTGTGCCGTCGGCATAACTTACCCGCACTTCGCCGCCCGCTTTGTTCTGGAAAAAGACCTGCGTGAGCGGGTTTCGGGGGGCCAGCACGATAATCTGCAAAATATCGCCGACCTGCGGGCGGTAGTTGAGCGGCAGCGACGACAGCCCCCCGCCCGGCCCGTTTTCGCGCTGCACGGGGTTGCCGACAAACGGCGACAGCTCCCGAAAAATGCTGTCTCCGACGGGGATTGTGGTGTAGATGCCCGACAGCCCCGACACCTGCCCGCCAAACTTGTTAGGCGTCTGGGCAAACTCGCGGGGCAGAATGTTAATCAGCAGGGGGTCCGAGGCGCTGAAGTCGCCGACCCGGATACGCAGCCCATGCACGGCCACGGCGGAGAGGGTAGAGGGCTGGGCATACCCCGCCGCCGAATACCCCGGCAGGCTCTCGGTCGCCGGAGCGGTCACGCGGCCAATCAGATGCCACGTTTTGCCTACGTCATCCGAGATTTGGATCGCCCCATCTTCGGCATTGACAATCCGTATCCGGTGCGTCTCGGTTTGGGGAAACGCTGGAAACAGCGGCGGCGTTTCGAGGGCATAGCCAGGCAAAAGGCCGCAAATCAGCAGCAGGCAGAACAGCAAACAAAGCAGTGGGGCGGGCAGGCGCATAGGCAGAGTATAGCACAAAGCATCTCCCCCCGCCCTCAATACCGTAGGGGCAGGGTCTCCCTGCCCTCCTTCCTGCGTGCCTTCGGCCTTCGCCGTGCATTTGGCGGGCGGGGGGACCCCGCCCCTACTCGTCTCGCATATCCGCAAACAGCACCGTGGACAGATACCGTTCGCCGTTGGAGGGGATGATGACCACAATCGTTTTGCCCGCATTCTCGGGCCGGTGCGCCACCTGCATTGCCGCCGCAATCGCCGACCCCGACGACAGCCCGGCCAGAACGCCTTCTTCAAACGCCGCCCGCCGTGCCCACTTGACCGACTCTTCGGTGGTTACCTGAATGACTTCGTCCACGGCCTCTAGGTCCAAATTGCCCGGAATAAAGCCTGCACCAATTCCTTGCAGCTTGTGCGGGCCGGGCTTTACCGTCTGATGCTCGCGGGTCTGTGTGATGACCGGCGAGTCCACCGGCTCCACCGCCACGGTATGGAACCCCGGCTTGCGCTCTTTCAGGGTATGGGCAATGCCGCTGATGGTTCCGCCCGTGCCGACCCCGGCCACCAGAATATCCACCGTGCCGTCGGTGTCGTTCCAGATTTCCTCCGCCGTCGTCTTGGCGTGAATGGCCGGGTTGGCCGGGTTCTGGAACTGCTGCGGCAGGAACGAATGCGGCGTCCGGGCCGCAATCTGCTCGGCCTCGGCAATCGCGCCCTTCATGCCCATCGCGCCGGGGGTCAGCACCAGATTGGCCCCGTAGCCGCGCAGAAGCAGCCGCCGCTCGACGCTCATGCTGTCCGGCATGGTCAGGATGCACTTGTAGCCTTTGGCCGCGCACGCAAACGCCAGCCCGATACCGGTGTTGCCCGAGGTCGGCTCCACAATCACCGAGTCCGGGGAAAGCAGCCCCCGCGCCTCGGCATCTTCGAGCATCGCCACGGCAATGCGGTCTTTGACCGACGACGCCGGGTTAAAGAACTCCAATTTCGCCAGCACCGTCGCCGGAGCGCCGTCGGTAATGCGATTCAGCTTGACCAGCGGCGTCCCGCCCACCAGCTCTGTGACGTGTTCGTAAACCTTCATTGGGTGATAACCTTCTTCTGGGAAAATACGTGCCTATTAAGCGTATGATACCCAGAACCGGCGGCAGTCGCTTGGGGTTCCCTTGAAAAAGAAAACCGGCTCTAAAGAGCCGGTCTACTTGTAAAAGGAGAAAGTCACTGCGCGACTTAGGACAAAATCAGGCAAGTGCATTTGCTCTTTTCTCTTGAGTCGCGGAGCGACTTTATCCGTTTGCTAATAGACCGGCTCTTTAGAGCCGGTTTTCTCTGAACGTGCCCGGCACGGTGGGCTTTTTCCAGCCTCGGATTTTAATCCGTGGCTTCTTCTTGTCCGATGCCCGCGCAGGCGGGGAATTGCACTTTTAACGGGGGTTCAGCCCCGTGGTCCTATGTCCTCGTCAGGACTTTTTATTGACGCTTTTTCGCCAAATCTTCCACAGGTCATAGGCAAAGTGCAGCCCAACAAGACTCAAAATACCATATAGCACCTGATGCAGCTTTATGGGGTTGCTCATGCCCGCAGAGGCCATCCAATAATTGACCCCAAACACGATGAGAACCACTACTATAGTAGCAAAGATGGAAGAGAATAAACTGCGGCGGAGCTGGTAGGCATCAGAATACAGATAATCCATATGTTTTCGAAGGCGGGCCAACTCTACTTCCGGCGTGAGATCAGCATCAGGAACGCTCTCGCCCACTTTGTCGAAGTCCGCTAATGCTTTGTCAATTTTGGGCGTCATCTTGAAAACCTTCCAATAAACGACTAACTTCACAACACTTACAGCAACATTATACCACCTTACTTCTCTGCTTCCGGCTCCCTCTCCTCCCCGAAAACTCATCCGAACGAGGGGACGGGGGTGAGGTTCTCCGCTCCTTTCGGGTACACTAGCGAGTATGAGTAATGTTCGCGTTCGTTTTGCGCCGTCGCCGACCGGCACGCTGCATATCGGCGGCATCCGCACCGCCTTCTGGGACTGGCTGTATGCCAAGCACACCGGCGGCACGTTTATCCTGCGGATTGAAGACACCGACAAGAGCCGCGAGACCGCTGACGGCGTGCAGGTGATTTTAGACTCGCTGAAAGAATACGGGCTGGACTTTGACGAAGGCCCCGGTGTCGGCGGGCCGTTTGCGCCCTATGTGCAGTCCGAGCGGCTGGCGATTTACGGCGAGTATGTGCAGACGCTGATCGCCGAGGGCAAAGCCTACCGGGCTTATGACACGCCCGAAGAGCTGGCCCGGATGCGCGAAAGCCAGCAGAAGCGCGGCCTGCCGCCCGGCTATGACCGCCGCCACCGTCATCTCAACGACGCCGAGCGGGCCGAGTATGAGAAGACACGCGGCGAGTTTGCCACCGTCCGCTTTGCCGTGCCGATGGAGGGCGAGACGACGTTCACCGATGCCGTCTACGGCGAGATTACGGTGCAGAACCGCCTGCTGGAAGATGCCATTTTAATGAAGTCCGATGGCTATCCGACCTACCATCTGGCGGCGCAGGTCGACGATCACCTCATGGAAATCTCCCATGTCCTGCGCGGCGAAGAATGGCTGCCGTCGGCCCCGCTGCATATTCTCATCCACCGCGCTCTCGGCTGGGAGCCGCCGGTGTATGCCCACCTGCCCGTGATGATGGGGCCGGACAAAAAGAAGTTCGGCAAGCGCAACGGCGCTTTGGGCGCGTTAGAGTATCCCAAGCAGGGCTACCTGCAAAATGCCACGCTGAACTTCCTGGCGATGCAGGGCTGGTCCCCCCGCGAGGAGCGCGACCTGTACACCGTCCCCGAGCTGATTGAAAAGTTCGACCTGGACGGCATCTTGAACCGCTCGCCGATCTCGGACCCCGAAAAGCTGCTCTGGTTCAACGGCCAGTATATCCGGCAGCTCTCGCTCGCCGATTTGGCCGAGCAGACCCTGCCGTTCCTGCGAGACGCCGGGCTGATTACGGGGGAGCCAGATGCCGACACCCGCGACTATCTGGGCCGCGTCCTCGCCTTAGAGCAGGAGCGCATGAAGACGCTGGCCGAAGCCCCCGCCCTGGCCGACTTCTTCCTGCTCGGCGATGCCGAGTTCCTGTTCGACGAAAAAGCCGCCGCCAAGTGGCTCACGCACCCCGGCGTCGGCAATCGTCTCCGCCGCGTCCGCGAAGGCTTCGCGGCCCTCGCCGTCTTCGACGAGTCCACCACCGAAGAAGTTGTCCGCACCACGATTGATGCGTTTGAAGTCAAAGGCGGCGAGCTAATCCACCCCGTCCGCGTCGCCCTGTCAGGCCGCACCACCGGGCCGGGCCTGTTCGAGCTAATCGCCGTGCTGGGCCGAGACCGCTGCCTGGAGCGACTGGACCGGGCCATCGGGCTGGCAACGGGGTGAATTATTACGGTCTATGAAAGGTGTTGAATAAGGCAATGCAAAAATCTTATACCGATTACATTAACGCCGCTTTTGACGTATTTGATCAGACTATGCCTATATACGTCCAAGCAAGGCTCGAAGTCATTTATGGATACGAATGGTTTGCGAAGCTTCCCGAAAACATAAATTCCGATGGAGAGGATATTCATTGGGACACACAAGCAATTTTGAACACCATGTTAAAGAATTGGCATGATGTTTTTCATACAGAGCTTGATTTTGAGGGAAAGAACCTAATTGGTGAGTTGAAGGGGTGGCGAAATAGAGTGTCTCATCGTTCAGCAAAAAAAACTGTGACTTTTGATGACGCTGACCGTGCCGTAGACTCAGTTTGGCGTTTGCTTTCTCTTATCCCTGTACCACAGGTACAAGAAGTTCGCGCAATTAAAGATGAGTTGCGGGCCGGAGATGCGCCTGTGTCTGTCCCGCAAGAACCGGAAGCACCACAGCCAAACCATCCATTGCCTGTCAGTCAAGGCGAACCCGACCAGCAAGAACCGAAGCCGGTTCAGCCAAGCCATTCCCCGTCTGTCAGTCAAGGTGAACCCACCGTCACTTATAACTTTTCTCGGTTTTGCTTTAAGGCTAATCTTATCGAACCTCTTGAAAACGACCAGGCTTTTAGAGTTGTCACGCCAAAGGGAACCTTTCAGATGACAAAAGCAGAGTTTCACAAAGCGTTTCCAAAAGTTGTTGTGTCCAAGAGTTACGCGGAAAATGGGATTTATCACTACCCAGCCGTACCAAAGAGTGCCATGCCCTATTTGTTAAGTGATTAAGGAGATTGTTATGCGGAGAACACCAGTTTTTTCATCTAATCTTTTGTCAGTCGGATATGATGCAGACCAGCATATACTGGAAGTTGAGTTTGTGAGCGGTTCTGTGTATCAATACTTTGATGTGCTTGGGCAGGTTTATGAGGGGTTAATGAACGCGAGTTCACACGGAACTTACTTTCATGAGTACATCAGAACGAGCTACCAATACAGACAAGTCCTTTAAGCGAAAGTAAGCAAACAATCTGACACTGCGTTGCACTTAACTATGCCATTGCCCGTCATTTAGGGAAGAAATTGTTTGTCTTGTGTCCCCTGGACACTGGGCACTTTCCAGCCTCGGGTTTCAACCCGTGGCCTCTGGCTTTCGGCGCGGCGTTGCTGCATAAATGCTCGGCTCACTCTAAAACATAGGCCAAAATCAGGAGCCAGAACAAGGAGGGCGCAGCAAGCAGCGCCCCTACAAATTGCTGTCTATGCGGCAATGGCTTCCGATGCCGTAACTGCTGATGCCCGCGAAGGCGGGGAATTGCACTTTCAAAGCACGGGGGTTCAGCCCCGTGATCTTATGCCTAATCTATGCCCAAAAGGCGAAAACACCTATGGAAATCACCGATGTCAATACGCTGTTCGGGGCCTACCCCGCGCAGCACGCCGACAGCAGCGCGGACACGCTGACCGAGGCAATGGGAGCGCAGGGCGTGGACTGGTGCCTGACCCTCTCCACACGCGGGCTGTTCAGCCTGCCCGCCGACGGCAACGCCGAGACCATGCGGGCCTGCCGGTCGCATGACCATCTCATCCCTGTCGCCACGCTGAACCCCGCGCACTTCTGGGGGCAGGACGGCGTCGTCGAAGGGCTGGCGGGCGAAGCGTTTGAAATGGTGCGCTTTTTCCCGGACATTCAGGGCTGGCCGCTGGAGTTTGCGCCGTTTTTGGAATTGACCCGGCAGATCGGGAAGCTGCCCAAAATGCCGATCATGGTGCAGACGCCGCGCCGGGGCGAGGCCACGTCACTTTTGCGCCTCTTGGACGGCTTCCCGCACCCGATTATTTTAGAGGGCATCTCGCCCGACACGCTCACTGAAGCCGTGGTGCTGATGCGGGCACACAACAATCTGTATCTGGAAACCCACGCCCTGCAAGCCCCGCACGCGCTGGCCTTGATTCGGGACACCGTGGGCATCAGCCGGGCGCTGTTCGGGTCCGATGCGCCGGGCCGGTCGCTGGCGTCGGCGCTCAGTTTCGTGCGGGCGTCGGGGCTGTCCGAGGCCGAGCAGGAAGCAGTGCTGGCAGGCAACGCGCAGAAAATCTGGCAGGGGGGAGACTAATCATGCCTACTTTTGATACACAAGCCTACTTCGGAGCGACCCCATTTTCGCAGACAATGGCAACCCGCGAGGCGGTGCTGCAAACGATGGCCGCCCATGACCTTTCCGGCGTGGCCCTGCTGCCGTCGCTGGCCGTGCAGTGCGACTTCGTGGCCGGGAACCGGCTCCTGCGCGAAGTGGTCTCCCCCGGCGACGGCCTGTTTGGCTGGGCGGTGCTGAACGCGGGCTACCCCGCCGAGTCGCAGGAAGAGCAGCGGCGCTACGGCTATGCACGCGGCATTGTGGGCGCGGCCCTCGTGGGTGCGCCGGGCCGCCCGGTGACCCTCGACGACGCTCGCGAGATTTTAAACGCCCAGCGCCGCTATGCCCGCCCCGTCGCCCTGTTCGTGCCCGACAGCGATGCCGCGCACGAAGCCCGGCGCATTGTGGCCGAGTTCCCCGCCATGAAGTTTGTCTTTTTAGGCATGGGCGGTGATGACTGGCGCGTCGCCGCGACTATCGCCAAGCAGCATTTGAATGTGTACTTAGAGATTTCCGGCAGCCGCGACTCCGACAAGCTCGCGCAGGCGTCGTCGCTGATTACCCCGCGCAAGCTCCTGTACGGCTCCGGCCTGCCTCATTCCGGCCCCGCGCTGACCCGCGCCCTCGTGGAAACCGCCGTGACGCTCACCCGCGCCGACCGGCAGCGGATTTTATCCGAAAACGCCGTGGCCCTCCTGCGGGCCGAGGCGGACGCCCCCGCTGAGGCCGGAGACGAGTAGGGGCGGGGTCCCCCCGCCCTCCTTTCCGAACGTGTTCCCATCAGCGCACGAGCCGGATTGAAATACAGAAGCTGGATTAGGACAAGAAAAGAGGGCGGGGGGACCCCGCCCCTACCAGTTTACAGGAGATACGCACACGACTTTGGCACGCACCCGGCCCCCTTCGAACTCCCTGCCTTCGGTTGCCCCGGCGGCTGGCCTATCCGTCAGCAGCACCCCGCGCCCGGCCTTCGGCGAAGGCCGCCTTGTCGCTGCGCTGATTGCCGTGACGCTCCTGGCTTCCTGCCTGCCCTATGCGCTGGGCTACTTCCTCGCCCCCGTGATGGGACGCGGCGGGTCCCAATTTATCGGCACGCCGTACAACATCGACGACTACTGCAATTATCTGTCCTGGCTGCGGCAGATGGCCGACGGGCACTTTTTCATCCACAACCTGTTTACCACCGACCCGCAGAAAGACATTGAGTTCAATGTCTTCTTCTGGCTGCTGGGGCGCATCATGGCCGTCACCGGCTGCTCCCCGCAGGCGGTGCTGCAATTCGCCCGCATCGCGGGCGGGCTGGGCCTGCTGGTGCTGCTGTACCGCTTTTACCGGTACTGCCTGCCCGAAGATGCTCCCGCCCGGCTGACCGCGTTCGGCTTTGCCTGCCTGTCCTCGGGGCTGGGCTGGCTGGTGTGGCCCCTGTGGCAGGACAAAAACAACCCCGGCAGCCCCATTGATGCGTGGCAGCCGGAAGCGTATACGTTCCTGAGCATTTATACGTCGGCCCTGATGACGGTCAGCACACTTTTGATCTTAGGCGCTTTGTACGCGCTTCTGCTCGGCGAGCGCACGGGCCGCTGGAAATATGCCGTCATTGCGGGCCTTTGCGGCGCGACCCTGGGCAATATGCACTCTTACGACGTGCTGCATCTCGCCGCCGCCTGGGGCGTATTCTTGATCGTCCTGACCGTCCTGCGTCGGGGGCAGGGGATGGCCCCGCGCTGGGGGCGCGGCCTGCTGGCGCTGGCCCTGTCCGCCCCGACCACGCTGTACGTCGCCTATATGTACAAAGTCGAGGCCGTTTTTCAGAAGCGGGCCAATGTCCCGACGCTTTCCCCTGCCTTCTGGCATTATGCCCTGGGCTACGGCGTCGTCTTCGCGCTGGCCTGCGTCGCCCTCTGGCTCGTCGTGCGGCAGGTGCGGGCGTCTGCGCCTACGGACAAATCGCCCGACGTGCCCCCGTCGCCCCTGCTGTTTGCCGCCTGCTGGGCCGCCGGTGGCTTCTTGATCGCCTACTTCCCGATGGCCTTTCAGCGCAAAATGATCATGGGCGAACACCTGCCCCTGTGCCTGCTGGCGGGCGTCGGGGCCGCGTGGCTGGTCCGCACCTACCTTCCCGCCCGCACGGCAGGCTGGGCGCTGGCGGGGCTGGTACTGCTGTCCGCCCCGTCCAACGCGCTCTTTTTGTCCCGCGATATGCGCCACCTGACACAGAACCGCAGCGAGACGCACTTGTCCCCGTTTTTAGACAAATCGCTGGTCGACGTCTACACCTGGTTCCGCACAAACACCCCTGCCGATGCCAAAGTCGTGGGCCTGCCGGGCCTGTGTACCGCCCTGCCCGGCGAAACAGGCCGCGCCGTC
Source organism: Capsulimonadaceae bacterium (assembly GCA_965200075.1). GTDB lineage: Bacteria > Armatimonadota > Armatimonadia > Armatimonadales > Capsulimonadaceae > JANXMY01. The sequence goes on from OZ241338.1 coordinate 451,107, forward strand.
TGGGCCGGGCACTGGGCCGAGACCCCCGATTACGCCGCCAAAGACGCCGCGTTCGCCGATGCCTTTGACGCACAAACGCCGCCCGCTGCCCGCGAGGCGTTTCTCAAAAGCACCGGGGCGCAGTACCTCTTTTATCCTAACGACTTATCCACCGCCTCGTTCCAGCGCCGCGACGGCCTGCATCACTGGGTGGAACTGTCTGCCGCCCCCGCCCCGTATCTGAACCCGGTCTACAAAAACGACACGTTCACGATTTACGCGATACGGTAATGTCAGAGGCAGAAGCCACGGATTAAAATCCGTGGCTGAAGGGCGCAGACGCCGAACGTCCCTGCGGGACGCAAGAAGTTAAGATATAAGATTAAGAACCCGTGAAACGGGCTGTCCCGCAGGGACATTCAGCCGCAGGCTCCCCAGCCATGCATTTCAATGCGTGGCCTCCCTGCGTGGCCTCCCTGCGTGGCCTCTCTGCGTGGTGGACGAACAAACGGTAAAATCGAATGACTTTGTCTGTCCCCATCCTTCCTTTAGGAAGGACCCTGCATAGCGAAGAATGAGCGAAGCAAGGTGGTAGGTTTCTGCCCCTTGCATTCGTGCCCCGATTTGCGATATAATAACTTGATGACATCTGTAAGCATTATGCCTGAACGCTCGGCCCCGCTGGGGCTGGATCAAATAGAAACGCCTGCCCCCGCGCACCGGGGCGGCTACACCGTCCTGACCTGGGGCTGCCAGATGAACGAGGACGACTCGGCGCAGATGGCCGCCATGCTGGAAGGGCAGGGCTACACCCCCGCCGCACGGGTGGAGGACGCCTCGGTTATCCTGCTGAATACCTGCTCGGTCCGCGCCAAGCCCGAGCGCAAGGTCTACTCTAAATTGGGTGAGTTGCGCGAATTAAAACTCCAGAACCCGGATTTGGTGATTGGTGTCTGCGGCTGCATGGCCCAGAAAGAAGCCCCCGAAATCCGCCGCCGCGCCCCGTATGTGGATTTGGTGGTCGGCACAGGTCAGATTGACCGCGTGCCCGCCCTCGTCGAGCGCATCCGGCAGGAGCGTCTGCCGATTATCGCCACCGACCTGCCTTCGCGCAAGGACCGGCAGGACAAGTGGACCCCGGTGCGCGTGCTGGGCGGCACGGCCCCGGCACTCAAAGCCTTTGTGTCTATTTCCTACGGCTGCGACAAGTTCTGCCAGTTCTGCATCGTCCCCATCACACGGGGCAAGGAACGCTCCCGGCCTGCCGATGAGATTGTGCTGGAAGTGGAGCGGCTGGCGTCGCTCGGCACGCAGCAGGTGACATTGCTGGGGCAGACCGTCAACTCGTATGGCAAGTTCCTCGACGTGCCCTGTTCGTTCGCCGAGCTGCTGACGCGCCTGAACGCCATTGAAGGCATCGAGCGCATCCGGTACACGTCGCCCTACCCCAAAGACTTCAAGCAGGATGTGATTGATGCCATCGCGCACCTGCCCAAAGTCTGCGAACAGGTGCATATGCCCGTGCAGGTCGGCGACAACGAACTCTTGCAGCGCATGGGCCGGGGCTACACGCTGGACCAGTACCGGGACATTGTGGCCCGCCTGCGTCAAGCCGTCCCCGATGTCGGGCTGACCACGGACCTGATGCTCGGCTTCCCCGGCGAGACCGATCAGCAGTTCCAGAACACGCTGGACTTCGTGCGCGAAACCCGCTACGACAGCGCCTTTATGTTCGCCTATTCGCCCCGCGAAGGCACGAAAGCTGCCGTGCTGGGCGACCAAATCCCGGAAGACGTCAAGCTGGCGCGTCTCAATGAGCTGATTGCCCTGCAAAACGAGATTACGCTAGAGCGCAATGCGTCGCAGGTCGGCGAAATCTACGAAGTGCTGGTTGAGCGTCGCTCGCCCAAAGACCCGAACAAGTGGACGGGCCTGAACCGGCAGGGCAAGACGATTAACTTCCCCGCCGGGCGCGACCTGGTAGGCCAACTGGTGACGGTGCGGGCCGTCAAATCCCACCTGTGGGGCTTCACCGGCGAGATGCTGCCCCCCCGTGTGGACGGCTACCGGGGGCGCGGCGTCGGCCTGGCAATGGCGGAATAGGCAAGCCGGAGACGAGTAGGGGCGGGGTCCCCCCGCCCTCCGGTCCCGTTTTTCGCGTCCTTTCCCGTTTTTCGCGTCCTTTCTGCATGGGGTTAGTTTCAAGAAAGCAGTTATGTCCAAAGGCAAAAAAATCGCGCTGTGGTCGTCTCTCGGTGTCTTCTTCGTGCTGGCAATCGGCGTGGGGCTGCTGCTGCGCGTTGCCGGACACGTCTTCCACCCCGGCGGCAAAGGCTCGATTATTGACACGCTCGGCGGCGCGGGTCAGACGCTGTTTTCGCCCAAAGAAGGCTTTCCGGGGCAGGACAAGCTCACGATTGTCTGCATGGGCATCGACGACAACTGGACCAACAATGACCAGGTGTATACGTCGCAGGCCCGCACGGACACGCTGTTTGTGCTGACCCTGGACCTGAACACTAAAAAAGCCACCATGCTGTCCATCCCGCGTGATACCTACGCGCACATTGTTGGCACGAAAAACGACTGGCACTTCAAGATCAACGCTGCCTACACCACCGGCGGGCCAACCCGGACGCTGGCGACGGTCAACGAGTTTCTGGGCATCAATGCCGACCACTATTTAGTCCTCAACATTGACGCCACCCGCAAAATGGTGGACGCCCTCGGCGGCGTGGATGTGGACGTCGAACACGAGATGCACTATCACGACAAATGGGGCCATCTCAGCATTGACTTACAGCCCGGCCAGCAGCATCTGGACGGTCAGCAGGCGGTCGGCTTTGCCCGTTACCGGCATCCTGATACGGGCAAAAAGTCTTCCCCGGAGGACGGCGACGAGCGCCGAATGTACCGCCAGCACGTCCTCCTGCGCGGCATGGTGGACAAGGCCAAGCAGTTTGCCAATGTCACCAAAGCCCCCGAACTGGTTGATGTCGCCTTCGGCTCGGTCCGCACCGACCTGACCCGGCAGCAGCTTCTGGACCTCGCGGCCATCTTCAAAGGCGTTCAGCAGGACGACATCCGCACGGCCTCCCTGCCCGGCGACGACTTCCGGGGCAAAGACGGCGCGTGGCTGTACCGAATCACCCCGGAAGTCGCCCATGCCTACGCCGACTGGCTGGTCAAGGGCGACGAAACCGCCACCCGCCGCCTGGTCCCCGTCGTCGTCGAAAACGGCACGGCCACGCCGGGCCTCGCCCAGTACGCCGTCACCCAGCTTAAAGCACTCGGTTATACCGATGTCCGCAACGGCGGCAACGCCCCCGCCCCCAAATTGCAGCTTGCGTCGTCTCCCGTCGCCCCGGCCAAAACCAAGCCCGAAGTGCCGCTCACGACCCTGCTGGACACCGGCGTCGCCGACCCTGCCGCCCCGAAAGACATCGCCAGCCTGCTCGGCCTGGCAGACCCGGCCACCGAGCGCAAGCCCGTCCAGCCCAACAAAGTTGGCTGGACCCCCCCCGCCGCCGTCGTCGTCACCCTCGGTGCGGACTACGCGCAGGCCGTCAAAGCCACTGGCGCACTCGACGCCGGTGTCGTCCGCCCCAAGCCCGCCGGGGTGGGAGAAAACTGACCCGCCCCGATGCCGACAAAACGCCGCGCCCCTTTGGGCGCGGCGTTTTCTTTGGCACACGCTCCTGCTTGTCCGAGGGGCCGGGAGTATAAAAATACATTAAAACCCCCGGCAGAAAAGGCGGACGCCCTGCCGGGCTAAAGACAACAGCGCAGAAGACAGAGCGCCTTTCTTCTGCCCCAAAGCCTCTTTCGCCCGGAGGGCGGCTGAACTGAATGCCGGGGGTTTTAATATATTTTTATACCCCCGGCACTCGAGGCAAACATGGGCGCGTTTATTTAACAATGCCGCTTTGTGCTATAATAACCCTATGAACTGCGAACAGGTGTACGATGCCCACTGACTATTCTCAGGCTACTTTGTCCCCCATGCTGCGCCAGTATTTTGACACCAAAGCCGAGCGGCCCGAGGTCGTCCTGATGATGCGCGTGGGCGACTTCTACGAAGCCTACGGCGACGACGCCGAAACCATTGCACGGGAGCTGGAAATCACGCTGACGGGACGCGAAGACAAGAACTCCGGTGGGCGCATTCCGATGGCGGGCGTGCCGCATCATGCAATGGAGCGGTATGTGGCCCGGCTGATTTCGCGGGGCTACAAAGTCGCCGTCTGCGATCAGGTCGAAGACCCCAAGCAGGCCAAAGGTTTGGTCAAGCGCCGCGTCACCCGCGTCTTGACCCCCGGCACCATCGTCGAAGACGCCATGCTCGACGCCCGCACCAACAACTTTCTGGTGGCCGCCGTGACCGGCGCAAAGACGCCGGGCGGTGTGGGCGTGATTGATGTCTCTACCGGCGAGTTTCTCGCCACCGAGCTGCCCTGCGAGGCGGGGTTAGACAAAGTCGTTGAAGAGATACTGCGCCTGCAGCCCGCCGAGTGCCTGCTGCTGCCCGAAATGCCCGGCGCGGACGAGCTGGCCGAAGCGATCAAAGCGGCGTCCAAAACCGTGGTGACATTTCATCAGCCCCCGGCGCAGCGTAAAACCTCTCGGCAGGTGCTTTTGGACCACTTCGGAACCGCTTCCCTGCGCGGCTACGGCGCGGACACCATGACGGCGGGCCTCGACGCCGCCGCGCTTTTGTTAGACTACGTCAAACAGACCCATCAAAGCGCCGCCACGCACATTCGCAGCCTCGCCACCTACTCCACCGAGAACTACATGGTGCTGGATGCCGCCGCCCGGCGCAATTTAGAACTCACGCACTCGCTGGCCGACGGCGCGAAAAGCAAAAGCCTCGTGTCTATCTTGGACCGCACCGTGACCCCGCTGGGCGGGCGGCTGCTGCGAAAATGGTTTGATCAGCCCCTGCTGGCGTTAGATAAAATCCACAACCGGCAGGCCGCCGTCGCCGAATGCGCCGCTGATGCCCTCCTGCGCGGGGACCTGCGCGACGCCCTGCGGCAGATTTCCGACCTGGAGCGCCTGACCGCCCGCATCTGCTCTGGCGCGGCCAATGCCCGTGATTTAGTGGCCTTAAAGAACTCCCTGCAAGCTTTGCCCGCCGTGTCCGAGGCCCTCGCCCGCGCTCCCAAAGGCGGGGCGCTGGCCCCTATGCAGCAGGCCATCGGCGAGGCCCCGCCCGAACTCACCAACCTGCTGGAAGCCGCCCTTCAGCCCGAGCCGCCCATGCTCCTGCGCGAAGGCGGCCTCATTAAAGACGGCTACTCCGCCGAACTCGATACCCTGCGCGACCTGCGCTCCGGCGGCAAGGCATTTATCGCCAAAATCGAGGACGACGAGCGCACCACCACGGGCATCAAGGCGCTGAAAGTCGGCTTCAACAGCGTTTTCGGCTACTACATTGAAATCAGCAAAGCCGCCGGAGCCGGGGCCACCATTCCCCCCGAGTACATCCGCAAACAGACCACCGCCAATGCCGAGCGGTATATCACGCCCGCCCTCAAAGAGTATGAGGCGCAGGTGCTGGGCGCGGAAGAGAAAATCTTTGACTTAGAGTACACGCTGTTTATCCAAATACGGGATCAGATTGCCGACCGCTACACCGGCCAGATACTCAAGCTCGCCAAGCTGCTGGCCCGCTTAGATGTCTTCGCGGGCCTCGCCGAAGTGGCCCTCGCGGGCCGCTTTGTCCGCCCCGAAGTCCATGCCGGGGACACGCTGGAAATCAGGGCAGGCCGTCACCCCGTCGTCGAGTCCCTGCAAAGCGGCACGCTGTTTGTGCCGAACGACACCTATTTAGACGCCGATGGGACCCGCCTGCATATTATCACCGGCCCGAACTCGGCAGGCAAAAGCACCTATCTGCGCCAGGTCGCGCTGATTGTCCTGCTGGCCCAGATCGGCTCCTTCGTCCCCGCCGATTCGGCTTCCATTGGCCTGGTAGACCGCATCTTCACCCGCGTTGGGGCGCATGATGACCTCGCCAGCGGGCAGTCGACGTTCATGGTGGAAATGAACGAGACCGCCAGCATCTTAAACAATGCCACGCCGCGCTCGCTGGTCATCTTAGACGAAGTCGGACGCGGAACCAGCACCTATGACGGCCTTGCGCTGGCCTGGGCCATCACGGAGTATCTGCACGCGGTGGGCGTCAAAACGCTGTTTGCGACCCATTACCACCACCTGAACGACCTGGAGAAAACCCTGCCGGGCGTCAAAAACTTCCGCGTCGCCGTCAAAGAGCAGGGCGACCACATTGTCTGGCTCCGAAAGATCATGCCCGGCGGGACCGACAAAAGCTACGGCATCCAGGTCGCCAAGCTCGCCGGCGTCCCCGACCCCGTTCTGAAACGCGCCCGCGAAGTGCTGAAAACGCTGGAATCAATGGGCAAAAATGAGGCCCCCGCACCCAAAATCTCCGCCCAGACCCGGCAGCTTCAAACCACGCTGTTTGAGATGGAGCGCCACCCGGTCTTAGAGGAACTCGAATCGCTTGACCTCGGCACGCTGTCCCCGATTGAGGCGCTCACGGTGCTGTACGGCTTGCAGCGGCGGCTGACCGAGGCGGGGTAGCCTATCGGGTCAAGCTTGTCTATGGGTCCTGCTCTGGCTTCCCTTCGTCTTTTCTCTTGCGGCGCAGGGCCTTGACACACCCCGTCATTTGTGCTATGCTGTCCTCGGTGCGCTGAACTTTGGGCGCTCTGCCTCCTTTTTTGCTTTATCGCTCACGGAGAAACACCATGCGTCCCAGCCTCGCCGGTTCAGCCTCATCGGTTCAGCCTCATCGGTTCAGCCTCATCGGTTCAGCCTCATCGGTTCAGCCTCTTCGGTTCAGCCTCTTCGGTTCAGCCTCGTTAGTCTGCTGATGCTTTGCACCCTGCTCTGCCTCCTGCCCTTCAAGGCGGGCGCACAGTCTCCGGTTGGCATCGCCGTTGGCGGCGACAACCTCACCCGCCTCGTCTGGAACAACCCCGACGGCAGCATCGCCCTGTGGAAGATTGCCGCCGACGGCTCCGTGGCCGCGCAGAACTCCTACGGCCCGTATCCCGGCTGGTCCGCTTCCGCCGTCGGCATGGGACCCGACAGCTTTGCCCGCGTCCTCTGCACCCACCCTGCCGACGGCCAGATGTCCCTGTGGCGCGTGGACCCGTCTTCTCCGGCTTCCTTCACCGCCGCCAACTACGGCCCTTACTCCGGCTGGGTCGCCGCAAGCCTTGCAGTGGGCGGCAGCAACGCCCCCCGCGTTCTCTGGAACCACCCCGCAGACAGCCAGATGTCTCTATGGAACATCACCCCGGACACCACCTTCACGCAGGGAACCTATGGCCCCTACAGCGGCTATCGGGCTTCCTTTGTGGCCTCCGGGCCGAACAGCATTGCGCGTGTCCTGTGGACCTACAGCGACGGCAGCATCTCGTTCTGGAACGGTGTGCCGGACGCGGGGGGCTTTTCGTTCCAGAATTACGGGCCGTATCCGGGGTGGTCTGCGGCGGCGCTGGCGGTAGACAGCGGCAACGCGCCGCGCTTGCTGTGGAGCCATCCGGCGGACAGCACGATCTCGCTCTGGAAAGTGGCGGGGGATGGGACGTTCACGCAGCAGACGTACACAGACCCGGCGGGCTACTCCCCGGTGGCTTTGGCGGCAGGCACAGGCGGGGACGTGCGGCTGCTGTGGAGCAATGGGCAGGGCGGCGCTCAGGTATGGACGATTGCGGCGGGCGGCGCATACACAAGCAAAACCTATCCCGCGCCGTCCGCGCTTGCCCTTAGCCCCACGAGCATCACCAACGGCGGCACTTCTACGGGCACGGTCACACTGAGCAGCCCTGCCCCGGCGGGTGGCGCGGCAGTGTCTTTGACGAGCAGCAACACGGCAGCGGCGACTGTCCCGGCCAGCGTGACGGTAACCGCCGGGCAGACCTCGGCCACGTTCACGGTGACCGGCAAAAGCGTCTCGTCCACAACGGCAGTGACCATCACGGCCAGCTACAGCGGCGTCAGCCAGACGGCGAGCCTGAGCGTCACTGCGCCCGCTCCCGTGCTGACCAGCATTGTGGTGTCTCCTTCCTCGGCAGGGGTAAGCCTGAACGGGATGCAGCAGTTCACCGCCATCGGTAAAGACCAGAATGGCAATGCTGTGTCGCCGCAACCCTCGTTCACCTGGAGCGTGGTCAGCGGCGGAGTGGGCAGCATCAGCGGGGCGGGCCTCTACAGCGCCGGGGCAACGGCGGGCACGGCGACCGTCAAAGCGTCCAGCAGCTCGGTGAGCAGCACGGCGGCGGTGACGGTGACAAACGCCGCGCCGACGGTGGCAGCGGCGGCGTCTGCCAGCCCCAGCCCGGCGACGGGCAAGACGACCACGCTGTCTGTGCAGGGCACGGATGACGGCGGCGTGGCTAACTTGACCTACACTTGGGCGACGACGGGCACGCCCCCGGCGGCAGTAACATTCTCTGCCAATGCCACCAACGCGGCCCAAAGCACGACGGCGACGTTCACGAAAGCAGGCGCGTACAGCTTCGTGGTGACGATCAAGGACGCAGGCGGTCTGACGGCAACCAGCGCAGTGACGGTGGCGGTGAACCCGACGCTGACCAGCATCGTGGTCTCTCCGGCGTCGGCATCGGTGGCAACGGGGGGAACGCAGCAGTTCGGGGCGTCAGCGAAGGATCAATTCGGGGCGGTGCTATCCGCTCAACCTAGCTTCGCTTGGTCAGTGGGGAGCGGCGGGGTAGGGAGCATCAGCACTGCGGGACTATATTCGGCAGGCAGCAACGCAGGCAGTGCGACAGTCAAAGCCGCCAGCGGAAGCGTCAGCGGCACGGCGGCGGTCACAGTTGCCAGTGCGCCTACGCTAACTTTGACAGCAGCGGCAACGGGCAGCAGCAAGATCACACTTTACTGGAACGGAGTGGCGGGTGCTTCCGGCTACAACGTCTATCGGGCGACAGTCAGCGGCGGGCCATATTCGCTGGTCGCTTCCAGCGTCACTGCGGCGAATGCTGGCCCCGGTATGACGGATGCCTTTATGTATTCTGACGCGTCGGGGTTGACAACGGGGACGGAGTACTTCTACGTGGTGCGTGCGGTACAGGGAGGTGCGGAAAGCGTACAGAGCAACGAAGCCAGCGATATTCCGCAAGCCGGGGCTGTGCCGTGGGATACGGGGGACCCCGTACAAATCCTGAATGCCGAAACCGCACAGCTTAACGCCATTCTTCCGCCCGACATTGATCCTGACACGGGTGACTTTGTTCCTGCGGAGGTAGGATTGTTGACGGCACAAGGTCCTGACGGTGTCATTTATGAGGGGGCTGACGCAGACGGAAATCCAGCATCTTCCTATGCTTCCCCAGGCTATTACGACGCGGCCAACAGTCAAATCGTTTACAATGATGGCTCCACGCAGCCTGTTCAACCTGACACCAGCACTGCGGCTTCGGCAACTGCAAGCACGCCTTCATTTGCTGAACCACTGGATGGGTTCTTTTTGCAACCACGGGTGGTCTTACCGCCGCAAGACCTTAACCATTCCTTCGATCCTACTAAGGGCATCTATAGAGAAGTTTTAAGTCAACCGGGATATGTTGGATTATCCACGACACAACTGATCTTTCCCAGCCCCAGCACGTCCTCCGGGAGTGTCCACCTTTCCGCAAGTGGAAAATCAGGGCAAACAGATTCAGCAGACATATATACTGGCGGCCGCCTGGTCAACGTTAATGGTGTTCCGGTGAGTGGTAGTGCCCTGGATGCTGGCCTTACTTTGATGACCTCTAACCCGGTAACAGACCCAGCGTGGCAGCCGACAATTCAGGGTCAGGCCAACAAAAATGGTGTAACGACGATTGATCGTCCCCAATCAACCGGAGGTGGCTTAAACGGCAATCAAAGAATCTTGCTGTATGGAGACGCTGGCAACCCGCTTCAAATGAGTTTTGTCACTGGTGGACAGGACCGGAGGTATCTACAAGGCCGCGTCGCGTTGCATTTCAGGGCGAACTACAGGTTAGTCATCAAAGGAGCCGCCAGAAAAATCTTAAACCCGAATGCGCCCTTGCGCTACGGTTCTGTCACATTCACCTCTGCACAACCGATGTGGAATTACAGAAACGGGCAAGGTTTACAAATCAAGCGCGTCAACTCCATCGCTCAAAACATACCTGCTGGTGTCTTACAACTCCAAAACAACTCGTATTTATATGGCTGTGCATGGGGTGGCGATCAGTCAGATGATCGGCAGGGCAAGCTATACCAATATGCTCAATATTCATTCAGTATTGTTGACTGGGATCAATCTCCCTATGTCACCTATCAGGCAGGCTCTTATCCCGGCCCTGTAGACCCCAAATACAAAGGATATGTTTCTTTCCGCGCCAATGCGCCGTTCCACTCTGAGGACAAGATAAACCTTTCCACCACTCATGACAGTGTTTTGTCAAGTCGCTGACGATTTCCTGAACTGAAATCATGAGAAGTGAGGTGAGGCGTGAAGTTCAAAGTCGTTGCCGGAGTTTTGCTGCTGTGCGCTGGCCTTCTGTGTGCCTGGGTGATCCAGCTCAGAGCTGCCGCCCAATCTGCCGCCGCCCTCGCTGTCGCGCCGCGCTGGGTTTCCGTCCCGACCGGCAAGCCCTTCTCGCTGGGCAGCAAGCAGTTCGCCTATGTCAGTTCCTCCAAAGGGATTTATGAGTACCGGGTAGCCCAAAACGGACGCCTGGAGCCGCTGACCGGAAAGCCCGTCAAAGGCAGCCCCATCAACGCCCGCCTGTGTACCGACCCGCAGACGGGGGCACTTTTTGCGATTAGCGACGCAGACAATTTCGTGGAGCAGCCCATCACTGACCGGATTTATTCATACACCGTCACCAAAAATGGACTGCTTACTCCACCGGCGTCCGGGCCGATGAAGGCGGGACTGTCGGTACTGGTAGCAAAACTTGACTCGCGGCATCATCTTCTGTATCTGCTGGGCTTCAGCTATGCCGACGGTCAAGACAAAGTTGTTGTCTATGATGTGACACATCCGGCGGCTTTGATGAAGCGTCAGGTCGTGCCGATTGGCGACAGAGCGCCTATATTCGGAAATATGCTCCTCAATCAGGAGGGTACGGCCCTTTTTCTGCTGGGACGCCGTAATAGTACCGACGGGCAGCACATATACGGCGAAGTTCAGTTTTATCCGATCATTAATAGCAATGCTTCGCCGTTAGGCTACCCTAACCTCGCACAGACAGATTTGCCCCTGGGCAGTTGCGTGGCGGCAGACAATTACCTGATCTTGGGAGATAGAGGCAACCAGCTTACTGTCTGCAAATCTGTCGGCAGGACGTTTGAGGTTGTCAGCGTCACACCTCCGTTAAAAACATTGAGCGGCCCTGGACTCGGCAACCTGGCGTACCGCAAATCCGGCAGTATCCTCTACGTAGGCTCTTACATTGCGATTGACACCCCGCGAGTCCCACCACCTCCGAGCGCGATTTCGGCTTATCGTTTAGGCAAAAACGGTAGCCTTGAACCCCTGCCTCTGGCAAATGCACCGAAGGCTCCTTACCCTGCCGTTTTCTTAGATAATAGTGGCCGTTTCTTGTATACCATCAGCGCGGATGACAAAATTGCGGCCTACAAAACGGCTTCTGATGGGCAGCTTTCTTCTGCGGGTACGCCGCTCAAAGTTGCTTCGCCTAACAACATTGTGTTCTTTGGAGGCGTTCTGCAGAAAGATTAACCCTCACTGGAACAATCGTTTCAGCAGTGGGAACGCCCGGCCTTAAAAGAGGCCGGGCGTTGTTTTTTGTTGCTCTAAAGCCAGCAGGAACGCTTTGCGCTCCGTGCCGCCGCTGTAGCCGGTCAGGCGTCCACTCGTGCCCACGACGCGGTGACAGGGGATGAGGATGGAAATCGGGTTGCGCCCGTTGGCGAGGCTGACCGCCCGCGCCGCGCCGGGGCTGCCGAGATGGCGGGCGAGGTCGCCGTGGGAGCAGGTCGCGCCGTAGGGAATGGCCCGCAGTTCGTCCCAGACTCGCGTTTGGAACGCGGTTCCGACCGGGGCTAGGGGCAGGGTAAAGTCGGTCAGGTCGCCTGCGAAATAGGCGGCGAGCTGGCGGCGAGTGTCGGGGAACGGCGCGGCGTGGTCATCGCGTATCCAGTCGGAGGCAAGGGCAAGGGACGTGCAGACGCAGGCGAAGGCGGAACTCAAGCAGCTTCGGTGACGGGTAGCTTGGACAGATGGATAGAACGCCCGGCTTCTCGCAAAGAGGCCGGGCGTTTTCGTGTCGGAAGGGCCATGCCACGGCTTGACTTACTCTCCGTCACACGGGTACAATTATCTGGTACGCGCACTCGTAGCTCAGTGGATAGAGCAATCGCCTTCGGAGCGATCGGTCGGGCGTTCGAATCGCTCCGGGTGCATCTCTTTTTTTGTGTGTCTTTGGAACGCTGACGCGGCCTGTTCGCCCTCTATGGCGCGGGTCGCTTTTCTTTGTCTGTTACCAAACTATTATGGCTGTTCTGCTTTCCTGTCAATCGCTGACCAAATCTTACGGGGCGCGGCCCCTGTTCCATGACATTTCCCTCGGCATCAATGATGGCGAAAAGCTGGGGCTGATCGGGCCGAACGGCGCGGGCAAGTCGACGCTCCTGAAAATCTTTGCCGGGGAAGAAAAACCCGACTCCGGCACAGTCTCGCCCCGGCGCGGCCTGCGGACGGCCTATATCCGGCAGGAAGACACGTTCCCGGAAGGCGCCAGCGTGGAAAGCGTCCTGCGGGACGCCCTGGCCGGGGAGTCTCTGGACGACGTCGAGCGGGATGTGCGAATTGAAATGGCGCTGGCCCGTGTCGGCTTCGCGGACCGCACGCAGGTGGCGTCGCAGATGTCCGGCGGCTGGCGCAAGCGGCTGGCGCTGGCCCGCGCCCTGGTGCGCGAGGCGGAGCTTCTGCTGATTGATGAGCCGACGAACCATTTGGATTTAGAGGGCGTCCTGTGGCTGGAAACGCTTTTGCAGGAAGCGTCGTTTGCGTTTGTCTTAATCAGCCACGACCGCGTGTTTTTGGAGAATGTCAGCAGCCGCGTCATGGAGCTGCACCCGCAGTATGCCGAAGGATACCTGAGCGCCCCCGGCAACTACAGCAATTTTTTGGTGCAGCGCGAACAGTATCTGACCACGCAGGCGAACCGGCAGGACGCGCTGGAAACGCAGGTCAAGCGCGAAATCGAGTGGCTTCAGCGCGGGGCACAGGCCCGTTCCACCAAAGCACAGGGGCGCATTCAGCAGGCCGGACAGATGATCGGGGAGCTGGCCGAACTCAAATACCGCAACTCGCAGAACAAAGCGGCGGCGGTGGACTTCACCTCGTCCGGGCGGCAGACCCGCGAGCTTGTTGTCGGCACGGGCCTATCTAAAACACTTGGCGGACGGACACTCTTTGAGAACTTAGATGTGACCCTGGCCCCCGGCACACGGCTGGGACTGATTGGTCCGAACGGCAGCGGCAAAACCACGCTGATTCGCCTGCTGACCGGCGAGACGGACCCCGATGCGGGCAAGCTCAAGCGGGCTGAGGGCCTGCGGGTCGTGCTGTTTGACCAGAACCGGGCGCAGCTTGACCGAACGCAGACCCTGCGCGATGCGCTGTCCCCAAACAGCGACACCGTGATCTACCGGGGAAACCCGATGCACGTTTCCGGCTGGGCCAAGCGGTTTTTGTTCAAGACCGATCAGCTTCAAACGCCCATCCGGTACCTGTCCGGCGGCGAGCAGGCGCGTATCTTGATCGCCAACTTGATGCTGCGCCCCGCCGATGTCTTGATTCTCGACGAACCCACTAATGACCTGGACATTCCCACACTGGAAGTGCTGGAAGACAGCCTCGAAAGCTTTCCCGGCGCTCTGGTACTGGTCACCCATGACCGTTATTTGCTGGAACAGGTCTCCACCGACCTGCTCGCTTTGGATGGCCGAGGCGGGTCCGCGCACTTCGCCAGCCTCGCCCAGTGGGAAGCCGCGCAGGCCCCGCCGCCCGCGCCGGTCGCCGCGAAGCCCAAAGCCGCCGCGCCCGCCCCCAGCCGCCTGTCTACCTCGGAGCGGCGCGAGCTTGCTAATATAGAAGCCAAAATCGAAGCCGCCGAAGAGGCCGTCTCGGCATTGGAGCGAAGTCTGGAAACCCCCGCTGTGGCGTCGAACGCCGCTAAACTTCAGGAAGTCTGGAACGCCCTGCCCCCCGCCCGCGACGCCGTCACCGCCCTGTATGCCCGCTGGGAGGAGCTGGAAGCCCGCACGGGTTAAGCCCGTCAAAGATTAGGTCAGCGCGTACCGGGCGAGCAGGGCATCAATCAAGAGGGCCGTCCAGCCGTCGCGCTCTTCCGGGTCCTGAAACTCAAAGCGCAGGCCCGCCGCGCCGCTCTGCGTGTCGCGCCACATCACATCCCCCATCGCCAGGGTCGCCGGGGCGGAGGCCCCGCGCAGGCGCACCGGCACAGGGCCGTCGAGCCAGTCAGGCACAGCCGTCAGCCGTGCCCCGCCAATGCCGAGGTCGCTGAACGCCGCCGCCTGCCAGCCGTCGCCGTTGTGCATCTCCACCGTCACGCCCTCCGGCGCGGGCCAGCGGCGGAAATCGCGCCGCCCGCCGCCCGCCTCGGTCTGCTCTTTCGTCCCTGCCGGCTCGGCAATCCGCAGGCGCTCCAAGAGCGCCAGCGCCTCGTCCTGCTTCAGTAAAAGCCGCTCGATGTCTTCATCTTCCATTGGTGTCTCCTTTAGTCAACAGAGTGGGGAACGTTCGCCAGCACGGCCAGCAGCCCGTCCACTTCGGCAGGTGTATTGTAATGCGCCAGCCCCACGCGCACCGCGCCGCCGGTGTCTTCCAGCCCCAGGCGCTCCATCAGGCTCAGCGCGTAGTAGTTGCCGCTCCATACGCAGATGCCGTGCGCGGCCAGATGCTCCGCCGTCGCCCTCGGGGACAGGCGCGGCCAGGTGAATGCCACCGTCGGCAGCCGCTCGGCCAGCCGGGCCGTGTCCGTCAGGCCGTAAACCGTGATGTCCGCTATCGCCGCCAGCCCGTCCAAAAGGCGCTCGGAGAGCGTCTGCTCATAATCCCGCAAGCACGCCAGCGCCGACAGCAGCCGGGCGCGGCGCGTTTCCCCCGTGCCCAGCGTTTCCAGATAGGTCACCGCCGCCGTCAGCCCGGCCAGGCTCTCATGGCTCAGCGTGCCCATCTCCCAGCGGTACGGAATAGCATCTTTGGACGGGCGGACTTTGTGCGGCGTCAGTGATTTCAAATGCTCCGCTTTGCCGTACAGCACGCCCAGATGCGGCCCAAAGAACTTGTAGGCCGAGCAGGCCAGAAAGTCGCAGTCCAGCGCCTGCACATCCAGCGGCCCGTGCGGGGCGTACTGCACGGCGTCCACAAAGACCCACGCGCCGACGGCGTGCGCCATCTCCACAATCTCTTTGACCGGCGGGATAGTCCCGACCGCGTTGGAAGCGTGCGTCACCGCCACCAGCCGCGTCCGCGCATTGAGCATGGCCGCGAAGCCGTCCAAATCCAGCGTGCCGTCTTTGGGGTGAACGTCAACCGTCCGTATGACAGCCCCGACGGCCTCCAAATCCAGCCACGGGGCGACATTGGCATCGTGGTCCAGGGCCGTCACAATCACCTCATCGCCCGGCTGAATAGTCCCCGCCAGCGAGCGGGCCAAGTGAAACGTCAGCGCGGTCATGCTCGGCCCAAACACAATCGTTTCCGGGCCGGGCGCTCCCAGCAAATCCGCCATCGCCGCCCGCGCCCCGGCAACCACGGCGTCGGTGCGGCGGCTGGTTTCAAACGCGCCGCCGACATTGGCATTTTGCGCGGCATAATAGCCGCTGACGGCGTCAATGACGCTCTGCGGGACCTGCGTGCCGCCAGGGTTGTCAAAAAAGACAGCAGGGTGGCCGTCCAAAGTCAGCCCAAGCGAGGGGAACTGAGCGCGGTGAAGTGCTGGGTCGAAAGGTTCTTGCATGGGGCGTAGTTCGGCAGAGCGGGGCGGAAGTCCTGCCTGTCTCACGCTTCCTCGCCGTCTTCCTCAGCGTCCTCTTCCTCGTCGTCCTCCGCGCCGCCCCGGTAGGCCAGATAAAACAGTGGCAGGCCCTCGGCCCAGGCTTCCAGCCAGCCCGCCAGCGACTCGTTTTCCACCCAGCAGGCTTCTTTGACCCGCCCGGCGCTCTCATAGTGCAGGGCGGCGGGGATGCGCCCGGCGGCGTCGGCTTTGGGCATATTCGGGTCTATCCGAATGACCCGCACCGCCTCGCCCGCGCAGTCCAAACAGGACGCCATGCCGCCGCCCCAGTCGCAAAGGGGCAGCAGCCGCTCCGGCCACGACAGGCCGCCGTTGTCCTGCCGCCGCGCCCGGTAGGCGTCCGGCAGGCTCGCCAGCGGCGGCAGGCCGCCGCCCGGTCCCCAGCCGCCATTGCCGACACTTGTGTAGACTTCTTTCAGCAGCCCCGGCAGGGCAAACTTCAGCGCCGCTTCCGCGTCTGCCATCTCCGCCGCCGTCGCCGGAGCGCCGACCCGCCCCCGGCCCTCATCCACAGCCCGCGCCGGGTCCTGAGCGCGTGCCGTCAGCCGCGCCATCAGCTCTTCCATTTGTTTCCTCTTTCCATCTGTTTCTTTTTACCGCGTAAGAATACCTAATTTTTCCCCGCTGCCTTGCCGATAAAAATACCGGCAAGCAATTTCGCTGGGAACACCGCCTGTTGTACTGCATTGCTTTCCCCTTTATTCCTGCGACGAAAAGACGGAACACAATGCAGAAAACCAAACTCGCGCTGGCCGCCTTGCTAACCGGAGGGCTGTCCGCGTCCCTGCTGGTCGGCGAGATGCTTCCGGCGGAGGCCGCCGGAACCGCTGCCGGGACCGCCATCAGCAACACAGCCACTGCCACCTATACCGATCCAAACAACCCCGGCACGACGCTCAATGCTACCTCCAACACCGTGTCCATCACCGTGGCCGAAGTCGCGGGCATCACCGTTGGCGGCGGCGTACCCACTGACACCACGCCGGGCCATGCGGGAAACATCGTTCCCGGCGACGTGCTGAACTATGATTTCACCGTCACCAACATCGGCAACGCCCCCACGCCATTTGCCCTGCCCGGTGCGGCGACCCCTTCTGGCCCTGGCACGGCGGGAACCCTGCAATACAGCACCGACGGCGGCGCACACTTCACGAATATCCCCGCCGGGGGCGTTACCACAGCGGCGGTTGCCGCCAACACGGCCGTCCTCGTGCGCGTGCCCGTCACGGTCAGCGCCGGGGCGGCCACGGGCGACGTCCTCAAAGTTCAGCTTGGCGACACCGGCAGCAACGACAACAGCGCCGCCACCCAGAACCAAACCGACCCGACGCCCGCTGCCGCCGATGTGTATACCACTTCCACCACTGCCCAGAACGGGCTGCGGGAAGCGTCCTACACCGGCTCCGGCACGGTCGGCACGCAGCCGCAGGCGCTTGCCACGCTGCTGCTGACCCGCACCGGGGCCACGCAGGGCGCGACGCCCGCCCAGAACATGCTGACCTATGCCCTGGGCTTGAATGTCGCCTCCGCCGTGCCCACCGGCTCCGGGGCCTCGCACGCGCTGGTCGCCGCCGATTTGGTGGGGACCCCGCTTACCGTCAACGGCGCGGCCACCACCCAGATTTTGCTGTCCAGTGCCGTCCCGGCGGGCACGACGCTTTCCGGCACGCCTGCCGCCCTGTCCGGCTGGACCGTGGTGTACACGACAACGCCCACAAGCACAATCGCCAGCAGCGCCGCCTGGACCACCACCGCGCCGACCAACCTGTCGACCGTTACCCGTGTCGGCTTTATTAATCCAAGCACCGTCGCCAAGGGGGCGGCGCTGAGCGGCTTTTCCTATGTCGTCACCACCACCGGAGCCAGCCCGTCCGCACCGACGGCGATCAACAGCATCGCGCAGGCGTTCGGCCAGACTTCCGGGGACACCACCAACGCGCTGGTGTATGACGAGTCCGGCGACCAGTCGCCGAGCAGCTTCAACGACGACGGCAGCCGTGGCTCCACTGCGCCCACAGACGGCGTCGCCAGCCCCGCCGCCGACGGCGTCGACAGCGCCGGAAACAACACCGGCACGGGGCCGGGCGGCGAGGATTTGGTGTATACCGTCATGCCTGCCGGGACCATTTTCATCGGACCAAACGGGCAGCCCGCCGCCGTCGGCCCGAATGATACTTCCGACGACTTCACCAATCTTTCCACGCCCCTGCCCGCCGGAACCGCACCGGGGCAGACCATCGCCCCTGCCGCCGTGACCTTCACCAACACGCTGCAAAACCCCGGCACAAGCGCCATTGCCGCAAACACGCTGTTCCTGCCGCAGCCGCCCGCACTGCTGCCCGGTGGAGCCGCCGCCGACCTGCCCACGGGAACCACGGCGACGCTCACCTACAGCGGCAGCAGCGCCGTGTACACCTACGACGGGACGCAGTGGACGCTGTCCAGCGGCACGGCCCTGTCCGTGCCAAATCTGGGAGCCGGGACGTCTGTGGCCTGCACCGTCTCGGTGCATCTGCCTGCGGGCACGCCGCTGTCTACCGACACCGGCAAGGGCTTCCCGGTCAGCATTCTGGCCGTGGTGGACGCCAACGGCAGCGGCACGCCCGACCCCGGCGAGCCGACCAACCGCACGGTGGACCGCCTTTATACGGGCTTTTTGCAGGTGACCAAGCGGGCGCGGATTGTGGCCGCCGACGGCACGACCGTGATCCAGAACTATTCGCCCGGCCCGGCGTCGGCCAACATTCAGCCGGGCCGCTTTGTTGACTACCAGATCACCTACGCTAACATTTCCACGCCCGCCCCGCCGAGCGGCTCCGGCAACGCGACTTTGAGCGCATCCGGCACAGTGATCACCGAAGACGGCACGAGCGGCGGCAGCAACTGGGCGCTGGACAGCGACGGCAACGGCAGCTCCGACACCAGCAATGTGCCGTCCTCGGCGCTCGATTCGGGCGGCGGCACGGTGACGTACTTCAACGGCGTCCCGCCCGCCTCCGGCACAGACCGCACCGGGACGACGGCCCCCGCCGATGTTACCAAGTATGTGGACACACCGCCCGGCCCGGTTGCCCCCGGCACATCACAGACGTTCACCTTCCGCCGCCGCATCAACTAAATACGCAGACTTTCAAATACGCAGACTTTCAAATACGGAAACTCTCAACTACGGAGACCTTGATGAAAAAGCACTTCTTGTTTCTGGGCCTGCTGCCGCTGGCCGCACTGGCTGCTGGCCGCATCAGCCATTCCGCGCCTCCTGCCACCCCTGCTGCTCCCGCCGCGCCGATCCAGCTTCGCCTGTCCATGCAGACGCAGACGGCACAGCCGGGCGGCACGCTCCAATGGACCCCGCTGACCGGGGCCGTTCATCCCGGCGAAGCCCTGCGCTGCCTTGTTTCCATTCAAAACAGCGGCGCGGCCCTGGTGCAGAACCTCGTAGTCACGCAGCCGGTCCCCGCCGGGCTGACGTACCGCGCCGGAACCGCGCTCGGAACGGCGACATTCAGCCTGGACGGCAAAGCGTTTTCAGCCAGGCCAACCGTGCCCGAAACGCAGCCTGATGGGACCGTGCGCCTGCGTCCTGCCGCGCCGGATACCTACACCGCCCTGCGCTGGCGCCTGGACGCTGTCCCTGCCGGGACAGCGCAGACGGTGAGCTTCGGAGTGAAAGTGCGCTGACCATGACGCTGCTGCGCCAGGCTGCTCTGTCTCTTTTTCTGCTTCTGCTGCTGCTGACCGCCGCCGTGCCTGCGGAAGCGCAGGACGGCCTGCAAATCACCAATCAGGCCGCCTACAGCTACGCCGACGGGCACGGCGGGGAGCCGCTGCGCGGGCTGACCGTCCGCTCGCAGATTGTGGACCCACGGGGCGTCGTGCTGGGCGACGGCGGCGTGCCGCTGCCGTCGCTTCAGGGCTTTCGGGTGGCAATTTATCTGCCCGACCCCGCCGACCCGACGGGGGCGGAAGTCAAGGCAATGCTGCCCCTGATCCCGACCGGGGCCGCCGACGGGGCGGGCCTGCCGCTCGGCTTCGGCCCGAACACGTCCAACGTGAACCCGTTCCCCCTGTCCGACGCCGAGGGGGGCCGCTTTGTGTTTCTGCTGGACTCACGATCAGGACAACTGGACGCAGGCCGCACCTATATTCTGGTCCTGTCCCCGCCGCCCGGCTCGGCCTACGGCGAGCGCCGGGTACGCATTGTCATCGGAGCGCAGGATGCTTCCACACTCACCTATACGGCCACATCGCTGGACGGCGGCCCTGTCAGCACCGCCGCCGGGCAGCGAAGCGCCGTCCATACCGTTCTGCTTCAGGCGGGCGGCCTGGCCGCGCTGAGCTTGACCCTGACTGTCTCGCTGGCCCATCCCGTGCAGATCACCAAAACCGGCGACCGGGCAGCCGCCGAGCCGGGCGACACTGTGGTTTACCGGATTGCCGTGCAGAACACCACCGGCCTGCCGCTGGGCCATGTGCAGGTGCAGGACACGCTGCCCGCTGGCTTTGACCTGCGCGAAGACTCGGTGCGGGCCGCCGCTGGCGGCAAGGCCGTTCCGGTCACGGTGACCCGCAGCGGACGCGACGCGGTGTTCAGCGCGGGCACGCTCCTCGTGCCGCCGGGGCAGGCATTGACGCTGGTGTATGGGGCGCAGCTCACGCCCGACGCCCTGCGCGGCGACGGCAAAAACTCGGCCTCCGTGACCGCAGATGCCCAGGCGACTTTCCAGGGCGACACCACAAACCTGCCCGTCACTGACGGCCCGGCGGTCTATCAAGTGCAGGTGCGGCAGGGGATTTTAACCGACACCGGCACAGTCATTGGCCGGGTCTGGATAGATCGCAACCGCGACGGCGAGCAGCAGCGCGGCGAGCCGGGCCTGCCCGGCGCGGTGGTCATCCTCGACGATTCTACCCGCATTGTGGCCGACGCCAACGGCCTGTTTTCCGTGCCGACGGTCTCGGCAGGCTGGCACGCGGCGGCTTTGGATATGCAGAGCGTTCCCGGCTACACGCTGGCCCGGTCCCGGTTTCGGGAGCGCCGTTCCCAATCCCGGCTGGTGCGCCTGTCCCCCGGCGGCCTGGTGCGCCTGAACTTCGCCGTCGTGCCGACTGACCTGCCAGCCGGAGGAGCCAAATGAGCCGAATGCCCCTGTGCGCCGCCGCCTGCCTGTGTCTGCCGCTGACGGCGGCGCACGCGCAGATGCCGCTGACGGCGGCCATTGTCTCGCCCGCCCCGGACACGGTGCTAAATAGCCCGGCGACTTCCGTGACCCTGCGCTTCCCCTCGGGGGCAAAAGTGACGCTTTCAGTCAACGGCGTCCGTGCCGACCCGTCCCAAATTGGCCGCACCGAGACCGACAGCGCCGCCCACCTCGTGACGCAGACCTGGTACGGAGTCATCCTTCAGGAAGGCGCGAACACGCTCACTCTCACCGACGCGGACGGCGCGAAAACCACGCGCACGGTGCAGGTAGAAACCACAGTCAAGGGGCTGACCCTGCGGACAAACGGCTCGCACCTGCCCGCCGATGGCCGGGCCACGCTGACGGTGGAAGGGACGCTTTTAGATGGACGCGGCTCCGTGCTGCGCCGCGAGGCTCTGGTCACGCTGACCGCAAGCGCGGGCGAATGGGCCGGGACCGACGCCGATCTGGACGCGCCCGGCTTTCAGGTCGCCGCTCAGGCAGGCCGCTTCACCGCGACGCTCCGGGCGGGCGTGCAGGCCCGGCACGTCACCCTGCGGGCGGCCTGCCGGGAGCAGGAAGCCTTTGCAAAAATCGAGTTCACCACCGACCTGCGCCCCGGCCTTGCCACCGGCGTGGTGGACCTGCGCTTCGGCAGCCGCCGCGCCGACTATGACCGGCCCATTCAGGACTTTGTCAGCCCGGATGTCAGCGATTCCAAAACCCTGCATGGCCGCACGTCAGTGTTTGCCACCGGCAAAGTGGGGGATTATCTGTTTCTGGGGACCTACAACAGCGACCACGCGCTGAACCAGACGGCCCAGGGGCCGAGCAGCCTGGGGCGGGACACGCAAACGGCGGACCAGCAGTACCCGGTTTATGGCGACAGCTCCACGGCCTATGCGCTGGCGCAGTCCCGCGACCACCTGGCCCTGCGGCTGGAAAAAAACAGCGATTACCTGCTGTGGGGCGACTACGGCACGGCGGAGTTTTCCGGGCGCTCCCAGCAGCTCACGGCGATCACCCGGTCGTTCCATGCGTTCAAAACCAATTATCAATTCGGGGCGCTTCAAGCGACCGGCTTTTACGGCGATCATGTGCAGGGCTTTCAGCGCGACACCATTTCCCCGGACGGCACGAGCGGCTTTTACTTTTTGTCGCATCGCCCGCTCGTTTACGGCTCCGAGAACATCTTCCTGGAGCTGGAAGACCTGTACCGGCCCGGCACGGTGCTGTCGCGCACTGCCGCCTCACGCGGCGCGGACTATGAAATTGATTATGACCGGGGCACGGTGCTGTTTCATCAGCCCCTGCTTCGCACGGAAACCGGCCCAAACGGCGAAACGCTCGTGCGCCGCATCGTTGTCACCTACCAGTATGAGACCGGCGGCTCCGGCGCGGGCGTTTACGGCGGGCGGCTGGCTTATCACCTGCCCGGCGCAGCGGGGCCGCAGGCCAATCTGCTGGGCGTGACGTTCGTGCGGCAAAACCAGGGCCTGCGGCAGTTCAGCCTGTACGGGGCGGACACCGCGCTGCCGCTGGGCAGCCTCGGCTCGGTCATTGCCGAATTCGGGCATTCGTCCAACTCTTCGGAGCTGCTGGGCCGTGTCAGCGGCTCGGCTTACCGGGTTACTGCCGAAGCTGCCCTGCCCGGCGGCACGTCCGCTTCGGCCTACTACCGATCTGCCGACACCGGCTTTGCCAACGACGCCACGACCAGCTTTGTGCCGGGGCAGCGCCGCTACGGCGGCGAATTGGTCGCCCGCCTCGGCGCAGGGACGCGGCTGCGGGTGGGGGCAGACCACGAGGACAACCACGGCCTGGCCCCGCAGCCTGCGGACACGCTGGCCGGGCTGGTTGATCCGGGCAATGCACCCGCCGCCGGAACGCCCGTGGACAACAGCCTGCAAACGCTGTCTGTGGCCGTCGACCAGCGTATCCAGAAGGCCACTTTGTCGGTGGGCGTCACCAACCGCAGCCGCACGGACCGCCTGGCGGCTGACAACACCAATCTGAGCGGTCACTCCGCGCAGGCCGAAACCCGGCTTTCGGTTCCAGCGGGAAAGGATGTCACGCTCACCGCCGAAAACACCACGTCGCTGACCAAAAGCACCGATGCCGTCTATACCGACCATACTGCCGTGGGCGTCACCTGGAAAGCGAGGCCCGGCGTGCAGGTGCGGGCCACGCAGCAGTTCTTCGGACGCGGCCAGTATTCCGGGCACACGCTGACCACGGTGGAGACCCTGGCCGAGCGTAAAAGCGCCGACGGCACGCAGATGTCCGACCGAATGACCCTGACGGGCGGGGCCAGCGGTTTCGCCTTGCAGCAGTCGCTGGGTCTGGGCAAACGCTGGACTGTTGCCAAAGGCGTGGCCGTCGATGCAAGCTACCAGCACGTCAGCGGCGGTTTTCTCGGCAAAACCGGGGCCGGGCCGCGCTCCGCCCAGCCCTATGCCGCCGGGCAGAGCGCCAGCAGCCTCGGCGTCTCCGGCGGCGGCTCCTTCAGCGTCGGCGCGGAATACACGCGGCCCGCGACTTTCAAGGCCAGTGCCCGCTACGAAGCCCGCGACTCGGCGGGCGGCAGCAACACCGTTGTCACCGGGGCGCTGGCCGGAAAACTGGCCGGGCCGCTGACCGCGCTGGCGTCGTACCAGGCCGCGTCGTCTTCTAACCCCCTGCTCGAAGGACTGGGGCAGGCCTCCACCCTGCGGATAGGTCTGGCCTACCGGGACCCGCTGCGGGACACGGTCAACCTGCTGGTGCATTACGATTTTCGGCGCAACCCCTCGGTGATCCCCGATGCCCTGCTGCTCGGCAGCGGGGTCGGCTCCAGGGAGCAGATTTTCGCCGCCGAGGGCATCTATGCCCCGCAATGGCAGTGGGAGTTTTACGGCAAGCTGGCCCGGCGCGACAGCGCCTCGTTTCTGGCCGGGGACTACACGGGCCGCAGCCGGATTGATCTGGCGCAGGCGCGGGCGACCTACCGCTTCCGCTCCAATCTGGAGCTGGTGGGCGATGCGCGGTGGATCGGGCAGCCTTCGGCAGGCTACAGCAGCCGGGGCTTTGTGCTGGAAACCGGCTTTTACGCCACGCCCGACCTGCGCCTGGGCGTCGGCTACAGCTTTGGCCGGGTGGGGGACCGCGATTTCAGCGGCCCGCGCTCGTCGGGCGGCTTTTTTCTGGGGATGACCGCCAAAGTCAACCAGCTTTTTGGCGGCTTTGGCCTGGAAAAAAACGCCCTGGCAGACACCGGCCAGCCTGTGCCGAAAAACTTCCAGCCTGGGCCGCTGGGCAATGCCGCCGGACCGACGCGCCCGCTGACTACGGGCGGGGATGAAAAGACGCGATGAAACGACGACTGACACTTGCCGCCCTGTGGCTGCTGACTGCTTTGATTGCCCCTCGCGGGCTGGCGTCGGGCAGCCGGGACCTGTACCCGGCCTCCGATGCGGGCAAAACCAATGTTTCCCGCGCCAACCTGGAATGGCGCACCAACACCTACGGCGGCCTGCTCCTGCGCCGCACGCTGCTGCACGTCTTCGCCCGCACAGGCGAATACATTCTGGTCGGCTCCACCGCCGCCGCCGTGGGCAGCGGGGACATCTATATTTACAATCCGGGCCGTGTCACCGGCCCCATTGGCAGCGAAAACGTTCCGTCTACGCCGGACTTCAAAGCGACCTCGCAGTCCGGCAAAGGCATGATCACCAGCCGCGCTCAGGAGCTGGCTGGACCGCAAAGCGCGGACGGAACCGGCAACACGTCCGGCTATGCCCCGGCCTCCTATGCTGCCCCGCAGGACGGCATTTATTCCGTGGTGATCTTCGGACCCGCAGGCATGAACGGCTCCAGCGACGGCACCGTCGCCGCCGATCTGTTCCTGACCAACACCAACGATTTCAGCACCGTTCAGGGATCAAGTGTCGCCGCCTGGGATGTCACCGTGCGGCCTTCGGCATCGTCCACGACCGACACCACCGGGCGCGTGTTTGCCTACTACCTGGCGCTGTTTGCTGGAAGCAACGGGCGCGATTTGTATTCCAATATTTATGCCGCAACCACGGATGGCTACCGCTATCAGATCGCTTTCAACGGCCTGGACCCGAACGGCTTTATCATCTACGGCAACCAGGTCGGCTTTTATGACAGCGATGGGCAGACACCCCTCTACCATGATGTTCTGGGAGCCGACGGCCAGGTGTCCGGCATTGAAGGCGGCTGCTCGCTGGCACTGCCGACCTACCCGCTGTTTTTTCACCCGCCCGCCGATGAAACGCTGTCAGCGGTGGGAGTCGCCACGACACCGGCTGAGCCGAGTATCAACAACCTGACTTTCTCCGGCACAGCGGGTGGCAATACCAGCAAGCTTGGCACGGGCGGAACGTTTAGCTTTACCAGCAGCCTGTCAGCGGTCTACGACATCGTCCTCAGCCGCAGCGGCACAAACTTTGACCCGACCCTGCCCGCCAATCGCCGCCTGCGCGGGGTGCGGGCGGCAGGCACAAACACCGTGTCCTGGGACGGCAAAGACAACAGCGGGACAAACTTTCCCGCCGGGAGCGGCTACGCCGTCCGGGCGACCATCCACGCAGGCGAATACCATTTTCCGCTGCTGGATGCCGAAAACAGCATCTCCGGCGGCCCCAATATCACCCTGCTCAACCACACCAACGCCGGGGGGCGCTCCTACACGGTCGGCTTTTATGACGACCGGGGCTACCGGACCCTGAGCGGCTACAATGTCACCAAAAACAGTGTCAGCGCTTCGGGCAGCGCTGCCGATGTCGGGATAGCGCTGGGCGGTATCAACCCGCCCAGCATCATTGCCGCCGATCCGCTCAATGGCTTTGATATGTCGTCCAATCAGCGTGCCTACGGACAAACGAGCGGAGGCAACGCCAACGTACCCAACAACGGCTCGTTCGGCGACACCAAAGGGCTGGACCTGTGGACCTACTTCCCCAGCGCCGCCGCGTCGTCCACGCTGAACGTGCTGGGGCCGCCCGTGGTTCTCTTGGTCAAGCGCCTCACCGCCGTCAACGGCACGAATACGACCGGCTTTGACGACGACCCGAACACGACCGACGACAACAGCGCCTACTGGCCGTCCCCGGCGTCGACCTACCTGCGCGGCGTCCGCACCGTGTCCGGCATCAAGCCGGGCGACGAGCTGGAATACACCATTTACTTTTTGGACACCTCGGGTCCGGGGACCAACATCACGCTGGCCGACGTTCTGCCCGGCTCTACCAGCTTCAAGGCGGACGCCTACGGCGCGGCCACGGGGATTGCGCTGGCCTACGACACGTCCGCCCTGCCCACTGCGCCGACCAGCTTTTTGACCAACGCCGCTGATGCTGACTCGGGTCAGTTTTACCCGCCCGGCACGTCCGCCCCCGCCGCCGCCAACCCGCCTGGCTTCGCCGCGCCCCTGCCCGCCGCATCCAACGTGAGCGGCGTTCTGACCGTCACGCTCGCCCCCAGCCCGGCCACCCTGCCGTCCGCCACCGGCTCCGGCACGCCTGCCGGCTCCTACGGCTTTTTCCGCTTCCGGGTGCGCGTGAACTAACAGCAAAGGCAAGTTCGCAACAACCGACCTTGCCTTTTTCTTTCCAGCTTGCTTCGTATGATGACCGCTTGTTGCCCCTGCTATAAAGACTCAATCCATTGATAATATCATAACGTTCTTTCGTCTATAGTTCCGCCAAATGTTTTATTTTTATTAGGATGACCATTTGAGCAGGATGGGCAAGCCACATCGCCGACTTGGCTTCCGATTGCCGCCGGAACATGAAAAGTATCAGCCCCAATCTTTAATAGCTTATGCTTACCTTTTCCACTACACCACTGGCGCATCCAAGATTGTTGGCATATCAAGCATTCATACTTCGAACCGCGCAGAGGCTTTTGAACGGTTTGCCGCTCGTAATAATTATGCTCGGCGTCATAGACCCTTTCCGACCTTTCAGATGTAGTCTTAGGATATATCTCGCTCCGACATAACCAGCATATATCTTCAATGCCCACATGGTACATCAAAAAGCATTTTAGTAATTTTCGTAAGTTACTTGTATCAGACGGCTTCGCAAAAACAGCACCGTAACGATGGTCCGGCCAATCATCTCCCGGTTTATAGAGATTGCCTCCCCAGTACGTGTAGTTGATATTTGAGTCTGAATGCACCACAAAGGCAGCATTGCAGCCAAGTTTTTTGTAGTATTTTTCTTTGGCTGTGACTAGCAAATCTAGATCAAAAACAGTGCTGACGCCATGCTTTTCGCGTTCTTCTCTCATGTAGTAGCCAGGATAGCTGTGATATTTGGCATCTATGGCAAAGCTATAACGGCGACCTGTGTTGCTGTCTGTTACTTCCAAATAGATGTCAGGCCGAAGCTGACTAGCTCCGGGGCGGCGTTTACTTTCTTCTGTGTCGTACCAAAGACTGATTGCGATCTGCCGCTCCTGTTTGTTGGTGGGCCTGAGTTCGAGACAAAACTCTTTGCCTTTAAGGGCGTCCCCAACAACCTCATCTGCCACACCGTCTGCATATTCAAGCGGATGGCCCACTTTGGCCCCTACCGGCAGGCGAAACCCAAACGTATGTATGAGCATATCGTAGATTTCGACAAATACCCACAACTCATACAGGGTGCAGGCAGGATGAATGGGCTTGGAGTTAAGTGCCTGCATCAAACCAGGTTTCAGGGGCACAAATGAAATACCGGGCTGGTTTTGGTAGTCGTAAAAAGCGGCATAAATAGAGCCATAGGCCAGAGAGCGAGTCAAACGATCTGTCGGTCTGCTCGGAAGCGCCGGGTCGTCACGAACCTCTTGTAGAAAATGGTCATTGACGTAAAGTGCAATCTTTTTTGCGTCGCTAACTATACCTTGTGCCAAGCCAGTCAAGCAATGAGCCATCTCTGATTCTACTTTTTCTAAATCGGCTTCTTCTTTCTTCTGCTGATTAGTTAGCCGCTTTGAATTAACGTGATTGTCGTCTGTTTTCCACCGCGCTTGAAGTTCGTTGGAACGGGCTTTCAGCCTTCTCTCGAATACCGGCGACCTTTGGTATATTTCTTGCAACGCATAAACCAGAAAGCGGTTCTCAGCAGTCGCAAACGTCTCTTGTGGCATTAGTATCTCGGCCCGGCGAGCGTGAGGATGTTGTGCCCGTTTTGCCGCAATTCGAGAAGAGGAAGAAGCTGCCGCCGAGGAAACATCGACGAGCTTAGGCAACAGCCGAGTCTCACGGGAGGCGGTTGCTTGCACCAAAGGCCAGTCAGAATAAATTTGTTCTGACAAGTTAAGCAATTTGCTGGCAGCCTGTTTCAGTAATTCGTCCTCATCGTCATCCGTGCCTCCCTCAGTACTACCTCCGCGCTCTTTCCGCTTAATCTGGGTAGGGCTGTAGGGGAAGGAAGCTAAATCTTGAAGCCGCTCGATGAGTGCTTTAAAATCATTGCCGTTTAAATAACTTGGTTCGATAAATAACGAAGGCTCTAGCCTTTGTGATCGGTTTTTGCTATCGCTGAACCAGAGATTAAGCAGGCCAACCCAGCCGGTGGGTCCTTGATTTCCGCTACGGCGTTCAATGGAAGCCACCATTTGCTCCGCAACATTTTTAGAAAGCGTGTAGCAGTCATCACTCAAATATCTTTCCAGAGGAAACTCTTCTTCAGCAATCTTGATAAAAACTGACCTTATAGTCGCGTCAGAGACACGAACGTACCATGTGCCTCTTGTGTACTGCCGCCAAATATAATTGCCTTCCTCATCAAGTGGAAGAAATTGATCATTGCTTGTGTAAAAAAACTCGACTGGCAACATAATGGTTACTCCAGATAGCGCACAATTATTCCCTGCCGCTCCGACTGTGCAAGAATTATTTTCAGGGCCTCATACACACTCGGTACGCTTTTCTTTGTCTCAGAATCATCATGCCAACGTTGAATAATGTTCAACTTTGATTCTTCAGGATTGGTTTCTGACTTGGCGTCTCTTCGGAAGGAAATGAGCGGCAAGATTTTTGACAGCATGAACGTCTCTGCCACTTGTTGATGATCTGATATTTTAAGCACAGATGCTGCTCCCATGTAACAGCGATATACCTGCGGCAGTCGATGACTGAGACGCAGTCCCAGCGGTTTGAAGTAGGCTTCATCCCACTCCATAAGAAGCTTCCATGTGGCTTGAGCTTTTGGCGATAGCTCCATCCCTGCGCTCATACATTGCTTTGCCACCCCAAGCGAAAGTTCCCATGAGAAAGGAACATCCGCTGTTGCTTCCGAGAGACCTATTTTTGCCAGGCTCTTTGGTAGTGTGGTTCCGCTCACTTGAACAACAAGGGCACGATCCAAAAACTTGGGACTGAGAAGGTGAGTTGTTTCATCTACGTTGATTGTGCCGAAGAGAACAAGCCCCTGTGGAAAAGGAAGTCTGCTAGGGTACTTAAACCTGTGCGCCTTTATTTCTGCATCATTTTCTTTGGAAAGCATTGCTTCGACCTCACGAGAGTAAAGTTGCAATTTTGCTCTGTCGTCTCCGTCTCGTGCCTTCTCCATAAGCGAAAGAAAATCTGCGGCGTAGTTCTCCACACGTCCTAAGTTCATCTCGTCCAGCACAAGTAGATAAAGGCGGTTAAGTTCGTCGAATCGTTTGGCTTGCAGGAAATAATCCAAAAACGGTGTTGGCTGATAGCGTTTGATGCCGGGGTTGTAAAAGCCGATAAGATCGGTAGAGTCAATCCAAGCTGGCCGCACAGGAACCACTCCACTGCCTGCGCCTATGGCTTTTGAGATTTTCTGTACAAGACTGGTTTTCCCCGAACCCGGCGGCCCAGTCAGCACAATAAATTGCCCTGTTGCTGCTGCCACGCAAAGGCAAAGCAACGTCTGTATCAACAGTATCTTGTCAACAGAGTAATTTTGTTTTTCAAGATGACCATGCAAATCGGCTATAAGAGCAGGCATCTCCTCTTGGTTTTTTGGCGGCAAAGCGTTCATGTCTTCAAAATCTTGATCTTTGTTCTGACGGACAAGCGCGATCAACTCTGGGCCACCCGCTTGCTCAAACTCAAGTTTGGCTTGGTCTATTTTTTGTTGATCTTCATCTAAGCGTGTCTGCTTAGTTGCAATCTCGTCCGAAGTCTTTGCGAGTTCTTGACGCTCCTTCTCATGGTTTTCAAGGTTTATTTTGTGGTTTTCGAGATTTGCATGGTGTTCTGCCCATACTTTGTTTATAGAGTCACGTTCAGCAGCCATCTTGTCATCGACGATAGCTGCTGCCCGTTCCTCAATCTTCTGATTGATCGCTTTGATTGCTGTTTCTAGCTTATTTGCCTCAGATGATGAAAAGCTGTTTACTATGCCGTTGTAGATTCTTCTTTCATCATCTGAAACCATCTTATGCAGTTGGTCAATATGAAACAGTTGTCTTGCCTGTTCGTCTAGCTCAACTTTCGGTATCCGAAAAAGGATCAAATCCCCTCTGATAAGCCGAGGCAAAGTTTCCGTTGGGATGAGTTCAACATCCTTCAAGATATTTCCATCAGGTCCTTTCAACGCTACATCTAATCTGACAGAGATGTGTGGGTCGCCTCGGCGCAGGTCACGGTTCAACCGTCCGGGAATCTCATCAGGACGTAAAACCCAAAGAAATTGTTCATCAATGTTTATAATATCAGTCATTGTGTGTCTGTCCAAGTAGTCTAAGTCAATCTCGATTCACAATCCAAAGTTGTCCGCGTACAGCGCCTGCACCCGCGTC
Source organism: Capsulimonadaceae bacterium (assembly GCA_965200075.1). GTDB lineage: Bacteria > Armatimonadota > Armatimonadia > Armatimonadales > Capsulimonadaceae > JANXMY01. The sequence continues at coordinate 482,125 of OZ241338.1, forward strand.
AGCTCTTCGGGCGTGAGAGCGGGGGTGTCGGGGGCGGCGCAGAACTCTTCTAATTGCGTTTCGTCGTAGATGTTGGGCAGGGCGGTGGCGAGGAGCGGCTCGGACCAGAGCCACTGCAAAGCCGCCTGGCCGAGCGTGCGGCCTGTGCCGTCGGTGAGAAACTGGAGCTGCTCGACTTTCTTCAGGCCGTCCTCGAGCCACGCTTTGCGCTTTTCATTGGTGGAGACGCGGAAGTTGCGGTGGTCGCCGGGGGCAAACTCGGTGTCGGTGGTGTAGGAGCCTTCCAAAAGCCCCGAGGCGTGCGGGACGCGGCACATGACGCCCCCGCCGCTCTCGCGGGCGGCGGCCAGAACGTCCGGGGCCAGCACCTGTTCCAGCAGACTGAAAATGATCTGCACCGAGGTCATGTGCCGGGTGCGAAAGGCGGCGGCCCCTTCTTCGGCCTGCCGGACATCCAGTGCCGGGCCAAGCGCCGCGCCGTAGTGCCGGATTTTCCCCTCGGCTTTTAGCTCTTCCAGCGCGGCAAACAGGTCATCGCTCTGGATCGCTTCCAAACGCGGGTTGTGCATCTGGTACAGGTCAATCCGGTCTGTGTTCAGCCGTTTCAGACTCTCCTCGCAGGCGCGTTTGACAAACGCGGGCGACCAGTCGTGGGGCCGCTCGCGCTGTCCGGGCTGCTCGCCCGGCGCGGTGTACCAGTCGTAGCCGAACTTGGTGGCAAGGGTCAGCTCATCCCGGTGTGCCCCCAGCGTCTCTGCCAGAATAGTCTCGCCGAGGCCATCGCCGTAAACATCAGCGGTGTCGTAGAACGTCACCCCCCGCTCATAGGCCCGCGTTAAAAGCCGCCGCCGCAGGGCGTCATCAGTGACGCCCCACATCTTGGTAGACACGGTCCACACGCCAAAGCCAACGACCGACGCTTTCAAATCTGTATTTCCAAAATTACGATACTGCATAATTTGTCTTCAATTCCCTGTAAATATGTCGCCCACGCGGCAGGCAAATCCTGGTAGCAGGCCCCCGGCCTCCAAAGTGTCATCGGCGTTCAGCGTTCGCGCCTCTGTCGGCGACATAAACACTGTCACTGACTGCGTTTCGGGAAAAACATGCCACACCAAGCTCGCGCCGCTGTCAAAATAATCGCGCAGCTTGTCCGCGATGTCAGCGGGCCGCTCCGAGGGCGAGATAATCTCCACGCATAAATCCGGCGCGACGCTGCCGTACCCCGTGCCCGGCCTGCCGCCGGGAATACGCGCCGTGCGCGTGAACGACACATCCGGGGCGCGGACATTGCCATTCGCCATCCGAAAGCCGTCCTGACCTGTGGAACCTACTCCACGTCCTCGCATATGCGGGCCAATCAGCAAAATGATGTTAAAGCCAATCTCGTCATGTCCAAAACTTGTGGGCACTTCCCTGAGCCTCCCATTCACACGTTCATACTTTGCCGCCGCCGGGTTGCCCGGCCCGTCTTTCGGCAGACGCAGCAGTTCGTCTTCCGTGATGAGCCGACCAGGCTGTGTCTGCGTGAAAAGTTCTGTCTCCGCAATCGCCATCGGGGTTCCTCCTGATAGAATAAGCTCAGTATACCCGGCATGAGCAGCGTGGCGGGGTATACTTTCATAGGAGACACCTATGTTTACCTCTGCAACGCCGCCGCTGGAACGGGTCTATCTAGGTGAGCGCGTCAGTTTTTTGGTTCTGAACCGTTTTGAGGTGGCAGCCGTTATCCCAAGCGTGCCATACCTGATACTCTCAATCACGGACCCAGAACGGCCCGAAGCGACTTTTGCCGCATCGCCTCAACAGAAGGCTATTTCGCGTCTTCAGTTTCACGACAAAAGTGGCCCTCGTGCTGTTGCATCGGGCAAAACTGCTATGACGCGGGAACAGGCCCGAACCATTATCGCGTTTGTGCAGGCGCATTTGACAGAGGCTCAGTTGATTATCTGTCAATGCGAGGCTGGCATCAGTCGCTCGGCGGCAGTCGCGGCGGCGCTGTCGCGTATTTTACAGGCCGAAGACAGCTTCTTTTTTGAGCATTACGCGCCGAATGAGTGGATTTATCAGACTCTACTTAAAGCGGCTGATGGAGATAATAATGCTACCCAATGAATTAACCACAGCCCTAAAAGAGTGGGCGGTTGTGCAGCGGTCACTCTTAGAGGGCCATCAGCTTATACTCGTCCGCAAGGGCGGGCTGGTGGAAGACACTGGCGAGTTTGATCTGCGGGCGCGGCAGTTTTTGCTGTATCCAACTTACGCCCACGAGACCGAGCGGGCGGGGGACTTGCAGCCGTGCTTTGGGCAGTGGCTCCGGGGGGAAGAGGACCGCAAGACGCTGCCGACGGAGGTGCGCTTTGAGGCGGCGGCGGACGTGACGGATGTGGTGCGGGTGCAGGACCGGGCGACGCTGAACAACCTTGCCCCGCAGCATATCTGGAGTCCGCAGTTTATCGACGGGCGCTTTGACTGGGAGCCGTACAAGCCCGTCTGGGTGCTGCTGCTTCGCGCCTACGCGCTGCCCGCGCCGGTGGTGCGACCGGTCCTGCCGCAGTACGGCGGCTGCCGGTCGTGGATCACGCTGGACGCGCCGGTGTCTACGGCAGGCGCGATGCCTGCCGTGTCGGGCGAGCGGTACGCCCGGCGGCGGGACCTGACGCTGACGTTGCTGACGGAGAAGACCCCCTCGCCCCCAATAATGGGGGAACCGGATAATTAGGATTTAGCCCCTCTTCTCCGAAATCTGGCTCCCCCATTATTGGGGGCGGGGGGCCGCCTTGAAAGGAACCACACCATGCCAAGCGCCGAGTTTCACCTGAACCAAAACAACCTGCTGCAAAAGATGGTCTCGCTCAATGTCATCGTGCCCGACGAGGGCGACGGGCCGTTCCCCGTGCTGTACCTGCTGCATGGCCTGTCTGATGACCACACCGCCTGGACGCGGCGCACGAGTTTGGAGCGCTATGTCGGCGGCCTGCCGCTGATTGTGGTGATGCCCAACGGCGAGCGCAGCTTCTATACCGATGCCGTAGACAGGCCGCTGGCGGCGTATGAGACGCACCTCACCCAGGACATCGTCGGCTTTGTGGACCGCACGTTTCGCACCATTCCCACCCGTGCAGGCCGTGTGACTGCCGGACTGTCGATGGGCGGCTACGGGGCCTTGAAACTCGCTCTGAAGCACCCCGATTTGTTCTGCGCCGCCGTTAGCCACTCCGGCGCGGTGGATGTCGGGCGGCGGGACTTTTCCGGCGACGACAACTGGGCACGCGAATGGCGGCCTATCTTTGGCGCAAAGCCGGAAGGGGGCATGGACGACTTGTTCGCGCTGGCCCCTGGCCTTGACCTAGCGAATATCCCCGCCCTGCGGATCGACTGCGGCGTAGACGACTTTCTCATCGAAAGCAATCGGGCGTTTGACGCGCATCTGACAAAACTGGGCGTGGCTCACGAGTACGCCGAACACGCTGGAGAACACAACTGGAACTACTGGAACCGGCACATCCTAGACACGCTGGCCTTCTTCGGCGGCGTGCTGGGCTACGAATTCAGACCGGAAGCTCATCTATAACCCATGTATAGCAAAATGCTAGCTGCACATGGTACAATAGTTGTGGAGGCTTAGACAAAAATGGTGCAGCAGAGTACCCAATTCAACATCCGCATGGCGGTTGAAAACAAAATTAAAGTCGAGCGGGCAGCCCGCGCCGCTAATCAATCGCTAACGGAGTTTGCGGAAGTGGCTGTCGTGGAGCGGGCGGAGGAGGTCTTGGCGCGGCAGGAACGCATTCTGCTGTCAGATCGAGACTTTACGCGATTCGTAGAACTGATGACCGCAGAGACTGCTCCGACCGAAACCGCTCTGCGGGAAGCCGCTGAGTTCAATCAGGGACAAATGAACGGCTCTCGTTACCAATGGTGAAGGTGGTCTTCTCTAATGCTGATTGAACCACTTTCACGCCGCCATGACCGCGCTTCTTTTGACTGCGGCAATGCTACGCTAAATGATTTTCTGCAAAAGACGGCGCGGCAATATGCCGACCGTGACATCGGCGTAACTCATGTGGTCGTCGAAGCCGAAGACCTGCCTCGTATACTGGGCTTTGTCACTCTCACGATCAAAACCGTCAGCCACGAGTCGCTGCCTGCTAAAGGTTTGCCGCGTGGGGAGTACGGCGTCGCGCTCATCGGACAACTCGCCGCCGATAAAGCCTGGCAGGGACAAGGAATCGGGACTCGCTTACTTTATTTTGCGCTGGCTAAAGCGCGTCTCGCTGCCGACGATTTTGGGCTGATTGGCGTCGCTCTGGACTTGCTCCACGAACCGAACGAATCAGAGCTTGAACGGCAAAGGCGGCGCGATTACTACAGGAAGCGCGGCTTTCAGCCTCTTCTCGATGACCAAAGCCGCCTGTACCTCCCGATGAGCGTTGTGCGGAAAATGAACCTTGCTGGAACTTAGTTCCACCAAGTATTTCGCAGATTAGGGGTGGCACTACTGGGCTACGAGTTCAAGCCGGAAGCGCATTCGTAGAATCTGTATACGAAGAGGAAGTACGAAGAAGAAGTACGAAGAAGGAGGGCGCGATAAATCGCGCCCCTACTCTGAACTTCCGGCTCCCCCAGAATTGGGGGCGGGGGCGATCCGCTCTTGGCAATGATAGGCGGCTTGACAGCGGGAGGCTGACGATTATGGAATTAGAAGTGCAGAAGTTTCTGCGGGGCGGTGGGACGCTGGACGATTTGGCGGCGACGTATGCCATCAAAGCCAAACATAACGCGGCGCTGGGCGTGGTCGCGCTGAACTACAACCAGATCGCCTCGCCCATGCACGAGCCGATCTGCCAGGAATGCCGCGCCCTGATTTTGGACACGGCGCAGTGGGAGGTCGTCTCGCGCTCCTTTTTCAAGTTCTTCAACTGGGGGGAGCCGAACGCGCACCCGCTGGACTGGGGCACGGCTCGCGTGCAGGAAAAGGTGGACGGGTCGCTCATCTGCTTTTACTTCCACCAGGGCGCGTGGCAGGTTGCCACCAAAGGAACGCCGGATGCGTCCGGGCCGGTCAACACCAGCGGAACCACGTTTCGCGCCCTGGTCGAGCGGGCACTGCTGGAAGAAGGCGGTTCGCTGGCCGGGCTGACGGAGCGGCTTGACCCCAACATATTCTACTCCTTTGAGCTGACCGCCCCGGAGAACCGGGTCATCGTGCCGTTTGCCGAGCGGCGGCTGACGTGGCTGGCCGCCTGGGACAAGGCGACGCTGGCCGAGCTGGACATCGCGGAACTGGACGACCTGCCGGTGGCACGGGTGCCCGAATACCCGCTGCAAACGCGGGACGAAGTGATACAGGCGGTGGACGCTATCGCGCCGTTCAGCGGGGAAGGCGTCGTGGTGCGCGACGCGGCCTACCATCGGGTCAAGATCAAAAGCGCGGCGTATGTGATGATCGACCGGGTGCTGGGAACGCTCAGCACGACGCGGCGCAAGGTGGAGGCGGCCCTGTCACCGAACTTCGATGATATGCTGCCGCACCTGCCGGACACGGTCAAGGCCGAGCTTCTGGATATTCAGGCGCGGGCGTTGGCCCTGCGCCACGAAATCGCCGAAACCTTCGCCCGTCTGCGCGGGCTGCCGGACCGCAAGGCGTTTGCGGCGGAGGCCGTGTCTTATTCCTATTCGCCGGTGCTGTTCTGGCTGTACAGCGGCGTGGACATGGACGAGTGCTTCCGCCGTTTGGCCCCGGACCGCCTGGTGGAGTGGCTGGGCCTGGCCCCGGAAACGGTCGCGGAAGAATAGCACGGAAAAAGCAAAAGGCCGACGCGAAAGCGTCGGCCTTTAGTATCTGTACTTAGTGCGTGTCGGCGGCTCTGGGGGTATCAACCGCCGTGCCTAAGTCGTCATGGGAGCGGTCGGTCTTCGTGCCGCTCATCTCGACCGAGTTGTTTTCCAGCCGCTGATCGTTTCGCAGGGCGTCGCCGGTGACATCCTGGGACTGAGCGCCGGGCATGGGGTGGGGGGCCATCGTGGCGTCGCTTTTGCTGTCCACATCCACGCGCCGCGCCTGCGTGTTGTCATTGGCCTCCTCGACTTCTGCGTCGCTGGGGGTCTGCCGATTTTGCTTGCCGATTTCTTCTGCCATAAGTGATACTCCTTGCTTCGTTCGTGTCTTTGTGTTCCCGCAGGAGGCGCCGGGCTAAACCGGAGCGGCGGAACACGGGGCGCTGCGGCAGTGTTAGAAAACAAACGCGGCTGCCTGCCGCGTCAGGAAAGAGAACACCATGCAAAAACAACTCATCGCCGCCGCTGTGCTGATCGCTGCCGGGGCCGTGCCGACATTCGCTGCCCCTGCGATGCCCGCCGCTGTGCGGGTGCGGGGAACGGTGCAAAGCGCCACGCCGTCGCTGCTGACGATTAAGTCCAAATCGGGAACGCTCCTGCGCGTGCGGCTTGCGCCCAAAGTGCCCGTGCTGGGCGTTGTGCCGTCGAGCCGCGCTCAAATCAAGGACAATAGCTTTCTGGGGATCGCCTCGGTGACGCTGCCAAATGGCACGCAGCAGGCGCGGGAAGTCGTCGTCTTCCCCGAAGCCGCACGCGGCACGGGCGAAGGCAGCTACCCGTGGGACCTGCCCGGCGCGGCAGGGGGGCGCAGCAGGATGACCAACGGGACCGTCAAGCGCGGCAAGCCGTCGTCCGGCTCGCGCATGACCAACGGCACAGTCAAGCGCGGCAGCACCGGGGAGGCGCTGACGCTGGAATACAAAAACGGCACGGGCACGGGAGCGCAGCGGCTGACCGTGCCGCTGAATATCCCCATCGTGACCTTTGTGCCGGGCCAGCCAAGCCTGCTGAAACCCGGCGCTCATGTCTTTGTGGTCGCCCAGCGGGCCGCCAATGGCACCCTCAGCGCCGACCGCGTCATGGTTGGCAAAAACGGCCTCGTGCCGCCGATGTAGGAAAGATAAAGAAAAGCGGGCACGATAAATCGCGCCCTTACTCACTCTGCCCGGCAAATGGGTAGTCGGTGTAGCCCTCAGCGCCCGGTGCGTAGTACGTCGCCGGGTTCGGCGCATTCAGCGGCAGGTGGTGGGCCAGACGCTTGGGCAGGTCGGGGTTTGCGATAAACTGCTGGCCCCACGCCACAGCGTCGGCCTCGCCTGCATCCAAGACCTGCTGCGCCTGCTCGGGCGTGAACTGCTCATTGGCGATCACCGGGCCGCCGAAGCGGCGCTTCATGTCGGGGGCATAGCGCGGGCCGCCTTCGAGAGACTCGCGGATAAACAGATAGGCCACGCCTCGTTTACCCAGTTCTTCGGCCACATAGCCGTAAGTGGCCGCCGGGTCCGAGTCAAAGCTGCCATGATGCTCCATGTCACGCGGGGACAGGTGGACGCCCACCCGGTCTGCGCCCCACACGGCAATCGCGGCCTCGGTGGCTTCCAGCATAAACCGCGCCCGGTTCTCGACCGGCCCGCCGTACTCATCGGTGCGCTGGTTCGTGCCGTCGCGCAGGAATTGGTCTGGCAGGTAGCCATTCGCGCCGTGGATTTCGACGCCGTCAAATCCGGCGTCTTTCGCATTCTGCGCGGCCTGCTTGTAGTCGGCCATCAGCCCCTGGATTTCAGCAATCGTCAGCGCGTGCGGCAGGGGGTAGGGGGCATGGCCGTTGTCCGGCGTGCGGATTTCGCCGGGCACGACGGTCTCGGATGCCGAGACGGGCAGGCGTCCGTCCAGAAAGTCCGGGTGGGACAGCCGCCCAACGTGCCAAAGCTGGCAGACGATGTGCCCGCCCGCCGCATGGACGCTGTCTGTGATTGTCTTCCAGCCCGCGACCTGCTCCGGCGACCAGATGCCGGGCGTAGCAATGTAGCCGACCGCGTAGGGGTTAATACAGGTTGCTTCCGTGAAAATCAGCCCTGCCGAGGCCCGCTGCGTGTAGTATTCTTCCATGAGTGCATTGGGCACGCGCCCGTCCGACGACCGGCTGCGGGTGAGCGGGGCCATGAAAATACGGCTCGGGAGCGTGAGCGCCCCCAGCGTAATGGGGTCAAACAGTGTGGGCATTTGTGTTACTTTCGTGAGAGTGGCTAAGGCAGAGCGGAGACCTACGGCTCCAGTACCACCTTGCCGCTCGTCTTGCGGCCTTCAATCGCCTGGTGCGCTTTGGCGGCGTCGGCCAGGGGAAATCTGTCTTCGGCAGTGATTTTCAGCGTGCCGTCTCCGGCCCACTCAACAAGCTGTTTCAGCGTTTCGCCGATGACTTCGCGGGGTGTTCGGTTCAGGTTCCAGCCGCGCACGGTCTGCCCGCCAAAGATCGCCCCCATCAGGTCGCTGCCGGTAAGCGCCGTTTCTGAGGTCGCCTGCCCGCCGTAAATCACCCAGTACCCGCCGTCGGCCAGCGGCTTGATGCCGCCTGCGCTGTCGCCGGTGGCATCCAGATAGATGTCTACGCCCTTGCCACCGGTGACGGCTTTGACCTGCTCCGGCCAGCCGTCCTGCGTGTAGTCAATCGCTTCGTCCGCGCCCAGCGCTTTGACTTTGGCCCGCTTGTCTTCAGTGGAAGCCAGGCCGATGACGGTCCCGGCTCCGAGCTGCTTGGCAAGCTGCACCAGCAGCGAGCCGACGCCGCCTGCCGCACCGGTAATCAGCACACTCTTACCCTTGATTTCCGGCACGGCCTGCGTCAGCAGGCCATGCGCGGTCAGGCCCTGAATGAGAAGCGCCGTCGCCTCGGCAAATCCCACGGAGTCGGGGATGGGCGCAGCCCTGGCGGCGTCCACCACGGCGTATTCGGCGTAACCATTGGTGCAGTTGCCCGAAGTCATCGACAGCACGCGGTCGCCAACACTCCACCCCGTCACACCCTCGCCGACAGCAGACACAAGCCCGGCGGCTTCGTAGCCGGGCACAAAGGGCGGCGGCGGCGCGGGCGGGTAGTGTCCTTCGCGGGCGACGATGTCGGCAAAGTTGATGCCAGCGGCCTTGACTTCAATCAAAATCTGGCCCGGTCCGGCGGTCGGGGTCGGCTGGTCGATGAGCTGGAGAACTTCGGGGCCGCCCGAACGTGTGACTTGAATAGCTTTCATAGGTATTTTGCTTTCTGTGCTGGAGGGAGACCTCCCCCGTCCCCTCCTTCAGAGGGGACGGGGGAGGTCTCTGCTACCAGGGCAGCGTTTCGCCAAGATGAAAAAAGCCGCCGGTAGGGCCGTCGTCGGGCAGCGTGGCGAGCGTGACGGCGGTTTTTGCGCCTTCTTCCAGCGTCAGGTCGCCGCCGGGGTTCATGTCGGTTTTGACCGAGCCAGGGTGCGCGAGGTTGACTTTGACCGGCGTGTCTTTGAGCTGTTCGGCCTGAACCACGCCCAGCATATTCAGCGCGGCTTTGGAAGCGCTGTACGCCGGAAGGGCGTACTGCGGCGGGACCTGCCCGGAGGCGTGTGAGGCGATGGAGCCGAGAACGCTGGACTGATGCACGATGCGCCCCGCCGGAGCCGCCTTCAGCAGCGGCAGCAGGGCTTCGGACAGCAGGTAAGGGGCCATCACATTGGCGTCAAATGTCTGCGTGAGGTTTTCCGCCGTGACGCCTTCCCCATCCAGCAGGACCCCGGCGTTGTTGACCAGAACGTCCAGCCGCCCAAAGGTGTCCTGGAAGTAGGGCAGGGCGGCGGCGTGGTCGGCAGCATCAGTGACTTCCAGCTTGAGCGTGTAGGCGTCAATGCCCTCGGCTTTCAGCGTATCCACGGCGTCCTGCCCCTTCTTGGGGTCGCGGGAGCCAACGACGACAGTGATGCCCTGTGTGCCAAGCTGCCGGGCGATTTCCAGCCCGATGCCTTTGTTTGCGCCTGTAATCAGAGCGACTTTTTTGTCGGATGCCATTGTGTGTAATCTCCTCTCAGCGAAAGGGGCAGGGACGAGCCACTGCCCCACGACTCTGCTCCTAGTCTGCCGCCAGCGCCTTGATCTGCTCGCGGGCGGCGGTCAGCGACTTGGCCGCTTCCTCGCCGCTGGTCGTGTTGTTGATATGAATAAACGTGACGTCCGTGACGCCCACAAAGCCCAGCACGGTCTGAACGTAAGGGTCCTCAAAATTGAGTCCTGCATGGGCCTCTCCCGACCCATAGCCGCCGCCGCCGCGTGCGGTCACCACGAACGCCTTTTTGTTTTTCAGCAGGCCCTCATAACTCCTGGTGAACGTTTCGCCGACCCGGACGACCTGGTCAATGTACGCCTTGAACACAGAAGGAATGCTGAAGTTGTACATGGGGACGGCAAAGACATAAATGTCAGCAGCCTTCAGCTCGCCAATCAGGGTGTCCGACAGTACCACCAGCTCTTTCTGAGCGGGGGTGCGGGCTTCGGCGGGGGTATACATGGCGCCAATGAACTCGTCGGTGACATGGGGAATGGTCTGCGGGTTCAAGTCGCGGGTGACCACGGTGTCGCCGGGATGGGCCTGAAGCCAGGTCTGGACGAACTCGCCAGAAATCTGGCTGGAGTGCGACGATTCACCGCGTGGGCTGGAGGTGACATACAAAATCTGTGACATGGTGGGTTCCTTCGTGAGCAAAATGTCTTGTGAAACGAAACGGCGCGTTTCGTTTCTATCTACCCCAACACGCGCTGTTCCAGGCCGGTTCCCGCCAGCGAAACTATTTTTTGTCAGAGGAAGCAGGGTGCAGGCCGTCAAAGAGGAGAGTGACGAGGCTGTCCGCGAACGCGGCATCCGGCGGGGCATGGCCGGTCAGCAGCCGGTAAAAGAGAGGGGCGACCAGCGTATCGGCAGCAGTTTCCACATCCGTATCCGCCGAAATCCGGCCAGCAGCGCGGGCGCGTTCCAGCAGGCGGCACGTTTCCGCCCGGCGCGGGGCCAGATAATGGACCCGCAGCGTTTCTGCCACTTCCGGGTCGGACTGTGCCTCGGCCAAGACGCCGCGCAGGACGGTTCCCACGGGACCGGCCAGCGCGTGTGCCAGCCCCCGAAGCTGTTCGCGCAGGTCAGCGGCGGGGCAGCCCGTGTCCGGGCGGCGCGGGCAGGGGCCGGAAGCGGCCAGAAACGCTTCCAGCACCACGGCGGCCTTGCCGGGCCACCAGCGGTAGATGGTCGCTTTGCTGACTCCGGCCTGCGCCGCAATGGCTTCCACGGTGACCGCCGCGTAGCCGCTCTGGATCAGCAGGTCCCGCACTGCGTCCAGAATGGCCTGCCGCGACGACTCGCTGCGGGGCCGTCCCAGTTTCGCACAATCATTTTTCGCACAGTCGCTGTGTTCGGTTGTGGCTTCGCTTGTCATGGGGCATCAAGGAGGTTCAAACAGCAAAAAAGCGCCACCCCCTCGGGGCGGCGCTCGCTTCGACGTTGCTTGTGTTGTCGCCGTCAATTTCGGCAACGTGAATAGAGTATATCACAGAAACGGGGCTTGGTCAAGCGGTAAATAAACTTGACGCTGGCCTCATAATCGGCTGAATGTGTTGCTAACCTGCAAAATTATGGTTTTTCAGCAGCTTTAGAGGTGCTGAAAGAAGCGAAGTAAACAGTGCGGTGTTTTCTATTTGTCGCAAAATACGAGGGGTTAAAACCCCTCGCTAGGAGGCGCAGACGCCGGGAAGCCCAAGATATAAACACGCGGGCCTGTATTTATTATCCGATTGGCCGCCCGGCGCGAAGCGCCTTGATGCCTGCGGCATGACTGCGTAACAGCGAGGGGTTTTAACCCCTCGTCCTCTCCAACTCTTTGCATGACCTAACCCGCATCCTTGCGCCGCACGCGCAAAATCGCCATCTTTGTCGGGTGGTTGAACGGAGCCGGGTCTGTCGGCAAGTTCGCCGCCGACCCGCCGCCGATAAAGCTTTGCGGCACGGGCACGAGCTTTTCTATCGACAGATAGCCGTCCGCGCACAGTGCTTCCAAACTCGCTAAATAGTCCGCGCCGCTTAGAAACAGCGCGTTGTTGACAGACACCAGATAGCCGCCGTCGCTAATCAAGGGCCGCACTTTATTCAGGAGGCGCACGCCCTCCGCCGCCAAATCCACCGTGCCGTGCCGGGTGCGCGAAAACAGGGGCGGGTCCACGAAGACGCAGTCAAAGCGTGTTCCCTCACGCTTCAAATGTCCGACCTGCGGCCAGAAGTCACCCGCCCGGAAGTCGGCTTTGTCAATCGCAAACCCATTGCGCGTGTACGAGGCTTTGGCGACGTTCAAGAAAGCCCGGCTTAAATCAAGCTGCACCACCCGCGAGGCTCCGCCTGCCCGCGCCGCGACCCCGAGGCTGCCGGTGTAGGCGAAGGTGTTCAGGACGCTTTTGCCCGAAAGCGTGTCTTTCGCCCATTCCCGCAGATGCCGGGTGTCCAGATAAAAGCTGCTGTCCTGATTGAGCGTCAGGTTCACGCCGTACCAGACGCCGTTTTCGCAGACAAAGCGGTCCGTTGCCTCGCCTTCCAGCAGGCTGCCCCGCTTGCCCTCCTCCGCGCTTGCGTGCCGGGATTTGACCAAAACGGCCCGCAGCCAGGGCAGGCGCTCCTGATAGAACGCCGCCGCCTGTGCGACGGCGTCGTCCACCAGCGCGGGGGAGTCGGCGTAGTTATGCAGCACCAAAGTTCGGGCGTACACGTCAGCGCTCAGAGTAGGGAAGCCTTCGTAAAAGCCATTGAATAGCCGCAGCGCCGCTTCATGGCGCGGCTCAAGTTCGTTTGCCCGTGCGGCCAGCGCATTTTTCAGAGCCTCTTCAAGAGGGAGGGGGGTATTAGGTATCACGCGCCTATTATGGCACGTTTGCAGGAAAAGCCATGCGCCGGGGAGAATAAGACGCCATGAAAAAATCCAGCATGAAACCGCATTTGGAAGACGGCAGCGTCATGGCGCTGATCGAGATACCACGCGGCAGCAAAAACAAGTACGAGTGGGACGATGACATGGAAGGCATCGCGCTGTCGCGGGTGCTGTATCAGTCGGTGGCGTACCCTGCCGAATACGGCTTTATTCCCGGCACGCTGGCCGACGACGGCGATGCGCTGGACGTGGTGGTGCTGATTGACCAGCCGACGTTTCCCGGCTGCCTGATGCGCGTGCGCCCTATTGGCATCCTGCGTCTGCGGCAGGAAGGGGAGCGCGATGACAAAGTGCTGTGCGTGGCCGTCTCCGACCCCCTGTATGCCAACACCTGCACTCTCAGCGACATTCCGTCGCACCGCCTGCTGGAAATCAGGCACTTTTTTGCCACCTACACCGAGCTGGAAGGCCGGGAAGTGGAAGTCGGCGACTGGGAAGACGCCCACGCCGCAATGGATGAAATCAAAGAATGCCTCCTGCCCGAGTTCCGCGAAGCCGGGCACGCCAAGATGCACTTGTAGGCCCCCCCCGCCCCCAATAATGGGGGAGCCAGATAATTAAGAGGGCCTTCTCCTAACTTCCGGTTCCCCCATACTTCCGGTTCCCCCATTATTGTGGGCTAGGGGGTCCTACCGCCGCCACGCCACCTGTCCGCCCACCAGCGTCCATTCCACCGCGCCGGTGTTCGGGTGCAGGGCCACTAAATCAGCGGCCAAGCCCACGGCGATCTCGCCGAGCGTGCCTGCCAGCCCAAGCTGCCGGGTGGCATTGCCCGACGTCAGCCGGGCCGCTTCAAGGACAGACACCCCGGCGAAGGCCAGCACGTTGGCGAACGCCCGGTTCATGGTCAGGACGCTCCCCGCCAGCGTCCCATCGGCAAAGGCCGCCGTGCCGCCCTGCACCGTCACCGCCTGCCCGCCCAGCGCGTACACGCCGTCGGGCATCGCGGTTCCCTCAATCGCATCGGTAATCAAGATCGCGCCCTCCGCCCCTTTGGCCGCCACAATCAGCCGCACCACCAGCGGGTGCAGGTGAACGCCGTCGGCGATCACCTCGCAGACGACTTCGGGCCGCGCCAGGCACGCCCCCGCCGCGCCGGGCGCACGGTGCGATAGGCCCCGCATGGCATTGAAAACGTGCGTTGCCGCCGTCGCCCCCCATTCAATCGCCTGTGCCACTTCTTCCGCTTCTGCGTCCGTGTGCCCCACTGACACCGTCATGCCCGCCGCGACCGCTTCTCGAATAACCGCCTCTGCGCCCGGCCTCTCGGGGGCCAGCGTGATTTTTTTGATGCCCCCCCTGCCCAGCGCAATCCAGTGTGCCAGCTCGTCAACATCGGGCAGCCGCACGAACGCTTCCGGCTGTGCCCCGCGCCGCGCCGGACAGATGTATGGCCCTTCCAGATGCACCCCCAGCACCCGCGCCTCGCCCGCGCCCGGCCCGGCACTCTGCACCTCCCGTGCTGCCATAATCGCCCGGTCCGTCGCCTCCCGCGACGCCGTCAGCGTGGTGGCTAACAGCCCCGTCGTGCCAAACCGGGCGTGTGTCCGGGCGATTTGCCGCACGGCGTCGGTCGTCCCCTGCATGAAGTCCGCCCCGCCGCCGCCATGCACATGGACATCCACAAACCCCGGCAGCACCCACAGGCCGCTGGCGTCTAAATCATCCGCCCGCACCGCCGACGTCCGCGAGGGGCCGACTGCGGCAATGCGCCCTGCGTCGTCTACCGTCAGCGTGCCGCCCGTGAGAACGCCGCCCGGCGTCACAATGTTTCCCGTGATGGTTCGCATAAGGTTGGTATGAAAGAAGGGTAGGGGCGGGGCTTGTCCCCGCCCTTCCTATGCTCCGGTTTCTATTCCGGCTCCCCCAGAATTGGGGGCGGGGGGGCACATCAGAAAAACAGCCGGTAGGAGACGTCAAGCTGCCGGATACGCAGGTTCTGGCCGTAGTTGCCTTCGGCGTTGGCGGGGGTGAAGCCGTCGCCGGGGAGGGGGACAGACGGAGAGAGGGGGAAGGCGTTCTGGCGGTAGTCGTGGTACGTCACCTCAAAGCCGTTCTTCTGGTTGGGGGCGAACTCTAGCGTCGCGGCGTAGTCGCGGGAGTTTGGCTCCGGGAAGCTGTCGTCGCGGCGGCGGCGGTCCCGGCCTTCGAGGGCGACATGGAGGCCGCGCCCGACTTTCTGGCGCAGGCGCAGGAACACTTCGCGGCTGTTGGGACCGGCGGGCAGGCCAATGTTATTGTAGAGGCCCTTCTGCCACTGCGTTTCGGGGATGCGCGAGGTGTAGGTCGTGGCGTCGGCAAACGAATACTCGGCCACGGCGTCCGTGCCCGGCGCGGGGCGGAAGGTCGTGCCCACGAGGTAGGCGATTTTACGGGGCGTGCGGTAGGACTGATGGCCCGGCGACTGCAAATCGTCGATGCCGAACTGACCGTAGAAGCGGGTGTCGGGGTTCGCGGCATAGGCCGCCCCGAGGTTCAGGAAGCTGTTATAGTTCTGGTCCAGTCCCCGGATTTTCAGGCCGCCGACCCGCAGATTGGTACTCTGACCGTTGTAAAAGTCCGGCAGCAGCGAGACATACAGCGACTCGGACGACGACGAGATATAGCCTTCCTGGAAGTCCGCTGACAGGCGCGAGTTGAACGCATACTCGATGCGCCGGGCCGCGAAATACTTGCGCGTGCCGCCGTCTTTGAACGTCGACAAGAGCTGCGTGAAGTTGTACGCCCGGCCAAACCGTGCGCCGAGGCTGAACGGGAATGCCACCTGAAGCTGATCCTGCGGCGGGGCGTTGTCGGACACCATCGTCGTGCCCCGGTACCCCGGCCCCCAGCGCACCGGCAGGCGGCCCAGGGTAACCGTCAGCCCCCGCCCGCCGTCAAGGAACAGCGCGGCCTCGCTGAGGCCTGAAAAATCGTGTGCCCCCACGTCTTGATTGAACACCCGCCGCTCGTCCTGTGCCCAGTTGGAGCCGACCACCGAGTAGCGCAGGTTGCTCCGCAGGTTGCCCTGCGCCGTCACTCGGTAGAGGCCAAGAACTCCCGTGCCGGGGTGGGTGTCGCCGCCGGTCCGCAGGCGCAGCTCCGGCTGCACGTAGCCGCTGACAGCCACTTTGCCGGGGGGGACGACGTTCAGCGCCGCGAGGTCGGCGTTGTCATAGGTCAGCTCGGGCTTCAAATCGGCGACCGCTGTGTGCAGGGCGGTGTTTGCCCGGTCATTGCCGGTGACGGCGGCAAAGCGGGCCGGTTCATCGGCAATCAGATGTTCCAGAAGCCGGGCAAGCTGCCCGCGTGTATACAGCGGCTCGCCCAGGAAGTCCTCGGGCGTGTCTTCGGCCCCGAAGGCGCTGGCCTGGGCCAGCGTGGCAAAGGCGTCCAGCAGGCCGCTCCCACGCGGCACAATATCGGTGGATGCCGCATGGGCGGGCAGGGGATGCAGCGCAGTCCCGAGAACCAGAGGCAGGGCCAGCAGCGGCAGGGCGCGTTTGAGCCGCCGGGAGTGTTTGAAGTGTGGTGTTGACATAAGCAGTGCTGAATTGTACCAGACGCGGGGGGCGGTGTCAACGAAATCGGGTTTGTGCGTTATAATAGAGGCAAAGGAGCCGCCCGCTATGCTCAAGCACGACGAACCCCACGACCTGCCCGCCGCGAATCAGCGCGTGACCGCCGAAGAGCTGTCCCGCGCCGTCAGCGCCCTGGACGAAGCCCGCGCCGCCGAGCAAATCCACGGAACCGCCCCCATCGGGCAGGTGGTGGAGGAGCTAAATCTGGACGCCACGCCCGAAGAAATCTGGGCGCAGGTGCAGCAGCAGCGGGCCGAAAACGCAGCGACGGCGGCCTCGGTGAAAACCGCTCGCGTCTCGCCCACCGCCCGGCGGCGAGTGCGCGGCTGGCGCGAAATCAAAGGCTGGGTCTGGATTTTGTTCTGGTGCGGCGGCGGGCTAGGGCTGGTGTCACACTGGACACACCCCGCCGGGCCGCCTGCGGGCGTCGTGATTTCCGGGGACGCCCAAACGCTGACCTCGGCCACAGCAGGCAAGAGCGTAGAAGTCAGCGGCAGTGGGGACACCCTGACCTTAACCGGGGACTGCCCGGTGCTGACGATCACCGGCGACGGCAACCGTATCCGCGTGCAGGGCCGCGTGGGGCGGGTAGTCGCCGACGGCGATAGCAACACCGTGATTTTCACAACCGCGCCCGCACCCATTCTGTCCGGCGACGGCGACGGCAATACAGTGAAGCCGGGGCCGTGATGTGGCGCGGCAGTCAGTGCCGCGTCGGGACGCTATACCTGCGGCACGGGGTGAGCCTGCTGACCTGCTTTTTGAGCCGTTTCCTGAGCCGTCTTCTGGGGCCGCGCAAAACTTCCAGCAATTCTGGCGACTAAAGGGCGCGGCAGAAAGCGGGGCAGCAGCGCGGTGATGGAGTTGACGGCTCCATCCACGGCCACGCTCCGGCCCCGCTCCAGCGCCTTCAGCCCCGTCGCCGCCACCTGCTCCGGGGTGCGCCTCGGACCACTCCACGCCTCGTCTGTTCCCAGCGTATGAAAAAATGAGGTCTGCGTGGGGCCGGGACACAGGGCCACGACGCTCAGGCCACGGCTTCGGTATTCTTCGGACAATGCCTCCGAAAACGACAGCACAAACGCCTTGCTTGCCCCATACACCGCCATGAACGGAGTAGGCTGAAACCCCATCATGGAGGCAACGTTGATCAGGCCGCCGCCGCCGCGTGCGAGCATCTGCGGCAGAAAGGCATGACAAAGGCCCACAACACAGGCGGTGTTCACCATCACTTCCTGCTGTTCTTGCTGCGGGTCCAGGGCCTCAAAGTAACCTTGCGTGGCAAACCCGGCACAGTTCACCAGAAGATCAATCGTCAGCCCGCGCTCCTGCGCTTCCTGGTATACCTGTGCCGCCGCTCCCTCTTTTGCCAGATCGGTGGCGATGACTTGAGTAGGAACGCGGTGGATTTGCGTGATTTCCTGGGCCAGCTTTTGCAGCTGCGCCTCGGAACGGGAAACAAGCACAACGGCCATGCCTTTTTTTGCAAGCGCATTGGCAAACGCACGTCCAATGCCAGAAGAAGCGCCCGTAACGAGAGCGGTTTTGCCTTTGTAGGTAAACATAAACATTTTTTCCTTTTTCAGCGGCAGTCTTAGGAAACAGTGTCTCCAAAAAAGGTAAATCCTAAGCGTGTAAGCTGATGCCTTGCTCCTCCGCAACAATCCGCCACACAAATCGGGTATACTCTCTGCCGTATGTCTATTTTACAGAACCATTTGCGTAATATCGCAATCATCGCCCACGTTGACCACGGCAAAACGACCCTCGTGGACGGAATGCTCAAGCAGGGCGGCGTCTTCCGCGCCAATCAGGCCGTCGCCGAGCGCGTCATGGACAAGATGGACCTCGAGCGCGAGCGCGGCATCACCATCGTTTCCAAGCACACGGCCATCACCTACGGCGACACCAAGATCAACATCGTGGACACCCCCGGCCACGCCGACTTCGGCGGCGAAGTTGAGCGCGTGATGAGCCTCGTCGACGGCGTTCTGCTGCTCATCGACGCCGTGGAAGGCCCCATGCCCCAGACCCGCTTTGTGCTGTCCAAAGCCTTGCAAGCCGGGCACAAAGTCGTTGTCGTCGTCAACAAAATCGACCGCCCGCAGTCGCGCCTGGACTGGGTCGTGGACCAGACCTTTGACCTCTTTGCCGCCCTCGGCGCGAACGAAGAGCAGCTTGATTTCCCTGTCGTTTACGCCATTGCGCTGCAAGGCACGGCGACCACGGACCCGGAGACGCCCGGCACGGATTTGGTCCCGCTGTTCAACGCCATCATCAGCCATATCCCGCCGCCCACCGGCGACCCGGACGCTCCCTTGCAGCTGCGGGCGACCACGCTGGATTACGACGACTACAAAGGCCGCATCGCCATCGGGCGTGTCAATGCGGGCGTGGTCAAGACCGGCCAGAACATCACCGTCATCAACCGCGAGGGCGTTCCCGTTCCCGGCAAGCTGGCACAGGTGTTTATCTATCAGGGCCTGAACCGCACCGAAGTGGAGCAGGCCGAGGCGGGCGAGATTGTCGCCGTATCCGGCCTGCCGGATGTCAACATCGGCGAGACCATCGCCACCCGCGAGAACCCCGTGGCCCTGCCGCTGATGCAGGTGGATGAGCCGACCCTGCGGATGACCTTTGGCGTCAACACGTCGCCCCTGACAGGGCGCGAAGGGCAGTTTTCCACCTCCCGCAAGCTGCGTGAGCGGCTGATGAAAGAGCTGCAAACCAATGTTGCCCTGCGCGTCGAAGACACCGATTCCGCCGATCAGTTCAGCGTGTCGGGCCGGGGCGAACTGCATCTGGCAGTTCTGATTGAGACCATGCGCCGCGAAGGCTATGAGCTGCAAGTCTCGCAGCCCGAGGTCATCTTCCACGAGGAGAACGGCCAGAAAATGGAGCCGCTGGAAGAAGTCGAAGTCGATGTGGCCGAAGAGTTCAGCGGCGTCGTCATCGAGCAGCTTGGACGGCGGCGCGGCGAGATGATGGATATGTCCACGCCCGGCGACGGCCATGTGTATCTGCGCTTCAAGGTTCCCACACGCGGCCTGCTTGGCTTCCGCAGCCAGTTTATCACTGAGACACGCGGCACGGGCGTTCTGAACTCCCTGTTCGGCGGCTACATCCCCTACCTCGGCGATATGGCGGTGGAGCGCAACGGCAGCCTGCTGGCAAGCGAAAGCGGCATCACGACGACCTTTGGCCTGGCCGCCGCCGAAGAGCGGGGCATTTTGTTTATTCCGCACAACATCGAAGTCTACGAAGGCATGATTGTCGGCAAGAATGCCCGCGACAACGATTTGGACGTCAACGTCTGCCGCAAAAAGCACCTGACGTCCATGCGTGAGTCCAACAAAGAAACGTTCATGCGCCTCGCCCCGCCGACTGTGATGTCTTTGGACCGCGCCATTGAGTACATCGGCCCCGATGAGCTGGTGGAAGTGACACCTAAAAACATTCGGATGCGAAAGCGCGAGCTGAACCCCGACCTGCGCCGCCGCCAGCAAAAAGCGGGCAAGTAAGCCCCGCTAAACCTCAACCTGTAGGGGCAAGCCCTGCCCCTGCCCTTCTTTCCTATCCTCCTTTCCATGCCACAATCAAAAACGCCCCCCACCATAATTGATCGGGGGCGTTTTTAGCATAAAGCAAGGGCGCAAATTAGTGACGAGTAACTGAAGCCGCGTGGCGCACGGCAGGGGTCACTTTGGTTCCATCGCCGCCGTCAATGGCGACGTTGTAGAGAGTCCTTCCCAGCAGCGACGCTGGCGGAGTATTGGAGCCGGTGCTGACGCTGTCCGGGAGAACGAATGTCGCTTTCTGAACAACCGCCGTGCCGTCAGGCGCGGTCTCGGTCACGGTATGCGTACCAGGCGTGGTGAATAGAATAACCGTTCCCTGCGCGTCGGCAGTGACCGCCGTGCCGCCGTCCACAGAAACGAGGTCACCAGGAGTGATAGGGGTCGTTTGGGTGGTTGCGGGGACTTCGGGCGTCGTGGTTGTGGCTGGCACTGCGGGCACATTTATGGTGATGTTTTGCAGGAACAAGGCTACGTTGGTGGCTGCCACCACAGGGATTGAGAACGTAGTCGTGGTCTGCCGTCCCGCCGCGTCTGCTACCGTAACAGTCACCGTGTGAATGCCACTGGTAGTAAAAGGCAGGGCGAACGGAACCGGGATAAGGTTTGTGCCGGTTACATAGGTGCCGTTTGCCAGAGGGCCGGAGTTCTTGCCGGGGTCATTGAAGGTCAATGGCAGAACGCCCAGTGTCCACTCCGGGTCCGCCGATGTCAGGCTTACTGTAGTGATAGAAGGAGAGTTTCCAGCGGACGCGCCATTGGCAAGGGCCGCCCGGAAGATCACCGAAGCACCTGGACTAACGGCCGTTGGTACTGTCGCCCTGGCTGTCGTAACCGCATCGATAAACTGACCCCCGGTAGAGAAGCCCTGCGGAATAGTTTTGCCATTCGGGTCAAGGTTTATAGAGACGCCCGCCCCGTCCGGGGCTTTGTCAATCGTGAAGCCGGTTGCGGCGGTGAGGTAAGCCGCCTTGCTGTCTGCCGCGCCCAGCCCGCTGGTTTCAAAGTATTGAATGTTCTGGGGCAAGTTCAGTACCGGGCTGGCGGCGACAGGGTCCAAGCCATAGGCCGCTGGGACGGTGTTTGGGATCGCCGCAAACGTATTTTTCTGGAACGAGCTGCCGCCGCAGCCGCTCAGCAGCAGTGCCGCCGCTCCGAGGGCACCGATTCCCAGAAGCGAAGTCGTTTGTTTTTTAAGCATGAGTGAGAGTATCCTATACTGGTTAGAAAAGGGGGGGCGGCACGGGGCATAGGCCCCGCGCCGTCTGCAACTTAGAAACGCTGCCGGAAGCCGAAGGTGATATAGACCGGAGTCAGCTTAGCCTGATAGCGGTAGACTTGCTGGCCCTGTGGGTAGGCCGCACTCGGAGCCACATAGTACGGCTCGCCGGAGAACGTTCCGGTTGCCAGCGACAGCGCCGTCTTTTTGTCGAAGACGTTGTCCACGTTCAGGAACAGACTGAAACTTGGCGTCAGGTAGAAGCTGTTGTTCAGCGTGATCTTGTAGTGCCAGCCGGTATAGCCGACGACCGGGTTCAGGGGCGGAAGCCGCCCGCCGCCCAGCGACAGCGGAACCTGCGTAAAATCCTGCCCCGGCGTGGTCGTGCCGCCGATGTCGGCATAGCCTGTTGCCGAGGTGAGGCTGCCGCTGGCCGTGGAGCCGGTGAAGAATGGCAGGCCGCTGCCTGCGTCCAGAATGAACGACGTTTCCAGCAGCTTGGTGAACCGTTTGGTGGCAACTACGCCGATAGTGTGGCGCTGATCCCAGGACGGCGCGAATTCGCGGTGTGCCAGAGAGCCAAGCTGATCGGCGGTAAATGCGCCCGATGTGCCGAGGAACAGAGCAGCATAAGGAGTATAGGCTGTATCATACAGGCTGGAATTGGTGCGGACAACCTGATTGGTATAGTTGATGTACCCGCTCCAGTCGGAGGGTTTGCGCTGCACCTTACGGAACGAGAACTCAAAACCGGAAGCGTGCTGCTTGCCGTCGTTGTTGTAGGCAATCCGGCTGGCCTGAGTGTAGTCCGGCGAGGTCTGGAAGGCCAGGTCATAGCCATATTTCTGGTAGCCGGTCACGCTGAAGTTATAGGACCCGGCCAGCAGGCCGGTCTTCATCTGGAAGCCTTTTTCCACACCCAGATCAAAGTCTTTAGAGTGAGACAGGTTCACACGGCTGAACGCCTGAGCGTTGTAAGCCTCCAAGGACTGCCGCAGCGGGTCCGTCCGCAGTGAGGTTCCGACATCGCCCACATCCTCCGGTCCAAGCCGCTGAATGCGCCGCTCGTCGGCGTGCTGCGAGTTGACCGTGTACGACGTGCGGAACGTCAGGTTCTCAATCGGCGTATAGGTCAGGCCCAGGCGCGGATCGGTAGACTTAGTCGTGAACTCATGCGAGGTATCCAGATTATTCGCCACTGCATACTTGGAAGTCCCGCCGGTGTACGTGGTACTCTGGAAACGCAGGCCGTAGTTAAACACAATTTTGTCTTGTGCGGTCTGGAGGCGGTTCTGAACGTAAAAGGCAAAATCTTTTGGATAGGCGTTGTACGTCCGGTCGCTATAGCGAGTGCCTAAAGGGTTATCATCTGTCGGTCCTTGCAGCGGTCCCCGCGAGATGGAGACTATCTGGCGGCGGAAGGAGCCTTTGGCGTCTTTGTATTCCAGACCGGCCTGGACAACGTTGGATTTGTTGAGCTGACTGTAAAAGTTGAGCTGATTGCCGGTGACATTGGTGCGGTCAAAGTTGAAAAAGTCGCCCGTTCCTTCCTGATGGCTTGGAGTGGCCTGATGGAGCTGGTAAATCCGGTATTGAAGGTACGTCGACGGTGCGAAGTTATGCTTATAGGTGAAGTGATCCAGGTTGTACGTCTGCACGTTGTGGTCATTAAACGTCCCGTCCAGGTTCCGTGCCGAAGTATACTGGCGACCCGACACCGGATCGGTCAGCACCTTATCGGGATCAAAGAACAGGTTGTTGGGCGCGGTCTGGTAGGAATTATAGTTCTCTGCACCGTGGGCAAAGAACACGGTAGCCGTGTCGTTGGCCGTGGCATAGAAGTTAAACTTGCCGACTTCATCATGCGAGGAGTGCAGCTCGCCAAGCTGGGTGTTGTCGCCGTATTTGGTGCGGAAAACAATGGACGACAGGGCATAATCCAGCTTGCCGTTTGCCACCAGGCCGCCAATCTGCACATCGCCGCCCGAATAACCCCACTTGCTGCCTGGCCCGTTGGTATTCTCCACGTAGCCCGCAATGGGCTTGCCTTTGGAGATTTCGCGCCCGTTGGCGCTGATCTGATTCAGGTACGCGCCCGCAGAGCCGCCATAGGAGGCATCCGCACCGCCGCTAATGAGGTTCGAGGTGCTGATACCCGCCGTGACAAGGTTGGTGGCAAACTGGTTAGTGACCGGGTCGCGCAGGTCGATGCCGTCAATAGACCAGTCAATCTGGTTGCCGTCCGAGCCGCGCACATGGGGATACTGCCCGGCATCCGTGGTGACGCCGACTTTGAAGTTCAGCAGGCCGGTGGACTGCTTGGCATTGTTCGGCTGCGAGATTTCGCGCCGCTCGTCTTCGTGAGTGATCGACTGAAGCTGCCCGGTTTCGGTGGGTTTGGTCAGCGGGATACGGATGCCCGCGCCGACGCGCACATTGGTTTTGGGTGTCAGCGTGACATCGACTGTGGTGTTGATGTCCTGGGCGATGGTGATTGCCTGGCTGGCCGAATTGTAGGTAACAAGGTTGACCTGAATGGTATAAGTGCCGGGCTGAACGCCCGCGAAGCTATAATAGCCGCTGGAGTCGGTGCGTGCGGGCTGCGGAGCGCCACCGCCGACGGGGATCAGGAGAACCTGAACGCCGCGCAGGGCTACACCCGCTTCATTTTTGATGGTTCCCTGAATACCGCCGACGGAGGCGGCGTGCGCGGGCGGCGCAGTGACGGCGAGAAAAGCTGCCGTGAGGCTGAGTGCGGACGTTGCCGCAAGAAGCCGGAAAGCGAGCGCTTTGGAAGCTGCTTTCTGCATAAAGATAGTCCCCCTTCTGAATAACCGAGAAAAAATGCGAGCCGAGAAAAATACGAACTAAGAAAATACGAACGGAAAGAACACGAACCGAACAGCAAAGAGGCATACAGATCAGCCCCGTCGACAAATTGCCATGCGCCGGTGCATGAGAAAACCAGAGTAAAGAAACGTCAGTGACTCTCTACGAATGAAAAACAGAATGGGAAAAAGCAGACGTTGCGCCCGTCGTGTTTGCCGGGCCGGGCCGGAAGGCAGTGGCGTCGGTGCCGAGGGACTTCCTGGAAGCTGTCTGCTCCTGCGTAGGATGCAAGCTTTGTTCTATCTTGACAGTGTGATATAACAATATAACACAGAAATCACGATCTGCAACAATTTGGGGAACTTTTTTTAACTGTAATTTAAATGCAATTTTCACCCCTCCGCCGCTCAGGGCGAGCGGCGGAGGGGTGAAAGCCGGGACACAGCCGAATCGGGTTAGCTGTTGACCGGGAAATGGAACTCTTCCCGCGACTCACGCGGGATATGGTCCTGAATAGCCGGAGCGCAGCGCTGGCTCTGAACCTGCCGCAAAACACGGTTGTCTAACTCGGAGCTGCCGCAGCTTTTCTTGACGCGGGCATTTTTGACATGGCCTGTCTCATCAATCGTGTAGCTGATGACGACCTCGCTGTTGTTGATGCTGCTGGCGTCAATGCCGTCGGCAGACACATCTACGCTGCCAACGTTCGAGGCTTCCCGCGTCTCAATCGGTACCCACCCCTTTGGCTTGGGGGGAGGTGGCGGCGGGGGTGGCGGCGGCGGAGGTGGCGGCGGCTTCACAACTGGTGCTGGCGGCGTTGGCGGAGCCTGCGGAATTGGCGCTGGCGGCGCGGGCGGCTGCGGCGGCGCGGGCGGTGTTGGCTTCTCGTGCGACTCGACGCCAGGGTTCACCGGAACGGCAGGCTGCGCTTCACCTGTTGGCATAGCCGGGGCGGGCGTCGTGCTGCGCGTACTGCGTGCCACATGAACCTGATGGGTCGGCGACGGGTGCGGCGCGGCGGCGCGAGGCTTGATGATTTTCGGCTGCACCTTTGGCGGCGTTTTCAGCGGCGGCGGCGGCTTCTTCTGCGGGGGCGGCGGCGGCGGCGGCGGCTTCTGCTTGGGCGGCTTGGGCTTGGGCTTCTGCGGGATTTTGACCATCTTAAGCACCTGCGGGTGCAGGTCCAGCGGAGCCTTGCCGCCAAACAGGTTTGACGACGAGACCCAACCGAGCCAGCCGAGGTTGATCACGACGGACGCCAGAAACGAGTAGCCGAGGATGCGCCCGCCGAGCGAGTCGCGCTTTTCAGGCGTCTCGTCCGGGGGCGGCGTGTCCAGACGGGCATCGGGCAGTTTTGTTTGGTTCATAAAAAATACCCCGTTGGAAAAGTTACGGAGCCGAAGGGCCGTTCGGGTTCACCGGCTGCGTGGCAATCATGACCCCCACCGGGTCGGTGGGCTTGCCGGGAATATGGATGTCGTTGACGGCATCCATGACGGTGATAATGTCCTGCGTCGGGCGCGTCTTGTCCACATTGACGATAAACACGGTGTTCGGCTTGGCATCCAGGCGGCTTTGCAGCTCCGGGACCAGGTTGTTGCCGTCAATCGTGTCGGTGTTCAGATAATACTGCCCCGCCGGGTTGACGGTAATCACTACCTGCGGCGGCGGCGCTTCGGTGCTGGTGCTGTCTTTGGGCAGGCTGACATCCATGCCTTTCATCTTCACCATCGACAGGCTGGTGAACATGAAGAACACCAGCAGAAAGAAGATGGTGTCAATCATCGGGATAATCTCGATGCGGGCCTTCTTCATCGGCGGTGTTTTGATATTGACCCATTTTTTCATAATTTACTTCAATTTTGGGCAGGAGACTCTGCGGTCCTATAACTTCGAGGCATCGGCGGGCGTGGTCGCAATCATGAGCTGCTCCGGGTTCGCCTGCTGGGCAATGTTCAGCGCATACTGAAACTGCTCCACCTGCTGCGTCTTGTCGCAGTTGATGACGACGGCCAGGTGCGGGTTCTCGTCCACCCGCGCCTTCAGGCCGTCCAGCAGGTCCGTGTACGGAACCTGCGCCCGGTCGATATAGTAGTTGCCTTTGTCGTCCACGGTCAAAACCACTTTTTCCAGCGGCTTCGATTCCGCCGTCGTGCTGACCGGCAAGGCCACCCGCTTGGCCGACATCTGCACCTGCGAAATACTGGTAATCATAAAAAAGACCAGCAGGAAGAAGATGGTGTCGATCATCGGGATGATCTCGATACGGGCTTTTTTAAGCTCGGCTCGCTGTAGTTTCACCGCGCACCCCCTCGCCCTTCAATCCTTCCCCCCGCACGCCGTCGCCCCGCATTCCGGCCAGAATGTTCATCAGCTGCGTGGCCCGGATTTCCATTTCAGCGATAATTTCTTTGACTTTTTCGGTCAGGAAGTTGTAGCCCACCAGCGTCACAATCGCAATCGCCAGACCCGTGGCCGTTGCCAGCAGGGCTTCGGCGACGCCGCCGGTGATGGCGTTCGGGTTGTTCAGACCCTGCGAAGAGCCGACGACATGAAACGACTTGATCATACCGGTGACCGTGCCCAGCAGGCCCAGCAGGGGCGCAATAGTGATAATCGTATCCAGCCAGCCGAGCCGCCGGTAGAGCAGGGGAGTCTCGCGCAGGGCCAGCTCTTCCATCGTCCGCTCAATCGTGTCCGAATCCATGTTGCGGTTGCGGATGCCGCTTGCCAGCAGGCCGGAGACCGGGCCGGGATGCTCGTCGCAGGCGGCCAGCGCCGCGTTGACATTGCCTGCCGTTAGATGCTCGCGCACCTGTTCGGAAAGCACTTCATTGTCGGCGGACGCACGGGTAATAAACCAGGCACGCTCGATCATCACGGCCACCGAAATGATGGCGCAAGCCAGCAAAGGCCACATGACCGGGCCACCGGCCTGCATAAAACTGAGTGGGT
The DNA here is from genome assembly GCA_965200075.1 of Capsulimonadaceae bacterium. GTDB lineage: Bacteria > Armatimonadota > Armatimonadia > Armatimonadales > Capsulimonadaceae > JANXMY01. Next base: position 509,084 of record OZ241338.1, read on the forward strand.
TGAACATATTGGGACTAACGCTCCTTTGAAATCCGAACTTCGAGAAACCGAAATGCCAAAAAGCCCCCGGTTACGACCGGACAGCGGTGTCCGGCAAACAGGGAGCTTTCAAAGACTGAGACTGTCCTGAGCAGTGCTTCATAGAATACAGAGTCATAGAATACATAGACTGTATGAAGCGATAATTTGCGCGTTAAGTTCCCGAAGCCGAATAAAAACGCCTGGACTTCATTGGCACAGCGGCGGCAGCGGGGCAGCGACGAGAAGTATTATACACACGCCGCAGCCGTTTGTCAAGCAGGAAAGCCGTCTGTTGTGGAAATAGACTGGAAACAATCCCCGGCCCGCAAGCCAGAAAACGCTTCAGACAGACAGCACTGGAGCGCCGTCCGGCAGCGAATGGGCGTGCTGTACCCGGTTGCGTCCCGCGTTTTTAGCCCCATACAGAGCGGCATCAGCGGCCCGAACCAGGTCATGCTCCTCCGTCATCGCCGGGTGCAGAGTTGCCGCCCCGAAGCTTGCCGTCACCGCCCGGCGCGGCCAGGTCAAAGCTTCCAGGCGGCAGCGCAGCCGCTCGGCGACCACCAGCGCCCCTTCGCTGTCGGTGTGCGGCAGGATAATCGCAAACTCTTCGCCGCCATAGCGGGCGAAAAAGTCTGTCTCGCGGCCCCGTTCGGTCAGCGAATCGGCCAGGATACGCAGCACCTCATCGCCCTCTACATGGCCGAACGTGTCATTGTATTCTTTGAAGCAGTCTACGTCCAGCATCACCAGCGACAGGGCATGGCCGTAGCGAGCCGCCCGGCTCAGCTCCAGCGCCATGCGCTGCTCAAAGGACCGGCGGTTGCCGAGACCCGTCAGCCCGTCGCGCAGGGCCAGTGCCTCAAGCTCGGCATTGACCGCCTCCATCTGCGTTTTCTGCGTTTCCAATACGGACGTGTATTCTTTGATCTGCGCCATCTGGACACAAATCTGCGCCTCGTCACGCCGCCGGTCCGTGATGTCCGCGAATGTAGCGACGACTCCGCCCGGAGCGGTCCCTTCTGAAGCGGCCAGCGGGCGCGACGACACCGAGACCCAGCGCAGCGCGCCGCCCCCGGCGGGCAGGCCCATGACCACGCCCTGCTGCACTTCGCCGCGCCGCAGCGAGGCCATCAGCGGGTAGCTGCCTTCCGGGAACGAGGTCCCGTCTTCGCGCACGGCGGCGAAATCCAGGCGCGGCGGACGCCAGCCGCCGACGTGCCCGCGTGTCACCCCCAGGATGCTTTCTGCGGAGTCGTTCCAGAGCCGGATGACTCCCGAGGCGTCCATCACAATCAGCCCTTCGGACATGGCGGCAATCGCCTCGCGGAACCGGGCTTCGCTCGCCTGCACCGCTTTCTCGGCTTCGCGCCGGGCAATCTCGCCGCCGACCCACTGCGCCATCAGGCGCACCAGCTCCCGGTCGCCGCTCGTAAACAGGCGCGGATGCGGCTGCCGCCCGGCAAAGCATAGCATCCCCCAGATTTCGCCGCCGACCCGGATCGGCGTGCCCAGATACGCTTCCAGACCCAGGGTTCGGTAGGCGAGGCCCTCGCGCCGCTCGGTTGCCCCGGCTTGCTCGAAGCCAACCACATCCGCCAGCGCCAGCGCCTCGGCGCAGTAGGTCCCGCACCGGCTCATCACAGTTCCTGCCGGGATGGCATTGCCCGGCGACAGCGCCTGCCGCACTTCGTACTGCTCGCCGACGACACGCGCCACCACCCCAATTTCCAGCCCGAACTGCTCCCGGCCCATGTCCAGCAAAGCGGCGGTCTTCTGCTCAAACGTCAGCTCCTGCTGGGAGGTCGTGTTGTAGAGCGCATGCAGCCGCTCTTCGCTCTCCCGCAGGGCAATCTCGGCCTGATGCTGGGCGCTGATATCGACATCCGCCGCAATCACCCCGGACACCGCCCCGTCTGCCGCCCGCAGGGGAAACAGGCTGGAATAGACCTGTACATTCCTGCCGTCCGCCTGCGTGTAGGTCCATTCCAGACCCTCGCAGGCGTCCCCGGCCAGCGCGGCATCAATGGCTTCGGCCAGCAGCGGCGCGTCCGCCAGCGCCGTCAATTTTTGCCCCAGCGGGCTGTCCCTCTCGCCAAACTCTGTGCCGTAAAGCTGAGACCAGGCCCGGTTCCACTCCATGATGCGCCCGCCGCCGTCGCAGCAGACGCACGCGACTGGCAGGCCCTGAAACAGCTCCTGAAAGCGCCCCGACGCCTGCGCCAGCAGCGTGTTCGCCCCGGTCAAGCTCCGGGCGCTTTCTTCCATTTCCTGCTGATGCCCGCGCAGCGCAGCGTTTGCGGCTTCCAGCTCCCGGTTCGCGGCGGCGGCGTCTCGGGCATGGCGGCGGGCGATCTTGGCCTGACTTCCCGCCCAAAGCAGAAGCGTCAGCAGCAGCACTGCACTCAGGGCAGCCGCAGGCAGGGGCAGCGTGATGTCCGGGGCGGGCAGAGCGTTTATCAGCAGTGGATGCATGGGTTCAATAAGTTCTAGAGCGGCGCTTGAGCTGGTCTTCCTCTTAAAACTATCGGCTGAATCTTTCCAAAACTTAAGGAATGGCACGTAAAAATCCCATCTGGGCAGGTTTGGCCGCGCCCGGTGCGTGGTAACAGAAAAGCCATGAACGTCTCCCCAATTTTTCTGCGGAACGCCCTCGTCACTGCTCTATTCTCTCTGGCCGCCACGCAGGCTGCCTTCGCCGCGCCGCTCAATACGGCTCCGAACATGCCGCCGGTCAGCATCGCCGCCCGCTTCTCCGGCGCGACCCCGATTGGCGTCGTGGTGTCCAAAACAGGCCGGATATTTATGTCCTTCCCGCGTGCCTTTGACCAGGGGCCGTACTGTGTGGCCGAGATCAAAAACGGTAAAGCCTATGCCTATCCCAATGCCTCCCTCAATCGCCTGAGCGGCAGGCCGCAGGCGGAGCGTCTGGTGTCCGTGCAGGGCCTGACTGTGGACGCCAAAGACCGCCTGTGGCTGCTGGATTTGGGTATCATCAAAACGAATCCGGTGTCCTTTGGCGGCCCCAAACTGGTGTGCGTGGATTTAAAGACCAACAAAATCGTCAAAAAGATTTTGTTTCCCTATGAGATTGCCGGACCGAACGCCTACCTCAACGACGTGCGCGTGGACTTACGGCTTGGGACAGCGGGGACCGCGTTTATTTCCGACTCGTCGGAGAAAGGCCCAAATGGCATTGTCGTGGTCGATTTAGCCACGGGCAAAAGCCGCCGCCGCCTGAACAATGCCGCGTCCGTGCAGGCCGAGCCGGGCTTCACGCCGGTTGTTGAAGGCATTCCGGTCTTGAAGCGCAGCAAGCGCGGCGTGCCCCCCAAGCATGACACTACGGGGGTAGACGGCCTCACGCTGACCCCCGACGGCAAGTATTTGTATTACTGCCCCAACGAGGGCCATCACCTGTACCGGGTCAGCACGCAGGCTTTGGCCGACCCGGATGCGACTGACGCGCTCGTTTCGTCCGCCGTAGAAGATTTGGGCGACAAGGGCTTTGCTTCCGATGGCATCGAAGCCGACGCAGCCGGGAACGTCTACCTCACCGACTATGAGCATAATGCCGTCAAGCGCCGCACCCCGGCGGGCAAGTACGAAACCGTCGCCTCGGGGCCGCTTTTGGTGTGGCCGGACAGCATCTCGTTCCGCGCTGACGGCGTGATGTTTTTCACCGCCGATCAGCTCAACCGGCTGCCGAAATACCACTACGGCAAAGATTTGCGCCAGAAGCCCATTTTGCTGCTCCGCCAGACCAATGGCTCTAAGCCCGTGATGCTCGGAAAATAAGTTAGGAGAATAGGAAAACCATCATGTCAGACACCACCGTCACCAAAGTAGACTCCGCGCATTCGCCGCACGGCGAGATGGGCCAGAAGTATCTGGCCTCCGGCAAAAGCGTTGCCATGCGCCTCTGGGAAGAAACCCCTGTTTCCGACCCCAAAGTAATGACCGTGCGAAGCTATGAAACCGTCGGCTATGTCATCAAAGGCCGCGCCGAGCTGCACCTGGACAACGATCAGGTCGTGCTGCTGGAAGCAGGCGACTCCTGGGTCGTCCCCGTGGACGCACTGCACACCTACAAGATTTTAGAGCCGTTCACCGCCGTCGAAGCCACCCATCCGCCCGCGCAGGTGCATGGGCGCGACGAATCGTAGAATTGTTCTGCTAGAAAGCAGGGACGGTGTGCCGGACGATTTTCTGGAGATATTAAAACAGCGCGGCGTTGCCGCCGGGAATGCTGGGGACGAGTTCGGCGGGGCGGCGGCGGGGTCCGGCGGCGGGCTGCCGACGGGCCTGCCCAACAACTTCTGGTTTGCCACCGGGATTGAGTGTTCGTACCCGACCATTGACGGCGGCAAGACGCGGCGCGATTTGCTGGAAGAATGCGGGCACTATCAGCACTGGCAGAAAGATTTGGCTCTGGTCAAAGAACTCGGTCTGCGCTTTCTGCGCTATGGCCTGCCGTATTACAGCATTCATCAAGGACCGGGGCGCTATGACTGGACGTTTGCCGATCTCGTCATGGCGGAAATGCAGCGGCTGGAAATCACGCCTATTCTGGACCTGCTGCATTTTGGCGTTCCAGACTGGCTGGGCAATTTCCAGAACCCGGAGCTGCCCCTGCACTTTGCCGACTACGCCGAGGCTGTCGCCGAGCGCTATCCCTGGGTGCGCTTTTATACACCCGTCAACGAGATTTATGTGTCGGCCAAAGCCAGCGCCTGGCAGGGGCTATGGAACGAGCAGCTCCAGGACCCACGCGGCTTCGTGACGGCCCTGAAGCACCTGTGCGCGGCGTCGATTCTGGCTAATCAGCGCATCGCCAAACGCCGCCCGGATGTTGTCATCGTGCAAAGCGAGTCCGCCGAGTTTATTCATCAGATGAAAGCCGTGCCGGACAAAGAAGTGACGCTGGAAAACGAGCTGCGCTTTTTGTCGCTGGACCTGCTGTACGCCAACCCGCCGAGCGCCGATGTCTGTCTGTATATGATGGACAACGGCCTGACCCGCGAGCAGTACGAATGGTTCATGGCCGGGAAGCCTCCCGGCTATCAGGTGATGGGCAATGACTACTACGGGCGCAACGAACACTTGATGCTGCCCGACGGCTCCATGCTGCCCGCTGAAGACGTGATGGGCTGGTATGGCCTGACCTATCTTTACTACAAACGCTATTTCATGCCCATCATGCACACCGAGACCAACACGCTGGACCCCGAGGCCGCGCCGTCATGGCTGTGGAAGCAGTTCCGCAACATTCTGAGAATGCGGGGCGACGGTGTCCCGGTGCTGGGCTTTACGTGGTACAGCCTGATTGACCAGATTGATTGGGATATTGAGCTGGCCGAAAAGAAAGGCGTTGTCAACGCCTGCGGCCTGTACGATTTGGAGCGCCGCCCCCGCCCGGTCGCCGCCGCCTACCGGCAGCTTCTGGAAGAGTTCGGCCAGATGGCCCTCATGCCCCACGCCGAGCTTTTGGCCCTGACCCCCGATCCAGCCCGCCTGAAGACCGATAGTTAGAACTCCCCAATAGACAGGAAAGTCCCATGTCCAACAGTTCCAACCTTGACACGCCTGCCCCTGAAACCGACCTGACCCGCCGCGCCTTTCTGAAAACCGCCGGGGCAGGTCTCGCCGCCGCCGGAGTGCTGGCCGAAACCGCCCCCCGCGTGCTGGCCCAGGCCGCCGCGCCGCCCATCACCAAGCCCGACACGCCGACGACCAAGCCTATCCCCCTGCCCAAGCTGGATGCTTCCACCGAACAGGACACCGGCGGCCCGCCGCTGCCCCTGCCGCCGGGCAAGCGCCTCGGCATCGCCGTGGTCGGCCTCGGCACGCTGGCATTGGAGCAGATTATTCCGGCTTTCGGCCAGACCAAATACTGCAAGCTGACCGCGCTTGTCAGCGGCACGCCGGACAAGGCCGCCGAAGTGGCCGCGCAGCAGGGCATCGACCCGAAAAACGTTTACAGTTATGACACTTACGACAGCATCAAAGACAACCCGGACGTAGATATTATTTACATCGTCCTGCCAAACTCGATGCACGCCGAATACACTGTGCGCGGGGCCAAAGCGGGCAAGCACATCCTCTGCGAGAAGCCGATGGCCGTGTCCGTCAAAGAGTGCCAGCAGATGATTGATGCCTGCCGGACGGCGGGCAAAAAGCTGATGATTGCGTACCGCATTCAGTACGAGCCGACCAACCGCATGGCCCGGCAGCTTATTCAAAACGGTCAGTTCGGCAAAACAAAGCTGATCGAGTGTGTCAACGGCCAGAACCAGGGCGACCCGAACCAGTGGCGGCAAAAGAAAGCACTAGCAGGCGGCGGGGCGCTCCCCGATGTCGGCCTGTACTGCCTGAACACCACGCGCTACCTGACCGGCGAAGAGCCAACCGAAGTGTTCGCCCGCACGTACAGCACGCCCGGCGACCCGCGCTTTGCCGAAGTGGAAGAAATGGTGACGTGGCAGATGCGTTTCCCCAGCGGCATTCAGTCCAATCATGCCACCGGCTACGGCTTTCACCAGAGCCGCCGCTACCGGGTGTACGCTGAGACCGGCTGGTTTGGCCTGGACCCGGCGTTCGCCTACAACGGTCTGCACATGGAGATGGACTACGCGCAGGGCAAAATCGCCCACCGCGACTCGCCCTCCGTGCCCCCGGCAGACCAGTTTGCCCGCGAGATGGACCACATGGCCCTGTGCGTCATGCAGGACAAAACGCCGTGGACACCCGGCGAGGAAGGCTTGCAGGACCAGCGCATCATGGACGCCATCTATGAGTCGGCCCGAACGAACAAGCCGGTCAAACTGCCCACCCTCACCACGCGGGACACGTTTCGCGGCAGCGTGCCGCTGGAGCGGTAGGGGACTGCTGCCGAAGTACGAGGGGTTAAAACCCCTCGCTAAGAGGCGCGGACGCCGGGAAGCCAAAGAGTTAGGTGGCGTGAGGCTGTCGATCTAATCTTTGGCCGCCTGGCGCGAAGCGCCTTCCAGCGAGGGGTTTTAACCCCTCGGTCTTATGGTCCTCGTTTTCGCTCCTGTTGGTCATGCCGCCCCGCCCTCATCCTGTGGCACGGCGGGCTTCTCGCCTGGCGCGTTTTCCAGCACCGTTACTGTGCGCTGCGTCGTGGACATTGAGATGCCGTTCTTGTCAAACGCCTCTTTGACCCGCAGCCGCAGCTCGCGCTCCACGGCCCACTGATCGCCGGGGACCGTCCGCATCAAGAGGCGCAGGGTGATGTCGTTGGGGTTGTAGGCATCCACGCCCAGCATCTTCGGCGGGGACAAAACGCGCTCCGGCCAGTCTGTCGCAAGCTGGCTGGCCGCTGCCTCCATCACCTCCATCGAATCGCGCAGGCTGGCATCATACGACACCCCCGCCTTGAAATCCACCTGCGCCCACCGCTGCGTGGCATTGGCGACGGCTTCAATGCTTCGGTTCGGGAACGTGATCAGCCGCCCCGACGAGTCCCGTATCTGTGTCACGCGCAAGTTTAGGTTCTCTACTGTGCCCGAAAACTGACCGACGGCAATGTTGTCGCCGACCCCAAAGCGGTCATCTAGCAGAATGTTGATCCCCGCGACCAAATCCTTCATCGTGTCCTGCGCGGCTAATCCCAAAGCGACGCCAATCAAGCCCGCCGAGGCCAGCAGGGCGGATAAATTGACGCCAATCCAGCTCAGGGACACGACAAACGCGATAATCCAGAGCAGCGAAACGCCCGTAATTCGCGCCACTGCCCCGAGCGTCGCCCGCCGCCGGTAGGTGCGCTCCGTGCGCTCCTCGGCGGACAGGTCATCGGGAATAGGCGGGAAAACGTGCTTTAAAAACAGCGTCAGCAGCCGCGAGGCCCCCGCCGCGAGGAGGCCCATAATCAGCAGAATGCCCACCGGGCGGATGACGCCGTGCCCCAGCAGCCGGTGCAGGGGCCGAGTCTGCGGGAACAGATTCGTAATCAAAAACGCCGCCACCAGCCAGACCAGTGCCAGCAGCGGCCAGCCGGGCTTGTCAAGCAGGCGGTGAGCGACCAGCCAGATCGCCAGCGTCAGCAGCGCCGCTGCCAGCACAATCCCCCCCGCTTCCAGCGCCGCCTCGCGCCAGTAGCCGGGGCGGCGCTCGCGCTGCGCCTCGGTCAGCGCCTTTTCCATCGTCGTGGTCCAGTCGGCGGCAAGCTGTGTCACTGTCTCGCCATTGGCTGCCGCGTCCTCCTGCGTTACGGTCAGTACGGCCCGGTCGGCCAGCAAAATGATGGTTTCGCCGCCCACCACCTGCGTGGTCACGGGCGGCGGCGGGTCGGTCGGCTCCGTTTTTTGCAGGGCCTGTGCCAGCCGCAGGCTGACCAAATCCGCCCGGTCCTGCGCCGCGTTCTGGGTGGCGGCATAAATCTCAAACACGCGGCTGCCGTTCAGCGTCACCCGCGCACTGGGGGTTTTCGGTGTCGCTGGCGCGGCTCCCGGCAGCCCCGTGGGCAGGCCGGGGATGTTTGGTATCTGGGCCAGGGCGATAGGGGTTGTCAGCAGCAGGCCGCCCGCAAAAAGCCAGAAAGTAAAAAAGAGCCGCCTGTGAGGCGGGAGCATATAAGATAAAATCATTGTTTTATTTACGGGGTGCGGCACAGGGTACAATACACGAAGAAACCTGGAGACCCACCACCTTGTTCCCTCATTCTTCGGTCACGGGGTCCTTCCTAAAGGAAGGATTAGGACATGGCGTAGGGGCGGGGTCCCCCCGCCCTCCTGTTCCTTCTGTATCCTTCCTTTAGGAAGGACCCCAGCGAAGCGGGGAAGGTAGGTCTGCGGCTTCGCAACTACGTTTACAGCAAGGAGCAGGAGCGATGGCAGGGGCAGACGACTTTGGGGACAACCCGGACTGGACGGCGGGGGTTGCGGAGCGCAAAATCCAGGACGCGATTGACGAGGGCCTGTTTGACAACCTGCCCGGACGCGGGCAGCCGCTAGACTTGTCGGTGAACCCGTTCGAGCCGCCTGGCATGGGCGCGGTCAACCGAATGCTGCGGCACAACAAAGTGCTGCCGCTGTGGCTGCTGCTGGAACAGGAAATCGAAGCGTCTCGCGCCCTTGCCCTTGCCACACTCGCTCGCTGGGAAGCCGCCGCGCCAGGCTTTGACGGCTCCCCGGACTACCCTGCCGCCCGCGCCAAAGCGCGGGACGCCTACGCCCGCCATATGCAGCAGACGAACGATCTGATTCTCAAGCTCAACTATTCCAGCCCGTTTGCCCTGCGCGTGACGGTTCCGCTGATGAAAAAACGGCGCCTGGCCGAGTTCGACGCGCAGTATGGCGCTCCCGAGGAGACCCCGTGAACACGGACACACTGATACGCGGCGGCATCGCCGTCGGGGCGCTGTTTCTGGCCCGCATTGTCGGCGGCCTGCGCGGCTCCCGCTTGAAGAAAGCCGCGCTCTCCACGCCGCTTTTTGACGCCACGCTCTTAGAAGCCGCCCTTCAGCCGCGTCCGCGTGACGGGGATGACCCCGCGCTGCTGGCCGAGCTGAAAGAGACGCTGACGCACCTGAACCGGCAGGCATGGGCGGCGGAGTTCTGGGACCTGCACACGCAGATTGCCGCTCTCGACGCCACGCTCACCCCGGAGCCACGCGCCACCCTGCGCCGGGCTATCCTGCGCCTGCTGCTGATGGAAGACCGCTGGCTGCAAACCGTCGCCGCCCAGACGGCGTCTGATTTGAACCTGACCGATGCCGTGCGCCCCTTGCAGGCGCGGCTGGCCCTCGGCGGCGAAGACCCGCGCTTTCGCGCCGTGCTGGAAGACGCCCTGGCACATCTGGAAGGGGCCAAAAAAGAAGCGTGAGGGCGCGATAAATCGCGCCCCTACTCGCCTACTTTCTCGCGCACCAAATCGGCCACTTCTCCGGCCAAAGACTCGACTTCAGACTGGTCTGGGCCTTCGGCCATGACTCGCACCAGCTTTTCCGTGCCGGAGGCCCGGACATTGATGCGGCCCCGGCCCTCTAAAGCGGCTTCGGCGCGGCGGATGGCGGCCTGAATATCCGGGTCATCAGCCCAGGTGCGGCGGTCGCGCACGCGCACGCCCAGCAGCACTTGCGGGTATTCGGTCATCTGATCGGCCAGCGCCGACAGCGGCTGGCCCGTCTCCCGCATGACTTTCAGCACCTGCAAAGCCGTCAAGAGGCCGTCGCCGGTGGTGGTCAGGTGACCGAAAATCAGATGGCCCGACTTTTCGCCGCCGACCACATGGCCGCCCTGGCGCATAGCTTCGGAGACGTAGCGGTCGCCCACTGCCGTTCGCAGCAGGGTCAGCCCCGATTGACGCAGGGCCACTTCCAGGCCCATGTTGCTCATAATCGTACCCACGACCGTGCTGTTCGTCAGCTTGCCCTGCGACGCCAGATGACGGCCCACGAGCAGCATCACCCGGTCGCCGTCCACCTTGCGGCCCAACTCGTCGGACAGCATTACCCGGTCCGCATCGCCGTCAAAGGCCAGCCCAATGTCCGCGCCTTCGCGGACCGTGCGCTGCATCATCTCCTCCGGGTGCAGCGAGCCGCAGTTTTCGTTGATATTGACCCCGTTTGGGGCGCAGTGCAGGGCAATTAAGTCCGCGCCGAGGTCGGTGACGACACGCGGGGCCAGCTCCCAGTTCGCGCCGTTTGCGCCGTCCAGCACCACCTTCATTCCGGCCAAGCTGACGCCGCCCATTGTGTCTTCCAGATGCCCGGCATACAGCCCGCCCAGATGCGAAGCGTGTGTCAGCCGCCCCACGTCCGCGCCGGAAGGCCGCTCCCACAAGTCGACGTGCGCTAAGTTGGCCTCAATCTCCGCTTCCAGCGCGTCGTCTAATTTGAAGCCGTCACCGCCAAAGAATTTAATGCCGTTGTCGGCAAACGCATTGTGGGAGGCCGAAATCACCACGCCTGCATCGAAGTTCTGCACCCGCGCAATGCTCGCCACGGCGGGGGTAGGAACCACGCCCGCCGTGACGACCTGTGCCCCCAGCGAGCACAGCCCCGCCGCAAGAGCCGACTCCAGCAGCGTGCCGGAAATGCGCGTGTCGCGGCCAATAATAAAGCGCGGCGTCTTGCCGCGTCCCAGCGTCCGCGCCGCCGAGGCTCCCAGCGCCATCGCCAGCGCGGGCGTCAGCTCGGTGTTGGCGACGCCGCGCACCCCGTCTGTTCCAAATAATTTTTCGGCCATAAGTAAAAGCGTACTCTCCTGCATCTGTATTGTTAAAGTGGCTGCGCCGCCTTTCCCGGCACATCCACAGGCGGGGAAACCGGAAGGGGCGTGGTAATAGCGGGCGGGGCAATGATATGGATAGTGACCGTAATCGGGCTGCGCGGCGAGAGCGCGGTGCCCGGCGGGATAATCGGCGCGACGCGGCGCACCAAATCTGCCGTCGCTCCCGAAACGTCAATCGGCTGCGTGGTCAGTGTGTTGACGGCGGCCAGAGTCTCCGGTCTGCCTTCGGCTTCCACGGCGGCGGGAGACACTTCAATACTGCCGAAGCGGTACGACGCGGGCAGGGTTCCGGTGATGTTCGCGCTGACCAGAAGCGTTTTGCGGGCCAGGGCGCGGGTCAGCGTCAGGCGCACATGAGCCGTGGGCGGCGACACGGTGACATTGCTGACCGGAATGCCCGTCGCATCCAAAGCGATAATGGGAAAATCTTCGTCCACAGCCCCCGGCTGCTGATCGGGGTCCGACTGCGCGACCAGCCGGGCCACGGCGCTGACCGCCTCACGGGTTCCCGTAATCACGGCCTCACGCGGGGAGACGCTCGGGGGGGCAAAGGAGTACCCGGCGGGGGCGATGCCGATGTCGTCGGCGCTGACGGCCATCTGCCGCCGCCGCCGCTGCTGCACCGTCAGCGTCACCGGCTGCGGGTCGCTGTCAACGGTGATGGTCGGCGGCACGCCGGACAGATGCACCGGCAGGGGGCGCGTCTGCCCGGCCCGCGCATGGGACAGGTCCACCCAGGCGGTGACGGACGTATCGGTCAGGCGGCTGATGTCCTCGGGCGGTCCGTCCAGCGTCAGTGTCACCGACGGCAGGCTGCTGTCGTCTAAGATCAAACTCGGCGGCAGGTTACGCACCGTGATTGGCAGCGTCAGCAGGTGCGACGGGTGGGCATTAATCAGCCCAGCCACGTAAAAGTGCAGCAGGCAGGCAAACACAAACGCCAGCAGCTTGTAGCCGAAATTGTGACGAAGCCAGGAAATCATAGCAATCTCAGCAAAACCGGCCTAAAGCCGTGTCTCCGTGGGGACAACCGGTTCCGGGGCAGCCAGCCCCTCCGGCACCGGGCGCAGCGCGGCAGCCTGCTCGGGAACGGCGGCTTCGCGGCGCGAGCGAGGGCGGATCAAACTGCGGCGGCGGCGCGGGCCGGGGCGCTCGCGGCCCGTGTATTCGCGGATGAGCAGGTCGCGCAGGCGGCCATCATCGCGCAGGCCGCGCACCATCTTGCCGTCAAAGGCCAGCGAAATAATGCCGGTTTCCTCGGACACGACCACCACGAGCGCGTCGCTCTGCTCGGAGATGCCCAGCGCGGCCTTGTGCCGGGTATGGATTTGCATTCCGTTGACAGCCCGGCTTTCCGACAGCGGCAGGGTGCAGCCTGCCGCTACGATTCGGTCGCGCCGCAGCACCGCCGCGCCGTCATGCAGGGGCGAGCCGGGGTAAAAGAGCGTACACAGCAGGTCGGTTTTGACTTCGGCATTGATGAGCGTGCCGGTTTCCACGATGTCGCTGAGGCCCGTTTCGCGCTCCAGCACCATCAAGGCCCCGATTTTTTTGTCCGACAACTGCTCGGCGGCCTGCACGATCTCGCCGACCATCGAGGTTAAATCCTCGCGGGCCAGCCCCGTAAAGCCCTTGCCCCAGAAGCCCAGCCGCCCGACTTCTTCCAGCGCGTGCCGCAGCTCCGGGTAAAACAAAATGACCAGCGCCACCGGGCCGAGCGGCAAAATCTGCTGCAGCAGCCAGGACAGTGCCGACAGCCGCGCCCAGGTCGAAAACAGCAGCATTCCGACGAACACGACCAGCCCGATGATAATCTGCCGGGCGCGGGTCCCTCGCGTCAGCATCATCAGGCGATAAATCAGGTAGGCGACAATAAGTATGTCCGCGCCGGTCCGCACCAGCGCCCAGGCATCGCCGCTTTTCCACCAGGCGTGCCACCCCTGCCCGGCCAGCCACGGGAGTTCCTTTCGCCAGAAATCGTGCATCGCGCCCCTCACCTTGCAGACCTAAAGTCTTACGTGCTGATTATGCCATAAAAAAGGGCCGCTTTGCAAACTCTGCTGCAAAGCGGCCCCCGAAAGGCACCTGGAATTCTAGAAGCCCGCAACCGGGATGCTCGGCGGCGGCAGGTCGGTCGGAACCGGCAGGGTCAGCAGAGAGTTCTGACGGGCATAAATCCAGTAGCCCTGATACGGGTCCAGCGTGCCGGTGGTCGCATCCAGCGCCACATAGTTGTTCAATGTGGTGCTGTAAGAGAACACAATCGGCTGAACCAGCGTGCTGGCCGCAAGCGAGCTGCCCGAGGTGCCCGCCGCCGTGCTGACTGTGGCCCCGGACAGCGAGACGCTGCTGTTGAACGGGTCGCCAATCTGGTTCCAGCCCGCCGTCAGGTTAATAGTATAGGGCTGCGAGGACGGGGCGGGCGTTCCTGCCAGGCTGATGTACGACGGCTGCGTGAACCGCACCCAGTAGCCCTGGCCCAGCCGGATGGTGTCGGCAGGGGCGGTCGGGTAGAACACATAGGTACTCTGGCTTGGCTGCCACTGGATCAAACGCGGGCCGGTGGCCGCAATTGGTGTGGTCAGCCCGAACAGCGCGGCGAAGTCGCCGATGCCCGTGTAGTCAAAGGGCGCGGAAATCATCTGTAAGCCGCCGGGGAACGCATGGGCGGGCGACAGAGCGAAGTTCAGCGTGGCGGTTCCGCCGGAGGTCAGCGTCACCCCGGCGACGCTCTGCCCGGCGTAGACCTGCCCGGCGGCTGCCGTCGTGCCGGTCGTCGGCGGGGTGGTCGTGCCCGTGCCCGTGGCGGTTGTGCCAGTCGGCGTGGCCGTGGTGGAAGCGACCGTGGCGGTGACGGTCAGCGAAATGCCGCCGGGGACCGTCAGCGTATAGGCACCGCTGGTGTCCGTGGTGGCCGTGCCTCGGGTGACCCCGGAGGCGGCGGTGGCGGACACAAGCGCCCCGCCAATGGGCAGGCCGGTGGAGGCATCCGTGACGGTGCCGCTGACCGTGGCGGTTCCGACCCCGGCATCGGCGCTGAAGCTGAGGCGCGACAGCAGAGCCGAGCCGATAAAAGTCCCAATGCCGCTGGCATCGTCGTAGCCCGGCTGGGCCTGATACAGCAGGTTGTCGCCGACCGTGATGTCATGGAACAGCGAGGTGTAGGCCGTGCCGGACAGCAGGGGATAAAGCTGCGGGTTGACAAAGCCGAGCGAGGGCAGCCCAGCGCTGCTCCGCTGCTGGTTAATCAGCGCGGTGAAGCCCGCCCAAAGCGGGGCGGCGGCGCTGGTTCCGCCCACCGTGATGGCAGTTCCTGGGGTGGTGGCAGTTGCGCCGATGAACAGGTCATAGCCGGTGTTGCTGTCAGCGTTCAGGGAAACATCGGGGGCATCACGCCGGTTGGGCGAAGTGCCATAGCCAATCTGATAAACTGGCTTGGGCCAAATCTGGCTGCTGCCGCCGCCGCCGCCGACGGGGCCGCCGATGCTGTTAAGCTTGCCGGTGTTCCAGACAATCTCGCCGAGGTACTTGCCGGGGACAGGAACGCCAGCGGCGCTGAGACCGGGCTTCTTGTAGCTGAGTGTGGTTCCGCCCACGCCGGTGACATAAGGCTGCGTGGCCGGGTCATCGGCGACGATCATGTTCTGCACGGTTGGGTCCTGGGTGCGGAAGGCATCATAGGCCCCGCTGTCGCCCGACGCGGCATAAATGGTCTGGCCCTGCGCGGCCATCTGCTGGAAGATCGCGTTTTCAGCGGTCAGGTCGGCAGGGTCGGACAGGGTTTCTGGAAAGCCCCAGGACGAGCTGATGACTTGCAGGCGCGGCGTGCCGTCGTTTGCCACATCGTTTGCCATGCGCTGGTAGGTGTCCAGGGCGGCAGTCGTGTTGGCAACTTGATCGGCCTCATAGCTGATAATGGTCGCTTTCGGAGCCAGGGCCAGCACCATGTCAATATCCAGCGTCACTTCGATCTGCCCGTCGATGCTGAGCGGCTTGCCGTCATAGCCGCCAATCAGCACGGTCTGCACCGAAGGTGTGCCCGCTGGCGTCGCTTTCGCGGCGGCGGCGGCGGTGATGGCAGGCAGGCTGAAAGCATTGATATACTGGTCGGTGTCCGCTGACGCAAAGCCGTCCAGCTCAAACAGGCCCACGGTCTGCCCGGTTCCTTCCAGCAGAGTAGGGGTCGCTGCCGCTCCGGTAGTCGGGTCCACGGTGGTGGTCGTCCCCGTGGTGGGCGAATACGGGGCGCCGTTCAGGCCGCCGACACTGGCCGGACCATACAGGGGCGTGATGGTGCTGAGGCTGTAGGCATATTTGACGTCGTTCGGGGCCATAAAGCCAAGCGGCCCGGAGCCGCTGAACGTGCCCGCGCCAACACCGGCATTCGGACGGCGGGCAGCGCTGGGGCGCACCTTATGGGAGGGGCGGCGCTGGGCAATGTTGTTCAGGCCAACGACGCCGGACACGCGGCCTGCCAGCGAAAACGGCAGGCTGGCAGCGGCGGGGGAGGCATACGCGGTGCGCCCGTTCGGCAGGCGGTACTGCCCGAGATTGACCGCAAACGCTTTTTCCACGCGAGAGGCCGGGCCGGAGACATTAATCAGGGTGCGTGTGGCACTGGTTCCGGTGACGGTCAGCCCCTGCGCCTGTGCCCACTGCATCGCGGCCTGATAATCGGCCTCGGTTGGGCCGAACTGCGCGGTAAACTGGTCGCGGGTCAGGAAGCGGTGGAACTGCGGGTCGCCGGGCGTGTACTGCGCCTTCAGGAGCGCGGCCAGCCCAGTCTGGTTCCGCAGGGGCAGGGTCAGGGCGAGGCGCAGGGTCTGGCCTGCCGGAAGCCTGCCCACCGCCCGCGCCCCGCGCAGGGCGGCAGCGGGCGTGGCGGAATGCGGCACGGCCAGGCGTGCTTCCTCGGCGTGCGCGGCGAGGCCGGGAGCCAGCATCAGCCAGGGCAGCAGGGCCAGCAAAGACGATTTAGAGAAGTGCATAAGGTGTGGGTCCTCACCGTCTTTCGGAAGACGGCGTATCATCAGCATAAGATGTCTGGAAAAGTATTGGTCGCTATTTCATAATTATAAGGCAAATTAGTCCGGTTGTCAAGAGCGAAAATCTTTCGTTTTAAGCCGCCTCAAAGCCGCCCGAACGGGTTCTCGCGCAGGCGTCCCACGCCCATCAGGCGCAGCAGCAGCGACACGGGCAGGGCCAGGACCATATTGTACACCGCCCCGGTTCCAGCCAGCCATGCCCAGTGCCGCAGGTGGTGCAGGGCCAGACCCGGTGCCAGCACCACCGTCACCGCTTCCGCCAGCAGCGTCGCCGCCAGTGTCACCAGCGGCGGAACCAGAAAATTGCCGCTGGTCAGGCTCCGGCCCAGCCCCCCGGCCATCGCTCCGGCCAGCAGGCGGCCCAGAAACAGGCTGCCATACAGGTCTGCCGAGGCCGCCGCCGTCAGCAGGCCCGTCCAGAACCCCAGCAGCACCCCGCGTGGTCCCAAAAGCAGCGCCCCGCAGGCCAGCACGACCAGCCGCAGGTCCGGCTGCGCCCCGTGAATGCTCAGCGCGTGCGCCGCCCGGCCCTGCGCCGCCGCCGCCAGCCAGATCAAAACGGCGACTAATACCACTTGTCGTTTGGGAATCATCTCTTTTCGGTGTCATCTTGGGAGCGGGGGGCCGTAAGGAGGCCGTGAACCAAAGCGCCGTGGGATTGAAATCCTCGGCTCTGAGGCGCGGACGCCGAGTGTCCGAGGGTAAGGACAAAGAGCAGGCCAATGGACACTGTCCAATTCTTTCTCCTTACCCTCGGAGACTTGGCCGCAGGCCGCACAGCCGAGGACTTCCAGTCCCACGGCTTCTTTGGCCCACGGCTTTCTAACAGCTTCCTGCTGAGGCTCATGGCGCGGGCGTCGGCCCGATGACAAACACTTCTTCCAGATGGTCAAACCCGGCGGCGGCTTTCAATGCTGCTGTCTGCAAAGACCGGGTGCGGTCTACAGCGACTGTCTGCACCGCGCCGAGGGGCAGGTCGCGGGGGAAAACGCCGCCGAGGCCCGAAGTCGTCACGGCATCGCCGGGGGCCAGCTTTGCATCGCTTCGCAGGTAGGTCACCCGCAGTCCGCCCGCCCCGTCGCCCTGACACAGCCCGACCGGGCCGTGCGGCGCGGCGTTATGCACCAGAGCGCCGACGCTGGAACCCGCATCGGTGAGCAGCAGCACCTCGGCGGAATGCGCCGACACCGCCACGACCTGCCCCACCAGAGCGCCGCTGGGGGACAGCACCACTGAATGCGGATGCACGCCCGCGCTGCTTCCCCGGTTCAGGGTCAGCGTGTCCGTCTGCGGGCTGGGCTTCAAAGCGATCACCTGCGCGGCCAGCAGGGGCCGGGGCGAGCGGGCCTGGAAGCCGACAAGCTGCCGCAGGCGGGTGTTTTCAGCCTGCGCGGCCAGCAGCTCTTTGTTTTGGGCGGACAGCGCCAGCACCTGCGCTTTCAGGGCGGCATTGTCGCGGGCGAGGCGCGGCCCGGCCAGCAGTGAGCCGGGGTGCAGATGCCACCACTGCCCGAAATTCGCGGCCAGAGTCTGTGCGGGAACCAGCCCGAAATCGCGGACGGCTCCGGTGACCGGGTCCATCCGCCCGCTGCGGGCCGCCCGCAGGTGCAGGCCGCTGAGAAGCGCACACACGAGGAGCGCCGCCAGCAGGGTTCTTCCGCGTGGATTGTCCCGCTCAGGCCGCAAAGGGTCAGGCCGCATGGGGTAGGTGTCCTTGAAGCGCGTTTATGTTGAAGCGCGTTTATCGCGCCGGGGTGGAATAATGGCTCAGGCGCGAGGCGCTGAGCAGGACGTTCCGCAGGGCTGTAGACCGCTGCGCTTCGTCGAGGCACTTGCCGGTGCCCAGCACGACGCACGAGAGCGGGTCGGGGGCGATATGCACTGGCATCCCCGTTTCGCGGGTAATCAGGCGGTCCAGGCCGCGCAGGAGCGCCCCGCCGCCCGCCAGCATGATGCCGCTGTCCATGATGTCGGCGGACAGCTCCGGCGGCGTGTCTTCCAGCGTTTCTTTGACCGCCTGTACGATCTGATGGATCGGGTCGGCAATCGCCTCGCGCACCTGCACCGACGAGATAATCGCGGAGCAGGGCAGGCCGGTGATCAAATCCCGGCCCCGGATTTCCATCGTCGCTTCCTGCTCCAGCGGCGCGGCGGAGCCAATCGTGATTTTGCAGTCCTCGGCGGTCCGGTCTCCGATAAACAAATTGAACTCGCGGCGCACATAGGCCACAATCGCCTCGTCGATTTCGTCCCCGGCCACGCGCACAGACTTCGACGCCGCCATTGCGCCGAGAGAAATCACGGCGACTTCCGAGGTGCCGCCGCCAATATCCACAATCATGGAGCCTATCGGCTCGGACACCGGCAGGCCCGCGCCAATCGCCGCCGCCATCGGCTCTTCAATCAGCAGGGCTTCCCGCGCCCCGGCCTTTTTGGCGGCTTCCACCACGGCCCGCCGCTCGACTTCGGTGATACCCGAGGGGATGCCGACAACCACCAGCGGATGCACAAAGCCTTTGCGCCGATGCACTTTTTCAATAAAATAGCGCAGCATTCGCTCGGTGTAGTCATAATCGGCGATGACGCCGTCTTTCAGGGGCCGGATGGCCGTGATGCCGCCGGGCGTCCGGCCCAGCATCCGCTTGGCTTCCTCGCCCACCGAAATCACCCGGTTGGTCCGCATGTCCACCGCGACCACGCTCGGCTCACGCAGCAGAATACCCCGCCCCTGCACATGCACCAGCGTGTTGGCCGTGCCGAGGTCGATCCCCATGTCGCGTGAGAAGCGCCCCGACATCCGCTGAATAAAGTTGAACATGAAAGACGTGCTGCTCCTGACGACGAATAAATGGTGAAATCCGGTTTAGTATAGCATATTCGGCCCTATATCACGGTGCGAAACTTCGGGCCGCCGTGTTGCCTAAGACCACCCCCAAATTATTTTTCTGCTCACTGAGAGTGTGAGCAGACTGAAACACTGCCTGCCGGTTTGCCCCCGAGATGCGCCGGGTATAAGCAGCGTGTCGGGGCAAGGCGCAAGCATCCCGGCTTAACCCCACAGAATTAACAAGAAAAGAGACGAACACAATGGCAAGCACAGTGATTGGCTTATTTGAAGAGCGAGCTGATGCCGCTGCCGCTGGCAGCGACCTGAAGCAGGCTGGTTTCAGCGATAGCGACATCGAAATGAAAGAAGCGGGCAGCGCCTCCGGCCTGGACAGCGACCTCCAGGGACATGGCGTTCCTGATGCTGACATCAAGTTGTTTCTGGAAGGCATCCGCGCCGGGGACACCCTGGCAATCGCCCACACGGACGACGACAAGGCCGAGCAGGCCCGCGAGATTATGGACCGCCACGGCGCTCTGGACATCCACGACGCCTATGCCCAGCGCGGAACGCAGACGGCAGCGGTGATGCCCACCTCCACCACGGCGTCCGCGATGGACACGGCGGCAATGGGCACAGCCGCAATGGGAACCACAGCCAGCACTGACCGTGATACCACAGCTATCACGCCTGGTGCGAACCTCGGCGGCGAGACGGTGATCCCGATTGTGGAAGAAGAGCTGTCTGTCGGCAAGCGTGAGATTCAGCGCGGCGGTGCCCGCATCCACACCCGCATCACCGAGCGCCCCGTCTCCGAGCAGGTCACCCTGCGCGAAGAGCAGGTGACAGTGGACCGCCGCCCGGTGGACCGCGCCGCGACCGCTGGCGACATGGCCTTCAAGGAGCAGAACTTTGAAGTGACCGAAACCGACGAAGTCCCCGTTGTCTCCAAAGAGGCCCGCGTCGTGGAGGAAGTCGTTGTCGGCAAGACCGCGACTGAGCGCACCGAGACTGTCAGCGACACCGTCCGCCGCACCGATGTGGACGTGGAAGACCTGACCACAGACACCCGCAAGCCGTAGTTTCTGACACCGAAAATGCCCCCGCTTTTTCAACAAAAGCGGGGGCGTTTTTATGCTGGCCCAAAGGCCCAGAAAGTTTACATTTATGGCTGAAGAATACAAAGACGATGGCCGCAAAGGGGCCGAAGGCGGCGCCCAGATTTACCAGGACAAAAAGGGCGGCCTCCCGTGGTGGCTTTGGCTTGTGCTTGGCCTCCTGCTTTTGGGCCTGCTATTCTTCCTGCTGAACCGCTCCAAAGGCACGTCGCAGACGGCAGCGGTCCCGGCGCAGACGGCTCCGGCACAGACGACGCCTGCCGCCGCTCCTGCCGACCCTGCCGCCGCCACGACCACGAACGGTCAGCCGGTTCCTCCCGGCCCGCCCGCCGCGACGACGCCCACTAAAGATATTAAAATCCACAGTGGCACGGACATTACCACCGCCAAGCCCGCCCAGGCCAGCGTCCCCGGCGTGCCGCTCTCCGATGTGAATACCCTCACTGCCGCCGCCGACCCTCTGGCGCTGGCCGGTCAGCGGGCCAAGCTGACCAATGTGACTGTGCGCCGGGTCATCAGCGACCGCGCCTTCTTTATCGGCCCCAGTGACACGCAGGAAATGCTGGTCCTGCTGGACAAGGGCCTGGACGCAGGCACGAGCGATGCCGCCAAAGTGACTATCACACAGGGCCAGCCAGTCTCTTTGGTCGGGGTCATTGAAAAGCTGCCGACCCCCGAAGCCCTGTCCCAGACGTATGCGCTCAGCGGCGACAACCTGACCGCGTTAGCGTCCCAGAAAGCCTACCTGCACGCCACCGTCGCGCAGCAAAAGTAAGCCTCGTAGGGGCGCGATTTATCGCGCCCCTCTTTTTCATCGCGCCCCTCTTTTTCATCGCGCCCCTCTTTTTCATCGCGCCCCTCTTTTTCATCGCGCCCCTCTTTTTCATCGCGCCCCTCTTTTTCATCGCGCCCCTCTTTTCTTATCTTCTCCTAATCCCTCCGGTTCGGCTTGCCGACTTTGATTAGAAACGCCCCGTGTGCGGGCACGGCATAGGTGAAGCTCCCCGACTTCTTCCCCAGGTCTTTTTGCAGCCACAGGTCCCGCACGGGCTGCGATCCCGAAAGGCCAAGCTGCGCCCAGGTCACGGTGACGTTTGCCGTCTCCGGGCCGAGGTTGAACAGGCCGACGGCTTTTGTCCCATCCCAGAGAGGCCGGGCGTACACCTGCGTGTCCCCGGCGGGGCCAACGCGGGAGGCAGGTTTGCCGAGCGGGTCCTGATTGACGTCCAGCACGTCGTCATTGGTCAGCAAGGCTTTCGTGAACGGGTCCAGGCGGGTCAGGTCGCAGCCGATGAGGAGCGGCGCGGACAGCAGGCTCCAGAGCGTGAGGTGCGTGATCTGCTCGTTCGGCTTCAGGTGCGTCGGGTGCGTGCTGCCGAAGCCGACAATCCCCACCATCAGCATATCCGGGTCGTTCCAGTGGCCCGGCCCGGCGAACTGCTCATGGCCGTTCTGGCTGAACCCAATCGTTTTCAGGCTGTTCCAGTTGTCCTGAATGTCGTCGGTCGTGCGCCAGGCATTGCCCTCAACACTTTCGCCCCATTTCCAGACATCTCCCATGCCGTATTGGCACAGGCTGTAGACAATGTCACGCGGCTCTTTTGCCAGCGCCGCGCCCATGACCCGGTACGGCTTGACCTGGTACTCTAAGCCCGCGCCGGTGGCAACCCCGCCGTAGGAACACCAGTCGTATTTCAAATAATCAAAGCCCCATTGGGCATAGGTGTCCGCGTCCTGCTGCTCATGCTGCCAGCTTCCGGTGAAGTTCGCGCAGGTTTTGGGGCCGGGCGACGAATACAGGCCCACGCGCAAGCCTTTAGAATGCACATACGCCGCCAGCGCGGGCATGGACGGAAACCGCTGATTGGACTGAATGCTGCCCTCAGCGTCCCGGTCCGCCTGCCAGCAGTCATCAATGTTGATATACGCATAGCCGTGCGCGGCCAGCCCCGCAGAAATCATCTCGTCGGCGGCATCACGCACTTTCTGGTCGTCTACTTTGCCTGCCCAGACGTTCCACGAGTTCCAGCCCATCGGCGGGGTCCGCGCCAGCTTGTCTTTTCCGCCCACCACCGTCAGCGTCCGGCTCGATTTGCCCTTCGGCCCCGAGACCGTCAGCGTCACCCGCGTCGTGCCCGCAGATTGGAGCGCCCCCGAAATCACGCCCGTCTTGGCGTTTAGCGACAGCCCGGTGGGCAGGGATTTGGCTAAAAATGTCAGCGGGGCCGTGCCGGTCGCGGGGATACGAAAGAGGAACGGGTGGCCGGGCGTCGCGCCGACAAGGCGCGGGCCGTGAATAGCAGGCTTGGGCGAGTCCGCACCCCTAAAAATCGGCAGCGTTGGCCCCCCCGCCACAGGCAAAACCGCAGTAACAGGCCGCGCCGCCGCGCCGGGAGCCAGCGTCAGCCGCGCTCCCGCCCAGTCCGCGTGGTCATTGGTGTTGCCATCGCCCGCATCGGTGACGGTCAGGAGCAGCCGCTTCGCGCCGGTCAGGTCTACTGAGATCGGCACTGCCGGGTCCCCGCCGTGCAGCGTCTTCGTTTCGGCTTTTTTGATGCCGTCCACGTAGACCTGGAAGACAACCGACCCCTGCCCCTTGCGCTCGTCATCTACGCCCACCATCGCCTCAAAGCGCGTGGTCGCGCCTTTCAAATCCACCACGACCTGACTGGCGGCGTGCGTGCCCAGCCCATGCGGGTACACGACCCCGCCCAGCGTCAGCGCATTATTATCGACCGTCTTGCCCGCGTGCGGCTGCCCATAATCCTGCTCCGTCTTAGTTATATCCAGCGAATCCAGCCAAAGGGAGTGGGCGGGCGCGTCCGCCGCCGTCAGAGCGGATTTATCCTGCGCCCGGCCCGCAGAAATCAGCGGCAGGGTGGCAACCAGAGCAATGGCCGTGATTGCAATTTTGTTCATACGGCGCAGATACGGTGCAGAGCGGGCGAATTCCTTCTTTGGTTGCTACTTGACAACTGACTTGGCTTTTGGTAAAGTGTCACTAACTGGGCAAAGTAACCCAAGAATGCAGGCACGTAAAACCTGTAGAAACCAGATGTTCAATTTTCCACCCATTCCGCTGGAGCTTTT
The DNA here is from genome assembly GCA_965200075.1 of Capsulimonadaceae bacterium. Classification (GTDB taxonomy): domain Bacteria; phylum Armatimonadota; class Armatimonadia; order Armatimonadales; family Capsulimonadaceae; genus JANXMY01. Next base: position 532,440 of record OZ241338.1, read on the forward strand.
ATGCCATTTCAAATTCAAAACATCGCAGCATATCGTGAAGAAGTACTAGATGAGTTACGTAGACAAGCTAAATTGCCTGGCACCGAAACTTACGAAATTGTTAAAAGCAATCCAGGGAGTAATTCTGATGGCTATACAAAGTACGACAAAGCAGTGTATGATCGCCTCGAAAATGCACAGGGTTGTTACGATACGTTTGATAAGTTGCTCTGGTACTGTTATGCTTATATGCCTTTACACTTCAATGCTCTTCAAAGAATAATGCAATTAGAAGAACTGGCTGCCAATGACCCTTATGGCGATACCTTTAGAAAAAAGATACTTAGAATGTATTTCAAAACGCAGGTCTAAAAAAGAGCCTGCGATGAGCCAATAATAGCGGCATAATGCCATCGAATGAGCCGAGCGTTGCGCCGAAGCCTGAGCCGAAAACCGTCCAGAAAAAGTCGTTGCCGACCATCTGGAACGTTCCCGATCCACTCTGGGAGTTGATCGAGAAGGTGCTTGCCGTCTACGATCCGCCTGCCAGAACAGGCCGCAAGCGAAGCGATGAGCGCCAAGCCTTTGACGGCGTCATCTACCGCCTGCGAACGGGCTGCCAATGGAACCATCTTCCCGATGACTTCGGCGACAGCAGCAGCGTCTATCGTGCCTTTGTGCGCTGGGAGAAGAAGGCCATCTTCGATATTTTGTGGGCCATCCTTTTGACCAAGTGCGACGACCTGCAAGGCGTAGACTGGCAGTGGCAGTCTGCCGATGGCTGTTTGGGCAAAGCGCGAGGCGTCCCCAAGAGCGGCGTTGGTAAAAGGGGGCGCAAGACCAGTGCGTCGGCCCCAGCCCCTGCGACCGCGCCAAGTCTGGCGTCAAGAAAAGCGTGCTGGTTGAGGGCCACGGCAGGCCCCTTGCAGCCTGCATCAGTGGAGCAAATGTCCCTGACACCAGTTTGCTGAAAGCAACGCTTGATGCTGTGGTCGTGGTGCGTCCCGCACCGACCACCGAGAAGCCGCAGCACTTGTGCCTGGACAAAGGCTATGCCAACGCCCCTGCCGAAGCCGTGGTTTTAGAAGCAGGCTATGTGCCCCATATTCGGCGCATCGGCGAAGAAAAGCGCGACGACCAGCAGGAAAAGACGCATCCTGAAAAGACGCATCCTGAAAAGACGCATCCTGAAAAGACGCATCCTGAAAAGACGCATCCTGAAAAGACGCATCCTGAAAAGACGCATCCTGAAAAGACGCATCCCGCCCGCCGCTGGGTGGTGGAGCGCACGTTTGGTTGGCTGTCTCGCTGCCGTGCCATTCTCGTGCGCTACGAGAAGCTGGCAGAACGCTATCTGGCGACTGTGAAACTTGCCTGTGCCTTGCTGTGGTTCCGACGCTGGCACGAACTTGATCCGACACTTACGTTTTGAAATACATTCTTAATACAAACGGCGATTTGCTAGTAGTAGACGTAGGCTGTGGCCCAATGACAGCAGGAATGGCTTTGGCTGATTGGTACAATAACAGCCAAAAAAGTCCGCTCAAACTTTCTTATGTCGGCATAGATGATTCAGAACACAGCAGAAATTTTGCGGAGCGGTTTGCAAAGCATAGAGAGCTTTTTGATATGCAGCACGATGCGTTGTTCTTTGCTAATTGTTCTAATTGCGATCCGAATATGTTAAAATCTCGTGTTACAAGCAATGGTACTGTGCTTTTTGTTTACTCTTATGTGTTTGGACAAAACAGTTGTGAGCAAGAACATTGGCAAAATTGGGCAACATTCATGCAAAAAGCTATGGCTGTATGCTCCGCTAAAAACAATATCGTTGTTTACGCCAATAGTTCATCGTATCAGGATAAAAGCGGCATATGGGTAGACCCTAACAATAAATACGAGCAGTTCTGTAGATTTCTAAATTGGAATAGTCCCAACCTGCGCTACAAAACAGGTGACAGCTATACATACCAAAAGAGCTATCTAAAAAACTTCAACGGTCCAGGAGAAATAAAGGTCAGTAATCCTGTTTCTCAAGGATTTCGTCATAGTATTGTTGATGTGAGGCTTGTTGATAAATAGGGTATATAACTTGATACGAGTGAGAAATAGTTATGACTACAACAACATTAGATTTGTTTTCAGAGCAGGCAGTCGTAGAAGAAACTACAAATGAGATTACCCGTAGAAGCTGCCAGAGTTTAGCGGACGTGCCTGGTTTGGATTATATGCCTGACTTCATCAGTGCGGATGTAGAGCAAAAAATATTACAAGCACTCGACCAAGAAACTTGGCTGGGTGACTTAGAGCGTCGGGTACAGCATTATGGTTATAGATACAACTACAAGTCAAGGCGCATCGATGAAACAATGCGTGTTGGGGATTTGCCACAATGGCTTAAAAACATTGGTGATAAAATGGTCAGGCGCGATATTTTTAGTATAGCACCAGATCAAGTTATCGTAAACGAATATCAGCCTGGTCAGGGAATCACGTCACACGTTGATTGTGAACCTTGTTTTGGAGATACAGTTGCTTCAATCAGTCTCGGATCAGGCTGCTACATGGACTTCACTAGACTGAGTGACGGTCGAAAAATTCCGATCTGGTTAGATCGTAGAAGCCTTGTTGTCCTAAAAGGAGATTCGCGTTTTCACTGGCAGCATGGAATTGCAAAACGTAAAAAAGACATTGTGGAAGGTTATCCAATACCCCGAACAAAGCGTGTTTCTTTAACATTTCGTAAGGTAATTGGTCTGAAATGATGGTTTATCATGTCAAGAAAAGCGGCCCCGTCTATCAGACGGGGCCGCTTTTTGATTAAATCCCCGCGCCCGCGTCTTCCTGCGGGACGTGCAGGCCGCATTCGCGGCCTAAACCAAAGAAGCGGGTGTCTTCTTCGCTCATGCCCTCGGTCAGCGGGCGCGACGTCTGCACGTCGCCGATAGACACATAGCCCTGCTCCCAGAGGGGGTGGTAGGGCAGGTCGTGGGCCGTCAAATATTGATGCACGTCGCGGTTGGACCAGTCATAAATCGGGTGAACTTTGACGCGGCCTTCCTGCATCGCCAGCGTCTCCAGGCCCTGCCGGGTGGACGACTGCGAGCGGCGCAGGCCGGTAATCCACGCCCTCGCCCCTAGCTCTTCCAGCGCCCGCGCCATTGGCACAGTTTTGTTCAGGGCGTTAAACTGATGAATGCCGTCCACGCCCTGCTCCCACAGCTTGCCGTAGCGGGCTTCCTGCCACTCGCGGCTGAGGTCGCTTTTATAAACTTTGAGGTTCAGGCCCAGGCGCTCGGTCAGTTCGTCAATAAACGTGTAGGTTTCAGGAAACAAATACTGCGTGTCCAGCAGGACGACGGGGATGTCCGGCCACTGCTGCGTGACCATGTGCAGCAGCACGGCAGACTGGGCGCCAAAGCTGGAAGACAGCATAATCTCAGGCGCGTACCGCTCTAAAGCGTAAGCGACCCGTTCCGGGGCGGTCTGCCCGGCCAGCCTCTGGTTAGTGTGGCTGATTTCTATCTCTGCCGGAGCAGGCGGCGGGGCGGATTGAAGAGAACTTGGGTCGGACATAAGCGCGGCTCCTTTGCCGCAGGCAGGCGCGTCGGCCTGCCCGCGTTCTTAGACCCAAAACGCCGCCTGGCTCCCCAAAAGTTCCCCGCTAAAAAGTTCCCTGCTAAGCGGTTCTAATCTGCACGCATTTGGAGCAGTCCAGCCAGTTTTCTTCGGGGATACGCGGCAGGGCATCGGGGGCATTGCCGCGCTGAAACACCGGGCGGTACAGCACATCGCCGATGGGGTAGGTCGTGCCGCAGGAATGGCAGTTCTCGGCGTGGTCGAGCGGGGCGGGTGCGTACCCGGCGATGATCCAGCCCGCGTGGCCCAGGTGCGTTGCCAGCGATTCCAGCGCGGCCCGCACCGTCAGCGACTTGTTGCCGTGGTAGTACTTGTCCGAAATCTGGTCCAGCATTTCCACGGTCTCTTCGTCAAAGGTAAAATTGAGACGTTTCATAAAAAGCTCTCTTGCGTTTTGCGCGTCAGCCGATAGTGATTGTCTCCTATTATACCAGAGTTACAGGCCAACTGTACCCCGCCGGGCAGGGCCATCACTTCGCCTCGCGGTACAAGACGTGCTTGCGGACGATGGGGTCATACTTGCGCTGTTCCAGCCGGGCCGGATGGTTGCGCTTGTTCTTGCTCGTGTAGTAACAGTGGGTGCTTTCAGTGCTTTGCAGCTTGATCACCCCGCGTGCTTCGCCTTTCGCGGCCATCGTTATTCTCCTTGTGTTTGTTGTTGTACTTGGCAGCTTCGGCAGGTCAAGCAGAGTCGCCGGTTGACAAAATGGGCGGCGGCGACCGTGCAGCCGCCCAGCACCACCCCGAGGACGCCCGCCGTCTCAAAATGGCTTTCTTCCAGAAGGTGGCCCGCCACAAGCGCGGTCAGGCCGAGCGACAGCACCAGCAATGCCTGACGCTTGCGATGCTCCCGGTAGCCCAGGGCCAGGCTGCTGGACCCCAGCAGGGCCGACAGACCCAGCAGCGCCCATTCGGTCCGCTCGTCGGCCAGAAAGCCCAGCCCGATCAGCGGCAGCAGGGTAATGACTAGCGGCATCAGGGCGCAGTGAACCGCGCAGGCCAGCGACGCGGTCGCTCCAGCTTTGTCCAGGTCAATTTGGGTGGCAGTCTTTGTTTTCATAATTTTCTCTCAGTGCAGGTCCCACAGATTGTCGTCGGGGCCGTGGTAGGTGTCGGCAAAGTGCAGCACTTTGACATGGCCGTCGATGAACGAATACGGGGCGCTTCCTGCGTAGCGGTGCGTGTCCAGCGCCGACTCCCAGTCCGCACAGGCGGGGTCGGTCGGCAGCAGCGAGCAGGGCGGGAAAATACGCCCGTGACTCCACCAGTAGGGGCTGCTTTGGTCGGTTTTCTCATAGGGGTCAATCCCGAAATCAAAATACTCCGAGGTCCAGAACGGGTCATCCGGCGGCGGCGTGCCGGTGGGCAGGGGGGCGCTGTCCGTGACCACATCCCAGTCTTTGGCCCGCAGGGTGCTGTAGATGGTTTCGGCGGGCTTGTCAATGCTGGATTCGCTGATGTTGTTGCAGGTCAGCAGGCCGTTGTCCACAAACGACCCCCACATATGGGGCATTCCTTTGGACGGGTCGGAGGGGTCCCACCAGATGCCCGACTTGTCTGTGGTTCCCCGGCCCACGCTGATGTAGGGGTTCAGCGCCTGCTGGTAAAACTGAACCGCCTGCCAGCTTGTCACATCCCAGTTGCCGTTGCCGTCGCTGCCCTGAATACGTGGGAAATAGCCGTCGTAATCGTCGCTGTACATCCGCACCGCCAGCGCAATCTGCTTCAAGTTGGACTCGCACACGGTCCGGCGGGCGTTCTCCCGGACTTTGGAAAACACCGGAAACAAGATCGCCGCGAGGATCGAGATAATGGCGATCACAACCAGCAGCTCAATCAAAGTGAAGCCCCGCTTAACAGTGTGTGTACGCCGTCTTGAAAATCGTATCATTGCCTGCTCCAATCCCAGTTCATTTCCTGCTCAGTGACTAGCGCCGCGTCCAGCGTCGCCGTCAGCGCCGCCCGGTCCAGCGCCGCGCCGATAAAAACCACTTCCTGCCGCCGGTCCCCGTGGCCCTCGTGCCAGCCCCGGCGTATCTCCGCCCGCACAGTTTGCGCGGCGGGCCACTCGCTGTCAGGCCGCGCCGCCCACCACCGGCCCGCCGGGGCCACGGTGCAGACGCCGTCCGCCCAGTGCCACAGCCCCACCGTGTCCGGGCACTCGGCCAGCCAGACGAAGCCTTTAAGACGCGTCACGCCCGGCCAGTCGGCAGAAATCAGGCGGCAAAAGCGGGTGGGGTGGAACGGGCGGCGGGCGCAGTAGACAAACCCGTCCAGACCTTCCCGCTCGGCGCAGGCATCGTACAAAAGCGAGTGTTTAACGGACATGGACGGCCTCCCTCCCCGGAGCCGGACGCACGCGCCGCGACTGCCACGCCAGGCCAGCCAGCCCCAGGCACAGCAGGCCAAACGAGGCCAGCGTGGATGCCTCCGGCACCGGGTCCGGCGTGGCGAGGTAGCCGTGGCTGTGGCCGTCTTCGGTGACAAAGAAGCCCGCGACGCGGCCCGCCGAGTCGATGTCCCAGGCCGCCGTGCGGATCGCCCCCGGCGCGTTCAGGGCCGTCAAAGCGCCGCCCGCGTCCCGCACATAGCCGTGCGGGTTCGGGTCATCGTCATCGCCGTAGGCGTTCAGCACCGCCACGCCCGCGTTGTTGATATGGTTGACATACACCGCCGCTGCGCCGGGGATGTCAAAGCTCTGATACGTGCCGTCCGCCAGGCGCACAAAGCCGTGCGAGTTGAAATCGGCGTCAAAATAGCCGCCGCCGGTCGCCCCCAAATTGTTGATCGCGCCGCCGAATGTGTAGGACGAGCCGGGGTAGTCAAACGTCTCCAGCGTGCCGCCCTGCACAAAGCTGTGATAGAACCCGTCTGTGTCCGCACTGTATCCGGCCAGAGTGCCTTTGTCATTGAGACCAATCAAAACAGTTTCGGGAGCGCCGGGCACATCAAAGGGCGCGATTACTCCGCTTCGAAGCGTAAAGCCGTGGTTGTTGCGGTCCGCCCCGCTGTAGGTGCCGACCGCCTCGCCCAGATTGTTGATGTCATAGAAATTGGTGCTGACCGCGCCGGGATACGAGAACGCCGAATACACGCCGTCCAGGAGCGTGAAGCCCAGCCGCTGCCCGCTGGCTGCGGTGGTGACCCCCACATAGTCGCCCCGGTCATTGCTGCCGTGGATTTCCAGATCGGTGATGCCGGGCACGTCAATCGTCTGAAACGTATAGCTACCCGCCAACGCGGGCCGCACGGCAAGGGCCAGCAGCCCGGCAGCGACAAGATAAATACTGTTTTTCATCAATTCGGTTTTCCTTGTGGCATGGGTGAAAAGTCGGGCAAAGGGTCCGGGAAGGCACGCCAGATTCGCTCGCCCCACGCGGCTTCTTCGTCGGTCAGAAGGCAGGCATCCAGCGCCTGCCGAATATCGGCCTCGTCCATTTCGATGCCGATAAACACCAGCTCCTGCCGCCGGTCTCCCATTGGCTCCTGCCAGTCCACCTGTATCCAGGCGCGTTCCTGCGCGTCGTCCGGCCAGTCGTCGGGCGGCGCGGCGGCCCACCACAGCCCGCCCGGCTCGATGCGCGACGACCCGCCCGCCTGCGACCACAGGCAGGCGGCATCCATGCGGGTCGCCAGCCAGAAAAAGCCTTTGGAGCGCAAAACGCCCCAGTCCGAACACGCCCATTCCCAGAACCGCTCCGGGTGGAACGGACGCCGGGCATGGTACACAAACGACCGGATGCCGTATTCCTCGGTTTCAGGGACGTGCTGCCCGCGCAGCTCCCGCAGCCAGCCGGGGGCCTGCTCCGCCGCCTCAAAATTAAACCGGCCCGTGTCCAAGAGGGCCGTGAGCGGGACGCGCCCGAACTCGGAGCGCACGACTTCCGCCAGCGGGTTCAGCCGCCGCAGCACGCCTTCCAGCGCGTCGGCGTCTTCGGCGCTGACCAGGTCGCATTTGCTGAGAACCAGCAGGTCGGCAAACTCGATCTGGTCAATCAGCAGGTCCGTCACCGTTCGGTCGTCGTCCTCGTCGCGGGCTTGCCCACGTTCGGCTAAGTCATCTGCCTCGGCGAAGTCTTTGCGGAAGTTGAAAGCGTCCACCACGGTCACCATCGTGTCCAGCTTGGCGAACTCGGCCAGCGTGTGTCCGGCGTCATCGGCAAACGTGAATGTCTCCGCCACTGGCAGCGGCTCGGAAATGCCCGTGGACTCAATCAGCAGGTAATCAAAACGGCCCGCCCGCGCCAGCTTGGAGACTTCAATTAAGAGGTCTTCGCGGAGGGTGCAGCAAATGCAGCCGTTGGTCATCTCAATCAGCGTCTCGCTGACCCGGTTCAGCGCGGCCTCCCCGCCGCGCACCAGCCGGGCATCGATGTTGATCTCGCTCATGTCGTTGACAATCACGGCCACCCGCCGCCCCTCGCGGTTGGACAGGATATGGTTCAGCAGCGTCGTTTTGCCCGCGCCCAGAAAGCCGGACAGCACAGTGACAGGTAGTTTTTGCATGGTTTTCTTAATGACAGCCGCACTTGGAACCGCCGGAGTTTGTGCGGGCCTCGGCGCTGCCAGGGTCCAGGGCCGTGCCGAGCGTAAATATCTGCGGCGCGGTGATCTCGCGCCGGGTGTCCTCGCTCTGGCAGTCCGGGCAGGCGGCGGGCCGCTCCAGATCGGTAAACGAGCGCCGTTCATCAAAGACGGCCTGGCACTGAGCGCAGCGGTATTGGTACACGGGCATAGGCGCTACACCCGTGACTGAGGCCGCCGTCGGCCCGCGACGCCGCACATCCCGGCAAGTGCCAGAAGGCCCCCCAGGCTAATCAGAGACGAGGCTTCCGGCACAGGCGCAGGCCCGGCCAGCGGCGTTCCTCTGACAATCAGACCGGCGGCGGGCAGGACGTTGTAGGCAAACCAGGTCTTTCCTTCATCCGAGGACAGCCCAAGACCCGCCGTGGTCGTGTTGGAGACATACCAGTTCCCCAGCGCACTGCTTGTCTGGTTGGGATCGTAAACACTGACCGCGTAGCTGCTGCCCTCGGTCAGCTTCAGCCCGGTCGCGTCGACGAAGGTATAAAGCTGCGGGGAACTCGGCCCGGCGCTCAGAATGCCCGCGAAGGTTTCCAGCACCGTCCCTGGCTTGCCATTCACGGACTGGCTGATTTGGAGGGCCAGCGGATAGGCCGTCGCCGCATCATTGGAAAGCGGGATTTGGAACGAATCCAGCACGAAGCTGCTCCCGGTGACTGTGAACGACTGCGCGACGGAGTTGTATGTGTAGAGGCCCCAGGCGCTCGTGTCCGAAAAGTCAGTTCCCTGGGAGCCGATGTTAGAAAAGATAACCTGTGGCACTCCCGCCGCCCGCGCTGAGTGAGCGGTAAAACTGGTCAGGGCCAGGCAGCCCATGCCCAGCATCAAAGTCTGTCGTCGTGTCAATGTGTTTTCTCCCGTGATATTGTCTGTTTACCAGCTTGATTTAGTGACGCCGGGGATCATGGCTTGATGGGCCAGCTCCCGGAATGTGATGCGCGAAACGCCGTATTTTCGCAGATAGCCGTGCGCCCGGCCTGTGATCAGGCAGCGGTTTTTGAGCCGCACCGGGCTGGCATCGCGGGGCAGGGCGGCCAGCCCCGCGTAGTCTTTGGCCGCTTTGAGGGCGCGGCGCTTGTCGGCGTAGCGGGCGACGGTCTCTTCGCGCCGTTTTTGGCGCTGTATCCAGCATTCTTTAGGCATCTTTTATCTCCTTACTTCTGCGCGAACTTTTCGTACTTCTGGCGGAACTTTTCGACCCGCCCTTGCGCGTCGGCGGGGCGCTGCTTGCCGGTGTAGAATGTATGGCAATGCGAGCAGACTTCCAGCCGCAGCTCCGGCACGGTGGCCCGCGTTTTCCAGCTATGGCCGCTGCCGCACAGGCAGGTGACCGCGCATTCCATGTACTCGGGGTGAATGTTGTCTTTCATGGCTTTCTCCGTCTTCGTGTGATTTTTGGCCCGGCTTCGTACAGAGCGGCTATCTCCCGCCAGTGCCCGGCCATTGTGTCCGCCGGGACCGTCGGCTTGAACCAGCCCGCGACGCAGCGGCGGCGGTGGTCCGGGCCGAGCGCCTGGCTGGCCCAGTCTTCGTAGTCTGCCGTCCAGCGCAGAACCCGGTGCATCAGCGCCCCGGCCCGCGCCCGGTCCCGCTCGGTTTCCGGCACCCGGCAGGGCGGCACGGCATGAACCTTCCAGCGCGGCGCGGGAAGCGCGGCCCGGCATAGCAGGCGGGGCGCGAAATCGTGCCGCGCCAGATACAGCGCCCCCAGCCCCCGGCAGCCGTAGAACAGGCCGAAGCCCGCCAAAATCAGCCGCGTGCCCGGCTCCGGGGACGTGTGATACACCGGCCCCAGCCGGGCGGCGGGCGGCGGGGCGTCCCGCTCCAGGCCGTACAGCAGAAGCGCGTTGCCGCCTTCGCGGCGCACGTCCTGCCCCCAGCACCAGAGCTGCTGATCAAAAAGCATCCTGCCCAGATCAAAAGGGCAGGGGATTGGGTCGGACATTGGGGACACGCAGCCTCCGCACCAGACATGAGTAAGTATTAGTGCGTATAATAACACACTATATACACATTGTCAAGGGGAAGGGCAAAAAAACTAGGGGTGCAAGCGGTGGAGGCCCCAGATGAGGCAGGATGTCAGGCTGAAGGCCAGGCCGCTGCTGGCGAGGAACGGCGCGGCGAGGGGCTGCGCGGCTTGCGGCCCACGCTTTTTGCTGAAGATGCCCAGCGTGTTGACCACGAGGTACAAGAAGCCGCCGCCGACATGGGCAAATAGCAGGCCCAGATGGAACAAAGAAACGTGGCGCAGGCCCAGGACGCCGACCAGTGCGCCAATCTCCGTCGTGGACTCGATGCCGAGGGTCCACAAGAGCGCATCGCGCTTGGAGTAGCCCGCCCCGAGCAGCAAAAGGGCCAGGGCCAGCCCTTCGGGGAGCTTGTGGAACGACACGGCAATCAGCAGGGCCAAATTGGGACGGCCCGTAATTTGATCGCCTACTACTACGGCGATGCCGTCCATCGCGCTGTGCAGGCTCAGGGCAATCATTAACAGCACAACGCTCTGCCCCAGACGCTCGGTGGTGGCTTTGTCGAACGCCGACACCGAACACGACGGGCAGATGTGATACACGTACTTGCCCAGTGCCCAGAACAGCAGATAGCCGCTCGCCCCGGCCAGCAGAAACGCGGGCCACGGCAGCAGGGATTTGGCGTCGGGCAGCACGTCAAAGGCGGTGACGGCCAGCAGCGCCCCCATCGCGGCGTAGACCAGCACGTTCAGGCGGCGCGGGGCCAGTTCGCCCAGATAAATGCCCACACCGCCGCCAACAAAGGCGATCAGCATGGCAATAGTAGAGCGCAGCAGTAAAAAGGTCATAGTAATATCAAAGTATCGTGAGTATTCCGGGCTTTCGCGTCAGTGCGTAGAAGTATGTAGTGTACCGAAATTGCATTGCCAAGTCAAGCGCTTGCCGTTGACTTTGCACATTCAGTGTGCTATTATACTTATCGGTGCCGCCGATAAATCGAGGGGTTGAAAATCCCTCGCTCGGAGAGGCACCCTCCGGGTGGAAGAAAGAAACCCTACGGCACACTTCCGTATTTCCTCCGTCCAAAGGACGTCTCACCTAGCGCGGGGTTTTTAACCCCGCGTTCTTCTGCCTGTTTCTTCTATTCTGGAACTCTTCATGCTCACCCTCAAACTCGTTTCTCTTCTGCTTGTTTTTGCCGCTGGATTTTCCAGCGGCTTGCTGCCGCTGCGAATGGGGCGCAGCGCGTCGGGCGGGCACTGGTTTGGCATCGGCAACGCCTGTGCGGGCGGCATCTTTCTGGGCGTCGGATTAATCCATATGCTGCCGGATGCCTCGGCAGGCTTTGCGGCCATGCTGCCGCAGGTCACTTACCCGCTGGCTCCGCTGATCTGCGCGGTCGGCTTCGGGCTGTTTCTGCTGCTGGAAAAAGTATTTCTCAGCAGAACTGTGGCGGCAGTGGAGGCCACGGCAGTGGCTGTCAGCCCGATGACCGCCTACAGCCTCGCCGTTGTGCTGTCGGTGCATTCGCTGATTGCGGGGCTGGCGCTGGGGGCGGAGCGTGCCCATGTCCAGGTGCTGATTTTGCTGGCGGCCATCATGGCGCACAAAGGCGCGGCGGCGTTCGCGCTGGGGGTGACGCTGCACCGAAGCGGGATGCCTGCACGGCGGTTGCAGGCGGTGATTGCCCTGTTTGCGTGTATGACCCCGCTGGGCATCGCTGTCGGGACCGGGCTGGATGCGCTGCTGAGTGGGCGGCAGGCAACTTTGTTTACCAGCGTCTTTGATGCGCTGGCTGCTGCCACGTTTCTGTATGTCGCCGCCGTGGACATTCTGCCGCACGAGTTTGCACACCGGGATCGTGCCGGGCTGAAGTTCGCGGGCTTCGGCTTCGGGCTGGGGGTTGCGGCGCTGGTGGCGATTTGGACCTGAGAGCGGCTTGGCTGCATAAATCCTAGCCAGCCGCCGCCAGCCAGGTGCTGTTCCAAGTGCCGGGGGTATGAAAATATATTAAAACCCCCAGCAGTGAAGTTCAGCCGCCCTCCGGGCGGAAGAGCTTAGTCAAGAACTGTGTGCGATTATCCTTAGCCCAAAAGGCGTCTGATTTTCCTGCCGGGGGTTTTAATATATTTTCATACCCCCGGTGCGCTCCTGGGACCTGAGACAAAAATAAATTATTTTTGCCAAACGCTTGCATAATTTATCAATTCATAGTATAATGAATTATATGAGAGGCAGCACTGTAGACAAAGAGGCAAACTTGGCCCCGTGCGGCTCCGACGAACACCCCGGCGAGCCGCGCCCGATGACCGGCCCCGATACGCTGGCGCGGGCGGCGGAAATCTTCCGGGCCGCCGGGGACCCTGCCCGCCTGCGCGTGCTGGACCTGCTGCGCGGCGGTGAGCAATGCGTCACCGAACTGCTGGAAGCCACGGCGATCAAGCCGTCCACGCTTTCGCAGCAGCTCAAACTGCTGCGGCTGGAAGACTTGATCGTCAGCCGCCGTCAGGGCAAGCACCTCTTTTACTCTCTCGCCGACCAGCATATCAGCGATCTGCTGGACAACGTTCTCGCGCACGCCGCCGGCAACTGCGGCGTCACCCACACACCGACCACCAATGAAGGATAACACCATGCCCACCTGCGAAATTCACGAAGACCACACCCACCTGCACGGGGCCAACTGCGGCCATGTCGCCATCCAGCACGACGACCATGTGGACTACCTCCACGACGGCCACCTGCACCATCTGCACCAGGGTCATGTGGACGAGCATACGCTCGAAGTCAGCGATCTGAACCCCGCCGACTGCACCCCCGACCACAACTGCGGCGCTCACGACGACGCCCATGTCCACGGCCCCGGCTGCGGCCACGAGGCGGTCCCGCACGGCGACCACACCGACTACCTGGTCGCCGGTCATCTGCACCACCCCCACGGCGACCACTGCGACAACCACGGCCCCGTCACTGTGCTTCCTGTCTAGTTTGGAACACATGAAACGCCCCCGCTTCTCATCGCTGAGAGGCGGGGGCGTTTTTGCTGTGCCCTTTCAAGCTGCAATCATCTTTTGGCAGGCTGCCGCGCAGACTTTGCAGGAATGGGCGCAGGCGGCCATGATCGCCATGTCGGGGTACTTGCCGCACTCCGCGCCGCACGCCTGGCAGGACGCCAGGCAGGCCCGGCAGGCGGCCACGGCCATCGGCCCGCGCCGGGCGGTCAGCTTGGCGGCAACCGCGCACAGCTCCAGGCAGTCGGCGGACAGCCGCTGCGATTTGACGTACTGGCTCCCCATCGCCAGGCAGTGTTTGTGGCACGCCGCGCAGGCTTTTTCGCAGGCCGCGCAGGCCGCCGCGCACTGGGTAGAGACGGCCTCACTCGGTTTGGCCTCGGCGGGCAGGCCCCGGCCCAGCAGCAGGGTCGTCAGCGCCGCCGCCCCCAGACGGCCCAGCAGGGTGCGCCGCGTCAGCGGCGCGGTGTTGGATGGTGTTGTGGTCATGGGTGTCTCCTTGTGCGTTTAGTTTTACGCCGTGAAACGAGTATGGGCCTTCCGGGCGGCGGCCTGCGCTCCATCCCAGGTCGGCTGATACAATCCCCGCAGCATCTGCGTGATGTCCGCACCTGCCCCGGCAGGCGTCCCGGCGTGGAACGGCGGGTGCGGGTCGTATTCCAGCCCCAGCTCCATCACTTTGGCATACTTTTCGTTTCGCAGCTTGCTGGCAAGGTAAAAGCTCATATCCAAACCCGCTGTCACGCCCGCGCCGGTGAGGCGGTTGCGGTCTTCCACAAACCGCTCTGTCACCACGGTCGCTCCCATCAGCGGCAGCAGGTCGCGGAACGCCCAGTGCGAGGTGGCCCGGTAGCCTCGGAGCAGCCCCGCCGCCCCCAGTACCAGCGACCCCGTGCAGACGCTTGTGACGTAGCGGGCCGTCTTGCCCTTCTGTGCCAGAAAGTTCAGAACCACCGGGTCACTCATCAGCGCTACCGTGCCTTCTGAGCCGCCGGGGACAAACAGCACCGTCAGGGCGTCTGGGCACTCTTGGAACGTCAGGTTGGGCTGGATGACGACGCCCGAGTCGGTAGTAATCAGGCTCTTGTCCTTCCAGACAAGGTTCACCGTGATATTCATCAGCCCGGCGAGGACCTGGTTCGGCCCGATCAAATCCAGCGCCGTCATGCCGGGGTAGGCCAGCATGGCGACCTGCTGCGGGGGGCCGTCGGGGACCCCGTAGCCGTCCATGCTGTGCTTCATCGAGTCCGTCATGGCCGCCGGGGTCTGTACTGCCGGGGGAGCGGCCTGCCCGGCACGGGCCAGGACGGCTGCCGCCGCGAGGGCCAGCCCGGTGCGCCCGGCGGCGCGGCCCAGCTCACGCCGGGTAAACTTTGTATCTTGCGTGTCCATATTAGGGGGTTTCTTTTCCGTTGTAAAGCTCGTCTGTGCCCGGATGGTTTTTGGCAAGGGAGCCGAGATGATTGGCGACGTGCGTGGCGTCGCCGGACAGCGTGAGCGGTTTCATCGCTTTGACATGGCCGTCGGCAAACGCGACATTGGCAAGGCCGAGATGGCGGCCATGCACCTGCTCCGTTTCCGTGACCCCATACGCGGTGAACGTGGGCGGGATGAGAAACGGGTCCTTGACCACCTGGTGCTGGCCGCTGTCATAGTCGGCGGAGTCGGTGAACAGCACCGTGTCTACGGGAGCCTCAATAGACGCCAGCGCGGCAGGGCCATAGGTATAGGGTGGCCCAGGGGCGGGATCGTAGAAATCACCGTAGCCCCCCAGGTACATCAAGTTGTAGCCGTAGTCGGAGCGGCCAAAGCCCGTGGCGGGAATGCTGGCGGCGTCCGGGTCCCCGAAGACCGAAGCGGATTTCATGTACGGCCACATTGGGCCGTCTTCTTCCCGCACCACTCCTGTCGTAAAGTTGGAGCTGCCGTACCAGTAGACGCCGTCCGGGCTGGCAAACGTCTTGCCGACCAGCCCGCTGGGAACCGCCCTTTCATCGGCGTCCTGCGTGTACACGACCCAGGCTAAAGCGATTTGCTTCAAGTTAGAAGCATCCGAGGCGCTGCGTGCCCGCTCGCGCACGGTCTGAAAGACAGGAAATAGGATCGCCGCCAGAATAGAAATAATGGCGATGACGACAAGCAGCTCTATTAAAGTAAACCCACGAGTGGGCAGCGCGAATCCTTGTGCGTTCTTAGGACGCGGCATAATGTTTTCCTTGCAGGCAAAGTCGAGGTCAAGGCTTTATGCGGTGAAACGGGCTGCTGCCTTTCGGGCCGCCGCCTCGGCCTCGGCGTGGATGGGGGCCAGCACAGTTTGCAGCATATGCGTGATGTCCTCGCCCGCGCCCGACGGAGTGCCTGCGTGGAAAGGAGGCTGCGGGTCGTATTCAAACGCAAGCTGCGTGGATTTCGCGTGCTTGTCATTGCGAAGCAGAGCTACGAGGCGCAGGCCGAAGTCAAGGCCCGCCGTGACCCCGCCGCCGGTGATGCGGTTGCGGTCAATAACCACGCGCTCGCTGACAGGCGTTGCGCCCATCAGCGGCAGCAGGTCGCGGTATGCCCAGTGGGTGTTGGCACGGTAGCCTTTGAGCAGGCCCGCCGCGCCGAGCAGCAACCCGCCGGTGCAGACGCTCGTGACATAGCGGGCGGTTTTGGCTTTCTCGGTGAGAAAGCTGATCACTTCGGGGTCATTCATCAGCGGCACGGTCCCGCGTGAGCCGCCGGGCACAAACAGCACGGTCAAATGGTCAGGGCATTCGGCCAGGGTTTTGGTGGCCTGCATCGGAATGCCGCTGTCGGTATAAAGCGTGTTTTTGTCTTTCCAGACCAGATGCACATCTACGTTGCCCATCGACGCGAGTATCTGCTGTGGACCGACCAAATCCAGTGCGGTCATCATTGGGTAAATCAGCAGGGCGACCTGCTGGGGCGGGCCGTCGGGGATGCCGTACCCGGCCATGCTGTGCTTCATCGGCATCGGCATCGGCATTCTGGGCGTATCAGGGGCAGCCGCTTCTGCGGCCAGCCCGGTGCGGGCCAGCAGAGCGGCGGCAGCAAGGGCCAGTCCGACGCGGCCCATCTCGCGGCGTGTCAGGCCGGCTTCAGGTGTATTAGTATTTATGGGTTTGCCTTTCTTTATTGGCGCGGGTCAAACGCGCCTTCATAAACGCCCCGTGCGGGGTCCTGGAACCAGAGCTGACGCCAGCGGCCAAACTTGGCATGGCCGTCGGCGTAGACATTGTTCATGCCGTCGCCGTGGCGGCTGAGTGCCAGCTCTTTGGTCACGTCTTTGGCGCTGTCAAAGGTCATCGTCTGCATGAACGAAGTCATCGCTCCGGGCGTGTTGAGCGGGTCCGCCGGGTTCCAGTAGACGGGAAAAAAGTTGTCCCGCGTCAGGTTGTCCGTGCTTTCGCTCAGGTAAATCACGCTGGCCGGGCTGGCAATCGACGCGAGGCTGTTGTACTGGCGCCGCCCGTCAATCCACAGGTTCATAAAGTACGACGAGACGCGCAGGCCCTTCTGCTCAAAGGTCGGGGCGGCCAGGGGCGTGTTCCAGTTGGTGCTGGCATCATCGGGGCAGCGAAAGATGCCGTAGTTCTTGACATAGGGCTGCACCGTGTCAGTCCAGGAAGTTGGCGCGGCGGGCTGGGACGCCAGTGGATAGCGCTCATCATAGTCCTGCGTATACTGCATAAAAGCCAGGCCGATCTGCCTACAGTTGGACAGGCAGGCGGTGCGGCGGGCGTTTTCGCGGACGCGCTGAAAGACAGGAAAGAGGATCGCCGCGAGAATCGCTATAATGGCGATGACGACAAGCAGCTCAATCAGCGTAAAGCCGCTGACAGATTTTTGGCGTGGCATAAAAAGTCTCCTTGTGAATAAAAAGCGTGGTTAGAGCGTTTCAGTCACAAGGCGGCAGGGCGGGCGCGGAGCAGGGGAAGCTTGATGGGAGGCGGCGGTCTGCGAACCTGCCGTGCGTGACGGCGAGGCAAACCGCACTGAAAAGGCAGGCACAGTGGCGGGCAGCACAAACGGCGGCAGGACCGCGCCCGTCATTGTATCGGGGGCTGGAGCGGTGCAGCGGCAGGAAAAAGACATCACGCCAGCCATGCGGCTTTGGGGCATTTTGCCGAGGCAGCAGCGCATCTGGCAGTGCCCGCTGCGGCAGCAGGCAGGCAGGGCGGATTTAGATGCGGCGGGGGGCATCGCCGCCATCACACGCGGCGCAGAGGCAGTGGGCGGCAGGGCGGCGGCTATCACTGGCCCCGACCCAATCAGGGTTAGAACGCAGGCCAGCAGCCATGCACAAAGCCGCAGCCAGAAAAAATTGTGACGGTGTTTCAGCAAAACAGATATACACACTATACCACACTGATACGTATTTTTACCGAAAAATCTGCGGTGCGTCACCTGCGCCGGGAAACCCGACTCTGGCTTAACACCACGAGCAGCAGAAAGAGGCCGCGTATGACCGTCTGCCAGTAGGTGCTGATGTTGAACTTGCCAAGCCCGTTCTCAAAGTTCAGAATGCTGAAAATCAGCCCCAGCAGCAGTGTTCCCGACAGCGTCGCGCCCACCGACCCCTGCCCGCCGGTCAGGAGTGTCCCGCCGACCACCACGGCGGCAATCGCGTTCAGCTCCCAGCCGACGCCTTCCGACGGGATGCCCGAAAACGTGAATGCTGCCAGCATTGCTCCGGCCATTCCCGCCAGTGCCCCGCTCAGGACGTAAACGCTGATTTTAATGCGGTCTGTGTTCAGCCCCATCAGCCGCGACGCATCCTCGCCGCCGCCGATGGACAGCACATGACGGCCCCAGGGGGTGAAGTTCAGCGCCAGGGACCCCAGCAGAAACGCCACCCCCAAAATGATCGCCGGAATCGGCACGACCCCGACATAACCCTGCTCAATCAGTGTAAAGCCGCTGCCCGCATCGACGCCCACGTTCTGCCCGTGCGCCAGGAGCAGGGCCACCCCGCGCACCGCCAGCAGGGTTGCCAGCGTGACGATAAAGGGCAGAATGTTGACTTTAGCGACCAGCCAGCCGTTGACCAGACCAATGGCCGCTCCGGCCAGAATAGGAACGAGCAGCGCCGGCAGCAGGCCATGCGGACTCATCATCGCCGCCAGCACGCTGCCGAGCGCCGCCACGGAGCCGACCGAGAGGTCGATGCCGCCGGTCATAATCACAAACGTCATGCCCAGCGCAATCAGCCCATAATCGGCGTTGTTTTGGATCAATGCCGACAGGTTGAAAACGCCCAGAAAGCCGGTGTAGCGCAGGCTGCCGAAGACTAGCAGCAGAACCAGGGCAATCAAAGCCGCCTGCCGCTGAAGAAGACTGACAAACAGGCCAGTTCGGGGCCGCACGGGCGGCGTCGAGAGGGGAGAAAGAGTAGTTGACATAAGTAAGTTTCTATTGCCGCCGCTGACGCTGAAGCACCACGGCGAGAATGATAATCGCGCCGTTGATCACCTGCGCGGCGGCGGCGGGGACATTGTGCGAGACCAGGGAAAATTGAAGCAGCAGCACAATCGCGCCGCCGACCAGTGTGCCAAAAACCGAGGCTCGCCCGCCCGTCAGCGGCGTGCCGCCAATCGCCACGGCGGCAATCGCATTCAGCTCCATCAGCAGACCCACCGAGGCCGCGTCCGAGGCCGCATTGATGGACACCGCTGCCAGCCCCGCCAGCCCCGCCAGCAGGCCGCTGAGGACATACACCGTCCGCTTGACCCGGTCCACCGGGACGCCTGAAAGCCGCGCCGCCGCCTCGTTGTCGCCCGACGCCAGCACGTACCGCCCCCAGGCGGTTTCCCGGATGGCCCACGCGGCCAGCAGAACAATCAGGGCCATCAGCACCACTTGAACCGGCACGCCCAGAATGTGCCCCGTGCCGAGTGCCTGAAAGCCGGGGTTGTGGAACGTCTGTATTCTGCCGTTGGTCAGCACCTGCGCGATGCCGCGCCCGGCGATAAACAAGACCAGCGTGGCAATAATCGGCTGTATCCGAAAGGTCGTGACTAAGAGGCCGTTGAACAGCCCCAGCCCGGCAGCCAGCGCCAGCGCGGCGAGACACGCCAGCACGGTTCCGAGGACAGGCACGGCAAAAAGGCCGTGTGGCTGCGAAAACAGCAGGGGAGCCAGCGCCCCGGCAATCGCCATCAGCGAGCCGACCGACAGGTCGATGCCGCCCGTCGCAATCACCAGCGTCATGCCCACGCCGACAATCACGATAGGGGCGATCTGTGTCAGCAGGACGTCGATAGACTTCACCGTCAAAAAGTTCTGCGTGAAGAACGCATTGTACAGCACCAGCAGCAGCAGGGCGACGGGAGCGCCCCAGGTGCGGCCCACGTTTTGCGGCAGCCCGCGCCGGACAGCAGGAGTCGCATCTTTAACGGCCATTGACTTCCTCCGTCTGTGCTTCATCCACCTCGACGCCGCCCTGCGCCATCGCATCAAACAGACTCTCCTGCGTGGCCTCGCTGCGGGGCATACTTGCCACCGAACGCCCGTCGCGCATGACCACCACGCGGTCGCTGCCTTCCAGCACTTCTTCCACTTCCGACGAAATCATCAGCACTCCCAGACCATCATCGGCTAGCCTGCCGATGAGCGATTGTATCTCCGCCTTCGCGCCGACATCAATGCCGCGTGTCGGCTCATCTAAAATCAAGAGTTTCGGGTTCAGGCACAGCCAGCGGGCCAGCAAAACTTTCTGCTGATTGCCCCCGGACAGCTCTTTAATCGGCTGCTCCGGCCCCGACGTTTTAATGCCCAGCTCCTTGATATACTTTTCCACGATCTCCTGCTGCTTGGCGCGGGAAACGACTCCGCCTGCCGACAGCGCGGGCAGGGCGGCCAGAGTCATATTTTCGCGCACGGATAAGTTCGGGATAATCCCCTCGCCTTTGCGGTCTTCCGAGCAGAAGCCGAGGCCCGCTTTAATCGCATCCGCCGGGGAATGGAAGCCTGCGGGCTTGCCCCCGAGCGCCACCGAGCCGCCTTCCAGGCTGTCCGCGCCGAAAATCGCCCGCGCCACTTCCGTCCGCCCCGACCCGAGCAGGCCCGACAGGCCCACAATCTCGCCCTCACGCACCGTCAGCGACGCATCTTGCAGCGCTCGCCCATGCTTCAAGTTCGTCGCTTCCAGCAGTGTCGCCCCCTCGGCCCGGTCCGTGCGCCGGAAGCCGGTCTGCCCGGCCTGCTGCACTTCGCCCGGCTCGCGCCCGAGCATCCGGGACACGAGTTCCAATTTGTTTGTGTCTGCAATCCGGCGCGTGTCCACGGTTTTGCCGTCACGCATGACTGTAATCCGGTCGCAAAGCGCGAACAGCTCGTCGAGCTTGTGGCTGACATAAATCACCGAGACGCCCTCGGCTTTCAGGCTGCGAAGAACGGTGAACAGGGTCGCTACCTCGCCGTCATCCAGCGAAGACGTCGGCTCGTCCATCACGACTAATTTGCTTTGCAGGGAGACGGCCCGCGCAATCGCGGTCATCTGCTGCAAGGCAATGTTCAGCGTTAAAAGCGGCTGCGTCACATCCAGCGTCGTAATGCCGAGCCGGGCCAGGGCCTCTGCGGCCTCGCGGTTCAGCCGCTTCCAGTCAATCAGCCCGAAGCGGCGCGGCTCGCGTCCCAGAAAGATGTTCTCGGCGATGGACCGGTACGGCACCAAATTGACTTCCTGATAGATGGTGCTGATGCCGCCGTCCTGCGCCTGCCGGGGCGTCTGGAAGTTGATGGCTTTGCCCTGAAACGTGATCGTTCCGCTGTCGCGGCGGTAGGCCCCGGTCAGGATTTTAATGAGCGTGGACTTGCCCGCGCCGTTTTCGCCGATGAGCGCATGGATTTCGCCCGGCTCTATGTCCAAGCGGGCATCAGACAGGGCGGGGATGCCCGCAAATGCCTTGCTGATGTTCTGCATTTCGAGCAGGGGCGCGGGGGATGGGGTGGGTGTTGGCATAGGGTGGCTTCAAGAGACCTACCTTCCTTGCTTCGCAGGGTCCTTCCTAAAGGAAGGATACAGACAGGATAGACGGACAGGACAAGAAGGGCGGGGGGACCCCGCCCCTACACCGTGTCTTTTCTGTTGTCCTCATCCTTCCTTTAGGAAGGACCCTGCGAAGCAAGGAAGGTAGGTCTCGGGGTTAATACGCGCTGCCAATCTCGGCTTTGGCGTTGGACTTGTCAAACGTCTTGTCTTTGACCACGACCCAGTCCGGGAGCTTGTCGCCGTTTGCGTACTGCGTCATGGTGTCAAAGGCCACCGGGCCGAAGAAAGGGCTGGACTGGACGACAAAGTTCATTTTGCCGTCAATAATCGCCTGCAAGGCTTCTTTGCCGCCGTCAATGGAAATCACCTGGACGGCTTTGCCGGGCTGCTTGCCCGCCGCTTGCAGCGCGACCACCGCCCCGAGGGCCATTTCATCGTTGTGCGCGTACACGGCGGTCACGTCCGGGTGGGCCTGCAAAAGCGTTTCCGTGACCTGCCGCCCCTTTTCGCGGGCGAAGTCGGCGGGCTGCGAGGCGACAATCTGCATTCCGGGCTGCGATTTGATCTCGTCGTCAAAGCCTTTTTTGCGGTCAATCGCAGGCGACGATCCGGTGCTGCCTTCCAGCTCAATAATTTTGGCTTTGCCGCCGGACTCTTTGATCAGCCAGTCGGCGGCTTCCTTGCCCTGCTGCACGAAGTCCGAGCCGATAAACGTCACGTAATCTTTGCCCGGCTTGGCGATGCTGGCGTCCACGCGCCGGTCCAGCAGGATTACGGGGATGCCCGCCGCTTTGGCCTGCAGCACCACGGGGGCAAGCGGCTTTTCCGACTGCGGTGCGAGGAAAATCATGTCCACGCGCTGCGAGATCATGTTCCCAACATCAGCGATTTGCTTGGAGGGAGAGCCGGTCGCATCGGTAACCAGAATCTGGTCACCGCGCTTGGCGGCTTCATCGCGCATACTTTTGGTTTCAGCGATGCGCCACGGATTGTTGCTTTCCACCTGCGAGAACCCGACTTTATAGGTGGCCTTCTTCGCCAGCGGCGGCAGTCCTGACCCGGCTCCTCCGCCCGTGGCAGTCCCGGACCCTCCTGGCTTGGTGCTGCATCCGGCAACGAGCAGCAGGAGGGGCAGCGCAGCCAGGCTGGCCCCCCGCATGAATGGCGTGTTGTTCAAGTGTTGGTTCCTCTTTGATTTCGCGGGCCTCTGCCCCAGACAAAAGAGTATATCCGATTCACCCCCCAGATAACAAGCCCCGACGCGCTACGGCCCAAAGACTTCCACCTCACTGGTGAAGGCGAACTTGTTGTTATAATCAGCTTCAGCGTCGCAGTGGTCCGGGTAGGTCAGCCGCACGTAGCGGCCCGGCGCTGGCGCAAAGCGGTACAAATGCCGCTCCGCATGGCGCTGGGTGAAGACATAACTGCCGATGGGCGTGTAGGTTTGGCCGTCCGCACTGACCGAGACCTGCACGGTCCTGGTGGAGCCAAACGGCGGCATCCCCACCCGGACAGAACTCAGCGGTGTGGCCGTGCCGAGGTCAATCGTGGCGGTCTTGGGAAACGTGTCTTTGTCATCAGTCGCAAAAGTATGTTTCCCCGTGCCCTCAAACGAGCCGTCGGTCAGGGCATTTGTGCCAAAGCCGTAGGTGTTGGGCGCACTGGTTTGGTAGGGCTTGTGCAGGGCCAGATTGGGGCCGGTGGGCTGCGGCAGGGCCGGAACCAACTGGTAGCGGTGCGGGGCGGGCTGGGGTGAATGCGGTCGGGAATAATCTTCTGAGCCTGTGCCGGGTCAGCCGCGTTTGCCTTCTGAAGCATGGCTACCATCGGCGCGTTGAAGTCTGCCGTCAGAAAGCTGTCTTTCGCGGCCAGGGCTTTATTGAACTGCGCGTAGCGTTGCAGCACGCCGTTGTAGCCGCCGTCAAACTGCGGCGGGCGCGTGACGTCGTCGTAGGGCGACGGCTGAAGGAGAGTCAGGCGCACGCCGGGCAGTGTCTGCTTATCGAATCAACGATGTGTGTGTACCCCTGCGTGTAGGCAAAGACATCGCGGGGCAGGCGCGTGTCAATCGGGCCGCCCCCGCCGCCGGTGACCCGGTCGCCGCCCCAGCCGGAATGCACGAAGCGGATGTGCAGAGCGGGGAAGCGGGTGACGACATAGTTTTCCACATCTGTCGTGTACAGCCGCTGATCGGTGGTGCTGTCGCCGTAAAAGACGACCGTGTCGCCGTCATGCAGGGCAAACGGCGGCGGGGGAGCCTGGGCAGCAGCGCTGCCGCCCAGTGCCAGCAGCAGGACCCCGGCGGCCAGGCAAGTGTGAAAACGAGAAGGAAGCATCGGTGGTTTTCCTCAGAAAGCGCAGTAAAGCTATCGTTGTTGATTAGTTTCGGCGGGGCGGCGTGTTTCTCCTGCGTGGGGAGAATGCGGGCGTCAGATTCTGAATTGAAGTCTTTGACAACTTCCTGTCTCTATTCAGGTAGAATAGCCGCAGCTTGCCTGCTCGTTTCCTATCTTCCCACTCGTCTTTTGGAGGCCCGCGTCCATGAAAGCCGTACGTCCCCTGTTGCTGCTTCTGCTGGTTGTCTGTCTGAGCGCCTGTGCCTTTGGCCTGCGCCCGCTGATTGCCCAAATTGCCCCCGCCGCCCCGCCGCCCCCGGCCACACGCGCCGAGGCGGACAAGCACTACGCCGAAAAATCGTATGCGCTGGCCCTGCCGGAGTATCAGGCGCTCGTGGCCGCGCTGCCCGCGAAGTCCCCCGACCGGGCGCTGCTGCAATACCGCGTGGCCGTGGCGCTGGGCGAGTCGCAGAAGTGGGACGAGGCCGTGGCGGCCTGGGCGGCGTTTCTGGCCGCGCACAAAGGAGAGCCGCTGTGGACGGCGCGGGGGCATTATCAGCGCGGGCTGCTGCTGACCAAAATCCCGCATCAGGGCTACAAAGTCGGCACGCGGATTTACCGGGGCACGGACTATCCGCACACAACCGAGGCCGAACAGCCTGTGTCTGTTTGGCTGGGAGAAGAAGATGCCAAAGGCACGCTGGCTGACTTTGAGCAGGCCGCCGTGGACTACGACACTAGGCTCTCCGCCCTTGTGCAGGCCAATAAAAGAAATGCCGTTGATGGGCCTGTCCCACATTTCGTAGACCCGCTGGCAGGCGAGAAAACCGACCTGGCGTTTGACCTCGTCCGCACTCTGTCACAGAACCAAAACCCATATGGGCGAAGCCGCCATCGCGGCTACGACGGCACTTACAGCGAGGGGTGGGGGAGCGAGGCCGACTGGAAGGCGGCGAAGACGACCGACTGGACCATTCATACCGGGAGGCCCTATGACCCGAAGTGGCCGCAGCCGAAGAAAGTGCTGTTCCTGCTGGACCGTATCCCGACCCTGAACCCTGCCGACACACACCCCGCCGTGCTGGCAGCGCTAACCAAAGGGCTGTATGTGGCCCAGAACCACGGCGCGTGGGCGCGGTCGGAGTATGTCGTGCCGCCCGGACACCCGGAACTGGGCCAAAACAAAATTGTCCAGACCCTTCCCTACTATACGCTGGACCCGATGGCGATTCTCAACAAAGCCGCCGACACCTACCCCAATGACCCGCAGGCCCCGCAAATCCGGCTGATTGTGGCCCAATGGACCGAACAGGCGGGGGCGTACACAGCGGCGCTGAAGCTCTATAACGCGCTTGTCGCCCGCTACCCGGACAGCAAATGGACCCCCGACGCCAGGCAGGCTGCGCTGCTTATTCAAACGCCCCGCGTCAGCGTGAACTCGTCCGGCTCGCAGCACGCGGGCCAGTCGGCGACGGTTTCTTTCAGCAGCCGCAACGTCAAAATTCTCACTTTGCGGGCCTATCAAGTGCCGCTGGAAACCGTGCTGTCTGCGCCCGGCAAGCTGGAAGGCCCCACCAATCAGATGGGCAGCTTTACCGATAACTTTGGCACGGTGACGCAGGCCGAGGCCCTGGCACAGACGCTGGGCACGAAAGTGGCGCAGTGGACAATAGACACCGGGGACGACGGCAAGTTTGTTGATTTCAATGCCACTCTGTCCACGCCGCTAACCAAAGTCGGCGCGTATGTCATCATCGCCGAAGGCAATGGCAGCAAAGCGCGTGCGGCGGGTGTGGTGCTGATTTCTGACCTGGCGGTGATGAAGAAAGTGGATACGGACACGGTGCTGTGCTTTGTCGCCGATGCCCGCTCGGGCCGACCTGTGCCCGAAGCCAGCGTGATTGTCCGGCAGACATGGTATGACGGCAAGAATGAAGTGCAGGTCGGACGCGGTGTAACTGACGCTGAAGGTATGGTGTCGGTCCCGACCGTGAAAGCGCAGCAAAATGTGCAGACCGAGGCGTTCGCCGCCGCGCCGGGCGGGCGCTATGCGCTGACGGGCCAAAACTACTGGAATAGCTACGGCGGCAATACGGACACCCGTGACGAGGTGCGAATTTATTCCTACACCGACCGGCCTGTGTACCGGCCCGGTCAGACCGTTTCGTTCCGGCAGATACTCGCCCGCCGTGCGGGCGGCGGCTCGGACTACGCCCCGCTGACGAATACGCAGGTTCACGTTATCGTAGAAGCCCCACGCGGCGGGTTGGTGTACGACAAGACGCTCACGACTTCGGCGTTCGGCACAATCAATGGCTCGCTCGTGCTGCCGCCGGGCGCATCACTCGGCGAATACAGTGTGCAGCTCGAAGCATTGACCAAAGACAAAGGCATGAACACCATGGGGGGCAGTCGGTTCCGTGTGGAGGAGTACAAGCGGCCTGAATATCTAGTCTCGGTCACGCCGTCCACGCCGCAGGCCCGGTTCGGCGACAAAGTCACGGCCAAAGTGCAGGCAGCCCTCTATTCCGGCTCGCCCGTTGCCGGGGCCAAAGTCGCCTACAAAGTGTTCCGCAGCCCGTTTTACAACTTCTACCGCTTCCCGCAGCCGTATGACTGGTACACAAACAGTAATAGCGGCGGCTACGACAATCAGTACGCCGCGCAGGGGGAGCTGGTCACGTCGGGCAGCGGCGTCACCGACGCGCAGGGCGCTTTGGCGGTCTCGTTTGTCGCCGACAAAGGCACACGCGGCTTCCGGGGCGACTATGCCTACACGGTCATGGCCGATGTCACGGATGCCTCCCGGCGGGTCATCAGCGGCGAGGGCGTGCTGCACGTCACCAATCAGGCGTTTTATGCCTACCTAAATATCCCGCAAAGCTTTTATCGTCAGGGCGACACGGTACAAGTGGAGCTGCGGACGCAGAACGCCGATCAGCAGCCGGTGTCTGTGACCGGGCGGCTTTCCGTCATCCGTCAAAGCTGGGTCGCCAATAAATATGTGCTGGAAACCGTGCATACCGAGGACGTGACCACCGATGCCGACGGCAAAGCCCTGACCACCTGGAAGGCCACCGACAGCGGCTCGTACTCGGTCGAGTTCCATGCCAAAGACAAGTTCGAGCAGGATGTGGCGGCCTCGGCAGGGGTCTGGGTCAGCGGCGAGGGCCTCAACACGCAGCCGTTCCATGTCGGCGGCATCACGATTTTGACCGACCGAACGACGTACACGCAGGGAGACACGGCGCACTTGTTAATCGTCAGCGACCAGCCCGATAACTGGGTGCTGCTGACCTCGGAGGCGGGCAGCAAAATCCTGACGCGCACGCTGGTTCATGTCGTGGGCCGGGCCAAAACGATTGATGTTCCCATCACCCGCGCCGACATCCCGAACTTTGCCTTTGCCGCCGTGGCCGTGCGCGATTACAAATTCTACCGCTGGCAGCAGGACGTGTTCGTGCCCCCCGTGCGGCAGTTCTTGAAAATCGCCGTTTCTGCCGACAAGGCCGAATACAAGCCGGGCGATACGGGCACGTTCCATGTCCGCGCCACCGATTATCTGGGCCGCCCTGCTGCCGCCGAGGTGTCTCTGGCCGTGATTGATTCGTCGGTGTTCTATATTCAGAAGGACTACGCCCCGGACATCCGCCTGTTTTACTATGATCAGCGCCGGGCCACCAATATCAGCCTGGACACCTCCGAAAGCCGCGCTCTGGACGGCGCGACCGAAGCCCCACCGCTGCCAGTGTTCAACGTCCACGGTATCCACCTGCCGGAAGTGGGCCGCCTGCCCGCTGGGCCGGAATACGACCAGTACAATCAGTATGGCCTGTACTATGGTCCTATTCGCCTGGACTACGCCGTGCCCGGTCTGCCGGGTGTGGTGGATCGAATCTATGCCCTGCAAAACAATAACTTTTTGGTTGTGAATGGCAACACGTATTCAGAAAGGCGGCTTCAGATCACGGGAACCGCTAACCTGATTGCCGAGGGGAATACGTCTCGCAGTCGCTATGGGGCCGGTGGCTTCGGCGGCGGGGGCTTTGGCGGGCGAACCGGGATGCTGGCGAACCCTACTTTCAATGTTACGGGGGCTAATCCACAGACGGTGATAAGAGGCGGCGGCGGGGCGTATGCACCGGTGTCGGTGCGGCGCAATTTCTCCGAGACCGCTTTCTGGACCCCCGCCGTGGTCACCGAGAAAACCACGGGCACGGCGACGCTCACCGTCCACTTCCCGGACACGCTGACGACCTGGAAGGCCACGGCGCGAGGCGTCACCACTGGCGTTCTCGTCGGTGCGGGCGACACGCAGGTCCTCACAAACAAGCACCTGCTGGTGCGCTTGGAAGCCCCGCGCTTCTTCACCGAGCGCGACCGCGTCACCCTGAGCGCCGTGGTCCGCAACGACCTGGCGACGGCTAAATCCGTGCGCGTCAGCCTGACGACAAACCCCGACGTGCTGATGGTGGACCCCCTCCCCGGCGCAAGCGCCGACCCTCCCCTGTTAGGGGAGGGTGAAGAGGCAGGAAAGACGGCTCCGGCCCTTGCTCCAAATCCCACTCTGACTCCCCCTTCCCTAACAGGGGAGGGGGCTGGGGGGAGGGGTCGCCTCATTACCGTGCCCGCGCACGGGGAGACCCGCGTGGACTGGACGGCGCAGGTGGTCAAGGGCGGGCAGGCGACGGTCCAAATGGCCGCTGAGACCGACGAGGAAAGCGATGCCGTGGAGCAGTCGTTCCCGGCGCTGACCTACGGCGTGCAGAAGTTCACCGACAACAGCGGCGTCATGCAGGCGGACCAAAGCGCGGCCAAGCTGACCGTGACCCTGCCCAAAGAGCGCAAAGCGGGAAGCGCCGCCCTGCTGGTGCAGCTCAACCCGTCGCTGGCCGCCACCACGCTGGATGCCCTGCCGTACCTCGCCGACTACCCGTATGGCTGCGTCGAGCAGACCCTGAGCCGCTTCGTGCCCTCGGTGGTGGTCGCCGACACGCTGCGAAAAGCGGGCGTCAATCTGGACACCCTGCATCAGCGGGCGCTGGGGCTGCAAGCACGGGAGCAGGCCGGAACGCCCTTCGGGCAGGCCGCGCCGACAACGAACACCACGGACCAGACCGGGTACACGTACCCCACGGGCACGCCGGGCGTGATGAAAACGGCGCAACTTGCCGCAGGGCTGGGGCACGGCCCGCGCTGGACTAACCCCGTTTTTGACCCGGCGGAGCTTCAGCGCATGACCGACGACGGCCTGAGCCGCCTCCTGTCCATGCAGCGATCCGACGGCGGCTGGGGCTGGTGGGGCGGCAGCGCGACCTCCGACCCGTACCTGACCGGCTACGCCGTGTATGCCCTCGCCACCGCGAAAGACGCAGGCGTGGCCGTGCCGCCGGACGTGCTGGCGCGGGCCGATGCCTGGCTGGCGCGGGACATCAAAGACCGCGACGACGAGCGCGATCTGGCCGTCTGGGAATCGTTCGCCCTGTCCCACAACCGGGCGGCGTTTCCAGCGTCGGCGCGGCGCGTCGTGCAGATCAACTATGCAGGCCGCGCCCGGCTGTCAGCCTACGGGCAGGCCCTGCTGGCGCTGACCCTGCATAACTTAGGCGACAGCGCCAAAGCCGAAATCGTCTGCCGCAATCTGCGAAACACGGCACAAATAGACACCGAAAACGGCACGGCAAGCTGGAAGCCGCGTGACCGCTACTGGTGGAACTGGTACAACAACGCTGTGGAAACCGATGCGTGGGCATTGAAAGCCTATGTCGCCATTTTGCCCAAAGATGACCTCCCCCCCATGCTGGTCAAATGGCTGGTGCAGAACCGGCGCGGCAGCCAGTGGCACTCCACCAAAGAAACGGCGATGGCGGTCTATGCGCTGACGGACTACCTCAAAGCCAGCAATGAGCTGGCCCCTGATTACACGGTCAAAGTGGCCCTCGGCGATAAAATCACGCGCACTTACACCGTTACCCGTGAGAATGCCCTGCTGTTTGACAATCAGTTTGTCGTCCCCGACGCCCTGCTGTCGGACGGCCCGCAGACGCTCACGCTGACTAAATCCGGCACGGGGCGGCTGTACTATTCGCTGGCCCTGCAATACTTTACCACCGAGGAGAACATCACGGCCACGGGAACCGAGCTGAAAGTGCAGCGGCGGTACTATAAACTGACGCCCAAAACGAAGCTCGCCGCCGACTGGAACGGCGGCGCGAAGTTCAACGTGCTGGATTACAGCCGCACCGAACTTCATGAGGGCGCGGCTCTGAAAAGCGGGGATTTGATGGAAGTGGAGCTGATTTTAGACAGCAAAAACGAGTACGATTATTGCGTGTTTGAGGACCTGAAGCCCGCCGGATGCGAGCCGGTAGACCTGCGCTCGGGGGAGCGCTACGGCGACGGCCTGTGTTCCAACATGGAACTCCGAGACACCAAAACGGCGTTCTTCGTGGACCATCTGCCGCAGGGAACCCGCGTGCTGCGCTACCGCCTCCGGGCCGAAATCCCCGGTGCGTTCCATGCCCTGCCGACCAACGGCTACGCGATGTATGCCCCCGAAGTTCGCGCCCTGTCGGACGGCTGGCACGTCACGATAGGCGAGGCGGGGCCGTAAAGAGGCCCCCCCGCCCCCAATAATGGGGGAGCCAGAGGTTAAGAGAGGCTTTCTCCTAATTGTCTGGTTCCCCCATTATTGGGGGCGGGGGGGCAATTAGCGGCTGTACTGCGCCTCGTGCAGCCGCTGATAAAGTCCCGAGGCCCGGACCAGATCGTCATGCCGCCCCTGTTCGGCCACGCCGGTCTCATCGACCACGACAATGCGGTCCGCGTTCTGGATTGTTGCCAGCCGGTGCGCGATGACCAGCGTGGTGCGGCCCAGGGCAAGCTCGGCCAGCGATGCCTGAATCGCCCGCTCGGTCTCCGTGTCCAGTGCGGAGGTCGCTTCGTCCAGGATCAAGATCGGCGGGTTCTTCAAAAACATCCGCGCAATCGCCATGCGCTGCTTTTGGCCGCCGGACAGCTTCACGCCCCGCTCCCCGGTCAGCGTGTCCAGCCCCTCCGGGAGCAGGGCAATCATGTCGTCGAGCCTCGCCCGCCGGGCTGCCTCCCAGATTTCCGCGTCCGAGGCTCCCAGCTTGCCATAGGCGATATTCTCGCGGATGGTTCCGGCGAACAGGAACACGTCCTGCTGCACGATGCCGATGTTGCGGCGCAGCGAGTCCAGCGTCATCTGCCGGATGTCCCTGCCGTCTACCGTAATGCGCCCCGAGTCCAGATCGTAAAAGCGCGGCAGCAGAGAGCAAAGTGTCGTTTTGCCCGCCCCGCTCGGGCCGACAAAGGCAACCATCTCGCCGGGACGGATGGACAGGTCGATATTTTGCAGCACCGTCTTGTGCGGGGTATAGCCGAAAGTCGCGGCCTCAAACTGAATCGCGCCCCGCAGTGTCCCCACGGCCACGGCGTCCGGCGCGTCGACAATGTCCGGGGCGGTGTCCAAAAGCTCCGTGTAGCGCTTAAAGCCCGCGATGCCTTTTGGATAGGTTTCCAGCACGGCATTGATCTTCTCTACGGGCCGGAAAAAGACGTTGACCAGCAGCAAAAAGCCCATGAAGCCGCCCACGGTGAGTGCCCCGTGCAGCACGAAGTAGGCCCCGGCAATCATCACAAAGAGCTGCACAATCCGCATGGTCATATAGCTCAGGGACATACTTTTGGACATGAGCTGATAGGCATCCAGTTTGGTCGCCCGGTACCGGGCATTGTCCTGGGCAAACAGCGACCGCTCGTGGTTTTCGTTCACGAATGCCTGCACCACCCGGATGCCGCCGACGTTCTCTTCAATCCGGGCATTGAAGTCGCCGACCTGTCCGAACAGCGTTCGCATGGTCTGGGTCATCGCCCGCCCGTAGCGGGTGGAAATCCACATCATGGGCGGGACGACCAGGCCGGTAATCAGGGCCAGCTTGGCATTGAGCGTGAACATCAGCACGAACGACCCCAGAAAGGTCATCACGGCAATAAACGCATCTTCCGGGCCGTGATGGGCGACTTCGCCGACATCTTCCAGGTCTTTGGTCACGCGGGCCACCAAGCGCCCGGTCTTCTGGTTGTCATAGAAGCGAAAGGAGAGCTTTTGCAGGTGGTCGAAAATCTTGCGCCGCATTTCGGTCTCAATGGAAATGCCCAGCACATGGCCCCAGTAGTTGACCACGTACTGCAAGCCTGTGTTCAGAAAATAGATTGCCAGCAGGCCCAGGGTCGCTCCCAGAATAAGGCTCCAGTTCTGGGAAGGCAGCAGGCGGTCCACGAACGCTTTCACCGCCAGAGGAAAGGCCAGCTCCAGCAGGCCCGACAGGACCGCGCAGAAAAAGTCCAGCAGAAACAGCCGCCGATGCGGCTGGTAGTAAGCAAAAAAGCGGCGCAGCATATCAGGCTCATTCCCTCAAACAAACGGCAAAAAAGCGCCAGCCTCTCGGGCTGCCGCTTCGGCACAGGGTTCAATGGTTTCTAACGTAACGAAAGTATATCACAAGACTGCTCCAAAGTCAAGCTGGCGGGGTATTCTGCGGGCATCATGGCCGCTTCCTACTTACGCTCATCAGCCTGTGTTCGGGGGCCTACACCGCCAGCCTCACGGCCTCTGAAGACCCGCGTGTCACCGGCCAGATTTTGATCAACGCGCAGGCGCTGGACTGGAACGAAGGCGGCACGCTGGCAGTGCGGATGCGCCAAAGCTACAAGCCCACACAAACTTATATGGCCTCCCGGCGCGAGCTGGCTGTGTGGAAGCTGTTCGCCGCTGAAGACGCGGGCCTGGAGCTGACCCTGCTGCATCTGGGAACTACTGCCCGCCTCCGCCTGCCGGGCACACATCTGATGGGGATTGACAACGCCGCCCACACATTTACGTCCCAGTCCGCCCGCGAACAGACGCTGTCGCAGATCACCCGGCATTTGCAGGCGCGATTTCCGACTCCCTGAATGCCGCCGGGCTTGGCACGATACTTGCACTGAGGCACAGTAAATAATACCGGTGCAGATTGCAGGTACTTGATGGTCCAATTAGCAGAGGGGCACGCCTCCAAAAAAGAACCTGTCCGCCTCAAGCCCTACCAAACACTGGATGCCTGGCGCGGGATTGCCAGCCTTTGGGTGGTTTTGTTTCATGCCTCGTCGATTACAGGCGTCCTCTTCCCGGACCTGTTTCGCACCCCGCTGTTTGTGCTGGGCAGCCGGGGCAGCCTCGGCGTGCAGATGTTTTTCGTGATCAGTGGCTACTGCATCGCCAGCGCAGCGGGGTCGGCAACCCACCACAATCATGGCATCTGGAAGTTCATGCGGGCACGCTTCCGGCGCATTTATCCTGCCTACTGGTGCGCCTTTCTGCTGTCTGTGGTGTTGGCGGCGATTGCGTCCCGTCTCGCCGCCTCCGGGCACCTGCCGAACAGCTATCTGCGGGACCATGACCCCCTGCACCAGGGCTGGCTGTACGCCGCTGCCAATGCTGCTTTGCTTCAGGCCCCGCTGCACCAATCCTATCTGCTGGTTGTATCTTGGACTCTCTGTTATGAAGTTTTTTTCTATCTGATCATCGGTGTGGGGGTGCTGTGTGCGAAGGGACGGGGCGAGACATTCCTGCTGAATTTGCTGCACGCTCTGACGGCGGCGTCTCTGCTTCTTCTGATTTTTGTGCCCCCATACCGGCTGTTCCCCTTTGACCTGTGGCCGCAGTTCGGCCTGGGCGTGCTTGTTTATGACTGGCTGAGGCACGAAGGTCAGCTCCGGCCTCGCCTGTGGGCCGTCGGGATCGCCGCGCTGCTGCTGACGTTTGTGGTGCGCTGGGATTTTTTGATAGGCAGCTTCGCCGAATCGAGCCGTCTGACGTTTGCCTTTGCGCTCGTCTTTGCCGCCGCCCTGCTGGGGCTGCACCGCGTTGACCTGCGGCTGGCGCGTGTGCCCGTGATTCGGGGCCTTTCCACACTCGGGCTGTTTTCCTACAGTCTGTATTTGATTCATATGCCGGCCCTGGGACTGCTTAACCAAGCCGTTCGGCACGTACACCTGCCCCATGCGCTTGCTTATGCCTGGCTTTTTCTGTCCCTGCTGCTGGCTCTGGCCGCCGGGCGTGCGTTTTACCATTTCTGCGAGCGGCCCTTTCTGAAAGGGAACCGGGCGGCAGCCCTGGAACCCCCGTCGGCATAAATTAGGCTCAATTCGGGCGCAATTCCCGTTTTGGCACGATTTATGCAGGAAAAGAAAATGCAAGCAAGTGACTACAGGAAGCCAGTCCGCGCTGTTTCGGACACGGAAGTTCTTCCCCTTTGATCACTTTTAGTGATAGTTTATGCAGCCTGATAATGACATGGAAGTCTCCGGTTTTTCTCTGCCTGAGTACGCGGCAATCCTACGGCGGCGCTATTCGATTATTTCGATGGCCTTTGTGCTGATCGCCACGATTGGCGTTATCCAGGCCCTGCTTGCCAAGAATGTTTACAACGCCAGCGCCAAAATGCTGGTCGAAGGCCCCTCCTACAACCTCAACACGGTCGACTCCAGCAATCCCCTGTCGTCGCTGTTTCAGCTCAGTCAGCAGCAGACCGTAGATACCCAGATTGAAGTCCTGCAAGCCCAGCCGCTCTTGGACCAGGTTCAGAAGCAGGTCGGGTCCGCGTCGCTCTCCGTGGCTATGGTCAAAGACACCAATGTCGTCGAAGTCACCGGCGAGTCGAGCGACCCCAAAGCTGCCGCCGCCGCCCCGAACCTCCTGCTTCAGCTTTATATCAATCAGGACCTCAGCCAAAACTTAGGCGAAATGGAGAATGCCCGAAAGTTTGTCCGCAATCAGGGCAAAGCCGCCCACGGCAAGCTGCTCGCTTCGGAGACCGCCCTGCGGGCCTTCAAGCAGAAAAACCACGTCGCGGACCTGTCCAAAAACCGCGATGACCAGATCGCCCGTGTCACCCAGTTTACGAACGAGTATCAAACCCAGCAGGCCAGCCTCGCCACCCTGCACGCCCAGATAGAGGCCAACCGCCGCCTGCTCCGCGCCCAGCCTGAAACGATTATGACCCGGCTCCAGGCCACCAACAGTGCCGTGGCCGCCCTGCAAAGCAGCATTCAAACGCTGCAAACCCAGCGTGTCGGCATGATCCAGCCCGGTGGGCTGACCCCGCAGGCTCCGCAGGTCAAAGCACTCGACGCCCAGATTGCCGATTTGCAGCGCCGCCTCGCTGCCCAGCCCACACTCACCGCCACCCAAAGCAGCAGCCTCAACGCCATTCGTCAAAGCTTGCAGGCCAAAGTCACTGATCTGGAGGCGCAGGTGGTGCCGCTGCAAACCCAGATTTTGCTGACTTCCCGCGCCCTCGCCTCGGCCCGCGCCGGGATCGGCCAGTACGCCGGGCTGGAGCTGACCCTGGACCGCCTGACCCGCGAGCATGATGCCGCCTTGCAGCAGGACAAGAACTTCTCCGACCAGCTTTCTGATCTGACCCTGCGCGAAAAGGCCCACCACGCCGCCGCCCGGATTATTGAGCGTGCCTCGGTTCCCAGCGCTCCTGTCCGGCCCAAACGCCTTCAGAGCATCCTCTTTGCGTGTTTGATTGGCCTCTTTGTCGGCGTTTGTTTGGCCCTGCTGCAGGAGTTTTTGGACGACCGCATCAACTCGGTGGACGAAGCTTCCCGCGTCCTCGGCCTGCCCTCGCTTGGCTTTGTCCCGGCTCTCTCTGCGGCTGATGCCCGCCTGCTGCCCCAGATGAAGGGCATTGACCCCGCTTCCGAGAGCTACCGGGTGCTGCGAACCAACATCCAGTTCGCCACGCTCGATGCTCCCGCCCGGACGCTTTTGGTCACGTCGTCGAACCCCGGCGAAGGCAAAACCACCACCGCCGCGAACCTCGCCTTTGCGATGGCGATGGACGGCAAGCGCGTTATCTTGGTAGACACCGACCTGCGCCGCCCGTCCCTGCACAAACTGCTGGACCTGCCCCCGCTGCCGGGCCTCACCGATGTTCTCCTGGGCCGCTCGCCGCTTATGCCGCATGAAGTCATGCCCGGCCTATCGGTGCTGACCGCCGGTTCCACGCCGCCGAACCCCGGCGAGCTGCTGAACTCCCGCACCTTCCGTAATTTCGTGCAGGAGCTGACTGGTCTGGCCGATTTAGTCATCTTCGACAGCCCCCCCGCGCTTGTGGGAGCCGACGCCCTCATTCTGGCCTCTCAAATGGACGGCACCATCCTCGTCGTCGAGTCCGGCCAGACCAAGAAGGCCGCCGCCCGCCGCACGTTGCAGCTTCTCACCCAGGCCCGCGCCACCATGCTCGGCGTCGCCTACAACAAAATGCGCGGCTCGGACAGCCTCGGCTACTATTACAATTACCATTACGGCACGCCCGCCCTCGAAGACCAGCCCGCACCCTCCCGCCTTCTGCCGACTGCCTCGGCGGAGGAAAAATAATTATGCCACGCACACACTTTCCTATTCCTAAACTCCGGTTCCCCCATTGTTGGGGGCTAGGGGTCCTCCTGCTCCTCGCCCTCGCCGCGCCTGTCCACGCCCAGACTGTGACACCCGCGCCCGCTGTATCTGCGCCCGCGCCCTACATCCTGTCGCCCGACGACCAGCTCGACATCTCCGTTCAGGGCCACGACGAGTTCAAATCCAGCGTCACCGTCCTGCCCGACGGCACGTTCAACTATCCTGTCATCGGCAAAGTACACGCAGCAGGCCAAACCATCGATGGCCTCACGCAAACGCTCACCCAGGGCCTCAGCACCCAGCTTAATCAGCCGCAGGTTACCGTCACGCTGAAACAGGGACGCGCCCGCAAAGTCAGCGTCCTCGGGGGAGCCGCCAAAACCCCCGGCTTGTACGACTGCCGCACCGATATGCACCTCTTGGACCTTATCGCCCTGTCCGGCGGCCCCGCCGCCGCGCCCGCGCTGACTGCCGCCACCCTTGTCACCGACAGCGGACGCACCAGCACGCCCATCGACCTGCCGAAGCTCCTCGCCGGAGCCGATCCCGCCCAGAACCTGCCCCTGTCCCCCGGCGACGTTCTGTTTCTGACCCCCCGCGCCGCCTCCGTCGCCCAGGTCCAGGTCATCGGCGAAGTCCAAAAGCCCGGCGCGTATGAGGCCACTGACGACGGCGGCGTGTCCCTCCTGTCTCTGATTAACCTCGCGGGCGGCGCGACCCCCAAAGCCGCGCTCAGCCAGGCCC
Organism: Capsulimonadaceae bacterium; assembly: GCA_965200075.1. Lineage (GTDB taxonomy): Bacteria > Armatimonadota > Armatimonadia > Armatimonadales > Capsulimonadaceae > JANXMY01. The sequence goes on from OZ241338.1 coordinate 569,174, forward strand.
AGGTCATGCACGGCGGCCTCGTCACCACCTACAATCTGCGCCCCCTGCTGACCTCCGACCTGCGCTCGCCCGCCGGGCAGGTGCGCCTCGTGCCCGGCGACGTCCTGCTTGTCCCCGCCAACACCGCCCAGATACTCGCCCTCGGCGAAGTCGGCACCAAAGGCGTTCTGCCCATCCCCGACGGCCAGACCCTCCCCCTGACCGTCGCCCTCGCCCTGTCCGGCGGCATCACCGCCGAAGGCGACAAAAAGAACGTCAGCATTGTCCGCCGTGGCGAAGGCGGCAAAGCCACAGTGATGGTCGTCAACGCCGACGACCTCCTCAAAGGCAAAGGCGACGTGCCCGACCCGACCCTGCGCCCCGGCGACATCCTGTACGTCCAGTCCCGCAGCCACCCGAAAAGTTTTGGTGACTTAATCAGCGCCCTGTCTCCCCTTGCTGTCATCGGCAGCATCGCCCGAGGCGGCATTTAATTTTCAGAGGGGTTAGATTTGATCCAAGTTAGTATTGCTATTCCGACATACAACGCTCAACTTGTTATTGGTGAATGTTTGGCTTCATTGATGTCGCAAACCTTTCCTCAAGAACAAACTGAAATCATTGTTTGTGACAATGGTTCTACCGACGCCACTTTGAGAATCATCGCCGAACAATATCCGTCTGTTGCCATTGTTTCCACGGATAAACGTGGCTCAGGCTACGCTCGAAATGCAGCCATTCAAGCTGCATCGGGCCAATATATTTGCAGCATAGACGCGGATTGTGCTGCGGATGCGAATTGGATTCATGAGATGGTGAATGCCTTTGAGGTGGCTCCAGATAATGTGGTCTGCTTGGGAGGGCAGATACTGCCTTTTCGTCAGCAGACGCTGGCAGAACATTACAAACCTGCTTGGATTAAGCAGGAAAACCTACAGCAAGGCCGAGGTACTTTAGTTTATGCGGAGACGCCCAATGCTGCATTTAAACGCACACTGTTCGAGCAAGTAGGCTATTTCGATGGAACTCAGGGCATGGAGGACACAGATTTAGGGATCAGAATTTGTGCCGCTGGCTTTCGTATTGAATATGCACCTAAAGCAATAGTTTATCATCGCAACCCAAAAAACATTCTTCAGTTGTATCACCACCGGCGCAAGTATGGCATTTTTACAACCCGACTTGCCCGGAAACACCCCGAAATCTTTGGAACGCAGCTGCCGGCCAAAGCCGACAGTGATCTGTTTTGGGCGACAGCTCGCCGGGTGGCGTCGGATGTTGTGTACAAACTTCCTGCCGCATTAGTGTTTGGCGGCGCAGAGAAAGGTACTCGGCTTTGGCCGGTGCTTGATGCAGTGGTCGCAGTCGGAAATTATGTCGGAGCGCATCAGGCGTTCTGGGAAAAATCTGCATGACATTCCTGCGTAATATCTTTTATACTTTTACCTCTAGCTTAGGGATGACGTTTCTTGGCCTGGTGACTGGTATCCTGCTGGCCCGGACGCTTGGCCCTGCCGGACGTGGATTAATGACCACGGTGATGATTTGGCCCGCCATGTTAGTTTGGGGCGCTGGCTTGAGTCTTGGCTATGCCAATATCCATTTCGCCGCGTCTGAGCCTGAGACAAGACCAAAGCTTTTCGCCAACTCGTTCTGGGCTGCCTTAGTCTTGGGTTTGGGTGCTGGCTTACTTGCCGTCTTCCTAGTGCCGCATTTTGTTCGGCTGAATCATTCTGAAAACCTACTTTTAATTGTCAGTTTGATAACGCTTCCTTTTGGAGTGTGGTCCGACTATTTGGCCTCCCTTTTGCAGGGCACGGGTCGATTTGATCGCCTGGGAACGGCTCGAATAGCAGCCCCTTTGCTGACGGCGGCAGCTTTGATCTTTCTTTGGGCACTGCACAGCCTGACAGTGACAACAGCGGTGATAGCAGCCTGGGCAGGAGGCTGGCTGCAAATTGTGCTGACCTTCTGTTTTTTGTGGCAGGAAGGCTATGCAGCGTTTCGTCCTGATAAAGCTTTGCTTCGCCGCTCTTTTGCTTATTCTTCGCGCATCCATGCTGGGACCCTGGCTAATCTTGCAAATGGCCGTTTGGATCAACTCTTGATGACGCTGATCGTGACGCCTAAAGCACTGGGGCTTTATGCTTTTGCCGTAACTTTTTCAGAGCTGTTGCGTCAGGGCACATCTTCTATCGCAGTTGTAGTGTTTCCGCGTGTTTCGGCAGAATCTTCGACCTCGGAAAAGCAGGTCATGGCTTCTCAGGCGGTGCGATGGACTCTTTTAGCGGGCTGCTTTTGTGCATTCGGGTTGGGATTAGCCGCACAAAGTTTCGTGGCGCTTCTGTGGGGAAAGCGGTTCCTGGATGCCATTCCTGCAATTTATGTGCTGCTTCCAGGCACTATTGCTTTAAGCGTCGCCAGCACGATGACTGCCAGTTTGAATGGCGCAGGACGACCTGGAACAGGCACTGTGGCAGAACTTGCTTCGCTTGTGGTTATGCTTCCCCTGCTGTGGTTTTTGCTTCCCCGGCTTGGTATTCTAGGGGCAGGGATCGCTTCCACGAGCGGCTACTGTGTCAATTGCATCGTTTCGTCCTTTTATTTTTCACAGACTTTTGGCAGGGAAGGAATGCACGGCATTTGTCCTTCTCGGCAGGATTGGGTCCAAGTTTGCGCGTTAGCGGGACGGGTTCGGAGGCAGTTACAGCCGGCGGGGGGGCGTCTGTGAAAATTGCCCTTTGCATTTGTACCCGAAACCGAGCCGATGATTTGGCACGAGCCTTAGAAGCGGTTGGCCGCTCGCTGCTCTTGCCTACGCAGATAGTTGTGTCCGATGACAGCGATGAGGAGCAATCGTGCCAAACACGGGACTTTTGCGCTTCTATACCCGGTGTTACCTATGTGCGCGGTCCCTTGCGCGGCTTGAGTGCCAATCGTAACTGCTGTTTGCAGAACCTTGCTGCCGACAGTGAGGCTGTGGCTTACATTGATGATGATGTCATTGTTCGCCCGGAGTTTCTGTCGGAAGCGGCAAGCGCCCTGACCCAGTCATCGCCGAAAACGATTGTGACCGGGCGCGAGAACAAAGACGGGGTGATTGTGACGCCGCATAACTGCTCGTTCTGGGGCCATCAGGAAGTGTCCCCGCGTGATGAGAACGATTATCATACGATTGTGATTAACACAGCCTTGTTCCCGAGGCAGTTGTTTCAGCACGCCCGCTTTGATGAAGCCCTGCGCTACGGAAGCGAAGAGGGTGATATGTGCGCCCAGGCGGAGGCACTTGGCTACACCATTCGTTTTTGCCCGGAAATGATCAATGACCATTATCCGTCACCGGTGAACCGGGCCGAATATGTACGTTTTACAGAAGCATCACGCTTGTATTCCACTTACAAACGATACCGCTGGCTGGAGTGCGATATGCCAAAAGCTGCTAAGTTCGCCGCATTTGCGCCAGCCTATCTGCTGGCAAGTTTGGTAAAAGCACGAAAGTTCCAGCATCTTGCTTCGGCGCTTGCTTCGGTTGGACTTGCTTTCAAGCTTGTGCAGGCAGAGGCGCATCACCGCCTCTCCTCTGAGGCATAACCTGGTCACTAAAGCCAAAGCCTGTCGCTTCCAACGCGGCTGACGTAATTTTTGTTCAATATCTAGCGATATGTCGACGAACCACAGGAAAAAGCAAATTTGAGAGTCCCGGAAACATCCAAAACAGCCCCTCTGAGCGTTGTTATTATTACTCGCAATCGGCCACAGATGGTAGCAGAAACACTGGATGCGCTGCGCTTGCAAACAGTGTCACCCGCTGAAATTATCGTCGTAGATACTTCCGAGTGTGATGCGACGCATTTTATGCTGACTGAACGCTATCCTGAAGTGATACAAGTTACTCACAAAGCCGGGCCACGCAATATGTCCTGGTCTCGCAATCAGGGCATCCTGGCGGGACAGGCACAGATCGTTTCTTTTTTAGATGACGACTCGATTGCAGAACCGCAGTGGGTGTCTGAGATTGCTCGTGCTTACACCGAGAACCCGAGCGCAGGCGGGGTGGGGGGGCGTATCATAGAGGGCCTTGCCAGCCCGGTTGTGCTTCCCGCAGGTCAAAAAGTCACCTCGGTTGACCGGCTGGGAATGACGCACGGCAATTTCAACGCTTTGACTCCAGGCATTGCTGAAGCGGGGCACTTGAAAGGCTGTAATATGTCTTTCCGCCGAACAGTGCTTGCCGAAATCGGCAATTTTGATGAAGCGTATAACGGCCCCGTCCGTGATGAAACGGATGTGTGTGTTCGGATTGTTCAGGCTGGCTATCTGCTTTTTTATAATCCTGATGCCGCTGTGCAGCATCAGGGCTACACTCTCTATGCTCAGAGACGAATCCAGCTGGAAAGCGTTTCAAGTGGATACAGTGTCGGTCGCCTGGATAGCTATTATGTTGCTAAAAACTTTGGTGGCTGTGCTTGGGTGGCATGGTACTTGCGAAGTTTTTTTCGTGACTTTGGCCGCGCTGCAAAAATTAGCGGTTTGGTTTTTGCCCGTGCGGTACTCAGCACGGCGGGCGGTCTAGCTGGCTTTGTACAAGCTATGCGTCGTGAGGAACACTCGGCCAAGCTACCCCCCACCCATGCGCCTTCTCTAACAGTGGAGCAAGCCGCCAGCGAACGACAGTAGCCTTTAGTACGACCGCCACAGAAACATAGGCAAGCCACCCCATTCTTGCGTCACCAGTGTGAGGCAATATCTGCTGTTACAGTTTCTGAGAAAGCCAGCTTTAGATGTCTTCTTTTGCCCGTCCGATCCGAAGTAACCCAAAGCAATCCGAAAATTCGTCCAGCGTTGCCAATCAGCCACACTCAGCTTGTTGGCGTCTTGGCTTATGGCTTGGGCTTCTCATGGGGATGGCCGTTCTATCTACTGTTTTTGCTGGAAAAGCGCTTGGACTGGCATTTATTTTGCCCTTTATGTTTGCGGTCTTAGCATACTCGTCCCAGAGCAAAACCATCCTTGCGATCAGTTTTTATTTTGGCTATGAAGGGCTGGAAGGGATGTTCAAGTATATTAGCGATTTTTCGCCCGCTGTGTACGTTGTCCGTCCGTTGCTTCTTGGTGCAATTTGCGTGATATGGCAGATGTCTCTAGCAAAATCCAATATGCCGATGCGGGCATTACCGCAAAAGTTGTTGCTGGGTTTATTTGTTGTGTGGGGCTTGGTAGAGGTGTTCAATCCTCATGGGACGACACTACCGGGCAGCGTTGCAACTTTGCTTCTCTATTATGTGGAACCACTTTGCCTGTTTATTTGTGGCTATAATGTTCTGCGCTCATCGCAGCAGATAACAACATTTCTGTATGCATTTATTGCGATTTGTACTGTTGTCTCGCTTTGTGCAATTCTTCAATTCAGTATGGGACAAGACTGGACCCAATCTCACTTTCCAGGCTACCAAAACATTACACAGTCTAGTTGGTTTGTTTTGGATGATAGTGGTAGGCAAATCGCTGGTGCTTTTCGTCCGGCTTCCACAACTGCTATTGGAGGCGGAGGGGGGGGCTGGGCGCAGTGGGGAGCAGTTTTCTCTCTCGGGCTGTTATTCGCGCCTAGCCTCTCGCTCAAATATAAAGGCGTCTTAGCTGTCTGTATTGTAATTAATATTGTTGGATTGTTTATAACCGGTGTTCGACTTTGGCTATTTACTGGTGCGACAGAAGCGTTCGTTTTTGTGTTCGTGCTGGCGCGAACGCCACGCGAAATCCTGCGTAGCGTAGGTTTATTGGCCCTTCTTGCAGTCATTGCAGGTATTGCATTTAGTTCGGCACAGGCTCTCTCGGGTGGTATTATTGGCTCACGTTATAGTGACACCGCGAAAAATCCATTAGCGAAATTTCAGCATGATCGCGGCTACAATGTAACTAATTTTTTTGAATATATCAGCGAGTTTCCACTAGGAGCAGGCTATAAAATGGAACTTGGCCGTACTAGCTCTAAAATAGATAGTAGTGATCCAGCCATGAGCAAGCGCGATGGGGAAACTCAGTTCGCGGCCATTGGAGCGGATATGGGAATTCCGGGTTTGCTGCTGCTGTATGGATTGCTGGCTGGATTTCTTCTTCAGGGCTGGCGAAGCTTCCGAAACCTGCGTGACCCATATTTGCGTGTGGTTGGCGCTGTCCTCTTTGCATCGCTTGCAGGGTATATCCCTGGTTCTTTCGCTGGGCCAGTTCTCCAAGCGGCTACCTTGTTTTGGTTCTCCGCCGCCATGCTGCTGGCATTGCCATTGATTGAGAAGCACGAGCGGTCTTTAGCTGTCACCAAAGCTTCGGCGGTCAGCGAATGAAGCGCATTTTGTTTATTGATCCAGTGGGCGAAAAGGGCGGTGCAGAAGTTGTCTTGCGTGACATCGTTTGCGGATTGGACCGAACGCGCTTTGAGCCTCTGGTCGTCTGCCTGAAACCCGGCCCCTTTGTAGAGGAGTTGCGGGCGCTCGGTATCCGCGTGTTTGCTTTGCGTGCCCATAGAACGCGGGAGCTGCACCGGGTCGCGGCGGCTGTGTGGCATCTCACTCAGATTATTCGGCGCGAACACATTGACCTGGTGCATGGCAACGGATGTACGATGCTTTTTTATGGAGGGCTGGCAGGAGGTTTGCGCCGCCTGCCGTGTGTCTGGCACGTCTACGACCCGTTAAAGGGGCGCGGAGCATTCGAGGCGGCTTTCATCGCTGCTCAGCGCCGTTTGCACCCTGCATGGACAATCTTTGGAACCCCCGCCGTCGCGGAGAGCTATGCTGCAGCTTATAAAACTCTCAAACGGCATAGTACACTTCTGCCCGGCGTTGATGTCGATCATGTCACACAAGGGGCTGATGCCAGTCGGGCGCGGGCGCGATGGAGTATCATGCCGAACGCTCCTGTCATTGCTATGTTCGCACGAATGCAGCGCACAAAGGGCCATCTGGATTTGATTGATGCCGCCGCGCAAGTAGTTAAATCATATCCTGCTATACGGTTCCTGCTTTGCGGTGGAACCTTGTTCGGGCTTGAGCCTGATTACCCGCAAGAAATACAGCAGCGCATAAAAGAGCGCGGGCTGGAGGCTCATGTGCAGCTGACAGATTTTGTGAGTGAGGGGGAAAAGCGCGACATTCTGGCTGCCGCTGCTATTGTGGTACACCCGGCTTTATCTGAGCCATTTGGTTTGGCTGTTGTGGAAGGAATGGCTGCGGGCAAGCCGGTTGTCGCCACTGATTGCGTCGGCCCGGCGACCACCGTATTGCCCGGTGAAACGGGATGGCTGACACCCTGCTCCAATCCGTCCGCGCTGGCGGCTGCGCTTAAAGCAACACTTGATAATCCCGCTCAGGCCCGGATCATGGGGGAATTGGGACAGCAGCGGGTACGCGAACACTTTTCTGTAGATGCCATGCTCCGACAGGTCGAAACAATTTATGATCAGGTGTTAGAAAATCCCACATGAAAATTGCGATGACACATGTGGACCTTCCAAACGAAGCAAAAGGGGGGGTCGCTTTCCAAGTACATTATTTGGCAAATGCTTTAGTGGACCAGGGCCACAACGTCACCGTGTTTACTTTTAGCCCGCAGTACGGCGAGTGTCGCTATGAAGTACATCAATACCCGATTACGCCGCGCTTGCGCCGCTACAAATCATTCCTTCTCGCTTTGTATGCCGCTCGCACGGACTTTTCAGGGTTTGATCTGTTGCACGCGCATGGAGACAATTATTTGCTGCGGGGGCGTCATCCCCAGCTGCGAACCTTTTACGGCTCGGCAAAAGACGAGGCCCAGTCTGCGACAAGCTGGAAACGCCGCCTTTATCAAACTTTGATGGTTGCATTGGAGGCAATCGGGGGGCAAATCGCGGATAAAAGCGTCGGTATTTCTAAATCCACGCAGGAACGCCTCCCTATCATTTCTGGCATCATTCCTTGTGGCGTGGACCTGAGAGAATTTCATCCGGGACATAAATCAAAAAGCCCTGCAATTTTATTCGTAGGCACGACGGGTGGGCGCAAGCGCGGCGCACTACTCGCCAGCATATTCCTGCGTGAAATCCTGCCCGTTTTCCCAGAGGCACAGCTTTGGTCTGTTGCGGAAAAACCGCTAGAGGGTGAGAACATTGTCAATTTTGGCAAGGTTTCTCTGGAAACTCTGACTGATCTTTACCGCCAGGCTTGGACATTTTGCTTGCCGAGTACCTACGAAGGTTTCGGAGTTCCCTACATCGAGGCAATGGCTTCTGGCACTGCGGTTGTTGCCGCCCCTAATCCTGGTGCCCGTGAGGTGCTTGACGAGGGGAAATATGGCTTCCTGCCGGAGGACGACCAAATCGGAACACAGATACTCGCCTTACTCAGCGACGCAGTGCAGCGCTCCAAATACGAGCGTCTTGGTTTAGACCGTGCTGCTGAATACGACTGGCACAACGTCGCGGGCCAATACGAGCAAGTTTATCGCCACCTTATCGATGCCAAAAGCGCAAAGGATTGTCATGCCGCTTGAAAGTGGTCAACATATCCTCGTGCTTGTAAATGGGCATCCCGGCAGTGCCGGAGGAACCCGCGCACGCGGCTTGTTTGAACCACTTCAAAATCAAGGGCGTGTTGATTATTTCTATAGGGATTTTGGCAAAATAGCGAGTCTGCGTTATTTTTTTCAGAAGATAAGCCGCCTCAAACCTAATCTTGTTTATGTGATAGATACCGCTGTCTCAGGAGCTGGGGCCGCACTTTTAGCCCGATGTTTCCGAGGAATACCGTACATTGTAGATACGGGCGATCTCGGCTATGAACTGGCCGAACTGACGGGGACACCTGGCTGGGCCGGGCGCAAAATGATAGGATTTGTGGAAGCCAGTGCCTTGCACCTTGCGTCTGCGATTGTAGTACGAGGAACTTTTCACAAGGAAATACTAAATCAGGATGGCTTCCATAATGTTTCTGTTATTCGTGATGGGATTGGGGCAGGCCAGCCCGACTCGATGGCTGTTAGTCACTTGCGGCGAACGCTCGGATTCGAAGGCTTTCTTTGTGTTGGCATGATGGGTTCAATTAAAATGAATCCCCGTACCAACTTGTGCTATGGATGGGACCTCGTTGAAGCACTTGGAGCATTGGATTTAAAACTGCCGGTACGTGGATTGATCGTGGGCGATGGAGATGGTCTGCCAGTCCTTCGGCAGCGGGCAAAGATACTTGGAATTGAAGAGCGCGTCAATTTCGCTGGGCGTGTCTCTTATGATCAGGTGTCAGCTTATCTGGGCGTGATGGATGTTGCTTTGTCTACACAGACCAATAACCGCGTTGGGCAAGTTCGGACGACCGGGAAACTGCCGGAGTATATGGCGGCGGGCTGTTATGTTTTGGCAACGGATGTCGGAGAAGCACGCCTGTTATTGCCCTCTGAAATGAGGCTGCCTTATCAGGCGGTTAAAGACTTGGAATACCCTGCCCGGCTGGCAGCCAAAATCACTCGCCTGGCTGAAGCAAATCTAAGAGAGCTTGACGATTCTGTTGCAGCAACACAGCAGCTTGCCCAAAATGAGCTGACCTATTCTTACCTTTCACGCCAGTTGGATCAAGTCTTACAATCTGTTTTGAAGGTTTATAACAAAAAAACCAAGTCTTTAAAATGAACCCGATCACTCTGTTGCCGGCGATGATGTCTTCATTGGAGCCGGAGCAGACATGACCGGCGAGGCTGGCCCCGGACAAAGCCGGCTTACTTGAAAATCACTCATCGCTTCTCTTTGCTTGTATTACTTCCACGGAGCAGGACGCTATTATGGCAGCAATTCATTCCGACGATGTGGCCCCGGCTCCCAAAGCTATTCCAGACGGGCCTCGGGACACCGCAGAGCAGGCCGGGCGGAGGCCGCTCCGTGTTCTCTTTCTGGCCGATGCCCACTTTGACGACCTCCCCGGCGGCTCCCGCGTGGTCGCCCGTGAGCTGGCCCGTGAGCTGATTCAGCGCGGTCACGATGTCACCTTTCTGGTGGCACGCCATGCCCCCGGCACGCCCGATGACTGCATTCAGGAGGGCGCTCGCATCATCCGCTATTCCGGTGCGGGCACGCCTGTAGCCTTTCTGCGCGAAGGACGCCGCGCCTGCGCCCGGCTCTGGGCCGAAAAGCCGTTTGATATTGTTCACACCCATTTCGCCTACGCTGCCCTCGGGCCGCTCCGGGCCGTGCCACGCGGAACCCCTCGCCTGCGCTCCTTTTATGGACCCTGGGACGCGGAAGGCTGGATCGCCGACGCCGCCAATCGCCAGCACCGCCTGGGAATGCTCAAAGAACGGGTCAAGCGCCGCCTGCGCCATGTCGTCGAAGGCGCGAACCTCAAACGCGGTCACGGAGTCGTGGTTCTTAGCCAGCACTCCCGCCGCGAAGTCCAGTCTTTTGGCTATCCCGACAGCGACATCCACCTGATTGCCGGAGGAGCGGATGTGGAGCGCTTCGCGCCCGCCGCGAGCCGCGCCGAGGTGCGCCGGGCGCTGGGGCTGCCCGAAGGCCGGACCCTGCTGCTGTCTGTGCGGCGGCTCGATCCCCGCATGGGGCTGGACAATTTGATCAAGGCAATGCCCGCTATTATCGCCCGCTGCCCCGCTGCTCTGCTGCTGATTGGCGGCAAAGGGCCGGAGCGGGGGCATTTGGAAGGGCTGATTGCAAAAAATGGCCTGCAAAACCATGTCCGTCTGCTCGGCTTTGTTGCCGATGAGCAGCTTTCCGGGTATTATCAGGCCGCCAATCTATTTGTTCTGCCAACACTTGCCCTCGAAGGCTTTGGACTCGTCACCGCCGAAGCCCTCGCCTGCGGCACGCCTGTCATCGGCACGCCTGTCGGGGCCACGCCGGAAATACTCAGCCTGCTGGACCCGCGCCTGATCGCCGCCGGGACCACGCCCGCCGATCTTGCCCAGGCCGTCCTCGGCTTTCTCGAAGGCGACTGGGCCGACGCCCTGACGCCCGCCCGTCTGCACCGCTTTGTGCGCGATCATTACACCTGGGAGCGTCACGCAAATGCCGTCGAGACGCTCTACCACGCACTCGTCCGCCCTGCCACTGGCAAATGGGCCATCATCTACAGCCAAGGCACGCCTGCTGCCCGGAAAGAGACATTGGAACGATGACTCAGAAAACTGCACTCATCACCGGCATCACCGGCCAGGACGGCAGCTTTCTCGCGGAGCTGCTCCTTGAAAAAGGCTACCGCGTCTGCGGCACCGTCCGCCGCTCGTCCACCGAAAATTACAGCCGCATCAGCCATATTCAGGACAAAATTGAGCTGATCCCGGCTGACCTGCTGGACCAGTATTCTCTGATTGATGCCCTCCACCAGACCAAGCCCGATGAAATTTATAATCTGGGCGCACAATCTTTTGTGCCCACTTCCTGGGGACAGCCTGTGCTGACCGGCGAGTTTACCGCTCTCGGAGTCACCCGCGTCTTGGAGGCCATCCGGCTGGTAGATCGCACTATCCGCTTTTACCAGGCGTCGTCGTCGGAGATGTTCGGCAAAGTCCAGGAAGTCCCCCAGCGCGAGACCACCATTCTGTACCCGCGCTCCCCCTACGGCGTCGCCAAAGTCTACGGCCACTACATCACCATCAACTACCGCGAAAGCTACAACATCTTCGCCTGCTCCGGCATTTTGTTTAACCACGAAAGCGAGCGCCGGGGGCTGGAGTTTGTCACCCGCAAAGTCACCGATGCCGCCGCCCGCATCAAGCTGGGGATGGCAACTGAGCTGCGCCTCGGCAACCTCACCGCCCAGCGCGACTGGGGCTACGCCAAAGATTACGTCGAAGCCATGTGGCTCATGCTTCAGCAGTCCGAACCCGATGACTACGTCATCGCCACGGGCGAAACCCATTCCGTCGAAGAACTCGTCGCCACCGCCTTCTCGCACGTCGGCCTGGACTGGAAAGAATACGTGGTCACCGACCCCGCCTTTGTCCGCCCCGCTGAAGTGGACCTGCTGATTGGTGACCCCCGCAAAGCCCGTGAAAAACTCGGCTGGACTCCGAAAACCAGCTTCCGGCAGCTTGTGGAGCTGATGGTGGATGCCGACATGGCCCGCCTCACCCGCGAGCGGGCTTATGCCGCCAGCGAGGCCGGTTAGGAATGCCGATACGGGTTTTTATCACTGGAGCCACCGGGTTTGTCGGACAGCATCTCATCCGCCATCTCCTCCGCACCCGGCCCGGCCTCCACATCACCGGAACCATGCTGCATTCGCCGGAGACGGCGGAAGAAAACCCGCGCCTGCGCCTTGTCCGCTGCGACCTCACCGCCCGCAGCGGCGAAGCCATTCGCCGGGCCGTCGCCGATGCCGCCCCTGACCACGTCTACCACCTCGCGGGCGTCGCTTCCGGGGCCGCCGCTGACCCTGCCGCCGTTCATGCGGGCAATATTGAGGCCACCCGTTTCCTGCTGGCGGCCCTCGCCGCCGAAGTGCCCCTCGCCCGCTGCCTGTTCACCAGCACCGGCTATGTTTATGGTCCCTGTGACCCCGCCCGCCCGGCCCGCGAGACCGACCCGCTGCACCCGGTCGGTCTGTATGCCCAAAGCAAGCGCGATGCCGAACACTACGCCGAAGCCGCCGGAGCCGTCCTCGTCCGCGCCTTCAACCATACTGGCCCCGGCCAGACCGACACCTTTGCCGTCCCCGCCTTCGCCCGCCAAATCGCGCAGATCGAGCGCGGCCTGCGCCCCCCGCAGATCGAAGTCGGCAACCTGGACGCCGAGCGGGACTTTTTAGATGTCCGCGACGTAGTTCGCGCCTACGCCGCTCTGCTGGACGCGCCTGCCGCCGCCGGAACTTACAATGTCTGCCGGGGCCAGGCCGTCTCCCTGCAAAGCGTCCTGGACGATCTGCTGGCCCTGTCGGCTACTTCTATCGCCGTCGTCCCGGACCCCGCCCGAATGCGCCCTGGCGACCTCCCGGTGTCCGTCGGCGACCCCGCTCGCCTTGTCGCCGAGACCGGCTGGCAGCCCGAAATCCCGTGGACGCAGACGCTGGAAGACACACTGAACGCCTGGCGCGTCCGCGTGTAGCTCGTCCGCTTGACAACTTTGTTAACCTTGTGTTAATATAGTCTTGTCAATAAGTACGAAGTTGTGAGAAGCCGAACAATCGGTAAGGAGGAGAAAGCTATCTCGAAACCACAAGGTTCGCAAAGAAGCGGTATACCCTCGGTTGCCTCCCCGAAGCACTCTGGTACAACGGCAGCGCGTTCTGAAGAAACGCCTCGCAAGACTATTTTGTACCTTGACCATACTGCACGGATGGGCGGGGGGGAAATTGCCCTGCTGAACCTGGTCTGCGCTCTGGACCCGGCCCGTTACCATCCCATTGTTGCGCTGGCTGCCGACGGCCCGCTGGCCGAGCATCTCCGGGCGGCGGGCATCGACACGCGCCTTGTGCCGCTGGATGCCGCCGTGCTAGACACCCGCAAAGACAGCCTCGGCGGCGGCTCCCTGCTCAAGCTGCGCTTTGCCTGGGCCTGCCTGCGCTACGTTCTGACGTTGGCCCGCCTCGCCCGTGCCGTCAAAGCGGATTTAATCCACACCAACTCGCTCAAATCCGACCTCTATGGCGGCGTGGCCGGACGCCTGGCGGGCGTTCCGGTCCTTTGGCACGTCCGTGACCGCATTGACAGCGAGTATTTGCCGGCGCGGGTTGCCGCCGCCTTCCGGCAGCTTTCCCATGTTCTGCCCCAGGCGGTCGTTGCCAACTCTGAAAGCACGCTGCAAACTCTGCGCCCCCGCCCGCGTCAGCCCGCCGCCGTCGCCTACAGCGGTGTGCCCAGTCTCCCGGCGCAGCCCGCCCGCCGCCGGTCTGCTCCGGTTACTATTTCTCTGGTGGGCCGGATCGCCCCGTGGAAGGGCCAGCACGTTTTTATTGAAGCCGCTGCCTTGACGCTGACGGAGTTTCCCGGCACGCGCTTTCAGATCATCGGGGCACCCCTGTTTGGCGAAGATGCCTACGCGCAGACCCTGCACCAGACGGTTGCGGACCTCGGCCTGACAAAGCAGATTGTCCTGCTCGGCTTCCGCCATGATGTGCCTGCCCTGATTGACGACAGCGATATTGTGGCCCATGCCTCGGTCCTGGGCGAGCCGTTTGGGCAGGTTGTCGTGCAGGGCATGGCCGCTGGCAAGCCGGTCGTCGCCACCAACGGCGGCGCACTGCCGGAAATTGTCGTGCCCGGAGAAACCGGCCTGCTCGTGCCGATGGGAGATGCCCCGGCAATGGCCCGTGCCTTCACTGAACTTCTGGCAGACCCCGTCCGGGCCAAAGAGATGGGCGAGGCGGGCCGCCGCCGTGTTAGCGAGCGCTTCACCATGACCCAGACGTTGCACGCCCTGGAAAGCGTTTATACTCGCCTCCTGGGCGCATCAGTCTTTGCAATTGGATTGCTTGCCAGCGACCTGCTGGCAAACTGCCCCTAAGCGGCGTAGGTCCTAAGCGGCGTAGGTCCTAAGCGGCTTAAGGTCGCGCTCACCGGGAAATGGTCCGACAAGAACGGCTTCTGGCCGTCGCCCGTCAAAATCTGCGCGTCCTGCACGCGCCACTCCGGCGACACCAAAATATGGTCAATCGGCGTGCCCGTGGCTTCCCCGGTGAAGCCGTGAAACGTCCCCGGCGGCTCCGGGGTCACCGTCCGCAGGGCGCTGATGGGAACCGGCGACTCCGGGGCACTCAGCGCGGCCACCGCCGCATCCGCTGCCTCGGCATTGAAGTCGCCCATGACAATGACCGGGTCCGGGGCCAATCGTCCCTTGATATACTCCTGCAAAATCCGGGCGCTGTGGTCGCGGGCTTCCTGCTTTTCGTTGTCCCAGTGCAGGTTGTAGACAAAGAACGCTTCCCCGCTGCCGCGCTCTTTCAGATGCACCCACGTACAGATGCGCGGATGCCAGCTTCCCCAGCCGCGTGACCCCGGCTCCTCGGGTGTCTCTGAAAACCAGAACGTGCCGGTGTCCATCGGCTCAAACCGGTCCCGGCGAAAAAACACGGGGCAAAACTCGCCGCCTTCCTGCCCGTCCTCGCGGCCCACTGCCGCCGCGTCGTAGTCCGTCAGGGCCGCCCGGAGTTCCGCCAGCGTGCCGCGCACCGCTTCCTGCACTCCCAGCACGTCGGGCTTCCAGTCGTGCAAAAAGGCCAGCAGCCGCGCCCTGCGCCTATGCCACTGATGCTCTCCGTCGTCGGGGTTGGGCCAGCGGACGTTGAATGTGCCCACCCGCAGCGTCTGTAGTTCCGGTAAAGTTGTCATTTTATATTTCCCTGTCCTGTGTCGGTTCTGCCTTTGTGTTCGGGTTTTGCCTGCTTTTTACCTCCTGCACGGACTGTCAATTTGCGCTGTGTCGAAAAATGGCTGTTTTGTGGTTGACTTTTTTTCCTATTGCCCAATATGAATATCCTGCTCCAACTGTCGCTGGTGGACATCCCCTAGTAACTTGGCCAAACGAGATTCAGTCTTATCTCAAAAATTGGCGGATTTTTCGTTGCCCAGATGCTGGGGCCGACCCTTTCGGTATGTGGGGCAACGGAAATCTTGGCAATGCCTCCAAAGATGATAATGGCCTAGTGGGCGCCGGATGGTGGGAATGGGGTGGCAGCTATGGCATGAACACGGACTACCTCAACCCAATTCGTTCTGACCAGAATGGTGGCAACGGTTCTAAAGCGCCCTACTCGAATTTTGGTATTCCCGTGGCCGAAAATGAGCTTGACTCTGCTTCCAGTACAGTGTTTGCCACAGACATAAAACCGACTGTCTCTCCCTCATGAGGTGTCTACGCTCTTATGTATTTTGCGGCAAGCCCTGCGATTTGCCAAGCACCCAATCCTTTTGCTACCTATGGAGGGTGGGGAAGCAAGCAGTTCCCGGAAAATGGTTATACTCAAGAACCGGCTGTTGGTACAGGAGACTTTTCGGTCCGGCACCGGGGGGGCGGTAATGTTCTGTTCTGTGACGGTCATGCCAAATGGATGACACCCGGCAATCTAGCGGCTGGAACTGACTGGACGCCAACTGCTGATACGTGCAATATCCATATATTGGACATTTCCAAGTATCTGTGGTCTTTACGGAAATCGGGACCATCGGACATTTGATAACTTCCACATTTGTCAGACACTGACAGGAAAGGACAAAGCAGGAATGTCATCAACAATGAAGATCATCATTGGTGTGGCTGCGCTCGTCGCAATCATCGGAATTTTCGTCCTGGTAAGCAACAAGTCCCAGCAGTCAGACCCAACACTCACAAAAGCGCCGCCCGTGAGCGCCAATGCTGTGCCGCTTCAAGCCTCATCGGCGAAAGCTCAGCATTCCTGCCCAATGTATGTTATGACCCCAAACGGGCCAGTTGCGAACCCAAATCACTAGTCGGTTTTACAAACGCCCGTTGTTTTCTCCCCGCCCCGGCAGTTCGCCGGGGCGGTTTTTTGTAACTATTTTTTCGTATAGAGTGTATAATACTGATATACTGCCACTGTTACCAAAGTGCTGCCAAAAGGCGGCTGAAGCGGAAGGAAATGTCTTTATGGTTCAATTTACTCGTCGTCGACTTACTCGTCGCCAGCTTCGGGCGGGCCTTGCAGTCGCTGGAGCCGGGCTGCTCTGGGCGTCCGCCCTGCCCGCAAAGGCCGCTGTGCCAAGCCCCGTCGAAAGCGCCAACCCGATGGTGGGCACAGACGATCACGGGCACACCTACCCCGGCGCGACTGTGCCGTTCGGCATGGTGCAGCTTTCCCCTGACACGCCCATTACCGGCTGGGACAGCGCGGCGGGCTACCATTACACCGACACGGTCATTCAGGGCTTCAGCCACAACCACCTGTCGGGAACCGGCGTCGGCGGTCTCGGCGACGTCCTGCTGATGCCCACCGTGGGCGCAGTCAACATGAATACCGGGACGCCCGGCAACGGCTACGCATCCAGCTTTTCCCATGCCCGCGAAGTCGCCAGGCCCGGCTACTACAAAGTGTTTCTGGACACCCCCGGCGTGCTGGCGGAAATGACCGCCACCGAGCGGTGCGGCGTGCATCGGTACACGTTCCCGGCGTCCACCGCCGCGCACCTGATCCTGGACCTCAACCACGGCATCGGCAACAACACGCAGTCAGCCACGCTGACCGTCGAAAACAATACCACCCTGAGCGGCTCGCGCACGTCCAACGGCTGGGGCGGGCGGCGCGTGATTTATTTCGTGATGGAGTTCTCGCGGCCCTTCGACAGCATCAGCATTCAGCAGGACGGGCAGACACTGGCAGGCGGAGCCAAAGCCGCCGACGGCAAAGTGGTCAAAGCGGCCCTGAACTACGACACCACGGCGGACAAGCAGGTTGTGATTAAAGTCGGCATTTCCAGCACCGGCGTCGACGGCGCCCGCAAGAACCTGACTGCCGAAGTGCCCGGCTTTGACTTTGATGGCGTGCGTACTGCCGCCACCAAAACGTGGAGCGCCGCGCTGGACACGGTGAAAGTAGACACCAACGACCCCAAAGTGCGCCGGACGTTCTATTCCAACCTGTACGAGTCCCTGCTGGCTCCCACGCTGTTCAATGATGTCGACGGCGCGTACCTGGGCCGGGACCACAAAGTCCACACCGCGCCGGGCTTCCAGAATTATTCCACGTTCTCGCAGTGGGACATCTTCCGCGCTGAAAGCCCCCTGCTGACCATTATTCAGCCGCAGCGCGTTCCTGATATGACGCAGTCGCTGCTGGCCGAGTTCACCGAGTCGGGCACGGGGCGGCTGCCGATCTGGCCGCTGTCGGAGAACGAAACCTACACCATGATCGGCTACCACTCGGTCCCGGTCATCGCGGATGCCTACTTCAAGGGCCTGCTGCCGGCGGGCAAAGCGGAAGAAATGTATCAGGCCATGCGGACCACGGCGCTGGGCAGCGCTGACGGCCTGAACGACTACAAGACCGCAGGCTATGTGTATTCGTCGCCGGAAGGCTCCAAGCAGTCCGTGTCGCGCACTCTGGAATATGCCTACGATGACTGGTGCATCGCCCGGATGGCGCAGGCGCTGGGACACCGAGAAGACGCCTCGCTGTTCTACCGGCGGGCCGCCAACTACCGCAATGTCTACGACAGCACCACCGGCTTCATGCGCGGACGCAAGGAAGATGGAACCTGGCGCGGGCCGTTCAATCCGACCATCCTTTACTGGGCGGACTACACCGAAGCAAATGCCTGGCAGTATACCTGGTCGGTCATGCAGGACGTGCCTGGTCTGGTCAAAATCATGGGCGGCGACACGCCGTTTGTGGACAAGCTGGATGGCCTGTTCAATGCCCCCTCCGGCAACCTGTCCAGCATTCCCGACATCACCGGCCTGATCGGCCAGTATGCCCACGGCAATGAGCCGGTGCATCATGTCGCGTATCTCTACAACTATGCGGGCGCTCCCTACAAGACGCAGGGGCGCGTGCGGCAGATCATGAACACGCTCTACAGCGACACGCCTGCGGGCCAGTGCGGCAACGTCGACTGCGGGCAGATGTCCGCGTGGTACGTCTTCAGCGCGATGGGCTTTTATCCGGTCAATCCGGCGCAGGGGGTTTACGTCATCGGCAGCCCGCTGGTCAGCAAAGCGACAATTCAACTGGACAAAGCCCACTACGGCGGTAAGACGTTTACCATGATTGCCGACAACAACTCGGCGATCAACCAGTACATTCAGTCCGCGACCTGGAACGGCAAGACGCTCAGCCGCACCTGGTTCACCCAAAAAGAGCTGGCCGCCGGAGGCACGCTGCGCTTCCAAATGGGACCCAAGCCGAACCTGACCTGGGGCAAAGCGATGGCGGACCGCCCGCCGACGGGGATGCCCGCCGGGGCGCTCTATGCGGCTCTGCCGACCCCGTCGGTTCCCTACAAGCCCGTGGTGCTGTCTCTGCCCATCCGCGTCGTGGCGGGCAGCGATGTGGCCGTCGGCAACTTTATCCCGGACCCGAATATGCAGGACGGCTCGGTCAACTCGGCGAACGCCACAGTAGATACGTCTGCCGCCAATGCTGCACCCGCCGGAGTTTATAACAGCGAGCGGTACGGCAGCAGCTTCACGTACTCGTTCGCGGTTCCGCAGGGCAAGACCTACACCGTGCGCCTGCACTTCGCCGAGGTATTCGGCGACACGGCGGGGCAGCGTCTGGAGAATATCGCCATCAACGACAAGTCCGTGCTGTCCAACTTTGACCCCGTGGTCGCGGCGGGCGGCCCGAACAAAGCCGTGGTGAAGGAGTTCACCGGCATCATGCCCAATGCAAAGGGAATGATCAACATTCGCATCAGCGCCGCTCAGGCGGCGTCGGACAAGAATGCCAAGATCAGCGCCCTGGAAATCCTGCCGGAGTAACCCCTCCCCGCAGGCAAGACAAAAATCCCCCACTTTAGAAGTGGGGGATTTTTTTGCGTTCGGCGTTTGGCGGTCAGCAGGTCGCCAGAAATGCTCCGGCGTCTAAAAGCCCGCGCTGCTGCAGCGCATCGCTGCCGTGGTAATCGCTGTCTTCCAGCTCAATGGAAATGCAGCCTTTGTAGCCAGACTCTTCCAGCAGGCGGCAGACTTCCAGCCAGGGCGTTCCGCCGTGACCCGGAATGGTGTAGCGCCACGCCGAGCCGCCGCAAAACGGGTCCTCTTTAAACGTCGCGGGCTGCTCGTGGCCGTACTCGTAAAGGTCATCGGCGAAAATCTCGGTGTCTTTACCGTGGACATGGCCGACGCGGGTAATAAACTCTTTCAGGAACCGAAGGGGGTCAATCCCCATGCGTAATAAATGGGACGGGTCATAATTGATCCCGAGAGCGGGCGACGGGCATTCGCGGAACGTGGCGCGAAACGACTCCGGGGTGCAGCAGAGCGCCCCCGGTCCCGGCCAGCCTTCAATCACCAGCCGACCCCCCGATGCTTCCAGCGCGGGCGACAGGGCATTCAGCCCCTCTACCATGTACCCGAAGTTTTCCCGCCGCGATAGCTTCGCGTCTTCGGGCAGCATCACCACGAAATAGTTCTGAGCGCCGCACTCGGCGAAGTACGCACTGTTTTTAGCGACCGTGTCGGCCCGCTTCCCGGCGTCCGCCGAAATCAGCCCCTTCCAGTCCATCAAATCCACCGAGCCGACCCGCAGGCCCGCCCCCGTCACGGCGGCGATGTCGGCGGGAGTGCGCGACAAATCCAGCGCCCCAAAGCCGTGCGCCTGTGCCCACTCAATCGCGGTGCTGATCTCGCGCTGCCAGCCCCAGCCGCCGCGCCGGAACCCAATCGGAAAGCCGCCCGTGCGTGTTTTTAATGTCATCTGCTGTCTCCCTTGCTTTTTTTGTTCAGACAGCGTATTATAGCCTATATTGACAAAGTGACACCTCTTCAGCCACACTTCTTCTCGGAAAGGAACTCGATGACACTCTCCAAACGTCTCCGCTCCCTGCTGCTGACTGCCGCGCTGCCGCTGCTGCTGCACGGAGCCGCGCACGCCTGGGCACAGAAAAAAGCTCCTCTGATGACCCCGTGGGCCAGTCAGGTTGACCCCAAGCACCCGTGGCCGAATTATCCCCGGCCCCAGATGGTCCGCACGCGCTGGATGAACCTGAACGGTATCTGGCAGTACCAGCCCGGCCACGACGGGGATGCTGTTCCCACGCAGACCAAGCTCTCCAGCGAGATTTTGGTGCCGTTTGCCGTCGAATCTGCCCTGTCGGGCGTCATGGAACACCACGACCGCCTGTGGTACCGGCGCTCGTTCACCGTGCCCGCCGCCTGGCAGGGCAAGCGGACGGTGCTGCATTTCGGGGCCGTAGACTTTGAGTCCGAAGTGTTTGTCAACGGCAAAAGCGTGGGCACGCATCGGGGCGGCTACCTGCCGTTCTCCTATGATGTGACGCCTTACCTGACGGGAAGCGGCCCGCAGGAGCTGATTGTGCGCGTCTTTGACCCCACCGATGACGCGGGGGAGCCTCGCGGCAAGCAGAGCATCCGCCCCGGCGGCATCATGTATACGCCCACCACGGGCATCTGGCAGACCGTGTGGCTGGAGCCGGTGTCTCCCATATCTATCAAAGACCTCAAAATTGTCCCGAACATTGACACCCAAACCGTCAGCGTCACAGTCAACCCCTCGGCGACATCCAAAAATACCAAAGCCGTCGTCACCGTGCTGGCGTCGGGCAAAGTCGTCCGCACCGTCAGCGGCGCACCGGGCAAGCCGCTGTCCATCCCCGTGCCGAACCCCACTTTGTGGTCGCCGACGCATCCGTACCTGTATACTCTTAGCGTCAAGATGGTGCAGAACGGCGTCGCCACCGATGTCGTGCATTCGTACTTCGGCATGCGGAAAATCTCGCTGGGCCTGGACCACGGCGTCAAAAAGATGCTCCTGAACAACAAGTTTGTCTTCCAGATCGGCCCGCTCGACCAGGGCTTCTGGCCGGACGGCCTCTACACGCAGCCCACCGAGGCCGCGCTGAAGTTTGACATTGCCACCATGAAACGCTTCGGCTTCAACATGGTGCGAAAGCATATCAAAGTGGAGCCTGCCCGCTGGTACTACTGGACCGACAAGCTGGGCCTGCTGGTGTGGCAGGATATGCCCTCGGCCAACTCCTACACTGACCGGCCCCAGCCCATTGACAAGCCCGAATACAAAACCGAGCTGCGCGATATGGTGACGGCCCTGCAAAACGTGCCGTCGATTATCATGTGGGACACGTTCAACGAAGGTCAGGGGCAGCACGACACGGTCGCGCTGGTAGACATGGTCCAAAAAATGGACCCCTCCCGGCTGGTCAACGAGGCCAGCGGCGGCAGCGACATGGGTTCCGGCGACGTCCATGACATCCACAGCTATCCGCCGCCGAACTGCCCGCCCCCGAGCGCGACGCGGGCGCTGGCCTGCGGCGAATATGGCGGCATCGGCTACGTGGTGCGGGGCCATCAGTGGGCGGACCCCGGCGCAGGCTATACCAATGTTCCGCGCCCCCGAGACCTGGAAGAGCTGTACGCGCAGTTCATGGGCCAGCTTAAAACGTTCCGCGATGAGCGCGGCCTGAGCGCGGCGGTCTACACGCAGATCACCGACGTGGAAACGGAAGTCAACGGCCTGCTGACTTATGACCGCCAGTTCAAGTGTGACCCCAAAGAGATCGCCCTTGCCAACCACTTCCAGTACCCGGTGGCGACCTACAAGCCCGTCATTCCGACCTCGGAGACGATCAGCCAGCGGTGGAAGTACACGCTGACCAAACCTGGCGACGACTGGTACACCGTCAACTTCGATGACACAGCCTGGACGCCGGGTGCGGGCGGCTTCGGGACGGACCCGCCCGGTCGCGGCCTCGTCGGCACGCCCTGGACCACCGACGACATCTGGATTCGCCGCTCGTTCCTCATCCCCAACCTGACACCCCTTCAGGTCAGCCGCCTGGTCCTGCGGGACTACCACGACGAGGACGTGGAGGTCTACATCAACGGCGTCAAAGCCTACTCCGCGCCGGGCTTCATCGGCAGCTACGAGAACCAGCCGCTTTCGGCAGAGGCCCGCCAGGCGATCCGCCCCGGCCAGGTCAATTATCTGTCCGTCCACTGCCATCAGACGATTGGCGGCCAGTACATCGACGTCGGCCTTTCCGAGCGCATCCCGCCGCCCGCGAGGCGGTAGGAGGCCCCCCCCGCCCCCAATTCTGGGGGAGCCAGAAAGGGAAGCGTAGGGGCGCGATTTATCGCGCCCTCCTGTCCTATCCTAATCTGGCTCCCTCTCCTTTCGGAAGGAGAGGGCGGGGGTGAGGTTCTGCTTCGGTAAGCCGAGTTTGGAAACCAGTATGAAAAAAACGCTATTTAACGCAGGTCTTACGGTCTGCCTTTGCACAGCGGCAGTTACAGTGCCAAGCTTTGCAGATACACCGGCGAGCGAGGTAGTCAAAGGACGCCCAGTAGGTGGCCCCCGTAGCATCCGACTCACACCCGATCAAATCAGCTTGGAAGTGCAAAAAGGCCAACTGGATGAGGACGCTTTGGCAGCCCAAAAGGCGGGGAACTATGCAGAGGCTATAGATAAAGCCCAGCAGTGTATCGAGCTAGGCCCGGACGCCGGGCAGGCTCAGGAGATACTCGCGTATTCCCTGAACGCTCAGGGCAAATCCTCGGAAGCCCTGGAAGCCTACAAGAAAATCGTGGAAATGAACGGAAAAAGCGCACGTCTCTATGATTTGATTCCCTACGCTCAGTTGCTCCTGCAATCGGGGCAATGGGCAAAGGCGGTGGCGGTTTACAATCAAGCTTGGCCGAACGCCAACACCAACGACTCTTTGCCGCCGCTTCCTGGCCCGTTTTCCGCCGATGTGCCGCAGCCAAAGGAACTCGCAACCGTTTTGCATATTTCCAGAGGTCTGGTTGGCTCTCGCTGGGGCAGTCCTGCACGGGGTGAAGAAGCGATGACTCAGTTCAGCGCCGCTCTCAAACTGATGCCGGACGACCCGCTGGTGAACTTTTACTACGGCCACGGCTGGCAAAACCTGGCTCCCATCGAACGGGCAAAGATGGCGGCACGTCCCGGTCAGCGCGAGGCCATGAAGGCGGCACTGGAAAAGGCGGCGACCCTGGGCACGGGCGATGTGCAGACGCAGGCGAAGGCGGAACTGAAGCAGCTTCGGTGACGGGCGGCTTTCTATACGGTCTTTTGACTTGACTTTCGCAGGAGTTAAAATCTATGAAGCTAACACTCGTTGTCGTTTCCGCCTGTTTGACACTCAGCATCGCCTGTGCCGCACAAACAGACAATCCACGTCCAAAGCTCTCACCCCAAATACTGCAAATACTCAGGAACGTTCATGCTGGCAGCGGCGCATTACAACAGACCGCGCAAGGGAGGGCAGAGACAAAAGCTTATCTCGTTTATATCAATGAAACAGAACACGATGGGAAAGATGCCTTACACGCCGGGGACTTTCAGGCTGCCGAAGACAAATTCCGAGCTTTGGTTGAAGCTGACAGTTCTTCGCCCTATGCCTGCTTTGAATTAGCGGAGGCGTTGGCAGGGCAGGGCAAAATAGCCGAGGCAATTCAGCAGTACCGACACGGAATTGCTATCTTTGGAAACAAACAGGGTGGTACACTGATACCGTTGGTCTCCCTTGCAGAAGGGGCCGCCTTGCCTGCACACGCAGTTTCCAGTGACAGTGAATGCTATCAGCCAGAAGAAGCGCGGGCCTGGATGCAGTATGCGCTGCTTTTAAGCCAGACCGGTCAGCAGGCGGAAGCGGTGATGGTCTACAACAAAGCTTTTCCGATGATGTCAGACGGCCATCGCCGGGAATTGCAGCGCCTGCCCGACCCGGCTACGCTGTCCCCGGCGGCGTTTCAGTCTTCGGTGCATATCGTTCTAGGAATGTATATTGCGTTAGAGGGCTGGCCGGTCAGCAATCACACGCAAGCCATTCAAGAGTTTGACACCGCCCTGCGCCTCGCGCCCAACTCGCCGCTGGCGAACTACTACTACGGCTACGGCTGGCAGAAACTGCCCCCTGCCCAGCGGGCGAAGCTGGCGGCGAACCCCGGTCAACTGGACGCCGTGAAAGCGGCGCTGAAAAAGGCAGCAAAGCCGGGCGCAGAATATGAGTCGGCGGCGGAGATGAAGGTGCTTCAGTAATAGGCGGCAGGGACGAACTGATAGAAACGCCTGGCCTCTCTATATGAGAGGCCGGGCGTTTCGCGTTTTGACACGTCAGTCACATTCTGACATCTTTGCCGGGAAGAAGCCAAAAGCGGGCGCAAACGTGTTATAATCCAAAAATGGGTCTCAGGAAGCCGCACGCCTGCGAACATTCGCGGCGTGTTTGCGCGTAATGAGTACGAATGCCCTTGTTTTCCCGAAAGGTTTCCCCGCTTATGCGATTTTTCCGCCTCACCGCAGCGGCGGCTTTGCTGGCCGCTGTCACCACCGCGCACGCGGCCCCGGCGCCGTTTCGGCCCCCCGCCGTGCCGCTGATTGCCTCGGACCCGTTTCTCAGTATCTGGTCCGAATCGGACACGCTGAACGGCTCCGCGACCCGGCACTGGACACAAAGCGTCGTGCCGCTGACCAGTCTGATTCGGATTGATGGCAAGACGTTCCGGCTGATGGGGGACGCGCCCCGGCAGCTCCCGGCATTCCCGCAGACCGGCGTGCGGGTGCTGCCGACGCGCAGCATTTATGACTTTGAAGACACCGGCGTCCATGTCACGCTGACGTTTCTCACGCCTTCCCTGCCGACGGATTTGGAGGTGCTGTCCCGGCCTATCACCTACCTGACCTGGGACGTGCGGGCCACTGATGGGCAGAAGCATGACGTGTCTGTCCTGGACAGCATTCCTGGCCTGATGGCGGTCAACACGCCCGAAGAAGTGGTCACTTGGTCGCAGGAGGCGATGGGGCCGCTGACGGCGCAGAAGATCGGAACCGTCCGGCAAAAGCAGCTTGGCGTGTCCGGGGACGGCACCCGCCGCAACTGGGGCTATGCCTGCCTCGTCGCCTCCACCCGCGAGGCGCAGTCAGCGTCCGGGTCGGCAGACGAGATCGCGGAGGCGTTTACCCAAACTGGGGCCGTGCCGCTGGGCCGTTCCAAACAAAAGATGCCCCGCGCCGCCAATGACAGCCAGCCGACGCTGGCGGTGTCGTTTGCGCTGGGCAGTGTTGAGGGCCGCACGGTCTCCCGGCACGCAATGGTCGGCTACGACGAGCAGTATAATATCAAATACTTTGGCGACAAGCTGCGCCCCTACTGGCGGCGCAGCGGGATGCCGCTGGCGACGCTGTTTCAGACCGCCGAAAAGCAGTACCCGGACCTTGCCCGCCGCTGCGAACGCTTTGACCGGGACCTGATGGCCGATGCCGAAAAGGCGGGCGGGCCGAAGTATGCCCAGATGGCCGCGCTGGCTTACCGGCAGTGCCTCGCCGCCAACGGCCTCGCCGCCGACGCCAACGGCAAACCGATGCTGTTCACCAAAGAAAACAACTCCAACGGCGATATTGCCACGGTGGATGTCATCTTCCCGCAGGACCCGATGCTTCTCCTGCTGTCGCCGACGCTGGCAAAAGCCTCGCTCGTGCCCATCCTGAACTACGGCGCGTCCCCGCGCTGGAAGTTTCCCAATGCCCCGCATGACCTCGGCACGTACCCCGTCGCACGCGGCACGGACGACGGCGGCGAGCAGATGCCGGTTGAAGAGTCCGGCAACATCCTGATTTTGTGCGATGCCATCGCGCAGCAGGAAGGCAATGCCAACTGGGTGACGCCCTGGTGGCCGCATATCAGCCAGTGGGCACAGTATCTGGAGAAGTACGGCAAAGACCCTGAAGACCAGCTTTGCACCGATGACTTTATGGGCCATCTGGCGCACAACGCCAACCTGTCCGTGAAAGCGATTGTCGCGCTGGCCGCCTATGCTGACCTGTGCAAAATGCGCGGCGAGACCGCGAACGCCGCCAAGTACCGCACCCTGGCCGAAGGCTTTGCCCAGCACTGGATGCAGGTCGCGGACGGCGGCAAAGTCTCCCTGCTGGCGTTTGACCGGCCAAATACGTGGGGCCAGAAGTACAACCTGGTCTGGGATAAGCTGCTCGGGCTGAACGTTTTCCCACCCACGGTCGCGCAGAAGGAAGTGGCCTACTACAAGACTGTGATGCAGCCCTACGGCCTGCCGCTGGATTCGCGCACGCTCCAAACCAAATCGGACTGGACCACCTGGTGCGCCACACTGGCTGACAACCGGGCCGATTTCGAGACTCTGACCGACCCACTGTATAAGTACCTGGACGAGACGACGGCCCGCCGCCCGTTCGCGGACTGGTACACCACCACCGATATTAACAGCGCCATGTTTATTGCCCGCCCGGTCGTCGGCGGCGTCTTTATCAAGATGCTGGAAGACCCGAAGATGTGGAAGAAGTGGTCGAGCCGCGACAAAACGCGGGTCACCGGCTGGGCACCGATCCCCCCCGCTTCCACGGTTGTTCCCGTCGTTGCTACGTCGCAGACCAACCCGGCCACCTGGTCGTACACCACCGACAAGCCTACGGGCGATTGGACCGCCGCCGGATTTGACGACTCGGGGTGGAAAAAGGGACAGGCACCGTTTGGCAACATCGTCAACCCCCATACCAACTGGAACACGGCGGACATCTGGATTCGCCGCACTTTGACCCTGCCGCTCGCTCCGGCCAGCAACTTGCAGTTCTACATCGTGCATGACGAAGACGTAGAGGTGTATGTCAACGGCGTTCCTGCCGCCTCCGAGTCGGGGTTCAACACCGGCTACGAAGCGGTTCCGATTGAGCCTGCCGCGCTGGCTCTGCTGAAGCCGGGCGCAGCGGTGACGCTGGCCGCCCATGTCCGCCAAACCGGCGGCGGACAGGGCATTGACATTGGCCTGGTCAATGTCATTCCCCCCGCGCCGGGGGCGAAGTAGGACCCCCTAGCCCCCAATAATGGGGGAACCGGAGAATCGGGAATAAGAGTAGGGGCGCGATTCATCGCGCCCCTCTTTCGTTTTTATCGCGCCCCTCTTTTTTACGGCACAATCACTGCTTTCACGACCGCGTGTGCCTCCACATCCGCGAGGGCCTGCCCCGTGTCTGCCAGCCCGTAGCGGCGCGAAATCAGCGCCGTCCAGTCAAAGCGGCCTTCCAGCCGGGCCAGTAATTCCATTGCCCGCCAGACATGGCTGAAATCCACGCCCCAGCAGCCGCGCACTTCCAAATGCTTACGGTTGATGTCCAGATGCGGGTTAATTTCCACGCTGCCGTTGTCCGTATACTGGCCGACCACCACATACCGCCCGCCGTCGCGGGCCAGAGCGCAGCCCATCGGGACCGCGCCAGGATTGCCGCTGGCCTCAAACACCACATCCGCCCCGCGCCCGCCGGTCGCCCGCCGCACCGCCGCCACGGTGTCCGAATCCAAAGCAATCGCCGCGTCCGCACCCATCTTCAGCGCCGCCTCCCGGCGGCGGGGGACGCCGTCCACGACGCCCACCCAGGCCGCGCCGGACGCCGCCGCCAGCGCACACAAACTCAGGCCCACCGGCCCTGCGCCCTGCACCAGCACCCGGTCGCCTAATTTAATCTCCGCCCGGTCAGCCGCGTGCAGCGCGGTCGGCAGGCCGCAGCCACCGCCAATCCACTGCTCCGGCGAGACGCTTCCCAGCCGAACGATTTTGACGCCCGGCTTCAAATAGACCTGCTCGCTCCACCCGCCGAGCAGGCCGTCATCGGCCCCCAGCGTAATCCCATACACGCGCCGGTGCGGGCAGCGCGTCGTCTCTTTGGCGACCAGGCAGTACCAGCAGTCGTGGCAAGTCCCCCACACGTCTAAAAACGTCAGCACGTCGCCCGGCACAACGGGAATGCCTTCAATATCTGTCACGGGGCCACCGGTCGACAGCACTTCGCCGACGCTGAAATGGCCGGGGATCAGCGGGTAGGGGACACCGGCCAGCTTGCCGTGCCACAGGTGAACATCGGTCCCGCAGACTTCGGAAATCAGTGTTTTCAGCACCACCGCGCCGGGTTCGGGCATCGGCTCCGGGAAGCGGCGCACTTCCATCGGGGTCAAGGGGGCAGGCAGGACGGCGGCACGAACGTGAGGCATAGTGGATTGCTTTCTAATGAGCTTTGGAGACCTACCTTCCTTGCTCCTTCGTTCATTCTTCACTTCGTCGCAGGGTCCTTCCTAAAGGAAGGATACAGACAGGGCAGGATAAGAGGGCGCGATGAATCGCGCCCCTGCGCCCAAATCCTAATCCTTAAATCCTAATCCTTCCTTTAGGAAGGACCCTGCGAACGAGGAACGAGAGAACAAGGAGGTAGGTCTCCTTGCCGTTTCACCCGCTCGGCTTTTGGAAAAGAAGTCATTATGAACACACGAACACTCGGCGGCACTCTGGCCGTCTCGGAGATTGGCCTCGGCTGTATGGGCATGAGCGAGTTTTACGGGCCGGGCGACGATGCCCGCTCCACAGAAACGATCAAATTAGCGATAGAGCTGGGCGTCACGTTTTTTGACACCGCCGATATGTACGGCCCGTTCACCAACGAGCGGCTTCTCGGCAGAGCTTTAGGAGCTGACCGCGACAAAGTGGTGCTGGCGACGAAGTTCGGCAACGAGCGGCTGGCCGACGGCACGCGGCTGGGGATCAACGGCACGCCGGACTACGTGCGCCGCGCCTGCGATGCCAGTTTAGAGCGGCTGGGCGTGGAGGTGATTGATTTGTATTATCAGCATCGCGTGGATAAAAACGTGCCGATTGAAGACACCGTAGGGGCAATGGCCGAATTAGTCAGCTTGGGCAAAGTCAAATATCTGGGGCTGTCCGAAGCCTCCCCGGCCACCATCCGCCGCGCCCATGCCGTGCATCCCATTACTGCCCTGCAAAGCGAATACTCGCTCTGGTCCCGCGACCCCGAAGGGGAGCTTTTGGATACCCTGCGGGAGCTAAATATCGGCTTCGTGCCCTACAGCCCGCTGGGCCGGGGCTTTTTGACGGGGCAATTTCAGAAGCCCGAAGACATTCCTGAAGGCGATTTCCGCCGCCACAACCCGCGCTTTCAGGGGGACAACTTCTACGCTAATCTGAAGCTGGTAGACGAAGTCAAGGCGCTGGCCGAAGAGAAGAACGCCACGCCGGGGCAGCTTGCGCTGGCCTGGGTGCTGGCGCAGGGGGCAGATTTTGCGCCCATCCCTGGAACCAAGTGGCCTGCCTACCTGCGCGAAAATGTCGGCGCGGCGGACGTGACGCTCACGGCGGATGACCTGCGGCGGCTGGACGAGATCGCCCCGCCCGGCGCGGCAGCCGGGGAGCGTTACCCGGATATGTCGTCGATTGACCGCTAAGAGGCCCCGCGCCACTGCGGCAGCCACGGGTGCGCGGCGCGGACCCGTGCGGCCTGCTCCGGGGAGACCATGTGCAGAAATGCCAGATACCCGGAGGCATAGGCGCGGACATCGCGGCCCATCTCCTGCGACGCGGCGGCGATGCCTTCGGGCGTCCGGCAGCGGTGCAGGATGGCCCGGAAGCGGCGCAGGTCGGCGCGGGAAACGTGCGGGGTCTCGTTGACCACCACGCCCGTCACCACCTGCCGGTGCTGCGGGCGCAGAACGACGGTTTTGTCTTCGTTGATGACTAATTGACTGTCCGCCACAATCTGCCGGGTCAATGCCAGCAGCATTCCCACCGGGGCTTTGACGCCCGCGTGCGAGAAGACTAAGTCGTCGGCATAGCGCGAATAGCGGAAGCCGAGCGACTGCGCCGCGCCGGTGAGGCGGGCGTCCAATCGGCGGCAGAGCAGGTTGGTCAGCGCAGGCGACGTACACGCTCCCTGCGGCAAGGCCCGCTCGCCGAGAGCCACAAAGTGCCGTGCCCCGTCCAAAGCGACCGCCACACGCGGGGCCTCGGTGCAGAGCAGGGCCAGCAAAGTTGCCACGCCCGGATTGTAGCCAAAGCTCTGAAACAAGCGCCGCACGCGGGGCAGGGTCAGCGACGGGAAAAAGTCCTGGAAGTCCAGCCGCACGACGACGGCTGACTGAGTATGCCGGGCCGCGTTGTCCGCCACCGACAGGCCGTGCCGGAACGCCGCCGCCGCCTCGTGAACCGGCAGCGGCGTCAGCACGTTTTCAAGCACCCAGTCCTGCGCCACCCGCAGGCGCGGCTTGGGCGACGAGATGACCCGCGTGCCGCCTTTGCGCTTGGGGATCAGAAAGCGCGAATAGTGGTCGGTCCCCGCTGCCTGACGGTGGTAGGTGAGAAACGCCAGCTCCCGCTCGTCAATGCCGATGGCCGCCGCCAGCTCGGAGGCCGAAGCCAGCGCAGGCAGGCCCAACTCTACCGTCTTGGCCGCATCCCCGCCGTCATACACCAGCCCGGACGAGACGCCTGTTCCCAGATACGGCAGAGTGCGCCGCCGCCAGCGGGCGGTCTCCGCCTGCTTGTCTTCCTTCGCCCGTGCCCGCTCCTCTTTGCGAACGGCCCGCTCGGCGCGGACCCGCTCAATGCGCTTGCGGCGCACTTCGGCCAGCAAAGCGGGAATATTCTCCGCTTCGGCGATCTGTGCTTCCACCCCCCGCAGGTCCGTTTGGACCCCGACCAGCTCATCGTAGAGGTTCTTGAGCTGCGCTTCGGCGGCGGCGGCTTTGGCGGCAGTTTCAGGGTCGGGGGGCCAGAAGCCGAGCCGGGTCATCTCTTCGCGGATAAAGGCTTGCTTGCCGACCTGCTTGTAGCGTTCTTTTTGCGCGGCGTTCATAGATTGTTTTTCCGGGGGCGAGGAGGAGCCAAAGTAGGGGCGCGATTTATCGCGCCCCTCTTTCTTTGTTACGCTTCCAGCATTTTCTGGAACTCGGCTTCGGTCAGGACTTTGACACCGAGCGACTGGGCTTTGGCGAGTTTGGAACCGGCTTTGTCGCCAGCGACCAAATAGGTCGTCGTGCGAGAGACGCTGCCGGAGGCTTTGCCGCCGCCCTGCATCACCAGCGCCTCGGCCTGTTCGCGGGTGAACAGGGTCAGCGCCCCGGTGAACACGAAAGTCTGGTCCTTGAAGCGGTCAGGCCGCAGGGCAGCGCCGCCTGACGCGGGGGCGGAAGTCGCGCCCGCACCCGTGAGGAGCTGCGAGGCCAGTACGGTCGCGGCCAGAATGTGGGCGCAGGGGCCTTTGCGGAGCTTTTCGCGGCGATGCCACGCGCAGTCGCACGACACAAATTGCGCCCGGCCATCAGGGTCCAAATCCAAGACGACGTGGAACTTGCGCTCGCGCTTGTCTTCGCCGCCGCGCACCGACGCCCGGTAGCGGGTGGTTTTTTCGGACTCGGCGGGCAGGCCAAAGGTGTTTTCCTCTTCCTCTTCGCCGGGCTTCAGCCAGCGGACGCCGCCGGTCGCCACGAGGCGGCGAGCCAGCCGCAGGCGCGGGTCGTCGTCGGTCTCAGTTTCCACGGGGAACGGCAAAAGCTGACGCCAGCGGTAAATGCCGCCCGCCAGGTCGTACATCGCCCGGCCTTCGCGGCACAATCGCTGCAAGGCGCTCGTCGCCGCCTCGCGGGTCAGGTCGGTGCGGGCTGCTAATGCTTCGGGGGTCAGGGCCAGCGCGGTCTCCAGCGCCTGAACGGCCTGCGCGAAGTCGCCTTCGGAGGCCGTGCCGGTGGCGGCCAGCAGGTCAAAGCGGGCGGCGCGGGACCAGTCGTTTTTGGTCCAGCCCGACAGCCCCAGATCAAACCGATGGCCGTTCTGCGTGACCGTCCAGTACGAGGGCATCCCCGTTCCCAGCAGCCGCGCCTGCACGGTGTCGGTGGTCGGCAGGAGCGCTTCCAGAGTCAGCAAACGGCGGCGGCCCCAGATGCGAATATCGCCCTCAAACGTGCCGTCAAACACATGAGTTTGTTCCGACACTTCCAGGCCCCAGGGTTCCACAATAATTTTCGGCTTCTGCCCCGGCGAAAGCACAAAGCGCAGGGAGCGCGGCCCGGCATCCTCATGGCGGCGGCGCAGGGCGGCCAGCACTTCGGCCAGCGTGTCCGCGCTCAGGGTCACATCCGTGCCGCCAAACGCCGCCGCCGACTGCACCTGCAAAAAGCCCCGCACCCAGGTCGGCGGCAGGTCGATCTTCTTTTCCATCCGCTCGCCCGCGCCGGTCCCGACGGTGACGCCGCCGCTGCCCACTTGCAGAAACGCCGGGCGGTAGTCCCGGACGCGGGCAATTTCATTGGCAAGCGCCTTGCTGTAGTCTACATTGGTCGTGCCGTAGACGGTCTCGCTCAGCAAATCCAGCTTCTCGGTGGGCACGGTGACGCGCCCGTAGCTCGACTCATCAATCGAAAACACTTCAAACACCACGCAGTCCGGGTGAACACTTACCACGGGGTCCAGCACCATCCAGGCGTCTTTGTCGTTGTCCCACAGCCACTTGAAGTATTTGGCGCGGGCCGAAAGAAAGTGCGCCGAGGCCAGCTCCTGTTCCAGCGGCTGTGCGTTTTTCCGCAGGTCTTTGATCTGCGTGCCGAGTTGTTCCCGCCGCTCAAACAGCCCCGGCATCCCCCGCATTCGGACCGCCTGCTCCGCGCCCAGCTCTTCCAGATACCTAGCCCCCACCCACTCTTGGTAAGCCGTGTGGTCTTTGGGCTGTGCCCGCGCATCGCCAGAGACGACCGCGTACAGTGCCAGCATCAGACGCCCGTAAGCCAGGCTGTCTTTGACCAGCGCGTTGAGTGACACCGGCGGGCGGGACAGCTCGGCGGCAACGTCCAGCTTCATGCCATCGGCGGCCAGCGTGGCCCCGCTCGGGCGGGCATAGGTTTGTGTGACTTGCATTTGTGTTTGTTTCCGTAAAAAGGTATGTCACCCTAAAGGGAAGCTTCCCCTCTCTAGCCACGCATTGAAATACATGGCTGAGGGGCGCAGACGCCGAACGTCCCTCCGGGACGCCCACTTCGTGGGTCTTGCATTTCCTGTGTCCCGCAGGGACATTCAGCCGCAGGCTCCCCAGCCATGCATTTCAATGCGTGGCTCTCGAATGCGTGGCTTTGATGCGTGGCTTTTTACCCGCCCGCGACGCCTTCCAGCGTGACGCCGTCAATCTCCGCGCCGCCTGCGGCCATGCGGGCAAGCTGCGTCAGCGCCCAGTCCCGGTCGCGGGGCGTTTGGCCGCGTGCCAGAGACAGTAGCGTGGCCGTATCCAGTGTGGGCGCGGCAGTTTGCCGCGCTTTGACGGCCTCTTTAGCCCGGCGGGCGGCGTGCCGGGTTCGCAGGACTTCGCGGTCAAACTGCGGCGTGTCGGCAGGCTGGTCGGCGCTTTGGGTGAGCAGCTCAGCCACAAACGCCTGCGTGTCCGGGTGCGCCGACTGGAACAGCGCGGACAGCAGCGGCTCGCGTGCCAGCGTGTCCCAGCGCGTTTGGATAAAATCATAACCAAGACGGCGCACGGCGAAAAATGGGCTGTCGGCAAGGGCCAGCGCGTAGGTCTGCTCGTGGCTGTCCCCGGCGGCCAGACCAAAGAAGAAGCCCGTGCCGACTTCCACCGACGGCGGCAGAGCCGACTCTAATAGCCGCAGGGCGAATGGCAGGGTCATCTCCGCTTCGCGCACCCGCGCCAAAGCCCAGTCCCGGACTTCGGGCAACACCTGCGTCGCCGCTTGCAGCAGCAGGTTAGAGTTTGGCGTGAACAATTCTGCGTGCGCCCGCACCCAGCGGCCCAGAAGCGGCCCAAAGGACGGGTCCCGAATATCCAGAACGGCGGGGTCGTCCACGCCGACAAACGTATCGGCGATGTCGCTGTCGCCCAAAAGCCGCTGCTCTAACTTGTCATCAGCAGCGGCGGACAGGGCCGGGGCGGCGGCCAGCCACAGGGCAGCAGCCCCGATACCTTCGCGCAGGTCTCGCAGCCAGGCATCCCGCAGGGCAGGCCACTGTTCATCGGAGGCCGCGCCGACCAGCGCCAGCGTGACCGCCGCCGGGACCTGCCGGGTGATCGCGGCGAACGTCTGCGGGGAAAGAAGGCCCGCCAGAAAGGGGCGCTCGCTGAGGCGCTGCGCGATGTCATCGGCGGACAGCCCCGCCCGGTCCAGCAGGGCCAGGGCCGACGGCGACGCCATCGCGGTGCGGAGCGCATCTGTCGCCCGCGTGCTGTCCAGCAACGTGGTCCACAGGGTTTGGAACACGCCCGTCACGGTCGCGCTCCGCTCCAGCAGCCGCCAGCCCGCCTCGCGCACAAGGTCCGGCAGCGCGTAAACCAGCTCCTGCGCCTCGCTGATGCTGAACGTCCGACCTTTCATGGCATCTACCAGCGCCGCTGTCACCGGCTCCCGCAGGGCGGGGTCCAGCGGGGCGAGGACGCGAAGCCAGAAAATTGCCCGCGCCGGGGGCGTGCCCCAGGCCCGTTCCAGCACCAGCGCCGTGATATTGGGCTGCCCCGCCGACACCAGCGGGGCCAATCGCTCTTCCACCGTTTTGCGGTCAATGGAGTTGGCAAACAGCCGGGCAGCGGTGTCCAGTGCCGTCGCCGCCCGCCGCGTATAGCGCCCCTGAGTAATGCTCTCCTCGGCCAGCGCGAAGAGGTGCGTCCAGAACTTGCGGCCCCAGTCGGGGTCGTTGATGCGCGAAGTCAGCCCCGGCTCCAGCGCCAACCTTGCCGTCCGGCCTGCTTTCAGATACGCCGCCGCCGCGACTTTGGCCGACGCCTGCGCCAGCCCGTCCCCCGCCGCCAGCCGGGACACGGCAAAGCGGACCAGCAGCGGCGAGCGGCCCCACAGAAACGCCGACAGCACTTCCCCCGGCAGGTCGGCAGGCAGTTGGCGTGTCGCCCGCAGCATCTTATAGGCCGCCTCGT
Organism: Capsulimonadaceae bacterium; assembly: GCA_965200075.1. Taxonomy (GTDB): domain Bacteria; phylum Armatimonadota; class Armatimonadia; order Armatimonadales; family Capsulimonadaceae; genus JANXMY01. The sequence continues at coordinate 604,534 of OZ241338.1, forward strand.
GTGTTTGCCACGGCAGCTTGGCATTGGTCAGCAGGGCCGCCGCCAGCTCCGGGTGCTTGTCCCACGCTTCCGGCGCACGCTCTTCCCTGGCTTTGAGGCGCAGTCGGGCCGGGCCGGGGGCCAGCGGGCCGCGCCCGTGCCGCGTTTCCTGCCAGCGGTCCGAAGCGCCGTAGAGAATGTCCGCCGTCACCCACTGCCGGGCCATGTCGGCGTCCGTGCCCTCAGCGGCAGCCAGCGTTTCATAGGCCAGCGCGGCGTAAGCGTCGGCGTCTTTGATTGCCAGCGTTCGCAGAACACGCCGGACGCGGCGCTTCATGTACCCCAGCGTCCCGCTGCTCGGCGGGCTGCCGACACGGGCGGGCTTGGTGGGCGTGGAGATATTGTAAATCTCCATGCCGCCATAGTTGCGCCCCAGATACAGCGTTTCGCCCGCGACCATAATCTCCTGGCTGCCATAAATCGCGGGGATTGGCTTCAAGGCCGGAGCCAGCGGGTTACGCACATCGGCCAGCATCAGCGCCCCGTAGGTCGTCTGCATCCACAAATAGCCTGCGTGCCAGCGCATAAACTTCGGGGGGTAAACATGGAGAAACGCCACCTGACGCGGACGCGCCGGGTCTGTTATGTCAAAGACGTACAGCCCCCGTTCCTGACCCTCCCCTGCGCCGACATAGGCCGTCGTGCCCTGAATCGCGGCGCACTGCGCGTCGCCGAGGCCCAGAAAGCTTGCAGTGCGGGGAGCGGTCGGATCAGACACATCGACCAGCGTAATACCGCCGGGGTCTGTGGGACGGCTTCCCGTGTGAGTCACCCGCCCGGACACGACCAGGACTACCGGCCCGCCGTCTGCCGCGACAGATTCTGCTCCGGGAATTGCCACTTCGCCGACGCGGCGGGGATGGTCGGGGTCGGACACATCCACCACCCGCAGGCCCCGAAACGTGGTAGACGTCCCTGAAACGGCGGCAAACACCAGCGGGAACGCCGCTGCGGCGCGGACATGGCCCCCCAGTGCCAGCCGCCCCCGCCATCTGGGAGAGGCCAGATCGCTGGCATCAAAAATGCCAAGTGCGCCGCTCTCAATGCCGCCCATCAAAGCGCACACATAGGGGCCGCAGGGCAGGAGCGTGTGCGTATCGGGCAGGGCAAAGCGTGCGCCGGGTGTGGGCTGAAGGGGATTGGCGGGGTTCAGGCGATAAGTGGCAAACTTGGTGGGGTCCTGGTAATTGTTTTTCGCCAGGCAGCAAAGCGTGTCCCCGACCACGGCCACGGCGCTGACCATGCTGACGCCTGCGCCAAGCTGCACGGACGCTACCGGGCCGGAGGCTGAGAGGGGGACGGCGTCCAGGCGGGCGGCGAGAGTGCCAAACAGGGCCGGGTCAGCGTCGGGGGTCGGGAGCGCGGCTTCGGTGTCTTTATACAGCCGCTTGAGCGTCTGCCACGGGCCGTAGGTCAGCGCCGCCTGCCGGGCAAACTGGCGCGGGTCGCTGAGGCTATCTGCGGGGGGGGCTGGGTTCGGGGCAGGCATCGCGGCGGGTTCCTGTGACAGAAGGACAGAAGAACACGGGGGGTTCAGCCCCGTGTCCTCGTATCCTGCAAAAAAAACTATCGTCCGTCCCCGGTGTACGGCTACTAAAACGCGCAGAAATGACCGGCGCCGGCCACTGTAGGCGCGGACACGGGTAGGTGTACCCCTCGGGTGATGGGCCACGCCGACTCAGCGTCGGACGAGGGGTACACCTACCCGTGTCCGCGCTGAGTAGAGACGGGGTCCGGTGGTGTGAAGTCGGCTTCACGGCAGCCACGGCGATACGCCGCAGACAGGTTGCTAACGGGCAGCACCGGGGACGAACGATGGGCCTATTCTAGCACGTTCAGCCGCGCTTGGCAAGAGGGTAGGGGTAGGAGGAAACGAAAAAAGTTTGCCAATTCTCATCTGGTGAGAATTTGAAGCGCCTCGCCAAGAGCGAGGGGTTGAAAACCCCTCGCTAGGAGAAGCACCCTCCGGGTGGAAGAATTAAGGCACGGGGCCGCCCCCGTACTTCCTTCGTCCGCAGGACGCCTTACCTAGCGAGGGGTTTTCAACCCCTCGAATCCTGACTTACTCGAATCTTGGCTTACACCCAAAAAAGCCGCCCGTCTGCAAAGATGGGCGGCTCAAAGCCGATGGCTCAAACGTGGCAGGAGGCCATGCCGCGCTTGGCGAGGTACTGCTGATGGTACTCTTCGGCGCGGTAGAACGCCGCCGCAGGCAAAACTTCGGTCACAATCGGGCGGCGGAAGCGGCCACTCGCGGCCCACTTTTCTTTGGAATCTTCGGCGGTCGCGGCCTGCTCCGGGGAGTGGGTGAAAATCGCCGAGCGGTACTGCGTGCCGTGGTCCGGCCCCTGTCGGTTCAAAGTAGTCGGGTCATGGTTCGCCCAGAAAATGTCGAGAAGCGTATCGTAAGAGACCTGCGCCGGGTCGAAGGTCACCTGCACCACCTCCGCGTGCCCGGTGCGGCCCGTGCAGACATCGCGGTAAGTGGGGTTGTCCAAAGTGCCGCCCTCGTAGCCGACGGCGGTGTCGGTGACGCCGGGGGTCTGCCGGAACGTTTCTTCCACGCCCCAAAAGCATCCCGCGCCGAATGTTGCTTGTTCTGTCGCCATAGTTCAAATTGCTCCGTTTCCAAAAAGCTTGTTACTGTTTGAACACGGTGGCGGGGGCGAAAAGTTCCCGGACCCCTCCCGCTCGACCCTCGCTCCCTCCCCTAGCAGGGGAGGGTATGCTTCGCATTTGTTCCAACCGGCGCGAAGCGACGGGGAGGGGTTACCGGCCCCAGTCCAGCACGAACGAATAGCGGGCGCTGCCGCCCTGCGAGTCGCGCACGCGCACGCGGGCCGTGTAATTGTTGCGCGGCGAGGGCTGCTCAATCACCTGCACCTGTCCGCGTCCGCTGACCTCGCGCAGCGCAACGTTCACGCGGCGGTCCGGGAGCTGGCCGTTGACCTGCTCGGAGACATTGGTGACGCCTCGGCCCTGCTCGGTGCGCGTCCGCACATCGCGGCCCCGCAGGGTGATAATGGCCGTATCGTCGACCTGCCCGCTCCAGCGAAGCTGGCTCCGGTCGTTGCTGCGGTCGTTTCGGCCAAAGCCCCGGTCGTTGTTTCGGCCAAAGTCGCGGTTGTTGTTTCGGTTGTCATGGCGGCCATAACCCTGATCGCCGTAGTAGGGGCGCTGGGCAAAGGCGGGAGCAAGCGTTGTTCCCAGAAGTGCCAGGCCCGCCAGAACGGTTAGCGCAGTAGTTTTTATGGTGATCATGGTAGCTCCTTGTGTGTGATGGTTAATATCCCAAAGACGCCATCATTTGCCGGTTTGTTCCAAAAGCCGGGCAGGGAACAGCGGCGGCGGCGGTGAATTGAAAGACTAAGAGAACAGACGAAGGAGACAGAACAATGTTTAAAGGACTCAGCCCCGGCGCAATCGGCGTGCAGGCCCCGACGCTGGAAAACGCGCTGGCAGCGGCCAAGACGGGCGGCTTCGGCGGGGTGGAAATCAATGCCGGGCAGATCGCGGACCGGGTGGAAAAAAGCGGCGCGGCTTCGGTGACGGACCTCTTTGCAGCGGCGGGGATTCTGCCCGCTGGCTGGGGACTGCCGACCGACTGGCGCGGCGACGAAGCCGCATGGCAAACCGGGCTGAACGAGCTGCCCCGGCTGGCCCGCGCAGCGGCGGCAATCGGGGCGACGCGCACGATGACCTGGATCATGCCCGGCTCGGACACGCGGCCTTACGATGAAAACCGGGATTTTCACATCGCCCGGTTCACGCCGATAGCGCGGATACTCGCCGACGAAGGCGTCTCGCTCGGATTAGAGTTTATTGGCCCGAAAACCCTGCGGGACACGCAGGCGCATCCGTTTATTCACACGATGGGCGAGATGCTGGAAATGGGCCGTCAGATTGGCCCCAATGTCGGGCTGCTGCTGGACTGCTACCACTGGTATACATCGCACGCCACGCGGGCCGATTTGAACGCGCTGACGCCCGCGCAGGTGGTCTATGTCCATGTCAACGATGCCCCCGCAGGCGTCGCCGTCGATGACCAATTAGACGGCGTCCGCGCCCTGCCCGGCGCGACGGGCACGATTGATATTGCAGGCTTTTTGCAGGCACTCCAGGCCATCGGCTACGACGGCCCGGTGACGCCGGAGCCGTTTGTCGATCTCAGCGCCCTGCCTTCGGATGCGGAGCGTTTGAAGACCGTCGGCGCGGCGATGGACGACATCTGGCAGAAGGCGGGCCTCAAATGAACGACTACGGCGTCGGCATCGTCGGCTACGGAGCTATCGGCAAAGTGCATACTTACGCGCACCGCACCCTGCCGCTGTTTTATGACCCGCCGCCCGCCCGCACCCGTCTGGTGGGCATCTGCACAGCGACCGAAGCGAGCGGTCTGAAAGCCAAAGAACAGGCCGGGTTTGAATACGCGACGACGAATTACAAAGACCTGCTGGCCCGCGACGACATTCAGATTATTCACTGCTGCACGCCAAACGACGTTCACCATGCGCTGCTCAAAGACGCCATCGCCGCCGGGAAGCATATCTACTGCGACAAGCCGCTGACACGCACGCTGGCCGAGGCCGAAGAGATTGCCGCGCTGGCGGACGGCTCGGACAAAATCCACCGGATGACATTCAACTACCGCTGCGTGCCCGCGCTGATGCGGGCCAAAGAGCTGGCAGACGACGGCTTTCTGGGCGACGTCTACCACTACCGGGCCGCCTACCTGCACGCGGGCTATGTGGATAAATCACGCCCGCTGAGCTGGCGGCTATCGTTCGCCCGCAGCGGCGGCGGGGCGGTGATGGATTTGGGGGCGCACGTCTTTGACCTCGTCCGCTGGCTCCTCGGCGAGTTTTCCGAAGTCAGGGCGACTTTGGACACATTTATCCCCGAGCGCCCCGACAAGAGCGGCCAGATGGGCGCGGTAGACGTCGACGACATCGCTACCGTGCAGACCCGCATGGCCTCCGGGGCCGTCGGCGTCGTGGAAGCCAGCCGCCTTGCCACAGGCACGCAGGACGACCTGCGTATTGAAATCCACGGCAGCCGGGGGGCGCTGTCGTTTAGCCTGATGGACCCGAACTGGCTCCGCGCCTACGACGCCACGCGCCCCGAAGCGGCACTTGGCGGCGAGCGCGGCTTTCAGCAGATCGAGTGCGCGACCCGCTACCCGAAGCCGTATGCGTTCGCCGCGACCAAGAACACCATCGGCTGGCCGCAGTTTCATGTCCACTGCCTCTATGAGTTTGTCCGCGCTGTGGCCGAAGGCGGCGGGGGCGGGGCAAGTTTTGCCGATGGTCTGGCGACTCAGCGGGTGGTCGACGCCTGCCTGCGCTCGGCGGCGGCGGACGGGTGGGCGAAGATCGCCCCCTAGCCCCCAATTCTGGGGGAACCGGACAAAGAGCAGGGGAGGCCAAATCCTGACTGTCCCGTTCCCTTCCTAATCGGGTTCCCCCATTATTGGGGGCTAGGGGGTCCCGCGTGAACGCTTTCAATCGCAGACGTGATGCGGCGGGCGATGTCGCCGCGCCACACCGGGTCGGCGGCAAGCAGGGCATCGTCAGGGTTGGAAAGCGTGGCGACTTCCAGCAGCACCTTTTCAGGAATGGGGTTGCGGGCCGGGTTCAGCACCGCGAGATGATGCCCGGACAGGCCCGTTTGGCCGTCAAAGTCGTCCGGGCGGACGGCCCCCTGCCCGAGTTCTCGAATCAAAGCCGTGGCAAGCCGGGGAACTGTCGAGGCGCGGCGGTCCACGCAGACCAAACTGCCGGAAACACCCTCGCTTCGGTACTGGTCAAAGTGCAGGGACAAAAAGAACACGTCGCGGGCGGCGTGCGGGTCACGGGCGGCCTGCCGGGTCCAGACCTGTTTAGCGAGCGCGGCCCGGTCCCACAGCGGGGCGGGGGAATGGCGCAGGCGCAGGGGAGCGCCGGTCAGGGCCAGCGTCGCATCCGTGGGCCGCTCCGGGTCGGCTTCGCTTTCCAGCAGTGTCGGGGCAAGCTGGCGGCTTCGCACGGTGTAGACCACCAATGCCCCCTCGGCCCGAAGCTGCGCGGACAGCTCGTTTGCCAGGCGGTAGGTTAGCGCGGCCTCGGACAATGGCCCCGCCGTCGTGCCGGGGTCCTGCCCGCCGTGGCCGGGGTCCAGCACCACAGTGACGCCGCCTAGCGGCCTGATTTCGGGGGCGACGATGGGGCGTGGGGGCAGGGGCGGCGCGGGGCGCGGCCTCAGCCAGAGCCAGCCGAGGCCAAGGGGCAGGGCGGCGCAAAGGCTCAGTAAGATCACTTGCTGTGGACGCAGAGCGATGGCGGAAGTCCCTTCCACGGCGGGGCGTTCAGGAGGAAAACGAGATGGTCTGTTCTCAGTGCCGGGCGGCCAGCCCGGACGGCAAAAAGTTCTGCGGCGAATGCGGCACGGCCCTGACCCCGGCGGCGGACGTGGCCGTAGAAGCGGGCGACGGGGCGTGGTTCTGCACCAAACACACGAAAGTCGTCACGCGCCTGCGCTGCGGGCGATGCGAAGCGCCCATTTGCCCAAAGTGCATGGTTCATACCCCGGCGGGGACGCGCTGCCGGACGTGTGCCAAAACCAAAATTGCTCTGCGCCCCGCCGGGGTCCTGCACAGCGCGGTGGGGAGTGTCGAGAGCCTCAGCGGCGGGCGGCGCGTGTGGTATCTGGTGCTGTGGTACCTGATTTTGTCGTTTTTTCGCTTCCGATGAACGAAATACCCAACAACGCTGCTGACTGGCTGCGGGAGCAGGGGTGGGGCGAAGTCACGCGGGCTTTGCCGCTGTCCGGCGGCGACATCAGCGTGGTGCGGCGGCTGGCGCTGAGTTCGGGCCGCTCGGTAGTGCTGAAAACCAACGCTGACGCCCCGCCCAACTTCTTCGCCTGCGAGGCCGAAGGTCTGCTCGTCCTGCGTCTTGCCAACGGGCCGCGTGTCCCCGAGATGCTGCGCTCGGAACCCGCGTTTTTGCTGCTGGAAGATTTGCGCCCCGCCTCGCCTGCCGCTAATTTCTGGCCCCGGCTGGGCGAGCAGCTTGCCGCGCTGCACCGGACGCCGCAGGACCGCTTTGGCTTTGCTGGGGACAACTACATCGGGGCGACGCCGCAGCCGAACCCGTGGACCGTGAATGGGTACGAGTTTTTTGCCGAGCATCGCCTGCGCTTTCAGGCCCGGCGGGCGTTTGATGCCGGGCGTTTAACTTCTGCCGATACCGCCCGCGTAGAACGGCTGTGCGAGTCTCTGCCGGAGCGGGTCCCTCCGCAGACGCCCGCCCTGCTGCACGGGGACCTGTGGCGCGGCAATGTGATTTGTGATGAGCTGGGGCAGCCCGCATTGATTGACCCCGCCGCGCACTGGGGCTGGGCGGAGGCGGAGATCGGGCTGACCGTGCTGTTCGGTGGTTTTCCCGAGGCGTTCTATGCGGCCTACACCGCTGGCAATCCGCTGGCTTCTGGCTGGCGGGAGCGGCTGCCGATTTACAACTTGTACCACCTGCTGAACCATTTGAATCTGTTCGGCGGCGGGTACGGAACGCAGGTGCGGGCAGTGCTGACAGGGCTGGGAATATAGGGCAGGATTTAAAAACAAAAAACGCGGGAGCCGACTGGCTCTCGCGGGTGTCTTGCCGGGTTTTCGGCAACGATAGAAACAGTATATCACAGGCACAGCCTGTTGTCAAGCCGCTGCGGTCAGCCACCCCCTATCGTTTTGTGGCTTTGTGCAGGACAGGGACGTGCTGTTTACCTGAAACAGCCTGCGGCGCGGTCTTCGGCTGCCGTCCAAGACAAAAAGCGTGTGCTGCGTTTGTCTCAAAATAAACCCTCGACTCTTTGAAAGCGATCTCTATGCAAGTCACACTGGCCGAAGAAACCGAAGACACGGCGCAGACGCTGCGAAACTTATTTACCGTCTACTTTTCCGAGCTGAGCCAGTGGGATGCGCTGGTGGCGCTGAACCAATGGGGGCTGCCGGTGTGGACTGATTTCGGCGTTCCCATGCCGCGCACGCACGACGAATGCGCCGCCTACAACTGGTGGATACGCGGGGACTGCCGCCGGTTCTTGATTCAGGCCGACGGCAAAGTCGCAGGCTTTGTGATTGTCAATCCCGGCCCGCAGTTTTTATCGCCGGACACGGACTTTGAGGTCCTGGATTTTTTTGTGGCTCACAAATACCGCCGCGCCGGGGTGGGGGCGGCGGCGGCGCGGGCCGTGTTTGACCAATTTCAGGGCCGCTGGGAAGTCGAAGAGCTTGCCGGGAACCGCCCTGCCGTGGCCTTCTGGAACCGGGTGGTGTCAGAGTACACGGGCGGGCGCTATGAACGGCTTGACGACGGGGCACGGCAGCGGTTCCGCAATGACGGCAAATAAGCCTGCGGCTTAGAGCACCCCGCACATAGGGCGAACGGCGCTGCACGCTTCATTCAAGCCCGTGTCCGCCAGACCAGGCTCGCCCGTGGAATACACCAGCGGCGCGGGCAGGGCGGGAGGAAAAACAGGGGTGCGGCGCACCATAAGCAGGCAGACATCGTCATGCAGCAGGCCGCCCGTGAAGCGCCGGGCCTCGGCGATAATCGCCTGACCGGCGGGCAGCACCGAAGCCGCGCTGGTTCCCGAAGGCATCAGCACGCGCCGGGCCGCCACTCGCAGGCCGTCGTGGCCGAAAAACTCCGCGCCGCGCCGCGCTTCCGTCAGGCCGTCGGTCACCATCAGCAGGCTGTCACCGCCCGCAAGCTGCACGCGGCGCACGCCATAGCCCTCTGCCTGTGCCACCCCGAGCAGCATCCCGCCCGCCGTCAGCTCCTCGGCCTCGCCGCCCGCTCGCAGCAGCAGCGGCGGCTCCGCCCCGGCCAGACTGACCAGCGCCTCGCCGGTGCGGGTATCCACCACGGCCAGGGCGACGGCTACCAGCAGCGAACTCTCGCCGGGCCGGACCGGACGGCTGTGGATCAAATAATCGTTCAGCCGGGCCAGCGCCGCGCCGGGGTCCGGGCAGTCGTGCAGGATCGCCCGCAGGGCATACTTCACCTCAGCGGTGTGCGTAGCCGCTGAGAGGCCCTTGCCCGCGACATCTCCCACCACCAATGCCACCCGCCCGCCGGGCAAAGGCAGGGTGTCATAAAAGTCGCCGCCAATCAGCGCCTCCGCCGAGGCCGCCTCGTACTCGGTATGGACGTCCAAACCGGCAAAGGTCCGGGCTTCCGGGGCAGACAGGAGCGACCGCTGCAACGTCTCCGCGATCAAATGTTCATGCCGAAGGGCATCAGCAAGCTGCGCTTCCTGGGCCTGAAGCTCATCAATACGCTGCTGGTTTTCATCCGAGCGGCGGCGCGACAGCGTATACACCGCATAGGTCAGCACTGCGACCGGCCCCACAAACAGCGCCACCGCGCCAAACTGCGGCCCCAGCAGCAGGCCCGCCAGTGTTCCGGCGCTGCCAGCGGCAAAGTACGACGGCGCGGTGCATAAAAACGACTCGCGCCAGACTGTCAGCATGGCGCGGCCCGTGGTCAGGCCGATCATCCCTGCCACGGCCAGCGAATTAATCAGGAAGAACGACAGGCAGGAAGCCATGACGGCCCCAAACAGCACCAGCAGCTCTGCCTCGTGCAGGCCCCCTTGCAGGCCGGTGAAAACGAAGCCTGCCGTGTAGGTTCCCACCGCATTCAGCCCCACATTGAAAGCGATCCGGTGCAGAGAATGCCGCCGGGGATACAGGCACGAGGACAGCGTGCTGAAGAAACCGACCAGCATTGCCGCTCCCGGTCCGAGGCGCAGCAGCGTGATGAATATCAGCACAAACGACAGCGACAGGGAGCCGACAGCATCGGTCGTCTGCGACGAAGTCGGAGCCGGGGTCAGCCGCACTTTGGCTCGCCCGATCACCAGACTCAGCAGCAGAAACGCCGCCATCTCCCAGCCATCGCGGACCGGCAAGCGAGACGCCGCCAGCGCGGCGGCAACTCCGCATAGGCAGACAAACAGAAGAAAGGCTTGAGCGCGTCGATTCAAGGCATCCATGGGGTGTTCTTTCTTTTGGCAGACACAGCGGTCTGCGCCAGCGGGGCGGCCAGTGTGGGAACAGAAACCGGTGTGGGAACAGAAACCGGTGTGGGAACAGAAACCGGTGTGGGAACAGAAACCGGTGTGGGAACAGAAACCGGGACAGGCGGCGGCATCAGGAATGCCAGTGGGCCGGGCGTGATCTGGTCCGGGTCGCCCAGCAGGGCGGCGGCGCTCAGGTCCGCCGCTGTCTGGTCCATGCTGGTGCGGTCGCCCCAGATAATCTGCCGGTTCCACAGGGGGCTGCCTACGCTGTCGCCCCAAATAATCTGGCTGGCGCGGAGAGTGCTGTCGCCCCAAATTATCTGCGTGCCCCATGTCCCCAGGTCAGCCGACAGCAGGGGGCTGTCGGCCACGGTGATCTGGCCGGTGGCGGGGTCGCAGGACACCGTCGGGCTGAGGGCGGGGGCCGTGGCGGTATACGGGCAGGTCAGCGCGGCGGGGATGTTCAAATAGCCCGCGCCGTAAACGAGCGGATTAGTGGCACCCTGCCCGGACGGGCCGTAGCCGGTCTTGTCGGCGGCGATCATCAGGCGAGCTTTGACGGTGTCGGGCGTGAGCGTCGGGTCGGCTTGCAGCAGCAGAGCGGCAGCTCCGGCGACGACGGGCGCGGCCATCGAAGTCCCGGACAGGCGCAGGTAGCGGTCGGCAGGCGGGGCAGAAAGCGTGCTGTATTCGGACAAAGAAACGCCGTCCACCGCGCCGACAGTGGTTTCCAGCGTACTGCCGACGGCGTTGACGGAAACGATGCGGTTGCCGGGGGCCACAAGGTCGGGCTTCATCACGAAGTCCAGCCGGGACGGGCCGCGACTGGAATACGTGGCGCTTCGGTCATGCTCGCGCAGGCCATCCACCGACTTCATCGCGCCCACGGTAATCACATACGGGTCATTGGCGGGCGACTGAATGCCGCCGTAAACCGTGCCGTAGCCTTCATTGGAGCCGACCACGATGCCGAGCAGCATACGCGGGGTGTCCCAGCGACGCCCCCCGTTGCCTGCCGCGCAGACGACGACCAGCCCTGCCTGATAGGCGGCTTCGACGGCCTGACACAGCGGGTCCGTGGTGCAGCTTTCGCCAACCGGATGCCCCAGAGACAGGTTGATGACCCGGATGCCATACTCGTCTTTGTGGGCGACGGTCCAGCCGAGACCCGCAATCACGTCGCTGACTGTCCCCTGCCCACTGGCGTCCAGAACGCGCACATTGACGAGGTTTGCGCCCCGCGCAATGCCGTAAAACGTGCGGAAAAACTTTGGGCCGCTCGACGCCGCGCCGCTGCCCGCGATGATGCCTGCAACGTGCGTGCCATGCCCGCAGTCATCTCCGGCATCTTGCCCCGTATTTTCCCCGGCGTCTTCGCCCACGAAGCTGACTGAGGCCAGTGTCCGGCCCGCGAGGTCGGCGCGTTCAGCCTGAATGCCCGAATCCAGCACGGCCACGGCGACGCCCGCGCCGGACAGCCCCGCACCGGCGAAAGCGACATCCGCGCCGCTGGCTCCGACCGTGTATTCATCGCTTTTGCGGCAGGAGATGTCCGGGGAAACGTGCCGCACGAACGGCAGCGCCCGCAGGCGCTTGACGGCGGCCAGGGGCAGCCGCAGGGCATCGGCGTGAATCAGCGGCAGGGGCCGGTCTGATTTCACCCCCAGCGCCCGCACCTGCCGCCGCTGGGCGGCGGTCGGCGCGGCGGTCCACTGCACGATGACACGGGCCGTCGGCGGGGCGGCGGACTTGGCGAGGGCGGCCTGGACACTGGCGGGCAGCACGGAAAACAGCGCACCGAGGGTGAGCAGCAGCAGGGGTCTCGGGCGAAACGGCATGGGTCAAATCTCCTGAAATCAATCTAAAAACAGTGTGGGTGACAACAGGGCCTGATTGTCAAAGGCCGCCTGATATGCTATAATCTGGCATTCCTCTTGGCAGGCGGCCCTGTTGAATCTATCGGGCCAATTGTTCCACACTTTTTGTGGCAAATACAGAAGAGTTTTTTAGAAGAGTTTTTTTTATAGGAGTTCACGCGGTCATGGACACCAGCGATTTTCGCAACGGCATCTCCATCCTGATGGATGGCAACATTTTCACGATTACCGATTTTCAGCACGTCAAGCCCGGCAAGGGCGGCGCGTTTGTGCGCTCCACTTTGAAGAATATCAAAAACGGACGCTCTATCGAAAAAACCTGGCGGGCCGGGGAGCGCGTGGAGCAGGCGTTTTTGGAGCGCCGCCCCCTGCAATACCTTTACAACGACGGCACCGAGTATTTTCTGATGGACCCGGAGACATTCGAGCAGATCGGAGTTCCCAAAGACCAGATTGGCGACAGCGTCAAGTACCTCAAAGAGAACATGGACCTGAGCGTGCTGACCCACAAAGACGCGATTATTGGCATCGAAATCCCAAGCTTTGTGGAGCTGGAAGTGACCGAAACGGCGGGCAGCGAAAAGGGCGACACGGCCTCCGGCGGCGGCAAGCCCGCGACGGTGGAGACCGGGGCTGTCGTCAGCGTTCCTTTCTTTGTGAAAGTCGGAGACAAAATCAAAATCGACACGCGCAGCGATCAGTATCTGGAGCGCGTGAAGTAAGTCTATCTTTGTGGCTCTGGAGGCACGTCTCCGATGGCGGAACGCATTGATTTGACGGAAGCGCCGCTGCCTGCGGCGTATCGCAAAAAGCCAAAAGGCGGGCGCGGCACCGGCTCTCTCTGGTGGGACATGGCCGCACGCCGGGTGCTGAGCCTGAGCGCCCCGGTATTTGGCCTGCTCCTGCTGTATGCGCTGGGCGGTCTCTGGACCGGGGCGTGGTCGCACGAGGCCATGGCGCAGATGCCCGCCGCCCGGCGGCAGGTGACGGTTGCCAATGTCGCGCTGGTCTTTCAGGCGCTGGACATCGCCGGGTTTGTGGCGATGGCGTCCCTGCTGGTCTGCTGTGCGCGGGCCGAGGGGCTGGGCTACTGGCTGCTGGGCGTGGCCGCGTTTTTCTATGTGGGGGTGCCGCTTGTCACCACGCAGGCGTACCTGCTGCGGCATCTGACGCAGGGGGAACCGGGACAGGCGGCGCTGGCCGGGTTTCAATTGCTGGCCTGGCTGCTTGCCGTGCCGGGGGCGCTGTGGACGCTGGTAGATTTGGGTCGCCGTCTGGGCGAGGCCGCCGAGCGGGCGGCAATTGGCCGAGTCAACGCCAAATACGGCGCGGGAACGGCGGTGCAGAAGTCCTCCACGCAGCGGCAGGTTTTCCTGGGACGCTGCTGGGAAGGGCCGTTCTGCAAAGACCATATCCGGGTCCACTGCCCGATTTATCTGAAAAAACAAGGCCCGTGCTGGTGGTACAAAGAAGGCTGTATGTGCGAAGAGCGCATCGTCCTTCAGGCTATGATTTCGCCCGACTGGAAAGACAAAATGACGCGGGCGGATCAGGCCATGAAGATGGGTCAGGCGAAGCGGCAGCATTTGTCCCCCGAAGCCAAGCGCGAACGCTGCCGCAACTGCGTGATTTACAATGAGCATCAGCGGCAAAAGTACAAAGCCCTGACCACGACGGCCTTGATTGCCTTTCCTGTGTTTATCGCGCTCAACATCCCGTGGCTGCAAGGGCTGGTGCGTCAGATTTTGTTCGGGCTGGATGCCGCCACGAAACGCTTTGCGTTTGGCAGCAACCCCGCCGGACTGACGGCGCTTCACACCGGCGAATATGGCTTTATCGCCTGGGTATTTTTATTCGCGCTGGGCGTTGTGCTGATGTCGCAGGTGCTGAAAACTATCGAGTTTGTCTGCTTTACCTTGAAGATTTAAACGCTCACCTATGAACCTAGACTCGATTGAACAGATTGTCGCCGTGCTTGGCGAGTTTCCCGTTTCCGAAATCACCGTGGAGCGGGACGGACAGCGCATTCATGCCCGCCGCCCGCTGGTGCAGGCCGCCCCCGCGCCGTCCGCGCCAACCCCGGAGACGCAAAGGCCGGAGCCGTCCGTGCTTCCTGCGGCGCCCGCTCCTGAGCCGTCCCGGACACTGCTGGCCCCGATGGTGGGCATCTTTCATCATGCAAAAACGCCGCTGTCTTTTGCCGCCGCCGTGCGCGTCGGGCAGGTGATCGGCTACATTGAATCGATGAAACTGATGAACGAAGTGCTGGCCGAAGACGCTGGCAAAATCATCGATGTTCTGACCGAAGAGGGCGCTCCCGTGGAGTATGGTCAGCCTCTGTTTCGGATTGCCGCTTAGTGTGCTGGAAAATTAGTGTGCTGGAGGAAATGATGTCCCCTCAACGTTCCGTGCAGTCCCCCGCCTCGCGTCGCGGGCAGTGGACTCTTATTGGTATGCTGGTTACTTTGGCGGTCATTATGATCATTTCCGCCTGGTACTACAAAAAGATACTGTCGCCGCAGACAGGCTCGCACAACGGCGCTCCCGCCGCCGAGCAGAAGGCTTACGGCGCGGTGTGCAGCGTCTATCAGTCGCAGCTCACGCAAGCCGTGATGATGTACAAGGGCGACCACAACGACCGCCCGCCGCAGAACTTTGAGCAGCTCAAAAAGTACGGCGCGACGGATGACCTGGTTCACGCGCAGGGCTGTCAATTTCAGCTTGACCCGAACACCGGCGCAGTGATTGACCTCGGCCACGGACAGGCGGCCCCGAACGCCGCCCCCGTGGTGCTGGGCGGCGGCAGTGGGGGCAACGCCCCGGCTCCCGGCGCACGCGGCCCCGGCGGCGTTACCCTGCCGCCGATGGGCGGCAGCGTCCCGGCAAATAGTGGCGGGGATGAGGGGCAGTAGTCTTTCCAGCCTGAGTCTTTCCAGCCTGAGTCTTTCCAGCCTTGTTTGCTTTCGAGAGGCCGAGGGGTTTTCAACCCCTCGCTAGGTCAGGCGTCCTTCGGACGGAGGAAATGCAGAGCCTGTAACCATCGGCTCTTTTCTTTCACCCGAAGGGTGCTTCTTCCAGCGAGGGGTTTCAACCCCTCGGCTTCGTTTGTTTATGTTCCAATTCCAATTATGTTTAAAAAAATACTTATCGCCAACCGGGGCGACATCGCCGTTCGGGTCATTCGTGCCGCCCGCGAGCTTCAAATTGCCACCGTCGCCGTGTACTCGCAGGCCGACGCCGACTCTCTCCATGTGCGCCTTGCCGATGAAGCCGTCTGCATCGGCCCGCCGGAGCGCAAAGGGTCTTATCTGAACGCCCCCAATATCCTGAGCGCCGCCGTGATTACAGGCTGCGACGCCGTCCATCCCGGCATTGGATTTCTGGCTGAAGTGGCCTCATTCGCTGAAATGTGCGACGCTATCGGCCTCAAATATATTGGCCCGCCCGTGGCCGCGATTGAAGCGATGGGCGACAAAATCCAGGCACGGGCGACGATGGAAAAAGCAGGCGTCCCGATTGTGCCCGGCACGAACACCGCCCTGCGCGACCCCCTGGAAGCCGCCAAAGTGGCCGCCAAAATCGGCTTCCCGGTCATGGTCAAAGCGGCGGGCGGCGGCGGCGGGCGCGGCATTCGGGTCATACAAAATGAGCAGGAGTTCCCCAAAATCTTAAAGACCGCGCAGGTGGAAGCCGAGTCGTCGTTCGGCAATGCCGATGTCTATATTGAAAAGTTTATTGAGACGTTCCGCCATATCGAAGTTCAGATTCTGGCCGACGAGCATGGAAACGTCCTGCACCTCGGCGAGCGCGACTGCTCGCTTCAGACCGCCCGCTATCAAAAAATGGTCGAAGAAGCCCCCGCGCCGCACCTCGACGCCGGGGTCCGCAAGCGCATCTGCGACGCCGCCGTCAAAGCTGCCAAAGCGGCAGGCTACACCAATGCCGGAACCGTGGAGTTTATCGCCGCGCCCGACGGCAAGTTCTACTTTATGGAAATGAACACCCGCCTGCAAATCGAGCATCCCATCACGGAGATGGTCACGGGTATTGATCTGGTCAAGTGGCAGATTCGCGTGGCGGCAGGCGAAAAGCTGCCCTTCTCCCAGCGCGATATTCACTGGAACGGTCATTCCATAGAAGTACGCCTGACCGCCCGCGACCCCGCCCGCGACTTTGCGCCGAGTGCGGGCAAAATCACCGGCCTGCGCTTCCCCGGCGGTTTGGGCGTCCGCATTGACACGCATGTCTACTCGGGCTACGACGTGCCACCCTATTACGATTCGATGATCGCCAAGATTATTGTCTGGGACGACACCCGCGACGCCGCCATTAACCGGATGCAGCGGGCGCTGGACGAAGTGGAAATCACCGGCGTCAAGACCGACTTGGAGTATCACAAAAAGATTTTCGCCAACGCCGCCTTCCGCAAAGGCGACCTCAGCACAAGCTTCCTAGCCGTGCAGATTGGAGAATGAGGCCCGATTATGACACTCACGCTTAATCTTCCTTCCGAAGCCGCCCGTGCCGACGCTAACTATCAGGCCAAGCTGCGCCGCGCCGCCGATGCTCTGCGCGACGCCGACCTGATTACCCCGGAACAAGCCGCCGAGCTGGCTGGTGCGGTGGAGGCCGCTCAAAACTCGCTGCGCCGACCTTCAGAGGCAGAAATGGCTGAGTGGAGAGAAAATATGCGCCTTCTTGCAGAAAGTGCCCCCAATGCGAGGCCATTGTCCATTGAAGAGACGAGCCGCGAATCACTTTACGGAGACGATATGCGGTGAGCACGGCCACGGGTTGAAACCCGAGGCTATGATGTGCCTAAAGGACAGCAGAGAAGACCCCCTAGCCCCCAATAATGGGGGAACCAGATAATTAGGAACGGACTTGCCCTCTCTTTTCCGGTTCCCCCATTATTGGGGGCTAGGGGGTCTCTATTCACCAGCCCGGAACTTGACAATGCCGCCCGCTGTTGCTCATAATAGCATTCCAAATTGTGCGTTTGGCAGATTTTTAGACAGTAGATTTAGAAGCGGGGCAGAGACGTGAGCGAGATGAACACAGAAAACACAAATACAGAAGACGTATTTGACATTGCGATTATCGGCGGCGGGCCGGTGGGGCAGTATGCCGCCTATTACGCGGGCCTGCGGGGCATGAAAACAAAGGTGATTGACAGCCTCCCGCAGCTGGGCGGGCAGCTCTCGGCCCTGTACCCGGAAAAATATATTTTTGACGTGGCGGGCTACGCCAAAGTCTATGCGCGGGACCTGGTAGACAATCTGGCCGAGCAGATGATGCAGTATGAGCCGACCCTGGCGCTGGACGAAAAAGTCAGCACCCTGACCTCGGACGATGGACTGGTGACGATGACGACCGAAAAAGGGCGCATCCACTACGCGAAGTCGGCGGTCATCTCGGCGGGCGTCGGGGCGTTCCTGCCGCGCAAAATCGCACAGGCGGGGCTGGACGAGCTGGAAGGACGCGGTATTCACTACTTCGTCAACGACAAGTCGATCTTAGCTGGCAAGCGGCTCATGGTGGTCGGCGGCGGTGACAGCGCGTTTGACTGGACTTTGAACCTGTACCCGACGGCCAAAAGCATCGTGCAAATCCATCGCACGGACAAGTTCAAGGCGCACGAAGACACGATTGAAAAGGTCATGGCCCTGCCAATCGAGTTTCTGACGTTCCACGAAGTCAAGCAGGTGCATGGCGAGGAACACGTCGAAGGCGTCACGATTTTTGACAGCCGCACCAAAGAAGAAAAGTATTACGAGTGCGACGAACTGCTGTTCAATCTGGGCTTCCTGACCGATTTAGGCCCGATCAAAAACTGGGGCTTTGACATTGTCGGCAACTCCATCGGCGTCAACACGCGCATGGAAACCAACATCCCCGGCGTCTACGGCGCAGGCGACATCGTCACCTACGACGGCAAGCTGAAGCTGATTGCCACTGGCTTCGGCGAAGCGGCGATTGCCGTCAACCACGCCAAAGCACACATCGACCCGACCGCCAAAGTTGGGCCGGGGCACTCCTCGGAAAGCGTGCCCAAAAAAGGCCACTAACGCGCACGCGCAAAAAAATAATTACCGCCTCGGTCTAACTCGGACCGGGGCGGTTTTTCGTGTTATAATCTACACAACACTCTGCGCGTCTGGAGGCTTTTATCATGCTCCGTACTCATCGAAGCGGCTTTACGCTGATTGAACTGCTCGTCGTCATCGCTATTATCGCCATCCTCGCGGCGATTTTGTTTCCTGTCTTTCAGACCGTCCGCGAGAACGCCCGCCGCGCCTCCTGTCAGTCCAACTTGAAGCAGCTCGGGCTGGCCTTCACGCAGTACGCGCAGGACAGCGATGAGCAGATGCCGATGGGTGTCTCGGCAGGACGCGGCAACCTGGGGCGCGGCGACGGCTGGGCGGGGCGTATCTACCCGTTTGTCCGCAGTGCGGGCGTGTTCGCCTGCCCCGACGACACGGGTTCTATCGTCCGCAATGGGGCGGCGACGCTGTGGCCGATTTCGTATTCCTACAACATGAACCTGTCCGGCAAAGGCGGTTACGGCGTGGCCGGGGCGCTGCCGCTGCTGAATGCCCCGGCTAAGACCGTGCTGCTCTGCGAGTCTACGGCGGCGGCCTTCCCCGGCGATGCACAGGCGGTCGCGGACCTGACGACCCCCGATGAGGCGGGCAATGTGGGCGCGGGCACGGGCGGCTGCCTGACCGGCTCCCCGGCGTCCGACGGTGAGCTGGCGGCGGTCTTTATGCCGAGCGGCGCGGGCGGCAACTCCTGCACCCTGCCGCTGGCGACCGGCTTTCTGGGCGGCAGCGCGGGCTTTCGCGCCGCGAACCTGACCACGGGGCCGACCGGCAGTTATCTGGCGGCGGGCGGGCGGCACACGCAGGCGTCCAACTTTCTGTTCTGCGACGGCCACGTCAAATGGCTGCGCGGCACGCAGGTCTCCACCGGCCCCATTCAGGCCGCCGACCAGAAGCCGACCGACGTTCAGGATGCCCACCTCGCGGCCCAGCCGGGCCGGGGCAGCGCGGCAGGAACCGAAAGCACGGAACCCTGGGCGGCGACGTTCAGCCCGATTTGATAAAGACGAGGGCGGTCGAGGGGTTGAAAACCCCTCGCTAGGGGAGGCGTCCTGCGGACGAAAGAGATACAGAGCCAGACGCCATTGGCATTTTTCTTGTCCGTATGTTCCTCCGTCCGAAGGACGCCTTCCCTAGCGAGGGGTTTTCAACCCCTCGTATTCTTCGGCTCGTATTCTCCGGCCTCCCTTATGGTCAAATTGGGTATGCTGACAAATCGGGTATACTAGCGGCAACAATTTTGATGGGAAGACCTTCTATGTTTTCGCGCTCCGCCTCATTTCTGATGCTGACTTTTGCCGTGACGGCTCTGACCGGCTGTTCGCGCCCGCAGCCGACCGCCGACCAGGTGGCCGGACCGGGCACGCCGGCGGACTACCGAATCGGAACGACCCCGAGCGGCGGGCCGAGTGAGGCTCCCACCGGGGCAGGCGCGGGCGGCTCCGCCGCCGCCGGGTATGAAAATGGCCGCGTCGGCAGCATGGTCAACGGCCCAACCCTGCCGCCGCAGCCTGCGGGCATCACCTACAGCCGGATGTCGCCTGTCGGCAGCAGCGGCTCCGGCAACGGCGACCGGGGCAACCCGATCCCGCCGGACGTCTCGCTTGCCGCGCCGCCCGACCCCGGTACGGGAACCACTCGCACCGCCCCGCCGCCGGTCTCGAACCCCACCGCCGCCGGACAGCCCGCCATCTCGCAGGCCGGGGCCATCCCGCCGGTCGTCCTGAAGCCGCTGGCCGCGACCCCGCCCACGATCAAGCCTGCCCCGGCCAAGCCTGTTCCCCCCGCCCGCTAGGAGAAGTTACTATGCCCTACGAAGGTCAGGCCGCCGTCCTCAATGAAGCTGGACGCGCCGTGGAAATCGAAGACATCACGATTGACGACCCCGGCCCCGGCGAGGTGCTGGTCAAGCTCGCCGCTTCCGGCGTCTGCCATACCGATTTAACCGTCAAGAACTTAGGCGGCAACGGCATGACGTTCCCGATTGTGCTGGGCCACGAAGGCGCGGGCTATGTGGAAGCGGTCGGCGAAGGCGTCACCCATCTCCAAAAAGGGGACCCCGTCGTGCTGGCCTATCGCGCCCCCTGCGGCCAGTGTCCCGCCTGCCGCCGGGGCGACCCGCGCCACTGCTACGCCGCCCTGCGGCCCGGCCAGCGAATCCGCCGCAAGCGCGATGGGGCTTTGTGTTCGCAGGTCCTGCGCTGCGGGACGTTTGCCACGTACACCGTGGTTCACAGCGCAGCGGCGATTAAAATGCCCGCCGAGATGCCTCTCGACCGGGCCTGTCTGATTGCCTGCGGCGTGGTCACCGGCGTCGGGGCGGCCACCAACACGACCCCGGTGTTTGCCGGGTCCCGCGTCGCCGTCATTGGCTGCGGCGGCGTCGGCCTCTCGGTCATTCAGGGCGCAAAATTGCAGCACGCCAAGCAGATTATCGCCGTGGATGTCAGCGACCACAAGCTAACGCAGGCCAAAGCCTTCGGCGCGACCCACACCGTCAATGCCAAAGAGTCCGACCCCGTGGCGCAGGTTCGGGCGCTGACCGAAGACGGCTGGGACGGCGGCGTCGAATATGCGTTTGAAGCCACCGGCATCCCCCTCTGCACCGAGCAGGCCGTCAAAATGCTGTCCTACGGCGGCACGGCCACTACCATCGGCTTCCCCGCCGCCGAAGACGCTGTCACGCTCAATTTGGGCGACATGGCTACCGGCGTTTACTGGAACAAAGCGGCCTTGCGCGTCTGCCACTGCGGCGACGCCCTGCCATCCCACGACTTCCCCCTGCTCGCGCAGCTTTACCTGAGCGGCGACCTGAAGCTCGACGAAATGGTGACCGAGCGCATTACCCTGAACGATGTCAACGAAGCCTTCGAAGCCATGCACGGCGGCGACGTCCTCCGAAGCGTGATTATGTTCTGAAATGCCTTTAAGGTGAACGAAAGCAAAGCTATGGAAAGCAGTTTGCAGCAAGAGTTCCGCTCTCTGATCTCGGAGCTGGAAACGACACTTGACAGGTCCTCGCGCTGGAATGGAAAGGTTTATCTGGCAAGGACAATTTCTTTTGGCGGGGCTGCCCATTATGATGGCAGCCTAAGCCTGAGTGAAAGCGTCTATACTGACCCTGACTTACGCTGGCGCACTATGATTCACGAGGCATTGCACACATTTTCGCCATCCTACTCCCGTATGGAGTACACTGCCGCACGAGGCTGGGAGGAAGGCGTGGTTGAACAAATGCAGCGTCTTCTCAGATCGCAGCTTCTTTCCAGCCTTCATATTAGAGTAAATGAAGACGTTCTCACGAAGGCGGAAGAAAATCACCCTTATAACGTTTACATACTGTCTTTGGAAGACCTGCGCGGGCATCTTGGCGATCTGCCCTTAAATTTTTACCGCTCGCTGCTGGCAGCACCTTTGCCTGAACGTGCTTTAATGCTGAGGCGTGGAAGTATACTCCTCAATGATCTTGAGCGCCAAGCCTTCCTATCGGCATGGTTGAAAGCTGTTCTTGTTCTTAGCCGGTGAATTACATATAATAGAGTATAAGGAGCTGAAATAGTGACAGAAGAATTGAATCGAGAAGAAGTAATTGCCACTGCGCTTTCCGCAAGCACGGAAGAGCAATGCAGCCATGCGGAGGCGCTGATTGTTGCTTGGATGAAAAAACACCCCCGTGATTTTGGAATGCTGGATGCAGGAGAACAGGTAGCAATGGTGAGCGGCAAGTATGAGCCGTTGCCAGAAAATATACACACTGCCCACTAATATTTGCAGGCGGCTCCAGCGGCAGAAGAATTTTGCAGGTCAATTCTCTCGGTTGAAACTAGAAAGCGAGACAAAGGCAATGGCAGCGAAAAATCCCGCGACGACATTCACGGGCATCCCGCCGCTGGCGGGGCTGGCGACGTATGAGGAAGCCGCGAAGGTGGGGCTGGGCGTCGACGACAATGTGGAGCGCCTGCGGCGGCTCAATTATGTGTGCGGGCGGCTCTATGAAATCAGCGCGTCGTTTATGAACCCGACTCCCGAATGGGAAGTCAAGGGCGCCCTCAGCCTGCATCTCTACCTCGACGGCGAGCATTCGCAGGCGATGCGCGAGCGCGTGGCCGAGCTGCGCCGCCCGCCGCTGTTTCTCGACGAAGCCCCCGATGACACGCTGGCCGCGCTGATGGACGAAGCCATCCGGGCGCGAAGCACGGTGGAGCTGCTGGCGGGCGTCTACGGCGTCCTTCGCCCCGCGCTGCTGGCGGCGTGCGAGGAGCATCTGGCGGCGGTCAACCCCGTCTTTGACTTCTCGACAGCCCGGATGCTGCGGCAGGTGGTCGCCGAAGAGGCGCAAATGGTGGAGTGGGGGACGCAGGCGCTGACGGCCCTGACCCGTGCCGAAGAAGATCAATCTGTGGCCGTGTCCTGGCAGGAGCATCTGCGGGCGTATCTGGCGGCGACCGGCGGCATCACGGGCAAAGACGCCGTTCCCGAGACTTTGGAGCTGCCCGCGCCCCGCGCTGTGGGCGAGTTCGTGGCCGATGTGGACCCCCGGCGCGATGCCCGCTCGGGCGACATTTACAACTTCCATTACCGGGCCAACGATGTGTATTCGGACCCGGCGGCGGACTATGACGAGCGCAACCTGGCGCTGATGTACAAGCGGTTCCATGAGATGGATGTGCCGGAGATGATGGCGAGCATCGTGGTACAAACTAAAGGCAAGACCTGGGAATACTACCGCGACATGGGCCGTCAGCTTTGGGACGAAGCGCGGCACTCCATGATGGGCGAAGTCTGGTTTGCCAAGTACAATGTGGATTGGAGCCGCTACCCAAACCATGTCGGCTGGGCCATGCACCTGAACATGGACCGGACACCGCTGGAGCGGCACGTTATTTTGTACTACATCGAGCAGAGCCTGATGAACGGCAAAACCGGCAAGCGCGAAGAGTGGCGCATCGCGCAGCAGGCGAACGATCCGCTGGCGACCTATTTCCAGGACTACGACTGGGCCGACGAAGTGCTGCACGCGCAGATTGGCCGCCGCTGGCTCAAGCCCGAACTGGGCACGGTCAAGGACATTCTGGACAAAGCCGGGGAGATCATCGGTCGTCCGACCCCCTCGCTGGAAACGCGCAGCGTCGGCACGCCGCAGGTGGACTGGTGGCCGCGCTATGTGCAGGACATTTTGGGGCGGCCTAGCACTTCGGTGGCGGGTTCGAACAACCCGGTTATCCCGAAATTTGAGACAGTCGCTTCGGGCTAGAAATTGGTGGGTCATTTATGCCGGAATTGCCGGAAGTGGAGACGCTGCGGCGCGGGCTGGAAACGCACCTCACGGGGCGGACGTTTGGCCTGCCCCGTGTGCGCGTCGCTAAAATGCTGAAAGGAACTATTACCGATTCAGCGGTGTTTCAAGAAAGAATCGCGGGTGCAACAGTGAAATCTGTAGCGCGACGCGGCAAGCACTTGATTATTATGCTGGATTCGGGGTACTATCTACTGCTACACCTGAATATGCGGGGGCAGTTGATAGTCACCGAACAATCCGAACCCGAAGCAAAGTATTTGGCGGCGGCGTTTCCGCTAGGCAACGGGAATGAGCTTCGCTTTCATGATATGTGGACTTGGGGCGAGATGCGTTTAGTATCCCCGGAAGAGTTTGCCGCGCACCCGGCAATTTCGGCGATGGGGCCGGAGCCGCTGGACGAAGCGTGGACGCCGGGGCAGCTCAGCGCAGGCTTGAAGCGGCGTCCGAAGACGGCCATTAAAGCTGCCTTGCTGGATCAAGCCGTTGTGGCCGGAGTTGGCAACATTTATGCAGATGAGTCATTGTTCCGCTCGGGCATCAGCCCCCTGCGCCCTGCGGGGTCACTGACCGAGGCCGAAACAGACCGTCTGCACTGTGAGATTAAAGCCGTTCTGACCGAAGCCACCGAAGGCGGTGGCACGACAAGCGACAATTATGTGGATGCTGAAGGGCAGGTCGGGCGCTATACGCCGCGTGTGTATGACCGGGGCGGGGAGCCATGCGTTTCCTGCGCCGCGCCGCTGACCCGCATTCGGGTGACAGGACGCGGGACCGTGTACTGCGAGACCTGTCAGCACTGACACTTTTTAAGTTTTAAGACGAACGAACCAAACCTAATCAGGGACAATCGTGTCCCAATGCTGAGGAGCACTGCGAAATTATGCCGGCCGTACCCGAAGATGTTGTGACCAATGAGCTGACCACCGCCCCGGACGTGGAAACCACCGCGCCTGTGGCTGAGGCAACCCCCGCCGCCGCGCCACCCGCGACGAACGGAGCCGCGCCTGCCGTCAGTCAGCCCGTGGCCGCCGCGCCCCCCGCGCCCACTGCGCGTGAAGAAACAAGCATGGACCAATCCGACTTCGAAAGCATGTTTAAAGAGCTTGCTGAAGGCGATGTGGTCGTGGGAACCGTGGTTCATATCGACAAGGACGGCGTCCTCGTCGATGTCGGCAGCAAAAGCGAAGGCGTTATCCGCCTGAACGAGCTGTCCCGCGAGCCGTTTGATCGCGTGGAAGATGTGGTGGCGGTTAATGACGACGTGAAAGTCGTGGTGATCGGGCGCACCGATGAAGGCCAGCTTCTGCTGTCCAAAAAGCGGGCAGACTTCGAAAAAGCCTGGGACAAAGTTATTGAGGCCATGAACGCTGGCACGATTCTTCAGGCCGTTGTCTCCGAGCGCGTCAAGGGCGGCCTTGTCGTTGACCTCGGCATTCGCGGCTTCGTCCCGGCGTCCCATGTCGGCTCCGGCGATTTCAAGCATCAGAACCTCGACAAGTATGTCGGTCAGAGCATTCCGCTGAAGGTCATCGAAGTGGACCGGGAGCGCCGCAAGGTGGTTCTTTCCAACCGCGAAGCGACCGAAGAAGAGCGGCGGCAGAAGAAAGACCAGACACTGGCTTCTCTCAAAGAAGGCGAAGTTCGCAAGGGTGTCGTGCGCCGCGTCACCGACTACGGCGCGTTTATCGACCTCGGCGGCATCGACGGCCTGCTGCACGTCTCCGAGATGTCCTGGTCGCGGATTAAGCATCCCAGTGAAGTCCTGAAAAATGGGCAGGAACTGGACGTCATGATCCTGAAGCTGAAACTGGATCAGGGCCGGATTTCTCTGGGCCTGCGCCAGATTTTACCCGACCCGTGGACACAGCTTGGCGACAAGTACAATGTTGGCGATCTGGTCAAAGTCGAAGTTTCCCGGCTCGTTCCCTTCGGTGCCTTTGTGCAGCTGGAAGAGGGCATTGAAGCGATTATCCCGACGAGCGAGTTGGCCGAGCGCCGCGTCGCCAAGCCGTCAGACGCCGTCAACCCCGGCGACATCGTCGATGCCCGGATTATCGAGATGCGGCCTGAAGAGCGCAAGATGACGCTGTCGATCCGGCGCGTCATTGAGTCGGCCAACCCGCAGCCGTATGTGCCCGAGCCGGACTTCGGCGGCGGGCGTGATGCTGGACGCGGTGGCCGCACAGGCCGCGATGCAGGCCGCGACGGACGCCCAACCGGCGAGCGCGAGATTGTCGGCGCCCCAGCCTCCCCGGTGCGCGAGCGGCCTCGCCGCGAACGCAGCGGCGGTGGACGTGACCGCAACATGGGCGGCTACGGCAGCGACCAGGACGATGACTACAAGGAGTTCAAGAACTACCGGGCCAACCAGACCCAGGAAACGTTCGGAACCAGCCTGGCCGATGTCTTCGGGCAGCTTGGCGCCGAGCTTGGCGTCACCGACGCCGAGCCAGAAACGACCGAGCCGACCGAGGGCGAGACCGCAAAAGAGTAATCTTCGCCGAAAGCCCCCGCAAACGCGGGGGCTTTTCTTTTTGGAACACCTATGCGCGTACTTGGCATCACCGGTGGCATCGCCACCGGCAAAAGCACAGTGACTCAATTGCTGGCTGACCTCGGCGCTCCGACCCTGAGCGCCGATGCTGTCGCCCGCGACGTTTTAGCCCCCGGCACAGCGGCTACACGCCAGGTGCTGGCCGCGTTTCCGGCCTGCGCTGCTGCCAGCAGCCCCGACACCGTGGACCGCCGCGCCCTGAGTCTTTTGGTGTTCGCGGACCCGGACGCCCGCCTGCGCCTGCAAGCGCTGACTCATCCCGCCATCCGCGCCGTCCTTTCCCCGCAGATCGCCGCCTGGCAGGCGGCGGGGGAGGGGATTGCCGCCGCCGAAATCCCGCTTCTGTATGAAGGCGGCTGGGAAACGGCCCTGAACGGCGTCATAGTCGTCACCTGCGCCGAGGCTACGCAGGTAAGCCGCCTGCGGGCGCGTCAGGGCATCAGCGATGCCGAAGCCCGGCGTCAGATCGCGGCTCAGTGGCCGCTTTCGGAGAAGGTCGCCCGCGCCGACTTTGTCATCTCCACCGACGGTACTCCCGAAGATACCCGCCGTCAGGTGCAAACCCTCTGGAACACCCTATGACCGAACTCATAACAAAAACAGGCTTCACGCTTTGGATGACCGGTCTATCCGGCGCGGGCAAGTCCACGCTCACCGGCCATCTTGCCCATCTCCTCCGGGAGCGCGGCTATGCTGTGGAGCTTTTGGACGGCGATGAAGTGCGAACGCACCTCTCCAAAGGTCTCAGCTTCACCAAAGAAGACCGCGACATCAATGTCCGCCGCATCGGCTACGTCGCCCGTCTCCTCGCCCGCAACGGCGTTGTCAGCCTGACAGCGGCCATTTCACCCTACGAAGCCGTCCGCGCCGAAGTCCGCGCCGAACACGCCGCCGAATCGGTCCCCTTCGTGGAGGTCTACGCGCAGGCCAGCATTGGAGCTTTGGCCGAGCGCGATGTCAAGGGTCTCTACAAAAAAGCACTGGCTGGAGAAATTGCTCACTTCACCGGCATCACCGACCCTTACGAGCCGCCCCCTGCCCCTGACGTCACCGTCCATACCGACCGCGATACCGTCGAGCTTTCTCTGGCACAAATTGTGGCTTATTTGGAAGAACAGAAGCTGATTAGCCCCCAAACGTAAAAAAGCGCCCTCTTTGCATTTGCAAAGAGGGCGCTTTTTTGTCTAGCCCGTAGGGGAGTCGAACCCCTCTTACCGGCGTGAAAAGCCGATGTCCTAACCGATGAACGAACGGGCCATAAGTGCAAGTGTCATCCAACAGGATAACTTTTGCCTAGTCTTCGTATGTGTCGCGCTGAGCTGAAAAGTACCATAGGGCTGTATATTGCCTTTTTTGCCGGTGCTTGCCCGGCTTACACTCACGCTTGTGCGATGAAATTGGCCTTCGGGTAATCCGGTAATCTCTCGCCAGTAAGCTTCAGCAGCTTCTACCGACAGCCCCGGATGCAAATGAACTGCACCACGCAAAGAAGCGTAAGGAACCCCAATTTTTAGGAAGAACTCCCGTGCTTTACAAATGACACGCGGATCACAATTCGTCAGGCAAACCGCATTTTCGTCAGATTTGGTACCTTCGCCAATGTATAGGGCCAGCCCAAACATGAACGCCGGGTCTTGCGAGAAAGTAGTGTATTCTTCTTCAGCTTCCCGGTGGTACTCTGCCCAACGGTCGTCACGCCGGATACGCATCTTGTGGATGAACTTTTCGCGCCCGGCCCGAAACTTGTCGGAAAGAGCAGTAATTTGTTCATCCGTTAGCGGAATGTCGCGTAGCCAGAGACTTAAAGTGCTTTTGGAAACGCTGACTTCTTGCAGGATAGCATTGTAACTCCATCCCTGTGTGCGGAGTTCCCGCGCCCGCTGCTTTTCTTCCACACGCATCCCGTGCCTGCCCTCCTGGTCTGCACAGCGGAGATACTATACCCAAAATGCCCGGTACTTGTCAACAGTTTGACACGCACCGGGCACAGGAAATTTTTGGCAAACTCGTTAGCGCCCGGAAGCAGCCATCCGCATCTGGGCGGGCAGAACGCGCCGTGCCCCGGCGTAGTGGGACAGGTAGTAGCTATCGCCTAGATTGTCGGTGCGGACGCCTTTATGGGCATTGGCGGCGTGAATAAACTTGCCTTCGCCCGCATAAATACCGACGTGGGAGATGCCATGCTTATAGGTGTTCTTAAAAAAGACAAGGTCGCCGGGCTGAAGCTGGGCGCGGGAGATGGGAGCGCCGTTGTAATACTGCTCGGTGGCGGTGCGGGGCAGCTCGACGCCGCCGCTGGCGCTGAGAATATAGCGCACAAAGCCGGAGCAGTCAAAGCCGGAGCGAGAGGTTCCGCCCATCACATAGCGTGTGCCGCGAAAGGCACTGGCGGCTTCAATGACATTGCCGCTGGCAAGGGCTTTGTTCTGGGCCTGGACATTGGCCTGATGCGCCGCGCTTTTGGCCGGGGAGGCGGGAGTGCGATGGTGGGCGCGGGAATGGCCGCCGTGGGCAAGCGCCGCCGAAATCAGCAGGGGCGCGGCGCACAGCATCAGTGCCGGGGCGCGAAGAACATTCAAACGAAGCAAAAGCAATTTCCTTCCGGGTCATCTTTAGATCACCGACCTTGAAATAGTTCAAAAGTGGTGTGGGAAAGACTTTCGCAGAAGAGCGAAAAGAACATCTTTCAGCCGTAAACTCGCACAGAACTTATTCGTGCAATTTTTCACAGCCAGGGCATTTTAACATAGTTGCACCCGTTTTGCAAGGTTTTCGCCAAAAAAAGCAAGTATTTTTGCCGGGTGTGCTATCCTAGAGAGTATTATGAAGCACCCGATTACCACGATAGCGGCTGTGCCTGTCGTCCTGTTGAGCGTATTAACACTGCCGGGCTGTGCCCGCCGTCATGCTGCTGCGCCCTATTACGAAATATCGCCCGGTGTTCGCTTGCCCCTAAACGATATGGGTGAAAATCCTCAGCCGCGTCATACTGTCTCTGTGGACAACACTCATTTCAGGATAGATGGACATATCGTTTCACTTCCGATGCTGCGAACAGAGCTGCGGCAGCAGGTCACTCAGCATTCCAATCTTGAAGTGGTCATCAGCGCCTCAAAAGGAACAAGATCGGATCGATTTATAGAGGCGATGGATGCTGTCCAAACTGCAAATCCGGCGACCCTTCTTATCGCCTCCGGCCCTGAACACGCATTGCAGCCGTATCGCCTCCGGCCCTGAACACGCATTGAAACAGTGAGGCAAAAACCATTTGCCTTCTCATTGGTCCATTAGTCTCATTCAGCGGGCGATTTTTCCACGAGGCGCGGGGTCGTCACCCAGGCGCGGTCTTTAAGGAGGTGCGCGACCTGAGCAATCAGCGTCACGGCCAGCTTCAAAGTTGTGTAAACCAGGGTGAACGTGCCGTACACCCAGTACCAGGGACCTAAGCCCCGGCGCGTGTGGGTGGGGGCGCAGGCGTAAGTCGCCAGCAGAACGAAGGGGCCGGAGGTGAGGTTTAAAAGACCGGCCCAGAAGAAAAACGGCGTGCCGAACCAGTGAATGGGCGTCCGCGTCAGCCAGGAAGTCAACACCAGCGGGAAGAACTGCATGGACAGGGCCGGGTACACCTCGCGCCAGGCCAGCAGGTAGAACCAGAGCAGTTTTTGACCCGTGCTGAACTGCGGGGAGCGCAGGATGGGGACAGTATATTGGAGAGAGACTTCCAGCCAGCCCTGTGCCCACCGCTTGCGCTGGAGCAGCCAGTCCCGCAGGCGCAGCGGGGCCAGCTCATCGGAAACGATGTCCCGGTCGTGGACCAGCATGCAGCCGTCCAGAAGGGCGCGGACACTGACATCAATGTCTTCGGTCAGCATCGCCGGGTTCATGCGAAGCCGCGCCAGCGTCTCCCGCCGCCAGTAGCCGTTGGAGCCGCCGAAAATCGCCGTGCCCGACAGCCGTGCCCGCCCGGTGTGCGCGACGGTGTAGATAGTGTCAAACTCCAAAGCCACAGTGCGCGTCAAAGCGTTCTGGCCGTGATTTTTGATCCGGCAGCGGCCCTGCACCATGTCCGCGCCCCGAGAAAGCGACGCCCACGCCCGGCGGAAGCAGTCGGCGGCGGGCAGATGGTCGGCATCGTAGACGGCCACGATGTCCCCGGTCGCCGCGCCGAGGGCGGCATTGACGTTCTCGGCTTTGGAGCGGCTGCCTTCCACACGCAGGGGCAGGAGGCGGGGGTCGCGGGCGGCCAGTGCCCGGATGTCCTCTTCCACGGCCAGCGGCTCCGGCGTGTTGTAGGCGAGTATCACCTGAAACTGTGTGGGGGGAACGTCAACGTGCGCCAGCAGATGCGTCAGCGTTGCTAAAATAATCTCCTGTTCGTTTGGCAGGTAGGCGGCGACAATCGCGGTGCAGGAAGGCAGGGGCGGGGCATCAGCGGCGGGGGCGGGGCAGCGCCAGGCGGCCAGGGCCTCCCAGACCAGCAGGGCGCTCGTCAGCGCGTACACCGCTGTGACCACAACGTGCAGGCCCTCTAAATAGCCAGGAAACAGTCGGGTGAGCCACACATCCACAAACGTCGGCAGGGCGACGAGCGCCACCAGTGCCACGGCAACGCTGCCCCAGGGCAGGGGATGCGGCCTGCCTGCCTGCCGGGCCGGGCGGCGTCGCCCCTGTACTCTTTGCCATTCCACCCGCATGAAGGCTGCTTGCTGTCCTAACAATAAAAAATTACGCCGCGCTGGAACTTTGTTCGCCCCGCTGACGCTTACACCCAATGGAGGATCGTACCCATGACCATTCGCAATCGCAAGGGCGCTGTCGCCCTGCTGTCCGCCGGATTGACTCTGCTCGCTCCCGGCGCATTCGCCCAGACGGCGGCTCCGGCCCATCGTCCCAACGTCATTCAGCGCCATCCGACCGCGACCGGGGCGGCGGCGGGCATCGCCACGCATTCCCTGCTGAAGCGCAGCGCCGCCAACAAGAAGGCGCACCACCAGAAGCTGAACTTCGCCGAGAAGCACCCGACTATTACCGGCCTCGGGGCTGCCTTCGGCACGCGCCATGAGATCAAAAAGCACACGGCCCACTAAATCAGGCTGACATAGACCAAAACAAAGCCGCCCGGTACTGTCTTCACAGACAACGCCGGGCGGCTTTTGTTTCGGAACCAGGGCACTTTATGACAGCACTTTGAGCGGGACCGTGCCGCGCTCTTCGCGGAAGGCAGGGAGCGGCTCCAGGCTGTCCCGCTTGCCGAGATTGGGGCCGCCATGCTCGCGGGCATAAAACGAGCAGTTGGCGCACGGGGAGGGAAACGGGCCGTCCGGCACGGGGCCTTTTTGAAAGAGCTGCCGGGCACGCTGCGACTCGGGGCTGTTGAACAGGCCCAGTACGCTGTCTTCGTGCAGACTGCCGTATTCGCCGACATTCTGGTAAATCAGGCAGCGGGCCACCCGCGCATTGGAGTTGACAATCAGCGCCCGCCACAAAAAGTAGCACGGCCACGAGTAGCAGGTCTGTCCGGGGTCAATGCGTCCGTCCTGCCACTCCTCGGTGTCCGGCAGCCACTCTTTTTGCAGCCGCTCATCGAACTCCATGCCCCGGATCGGCGAAAAGCGCAAAAAGACGCCCAGGTCGTCGGCTATGCGCCGGGCTTCTTCCAGCTCGTCAATGTTTTGCCGGTTGACCAGAAACTGCCACTCAATCTCCATCGGGTGCCGCTGACGGCGGCGCTCTTCGGCGAACAGCCGCATATTCGCCAGCGCTCGCTCCACTTGTCCACCGACGCGATACTTGCCGTAGCTTTCCTGCCGGATGCCGTCTACCGCACAGACCAGATAATCCAGCCCGGAGCCGACCACTTCTTCAGCCATTTTGGGAGTCAGCACGGTGCAGTTGGTGCTGAGCAGCGTGAAGATACGCTTTTTTCTGGCCTTCTCAATAATCTGCTGTGTGCGCGGCCAGTCCAGCAGCGGCTCCCCCTGCCCGAAAATCTGGCACTGATACAGGTAGTCGCCGACCTCCTCAAAAATCTTGTCTACAATGTCCAGCGGCAGCCGCCCGGCTTCCGCGTCCGGGCGAGCTTCAGGGAAAATCTGCCGGTCACACAGGGGGCAGTCCAGGTTGCAGTAATAAAGCGGCTCGATATTAAGCAAATAGGGGGCAGAGCGGACATCGGTGTGCCGATGGCGATACGCCCATTCAGTTCGCAGAGCGTTCCAGAGCTTGCGCGGCGTTCCATACTTCAGCGTAGAGCGCCCATACACTCGCCAGAGCCGCCCGTAATTTTTATAATTCCACAAACATTGGCTGCTTTCTAATTTGATACCCACAATGGTACTAAAGTAACTCTAGCACACTTGCCTGCAAAAATCGTGCCAACAGCGAATTATGACGAAAAATGTAACCCAAGAAATTTCCGCCCAAGAAGTTTCAGCCCCGCGCCCGGCCCTGCCGTCAGTCGGCCAGCGAAACGCCGATCTTGCGCTGCACATCGTCCAGGGTCGTCAGCCCGCTGCGAACTTTGTCCAGCCCGTCGCCAATCATCGGAATCATGCCGCCCGCAATCGCCGCTTCCCGCAGAACCTGAGTTTCGGCGGCTTCCATCGTCAGACGGTGAATAGGCGTGCTGGCCGTCAGCACTTCATGGACGGCGACCCGGCCCCGCGTGCCGTTGCCGTCGCATTTGGGGCAGCCAGGAGCGTTCCACAGCATCAGGTCCGGGGTGGGAGCGCCGCCCAGAGCGCGGTACAGGGCCAGGGTTTCCTCGTCGGGAAAAACCTCTTCTTTGCAGTGCGGGCACAGGCGGCGCACCAGCCGCTGTGCGACGACGCCAATCACGGTGGACGCGATCAAAAACGGGGCGACGCCCATATCAATCAGGCGGCTGACGGCCCCCGCCGCCTCGTTGCAGTGCAGCGTAGACAGCACCAGATGGCCGGTCAGCGCCGCCCGGAAGGCGATTTCAGCGGTCTCGGCGTCGCGGATTTCGCCGACCAGCACCACATCCGGGTCCTGCCGCAGAATGGCCCGGAGCTGCCGGGCAAAGGTCAGCCCCGCCCGCTCGTTGACATTGGACTGACTGATGCCTTCCAGCTCATACTCGACGGGGTCTTCGCACGTAATGATATTGGTGGTCGGCGACTTCAAGGCGTTCAGCGCGGCATACAGCGTCGTCGTTTTGCCTGACCCCGTCGGCCCCGTGACCAGAATAATGCCGTGCGGCTTGCGGATGAGCGAGTTAAAGTTCAGCAGGTTGTGCGCCGAAAAGCCCAGGTCGCCCAGGCTCATGGCCGCCGTGCTGCGGTCCAGAATCCGCATGACCACCCGCTCGCCGTACTGCGTCGGGAGCGTCGACACGCGCAGGTCGATATTCTTGCCTTCCACCCGCATGGAAATCCGGCCATCCAGGGGCAGGCGGCGCTCGGCGATGTCCATTTCGCCCAAGATTTTAATGCGCGACACCGTCGCCGCCAGCAGGTTGCGCGGCACGGTTTTAATCGTTTGAAGCTGACCATCCACCCGGTAGCGGATCAAAAAATCTTTCTTGCGCGGCTCGATATGAATGTCCGACGTGCGCCGCCGGACGGCCTCGGAAAAGAGCGTATTGACAAAGCGGATGACCGGAGCCTGCTCGCCCTGCTTCAGCGGGTCGCTGAGGTCTAAATCATCCTCATCAGGGACGGCCAAATCCAGCGAGTCCAGCGACGCCAGCTCAATGGTCTCCGACATCGCTTCCGAATGCGCGTCATTGCGCGAGTTCTGGTAGGCGCGTTCCAGCGCGGTCCGCAGGGCGCTTTCCGAGGACAGCAGCGGCTCCACCCGGCGGCGCGTTTCGCGCTGAATGAAGTCAATCGCTTCCACGTCCCAGGGGTCCACCATCGCCAGGGTAATCCGCCCCGGCCCGCTGCCGGTGCCGTCTTCCATCGACAGCGGCAGCAGCAGATACCGCTGCGCGGTTTCCGCAGGAACCAGCGCCACGGCAAACGGGTCCGGCGCGGTCCGGGTGGGGTCCGCATAGCCGACCTCCATCTGCACTGCCCGTGCTTCGGTGACCTGCTCTTCCGTGGCCCAGCCGTTTTCCATCAGAGTCGCCCCAATCCGCCGCCCGGTGGAGGTCTGCGTTTCCAGTGCCTCCTGGAGCTGCTCCGGCGTGATGGCGCCCTGCTGGACCAGAATGTCTCCCAGCCGGGGCATCGCAAGTGTAGGTGGATTAAGTGTCTGCATAGCTTTCTCGATAAGGTCTTTTACGGGGCCGTGCGTTCGGCGCGGACGGCGAGCGTGCCGCGCCCGTCCGTGGTTACCGTGACCGCTCCCTGCGTGCTAGTCTGCCAGAGAGCCGCGCCAGCGGCCCGCAGGCGGCGCAGTACGGTCGGCGGCGGCCCGCCGTCCGTATGTCCAGTCAGTACTGAAACCGTCGGCGTCGCTCGCCGCAGCATCTCGGCAGACGGCGGCCCCGCCGCCCCCGCCGCTGTTTGCAGCACCAGATCGGTGCAGGCCCCGCTGCATTCAATGCGGGAGGGGGCCTGGCTGATCAGCGCGGTTTCCGCCCCGGCACTGGCGGTGCCCTCAAAGACAAACGCCGTGCTGCCGTAGTTGACCCGGCAAATCAGCGGGTCCCGCCGGGAGGCCGCGCCGGTGTCGGGCGGCCAGACGGCAGACACGGACATCCGCTCGCCAATCTGGATCACATCCCCGCCGCTTGCGGTCTGCGACGGGATGCGGGGACGGTGACGGCGAATGGCTTCCAGCGCCGCTCGCCGGGCATCGCCCGCTTCGGGGACGGCATTGTCCCAGATGCGCGATATGTTCAAACCGCTTCCCAGCAGGGCTGGGACGCCGCCGAGGCTGCCGGGATCGGGCGACGTCAAAATCAGCAGATCAATCCGGCTCACGCCGCGTGCTTTCAGCGCCGCTGCCAGGGCTTCTGCCGTTTCAGCCCCGCCGGTGTCTATCAAAATGGCCTGCCCCTCCGGCGAGCGCACCAGAGCGCAGTCGCCAGCGCCGACATCAAAATAGGTCACCACCAGGCCCCGTGCAGGGCGGTGGGGATGCCCGCGCCGCCAGGCGATGCCCAGCAAAACGCCGCTGAGTGTCAGGGCAATCAGCAGCAGCGAGGCGCTGACGCGCCACAGCACGACACGGTTCATAAGCAGCCTCCGCGTGCGGCTGCCCGGTCTGTGTTTAGTATCGGCATTTCTAGCAGGTTTTGCAGGGGCATAGCCGTATTATACCGGTTCCCCCGTGGTTCGCGGCTAGAGCGTTTTGCGGCGGCCATGCGTGCGGTAGACGAAGGCCAGCACCTGCGCGACGGCTTCAAACAAATCAGCGGGGATTTCGCGCCCGATTTCGACTTCGGCAAAGAGGGTGCGGGCAAGCGGCTTGTTTTCAACCAGCGGCACTTTGTTTTCGCGGGCAATCTCGCGGATACGGGCGGCGATTTCATCGGCCCCTTTGGCGACGACTTTGGGGGCGGACACGCCGCCTTCGTACTTCAGGGCCACGGCGAAGTGGGTGGGGTTAGTGACAACGACATCAGCTTTGGGGACATCCTGCATCATGCGGCGCTTGGACATCTCGCGCTGCATGCGGCGGATACGGGCCTTGACCTGCGGGTCGCCGTCGGACTGCTTGTGTTCCTGCTTGATCTCCGAAAAGCTCATTTTAAGCGACTTTTCCAGCTCATATTTCTGGTACGCAAAGTCTGCCACGGCCAGTATCAGCAGCGTCACACTGACGCGCAGGCCCAGGGTCCAAAGGAGACTGCCGACGACAGCCAGCATGACAGGCAGCGGCTCGCTGGCTATTCGCAGCAGCTCCCCCGACTCAATCGCCCCGCGCAGGGTGCTGTAGCAGATGCCGCCGACCAGGCTCATTTTGAGCAGCCCCTTAATGGCTTCCACGATGCCGCGCATTCCAACCAGCCGCTTGATGCCTTCGGCGGGGTTTAATCGGTTCCATTTTGGCGACAGGGCTTCGGGAGTCACGGCAAAGCCCACCTGCCCGATGCCTGCCGCGAGGCTGAACACGACGGCCAGCCCGGCTACCGGCAGGAGGATTTTTGCTCCCCATCCCAGGCCGCGCATCTGCCACTGCTGCACGGTGGCAAACGTGAACTCCGAGTCGTGGGGGTTGAACCTCAGCGCCGCCTGCAAGTCCCGCAGCAGGCTCATCCCTCCCTCGCCGGGCAGGATGGCGTGCAGGGCGACGACGACGGCCAGCAGGGTCAGCGCCGCGCCGAACTCCGGGGAGCGGGCGACCTGTCCTTTTTTACGCGCTTCCTCCCGCCGCTTGGGCGTCGCCGGAAATGATTTGTCTTCGCCTTCCGCCATAAGAACTTATTCAGCCATAGGTCTATTTTCGCATCCCGCGCAGGAACGTTGAGACGACGTCGGGCGAGCCGAGCGTGAGATGCGCCACAATCGCGGTCAGGAGCGGCAGGACGGCCAGCACGACCACGAAGCCAACTAGCACTTTGACGGGCATCCCCACATAAAAGACCTGCATGGACGGCATCGTTTTGTTGAGGAACGCAAATGCAATGTCCGTCACCAGCAGCACCGCGCCCGCCGGGGCGGCGATTTGCAGCCCCATCACCAGCGCCTGAAACGTCACATTGGTAAACGACTGCGACAGTCCCGCCAGCGACAGATGACCGACCGGCAGGGTCACGAACGACCGCTCCAGCGCGGCCAGCAGCAGCCAGTGCCCGTTGGCGACCAGATACAGCACCAGCGCATAGCGGTATTGAAGATTGGCGATAGGCGACACGGTCTCGTTGAACTGCGGGTTGAACGTGGACGCCTGCGTGAACCCCATCTGATAGTCGGTCAAGCTGCCGCCAATTCTGACAGCCACAAACAGCAGCGAGACAACCAGGCCAATCATCAGCCCGACGACTGCCTGCCCCAGCAGAATGCTCACCATGCCGTAGACTGTGGTGGGAGCGGTCGCCCCCAGTGCCGATTTGACCAGCGGCAGCAGGACCAGCGACAGCAGCCCGGCCAGCCCGGCTTTGACCTGCGCGGGGATTTCGCGGCTGCCGAAAACAGGGGCGGTCACCAGCAGGCTGGAAACGCGCACGAAGACCTGCAAAAAGGCCCAAAAGGAGTCGGCGGAAAATGCAGCAAGGTCAGGCATAAAGGCTCTGGAAAGAAGCGTTAGTGAATAGCCGAGGGCAGGCCGGTCAGCAGGCCCGCCGTGAAGCCGACGATGGTGTGCAGCATCCAGGGTCCCATCACCACAAGCGCCACGACGAGAACAACGATTTTAGGGACAAACGTGAGCGTCTGCTCTTGTATTTGCGTGACGGCCTGAAACAGGCTCACGAGGACGCCGACCGCCAGCGACAGCAGCAAAATCGGCATGGACATTTGCAGGGCAATCAAAATGGCGTGCCGCGTCAGGTCCATCGCGTCGAGTTCGTGCATCGGTTTCTCCCAGTGTCCTGTCAAGCGTTTCTGAGGGACTTATACCATACTTTTACCGGGATGTTTGAGGGGAAGTTTGAAAGGAGCGGGGGCAGCCGCAAAAGGTAAGTGCAGGCGCAGAGCCGAGGGGTTGAAAACCCCTCGCTAGGGGAGGCGTCCTGCGGACGAAGGAGATACAAAGCCGGACGCTATTGGCATTTTCTTTGTCCGTATGTTCCTCCGTCCGAAGGACGCCTTATCTAGCGAGGGGTTTTCAACCCCTCGAATACTTGAACCACGCACACACAAAAAAGGCCGGGAGTTTCCTCCCGGCCCTTCTTAATGCACAAGCAACTGCTTAATAGCGGTCGCGGCCACCGCCGCCGCCGCCGTAGCTTCCGCCACCGCCGCCGCCGCCATAACCACCGCCGCCGCCACGGCTGCCGCCGCCACCACCGCCTTCGCGGGGCTTGGACTCATTGACGTTCAGGGCGCGGCCATCCACGGTGCGGCCATTAATCGCGGAGATCGCAGCCTGGGCTTCGCCCTCGGTCGCCATCTCGACGAAGCCGAAGCCGCGAGCCTGGCCGGTGTAGCGGTCGGTCACGACCTGGGCGCTGGTGACGCTGCCGGCCTCGGAGAAGAGGTCATGAAGCTGCTGGTCGGTCGTCTGATAGCTCAGGTTGCCGACATAAAGTTTGGTTGCCATAAGAGAAATGGCTCCTTTCAAGTGAGCCTCCGGTCGCAACGAAAGGCGCGGGCGAGCGAGTATCGGATGCGCGACGGAGTGAACGCCGAGAGGGCCGAGGACAGCGCGGGCAGAATGCACGAAACGATGCTGCGAAGGAGATAAAACGGCCTAGTGCCGTGTTCTCGGATATTGTACCCGCTATATTCGCGTTTTAAGCCACCGTGCTAATAATCCCGGATATTTTTCTAAAATAGCCCCTCCAGCGGGTATACTTTAAGGTGCGGCGCACCTCTCCCTCACTCTGCCGCGCCGCCAGAAAGAAGCCAGTTTATGAGCGCCCGCCCTATTCATCAGCTCACCAGCGGCCCGATTGAGGGCACGTTTGATGCCGCTGTCGCCGCCATCCAGAATTACGGCTTTCCGCAGTCTTTGTTTGAAGTGGAGCGCCTGGACGCCTCCGCCGACGGCACCTCGGAGTCGGGCCAGATTGTCGTCCTGCGCCCCGGCACACGCGCCGACAGCTACAGCCTGCTGAAGCCCGGCGACAAGGTCCACTGTACTGGCCTGCGCCCCGCCGTCGGCGGCAAGCCTGCCCTGTGCAAAATCCGCCGCATGGCCGACGGCGTCGGTCGTCACAACATGACGGAGTTCAAGAAATAAGACCCCCCAGCCCCCAATAATGGGGGGGGCGGAAGGTAACAAGTAGGGGCGCGATTTATCGCGCCCTCTTTTCTTTGTCTTAGCCCCGGCGGTAGGTTGCCACCTGCGTGGGCGTTTCCCAAACCGACACATAGCTTAAAGCCGCCCGGTCAAACTTGGTTTTGTCCAGTTCTTGATAAATATGCGCGGCGATATTCTCTGCCGACGGCGACAGGTTGTGGAACGCAGGCAGGTCATTCAGATAAGTGTGGTCCAGCGTTTCCAGCACGGCATGAAAGGCCCGCTTGATGTCGGTAAAATCGACCAGCATCCCAAAACGGTCCAGCTCGGTGCCGGAATAGGCGGCTTCCACGCGGTAATTGTGCCCGTGCATATTCTCGCAGGGGCCATTGTAATCAAACAGCCGGTGCGCGGCGGCAATGGTCTTCTCAACTTTTACTTCAAACATAAATCATAACTCTCTCAAGTAGCGGTTGCGGTCGTCCACTAAAATCTGCTTGGCCGTGACGGGTTCATCGGACAGGGCAAACGCGGCGACGATGACGACGTCGCCCTGCCGGATACGGTGGGCGGCGGGGCCGTTCATGCAGACGACGCCCGAGCCGGGTTCTCCCGCAATCACATAGGTTTCCAGCCGCTCGCCGTTGGTGACGTTCCAGACATGAACCAGCTCGCCAGGCCATAAATCGACGCGCTCTAGTAACTCCGAGTCCAGCGTGATGGAGCCGACATAGTTGACATCGGCTTCGGTCACCGTGGCCCGGTGGATTTTGCTTTTCAGCATCTGACGCAGTCGCATACTCAGCGTCCCCTAGTCTTGCCGACCGACAGCG
Organism: Capsulimonadaceae bacterium; assembly: GCA_965200075.1. Classification (GTDB taxonomy): domain Bacteria; phylum Armatimonadota; class Armatimonadia; order Armatimonadales; family Capsulimonadaceae; genus JANXMY01. Next base: position 644,055 of record OZ241338.1, read on the forward strand.
ACGGCGCGGGCTTGGCCGTCCGGGCACGGGTCCGGGTTGGGGGTTTGGCAGCGCGGCGCGGCGCGGACGACGCACGCGGGGCGTGCGGCAGGTCGGGGACCGGCTCAAAGCGGTTCTCTAAGATGCGCCGCCGCATGGATACCAGCCCGCCCAAAACCAGAAGCAGCGTGCCAATCCAGACCAGATTGATCATTGGGCGCGTCGAAGCTTCCACCTCAAAGGCCAGCTTGGGCGGGCCGCTGTCCTGACGCAGATTGAGCGAGATCGCCTCGTTCATCGCCCCCGCGCCAGGATTGGCCTTGTCAGAACTGCCTGCATTCATACCCGCAAACGAAACCAGCACGTTGCCGGGCAGCTTGATCTCAGGCGATTTGGCATTGGAGCCGTCGCGGTACTGAATATACTGCGGCGTCACTTCCGTGGTCTTGCCCGCGTAGGTCACCAAAAGCACCGCAGACACCGGGAACACGGCGGGCATCTGTCCGGTCTGCTGGACAAGTTTGCCCATCGGGTTGATAAACCGCTGGAACTGCACGGTATAGGTTTTTGCGTCCTGGCGTGTCTTGCCGACGACGTTCACAGTCTTGGTATCGCCCAGTTTCAGCACCGGCTTGGAGATGGCCGTGTTGTAAAACTCGGCCAGCCCGGTGCCGTTGTTCATGTTCAGGTACAGGTCGCTCGGGCCGGTGTGCAGAATGGCCGGGTGCGCGAAGATCTGCTTTTGGCCGCCTTCCACGGCGCGGACGGCAAAGGGCATCCGTGCCTGGAACTTGTGCCGCCCATCGGTGGAGGCGACGTCCAGAAGAAGCGCGTTGTCGTGGTCTTTTTCCGGGTCGCCGGACATCCCCCGGAACACCATCGTATACGCGCCATCCAGCACCGACGCCGGGGTGTTCTGCACCAGCATCGTGCCGGGGTCTTTGCGAACAAAGGTCACGAGGCAGACGATGCCCACCAGCATCACCGCCGCGCCGAGGTGCGAGAGCGTGCCGCCGAGTGTCCACGCCGGGCGCATAGCGGGGGGCGCGGCGGGGTTTACCTCACGCGGACGGCGCAGGCGGGTCAAAAGAGCAATGTTAGCGAAAATGGCAAACATCGACGCCGTAAACAGCAAAAGCTGCGGGATGAGCATAGCAGGCTTCAGGGGCGTGCCCAGGTACTTGGAAGCCGCCACAAAGCCCAGCGCGGCGACGACGGCCAGCGCGTAGCTCCAGACCAGCTTGAGGCTGTTCGGCCCGCCCCGGCCCCGCCACGCGAGATGCGGTCCCAGACCCATGCCCAGGGCCAGCAGGACGGCGATGGGAAACAGCGCTCGGTTGTGATAGTCTTCCCGGACCGTCGCCGTGTACTGCGTCGCGCCGACTTTCGCCAGCAGACTCGTCAGCAGCGGCGCGGACAGGCCGACGGCGGCGATGAAGCCGCAGAGGGTCAGCACCACAATCGCCATCGTGAAGCCGAACTCCCGGCTCGTGATGTCTTCGGTGGTTTCCTCGCTTTGGGGCAACGCTTTGTAGCGCCACAAGAGCGCCCCGACCGACAGGGCCACCGAGAGCAGCAGAACGCCCAGCAAAACATTGTTGGCATTGCCGCCCAGCGTAGAAAACGAGTGAACGCTGAACTTGTCCAAAACGCCGGTGCGGGTCAAAAATGTCTCATAGAGCGCCCCGGAGAACGGCAGCAGGGCCAGCACGAGTGTGGGCTTTAAGAACTTGCCGCGCACGCGCTGTATCTGCGCGGCGTGGAGGAAGCCCAGCAGGCCCATCCAGGGCACAAAGGGGCCATTCTCGACGGGGTCCCAGGCCCAAAAGCCGCCCCAGCCGAGCATTTCATAGGCCCAGTATCCGCCCATCATCATGGCGAGGCCGAGAATAGCGAAGCCGAACAGGCCCCACGGCAGGGCGCGGCGCAGCCAGCCGTCCCACTCCCGCCAGAACAGCGCGGCCAGCCCGAACGAAAACGGCACGGCCAGCGCGGCAAAGCCCAGAAACAGGGTCGGCGGATGAATGACCATCCAGTAGTTTTCGAGGTTCGGGTTCAGCCCCAGCCCTTCGGTCGGACTGACGGGAATGCCCCATTGATCCATTGTCGGCAGGAAGGGGTTCTTGATCGTCAGCATCCCGACCAGAAAGAACAGAACGCCGCTGTAAAACGGCATCACGCGCCGCTCGGCAGCCCCGGAGGTCCAGGCCAGAACCAGCCCCAGCACGGCAATCCAGAAGCCCCACAGCAGGAAGGAGCCTTCCTGCCCGGCCCAGAACGACGGGAAATAGTACAGCGGCGACATCGCCCGTGCCGAATGATCGTAAACATACTGAATGTCAAAGCGGTGGGTCAGCAGCAGTGTTCCGAGGGCTGCCGCCGTGCCGAACGTGGAGAGCGCGGCCAGCACAAAGCCTGCCCGCCCCAGCTTGGCCGCCCTGTTTCCCGACCCCGGCGCGTCCCGCCGGGCGGCGGCGACAAGGTAGGCGGTCATGGAAACAAGCAGCGCGGCCAGAGTGGTCCAGACGCAGACGACGCCGAGGGTTGGGATAAGGCCGAATGTCATGGTGTGTGTTTCTGTGAACGTGTAGGGGCGGGGTCCCCCCGCCCGGCTTCTTTCCATCGGGTCGCCGCAAGGTCAGGCAGAACAAAAGGTCAGGCAGAACAGGAGGGCGGGGGAACCCCGCCCCTACCCGCCGTAAGACCGCTGCGTCGTCTGGCCCTGATACTTGGACGGGCACTTGACTAAAAGCGTTTCGGCGGCGAAAACACGGCGGGCGGGGTCGTAAGTCCCCTGCGCGTTGATGGCCGTGGCTTTAGTCATCGCAGAGTCTAAATCTTCGGGCTTGGGGCCGGAGTAGACGACCGGCATAGTTTCGCCCGCCTCGTCTTTGAGCGTGAAGTGCAGGACGTGCGCGGCGCTGTCATAGTTCATCGTGCCAGGCAGGGGAGCGCCCATAATCTGCACCCCGGAGTCGGTGGCTTTCACCGCGTCTTTGAACGGAACAGCATTAATAATGTTGTTCTTGAACGCCAGACCGCTGAAGGCCAGAGCGCCGACAATCACGGACAGGCCCAGCACGGCCCCTTTGTTTTTGATCATAGCTCTTTGCCTTCGTCCATCTCGCTCTCGTCCAAGCGGCCCATTTCTTCTTTTAAACGCTTAATTTTGCCGTCCAGGTTCCACAAATAGGCCCAGACGCAAATCCAGACAATCAGGGGAACCAGCATCAGCGGCAGGAGCGAGTGCATTTCAGTGGACATTGTCAGCGCCTTGCCTCTACGACAGTCGGCACCGTCGGTGCGGGCTGACGGCGGCGGGCACGGGCGTCCAAACGCAAATGGATTTCGCCCAGCGCGACATGAAGCCGAAATGCCCACAGGTACACCAGGCTCAGGCCCACAACGCCGCTCCACAAGACGAGCTTATAGGCCGGGTCCAGCCCGTCGCGGGTGTTAATCACATTCTTCGGGTGCAGCGTTAAATCGGTCGAGTTCGGCAGGATATAGGTCAGAAACGGCACGGCCAGCACGCCGAACAGGGCATAGGCGGCGCTGACGGCGGCCCGCTTCCGGGCATCGCCAAACGCCGCCCGCAGGGCGAAGTAGGCGGTATAAACTAAAAGCATCATAAAGATGGCCGTCTCGCGGGGGTCCCAGTTCCAGTACTGGCCCCACTGCGACTTGGCGAACACGGAGCCGGTCACGGTGGTCAAAAAGCAGAACACGAGCGCCAGCCCAAACGACACCGAGGATTTCACATCATCGGTCAACGTTCGTTTTCGCAAATACGCAATCGCGTACCAGCCTGCGACCGCCGAAGCGAGGTCGGCCACAATGGCGCAGGGCACATGAAAGACCACAATTCGCGCCAGTGCGGGCTTCAGGAACGACTCCGCCGGGGGCAGCCACAGGAAGCCGCCGACGGTGGTAGCGCACAGAAGCAGCAGCAGCGCAATCTTGCCAAGCTTAGATAGGTTAGTCATGCCAGATATATTCAAACAGCAGAAATGACGCCGTCGTCATCACCACCCCGTAAGTCGTCAGCAGCCCGAGCGCCCCGCGTGCGTGTTCGTAATGGCTTGTGATGTCATCAAAGGCCCCGACTGTGGCCTGCACGGCAATCAGCAGCAGGGGCATCAGCACCGGGAAGGCCACAATAAAAAACAGGGCGCTTTTGCCGCCGCCCGCCTGCGCGATGAGTGCCGCTACGAAAGTCGCCGCTCCCGACAGGCCCAGACCACCCAAAATAAGAACACCAAGCAGCAGGCCAAAGTTCACGGTTTCGAGCGGCAGCACGATTAAAAACAGCGGCACAGTCACCGCTTCCACGGCCAGCACGAGCGCGGTGTTGAACAGCCACTTCCCCGCATACACCGCCGTCGGCGGGGCGAACAGCCGAAGCAGCGGGGCGGTCCCGGCTTCTTCTTCGCGCACAAACACGCGGGCCAGCCCTGAGAGTGCGGCAAACAGCAAAATAATCCACAGCAGCGCGGCCTTGACCTCGGATTTGACGGTCACTGCGCTCAAAGCCGCCGACACGGCCACCAGAGTCGTGACCGCGAACAGCAGCACGGCCCCGAGTGCATAGCGGGTGCGCGTTTCCACCTGCACGTCTTTCTGAAAGACCGCCCAGGCACAGGTTATCCAGTGTTTGTAGCCCAGTGTGTGTAGATACGGCAATTAGGGGCCAATCGTCAGCCGCAGGTCGCCCCAGCGGTCAGCCTCGGCGGCATCGTTTGTGGCAATCACGGCCAGCCCGCCCCGCGCCTGGTGGTTCGCAATCAGCGCGTCGGCACTCGCTCGGCCCGAGGCATCTAATGTTGCCGTCGGCTCGTCCCATACTAAGAGCGCCGGCTCGCCAATCAGCGAGGCCGCGAGCTTCAGCCGCTGACGCATTCCCGAGGAATAGGCCGACACCAAATCCGTGCCGCGCTTCGGGGGCAGGCCCACCAATCGCAGCAGGCCGGCGGTGTCTGCGGGGACGCCGCGCAGGCGGGCCAGAAACTCTAAGTTTTCGCGCCCGGTCAGCTCGCCGTACAGGTGAACATCCGGGGCGGCGTAGCCGAACTGCCCGGCAAACTCCACGCGGCCCGTCTCAGGCCGGGTCAGCCCGGCGATGATTTTTAAAAGCGTGCTTTTGCCCGCGCCATTCGCGCCGGTGACCACGAGGCACTGCCCCGGCCCGACTTCGGCGCTGAGTTCTGAAAACAGCACCCGCCGCCCGTAAGCCATTCCCAGACCATGCAAATACAGGTGTGTCATTGTGCCATTTTAAGTATACCCGGCACGCGGCGGCGGGCGCAAGGGAGGGCCGCCAAAGAACTTGGCATAAATACCAGCAAATTGTGTGTTATAATAAGAGCAATGGAACTTATACTTTTTATTGACGGGGCCTGCAAAGGCAACCCCGGTGCGGCGGGCATTGGCGTTCTGCTGATGGATGCCGACGGCAAGACGGTGACGGAAATCGGCGAGGGGATCGGGCGGACGACCAATAATGTGGCCGAATACAAGGCCCTCATTCGCGGGCTGGAAGAAGCAAAATCACGCGGCGCGGCGCGGCTGACGGTCCACACGGACAGCCAGCTCATGGCCCGGCAGATGGAAGGGCGCTACAAAATCAATGCCCCGCACCTGAAAGCCTTGCAGCAGGAAGCCGCCGCCCTGTGCCGCCTTTTCCCCGGCGGCGTCACGCTGACCCACATTCTGCGCGAAGGCAACGCCCGCGCCGATGCGCTTGCCAACCAGGGCGCTCGCCTTGCTGGCGCGGCTTAATCTTCTTAATTTATTAAGGCTCAATTCTTATGGTCTGCCTCTATTGCACTCATAAAAACCCGTCTTCGTCGCTTGTGTGCCATCAGTGCGGTGTTCTGCTGCACCTGGGCAAAACGACGCGCCATGCTCCCGCGCTGGGCGGCGGTTTGTCGCTGGTGCGCGGCTTTCTGCCCGGCCACAAGCTCAAAAGCCGTCAGGCGTCCCTGCACGCACGGGCGGAGGACATGGCCGCGAAAATGCAGGCAAAAGCCGAAGCCGCCCTGGAAGACCCGGCGAAAGCCCCTGCCGCCCGCCTGCATCTGGCCGAGCTGTTTTTGCTGAACGGCGAGATCGAAAAAAGCGTTCACTGGTTCCAGCAGGCCCGGCAGCTTGGGGGCGGCAGCGCGGAGTTCTGCAACAACGGCGCCGTGGCGCTGGCCCGGCGCGGCACGCTTCCGCAGGCCGCCGAGATGTTTGAAACGGCGGCCCGGCACGGCATGGACTGCGCTGCGCCCGGCGCAAACCTCGCCCGCGTCTTCACCGAGGCTGCCAGTGAGCCGGACCCGGCGGCGGCGGAAGTCGCCATCAGCCACATTCAGCGGGCGCTGCGGCTGGAGCCGAAAAACCCGACCCTGTATAACCGTCTGGGCCTGATTTTGTGCCGCGAGCGGCGCTACGACGAAGCCGTCGTGCAGTTCAAGCAGGCTCTGACAATGGCGACCGGGAACGCCGCTCTTTGTGCGGATGCTCAGAACAACATCGGCTATGCGCTGTGCCTGTGCGGGGACCTGCCCGAAGGCGCGGCGGCATTCGAGGCCGCCGCGAGTCTGGACCCCGCCCATGCCCATGCCCTGGTCAACGTCGCGCTGGTCCGGCTCCTGACCGCGCCGCCGACACCCGCCGACCTGGAAAAGCTGGGCCGGGCTGCTCGGATGGAACCCGCCGGGGCCGCCGTCCGCGCCGACTACGGCTACGGCCTGTGTCAGTCCGGCGCGGCGAACGACGGCATTTTAGAGATGAAAGAGGCCGCCTCGCTGTCGTCGCGGCAGTTTGAGGCGTGTTATAACCTCGGCAAAGTCTACGCCGACGGTGGGGCGACCGAGATCGCCGACCGTTACCTGGCCCGCGCTTTGCAGCTTTCTCCGCGCTCGGTGGAGGCTTTGGTCGGCGTGGGCGTCATCAAGCTGCGGCAGACCCTTGTGCCGCAGGCTGTCACCGCCTTCCAGCAGGCCCTGCGGATCGCTCCAAACCTGGCGCTGGCCCGCACCAATCTGGGGCTGGCGCAGGGGCTGGCCGGAGAGTATACCGCCGCCGCCCTGCAATTCAAGAAAGCCGCCCAGAGTGACCCGAAAGATGCCCACGCCCCCGCACAGGCGGGCTGGCTGGAGCTGCGCCAGGAAAACCTGACCGCAGGCATGAATGAGCTTGCCATTGCGGCCAAATTAGATGAACACCTGCCGGAAGTGCAGAGCAACTACGGCGTCTGCTATATCTCGCTCGGCAAGCCGGAGCTGGCCGTGCCCTGCTTCAAGCGGGCGCTGGACCGGAACCCGGAGTTTCACACTGTTCATTACCCGTGGGGCTATGCGCTGGCCCAACAGAAGCTTCAGGACTCCGCCCTGCGCGAATGGGAGCTGGCAACCAAGTACGAGGCCGCAAACCCCGATGCTTATGCCAACCGGGGCGTGATTTTCTATCAGCAGGGCAAAATCGACGCTGCCATTGCCGAGTTCCGCCATGTCATCGTCCTGCGCGAGACCCGGATGGAAGACTACTCCAACCTCGGCCTGGCGTTTGCCAAAGCGGGCCTGCTCCTTAAAAACTCCGCCAAAAACCCCGCCGACCCGCGCATGAAGCAGGCGTTAGAGAAGCACAAGCACGCCATTGATATGTTTGACCGCGCCCTCAAACTCGACCCGCGCAACGTCATGCTGCATTCCAACCGGGGCCTCGCCTGCTTTTTCGCTTCCATGCCCGAAGAGGCCATGAAAGAATGGGGAATGGTCACCAAAATTGACCCCGCCTACGCCCGGCGGCGCGGCGCCCGGCAGCAGTCCGAGTACGACGACTCGCAGATCGCCCTTGTTCCGTTTTCCGTGCCCGACCGCGCCGCGTACCTTGCCCCGCGCACCGCTGGCTACCTGCCGCGCTTCCTGGCAGGCTACGACACCGACGAGTGGGAGCTTATTCTCAGTGACCCAGACCTCCTCAAGCTATCAGAGATGCGCCGCGAGCTGACCCGCCTGGACCGGGAGCTTGCCGCACAGGGCGGCAAGTAAGCAAACCTATGGAAACCACCCCGCCGCGTTTCAATCCGCTCAGCCTGATTGCGCCGGGCCTCGTGTCCATCTCCCTGCTGGCCTCCGCGCTGATTATTGCCCACCGCCCCCCAACGCCCGCGTTCAGTGCTTCCACTGTCCGCCCGTCCGCTGTTTCCGGCGTTGTCTCGGCTCCGGTGCTGCCCCCGCCGCCGATTACGCAGGCTTCCGCCGCCGCGCAGTTTCGGGCGCAGGTGCTGGCCGCGCCGACTCTGCACACGCTTCTTTACAAAGGGCAAACCTACACGCTCGCTGATTTGAAAGTGACCCAGGTAATCTACACAGTCAAAGACGATAGCTTTCAGATCAAATTTGACTGGGTCTGGCAGCCAAACTTGCCTGCGGGAGCCACAATTCACGATTTTTCTATCCTGACCAACGACGGCTACAACCATTACTTTGGAAGTGCTGTTTTCAACCCTGGTTACAATGGTTATTCCAATGCTGCACCACTTCCGAGTGCAGATGTCACCCTCAAATAGTTAGCAACTAGTCAGCACACAAACAACGGCCCCGGCGCAGAGTGCGCCGGGGCCGTCTTGGTTGCTCGTCTATGTAAAGGGAAGCCACTCCCACGCTTAGGACGCGGCAGCGGCCTCGGTTGTTCCCGGCGCATCCAAAGAAATAATGCGGTCTAAACGCAGGGCTTTCAGCGCGTAGGCCAGCGCCCGGCGGGCGTCGGGAGTGTCCGCCCGGCCTTCGGGAAGAAGCCAGCGGGCAACTAATTTGCCCAGCCGCTTTTCGGCATATTCATCGGCCCAGCGTTCAATTTTTTGATCCACCAGCGCCGCCTTGCGGGGCGGGGCCGCCCGTTTATTGAGCAGCCGCGTGACATGGTGGCCGACTTCGTGAAAGAGCGTGTACGCCAGATGCAGGCGCAGGGCAAAGTCCCGCACACGCGGCGGCAGCGGCAGCAGCGCGTCGACGTGCGGGTGCAGATACAGGTCGATGCCGACCCCTTCATGGTCCTGCCGCCACAGCCCCAGCGCCCGGCCTTTCGGGTCATGGTCCAAAATGAGCAGCACGCCAAGCTGCCGCAGATGCTCCGCAGGCAGCACCGCCCGTGCGTCATCTAAAGCCTCGCGCAGCATCTCCTGCCCGCCGATTTCCGCATACGGGCCGTCCGCCCGCCAGTCCAGTCGCATTCACTCTACCCCAGAATATGCAGCCCGTTGTCCACAAACAGCACTTCGCCGGTGATGCCGCGTGACCAGTCGGAGACTAAGAACGCCGCCGTGTCGCCGACTTCATCAATCGTCGTGTTCTTTCGCAAAGGGGCGCGGTCTTTGACTTCTTTGTACATATCGCCAAAGCCGGAAATCCCCCGTGCCGACAGTGTCATGGTCGGCCCCGCGCTGATGGCGTTGACCCGGATTTTGCCCGGTCCCAGATCGCTTGCCAGGTAGCGCACCGAGGCTTCCAATGCAGCTTTGGCAACGCCCATCACATTGTAATTGGGAATGACCCGCTCCGCGCCCAGATACGACAGCGTCAAAACGCTGCCGCCCTCGGTCATCAGCGGCTCGGCGGCGCGGGCGGCGACAGTCAGCGTGTAGGCCGACACGTCCAGTGCCTGTGCAAAGCCCGCACGGGAAGTATCTACGAACCGGCCCATCAAATCATCCCGGTTGGCAAACGCCGCGCCGTGAATAATAAAATCAATCTGGCCGAACTCCGCTTTGACGGCTTCATGCAGCGCCGCCACCTGTGCGTCATCGGTCAGGTCACAGGCCTGAATCAAGGTGCTGTCGCCGCCCGGCAGGGTGGGGGCCAGCTTGCGGACATCTTTTTCTTCCCGCTCCCCCAAAAACGTCAGCGCCAGCCGCGCCCCTTCCCGCGCCAGGCTCTCGGCGCAGCCCCAGCACAGCGACCGCTCGTTGCGTACCCCGTAGATAATCCCGCGCTTGCCTTCTAAAATGCCCATGTTGCTGTCTGCCTCCCCGCCGTCAATGGCCGTGTCTGAATGGTGTGTGCAGGCATTATACCCGCTCGGACCCCCTAGCCCCCAATAATGGGGGAACCGGAATAGGATACAGGAAAAGAGGGCGGGGAGACCCCGCCCCTACTCCTTACTGTCTGGCTCCCCCTGTATTGGGGGCGGGGGGGCGACTCCACGCAGGAAACCCCGCCCCCCACGTCGAACAGCCTTCCAATACTCTTTTGCCCGCAAGTCAGGAGCCGACCCATGCCAGACCCCGCCCGCGTCAACCAGGACCGCCTTGTGCAGACATTTTTAGACATGGTGCGCCTCAACACCCCGCCCAAGCAGGAACGCGCCGCCGCCGAGATTGGCCGGGCCATTTTGGAAGACCTCGGCTTTGAGTGTCAGTACGACGACGCAGGCGAGAAAGTCGGCGGCGATGTCGGCAATCTGATTGCCTTCAAGAAAGGCACGCTGCCCGACGCCCCGTCCATCTTCTTTTCCGCCCACTTTGACACCGTGGAAGCGACGCCGGGCTTGGAGCCTATCATAGAGGGCGACATCATCCGCACCGACGGCCACACGGTTCTCGGCGCGGACGACATCTCCGGCATGGCCCCTATCCTGGAAGCCATGCGGATTTTAGACGAACAGAAAATCCCGCACGGCGACATTCAGCTTCTCCTGACCATCTGTGAAGAGATTGGCCTCGTCGGGGCCAAGCATTTGGACCCCGCTCTCATCAAAGCGCGGTTTGGCTACGTCCTGGATGCCGGGCCGCCCGTCGGCTCGCTCGTTTACAGTGCCCCCACGCAGGACATTTTTGATGTGCATATCCACGGCAAGCCCGCCCACGCCGGGGCGCAGCCGGAAGACGGCGTGTCTGCTATTCAGGTCGCCGCCCGCGCCATCGCCCGCATGAAGCTGGGCCGTGTGGATGCCGAAACCACCGCCAACGTCGGCATCATTCAGGGCGGCACGGCCACCAATATCATCCCTGCCGAGTGCTACCTGAAATGCGAAGCCCGCTCCCGCTCGCAGGTCAAGCTCGACAAGCAGCGCGAACACATGATGACCTGCCTCCGCGAAGAGGCCGAAGCCGCAGGCATCACCGTAGACATCGAAAACGAAACCGCCTACGTCTCCTACGAGTTGGGGATGGATGACCCTGTGCTGACTATCGGCATGGCCGCCGCCGAGCGCATTGGTTTAGAGCCGCTCCTGCGCGTCACCGGCGGCGGGGCCGACGCCAACATTTTCAACGCCAACGGCTTTCCAACCACCGTTCTGGGCTGCGGAATGCAGAACATCCACCGCCACGACGAGTTCGTCCTGATTTCTGATATGGTCGCCAGTACGCAGTTGGTGGTATCTATCGTGGAGACAGCGGCTAAGTGGCGGGGGTAATCGGCTAAGTCAGCCTACGGAGGGGCTTTGCGTGTCTTTGCCTTGCACTTTTGATCCGAAAAACCTACAGCACGAGTTCAGCCGCCATGCGTCTGTGTTTGGCGTGACTGGTCCGTGGAACACAGCGAACGCTGACTTGTTCAAGCAGGCCATTTTGAGTCACATCGCCGCCGCCTCTCAGCAAATTGCTGGAACTTATCGGGGAACAGTCGCTGTGACTCATCATTACGAGCCGGGAACAAGGCTGTGGGTGGCGGTAGACACCTCAAATACATTTCAGGCAGGGTGGCGGCTGTCTCTTATGCAAGAAACCTATCTGCTCGCTACAGGGAATGTCCAATGATAGATGAAACGCAACACCAGGCTTATTTGATGCTGATGGCAAACTTCTTGAATGGAAGGCTTGCGGCAGAAACCTTTTGCGACAGGTTCATCAAACAATGGATGCGCGACCGCGATGTGGCATGGGAGGTCCAGCAGGCTAAAAAAGCCACCTGGTCGCAGCCTTATGACGAGTTGCTTCTTGCTGCCTTTCAGCGCAAGGAAATAAGCGCAGACGAGTTCCAAAGTGAACACGCCAAGCTCTGGGGTTACGCTGACGACATCGAGTTTCAGACGATGATTGATGCGCTGCACTCTGCCTGTAGCTGCTGGCGGCCTGACCCGGAATTGGAATGGGAGATCGGCGACAAGCAATTAAAGCAAGAAGTCGGGGATGCTCTAAGCAAGTACCGCGCTCCGCAGGGGCAGACAGTGGGGGCGTCCCGATGAAAACGCAGGCGGCAGGGCGAGTCACCGAAGTGACCGAGTGGGACGGGGACGCGCAGGAATTGTCCGTGCGGCTGGAAATGGAAACGCGCCGGGCGATCAACTACCGGGCGCTCACCGGCCCCGCGTCGGTGGGCGATGAGGTGCTGCTGAACACCACGGCGCAGACCTTGAAACTGGGCACGGGGGGCGTGGATTTCGTGTCGGCCAACCTGTCCCGGCCTCTGCCGAAAGTCAAAGACGGCGACAAAGATGCGGCGGGGCATATTATGAAGGCCCGCTACCTGCCCTGCCAATTAGCAGTGCTGACGCTGGAAGAGCAGGACAAGTACGCCGAAGTCTGGGAACAAACGCTGGAAGAGATGCCGGTGCTGGTCGGGCAGCTTCACTCGCAGATCGCCCCCGCCGCCGCCGGGCTGCATCTGGCGGGAGCTAGGCGCGTGGCCTACATTATGACCGATGCCGCCGCCCTGCCGCTGGGGTTCAGCCGCCTGGTGCGTGACCTGAAAGACGTGGGACTGCTCCACGCGACTTTCACCTGCGGGCAGGCGTTCGGCGGGGACTACGAAACCGTCACTCTCTACTCGGCCCTGCTGGCGGCAAAGCACGTCGCCGGGTGCGATGCCGCGATTGTCTGTCAGGGGCCGGGCCAGGCGGGCACGGGCACGAAGTACGGCTTCAGCGGCATCGAGCAGGCGCACAATTTAGACATCGTAAAAGCACTCGGCGGCGACTCCATTGCCATTGTGCGGATATCGTCGGCGGACAAGCGCGAGCGGCATCAGGGCATCAGCCATCACACGCGCACGACTTTAGATTTGGCCTACTCCCGCTGCCTCGTGCCGCTGCCCACCGGGACTGATACATCCGCCCTGCCGCCGGGGCATTCGATGGTCTATGTGCCCGGCACGCAGGCGGCGCTAGATTTGCTTGTCGCACGAGGCATTGCCGTCACGACGATGGGCCGGACACCCGCCGAAGACCCGCTCTTTTTCCAGGCCGCCGCCGCCGCCGGACTTGCCATCAAACAAAAAGAAAGCCCTCTATGAATAACATTGAAGAAACCGTCACCAGCAGCAAGCGCATTTACGAAGGCAAAATTATCAAAATGCGCGTCGATACCGTGGTCCTCCCCGATGGCCGCACCAGTCAGCGCGAGATTGTGGAGCATCGCGGCGCCGTGGCAATGGTCCCGATGGTGGACAAAGAGACCGTGGTTCTGGTGCAGCAATATCGCCGGGCGGCGGCGGGCCTGCTGCTGGAAATCCCGGCGGGGACCCGCGAGCCGGACGAAGACATTGAGCTGTGCGCCCGGCGCGAGCTGGCGGAAGAGATCAATTACAAAGCGGGCCGCATGGTCAAGCTGTTCCATTCCTACATGGCCCCCGGCTACTCCACCGAGGTCATCCACACGTTTCTGGCGCTGGACCTGACGCCGACCGAGGGCCACACCGACGAAGACGAGTTCCTGCAAGTTGTCACCCTGCCACTGGCCGAAGCGATTGCCAAAATCGGCACGGGCGAGATTATCGACGCGAAAACCATCAGCGGCCTCCTGTTCGCCGCCCGGCTGCTGCCGACACTGTAGAGACCTACCACCTTGCTTCGCAGGGTCCTTCCTAAAGGGAGGATACAGACAGGGCAGGATAAGAGGGCGGGGGGACCCCGCCCCTACGCCTTTTCCGTTTCCTCCAGAATTGGGGGCTAGGGGGCCTCTGCCCTGCGCCCAGAAAGAAAACACACACCATGCACTTTGGACTCAGTATGTGGAGCTACGCGGCGGCATTCCGGCGCGGGCAGATCGACATTCCCGGCTTTATTCAGGAAGCCAGGCGCCTCGGCGTCGACGGCGTGGAGCTGCTGGACTTTTTCTGGCAAGACCGCGCCGCCGAGCTGCCCGCCGTCGAAGCCGCGCTGCAAAATACGGGCCTGCCGGTCGGCGTCTACGCCGTTGCCAACAACTTTGCCCAGCCCGCCCCCGAAGACCGCGCCGCCGCGCTGACCAAAATCACGGACGGCGTGGACAACGCTGTGCATTTTGGAGCCAAAACCGTGCGCGTTTTCAGCGGTGATCTGTCCGCTGGCCTCACACCCGATCAGTGCCTGCTCTGGATGGTGGAGGGCCTCAGAGACGCGGCGGCGTATGCCTACTCCCACGGCATCACGCTGGCTCTGGAAAACCACGGGCGGCTGGCAGGCCGCTCCGATCAAGTGGAAATGATACTCAGCGCGGTGGCTTCCCCGGCCCTGAAAGCGAACCCCGATACGGGAAACTTCCTGCTGGTGCATCAAGCCCCGCATTCCGCCGTGGAGGCGCTGGCGACGCGGGCGGCGATGTGCCACTTTAAAGATTTCCATGCCGTCCGCGATGACTATACTGGCTTTGCCTATGTCGGCACGGAGGGCTTGAAGTTTGCGGGCACGGCGCTGGGCGAAGGAGACGTAGATTTGGCGGGCTGCCTCGAATCCCTGCGCCGGGCGGGCTTCGACGGCTGGCTGAACATTGAATACGAGGGGGAGGAAGACCCGTTTTCCGGCGTCTCCCGCTCGGTGGACTACACGCGGCAGCTTTTGGGACAGACGCTATGAATCTGACCCACAACGATACGCTTCTGATGATTGGCGATTCCATCACCGACACAGGCCGGGCGCGGCCTGTGGGCGAAGGGCTGTCCGGGGCGCTCGGCACGGGCTATGTCAGCTTGGTGGAGGCCGTGCTGAACGTCTGGCAGCCGGAGCTTGCCATCCGGGTGGTCAACATGGGCACAAGCGGGCACACCGTCCGGGACCTCGCGGGACGCTGGCAGAGCGATGTGCTGGACCGGCGTCCCGACTGGGTGTCCGTGATGATTGGCACCAATGATGTCTGGCGGCAGTTTGATTCGCCGAACAGCCCCGACGGCCATGTTCTGCCCGCCGAATACGCCCGGACTTTGGACGCCCTCGTCACCCGCACCCTGCCGCGTGTCAAAGGCATGGTGCTGATGACCCCGTTTTATCTGGAGCCAAATCGCAGCGACGCGATGCGGGCACGCATGGACGAGTACGGCGCGATGGTGCGTCAAGCGGCAGAAGCGCAGGGCACGCTGTTTGTGGATACACAGGCGGCGTTCGATGCCGTCCTGGCGCACGCTGATCCCGCTGCACTGGCCGGGGACCGCATTCATCCGAGCGTCACCGGCCACCTGGTTCTCGCCCGCGCCTTTCTCACCGCGCTGGACTTCGCCTGGTAAATAGGAGTTACTTATGCCCGCTTTCGCGTCCTGGCTGGACCGCTCGCAGACGGTCGCGCCGCCCGGCTACAACCGCTGGCTGGTTCCCCCCGCTGCGCTCGCCATTCACCTGTCGGTCGGACAGGTGTATGCATTCAGCGTCTTCAACAACCCCCTGATGCAAATGCTCGGCAGCGTGCTTCCCAAAGGCAGCGCGGCGGGGCATCACGTTCCCGGCGACTGGACCAAAGAGCAGGTCGCCGCCATTTTCAGCCTCGCTATTGTGTTTCTGGGCCTGAGCGCCGCCCTGTTTGGGCGCTGGCTGGAGCGGGCCGGGCCGCGTCAGGCGATGCTGGCGGCGGCCCTGTGCTTCGGTTCCGGCTTTTTTGTGGCCGCGCTGGGCGTCGGCCTGCACTCCCTGCCCCTGGTGTATCTTGGCTACGGCGTCCTCGGCGGCATCGGCCTGGGGCTGGGCTATATCTCGCCGGTGTCTACGCTGATTAAATGGTTTCCTGACCGGCCCGGCATGGCGACGGGTCTGGCGATTATGGGCTTCGGCGGCGGCGCGATGATTGCCTCGCCGCTGTCGGTGAACCTGATGGACCATTTTAAAAGCGGCGCGGATGCGGGCATCGTGCAGACACTCATGGTCATGGGGGCTTTGTATTTCGTCTTCATGCTGTTTGGCGTCGTCACCGTGCGTGTTCCTGCCGACGGCTGGCGTCCGGCGGGCTGGACTCCCAAAGCGCACCCCTCGGCGCTGGTCACGACCGGGGCGGTGACGGCGGCGGAGGCGATTAAAACGCCGCAGTTCTGGCTGCTCTGGGGCGTCCTGTTCTGCAACGTGACGGCGGGAATTGGCCTGCTGTCGGTGGCCTCGCCGATGATTCAAGATTTGTTTGCAGGCCGCGTCACCAAAGAGGCGGCGGCGGGCTTTGTCGGTTTGCTCAGCCTGTTTAATTTAGTGGGCCGCTTCGGCTGGTCGTCGCTTTCTGATACGATAGGCCGCAAGCCGACCTACTTTGTCTACTTTGTGCTGGGCGCGGCGCTGTATGCGCTCGTGCCAATCGCGGCACGCCTCGGCAGCATCGGCCTGTTTGTGGGGGCCTGCGCGGTGATTTTGAGTATGTACGGCGGCGGCTTTGCCACGGTCCCGGCGTACCTGCGGGACCTGTTCGGGACATTGGAAGTGGGAGCCATTCATGGCCGCCTCCTGACCGCCTGGTCGGCGGCGGGTGTGGTGGGGCCGTTGCTGTTTGCGCGGTTCACGCATGACTCCAGCCTGGCTTCCTACACCTCGGCCCTGCACCTGATGGCCGGGCTGTTGGTGCTGGGCCTTGTCTGCAACTTCCTGGTCCGCCCCGTCGCCGCTTCCTACTATGCGCCCGTTCAGACCGCCGTTTAAGGAGAAAAGAATGGCTGAAATCTACGAACCCCAAAGCGCCCCTGCCGCGCCGTCCCTGCCGCTCCTGGTGGTTTACTGGCTCCTGGTCGGCGTGCCCCTGCTGTGGGGGATTTTGCAGACCCTCAAAAAGTCTCTGGCGCTGTTCGGGTAAGCGGCCCCCCCCGCCCCCAATAATGGGGGAGCCAGAATAGGAACCGGAGGGCCTTCTCCTAATTATTCGGTTCCCCCATTATTGGGGGCTAGGGGGTCCGAGCGGGTATAATGGGGGCGAATTGGTAGAAACCATGAGGGAGCGTAACCCATGAGCCTGTGGCGGCGCGAAGCACTGGCGCGGTTCCCGGAACTGCACCGGGAAATTGCTGATGCTTCCGGTACATCAATGCTGTGGATCGAGCTGTGGTACGACTTGTTCAAACCGGCTTATGAAAAAGACCCGCCGGACGAAGAAGTGATCAGGCGCGTCTACGACTATGCTTACTGGTCACTGGGACATCGCAGCAGTGAGGTTGCCACCTCCGCCATTGTCAGCTTTTTCGAGAATTTGCCCGATGACTTTCAGATGCGACGGGATATGCCGCGCTGGATTTCTCAGGAAGACTTTGATATGCTGTGGTTTGCCTGGGAATACACAACCAAGCAGAAGTTCGCCGATTTCCGAAAAGAGTTCGTGGAGAACAAGGCGCGGATAGATAAAGAAAAACAAACACGACGCCCGGCTGCAAAAGCTGGACGTCATTAAAAAGGTAGTTTATGGCACAGCACACAATTGTCGTCTTGGAAGGCGACCAGACCGGGCAGGAATTATTGGTGGAGGCGCTGCGCGTCCTCAGCCCCGCCGTCACCAAAGTCGATGTCGAGTTCGCGCACTATGACCTGTCCCTGGCAAACCGCCGCGCCACGCAGAATGCCGTCGTGCATGAGTCGGCGCAGGCCATGATTAAACATGGGCTGGGGCTGAAAGCGGCCACTATCACGCCGGATGTCAAGGGCGATGTCGGCTCGCCCAATGCTATTCTCCGCAAGGAAATCGACGGCACGGTGATTGTCCGCACCGGGCGGCGTCTGCCGGGGGTCCTGACCGTCGGCGGCGTTCATGCCCCCATGTCCGTGGTCCGCATGGCCGTCGGCGATGCTTACGGGGCCAAAGAATGGCGCGAAGGCGAGGGCTACGACGAAGTCGCCCACCGCACCGAGACGATTGACCGCAAAACCTGCCGCATGGTCTCCGAGTTTGCCTTCCGGCAGGCCCGCAAAACCGGCGCGAAAGTCTTTGGCGGCCCGAAATACACCGTCTCGCCCGTCTACGAAGGGATGTTCAAGGAAGAGATGGACACCGCCGCTAAGCGGTATCCCGATGTCCGCTACGAGCCGCAGCTCATTGACGCCACCTATGCCCTCCTGCTGGCGCGGGCGTCGGAGCCGCTGGTCATTCCCGCGCTGAACCGCGACGGCGACTGCCTGGCGGACCTCGTGCTGGCCTTCTACGGCTCTATCGCCGGGTCCGAATCGCTGCTGATTTCGTTTGACGAAAACTTTGAGCCAAAAGTCGTAATGACCGAAGCCCCGCACGGCACGGCCCCCTCTTTGGAAGGCAAAAATATCGCTAATCCCCTGGCGATGATTTTGGCCGGGGCGTCTCTGCTGACCTTCCTGCACACCCCCGCCGCCGCCCGCGCTTCCCGTGCCATCTATGAATCGGCCTTTGAGGCCATCCACGACGGCATCCGCACCTCCGACCTCGGCGGCGGCTCGACGACGAGCGAGTTCACCGACAGCGTGATTGCCCGCGTGCAAAGCAAAGTGGAAGTCTGGGAAACGCTGGGGGAGCGGTGAAAGGAACCGGCATTCTATGGCGCTGGTTTTTCGCTCTCATGCTCTCCGGCGGATGTTCCAGCGGCGCGTGAGTACAAGTGATATTCACGTTGCGCCTGCGACAGGGGAAGACATTGAGGAATATCCACACGACAGCCCTTATCCAAGCCGGTTGGTGCTTGGTAATAGTGTGGGGCGTCCACTGCATATTGTGGTTGCCGACAATGCTGCTGATTTTGAGACGATTGTAATTACGGTTTACGAACCTGACCCTGCGCTTTGGAGTGCCGATTTTAAAACCCGGCTCTAATGAGGAGGCCGCTATGAAGTGCGTTATCTGCAAGCAAGCCGAAATTGAACCCGGAACAGCGACAGTGACCCTGGAGCGCGATGGCATGACGCTGGTGGTAAAGCACGTTGCCGCCCGCGTCTGCCCCAACTGCGGCGAAGAATACATCAACGAAGACGCGGCTCTGAATCTGCTGGAAACTGCCGAGCAAGCCGCCCGCTCCGGCGTTCAGGTGGACGTCCGGGAATATGCCGCTGTCTGATACCTGACAAATCCATGCCGTTTCTTTCCGACAACCCATTTGCCAGCCTGAGCCTCATCGCCGCGCCTGCCGTGCTGACCAATGCGTCGTCGGTGCTGGCCCTCGGCACGTCCAACCGCTTCGCCCGCGCCATTGACCGCGCCCGCGCGCTGTCCGCGCTGCTGGAAAAAGAGACCGTCAGCGACGCCCCGATGACCCTCCTGCGGGTGCGTCAGCTCAACCGCGTCGAGCGCCGGGCGCTGCTCCTGCTGTATGCCCTGCGGGCCTTCTACCTGGCCCTTGGCTCGTTTGCCGCCTCCGCGCTGATTTCTCTGATCGGGGCCAGCGTCGTTACTACGCCCCACCATTTCCTGTTCCGCCTGACCGTCTGGATAGCGACCGCCACCGGCGCGGTCGGGGTCGGGGGCATCGTCTACGGCTGCTCGGTGCTGGTGGCTGAAACCCGCCTGGCCGTGCAGAACGTCTCTGAAGAAGCTGCGCTCGTGCGGGAAAAATTCGCCGATTACCTGACCGCCTCCGAAAAGGCCGGAGAACCGGGGTAGGAACCTTACTCCTGGTCCCCAACAAAAGAGGGTAGGGAACAGCCCCGCCTCTGGCGTTCTTTCTTAACTGTCTGGCTCCCCCAGAATTGGGAGTCAGGGGGCGATCTTCATGCCACCTGCCGCGCCCGTACCCGCCGTTTCCACCAGTTTGTCAGCATCGCTGCGCCACCGGCCACTGGAATCCACGCAACTGTCATCCCTATCAAGAAATTGAACAGCATATCTACCGTTCCCGCAGTGGCCCCAGCGTTTGCCCCCAGAGCGAAAGCTCCGTAAATGATGCCGGTCACAGCAGCCTCCGCTGCTAACGCTGCCGCCAGGCCAACCCCGGCACACTTCGCAGTCTGCCTTCCGCACTTGATTCCGACAAGCAGGGGAACCAATACAAAGGCAGCCACCGCCATTGACCACCCAACCATATCATTGTAGGAACTTGTCATCAAGAAAGCATTGAGCTTTGGCAAGCGCCAAACACATTCCTGGGCAGCAAGGTAAAACGCATTCACACCAACAATGCCCGTGAGTGAAGGCAACAGTGCCTGCCGCCCAGCGAGGTAAACATCCCTCAGCGTCATCCGGTGCGGCGTTTTCGTCCACTCCCGCCGCCACTGCTTCACGAAGTCTTTGCCGCCGCCGAACTGACTCAGCGCCTCGGTCACGGCGTCGTCTTCAGCTTGGCCCAGTTCCTCGTAAGCCGCCACGCGCTCCCACAGGTGCGTGCGAATCTCGCGCCGCAGTTCGTCCCGATCAAACGCTGACAGGCGGCGGGGCAGGGAAGCTAAAACGGTGTCAAGATAGGCTTCCACCCGGCGCGGGGCGGAACTTTGGAAGTCTTCCATTAGTAGGTTCTCCTTCGGGGACGGTGTCAGAGGGCGTGAGGACGCGGGCGACGGCTTCGGCGAACTGTGCCCAGCCCTGACTGCCTTCGGCGAGGCGGCGGTGGCCGCCCTCGGTGAGGGTGTAGACCTTGCGCTCCCGGCCCCCCGGCGGCGTCTCCCACGCGCTTTCGATCAGGCCGTCCCGCTCCAAAGCGTGCAGGGCGGGGTACAGCGTGCCTTCGCGCAGGGCCAGCGCGTTTTCGGTGCGCCGCTCAATGGTGCGGGCCAGCCCGTAGCCATGCGCGGGGCCGTCGCGCAGCGTGGCGAGGATGAGCAGGGTCAAGCCGCCTTTGAGGTATTCCTGTGCCGGGGTATCCATAGCTCTATTATACATAGGTAATCTAGGCGTGTCAAGAGGCCCGTTGACTTTGCCCGCCCGCGCTGTTTATAGTGACAAGTGTGTTTTCCTATGTCCGCGCAGGCGGACAATCGCCTTTCGCAGCCCCGGATTTCAATCCGGGGGCAGAGGCTGCGTAAATTAAGGCGGCTTGGCGAGCAAATCTGGGTATCATAGAAATATCGTTAGTGCCTCAGCGTCAGCCATAAGCGGCAGGCATCGGCAGAAGTAACACACGCGAAAATTGTAAAAACGAACACACTGACGGCAGTGAACTAAGGAGACGGACACACATGGCGGACATAGATTTTAAAGAACTCGCAGCACAGCTTCGGGTGGACAGCATTCGGTGTACGACCAAAGCCGGGTCGGGGCATCCGACTTCTTCCATGTCGGCGGCGGACCTGATGGCGGTGCTTTTGGGCAAGTACCTGAAGTACGACTGGCAGCACCCGCACGAGCCGGGCAACGACCACCTGATTTTCAGCAAGGGCCATGCCTGCCCCCTGCTGTATTCCATGTTCAAGGCGGCGGGCGCGATCACCGACGACGAGCTGATGACCCTGCGGCAGTTTGGCAGCCGCCTGGAAGGCCACCCGAACCCGCACGTCACGCCCTACACCGATGTCGCCACGGGGTCGCTCGGACAGGGCCTGCCGATTGGCGTGGGCATCGCGCTGGACGGCAAGTATCTGACCAAATTGCCCTTTAAAACCTGGGTGCTGCTCGGAGACTCGGAAGTGGCCGAAGGCTCCATCTGGGAAGCCTGCGACAAGGCCAACCATTACAAGCTTAACAACTTGATCGCTATCTTAGATATGAACCGTCTGGGGCAGCGCGGCGAAACCGATTTGGGCTGGGACTCGGCGACGTATGCCGCCCGCTTCAAAGCGTTTGGCTGCCATGTGATTGAGATTGACGGCCATGACCTGGCCGCCATTGACGCCGCCTACACTGAGGCGCTGGCACAGACCGACAAGCCCGTCGCCATTGTCGCCAAGACCGAAAAAGGCCACGGCGTCTCGTTCCTCGCCAACAAAGAAGGCTGGCACGGCAAGGCCCTGAGCGAAGAGCAGGCTGCCGACGCCCTCAAAGAGCTGGGCGGCGAGCGGCATATCGTTGTGCCGACGATCAAGCCGACGGAAAACACGCCCGCGCCCGCACCCGAAACAAGCGCCCTGAAGCTGCCCGTCTACGAGATGGGCACGAAGGAAGCCACCC
This sequence comes from Capsulimonadaceae bacterium, assembly GCA_965200075.1. GTDB lineage: Bacteria > Armatimonadota > Armatimonadia > Armatimonadales > Capsulimonadaceae > JANXMY01. The sequence goes on from OZ241338.1 coordinate 666,163, forward strand.
GCAAAGCCTACGGCGATGCGCTCGTCGCCCTCGGCGGCTTCCGGGGCGACATCGTCGCGCTGGACGGCGAAGTGTCGAACTCGACCTTCTCGGACGAGTTCAACAAAGCCTACCCGGACCGCTTCTTTGAGATGTATATCGCCGAGCAGCAGCTTGTGTCCGCCGCCGTCGGCCTCGCCGTGCGCGGGCATCGGCCCTTCGCGTCCACGTTTGCGGCGTTCTTTTCGCGGGCGTTTGACCAGATTCGCATGGCAAGCATCTCGAACTCCACCATCAGCCTGAGCGGCTCCCACGCGGGCGTTTCTATTGGCGAAGATGGCCCCTCGCAGATGGCGCTGGAAGACCTCGCCATGATGCGGGCCGTCTGCGACAGCACCGTGCTGTACCCCAGCGACCCCAATCAGACCGCGCAGCTTATGCTGCTCATGGCCGACCTGCCGCACATCTCGTACCTGCGGACCACCCGCGAAAAGACGCCAGTGCTGTATGGTCCCGACGAGACATTCGAAGTCGGCGGTTCCAAGCTGGTGCATCACACGGATAGCGACCAGGTCGCCGTCGTTGCGGCGGGTATCACGCTCCACGAGGCCAACAAAGCCTACGACCGCCTGAAGGCCGAAGGCATCACCATTCGCCTGATTGATGCGTATTCGGTCAAGCCCATCGACAAAGAGACCCTGCACCGGGCGGCCCTCGACACCGGCGGCAAGATCGTCGTCGTCGAAGACCACTGGTTTGAAGGCGGAATCGGTGACGCTGTGCTGGATGCTTTCGTCGGCGTCGGCGACAAAGCCCCCACTGTGGTCAAGCTGGCCGTCACCCACATCCCCGGCTCCGGCAAGCCCGCCGAGCTGCTGCACGCCGCCAAGATCGACGCCGATGCGATTGTGGACGCCGTCAAGTCCCTGCTGTAATCAGCTCAAAACCAGAAACGCCGCGCCTGCTTTGTGCAGGCGCGGCGCTTTCATGTCGGCAGGCAGCTTACCCCAAAAGGCCCAGCAAATCCCCGACAGTGCGGTGGTTTTCCACGGGATGCCGCAGGGGCTGGTCCAGATGGATTTCGTACTGATTGCGGCGGCCCTCGCGGCGGCGCGTGAGGATGCCCCCTTCTTCCAGCTCGGCAATAATCCGCAGCACCGCCCGCTCGGTAATGCCGACCCGTTCCGCCACATCACGCAGCCGGGCTTCCGGGTCCTGCGTCAAGCAAATCAGCACATGGGAATGGTTGGACAAAAAAGTCCAGGGCGTTTGCGGCGTGTTCATGGGGCAGTCTCCGCCTAAAAGACATGACATTTAATTCATGTCTTGCTTGACAGGAATAGTATACCCTGTCATAATAGCCTCTGTCCAGCAAAGTTATGAAAGGCAGAGTTTAGAATATGTCCCTAGAAGAAAACAGCCGCGCCATTACCGTCGCCTATGGAGACGGCATCGGCCCGGAGATTATGAAAGCCACCCTGCAAGTGCTGGAAGCCGCCGGGGCGAAGCTCAAATTAGAAATCATTGAAATCGGCCAAAGCGTCTATGGGCGCGGCGTTTCCGCAGGCATCGACTCGTCTTCCTGGCAGACCCTGCGCGAGACGGGCGTGTTCCTGAAATCGCCGATCACGACCCCGCAGGGCGGCGGCTACAAGAGCCTGAATGTGACCGTCCGCAAAACACTCGGCCTGTATGCCAATGTCCGCCCCTGCGTCGCCTACGCCCCGTTCGTCAAAACCCGGCATCCCGAGATGAACGTCGTCATTGTGCGCGAAAATGAAGAAGATTTGTATGCGGGCATCGAGCATCGGCAGACCCAGGAAGTGACCCAGTGCCTGAAGCTGATCACCCGGCCCGGCTGCGAAAAGATCGTGCGCTATGCGTTTGAATATGCGCGGCAGCACGGACGCAAAAAGATTACGTGCATGACCAAAGACAACATCATGAAGATGACTGATGGACTGTTCCACCGGGTCTTTGACGAGATGGCCCCGCAGTACCCCGATATTCAGACCGCGCACATGATTATTGACATCGGCGCGGCCCGGCTGGCCGACACGCCGGAAATGTTTGATGTCATCGTGGCCCCGAACTTGTACGGCGACATTATCTCGGACATCGCCGCGCAGGTCGCGGGTTCGGTGGGTCTGGCGGCGTCGGTCAATCTGGGCGAGCAGATGGCGATGTTTGAGGCCATTCACGGCTCCGCGCCGGACATCGCGGGTCAGGACATCGCCAACCCTTCCGGCCTGCTGCTGGCGGGCGTGCAGATGCTGGTGCATATCGGTCAGCCCGAGGTGGCCGAGCGGGTGCATAATGCCTGGCTTTGCACGCTCGAACAGGGCCTTCATACCGCCGATATTTATACCGAAGGCGTCAGCGCCAAAAAAGTGGGAACCCGCGAGTTCGCTGATGCCGTCGTGGCGCGGCTAGGACAGACGCCGCAGACGCTGGCCCCGGTGCATTACAGCGGCGCTGCCGCCGACACCGAGACGGCTCCCATGAACCTGCCCGCCTATGTTCGGGCCGAGCCGGTCCGCAAGGACCTGGTCGGCATTGATGTCTTCCTGGACTGGACCGGCGGCGCTCCCGCGCAGCTTGCCGAAATGCTGAACCGGGCGGCCACGCCTGAGCTGCCGCTGGTGATGGTCACCAACCGGGGCGTCAAAGTCTGGCCGGGCGGTCAGCCGGAAACGTTCTGCACCGACCACTGGCGCTGCCGCTTTAGCACTGCCGGGCCGGACCAGCCGACTCAATCGGAGCATCTGGTGACCCTGCTGAACCGCATCGTCGCCGAAGGGCTGGACTTCATCAAGTGCGAGAACCTGTACTGCTTCGACGGTCAGCCCGGCTACGCACTCGGCCAGGGGCAGTAACTCTAATCCGACGACGGCGGCGCGGCGGGCAGGTCCAGATTGAGGCGCACGGCCACAAGGCGCACGGCGAAAACGCCCAGCGCCCCCAGCGCCGTGGCCCACGCTTCGCCTGCGCCCGCCTCGCGCAGCAGCCAGAATAGCAGGCCGCCGGACAGCGCCGCCGTGGCGTAAATCTCCCGCCGCAGGACCAGTGGGACTTCGTTGCAGAGAATGTCCCGGATGACGCCCCCCGCGACCCCGGTAATCACGCCCATGCCCAGCGCGACCACCGGGGCCGCGCCCGCGCCCAGGGCTTTTTGTGTGCCCAGCACGGCGAACACGGCAAGCCCTGCGGCATCGGCCACCAGCAGAAACCGGCGCGGGAGCGAGACGCGCCGCACCACCACAAACGCCGTCAGCGCCGTGAGCGTCACCGCAATCACATAGGTGGGGTCCGCCACCCAGAACACCGGCCCGTGCTGCAAAATCACGTCCCGCAGGGTGCCGCCGCCGAGCGCCGTCACCAGTGCCAGCACGACCGCCCCGAAGATGTCCATCTGCCGCCGTCCCGCTTCCAGCACCCCGGAAATCGCAAACACGACCACGCCCACCAAATCGAGTGTATGCAGAACGCTCACGACTGACCTAAACTTTGACTGCTCAGGCTCCGCACGAAGTCCAGCACTTTTGGCGCGTGCGCGTCCACTTTGACGCGGGGATAAATCTTGGCGATTTTGCCGTCTGTGCTTATCACAAACGTCGTCCGCTCAATCCCAAAGTACGTTTTGCCATAGTTGGTTTTCTCCTTCCAGGCCCCGTAAGCCTCAGCAACGGCGTGGTCCGGGTCCGCCAGCAGGGGAAAGGGGAGGGCGTGGTTTGCGGCAAAGCGCGTGTGCGAAGATTGGTCATCCGGGCTGACGCCCCAGATGACGCCGCCCGCCGCCTCAAAGTCCGGCAGGAGGTCCCGGAAGCCGCACGCCTGCGTGGTGCAGCCGGGCGTGTCGTCTTTGGGATAGAAATACAGCACGACGACTTTTCCTGCGCCGTCGGCCAGAGAGATTTGCGTCTCGCCCGACCGGGTGACGGCGGGAAGCTGAAAATGGGGGGCGGCGTCGCCCACGGCAATCTGCGGCATAATGAAGGATTCCTTGTGCGCGGGGGTCTGAGTGCTTGGAATTGCAGCCTTGACGCCCCGGTGCGGGTGTGATAAAATAGGCGGACCTCGAAAGGATACCTCAACTCATGCGCTCTGTGCGAATTACTTCGCTTTCTTATAATATGTCTCGCTCTTATATGGCTCCCGCCCTGCTGGGCGTTCTGAGCCTCTCTCTGCTGGCTGGCTGCGGCGGGGGCGGCGGCGGCAATGGCAATGGCAACTCACCGTCTACGACGACCGGTACAACCACGACCGGCAGCAACAACGGCCCCGTCACAAACTCTGTTTCGGCCACCACTGCCAATGGGCTTGTCGCCACCCTGAGCCAACCGTCCAGGATTGTCGGCATCGGCGGAACCGTTGTCTATACTCTGACAATCAGCAACCCGACCGGGGCCGCCGCCTCGATTCAGTCAACTACCCAGTCTGCTCCCACCGCCCCCGCCGCCACACTTGTGGTGCGCGATGCCGCCGGCAACAAAGTCTACGAGCCAATCCCCGGCACGCCTGCGCTGTTCGTGACCACGCTTGCGCCCGGCCAGACCCTGTCCACCACCGTGTCCGTCAGCACCTACGGCACGCGGGGGGCGTACACGGCCACGGCAAACTTCGCCGAGACCATCCCCGCCACCGCCGTCGGCCCGCTGACCGTGACGGCGCAGTAGGAGGCCCCCTAGCCCCCAATAATGGGGGAACCAGATAAAAAACAGGGAACGCCAAATCTTAACTGTCCGGTTCCCCCATTATTGGGGGCTAGGGGGTCTTCTCTCTCGCGGGCCGCTCCCAGATCGCTTCCGGGACCCCGGCGCGGGCGTTGACCAGCCGTGCCAGCACAAACAGGTGGTCCGACAGACGGTTCAGGTAGCGCCCCACTTCCGGGTTCATCTCCTCCGTCTGCTCTAGCGTCACCAGCAGCCGCTCCGCCCGGCGGCAGACGCCCCGCGCCTGATGCAGCGTCGCCCCGGCAGGGCAGCCGCCGGGCAGAATAAAGTGCCGCAGCGGGGTCAGCTCCTCCTCAAAGCGGTCAATCTCGGCTTCCAGCGCCGCCGTTTCTTCGGGCCGCACGCGGGGCACGGTCTCGCCCCGCGAAAGCGGCGTCGCCAAGTCCGCGCCGACTTCAAACAGCTCGCCCTGCAAACGTGTCAGCACAGCGTTCGTCTCCGCGTCGGTGTTCAGCGCCGCCGCCATGCCCAAAATCGCGTTGCACTCGTCCACCGTCCCATAGGTCTCCACGCGCACAACATTTTTCAGTACCCGCTGCCCGCCATACAGGCTCGTCTCCCCCGCGTCCCCGGTTTTGGTATAAATCTTCATGGGAGTAGTTTAGCATATTTAGCGTAGGGGCCGGGCTTTTCTCTTAATGGAGCAACACCAATGCTGAAGCGTTTCCGAGTGTGGGCAGATGCTAACCCTTTGTGGGTCTGGTTTGTCACTGTGGCTGTGTCTTCTGGGCTGGTTTCTTTGTTCTCTCTAATCCCTGGACGAAAACAGGATGGCTTCGATTTCATTCTTGTGGGCGCTGTGCTGGGACCACCCACGGGCCACCTCTTTCAGCGTTTTGCTTTTGAGGAACGGCAGGCGCGGCCCGTGCCGCCGTTGCAGGAAAAAGGGGTTGGCCTGCTGGCAGCCTTTGCGCTTTTAGGCAGCGTGGCAGCCTTCAGTCTGGCAATCGCTAACCGCCATCGGGGCTGGTCCCCGCACGTTTTCATAGATACGCTGATGGTCTTCAGCATATCCGTTTTGCTGTCTCTCAGTCTGTCCTACCCTGTGCGCTGCACCAAATTGGGGCAGTGGGTCTTGCGGCTGGCAGTGGGCTGGCTGGCGCTGCTTGTGCTTGCCGCCGTCGCAGGAGTGGTGCGTAGAGGGTTTGTCCACTGAAGAACCCTGTCCTAAAGGACACGGCTACCGGGCGAGGACGCCGGGAACCCCTACTTCGTGGGGCTAAGAGTAAAATGTAACAGGGCTTAATCCAAGTGCCGCAAAGCGGTAGTTTTTGGCCGAAGGCCCGGCAGCCGTGCCATTTATGGCATGGTGCTGGCTTGACAAACCGGCGCGTGCCTGCTATACTGCGTTCAATTCGTACCCGTCCGACCGTACCTTTTAGACCGTTCCTTTAATTCCGTCCCGTGAGGCGGGGAAGGCAAGCATCCTCCTGTACCGGCTTCCCGTGCGGCTTTTGCCCCGGCTGCCCGTCCCGCCGCGCCTCCTTCCTTGCCCCGCGCATTGCCCAGGTGAGCCGCCTTTATGTCCTCCGAGCCGACAACTGAACCAAAGCCGACTGCCGCTGTCCTCATGGATGCCGAGGAGATGCGCCGTGCCTGGACCCGGATTGCCCATGAAGTTCTGGAAAAGAACCGGGGCGTCGAGGGCCTGGTTCTCGTAGGCATCCTCCGCAAAGGCGCTCCGCTGGCAAACCGGCTGGCCGAGGCCATTGAGCGCATTGAAGGCACGGCGGTCCCCGTGGGCGCCCTCGATATTTCCCTGTACCGTGACGATTTTCGCACCTATCAGCCGCACGTTGGCACGACCCAAATCCCGTTTGATATTGAAGGCAAGCGGCTGGTTCTCGTCGACGATGTCGCGTTCACTGGCCGCACCGTCCGCGCCGCGCTGGGGGCGCTGGTCGATTTGGGCCGCCCTGCCGTGACGCAGCTTGCCGTTTTGATTGACCGGGGCCACCGCGAGCTTCCCATCCGGCCTGATTACGTGGGAAAAAATCTGCCCACAGGCCGCCGCGAACACGTCCAGGTCTGCCTGCGCGAGCTGGAGGGCGAGGACAAGGTACTGATTTACAAAGAGGGGTAGGAAAGCAATTTGAGGCGCAGGAGTCGAGGGGCTGAACCCCCTCGCTGGGGGGCGTGGACGCCCACAACCCGCCTGCGCGGGTGAAGAGTTTGGGAAAGAGAGTCTCGGAAAGAGAGTTTGGGAAAGAGAGTCTCGGAAAGAGTTTGCGTTCTAAGGAGGGACACGATGAGACGAAACAAGCTGGAGATTTGCCTGCACCTGGTTTGGGCGACTTGGGACCGACTGCCGCTGGTAACGAATGACATTCAGCGGGACCTGTATCGGTATCTGGAAAAAGTGTGCAGAGAGGACCGCTGCGAGGTTTTGGCCGTGGGCGGGGTGGCCGACCATGTGCATCTGCTGATACTGTTTCCTGCTACCTCGACGGTGGCCGAGCTTTTGGGTCACTTGAAAGGCGGCTCGTCGCGTTTTGTGTCGGACACGTTGCGTCCGGGCGAATGGTTTGCCTGGCAGGGCAATTACGGAGCGTTCAGCGTGAGCAAGCGCGACCGCCGAAAGGTTATTTGCTACATTGAGAACCAGGCCCAGCACCATGCGGACGGCACGCACTGGCCCGAAGCCGAGGAAACCTGCGAAACACTTTAGTCTGTCCTCAACTCTGTACCCGCGCAGGCGGGTTGTAGGCGGCTGCGCCCCCCAGCGAGGGGGTTCAGCCCCTCTTTTTCGGCCTTTATCTATCTATGAGACGCAAAGACCTACTGGACCTGCAAAGCCTCTCGGCGGACGAGATTACCTATCTTTTGGACACCGCGCAGTCGTTCACCGAGATCGTGGCGCGGCCCGTCAAGAAAGTGCCGACTCTGCGCGGCAAGTCGGTCGCCACGCTCTTTTTTGAGCCAAGCACCCGCACGCGCACCTCGTTTGAAGCGGCGGCCAAAATCATGTCGGCGGATACGTACAGCCTCGCACAAGCGACAAGCAGTGCCACCAAAGGTGAGTCGCTGAAAGATACCATGCTGACGCTGGACGCGATGGGCATTGATGCGTTTGTCATTCGGCACCCGATGAGCGGCGCAGCCCATCTGGCGGCGCAGTATGTGCCGGAAAAGCCTGTCATCAACGCCGGGGACGGCACGCATGAGCATCCGACGCAGGGACTGCTGGACCTGCTGACCATCCGGCAGGCCAAAGGGCGCGTCGAAGGGCTGACGGTGGCGATTGTCGGCGACGTGCTGCATTCGCGGGTGGCCCGCTCCAACCTCTGGGGGCTGCACGCACTGGGTGCGAAAGTGCGTTTGGTCGGCCCGCCGACCCTGCTGCCGCCCGAGGCCGCAAAGCTGCCCGTCGAAGTGTTTACAAACTTAGAAGACGGGCTGCGCGGGGCGGATGTGGTCAACATTCTGCGGATACAACTGGAGCGGCAGGACGCGGCGTTTTTCCCGTCGGTGCGCGAATATGCACGGCTGTTCGGGGTCAATGCGGAGAAGCTGAAGGTCGCTGCCCCGGACGTGACCATCCTGCACCCCGGCCCAATGAACCGGGGCGTGGAAATCGCCTCGGCGCTGGCCGACGACGACCGGGCGCTGATTACCCAGCAGGTCACCAACGGCGTGGCTGTGCGAATGGCCGTGCTGTTCTGGCTGATGGGAGCGCCCGAACGGGCATCGAAGGAGTAAACGTGAGCGTTAATCGTGTTCTGCGCTATCTGGGCGGGCTGGTGATTGCCACCATTCTGCTGGTCATTATTCTGCCGCTGGCCGGGATTGTCTCGGCGAAGTTCCTGCCGCCCGCTATTCCGTATGCCAGTGCCGATGGCAAAGCCGTGGGCCGCGTGACGGCCAAAGAAGTCTCCGCGACCGCGAACCCGTTTAAAGTTGGCGACCATGTGTACCTGTTCAAGTACGAGTTCTACGCTCCCACACCGCCCCCACGCGGGGTAACCACGCCCGGCCCGAAGCAGATTTATCAGGGACAGGCGCGGGTGATGGACGAGGCGACGTACAACCAGATCAAGGCGGGGCAGGTGATCCCGAAGGTGCTGTATGTGAAGGTCGACCCGGACATCAACGGTATTCCCGAGCTGGGCGGGCGCAGCGTGGGGGCGGGCAGCAATATCCTGAGCGGCTGGCTTCTGTTCCTGCTGCTGGATTTGGCGCTGGGCTATGGGTTTATGATCCTGGTGATGGAGCGGTTTGGGCGGCAGGAGAATATCTGAGACAACTGATGACGTATCTTCTTAAAAACGGGCGGGTGGTTGACCCCGCCAATGGGCGCGACGAAGTCGCGGACGTGCGGATTGGAGCCGACGGGCGCATTGCCGAAATCGGCCCGAGTTTAGAGGCCGGGCCGGATACCCCGGTCATGGACTGCACCAACTTGGTGGTCTGCCCCGGACTGATTGACATCCATGTTCACCTGCGCGTGCCGGGGCAGGAATACAAGGAAGATGTCGCGTCAGGCACGGCGGCGGCGGCGAACGGCGGCTTCACGGCGATTGCCTGCCAGCCGAACACCAGCCCGCCGATTGATTGTGCCAGCATTGTGAAAGACATCCGGGCGCAGGCCGAGGGCGCGTCGGCGCGTGTCCATGTGATTGCCGCCGTCTCGCCGGGCCTCAAAAACGAAGAGCTTTCCGAGATGGCCGACCTGAAAGACGCCGGGGCGGTCGGCATCGGCGATGATGCGTTTCCGGTGGCAAACTCCGGCTTCCTGCGGCGGGCGATGGAATACTGCAAGATGCTGGAGATGCCTTATGTGGCCCACTGCGAAGACAAAGACCTGACGGGCGACGGCGTGATGAACGAGGGCTATATCTCCACCACGCTGGGCCTCAAAGGCATTCCGCGCACGGCGGAAGATGTGGGCACGGCCCGGAATATCTTGATCTCAATGGCGACCGGCTGCCGCCTGCATATCCTGCACGTTTCCACCAAGGCGAGCGTGGAGATTATCCGGCACGCCAAATGGTTTGGCGCTCCGATTACTGCCGAGACCTGCCCGCAGTATGTGGCGCTGACCGATGCGGCTTGCCTCGGCTATAATACGAATGCCAAGATGTCCCCGCCGCTTCGCACGGAAGCCGATCAGGAAGCCATCATCGAGGGCCTGCGCGATGGCACGATTGACGCCATCGCCACCGACCATGCCCCCCATGCGCCGCATGAAAAGGAGCAGGAGTTCGCCCGCGCCCCGTTTGGAATGCTCGGCTTAGAGACTTCGCTCGGCCTCGTCGTGACGCACCTCGTCAAGCCCGGCGTGCTAACGCTCTCGCAGATGGTAGAAAAAATGTCCCTGGCCCCGGCCCGTATTCTGGGCGTCCCCGGCGGCACGCTCACCGTCGGCGCACCCGCCGATGTGACCGTCTTCGACCCCGACGCCGAATGGACCGTAGACATAAGCAAGTTCAAGTCCAAGTCCCGCAACTCGGTTTTGGACGGCGTCACGCTGACAGGCCGCCCCGTGACCACCTTCGTCGGCGGGCGGCGGATTGGCGAATAACTCGAGCGGATAACTTATGACTCAAGCACATCTCGTCCTCGCGGACGGCACAACATACACGGGAACCGCCTTTGGGGCGGTCGGAACCTCGGTCGGGGAAGTCGTCTTTAATACCGGCATGACCGGCTATCAGGAGCTTCTCACGGACCCCTCCTATGCCGGGCAGATTGTGACGCTGACCTACCCGATTATCGGCAATTACGGCGTCACGCCCGACGATTTCGAGTCGCGGCAGGTGCAGGTGGCGGGCTTTATCGTCAAAGAGCTGGCCGATGCGCCGTCCAACTGGCGCTCGCAGGGCACGCTGGACGACTTTCTCAAAACGCACGGTATTGTTGGCATCGCGGGCTTGGACACGCGGGCGCTGACGCAAAAGCTGCGGGCGGTGGGCGTGATGATGGGCGCGATTTCGTCGGAGCAGACCCCGGAGCAGCTCCAAGAAACTCTGGCCCACGCGGCGGGCTATGAGGCCGTGGATTACGTGTCCCGCGTCACCGTAGACGCCCCGCAGGTGTGGCCGTCAGCGACGGGCGAGACGCTCTACCACATTGCACTCTTAGATTGCGGCGTCAAGTTCAACATCCTGCGCTCCCTGAACGCGCTGGGGGCCGAAGTGACGGTCTACCCCGCGCATACGTCCGCCGCGACCATTTTAGCCACCAACCCGGACGGCATTTTCCTCTCTCCTGGTCCCGGCGACCCGGCGCTGCTCGGCGACATCGTAGAAAACGTGCGTGTGCTGTCTCAGGCGAAGCCGACGATGGGGATTTGCCTCGGCAACCAGCTTCTCGGCTGCGCGTATGGCGGGCACACGTTCAAGCTGCCCTTCGGGCATCGCGGCTCCAACCATCCGGTTAAGGATTTGGAAACGGGTCGGGTGGTGATCACGTCGCAGAACCACGGCTACGCACTGGCCCCCGACGGCTTTGAGGACGCGGCGCTGGAAGTGTGGCAGATTAATCTGAACGATGGCACAGTGGAGGGTCTGCGGCACAAAACGCTGCCGATTTTCTCGATTCAGTACCATCCCGAGGCCTCGCCCGGCCCCACCGACAGCAAGGGCTACTTCGCCCGTTTTTTGCAGATGATTGACGAGCATCGGGGGTAGAGCGTCAAGGACGAGGCGCGGGATGCGAGGGGTTGAAACCCCTCGCTGGGAGGCGAGGACGCCGGGAAGCCAAAGAGTTTGAGACGTGGGGCTATATTTGCTGCTCTTTGGTCGCCCGGCGCGAAGCGCCTTCCAGCGAGGGGTTTTAACCCCTCGGCTCTCTTGACCTTCGGCCTATTTCTGCTGTTCGCGCTGCTGCGTCTGTTCGCGCTGGACGCCGACCCGCCGCCGTCGCTGGACTGGACTTCAGGCATCTGGACCGATGAAGGGTTTTACACCTATGCCGCCCGGAACGCCGTGCTGTTTGGGGGCACACGCGACGACTTCCACCCGGAAGTGCTGTCGCCGGTGCTGAACTGGGTGCAGGAAGCCGTCTTTCGCGCCTTCGGTGTCGGCCTGGTTCAAGCAAGGCTGATCTCAGTGGCCTGTTCGCTGGGGGCGCTGGCGCTGTTCGGGGACGGCCTGCGGCGTGTCTGGGGGCCGAAAGTCGCGCTGGCCGGGCTGCTGTTTCTGGGCGGCGACGCCGTGTTTGTCTTCTACAACCGCTTGGCCCTGCTGGAAACACCCGCCGTGCTGGTGGTCTGCGCGGCCTTGTGGGCGTATACGCTCCACCGGCCCTGGGCGTGGGTCCTGGCGGGAGCGCTGGCAGTGTCCGCGCTGGCGTTTAAGACAACGTTTCTGATTTTTCTGCCGCTGCCCGCGCTGGTGTGGCTCCTGCGCCGGGCGTGGCAGCCTCTGGGGTGGTACGGACTGGGCGTATTCCTGGGCGCGGCGGCGTACTGGCTGGAGTGGGGTGGGGCGCATGGCGCGGAAGTAATACGCCTGAACCATTACTACTGGACCCATCAGTCGCAGCCGCGCTCGCTGGCCGAGGTCGGCGCGGACCTGGGACGGGCGCTGTTCGGCCCGCACCGGAGCGTGCTGGGCTTTCTGCTGTCGCGCTCGCCGGTGGTGACAGGGCTGGCGCTGGCGGGGCTGGTGATGGGATGCCGAAGAGGCGAGAAAGAGGGCGCGGCGAGCAGCGCCCCTACGGTTCTGGCCCGCGACACTGAGCAGTTATTTCGTTGGTGGGCCGTGTTCGGCCTCGGCTTTCTGTGCCTGACGCGCTATGCGCCGACGCGCTACGATTTAGTCGTTCTGCCCGCGCTGGCAGCATTGGCGGCACTCAACCTGCGCCGCCTGCCGAGGGTGCGCGTGGCGGCGCTGGCTTTATTCGCTTGCGTCAGCCTCGGGCAGTGGGGGTACTGGGCGGCAACGCGGGGGTACTGGACCCGTGATGTGGCCCGCGAACTTGCCCAAATCGTGCCGCCGGGGGTGACACTGGCCGGGGACTGGGCACCGGGGCTGTGCCTGAACAACCGCGTCCGGGCCGTGCCCGTCCTGCCAGACCTTGCCAACGGGCGGGACCCGCTGACGACTTTGAAGCCTGGCTTTGTGCTGGTCGCGCAGACGCCGTATCCGGTGCGGTACTGGAAGCAGGCTGCGCCGCTCGTGGTGCGCCCGGAGAACGTCGCGGCCCGGTTCCGGGTGCATGACTACCGGCTGATTTTGTACCGCGTCCCGCATTTGTGAAAGCTATCTATGACACTGAAAACTGCGCTGCGTGTGCTTCTCGCGGCCATGATGGTAGCGGCAGGTGTGCTGCATTTCGCCCGGCCCGAAAAGTTCGAGCCGATTGTGCCGGACTGGCTGCCCGCGCCGCGTTTGCTGGTGCTGGCGAGCGGCTTTTTCGAGATCGCGGGCGGCTTGGGACTTCTCGTTCCCCGCACGCGCCGGGCGGCTTCTTGGGGGCTGATGGCGCTCTTTGCCGCCGTGTTCCCGGCCAATGTCTACATGGCGACACATAAGATTTACACGGACAATCCCTGGATTTTGTGGGGCCGCCTGCCGTTTCAGCCCGTGCTGATGGCTTGGGCATGGTGGGTGGGACAGGAGTGACCTACCTTCCTTGCTTCGCTCATTCTTCGCTTCACCCCGTCCTTCCTAAAGGAAGGATTAGAAAAAGGAAGGATACGGACAAAACACGGTGGCCCTTTGCTCCTATTCTTAATCTTTCCTTTAGGAAGGACGGGGTGACTGAGGCACGAAGGAACAAGGTGGTAGGTCTCCGGGGCCAAAAAGTTACGACGTTTGTACTCAGCTCCGCCAATGCCGGGCTGCTGACCGGCGAGTCGGTCGTCATTGGACTGGCGCTGTTTTACGGCGGGCTGGCGCAGCTTCTGGCCGGAATGTGAGAATTCAAAGTCGGCAACATATTTGGCGCGACGGCGTTCACGTCTTACGGCGCATTCTGGCTGGCGGTGGGCGGCTCGCTGCAATTTCACTGGATCGTGCCGGGCAGTAATGGCTTCGGGTTCTTTCTGCTGGGCTGGACGATCTTCATGCTGCTGCTGTTTTTGTGTACCCTGCGCCTCAGCGTAGGCTTGATGGTGCTGTTTGGCCTGCTGGTGGCGACAAAGGCCGGGTACACGCTGCCGACGGGGCCGCGCAGTTAAGAAAGACACCTCTAAGAAAGAAACCGCACTGTGACACTGGGCGAGCTGTATCCGTACTGGGAAGAGGGGCACGACGAGTTTGTGGACACTGTCCGGCGGCTGAAAGAATGGCAGCTTGACACCGACCCCGGCCCCGGCGGGCGCAGTCTGCGCGAGATTGTGCTGGACTTTGTCCGCGCCGAGCGGTACTGGGTCGGGCAGCTCGTCGCGGGCTACCTGGAACATCGCCCGCGCTTGCAAGACTTCGCCGATGGGCCGTTGCTGGCCGAAGCCCTGACCGCCGCCCGCGCTCAGACGGCCCGCGTTCTGGACCCGCTGGGCCGCGACGGTCTGCGGGCCGTCCGCACGATGCCTGCCGACCCGGCAAGCAACCGGCATGAAAGCAATGTGCCGATTAGCTGGCTGTTCTGGCACGTCCTGGAACTGGAACTGGTGTGCCGGGGTCAAGTCATGCAGCGCCTGGAAGACGAAAAAGCGCGAGGGTAGCTTTGAGGCAGCCAACTCAGCCTGTCGAGATACGAGCATTTTGACAGTACGGCTGTTCCGGGATTGTCCTGTGGGCAGACCCTGACGAAGCCCGGCGCTACGCCGCCTTGAAGCGGCATCTGGCCGCGAAGTTTTCAGCCGACCGTGAGGCGTACACGGCGGGCAAGACAAAATCAATAAATTAGAAAAATTATGCCACGAAACCCAAACATCCACAAAGTCATGGTCATCGGCAGTGGGCCGATTATTATTGGACAGGCCGCCGAGTTCGACTACGCGGGAACGCAAGCCTGCCGCTCGCTGCGGGAGGAAGGCATCTCGGTGGTGCTGGTCAACTCCAACCCCGCCACGATTATGACCGACCCGGAGACCGCCGACGCAGTCTATATTGAGCCGCTCAATATCGAATTTTTAGAGCGCGTCATCGCCAAAGAGCGGCCCGATGGGCTGGTCCCGACTCTCGGCGGGCAGACGGGGCTGAACCTGGCGACGGAACTGGCCGAAGCAGGCATTTTAGAGAAGTACAATGTCACGCTCTTAGGCACGCCGCTGGCGACGATCCGCAAAGCCGAAGACCGCGAAGAGTTCCGGGCACTGATGCGCGAAATCGGCGAGCCGGTCCCGGAGTCGTGGATTATTGAAAACGAAGAGGCGCTGGAAGAACTCTCCCGCAACACCGAGGCCCCCTGGCCGCTGATTGTGCGGCCCGCCTACACGCTCGGCGGGACCGGCGGCGGCATCGCCCGCACCCCGCAGCAGCTTGTGGAAATCGGCACACGCGGCCTGAAGCTGTCCCCCCGGCATCAGGTCATGGTGGAGCGGTATTTGTCTGGCTGGAAAGAGATTGAATACGAAGTCATGCGCGACGCGGCGGATACGTGTATCACCGTCTGCAACATGGAAAACTTCGACCCAATGGGAATGCACACGGGCGACTCGATTGTGGTGGCTCCGTCGCAGACGCTGTCCGACAAAGAGTATCAGATGATGCGCTCGGCGTCTTTGAAGATTATTCGGGCGCTGGGCATTGAAGGCGGCTGCAACGTGCAGATGACACTGGACCCGCACTCGTTTGCCTACTATATTATCGAAGTCAACCCGCGTGTGTCCCGCTCGTCGGCGCTGGCTTCCAAAGCCACCGGCTACCCGATTGCCCGCGTCGCCGCCAAAATCGCCGTTGGGCTGCACCTCGATGAAATCCCGAACGCCGTGACGCAGAAAACGCTGGCCTGTTTTGAACCCGCGCTGGACTACATTGTCGTCAAAATCCCGCGCTGGCCGTTTGACAAGTTCACGCGGGCGGACCGGCGCATCACCACGCAAATGAAGGCCACCGGGGAAGTCATGGCAATTGACCGCTCCTTTGAGGGCGGCCTGCTGAAAGCTATCCGCAGCTTGGAAATCGGGCAGGTGGGCCTGCGCCCCAAAAACGCCGACCTGCTCACCGAAATGGAAATCGAGTCGGGCTTGACACAGGCCACCGATCAGCGGCTGTTTATCATTGCCGAGGCGTTCCACCGGGGAATGCTGGTCTCCGAAGTGGCCGATTTGTCGGGCGTGGACCCGTGGTTCCTGACCAAAATCCAGAAGCTCGTGCTGTTCGAGAACCATCTGCGGGAAAGCTGGCCCAAGTTCAAGCCCTTCGAGCCGCTGACCGAGGGCGCCCGCGCCCTGCTGGCTGACGCTAAAAAAATGGGATTTAGCGACAAGCATCTGGCGTCGATCTTTGCCGTGCAGGAGCTGCACGTCCGGGGCTGGGTCAAAGAAATCGGCCTTCGCCCCGCCTACAAAATGGTGGACACCTGCGCCGCCGAGTTCGAGGCCGCGACCCCGTATTTCTACTCGTGCTACGAGAGCCAGAGCGAGTAGCGCAGGCAAACGAGGGGTTGAAAACCCCTCGCTAGGAGAAGCACCCTCCGGGTGAAAGATAAGACCAATTCTCACAGGCTCTTCTCTTTCGTCCGAAGGACGCCTCACCGAGCGAGAGGTTTTCATCCCCTCGAAATTCTCCATTCACCGGGCCTTTGCCGAACACCCGCGTGCCGTCACGCACTGGGGCATTATTGTCTTCAGGTAGTCTTTCATCTTCTCAAGCTCTGCCATACGCTGCTCAATCTGCGCGATTTTGTCCGTGAATATCTGCTCCTGCTCCGCCTCACTCAGCGCGTTCCAATCCCGAAACATCTGCATCATTTCGCTCAGAGTGAAGCCCGCGCATTTGGCGTTTGAAATCAGGCGCAGGCGCTCCAGCGCCGCCGGGCTGTATTCCTTGTAGTTGTTGTCCCGCCGCGTCCTGTGCCGCCCGTCGAGCAGCCCCTTCTTCTCATAAAAGCGCACCGTATCCGGCGTCAGCCCCGCCCGCTGGGCCAATTCCCCGATCAACATTCCCTCTTGCATTTATTTTTTTCACAACCCCTTGACATTGGACTATACTCCATAGTGTACCCTGCTTGTACCGCAAGAAAAGCGGCAGTCAACACAGGAGAACATGATGGATAACAAAGCATTGGCAGGAACCGTGGCGCTGGTCACGGGGGCGTCGTCAGGCATCGGCGAGGCGACGGCGCTGGCGCTGGCCGCGTCGGGGGCCAAAGTGGCGCTGGCCGCCCGGCGCACCGACCGGCTGGACGCCGTGGTGAAGCAGATTGAAGAGGCCGGGGGCGAGGCGCTGGCGCTGGCCTGCGATGTGACCGACGAAGCGCAGGTCAACCGGACGGTGCAGGCGGTCAAAGAGAAATGGGGACGGCTGGATGTGCTGGTCAACAACGCGGGCATTGCACTCCTCGGTCCCGTGCTGGGCGCGGACACCAGCGAGTGGCGGCGGGCGTTTGACATCAACGTTTTGGGCCTGATGTATGCGACCCATGCCGCCCTGCCGCTGATGAAAGCGCAGGGCCGGGGCCATATCATCAATATGTCATCTGTCTCAGGGCGGGTCTCGTTTCCCGGCCTCAGCGTCTACTGCGCGACCAAGTGGGCCGTCAACGGCTTCTCGGAATCGCTGCGTCAGGAAGTCGCCGCCGATAATATCCGTGTGACCCTGATTGAGCCGGGGCTGGTAACAACCGAGATCAACGACCGCGTGACCGATGAGGCGACCAAAGCGATGCTGGACTCCTATTCCGGGTCGATGCGGGTGCTGGATGCTTCTGACATTGCCGCCGCCGTCGTTTATGCTGTTTCCCAGCCGGACCATGTCAGCATCAACGAGATGCTGGTTCGCCCGACCGCGCAAACGATGTAGGCGATATGTTTCTCACGCCAGCGCATACGCGGGCCGCTCGTCTTCCAGCGCGGCAGGCAGGCGCATGGCGTGGGAGACGCGGTTGCGGCCTTCGCCTTTGGCATGGCACAGGGCGCGGTCGGCCTGCGCGACGAGTTCGGCGACGCCGAACATATTAGGCGTGAGCGTGGCGAGGCCGATAGACGCGGTCAGGGGCCGCTCCAGGCCGTCTGCCTCGGCGACCGCCTGCCGCAGACGCTCGCCCACCACATTGGCCCCCATCACGTCCGTTTCTGTCAGAATAATCGCAAACTCTTTGCCGCCGTAGCGCACCGGGATGTCCGAAGCCCGCGCGGTGTCTTTGAGAAGCTGGGACAATCGCACCAGCGCGTCGTCGCCGCGTCCGTGGCCGAACGAGTCGTTGTACGACTTGAACTGGTCCACATCCATCAGCAGCAGCGACAGCGAATTGCCGTGGCGCAGGGCGCGGCCCAGCTCATGGTCTAGCCGGTCATGGAACGCCCGGTGATTGGGCAGGCCGGTGAGGGCATCTACCGTGGACAGGTTTTCCACCACCCGCTTCATCTCCTGCACCCGGCAGTCCGCTTCCGACAGGGCGCGGTCGCCCTCGGCCACACGCTGCTCCATTTCGTGCTGGGCGTCTACAGCCCGCTTGACTGCGCCGCATTTAAACGGCACGGCGGCAAGGCCGCCAAGCAGGAGCAGGCCGCCGCCGAGCAGGCTCCAGCCGAGACCATCCGCCGTCCGGGCGTCCGCCGCCGCCTGTGCGTCATAGGCTGCCGTGGCTTTTTCGAGGCTGTCCCGATAGCCCGGCTCGTTTTGCAGCAGCGTGGTCAGGTTTCGATAAAAATCGGGCTTCTGCGTGCTTCCGGGTGGGGGCAGGGCGGCCAAAATGGACTGCGCCGCGCCGAGCATGGCCGTCTGCGCGGTGTCGGCGGCAGAAAGCGAAGCGGTGGTCCCGCCGGTAC
Organism: Capsulimonadaceae bacterium; assembly: GCA_965200075.1. GTDB lineage: Bacteria > Armatimonadota > Armatimonadia > Armatimonadales > Capsulimonadaceae > JANXMY01. The sequence goes on from OZ241338.1 coordinate 684,697, forward strand.
GCGGCAGGGCGCTCTTTCCAGCGGCCCACTGTGCGGTCACTGCCCTCAAATCTTCGGCCCGTGCGGCCCGCAGGGCGGGCGTTTCCGCGCTTTGCAGGGACAGGGCGCTGAGACAGACCTGCCCGCCCAGCATCTGCTGCTGGGCGGCGGCGCTGAGAACGTGTGCGGCCTGCGCCGACCCGGCCTGCGCTGAATGCAGAGCGATTTGCCCGCCGGTCGCGGCCAGCGCCAGCCCGCCGAGGGCAGCCCCGTACCAGCGGGTGAGCCGCCCGATGCCCGAAGCCGGGGCGGCGGGGGCGGGCGTGTGAGTGATATTCTTCCGTGCTGCCAGGGTGACGGCCATAAGTTAAGTGTCCTTAAGTTGTCTTTCTTCTGTATCTGACACCTCCTATTGTCGGCACTCGTGCGGGGGCGGTTCCCTGTGCCAAATACCGGAAGGTAGGTCTCCAAAAAAACCCGGCAGGATTTGCCGCCCCCGGTCCCGAATACTCCCCCATGCCAACCGACACGCTTTCTGAATCCGCACTCCTCGCCCCGCTTGTCGCCGTTATCATGGGCAGCAAATCCGACTGGGAGACAATGCGCCACGCCGACGCGATGCTGACGGACTTGGACATTCCGCACGAGTGCCGTATTGTGTCCGCGCACCGGACGCCGGACCTCATGGCCGCGTTCGCCCGCGACGCCGAAGGGCGGGGCTTAGAAGTAATTATCGCCGGGGCGGGCGGGGCCGCGCATCTGCCCGGCATGGTCGCCGCGCAGACGCTTGTGCCGGTGCTGGGCGTCCCTGTCCAAAGCCAGGCTCTCAGCGGCCAGGACTCGCTGCTGTCTATCGTGCAGATGCCTGCGGGTATCCCCGTCGGCACGCTGGCGATTGGCAAAGCAGGCGCGACCAACGCCGCCCTGCTCGCCGCCGCCATTCTGGGCACGACGCGCCCCGCTCTGCGCGAGCGCCTGCGGCAGTTCCGGTCGGCGCAGACCGAGAAAGTGTTAGGAGACACCCTGCCATGAAACTGCTGTTATCACTTCTGCTCCTGCTGATTTCTCCGGGCGTTCAAGCGGCTCCTTTGGATAATTTTCCGCCCCCTTCTGTGCCTGCGCTGTCCCTGCCTCCTGTCCTGCCCCTGCCCCTCCCCCCGCCTCATCAGCCGGGTGATCTGGCGCGGGACCGTCTGGGTGAGATGGCCCCAGTGCTGCTGACGGCGGTGAGAGTTTCTGTGGGTGGATTTGGCAAGCCTGTGTTGACATCCGCCCACGCAAAGGCCGTGATCGCTGCGCTCTCGGACTTGGTTTTGGACGACTCTTTGTATGTCAGTGATGCCCACTACGATGGGCAGGACAAAAGCCGTGCTGTGGTGCTGGAAATTGGGGAGCCTGGGGAAGCAGTGACCGTCACCGTCTGGCAGGACAAACCGCTGATGACAATCACCCGCAATTATCCGGGTGGACGGGTATATGCTAACTATTTGCCGGTGCTGCCCAAAGTGGTGAAGCTTTTGCGGACCGTTGACCCGGACAGCCCTGGCCTGAATAGGACGCTGGTGACAGCGCCGTCTGCGCCAAGCACCGAGGGCGTTCCCGCCTCTGTGCAGAAGCGCATTGCGACGCTGAAGCCTGGTATGACCCGCGCCGATGTGCTGCATCTATTTACGACAGAAGGGGGAATATCAACTCCTTATTGGAACCACTATGTCTATCGAAGCGGTGTACCTTCCAAACCTGGTCAGCAAGACGATATGCTGGGTGTTCCAGGCGGGTTTGTCAAAGTCAATGTTGACTTCGCGCCGCCCGACGCCGACATTGTCTGGCTTAGCGGACGTGGGTTTTGGATTAGGCAAGCGCAGTATCAGCAAAGCCATGACCGGCTTAACCACTTTGGAAACCCCAGCGACATTGTGCTGAAAGTCTCGCCACCTTATGTTCAATACATAATTATAGATTAATGAAAGACACACAAATCTTGCCAGGCGCGACCCTCGGCATTCTGGGCAGCGGGCAGCTTGGCCGGATGCTGGCGCTGGAAGCGCGGGCGATGGGCTACCGGGTGCATACGCTTTCGCCGGACACGGACACGCCGACGGGGCAGGTGGCCGATTTGGAAGTGACGGCGGCCTACGACGATTTAGAGGCCGTGCGAAAGTTTGCGCGGGGCGTGGATGGGGTGACGTTTGAATTCGAAAATGTGCCTGCGGCGACGGTGGAGGCGGCCCTGAGTGTTGTTCCGGTGCGGCCCAGCGGGCGGGTCCTGCATATCGCACAGCATCGGGGGCGGGAAAAGACATGGCTTTTGGAGAATGGCATCCCCTGTGCCCCGTTCCGGCACGTCGGCACGCGGGAAGAGCTGGGCGCGGCGCTGGCAGAGTTGGGGATGCCCGCCATTTTGAAAACGGCTGGCTTCGGCTATGACGGCAAGGGGCAGGTGCGGATTTATGAGGCTGCCGAAGCGGATGCCGCGTGGCAAGCTGTAGGCGGGCAGCCCTGCGTGCTGGAAGGCTTTGTGACATTTGAGCGCGAAGTCTCGGTCATCGGGGCACGGGGCTTGGACGGCGCATTTGAGTCCTATGGACCGATTCAGAACAGCCACGGGAACGGCATTCTGGATGTGTCGGTCTGCCCCGCGCCGGGTCTGTCCCCGGAGGTCGTTTCAGAGGCCCACACTTTGACCCGGCGCATCATGGACGAGCTGGACGTGGTTGGCGTGCTGTGCGTGGAGTTCTTCCTGACCCCGGACGGCAAACTGCTTGTCAATGAGATGGCCCCGCGCCCGCATAATTCGGGGCACTTGACCATTGAAGGGCACGCGACCAGTCAGTTCGGGCAGCAGCTTCGCGCCGTCTGCGGCCTGCCGCTCGGCGCGGCGCAGGCCCTGCGCCCGGCAGCGATGGCAAATCTGCTCGGCGATGTCTGGGCGGGCGGCGAGCCAAACTGGCCCGCCGCGCTGGCTCTGCCGGGCGTCTCGCTGCATCTGTACGGCAAAGCGGAGCCGAGGTCTGGCCGCAAGATGGGGCATTTAACGGCACTGGCCGAGACGCCCGAAGCCGCCGAGGCAGCGGTGCGTCAGGCCCGCGCCGCTTTGATTGGTGCGCCCACTGGGTAAGAACAGAAAAACGCACAGGAACCCGAAATGTCCCAAACAAACTATCCGCATGAGATTTTAGACAACGACACCGCCCTGGCCGCACGGGCGTTTGAAGTGCTGACCGAAGCCGCCCGCGAGGCAATCGCCGCCCGAGGCAAGTTCAGCCTGGCCCTGACCGGTGGCTCTGGCCCAAAGGGGCTGTATCAGCGGCTGGCACAGGAGCCGGGGAGCGTGGACTGGGCGAACACGTATGTCTTTCTGGGCGACGAGCGGTTTGTCCCTTACGACGACAAAGACTCGAACTTTGGGATGTGCAAAACGCTATTGCTGGATCATGTGCCCGTGCCCGCCGATAATGTCTTTCCTGTCCCAACGAACACCGGCACGACCGAAAAAGCTGCCGCTGATTATGCCGCGACCTTGACCCGTGTGCTGACACCCGCCGATGGGCAGCCGCCGACCCTGGATTTGGTGCTGCTGGGCATGGGCGATGACGGTCACTGCGCGTCGCTGTTTCCCGGCAAACCGACTCTGGAAATCACCGCTGTCTGGGCAGTCGAGACGCCTCCCGGAACCCTGCCGCCGCCCGTGGACCGCGTCACCGTCACGTTCCCGGTGCTGAATGCCGCCCGCCGCGTGCTGTTTCTGGTTCCCGGCGCGGGCAAGGCCAAAGCCGTGCGGGACATTTTTGAGAACAGTCCGCCCAAAGAAGTCCACCCCTCCGCCGCCGTTCTGCCCGCGAACGGCACGCTCCTGTGGCTGCTGGACAAGCCCGCCGCAAGCCTCTTGACCCGATGACACGCGAGGCTCTAAAAAACGCCTGGCGCGAGACGGCGGGCGCCGCAGGTCTGAGCGCGGATGCCGCCGAAGCGGCGTGGTCGGATTTGGCCCGCCGCTACGGCGAGCCGGACCGGGCTTACCACACGCTGACGCATATTGGCGCGATGCTGGCGGTGGTGGAAGAGTTCGCGGGCGCGGCTGCCGACCCGCTGGCCCTGCGCCTTGCCATCTGGTTCCACGACGCGATCTATGACGCCCGGCGCACGGACAACGAAGCTGAAAGCGCCGCTTATGCGGCGGATGTCCTGCAAGCCTCCGCGCTGACGCCGCCGACGCAAGCCGCCGTGGAGCGGCTGATACTGGCGACCCAAACGCACACCGCCGCCCCGGACGACCCCGACGCCGCGCTTTTGCTGGACGCCGATTTAGCCGTTCTGGGCGCGGCCCCCGCCGACTACGACCGCTACGCGCAGGCTATTCGGCAGGAATACGCCTGGGTCCCCGAAGACCGCTACCGGGAAGGGCGGCGCAAGGTGCTAAACAGCTTTCTGGAACGGCCCCGGCTGTACCATACCCCGGCGCTGTTTGCGCGTTTCGAGGAAACTGCTCGCGCCAATTTGAAGCGCGAAAGCGAGGGATTAGCATGAACCCCCGTGACCATCTCGCCAATGAGCGGACGTTTCTAGCCTGGGTGCGGACAAGTATTGCCCTGCTCGGTTTCGGGATTTTGATTGCCAAGCTGCGCTTTCTGGGGATTGCGCCCGAAGCGGGCGTGCGCTCGGGCCGTCTGGGGCTGGCGTTCGCGGCGGCAGGGCTGGTGACTCTGCCGCTGGCGGCGTGGCAGTATGAGCGGACGCGGCGGATGATTGACGGGGCGGCGTACAAGACGCCGACGTTCCTGATTTTCGGCTTTGTGGCACTTGTCTTCGGCCTCGGACTGGCAAGCGTGCTTTATCTGATTGTTCTGCTAAAATAACACGCTGAAAATCGGCGACTTTGGGATACAATAAGGGTATGGCACTGCACCTCACCCGCGCCGTCAGCCGGAAGTTTCTGCTGGCAGGCCGTCAGCTTCAGGAAGTAACTTCGTCATGGTTCCAGCGTGCGCTGACCCCAACGCGCCCCGCGCCGCGCTCGGAGGCAGCGGACGCCTACAGCCATCTGCACAAAAGCGGCGAGATGAACCATCTCGGGCTGCATAAGTGCGATTTGTGCGGGATGGAAATGCGCCTGGTTCCCGCAGCAGCAGGGCAGGGGGCCGTTGGCCCGCAGTATCATTGGGTATGCAGCGGCTGCGAGGCAGTAGACAGCACCAGCTTTCGGATTTGCCGCTGCGGGCGGCAGACAGTTCTGGAAAAGCACGGCGGAAGCGGGCGCGAGCTGCCCGTCTCGCTGAACGCGGGCGGCTGCACCGAATGCGAGCGGTGCGTGGTCTGCGACGGCGTTCTGGCGGTCGGCAACTTGAAGTGGTTTTATGGCCGCTGGACGCATTTCTACCCCGACACGGAGCTTGACCGGCGCACCATGCAGGAATACACCGTCACCCGCGAGCGTTCGCTGTTTTACGGCTTCCACGCCCATTTTTCCTGCGCCGAAAAGTCCCCCGATGCCGTGGCCCGCGCTTTGGAAGCCCGAGTGCCCGAATGGTACACGCTGGGCATGACAAAACAGACTGCCGAAGAGCAGCAGCGCCTGCGCTTCGAGCATCGCTGCCTGGTCTGCAAAGCGCCGCTCGATCCCGCCTCCCGGATTTTAGGCCGCGAAATCCATGCCCGGTGTCGGTAAGACCCCCCCGCCCCCAATAATGGGGGAGCCAGAGTAGGGGCGCGATTTATCGCGCCCTCCTGTCTTTATCGCGCCCTCTTTCCGACCTTTCTGATCCGGTTCCCCCCTTATTGGGGGCTAGGGGTTTTAAAACACCCGCTCTACCAGTCCGTAGCCGATCAGGCCGCCAAGGATTGTCCCCGCGCCGCCGACAAACCCCGCCCAGGCCGCCGTGCGCCACGTCGCGCCGGGGGCCATTGCCCGCGCTGCCAGCGGGCCGAGCGTCAGGCCAATCACCATCTCCGCCACAATGATATAATACGGCGTGTGCCCCAGCATTTTGCTGTTTTCGTAGCGCCACCAGTGCGCGTGCCAGGCCATTTCTTCATAAAAGGGGATGTTGACCGCCCCCAGCAGGGCCGTCAGCGCCATGCCCCGCAGAGCGCCAAACCGCTGCATAAAGCGGCGGCCCAGGTAGCCGATCTGCGCGGCGACGACCAGCCAGGCCGTCGGCATCCAGAACGGCGACAGGCCGATTTGGGCGCTCCGGCTGACCGAGTAGTCTAATGTGCCCGTGAACGTGACGCACAGGGCGTCCGCGACCAGCTCCATCATCCCCAGCCCCAGCCCGAACACTAACAGCCGGGCCATCGCCCGGTCTTTATAGTACGCCACATGGGCGGCAAATACGGTCAGGCTGACGGCGTTCAGCGCCGCCGCCGTGCGCCCGTCCGACCAGGGCTGATCGCGCAAAACCAGCACGCTCCCGACGGATAGGGCAATCGTCGCCAGGGTCGTCCGCAGCCGCGCCGCTTCCAAAGTGTTATCAAGAGTGCGTGTCACAAAGAAAGCAACACAAAGGCGGGGCGTAGGGTTCGCAGGACGAGGGGTTAAAACCCCTCGTACTCTCCCGTCCTCTCTTGCCATCTGTGGGCCGCCGGCAGGGCCAGCACATCTCATTCGTTGAACATTTTGCGTTGGCTGCCAGAGTTCGAGGGGTTAAAACCCCTCGCATAGAGTAATTTGGCAGTCATTGAGATGCGCTCGCCCTGGGGCTGCCGGTTCGCGGGGAACGTCCGGGGCCGTGGACCGGGTATCATAAAAGGCCATGAACGTTGCAAAAAGCTGGCGCGAGATAGACTGGGCCATATTAGGCAGTGCGGTGCTGATTTGTCTCGGCGGCATTCTGGCGATTCGAAGTGCCCTGCATCTGGACGCGCACCCACTGGACATGGTCCGCAAGCAGATTTTCGGGGCGGTTCTGGGCCTTGTCGTGGCCGTTCTGCTGGCGCGGACGGATTATGAAAGCCTGCTCAAGCGGTTTGCCCGCTATTTGTATCCTCTGAACCTTGTTTTGCTGATGCTCGTGCTGACCCATTTCGGCGGGCATGAGGCCAAAGGGGCGAGCCGCTGGATCAAGCTCGGCCCGGTGCAGCTTCAGCCCTCCGAGTTCGCCAAAGTCATCGTGATTATCACGCTGGCGCTGTTTTTAGTCCATCATGCCGAGACAATCCGGCAGTGGCCGACGGTGCTGAAATCGCTGGTGCATATTGGCGTGCCGATGCTGCTGATCGCCAAACAGCCCGATTTAGGTACCTCGCTGGTCCTGCTTGCCATCTGGTTTGGGATGATGACGATTGCCGGAGCGCGGCTCCTGCATCTGGGAACAATTCTGCTGGCCGGAACACTGCTGTTTGGCGTTGTCTGGCAGTTCAACCCCGGCGGCGTGCTGAAAGACTATCAGCGAAACCGCCTGGAAGTGTTTCTGAACCCCGCCGCCGATCCCCGCGACGCGGGTTATCACCTGCGGCAAAGCCAGATTGCCATTGGCGCGGGCGGCATCAGCGGCGAGGGGTACGGCAAAGGAACGCAAAGCGTGGGCGGCTATGTGCCGGAGCATCACACGGACTTTATTTTTACGGTGTTTGGCGAAGAAGGCGGCTTTGTCGTTTGCGGCATTCTGCTGGCTCTGTATCTGCTTCTTCTAGAGCGCGGCGTGGTGATTATGGCCGAGTGCGACGACCTGCTGGGGCGTCTGCTGGCGGCGGGCGTGCTGTCCATGCTGACGTTCCATGTGGTTGTCAACGCCGGGATGACGATGGGGATTATGCCCGTCGTCGGCGTCCCCCTGCCGTTTGTCTCCTACGGCCTGAGCAGCCTGCTGGTCAATTTCACCGCCGTTGGTTTGCTTCTGTCTGTCGCCGCCCGCAAGCACCGCGTTATGTTTTAGCTTATGTTTTGAGCGAACGGTGAGAAGGGCGCGTTTTCTGGGTACAACCGAGATACTAAATTATCTTGGGTAACAGGAGACAGCGACTTTGCTGCATCTGCGCTCTTTTCTCGCGGTGTTCATTTGCGGAGCGTTCTGGACGCTTCTGGGGCTTCTTCTGGGCGCTATTTTTAGACATCCCTGGCTGGGCCTGAGCGGCGGGCTGGCCTTCGGACTGGGCTACTGCCTGTTTGGATCGTGGGCCGCTGAAAAGTTTCCTTTGGATGTCTGGGAAGCGCGAATGCTGACTCAAGATCAAGCCCCCAACGCTTACGAGATGCTGCTGGAGCTGAGTGAAAAAACCGACACGCCCATGCCCACGCTGTATACCTGTGCCCGGCCTGACACCAATGCGTTTGTGGTCGCGGGCCGCGAAGGCAGCCGGGCGGTGGTGATGGGCCTGGGAGTGACCCGGCAGCTAGAGCGAAGCGAGGTGCAGGCGATCCTGGCCTTGATGATGGCCCGACTGGCGACGGGAGCGATGCCGGGCTGGACCGTGACGGCGACTTTGGCCGGACTGCCGCTGTATCTTGGAGCGCGTCTCCAGCGGCAGCCCGCGCTGGCGTGGCTGGGGGCGGGCCTGAATGCGGGGTTCACGCCGCTGGGGCAGGCACTGCTGAGGATCGGCTGCGACCCCGGCGTGGTGCTGGCCGCTGATGTTCATGCCGCGCATCTGGCCGAAGAGCCGGGGGCGCTGCCCTCGGCGCTGGCAAAGATCGAGGCCGCACGCGGCCCACTGGCCTCGGGGGGCGGGGGAATAGAACCTGGAGGAATGGGAACCGGGGGCCTGTTTGTCGTGCCTCCGACTGGCCGTTCCGATGTTTCGGCGCGAGTGGCCCGCGCCGAGGCGGCCTCGCTGGCTGCTGAAGCGTGATAGGACGCGCAAAATGACGCTCAACAGAAACGCGGAAACCATGAGAAAACACACTGATTTTAATGCGCTTCTCTGGAAATCACTCCCGGCGCTGGTGCTGAATGCCGCGCAGACGGCTGCACTGTGCGGCATTTCCGTCCGTCAGCTTGGCTACTGGACCCGGCAGGGCTACCTGAGCGGGCAGGGGCAGGGGGCGCGGCGCGGATACACTCTGGATACGGTGCGGCGGGTGCTGGCAATCCGCCGGGCGATGGAAGAGGGGGCCTCGCTTCGGCAGGCGCTGCAGCAGGTGCCCGCCACTTTGCCCGAGTGGGGAGACGGGCCGCCAAAGGCGGACCCGCCGCCTTCCGCCGATTTGGACGGGCTGGCACGCGGCCTGCGCGGTTTTTTCGAGTTCAACCCGCACACCCGCGATCATGCGGGCGGACTGGCGGTGAAGATAGGCCGTTCGGAAGCGGACGTGCGCCGGGCTGCGGACTATCTTTGCCGCGCTGGCTTTCTGCACCAATCTCTCTGTCAGGGAATGGTGATTTTTCGTCAGGCGGGAGCCGCCCATGACTGACAGCCCCCTTCCTATTCCCTTCGGCCTGCCGGCGCTGGATGCCCTTTTGCACGGCGGCCTGCCCGTGGGAAACTCCCTGCTGGTGCAGGGAGCGCCGGGCACAGGTAAAACCATTCTGGGAATGCAGTTCCTGCACGCCGGGATCACGCAGCTTGACGCGCCGGGCCTGCTGGTGACGTTTGAGGAGCATCCGCGCCGCCTTCTGCGCGACGCCGCCGCGCTGGGCTGGGACTTTGAGACCTTTGTGCGGGAGCGCCGCCTGCTGCTGGTGCTGACTTCTCCCGAGGCGTTCCTGCGCGAGCTGGCCGATGACCACTATCGAACGCTGATCCGGGACTACGGCTTGAAGCGGGTGGTGGTGGATAGCTTGACGCAGTTTGAGAGCTACCCCGATGCCGCCGAGCAGGCCCGTGTGCGCTTTGAGCGGGTGGTCAATGCTCTGCGCCAGGAAAATCTGACCGTGCTGATGACCCGCGAGACGAACACCCGCGAAGCGCCGTTTCCCGTGACCCCGGAAGAATATCTTGCTGACACAGTGATCAGCCTGGAATACCGCCGTCAGCCCGAAGCCCGCGACCTGCGCCGCGTCCGCCTGCTGGAAGTCTTGAAGCATCGCGGCTCGCCCCATTCCTCCTCCCCGCATCCCTTTCAGATCGCCGCAGGCGGCCTCAGCCTGCATGAGCATACACTGACAGAAGTGTAGGCGTTTTGTAGTGTGCGCGTTCTGGGGTAAAATACGCTTATGCCTCCCGAAACCACCGTGCCTGAAACCACCGTGCCCGATAGATGCGCCTTGTTTGCCCCCGCGCTTGCCCGGATTGACACCCCCGCTGCGATTGCTGCCTACCTCAAAGAAACCCATGCCGGGCTGAACACGGCGTCGGCGCTGGCCTCGGCCACGGGAACCGACCTGCTGGCCTGCAACACGGCGCTGGTCGATGCCGTGCTGCGGCGGCTGTTTGCGCTGGCTTGTCAGAATGCAGGCATCGCCGAAGACGCCGCGCCGGTGGCGATTGTGGCGACCGGCGGCTATGGACGGCGGGAGCTGGCCCCGTTCTCCGATGTGGATGTGACGTTTGTGCCCGCCCACGAAGATGATGACACGGTCAACGCCATTGTCAAAGAGATGTTTCAGGGGGTCATGGACGTTTTTTTGTACGGCGCGGGCCTGAAAGTCGGGTATGCGTACCGCCTGCTGAGCGACCTGGGACGGCTGGACCATCAAACACAGACGACGCTGCTGGACGCCCGCTTTTTGTGCGGGGACCGGACGCTGTTTCAAGAGTTTCGGGCGCAGTTTCGGGCGCAGATACTCACGGCAGACTTTCTGTTCCAGAAATGGGCGGAGCGTCAGGCAGTGCTGTCCCGGCACGGCGGCGGGCAGGTCTACACCATCGAGCCGAATGTCAAGGAAGGCGCGGGCGGCCTGCGCGATATTCAGAACGCCGAGTGGATGGGCGAAGTGCGCTACCACGCCAGCCTGGCCCGGCTTTGGCCGGCCCTGGTGGAGCTGGGGGTGGTGCGGGCTGAGGACGCGGCCAGCCTTTTGGCCGCCCGCGACTTCCTGCACTGCGCCCGGACCGCGCTGCATATCGCCTCGGGCGAGGCACGGGACGGGCTGACCGCCGAGCGGCAGGAAGCGGTCGCCGCGCTGCTGCACTACCCCGACACGCCTGCCCTGCCTGCGGTAGAACAGTTCATGCGGGACTACTTCACCCACGCCGCCGAAGCCCGCCGGGTGTCCCGGCTGGTGATGACCCGCTGCCTGGACAGCGAGCTGCCGCTGGGCCTCGGCCTGGCCTCGGTCGGGCGCGTGCTGACCCTGGCCGATGCGGACGCGGCGGGGCAGGACCCCGCCCTGCCGCTGCACGTCGCCGAGCTGCGCCAGGCGTATAGCCTGGCGCAGTCCTTTGAGCTGGAAGCGGCCCTGCGCGACTACCTCGCCGCCCGGCCTGCCCCGGAAGACCCTGCCGTGGCAGGCCGCGTTCTGACCCGCCTGCTGTCCGCGCCGTCCGGCGTCGCCGACGCGCTGGACCGCTTGCAGGAATCCGGCGCTTTGGGCTGGCTCCTTCCCGAATTCGCGCCAATTATGACGCTGATCCCCTACGATGCCGCGCATGATTACACCGTCGGCGCCCATTCGCTCCGGGTCGTTCGCAATTTAGAGAACCTGAAAACCGACACCCGGCTGCCCGAAGGGCGGCGCCTGATCGGCGAAGTGGCTCGCCCGGAAACGCTGTATCTGGCCGGGCTGATCCACGACATCGGCAAGCAGTGGCCGGACGGCGGCCCGCATGCCGAGACCGGGGCGGCGGCGGCAGTCGTCATTTGTGACCGCCTCGGGTGGGACGAGGAACGGCGGGACAAAGTCGTGTTTCTGATCCGCGAACACTTGCGAATGGCAGAAACGAGCCGCCTGCGCGATCTGGCGCTCGACGAGACCACCCGCGAGTTTATCACGCATATCCCGGACATGGACGGCCTGAATATGCTGTACCTGCTGACTTATGCCGACACGCAGGCGGTCGGCGACGGCGTCTGGACCGAGGTGCAGGGCCGCTTTTTGTCCGAACTGTATGCCCGCGCCGAAGGAATGCTGTCCGCCCCGCTGGGCGATGACGGCGGCCCGCCGCCGCCCTATGTGCCGGACTTGAAGCGTCAGCGCGAGCGCATCCGCAAAGGGCTGGCCGCCCATAACCTGCCCACGGACAGCGTTCTCGCCCACACCCGCAGCCTGCCCGCGCAGTATCTGCTGAACACGCCGCTGGAAGAAATGTACCTGCATATCGCTATGATCGAGCGCCTGCGCGAAACGTTCGAGCCTGCCGTGGATTTCAAGAACGAATACGGCGCGGACCACACGGAGCTGACGCTGTGCGCTTACGACGACCCGCGCCCTGGCCTCTTGTCTAAGATCACCGGCGTTTTGTATGCCCACGATGTCAATCTGCACACGGCGCAGGTGTTCACCCGCGAGGCCAGCGTCCGCATCGCCATTGACACGCTCTGGGTAGACTACCGGGGCAAGCCGCTGTCGCCGGGCAAGCGGGCCGAGCTTGGGGACAGCTTCCGCCGCGTGCTTCTCGGCGAAGTCGGCATCGGCGAGCTTTTGCAGGCGCACAAAAAGCCCCTGAAAGAGCAGACGATCTACTCGGCCCGCATCGACGAGAACGCTTCCGAGCGGTTTTCACTGCTGGAAGTCAGCGCCCCTGATGAAACCGGCGTCGTCTACCGCCTCACCCGCGCTGTCTCGGCGCTCGGCTGGAACATCCACGCCGCCCGCCTGTCCGTCTGGGGCAGCCGCGCCCGCGATGCGTTTTACCTCTCCGATGCGGACGGCGAAAAAGTCCCCGCCGCCGACGTCTCCCGCCTGCTCGACGCCCTGCCGACCGAGGCGTTCAGCAAAAAAAAGCGACCCGCGCCGCCCGCCCGGAGGTAAGTACAGGTAGTAGGATTCCCTCTTCCTGGGGTATAGTGTCACAGACTGAATACAACAACAAAATATAACAACAAAAATCAATAAAGCGCAGGCAGTACCCTACGAGAAAAGGAAAATCAGCTCTAAAGATGAAGGCAATGGTGTTGCCCAGTTCGCAAGATTTCGGAAAAAACTGGTACGGATTTATCAGGGTATAACACATAAGGGCAGTTAAGATGGCTCAAACCCAGGAACAACAAGGAACAACAATGAACGATGGAATGAACGATGGTACGAGCCAAACCCAGTACGTAGATGTGAAAGGCGGGCGCATTGCCTACGAAACGGTCGGGCGAGGGCCGCTAGTGGTGTTGTCCCCCGGCGTAGCTGACATCCGCAGCTCCTACCGCTTTCTCGCTCCGTTGATTGCGACTGCTGGCTACTGCGTCGCCAGTGTTGACCTTCGAGGACATGGTGAGTCCAGCACTGGCTGGGACTCCTATACCCATGTAGATACGGCTGGCGATCTAATCGAGGTCATCCGAAAGCTTGGTGGCCCGGCAGTGCTTGTGGGCCAGTCCTTTTCGGGCGGTGCCACGACGATTGCAGCCGCGATGAACCCGGATCTGGTAAGAGCGATTGTGGAGATCGACCCGTTCACTCGTCCCCCCAAGTTTAGCATGGCGGCACTGCTGCATAACGACCATAACTATCGTCGCGGTGCGCTCCTGCTAGCGGGGTTCGTTCTCACCGGAAGCGTTGAAACTTGGTCGAAATACCTCGACGTGGCATACCCTGGGCGCAAGCCAGCAGACTGGGACACATGGCTAACTGCGCTGCAGACAAACCTGCGTGAACCCGGCCGAGTGAAGGCGGCTCAGAAGATGTTTAACTCGTCGGCGACCTTGGCGCAGGCCGCCGCACGGCTGGCAGAGGTTCGGTGCCCGGTTCTGGTGGTGATGGGAAGCAACGACTCGGACTTTGCAGACCCCGAGGCTGAGGCCGCCGCTATTGTCGATCTGCTGCCAACCGATTTCGGCAGGTACAAGATGATCGATAACGCAGGCCACTACCCCCACGCGCAGTACCCGCAGGAAGTTGCTGACGTCCTTCTGCCGTTTCTTGCAGGACTCAACCCTGTCTAGGATTGGGGCTGAACTCGCCGACGAGGCAGGTGAGCGCGGCATTATCTGGAAGCCACTACCGGTAACAACACAGTATCCATATGCCATTCACTAAACACAGCCACGGGGGATGGGGCGGCTCCGGGGAAACCAAGCCGCTCCGCACGCCACAAGACAAAGGCCCTGTGTTCCCCCGCCGAGGCGCTCATGGCTTTTCCCGACCCGATACACTGCCCCGGCAGACGCCGGGCAGCCCCGGCCCGCGCCCTGCCCCCGGCAGACCGACCGAGAAAGCCGAGACAGACCATGCCCAGTGATACCAACAACTCTACCGAATACAGCGAAAAGTACCTGCACGTCAAGCAGAAAGCCGTGGAACGCGCTCAGGCACGCGGCGAGACCGGAACCCGCGTCGCCGCCCCGCGCTCGCAGCGCCTGCCGCCCGGCCAGTACCTCACCGAGAAGTTTCCCGTCTTAGACCTCGGCGTTCAGCCGCCGTTCAACGCCGACACCTTCCGGCTGACCCTTGACGGCGCGGTGCAGAACCCCGTCTCACTCTCGCTGGACGATTTAGAGCAGCTTCCTTCGCTCGACCTGACCGCCGACTTCCACTGCGTCACCCACTGGAGCCGCTATGATTTGACTTGGACCGGCATTCCCTTCGAGAGCCTGGTCGATCTCGTTCAGCCCGACCCCGACACCACCCACGTCATGCAGTACGGCGCGGACGGCTACACCACCAACAACTCTCTCGAAGAGCTGATGCACCCGGACGTGATTGTCGCCTACGCGCTCGACGGCCATCCCATCCCCCGCGAACACGGCGCTCCCATCCGTATCATCACCCCGCACCTGTACGCCTGGAAGGGAAGCAAGTTCCTGAACCGCATCCAGTTTTTGAAAGCCGACAAGCGCGGCTTCTGGGAAGTGCGCGGCTACCACAACCACGCCGACCCCTGGACCGAAGAGCGGTTTGCGTAGGGAACGGTTTAGAAAGCCCCCAGATCGCCCCCTAACCCGGAGCAACTGCACCCGACCCAATTCTGGGGGGACCGGATAATTAGGATAGGAGAAGAGGGCGCAGCAAGCAGCGCCCCTACACCTTTCTCCGGTTCCCTCTCCTTCTGAAGGAGAGGGTTAGGGTGAGGTTCTCCTGGGCCTTTCGACGCGGTCTCCGAGGTATACTCTCATTATGGCAACACACACAATCACTCTGGATGAAGTCACCGAAGCCGGTCTCCAAAGCCTCTCGGCCAAAGAAGGGCGGCAGGCCAGCGAATATGCCGCCCGGCTTCTGGCCCGCGCTGTTCGTGCGGCCCGGCCCAAGCCAGTCTATGACTCCGCACGACTGAAAGCCTATGCCGCAGAGAACGCGGCGGAAGAAGAGGCGCTGGCTAACTCCGACCCGGAACACCGCCTTGCACTTCTGACGGCCGAGGAGGCCCTATAAAGCGCGGCGAAGTCTGGATGGTGGACTTTGGGACACCTTCCGGGCCGGAGCAAACGGGTATTCGCCCCGCCATCGTTCTTCAGGATGACGACCTTAACAGGGATTTGGAAACAAGCATTGTCATCCCACTGACCAGCAAAACCAAACGCCTCTCTATTCCTACCACAATTTTCTTCCCCGCCGGTGAGGCGGGCCTGCCGCGAGACTCGGTGGCCCTGTGCCATCAGATTCAAGTGCGTGGCAGGGCACGTTTTTTGTCTCTGATTGGTACACTGTCTCCCGCCCGGCTTTCCGAAGTGCAAACGGTTTTGCTGGATGCTCTCGGCCTGTAAGACTGCTGTAAAAGAAAAAAGCCGCCTGTACTCAATACGGGCGGCTCTTGTTGTCTATCCCTACTTGTCTTGGCACGGTTATTTGCCTAGCGTTGCCGTGAGCAAATCCAGTTCTCTGCAAGGAAACGGGCCGTGCCAGCGAGCCTGCCATTCTTCTTCGGAAAAACGTCCCTGCAACTGGCGCAGTGCCCGCCAAAATGGCAAACAGACCTCCTCGTAAGTTCCATTAATTGTGAGTTTTGGGTTCGGTTCATCAAATATGCTGCGTTCTGGTCCGGGAAACAACAGAACTTGCAGGTCCACAATGCCATCCCGATAGCCAAAGCGCATTTCGTACTCAGACGGCTCGCACTGCCAAACTACAACTGCTTCATCTGCACCGTTCTTCAAGCGGATCAACGCTTCGGTCAGCGAGTGAAAACTGCTGTAAATATAAGACGCGCCAATTTGGATAACGTCTGCTTCATGTTGCAGACTAACTCTTATCCATCCTGCGTCCGGTTCACCAAAACTAACGTGAAGTTTAGCCATTGCTTTGAGCTTTCTGCGAATGTTGTAAGTGTTTACAGCCTCCGCCCGATTGCCTCTCCAATGACCGTTAGCTCTTTCATCATGGCTTCGTAGGCCGGGATGGTGATGGTCTGTGCGCCGTCTTTGAGAGCCTTTTCCGGGTTTGGGTGGACTTCCACGAGCAGGCCGTCCGCGCCGACGGCGAGGGCGGCTTTGCACATGGCGGGGACCATTGACGCCCGGCCTGTGCCCTGGGAGGGATCAATCACGACCGGTAGGTGGGACAGCTCGCGCACGGCCAGCACCGCCGACAGGTCCAGCGTGTTGCGGGTGTAGGTCTCGAAGGTCCGCACGCCGCGCTCGCAGAGCATCAGGGCATCATTGCCGCCTTTTAAGATATACTCGGCGGCCTGGAGCCATTCTTCGATTTTGGCGGACATCCCGCGCTTCAGCATGACCGGCTTTTTGAGTTTGCCGACTTCAATCAGCAGGTCATAGTTCTGCATATTGCGCGTGCCGATTTGCAGAATGTCGGCGTACTCGCAGACCAGGTCAATGTTCTTGATGTGCATGACCTCGGTAATTACCGGCAGGCCCGTTTCCGCCCGCGCCTGTGCCAGGAGCTTCAGGCCGTCTTCGCCCATGCCCTGAAACGAGTAGGGGGACGTGGAAGGCTTATAGGCCCCGCCGCGCAGGACGGTGGCTCCGGCGGCTTTGACGGCACGGGCGGTTTCCATAAGCTGCTCCTCCGACTCCACGGTGCAGGGTCCCGCCATCATCACAAAACCGTCGCCGCCGACCACCACATCGCCGACTTTGACGACGCTCTTTTCGGGCCGAAACTCCAGAGACGCCAGCCGGTAGGGCTTTAAAACCAGCACAGACTTCTCCACGCCCGGCAGGGCTTCCACCTGCTCCGACACCCGCGCCTCGTCCTGCGTCGGCGTCCCGACAGCGGCAATCACCGTGCGCTCCGTGCCATAGATGGGGTGGATTTCGTAGCCCCAGCCTTGCAGCGCCTCTTCCACTTCCCTGATTTGCGCCTTTTCCGCGCTCTGCTGCATGACAACGATCATTGTCTCTCCTTGTAACGTGATATAAAAGGCTCCCGCCTTAATTCTAGGGGGCTGAAAGGATAACAGAAAAGGGCGCGATAAATCGCGCCCCTACTTGTCTGGTTCCCCCATTATTGGGGGCTAGGGGGTCTCTTTCAGGTGCTTATCCAGCCAGCCTAGATTGCGGCGCAGGCGGTCTAAGCGCAGGTCGGGCGGGCCGCCGCGTGAGAGGCCGTGGGACGTTTCGGCGGGGTAGCGGACGAACTCGACGGGCTTTCTTTGCAGGCGCAGGGCGGCGAACAGCTCTTCCGCCTGCGAGACCGGGCAGCGCAGGTCGCCGTCGGAGTGGATCAGGAGCAGCGGCGTGTTGATACGGCCCGCGTAAGCCATCGGCGAGTGCTTCCACAGGTCGGCGGGGTCGTCCCAGGCGTTGCCTTTGTAATAGGTCCCGTGCGACCACGGAAAGTCGCAGGTTCCCGCCATGGACTGCAAGTTGTTGACCAGCCGGTCGGCGACGGCGCAGGTAAAGCGGTCGGTGTGGCCCACCGCCCACGCAGTGAGGTAGCCGCCATACGAGCCGCCCATGATGGCCGTTTTGGCGGGGTCAGCGTAGCCTTCGGCCAGCAGGAAGTCAACCACGGCCTCTACATCGGCCAGCGCCGGGCCGCCCCAGTCGCCTTTAATGGCCGCCGTATGCGCCTCCCCGTAGCCTTTGGAGCCGCGTGGGTTTGTGTAGGCGACCACATACCCCTGCGCGGCCAGCCATTGCAGCTCGTGAAAGAGCGCATTGCCGTACTGCGCGTGCGGCCCGCCATGCACATACAGCACCAGTGGGGCTGTGCCATTCTTCTCAAAATTGGGCGGCGTCAATACCCAGCCGGGGACTGTCCCGCCAGCGCCGTTCGGCACAGACAGCGGCGTCGGGGTCTGCACGGCCACAGTCTCGCGCCAGGCTTTGTTCAGGTCGCTGATTTGCGTGTCGCCTACATACACTTCGCCGGGCGTGGTCGAGTCGCCGACGGTCACGGCGAACACGCCGCCCGCCAGGCTGAACCCGCCCGCTGTGTGGCCTGCGGTCGTCAGGAAGGTTAGGTCGCCGCCAGCGGCGGGCACGGACGACAGGCGCACGTCGCCCCGGTCGCTAATTAAGAAGTAGAGCGTTTGGCCGTCCGCGCTCCACGCCAGATCGTCGCCGCTGCCGTCGCCGGTGTCCGCAATAGACAGGCCGCCCACGGTGAGGTCGGTGTGCCCGGTCAAGTCCCGCGCCGTCTCGCCGCCGCTGAGGGGCAGGACATAGACGCGGCTGTTGCGCGTGCCCCACGAGTCGCGGGAGTCCGGCTCGCCGATGTAGGCAAGGGTCGTGCCGTCCGGGGACAGGGCCAGCGCCCCTTTGTCGCCGAGCGGGGCGGGGATTTGGGCCAAGTCGCCGCCGTCCACCGAAACGCGCCAAAGCTGCGCGTCCGAGTCCTTGTCCACGTCCGCATCAGGCCGCCGGTCCGAGGCAAACACGAGCGTCTGCCCGTCCGGCAGCCAGCAGGGCACGTCGCACCCGAACGGCCCGCCAGTCAGCGCCTGCGCTTCGCCGGTACTGCTATCTGCCACATAGACCTGTGAGTACGAGTCGTCAAAGTAGCCCTGCTCGTCCAGCCGGTAGAACAGGTGCGTATGCACGCGGGGCGGGTTGGACAGGTGCTTGGCTTTCCGCTCCTCGGCGGCTTTCTTCGTATAATTGGCCGGGGTTGCCCGGTACAAAAACGCGATCTTCGTGCCGTCCGGCGACCAGCGCAGGCCAGAAATGCCGCCCTGTTCCAAGTGCGTCAGCACGGATGCCTCGCCGCCGTCGGGCGAAATCGTAAAAATCTGCCCTTTCTCGTCCAGCCGGTCCGATACAAAAGCAAGTCTGCTCCCGTCCGGCGACCAGCGCGGCCCGCTGTCGCTCCATTTGCCGCCGGTGAACTTCCGGGCGGGCAAGCTGCCGTCTGCTTGGGCCATCCACACCTCGCCCCGGTAGGTGTTTTCTTCCGTATCGGTGTAGGTGCGGACAAATGCCACCCGCGCCCCCTCGGGCGAACTCTGCGGGTCACCGACGCTTTGCAGCGTCAGCAGGTCTTCAGCGGTGATCGGTCGTTTCGTCTCAGTCACTCGGTCGTTCCTTTCTGCATTTCGTCGCTATGCCGAGAAACGCAATACCAACAAGCTGTTCTACCTCACTGCCGCAACGGCCCATCAACTCCTCTAGCGTGTCTTGCCTACCAGCCTCAGAAAAATTTCGTGCGGCGCTGCCCAGATCGCTCCCCATGAGCGGAAGCAACTCCGGGCAGTCGGTTTCCACAAGTGTCCGCATACAAAAATACAGCCGGTCAAAGGCGGCTTGAAGTATCTCGCCAGTCTGATCTTCGGTCAATCTGCGAGCCTGTTTTGCCTGCCTGCGCTCATGCCTGGCCTGCTTCAGCTTTTTCTCATAAGATGACAGCTTTTTGACATAAACTTTGTAGGCCATGTGTTTGCTTCCAGAAGCCACGGGGCTGAACCCTTGTGCTTTAAGAGGGCAAGCCCCCGTGGGTAAGGGCGAAGAAATTGTGAGCGCAAACTTGTCCTCTGTCCGCGCAGGCGGATATTTGTTTCTATGGCGCTGGCATTTATTCCAGGGGCAAGGGTGGCGTCAACCCTGTCTTCTCCTGCCTGCGTGCCTGAATGCGTGTATATATCTCCTCAAGAGTCATCTTGTCCAGCCATTCACGCCGCTCGGCAGTGTAATCGCCCTGCCCGGTCTCGAACATCTGTAAGAACCGGACCATACCGACAACACCCAATTCTTTGCGGAGGGCTTCTAGCCCTGCTCGTCGTATCTGTTCCGTTGTCATTCTCTCAGTGACCATTATTTACCTCCAAGAGCCAAACCACAGGATTAGCAACCTTCACTGAAAGCTGTTCTTTGACGCGCACAGCAAGCCGTAAAAGGCGGTCGTCAGTAGTCAAGAAAACATCTGCCCCGGCTGACTCAGCACAAGCAATATGAAGCGCATCCATATCGTGAAAACCAAGACGCTGTAGCTCGGTGGCACGGAATATTTGATCAGGCTGTACGGTCACAATCCGCTTGGAAAGCGCGACGAAATCCTGAACACGCGCCTTACGGTCGCTGCTGGAGTCGCTTTCAACTTCATCTTCCACTGCTTCGCTGCTGATGCTGACCCAATCGCCAATTTCTACACGCCTCAGAATTGAGGCGACAGCGTTCGCTTCCAGATAAACACGCTCCTGCGTTTGGTCATCAAACAATCGATTCAAACAGCAAACGTCCAAATAAATGCTGATCATCTTAAGCCTCTATGCTTCTAGCACATCCTTCAAGGCCGCGATGAAACGCTGGTTTTGCTCCATTGTGCCGGTGGAAACGCGGATGTGCTGCGGAAGGCCCATGCCGTGGGCGGCGCGGACGATGATGCCCATTGCTTGCAGAGCGTGGAAGACGTCGCGGCTGTCGCGGCCTGTGTCTACCAAGATGAAGTTGCCCTGGCTGGGTGTGTAGGCCAGGCCCATTTTGTCAAACTCGGCGGCGAAGTAGCGCAGACCCTCGGCGTTCAAAGCGACGGTGCGGGCGACGTGGTCGGTGTCGGACAGTGCGGCGGCGGCGGCGGCCTGCGCGGGCAGGTTGACATTGAACGGCGAACGGACGCGGTTCAGGACTTCGGCGATTTCGGGGCGCATGATGCCGTAGCCGACCCGCAGGCCCGCCAGGCCATAGGCTTTGGAGAACGTGTGCAGCAAAACGATGTTGCGGCCTGCTAATACTAATGGCCGCAGGTCGGGCTTTTCGGAGTCGTCGACATATTCATCGTAGGCTTGATCCAGCACCACGATGACGTTTTCAGGGACGCGGTCTAAAAAGCGTTCCACATCGGCCTGCCGCACCAGCGTTCCCGTGGGGTTGTTGGGGTTGGCGATCAGCACCATGCGGGTCTTCTCGGTGACGGCGGCGGCCATTGCGTCCAAATCGTGGACCAAATCAGCCGTGAGCGGCACTTTGACCGGGACGGCGTTGGACTGCGCGGCGTAGATTTCGTACATGGCAAAGGACGGGTCGCCCTGCACGGCCTCATCGCCAGGGCGCAGGTACGACAGGGCCAGCAGGTGCAGGACTTCATCGCTGCCGTTGCCGAAAACTAAGGTGTCTTCGGGGACATTCTGCATCTGCGCGACGGCGGTGCGGAGGGCGGGGGCCGCGCCTTCGGGATAAAACGAGATACCAGCGGCGGCTTGGGCCAGCGCCTCTAAAGCGCGGGGGGAGGGGCCAAGCGGGTTTTCATTGGAGGCCAGCTTGATGATGTTGGTCAGCCCCAGCTCACGCTGCACTTCTTCGATAGGCTTGCCCGGCACATAAGGCCGCAGGCGGGCAATATGGTCGGCAACAAGAACAGAGGACATAATTGGGTTCCTTTGGCGATTTGCTTTGGCGATTTGCTTTGGCAGTAAGTGTAGCATAAATCTTAATGGAAACTTAACAAAACTTTATATAAAAAACATTGACACCGGGGCAAAGACAGAGTATAATTACCGTGTCGCAACGAGAGCGACACTATCAAAAACGCTTAATCGCTCTTCCGGGGCAGCAATGTCCCCCAGAGTCGTATACCCGCCGTCCCAGTGCCGTGTGCGCGGCGTTCTTCCCAAGCAACGCTTTCAGACACAGGAGATCGAACCGTAATGCATCGTAAATGGAACAAAGACGCGATTGCCCTTGAAATTCTCAGTATGTATGAGTCCGGCGAGACTCTCAACTACTCCAGTGTCGCCAGCAACAACCTGTCGCTCCTGCGGGCCGCGACCCGCTACTTCGGAACCTGGGAAGAGGCCGTCTGCTACGCCGGACTGGATTACGATTCCATCCGCCGCTACAAGTCCTGGACCCGTGACCGCATCATCGCCCGCATCAAAGAGCTGCACGCCAAAGGCGAAGACCTGTCCTGGCGTCATGTCTGCCTGAACGTAGACCCGCAGCTTGCCGCCGCCGCCACCAAAAAGAGCCACTTCGGCTCCTGGCGCGAGGCGCTCGAAGCCTCGGGCCTGAATTACGACGAAATTCGCAAGTACCGGGAATGGGATGACGAGCGCATTCTGGACATGGTCCGTGCATTCCACCGCGACGGCAAAGAGCTGAACGCCAAGAACATGGAGCTGGAAGACATCACGCTCATTACCGCCGCTCGCCGCCGCTTCGACTCCTGGCACAAGGCGCTGACCGCCGCCGGTCTGGACTACACCGAGATCGTCCACCGTGCCCCCTTCAAGCGCGGCCTCGGACGCGGCCAAAGCAAGCGCACGGCTGCCGCCAAGTAAGCAGCACTCTCACCGTCAAGCGCCCGGTCTTCTTCCGAAGACCGGGCGCTTTTTGCTCAACTACACTTCCGTATCCTGTGGGTCGATAGGGACATTTGGGACCTTCGCCAGAACCGCATTGAACTTGTCACGGCTACCCCGTGCTGCCCGTGTCTTCAGGTAATCGCTCGTCGCCCATGCTGCCAGTTTTTCTGACACAGCCGAAGCGGTAATCTGGTCAATAGAGATGCCTTCTCTTTGTGCGGCTTCACGCAGTTGTTTATGCAATGCCTCCGGCAGCCGCACACTGATTACACTCATCGCACTCATGGTAGTTCTCCGATCCTTTGCAGAAATTGATAGGGCGTTAATGCTTCCAGGCCAAATTGCTTAACACCTACGAAATCTTTTTGGTTGAAGGTCACAATAAAATCGCACTGTGCCTCAACGGCCAGTTCCAATATCATGTCATCTTTCGGGTCTTTGAGAAAGGGTCGCCAAAGAAAGAATATCTCGTGATGGTTGCCAATCTCGCATACATAATCGAGAGCATCTTCAATCTCTGGCGGCGTGAGAGCAGGAAGCACACCGGGCCGCAAAGCGACATCTTCGTACTCTACGACAAGCGGCACAGATAAATTGATTTCAAACTTTTGGGTTAGGCTGCCGATCAAAGAAAATAGCAGGAAAGCTGCGCCCCGATTTGAGCGAAGAGCAGCAATCAAAACGTTTGTGTCGATAACAATCTGTCTGCGCCGCATAAGTAAAGTGTACCCTCAAAATGGTACGATCTGGCGGCGGGCTAACCGCCTGACGTCAACTGCGGCTCGACGGTAGACAGCACCGGATGAGCAAAATACTTTTTGGCGACCCGCTGCACATCGGCGGCGGTGACGGCGTTGATATACCGCGCAAACTCGGTGTCTAAAGTGTAGCCTTCGGGGCCGGTCAGCGCGGCGACGCCGAGCAGGGTGGCGCGGTCTTCCAGGCGCTCGTGCTTCAGGGCGTCGGTGCCAATTAAAAAGTGCTGGGCGCGGGACAGTGCGGCGGGTGTCGGGGGAGCGTCGGCGAGGGCGGCGAACTGCGTCAGCAGGGACTCTTTGACCGGACCGACTGTCGGCACGGTCTTCTTTGTGACCGGGTCCGTGCGCGTCGGGGCACTGTAAACGTAGGCCGTCAGGTCGCCCGTCGTCAGGCGGGGCGTGTACAGGGAGCCGAGATCGTAGGCGAGACCCGCTTTTTCGCGCAGCCGCGTAAACAGCCGCCCAGATTTCATGCCGCCGAGCAGGACGTTGGCGACCAGCAGCGCCGGGTAATCCGGGTCCGAGGCAGGCACGGCGCGGACCCCGGCGAGGACAAGCTGCTGCGTCAGATCGGTTTGGTACACCCGTGTTGGCGGCAAACCTTGCGTCAGCGGCGGCAGGGGCGACCCGGCGGGGGCGGTGACAGTGCCGACCCGCACGAAGTCGCCGAGGCTGGCTTGAATCTGTGCGGTGGCGGCTTCGGGGGAAACGTTGCCCACGACCACAATCACGATGTTCTGCGGGAGGTAGTAACGCTGGTAGTAGCGCACCAAATCGCTGCGTGTCAGCCGCCGGAGGGTCAAGGGCGTGCCGCCGTCGGGGCGGGCATAAGCGGTCCCGTCAAACAGCGCCTTTTGCAGATTGCCGTAAGCCGTGGAAAATTGGTCGGCATCGCGGGCGTCCATTTCGCCGAGCATCTGCGTCCGGGCCTGCTCCACAGCATTCCCGTCAAAATCCGCATTTCGCAGGACATCCGCCAGCAGGTACAGGGTGTCGCTGAGGCGGTCCGGCACGGTCAGCGCGGCTACTTGTGTCCAGTCCGTGTGCCAGCTTGCGGTGACATTGCCGCCGAGGGCATCAATCGCGGAACTCATGGTTTCCGGCGTGCTGCTGGTGGTGGACGCCAGCAGTGTGTGTGCGACAAAGCTGCCCAGGCCCGCCGTGTCCGCTGTTTCCTGGGCGACGCCCGCCCGGACAAAGATGTCCACAGCCACCAGCGGCGTCCCTGGCTCGCGGCGGCACAGCACGCGCAGGCCGTTCGGCAGGGTAGTTTTGACCACAGGCGAGTCGGCATGGACAGGCATGGCTAACAAGGTCAGGAGGCAGAGCAGCAGGCGAAACGGCATAACAGATTATCCTAATATATTATCCTATGGCTGGGAGGAGGCGGTGACAGGGTTCGGGACCGGCAGCAGGGTGACCTGCGTGTAGGCGGTCGGTGTCAGATACTTGCGGGCGACCGCCTGAAGCTGCGCGGGCGTGACGGCCTCGAACCGGCTCACATAGGACGTGTCGTACTGATACGTCGCAATCCGGCTGTAGAAGCCCAGGGCGTTGGCGCGGCCCGAATTGGTCTGGGCATCGAACAGGTACGACGCCAGCAGGGAATGCTTGGCGGCGGCCAGCTCGCCCTCCGAAACGGGGGCGTCACGCAGGGCGGCGGCCTCGGCCAGAACGGCCTCAATGACCCGCTGATAATCGCCGGGGTCAAACTCGGCAGTGACGCTCATCATGCCGGGGTCGCGCTGGGTCAGGAAGCTGGTTCCAATCGCCGTGACCAGCTTGCGCTTGTCGGTCAGGTCGCGGTCCAAACGGCTGCCGCCGCCCTGCCCGAGCAGGGTCATCAGAAGGTCCATCTGCCAGACATCGGGCGTATCGCGCACCGACGGCCCACGCCAGCCAAGCTGCAAAAAGCCGCGCCGGGCCGGGGCGGTCAGGCTCAGGGTACGGATGCTGGTCTGCGTCGGGGCAGCCAGGGTTTTGTCATCAGGGACCGCCCGCGTCGCCCAGCTTCCAAAGCACTTCTCGGCCAGCGCCCGCCCGGCTTCGGGGGTGATACGCCCCGCCAGCACCAGCGTGGCGTTGCCGGGGGCGTAGTAGGTGTGGTAAAAATCCACGATGGTCTGACGCGGCATGGCGGACACGTTCGCCGCCGTGCCGAGCAGGGGCCGTCCGTAAGGGTGATCGGGGAAGGCCAGCGCATTGAACGCACGGGACACCCGCCCGGTGGCGCGGCTGGCCTCGCGGGCCATCTCGCTTAAAATCACCGGCTTTTCGGCGTCAATATCTTCCTGCCGCATTTCCGAGTTTTCCAGGGCGTCAGCTAAAATGGGCAGTGCTTTGGGGGCATCTTCCGAGGCCGTCGTGACATAAAAATGCGCCCAGTCATAGGACGTGGCGGCGTTCAGCGAGCCGCCCAGGTCTTCAATCCCGGCATCAATCTCGCCCGGCTTGCGGGTGGGGGTGCCTTTGAAGATCAGATGCTCCATGAAGTGGGCGACGCCGTTGACGTCGGCTGTCTCCCGCCGCGTTCCTGCACCGACCCAGACATCCATTGTCACCAAATCGGCAGCCTCCGAGGGCGCGACCAGCACTTGCAGGCCATTCGGCAGCGTGTATTCGGTGACGGTTCCCAGTCCGA
The DNA here is from genome assembly GCA_965200075.1 of Capsulimonadaceae bacterium. Taxonomy (GTDB): domain Bacteria; phylum Armatimonadota; class Armatimonadia; order Armatimonadales; family Capsulimonadaceae; genus JANXMY01. Next base: position 710,677 of record OZ241338.1, read on the forward strand.
TGCCTGACGCCGTCGAAGTCGGGGTCGTGACCATCGGGACAATCGGCGGCGTGTCCGCCTGCGCCCCGGCGCGGGGAATGAGGGCGAGCAGGGCAAGCGCGGGCAGAAGAAAAATGGAGAAGCGCAACGAGGCGGGTGTCCTTTCCGGGACGGTGACGTTTGGGCGGTTAGGTATGTTACCAGAACGGGCACGGTTGGCGTTCCCGCCCCAATTTTGGGGAGCCAGAAATTAGGAAAGAGCCAGAAGCGTAGGGGCGCGATTTATCGCGCCCTTCTTCTCCGTATTTGTCTGGCTCCCCAGAATTGGGGCGGGGGGCCTTACTCTGACCGCTTCACCGGCGTCAGCGTGCCGCCCGAACGGCCCGATTCCCAGGCGGCTTCGGTCAGCTCAATCGTTCGCAGGCCGTTGATGGGCGCGGCGGCGACTTCTTCTCTGCCCAGCACGGCCTGAATAAAGTTCGTGTCCACATCCGAGCCTTCCGGCATCTGCGAGGTGTCCGGGGTGAACATCTTGCCGTCCGTGCCCTGCACCTGAAACGAGCCGTCGTTGCGGACATAAAACGAGCCATTGTCGCACCAGATCGTGATGTCTTCGTACCAGCCCGCCGCGTCGCCGACCACCGAGATGGTCCCCTGGGCGCCGCTCGTGAACTGGATCGTCAAGGCGCTGTTGATGTCGACCGGCGTGCCCCGGTTGTCCATAAACGCCGCGACATTAGCGGGGGCAAGCCCCGTCGTCCACAGCACAATGTCTAACAAATGTGAGCCGCTGTCATTGATCTGTCCGCCGCCCGACAGCGCCGGGTCCTGCCGCCAGCTTCCCGCCGTGCCTTTGGCCCAGCCCTGCTGCTGCAAGGCATTGACGAACTGCACAGCGCCAAACTCGCCCGACGCGATTTTCTCTTTGATATACCGGAAGTGCGGCATGGAGTGCCGTTGATAGCCCAGCGCCACCACTTTCTTGGTCTCATCAATCTTTTGCAGCAGCGCGTGTGCCTCGCTGACTTTGTTGACCATCGGCTTCTCCAACAGAACGTGCGCCCCGGCGTCCAGGCTGTCCATCGCCATCGGGAAGTGCAGGGTGTGCGGCGTGACAATCACGACGGCGTCCGGCTTCACTTCCGCCAGCATCTCTTTGTAGTCGTGAAATGTCGGCACGTTTGCCACCGCCTCGCCCTGCCGCTCCTGCGTGCGTTCCAGGCTCTTGTCGCTGATGTCTACGAGTGCCGCAAGCTCTACTTCCGGCAGCTCCGCCATGCGCTTGATATGCCCCTGCGCCATGCCGCCGGTCCCAATGATTGCTGTTTTAATGGTGTCTGTCATAGAATTGCTCCTGTCTCTTGCTCAGTTATCTAAATCAGCCCTCTGGTTTTCATCTCTGCTTCCACGAAATCCACGGCAAAAGAAGCCGTGCGGAGGTCCACGCCGGTCTGCTCCCGGTAGGATTTAATCGCGTACATTTTCATGCCGCGCTGCAAAAAACGTTCCGTCTCTTCGTTCGGTGCAGGCGGCAATGGTTCGCGGAGTACGCCCAGCATATCCATAAGCTGATCGCTTTTGTTTTTTCAGGCGTATCAGCCTCTTTTCCGCCTCTGCATCCGGCCCATGCAGAAATCTCACCCAGTCATCTAAAGTCATTGCCGCTCCCCTTCTGCTTTAGGCGTCCTCGGTCACTTCCAGACCCTGTGATTTCAGCCAGTCCAGCGCGGTTTGCAGGCGGGTGTCGTCGCCGGTCAGCCCCAGCACCAGCCAGCCGCCGTTTTTGGCGTCCACATCGGCGCGGAGCAGGTTGGGGGACAGGTCGTAGTCGCGCACAAGCTGCGTGACAATGGGGGCGTTCAGCCGGTCCAGGGGAAAATGAATACGGTAGCGCCGTTCGGCGTGGGTGGTTGTGGGTTCAAGTGTCGTTGCCATAATAGGCGGCTTTCGCCACAGGGCGCGGATATTCCTGCACGGTTTTTGGGACCCCTCCCCTGTTAGGGGCGGGTTAAGAGAAATGCAGGCAGCCAGCGCGTGTCATATCCTCATCCTTCCTTTAGGAAGGACGGGGTGAAGCAAGGTGGTAGGTCTCCGAAAGCAGCGCCTCCGCCCGTGCCGCCACAAGGCCAACGGCCTCACGCACCACCGGAATTAGACGCGCAAAGTTTTCGCCTTCAAACCCATCCTGCCGCGCCCGTTGGCACGTCCGGGACAAGCCCGTCGCCACGCCCGCATCAGTGATATAGGACAGCAGGTAGCGCGAGGCGGCGAACCGGGCCAGCACGTCCGGCAAGCGGGGAAGCGGTCTGCCCGTTTCGTGTTCGGCCCAGCGCGTCACGGCGTCAAAATCCGCCTGCGCGAAGGCCGCGTAAAACTTTTCGACCAGCGCCGGGTCGGTCCGCAGCAGCACGGCGTCTAAGGCCAGCTCCACCAGAACGTGCGCCACAAAGAACCGGCGAACCCGAATGCCAACAAAGCCCGCATCGCCGAAAAGTGCCCCGACTTCCGCCTGCGCCTCCGCGAACGCAGCAGTTTTGTGGAACGCCGCATCCGTCGCCAGATGCGCCCGGACACCGGCAGAGACCCCCCCCGCCCCCAATAATGGGGGAGCCAGAATAGCAGAGGAGGGGCCAAATCCTAACTCTCCAGTTCCCCCATTATTGGGGGCTAGGGGGTCTTTCCGCAGCCGCACACGCGGCGCAGCCAGCCCAATCAAATCCGGCAGGGCCGACCCGACGGCATAGGCGGGCAGGGCAGCGGGCGGCGGGGACCACAGACGCCGGGCGATGACATAGTGGGAGAGAAAGTTCACCCGAATAAATCCATTGTCATCTGCGACGGGTCGGGGCGCTTGGCGGCGGGGACAGGCTTGGGGAACAGGCGGTCAAACTCGGTGTCGCCGACAGCTTCTTTGAGGCGGCCTGCGAATTTGTAGAGCTTTTGAGCGTAGTAGTCGGTGTCCTCGTCGTGGGCGTAGTTCTGGACCAGCCCCAGCGTTTTGTCGCTTTTCTGGTAGAGTGCCACGAACTCACCCTGCTTGATGCCTGCGCCTTTGATGGCATCGGCGGCGCGTTTCCGCATATCCGACGACAGCAGCTTTTCGGTGACCCGCTCGCGCTTGGCGATCAGGTCAATCGGCATCGCGCCCGCTTCGATTTTCTCCAATAAGTCATGGTACAGATGGGCCAGCTTGTCGGGGGCTTCGTCGAGCAGCAAGTCCACGGCGTCCGTTAAAAATGTGCGCCCGTAGCGCTCGTCGGCGCGGGAGCGGAGCGACGAGCCTTTGAAGATTTTGTGGCCGTTCGGCTCCACCAGAACGTAGTTCTTCATCTTTAGGGACAGCATGGACTGGAACGACCCGTCGTGCGCTAGCCGAATACCGGGCGGCAGGGACGCCCCAATTTTCTCCACATACGCCAGCTCGTCGGCGTCGGTCTTGACAGAGGTTGGCGGCTGGAAATACACGCCGTCGGTATCGATCTCCACCACCCGTGCGCCCTGGGCTTCCAGCTCGGACGCGATCTGCTTCACAATGGTTTGCCCCGCCTCGGTGACCTGCCGGGCGGCGGCGTAGTCATTGAAGTAAAACGGGCCGCCGATGTAGCCGTAGAACGAGTTGATCAGTGTTTTGAACGAGTTTTGCAAGCCGTCCCAGTAGGCATACTCGCGGGTGTTTTTAGGCGTGTCTTTCAGCCGCCCTTTGGCTTCCAGCCGCCGCCCGGTCAAGTCGGACAGCAGGGGCAAAAAGATATGCAGGGTGTCGGCGGCGGGGGCGATTTTCTGCGTCAGCATCAGACTCGGGTACAGGCTTTCGACGTCGGCCTTGACGATGGGCTTGACCACGCCGGTGACGCGCACCTCGGTGTAGCCGCCGGGGTACGGCTGCGGGGCCTTCTGCCGGGCCACAGCCCGGCCCTGGCGCAGGTACTCGCGCAATAAAATCGCATTGATTTTCTCGCCGCTTCCCGTCACCGCCACATTCTGATACGAATCGGGGACCATCTGCGTTTGATAGAATTCAGTGGGCGCGACCAAAGCCGCCAGTGCCGCCGTTTCCTGGGCGTCCTGCGCGGCATAGGTGCGGACCCGCTCCGGGTCGGTCTCGAAAATCTCCACGATCTCGCGCCGGTCCAGATACACCCGGTCCGGCGGGGCGATGCCGTAGGTCTGGGCGCATTCTTTCAGGCCATACGACGACACCTGCCCGCGTGACCAGTCAAACCGCTGCACCTGAAACAGCGTGTCTAAGATGTGCCGCCCGTTCAAATAAATCGGCGTGAACTGCCGGGAATTGGTTCCAATCGCGCAGTTGCGGGGCGTCCCCATCACCGCTGGCTTGCCGTCGCGCCCGAACGTGGGTTGTATCCCGTGCGCCTCGTACCGAGCCAGCAGATAGGGCAGGTCAAACGAGTAAAAGTTATGCCCCTCAATCACGTCCGGGTCCCGCTCGGCCACGAGCGCCAGCAAGTGCCGCAGGGTGTCCGCTTCGTCGCCCATCAGCACGTCCGACAGCCCCCGGTTGTCCGAGACGCTGATCATAAATATCCGCGCTTCCGGCAGGTGCGGGTCCAGCGTCGTCGTTTCAATATCCACCTGCATCCGCCGCAGGTCTTCAAACGCCATGCCCTTGAAGAGCGTATAGCCCGACGCGACTAAAAACTGCTTGATGGCGCTGCCGTACTGACACACCCCCGCGTGTTCGTCTCGGAGCGCCCGTTTGGCGTCCTGATAGGCCCGCCAGCCCGCCGGGAACCGGATCAGCCAGTTGTACCCGTCGCCCTCCAGCTCGGTCGTCTCGGCCCCGGCAAAATGCCGCTCCTTGTCCGTCGCCAGCCAGGGCACAAACGGCACGGTGCGCTTGACCGTCGCCTCGCCCTCCCGCACAAACAGCGTCGCCTCGCGGTCGCCGGTTTCCACCGCCACAATCCGCTCGGTCGGCTCCGCCCCAAACAGCACCTCATCCAAACGTTCCTCACTCATGCCTCTATTGTACCCGACACAGGCCGGGCAGGCGCGGTGCAAAAAAGAGGCTGGACGGGAGAAAAAGAGGCTGTCAGAAGCAAAGCCAATTTGACGGGCGTTCCGATACGTGTCAGGTCGGCAATAAGAAAGAGGCTTTTTAGGAGATAATTGACCGGATGGAGAAAGCCCAAACCACTGTTAAAAACATATCGCTTGAGCAGAAAAAGTTTTTTGCTGGCCCGGCGCTTTTTCCTACTTTTTCGACACTAAACTATAGAAGGAACCACAAATGCAACCAAACGAAATCGAAGAACTAAAGAGACTTATCAGTTCACTCAAAACTGAAGTCGCCGCACTGAAGACAAAAGTTGCGACAATCGAAAGACATAGCTTCACTAAAAAGGATTTTACTCTGTATAAAGCAGAGGCTAACCGGGAAATTATCCGGCTGCGTGAAAGTTTAAAAACCAGCCAACATTAAGCAAAGCTGCTTAGAGATAAATTTCTAAGCATTACTTTCATCAAACAGCCTGTATAGAAAGCCCCCAACTGGCCCCCTAACCCCAATAACGGAGGAACCCGGAGAGACTGTCTTAACTTCTAGCTCCTCCAGAACTGAGGGTGAATGCTGATCTAGTCAGGGGCAGTCTCTTTCTATACAGTCTTTCAGGAGATTTTTTCGGCTTTGCGATTTTCACTTTCTGCCCAGGCTGTTATCAGTGCCGAGCCGCCATATTGCCCTATCAAAATTGATGCGCCGTAGGTCACCAAAGTAATTGAAGCAGTCGTTTCATGCTCAATAAGTGATGAAATGATACCTACAGGGATGATTCCAAATCCTAGTAATCCAGTACCAATAACGATGCCGAATGTCGACCACTGAGAGTAGACGATTATTAGTGCCGCAAGCGTTCCGGTCAAAGAAAAAACTCTCGCCCCTAACACACCGAACAAACCCCCTAAACCCCGTGTTGAAGGCAGTAAAGCAAGCAAAATAAACAGAACCATCATTGGTACCGCTATTACATTTAAGTGCTGAACAAGTGGCAGTGACCATGATACAACCCAATCCGACTTACCAAAAATTAAAGAGACAAAAGCAATAGCGTAGACAAGCCAAGATGCGTAGCCGCCGACAGTTGAACACATTAAACTTCCAAGTATGAATGCCTGCATTTTGTTTGTTGGATTATCTTCCATACCATCCTCAATTTTTCCATATGAGCGTTTATATGATAATTGCATGACGCTACGGAATGTGTTCTTGTCGCGCCTTATCATCATCGTTACATACGTGACGAATAAACTCATCTCTTGATAAATCAAACAGTTTGTGCCAGAAAGCATCAGACGCATGAATCATCGAAAGAGAATTCTGAGTGTGGGAAAGCCAATCGGAGTATTCGATTGAACTGTATTCCCTCATGCAAGCCTCCAGATTAAAGCAGCCGACTGTAAGGAGGTTTTCCAAAAACTCCGGGGAAGACAACATCTTCTCTTCCTCTTTAGTCACTTGCTCACTATAGTATCGTTGCAAGTATGCTGCTGCATCAGTGCCATTGACCTGATCCCGGCTTGCTGCGCTTCCATCTGCTACCATAGCGTCTGCCGCCTCTCTCAGGGCACCGCTAACTAAAGCAATTATTTCATCGGTGTTCGGTGTATTGCTATCTGAAAATGACTCGGCAAGTTTATCAGCCTTGGACAACTGCGGCGATTGCGAGAATTTTATGTCAGCAGCGTCCTTACGTCCCGTTTCCGCGTTTTGAAGTCGAGCGTGCCAACTGCCCAAAAACAAGATACCGCCGAAGAAAAGGATTCTTTCCGCGAAAAACCACGGGAGACCATACCACATATGGCCTTCGCCGAAAAATGCACACCAACCAGGTGCTGCCACGATAACGCGACCAAAGCCATCGACTCTGAGGCCATCACTATCTATTGTTGAAACCGAAGTTGCAATAAATGCACAGACGGTACAAAACGCAAACGCGATGCTGCAAGCTACAAGATTGGCATACTGTATAGAAATCGAACCAGTCCGAACTTCAATGATTTTACCGAAACAATACCAAATCATTCCCAGTAAGCCGACTATTGTTAGCCAGACTGTGGCACCAAGCGGAATACCTGACGCTACCTCACGATCATGCCATGAGTAACTTCCATGTAAAACCGCCGAGATTACTGGATATTCGGAGAACCCGAACGCAAGAGCGGAAAGGAGCGAAAGTACTATAGGTACCTCAAGCCGCTGCGAAGGCGCAATCCATGTGCCTAAAGCCACAAAAAAGATGGGTTCGAAAATGTAGTATGTTGAAGCTTCCCAATACGAGCGACCCAACATCGAGTCGTGAGTCAAATAGCTCCAAAATGCAAAGATAATTACTGTAGTTGCCGCTGCTAACGGCACAAACAAAGCCCAGCGTGTCCAGGCTATGATGCGTTGCCCCATACTTACACCCCTACTTCTGCCGCCGCTAAAATATCTTCCGAAGTGCGTCTTTCCCTAGCATTGCCATTTTGACATCTCCCTTTTGCTAACAGATATAGTTTAGCATAAGTCGGAAGAATCTGCCAGTCATTCTATCGCAGCCTGAAAGCCAGGTTGAGAGGCTGCCTCAAATCTTGTGGCATGAAATGTGGTAGAATAGGGACAAGTTGAGGAAAGGAAAATGTTTGTGGAAACCGCTCAAAAAGAAACCAAAACGCTGACCGAACCGGACCTGACCGAAGTGGCGTCGTCAGAGAATGATTGGGTGATCCGCCGACCAAAGCGTGCCAAGCTGACAGCAGAAGAGTCGCTGGAAAGAATGAAAGCCTTCGAGTCGGAAAGAATGGAGGAGTTCGTTGCCTCTGTCCGAAAAAGCAAGAGTTGAAGTTTATATTCCCGATGTCATGCAGGAAGCGTATCAGAACCTGCTGGAAAACTTTGAGTTAGAGTTCACCTACACCTTCGGAGGCTGTACGGTCAACAAGGGCTTAAGCGGCAGTTATCGTTCTCAAATCGGTCTGGTTGTTCCTGACCGCATCAATTTGATTTACACCGACACGCCGTTTAGCTTGCAGGAGGCTTTGCCTTTGCTCTCCGTCTACACAGACAAACTTCGCCTTGCTGCATTCAGAGCATTGAACGAAGAAGCGGTGCTTGTCACTGTCATGGCCGTCTATCACTCGGAATAACAGGCTTTTCCAGCATTGGGGAAGCCTGTTTTTGTTTGTCCCAGCATTCGCGCCGCTTGACATTTGGCGCGGAAATGAGTAGAATGAATACGGTTTTAGCACTCGGTCTGTCCGAGTGCCAATTTCAGTAACATAGACAAATGCTTTAATGAGGAGGCAATCACACCATGGCAATTAACTTCCGGCCCCTGTCCGACAAAGTGCTGGTCCAGCCCAGCGAGGCGGAGTCGCAGACCAGCGGCGGCATCTATATCCCCGATTCGGCCAAGCAGAAGCCCCAGGGCGGCGAAATCGTCGCCGTTGGACCGGGCCGCGTTCTGGAAGACGGAACCCGCGCCGCGCTGTCTGTCGCTGTGGGCGACAAGGTCATTTATTCCAAGTACGGCGGCACCGAGCTGAAGCTCGACGGCCAGGAATACATGATTTTGGACGAAGACCAGATTTACGCTGTGCAAAGCTAATTAAAGCTAACTGACAATGGCAGGAACGAGGCGTTGAAAACGCCTCGCTAGGAGAAGCACCCTCCGGGTGGAAGAGAATGCCAGCAACGGCAGGCTCTTTTCTTCTCCTTCGTCCGCAGGACGCCTCACCGAGCGAGGCGTTTTCAACGCCTCGGCATTTTACGCAAGGAGAATACGAACCAATGGCAGCCAAAACATTGCTGTTTGATGAGGAAGCCCGACGCGCCCTCGAGCGCGGCGCAAACGCCGTCGCCAATGCCGTCAAAGTGACGCTGGGACCGAAGGGCCGCAACGTCGTCCTCGATAAGAAGTGGGGCAGCCCCACCATCACCAAAGACGGCGTCACCGTCGCCAAAGAAATTGAGCTGGAAGACCCTTACGAGAACATGGGCGCCCAGCTTGTCCGCGAAGTCGCCTCCAAAACCAATGACGTGGCCGGAGACGGCACGACGACCGCTACTGTGCTGGCACAGGCGATTGTCAACGAAGGTCTGCGCTATGTCGCTGCCGGGGGCAACCCCATCGCCCTGCGGCGCGGCATTGAAATCGCCGTCGAGAAGGCCGTGGAAGAGCTGAAGTCGCGCAAAATCGACATCACCGACAAGGCGAGCATCGCGCAGGTGGCATCCATTTCCGGCAATGACACCGAGATTGGCGACCTGATTGCCGAAGCCCTGGACAAAGTCGGCAAAGACGGCGTCATCACCGTGGAAGAAAGCAAGGGCACGGACACCACGCTGGAAGTGGTCGAAGGCTTGCAGTTCGACAAGGGCTTCATCTCCCCGTACTTCGTCACTGACCAGGAGCGGCAGGAAGCCACGCTGGACAACCCGCTGATCCTGCTGTTTGAGAAGAAAATCTCGTCGGCTCAGGACCTGATTGCGCTGCTGGAAAAGGTCTCGCAGTCCCGCCGTCCGCTGCTGATTGTGGCCGAAGACGTGGACGGAGAAGCTCTGGCAACCCTCGTGGTCAACAAGCTGCGCGGCATTCTGAACGTGATTGCCGTCAAAGCCCCCGGCTTCGGCGACCGCCGCAAGGCCATGATGGAAGACATTGCCATCCTTACGGGCGGCAAGTTCATCACTGAAGACCTGGGCATCCCGCTCAAGGACATCGAGCTGACCGACCTCGGCACGGCCAAAAAGGTCGTCATCACCAAAGAGAACACCGTGATGGTCGAAGGCGGCGGCACGGCAGACGGCGTCAAGGGCCGGATTGAGCAGATTCGCCGCCAGATCGAGAACACCGACTCTTCTTACGACAAAGAGAAGCTTCAGGAGCGGCTGGCAAAGCTGGCGGGCGGCGTCGCCGTCATTCAGGTCGGCGCGGCCACCGAGACGGCCCTGAAAGAGAAGAAGCACCGCTTTGAAGATGCCCTGTCAGCCACCCGTGCGGCGGTCGAAGAAGGCATTGTGGCGGGCGGTGGTGCGACCCTCGTGTCGCTGATCCCCGTGCTGGACAACCTGGGGCTGGAAGGCGATGAGAAAGTGGGCGCAAACATCGTGCGCCGCGCCCTCGAAGAGCCGCTGCGCCAGATCGCGCACAACGCCGGGCTGGAAGGCTCCGTCGTCGTGCAGAAGGTCAAGACCCTGCCCGCCGGGCACGGCCTGAACGCCCTGACCGAGGAGTACGTGGACCTCGTCGCCGCAGGCATCGTGGACCCGGTGAAAGTCACCCGCTCCGCCTTGCAGAACGCCTCCTCCATCGCCGGGATGATTTTGTCCACCAACTCGCTGATTGTCGAGAAGAAGGAAAAGTCCAAGCCTAGCGGCGGCGGCCACGACCACGACGACGACTATTAAACAGTCACACAAGAAAGGGGGCGCGGCGTAAGCCGCGCCCCCTTTTTATGTCTCCGGCCAGTTTTCCCAAAGCACCTGCCCCGGCTTGAGGGTCGGCATTTGCAGGGCGTCGGCCAGAACACTGAACGCTGATGGGCCGGGCATGGCCCCGATCAGCTCGCTTTCTATCGCAGTCGTGCCCAGTTCCCCCGCCCGCGCCTGAACCCAGCCGAAGACGGCCAGCAAGGGGGTTTCGGCGGGGCGCGTCAGGTTCATCGACACCTGCGTCAGACCCCGCGACGGCAGCCGCAGGCCCAGAGCGCGGATGCCGGGCAGATGCGGCAGGCCGCGCATCTCACGGGCGATGGTGCGGGCAACTGTGAGGTTTGCTGTGGCGAGGGTGACGTTGTAGGCCACCAATGGCCCGCGTGCGCCGACAACGACCGCGCCTGCGGTGGGGTGGGGGGCGGCGGGACCAAAGTCCGGCAGGAACGGGGCGAAGGCGTGCTTGCGAATAGCGGGCAGGGAGCGGCCTTCGGGCGAGGCGGCTTCGTAAAGAAAGACGGGCAAAGCGTGGTGGGCGGCAAGCTCCCGGCTCGTCTCTTCGGCCAGCGCCGCGCAGTCAGCCAGCGTAATGTCCCGGAGCGGCACGAACGGCAGGACGTCTATCGCGCCGAGACGGGGGTGAACGCCCGTATGAACACTCAGGTCAATGTGCTTGATCGCGGCGGCGGCGGCGGCCAGGGCGGCGGTTTGAACAGGGCCGGGCAGGCCGACGAACGTGACGACGAGACGGTTATGGTCGGCGTCTGCGCTCCAGTCGACCAGCCGGACGCCGGGCGTGTCCCGGACGGCCTGCACAATCGCGGCGATCACAACCGGGTTCCGGCCTTCGCTGAAATTGGGGACGCACTGCACGAGCGGGGTCATTTTTTGGTCTTTTTTCCCGGCTTCTCGGCAGGCGCTGGCTCCGGCGGCGGGATGACATACTCAAATGTCATCAAGCGGCGTGGGTAGTCAAACGTCACGCGCCGGGCGCTGGTGAAGGTAGATGCGCCCAGCAGCATTCCAATTTCAAAGCCGAAATCGGGGCTGATGTAGCGGTCCAGGCTGGAGACGCCAATGGTCTTTGTCGAAATCATAGCCAGCGGGGACTGGCTCAGCGCAATATCGGACTCATCATCGGAGTAAATATAATCGGTTCGGGCGTCGCTGCCGATGCCGCTTCGGCCTTTGAATGTGCCTTGACGCGAATCGTCTTTGGACACCGTGCTGAGCTGCGTCTTTGCCAAACGCAGCGACAGAAATGTCTGCTCATCGCCCGTGTCCAGCATCGTCCAGAGCGGAACCGTGTTGAGAGCCAGCAGGCAGAAGAGATGGCCTCGATAGACGCGAAAAGGGACAGCGACCACGGCATCGCCGGGCAAGGGCGGCGGCGCGGCGGCGGCGGGGCCGTGCGACAGCATGGCCGCCGCCTGGACATAATCCAGCGTTACCACGGAGTCGTCCAGCACTTCGCCGCTCAAAAGGCCATCGGTGCCAGCGGGCGTGTCGCGCATGGTGTTGATGACGATATTCTGAAGCGTCAGCCCGCCCAGTGTCAGCGTCTCCGCCCGCAGGACGTCTGAGGGGTCTTTGCCGCCCACGCCGCGCAGGTAAGAATGCGCCACTGGCGTCAGCCCTAAACGGCGGGCCGGGTTTTTAGCGAGCGTTACTCCTTCGCCGCCGCCGGTGTCAAAGAGAAGGCGAAACTTTTTGCCGTTGAGGATGACCGGAAACACGGCGTAATCCCGCACAAACTCCACCGTCACTGTGGCCGACTTGGCGGCCTCCGGCGTCTGCGCTCCAACACGGCTGAAGGTGGATTTGCCTCCAAATGCTTTCTCGTAAGCCGCCGCATTGGTCTGGAAGTCCAGCAGCGCGTCCCGCTCCCGGTCATGCGGGTAGCCCTGCGTTCCCAGCTTCAGATAGGCCGCCGTCGCGGCCTCTTTTTCTTTGGCGTCCTGCTCATCATCCAGCGTTTCAATCAGCCCCAGCCAGGCATCAGGCAAGGCAGGCTGTGCGGAAGCGGCCTTGCGGAAGTCCGTTCGGGCCTCGGCTTCTTTGCCGTCCCAGTCCGCCAGCCGCCCGGAGGCGACCAGTCCCCAGTAGTCAGTGGCGTCCAGCGTCAGCGATTGTTTGGCTTCGTCCACGCAGGGCGGCTGCCAGCCAGCCCGGATGAGTGCCAGCGCAAACAGGCCGTGCAGGTCAGCATTCTGCGGGAATTGGACTGCTGCCGCCCGCGCCTCGGTGACAGCGTCCGCCCACTGGTCCAGCCGGAGCAGCGTGCGAACCAGGCCGATACGCAGGGCCGGGTCACGCGGCGCGGCCAGCACGGCAGTCGTATAGCCTGCGCGGGCGGGTTCAAACTTGCCCGCCGCAAACAGGGCATCGGGTGTGTCCGCTTGGGCGGCAGGCAGGGCAAGCAGGCATAGGGCAAAGAGCAGGAGGGGAAGCAACGAGGGGTTAAAACCCCTCGCTGGAAGGCGAAGACGCCGGGAGGCCAAAGAATAAGACGCAGAAGGTTTTGTTTGCCATTTCATTGGCCGCCCGGCGCGAGGCGCCTTCCAGCGAGGGGTTTTAACCCCTCGCATTCCCTCGGTCATTTTTTCACTAGGCAGGCGCGAAGCGCAGGAATACAATCCGTGGTTCATCCGTCGAAGTCACCTCAATTACTTCCTCGTCGTTGATTTCGTCGCTGATCAGGCCCCGTGCGTTTTTGTGGTACACATGGACCGGATTCGTGACGCGGTACGTCACTGAATCGGTCTCTTCGCCGCCTGCCATAATCAAAATCGACCCGGCCTCGCTGCCTTTTTCTTCGTAAGACAGGCCCACCAGAGGCTGATGCTCCAGCGGGTAGCTGGGGTCGGCCTGCGGGTCGAAAATCAGCTCTACGCTGACGACTTCTCCCTGACGGTTTCGGCTGAAGTCGTCCAAGTAGGTTTTCCATTCGGTCCGGGCAATTTCGCGTGTCGGCATTTCGGGTCTCCTTGTGTTAAGTTGGAACGAGCGCGACCTTTGCCGTGTTGCAGTGGCAATGAACGCCCCCGAACCCACCTGTGACACACTTTATACCCATGTCCGCCTGCCTTTAACGAAAGGGTCTGTCACGGACGCGCCCGCCGATGCCGTCGCGGTCGGCGCAGGCCGCGTGATTGCCGTCGGCCCTTTGAGTGATTTGCAAGGTCTGGCCGGGCCGCAGACGCAGACCATAAATCTAAACGGCGCGACCCTGCTGCCGGGCTTTCACGATGCCCACTGCCACGTTCTCGGCCACGGCCTGACCCAAGCGCAAGCGGCGCTTTCGGGTGCGGCCAGCATTCCCGAGATTATGCAGCGTCTGCAAGCCTACGCCGAGGCGAACCCCGCAGGCTGGGTGCGCGGGCGCGGCTACAATCAGAACAGCATGGCCGAAGGCCGTCACCCGACCCGCCACGATTTAGACGCTCTCGGCCCCCGCCCCGTGCTGATTACCCATGCCAGCGGCCACTCGGTTTCGGTCAATACGGCGGCTCTGCGCGAAGCCCATATCACCCGCGAGACGCCGGACCCGCCCGGCGGAACCATTGTGCGAGGCGAAGACGGCGAGCCGACCGGCGTGCTGCTGGAAACCGCCGTCAACCTCGCCTACAATGCCGCCCCGGAGCCAACCCGCGTCGAAAAGCGGACCGCGCTGGCCCGCGCTTCAAAATCGCTCCACGCCCTCGGCATTACCAGCGCCGTCGATGCCACGCTCGGCGTCGCCGCCACGGACAGCTTCGCCGAAATCCCCGTTTACCAGGAAGCCGCCGTTTCGGGACTGCTCACGGTGCGCTGCACGTTAATGATGCTTCTGCCCCAGCTTTACGGAATGGACAGCGTGCCCGCGCCTGCGGATGTGCTGACCGAAACCGAGTGGGTGCGCCTCGGCCCGGCCAAAGTCTTTACCGACGGGGCGCTGACCACGCGCACAGCGTTTCTGCGTGCCCCATTCGCCAATTCGGACAGCCTCGGCACGGCGGTTTATACCGACGACGTGCTGGAAGCGATGGTCCTGAAAGCCCACGCCGAAGGCTGGCAGATTGCCGCCCATGCTATCGGCGACGCCGCGATTGACCAGTGCCTCTGTGCGTATGCCAAAGCGTTGGACGCCGCCCCCCGCGCCGACGTCCGGCACCGGATTGAACACGCCATGCTGCTCTGGCCCGACCAAACTGGCCGCCTGGCCCGATTAGGCGTCCTGCCCGTCTACCAGCCGGAGTTCTTGAGGCGCTTCGGCGATGCCTACCTGCCCGCGCTTGAGGAGTCCCGCGCCGCTCGCTTGATGCCCTATGCCGAAACACAGTCGGCGGGTCTGCCTCTTGTCTTCTCGTCGGACATCCCTGTCGTCCCCGGCGCCCCTTTGGACGGCATCGCCGCCGCCGCGCTCCGCACTACGCCGTCGGGCCAGCGCCTCGGCCCGCACCTGTCTGTGTCCGTCTTGGACGGCCTGCGGGCGTACACCGAAGGCGCGGCCTACAGCGTCTTTCTGGAAGCCGACCGGGGCCGGATTGCACCGGGCCAGCGGGCGGACTTTGTGGTTCTGAATAGCGACCCGCTGGCACTGCCGCTCAACGCATGGGCCGACGGCCTGCGTGTGCAGGCTACGATTGTGGGCGGGCAGGTGGTGTACGGCGAGTTATAAAAGTTCGTCGTCCCGGTCCCGCGCTGTCGTCATCACGTCCCGCCCCGTTTCCATCTCCGGCACGCTGCCCGGCAGAGGGCGGCGACCGAACCAGCCGCGCACGGCGTCGATCTGGCCCACCAGCCACGCCCGGCCCACCTCCTCGCGCCCGAAGATGCCCTGCGGGCGGGTCAGCATCAAAATCACCAGCAGCAGCGGGTAGACCACCAGCCGGTACTCGGAAATTGGACGCAAAGCCTCGGGCAAGACCGTCAGCAAAACCGCCGCGATGGTCACGCCGCTGATGCTTCCCAATCCCCCCAGCACCACCATGACGACCGTGTCAATCGACCGCTCAAAGCGAAACGATTCATTGGACAGCGACGACTGATAATGGGCATACAGCGCCCCGGCCACCCCCGTAAAGAACGCGCTCAGGACAAACGCCAGCACCTTGTAGCGGGTCGTGTTAATGCCCATTGCCTCAGCGGCGATCTCGTCTTCACGCACGGCTAAAAAGGCCAGCCCGTGCGAGGAGAACCGCAGGCTCCACGCCACCCAGATCACCAAAGCGGCCACCAAGAAGACCCAGAACAGGCTTGTGAGATGCGGCGTTCCGATATGCGCCAAACTCTGATTCTGGCTCGCCACGGGAAGCCCCGTAAACGCCGTCGCGCCGTCCACCGCCTTGATATTGCGGATGACCACCAGAATAATCTGCGCGAAGCCCAGCGTGATAATCGCCAGATAATCCCCGCGCAGTCTTAAAGACGGCAGCCCGACCAGCCAGCCTACCGCCGCCGCCGACAGCCCCCCGGCCAGGCACGTCACCAAAATCGGCCACACCGTCTGCGCCAGCGGCACGGGCGAGCCGTCGGTGGGCAGCCCCGGAAACAGCGCCGCGTGCCCGTAGGTGGACACCGCCGCGCCCACATAGGCCCCGATCATATAAAACCCGATATGCCCCAGCGAAAACTGCCCGGTGAACCCGTTGACGATGTTCAGCGCGACGGCGAGGATAATCGCCAGCCCGCACTTGATCTCCACATCTTCCTTGTACTGGTCATACGCCACCCGGTCCGGTCGGTACAGCAGGTGGTCCACCAGCAGCAGGGCAAGCACCAGCAGCACCACGCTGCCGAGCCGCAGCCACAGCGGGCGCGGCTTGGCGCTTACGGCAAGAGGCTTGATATTAGATTGTGTAGTGGTCTTACTCATGTCGGGTCAAAGGGTAGCACATAGGTTGAGATGCCTGCCGAGCTAATCAAATTGCGGTGTCATGTATGAGAAGCTTTACCTTGCCGCCTCCACGTTTTGCTTGAACAATAAGAGAACGCAAAGTGCCAAGCAAAGGCATCACCGTTTTCAAATCAGCCTGGTAAAATGGGATTTTGTTGCCTCGCGGATGCGACAACGTGTAGCCTTTAGAATTGGGGGATAACGATAACCAAATTTGTTCGCCGTCTATTCGCTGACCTTTCAGAACAAAGGTCAAAACAACAAATGATTGAGCTGCGTCATCGGCGTCAAAATTGTCAATTTCTGGATTATACTGACGTGTATGGATACCGGACTTGCTTAATTGCTTCATAATCTTCTTGATTACTACTGGATCGGTTGTTTCTGCATATTGCGCCTCAGCCCAATTTAAGCCAATTTTTGCCGAATCTTTGGGGTAGGTCTCGAATTTTACAAGAACCACGCTTTTAGATTGGCTATCAAACCATTTCTGCAATGACATATTGGCGTAACTAGCCTTTGATGTTACAGCTTTTGGAGGCTTTGCCGTGCAAGATGCTATTGGCAATATCACCATGAAAACAACAACCAATGAGATAACAAAAGCCATTCTTGCAGGCATCTACATATCCTCAGTCGCGGAGCGACTTTTTCTGATTACAAATAGCCCGGCACTTCCAGTGCCGGGACCGACCGGGACGCGGGTAGGGGCAAGCCCTACCCCTACAGAAAACGACACCTAATTGCGTAGGGGCGGGGCTTGCCCCGGCCCTTCTTTCATCTTCTCGCTTTACACCTTCTCCGGTGCAAACGTCCCCAATAACCCGGCGGGCTTGAAGAGCAGGATGATAATCAGCAGCAGGAAGGCGACGGCGTCGCGGTAGGTGCTGTCCACGCCGACGAGGGGGCCGTAGGCGACCACCAGGGTTTCGGCGAGGCCCATAATCAGGCCGCCCAGCACCGCGCCGGGGATGTTGCCGATGCCGCCCAGCACGGCGGCGACGAAGGCTTTCAGGCCGTAGGAAATGCCCACGTAGGGGTCAAACTTGGTGTGCTGCAAGCCGAAGACCAGCACGCCCGCCGCACCCGCCAGGGCCGCGCCGAGGGCGAAGGTGAAAGCAATCACGCGGTCGGTGTTGATGCCCATCAGCGCGGCGGCATCGGCGTCATAGGAGACGGCGCGGATCGCTTTGCCGATGCGGGTTCGGGTGACGATGTAGGTCAGCACGAGCATGAGCGTCAGCGAGATGCCGAAAATCAGGCCTGTCTCGACACCGTGTGACAGGTAGACGATGGGCCGAATGGTCATCTCGGCCAGCGGCACGGCGCTCCGGGTGGTGTCCGGGTAAAACTGCGGGTTCTGCGAAAACACCTGCGGCAGGCCGCCGAAGTTTTCCAGAAACAGCGAAATGCCGATGGCCGTAATCAGCGCGGTCAGGCGCGAGGACTGCGTGGTGGCCCGCCGCCGCTGCGTGGTCCAAAGCAGAGCGGCCAGCGCCCCCCAGGCGGCAATGCCAATAAAGGCCGAGGACACGGGCGTCCGGTTCGAGTTTGCGGCAATGCTGTAGCCGATGTAGCCGCAGGCCGCGCCGAGAAAAATGGCCGGAGCGATCCACGCCCGGCTTCGCAGAGGGCGGTAGGCGGCCTGTTCAATCACCAGCCCCAGCAGGCCACAGACAGCCATTGTGCCGAGCAGCACTAAGACGGCCCCGAGGGGGGAGGGGATGAGTGCGGGCAGGTGAACCACACGCGGCAGCCAGGTTCCCAAAAGCCATGCCGCGCCAATGCCGCCGTAGGCCCCGACCATATAAACATCGCCGTGCGCGAAGTTGATCAGCTTCAGGACGCCGTAGACCATCGTGTAGCCGAGGGCAATCAGGGCATAGATGCTGCCAAGCTGCAAGGCAATCAGAAGCTGTTGTGTGAGGTCGTGCATGGTAGAAAACAAGGACAAGAGGGCGCGATAAATCGCGCCCCTACGGCTTACGGCTGGAACGTGGCGACGACGTTTTTGTAGTCATCACCCTTGATTTGAAGCACCACGGCGGCTTTTTTGGCGTTGCGGTCGGCGTCCAGCGTAATCAAGCCGGTCGCGCCGTGGAAGTCTTTGGTGGCGGCAATCGCGTCGCGCAGCTTGGCACGGTAGTCGTCCGAGTCATAGTTGCCGTCCGCAGGTTTAGGCACGGTCTTCATGGCGGCGAACAGGACATTCGCGGCGTCGTAGCCCTGCGCGGTCAGGGCGTCGGGGGTCTCGCCGTGGTTAGCCGTTTTGTAGGACTCCACGAACTTCTTGACGACGGGGTCGCTTTCGTCAAGGCCGCTGTGGTCGGTGAAGTAGCAGCCTTCCAGAGCGCCGCCCGGCCCGCCCGCGCCTTTAATCAGCGAGGGGGACTCCCAGCCGTCGCCGCCAAGCAGGGGAACTTTGATGCCCAGCTCGCGGGCCTGCCGGGCAATCGTGCCGACTTCGTTGTAGTAGCCGGGGATATACAGCACATCGGGGTTTGCGGCTTTGATAGACGTCAGCGACGAGCGGAAGTCCGGGTCCCCGGCGGCGTAGGTGCGGACCAGAACCACTTTGCCGCCCTGCTGCGTGAAGGCTTTGATAAAGAAGTCCTGAAGGCCCTTGCTGTAGTCGCTCGTCGAATCGTACAAAACGGCGGCAGTTTTGGCGTGCAGGTTTTGCCGGGCGAACTTGGCTCCGACCGTGCCCTGGAACGGGTCAATAAAGCAGATGCGGAAAATGTAGTCGCCGGTCTCGGTCACTTTGGGGTTGGTGGACGACGGCGTAATCATCGGCACTTTGTTGGCCTGACACACGGGCGCGGCGGCAATGGAGTTTTTGGAGGCCACTTCGCCCAAGATCGCAACGGCTTTGTCCTGCGTGATGAGCTTCTTCACGGCAGTCGCCGCGCCGTCCGGGCGGCTTTCCGAGTCTTCCACCTTGCCAGTCGCGCCAAGCTGAACGGGATGCGTGTCGATGCCGCCTGCGGCGTTGAGCTGGGCGACGGCCAGCGTGACACCCTTGTCGGTGGACGCGCCAAAGGTCGCCTGGGCGCCGGTCATGGAGCCGTATTCGCCGACAATGATAGGCGTGCCGGTCGCGGTGCTTCCGGGCGTCCCGCCCCCGGCGGGGCCGCTGTCGGTTTTGTTGGCGCACCCGGCCAGCGCAAGGCCAAGAATGGCGGCGGCCAGCAGGCGGCGGGGCGTGCCGTGGAAAGAAAAAGGCATGGAAAGATATTCCTCCAGAGAAAATAAGTCGCGTGTGAAAATAGGGGGGCGGCGTTGCCCGAAGCGCGGCAGGGCGGTGTTGGCAGGTCTATTCACCGGCGCGGTGGTGAATTCCTTCCCGGCGCGTAAACTTTCTTGTCAGGTCAAACGCTCCCGCCGCGCACAGGGCTGAAAGCGTCAGCAGAGACACATACAGCCCCAGCCGCCAGACTTCGGGCGCGTAGACGAACTCGGCCCGATGCGGCCCCGGCGTTTTAATGTCCAGTGCCCGCAGGCTGCCGCCGTAAGTGTGGATCGGAACGGTGTGGCCGTCCAGCGTCGCCATCCAGCCCGCCGCGTTCGTGTCCGCCAGCACCAGCCGCCCGGCGTTGGGCGAAGTCCAGGTCAGCGTCACCCGGTCCGGGCCGTTCGGCGTCAGCGTCACCGGCGCTTTGCCGTCTTCCAGCCGCGCCCGAGGCTGCCAGCGGAGGTTGCGGCACAAAAACACCCGCGCCGGGGGCCTGAGCGTCTTTGCGGATCGCACCACAATTAGCCCCGGCAGGTCCGAGGCAGGCGGGTCGGTACGGCACAGAGCGACATACTTCACGCCGAGTGCCCCGGCATCGCTTGCTGCCAGTCGCTGCTCTTTGGGCAAGGCTTTCGATTCGAATGCCCGCGCCGCTTTAGCCTCGCTGTTCTGTGCGTTTTTCAGAGCCACCGGCTCGTAGCCGAAGGCATTTAGGAGGCCATCGGTCATCGTCAGATTGGGAGTCAGTGTGTCCGCCCACAGCGTTTGGTAGTTTGGCGTACTTTGGCCGAAGTTCTTGTAATTTGTAAACCGCATCCAGACGCCCTCGGTCGGAGCCAGCACCCGTGCCTGCCCCGCCTGCACGTCCGGGTCGCCCTGCACCAACGCCACATTCGGCGACACCGGCGACAGCAGGCTTGGGCTGACCAGCGGGTACAGCGTTCGCCCAAAGTGCGCTAAATCGGCAAACGCCAGCAGGCACAGCCCGGCGACCAAAACGCGGCTGACGCGCAGACGGGATAGACCCAAACCCGCCAGCAGGGACAGCGCAAAGCACGCCGGAAGCAGGCAGCGGGCGGGGTCGTGGAACGCCCGGAACCCCGGCAGCACCCAGTACGCCAGCCGGTACAGCCCTCCGCTCCCGCCCAGCGCCAGCAGCAGGCTGACACCAAAGACAGCCGCCCAGAACCGGGCTGCCCTGTGCTTCCAGAGGCCCCACACCGCCAGCGCGAAGGGGATAACGCCGACATAGCAGCACGTTTCCCAGAAGTTGCCCCGCGCCGTCCAGTCGCCCGCGAATGGACTGCCGTGCAGGTTCGGCAGCACAAAGTTCAGCAGCTCATTCGGCGGCAGGTAAAAGCGGTTCACTGTGCCAAACGCCAGATGCTGCCGGGCGGCATCTCGAAACAGGGCCAGTGTCGGCAGGAGCTGCCCCAGCGCCAGGCCCCCGGCGACGGCGAATGCCAGCAGGAGGAGGCCCCCCCGCCCCCAATAATGGGGGAGCCAAACGTAGGGGCGCGATTTATCGCGCCCTCTTATTTTATCGCGCCCCCCTGTCCACACCGTCCACACCCCGTAAGCCGCCGCCAGATACAGCGTCAGAAACGTCATCTGCGCGTGCGCGGTGAGTAGCTGCAATCCCAGCACTGTGCCTAAAGCCAGCGCGTCGCGGATGCGCCAGCGGCGAAGGAAGCTGTCCAATGCCCACAGCACCCAGGGCAGCCAGGCGGCAGCCTGCACCATATTGGGAAACTGCTCTTTGGACACGAGCTGCCCGCCGAACATAAACGTGATGGCTGACAGCGCCGCCGCGCCGCGTGGCAATTTCAGCGATTGGCGGGCAAACAAATAGGTGCCGACACCGGCCAGCCAGACGTGCGCGGCGACGGTCAAATTGATAAATTGGGTGGGGGACACAAACGCCAAAAGCGCGGTGAACGGGTACAGCGGCCATGTCTGCGGGTTGCCGACATAGGGCGTGCCGCACATAATGAGCGGGTTCCACAGGGGGAGGCGTCCGGCGGCCAGAGTGGCTTTCAGAAACGTCTGCATCGGCAGAAAGTACAGGCCGATGTCGCCCCAGTAGAGCGCCCGCCCGCCAACCACCTGCGGCCAGAAGTAAATCAGGGTCAGCGTCAGCAGCCCCAGCGGCACACAAAGGCGGCGCAGCAGAGTAAAATAGGGGGATAGACCAGCCGTGGGGGAAACTCTCACGGCGCAAAGTGTACACCAGAGGAACCAAATTGTCAACAACACCCAACACGGTAACCATCGCTATTATTGGCGGCACAGGATTCGGCAATGCCCTCGTGCCGGGAACGCCGTTCACACAGGCCACGGAATACGGCGAGGCCGCGCTTTCCCGCGCCGACCTCGGCGAAGGGCGGACTTTGATCTTCGCCGCCCGGCACGGCGCGGGCCACACCCTGCCGCCGCATTTGATCAACCACCGCGCCAATATCGCCGCCCTGCGCGACCTCGGCGTCCATGCCGTCTTTGCCACCACCGCCGTCGGCTCCCTGCAAAAGGCCGTCGCGCCCGGCGATGCGCTGATCCTCAGCGACTTTTTAGACTTCACCAAAACCGGCCCCGTGACGTTCTTTGAGACCCCCGGCCAGGTGCGCCACACGGACTTTGTCCATCCCTACGATCCCACGCTCCGCGCACTTTTGCAGGAGACCGCCCCGTCTCCCGAAGACCTGACCGTTCACCCCAATGGAACCTATCTGTGCGTTTCCGGCCCGCGCTACGAGACGCCCGCCGAGGTGCGCCTGTTTTCCTCGTGGGGCGCGGACGTGGTCGGCATGACCGGAGCGCCCGAAGCCATCTTGTGCCGCGAAGCGGGCCTGCGCTACGCCTCTGTGTCCCTCGCCACCAACTACGGCACGGGGCTTCTCACCAACGCACCCCTGTCCCACACCGAAGTCGAAGAACAGATGGCCTCCCGCCGCGCCGCCCTCGCCGCCTGGCTGCTCCGGGCTGCACGGGCGGTGACGGCCTGACGCGGCAGGAGTTCGCTCTGTCTTTGCCGAACTGCTGACAGCACAGACAATTCAAATCAGGAGGAACGCACATGGCCGTGGCACGACGCTATCAAGCGACTGAACAGAAGACATATACCGAGGATGAATATCTGGAGTTCGAGCGCACGTCCGTTGGGCGCTGGGAGTATGTGGGCGGCAAAATCCGCGCCATGAGCGGCGGCAGTGCCGACCACAGCACGATTGCTCTCAATGTTGGGGCGACACTTCGGGCGGCTATCTCTTTTCAGGGCTGCCGCGTATTTGGCTCGGACATGAAAGTTCACACCAACAGCGGCACGAACACATTCCCGGATATTTCGGTGGTCTGCGGGCCGCTGACCTTTCATCGAGGGCGCAAGGACATACTCACGAACCCGGTTCTGGTGGTCGAAGTGCTGTCTGACTCGACGGAAGCCTATGACCGGGGCGAGAAGTTTCTGCATTACCAGACTATTCCAAGCTTGACCGATTACCTCTTGGTCTCACAGGACGAGGCCCGCGTGCAGCTTTTCACCCGCGTCGGTAACCTCTGGCAGCCCCGCGAAGTCACGGGGCGGGCAGGAGAAATCTATCTGCCGTCGGTGGACATGACACTGGCGCTGTCTGATGCCTACGCGCTGATTGATCTACCTGCGGATATGGTGTAATTCTCCCAAAATAATTCGTGCAATTCGGCAAATGTGCCGTATAATAGAATCACGTTTTCTTAGGAGAAATGACTATGCTGCAAGCACGTTCTGCCGCCTCGGCTTTCTTCGGGTTTTTGCTGATTTCAACAAGTCTTTTCACTGTCTCCGCACACGCGGACGACTACCTATATTCCAATCATTCGGGCGACTACATTGTGGACGGGGCCGTGGAGTCCGTCAGCCGGGCCGATGACCGGGTGACGCTGCTGGGCACCGACAACCGGCGCTACCTGATTGATGTCTACGGGGCCGATATTGTCCTGGGCGGCCGCCGCCGCCCCGGCGAAACGGCGGACCTGGCACGCGGAATGCGCGTCGAGGTCATTGGCACGCTGCTGGGGCGCACTCTGGTTGAGTCGCGCTACCTGCGCGTCCTGCCCGGCTCCGCGCCCTCTCCCTTGCCCGCGCCGCTGCCGGTGGCGCTGCCCCCTCTGCCTGCCGCACCGCTGCCGGTGGAATTGCCGCCCGCCCCGGCGCAACCGCAGCTCAACGTCGACGTGTCCGTGCGCGATGTGGACACCGCCCGCGCTCAGGCCACGGTGCTGGGCGACAATGACAAACGCTACACGCTGGACCTTCAGGGGACGGATATTATTCTGCTGGGAAGCGAGCGGATGGGAACGCCCGCCGACCTGTCGCGGGGAATGCGCCTGCGCCTGATTGGCGTTTACCTGCCCTCGGGGAACGTGGAAGCCGACCGCCTGCGCGTCCTGCCGCCGCCCGAAGCCCTGCCCGCCCCGCCTGCGCCGAGTGTGCCCGTCGTCGAAGATATGTCGGTCTACACGGGTATTCTGATTGATGGCCGCTCCCTGCCGCGCCTCAGCCGCTCCCCGGCCCCGGCCATCTACGGCTCCCTGCCGGACCAGACCCTGCTGTACCCGGACCGCTCCCATGTGCCGACCCCGGACGAGGTGCAGGAACAGTCCATTGTGCGCTACTACCATGCCCAAACCGATGCCGAAACCAGCATTGCCGGGCCGCACCCGCTGATCTTGACTGCCCTGTCCGTGCTTGGTCCCGCCGACGACGCCGTGCAGCTTTCTCCCGAAGACGCCGCCCGCTTCCAGGCTTTGGACAAGCGCCTGCACTTCACCCGCACCTGGAAAGTGGGCTTTTTGATCCCTGTCAACCAGTAGGAGACACAGATTAGGAGACGCTTATGGCCGCTGCCCGTCAGTATCAAACGGTTCAGAAAGACTTTTCTAAAGACTTTTATTCCGAAGACGACTACTTTGAAATCGAGCGGATGTCGTCGAACCGCCTAGAGTATGTCAACGGCGAAATCCGCGCCATGAGCGGCGGGACGGCGGACCACAGCACCATTGCCTCCAATCTCATTCGCGGCCTCGGCAACGCCCTTGTGCCAAAGGGCTGCCGGGTGTTCGGCTCGGACATGAAAATACATACGAATGCCAGCGTCAACACATTCCCGGACATTTCCGTGGTCTGCGATGCGCCGACATTTTATCAGGGCCGCAAGGACATTTATACCAACCCCCTGCTGATCGTCGAGGTCCTGTCTGGCTCAACGCAAGCCTATGACCAGGGAGATAAACTTCGGTACTACCAAACCCTGCCAAGCCTAGCCGACTATCTGCTTGTCGCGCAGGACGAGGCCCGCGTTCTGCTTTACACCCGCCACGGCGACCTGTGGCACTTCCGCGCCATCACCGGCCTCAGCAGCACGGTTCACCTGCCCTCGGTGGACGTGACTTTGACCCTTGCGGACATTTATACGCTGGTAGAGCTGCCCGCTGACCTGGCGGATGGGGATGAGTGAGAAAAAGCCCGTGCGTCTTAGGACGCACGGGCTTTTCTTTGTGTGAAGTCACCCTGTAAGCCGGGTTCTGTGTTTGTGTGACCATCTCTCTGGGACGGCCATTACTGACCGCCTCTAGCGGCGTTCGCAGGCGCGTCACGCTTCGCCAAATCCAGGCGAAGACGAAGCGCTCAGGCCGCGCCCTCCTGCCTTGCTCCCGATGGGGTTTACCCGGCACTCGCGTCTCCGCAAGCCCGGTGCGCTCTTACTTTAAGCCCCGAAGGGCCGCACCATTTCGCCCTTACCAGCCTGCGTTGCCGAAGGCTGGCGGTATGTTTCTGTGGCACTTTCCGGCGGGTCACCCCGCCCGGCTGTTAGCCGGCATCGCTGCCCTGTGGAGACCGGACTTTCCTCCGCCCCGTGCCTGGCGGCAGGGGGCGGCGGTCACCCGGATGACTTCAGGGGTGATTATAGCACATCCGGCCACCACACAGAAAGAGAGGGCCGTCAGAACGAGGGGTTAAAACCCCTCGCTGTGAGGCGAGGACGCCGGGAAGCCAAAGATTTAGAGAGACTGGCTTTCTGCTCCTGCCTCTTTGTCCGCCCGGCGCGAAGCGCCTACAGCGAGGGGTTTTAACCCCTCGTTCCTATGCGCTCGTTCCTATGCGCTCGTTCGGCCTCCAATTTCCCGGCGCTTCTGCCGACAATCGCGCTATGAACTGGCTTGACATCGTATTAGTGCTGCTGGTCGCCGGGATTGGCGGCCTCGGCGTCGCTCGCGGCTTTGGGCGCAGCGCGTTCGACGCCCTGGGATTGTACGCGGCCCTGGCGGCGGCGGCGGCCCTGGCTCCGCTCGTGGCAGCGCACCTGACGCTTTCGGCGGGGGGCGCGAGTGTCAACAAAAGCTGGGCGTTCGGGCTGCTTTT
Organism: Capsulimonadaceae bacterium; assembly: GCA_965200075.1. Taxonomy (GTDB): domain Bacteria; phylum Armatimonadota; class Armatimonadia; order Armatimonadales; family Capsulimonadaceae; genus JANXMY01. The sequence goes on from OZ241338.1 coordinate 736,598, forward strand.
TGTCGTCCTGGCCGGGGTGGGAATGGCCGCCGCCTGGTTCCTGCACGGCACGATGCCGCTGAATGCCGGGCTGTTCGACAAACTGCTCGGTCTGGCGGCGGGTCTGGCGGCGGGGGCGATTGTGGCGCACGCGCTGCTGTCTGCGCTGGTGACGGCAGACCCGCACCGGGTCGCGTCGGCGGCGCTGGTGCGCTCGGGCAGCGTTGGGACCGAGCTGTATTCGTTTCCCACCTACCACGCGGCGATGGAAACCATCACCGGGGCCAAGTCGTACCGCCGCTCGATGACCGGCGACCTCGACAAGTAGGATTTCACCGTTTTTTGCGGCTTTTTTTGCCCGTTCGGCCCACTTTTGGACCGAAACGGGCCTTTTTGCTGTTTTTCAGAGTGCCAAAGGCTTGACGCCCATTTTTGCACCGTGTATAATACTTCTACGAGGCTGGCGTTTTCCTCTTTTATCAGCCCCCTCCACGCACCGCCGCCTTCAAGGAAGTCATCATGCCCAATAATTCTTCGGCCAATTCGAATACCATTTCAAACAACACTCCAAATAACTCTGCCAACTCATTTTCCACGGCGGCGCTGCTGCCGCTGGGCCTGGACCTGCTCGGGCAGGTGCAGCGTATCACAAACTCCGATCATGTCCGTGCCCTGCGGATCAAGCTCGGCGGGCGGGTGGTCAAGGAAATCCCCGTCGGCTCCCTGTCCAAGCTGATCACCGTCGCGCTGGTGCTGGTGGCCGTGCTGGTCAGCACGCTCACTGTGGAAGTCGAACACGAGCCGTCCCGCTGAGGGCGGACCCGCTGCTCGTTTCCCGCGCTTTTTTTGCCAGTGAGGCTTCCCCCTTGATCAGAACTCAAACCGGAGAGTGGAGCGGCATCGCCGACCTTTCGGACCGCCTGCGCCAGTCCCAGCTCAAATACGCGGATATGCCCGACCGGGAGATCGTCTCCCGTGCCCAGCGCGGCGAAAACGCCGCCGCCGAGTATCTGCTCTACAAGTACCGCAACCTGGTTCGCACGAAAGTCAAATCGTACTTTCTGGTCGGGGCCGAAAAAGAGGACCTGCTGCAAGTCGGTCAAATCGGACTGTGGCAGGCCATTATTGATTTTCGGGCCGACAAGGCCATCTCGTTCCCCGCATTCGCCAAAGTCTGCATTACCCGCCACATTATCACCGCCATCAAAACCGCCACCCGGCAGAAGCAGATGCCGCTGAACCAGTCGCTGTCGCTGGAAAGCCCCTCGGAAGACCCGACCACCGACTGGAACCTGTCCGACATCCTGCCGAATACCGACGGGGCCGACCCCGAGGACATGGTGCTTCGTAATGAAGACACCAAAATCCTGCACGAGACGCTGCAGCAGGTCCTGTCCGAGTTCGAGTGGCAGGTGCTGTCCGGGTATCAGTTCGGCAAGTCCTACCGCGAAATCGCCATCGAGCTGCGCTGCAACACCAAAAGCGTGGACAATGCGCTGGCCCGCATCAAGCGCAAAGTCAGCGGCGTTCCCCTCGGCGATGCTGATTTGAGCGAACTGCTGTGAACACACCATGAGCCTGACCCTCACCCAAAAGCCGACCGCTCCAGCGCTTACCTACACGCAGTATCTGGCGGAAGGGGCGGTCGAAGGCCGCTACGACATTGTCAACGGAGTGCGTGTCTGGATGTCCAATCCCACCGTGCGTCATCAGGACGTGCTGTTCAATCTCGCCGCCGCGCTGAAAGCCTTCAGCCGCAGCACAAATCAGGGCCGCATGGTCGTGGCCGCCTGCGACGTTCTAATCAGTGCCGCGCCGCTCAAGACTCGGCAGCCAGATATTTTGTTTATCAGTCATGGCCGTTTTGGCAGCCGCGATTTGCAGGACCCGAGCGCCCTCAGCCCCGCGCCTGAACTTGTGATTGAAGTTCTGTCTCCAAGCGATACCCGGCGTGTCCTCGCCGACAAGCTGCGCGACTACCGAATCGCGGGAGTGCGCGAATGCTGGGTGGTCAGCCTTGATCTGTCTACAGTGGAGGTGCTGCGCCTGAGTCCCGAAGCCGAGCAGACCGTGGCTGTCTACGAACTCGAAGACAGCGTTCAGTCCGAAGCCTTTCCGGCGCTCCGCGTTCCCGCCGCCGCTATTTTTGCCTTTTAGCTTTGTGCCTCCTGCAAAAGAGGTATGGTTGGCAGGACTTGTGCAAGGTAAGACTGTATGGCCTCTTTTTCCCTGTTTCGTTCGGCATTTTGTTCAGCGCGGCGCGTGCGCCGCTCGGTAGCTGTGTCGCAGTGGGAGCAGGCGCTTTTGGGGCTGCTGCTGGCGACTGTGACCATGCTGTTTGTGATGCAGGGTTTTTGCGTGTCGGGGGAGTGCATGGAGCCGCACCTGTACACGGGCGAGCGGGTCCTGGCAAACAAGCTGTCGTACCGGCTGGGCGGACCGGCGCGGGGCGACATCGTGATTTTTGATTATCCTAAAGACCCCCGCGAGGTCTATGTCAAGCGCGTCATCGGTCTCCCCGGCGAGACGGTTGCCATGCAGGGCGGTCAGATCGTCATCAACGGCACGGCTTTGTCAGAGCCGTACAAGACCTTCGCCGCGCATGGCGACATGGCGGCGCGGACGATTGGCCCCGACGAATACTTTGTGATGGGCGACAACCGGGACGTCTCCGACGACAGCCGCTACTGGGGCGACCTGCCCCGCCGGGACATTATAGGCCGCGCCGTCGCCTGCTACTGGCCCCCGCGCCAGTGCCAGGTGCTTCGCTGACAGGCTAGGATGGCCCCCTTTGCTGTGTGACTCTGATGATCTAAGGTTTAACCATTCGGACAAATTACAAAGTATTCTCGCCCGGCGCGGGGCGTCTTGGGGCTTTTCGGGGAATGTTACCCAAGCTGCGATTGACAAGTTCGCCGACGTTCTTGCAGAACATATTGCAGGGGCCGCTGAGGTCTGGCGGGCTGCTTACCGTGGTAGTGACCGCTTGTTTTATATTGTTGGGAACCGGGTCGTCTTGACACATCTTTCGGGTGCGTTTGAATCGGCGTGGCAGGCCACGGCGGACCAGCTTGCCCATTACCGAACAGGGACGCAAATCAAATGATTGGGGATTATCCAACAGTCGGGTGTTTGATTGTGCTGGACGGCGCTTCTTTTCCAGGCACGCCTGAAATTGTTCGCAGTCTTCAGCAGTTCATTCCACTCAGCGGCGAGTGCTGGTACGAGCAGGGAACATCTCGCGGGCGGGCGGCACTTGGCGGCGAGATGCGTGAAATGCTTGTCTACAGCCTTGCCCTCAGCGAGGACAGCCCGGCGCTGACTTTCTTCTTCATTGAGTTTGACGAAGAGGAAACGGCAAAGCTTGCCCGGAGCGAGGGCCTCTCGTTTGAGCGCCTGCTGATGCCCTATGTGCAGGCGGCCAAGACGCTGCCGGGGGTTCAAGCAGTCGCGCTGGGATTTGAGATGTCGCCTCCTGATGACCTGAGCGAGAAATCATTGTCGGAGGCGGGCGTCTCCCTTCTGTTTACACGGGACGGTAACGAAAAATCTTGGTCCAGAAAACAGATTAGGCCGATGGTCGGGCATCCCTACGCCGGGGTCCTGGCATGAGCGCATTGAATTTAGACTTTGACGCCCTCGGGCGCTGCGCTGATGAGAACCTGCCGGGGCTGCTGTTTGTGACCGTGAGCGGGGCGCATCTGTACGGGTTCCCGTCGGCGGACAGCGATGTGGACCTGCGGGGCAGCTTTGCCGCGCCGCTGGCTGAGGTGCTGGGGCTGGACACGCCCCGCGAAACGGTGGAGCCGTCGGGAATGGTGGGCGGCGTGGAAGTGGAGATGGTGGGGCATGAGATCGCCAAATACCTGCGGCTTCTGGTCAAGCCGAACGGATATGTGTTAGAGCAGATTCTGTCGCCGCTGGTGGTGCGGACGTCGCCCCCCCACGCAGAGCTAATCGAACTGGCGCGGGCGGGCCTGAGCAAAAAGCTGTACTTTCACTACGCCGGGTTTGCGCGGGGGGAGTGGCGGGAGTACCAGAGGCCGAACATCGGCAAGACGGTCAAGCGCCTTTTGTACCTGCACCGGGTCCTGATGACCGGCATTGTGCTGATGGAAGAAGGCATCGTCGAGGCCAACCTGCACGCGCTGAACGCTCGGTTCAGGTTTAACTTGGCCCCACTTCTGGCGATGAAGACACGGGAGCAGGCAGACGTGACCGGGGATGACGCGGTCTATCGGCAGACGCTGGAAGACTTGTTTGTGCGGCTCGATGAAGCGCGGGACAAATCAGCCCTGCCGAAAGAGGTGCCGAATCGGGCGGCGATCAACGAGTTTTTAGTAAGGCTGCGCCTGACAGGCGTGTGAGACGAAGGGGAAAAAGACGTTTATGGCAACTGCCGAATCAGCACTGGCAAAATCAGCAGCGGAAAAGTCAGCAATGGAAGACGATGTGGCCGAGGTGCTGCTGACCGAGGAACAGATTCGCACACGGGTCGCCGAGCTAGGTGCGGAGATTTCGCGGGACTATGCGGGCAAGGACTTGATGCTGGTCTGCATTTTAAAGGGAGCCAACATCTTCCTGGCGGACTTGTGCCGGCAGATCACGATCCCGCTGTCCTATGACTTTGTGGCGGTGTCCTCCTACGGCGCGGATACCAAATCTTCCGGCGTCGTTCGCATCCTGAAAGATTTAGATGAGAGCGTCGAAAGCAAGCACGTTCTCGTCGTCGAAGACATCGTAGACACGGGCCTGACCCTGCGGCTGTCCTACCTGCTGGAAAATTTAAAATCGCGCCGGGCAGCATCGGTGAAAATCTGCACGCTTTTAGACAAGCCCTCCCGGCGGCGCGTGGATTTGCCGGTGGATTACTGCGGCTTTCAGGTAGAAGACAAGTTTGTGATTGGCTACGGGCTGGATTACGCGAGTATGTATCGCAACCTGCCGTATGTGGGCATTTTGAAGCCGGAGATTTACGGCGGCGGCTAGTCAAAAAAAGTCGTTTCATTTCGAACCTAACCGTGGTATAATACGGGCGGAACAGAAGTGCTGTCTTCTGCTTCCGCCCGACGGCGCAGTTTCTCCCGCCGCACGTTCCGGTTCGCCATCATCCCCAATTTTTGCTTTCCTGTTTTTTTGGCCCGGCGCTCGCGCTTTCCTCCCCGGTCTGCTTTTTGGCCGGTTTATTCTCCCTATTTTTAACGACCACCTATTTTTACGACCAAAGGTAACTACACAGCACATGGCACAAGACGAGTCCGAACCCATTGCGTCTCGCCCGACGCAGGCCGAGGCGAAGCCGGAACCTCGGGCCGAGCGCCCGGAAAATCCTATTCCTCCACCCTCGCGTCCCCCCCGCGCCCCGCGAGAGCGCGACAGCAGCCGTGATGGCAGCCGGGACGGCAACCGGGAAAACAGCCGCGATAATGGCCGGGACCGTGACAACGGGCGCGGCGGCGGGCGAATGGATAACCGCTCGGACAATCGCTCCGATAATCGCTCTGAAAGCCGGGGCGAGCCGCGTGATAACAGTCAGGACTCGGAAGACGACCTGGCCGGGGCGCTGGTCAAATCCGGCGTGCTGGAAATCCTGCCGGAAGGGTGGGGCTTCCTGCGGCAGAATAACTTTGATCCGGGCAATCAGGACATTTATGTCGCGCAGGCGCAGATCAAGCGGTTCAATCTCAAAACGGGCGATACGGTCACGGGGCAGGTACGCCCTCCCAAAGACACCGAAAAGTATTACGGTCTGCTCCGTGTCGAATCGGTCAACAGCGGCTCGCCCGATCAGGCCCGCAGCCGGGCAAACTTTGACGATCTCGTCCCCATTTATCCCGAAGAACGGCTGATTTTAGAGACCGACCCCAAGAACCTGACCGCCCGCGTGATTGACTTGATCGCCCCGATTGGCAAAGGACAGCGGGCGATTGTCGTGGCCCCGCCCAAAGCGGGCAAGACGACGATTTTAAAGTCTATTGCAAACTCGATCACGACCAATCACCCCGAAGTACACTTAGTTGTGCTGCTGATCGATGAGCGCCCCGAAGAAGTCACCGATATTCGGCGGTCGGTCAACGGCGAAGTGGTGTCTTCGACGTTTGACGAGCTGCCTGAAAACCATATGCGGGTCGCGGACATGGTGCTGGAAAAAGCCAAGCGCATGGTGGAAGCGGGCAAAGATGTGGTGGTGCTGCTCGACAGCCTGACCCGCCTGTCCCGTGCGTCCAACCTGACGGTGACGCCCTCGGGCCGGACATTGCAGGGCGGTTTGGACCCGGCGGCCATCTACCGCCCGAAACGATTTTTCGGCGCGGCCCGTAACATAGAAGTAGGGGGCAGTCTGACCATTATCGCCACGGCGCTGGTGGAAACCGGCTCGCGCATGGACGACATTATCTTTGAAGAGTTCAAGGGAACTGGCAACTCCGAGCTGAAACTGGACCGGGAGATTGCCAACCGGCGCATCTTCCCGGCGATCAACGTCAAAGAGTCCAGCACGCGCAAAGAGGAACTACTTTACGACGAAGAGAGTTTAAAATCTGTGTATCAGCTTCACCGCGTCCTGGCCGGTCTGGGCGCTGTAGAAGCCGCCGAGCTGTTGATGGACCGGCTTTCCAACAGCAAAAGCAACAAAGAGTTCTTAAAAGTGATCAGTAAAACGGGCCGCCGCGAAGACTAATGCCGCCCACAGGCGCGGCGACCCGGCAGAACACGGGAAGAAGAGAGGAAGCGAGGACACGGTGCCAGGCGATTTTGACAAGTTGTTCGATGATGAGTGGCGGCCCAGCGATCTTGATTCCGAGTCTCTGCCCCGCCGCCCCAAAAGCGGTGAGGGGGACGGCCCGGAAACGGAAAATAACAAGCCGCGCTCGCTGCATGAAAAAGAAGTCAAGGTGATGGGCGTTTTCGCGCATCAGGATCAGGGCACAGTCGCCAATCATTTTGTGCTTCTGCGGGATAACCGGGGCCGCCGCGTGCCGATTTTCGTGGGCCAATTCGAAGCCTGGGCGATCTCGCTGGCTTTGGAAGGTGATTCGCCGGACCGTCCATTCACCCATGATTTGCTCAAGCTGATCTTGGAGCGTCTCGATGCCCGCGTCGAGCAGGTAATCATTGATGACCTGTGGAACGAGGTCTTTTACGCCAAGATCGGCCTGACCCAGAAGAACGGCGAGGCGATGGAGATTGACGCCCGCCCCTCCGACGCCATTGCGCTGGCCCTGCGCTCCCGCGCCCCGATTTATATGGCCGAAACGGTGCTGGAAGCGACCATCCGCACCGAGTAACCACCTATCGAGAACGCCCCCGGCTTAGAGCCGGGGGCGTTTTTTGTTGCTGCGGGGCTAAGAGACGAGGGGTTAAAACCCCTCGCTGAAAGGCGCTTCGCGCCGGGCGGCCAATCGGATAGCGAATAGAGCCTCACGGTCGAACTTCTTTGGCATCCCGGCGTCCGCGCCTCCGAGCGAGGGGTTTTAATCCCTCGTCTCTTAGCCCCGTGCCCCTTCGGTCTCAGAGAAGGTGAACCGGGTACACTCACGGCATGAACTTTCGCCCCGTGTTCTGGCCCGGCTTCCTACTCGGCGCACTTGTTGCTTTCGCCACTTTCTTCCGAAAACCGCAACCTGCCCTGGCCATACCGCCTGACCCTCTGCTGGACTTTGTTTCCGAGGCTGTCTTGACAAGCAATGCTTCCGGGCAAATCATAGCGGCTAACGCCGCCGCCCGCGCTTTGTTTGGCGCAGACCTGGCAGGCTATCAGGGTTTATGTTACCCCACCGGGCAGCCCGTTCCGCCGGGACAGTTGCCATTGACGCGCCGCTATTTTTCTCCCACTCGCTTTCTGCTGACGGATGCTGATAGCCAGACGCGCACGCTGGAAGCCACGACCCGCCCCCTGCCAACCGGCGGTGCGGCGGCGGTGTTTCGGGATGTGACGGCACACACGCAGGCCGAGGCGAAAGACACGCGGGCGCAGGCGGACGCCGACACCCTGCATAATTTGAGCCGCCGTCTTGGCACGGCGCGGAACACCGAAGAGGCTGCCGAGATGGGTGCCGATGCTGCGCTTGTACTCGGCGCGGACACAGCCCGGTGCTTCACCTATGATGCAGACACAAAGCAGTTGACACAAGCCGCCGCCCGCCCGGACACGCGGCCCAAGCGGCCCCGAACGCAGAGCGCCGCCCGGCCGGAGACGGCTATTTTTGACGCTGCCAACCCCCTGCACTGGGCTATCTATGTGAGCAAGGAGGCATACGAAGATGCCGACACGCTGGCTTTGCCATTGGTCGCAGGAGGCGCGGCGCTGGGGCATTTGGAAGTGTCGGCAGGAGAAAAGCTGAGCCGGGAGGCGCTGCTGATGGCAGCGTCACTGACCGCCGCGACACAAGCCGCCCGGCAGCAGAGCGAACGGGCTGACGCGGGCGCGGCACGGGAAGCGGCGGTTTTGGAGATAGCCGCGCTGCTGGCACAGGCCGCGCCGCTGGACACGCTTTGCGATGCGGCGGCGGCGCACCTGCGGCGTCTGCTGGACGCCGAGGTTTGCACCGTAACGGTCAGCGGGCGTCTGCGGGGGCAGGACTACCAGGACGGTCTCCTGCGGCCTGAGCGGCACAAGTCCGATGACCCGGCCCTGCGGCATGAGGCCGCCGAGGCGGCAGTGGCATCGGGGGTGACTGTTCAGCGAACTAATTTGCGGTCGCCCGCGTTTGCAGACGCCGTCTGGCGGGCCTTCGCCGGAGCCTCGGGGCCGCACCGGGTTCTGGCCGTGCCGCTGACCGGCAAACAGGCCGGGGCGCTGACGGTGTGGGCGGCGGGGGGCGGCGCGTTTACAGCGGCGCAGGTGCAGCTTGCGGAGACAGCCGCCGCGCTGCTGTCGGTGCGTTCAGCCACAGCGAAAGCAGGGCGCAGAGTGCCGCAAATGTCGCCGGGGCCAGCGGGCGCAGATTGAGAGCGCCGACGGACGGGTCGGGGTCCTGCGAATAGGCCAGGCGGGGGCGGTTCGGCGTGTCGGCGAGGCCCGCATACAAACACCAGGCGCGGGCGACCGGGCGGACGCCGTCGCGGTCCACAATGCCGTCGCGGTAGGCGTGCATCTGGTTGATGTCGTCGTATTCCTCGCCGGGAATGGCGTAAGGCTTGAACTTGGCATCCAGCACCCAGCGCGTTCCGCCCGAGGACAGCACGATGTCCGGCTGCATGGCATGAGAAATCGACTCGCGGCCCTCGGCAAACCACTGATTGTAGGCAACGCGCACCGCCCGCCCGCTTGGCCCGCGCAGCGAAATCCCCCACGCGCCGCCGGGGGCAAAAGTCCAGAGCAGACGGCCTTCGCGGACGGTAAACAGCGCGGGTGTCGGCGCGTCCCCGCGCACCGGCGCAAAGCCCAGTGCCCGCAGGGCATCGAGTGTCTGGAACAGGCACCAGGTTTCGTACAGCCGCCAGACTTCCCGGCTGTCCACGGTGAGCGCGGGGCGGGCGGTCTCCACGCGGAGCGCCTCCTGCCAGCGGTCACGGGCGCGGAACGTCTGCGCGTAGTCGGCCCGCGCCGCCGCCCGGCTGGTGACGGGCCGGGTCCAGGCGTGCGGGTCCCGCCCCGCGCCTTCCGCCCACACGGCACGGCCCAGTCGCCGCAGACGAGCGGCAGCGTCTCCCGCTCGCGCCGCCGCTTCGGCTTCTCGTTCCCTGTCTGCTTGCGCGGCAATCGCGGCGGCTTCGTGGGCCAGATGCGCCCAGAAAGACAGCACGGCGCGGTTTTCGGGGGCGTCGGTGGTGACTGCCGCGACGGTTTCTTCCAGCACGCGGTCCGCCGTTCCCCGGCGCATGGCTCGCAGCAGGGCGGGGGCGGCAACGCGGCGGGCGCGAACGGGCGGTGAAACGGGCCGCGTCGTGGAAACCAGCGCCGTCAGGGGGGCGCGTGCGATCTGCGCGGCGGCGGCTTCCAGGGTAGGCAGGAGCAGTTCCAGCAGAGCCAGCCGCTCGGCGGGGGATGGGCGGCCCGCGCCGCCGAAGTCCACGCCAAAGGGCAGACCAACTGGCAGGAGGTCAGGCAGGCCAATCGCCAGCGCCACGCGCCCGATGTCGGTCAGCAGGGCATTACGCTCAGTGTCCGTGAGCATCAGTCGCCATTTGGCAGAGGCTTCAGTTTCTGCTTCCAATGATAGTTGCGGTTGGCTTTGCTGCATAAATGCTGGCGAAGAATCGAACCAGAGTGTCGGGGGTATAAAACCCCCGGCATCAATTTCAGCCGCCCTCCGGGCGGAAGAGGCTAAGTTCCCCTATCTTTACCCCTCTCCTTAGCCCGGCAGGGCGTCTGCGTCTCTGCCGGGGGTTTTATACCCCCGGCATCTTAGCCGGCAACTGCGTCCGAGGACACAAGGACAGAATAGAAAACCCGCTGTCATCGCTTGGTCTAACGTGCGTATCTGTCATTCATAAAACCGCACGTAGCCCGTTTCTTCGCCTGTTGCCCGCATCCGGCTGAGCTTGCGGGCTGTGCGGGACAGGGCGTGCCCCTCGGCCCAGGATTGCAGCGCGGTCAGCAGGGGCGTGATGTCTTCGGCCTGCCCATGCAGCTTGGGCAGGACTTTTTGCAGGAGCTGCAAATCCAGGGCCAGTGTGAAGTTCGCGTCGGTGTCCGGCACAAACAGGCCCGCGTCGACCTCGGCGTCGAAGCTGTTGGCAACGTACATCAAAACGTCGTCACGGACGCGGTAGGCAAAATGCAGGCGGCGCGGGTACAGCAGCGCGTTGGCTTCTTCGAGCAAGGCCAGCGCACGGCCAGGGAGGTCCGGCGCAATTCGGGCCAGCCGCTCCCGTGCCTGCCCCACACTGGAAACGCGGGCGGCCAGAAAAAGCGCCTGACGCCGGGCGGGTCCCGCGTCGGCAATGCCGCCGAGGTCATCCTCCAAAATGCCGAAGCCTTTGGCCGCGCCGGGGCGGCTGAAGTCCGGCGGGTCGTCAAACTCCAATGTGTTGGCGCGGTCCAGCACCTTGCGCGAAAAGCCGTGCGTGGTTTCGTCGACATTGACCGTGCCGGTGACAAATAAATTGGGCGGCAGGATCAAATCCGGGACGCCTTCGCCAAGCGGGACACGGCGGGCGCGGGATTCGAGGGCCGAGAGGTAATCGGCCAGATACTGCTCGGCACGGGCCAGGTTCATCTCGTCCAGACACACAAAAAATGCCCGGCGGCGGTTTTCAGGCCGGGCGGCCATCCGGGCCATCTCTAAAAACGGCGTGCCGACATACCGGTTTGCCAAAATGTTCTGGTAGCCAAACAGCGCCGTCGAGTCGTTCCAGTCCGGGCGGACCGGCAGCAGACGAAACTGCGTTGGATTATGCCCGGTCAAAGCTTCTGCTAACAGCTCGGCCAGTCGCGTCTTTCCTGTGCCGGAGACGCCGGACAGCAGCACAAACGGGCGCGTTTTCAGGGCCACATAGTAGGCCCGCAGGCGGTGCGCGGGGAATGTAAAGCCCTGCCCCAGCGCGTAGTCTTCCAGCGCGGCCAGCAGGCGCGTCTCGGTCAGCGCGGGCGGCGGGGCTGCGTCATAAACCGCGCCGCCTTCTCGGATAATCGTGCTGGCAGGGGCCGCGAGACCCGGCGTCAGGTCGGAGCGCAGGGCGTCATCTACTTCCGGGTAGGTGGACAGCCGCAGGGTCTCGCGCACGGTTTCATAAATCACAAACAGCGCCAGCAGGGTATGGGCAGTCGAAATCGGGCCGCTGTCGGGCAGAGGGAAGCCGTAGCGGTCAGCGGCGTCTTCCAGCGCGGCGCGTTTCTGTGTGGGCGTCAGCGCCAGCCGCTTCAGGGCCGGGTGGGTAATCAGGGGATAAGTGTCCGGGGCGGACGCGCACAGCAGGGCGGAGGCCGTCTGCGGCCCGGTTCCGCGCACGGCCAGAAACAGTGCCAGCCGCTCGGCCAGCGGCCCGTGTTCCAGCAAAAGCGCACGCAGGCGTGTGTCAAAACCGTGGGGGTCGGCGGTGAACAGCCGCCGGGACAGGTTGCCGTTCGGGGCCAGCCTGGCCGCCGCCCCGAGCAGCCGCGTCCGCGTATCCTCGGCCAGCCGCCGCCCTGTACCGAGGCCGCTGCCAGCCAGCAAATCGGCGAACTCCAGCGTGGCCTGTGCCTGATCGGCGCGGCGGGTCCAGAACTCAAAGCGCCGCTCGCCTTCGTCCAGACCCGCCCGCAGGGCGGCCAGCCGGGCGTGCTGCGTTTCGGTGAGCGCAAAGCGGGGTGTCGGTTCGAGGGCGGGCATAGTGTCAGTGTCTTGTCAGTGATTGCGGAACGCTGAGAATAGTTGACAGTATTATACCCGAAAAAGCCTACCCAATCTCCTGTACCACTGCGTCATAGGAAAACACGAGGCCGCCGGGCTGGGCAATCTGCACCGTGACCGGTGTGCCGTTGGCGAAGTATTCTTTGCGAATGAAGGCGAGGGCGAGAGCCTGCCCGCCCCGGCGGGGGGAAGCGGCGGCGCTGGTGATGCGCCCGATTTCGCGGCCCGGCTCAGGACCGTCTTCGGGGACATGAACCGTCGCGCCAATCGGGGGAACGGGGGCATCGTCGGCGAGCAGCACGAAGCGCAGGCCGCGATTGGCCTGACCGCGTGCATGCAGGCGGGCGATGATTTCCTGCCCTACATAGCAGCCTTTGGTGTAGGAAACCGCGTCTTCCATGCCCGCTTCAGGCAGTAGGACCGAGGCGGATAGCTCATTGCCCCATTTGGGTGTGCCTGCTTCGACGCGCCGTGTTTCGGCCTCGTCGTCGGTGAGCGTGACCGCACCGGGCACAGCAAGCGTCTCGGCGGCGGGCAGCCACAGGTCAAACGCAGCGGGGAAGGGGGCAGACGAAAGCCGCTTCATGCCCGGCACATCATCCGCGCCGTCGCCCAGCACGGTGACGATGGCCCAGTCGGCAGACACATCGGACAGCGTCACGTCTTCCATAATCAGAAGTTTAGACAGCGTTTGCGACAGCACTGGCAGGCATTCTGAGTTCGTTTCGACAATCAGCGTGTCGGCGAATGCGTGAACGTGCAGGTCGGCTAAAACGTGCCCGGTCGTGTCCAAAAGCGCGGCATGGCACACCTGCCCCGGCGCGAGGGCTTGTACATCGTTAGATACCATGCCCTGCAAAAACGAGGCGCGGTCCGTGCCGCGCAGCTCCAAGAGGCCACGGGGGGAGCGGTTCCAAACTGTCAGCGGCAGGGTGTCCATCAGGAGACCGCCCGGCCTGCGCGGCGGTCCAGCTCATCCAGCACGACAATTTTCACGGCGGCAGCGGCGGCGGCCAGCAGAGCGCCGAGGACGAACCCGGACTTGGAAATAGGAGGCATCGTGTATTCTTTCTTCTTGTTCATCTTCACATCCAATTGTGGCATTTTTCACAAAGTCTGTCAAGGCAGAATTGCCGGGGTTATTTTTGGGTACAAATCCATCACTGCTATGTCTATTCCAACACCTGTCCCGGCGCAGAGTTCCGCCGAAACCAAACAGGAAGTCAAAGCCGCCGGTCTGCGCTATGTCACAGACAGCCAGCCCGGCCTTCGCCGCGAGGGCGACGCTGAGCGCGGCTTCTGCTACACCGCCGCCGATGGCTCGCCCGTCACCGACGAAGCCACGCTGGCCCGGATCAAATCCCTCGGCATCCCGCCCGCCTACACCGATGTCTGGATTACGCCCCACGCCAACGGCTACTTGCAGGCGACCGGCCATGATGCCAAAGGCCGCAAGCAGTACCGCTATCACCCGCACTGGCGCGAAGTGCGCGACGAAAACAAATACGAGCGCATGCTGGCCTTCGGTGACGCCCTCCCCAAAATCCGCGCCCGCGTCGCCCATGACCTCGCCAAGCACGGCCTGCCCCGCGAAAAAGTGCTGGCGACCGTGGTGCGCCTCTTAGAAACCACGCTGATCCGCGTCGGCAACGAACAATACGCCCGCGAAAACGAGCATTACGGCCTGACCACGATGCAGAACGAACACGTCGCCGTGTCCGGCCAATCGCTCCACTTCCACTTTGTCGGCAAAAGCGGCAAGGAACACCAAATCGATCTCCAAGACAAACGCCTCGCCGCGATTGTCTCCCGCCTGCGCGACCTCCCCGGCCACGAAGTGTTCCAATACGTCGGCGACGACGGCGCACGTCACCCTATCGACTCGTCGGACGTGAACGCTTACCTGCACGAAATCGCCGGGGAAGAGTTCACCGCCAAAGACTTCCGCACCTGGGCCGGAACCGTGCTGGCCTCCCTGGCCCTGCTGGATATGGAAGCCTTCGGCACCGAAACGCAGGCCAAACACAACATCACGCAGGCGATCAAAGCCGTCTCTCAGCGCCTCGGCAACACCCCCGCCATCTGCCGCAAATGCTATGTCCACCCTGCTGTGCTGGACTCGTACTTAGACGGCACACTCGCCGAAGCTCTGTCGCAGACCGCCGCGCAGGAAACGGCGGCGGACACGCTCCACGCCTTGCCGCCCGAAGAAGCCGCTGTTCTCGCGTTTCTGGCCGGGCGGCTGGCGGGCGAGGGGAAAAAGTAGGAGAGGAAGAGTGGAGGGAGACGGGACATAAAAACGACGGCATAAGAACGACGGCATAAATGCCCTCGCTGGGGGGCGCAGACGCCTTGAACCCGCCTGCGCGGGTAAGGATTTAAGAAAGGAGCAGAGTAGAAAAGAAGCTGCCTTTGCATCCTATATTTGTTCTGTTGTCCTCACCCGCGCAGGCGGGTTCTAGGCGTCTGCGCCCCCCAGCGAGGGGGTTCAGCCCCTCGAAATCTTGTGTCTTTTATTCGTCAATCTCAACGTCGGCGTATTCCAAAAAGCTCATTTTCACGCCGCGCCCCGCCGCCGAATCTGCCAGGCCCCGCTGCACGTCGGCAAGGGCTTCCGGGCTGCGGTCCAGCCAGTTATCGTGTTCTGTATCCGCGCTGCCTTTTGTCTGGGGATCAGCAGCAGGTAGGCGGCTGTAGTGACGTGCGCCGCCTGCCTTTGTCTTATGAGAGGGGAGTGTTTGTGCCATTTTGATATTTTCCCGTTGTTCGTTTTTATCTATCGGCAAGCCCGCCGCAGACATTCAGTGTCCGCTTCATCTATTTTAACCTGAGTTGCTACCAAATGATTGGTAGAGGAGAGGCACATGGCTGAACCTCTGGTAAAGTGTTAGTACCACCTAGCACGAACCGAGGACAGCCATGCACCTTCATATTATCATACTCTACTGCGTTTGCGACGATTTTTTGCGTGCCATCAAATATCGAGACGATCCACAGTGCCAAATGACGACCGCCGAAGTGATGACCGTGGGCCTGGTCGCCGCTACCTACTTCGACGGCAACCAGGAAAAGAGCCGTGTTTTGCTTAAAGATCACGGCTATATGCCCCGAATGCTCGGCAAAAGCCGCTTCAACCGCCGCTGGCATCAGGTCCCGGAGTTCCTGTGGCAGAAAATGCTCTGGCTGTTAGGCCAAGCGGCCCAGCAGAACACGCAGGAAGACATTTACGCCATTGATAGTGTGCCGCTGGCTGTCTGTGACAACATTCGCATTCGCCGCAATCGCCTGTATCCCGTGCGGACGTGGGGCAAGCAGTGCCGGGGTTACTGTGCCAGCAAACGGCGTTACTACTATGCCAGCAAACGGCGTTACTACTATGGCCTCAAAGGACATCTGCTGATCACCGCCGAAGGTATGCCGGTGGAGTTTACACTCACCCCTGCTGCCACGGCAGACATCGTGGGCTTCCGAATGCTGCCGCTGGACCTACCTGCTGGGTCTGTCGTGGCGGCAGATGCGGCCTACACCGACTATGGGTATGAGGATGCCCTCTTTGAGCAGGATCAGATACGACTGGTAGCCGCCCGCAAAAAGAACAGTTTGCGCCCACACTTGCCGTTTGTGACTTACCTGGCACAGCACTACCGAAAACGCATCGAAACCACGTTCAGCACGCTGACAGAGTGGCTGGGCCGTAGGCTCCATGCGGTCACGGCGCAAGGCTGGGAGCGCAAAATCTTCGTTACGGTACTTGCTTATGCCCTGCAACCAGCATAGTAGACACTCGCAGGCACGAAAATACTTGGTAGCAACTTAGGTTATTTTAGCATAAACTGAGACCATTGAACACGGGTTGTCACTTCGGATACGGCACAACGGGAAACCCGAACTCCCGGCTCACTTTCTCAGCTAATGCCTGTGACGCTGCGGTGCTGGACTTGCTCAATACTACACCTTTGTAGAGAAAGTTGGGCTTGTTTATCAATAGCATCGCTTGACCATCGGGGTAAACACAGACGCCTTTGATGTCTTCAAACGAGCCAAGTTGCGTTGCTGGCTTCCACGGCCAGCCCACCGTTCTTTCATAAGTGCGCTGATCACCATCTAAGCGAATGTCATTGGGACCAGTCGAGTAACTAAAGAAAGCAAGAAGGCAAAAGCCAGTGATGAGCGTGAAGAACAAAATCGGCAAATTGCTCCGGGACATAAGCGCGTTGACAAACTCCACGAGAGCGAGAAATCCAGTGATGACAGCAAATGAGAGACGCAATGCCAGTGGGCGGCGAAACAGCATCGTTTTCCTTTCGTGCTGTGTCAAATAAGTTCCCCGTGTCTTTGCATCTTGTAGAAGAAGAAAAATTATCATACCGATCAAGCAAACCGGGATCATGGCGTAGGCGGTGAGGGTGAAATTATCCGGGGCGGTATAGTGGTGCATCATGCCACTTTCTACCCGCCGCAGCGAAGCAGGCAAACGCAGGCGAAAACCTGCTTGACAATCCCCCCGCCTATCGGCTAAAGTACGAGAATGGAAAAGATGGACGCAAAGACAGAATACACGCCCGCGCAGGTGGAAGCGATGACGCAGGATGTCATAGACAAGTACCAGAAGTTTGTCAACCCCACGCAGGTCGCGCTGCTGAAAGTGGGCGGCTTTGACCATATTGAAGCCTCTGCCGAGGGGGTGATGCTGACCGATTTGGAGGGCAACTCTTATTTAGACTGCCTAGGGGGCTACGGCATCTTTTCGCTGGGGCATCGGCATCCCAAAGTGGTGCAGGCAGTCAAAGACCAGCTGGACCGTATCCCGCTGGCGTCCAAGACGTTTCTCAACAAGCCGCTGGCAGATTTGTCGGCGAAGCTGGCGGCGATTTCGCCGGGGGACTTGCAGTATTCGTTTATTTCTAACTCGGGGGCCGAGGCGGCGGAGGCGGCGCTGAAAATTGCGCGGATGGCGACGGGCAAGACGGATTTTGTGTCTACGCACGGGGCCTACCACGGCAAGACGATGGGGGCGCTGTCGGTGACGGGCCGGGAAGTCTACCGGAAGCCGTTTGAGCCGATGCTGCCAGGGGCGTCGTTTGTGCCGTTTAACGATGCCGACGCCATTGACGCCGCGATTACGGACAAAACCGCCGCCGTGATTTTGGAGCCGGTGCAGGGCGAAGGCGGCATCAACGTCCCGTCCGACGACTACTTTCCCCGCGTCCGCGAAATCTGCGACAAGCGCGGCGTTCTCCTAATTGTCGACGAAGTGCAGACGGGGCTGGGGCGGACAGGCAAATGGTTTGCCATCAACCATTGGAGCGTCGCGCCGGACATGATGATCCTGGCAAAGTCGCTGGGCGGCGGCGTCATGCCGATTGGGGCGACGCTGGCGACGGCGAAACTCTGGGACCGGGTGTTCCGCGAAAACCCGTTTATCCACACCACAACCTTTGGCGGCAATGAGCTGGCCTGTGCCGCCGCGCTGGCCGCGCTGGAAGCCACCTACGACGAGGGCCTGCCCGCCCGCGCCGCCGTCAATGGCGCGTACTTTTTAGAGGGCTTGAAGCGGGTGCAGGCCAAGCACCCCAATATCTTAGCCGACGCACGCGGGATGGGCCTGATTTTGGGCGTGGAGTTCACCGACAGCGACATCGGCAAGCTGGTCATCGGCACGATGGTTCACCGGGGGGTGATTGCCGCGTACACGCTGAACAACCCGAAAGTCATTCGGTTTGAGCCGCCGCTGATTATCACCCGCGCCCAGATTGACCACGTTTTAGAAGTCTTCGCGGCGGGCGTACAGGACGCGATTGACCTGCTGGGAGATTTGATTTAGGAAGATTTGATTTAAGAGAGGGGAAACTTCGATGAACCGTTCTTTTCTTGGCCTGCTGCTGATGGCTGCTGGCACCCTGCCGGCGGCGTGCCTCGCACAGACCCCGGCGTCTACCCCGCCGGGCGGCTATCAGCCTCTGTCGCCGACTGCGGTTACTGTGTGCCTTGACGGCGGGCATCGTGTTCCCGCAAACATTGTCGGGCAGCGGGTGACGCCCTTCGGCAGTGTCTACGACATTGATACCCGGCCAGGGCGGCGTGTGGTCAGCGCCGCCGCTTTGCTCGGCCTGCCCTGCCCGGTCTACTGCCCGCCCCGCTCCGAGCGGCACGTCACCCTCCCGGCCAATGTGCATCGGTTCCGCTGAAGACTTTGCTCCTAAAACAGCCCCCACGCCGAGGGCGCGGGGGCTGCTGTTTGTTTTAAGCCGCCATTT
Organism: Capsulimonadaceae bacterium; assembly: GCA_965200075.1. Classification (GTDB taxonomy): domain Bacteria; phylum Armatimonadota; class Armatimonadia; order Armatimonadales; family Capsulimonadaceae; genus JANXMY01. Next base: position 755,112 of record OZ241338.1, read on the forward strand.
TCTGCTGCCAGTCTGCCGTGCGGGTTTCCAGAGACAACTGCAGGCCGCGCAGGGTCATCTCCTCAATGTGGCCCGCACCAAATCGTTTCCAGTAGTCCAGCACGGTCATCCCGGCCACTTCGTCGCTGTCGTTTCGGAACAGCAGAAAGCCGTCTGAGGTCTCCTCGCCAAAGACTTCCTGGCCCTGCATGGAAGCGAGGCGTAGATACAAAACATCGTTGGACACATCAAAGTGAAACGTCAAATCGCCCTGTATGGTCCCTTTGAGCGTTTCGTAGCTTTCTATGGCTGCCATTCCAAATCTCCTGACGTCGATGTTTTGCTCAAATAAGCGGTTTTGATAATGACAAGTGCAACATCTGCCACTGTGATAATAAAGATGCCGGAGCGTGGCCCCTGTCCATAACACTTTCGACTGTCAGCACTGGTGGCGCTTGTGCGGATGCACAGGGGAGATGTCACAGCTTGCTCCACCAGCCGTCGATGCGCTCTCATCTCAGGGTGACCGATCAATATATGCCCATGCCAAGTGTGGTCTGCAAGCACAAACACGCGGCCTAGTGGATCAATTAAGAGAACATCTGCCAAATTTCGCCTCCCTGCTTAGTGTGCTGAGATGAGTATGCCAGAAAGCCGTCTTCTTGTCAAGCGAAAAACAGCCCCCGCGCCAATGGCGTGGGGCTGCTCGTGTCTCAACACTAGTGCTTTTTGAGCATATGGTGGGCGGCGGCTCCGGCGACAACGCCGGTAGCGACGGGGTGGCGGGCCATCAGGCCGTGGCCGCCGTGAGCGGCGGATTTCTTTGCCATGTGATGCGCGGCAACACCTGCCGCGACGCCGGAGGCGGTGGGGTGTTTTTGCAGGATGTTTTTGGCCTGCACAGAGCCGGTCAAGAGGGCGGGGGCAAGGAGCAGAAGCGCGGAAAGAGGTTTCATAGTCTTAGGACCTTTCAGAATGGTGATGCCTGGAAAAGCGTTTCGCCGGAGGCGAAAGTTCCCCACAGGTTTGCCGGTGTGCTAGGTTTGCCGGTGTGCCCTGCGGGGCATACTTTGACTCTTATGGCTCTACCCCGGACCTCGACTTATTCTCTTCCTGTGGTCAAATCCTCGCCCGGCCCGCGCCTGCCGGGGGCGTCTCATGCCGCCGCGCCCGCCGTGCCGCGCCGCCAGGGGCAAGGCCGCGCTGTGATTGCTGCGCTGCTGTGCTTTGCCGGGCTGTCTGTGGCCGTGTACCAGCACTCCGCCGCGCCCGCTAACGTGGTAGTTCAGCAGCCTGCTGCGGTGCCTCTGGCATCTGCTGTCGCCGCCCCGCGCTGGGATACAAAGATCAATGCCGTGCCCGCCAAGGGCCAGTTTGTGCGTTTTTACCGGATGAAGGTGACGGCGTATACGCCTATCAACACGCGCATGGAAGGCGGACGGTATACATCGACCCTGCGGGACGGGCGGGCGGAACACGGGGTTGCCGTAGACCCGGATTTGATTCCCCTAGGGTCGCATTTATGGATACCCGGCTACGGCCATGCCATCGCCGATGATATCGGCGGGGCCATTCGGGGCCATCATGTGGACCTGCGAATGCAAAAGTATGGCAACATGGGGGTCTGGGGTGTGCGCGGCGTGCGCGTGTATGTGCTGGATGAGCCGCCCGCACCGAAGTAGAAAAATAAACAAAACGGCCCCCGCGAGTGATCGCGGGGGCCGTTCAGATTCAGCCGCTTAGTAGGGCTGCACGACTTGGGTTCGCAGCAGCACCGGGCGATCCATCTTGACGCTCAGGGTGTCGCCTTTTTTCAGGCTGACATCACTGGAATTGTGCTTCTGAAGCTGGTTCGCGCCGTAGCCTGCCGCGCCGCCTAGAAGGGCGCCGCCGATGGCGTCGCCCAGCTTGCGCTTGCGAAGGAAGCCGCCCAAAGCGCCCACCCCGGCTCCAATGCTGGTATAATTGGATTTATCGCTGCTTGCCGATTTTCCGGCGAGGCTGGCCGAGGCAATGCCCGTCCCGCGTCCGAACTGAATTCGCAGGGTGCCCGCATCTTCGGAAGTGGCGGGGCGCACAGCGGTCACACGGCCGGTGAACATCGTGCCGTTAGGCAGGCCGTTCGAGTCGCCGCCTTCGACCTGCGCCCGGACCGTGTCGCCGACACGCGCTGTGGACGAAGTCAAGTCTTGCAGCAGCTTGACTTTGACTTCCGTGCCTGCCGCAATTTCGCGCCGGGACGAGGGAACATCAATGCCGCTGTACGAGTCGCTGCTGGAATTGCTGTTGGAATTGCTGTAATTTTGGTTGTAATTGGTATTTCCGTTTTGGGCCAGTGCGGGCACAGTCAGGCTGCCAATCAGCAGTCCGGCCAGTGCAGTGCGGGCAAAGTGTGATTTTCTGTTGAGCGTGTTCATGCGTTTCTCCTAAAATGGGTGCCAGCGTTTATACTTGTGGGACGCGGGCACGCGATGTTTTGTTCCGGGCTTCGTTCCGGGCTTCTTTGTTTCTTGTTCCAACACCGGGCACAATCCCAAACAAATATCGGGGCCGAGCCGCATCCCCGCCCCTGTATTGCCTCGCCAAACTCAGCGAAACTCAGCGGAAGAACGTGGACAGCCCCAGCACAACCTGGTTGGTTCCGTTGCCGTGGTGCGTGGAGCGGTACTGATATTCCGCCGATACGGCTACATTGGGGTTCAGGAAGTATTTGACGCCCGCCTGCGCTCCGCCGGACAGGGAGCTGTCGTCTTTGTGCGAGTAGCCGCCAAACAAACCGACATAGGGCAGCAGCGGGTTTTCGCTGCCGGCATTGCCCCGGAAATAATAGTCTCCGATGAGGCCCACCGTGGTCAGCGTCTTGGAATGGTTCGCCCCGGCGATGGAAGCCGTACCGCCAATTTCAATATTGGGCGAGGTGAAGACGCCGTAGGTGCCGCTGAGGGCATAGGGTTTCTCGCCGTCAAAAAAGAAGCTGCCTGCGACATTGACTTCTTTGGTGCCCGTGTCCGGCAGCAGAACGGCGCGGGAGGGCAGCGTGACCTGTGCCGACGCGGCGGGCAGCAGGGCGGCTCCCAGAGCGAGGACTCCCAGCATCGGGAGCGTGTGAGTGAGTTTCATAAAAAGTGTCTCCTGGTTGACAAATTGGTGGATCGAGCAGGCACTTGGCTGCCCACATGGCTTGCAGGGTTCGAGTATACTGTTCGTGTATACTTCAACAAATAAGACAACGCGGTGAGCGTTTTGTTTCGCACGGGGGACAGAATTATCGGATTAACACTAGAGCGAACTATTTTTTTGCTGATGATTGCGGCGGTCGTCGCGCTGGCAGCCCGGCGGCTGAAGCTGCCGTACACGGTCGGTTTGGTGCTGACGGGCATCGGGCTGACGCTGCTTCATGTGGGGGAAGGGGCGCAGCTCACGCCGCATCTGATTCTGGAAGCGTTCCTGCCACCGCTGCTGTTTGAGGCAGCTATTCAGCTTCACTGGCGCGAGCTGCGGCGCGAATCGCTGCCGCTGCTGCTGCTATCTACGGTGGGGGTGACGATCTCGGCGACCGTGGTGACCGGCGGCATGATCTATTTTGCCCACTGGCCCTGGCGGGCCGCGCTCCTGCTGGGGGTGCTGATTGCCGCCACCGACCCGGTCTCGGTCATCGCCACATTCAAAGAAAGCAATGTGCATGGGCGCGTGCGGCTGCTGGTGGAGGCGGAAAGCCTGTTCAATGACGGCGTGGCGGCGGTGCTGTTTGTGATTGCCCTGGCGGTGGCGCTGGGCGTGGAGCCGGTGACACCCACATCGGCGGCATTGCAGCTTGTTAAAACGGCGGGCGGCGGCATTCTTATGGGCCTGATAGTCGGCGGCCTAGGCACACTGCTGGCCTGGCGCACGTCGGATTATTTGGTGGAAACGACGCTGACGACCGTGGTGGCGTTTGGGTCGTTCTCACTGGCGGAACACTGGGGAGCGTCGGGCGTGCTGGCAACAGTGACGGCGGGCCTGATTATCGGCAATGTGGGCATCCTGCGGAGCGACCCGGACAAGGCGACGCTGACGGAGCGGGGCCGGGAAGTGGTGCTGGCCTTCTGGGACTTCGCCGCGTTTGCCGCCAATTCCCTGATTTTTCTTCTCATTGGTTTGGACACGGCCCGGCGCTCGTTCGCGCAGCTTGGCTGGGTAGCGCTGGTGCTGGCGGTGGTGCTAACTTTGGCAGGCCGGGCCGTGGCCGTGTATTCGCTGAGTTTGCCGTTTTCCCGAAGCAAGCTGGCAATTCCGCTGCCGATGCAGCACGTTTTGTTCTGGGGCGGAATGCGCGGGGCGCTGGCCCTGGCGCTGGCCCTGAGCCTGCCGGGGACCCTGAGCCATGACCGGGACCGGGTGGTGCTGGCGGCATTCGCGGTGGTCGCGTTCTCGGTGGTGGTGCAGGGCGTGACCATGCCGCTGCTGCTGAAGCGCCTGAAGATGTCGTAGCTGATGCGGGCTTTGTCGCCCAGATTGAAATCTGGGACTGCAAAGGGCGATTGTCCACCTTCGTGGACATAGGACGCAGAGGTAGCGTCAAGTGTTTCCTCTGTCCGCGAAGGCGGACAATCACAACGGGTAGCCCCAGATTTCAATCTGGGGGCAAGTGGCAGATCGTAAGCTTCCTATGACCGAAGACCAGGCTAATTTTCTGCTGTCGCCCGCCGGGCGCATTCTGCTCACCGAAGCCGACGCCCTGCTGTCTGCCCGCGCCGACACGCTCACCGCCCTGACCCGCCTCCGCAAATCGGCGACGCCCGAACAGGCCAATGCCGCGTGGGAGATGGCCGACCTCAGAAAGCGCGGGCAGGCCAAATTCGGCCCGCTGTCGGCGCAGATGTACTTTGTCCGCGAGGCATTGGAACAAGCCTCGGGGCAGCGAGTCGCCGACTACCACGCCGCCCGCCTCAAAGCCGCCGGTCTGCCCTGTGTGGCCGATTTAGGCGGCGGCCTCGGCGGCGATGCGCTGGCTTTCGCCCGCGCCGGGCTGACCGTGACACTGACCGAGCGCGACCCCGTCCGCGCCCGCTTTGCCGCCGAAAACGCTGCCGCCTGGGGCCTCTCCAATCTGCTGACTGTCCAAACCGGTGACCTGCTGACCCTCCCGCCGCCGCCCGTAGGCACCGCCGTCTGGCTGGACCCCGCCCGGCGGCAGAACAGCCGCCGCGTCTCGGACCCCGAAGACTACGCCCCGCCGCTGTCGTGGCTCGAAACCCTGCCTGCCTCGGCAATGGGCGTCAAGCTGTCCCCGGCGATTGACCACGCCCTCGCCGCCCGGTGCGGGGCCGAACTCGAGTTCCTCTCCGAAGGCGGCGAGTGCCGCGAGGCCCTGCTGTGGCGCGGCGCGGCCCAAACGGGCGACGCTCTGCGGGCCACTCTGCTTTCTGCCGATGGTCCCCACACTCTCATCGGCCCCGCCGACATCCCCGGCGACACCGCTTTGGCGTCTTCGGGAACCTACCTCTACGAACCCGACCCCGCCGTCATCCGTGCCCACCTCGTCGGCACACTGGGCCGTCAGCTTGACGCCCTGCCGGTAGACCCGCACATCGCCTACCTGCTTGGCGACACGCTTCTGCCTACGCCCTTCGCCGCCGCTTACGAAATCTGGGAGCAGTTCCCGTACAGTCGCAAGCGCCTCCAAGCCGCGCTCTCCGCCCGGAATGCAGGCCGCGTCATTATCAAAAAGCGCGGCTTTCCATTGGAGCCGGAAGAAATCCGCAAGTCGCTCAAGCTGCGCGGCCCCGAAGAAGTCACTGTGATCTTGGCCCGTGTCGGCTCCGGTCATCAAGTGTTTTTGTGCAGCCCTGCCAACGCCGCTGATACAAGTAGCAAAAATAGCTCTTGACACAATTTGTTTGCCGTGATACAATAAGAGCATGAGGAACATGACGCTGAACGCCGGGCGTTCTTTGCACTTGTTGCTGTGACTGTTACTCTTGCTGTTGCTGGCCCTGCCGCTGTAGTCTAGGAGGTTCGTCATGTCCCACTTCTCTGCCCGTGCGCCTCATTGCCCGTGCGCCTCTGGCTGGCTGCTCTTAGCCTGATGGCTTCTTTGCTCTTCTGCTGCCCCAGCGCCTGTGCCGGAACCTATGTCTGGCAGACCACCGACGCCAGCGGCACTGTCACTGCCCGCAGCCCCGTGATCAGCGGCGGCTTCTGGTATACCTACGGTGACAGCCCGAAGCCGTACAGCATCGGCTACTCCGGCAGCGGCGGCAGTGCCGAGACCGGCGGCTATGCCGGGCAGATAAGCTCCACCGGCACAATCAGGACCGTCTACACCTGGCAGCCCAGTTATGCCGGGGAGCCTGCCCCGCCCGTCGTCATTGAGCAGACGTGTGAGGCCACCTATAAGTGCGACTTTTCCTCCGCTGGTGGTGCTTCCGCTTCGGATGCTTCTTGCAGCGACGGTCTGGACGACCCGCCGATCAAGGACGCTTATGGCAATGAGCATTCCAGCGGCACGCACTACCGGGCCGTTGTGCCGGATTCGACCGGCAAGATCATGGTGGACCTGGTGGGGGCACAGGCGCACACTCCGGCGAGTTCTTTCACCAACTGCACCGTTTGGTACACCATCAACGCCTACCCCGTCACCATCAATCTTACTGGGCAGAACACCGCCAACCAGGCATTGACCGGCCAGCAAATCACAGCAACCTTGAACGGTGTCCTTTCCGGCGTGAAAGTGACAAGCTACACCTGGTCTTTTGACAGCGGGGTGGCTACCAAACCTGCCAGTCCTATCAAAAATTGGGACGAGACGGCTTCCGGCGACCCCACCCACCCGCAGCTTGTGCCGCTGACTGATGCAGACCTGAAAGGAACAGACACGAGCGGCAATGGTATTTCTGTCAGCCCTGTCAATTTCTATGACGAAGTTCAAGAGAATGTGACGGTAAAGCGTGCTGTCAGCCTGAAGTTCGCCGATGGCACGACTGCCACCATCAACGCCAAATCAGTGCCAGTTGCATTCCTGAAGCCAAGTCTGAGCAAATGGCTTATTGATACTGGCTACATTCAGGCGTCTACGACTAATCCAGGCTATTTTGGGTTATATGCGGCCCCTGGCAGTGGCTTTCCCGGCGGCGAATACTGGCATGATGTAACAATAGACGTACCTCAACCTTTCTCTGGGGGACAAGGCTGTATTGTCCAGTTGATCACTCCGGCGTTTGAATTGTACAAAGACGGATCACCTATCGTATACGCAGACCCGAATGACAAAAAGAAGGGGCTTGATAATTCCTTTCCATACACGCAGTGGGATTTGCCCGCATTGGGCAAAGAATCTGATGTGCCACAAATCGGTGTAGCAGGAGTCAATGTTCCCCAAGATCAAGGATTCAGGACGGGAACATTCAACGATGCCTTTGTCACTTGGGTGATGTACAAGCCGCCAGTATTCGGCACACATGGTCATATTTGGGTACCAATAAGGAGTTATTCATGGAACACTTCTTTCACACTCCAATGGGTCAATAATCAATGGACTTTCAATGCACCTGTCCCTTCCGCTACTACGCGAGCTACGCCAAGGAATCCAGTTCAAACAGACACGCCGCCCTCCTGGTCTCTGATTCAAACAAACACTCACCACTGAATAGTAGGGATAGAAATTACGCCTTACAGACACACGAAGGATCAATACAATGACAAAATATAATCGTGCCCTTGCGCTACATTTGGTTTCTGCATCGTTTTTGATGGCGGCCTTCCACCCCGTTGTTTTTGCACAATCATCAACAGCAAACAATCCTGCTGTCTCTGCAAGCAAGTCCGCTGCAAGCAAGTCCGCTGCGACCATGCCGTTGCCTCCCGGCGTGTTTCATGGGTCCGTTGCGGGAATGCCCAGTGCAGCCCTGATAGAAAAAAGCAGGAAGGAGCAAGCCGCTGAATTTAGAGGTCAGGCTTTGTTGGCACAAGGCAGCGTCGGTGCTGCCATACTTGCGTTTCAAGAAGCGCTGACTTACGAGCCAGCAGATATCACCGCCTATCGGGGTCTTGCGAGTTGCTATCTAAAGCTGGGCGACACACAAAAGGCACTTGAGGCTGAGAGGAGCGCTGTTTACCTCAAAGGTCCCGGTGATACTGAGCCAGTGATTGTCAATACCAACACATCCGACCTATTGCAGTTTGCATCTCTGCTGGACAAGATGGGGCAGGCGGCGGAGGCAACTACAATTTACAATCATGCAGCGATGTCGCTTAAATACATAGATGACAAGCCTAATGATGTCTACTTGTTGCCCTTGTTCGGCACAGAGCAGGGGCAGATTGCCTACACGTCAGCACATCTGCAAGCACTGGTGCAGGTCGGGCTTGGGGCTTTTTCGCTGTATACGCAGGAGCTAACGCCCGCCGAGCGGGTGGTGCATCTCAAAGAGGCGATGCGTCTGTACCCGAACTCGCCGGTGGTGCAGTCATATCTGGGCGATGTGCTGGCCGGGGCGGGCGACGCGGCGGGGGCGAAGGCAGCGCGGGCGCAGGCCAACGCGCTAGGGCTGTCGCGGGTGAAAGGTCTGCTGGACGCGCAGACGGCGATCATGCAGGAGGAGAAAGGCGTCAAGTGACGGCCCGGAGACTAACAACGAGCGCCCGGCCCTCTGATGCAGAGAGGCCGGGCGGTTTTGCGCCGAGGTGCGGCGGCGGGGTATACTGGGGGCCGGAGGGTTTAGGCTTATGCTGGTGGTGACGGGCGGGGCGGGCTTTATCGGCAGCGTTTTGGTGGCGAGGCTGAACGAGCGCGGGCGCGGGGACGTGCTGGTGGTGGATGAGTTCGAGACTGAGTTTGAGACGGGGCCGAAGTGGAAGAACCTGCGCGGCAAGCAGTTTGTGGATGTGGTGTCGCCGGAGCGGTTCGCGCACGACTTAGGCGCGGGAGTCTATGCGGGGCAGATTGACGGGCTGCTGCATATCGGCGCGATCACGGACACGTCGTTCTCGGACATGGATGAGCTGATGGCCCGCAACGTGCGCTACACCCGGACGCTGGCCCGGTGGGCGGTGGCGGCAGGGGTGCGGTTTGTCTATGCGTCGAGCGCGAGTGTCTACGGCGACGGGGCGTTCGGCTTCTCGGATGACGCTGCGCTGACCCCGAAGCTTTTGCCGCAGAACCCGTATGCGTTCTCCAAGTGGCTTTCGGACACGGAGATGCTCCGAGGCGGCTGGGGCGGCGCGGCGGGCCTGCGCTTCTTCAATGTGTTTGGGCCGAACGAGTACCACAAGGGCCGCATGGCGTCCGTGCCGTGGCATGCGTTCGGGCAAATCCGCGAGACGGGCCAAATCAAGCTGTTTCAGTCGCACAAAGACGGCTATGCCGACGGCGAGCAGGCGCGGGACTTTGTGTATGTCAAAGACGTCTGCGCCACGGTGCTGTGGTTTTTAGACCACCCCGACGCGGCAGGCATTTACAACGTGGGTGTTGGCAAAGCGCGGACATTCAACGACCTCGCCGCCGCCATTTTCAAGGCTTTGGACAAACCCGCCGACATCACTTATATCCCGACACCGGAGAACATCCGGGCGGCCTATCAATACCACACCGAGGCCGACCTGACCGGCCTGCGGGCCATCGGCTGCGACGTGCCGTTCACGTCTTTAGAAGACGCCGTGGCGGACTACGTGAAAGGGTATCTCAGCCATGACGACAACCCGTATTTGTAGAGGTGGCCCCCCGGCCCCCAATAATGGGGCAGTCCGAGTAGGGGCGGGGTCCCCCCGCCCTTCCTTCCGTTCCGTGTCTGTCCGGTTCCCCCATTATTGGAGGCTAGGGGGTCTTTTCCTCACTCTGCTGTCCCTGCCCGCGCTGGCGGAGAACCCGGCCCTGCCGAACTTTCACCCGGTCGCCCCCGGCATCTGGCGCGGGGCCGCGCCAACCGATGCCGGGCTGAAACAGCTCAAGGCGATGGGCGTCAAGACAATTATCGACCTGCGGATTTCGCCCAAGCTCGTCAAAAAAGAGGGCAGAGAGGCCCGCGCTCTCGGCTTTCACTGGATCAATCTGCCGATGGGTGCGGAAGCGCCGACCCCGGCACAGGTGAAGACGTTTTTAGCCACGCTGGACCTCGCGCCGAACGAGCCGGTCTATGTGCATTGTCAGCACGGGGCCGACCGCACCGGCTGCATGGTGGGCATTTACCGCGAAGTGAAGCAGGGCTGGGGGTTCGATAAAACCTGGGCCGAGATGCGGCAGGATGGGTTCAACCCGCGCTGGACGGAGCTGACCGGGGCAGTCAAGGCGCGGGCGAAGTGAAGGACCCCCTGGCCCCCAATAGTGGAGGAACCAGAAAATTAGGAGTTAGCCCTTCCTATCCTTATCTGGTTCCCCCGTTATCGGGGGCTAGGGGCGCTAGACCGTCAGCACAATCTTTCCGTGCGTGCTGCCCCGCGCCAGCCGCTCATGCGCCTGCCTGGCTTCCGAGAGCGGCAGGACGAGGCCGACGCGGGTTTTGACCCGGCCCGCGTCAATCAGCCCGGCGATCTGGCCGAGCTGGGCGGCGTTCGGCTCCACGCCCATCATCTGTGCCCGGACGCCGTGGGCTTTGGCCGCGTCGGCATCGGGCGGGGCGGCAAACGAAATCAGCAGGCCGCCGGGCTTCAGCGTGTCCCAGGAGCGTTTCTGCGTGTTCCCGCCCTGCGTGTCCAGCACCACGTCTACATCCCGCACGATTTCTTCAAACTTCTCGGTTTTGTAGTCTATCACGGTGTCCGCACCGAGGCTGCGTACATAGTCTTTGTCGTCCCCGGAGGCCGTGGCATAAACCGTCGCGCCCAGAACTTTGGCGAACTGCACGGCCAGTGCCCCCACCGCGCCGCCCGCGCCGTGGATGAGAATACTCTGCCCCGGCGCGAGGTGCGCCCTGTCGACGAGTGCCTGCCAGGCGGTCAGGCCGGACAGGGGGACCGAGGCGGCCTCCACGGCGCTCAGGATGCGCGGGCGCGGAGCGACTTCGGCAGCCCGCACAGCCACAAACTCGGCATTGCCGCCATTGCGGGTGGAGTCGCAGTTGGTATATACGGCGTCGCCGACCTGCGCGTCTTCTACACCGCGTGCCACTTCGGCGATAATGCCCGCGATGTCGTAGCCCAAAATCAGCGGCAGCGTGTGGAACTCGGCAAAGTCGCCCTGCCGGATTTTCGCCTCGCCAGGGTTGACTCCGGCGGCCTCCACGCGGATCAGCACGTCCCCTTCGCCGAGCGTCGGCTTCGGGACCTCTTCGTACCTCAAAACTTCTGGCCCGCCGTACTGATGCAGGACCACGGCGTTCATAGTGGCGTTGGTTGACATTGGTGTTTCCTCCCGCTAGGGAGTGTTCCCGGTTTTGAGCGGTGTCAAAAGGTAGGTATGGACATAACCACGATCTTCAGTGATCCCTTCTCCTGTAATTTGTCCCCCGTCATTGACACCGCGAACAGTGTTTCGTATCAAGCGTAAGTCGGCAAAAGCAATGTTGTTGCTGCTGATAACAGACGGATTGCCAGTCGCAAGCTCCAATCCTTTTCCCTCTTCAATCCTCCCGCTGGCTCAATCCTCCCGCTGGCTCAGTTATTACGTTGTTAATCGACTGACGATAAGTTGCCGCCCAGCAATAAATGGCTGTCATAATCGGCTCCAATGTTCTTCCCACTTCCGTAATGGAATACTCAACTTTGGGTGGCACTGACGCGAACAGTTCCCGATGCACGATTTGATTTGCTTCTAAATCTCTGAGCTGCTGAGTCAGCATCTTCTGCGTGATCCCCGGAATCCGCCGCTGCAACTCTCCAAAGCGGTGTGGTTGGCTGAACAGAAGGTAGATAATCATTGGCTTCCATCTGCCGCCAATAATTTTGATGGTCGCCTCGACCTCGCATACAGGGTCGATTTTCTGCACTTTGTCTTTTCCAGTATGTTCTTTTTCCGTCATGCTCTTCTCGTGTGTTTAAGGTAAGTATAGCACTTTTTAGTGCCTGGTAGCAAAAAATACATATAACGGTATAATGAAGAAACTGCCTTGAAGACAATCGAGGAACCTGGAATAGGCCAGCTTCCTTGCCGGCAGTGGAGAAAAACGATGAGTGTCAAATCAGTTTTTGAGTTCAAGTTTCCTGCACCCTCGCGTGAGGAAGGAATCAGCCTTGCGGAAGCCATTGGAAACGATATGCCGCCCCTCGATGGCTACCTGGACCATGAAGTGATCCAGGATGTTACTGATCCCGGCCATTTGATGGTGAACACCCGATGGAGCAGCCGCCAGCAAGCGGATGCCGTTCTGTCCGCTTATATTAACGATGCCAAAATAAAGCGTGCCACCGAACTGCTTTCCGGGCCACCCTCCGGCTTTGTCGGCGATGTTCGTCCGGTTTCTTCCTGATCTCCTCGCTGTCCTCGCGCCTGTTGTGCCGGAAGAACTGGGGAGTGACTGAAAGCAAAGCATTCTGTCACTCCCCAGTTCATTTCTTTCTTGCACTTGCCGCTGCTCCTCTGTTATCCTTCTGTTATCCTTCTGTTATCCTGCGGAATTGACTTACCTCTCTCGCCAGTGCTATAATTCTGCGTCTGATTTCAAGCTGTTCAAGAACACGCGAACAATGAGGTCGGATCAGAACTCGGGGAAAAGCAATGGCAAATACAGTAGTAGTCGGGGCAATGTGGGGCGATGAAAGCAAGGGCAAGCTGATTGACTTTCTGGCCCATGATAAAGATGTGGTCGTGCGCTGGGGCGGCGGCTCCAACGCGGGGCATACCGTCGTGGTTCCAAACGCCGACGGAACCGAGGAAGAATACAAGCTGCACCTGGTTCCGGCAGGCATTCTGCACCCGGACACGCTCTGCGTGGTCGCTGACGGCGTGGTGCTGGACCCCGCTTCGTTCGTGGGCGAGCTGACCCACCTGAAGGGTCGGGGCATCGCCTGTGAGAACCTGAAAATCAGCGGCAATGCCCATGTGGTGCTGCCGTATCACACGCTTTTGGACGAGCTGGAAGAAAAGCGCAAGGGCAAGCGGGCGCTGGGAACCACCGGGCGCGGCATTGGCCCAGCCTATCAGGACAAGGCGGCGCGGGTCGGTATCCGAATGCGTGACTTCGTGGACCCGGCGCTGTTTGCCGAGCGGCTGACCGAGGCGCTGGAGTTCAAGAACGAGCTGCTGACCAAAGTGTACGGCGTTGCCCCCCTGTCCGCACAGAAGATTATCGACGACTTAACCCCCCACGCTGAAGCCTTAAAGCCTTACGTAGACGACACCGCCCTGCGCGTCGCTTATGCGGCCCGGTCGGGCAAGAAAGTTTTGTTTGAAGGCGCCCAGGCGACGCTGCTGGACATTGATCTGGGCACGTATCCCTATGTCACGTCCTCGCACCCCTCGGCGGGCGGCGCGTGCATCGGCACCGGGCTGGGGCCAACCCAGATTGACCAGATTATTGCCGTCACCAAATCCTACACCACCCGCGTTGGCGCGGGGGCGTTCCCGACCGAGCAGAACAACCCACTGGGCGATCTGATCCGTGTCCGGGGCGCGGAGTTTGGGACCACCACAGGCCGCCCGCGCCGCTGCGGCTGGCTGGACGGCGTCGCCCTGCGCTATTCGTCGCTGGTCAATGGCCTGACCGATCTCTATTTAGGCCACATGGACGTTCTGACGGGCTTTGACGAAGTGAAGATGGCGACGGCGTATATTCTGGACGGCAAAGAGATTGAAGACTTCCCGAGTGACCAGAGCCGCCTGAGCCGCTGCGAGCCGGTCTACCAGACGTTCCCCGGCTGGGCCGAGGACGTCAGCGAAATCCGCGAGTATGCCAAGCTGCCGGACAACGCCCGGCATTATGTGGAAGCCGTCGAAGCGCACGTCGGCGTTCCCATCACCACCGTGTCCGTAGGCCGCCGCCGTGACCAGACCTTGTTTCGGGAAGGGTAAGACGAAGGGGCAATCGAGCTAGAGCCGGGGGTATAAAACCCCCGGCATTGAAGTTCAGACGCCCTGCCGGGCTACAGAGCGAATCGAGTGAGTATTATCTCTTTCCTTTGCTCTCTTGCCCTTAGCCCGGAGGGCGTTTGCCCTTCCTGCCGGGGGTTTTACACCCCCGGCTCCATTGGCTCCACCCGCCCGCCTTTTTGCTCGACAAGACCGCATTGTTAAGGAGAACTCCAATGGTCAGCCCGTGTTACAATCATGCGTCCGTGTCGTCGTCCGCTGCCTGCGTGCAGTGCGGAATGCCATTCTGCCCGGACTGTCTGGAAGCCGTCGCCGGGCGTCCCGTCTGCAAGCGCTGCCTGCCCGCGATGCGGGCCAGCGTAGAGCAGCAGATGGCATCCGCCCCGCCGCCTTCGTCCTCTGCCGCGCCGCAGGGGGCCTATCCGGGGTATGCCCCGCAGACAGCGGCGATGGCGGCCTCGGACCCGGCAGTGACCGCGAAGGCACTTGTGATGGGCATTGGCCTGAGCCTGCTGATTGGCATTGCCGGGGCGGTGATTATTGAAAAGATTTTGTTTTACGGTCACTTTGGCCTGAGCCTGCTGTATATCGGCCTCGGCTACGGCATTGGCTGGGGCCTGCACCGGATTATCGGGCGCGGCGGCTCGGGGATGGCCCTGGTGGCGGTGGGCGTCATGGTGGCCTCGCTCGGCGTCAGTCATCTGGTGTACGCGCAGGATGTGCTGGTCGCCGCTCGTGCGGCGGGCAACGCCGATATGACTACGACGCTGGGGGATGTCTTCCCCTTTGTGATGGAACACGCGGGCCTCATGCACTGGGTTTGTATTGCGTTTGGCCTGTTTGCCTGCTACCGGGGCGTGGAGGCGCAGCAATGACACTGCTGGCAGAGCGGCTTGAACCTCCGGCGTTTCTGAATGACCTGCCGCCTGCCTCCGGGCTGGCCGTGCGCCGCTGGACGCCGGACGAGTTCCGCCGCATGACGGCTGCGGGCCTGCTTGGGCTGGGCGAACGGCTGGAACTGGCTGATGGGGAGATTACGGAGCGCGGCCTGCCGCGCCTGCTGAACCGGGCTGAGTACTATGCCCTCGCGGAACACGGCATTCTTGGCCCTGAAGAGCGCACGGAGCTAATCTACGGAAAGATCATCAGGCGTATGAGTCCGATGAACAGGCCGCACAGCTTGGCGATTATTGCAGCGGCGGATGCTCTGGAAATAGCCTTTGGGGACGGGTTTGCCGTGGAGCAGCAGATGCCGGTGCGGCTCAATGATGGCGCGGAGCCTGAGCCGGATGTGTTCGTGCTGGCTGGCAGGTCGCGTGATTACGCAGACGTTCCCAATGCCTCGGACACTCTGCTGATTGTCGAAGTCTCCGACGCAACCTTGCGCTACGACCGGGGAACCAAAGCCCGACTGTATGCCGCCGAGGGCATTGCCGATTACTGGCTGCTGAACGTGAACGCCCGCACGCTGGAAGTGCGCCGTCAGCCTGAAAACGGCGTGTACCGGACGCTGGAAGTGTATGACGAGAATGGGGCTGTCGCCCCGCTGTCCGCCCCGAACGCGCCGGTGCGCGTGGTGGACCTGCTGCCGCTGAGGCGGCCACAATGAGGCGGCCACAAACAGAATAAATGACAAAAGGAACTCAAATGCGTAAACCGATTATTGCCGGAAACTGGAAGATGAATAAGACCGTGGGCGAGGGCGTCGCGCTGGTCAATGAGCTGAAGCCGCTGGTAGCGGGGGCAGGTGGCGTGGAGGTGGTGGTCTGCCCGGCGTATACGGCGCTGTATTCGGTGCATGAAGCTCTGAGCGGCAGCAGTGTCGGGCTGGGGGCGCAGGATGCGTTCTGGAAAAGCAGCGGGGCGTATACGTCCCAAATCTCCCTGCCGATGCTGCAAGATGTGGGCGTCACTTATGTTATTCTGGGGCATTCGGAGACACGCGGGCGGTTCGGCGTGACCGAGGCGGACATGACGCCCGATCTGGTCAACTCGCTGGCCGAGACGGACACGGCGGTAAATGTCAAAACGAAGGCCGTGCTGGCCGCCGGGCTGACCCCGATTGTGTGCGTGGGCGAGACGCTGACCGAGCGGCAGAACGGGCATACGGATGTGGTGGTGCGCCATCAGGTCGTGGCCGCGCTGGAAGGCGTGGACGCGGGCGCGGCAGGCAAACTGGTCTTTGCTTATGAGCCGGTCTGGGCGATTGGCACGGGCGAGACGTGCGCCCCCGACGAGGCCGACCGCGTCTGCGGCGTGGTTCGCGCCGCCGTGGGCGAAGCTTTGGGCGCGGACGCGACGGAGGCGGTGCGCGTGCAGTACGGCGGCTCGATGAAGCCCGACAACGCCGCCGATCTGCTGTCCCGGCCCAACATCGACGGTGGGCTGATTGGCGGGGCAAGCCTCAAAGCGGCAGACTTCGCGGCCATTGTCGCCGCAGCGGGTTAGAAGAACCCCCTAGCCCCCAATAATGGGGGAACCGGACAATTAAAAGCAGCCTACTTTGTCTGGCTCTGGCTCCCTCTCCTTGCGGAAGGAGAGGGTTGGGTGAGGTTCTTTGCGCGGCACGTTTGCTTCGGCGCGGAGGCGGGAAAAAGAAAAGCAAAATAGTTAGAAAATTGCTTTTCGAGGTGATTAGAATGAATACTGCACGCACCTTCTCCAAAACTGCTTCTCAAATCGCTTTGGCGTCTATGGGTATCGCTCTGCTGGCAGCGGGCGTTCGGGCTGATACGCTCAATTTAACCAATGTTTCTGCCGCGAATGCCGCCACGCAGATGAGCAAGCGGTACGGCATCTCGGTCGTTTATCGCGGCTCGGTCACAGGCAAAGTTGTGACGCTGTCCGCCGAAAACCCCGACACCCCTGCCGGGCGTGTGCAGGCGGTCAACGATCTGGCGAACGCGCTGGGCATGGATTTTCAGAAAGTCTATGTTGTCAGCAAAGTAGATGCGGGCGCTGCCGTGCCGGATGTGGCGGTGGACACCAATGCCCCGGTGGTGTTTCCGGCGCTGAAAACGCCTGCCCGCGACGCGATCAAGCTGGTGGCGGGGGTGGACGGCGCGGACGCGCAGATTAGCGATGCGATCACGGGCGATGTGACATTCCCCACGCGGCGCATGACTGTGAGCAAGGCGGCGGCATTGATTGCCGCCCAAACCGGCACAGTCTGGAAAGCTTATTACGGCCTGTTCCGTCCCGGCGAAGGCCCGGCTCGCTTGCAGGGCAGCGTGGTCGGCAGCACCACGGGCGGACAGCCAATCACGGTCTTTCCGCTGATTACCTTCCGCAAGCCGCCGGTCGCCGCTGCTTCATCAGCGACGCCGACAGCACCGGGAACGGCGCCCCTGCCGACCGGGCCGGATGTCAGCACGATTCCCAACACGACGGCGTACCCGCTCGACGGCTTTTCGCCGTATGGGTACAGCCCGTTTGGCGATGGCTTCAACCCTTACGGCGGCGGCTATGGGCAGTACAACGGCTTTGGCTATTCTGCGCCTGGTGGCGGCACGGCCTACCCCGGCTATGTGTATACGCCGGGCGCAGGGGTCGACCCTGCTGTGCCGGGCTACAACGCCCCCGGTTACGGCTACTTTGGGCCGGGCGGAGACGGAATGTTTTATGGGGGCTATTAACGTCCTGCCCCGCGTTGCCTGCGCGGTTTTTTGTTTCCTCGCCTGCCTGGCTCCTGTAAAGGGCGCAGACAAAAAAAGCGATGTCGTGCAGATAGACATTGGCAATGCCGCCGGGGGCTACGGCTTTGAACCTTTGGAGGCTCTATCTCAGGCGGCAGCCCAGAAGCCAAAAGTTAAGCGTCTGCGTGTCACCTGGGACATCATTGTCGGGAGCCTCAGCAGTCAGTATACCGCCCTTTACGACAGGGAAGCCGGGACAATCAAGCTCTACGGCTTCGGCGGCCACAACAGCGCAGGGAACCCGGCGCAAACTATTCATGTGAATTGTGTTTACAGACGTATCACCGACACATTGCTGTTCAGTGCGACCGCATGGCAGAAAGACCAGGACTATGGCCGCGTAAGCCAGACCAAGCCGCCCTTCCCGGCGGCGATTGCCCAAGCGGGAGGGGAAGGCGGCTGTTACGACAGCCTGTTTTTGTTCGGCAGCCAGCGGCAGACTTTATAATGGACAACTCTGAAACCCTTTTGCGGGCCGCCGCTCTCATCCATGCCATCCCTGACTTTCCCAAGCCGGGGATTTTGTTTCGGGACATCGCCCCCATGCTTGCGGACCCAGAGGCTTTCCGCGAAGTCATAGACGCGATGGCCGTGCAGGCGCGGGAGTGGGGCGTGGAAGCGATTGCGGGCATTGAGTCGCGGGGCTTCCTGTTCGGCGCTCCTGTCGCGCTGTCTCTGGGCGTGCCGTTCGTGCCTATTCGCAAAGCAGGGAAGCTGCCGGGCGAAACGGTGCAGGAGGAATATGCCTTAGAGTACGGCACGGCTATTCTGGAAGTCCAGAAGGACGCGGCGCTTTCGGGGCGACGTGTGCTGATTGTGGATGATTTGCTGGCAACCGGTGGCACGACTCGTGCGGCGGCCTCGCTGGTGACGACGCTTGGCGGCACAGTGGCAGGCTTCAGTGTTTTGATTGAGCTGGAAGCGTTAGGGGGGCGGTCTGCGCTGGGAGAGCTGCCCATCCAGAGCCTGCTGACGTATTAGGCAGTCGCTCCAAACGTGCATGGAGGCCAACCAAACCCAAGACAGCCAGTACGGCTAGAACGTAGCGCGGGCCGGGGCCGGGAAACTCCCCGGCCAGCGTCGGCAGAAGGCGGGACAGCCCGCCGCCCGCCAGCGCAAACAGTGCGGGAGTCAGCGGCAGCAGCATTCCCGTGGGCGTCGTGGCACGCAGCACCGAGGCCGCCAGCCCGTAGAGGCCAAACCAGAACAGCAGTGGCAGCCAGCGGGCGCGGCGCGTGGGTTCGCTTAGTTCCCCGGCCAGCGGCAGCAGCAGCCCCAGCAGCAGCAGCGAAGCGGGCAGGAGCAGCCAGGTCAGGACAACGGGGCTGACCTGCACGGCTGGCAGCGGAACAAACCCATGCCCCAGCACGACCTGCCCGGACCAAACCGCGAGCAGCGGCACGCCGAATACTGCCGCGCCGTAAAGCGCCCGCCGCCGGTGCTGTGCCAGCGATAATCCCAGCAGGAGCAGGCCGAGCAGGGCCGTGTCGGGACGCAATAAAGCGGCCAAAGCGCACAGGCCGAGGGCAGCCAGCGATGATCCCCAGACAAAAGCCAGCAGCGCCGCCGTCAGCAGCAGGGTAACCGGGGCCGAAAGCCCCGAAAAGGCCATCGCGTGCAGGAACGGCCCGCTCGCTGCCGCCAGCCCCGCCGCCGTCACGCCCGCCGCCCGGTCCCGCGCCCGCCAGCCCAGCCCGTACAGCGCGGCCACAGTGACCGCTGCCGCCAGCGCCGCGCCGGTGTGGGGCGCACGCAAATCTCCCCGCAAAGCCAGATGCGCCAGCGCCAGCCCGGCCAGGCCAATCGCCCACAGGGCATCCACAATTTGAAAGCGGGGGCGGGCGGCGCGGCTTTGCGCGGGACGCGGCACCGGGCGGCGGGGCAGGGGACGGGGCGTGTCCGGGTCAGGGGGGGCGGTCGGAGGCATGGCAAATCATAGCACACGCGGCGAAAGCGTGTCAATGGCTGCACACGACTGTAGGAGCGAGGGGTTGAAAACCCCTCGCTAGGAGAAGCGTCCTTCGGACGACAGAAAAAGGCCAATCGACAAAGGCTCCGTATTTCCTCCGTCCGAAGGACGCCTTCCCTAGCGAGGGGTTTTCAACCCCTCGCACTCTTGCCTGCACTTCCCGCGTGCACCGTCGGGTATACTTTCAGCGCAGCGCAACTTAAACTTAGGAGACACCAAATGGCAGAACCAATCAAGACAGCCTCGGGGCTGGAATATGTGGACGAAGTGGTCGGCGACGGCGACAGCCCCACGCCCGGACAGAAAGTGACCGTGCATTACACCGGCACGTTTCCCGATGGACGCAAGTTCGACTCGTCGCGGGACCGCAGCCAGCCCTTTTCGTTCACCATCGGACGCGGACAGGTCATCAAAGGCTGGGACGAAGGCGTCCTGACCATGAAAGTCGGCGGCAAGCGTAAGCTCACCATTCCCGCTTCTCTCGGATACGGCGCGGCGGGCGCGGGCGGGGCCATTCCCCCGAATGCCACGCTGCTCTTTGATGTGGAGCTTCTGGGCGTTGGCTAACCCGCAAATTGGAGAAACGAATGCTGAACCCACTGTCCCCCGCCGATTTTGGGGCGGACTACGCGGACAAGATCACCACGCAGGGCTATGGCGGCGGGGTCAAAATCGACGGCGTCAAGCTGATTGACCTGCGCCTCTTGACCGATGACGGCGGCTCGTTCGCCGAGCTGGTGCGCTTCGATGAAACGGGCCATCTGGAAGCCGTCCCGGAGTTCAAAGTGCGCCAATCGTCGTACTCGCTGGTCCTACCGGGGGCGATTAAAGCCTTTCATCTGCACTTCAATCAGGAAGATGTCTGGTTCGTGCCCCCGACCGACCGCCTTCTGGTGGGCTTAGTAGACTGCCGCAAAGACTCGCCGACGCTGGGGACAACGATGCGCCTGACGATGGGCAGCGGCAAGGCGCAGGTGCTGTATATCCCACGCGGCGTGGCCCACGGCGGCGCGAATATCTGGCAGGCACCGGCGACCATTTTGTACTATGTCAGCCAGCAGTTCAATCTGGCCGACCCCGACGAGCGCCGCCTGCCCTGGGACATGGTCGGCGAGGACTTCTGGACAATTACACCGGGATAGGTGATGGATGCTATAAGTCGAGGGGTTAAAACCCCTCGCTGGAAGGCGCTTCGCGCCGGGCGGCCCAAGACACAACAATGATAGGCGCTCTTCTCTAACTCTTTGGCCTCCCGGCGTCTTCGCCTGTCAGCGAGGGGTTTTAACCCCTCGTTCCGGCTCGGGGTGCGGCCCGCCGCGCCCCCCCCCCCTTCAGAAAAGAGCACACGATTGGATTTCCCCACCGTTTACTGGGCCGAATGGGACTCAGACGCCCTGTTTTACGCCGGTGAGCAGCTTCCCCCCGAAAGCGAGGGGAAGCTGTGGGCCGTGCTGATGTTTGTCTTTTACGGCGACAAAGTGGCCCTTGCGGATATTGAAGGGCGGGGGCTGTGCATCCCGTCCGGCAAAATTGAGCCGGGGGAAACGCTGGACGCAGCGGCGGAGCGGGAGTCGTGGGAGGAAACCGGGGCGCGGCTGCACCCGCAGCACCGGCGGCTCATCGGCTGCTACAAACTGACCCGGCGCGGCGGGGACAAGGCGGGGCAAGTGCGGTGGTGCCCGGTGTTTGTGGCCGAAGCCTGGGGGTTTGAGGCCATCCCCGAAAGCTCCGAATCACGCGGGCTGGTGCTGGCGGACTGGGAAGACGTGGCGGATGTCTACTTCGCCTGGGATGCACTGATGGCGGTGGTCTTCGAGTATGCTGAAGAGCGCCGCAACGCGCTGTTCCCGGCAGGGGTCCCCGTAGGCGAGATGCTGGGCACGGAGAAGTAGGTGCGAGCCTACTGCACCGAGTTCAGCACTTTTTTCAGCTCGCCGTCGGGCAAATTTCCAATTAAAACAAGCTTCATGCCCGCCTGACGTCCGGCAATCACGCCGCGCCGGGTGCGCTCGGGTCGTGCGGGCGCGGGGGCCTGCTTGTCCGGGGTCTCAAACAGGGACAGGGCCGTCGCCCCGCCGCCGACATACCGAAGCTCTACGACGCGGCCCCGGCGGCTGTCGGAGATGGCCCCGCCGCTGAAGCGGAAGCCGGACGGCAGATAAGCCGGGGTCGGCACGGCAAACCCGGCCTGTGTCTGCACCTGCTCCAAAGTCAGTGTCGCGGGCGCAAACCCGGTAGCGACGACTTTGCCGCCGGTAGTGGGCACCTGAAACGTTTTGCCGCTGAACGCCGGGGCGTAGTTTACCTGCGTGTAATAAGACGCAGACCGCAGGGTGCCGTCCGCATCGTGCTGCTCAATCCGAAGCTGGGCACCGTTGACGGGGTCAATCCAGAACCGCCGGGCGGCGGAAGCCGGGCCGCTGCTCGTGACTTCCACGATCAGGCAGGGATGCCCGGCGATAGTGTCGGGTCCAAGTGAGCGCACGACAAGCCGGCCCTGCTTGATCTGCCGAAGGATTTCCGGCACGCGCACGCGCAGGGTTCCAATGCGTGAGGGGCTGAGTTCCAGCGTGTCTTTGGACGGAATGTAGTGCGAATAAAACCGTCCATTGTCCACGATCTGCTCTCCCGCCAGACGCGCCGGGCGCAGGTAGTCAATCCGCAGAGCTTTTGCCCCCTGCCGCTGCACCTGCTGCTCGGACGACAAATCGAGATCGCCCCGTGCGACTGTTGTGATCTGGTCGCCGGAGAACGCCAGCGAATTTTCCGCTTGCAGCATCTTTTTCAGCAGCGCCTGCGCCGCCGGGTCGGAAAGCGCAGCGGCGGGACGCTTCGGCAGGCGCAGGGCGCGTCGTGCCGGTCCGGCCTGGAGCGGCAGGGTCAGCAGCAGCGAGGCGGGCAGAATCAGCCAGAAAGCCTTCATGTCAGAACACCCCCGCATTAGAACATCCCCGCATCAGCCGTCGCCGCGCTGGCATTCGGGGCGTCCGAGGCCGGGGCGGGGTCGAGATGCCCGGCGAGGTTCTGCGCGGACAGGTCGGCCAAAGGCTCCCCGGCGGCTTCGCGGCGGCGCTGGGCTACGCACTCAGCCACAAACGCATGGTCTACAAACGCATGGTCTACAAACGCATGGTCCACGGCGACGGTCTGCATAGCGGTGGCGGGGACAGGCAAAACGGGCGTCTGCGCCGGTGCGGACAGGAAAAGCAGGCCCAGTCCGGCGGCGGCTCCCGCCGCGCCAAAGGCCAGCACGGGCCGCAGACGCCAGGCGGGCACCGCTGGGGTGAGCAGCGCGGCCAGGCGATCTTTCCATGACCCCGCCGCAGGCCGGGCCGGGCGGCGGGTCAGCGCCAGGCGCTCTGCCAGTGCCGCATCAAAGCCCGTCGACAGCGCCGGGGCGGGCAGGCTGTGCAGCGCCTGACGCAGCCGGGACAGCTCGCGCTGCGTTTGGGCGCACGCGGCGCAGCCCGCGACGTGCGTTTGCACCTCCCAGGCGGTCTGGGCGTCCAGATGGTCGTCCTGAAATTCGGACAGCAGCGGCTGAATTGTCTGGCAGTCGATAATCATAGTTAATTGCTTAAGTAAGGGGCAAGCAGGCCGCGCATCTGCATTCGGGCATTGAACAGGCGGGACTTGACGGTCCCGAGCGGGCAGCCCGCAATCTGGGCAATTTCCTCGTAGGGCAGGCCCTCTAAATCGTGCAAAATCAGCGTGGTTCGCAGTTTTTCCGGCAGGCGGGCAAGGGCCGCCTGGATTTGGGCGGCCATTTCACTGTTTGCCAGAAGCCGGTGCGGCTCCCAGGTCTGGTCGGCCACATCGCGGCGTGCGCCTTCCTCTTCGCCGAACGGCGCGTCCAGCGAATACGCCGGGGTGCGGCCTTTGGTGCGCCGGAAGCGGTCAATGCATAAATTGCCCGCAATGCGAAACAGCCAGGTGTTGAGGCTGGACTGCCCGCGAAAGGAGCCGAGAGACGTGTACAGGCGCACAAACACTTCCTGGGTTAAATCCTCGGCGTCTTCGCTGCTGCCCGTCATGCGGAAGATATAATGGTGGACTTTGACTTTGTACCGGGACACGATTTCGCGGAACGCCGCTTCGTCGTTGGCACGGCAGCGTTCCACCAGAGATAAATCGGTTGTCGGCACGCGGATCACCTGAGCAAGGTTCATAGTCTATTCGTCGCTTCACGCGCACGCTTTCTGCGTCACTGATACCCACTATGACGCCGGGCGGGCCGGAAAGTTCACTGGTTTTTTGGGTACAATCAGCTTGCCTGCCAGTCAAGCAGCGAATTAAGTTGCAGAATAAGCAGGAATTATCGGCGGCAAGGTGCAATTATACGGACAGAATACCGTATAATGCGTTAAGTGTGTTCGGACTCAATAGCGGACGGAGGATTTTCATGGTTCATCTTCACGGGTTTCAGCGGGCGTCTCAGCCCTGGCGGCGGATGCTGGTTTCAGCAGCCGCTTTGTCTCTTCTGGCAATTTCCGGGGGGGCGGCTCACGCCGCCGGAGCGGAGCGGTCGCTGGCGGGCATCTCCATTTTCTCGCCTGGCTCCGAGGTGACGCGAAAATTCGGCAATCCGAGCCGTATTCTTGTTGGCGGTGTTGCCCCCGGCGATGTCAATGCAGGCGGCACGGGCAGCGGTCCCGGCGGACAGGGGGGCGCTTCCGGCTCGCCCAGCCCGTACCCCGGCGGTTCTAACAGCACTCCTTATCCGGGCAGCAGCAGCACGGCTCGTTCTGGAGGCGGGCTTTTGCCGGGCTTCCCCGGCGTCCCGACGAACCAGGGCAGCCTCAGCGGCTACCCTGGCGCAGGCGGCGGTTTTGCCGGGCAGAGCGGCTATCCGGGCGCTCCCGGCGGCGAGTTTCCCGGCGCTCCGGGCGGAGCCGGTATAGGCGATCCCAACGCCCCCGCTGCGCCGGTGAAAGAGCCGGTCACACTGATTTATGACCGCCAGAACGGCGGCTCTTTAGAGTTTACCATTTCGCCCGACAAGCGCGTGGTGCAGATACGGGAAACTGGCTACAGCGGGGCGTATGGAACCGCACGCGGCACGCGGCTAGGCACGAGCTATGCGGCGGTGGTCGGGCGCTATGGCTACCCGGAGAATACCACGATTACCGGGCCAATTATCAACATTGACTACAAAGACACGCTGCATTGCGGCTTCCAATTCCTGAACCAGAAGCTCGTGGCGATTATCGTGGCCGCTCCCGATTAAGCAAGACTCTTTTCATGGCCGACCGCAGCGACATTGATGAGGTGCGGACCCGGATCGACATCGTTTCGGTGGTGGAAAAGTACGTGACCCTGAAGCGAGCCGGGGGCAAGCTAAAGGGTCTGTGTCCGTTTCATCAGGAAAAAACGCCGTCGTTCGTGGTCAGCCCGGAGATCGGCTACTGGAAATGCTTTGGGCAGTGCGCCGAAGGCGGCGACGTCTTCAAGTTTATCCAGAAGATTGAAAACCTGACGTTCCCCGAAGCATTGGAACGGCTGGCTTTGCAGGCGGGTGTCACTCTGACAAGCCGTGCCCCGCGCCCCGTGCCCGGCCCGAACGGGCAGCCTGCCCCGCTGTCCGAGGCGGGCGAAAAAGACCGTATTTACCGGATCAACGCGCTGGCCCTGCGCTTCTACCGGGACGTGCTGGGCCGCTCCCCCGTGGCCCGCGACTATCTGGCCGCACGCGGGCTGGCGCACGAAGCGATTCAGGGATTCTCGCTCGGTTTCGCCGTAGACGAGTGGGACGCCCTATGCCGCTTCCTGACACAAAAAGGTGTTGCGCTGGCGGATGCCGAAAAAGCCGGTCTGGTCACGATTGGGGAGCGGGGGACCTTTGACAAGCTGCGCGGGCGGCTGATCTTTCCAATCTTTGATGTGCAGGAGCGACCTATCGCCTTTGGCGGACGCCTGATTGCCGAAGCGCGGCCCGGTCAGCCTAAATACTGGAACTCGCCGGAAACGCCGGTGTTTTCCAAAAGCCGGACTCTCTACGGCCTGCCTCAAGCTCGCAAAGCCATCGCCGCTCAGGGAAAAGCCGTTGTGGTGGAAGGCTACACCGATGTCATCGCCTGCCATCAGGCGGGCTTCGAGAACGTGGTCGCCACGCTCGGCACGGCTTTGACCGAAGATCATGTCCAGACGCTGGCCCGGCTGGCGTCCACGGTCCTGCTGGCCTTTGATGCGGACTCGGCGGGCCTGAAAGCGGCGGGCCGGGCCGCGCAGATTTTTGAGGCGCAGGAAGTGGATGTGCGCGTGCTGGACCTGCCCGAAGGCGAGGACCCAGACAGCCTCCTGCGAAGCAATCAGCGGCGCGTCTTTGAGCTGGCGATTGAAAACGCCCTGCCGCTGACCGAGTACCGCATCCGGCATTTGATCCGCCGAGGCCCCGCTGAGACCGAGCGGGACCGGGTCGCCTTGTTTCGGAAAGCTCTGCCGATTTTAGCGTCCGTGCCAAGCATGGTGGAGCGGGAGCAGTATGTGAAGCTGCTCGCGCCGTACCATCCGCATTACAATTCGGGCGCGGCGTTTGCCGAAGAGCATATCCGTCAGGATGTCGCCGCGCAGCTTGCGGGCCAAAGCGACACGCAAAGCGGCGGTTACAGCAGTAATAACGGTTACAAGTCGCGGCGGTCCGCGCCGGTTCCTATGCCGCCGCTCGCCCTGTCGCGGGGCGGGGCCACCGAGCAGGCCGAGCGTCATCTGATCCGCGCTTTGGTGTCCGATGACACCGCCCTGTCCGGCCCGGTCTTACAGGGGCTGACGGCGGAAGATTTTGTGTCCGAACGCGCACGCGGCCTGGCCTCTTCTTTGTACGATTACCTGCTTTGGGAAGAAACGCTCGATGCCGGGGCGGTGCTGGCCGCACTCGGGGAGGACCCCCGCGCCGCTTTGCTGGCAGAGATTTTAATGAACAGCGGCGACGAGCCGCTGACGCCGCAGACCGTAGCCGGTGAGATCGCTCACCTGAAAATGCGTGCCAAAGAAGGGACGCTGCGGGAGCTGACGGAAATGCTCAGGAACGGAACCGCAGATGCGGAAGCCGCAGAGCGGTACAGACAACTTCAAAGTGAGCTGAAAGGGACACCGAAGTCTCTGGCGGCAAGCGAAGGGAATTAACGTGCTGACAGAGGAAGCAAACGCCGGAATGCCCCGGACGATTGAGCTGGCAGAAGACAGGCCGCAAGAGTCTCACGCGCCGCAGGAAATGCCGCTTGACGGCGAGCGGGCGGCGCTGGACGACGTGCTGCAATTCTTGGACGAGGACACGCCCATCGTGCGCCGGGCGGCGGAGCTGGCGTCGGCGTCCTTTGCCGAAGACGGCGCGGGCGTCCCCTCCGAGCCGGAGCTGACCGCCGATGACCTGGCTGCCCTCGAAGGAATGCCACTCGACGACTCGGTGCGGATGTGGCTGCGCGAAGTGGGCCGGACGCACCTGCTGACGCTGCCCGAGGAAATCCGCCTCGCCAAGCGCATTGAGCGCGGTGACCATGAAGCCAAAGCCGTGCTGACGCAGGCCAATCTGCGCCTGGTCGTCTCTATCGCCAAACGCTACACCCTGCGCGGAATGTCCTTCCCCGATTTGATTCAAGAAGGCAACATCGGCCTGATTCGCGCTGTGGAAAAGTTCGACTACCGCAAAGGCTACAAGTTTTCTACCTATGCGACCTGGTGGATACGGCAGGCGATCACCCGCGCCATTGCCGATCAGGGCCGCACCATCCGCATTCCTGTTCACATGGTCGAGACGATTAACCGTCTGGTCAAAACCAGCAGCCATCTCCTGCAAATCCTGGGCCGCGAGGCGACTGTAGACGAGATCGCCCACGAAATGGGCCTGACCCCCGACCGCGTCTCCGAGATTATCCGTATCGCCCCCGAGCCTCTGTCTCTGGAAACCCCGATTGGCGAGGAGGAAGACAGCCGCCTGTCCGACTTCCTGCCCGACGACGACACCGCTTCCCCCACCGAATCTGCCACGTTTATGATGCTGCGTGAGAAGATCGACGAGGCGCTGGGCGCCCTCACTGACCGCGAGCGCGACGTCCTCAAAATGCGCTTCGGCCTCGACGACGGCTACCCGCACACTTTGGAAGAAGTGGGCCGCCACTTCGAGGTCACCCGCGAGCGCATCCGGCAGATTGAAGCCAAAGCCCTCAAAAAACTCCGCCACCCCTCCAAATGCCGCCTGCGCGAATATGTCGAGTAGAATAAAACTATGAGTACCATTACCCTGCCCGCTCACTTTGACGGCCAGCAGATTGTTCTGGACACGCCTTACACGCTTGCGCCAAATACCACGCTCTCCGTAGTCGTCTCGGTGACCGAGGAAGACGAGGATCGGGCGGATTGGCTTCTGCTTTCTATGCAGAACTTCGCCGCTGGATATGACGAGGATGAACCGGAATACACGGCAGCAGATATTAAGAAGTGGAACCCGGATTACCGGGGGCCACGGCTGTGACTGGCACTAAAGTGCCAGCCTACTTGTAAACGGAGAAAGTCGCTCCGCGACTCAGGAAAAGCCAATCGGACCAATCCTGAGTCGCGGAGCGACTTCTTCTGTTTGCTGATAGCCCGGTACTTCCAGTGCTGGGGGCGGGCGGCTAGAAGAACAAGAGGAGTGGTAGTGAAAGCAGTGCTGAAAAAGTGGTTTCCGAATACGCTCAACGTTGTTGTCTTCGTGTTTGCCTTTAGCTTTGTGAGCTTCTACGTCTGCGGCGCGGCTATCATGTGCTGGCATGGCACACACGACAAGGTTCATAAATCTCTGCCCGGCAGAATACCAAATCCCCATACATCCAACTCGTAGACCACTTCGTCAGGATTGTAGTCGTTTGGGAGATAGCCACAGTACTCATCGACAATCATACCGGCGGAACTGTCTACAGCAATCACTGCGGCGCGGTCATTGAAGCTAAACAGGCGGTCAAAATTGCTCCTGACCCAACCAAACTCAACCCGATAAATTGGCCCCTCAATCGTAGGCCAAAAGAATGCGGGCTGACTGTCGTGCCTGCTGTCTGTCTTTTGCACTTTCTCTAAAACCTTGTGTCGCCAGGCAAACTCGGCAAACAGGTAGTCATCCGGTTTTACGGCCAACCGGCTATAGCCTTCGGGGCATACTAGAAATCGTTCGGAAATAAGTGTGAACTCTGAGATGGGCAGGAAATCACACTCACTGAGGTCACGACAGAGATCATCAGGCAGTGCGTCAAGGTACTTACGCCGCAAATTTCTCTGATGGTTGCCTTGCAACCGTTGTTGAAGCTGCAACGTCCGATCTGCTTTTGTCTCTTTTGGTCGCTTCATACCGGAAACTCTTCTTATACCGGAAACTCTTCGCGGGCGGCGCGGGTCATCAGTTCGTCGACGGCCTGGGCGGGGGGGAGGCCGTGGTGGAGGACGGCGTCGATGGCGGTGAAGACCGGGACGGGGACGGTGTAGCGGCGGCTTAACACCTGGGCGGCAAGGGCGGTGGGGACGCCTTCGGCGGCCTGGCCGAGTTCGGCGTGGATTTCGGGGAGCGTCTTGCCTGCCGCCAGCCCCAAACCGACGCGGTAGTTGCGGGACAGCTTGGAGCCAGACGTTGCCAAGAGGTCACCGACGCCGCTGAGGCCGAGGAACGTCAATGCCTGCCCCCCGGCGGCAACGCCTAATTGGGTCATTTCCATCAAGCCGCGTGTCATCAGCGCGGCTTTGGTGTTGTCGCCGAAGCCGAGGCCGTCAGAAAGCCCTGCGCCGATGGCGAGGACGTTTTTGAGCGCCCCACCCAATTCCACGCCTTTGACGTCGGTGTGCGTGTAGACGCGGAACGTGCGGGCGGTCATCAAAAGCCCCTGGGCGCGGCGGGCCTGGCGCGGATCGTGGCTGGCAACCACGGAGGCGGTGGGGACGCCCCGCGTCAGCTCACGGGCGAGGTTCGGGCCGGACAGGACGGTGATGCCCGCGTGGGGCGTGTCTTGCAGCAGTCCGGTCAGGGTTTCGGAGACGGTCTCGCCGGTCTCGGCATCCAAGCCTTTGGCGGCGCTGAGGAGCGACAGGTCAGGGTGCAGGAAGGGGAGGGCCTCGCGCATGACTTCCACCACGCCCCCGGACGCGATGGCGACAATGGCCCAGTCGGCCTCGGCCAGCACGGCTTCAATCGACGGCGCAGCGACCACGGTGGGGGGAAAGGGGACATCGGGCAGGTACTTGGCGTTGACGCCCGAGGCGGCGACGGCGGCCATGAGGGCCGGGTCGCGGTCCCACAGGCGGACGTCGTAGCCTTTCGTGCCGAGCAGGTGAGCGAGGGCGCTTCCCCAGCTTCCTGCGCCGAGGACGGCCACGCGGGGGCCGTCGGGGGTGGGGGGCGTTTCTGTGACTGTATTTGCGGCTGTGTTCTGGTCCATGCGGCTATTATAGCGCAAAGTGGGCGAAACCCCGGTAAGACCCCTCCCGCTCGTTCCTCGCTCCCTCCCCTATTAAGGGAGGGCACAGAAGCAGAGAAGAACGGCAACGCGCCCGCCTCTTGCTTTAATCCTGACCCTTCCCTAGCAGGGGAGGGGTTCCGGGAACTCCCTGCGCTTATTCCGCGTTATACTTCACAGAGAGCGTTTGTCCTGTGCCACTGTTGGCGCGTTGGGCGGACGCTTCTTTTGTCGCCTGCCGCACGTTTGACCGTGGAGCCTGCCGGGTAACAGTGAAAGTTGTTCTGAAAACAGCTATTGACACAAAATGGCAACTCATGGTACAATGAGCGTTCGTGTGTTTTCCCAGGAGGTTTAGATTGAAAGAGATTCAGCATACCGCAAAGCAGACCGCGCATGTGGTAGACGTCCCCAACCTCGTCGAACTCCAACTTGATTCGTATCGCTGGTTTTTGCAGGAAGGGCTGAATGAGCTGTTTGACAGCTTTTCGCCCATTACCGATTTTACCGGAAATCATTCCATTTCTCTTGTTGACTTCACCCTCGGTGAGCCAAAATATGATATTAGTGAGTGCCGCGCCCGCGATGTGACGCTGGAGTCGCCCATCAAAGCCAAAGTGCGCCTGCAATCGTCCGGCGCAGAAGTCATTGAAAGCGAAGTGTATCTCGGCGACCTGCCCTTGATGACCGACAAAGGCACGTTTGTCATCAACGGTGCGGAGCGCGTCGTCGTCTCGCAGCTTGCCCGTTCGCCCGGCGTCTACTTCAAGGATACGCTGGACTTTTCCGGGCGGCAGCTTTTTTATGCCACGATTATCCCGAGCGAAGGGGCCTGGGTGGACGTCGAAACCGACGCGACTGACGCCATCACCGTGCGGATCGGGCAGACGCGCAAGTTCCCCATCACGACGCTGCTGCGGGCGCTGAACCTGTTCCCGGTGGCCTCGCCGAGCGGTGTGCAGTCGGTAGCCTGGGGCGAGCTGGAAGGCAAGCTGCTGGCCGCGCCGATTGTGGACCAGACCACCGGCGAAGTGCTGATGGAAGCGGGCACGACGATGAAGACGAACGAGCTGCGCCGGGTTGAAAAAGCCGCGCTGCCCGAAACGTTTGAAGTCGAGCTGCCGTCCACGCCCTGCACCACGACCGCCGAGCTGATTGAGCTGTTCGCCGAGCGCGAGACTATTCAGGACCCGTCCCGCGACACGCTGTTTGACCCGACCCGTGTGGATGTGGAAGTGCTGGAGTTTGAGGAAGATGGTGTCACGCCCGCACGGAACGCCGACCTGTCCTTCAAAAATGCCGGGCTGCGAAAGCGCGTGCCCTATGCCACCGCCGACCTTAAAGACGCGGCGGGCAAGGTGCTGGTGAAAGCCTATGAGAAAATTGACCGCGAGACAGCCAAGAAAATTGGCACGCTGGGGCTGGACTCGCTCGAAGTCATCTACCTGAACAACTATATTGTTGCCACACTGGATATGGAAGGGTCGGCGGTCTATAACCGGGAAACCGCGCTGATCGACATTTACCGGAAAATCCGGCCCGGTGACCCGGCGACCCCGGAGTCGGCCCGCTCTCTTTTGAACTCCATCTTCTTTGACACCCGCCGCTACGATATGGCAAAAGTGGGCCGTCACAAGATGAACAAGAAGCTGGGTCTGTCCCTGCCGCTGTCGTACCGGACGATCACCAAAGAAGACATCATCGCTATCGCCCGCTACATCGTGAAGCTGGCGGCAGGCAATGGAAACGTTGACGATATTGACCACCTCGAAAACAAGCGGGTGCGCTCGGTCGGTGAGCTTCTCTACTCGCAGCTTCGGCTGGGCTTCCTCCGTATGGAAAAGGTCGCCAAAGAGCGCATGACGTCGCTGGATTCCGAGAACATTCTGCCGCAGGTCATTCTGTCGGTGAAGCCAATTTCGGCGTCCATTAAGTCGTTCTTCGGATCGTCGCAGCTCTCACAGTTCATGGACCAGACCAACCCGCTGGCGGAGCTGACCCACAAGCGGCGTCTGTCCGCACTGGGACCGGGCGGTCTGTCCCGGCAGTCGGCGAAGCTGGAAGTGCGCGACGTTCACCACTCGCACTATGGCCGCATCTGCCCGATTGAGACGCCGGAAGGCCCCAACATCGGCCTGATTGGGTCGCTGGCCGTCCATGCCCGCGTGGACCAGTTCGGCTTTATCGAGACGCCGTACCGCCGGGTTATCGAAGGCAAAGTCACGACCGATCTGGACTGGCTGCCCGCCGACGGCGAGCATCACTACCGGATTGCCCCTGCCAACACGCTTTTGAGCGAAGACAATACATTCCGCGACAAGACCGTGCAGGTGCGAAACAACAACCAGTACCCGGTGATCAAAGCCAGCGAAGTGGACTATATGGACGTGTCCCCGCAGCAGATTGTGTCTGTTGCCACGGCGATGATCCCGTTCCTGGAGAACGACGACGCGAACCGCGCCCTGATGGGCGCAAATATGCAGCGGCAGGCCGTTCCGACCCTGCGCCCCGACGCGCCGCTCTGCAAGACCGGCATGGAAAAGCGGGCGGCTGTGGACTCCGGCGCGGTGATTATCGCCCTCCGGGCAGGCACGGTCAAGAGCGTCACGGCAGAAAAGATCGTTGTGATTGCCGATGAAGACGGCGGCGAGGATACCTACCGCCTGCTGAACCTGCTTCGGTCCAATCAGGCGACCTGCGTGACGCAGCGCCCGGTGGTAGACAACGGACAGCGGGTGCGCGAGCATCAGCTTCTGGCCGACGGTCCCTGCACCGACGGCGGCGAGCTGGCGCTGGGGCAGAACGTTCTGGTTGCGTTTACCCCGTGGAACGGCTACAACTTCGAGGACGCCATTCTGCTCTCGCAGCGGCTGGTGCGCGACGACGTGTTCACGTCCATTCATATTGAAAAGTATGAAGTGGAAGCTCGCGACACGAAGCTGGGACCGGAAGAGATCACGCGGGACATCCCGAATGTCGGCGAAGATGCGCTGAAGGACCTCGACGACCGGGGCATTATTCGCATCGGGGCCGAAGTGCGGCCTGACGACATCATGGTGGGCCGCGTCGCTCCGAAGGGACAGGGCGAGCTGACCGCCGAAGAGCGGCTGATTATCGCTATCTTTGGCAAGAAAGCCGAAGAGACCCGCGATGTGTCCCTGCGCGTGCCGCACGGCGAAAAGGGCAAGATTGTTGACGTCAAGGTCTTCTCGCGCTTCAAGTACAAGGACAAAACGGGCCGGGCGTTCGACTTCTCCAAGCGGCCTGATTCGATGTTCTCGGACGAGTGGGAAGGCGAGCTGGAGCGGCTGCCGGGCGATGAGCTGTCGGCAGGCGTTAATATGCTGGTGCGCGTTTACATTGCCCAGAAGCGCAAAGTCATGGAAGGCGACAAAATGGCCGGACGGCACGGCAACAAGGGCGTTATCTCCCGGATTTTGCCGCAGGAAGATATGCCGTTCCTGCCCGACGGAACGCCGGTCGACATCGTGCTGAACCCGCTGGGCGTGCCGGGCCGTATGAATATCGGCCAGATTCTGGAGACGCACCTGGCGTATGTCGGCAAGGCGCTCGGCTGCTCGTTTGTCAACCCGATCTTTGAGGGCGCGACCGAGGCCGAAATCCTGACCGACATGAGCAAGTTCGCCGAGTTCACGCGCTACGACGCGCTTCGGACGTATGTGGAGAAAGAGCTGCACATCGACCTGGAAGCGGGCAAGAAAGACGGCGTCGCGGAGCTTCTGGTCAAGCTGGAAGAAAAGTTGAAAGAGCTTCCCGCCGCCCGGCTGGAACAGATCGCGGCGACGGTCGCCGCTCCGCCAGCAGTGATGCTGCCCGAGGACTACGACGGCGCGGCGTTTGACGAGGACGCCGAGCTGACGACCGTAGACGGCTACGACTACGCGGCGATTGTGGAGCGGGTCCGGCTGAACGTCTGGCAGCGCGGCGGTATCGACGAGAAGACCGCCAAGTCCTGGGTCCGCGATGGCCTGTCCGGGGACTTCTTCACGCAGCCGGTGACCATCGGCACGATCTATATGCTGAAGCTGGCCCACCTTGTTGATGACAAGATTCATGCCCGCTCCACCGGCCCGTACTCGCTGGTGACGCAGCAGCCGCTCGGCGGCAAGGCACAGTTCGGCGGGCAGCGGTTCGGCGAGATGGAAGTCTGGGCGCTGGAAGCCTACGGTGCGGCCTATACCTTGCAGGAAATCCTGACGATCAAGTCGGACGACGTGCTGGGCCGTGTCAAGACGTATGAGTCCATTGTCAAGGGCGATGCGATGCTGGAGCCGGGCGTGCCGGAATCGTTCAAGATTCTGGTCAACGAACTTCAGTCGCTGGGCCTCAAAGTGGCGGTGGAAGACGAAGATGAGCAGGAGATCGACCTCAAGGACAAAGAGGAAGATTACGGTGACAGCGAGGGCCGGGGACGCGGCCTGCGTCCGCGCCTGCCGCGTGCCGAGTCCGAGGCCGAAGCCCTGTTTGGGGCCTAAGTTCGGCCTGCGGGACACAACCCCCGACCCCCACTCTTGGGGGCGGGGGCATTCTGCTGTTTCTGTTGGCGTGTGACTGTGTTTTTTGTGACTGTGTTTAGGGAGCAAAGCAACCATTATGACCGATGCAAGTGCATTTGATAAAATTCGGATCGGGATCGCCGCGCCCGATGAGGTCCGCAACTGGTCCTACGGCGAGGTCAAGAAGCCCGAGACCATCAACTACCGGACGTTCAAGCCGGAGCGCGACGGCCTGTTCTGCGAGCGCATCTTTGGCCCGGTCAAGGACTGGGAGTGCCACTGCGGGCGCTACAAGAAAGTCAAGTTCAAGGGTATTATCTGCGACCGCTGCGGCGTGGAAGTCACCCGCTCCAAAGTGCGCCGCGAGCGCATGGGGCATATCGAGCTGGCCGCGCCCGTCTGCCACATCTGGTACCTGAAGGGTGTGCCGTCGCCGCTGTCCCTGCTGCTGGACATTTCGCCGCGCCCGCTGGAGAAAGTGCTGTACTTCGCGTCGTATATCGTCACCTACGTGGACCGGGGCCGCATCAACAACGAGATGGAATCGTTCAAGATCGCCCTGGCCGAGCGCGTGACCGAGCTGGAAGATCAGCGCGACGAAGACATCGAAACGGCGCGGGTCGAAGCGGGCGTAGACATCAAAGAGAACATGGTGCGCCCCGAGGACCTGCCCGAAGAAGAAGAGTGGGAACCCTGGGACGAGGCCCGCATCACCGACCGCAACAAGCACATGGAGGAAGAGATCAAGGACATCGAGAAGGACTCTGCCGAGCAGATCGTGTCCCTTCAGGATGCTCTTGTTATCTTGGACGAAAAAGTCGAAAAGCGGATGCTGCTGGGCGAGGACGAGTACCGCAAGCTGGAAAGCCTGATGGACGTTCTGGCCGACAAGATGGAGCGCCCCCTGCGCCTCAACGACCCCGAAGGCGAGATCATTCGGGCCGGTCTGGGCGGCGCGGCAGTCAAAGAGCTGCTCCAGGAAATCGACCTCGAAAAGCTGGCGGACAGCCTGCGGGCGGAAATTGCCATCACGCAGGGGCCGCGCCGGGCGCGGGCGATCAAGCGGCTGGAAGTGGCCGAAGCGTTTATCAACTCCAAGTCCCGTCCCGAGTGGATGATTTTGGACGCCGTCCCGGTGATTTCGCCGGAGCTTCGCCCGATGGTGCAGCTTGACGGCGGACGCTTTGCGACGTCGGACCTGAACGACCTGTACCGGCGTATCATCAACCGCAACAACCGCTTGAAGAAGATCACGGAAATCCGGGCACCAGAATCTATTGTCAACCATGAAAAGCGGCTGCTTCAGGAAGCCGTCGATGCGCTGATTGACAACGGGCGGCGGACGCGGCCTGTGGTCGGCTCCAACAACCGGCCCCTCAAATCGCTGTCGGATATGCTCAAAGGCAAGGAAGGCCGGTTCCGCAAGAACCTGCTGGGCAAGCGCGTGGATTACTCGGGCCGTTCGGTCATTGTGGTCGGCCCGCGCCTGCTTCTGCATCAGTGCGG
The DNA here is from genome assembly GCA_965200075.1 of Capsulimonadaceae bacterium. Lineage (GTDB taxonomy): Bacteria > Armatimonadota > Armatimonadia > Armatimonadales > Capsulimonadaceae > JANXMY01. The sequence continues at coordinate 791,129 of OZ241338.1, forward strand.
CCTGCCCAAAGAAATGGCGATTGAGCTGTTCAAGCCCTTTGTGATGAAGGCGCTGGTCGAGCGCGGCTACACGAGCAACATCAAGACCGCCAAGCGCATGATTGACAAGCTGAAACCCGAAGTCTGGGACGCCCTGGAAGAGGTCATCCGGGAGCATCCCGTGCTGCTGAACCGTGCCCCGACCCTGCACCGTTTAGGCATTCAGGCGTTCGAGCCGGTGCTGGTGGACGGCAAAGCGATTCAGGTGCATCCGCTGGTTTGTACGGCCTTCAACGCGGACTTTGATGGCGACCAGATGGCGGTCCATGTGCCGCTGTCGGCCTCGGCCCAGGCGGAAGCGCGTATCCTGATGCTGTCCACGCACAACCTGTTCTCGCCCGCCGATGGCCGCCCGATTGTGGCCCCGGCGCAGGACATGGTGCTGGGCGCGTACTTCCTGACCGTGATGAAGCCGGGCGATCCGCGCTTTGAGGCGTTCGGCTCCAAGAACGATGCCCAGCTTGCCTACGCCACCGGGCGTATCGGCCTGCAGGAAGGCATCGACGTGGCCCTGCCCAACGGCGATGGGACCAAGTCGGTCAAGCGTGTGACGGCGGGACGCCTGCTGTTCTCGGACATCCTGCCGGACAACATGCACCCGTATCTCTATGAGATGCTGGACAAAAAGTTCAGCACAAAAGAGTTCAAGGGCAACGGCTTCGGCAAAAAAGACCTCGGCGAGCTGATCGCACAGTGCCACCGGACTAACGGCGACACGCGCACTATTCAGCTTCTCGATGAGCTGAAAGCCCTGGGCTTCCAGGAGGCGACCAAAGCGGGCATGACCGTAGCGATCACCGATATGGAAGTCCCCGAAAAGCGCAACCAGATTATCGTGGAGGCCGAAAAGTCGGTGCTGGCGCTGAATAAGAACTATCAGCGCGGCCTGATTACCGGCGGCGAGCGCAAAGAGCGGGTGCTGGAAGAGTGGCAGAAGGCGGCCAAAGATGTCGGCGAGGCGATCTTTGAGACCATCAAGCCGACCAACCCGATCTTCATGTTCACGGACTCCAATGCTCGCGGCACACGCGGCCAGATCACGCAGCTTTCGGGCATGCGCGGCGTCATGTCCGACCCGTTCGGCAACATGATTGAGGACCTGCCCGTCAAGTCCAACTTCCACGAGGGCCTGAGCGTTCTGGAGTATTTCGTGTCCACGCACGGCGCTCGAAAGGGCCTGGCGGACACGGCTCTTCGCACCGCCGACGCGGGCTATCTGACCCGGCGTTTGGTGGACGTGTCTCAGGAAGTCATCGTCCGCGACGACGACTGCGGCACGGAAACGGGCATTTATCAGGAAGAGATCAAGGACGGCAATGAGACGGTCGAGCGGCTGTGGGAACGCATCTACGGACGCTTCGCATTGGAAGACATCGCTTATCCCGAAGGCCACGCAAAGGCCGGGGAGATGATTGTCGCGCAGGGTGATCTGGTCACGCCGGACATTGCCCGGCTGATTGAGTATGATGCCAAGCTGAAGCGGGTGGGGGTCCGCAGCCCGTTCACCTGCGAGCTTCGCATGGGCATCTGTGCCAAGTGCTACGGTCTGGACCTGGCGAACTCCAAGCTGGTCGAGCCAGGCGTGGCGGTCGGCATCATCGCCGCGCAGTCTATCGGTGAGCCGGGCACGCAGCTCACGATGCGAACCTTCCACTCTGGGGGTATCGCGCAGAAACAGCTCACGGGCGTTGCCAACGTCCGTGCCCGCAAGCAGGAAGCTCTGAAGGAGCTGCACAACGACATCTCACGCGGCCTCGTGTCGCTGGATTCGTCGACCGAGGAGCCGACAGCGGCGACCACGGCCACCGGGGTAGACCGGGAGCGTGTTCGCGCTGTGCAGGCGGTCCTGAAAGTGCTGGAAGATCAGGTCGGCGGCCTGCTTCGGGTTGTGGAATTGTTTGAGGCCCGCAAGCCCAAGGGGCAGGCGATTGTCACCGAGTATTCGGGAAAAGTCGCCGAAGTCGAGCTGAAGGGTCTGCGCCGCGTGATTATTCACACGTTCCTGACGCTGGACCCGAACACCAATTCGGGCGTGTCCGGGGAAACGCTGGCCGAAGACCTGTATCTGGGCGCACACCCGGATGAAGATGCGCTGGAAAAGATGACCCCGACGCAGGCCAAGCGGGCCACGGAAATCCCGGAAACGCTGCCTGCCGGAACGGAGCTGACCGACAAGCACCTGAAGAAAATCCGGGAAGCCGAGATGACCGAAGTGCTGGTTCGCAAAGCCATTCTGGTTCCCTATCGCGGTCAGCTGCAGGTCAAAGAGGGCGACATGGTGGAAGCGGGCGACCGCCTCACCGAAGGGCCTCTGGACCCGCAGAAGGTGCTGGACTTGCAGGGCATTCGCGGCGTACAGAACTACATCGTCCGCGAGATTCAGGCCGTCTACAAGTCGCAGGGCGTGGACATCAACGACAAGCACATTGAGGTCATTGCGCGGCAGATGCTTCGCAAGCGGCGTATCAAGAACAACGGCGACGCCGACTTCCTGCCGGGGCAGATGGTGGACAAGTTCGAGTTTACCGACGCCAATGCGAAGGTCTTAGAGATGGACCCGCCTGGCACGGAAGCCACGGCGGACTGGCTGCTGCTCGGCATCACCGAAGCGAGTCTTGCCACCGACTCGTTCCTGTCGGCGGCGTCGTTCCAGAAAACGACCCGCGTGCTGACCGAAGCCGCTGTGCGCGGCAAAAAAGACTCGCTGATTGGCCTGAAAGAGAACGTCATCATTGGCCGCCTCATTCCTGCCGGTACGGGCCTGCCGCAGTACCGCAACATTGAGCCGCGCCTGGAAGGCATTGACTCGAACGGCGGCGGCGGGCGCTACGCCGCCGTGGGCGCGTCCCGCTCCGGCAGTGCTGTGGCCGAGCGCGAATTAGACGCCGACGAGATGGCGATTGTCCGCGAGATGACCGGCACGTCCGGCGACAGCCTCTCGCTCCTGGCCGAGCGCGAGTCTCTGGGCGGCGACAGCAACGAGCCGACCATCAGCAGCAACTCCGAAGCATCGATTTAGACTGCTCAAGCGACCAAGCCCCCGGCACTGAAAAGTGCCGGGGGCTTTTCTTTTCGGAGGCCCCTTCGTTCCCAATAATGGGGGGCAGAGGCCGCGTAGGGGCGCGATTTATCGCGCCCTCTTGACAGCCTCCTGTTCCTTTGTTAAACTGTGCTTCAGGAAACAGAGATGTTAGCCAAAATCACCGAAGAAAACGGCGTTTTGACTCTGAGGCAGTCACGAGACGAAGCATTGCGCGATCTGCAAACGGCGCTTTTTGCTGGTGTCGGTATAATTCCTGTTATGCTGGTTTGGTATGGTCTTTCTTTGGCAGGAACTTTTTCATCGACTGCGCCGGGAGCGGGCAACCCCACACATCAGGATGCTGGTTTCGCAGTCGGAGTGTTTGTCCTTTTATGTCTGCCTTTTGTGTTTATGCTGTTTCGGGCGCTCAACTCACTGTTTGGCAAAGAAACCTTTGTTTTTGACAAAAACCAGGATGCCTTTATCCGCAACGGCTTCAATGTCGGCCCCCTCAGTGACATACGCGCCGTGAAGCCGCAGGTCACGCATGGCTCCGAACAAAACCCCCGATTTCGGCTTGTGCTGGAAATGCGCTACCACCTGCCGTTCACGCTGGTCATCACGCATTACTTCGCGGCTCCCGGCGACTTTCAGTTAAGCCAAAACGGCTTTGGGGACCCGAACAAGAAGTTCGCCGAGTTTGAACCCTGGACGGACTGCGACAAGCAACGACTGATCCCTTTTGTGCCGCCGGAAATCGTAGATTTGCAGAGAAAGATTGCAGATTATATTGGGTTGGCTCAGAAAGCGGTGTGACACATGGATATTCCGCATATTTACCGCCCGTTTGAGTTGTTTCTGGGGCTAATGCAAGTCATTGTCGGCTTTCCGCTGTTTGGACGTGAACTGCTGCGTTATCGAAAACGGCCTCTGCGTACTTGGGCAGATAATTGGCGCGATCCAATGACGGGCCTTTGGTTTGTGACAAGTGGGCCAGCCCATTTGTCTCTCGCGTTTGATCCGCCGCATCAGGAGTCGTCTCTAACTGGCACTTTGCAATGGGTCGCTTTGGCAGGACTAGCTATCGTATTGACTCTGGGTTTCGTGTCTTGGCATCTTCGCAAGTCTCAGCCGGAGCAAACGGGGACGAAAATAGAGAAATAGTCGTATTTAGGGCAGTGGGATGTCTTGCCAGCGACGGGCGGGGAGGAAGCGCGAAAGATGGCCGACATTGGTTGTTGCGATGACAACTTCGCCGGGAGCATAGCCTAACGCCAGAGCCTGGGCGGCAAGGATAACATCGCCGTCGAGCGCGTGGCGGCCTGCGGTGGGCTGGCCTGCCTGACGCACTTCGGCCCAAAGCGCGGCGGCCCGGCGCATAATGGGAGTGGTGAGTGCTAGATAGTCCAGACCGCTGACGAGTTCATCTAAAGCCACAAGGCTCTTGAGCAGCCGGGCCTGAAGCAGCTCGCGGCGCAGCTCATAGTCGGTAATTTCAGGGACAAACACCTCAATTTTTTGAAGAAGTAAGCCTTCTATCCAGAGATTGCAAGCATCGCCCTCCTCGGAGGCTTTGGGGTTGGCGGCAAGACCCAGTGGCCCTGTGTCAAGCAGCACGGCCAGAATGGCCGGGGAGCCGGGAACGGAAAATGTTGCGGGGGTCATTTAGGCTTACCTGTCGAAAGAAGTTCTTGACCGGGAAATAGCGGGCGGCTTAAAAGGCGGTCTCTGTCTAGCGCCGTTTTGAGAGTGTTCCAACTCTCTGTCTGCTCGTGTGCATCCCCGGCACGCAGAGCGCGGAGCGCGGCAATCGCCTTTTCTCGTCCTTCGGCAGTTTGAGTGCGCCGAAGGATGCCCGCCTCCGGTGCGATTTGCATGGGGTTTGTCCCGGCAGCCACAACACCGGGCCGATCTTCAAGGGCCGCAAACAAGTCACTGCGGCGGATCAGCCAGGACTTTCCGCCAGTCAGCTTGCGAGCCGGGAGCCTGCTGCCGTTGATGTAATTTCGTATTGTGCGCTTGTCAAGGTGAAGTAAAGCAGCAGCTTGCTCGACAGTCAGCAATTCTTCCGAATGATTATCCACAACAGAGACAGTTGACATGGGCATTACCTCTGTCGTATTATACCGCAAAGTGATATAAAATTAGAATTACTGGAAGATTACCGCCCTGGCTTTCAAGAAAACGCGGGACTTTGGAGAACTTTCCGCAAGATAAAGAGCTTAACCCTTGACATAAGCTTGATATAGCAGTATAATGGGGAGGTTGTTTTCAGCAAACTGCGCCAGGCTTCGGCCCGGCGCGTTACTGTGCAAGGGGGCATCGGACCAGGTTTTTCATTTTTCCCACGCGGAGCATCTTCGCAAGGAACCGATGGGACTGGAATAGAAACACAACAGTCACTAAAAGAGTTTTTTGTGACGCTGTCATGCCCCGTGTCGCCGTTTACCGCACCCGCTCTACGCGCAAGTGCCAAGCAGTGACAGGCGGGGCGTTTTTGTGTGTCCGCCCAAACACCGAATTGAGCCATTAAGAGTTAGTTATTCGCGCCGAAAGGACCTGTCGCCATGCCGACGATCAGCCAGCTTGTCCGCAAAGGACGCAAACGTGTTATCAAAAAGAGCAAGGCTCCCGCAATGAAGGGCAACCCCCAGAAGCGCGGTGTCTGTCTTGTGGTGCGGACCGTGTCCCCGAAGAAGCCGAACTCCGCTCTGCGGAAGATTGCGCGTATTCGCCTCACGTCGTCAGGCCGTAACAGCCCCGGTACGGAAGTCACGGCGTATATTCCGGGCATTGGACACAACTTGCAGGAACACAGCGTCGTGCTGATCCGGGGAGGCCGCGTCAAGGACCTGCCGGGCGTTCGCTACCATATCGTGCGCGGCACGCTGGACACGCAGGGCACCAAAGACCGCAAAAGCAGCCGCTCCAAATACGGCACCAAGCGGCCCAAGCCCGGCGCACCGGCAGCCACTGGCAAGAAGCGTTAATTTAGTAAAGCACTATAGGGGAATAGACCATGCCGCGTAAAGGACCTGCGAAGAAACGGGTGATCCTGCCCGATCCGATTTATCATAACCGCCTCGTCACCCGGTTCGTCAACCGCATGATGATTGACGGCAAAAAGAGCCTGTCCGAGACCATTTTTTACCGGGCAATGGACGGCATCGAGGCCAAGACGGGCCGCAAGGGCATTGAGATTTTTGAGCAGGCCGTGCGAAACGTCATGCCGCAGGTGGAAGTCAAGCCGCGCCGCGTCGGCGGCGCGACTTATCAGGTCCCGATGGAAATCCGGGCGGACCGCAAAACGTCGCTTGCCCTGCGCTGGCTTGTAGCCGCCGCCCGCCGCCGCAACGGCAAGACGATGATTGATCGCCTGACGGGTGAGCTGACCGATGCCGCAAACAACACCGGCGCGGCGGTGCGTCAGCGCGAAGAGAAGCACAAAATGGCGGATGCCAACAAGGCGTTCGCGCACTACCGGTTTTAGTATTTGCTGAACCGGACACTGGAAGCAGTAAATTATGGCACGAGAATATAGTCTGGAAAAAACGCGCAATATCGGCATCGCTGCCCATATTGACGCTGGCAAGACCACCTGTACGGAGCGTATCCTGTATTACACGGGGCGGTCGTACAAAATCGGCGAAGTGCATGAAGGTGCGGCGACGATGGACTGGATGGAGCAGGAGCAGGAGCGCGGCATCACGATCACCTCGGCTGCCACCACCTGTTTCTGGGGCCTGGAAGCCGACGCCAAAACTGGCGTCCGCACCCCGACCCACCGCATCAACATCATTGACACCCCCGGACACGTCGACTTCACCGTCGAAGTGGAGCGTTCCCTCCGCGTTCTGGACGGCGTTGTCGCGCTGTTTGACGCCGTCGCGGGCGTTCAGCCGCAGTCGGAGACGGTCTGGCGTCAGGCCACCAAGTACCGCGTCCCGCGTATGTGCTTTGTCAACAAGATGGACCGGACCGGCGCGGACTACTACTTCGCCGTCGGAACCATTGTGGACCGCCTGGGCGCGAACGTCGTCATGCTGCAAATCCCCATTGGGGCTGAAGGCGACTTCACGGGCGTGATTGACCTGGTGGAAAACAAGGCCATTGTCTACAAGGGCGATGACGGCAAGGTGTTTGAAGTGCTGGATGTTCCCGCCAATATGCAGGAGCAGGCCGCCAAATACCGCGCCACGATGATTGAGAAAGTGGCTGAAACCGACGAAGCCCTGATCGAGAAATTCCTGATGGAAGAGCCGATCACCGCTGAAGAGCTGAAAGCCGCCATTCGCAAAGCCACCATCAGTCTGGAAATCGTGCCTATTCTCTGCGGCTCGGCCTACAAAAACAAGGGCGTTCAGCCCCTGTTGGATGCTGTCATTGAGTACATGCCTTCGCCCCTCGACAAAGGTGCGGTTCACGCAATCAATGCCGACACCGAAGAGGAAGAAAGCCGCGAGCCGTCCGATGAGGCACCGTTTGCAGCGCTGGCCTTCAAGCTGATGAACGACCAGCACGTCGGCAACCTGACGTTCTTCCGTGTCTACTCGGGAACCCTGACCAAAGGCTCTTATGTTTACAACGTAAATAAGGGCAAGCGGGAGCGGATTTCGCGCATTCTGCGGATGCATGCCAACAAGCGCGAAGAAGTCGATGAGGTCTTCGCCGGGGACATCGCCGCTGCGGTTGGTTTGCAGCTTTCGACGACGGGTGACACGCTGGCGGACGAAAAGCAGCCGGTTCTGCTGGAAACGATCACGTTCCCGGAACCTGTCATCTCCGTCTCCATTGAGCCGAAGACCAAAGTGGACCAGGAAAGCATGGGAAAAGCCTTGCAGCGCCTCGGCGCAGAAGACCCGACCCTGCGTATCCGAACCGATGAAGAGACCGGACAGGTTATTTTGTCGGGCATGGGCGAGCTTCATCTGGACATTATCATTGACCGGATGCGGCGTGAGTTCAAAGTGGAAGCCAACCAGGGCCGCCCGCAAGTCGCTTACAAAGAGACCGTCAAGAAGCTGGCCGAAGCGCGGGTTCCGTTCAAGCGGCAGTCCGGCGGCAAGGGGCAGTATGGCGACTGCGAGCTGATTGTCGAGCCGCTGGAAGCGGGTCTGGGCTTTGAGTTTGTCAACAAAACTGTGGGCGGCTCAATTCCCAAAGAGTTTATCAAGCCTATTCAAGCGGGCATCGAAGAAGCCATGGAAGTCGGCGTTTCCGCAGGCTACCCGATGGTGGACCTCCGGGTGAGCGTCACGGACGGCTCGTACCACGAAGTCGACTCGTCGGAAATGGCATTCAAGATGGCTGCTTCCATGACCTTTAAAGAGGCCGCCCGCAAGGCGCAGCCGGTCATCAAAGAGCCGGTCATGGCCGTGGAAGTCGTCACCCCGGATCAGTTCCTGGGCAGCGTTGTCGGCGACCTGAACTCCCGGCGCGGCATGATTGAAGGCCAGGAGCAAAGCCACGGCGCGACGATGGTGATCAAAGCCAAAGTCCCTCTGGCCGAGATGTTTGGCTATGTCACGAGCCTGCGCTCGATGACACAGGGCCGGGCGTCCTCCACAATGGAGCCGTCGCATTACGCCGAAGTGCCGCGCAACGTCGCTGAAGAGCTGACCGCAAAATCGGCGGGCGCGGGCAAAACCCTGGTTCGCCAGCAGAGCTAGTTTATTTCGCCCTGTCTCTTTTGACGAGGCAGGGCACACAGATAGCATCGGAGAAAATTATGGGAAAAGCGAAGTTTGATCGTTCGAAGCCTCATGTAAACATCGGGACCATCGGGCACGTCGACCACGGCAAGACGAGCCTGACGGCGGCCATCACCAACGTTCTGGCAAAAGCGGGCGGGGCCACGGCCCGCTCCTATGCCTCCATCGACGCCGCCCCCGAAGAGCAGGCACGCGGCATCACCATCAACACCGCCCACGTCGAGTACGAGACCACGGCCCGCCACTATGCCCATGTGGACTGCCCCGGCCATGCCGACTACATCAAGAACATGATCACCGGAGCCGCCCAGATGGACGGCGCTATTTTGGTGGTCTCGGCGGCGGATGGCCCCATGCCCCAGACCCGTGAGCATATCCTGCTGGCGCGTCAGGTGGGCGTGCCTTCCATCGTCGTGTTCCTCAACAAAGCGGACATGGTCGATGACCCGGAGCTGGTGGAGCTGGTGGAGCTTGAGGTGCGCGAGCTTCTCTCCAAGTATGAGTTCCCCGGCGACGATTGCCCAATCATCGTGGGTTCTGCGGTGAAGGCGCTCGAAGGCGATCAGTCGGAGATTGGGGAGCCTGCGATTCTGAAGCTGATGGAAGCGGTGGACTCGTTCATCCCGACGCCGGAGCGGGATGTGGACAAGCCGTTCCTGATGCCGGTGGAAGACACGATGACGATCACGGGGCGTGGCACAGTAGCGACGGGCCGTGTGGAGCGGGGCGTGCTGAAGGCGGGTGAGCAGATCGAGATTGTGGGCATTCGGGAAGCGACAAAGACGACGGTGGCGACGTCTATGGAAATGTTCCGCAAGACATTGGACACGGTTCAGGCGGGGGACAACGCGGGCATTCTGCTTCGGGGCGTGGAGCGCAAGGACATTGAGCGGGGCCAGGTTCTGGCAAAGCCGGGTTCGATCAAGCCGCACACGAAGTTCGAGGGCGAGGTTTATATCCTGTCTAAGGAGGAGGGGGGTCGTCACACGCCGTTCTTCAAGGGGTATCGTCCTCAGTTTTATTTTCGGACGACGGACGTGACGGGCAATCTGGACCTGCCGGAAGGCGTGGAGATGGTGATGCCTGGGGACAACGTGACGATTGGGGGGGAGTTGATCTCTCCGATTGCGATGGAAGAGGGTCTTCGGTTTGCGATCCGCGAGGGCGGCCACACGGTCGGTGCGGGCGTCGTCACCAAAATTATCGCCTAGTCCATTTCAGCCTTGAGGGGCGTGAATTATTCACGCCCCTCGCTTTTGTGCCGGGAGTAACACTCTATTATGCGTCGTGATAAAGTCCGAATCCGCCTGCGGGCGTTTGACCATCGCGTTCTTGACCAGAGCGCCGAGAAAATTGTCGATACCGTGAAGCGCACCGGCGCACGTATCTCTGGCCCCGTCCTGCTGCCCACCGAGAAAAACATCATGGGAATGCAGCGCAGCACCTTTGTGGACAAAGAGTCCTTTGAGCATTTCGAGATGCGGACGCACAAGCGGCTGATTGACATCCTCGATCCCGGCCCCAAGACCATTGACGCCCTGATGCGGCTGGACCTGCCTTCGGGCGTGGACATCGAAATCAAGCTGTAGGGCTAAGAGTCGATGAAGTTTACGGCGGAAGCTTACCGGAAGGCTGCGTTAGAACACGTTGTTGTAGCGCGTGAGTTGTATGACGCTAACCCGCCTCGTTATGTGCTGGCACATTATACGGCAGGTCTTGCCGTAGAATGTATGTTGCGTGCTTATCTTTACAGAATCTCATTAGAGTTTGATGAGCGACATGACCTTCGTGCTTTATATAGGGCGGCACGCTTTGACGAGATTGTTCCTGCAAGTTTGCAGGAGCAGATTGGAGCCGCCCGAAGCACTTTATACAGCCAATGGCAAAATAATCACCGTTTTTGTTCTGAGGAGTATTTGCGGTCTTTCTTCAAGCGTCTCGGATTGGATCGTGGCATAAAGGGTGATTTTTTAAAAGAGAGAACGCGGCAAATTGTCAATGCAGCCTTTGAGGTTGTAAGTGTGGGAGACAAACAATGGACAAAATCACCCAGCGACTGAATCTCTTATTTGCATTGCGATTCCCCGGTTCCGGCGTCGAGATAGAAGAAACAGTTCCAGGGATGAAAGTTGGAGGCGCACTCGTTGCCCCGCAGTTTGTCGGTATGGAACAAATTGAGCGCCAGCGTTTGTTATGGAACGCTCTGCGCGGAGAATTATCACAAGAGGAGTTATCTCACTTGGGAACGTTTTTGACGTTTAATCCCTATGAGGTAGAGATAATGCAGGAAGCAGCCGCCTAGCTCTTAAAGCGAAGCAAAAGATACGAAACAGATACGAAAACGTAGAAACGAACAACGAAAACCGCGTCACGCAGCAAGTTGAACCACACTTGTGAGGTGCGCCGTGGAGGAAACCAATGCCAAGTTCAATCTTGGGCAAGAAGCTGGGCATGACCCAGATCTTCGAAGAGAACGGTCGGGTCACGCCCGTCACCGTAATCGCCGCCGGTCCCTGTGTTATTACACAACTGAAAACTGTCACCAAAGACGGCTATTCCGCCGCGCAGATTGGCTTTGAGGATGTCAAGGAACACCGCCTGACGATGCCTCTTAAAGGTCACTTTGTCGCGCATGAAGTCAAGCCGAAGCGCACCCTGCGCGAAATCCCGCTGGATGAAGGCGAAACCCTGGCCGAAGGCTTTGAGTTTCAGGCTGACATCTTTGCTGCTGGCGACAAAGTCGCCGTCACCGGTATTTCCAAAGGCAAGGGCTTCGCGGGCGTTATGAAACGGTACGGCTGGCGCGGCAACAAAGCCACGCATGGTGCGTCGACGTCTCACCGCAAACCGGCCTCCGGTGGTGGAACCGACGCCGCCCGCACCTTCAAAGGCTCAGGCAAGCCGGGTCACATGGGCGATGTCCAGGTGACACAGCAGGGCCTGCGCGTCGTGCGCGTGGACACCGAAAAGAACCTGCTGCTGGTCAAAGGAGCCGTCCCTGGCTCGATTGGCGGCTTGGTCATGATCAAGAAATTCAAACGCTAGGAGGAACATTACCCATGCCGGAAACCACACTCCGAAAAGCGGACGGCTCCAATGGGGGAAATGTCTCCCTCAGCGACACGCTTTTTTCCGCAAAAATTAATCCGGGCCTGATGCATCAGGCGGTCGTCAACGAGGCGACCAATTCCCGGCAGGACACCCGAGACACCAAAACCCGCGCCGAAGTCGCGGGCGGTGGCCGCAAGCCGTATCGCCAGAAGGGCACGGGCCGGGCACGTCAGGGAACTATCTCAGCCCCGCACTATCGCCACGGCGGTATTGTCTTTGGACCACACCCCCGCGATTTATCGGCTAAGCTGCCCAAGAAGGCACGCCGGGCGGCCCTTGCGTCGGCGCTGACTACCAAAGCCGACGACGGCGTGATCGTCGTTCTGGATGCGCTCCAGATGGAGACGCATTCCACCAAGACGGCGGCGGCTTTGCTGACTACGCTCGGAATCACCGGCAAAGCACTGGTTGTGCTGGCCGAAACCAATTTAACGATCTACAAGTCGTTCCGCAACATTCCGGGCATCACTGTTCGGGTCGCCCCGGCCTTTTCAGTGCGGGACGTGCTGGACGCGAACCAGATCGTGATGACACAGGCCGCGCTGGATAAGCTGGATGCCATTTATGGCAAGGCTGACACCGAAAGCACGGCGACGGAGGCGACGGTTTAACATGAGCGTCAGCACAAAAAGCCCCTATCAGATTATCGTGCGCCCTGTTGTCACAGAGAAAAGCGTGGCTGGGGGCAGCCAGGGCAAGTACACTTTCATTGTGGCCCGTGATGCCAACAAGTACGAGATTGCAGAAGCTATTCAGCAAATTGAGGCCGAGGCCCGCAACGTCGTCACTGTCGTTTCGGTCAACACCATGGTTGTCAAAGGCAAGACCCGTTCGGGCCGCTTCTTCAAGCGCTCCAACAAGGGCCGCACTTCCGATTGGAAGAAAGCCATTGTCACCCTGCAAGCCGGCCAGTCCATTGAGATGGTGGAGGGAGTTTAAGCACCATGGGAATTAAGCGTTATAAACCCACAACGCCCTCACAGCGGTTCCGCACCGCCTCGGATTATTCCGAGCTGACGGCCTCTAAGCCCGAAAAGTCGCTTCTGCGCCCCAACAAGCACAGCGGCGGTCGCAACAACAAGGGCCGCCGCACGGCGGTCAATGTCGCGGGCGGCAACAAGACGATGTACCGGATTATCGACTTCAAACGCGATAAAATCGGTGTCCCCGGCAAAGTGGCGACGATTGAATACGATCCCAACCGCTCGGCCCGCATCGCACTGGTGCATTATGCCGATGGCGAAAAGCGATATATGCTCTGGCCGGTCGGCACCAAAGTTGGAGACATGGTCGTTTCCAGCGACACCGCCGACATCAAGCCTGGCAATGCGCTTCCCCTGCGGGCAATCCCCGTGGGTACGCTGGTGCATAATATCGAGATGATCCCTGGCAAGGGCGGGCAGATGACCCGCACGGCGGGCAATTCCGCGCAGCTCATGGCAAAGGAAGGCAAATACGCCACCCTGCGCCTGGCGTCGGGCGAAACCCGCCTGATTTTGCAGGAGTGCCGGGCGACCATCGGACAGATCGGCAATGTCGATCATGAAAACATCAAGCATGGCAAAGCGGGCAAGAAACGCTGGCTGGGCGTCTATATGCACAACCGGGGCGTTGTCATGTCCCCGCGTGACCATCCGCATGGCGGCGGCGAAGCAAAGTCTCCGGTCGGGCGCAAAAAAGGACCGGTTTCGGCCACTGGCGTGCGAGCTAATGGCTTCCGCACCCGCCGCAATAAAAGCACGCAAAAATTCATTGTGCGCCGACGCGGCAGCAAGTAAGGGAACACTAAACTATGGGACGCTCACTGAAAAAGGGTCCGTATGCGGAACCCAAGCTGCTCAAGCGTATTGAAGATATGAATGCGCGTAATGAGAAGCGAATTATCAAAACCTGGTCGCGCCGGTCCACCATCTTCCCGCAGATGATCGGCCATACGCTGGCCGTCCACGACGGACGCAAGCACATCCCCGTCTTTGTGACGGAGAACATGGTCGGTCACAAGCTCGGCGAATTCGCGCTGACCCGGACGTTTAAGGGCCATGCTGGCTCGAAAGACACCCGGACGACGCGGGGCCGTTAAGGAAATTATTCAATGAACACAGCCGCGAGAGACCGCGCCCTGCTGCCCACCGTCAAAAACGTGCTGGGCCGGACGCCGGTTTCCAAACTGAAACTGACAAAAGAAAAAGACGGCAGCCTCAAAATCCTGCTGCACACCAGCCGCCCAAATAACGTGCGGATGGAAAGCGAAACGCTGACCGACTCGCTGAAGCAAAAAATCGGCGGTCGAGATGTGCAGGTAGAAGTGGTTGCCGAGGCCCGTGCCGTTGCTAAATACGTGCGTGTTTCGGCCCGCAAAGCCCGCCTGGTGATTGATGTCATCAAGGGCAAGCGTGTCTCCGAAGCCCTCGGTATGCTGCGGTTTATCCCCAACCATGCCGCTGAGCTGATCTCCAAAGTGCTGATTTCCGCTGCTGCCAACGCGCAGGACGGATGGGGTGCGGGCGTGGAAGAGCTGCAAGTGCATAACATTCTGGCTGATGTCGGCCCGTCGCTGAAGCGGGTCCGCGCCCGCGCTCAGGGACGTGCTTACCGCATCCTGAAGCGTACCAGCCATCTGACGGTGATCCTGACGGAAGCCCCGCCTGCCGTTGCCAAGCCCAAGCGGACGGCAGTTCCTGCCAAGCCAAAGGCCGTGGCGGCACCCGCCGCGCCGAAGACTGAGAACGTTGTTCTTGCCAATCAGACGGTGACCGAGCAGTCGGGTCAGGAAGCTGATCTGGATATGCCGATTGCAGCCCCCGCCGAAGAGAACCGTCAGGTTCCCGGCGCGGAGCAGGGCGAAGGCGGCACGGGCGACTCGGCGAACACACCGGATAGCGGACAGAGCGCCACGGCGTCCACGGACACGGCGGTGACGGCAGAAACGCCGGAGACGCCCACAGGCGTCACGCCCGCTACGGCCTCGGATGCCCCGGAAATAGACACCTCTGACCCCGAGCCGGACACAAGCGCCGGTGCGGATCAGCCACGGGAAGCAGGAGAATAACTAATGGGACAGAAAATCCATCCCGTCGGGTTCCGCGTCGGCGTGAACCGCGACTGGGAAAGCAAATGGTATCTGGATAAAGGTTACGCGCAGGCGCTGGTGGAAGACTTCCACATCCGCGAGTACATCAAGGACCGCCGCGAGCTGGCAAACGCCTCTATCGCACGGGTCGAGATTGAGCGGGCCGCGAACCGCGTCAAAGTCACGCTGCACACGGCCAAGCCTGGTATTATCATTGGGCGCGGCGGCAAAGGCGTAGATGATCTGCGGGCTTTACTGGAAGGCAAGTTCAAGAAGTCGTTCCAGGCCAATGTCAACGAAATCCGGCACCCGGAGCTTGACGCCCAGCTTGTGTCGGAAAGCATCGCGCAGCAGATTTCCAAGCGTGTGTCCTACAAGCGTGCCATGCGGCAGGCAGTGACCCGTGCCATGAAGCTCGGCGCAAAAGGGATTCGCATCCTCTGCTCGGGCCGATTGAACGGCAGCGAAATGGCCCGCAAAGAAGGCGACCGACTGGGCAAAATCCCCCTGCATACACTGCGGGCGGATATTGACTATGGTTTCTCGGAAGCGCCGACCACCTATGGCAACATTGGCGTCAAAGTGTGGATTTACAAGGGCGACATCCTGCCCGGCCAGAAGCGGCTGACCACGGCGGACATCGCCTTGCAGCAGCAGCAGCAGCGGCGGCTCAATGCCGACGAGGGCTTTGGTGATCGCGGTCCGTCTGGCGGACGCGGTGGCCGGGGCGGGACTGGCGGCGGACGCGGCGGCGGTGGTCGCGGCGGGGCTGGCGGCGGACGCGGCGGTGGTGGCGGCTTTGGCGGCGGCGGTGGACGCGGCGGCGGCTTTGGTGGTGGCGGCGGTGGTCGCGGGCCGGGCGGCGGTGGCGGCTTCAGCGGCGGCGGTGGTCGTCCTGGCGGCGGCGGCGGTGGCTTCGGCGGCGGCGGTGGTCGTCCTGGCGGCGGTGGTGGCGGCGGTGGTCGCTAAAGGAACCTATAAATTATGTTGATGCCCAAGAAAGTCAAGCGCCGCCGCGTTCATCGCGGTCGGCGCACGGGAGCCGCTTCGGGCGGCAACCATGTGGATTTCGGTGAGTTCGCGCTGCAAGCCCTGGAAGCCTGCTGGATGTCCAACCGGCAGATCGAAGCGGCCCGTATCGCCATGACCCGCAAAATCAAGCGCGGTGGAAAAATCTGGATTCGGGTTTTCCCCGACAAGCCGTTCACCAAAAAGCCTGCCGAAACCCGTATGGGCAAGGGCAAGGGCGCCCCGGAAGGCTGGGTTGCGGTTGTGAAGCCGGGCCGGGTCCTGTTTGAGATGTCGGGCGTTCCCGAGGAGCTGGCAAAAGAAGCTATGCGCCTTGCCCAGCACAAGCTGCCGATTGCAACCAAGTTTGTCACTCGGCATGAAACTGCCCTTCAAATCGCCGCGCACGGCCTGTCCGATGAGCCGGTCGGCGACGAGGACATGGGCAAAACGAGTGATGATTTAGGAAAGACGGTGAACTCTGATGGCGACTAAAACCAAAGACCGCCGCGAGGCGCTGCGCGGCATGGCGGAGGCGGACATGAACTCCGCCATCGCTGACGCGCACAAAAGCATTTATCAGTTCCGCAAGGACCGCCTGAGCAAGCCGCAGGAAAATGTCAAGGTAGTCAAAGCGGCTCGCAAAGAGATCGCCCGCATCCTGACCTTCAAGCGGCAGCGGGAACTGACCGGGGAGACCCAGGGGTAAGCTATGGCAGAAACAACTGAAGAAACAACAGACGAACTGGTTCGCACCCGGCGCAAAGTCCGCATCGGGGTCGTGTCCAGCGACAAAATGCAGAAAACCATCGTGGTGACGATCAGCAACCTGGTCCGTCATCCGGTCTATGGCCGCTTTCAGAAGCAGGCCAAAAAGTTCAAGGCGCATGACGAGAACAACGACGCGCATATCGGGGACACCGTGGAGATCATGGAAACCCGGCCCTTGAGCAAAGACAAAAACTGGCGGCTCACTCGTGTCATCGAGCGGGCCAAGTAATACCAAAACACCTGCATTGCAGGCTTGCTAGGGCCGGTCACAAAGCCGGGCGGTCTTTTCAAAGGCCGCTCGGACCTGGACCGGCAGCGCAAAAGGAAAACGAATGATTCAAGATTACAGCCGCCTTCGGGCGGCGGACAACAGCGGGGCACGCGAGCTGCTCACGATCCGCGTGCTGAAAGGCTCCAATGCCAAGTACGCGCACATCGGGGACATCATTGTGTGCGCCGTGAAGTCGGCGACGCCGGGCGCGGCGGTGAAGAAGGGCGACGTGGTCAAAGCCGTCGTTGTTCGCACCAAGCAGGCCATTCGGCGGCAGGACGGCTCCGTTCTGCGCTTTGATGAGAACGCGGCGGTCGTGCTGACCAATGCGCTTGCCCCACGCGGAACCCGCGTGTTCGGACCCGTGGCCCGCGAGCTGCGCGATTCCAAGTTTGACGGCGCGATGAAGATCATCTCGCTCGCCCCGGAGGTGCTTTAAATGTACAAACCGCCAAGTAAAAAAGGGCCGCGCCGCACTGTCGCGCAGTTCACCGGTAAAATCCGGCTTCGCAAAGGCGACACTGTGCGTGTGCTGGCTGGCAAAGACAAAGGCAAAGAAGGCACGATTACCGAAGTGAAGCGTGCCGAAGGCAAAGTCACGGTTGAAGGCGTCAACATCGTCATCAAGCATCAGAAGCCCCGTCAGGCGGGAGCGCCCGGCGCGAACGGTCAGGGCGGACGCATTGAGCAGACCATGCCGATGCCAATTTCCAAAGTGCAGCTTGTGGACCCGGCGGATGGCAAGACCGCCACGCGAGTTGGCATTCGCACCGATGCAGACGGAGAGCGCGTGCGCTTTGCCAAGAAGTCCGGGGGGGTGATTACTAATGGCTAACGAGACCACTCAGCCAACGCTGAAAAAGAAGTATCAGGACGAGATCATTCCCGCCCTGCAAAAAGAGTTCGGTTACAAAAACATCATGCAGGTGCCGCGCATCGAGAAAGTCGTCCTGAACATGGGCGTCGGCGCGGCAGGCCAAACAGGCGGCGACGCCAAGCAGCTTGACGGCGCGGTGTCCGACCTGTCCACCATCACGGGCCAGAAGCCTGCGGTGACGCGAGCGAAAAAATCAATCGCAAACTTCCGTCTGCGCGAAGGCGCACGGATTGGCGCGAAAGTGACCCTGCGCGGCGCACGGATGTATGAGTTTCTGGATCGCCTGCTGAACATTGCGCTCCCCCGCGTTCGTGACTTCAGCGGTATCAACCCGAACTCGTTTGACGGGCGCGGCAACTTTGCGATGGGCCTGAAAGAGCAGCTCACGTTCCCCGAGATCGTTTACGACCGCGTGGACAAAGTGC
The DNA here is from genome assembly GCA_965200075.1 of Capsulimonadaceae bacterium. Lineage (GTDB taxonomy): Bacteria > Armatimonadota > Armatimonadia > Armatimonadales > Capsulimonadaceae > JANXMY01. Next base: position 809,434 of record OZ241338.1, read on the forward strand.
GCGGCATGGACATTATCATTGTGACCACCGCCAATACCGATGCCGAGGCTCGGTCGCTGCTCAAAGCGGTCGGCGTTCCGTTCCGGGGCGACAAGCAGGGCGAGCGGCTGCTGTAAGGACCGCAAGGGCCGCACGAGGGATTTTCAACTACTCGTCATGGTCTGCATCAAAAAGGCACAGACATGGGGTATACTATTCCCTGTGTCCGTGCCCAAGCCGGATTTTTTGTTTTGTGCGTTTGCATTGTTAATCATTTAAGGAACCTACATGGCTAAAGAGTGCCTGATTCAAAAAGCGAAGCTGAAGCCGAAGTTCAGCGTTCGTGGCTACAACCGCTGCCAGCTCTGCGGACGGGCGCATGGATATATGCGTAAGTTCAGCATCTGCCGCATCTGCTTCCGCGAGCTGGCCCACCAGGGAATGATCCCCGGTGTGACCAAGTCGAGCTGGTAAGCCAGTTCAATTATATACAGCCATATCGGGACCATTTGGCCCGTCTGATGGGAGAAATCTATGCCAGTCTCTGACCCGGTTGCCGATCTGTTGACGCGCATTCGCAACGCCAACAGCGCCAACCATGAATCTCTTGAAATCGACTCTTCGAAGCTTAAAATCGAAGTGACCCGCATCCTGCACGAAGAAGGCTACTTGAAATCCTATGAAGTGATCAAGCAGCCCGTCCAGGATAAAATCAAAATCACCCTCAAGTACGGCGCACGGAACCGCGAGAAGGTGATCACGAACCTGAAGCGCGTCTCCAAGCCCGGTCTCCGCATTTATCGTTCTCATGACAAGCTGCCGACCGTTTTGCGCGGCCTCGGTATTGCTATCGTCAGCACCTCACAGGGCGTGATGACTGCCAAAAAAGCCCGCAAGCTGGGCATTGGCGGCGAAGTCCTGGCGTTTGTCTATTAAGGAGTTCCCCCATGTCTCGTATCGGAAAACTCCCGATCCCGCTGCCGCAGGGCGTGGAAGTCAAAGCCGCCACGGACGGCACGCTGACCATCAAAGGCCCTAAAGGAACACTGGTTCGCCAAATTCACCCACGCATGAGCGTGGAGCAGGAAGACAGCACCCTGTCTGTGAAGCGGCCCACCGACAGCCAGGGCGACCGCGCTCTGCACGGCCTGACCCGCTCCCTGGTCAACAACATGGTCGTCGGCGTCTCTGCTGGCTACCGCCGCGTGCTGGAAATCGAAGGTGTCGGCTACCGCGCCGCCAAAGACGGCAAAAAGCTGGTCCTCAGCCTCGGCTTTTCGCATCAGGTTCCCGTGGAGCCGCTGGACGGCATTGATTTTGAAGTTGGACAGGATGCGTCTACGCGCCGTCCATTCATCGTCGTCATCGGGATTGACAAAGAATCCGTCGGCCAGCAGGCCGCCGTCATTCGCAAGCTGAAGCCGCCGGAGCCTTACAAGGGCAAGGGCATTCGCTATCAGGGCGAAATCGTCCGCCGCAAAGCGGGCAAAAGCGGCAAAGCGGGCGGCAAGGGCGCGAAAAAGAAGTAAGCACCCGGCAGAGCAGCCGTGCAGTTGAAAACTGCACGCTGGGAGAGGCGCCCTGCGGACGAAAGAAATACAGAGCTGGCCCGTATCGCTGTTCTTTCCTTCGTCCGCAGGACGCCTCCCCTAGCGAGGGATTTTCAATCCCTTGCTTTTCCAATACAACTATCTGGCTCGCCGCGCAGACGCTGCTTACGTCTGCGTCAGGGCGGGCCAAGAGGAAACTCGCAGAATTATGGCACAGATCAACAAAAACGAAAACCGCCAAAAGCGGCACACCCGCGTCCGCAAGCGCGTTCATGGACTGCCGGAGCGGCCCCGACTGAACGTCTACCGGTCGTCCAACAACATTTATGCCCAGGTCATTGATGACCTGGCGGGCCGCACTCTGGCTGCGGCATCCTCACTGGATGCCTCCCTGCGCGATGGCGGCAAGGGAGCCAAAAGCACAGGCGGCAACATTGAAGCGGCCAAAGCTGTTGGTGCATTGATCGCCGAGCGGGCCAAAGCCGCCGGACTGTCCAAAGTGGTCTTTGATCGCGGCGGCTACCTTTATCACGGGCGGGTGCAGGCTTTGGCTGACGCAGCACGCGAGAATGGACTGGATTTCTAACTCATGGCATTGATCAACCCGGACACGCTTAATCTGGAAGAGCGCGTCATTCAAACAAATAAGGTCCAGAAAACCCACAAGGGCGGACGCACCATGTCTTGGAGCATCCTGGTCGTGGTCGGCGACGGCAACGGCTACGTGGGCGCTGGCATTGGCAAGGCGCGGGCCATTCCCGACGCCATCCGCAAAGGCGTCGAAGCCGCTCGCAACAGCCTGGTCCATGTGCCGCTGGTCGGCTCGACCATCCCGCATGACGTTCTTCTTCGGAAGGGCGGCGCAGAAGTGCTGATTAAGCCTGCCGGTCCTGGTACGGGCGTTGTGGCAGGCGGTTCTGTCCGCGCCATTCTGGAAGCGGCAGGCGTCAAAGACGTTCTCGCCAAATCGCTTGGCTCGTCGAACAAAGTCAACACGGCCTGGGCGACGATTGCCGCCCTGAAGCAGCTCAAACGGGCCACTGATGTTGCCCGTCTGCGCGGCCTCAATGTCAATGACCTGGTTTCCAAAGCCACTGCCGATGCGGCCCGCGACGCGGAGCAGGTGGACTCGGCGGCAGGCATTGCGTCTGTTGTCTCTGATGAGCCAGCCGCCGCTCCCGAGCTGGCCGCCCCCGTCGAAACCGCCACACCGATTGCCCCGGTAGACGCCGCCGATGTCACGCAGACAGAGACGACCTCCACGGGGAACCCCACGACTGAGGGAGGAGCTTAACCAATGGCCGACCTGAAAATTACGCTGACGCGCAGCCTGATTGGCTATGACTCCAGCCAGCGCCTGACGGCGCGGGCACTGGGTCTCGGCAAAATTGGCTCCAGTGTTACGCAGGCAGACACTGCCCCAATCCGGGGCATGATCAAAAAAATTACGCACGTTCTCACCGTTGAGACGGCGGACGGCCAGCTTGTGTCGAAACCGGCCCCCAAAATTGGTCGTAAGAAGCACTATGGCCCGCATGAAGGTATTGGAGTGGGGCAATGAATTTAGCTGAACTGAAACCAAACGAGGGCGCACGCAAGCCTCGTAAACGCATCGGGCGCGGTCCCGGCTCCGGCACGGGCAAAACGTCCGGCGGCGGTCATAAGGGCGACAAAGCACGCGGCAACACCAAGCCCGGCTTTGAAGGCGGCCAGACACCACTGCATCGTCGTCTGCCCCAGCGGCGCGGCTTCACCGCCATCGACAAAACGGTGTATGCGGTCGTCAACCTGAGCGCCCTGGAGCGTTTTGACAACGGCGCGGTCGTCACGATTGAAACGCTGGTAGATACCGGCCTTGTCGGCAGCGTCAAAGATGGCGTCAAGATTTTGGGCAGCGGCGAGCTGACCAAACAGCTGACCGTTCGTGCGACTCAGTTCTCCAAAAGCGCGGAAGAGAAAATCACGGCGCTTGGCGGCACTGTCGAAATCGTCTAAGAAACTGTTCAAGTAGAGGCATAGTGAATGGCTGTCAACCGACCTTCCGCAAATTTGCCCGCTGCCCGTGGCGGCGGGGGCCGAAACCGCCCGGCGGCGACCCAGCGTTCGTCCAATGCGCCTCTGGTAGAGGCGCTGGCGGCGGCCTGGTCGATCCCTGAGCTGCGGCGTCGGCTGATGTTCGTGTTTTATATGTTCGCCGTCTACGTGGTCGGCCTGCACATCCCTGTGCCGGAAGTCAACCATGCGGCGCTGGCGGCTTATTTCAACAGCAACGGCGGCGGCGGCATCCTGAACCTGGTCGATGTGTTCTCCGGGGGGGCGCTGAAGCAGTTCACCGTCTTTGCGATGGGGATTGTGCCCTACATCAATGCCTCGATTATCATGCAGCTTTTGACCTTCGCCATTCCGTCGTGGCAGGAAATGTCGCGGGAAGGCGAATCAGGCCGCAAGCGGATCGCGCAGTACACACGCTATTTGACGTTTGCGCTGGCATTGGTGCAGGCAACGGGAATGACGCTGCTCCTGCGCCGCGAGAACGTCTTGGGAGCAAGTCCATTGCTTGCAGTCGGCGTGGTCATCACGCTGACGGCAGGCACGGCGTTTTTGATGTGGGTCGGTGAGCAGATCACGGAAAAAGGCATTGGCAACGGTATTTCGCTGATTATCTTCTGCGGCATCATGGTCCGGCTGCCGACCCAGCTCTTTCAAGTGGGCCAGCTTGTCGCGGCAGGCTCGGTGCGGCCCTGGCAGGTGATGCTGCTGGTGGTGGTGTTCTTCGCCACGGTGGTCGGCATTGTGTTTGTGACATTGGGGCAGCGCAAAATCCCGATCCAGCACGTCCGCAAAATCGTCGGCAACAAGATGTCGCAGGGCGGCACATCGTACCTGCCGTTTGGCGTGGCGACAGCGGGTGTTATCCCGATTATCTTCGCGCTGTCTATTCAGCTTTTGCCCGCGACATTTGCGAGTTTTGTGCCCAAAACAACAGGGCTGGGGCATTTCCTCGCCAGCGCCAATGATTTCCTGTCTCCGGGCAAGAACCCATTGACGGGATTAGTGTATGCAGCGATCATCGTGTTCTTCACGTATTTCTATACGGCGGTGACGATGAACGTGGAACAGATGGCCGACGACCTCAAGAAGTACGGCTCCTATGTACCCGGTATTCGTCCCGGCAAGCCGACAATGGAATATCTGGACAAAGTGATGACACGCATCACGCTGGCGGGGGCGCTGTTCCTCGCCTTTGTGGCGCTTCTGAACTACTGGGTGCCTGCGATTACCGGTACAGCGGGCGCGTTTACGCTGGTGGGGGGTACGTCGCTGCTGATTGTTGTCAGCGTTGCCCTGGATACCATGCGGGCGATTGAAGCGCAGCTTTTGATGCGTAACTACGAAGGCTTTATCCGTTAGTGAGGCTCCTTTTGCTGGGTCCGCCCGGCGCGGGCAAGGGAACACTGGGGCGGACGCTGTCGCGCCGCTTCGGTGTTCCTCATGTGGCGGCAGGGGACATTATCCGGGACCATATCGCACGCGGGACGGAGTTTGGGCGCGGCGTGGAAGCGCAAATCGCGCAGGGGAACTTTGCGTCCGATGCAGACATTCTCTACTGGGTGTCCCGGCGTTTGGAAGAGCCGGACGCGGCGGACGGCTATGTGCTGGACGGCTTTCCGCGTGCGGTTTCGCAGGCAGTGGCCTTTAACGGCGCATTAGATGCGGTGCTGTGGCTGCGGATTGAGGAAGCCGAGCGGCAGGTAAGACTGGCCGGGCGGCTGACCTGCCCGCAGTGCGGCGCGATCTATCACAGGGCTTCACTGCCGCCAGCACGGCGCTGGGCGTGTGACCTGGACGGAGCGATGCTCATCCGGCGGCCCGAAGATGACCAGGACGAGCAGCGACAGCGCATTTTCAGCGAGGTGACTGCACCGCTGGAAAGCTTTTATGGGGCACACAATCTGGTTTTGCCAATAGAGGCGTCAGGCAGCCCGGAGCAGGTGACCAGGCGGGCAATGCAGGCACTGCTGGACAGGCGGCTTGCAATTCCTAGATTTTAAGGGTATACTACGCGGATGATTCGGCTGAAGAGTGCGGAAGAAATTGAAATGATGCGCCGCGCCGGTCGAGCCGTCGCCGAAGCTCTGGCCGCGATGCGGGACGCGATTGTGCCAGGCGAGACGACGACGCTGGACTTGGACGAAGTCGCCGCCGAAGTTTTGAAGAAGCGGGGAGCGAAACCGGCACTGCTGGGGTTCAAGCCGAGCTTCAGCCGTGTGCCTTATCTGCACAACACCTGTATCTCGGTCAACAATGAAGTTGTTCATGGAGTGCCAAGCAAAAAGCGGATTTTACAGGAAGGCGACATTGTCAGCCTGGACCTAGATGCTTCGATTGATGGCTGGTGTGCGGACGCCGCAATGACCGTTCCGGTGGGGACGGTGTCCGCATCCGCAAAGAACCTGCTGACCGTTTCACGGGAAGCTTTGTTTAAGGGAATTGCACAGGCGCGGGCGGGTAACACAACGGAAGATATTGGCGCGGCTATTCAGCGTCATGTGGAGCGAAACCGCTACAGCGTCGTGCGCGACCTGGTCGGGCATGGGATTGGACAAACGCCGCATGAAGACCCGCAGGTTGCCAATTATGGCAAGCCGGGGCGCGGCGACCGGCTCCAGGTAGGAATGACGATCTGTATTGAGCCGATGGTCAACATTGGCAAACATCATGTCGGGCACCACAAAGGCGATGTCTGGACGATTTTTACCGGGGACAAATCACTGTCCGCACATTTTGAACACACGGTAGCAATCACTGAGGACGGGCCGGACATTTTGACGCTGCCGCCCTCGCAAGAGAAGTAAGCAGGAGAAATAACAAATATGGCTCGCAGGCCAAGAAAACAGCACGTCGCACGCGACGAGCGCCGCGTCGAAGAAGCGGAAACTTACGCGAAAGAAAAAGCTATTGAAGTGGAGGGTGCCATTGTGGAAACTCTTCCCAATGCCATGTTCCGGGTCGGGATTGAAGGCGGACATCAGGTGCTGGCGCAGGTCAGCGGTAAAATCCGCATGAACTTCATCAAGATTTTACCGGGTGACCGGGTCAAAGTCGAGCTTTCGCCGTATGACCCGACACGCGGGCGTATTTTGTATCGCTATAAGTAGGAGAACCAAGATGAAAGTCCGACCGTCAGTGAAGAAAATTTGTGACAAATGCAAGGTGATCAAGCGCGACGGCGTCGTGCGTGTGATCTGCGTTATCAAGAAGCACAAGCAGCGTCAGGGCTAATCCCCTTTATCTTTTTCAGCAGCATTTCAGCAGCATCATTCAGGAGGCATCTTTTGGCACGTATTGCAGGCGTCGATCTGCCACGCGACAAGCGGGTGGAGTACGCGCTCCTTTCTATCTTCGGGATCGGGCTGACCAGCAGCCGGGACATCCTGGAAAAAAACGGCGTCAGCCTGGACACTCGTGTCCGCGATCTGACCGAAAACGAAGTCAGCAAGCTGCGCGAAACCATTGAGCGCGAATTCCGCGTCGAGGGCGACCTCAAGCGACAGATTCAGATCAACATCCGGCGCCTGTCGGAAATTGGCTGCTATCGGGGCATCCGGCATCGCCGGGGGCTTCCCGTGCGCGGTCAAAAGACCAAAAGCAACGCTCGCGCTCGTCGTGGCCCGCGCCGCGCCGTCGCTGGCAAGAAGAAAGTCAAGAAGTAAACAAAGTTCCCACCCAACTTTACCGGGGTGGGTCCTGTACCGCCGCTCACCTGCGTTTCGTATGCAGAGTGTTGGGACGGGTTGATAGGAGACAGCACAGACCGCATGGCACAGAAGAAGACAACTTCTCGGCAGAAGCCGAAAGAGAAAAAGAATATCGCACAGGGAATTGTGCATATTCAAAGCACGTTCAACAACACCATCGTTTCCATTACCGATGTCAAGGGAGACTTGATCTCCTGGGCCTCCGCTGGCTCCGTCGGCTTCAAAGGGTCGCGCAAAGGCACCCCGTTTGGTGCCCAGCTTGCGGCTGAAAAGGCCGCCCGTATCGCGCAGGATAATGGGATGCGCCGGGTGGACGTTCATGTCAAAGGCCCCGGATCGGGCCGCGAAACGGCCATCCGCGCCTTGCAGGCCGTCGGCATCGAAGTCAGCATTATCAAAGATGTGACGCCGATTCCGCACAATGGCTGCCGCCCCCCCAAGCGCCGCCGCGTTTGATCTGACGCTTTGAGCGTCTTGAAGTCGATTTTGGAGAAGGACAAGAAATGACCGCCGTTAAAAAAGGACCCGTGTCCAAGTCAGGAGATGCCCGGTGCCGCCAGTGCCGCCGCGAGGGCATGAAGCTTTACCTGAAAGGCACGCGCTGCTACAGCAAAAAGTGCGCTATCGAGCGCCGCAACTATCCCCCCGGTATGCACGGCCAGGGCATGCAGAAGAAAACCACCGAGTACGCCCATCAGCTCCGCGAAAAGCAGAAGATGAAGCGCACCTACCGCGTGCTGGAGCGCCCGTTCCGCAACTATGTGGACGAAGCCCTGCGCCGCAAGGGTGTGACAGGTGAAAACATCCTGTCTCTGCTGGAAACTCGTCTGGACAACGTCATCTACCGGATGAACCTCGGCGCATCCCGCGCTCAGGCCCGGCAGCTCGTTTCGCACCGGCATTTCCTGGTGAACGGCAAGCGCGTCGACGTTCCCTCCTACCAGGTGCGTGTGGGGGAGGTGATCACGGTGCACGAGAACAGCCGCAAGAACCCGCAGATGCTGGAGTCGCTGCGCGGCATGGGCCGCCGCATCCCGGAATGGCTGACGTTTGATGCAAACTCGCTCACCGGACGCATTGTTGCTGTGCCGACACGCGACATGATCGATACCGATGTCACCGAGCAGCTCATCGTTGAGTACTACTCACGATAACGAACGCAGGCTTCGCCGCGTGGTCCCGGACATGGGACGAAACCCGCCGCTTTTCCCCGGCGGGTTTTGGCCTGTTTTTTGGACCGCGCCTTGCGTCTGCCTGTAAGGAGTGAACCCAAACTAATGCCAGAGACTACTTTGGACCCGACTGTGCCGCGTATTGAGACGCTGGAACAGACCGAAACTTATGGCAAATTCGTGGTGGAACCGCTGGAGCGCGGCTACGGCGTGACGCTGGGAAACTCCCTGCGCCGCGTTCTGCTGTCGTCCATTCCCGGTGCGGCAGTCACATCTATCAAGATTGACAACGTTCTGCACGAGTTTTCCACGATCCCTGGCGTCAAAGAAGACACCACCGAGCTGATCCTGAACCTGAAAGACCTGTTTGTCAAAGTACATGGCCGCAACGGCGTCCTGTCTGAAGACGAAAAGATGGAGCCAATCACGATCAAAATTGACGTGACTGGCCCCGGCAAAGTCACCGGCGCAGATATTCAGTGTCCCTCCGATGTGGAGATTGTCAACCCGGAAGTACATATTGCCACTCTGGCCGATGACAAAGCCCGGCTCTCGATGGAACTGGTGGTGGACGAAGGCAAAGGTTATGTGCTGCCCGAAAAGCAGGACAAAAGCAAGTACGTAATCGGTGTTATCCCTATCGGAGCCTCGTTTACGCCCGTTCGCAAAGTGTCTTTCAACGTCGAATCCACTCGCGTCGGTTTCAAGACAGACTATGAGCGCCTGACGCTGGAGATTTTCTCCAACGGCACAATGGCTCCCGGTGATGCTCTGAGCCAGGCGGCGTACCGGCTGGAAACATTCTTTCACCGCTTTGTGGAGTTCCCGCAGGGCTTCGGCGGACGGATGGGCGGCGCGAATGGCACTGGCTATCCGGTCGGCGTTCCAGGCGCCCCGGATGCCCGGATTGAGGAGCTGGACTTTTCGGTTCGCACCTACAACTGCCTGAAAAAAGCCAGTGTCCTGACCATCGGGGACCTCATCAAGTTCCCCGAAAGCGAGCTGATGCAGATTCGCAACTTCGGCAAGAAATCGCTGACCGAAGTAAAAGAAAAACTGGCGACACTTGGCCTGACAATACCGGGCGCCACCGATGACGACACCGCCTACGGCGATGACGACGACACTGACGACGATGAGACCGCAGCCGACGACGAATAGGCCGCCGCTGCTAAAGGACCAAGACCATGAATCACCGTATGGGTGGCCGAAAATTCGGCCTGCCGAGTGACCAGCGCCGCGCCCTGCTGAAAAGCCTGGTGCGTGCCCTGTTTACCTACCAGACCATCAAAACCACGGAGACACGGGCCAAAGACGTGCGCTCTATCGCCGAGAAGATGATTACCAATGCCCGCGTGGACAGCCTCCATGCTCGCCGTTTAGCTCGCGCCTATCTGGGCGACGAAACGCTGGTGCATCACCTGTTCACGAAGATTGCGCCGGAGTACCGGGACATCAACGGCGGCTTCACCCGCACCGTGAAGATTGGAACGCGCCGGGGCGATGCTGCGCCGATTGTGCAGCTTGCGCTCATCACCGACCGCGAGTTTGGCATGCCAACCGCGCCTGAGAAGACCGGCCAGCCGGGCCATGCCCGCAAGTAGATGAAATAAGATGAGCTAGTCTGTGCGAACGCTCAAGCTGACGATTGAATATGACGGCACAGAGTTCGGCGGCTTTCAGACGCAGGAGCCGCATCTGCGGACGGTTCAGTCGGTTTTAGAGTCGACGATCTCCCAGATTGCCGGGGGCGAGCGGATAATCGTCAACGGCGCGGGCCGCACTGATGTCGGCGTTCACGCGCTGGGGCAGGTAATTTCGTTCCGCACCGAGAGCCGTCTGCCCGTGGAGCGCTGGGCGATTGGCCTGAACAGCTTGCTGCCGCCGGACATCGCTGTAGCGCGGGCAGAAGAAGCCCCCGAGGGCTTTCATGCTCGGTTCTCAGCGCGGCAGCGCACTTATGGCTACCTGCTCTGGACCCGGCGGACCCGCTCAGCCATCTGGAACCGGTACAGCCTGCACTGCCGGCGCCCGCTGGACACTGACGCGATGCGCCGCGCCGCCTCGCCGCTCCTCGGGGCATACGACTTTTCGTCGTATGCCCGTGCCGGAGGCAATCCGGGCCGAACCAGAGTGCGGGATTTGCGGCGGCTGTCCCTGCGGCCAATGCAAAATGGCCTGCTGGTGATTGTCACCGCAAATGGCTTCCTGCGCTCGATGGTCCGAAACCTCGTCGGCGGCCTGGTGACTGTTGGGGTGGGGGACCTGCCGCCGGAGGGCCTGATGGACATTCTGGCCCGACGTGACCGGGCGCTCAACCCGATCCCGCCCGCCGCGCCGCAGGGCCTCTGTTTTTTGCGCGTGGATTATTAAGAAAAAAATTGGAGAATACGAATGGCAACTTATAGCGCCAAACCGCTGGATATGGAAAAAAACCGCAAGTGGATTGTCCTCGACGCCACTAATCAGTCAATGGGACGGCTGGCTGTCGAAGCCGCCAAAATCCTGCGGGGCAAAAACAAGCCCGAATGGACCCCCCATGTCGACTGCGGCGACCATGTGATTATTATCAATGCCGACAAAGTGATTTTGACCGGCAACAACAAAAAAGATGAGCCGATTTATCGGCATACGCTGTACCCCGGCGGCATCCGCAGCGTCACACGCGGCCGCGAGATCGAAAAAGATTCCGTCGCCGCCATGATGCGCGTCGTCAAGGGAATGCTTCCCCATAACACGCTGGGCGCACAGACCTTGAAAAAGCTGCGCGTCTATGCCGGGGCAGAGCATCCGCATCAGGCCCAGAAGCCGGAAGACATCGTTTAGTTTAAATCGCTTTTCACGCTAAGGAATACAAATGGCAGAAACCACACGCTTTTATGGCACGGGCAAGCGCAAAAATGCGATTGCCAAAGTCTGGCTCTCCTCGGGGCAGGGCACTATCACGGTCAACAACCGCACGACGGGCAGCTATTTCGGACGTGCTTCTTTGGAAGCCCTGATTATGCAGCCGTTCGAAGTGACTGAAACCACGGGACGCTTTGACGTGTTTGTCCGTGCCCACGGCGGCGGCATCTCAGGGCAAGCCGGGGCAGTGCGTCACGGCATTTCCAAAGCCCTCGTCGAGTCCGACCCGGATATGCGGCCTGTCCTGCGGAAGCTGGGCTACCTGACCCGCGACCCGCGTGTCAAAGAGCGCAAAAAGGCGGGCCGCAAGCGTGCGCGTCGCGGCTTCCAGTTCTCCAAGCGTTAAGCCATCATGGCGCTGCTGACGGTGACGCTGAACCCGGCACTGGATAAAGTTCAGGTCGTACCTGACTTCCAGGCCGGGGCGGTTTACAAAGCCTCGGAAACGCATACGTCCGCAGGCGGCAAGGGTATCAACGTCGCCCGCGTGACACACACATTGGGCGGCTCTGTGACGGCCCTCAGCCTTTTTGGCGGCGTGACGGGCAATTATGCGGCTGAGTGCCTGCGCCGCGAAGGCATTACGCACCGCCTGGTGTCTATCGGCGGCGAGACGCGCACTTCGGCCATTGTGGCTGACCCGGTGAGTCGCCGAGATACGGTGCTGAATGAAGCCGGGCCGCTCATCAGCGGCGAAGAGCTAAACGCACTTTGGCAATGCCTGCGGGAACTTTTGCCCCTCGCTCAGACGGTATCATACTCAGGAAGCCTTCCGCCCGGTGTTCCCAATGACTTTTATGCGGGCGCGATAACGCTGGCACGGGAAATGGGTGTCAAAGCGGCGCTGGACACGAGCGGGGATGCTCTGGTTCAGGGTGCGGCGGCGCGGCCTTTTTTGCTGAAACCAAACCGGCAGGAGCTGGCTGCCCTCGGGGATGAGGGCGGCGACGGCTGGACTGGGGCGGCAATGGCACTTCGAGTCCGTTTCGGCTGCGAAGTGGCGCTGGTTACAGATGGAGCGCGGGGGGCGGTGCTGGCCTGCGCGGAGGGTGTCTGGGAATGCGCCCCTCCGGCAGTGGATGTCGTGAGTGCTGTCGGCTCCGGGGACTCGTTTCTGGCGGGCTTTCTTTGGGCCTGGAATGACGGTCAGGGACCGGAAGCCGCGCTGCGATTAGGAACGGCAGCGGGCGCAGCAAATGCCCGGCACTACGGCTCAGGGTTCTGCACCCGTGCCGAGATTGAGACGCTGGCAGCCTCAACCCGGCCCCGCAGGCTGGGCTGAAATGCCGCTGGAATGGGTAAGGATAGAAGTATGTTACCCCTGGCTTTTTTGGGCAGCCCGGCAGACATCGGGATTATTCTGGTGCTGGCCTTGATCGTGTTTGGCCCCAAGCGCCTGCCGGAAATCGGCAAGCAGCTCGGGCAGGCCATGCGCGAGATGCGTAAAATTACGGACGAGATCACGGGCACGGTGCATTCCGTGCATCAGGAAGTTGAGTCCGCCTACAAGCCTGTGCTGACCCCGCCGCATGAATACGGCAATCCGTATGCAGGCACGAGCAGTGCGACTGTGGAAAAAGCAGCCGGGCATCGGCCTTATGACCAAGAACCGGAAGATTTGATGCTGCCGAAAGTGGCTCCAATCCACGAAGAGCCGGTCAAGTTGGAAATGGTACACGCCGAATCGTCTCTTTCCGAGACCCCGGCAGAAGTTGCAGACGTGAAAGGACACTGATATGCTTCCAGTAGCGATGTTTACCGGAAATCCGGTGGAATGGGCGATTATCGCCGGTGTGGTTGTTCTCCTGTTTGGCGGCTCCAAAATCGCTGGCTTCGGCAAGTCGCTGGGCGAGGGCATCAAGGAGTTCAAAAAGGCGACGACGGATGAGACCAATCCGCCCGCCGCCGAAGTCTATAAAGAGCCAGCGGCGACCGTCGGCGCGGGCGTGAAGACCGAGGAAAAGTAACGAGCTTATGAGCGCGATTCAGATTATTTTGCTGGTCATTCAGGCCCTGATCAGCGTTGGCCTGGTGGTAATTGTGGCAATCCAGACTTCCAAAAACGAAGGCTTGAGCGGCACGATCGGCGGCAATGTCAGCGCCAACTTCAAGGGCAAGCCCGGTTACGAGGAGCAGCTTCAGAGCTACACGCGCATTTTGGGCATAAGCTGGTTTGTGATCAGCATTCTGGTCGGCATTGCGTTCCGCACTTACGGTGCTTCCTAAAAATCAAGCTAAAAATCAAAAACAGCCCGCCGCCACCTGAGAGCGACCTCAGAAGGCGGCGGGCTGTTTATGTTTTACTGATGCTTCAAGCCGCCTTGCGGTCACTCTGGTCGCGTGTCCAGGGGCGCTCTGTCGCGTCTGACAGGGCGCTGACAGCCTCGTAGGGGTCTTCCTGCGCCGTGGCGACAATGTACGAATAAAAGGCGATAGCGGACAAAATATAGCCCGCCGCAATCCACACAAACATAGTCCTCGTTCCTTCTTCTTTTCCCCGCTCTGGCTCTTCGGCACTGCTCATCGTAGTTCTTCTCAATATCTTCTCTGTGTTTAAGTATCGGCAGGTTAGCGCGTTCTGCTTACTGTCATTTTATGGGGCTTCAAATTCTCACTTGATGATAATTTTGAAACATCGTCTCGCACATCTATCTCCGTTTGCTGTCACTCGCTGCTATTTAAGATATAATAATAGTGTCCCCAAGAGATGACGCCGAAGAGATGAAACTGATCTGGTTTAGTGAGAGGAACACATGATGGATACCATTCTGGAAACCAACGCCGCTGTGGAGAGTGTCCGGCAGGCGTATGATGGAACGAGCGACCGGCCCAAGCCCGAATGGGTGCGCGGCGTCTGCCCGCAGTGCGGCGAGCCAGTCGTCTCCAACTGCTACTACGTGGGCGGAAAAGGCTACTTGATAACAAATGAGTGCTGGGCCTCCCTGATGGAAAACCCGACGTGCAGCTACCGCAAGGTGCTGTGATTTTATAGGCTACAACGAGAACTGACCCGGTTTAAGGAGAATTGATGATGAACACTCAGGAAAAAGAAGTGACGAAGATACAAATCTTCCGCTTCGTCGCCAAAGACAAAATCGTGGACCTGACCGACCTGCTGGCCTTCGACCCCAAGCGCAGCAAGATCGCCTTCACGCTGGTGGAGTTCGACGAGAGCAACAAAGCCACGCAGCGGGTGCGGCATTATGTGGATGCCGACGACATGAAGCTGGTCTGCCATGACCTGCTCGCCGGGACATTCACCGCGTTTGAGGATCAGAAAGGCAGCGTTCACGACGACTACACCGAAGCCCGCGTGCTGTCCTTTAAGAAAGAAACCAAGTACCGGCAGCCCTATGTCCTGCGGATTGACAACGGGCAGGGCGAGGTCTACGGACAGGGACAGGTGAAGATGGTCAAAGCCACCGACAGCCTGACCTTGCAGATGCCGGAGTTTGAGGCCCGCAAGATGGCGCTCGTTGTGCTGGACTACATTCACCAGTGGGAGACGATCCACTTCCGCAAGCGGCAGGAGGCCCGGACGCTGACGTTCACGGCGCAGACTGAGGCCCCGATGCAAACGGAGCCAGCGCTGGCCGTCTAGCAGCAAACAGCCGTTGGGGGCACATGCCCCCGGCGGCTGTTTTGTGTGCGCTTGACAAGTCGGGCTTCCAAGCGGCAAGATAGCCCTATGACACAATTCGAAAACCCCTGGCACACACGCGGCAGCCGCGAGGTGTATGTCAACCCGTGGATACGGGTCCGTGAAGACCACGTCATCCGTGCCGACGGCCAGGATGGCATCTACGGCGTCGTGGAGTTCCAGAACCACGCCCTCGGCATTGTCCCCGTGTCAGACACCGGCGACACTTTTCTGGTCGGCCAGTGGCGCTACCCGCTTGATTTATACTCGTGGGAAATCCCCGAAGGCGGCGGCTCTCTATCTGTGCCGCCCATAGACAGCGCCAAGCGTGAGCTGCTGGAAGAGACCGGCCTGACGGCAACGCTCTGGACCGACCTGGGCCAATTCCACCTGTCCAACTCCGTCACCAATGAAGCGGGCAGCATCTTTCTGGCCCAGGGCCTCACCGAAGGCCATGCCGAACCCGAAGGCGACGAAGTCCTGACCGTCCGCCGCCTGCCGCTATTGGAAGCCTATCAAATGGCAATGGATGGCCGCATCACCGACGGCGTTTCCATCATCGGCCTCGCCCGCGCCATTCGGTTCTTGGAAATGTCGCGGGTATAAAACCCCCGGCGTCAAAAAGCAGACGCCCTGCCGGGCTAAAGATAAAGCCGTGCGGCTGCTGTCTTCTGCCTCCTTAGCCCGGAGGGCGTCCGGTCTTCCTGCCGGGGGTTTTATACCCCCGGCTTTTGCCTCTTGACATACCTCAGCTACTCATGTATAATAGACCCATGAGCGAAGACCAGGAACTCAAAAAAGGCAGCACGCCCACACTCATCCTCGCCGTTCTCGCGGTCGGCCCCCGCCACGGCTACGCCATCGCCCGCGAAATCGAGCGCCGCAGCCAGGACGCCCTCAAAGTCGGCGAAGGGGCACTCTACCCCGCCCTCCGCGCTTTAGAGCGCGAGGAGATGGTCCAGAGCGAGTGGCAGACCCAAGACAGCGGCCCCGCCCGCCGCGTCTACACCCTCACCGACGCAGGCCGCGCCCGCCTCGCCGCGTCCCTCAAATCCTGGACCCGCTTTTCGGAGGCCGTCAACGCCGTCCTCGGCGGCCCCGCTGCTGAGAAAGGAACTCTCTATGCCCAGCCCACTTAACGACCCCCGTTCCGAAGATTGGTTCCAGCGGCTCAATGCCCCGCTGAAGCGTCTGCCCGCTGAGGAGCGGGCCGGCCTGCACTCCGAGATTACTCAGCATTTGGACCAGCTTGCCGCCGCAAACATAGAACTCGGCAGCTCGCCCGAAGAAGCGTGGTCACTGGCGCTGACACAATTCGGCGACCCCACTAAGATTGGGCGACAATTGGCTTGGGAGTGGTGGCGGAGCAGGGGAAGCATTCGCCCCGATATGGCCGCCGTGCTTTATGGACTAGGAGCGCACGTTGTTTTAACTTTTATGCTTCTCCCAGCTACGTTCCTGGTGATGAAACCACTGCACCTTGATACTACTATGGGGACACTCGTACACTCGGAATACTGGCTTGTAGTCCCCCTGCTGACCGGGGCGGTGATTGGACGGCGGTTCCCGAAACAAGCCATCACAGCAGCGTTTTATATGGCATTCACCTGGCCTCTGTTGCCAATGGTTCTCATCACCACTTTGTTAATGGCCCAGACCAGTCCCGCTGACTTGTTTGCCGTTTTCTTGTGGCTTCCTGCGTGGCTAACGCTCGGCTGTGGGGCGGCCTACTTCGCCAGCGTGACCCGGCGCGGCTGGTATCGGCCTTCGCTGGCAGATTTTACGTTGAGCCTGCCCCAGAAGAAAGCGCGGGCATAGGAAGGCATACGGGGCGGTGGAGAAGGGGAAGTTTCGAGGGGCTGAACCCCCTCGCTGGGGGGCGAAGCGCCTTGAAACCCGCCTGCGCGGGTGAAGATTTAAGATAAGACCAGATATGGGGACAGAGGCTTTCTTATTCTGCTCCTTACCCGCGCAGGCGGGTTCAGGGCGTCCGCGCCCCCCAGCGAGGGGGTTTAGCCCCTCGAAACTTCCCGTTCCCCTCCGGTTCCTTACATCCGGTTCCCCCATTATTGGGGGCTAGGGGGTCCCCCGGACACACAAGAACCTCACCCCCCGCCCTCTCGTTCCGCAAGGAGAGGGAGCCGGACAAAGACGCCGCAGGCTTTTTACGCAATATCCGATGCCCGCGAAGGCGGGGAATTGCCCTGTTAAAGCATGGGGGTTCAGCCCCGTGTTCTCCTCTTACTGGCCCCGCGCAGAAGCGCGGGGCCTTTTGCCGCCCTCGCCTGTGGTATAATGGCGCTAGTATTTCGTGGGGGTGGAGAAAGCAAATGTCCGTACTGCTGCGCTGGGCCATCAGCGTGCTGGCTTTAGTCATCACAGTCTATGCCGCGCAGGCGCTCGGCATCAAAGGCTTTGCTATCGCGCCGGGGGCGGCGGGGGTGATTGGCGTCGGCCTCTTTGTGCTGGCGCTGGGCATCGCCAACGCTGTGCTGCGGCCTGTGGTGAAGCTGCTGACGCTGCCGGTGACGTGCCTGACCTTTGGGCTGTTCTCGCTGGTGGTCAATGCATTCTTCTTCTGGCTCGTTGGACAGTTTGTGCCGGGGTTCAAGGTGTCGGGCGTGGTCGCGCCGCTGTTCGGGTCGGTGGTGATGAGCGTGGTGGGTGGCCTGCTGAATAATTTGCTGGTGTCAAAACGGGAGCGCAAAATTTGATACAACTGGTGGTCATTACGGGGATGTCGGGCGCGGGGAAAGCGTCGGCGGCGAAGGTGTTTGAGGACCTCGGGTACACGGTCGTAGACAACCTGCCGCCGGGGCTGCTGACTACTTTGGTTGCGGAGCCGCCGTCGGAGCGGCTGGCGGTGGTGATTGACGCCCGCTCGGGGCAATTACTGGCCGGGCTGGATGCGGCGCTGGCGGCGGTGCGGGAGGAGGGCGTTCGGCCCACGACGCTGTTTTTAGATGCCTCGGATGCCGTGCTGGTGCAGCGGTTCAAAGAGACCCGGCGGCGGCATCCACTGTTTGACGGGCATGGGAGTATTCTCGGCAGCGTGCAGGCGGAGCGGGCGCAGCTGGAAAACATCAAAGAGGACGCTGACAAAGTCGTGGATACGAGCGACATGGATGTGCATGGCCTGCGTAATCTGCTGCTGACCGAGTTCTCAGCGGACGCGGACACGCAGGGGCTGATTGTGACCATCAACTCGTTTGGTTTCAAGTACGGCTTGCCCTTAGATGCTGATTTGGTGTTTGACGTGCGCTTCCTGGTCAACCCGCACTATGTGGACGACCTGCGGCCCTATGATGGGCGCAACCAGCTTGTCGAAGAGTATGTGATGGCCGACCCGGACAGCGGTTTATTTTTGACCAAGCTGTACGACCTGATGGACTGGAGCATTCCCCGCTACACGTCGGAAGGCAAAGCGTATCTCACGGTCTCTATCGGCTGCACGGGAGGGCGCCACCGCTCGGTGGTCGTCTCTGAAAAACTGGGCGATCACCTGCGGGCGCAGGGCTACCGGGTGCTGGTACAGCACCGCGACGTCAACAAAGGCCCGCTGAAGTGAATAGCGTGGAAGTGAGGGCTGCGCGATGAAGCGCCTGCTGTCCTGGGCGAAATGGCTGTATCCCGGAATGCGCGTCAAGCGCTGGATGAGCGTCACCCTGCTTGGGCTGATACTCGTCGTCGCCGGGCTGGTGCTGGCGGTCAATGTCACCTGGGGCAATTACCTTCAGATGCTCGACGATCTTTTGATCGTCATTTTTGACAAAACGAACGGGGCGCTCAATATCAGCGACCCGAAAGTCATCCTGCCGCTTGGCTCTGTGCTGATTACCCTGGGCCTGCTTCTGATTTTCGTGGCCTACTTTCAGTTCAACCGGGCGGTGCTGGCTGCTGTCGCCCCGGAAGCCCGCAACGACCTGGCTGACCGCATTTTTCAGCGCCGCTCCCTGGCACAGGGGCAGCGCATCGTCGTCATCGGCGGCGGCACGGGTCTGTCCACCATGCTGCGCGGCCTGAAAGAGCGGACGTCCAACATCGTTGCCATTGTCACCGTCACCGACAACGGCGGCTCGTCAGGGCGGCTGTCTCAGCAGATGGGGATGCTCCCGCCGGGCGACCTGCGAAACTGCCTTGTCGCCCTTGCCGATGCCGAGCCGACGCTCGCCTCCCTGTTTCAGTTCCGCTTCGACGACGGCCACGAGGGTCTTGCCGGGCATTCGTTCGGCAACCTGTTTATCGCGGCCATGACCGAGATTTACAAAGGCAACTACGAGCAGGCCATTGCGGCGACTTCTAAAGTGCTTGCTATTCGAGGGAAAGTCTATCCGTCCACCACGCAAAACGTGATGCTTCTCGGTGAGATGGAGGACGGCAGTATTGTGGAAGGGGAAACGCAGATCGCAGACAATCCTTTGCCCATCCACCATATGTACCTGCGCCCGGAAAATGCCCAGCCTCTGCCCGAGGCACTGGAAGCCATTCGCCTCGCTGACGCGATTATTTTAGGTCCCGGCAGCGTCTACACCAGCATCATTCCTAATTTATTGGTAGAGGGCATCGCCGACGCGATAGACAAAAGCCGCGCCGTCAAAATCTACGTCTGCAACGTGATGACCCAGCCCGGCGAGACCGACAATTACACCGCCTCGGACCACCTGCGCGTCATCTCCGACCACGCCCCCGGCAAGCGGCTTTTCGACTACGCGCTCATCAACAAAGAGCCGCCCGGCAATGAGATATTGGAAAAGTACGAAAAATACGGCCAGCGCTTCGTCACCCCCGACGCCGACCGCATCCGTGAGATGGGCTACATCCCCCGCGCCGTCAACCTCATCTCCCAGACCGACATCGTCCGCCACGACCCCGCGCATTTGGCCGAAGAGATTTTTCGGATTATACTCTAGCGTCAGGCCAGCTCTTCCAGCCGTGCTTCTGTCCCTGCCGCAATTGCCGCCAGCCAGTCCCCCGTCGGGTCGGTCAACGGCAGCCACCAGGCGGTCGGGCGCAGGTTCGTATGCTCCAAACCCTCCACCGTCAGAAACGCCGCCCGGACCAATTCCAGCCGGGCCATCTGCGCGTCGGTCACAATCTGTGTCAGCACCGCCCGCGCCGCTGTCGCCTCCGGGCCGCGCTCCAAAAGCCGCCGATGACGGCGGAACTCGGCGATCATAAACCGGGTGGCTTCCCTCCGCTCACGGGCCACCGTAATCGGCTCGTCAAACGCCCGAACGCGCATGGCTTCCTGCCGCTCCATCTCCCGCTGCCAGTCGGCGGCATCCCGTGCGTTTTCCGCCTCGGCGATCTTCTGATGCAGAGGCTGAACGTGGCTGCGCCAGTCTTCGCCTTTGCGCCGCTCCAATTCCTGCCGCTCTTTCTGCCACACCGCCAGCTCCTGCCGGTGTTCTTCCACCCGATGCCGCAGGGTCTCGCTTTGCGCCCCGATCTCTTTCAGCACCGTCAGCGCCGCCTCGTATTCTTCGCGCCGCTCGCACCAGCAGAGGGCATCGCGGCCCTCTAAAAATGTCATCAGCGCACGCGGACTGCTCAAATCCCGGCTGTTTTTCAGCAGCGTCTGTGCCTCGTCCCGGACCGCCTGCCAGCGGCCCGCGAACTCCCGCGCCGTGATTGTCTCGACGCCGAATGTCGCCGCAAGATGCGCGGGCAGGCGCAGGGTGGTCTCTTCCGGCGCGGCGGCCAGTGCGTCCCAAGTCGGGTAGTGCAGGCGCACAATCGGGTGCAGGTTATTTTGCGGCACGCCCCCGGCGGCCAGACGGTCGTTCATCATTCGCGTCGCGCCGGTATACCCCGACGCCGTTTCGTGGAACACCACCAGATGCTCCCGCGCAATCATGTTCGCCAGCGTCACCGCTTTGCCCACCAGCACGGCCTCTGGCCCAAAGGCTTCCTCGGTCACCCGTGCCAGTTGTTCCAGCGTCGTGATGCGCTCCCGCACCGGCACAAACGTCTCCGTCGGTGCGGTTTCCACAATCAGCGCGGCAGGTGTCGTTCGAATGGTCCCGCGCCCGACATTCGGGATAACCAGGTCAAACGGGATGGCCCCCGGCCCAAACT
The DNA here is from genome assembly GCA_965200075.1 of Capsulimonadaceae bacterium. GTDB lineage: Bacteria > Armatimonadota > Armatimonadia > Armatimonadales > Capsulimonadaceae > JANXMY01. The sequence goes on from OZ241338.1 coordinate 830,519, forward strand.
CGTCCAGCGGGTACATTCCCAGCCCCGCCACCGAGCGGCTGTACGCCGCCCGCGCCAGTGGCCGCGTTGCGGGGTCCAAAAACAGCCCCACAAAGTCAAACCGGGGCAGCGCAAACGTCTGGGTATTAAAGCGAAACAGGGAGGTCGAGGCCGTGGTCTCAAAGTTGTCGGGGGCCGCGCCAAGCAGCAGCGTATAGAAGCGGGGCAGCAGCGTCTGGTACAAATCAGACAGACAGCATTGGTCGCTGCACGTCTCCATGAACTCCCGCACCCAGCCGCGCACCGTGTCCGCCAGCCGCTGTGCGTTTGCCCGCGTCGGCGCATCGTCCAGACACACCAGGCTTTCCGCAAAGCCCCACTCGAGCTGATCCCGCAGGGCTGGCTCAATGTCCCGGATGGGAATATCATGGGCGATCACGCTGTGCGACTCGGTATGCACAATCCCACGCCAGCCCCAGGCAGCGGTTTTGTCGGCGAGTAGCTGCGCCTTGCCGCCGGGATAGCTTTTGCCCAGCCCGTCGAACGGAACGCCGTGATTCAAATACATCGCCCGCGTCGGCACGCTTTCGCTGCCAAACAGCGATGACAATTCCCCCGCCGCGCTCCACAAATCCCGCGTCTTGCCGTCGTCATGCGGCAGCGAGATAAACTTCTGCTCATCCGAAACATGCGCCCGCGTCTTGGCAAAATAGTCCGTGTCATGCACCCCGGCAATCAGCGTCGCCTCCGGCAAATGCGCGTCCAGCAGCCGCCGCCAAACGGCTTTCATCGGTTCATCCCACAGCACCGTCTGTCCCAGCGCCAGAAAGGGCACGCCCGCATGCGCGGCACGAATCGTCTTCAAATTTTCTAAAACCGAGGGGTGAGTGTCGAACATCGGGGGCATAACCATTCTCCATCGAAAGCAGCAGCACAGAGAGTATACCCAACTTGGGCCAACTCAAAGGACCAACCGAAGAATGTCACAGAGCAGCGCAGGGTTCCCGGCAGGGAGCAGGCGGAGGCATCAGAACTATTTTAGCCAGCCGCGCCGGAGGCAGTTGCAGAGATGAATGTAGGCATGGTGTTTGGGATCGTGAAGTTTTTCCGCTTTACCCTGATACTCTGGAACTTCTCCATTCGCTTCATGCTTTACATAAGCCCCAACAACACGCTCTCGAATGTCAGGGGATAAGTCTTTGATAGAGTCAGTGTTCCCTAACAATTTGCGCTGGCCGTGCAGAAGCTTGGAGACGTAGCTGCGGCTCAGGCCGAGGCTAACGGCCAGCGTACCGGGCGTGATACCGAGCGGTAGCAGGAAATCTTCGCGGAGCATGAGGCCGGGCTGGGTGTTTTCCAGAAGCGCATCGGCGGTGTTCTCGGCATGGGGTTGGTCCTTTCGATGGCTAATCTATGGCTAACAAGCCCGCGCTTGCCACGCATTGAAATGCATGGCTGAGGAGCCTGCGGCTGGATGTCCCTGCGGGACAAAAGATTCAAGACCCGCGAAGCGGGCGTCCCGGAGGGACGTTCGGCGTCTGCGCCCTTCAGCCACGGATTTTAATCCGTGGTTTTTGATTGTTGGGCCAGGGCCTTCCGGGCAGGGTCAAGCCCTGCCCCTACGTCAGCGTTGTCTGGTTCCCCCATTTCTGGTTCCCCCATTTCTGGTTCCCCCATTATTGGGGGCTAGGGGGTCCTACTCACTTCCTCATACACCCCCGTCACCGCGTCCAGCATGGGAGCGAGGGCGTAGCGGGATTGGACGACGGGGAGGGCGGCTTCGGCGAGTTTGGCGCGGAGGCGGCGGTCGCTTTGCAGGCGGCTGAGAGCAGCGGCGAGGGCATCGGGGTCACTGGGGGGGACGAGCAGGGCGGTCTCGCTGTCGACCAGCATTTCGGCCAGGCCGCCGACGCGGGAGGCAATCAGGGGGACGCCCGCTGCCATTGCTTCTAAAGCCGTCAGGCCCTGCCCTTCGCGGCGGGAGGGGACGGCCCACACATCGGCGGCAGCCAGCAGGGGGCGGATGTCTTCGAGGCGGCCTAATAAACGGAAGTTGGGGGGGGCGGATTTAGCAAGAGCCGCTTGCTCGGGGCCGTCCCCGGCGATCAGAAATGTCATACCGCCGCGCTGCGTGGCGGCAGACAGCAGCGTGTCGAGGCCCTTTTCGCGGGACAAGCGGGCGGCTGCGGCAACCACAAAAGCGTTCTCCGGCAGACGGAAACTTTGCCGGGCGGCGGCGCGGTCCATTTGGGCGGCGGCGAAGCTATCTAAGTCAATGCCGTTGGGGACAATGACGATTTTGCTGCGCGGGATGCCGCAGGCAGCCAGGCCATCGGCCACCGAGGAAGACACGGCCACGGCGCGGGCGCAGCGAGCGCCCACATAGGCGGTTGCCAGCCGTGACGGCAGCCCCAGACCGGGCTGATTGTGCGCGGTGAAGACGAAGGGAAACGCTCGGTGACGCTGGGCCAGAGCGCACACCCAGGCCGCCCGCAGGCCGTGGGCGTGCGCGAGGTCCGCGAACTGCGGCAGGACCCGCGCCAGACGACGCGCCGCCAGCAGGTCCCGTGCCGGGGACAGCGACGCGGCAAGGTCCAGCGGGATGGTCGCGTGCAGATTGGGGTGGTGCAGCAGGGCGGCCACAAACGCGGGCGGCGCGGCCAGCGACAGGGTCACCCGTGCCGGGTCCAGCCCGTCCAGGAGAGACAGAACATGACGCCGGAGGCCCCCCTGCGCGGGGCGCACCACCTCCAAGACCCGAAGCGCAGAGGTCACGGCAGCTCAGCCATTCGCTGAGAGCGCCGGTGATGCCGCCGCCGGTGACCGCCGCCGTCCGTGTCCGCCTCCGCAAGCCGGGCGCTGCCTGGCGCGATGCCGAAAATGCTCTGAATCACGGGCGCAGCTTTCGGCCAGTCCGTCGCCACATTGCTGCCCGCCTCCCGCGATGGCAGGGTGGTCATGTGGACCTCCTCGCGGGGCGTGTCGTGGACAAACCGGGCCAGCGCCACTTTCTGGTCCATCGACAGGTCGCTTTCCAGATGGCTGTCTATCGTGTCCAGAAGCGGCCCGATTTTGGTCAGCGTCTCCGGCGAGCGCAGCTTGGACTTCAAGGCGGCCAGCAAAGTTTGCTGACGCTGGGTGCGGACGAGGTCGCTGTCCGAGTGCCGGAAGCGGACAAAGCCCATCGCCTGCTGCCCGTCCAAATGCTGCATTCCCGGCTTCAAGTGAATATGCAGATGCCCCCAGTTGTCGTCGTAGTCCATCTTCTTGTCCACCGCTAAATCCACGCCGCCCAGAATATCAATGGCCTTCTCAAAGCCGTCAAAATCCAGCGCGACGTACTTTTCACTGGGGATGCCAAAATTGTCCTGCACGGTCTGCTCCGACAGCGCCGGGCCGCCGTACTTATGCGCGGCATTGATCTTGGTCGTGCCGTGGCCGGGGATTTGTGCCAGCGTGTCGCGGGGGATAGACAGCAGGGAAACGGTCTTTTTATCAAAGTCCAAATGGGCCACCATCAGCATATCGGAGCGCCCACGTGATTTCAAAATCTGGTCGGAGTCGCTGTAGTCCCGGTCCCGGCCAATCACCATGAGGTTCAAAGACTGCTGATGCGGGAACACGTCGGCCACGCTTTTATGCCTGATCATAGAGCCGAATAAACTTGGCAGGACGTGGCTTGTGCGATATAAGTAGCCGCCGTACAAAGACGCGGCGGTTAAGGTCAAGAGAGCAGTGGTTCCAAAAATCCTGCCAAGCATTCGGCCTTTAGTTCGTCGAACGAGGCGGCGTGCGGGAAGGGGACGGCGCGGGCCGCGAGGGCGGCGCGGGGTGGGTGTCATGTCGGCGGGGTCTCTCCAATAATAAATGGGTTATAAATGCAGGCAGTCTGAAAAGACTGCCTGCTGATTATAACGCAGGTTTGGGGAGATTGTCAAACGAATTTCTTATGATTTTTAGGCTTTGAGCGCAATTTCACGCAAATTGTGCATCAGTTTCAGGGCATCGTCATAAGGCCGCTGCCAGGTATTGCGGCCAAAGATCAAACCCGTCGCGCCCGCCGCAAACGAATGCCGCGCTTTTTCCAGCAGCTCGTCGTCGGGTTCCTTCTCGCCGCCGGAGATCAGCACCAGCGTTTTCCCTGCGCTTTTGACGATCCGGTCGATGCCCTCCTGCGGGCTGAATGCCGTCGTATCATAGGGCTTCGGCGAGCTTGGCGTCGGGCTTTGCGTGGGGAAGTTGACCTTCACGACGTCCGCGCCCACTTCGGTGGCGACGCGGGCGGCGTAGTCAATCGCATAGACGCTTTCCTTGCCGCCTTTGGCTTCCACGGCCTCGCCGCGTGGATAGGCCCAGATAATCGCGGGAATGCCCAGCCGCTCGGCATCGCGGCGCACGATTTCCCACTGCGCGAAGTCCCTGTCCTGCGCGGGCGAGCCGACATACAGCGTGTACCCGACCGCATCCGCGCCGAGGGCGACGGCGTCTTCCACCGACGCCAGGCACGACGAGAATGCCGCATCGTCCGACGGAATTTCTGTTTTGCCGTTGAGCTTGACAATCAGCGGCAGCTTTCCCGCATAGGCCCGGCCATACTTCTGCGCCAGCCCGTATTGGAGAGCAATGCCTGAATACTTGCCTTCAATCGCCAGCTTGAACTGAAAGTTCGGGTCTGCCGAGTCGGGGTTGGCGAAAAAGTCACGGGGGCCATGCTCCAGGCCCTGATCAATCGGCAGCAGCAGCAGCGTTCCGTTGCCCGGCCCGGCGCCGTAAAGCATTCGGTGCAGGCGGGCGCGTTTGCCCGTGGAAAGGTGGTCTAAATCGTCCAGTGTCAGCCGTGTCGCCATTGGTGAGACTCCTCATAAGAACAGTAAAGCGTGCTTTTGGAATCTGTTCCAACAAGGAGGCGGGAGCTAAACCTGCAAAGAATGATGGCCGGAGAAGAACAAGGGGTTAAAACCCCTCGCTAGTAGGCGCAGACGCCGGGAAGCCGGAGAATAAGAGAAGCCGGAGAATAAGAGAAGCCGGAGAATAAGAGAAGCCGGAGAATAAGAGAAGCCGGAGAATAAGAGAAGCCAAAGAATAATACACGCGGGCCTGTATTTGCCGTCCGATTGGCCGCCCGGCGCGAAGCGCCTGCCAGCGAGGGGTTTTAACCCCTCGTCTTTCTGCCTATTAGTCGCCCCGCGCAAGCTGGCTCAGGGTCACGAACTCATAGCCGCGCCGCCGGGCTTCATAAAGTCGCCGGGGTCATCCGTCCACAGCGTTGTGATATAGCCGCGTGCTGCCGCGTCGCACAGGATGGCTCCATTATAGTCGCCGCCGGGCGGACGAAAAAAGCGGGCGGGCGCTCCCGTCGCCTTCACAATCGCCGCGTTGCAGGCGTCCAGCTCATACGCCACCAGCACGGGCGGAATGCGCTCCACCTGCCGCCCGACCACAAAGAATGTCGCCGGAACATGGGCGCGGCGCAGGATATTCAGCAGCTTCACCGTCATTGCGGGGTGGGGGCCGTCGTCAAAGGTCAGCGCGATCAGTGGGCGGCGCGTGTCGCCGCGAATGATCTTGTTGAACGTAAAGCCGCGCTCCTGCGCGTATTGGGTGCGGGCCATCTCGCTGACATAAGACTCGCTGACATAAGAAGGGGCAGGCGGCGGCGCGGCAGGAACGGCGTGCGCCGTACTGGCGAAGAGAACCAGAGCAAAAGCAACGCGGGCAGGCGTTCTAAGCATCCGGCGTCTGCGCCTCGGCAGGGTTGTCGTTTGCCAGGTCGCGCAGGACCAGGCCGGACAGCAGCTTGGGATAAAAGAACGTGGACTTCTGCGGCATCACATCGCCCGCTTCGGACACGGCTTTGATTTCGTCTACCGTGGGCCGCCCCAGCAGAAAAGCCGCCTGTGCTGCGCCGGTCTTCACGGCGTCTACGGCTTCGGATACCTCGCGGGTGTAGGACACGCTGGCCCCGGCCTCAACAGCGGCGGCGTCAATGCCGAGGCAGTTTTCTAAAATCAAGCGCCCCAGCAGCATCACCGGCAGGCGCTCGGCGGCAGTCAGCGACGGGTCGGCGGACGGCCCGTTCAGCACGGCTAACTTCACGTCGCCCGGCGGCAGAACGACCCCAAAAGCTAACTTGCCTTCGGCAGCCTGTGCCGCGATTTCGGCTTCCACGGTCTCGGCGCGGCTCGGCGTCAGCGTGAACGTCTTCGCCAGCGCGTCGGGCAGGGCGTCTAGCTTCTCTTGGGGCACGTTTGTGACCAGCCGGTGCGTCGGCAGCACCAGCAGCCCGGCGTCTTCAAACGCCGTCAGAGCAATCAGGATATAGTCGCACGGCAGAGGCGTGTCAGCGAACACATCCGGCTGCGCGGCGCGGGTCTCGCGCTGATAGTTCAGAGCCGTCTCGTACCGATGATGCCCGTCGGCGATAAACACCGTCTTGTCGGCCATCAGCTCCCGCAGAACGGCGTGCGCGTCGCTGTCGGTCAGCTTTTCCACCGCGTGGCTCGACCCGATCAAATTATCCACGCGCTCCATGACGCTTTCGCGGTCGTCGTATTCGCCGAGGAACGCCTGCACGGCCCCGTCAGGGTCCGAATACAGGCCGTAAATCGGCTCAAACTGCGCCTCGGTGGCCCGGAGCAGCTCCAGCCGGTCCGCTTTTGGCCCGGTCAGCGTCTTTTCGTGCGGCAGGACGCGGCCTGTGCTGTAGTCTTCCAGCTTCAGCAGGCAAATCAAGGCCATTCGCTCCGGCACGGGCTGGCCCGTGGTGGGGTCCGTAAAGTTCTGACGGTAGGCATAGACCGCCGGGACGTCCTCGGCCTTCAGAATGCCCGACGCCAGCCATTCCCGGAACAGCTTGGCGGCCTGCGCGTATTTATCGTCCTCGCGGCCTAAAATCAGACGCACGATGTTGGCGGGGTGTTTGGCATAGAGAGCGTCTTGTTCGGACGGCGAAATGACATCATAGGGGGGCGCGGTCAGGTCCGCAAGGCTTGCCCCGGCGGCGGGGGCATCGTAACGGACACCGCGAAACGGCAAAATATCAACCATAGTCCGCAGGATACCCCAACACATTTAGTCTTGGCAAGAGGCAGAGCAGGCAGTCAGCGGGTATAATCGCTCTCATGTCCCAAACGCTTTCTGAAATCACGCAGCGCCTGCTCACCCGCAGGCCCCTGCCGCCGCTGGTTCCCGCGTCTGTGTCTGACCCCACGCTGACCCCCGCTATTGCCGCCCTGAACGCGCCCGCGCTCGTCACCATCGGCCTGCACGTCTTAAACGACGACCTCGCCTCGGCCCATCCGCTGTCGCAGGCGCTGGAAGGCAATCCACTGGCCGACTACTGGCACGCCATCATTCACCGCCGCGAAGGCGATTACAATAACAGCCGCTACTGGTTTGGCCGCGTCGGCTCCCTGCCCCTGCTGGCCGAGATTTACGGACCCGACCCCGCCGCCCCTGCCGCCTTCGTCGCCCGCTGCCGCACGGCAGGACGCGGGGCAGATGCCGACTTGCAGGCATCTCAGCAGGCCGAAATGGCCCGGCTGCTGGACCACGCTCAGAAGATCACAAGTCATGAAACGAAGGCGCATTAAAATTGTTTTCGCCGTGTTGAGTGCAGTGGTTCTTAGCCTGCTGACTGCCTCCCTCTGGGTATGGCATGAAAGCTGGCACGCGCTTCCTCACGCTTCTTTGACCATTGATGGTGTGGCAGATCATCAGGCAAAGGTCTATCTGTCACGCGACAAACAAGAGATTTTTGTTGATTCTAATGACCCCAGAGAGCCTCTTTTTTATATTGTTTCTCTGCGCCAAAAGCGTGTCGGTATCACTTCGGATGATGATTTTAACATAAGAACAAAATGGTTTGCTCTCCCAAGTGAGCGCCGTCCTCTCCGTGACTGGGTCCCTAACGAATTTACTGATTCGACAGAGCCGCATCTGAGCATATCACAGAGAACAATTCGATTTACTGCCTACCATCAGCGTCATTTGCAGGTGAGGTACTAAACAAACCTCTTGCGTGAGTCTGCCCGGATTGGAAATCCAGGGCTATAGAAAGCAAATGTATGCCGAAGACGGCATTACTGCGTATCTGCCTTCGCGGACAGGGAAAAACCCTGCCTGTATATCTTGTGTCCACGCAGGTGGACATTTTGCTCTCTACAGACCCGGATTTCCAATCCGGGATGCGAAAAGGTTAATGCAGCAGCCTGAAGTTGAAGAAGGATTATCAGATGTCACTTGATTTAGATGCAGGCGCAGAAAAGCGGCAAATCCGAAACGACCGCATTCTTGCGCTGCTGGATACTTTTGACGAAGGAGACCCTCAACAACAGCGTGAAGAGTTGGAAGAACTTCAAGCTGGACTTGAGGCCGCTCGCCCCGGCCAGCGACGACTTTTTAGCGAGGGTATGGACTGCACCCCTGAAGTGAGACACCGAGTTAAGGTGGTATACTCCGAAAGAGAAACCACTAACTATGAGCCTCAAACGCCGTGTTTTTACCAAAGACTTCAAGCTGCAAGTGATCCGCCAAGTTCAGGCAGGCAAATCCATCGCCCAAGCTGCCCGTGAACATGACCTGCATCCGAACTTGATTGCCAAGTGGCAGAAGCTCAATGAGCAGTATGCCCAGGATGCTTTCCAGGGCAACGGCCATGCGTATACTCAGGAAGCCAAGATCGCTGAACTGGAGAGGCTGATCGGCCAGCAGACCGTCGAGATTAGCCTCTTAAAAAAAGTCTTAGCTTTTCAAGAACGGATCAAAGCCGAGCAGGAGGCAGGGCAATGAGTGAGGCTGTTCAAGAAGCCGTGGCGCAAGGCCATAGCATTTACTCTTCTTGCCAAGCCTTTGGACTGCCAAGAGCGAGCTATTATCGCCTTCTGCTAGAGCCGCAGGCAAAGACCGAGAACGCCCTTCGCCAGCAGGTTCAGCAGGTAGCTTTGGACTGGCCTAGCTATGGCTACCGCCGCGTCACGCACGAACTGAAACGGCAAGACATCCGCGTCAACCACAAGCGGGTCTTGCGCCTGATGCGCGAAGAAAACCTGGTGCGGCGGCCTAAAAAGCGGTTCGTGGCAACGACCAATAGCGACCATCGTTTGCCTGTGTATCCGAACCTGGCTGCTGAAATGGACATCACCGCACCTGACCAGCTTTGGGTCTCGGACCTAACGTACATTCGTCTGGGCCATGAGTTCGTCTACCTGGCCGTGGTTCTGGATGCCTGTTCGCGCCGCTGCTTGGGCTGGTCTCTTGGCCGCCGCTTGGAGGCATCCCTGGCAACAGCCGCGCTGAAAATGGCGCTGACGCAGCGAAAACCTGGCGTGCATCAGGGCTTAGTTCATCATTCGGATCGCGGCGTTCAGTATGCGTCGGGCGAGTACACGAGTTTGCTGAAGGGCAGCGGCGTCCAGATTAGCATGAGCCGCAGGGGTAATCCGTATGACAATGCGAAGGCGGAAAGCTTCATGAAGACCTTGAAGTGCGAGCAGGTCTACGTCAGTGAGTACGACAATCTCGCCGATGCTAAAGCGCAGATCGGCCATTTTCTGGAGGCTGTTTACAACCAGAAGCGCCTGCATTCCAGCCTCGGCTACCTGCCGCCTGCTGAGTATGAGAGCGCCTTTTACGAAAACCGAGACAAGAACCAGAACCGAGACAAGAACCAGACCGTCACACCTTAACTCTTTGTCTCATCTAAAGGGTTCAGTCCAGTATCAATCCCTGAAGTTCCGAGATGTGACACCCAGCCCTGAGATGTCGCTTGATTTTCGGCGCGATTCGCCTTATAATAGTTCTTAATGCTATTTTACTGCCTACCCAAAGCGAACCCACACTATGTATGAACAGTTTTATGGCCTCCGCGAGACCCCGTTTTCGGTGCAGCCGGACCCCCGCTATGCGTTTCCCAGCGTGGAGCATAAAGTTTCCATCGCCAAGATGCGCTATGCCGTGGACCAGAAGCGGGGCCTGGCCGTGCTGACCGGCCCGGTCGGCTCCGGCAAGACCACCATCGCCAACGGCCTGCAAATGACGTGGGACGATGACCCGACCAAAACCGTGGCGTTCCTGCCCGGCGCTCCGGTGCGGACCCCCGGCCAGTTTTTGCGGCTCATCCTGGAAGCCTTCGGCACGCCCGCCCTCCGCACCGAAGCCCAGAATCGGCAAGCGCTGGAGCGGTTCCTGCTCGACGAATACACCGCCGGGCGTCACCCCGTTTTGCTTTTAGACGAAGGCCAGAACGTCGCCTCGCGGGTCATTGACGCCATTTCGGATTTAACAAACTTCCAGACGTCCCAGACCAAGCTGATTACCGTGGTGGTGCTGGCGCAGGACAACCTGCCCAAAAAGCTGGAGCGCCATGATGCCTTCCGCTCGCGCATCGCTGTGGTGGGGCGTTTGGACCCGCTCTCTTTAGAAGAGATGACGGAGATGATCGCCTTTCGCATCACCACGGCGGGCGGCGGGGCGATTGACACCTACTTCGAGCCGCAGGCCCTCGCCGATGTCCATGCCATCACACGCGGCGTGCCCCGTGATGTGTGCGTCCTGTGCGACTCGCTGTTTGTCAACGGCTACGTCCGCGACCAGCGGCTGATGACCCCGGCGCTTGTCGCCCGCACGCTCAGCGAAATGAGCCGCGAAAAGAAATGGCCGGTTCAGCTCAAAGCCACCAAATAACTCAATTCATAATCCAATTCACTGAACCCGCCCAGGAGACCGCCCCCGATGACTACGCTTGCCGAGCTTCGCCTCGCCAACCTGCGCGAACAAAAAAAGTCCGCCGAACCCGCCGCTGCGGAAGTCGCCGAAGCCGTGCCGGAGCCTGCGCCCGTGCCGGAGCCTGTCGCCGCCCCCGAACCCGCCGCCGTGCCCCGTCCTGTTCCGCCGTCAGGCGGGACCTACCTGGACCCCGCCGTGCGCGGCGATGACCTGGTGCTGTCGCAGTATCTCACCGACTCCAGCCCCGCTGTGGACGAAGAAGTCGAAGCCGTCGATTTGGAAGCCGAGCGCACCGCCGCGTTTTTCGAGCGTGTTCAGTCCGCCCTGTCCACCAAAACCCAGCACCCCAGCGGAGCCAAAGTCACCGTGGATATGTCTACGGCCCTGTTCCACCGCACCAAGCGCTATTGTTTAGACCACGGCAACGTCACCCTGCGCCAGCTTTTCTTAGACCTGATGACCGAGTTTCTGAACGAAGAAGGGTACTGAGAAGATATGAGAGAGGATGAGAGGCTGTTTCCACTCTATGTCCTTCTAACATCACTAATAGTTGGGTCTATTGTAGGTGTGCTGGTCTACCTTATACTGAAGTAGGCCGGAACCAGGCAGGACCAGACAGGTGTGAAATGGCACAAAGGATCAAACCATGACGTCTCTTCTTGAAAAAGCACTCCAAACAACAGATACTCTTCCGCCAGACAAACAGGACCGTCTTGCAGAAATTATCTTAGATGCGCTAGATGATATGGAATGGGATCATCAGTTCGCCAATTCGCAGGATTTTCTGGAGGCTTTGGCGGATGAAGGCTTAGCAGAGTATGACGCAGGCAAAACTCGGAAGCTCAAAGCTTGAAAGACACAAGGCTTAATCTGTGGAATCTCATCTGACCGCCAAGTTCCGTCACCTGCTGAAGCAGTTACCGGCAGACGTGCGCCGGGAATCCAAAAAGTCTTATTTGCTGTGGAAAGCCGACCCCTTTCACACTAGCCTGTATTTTAAGCAGGTCAACGAGAAAAAGCGATTATGGTCCGTTCGGGTTTCCCTCGGCTGGCGAGCTTTGGGTGTTCGCAAAGAAAACAATGTTATCATCTGGGTCTGGATTGGCCCGCATAGCGAATATGACGATGCAATCAAGCCGCAAAATGTCAAACGAATGCAAACGCCGTGAACTGAACCCGGTATAATACACACAGAAAATAGTGCGCTCGTGAGCGAACCCTTTTAGGGGCGCGGGCCGTTTCACTAAAATAAGCAACCAAAATAATCAAGTAAAGCAGAGGATTAGCATCGATGTCAGGGCATAGCAAATGGCACAGTATCAAGCACCAGAAGGGCAAAGCCGATGCCGAGCGCGGCAAGCTGTTTACCCGGCTGGCACGGGAAATCATCGTGGCGACCAAAGCGGGCGGCCCGAGTCCCGATTCTAACATCACCCTTCGCGCCGCCATCACGCGGGCGCGGGCGATCTCCATGCCGCAGGATAATATCAAGCGGGCCATCGCACGCGGTGCGGGCGGCGACGACGGCGCGAACTACGAAGACCTGACCTACGAAGGCTACGGGCCGGGCGGGGTCGCTATCATGGTCAACTGCCTGACCGACAACAAGCAGCGCACCGTCTCCGATGTGCGCTCGTTCTTCAATAAAACCGGGGGGCGGCTAGCCGAATCCGGCAGCGTCGGGTATTTGTTCCAGCCTAAAGGCGTAATTATTGTCGAGCCGGAAGTGACCACCGAAGATGCGGTTACCGAAGCGGCTATTGAAGGCGGTGCGGAAGATGTGCAGCCCACCGAGGACGGTGGCTTTGAGATCACCACCGAGCCGAATGATCTGACTTCGGTGATGCAGGCGCTGGAAGATGCGAAAATCGCTTTTGTGTCGTCCGAGCAGACGATGATCCCCCACACCAGCGTGGAAGTGACCGGAAAAGAGGTCAGCCAGGTAATCCGTCTGATGGACCTGCTGGAAGACCACGACGACGTGCAGAAAGTCTACGCCAACTTCGACATCTCCGAGGCCGAGATGGAAGCTGCCGAACGGGGATAGACACGGAGGGGACACGGGATTTGGCCCCGTGTCCCTTTTGTTCCATGTGACACAGGAGCCACCCATGACCCGGCCCGCCTCGCCAGTGCGTTCGTTGTTTGCGTGCCTCATGCTTGCCTGTCTGCTCGGGGCCATAAACGCCCCGGTCTGGGCGGACGGCCCCACCGTGACTGCCGTGTTCGGCATCGGCGGGCGCTACCGGCCCGGCGGGTGGTGCCCGGTGACCGTCAAAGTTCACAATCCCGGCGCGGACGCGCTGGACGGACAGGTGCAGGCGCTCTCGGAAGCGGACCCGAATGCAGGCCGCTTTGGCCGCCCCACGGTGAATGCGGGCGCGGCCCTGTTTTCCCGCCCCCTCTCCGTGCCCGGCGGCGGGACGGGGCAGACGCAGCTTTACACGCAGGGTCTGGACCCCGGCGCGGGCGTGGTGACCGTGCAGGTGGCTGACGGGCGCACACGCGGCGACGGGCGCATTCTGGCACAGGGCAGCTCCTCTTCCACAGGCGGCAGCACGCTCCCCGCTGTCAGCGGCCTGCCCCTCACCGATCAGGACCTGTTTCTGGTTGGCTTCGGCGCTGATCCGGGCGCGTTTACCAGCTTGAACGGACAAAAACTGGGGCTGGTGCATCTGCCCGGCGTGGGAGCCGGGCTGCCGTCGTTCCCGGCGGGCGCTGGCTCAAATCCGACTTTCCCGCTGACTGGGAACGCGCAGGTCGTCTCCGTGCTGCCTGCGGACCTGCCGGACCGGCCCGTGGGCTATTCCGGCGTGGATGCGTTTCTGCTGCGCGGCGATGCGCCGCTGGATGCGCTGTCTGAAGCGCAGGCCGACGCCCTCAAAGACTGGGTCGCAGGCGGCGGCTATCTGGTCGTCATCTGCACTGGCGCAGACCCCGGCCCTTTCGCCAGCCCGTTCTTTCAGGGCCTGCTGCCTGCCAGCGTGCGGACGACCGGCAAAGGCACGCTGGCACTGACCCTTAAACCCCTGCCGGGTGTCCGCACTCCTGTTTCCGGGCTGATTTGCGGCCCCTACGGCGCGGGGCAGGTTGCCATGACCACGCTGGACCTCGCGGCCAAGCCGCCTCCTCCGCCTTTCTGGGCCGCCGCCCTGCCGGTCCCGCATACCCTGCTGCACGCCGCCGCCGCGCATGACCAGGCGCTGGCACAGAGCTATTACGGCTACAATAACACGGACAGCGGCCTGCTGTCGGCGGCGGTCCTGCGCGGCCCGTCCCTGGATGCGCCGGGAACGTGGGTGATTGCCCTGTTCCTGCTGGCGTATCTGATTGTTTTAATCCCCGTCAACTATCTTGTCCTGAAGCGTCTGGACCGGCGCGAGCTGGCCTGGGCCACCATTCCGGCGCTGGTGATTGTCTTCGCCGTTGGGACATTCGCCGTCGGTTATGCCGCCAAAGGCGGCAGCGTGTTTGTCAACCGGGCCGCGATTGTAGAAACGGCGGCGGGGCAGACTTCGGCGGGCGTGCGCGGGGCGCTGGGCCTGTTTTCGCCGCGCCGCACCTCCTACGACCTCACGCTGACCGGCACGGGGCTGTCCGCCGCCCTGCCGTTTGTGCTGCCGAACCGCTTTGGCAGCGGGGGGGACGCGCAGCCGTCCGGGCAGACCCGGCTGGTGCAGACCCCCGGCGGTGCGTCCCTGCTGGACGCGGCGGTCAATATGTGGGCCATGCGGGCCTTTGAGTTCCAGAGCAGCACCGACCTCGGCGGCACGGTCGATGTCAGCACGTCGGGAAACTCGCTGGTCGTTACCAACCACACGCCGCACACGCTGACGAATTGCCAGGTAATCCGCGCTGGCACGAGCTACCCGGCGGGGACGCTGGCGGCGGGCGGCACGGCGCAGGTGTCCCTGTTTTTGCAGTCTTACACAAATCCGCAGACGCCGGGCCTGCCACTGCCGCAGATGTCCCCGGCTTACCTCAATGGCGTTGCCGATTCGTCGGTCACGCCCCGGATGCAGGCCGCGCTCTCCGACTATGCCCGCTCCCTGGGACAGCCGGACAACGGCAATGCGTACTACTACAATGGGCGGGGCATGGCGCAGCCCCGCACTCCGTTCGCCCCCGCGCCGAATGAAGCCCTGCTGGTCGGCTGGAGCGATGACCCCGCGCTGGCCGGGCCGCCCCCGCGTGTGGACGGGCAGCCGGTGACGGTCCATTCCACCACCCTGGTCGTCGTCCACCTGCCCCTGCCCGCGTCGCTGACCGCACAGGCGATGCCGATGCCCGTGCCGGGCGGCTACCGGGTTTTTCAGAACCCTGGCTTCCAGCGTTCGCCGCCTCTCAGCTACATTTCTCCGGCCTCGGCTTTGTACCGGCAGGCGGTCGATGCGCGGACGCTGAAAATAACAGCCAAGAACAAAGGCAAGCTGATCACGGTGCGCGGGACGTTCCGAGGCTCTTCCACCTTTTCCGGCGTTCCGGGAATGACAATGGCGCTCACTCCCCAAACCGGAAGGACGGCGATTTTGCAGGGGACAACGCTGCGGCTGCCTTTTGCGTCCAGTTTCCAGCTGGCACGATCCTTGATGACAGCCGGTGAGGTCGTGGCCTCCGGGATACTCATGCAAACTCCGGGAGGCCCGCAGATTTTGGTCACACAGCCATCTCAAATTAAGCTGGTTGCCGGTGGCTTCAGCCGTCCTTCGTTCCCTGCGCCGCCGCCTCCTGCACCGCCGCCGCCTCCGCTGCCTACTCACCTGTACGGGTTTCGCACAATCGCGCAGACGGCTTCTGCCTATCGGGCGGCGGAGGATGCCCGCACATTGGACGTGACCGCAGGCAGCATCATCAAACAGGCTATGGTGCGCGGCGTCGTGACCGGCAATCCCTACACGGTTAATGCCCAGCAGATGATTGTCATGCTCGGCTCACACACGCTGCTAATGATGCCTGTATCGCTCGGCGAACAATTTCGGACTCTGACGCTGAAGAACCAGGAAGTGGTTGTGACAGGACGCTTGACACGCCGGGGGAACAGCCCCCAGATTGCCATCACGCAGCCATCGCAGGTGCGTGTCGTGAATAGCGGCTCCAACGGCAGCCGGTAGCCATCAGAGTTCGAGGGGTTGAAAACCCCTCGCTGGGAGAAGCACACTCCGGGTGGAAGAAAATGCCGATTGCAGCAGGCTTTTCTCTGGCTCCCCCATTATTGGGGGTTGGGGGGCTTTCCTTAGTCCGAAGGACGTCTTACCTCGCGGCAGCATCTCGTACACCAACTTTATGAGCATTTTTACTGACAATCCGTTTAGAAACAACCCTGTTTTAGAGCGCGAAGTGCGCGGGCGGCTGCGCCTCAAACGTCGGGGGCCGGCGGCGCTGTGGACGGCGGCTCCGATTGCGGCAGTGGCGCTGTATTTCTACACACGCGGGCTGATTTC
Source organism: Capsulimonadaceae bacterium (assembly GCA_965200075.1). Classification (GTDB taxonomy): domain Bacteria; phylum Armatimonadota; class Armatimonadia; order Armatimonadales; family Capsulimonadaceae; genus JANXMY01. Next base: position 846,664 of record OZ241338.1, read on the forward strand.
CCTGAGCCACGGACTGCGGCAGGATGCGCGGGATTTGTGGGGGCTGTTTGCTTACGGCAGCCTGGTTTTGATTGTGCTGCTGGCCCCCGCGCTTTCGTCGACCGCCATCACACAGGAGCGGGAGCAGCAGACGTGGGATGCGCTGGCGGCCACAAAGCTCACAGGGGCAGAGATTATCGGCGGCAAGTGGCTTGGCCGTCAGCTCATTCCGCTGCTGATTGTCGTCATTGCGCTGCCGTTCTTTGTGGGCTGCGCTGTGCGCGGGCAGCTTCCGTTCGGGCTGGTTATAGCGACGCTGGCTTTTTTGATTGTCACGAGCGGCTTTTACGGGGCGCTGGGCCTGCTGTGTTCATTCGGAGGCAAACGCTCGGCGGGGGCGACGGCCACGGCGCTGACCATGACCATTCTGCTGTGCCTCGGGACTGTGGTGGTCAGCACGGTGATTGACCTGCTGACGTCGGGCGGCTCCCGGAGCAGCACGTCTCCGGTGCTGTGGGTCAACCCGTTTTATGCCCTGTCCGCGCTTCAAAGCTGGTTCCAGCCGTCGTCCAATTTTTCCGGCGATGACTTGACTGGCTCGACCAACGGCCTGATTGCCGGTGTCTATTTTTTCCTCACGCTGCTGGCCCTCGCCGGTTTTTTGGGACTGATGGTGCGCCGCTATACCCGCGCTGTGCGGGGGTAGACCTACCTTCCTTTAGGAAGGACCCTGGGACCGAGGTACGAGAGAACAAGGTGGTAGGTCTCCGAAAGGCTAAATTATGATACGCATACAGCATCTGCACAAAGAATACAAGGGCCTCAACGCCGTCAAAGACCTGTCGCTCGATCTCGACGCCGGGGACATTTTCGGTTTTATCGGGCCAAACGGCGCGGGCAAAACAACCACTATCAAGATGCTGGCGACACTGCTCAAGCCGACGTCCGGCAAAGCCGAGATTGACGGCATTGATGTGGTCGAAAATCCCGAAGCCGTCCGGGGACGCATCGGCTATATGCCCGCGTTTTTTGGCATTTATGACGATATGCGGGTCTGGGAATACCTGGACTTCTTCGCCGGGGCGTACCGCCTGCCCCGCCCGCAGCGGCCCCGCATAATTGATGATGTATTAAATCTTACAGATTTGGGAGGAAAAAAGGACAGTTATGTCGAAGAACTCTCTACCGGCATGAAGCAGCGGCTGTGTTTGGCGAAAACGCTCATCCATGATCCCAAAGTTCTTCTCCTGGATGAGCCTGCTTCGGGCCTCGACCCCCGCGCCCGCATTGAAATCAAAGAGCTGTTCAAAGAGCTGAAGGCGATGGGCAAGACGATTATTATTTCGTCGCACATCCTGCCGGAGCTGGCGGACTTCTGCAACAAAGTCGGCATTATTGAGCGCGGCGAGATGCTGGTGTCCGGCAATGTGCAGGACATCATGGCGCAGGTGACCGGGGGGCGAACGCTGGAAATCCGGCTGCTCGACGGCTGGGCGCAGGCGGCGGAGATGCTGCATGACGCGCCGGGCGTCCGCGCCGTGCGGCAGATGGAAACTTCGCTTCAGATTGATTTCGCGGGTGACCCGGCGATGCAGGCGGAGCTAAACACGAGGCTGGTTGGGAGCGGCCTGCGCGTGCTGTCGTTTGCCGAGCAGGAGACGGACCTGGAAGATATTTTCATGAAGGTGACGAAGGGACTCGTGCAGTGAGCGAAAGAGCGAGAAATAGGATTCATGACACTCATTCGAGTTGGACTTTTAGGGCTGGCCCGCCGCGACGGGACCTTTGCCGAAGTGGGCCTGCGCTCCTGGGAGGAGGCGGGCTGCGCGGCGGTCGAGCAAGCCCTTATGGAGTCGGCGGATGATTTGTATGTCGTGCATCGCCCTGTGGTAATCCGCAGTCACCGAATGGAGCTGGAACGGATTTTGCGGGACTGGTGCGACACGCCCAATGTCGCGCATCGCTGCGATTTGATTCTTACCGTCGGCGGCACCGGCTTTTCGCCGTCCGACGTGATGCCCGAAGCCACCCGCGCCGTGCTGGAGCGAGACGCCCCCGGCATTGCCTCCGTGCTGCGCCATCTCGGCGGCCCCGAAGCCGCGTTTTCACGGGGCACCTCGGGAATGCGCGGCAAGACGCTTTTGATTAATCTGCCGGGACACGCCAAAGGCTTCGCCAACCAGGAGCTTTTGGGGCAGGCGATGGATGCCCTGACGCCCTTCCTGCCCGAAATGGTATTTGCCCTGAACGAAGACCCACCTCCCCCCTGGACCGGCATCAAGCCGCCGCCCCGTTGACCTGGCTTTGCCGGTTGACCCCGCCCCCCCGAACCGGGGTATACTCCTTTCCATGACGGAGCCGTCCCCGATTTCTTATGCGTTGTTTGGTCAGCCGCCCGTGTCCATCGAAGCCCCCGCCACGGTCGCCGAGGCGCAGGACGCTGTGCGCCGGTCTGCGGGCCAGGCGATTGTGCCCTGGGGCGGCGGCACGCGGCAGGCGCTCGGTTTCGCGCCGACGCGCTATGACCTGGCGCTTTCCACGGCCCGGCTGACCGAACTGGTGGACTACGTGCCCGAAAACCTGACCGTGACCTGCGGCGCGGGCCTGACCGTCTCTGCCTTGCAGAACATACTCGCCGCACAGGGGCAGTGTCTGCCCTTAGATGTCGCTTTGCCCGACCGGCAAACGCTCGGCGGCATCGTCGCCGCCCGTGCGGGCAGCCTGCGGCGGCTGGGGGGCGGCAGTGTGCGCGATCTGCTGCTGGGCGTCACGGTGGTCAACGCTGCCGGAGAAATCGTGCAGGGCGGCGGGCGCGTGGTCAAAAACGTATCGGGGTATGACCTGCCGAAGCTCTACTGCGGCTCGCTGGGCACGCTGGGCCTGATTGCCGAAGTGACGTTCCGCGTCGCGCCCCTGCCGCCCGCCTCGGCCACGGCCCTCTTGCCGCTGGACGCAAACCACAATTCCGAGGACGTGCTGGACGCCCTCCTCGGCTCCGATTTGTCGCCTGCGTTCCTGTTTCTGCTGTCCCCCGAAGCGGCGCAGACCATCGTGCCAAACGCCGAAGACGCCCAATATGTGGCCGTCGGCTTTGACGGCGACCCGGAAGCCGTCGTCTGGCAAATCGAAACTCTGGGCGCGGGTCAGCTAGACGCCGAAGTCGCCCCGACCGTCCGCGCCCGCCTGCGCGACTTTGCGTTAAGCGACGCCCCGCTGACGGCTTCGTTCCATATTCTGTCCTCGCAGGTCGGCGCGTTCTCGCGCATGGTGGAATGGACCGCCCGCCGCGCCGGGTTCACCGCCGCCGTTGCCTCTGACGCCGCTTTGGGCCTGATGACCGCCCATTTTGCCCCGGCCCGCGACCATGCCGATTGGCTTGTCTTTTACGCTGACTTGAAAGACAAAGCCGACCGCTGCGGCGGCTCGTTTGTCTTGGAGCGGATGCCGGACGCCCTGCGGGCCGAGAACTTCCCCGTCTGGTCCCCGCTCCTGCCCGACTTCGGCCTGATGGCCCGTTTGAAGGAGACTTTAGACCCGGCCCGAATGTGGAACCCTGGTCGGTTTGTGGGGGGACTGTGACCGGACCACCTGCGTGAAAGGCATGCTGTAATTATGGACCTGAGCCTAAATACTCGGATTGTTGTCTCCGTTATCCAATACCTCGTATTAGCCGCTGTGGCTTGCGGCTGGGGATACTGGCTGGGCCGTTCCGTGCCGGTTCGATTCAAAGGCGAAAAGGTTTTAATTGGCATCTTTGTGGGTGGCTGCGTAGCCCTATTAACCTATGGTGTGGAAAAGCTAACGGGTGATGGCATACGTCCGCTCAGTATTTTTACCGGGTTTGCTTTTTTCTTCTTGCAAAGTATCGGCGTTGAAATAGCGGCCCAGCAGGCGGCCCGGCAGCGAAACAAACAGTTATGACAACCCGTAAGCAGCATGAGCAAAACTTGATGGCCTGTGTTCACTGTGGTCTGTGCCTGCCCGCCTGCCCGACCTACTTGGAGACGGGGAGCGAGGCGGACAGCCCGCGTGGACGTCTTGTGCTGATGCGGCAGATGCACGAGGGCAGGCTGTCGCCGTCGGACCCGGATGTGACCCGGCACCTGGACCTGTGCCTCGGCTGCCGCGCCTGCGAGACCGCCTGCCCGTCGGGCGTGCCTTACGGGCATATTTTGGAAGTCGCCCGCGCACAAATCAACGCCGCCCGCGTCCGCCCGCCCCTCACCGATGCCGCCCGCGCCGGGCTGCTTGGAACACTGGCACAGCCAAAACGCATGACCGTTGCCCTGCGTATGGCGCAGGCCATCACCGGGGGCGCCGTCCCCGCGCCCGCCGTGCGCCTGCTGTCGGGCAATGCCGCCGCAATCGCCCAAACGCCGCTGCTGGCGGAGAGGCTGGCCCCGCCGCTGCCGCCGACTATCACGCCTGCGGTTGGGACCAAACGCGCCCGCGTCGGCGTGCTGCTCGGCTGTGCGATGCGCGTGCTGTATGGCGATGTCAATGCGGACACGGTGATGGTGCTGGCCGCCAATGGCTGCGAGGTGCTGGCAAACCGCCGTCAGGGCTGCTGCGGGGCGCTGCATGGGCACAATGGATATGTCGATGACGCCAAAGCACAAGCCCGGTCGCTGATTAATGCGTTCACGCCGCTGGACGGGCTGGACGCCGTTGTCGTCAACTCGGCGGGCTGTGGCAGTCAGATGAAAGATTACGGGCATTTGCTGGCCGATGACCCCGCCTATGCCGAACGCGCCGCCGTGTTTGCCGCCAAAGTGCGGGACGTGTGCGAGTTTCTGGACGCTCTCGGCTGGGTCGCCCCGCTCCGTGCTGTGTCCGAAACTCCCCTCACCATGACCTACCATGATGCCTGCCATCTGGCGCACGGGCAGGGGGTGACGGATGCCCCCCGCGCTCTGCTGTCGCGCCTGCCGGGGGTGCGCTGGGTGCGCCTGCCCGAAAGCGAAGTTTGCTGCGGCTCGGCGGGCATTTACAATTTCACGGAACCCGACATGGCCCGGCGTCTGCAAACGCGCAAATTAGATCATATTCTGCAAACCGGCGCGTCCGTCGTCGCTGCTGGCAACCCCGGCTGCCTGTCGTGGATGGGCGCGGGCCTGCGCGAGCGCGGCCTGCCGGACATCCGGGTCGTTCATCCGGTCACGCTGCTGGCGGAAGGGCTGGGGCAATAGCCTACTGTGCGAGGGGTTAAAACCCCTCGCTGATACGCCAGTAATGCCGCAGGCATAGAGGCGAAGACGCCGGGAAGCCAAAGAGTAAGACACGCAGGCTGGACGGCATAGTTCTTTGTCCGCTCGGCGCGAAGCGCCTTCCAGCGAGGGGTTTTAACCCCTCGTTCCTATGGTATATGCGCCTACCATACAAAATTATGCTCACACAACATATCGAAGAACTGCAAACCGACCTGCGCGGGCTGGCCGTCCACGAACCTGCCCTGCGCGGGCTGGCCGACGCCGTCCTGCATAGCTTCAATACTGGCGGCAAGCTGCTGACCTGCGGCAATGGCGGCTCGGCGGCGGAAGCGGCGCACCTCGCCGAAGAGTTCACCGGGCGCTTTTACCGGGAGCGAAAGTCGCTCCCTGGCCTGTGCCTGTCGATTGACGGCACGCTGCTGACGTGCATCGGCAACGACTACGGCTTCCATGAGATATTTGCGCGTCAGGTACACTCTCTGGGAATGCCCGGCGATGTGCTGGTGGTGTTCACCACGAGCGGCAGCTCGGAGAACGTAGTCCGCGCCCTGCACGCCGCCAAAGAGCGGGGGCTGGTGACGGGGGCGTTTCTGGGCCGCACCGGCGGGCAGTGTCGGGGGCTGGCGGATTTCGAGATGATTGTGGAGAGCGTCAGCCCCAGCTCCATGCGCGTGCAGGAGTGCCATCAGCTCCTGCTTCACGCCCTCTGCGAACACGTTGAAGTGACCCTGCTGGGAATTGGGGCGTGACTGTGAAGCGAGGGGCCAAACTCCGAGGGGTTGAAAACCCCTCGCTAGGAGAGGCGTCCTGCGGACGGAAGAAGTACGGAGCCTGTAGCCATCGGCATTCTCTGTCACCCGGAGGGTGCTTCACCTAGCGCGGGGTTTTCAACCCCTCGGAGCTTGGCTGTTTAGGTGGCCCAGATTTGGAAAGAATGAACCGATGACCTTTTGTGACAAGCTGCAAGCGGGCGTGCCGACGCTTTCGTATGAGTTCTCGCCGCCCAAAAACCCGGCGGGGTGGGCGACGCTGTATTCCACGCTGGGCGAAGTGGCCCGGCAGTCGCCCGATTTTGTCTCTATCACCTACGGCGCGGGCGGCTCCAACCGGCAGAAAACGGTGGATTTGGTCAGCCGCATTGAGCATGAGCTGGACATTGAATCCGTGCCGCACCTGACCTGCGTGGGCCACTCGCAGGCCGAAATTGTCGAGATTTTGACCACCCTGCAAAACGCGGGTATCCGGCATCTCATGGCTCTGCGCGGGGATGCGCCCCTGAATGACCCCGCCTACACGCCGCACCCGGACGGCTTCCTTCACGCCAGCGATCTGATTGAGTTCGCCCGCGCTCACTATCAGTTCCATATCGGCTGTGCGTTTTACCCGGAAAAGCACCCGGACGCCGAGACGCTGGACCATGACATCGGCTGGCTGAAACACAAACAGGACGTGGGGGCACAGTTTGCCACCTCCCAGCTCTTCTTTGACAACGCGGCGTTCTACGAGTTCCGCGACCACGCCGTCCGGGCGGGCGTCACTATTCCGCTGATTGCGGGCATTCTGCCGGTCACGTCCTTGTCTCAGCTAGAGCGTATTCATCAGCTCAGCGGCCAGCAAATCCCCGACGCGCTGTTAGCCGCCCTCGGGGACGGAACCGACAAAGAAGTGCAGGACCGGGGCATCGCCTACGCCGCCGGACAGTGCCGCGACCTGCTGGCACATGGCGTCGCCGGGCTGCACCTGTACACGTTCAACCGGGCGACTTCGGCGGTGCGTATCACGAAAGCCTTGCGGGCTGAAGGGCATTTTCCGGTGACGAAGGGAGAAAGTCAAAGTCCGCGTAGTTGAAAACGACGCGCTGGGGGAGGCGTCCTTCGGACGAGGGAAGTTTGGAGCCTGCGGCGGCGGGTTCCTTTCTGCCGTCCGAAGGACGCCTCACCGAGCGAGGGATTTTCAATCCCTCGGCTCTCTTCCTCTGCTCGCTACAGCATTACCTTCTGCCCGGAGCGGGCGGAGGCGGCGACGGCATCCAGCGCCTCCATGTTGCTCAGGGCATCGGACGCAGGCAGCAGAAACGCATCCTCGCCGCGCAGACGCCGCGAAAAAGCTTCCACCTCGCCCACATACATATTGCCCGCCTGCGACTGATGGTTCGTCTCCACCCCGCCCTGCGACAGGACATAATCCCCCGCCTCGGGATTGCCCCCCGCCCGCAGGCCGCCCAGCAGGAAGCGCGGCACACTGACCGACGCCTCGCTCCCGACAATCTCATACGTTGCCCGGAACGACAGCGAGAACGAACAGTCAATCAGCGCCATGCCCCCGCCGTCGAACTCCAGCAGCGCCGTCGTGGTCGTGTCAATGCCTGTGGCCGGGTCATAAATCGACTTCGCCGTGACCGCCGTTGGCTCCCGCCCAAAGGCCAGCCGGGCAATATCCAGGCAGTAGCACCCGACATCAAACAGCGCCCCGCCGCCCATGCCGGGGTCGCGCCGGTAGTCGTCTAAATCGGTCTGCACAAACGAGTACGACGCCCGCACAAGCTGCACATCGCCAAGCTTGCCGCCCTGCGCCAGCGCCTGCACTTCCCGCTGCAAGGGGTGGTAGCGGTACATAAACGCCTCGGACAGCACGACGCCGTTGGCGTCTGCCGTTTCCAGCATCTCTTCGGCTTCGGTGGCGTTCAGCGCCAGCGGTTTTTCGCAGAGGACGTGCTTGCCGTTGTTCATGGCCTCCACGGCCCAGCCGAGGTGCAGGTTATTGGGCAGCGGCAGGTAGACAGCATCCACGTTGTGGTCGGCAATCAGCGAGTCATAGTCCCCATACGCCGCCACGTCCGGCCCCGCCGTCGCCGCCACTTCCTGGGCATTGTCCCGGCTGCGCGAGGCCACAGCGGCCAGCTCCGCGTAGGGGCTTGCCAGGATGGCCGGGATAATCGCCTCGCGGGCAATTCGCGCCGTCGCGCCAATGACGCCCCACCGCACTTTTTGGATGTCTGTGTTCGTCGTGTCTGCCATAGTGTTTCCTTCGTTCGGACCCCTCCCGCTCATTCTTCGCTCCCTCCCCTGTTAGGGAAGGGTTAGGAAAGACGCGGACACAAACGCTGGCCTCTCGTATTCGGCTCCTGCTCTGTGCCCTCCCTTAATAGGGGAGGGAGCGAAGAATGAGCGGGAGGGGTCCGTATTCTGCAACCTGTGCAGGAGTTTCCCCCCTGCTTCGCGTATTCTACCCGTATGACCGCCCGCTCTATCCCTACTTTATATTTATCCGCCCTCGCCGCCGCGTCTTTCCTGCTGACCGGCTGCCACAAAACCAACACGCCCGGCCCCGCGTCGTCGCTGTCGCCCCCCGCACAGGCCGCGTCGGCGAATGCCCTGTTCCTGAACCAGAAGACCTTTGACCCCTGGGTGCTAACTAATACTGACCCCGCCATCCCCGTTCCGTTCTATCAAAGCAGCGGCGCGAAGGCAAGACTTATCAGCGGCAGTGGTGTCATCATGCAAGAGTTCAAAGCCGGAGACTATGTCAACGGGCAGCTCACCGCTCGGCCTGCCTCTCTCCCAAATCAGAAGCCGCAGGGCGCGGATGGGCCGCATACTCAAACCCTGGATATGCACGCGGGGACGTTTTCGACCGTCCCCGAAGTGTTTCAAGGCGAGATATATGAGAAAGGTGAACGAGCAGCGGCAGACTGGCCCAAACTGTGGCAAACTTCAGACATCGTCATCAGCGGCGACCCCGAAGCGCAGCAGGTGACGCACGCAAACCTATTTTATCTGCTGTCGTCCACCTACCCCGGCTCTGACCATTCCATCCCCCCAATGGGGCTGTCGTCGGACATTTACAGCGGGCATATCTTCTGGGATGCCGAAGTGTGGATGATGCCCGCGCTTCTGGTGCAGCACCCCGACTACGCCAAATCCATCGTAGACTACCGCTTCAAGACGCTGGCGCAGGCCAAGCGAAACGCCGCCGCGCATGGCTTTCACGGGGCCGAATACGCCTGGGAAAGCGCGGACACGGGCCGCGAGATGGCTCCCGCCGGGTTCGACCGGGAGCGGCATATCACCGCCGATGTCGGCTGGGCGGCGTGGCAATTTTACCTGTGGACGGGCGACAAAGCGTACCTCGCCAAAGAAGGCGGGCCGATCCTGACCGCCTGCGCGGATTACTGGGTCTCGCGGGTGACGAAGGGCGGGGACGGTAAGTACCATATCAACGGCGTGATTGGACCGGACGAAACCGCCGACGTGGTCAACGATGATGCCTACACCAACGGCGTCGTCCGCGCCTGCCTGGACGCGGCGGGGCGGGCGGCAAAGGCGCTGGGGCAGACGCCCGACCCGCGCTGGGCCACGGTGGCCGCCAACATCGTTATCCCCATGGACCCGACCCGGCAGATTCCGAGCGGCAGCGCCGCGCCGCTGACCGACCGCTTTGCTGCCAAACAGGCCGACACGCTGCTGCTGCTGTACCCGCTGAACGCGCCGGGGTTAAGCACCGAGATGGCAGGCAAGATGCTGGATTTTTACTCGGCCCACACGATCAAAAACGGCCCGGCGATGACGGCGAGTATGGAAGCGATTATCGCTGCCCGACTGGGCCGGGCGCAATCGTCGCTGGACCTGTTCCACGACTCGTACCGCCCGTTCATGCGCGGCCCGTGGGATGCGTTCGCGGAAAAGCGCACCTCCAACCGGGTCTACTTCTGTACGGGCATGGGCGGCTGCCTCCAAAGCGTGCTGTACGGCTTCGCGGGTCTGCGCGTGGCGGAGGCGGGCGAGGCGGGGTCGGGGACCAAAATTGCCGGGGACGCCGAAGCCGCGCTGTATGCCGACCCGCACCTGCCGCCCGGCTGGACCGGGCTGACTGTCAAAGGCGTCCGCTTCCGGGGCAAGGCGTATGATGTAGTGGTAAGCGCGGGGAACAAAGTGACGGTGACAGTGCCGGGGGTGTAAAACCCCCGGCAGAAAAAGCGGACGCCCTGCCGGGCTAAAGACAACAGGCAAAAGATAATATTCCTCGTCTCTTCCGCCCAGAGGGCGGCTGAACTTGATGCCGGGGGTTTTATACCCCCGGCAGTAAACATCTATGAAAATACCTGTGACGCCGCGCCTCGAAGACTTTTACCGAAACCCCCTGCTGCGGCTGCGGCTGGCGCTGCTGCTGGGGGCGTTTATTCTCACCGGCGGCACGGCAGGGTATATGCTGCTGGAGCATTACCGCTTTTTAGATGCCCTGTTTATGACCGTCATCACCCTGGGCAGCGTCGGCTACGGGGAAGTCAAGCCGCTGGACACGGCAGGCACAGTCTTTACAATTATCTTGATTTTGTTTGGGCTGGGAACGGCGGCGTGGCTGTTTACCACGGTGATTGAAACGTTTGTCAGTGAGCAGACCCTGCTGCTGCTGTCAAAGAAACGGATGGACCGCACGGTGAACGCACTCCACGACCATTACATCATCTGCGGCTATGGGCGCATCGGCCAGCAGATCGCGCAGGGCTACCGACAGACCCGCGTCCCGCACGTTGTCATTGAACAGGAACCCGCCCGGCTGGAAATGCTCCGAGCCAGCGGCGTTCCTTTTGTGGAAGGGGATGCCGCCGACGATGACGTGCTGAAACAGGCCGGGCTGGACCGCGCCGCCGCGCTGATTGCCGTCACGCCCACCGACGCCGTCAACACCTTTATCGTCCTATCCGCACGCGGTCTGCGGCCTGATTTGTTTATTGTCGCCCGCGCCGATTCCCAGCAGAACGAAGCCAAGCTCGTGCGGGCCGGAGCCTCCAAAGTCGTCTCCCCGCACATTCTGGGAGGCCGCTGGATGGGCATTACCGCCATCAACCCCGCCGTCACCGATCTGGTCGCCGCCATCACCGAAGCCGACCACGCCGCGTTTTCCGTCCGCGAAGTCACGCTGGCCGAGTCTTCTGCCTGCGCCGGGATGACCCTGGAAGCCGCCGCGCTGAAGCGCCGCACCGGCGCTTTGGTCGTCGCCCTGCGCCCCGGCCAGGGCGGCGGCTTCATCCCAAACCCGCCCGACGACCGCCGCCTCGCCCCCGGCGACATTCTGATTGCACTAGGCTCCCCCGCCCAGCTTCAATCGCTGACGGCGGTGCTGGGCTAAAATGCAAAAGTGTTTCAAAACTGTAAAACTGGTGTATAATGAATATAGGTAAGGCGAACTTTTGTTTGCTTTTTTGTCTGAAAGGAGTACCTTATGCCAAACGAAATCAAAAATGCCCTCGCTCAAAGTGATAAACTCCGCGAGCTTGTGCTTTATATTTGCGCGGCTTCCGAAGGAGATGAAGCGTTCGGGTCGGTCAAGCTGAACAAGTTACTGTTTTACAGCGACTTTTTGTTTTATGTTCGGCACGGCGTTTCAATTACAGGGCAGGAATACCAAAAGTTGCGCCAAGGACCCGCCCCGCGTCTGATGCTTCCTTTGTTAAATGATATGAAAAAGGAAGATGAACTTGCAATTGCCGAGCGCAAATACCATGGACAGACACAAAAGAAACCGCTAGCTTTGCGCGAAGCTGACATCAGTGTGTTTACTGTTCAAGAGATAGATACAGTCAACCAGGTCCTGCGTAACTTCAAGAGTTATAATGGAACGGAAATCAGTGATTCCTCGCACAACTTCATCGGCTGGCAGCTTGCCGAAGAAGGCGAAACTATTCCTTATGGCTCTGCATTGCTTTACAGACGTGAATTGACTGCCCAGGAGAGACAATGGGCGGAAGAGTTGGATTTAACAGGCGTAGCAGAACTTCTTCGCGCCTAAGCAGGGACATGAATGCAGCCTTTGACTTATCAGATCAAAAAGCAGGAGCGTTTCAACGAGCAGTTTCGGGCTGCCGTTCCTGAGCAGGAAGTGGCTGAAGACCTTTTGGGCCACCTCTTTTTCGCTCTGCGGCATTATCCAGAACGGGGAGTGCCGACTGGCAATTCTTCTCCTCTGCCAGTCTATAACTGGTTCATTCAAGGCACGGAGCGAAACCCACCTTTAATTGTTTTCTACTGCTTCCAGCATCCCACCGTTTTGCTGCTGTCTGTGCGTGTGACGGAGCAGGAAGAAACTTGAAAACCACCCGGCAGTGATTGCCGGGTGGTTTTTTTGCCTTGCAATCGCGCCCGGTTGCCGCTATAATAGCCTATGCCTCTGATTCCTCTGGTTGGACGCCGTACCTGGCGTTCCCGCGCTCTGATTGCCGCGCTGTATGTCCTGCTGACGCTGGGCGCGGTGACGATGGTGTACCCGTTTCTGGTCATGCTGTCTGCATCGGTGGAGTCGCAGTATGAGAAGTCTTCGTATGAGCTGATCCCCCGCTACCTGCATTCGCCGACGGCGCTGATGGGCAAGTATGCCGAAGACAAGTACCGGGGGGACATCAACGCCATCAACGCCGCCTATGGCACGAGTTATGCCGCCCTGCAAAATGTCGTACCGCCCGCGCCCGTTGCTGCCGCCGAGGTGACGCAGTGGAATACGTTTGCCGCCGCCCTGCCTGCGCGTTATAAGAGCGTCGGCTTCGGCGGGGCCGCCGCCGCGTTCAGCCCGTCGCCTCTGCTGGACCGCTACCACGAGTTTTTAAGAACGCATTTCCACGACGATATTCATGCACTGGATGCGGCCTACACGCAGGAAGACACCAGCTTTCAGGCCGTCTTTCCCCCGTTCGAGCAGCCCACCAAGCACACCTGGGCACCCAAAAGTGGCCCCAAAGAGCGCGACTGGCAGGCGTTTCAGCAGACCCTTCCCGCAAACTACTTTGTGGTCATCGGCGCGGACCCCCTGTACCAGCAGTGGCTCAAAGAGGAAGCCTACCCCGACCTCACGGCCCTCAATGCCGCCTGGGGCACGGCGGCGAAGTCTTACGGCGCGTTCTCCCTGCCCGCAAAGCCCGTCGGAAACGCCGCGCAAAAGCGCGATTGGGCGACGTTTGTGCGGACCAAGCTGCCGTTTCGAGACATCCGTGTGGACGCCGCCGCCTTGCCCGCGTATCAAGCCTACTTGAAAACCCGGCCCGGCCCGCCGCGCCCTGTGCCCGCCGCCCTGCCTGACCCGGAAACGCTGCACGAAGGAACAGCCCTGCTGGACTGGATCGGCTTTCTGAAAATCGCCCCCGTCCCGGCGCTCTCCGTCGACACCCCCGAAACCCGCTGGCGGGCGCTGCACGGCCCCGCCGCCCTCCTGCCCGTGCAGGCGTCCGACTGGGCCTTTGTGCAGGCCAACACCGGCCCGCTGCGGCAGGACTTCGTGGGCCGCAACTATTCGCTGGTCATCCAGTACATTCTGCTCCACGGGCGGGCTGTGTGGGTGACGGTCATTTACTGTTTTCTGGCAATTTTGACAACGCTGGTGGTCAATCCGCTCTGCGCGTATGCCCTTTCGCGGTATAATCTGTCGTATGGCAACGCCGTCCTGCTGTTTCTGCTGGCAACGATGTCGTTTCCGGGCGAGATTTCGCTGATCCAGAACTTCCTGCTCTTGAAGCAGTTTCATCTGCTGAACACCTATGCCGCCCTGATTTTGCCGGGCGCGGCCAGCGGGTATTCAATTTTTCTGCTGAAAGGCTTCTTTGACAGCCTGCCGCGTGAGCTGTACGAGGCGGGAACGCTGGACGGCGCGGGCGAGCTGAAAATGTTTTGGACTATCACGCTGCCCCTGAGCCGCCCGATCTTCGCGGTGATTGGCCTCGGCGCGTTTTCGGCGGCTTACGGCGGCTTCTTGTATGCCATGACCATCTGCCAGGACAGCCAGATGTGGACCCTGATGGTCTGGCTGTACGAGCTGCAATCGAGCGGAGCGCCGATGTTTGTGATGATGGCCGCCCTGACGCTCGCCGCCCTGCCGACGCTTTTGGTGTTCGTTCTCGCCCAGAACGTCATCCTGCGCGGCGTGATTTTGCCGAGCTTTAAGTGACAAAGACCCCCTAGCCCCCAATAATGGGGGAACCAGATGGGCAAACGTAGGGGCGCTGCTTGCTGCGCCCTCTTGTCTTCTCCGTGTTTATCTGGCTCCCCATTATTGGGGCGGGGGGGCCTTCCTGCCCATGAAGCAAACTATGCTGCACACTGACAACACCACCGACTTTGCTGCCCTGCGGGCCGCCCACCACGACAAGCACGGGCTGACTATCGCCTACATCAAAAAGAAGGTCGGCGCGGGGACTGAGTACGCCAACGAAGTCGCCCGCGCCGTCGTCTCCCCGCACGGCGGCTATTATGAGCTGGCCGAGATGCCCGAAGAGTTCGCCGGGGCGCTGGGCACAGGCGTCTCGCACCAGCTTGTCGCCCCGCTCACCGCCTACGAGACGCTGATGCAGGTGCAGACCCTGGCGACCCGCATTTTGACCGGTCAGCACCCTGTCCGCGCCGTGTCTCTGTTTGCCCTCTACGCGGGCGGCAGCCTCCGCACCCGCCGCCGGATGTTCGTGCTGGACCAGCGCCCCGGCGAGCCGCCCTTTGCCCACGGCGCGTGGCAGCCCGACCTCCTGCCCCGCTTCCTCAAGCTGCGCCTCGACTGCGGCGGCGACGCCTCCGCCCCGCCCGTCCCCGGCCTCGAAACCCTCTCCGACAAAAGCGTCCTGTTCCTGCTCGCCCCCCAGAACCGCGACGACGGCCACGCCCTGCTCGCCACCCTCGCCCGCACCCCCGGCGCACAGGATTTCAGTTTGCAGGCTGCGCCGACAACGGTGAATTAAGCCATTCACGAGAACCCATGCCATAAATGGCACGGCTACCGAGCGAAGACGCCGGGAACCCCCACTGCGTGGGGCTAAGAGTAAGCCTACATCAGTTTGTTTTCAGTGCCGCGAAGCGGTAGTTTTCAGCGTCTTCGCTCGGTAGCCGTGCCATTTATGGCATGGTTCCTCTGGTCAGCAGTAATAGGACGGTGTCAAATCCATGCAGCCTCCTTCACAGCCGAGCGCACACACTCTCTTAAAACGGCCTGTGTTCTGGATTTTGTCCGCGCTGTTCCTCGCCGCCGTTCTGTTATGGCGGCCCCGGCCACATATTCCCCCGCCTCGGCCTGTTCCACTGCCCTTTACCACACTGCACCCGCACACGCAAAACCTGCTGCGACGGCTGGGTATCGCACCGGAGCGGGTGGCGCAGGGGCTGGGCCTCGCCCCGGCTAGCGCGGGCATCCACAGCGCCGATGGCATGGTCAACGGACGCCCTTACTGCGCGGCATTTGACCTGTCGGTCTCGGACCTCACGCCGGAGCAGACACGCGCCTTGCTGCACCGTCTGCGCGGGGCGGGCCTGGTCTGCTGGTGGCGCGTTCCCGGTGTCAACTTTCCTGTCACCACGGAGGATGGGCTAGAGAACGGCCCGCACATCCACGGTGTTGACCCATTCGTGCCGCACAAGCGGCGTTTGGAGTGGCAGATACGGGAGTATGTGGCGGGTGGCAATGGCCTGGAAGTGGGGCAGTACGCACACCGTCCCGACCCGCCAGAAACCGGCCCCCCGACACCGCACGAGCGGAGCTTACTTCTGCGTCGGGGCGGGGAGTGGTATCTGCAAAAAGCCAAGCCATCTGCGCCGAACAGTTAGGGCCGCAGCGGTTCCATGCCAGCGTTGAGCAGGGCCAGGTAGCGGGTGTAGACGTATACCCGGTCGCGCTGCCGCCCGGTCTGCTCATGCAGGATGCCGAGGCTTTCCAAAGCGCGGATGGCGGCGATGACGGTGGGTACGCTGAGACGAGTTGCCTCGGCGGTGTTGGCGATTGTCAGCAGAGGTGTTTTCTGGGCCTGTTGAAAGACGCGCAGGGCAGAGGCAGTTCCGCGCTTCAGCTCTTGCACCTGCGTCTGGTCTTCGGCAAAGAGGGCCAAAATGGCCCGCGTCGTCTGTGCCCCTGTTTCTGCTGTTTCCAGTACGCCCTGCAAAAAGAAGCGCAGCCATTCTTCCCAATCCCCTGTGTCCCGCATTTGCTGAAGCAGGTCGTAATACGCAGCGCGGTTTGTTTTCAGATACAGGCTGAGATACAGCAGCGGCTCGGTCAGCGCCCCTTCGGCGCATAGAATCAGCGTAATCAAGAGGCGGCCCAGGCGGCCATTGCCATCCAGGAACGGGTGGATCGACTCAAACTGCACATGGGCCAGCGCGGCTTTGATCAGCGTGGGGGTGGGGGCCGGATCGTCGTGCAGGAACTTTTCTAGTTGCCCCAGGCACTCCATCAGGCGGTCCGGCGGGGGCGGGACGTAGCGGGCGTTGCCGGGGCGGGAGCCGCCAATCCAGTTCTGGGAGCGGCGGAACTCGCCGGGGGAGTGCTGACTGCCCCGGCCTGTGGACAGCAGGATTTCATGGACTTCGCGCAGGAGGCGCAGGGACAGCGGGAAGCCTTCGCGCAGACGCCGCAGGCCGTGTTCCAGCGCGGCAACGTAGCTCGACACTTCCTCTACATCGTCTAAGGGGACACCCGGCGTCTCGTGGCTTTCGTAGAGCAGCAGGTCGGCGAACGACGACTGCGTGCCTTCAATCTGCGACGACAGCAGCGCCTCTTTGCGGATATAGGAATACAGAAAAAGCTGCGGGTCCGGCAGCAGCGTTCCCAGCCCGTCCAGCCTACCCAGAGCGCGGTTGGCCGTTTCCAAAAGCTGCTGCAAGTCCGGGGTAAGTTCGAGCGGTGGGCTGGGAGGCAGCGGGGCGGGGACGAAAGTTTGAAACGGCTCCGGCCCGGTCGAGCTGGCAAAGTAGGTTCCGGCGGTGCGCTTCATGGCGGCTCCTTAATTAAAGAATACTTTAATTAGGATACCCGCTATTTAACAAAAATGCTATTGTATTTAATTACGGTGCTTTGGCCGGGCCGACGGGGGTTGGCGGGTGGTTCTTGATTTGCGTAATCAGCGTTCGGGCATCGGAAACGTGCTGGCCCTGCGGAAACTCTTTGATATATTCGTTCCACAACGCAATAGCGCGGCTGCTGTCGCCGAGCGTGGCATAGGCGGCGGCCTGATTGAATAGACTGTTTTCGTGGTGCGGGTCCATCTTACGCGCCAGGGCGTACTGCACCAATGCTTTCTGGGGCTGATTGGACCGGAAGTAGGCGACCCCCAAATCCGTGCGGATGTCGGCGTCGTCGATGCCGCCCGCGATGGCCTGGTCGTAGAGCGTGATGGCCTCGGCCCAGCGGCCCGCGTCCTCGGCGGCGTTGCCCTGATCGCGGGCGGACTGTGCAGACACGGTGCGGGTCTGTGCGGCCTGCGCCAGCGTGGGACGCAGGGCCAGATACGTCCCGCCGCTGCCGAGGGCAAGGCAGACGAGGCCAACCGTGAGATAGCCAGCCCAGTGACCGAGCGGGCGGGACGGAGTGGGGGCAGGCAGGGGGCGGCGGGTCTTGCGTGCCATTAAACCGCTGCCCCCACCAAGATTTTGCCGCTGCCATTCGTGTGCGGGGCGGCAGGGCGAGCGGGCAGGTGCATCAGGGCGCGGCGGACCACTTCGTCGGCGGTCAGGCCGACCTGCGCCCGCAGGGTGGGAACGGGGCCGTGTTCCACAAACTCATCCGGCAGGCCGACCATCGACAGGGGCACGAGAACGTTATGCAGGGCCAAGAGTTCCAGCACCGCCGAGCCGAAGCCGCCGGACACGACGCCGTCTTCCACAGTCACCACCGCCCCGCAGCGGCGGGCGGCGGCAAGGATCGTTTCAGCGTCTAAGGGCTTGCAAAAGCGAGCATTGAGGACCGTAGCCAAGATGCCCTGTTCGGCCAGGCGGTCGGCGGCGTCGAGGGCCAGCTTGACGCCTGCGCCGAGGGCAATTAAAGCCACATCGCCGCCATTGCGAATAATTTCGGCGCGGCCTAAGACGACTTCCGGCGCGTCGCCTTCCAGCGCTGCCTGCCCGCCGCGTGGGTAGCGCACGGCGATGGGGCCAGCGTCGTAGTCCAGCGCGAAGCGGGTCATCGCCCGCATCTCGTCGGTATCTTTCGGGGCGGCAATCACGAGGTTGGGAACGCAGCGCAGGTAGGCCAGGTCTAAAACGCCGTGGTGGGTTCCGCCGTCGTCGCCGACCAGCCCGGCGCGGTCCAGAAAGAAGCGCACCGGCAGGTGCTGCAAGGCGACATCGTGGACTATCGGGTCATAGGCCCGCTGCAAAAACGTGGAATAAATGGCGCAGACGGGCTTGAAGCCCTCGGCGGCCAGCCCGGCAGCGAACACGACGGCGTGCTGCTCGGCAATCCCCACATCAAAAAACCGCTCCGGGTGAGACTTGGCGAACTTGCTTAATCCCGTGCCGTCGGGCATCGCCGCCGTGATGCCGATAATCTTGTCGTCAGTCTCGGCCAGGTCGTTCAGCGTCTCCGCAAAGGCATCGGTAAACACCACGCCCGGCGCTTTCGGCTCGGTGCGCCCGTCATCGGGGCTGAACTTACCGAGGCCGTGGTACGTCCGCGAGTTGGCCTCGGCAAAGGGGATGCCCTTGCCTTTGACGGTCAGCACATGGACCAGGACCGGGCCTTTGAGGCGCTTGACGTGCTGAAACACATTGGTCAGCGTTTCGACATTGTGGCCGTCTACGGGGCCGATATAGGTAAAGCCCATCTCCTCAAACAGCAGGCCGGTGTGGGCGGGGGTGGCAAAATGCGTCGCGGTGTGCTTGGCGGCTTTGGCGGCTTTGGTCACAATACCGCTGCCGACGGGCAGGCCCGCAATCATGCGCTTGGCCGTGTTTTCGCCCGCCTGATACAGCGGCTCCATGCGGAGCTTGGACAAATAGGTTGCCAAAGCCCCGACATTGCCCGCAATCGACATTTCGTTGTCGTTCAGCACAATGGTAATATCCGTGCCGTCGTCGGCGGCATTGTTCAAACCTTCCAGGGCCATACCGCCGGTGAGCGCCCCGTCGCCAATCAGCGCCAGCACCGAAGACTTGCTGCCCCGGAAGTCCCGCGCTTTTGCGAAGCCCATCGCCGCCGAAATAGACGTCGACGCATGGCCCGCGCCGTACAGATCGTATTCGGACTCATCAATACGCAGAAACCCAGACAGGCCGCCATGCTGCCGGATGGTCGGAAGCTGATCGCGCCGTCCGGTGAGTATCTTATGCACATAGCCCTGATGCCCCACATCCCAGATCAGCTTGTCTTTCGGAATGTCGTAAACTTTGTGCAGGGCCAGGGTCAGCTCGACGACGCCCAGCGACGGGGCCAAATGCCCGCCGGTTTTGGCGACCGTTTCGGTCAGATACACGCGGATTTCCTGCGCGAGCTGCCGAAGCTGCTCAAACGACAGACGTTTCAGGTCGGCGGGGCTGTTGATATTTGGGAGCAGGGCATCGTGGCCGCTGGTCTGGCTCTCCATCATGAGGCGCTTCTTTCTCGGCGTAGAACAAATCAGTTCGTTTTATGATACCTGCTGGGCAGGGGACTGTCAACGGTTTACCCGTGTTTATTACTTTATTTCACAAAGTAGTTTGCAAATATGCTGAAAACCCGCATATCTTAGCCTACAAATCTGTGTTTTGTCTGGATTACCTTCGGGGTATTTTAGCTTTGTCAACTTCTTTGCCTCCGCAACATACCTTCCCCCTAGAACGGCTTTCACTGATGACAACGCCCTCTGTTTCCGAATTATTAGCTCGTGCCATTGAGATTTCTGACTGCTGCGCCGCGCACGCGGGCGTGGTCGATGCCGAAGCACGGTTCCCTGCCGAAGAATTCGGCTGGATTGCCGAAGCGGGCCTGCTGGCCGCGCCGCTGGCCCCGGCCCTCGGTGGGCCGGGGCTAGGCAGCGTGCCGGGCCAAACGGCGGACCTGCTGACGCTGCTGCGGCACATCGGGCGCGGGAGCCTGCCGGTCGGGCGAGTCTACGAAGGCCACATCAATGCTTTGCTTTTGGTGCAGACATTTGGCACGCCCGAGCAGCAGGCACGCTGGGCGGCAGATGCCCGCGACGACAAGCGGCTGTTCAGCGTCTGGAACACCGAAGGGGCCGACGGGGTCAAGCTCTGCCCGCTGCCGGATGGCCGCTGCCGAATAGAAGGCGCAAAGACGTTTGCCTCGGGGGCGCACTTTGTCACCCGGCCCCTCATTTCCGGCACGCTGCCGGACGGCGGCTGGCAGATGCTGATTTTGCCGACTGAGCGGCTTCCCAAAGCCGAAGCCGACCCGTCGTTCTGGAAGCCGCTGGGAATGCGCCCGACGGCCAGCGTCCATATGGACTTTACGGGCCTGGAAGTCGGCCCCGAGGACCTGCTGGGCGGCCCCGGTGACTACTACCAGCAGCCCGCCTTCAGCGGCGGCGGCATCCGGTTCATGGCCGTGCAGCTTGGCGGGGCGCAGGCCATCTTGGCTGCCACGCGGGACTTTCTGCGCGGGCTGGGCCGCACTGGCGATGCCTTTCAGCGGGACCGGGCGGGCCGGATGGCAATGCTGATTGAGTCGGGCCGTCTGTGGCTGGACGCGGCGGGGGCCTTTGTGGACCGCCCCGGCGTCACCCCCGACGCCGTGATTGCCTACACCGGGCAGGCACGGGCCGTGGTGGAAGAAGCCTGCCTGGAAGTGATGCGCCTCGCCGAAAAGTCCGTGGGCGCACGCGGCCTGCTGTGCCCGCTGCCACTGGAGCGGATGCACCGGGATTTGACCCTGTATCTGCGTCAGGGCGGGGCGGATGCGGCTCTGCCGGAAGCCGGGCGCTACGTGCTGGAAAGTCCGCGCCCGGTAGATAGGCTGTGGGAAGACAGCCCCCTAGCCCCCAATAATGGGGGAACCGGAGAGGATGTAAGAGAGGCTTCCGCCAGCTCTGTTCCGGCTCCCCCATTATTGGGGGCGGGGGGGGCCTCCCTCTGGCAGACCGACGGCCTGCTGGCCGACGCTGCCGCCCTGCCCCTGCGGCCTGCGGGCGCTGTGGCCGAATGGGGCCGCACGGTCGTGATTGCCCCGCACCCCGACGATGACACGCTGGGCTGCGGCGGGGCGATTGCGCTGATGGCCGAACGAGGACAGCCGGTGTCGGTGCTGTTTGTCAGCGACGGGGCGGCGTCTCACCCTGGCTCGGTGAAGTTTCCGCCGCCGGTACTGCGGGACCTGCGCGAAGCCGAAAGCCGGGAAGCACTGCGGCGGCTGGGCGTCGGCGAAGACGCCGCCGTGTTTCTGCGCCTGCCCGATGGGGCACTGCCTTTGCCGGGCGCGGCGGCGTTTGACGCGGCGGTCTACGCGGTCGGCTCCGCATTAGCAGAATTGAAGCCTGACACCATCCTGCTGCCCTGGCGGCGGGACCCGCACCCGGACCACCGGGCAACCAGCGCCATTGTTCAAGCCGCGCTGCAGGGCACGGCGCACCCGCCCCGCGTGCTGGAATACCCCATCTGGGCCTGGGAGCGGGCGGATACCAACGCGCTGCCCAAGCAGGGCGAAGTGGAGCCGTTCCGGCTGGACATCAATGCCACGGTTGACCAGAAAACCCAAGCCGTGGCC
Organism: Capsulimonadaceae bacterium; assembly: GCA_965200075.1. Lineage (GTDB taxonomy): Bacteria > Armatimonadota > Armatimonadia > Armatimonadales > Capsulimonadaceae > JANXMY01. The sequence goes on from OZ241338.1 coordinate 868,287, forward strand.
GCGCATGAGTCGCAGGTCACTCGGCTAGTTGACGACGCCCCGGAGTTCTGCCTGCTGGCCCCGGAAATGCTCGCCAAGTTTGCCCAGCCGTGGGAAGTCTATTTAGAGGTGATCGCATGGTAAATATCAAGCAGCCCGAGTCGCTGATGCCCGAGTACTTTGATGCGCTGTATGCTATCAAGCCGGACTACTGGGAGTTTGAGACGCGGGACTACGAGCGCGACAAGTACGCCGATACGCTGCGCTCGCTGCCGCGCTCGCATTATAAGAATGTTTTCGAAATTGGCTGCTCTATCGGCGTCCTCACCGCCGCCCTGGCCTCCCGCTGCGAGGCCCTGCTGGCCGTCGACGGCAGTGAGGCCCCGCTTGAATCAGCCCGCACCCGGTGCGAAAGCCTGCCGCAGGTCTGTGTCGAGCAGATGCTTGTCCCGGCCACGTTCCCGGACGGCCCCTTTGACTTGATTTTAGTCTCCGAAGTCGGCTACTACTGGTCCCCCGCCGACTTCGCCCGCGCTCAGGCCCGCATTCTGGAAACGCTGGAGCCGGGCGGGCATTTGATGCTTGTCCATTGGACCGCCCCCGAGCCAGACTACCCGCTGACGGGCGATGAGGTCCACAATGCCTTTCTGGCCCTGCCCGGCCTGCGTCCCCTGCACGGACACCGCGAAGCGCAGTACCGGCTGGACGTGCTGGAGCGGGTGTAGAAGCAAAGCCAAGTAGAAGCAAAGCCAAGTAGAAGCAAAGCCAAGTAGAAGCAAAGCCAAGTAGAAGCAAAGCCAAGTAGAAGCAAAGCCAAGTCCGAGGGGTTAAAAACCCCTCGCTAGGAGAGGCGTCCTGCGGACGAAGGAAAAAAGACCCCGGAAGGGCGGGGAGACCCCGCCCCTACGGTTCTTCTCTTCCACCCGGAGGGTGCCTCTCCTAGCGAGGGGTTTTTAACCCCTCGCATTCTTCTCTCGTATTCTTCTCGTATCCTTCGGCCTCTAACCCTGCCAGCCGTGCCCGCAGGGCGGGCAGGGCCTCCGTAATCTCCACGCGGGGCCAGCGCAAGGCCCACAGGCCGTCGTCAATCAGATGCGCCCGTGCCACGCGGTCCCACACTTCCCCAAACGGCACACTTCCCAGATCGCTAAACCCGGCGGCGGGAACGCCTAGTATTTCGGCCAGGGCGTCCGTTTCCACCGCTCTGCCAGCTTGCGCGTCCTGCCAGAGCCGCCGCAGAGCGGCCCGCGCTCGCAGGCGCGTTTCTACTGCTTCCACCGACTCCACAATCTGCGGCAGGCCCGCCCGGCTCATTTCTTCCCAGGTGCTGAGCGTCGTAGACAGGCCGCAGGCCACACGCCCGCACTGCCGCGCCGAGGTCCACACCTGCACGTCCGGCGAATGCCGCACCCGCACATCCGCCCGGCGCAGGGTCCGGGCCAGCGCCTCATCTTCCAAAAACGGCACGCGGGGCAGGCCGCCCACGCGGCAGTAGGCGTCGGCGGTCACGGCCATATTCGCCCCAAAAAACTGGTGGTGACGCGGCCACGGGTCGTGCGCCGCCGGGTCCAGGAGGGTTTCCAGCCGGGCCAGCCCATGCAGGTACGCGGTGTCGCGCAAGTAGAACAGCCGGACGCCCCGGCCCATTGCGGCATCGTGAGCCGCCTCCGGCTCCGTTAGCACGCGCCCGCCGACCGCCTGCGCTCCGCCCTGCCGGGCCAGCAGCATCTGCCAGACCCAGTCGGGGGCGACGCGGGTGTCGCCATCGGTGGAGGCAATCAGCCCGTGCGGGCGGTCGAGCTGCTCAAAGCGGCCAAACGCCGCGTCCATCAGCCGCCGCCGGGCCGTGCCGACATTGGCTTCTTCGGGGGGCAGGGAGGCTTCCAGAACATGCAAACAAAGCCGGGAGTGGGCGCGGCCAAAGGCGCGGGCGATTTCTGCCGTGTCATCGGTGCAGTTGTTCGCCAGCAGAAGCACCTCATAGCAGGCCGGGTCCAGCGCCCGGCCCGCGCCGTCTGTCTGAGCGGCCAGCGCAGAAAGGGTTCGCGTCAGCCCGTGCGCCTCGTTGCGAACGGGGATAATAATGCAGACGTTCAGGGCGGGGTGGGGGAGTGCGGGGACGAACACAGCGGGCAGTTCCTGTCTAACTTGCGGACTTACGACGCTGTTGTACCCAGTTTTAGCCTGCGCCGTGCAGATTCCAGTTTTTATGATGCTCTGCCGATAGTTCTACCAGGGGCAACTGCCCCGCCGCGTAGTTTCAGGAGAAAATCATGTCAGCACAAACTTTGGAGCGCGGGGAGAATGCACCTTCGCCGCGCACGACTTTTTACGGGGGACAGGCCGACGAAAGCCGCACACTGCGAATGGAAATGGGGGGCATCTGTCAGCTTTGCGCCCGCCCGGCCAAACATCGCGTGGAGCTGCATTCGCCGCTGTGGCTGGCCGGGCCGATCATGTACGGGGAGTGCTGCCTGCCGCAGGCCGAAGAGGCGCTGTATGTCGCCAAGTTCGGCCCGCGCCCGGTTTCCAAACCAGTCATCAAGCCCGCAGGCCGTTTCTGGAAAGCGTGGCAGATTGCGGCACTGGTCGGGACCGCTCTGACCGCCGCCGCCGGGTGGAAGCTGCTGTTCTAATTGCTGTTCTAATCAATCTTCTAACGCTTCGCCGTCTGTCCACTGACCGTCAGCCAGGCGTGCGTAGCGGGCGGCAGCATCAGGGCCGGATTGCTCTGGTCGCGGACGCCGCCCGCCGTCAGCGTGTACGAGACGCCCGGTTTCAGCGGCGTCGTCGTGAGAGACACGGTCTGCCCGTCGGCTCCCAAAGAGGCCGCCAGAACGCGGGCGCCGTTGTTTAAGACATACGCCGCTGGAAGGGTCGCCGAAGCGGCCTGTACGGGCTTGCTGTAGCGCACCGTCACTTGCTCGGGTGTCGCCGCCGTCACTTTGGCAATGGTAGGCGCGGCCAGCAGGCCGTAGACATTGAGCTGCCCCGAGAACGTCGCCGCGTAGACCTTGCCATTAACCACCGTGGGCGGGCAGAACTTGGCGAACATCCCGGAATCATCGCGGGCATCATTCATCCGGGAGTTCCACAGCTCATGGGTCAGGTCGGCGGCATCGTAGGCCCGGATAATGCCCGGCACGGTGTCCCAGTTGGCATTGGCATCCCAGGGCGTGTTGGTCCACACAATCCCCGTGCCCGCCGTGCTGCCGTTGGACGAGACGCTGAGAAAGCCGCCGGGCATCCCGTCGGGAACCTGCCATTCGGACTGCGACGATGAAAACTGGTCCAGCTTGCCGTCGGCTAGATGAAATGCCTTCAGGTGATCATATTCCGCCCAGACATAGACCCAGGGGCCGCCCGGCCCATCCCAGTAGACGGGGGCGCCGTGGATATTGCCCTGCGTGATGTCAAACGACTGCACGATTTGATCGTTGGAGCCTTTGCCGTAGCCCCCCATCTTGTCCCGATTGACTAAATACAGCCAGCCGTCCTTGCCGCCCTGAAGGATCAGCCGCGAGTTCGGGATCAGCAGCGGCCCAGACGCGCCGAGGTCCGTGTCGTGCATATTGAGCTGGGCCTGATTGTAGGGCGTGAAGTAGTCCATCACTTTCAGTGTCTTGCCTTCAGGACGCAGACGCAGCAGCGTGTTTCCATAGTTTTTGCCGCCCGTGCTGGCATCGAACGTCCCATTTCCGGTGGCCGCGAAAATATTGCCCGCGCCATCCGAGGCCAGCCCCATGCTGGCCTGCCAGATGGCCCCGTCGGAGCCGTCCGGCGTCGTGTTGAACGCGCAGGTCTGCGCCAATGTCCGGGCGCTATAACCCAAAATCCACCCGTGAAATATCCCCGCGTCGGCGTGCGAGCCGAAGGCGGCATACACCACGCCGTTCAGCAGCAGCAGACTCGTGCGCTGGAGCTGGCGGACAGGGTCAAACGGCATCTGCCCGTCTTTGCTGCCCTCGCCCGTGCCGGGCACGCTGGCTTTGACGACTACCGGGCTGCCCGGTTTCTCTTTGCCGGTCGTAATACTCAGGGCATGGAACCGCTGCACATAGGTCCCATTTTCTTTGGTCTTTGCCACCACGAAAATCGATCCGGTGGCCGGGTCAATCACAGGCGTAGACGTGATGCCGATTTCGTCACGCATATCGGTCCAGCGCGTCGTGTACACTTCGGCGGCGGGTATGGACGGCCCCAGATTGATCTTCCACAGGGGGGCAAAGGCTTTGGGGTCGTCCGCATCAAACGCATAGACGCTGTTGTGAGACGTTGCCAAAAACACGACGTTATGTATCCTGCCGTCAGCCATCTTCAAATTGGGCACATACAGCGGCTGCGCGTACAAATAACCCTGCACCGAGCGCGTGAACAGCTTGCCAAACGACGCTGCGTTGACGTTTTTCGTGTTCAGCATCACTTCCTGCCGGTTTGCGCCGGTGCGGGCCATGTTGCCATGCTGCGTCAAAATCATGGGGGGCGGCGCGGGCAGGGGCGGCGTCTGCGCCGAGGCGGGTGCGGTCAGTGCGACTAACAGTGCCGTTAGTCCCAGCAGAGGCTTCGACAAATTGGAAAATAAGACAGGTCTCAAACTGCTACCTACTCGTTCTATGAGCCGTTCTCAGTCGGCCATCGCGTCAGTGGTTTTTGTGCGCTGTGACGCATTTGATGTATCTGCACTCTCGGTGCATCCTTGTCCGTTGCGGCGTGCGCTGTGAAGAGAAGACGCCAAGCACTGCGTCCACGTCGGTACAAAAACACGCGCAGGGGCGGGCCTGGATGCTTCTTTTGAAACAGTGTATTTTCAGACGCACTCAAACAGCGTTCTGGAAGTGTGGCGAGAGAGGCTCTTGCCGCATCCAGTCCTTCCTGCCACTCTTCTGCCGCATCAGGCCCCTCTGTTTCAAGAATGCGCTCGAGTACGGCGTTGGCTTGGCGCACGGCAGGCTCAGAAAGGCGGACAGCATACACCTTCTGCTCTTCCTCATTGTCACTATTTGTGTCTCTCATCGCTCTGCTGCTACAAGTCTGGCTTCTGCAATGCGAGCAGTCATCCGCTGACTTAGTTCCTCAGAGGTGATCCAGTGGCCTGCTGCGAATGCTTCCATGCTTTCATCCAGCCCGGCCAGCGTTTCCTGCTGCTCACTTTCCTGCTCGGCTTCCGCAGAAGCCAATGCTTGCCGCAGCAAATCTTCATGGAGCTGCAACGGGTCAAGCCCGCGTCCTTCGGCGACAACCTTCAACCGAGTTTCTGTTTCTTGAGTCAGTGTCAATGTCATCTTCCAGGTTTCTCCTTGTCTAAACCTCCGCCAGAATGGCCTTGCGGCGCTCGTCGTGTTCATCCTGCGTAATCAGCTCGTCTGCCAGCAGCTCTTTGAGAGACGCCAGACGCTCTTTCAATGTTCGCGTGCCCGTCGGAACCACCGAGGCTGTCTCGCCAGGGATGACAGCAGGGACAGCGGACGCCGTGCTTGGCACGGCGGTCGGGGCGGGCATCGACGCGCCGCCGTAGTTGATTTCTTCCAGATACTCGGTCAGCACCGCGTAGTACGAGTCGTAGAATGACGGCGGCCATTGCGGCTTCTGCGCCTGCGCGTGGGCTACCAGCCGGTCACCCAGCACTTTGGCCCCTTCCAGGCGCAGGCGCTCGTCATTTGCCAACCGTATCTGCTCCTGCATTCGCCGGTCATCGCACAGCCGCTGCACGATGTCGCGGGCTTCCAGCGGGGGCCGGTCCGCGCCCGCCTCGGCTTTCAGGCCCGCCGGGGAAGTCTCCACGGGGTTGAAGCCGCCCAGGGCGTCGGACTTGGGCATCCCAAAGCGGTCCACATAGTTTGCCACAAAGCGCGTCTCAATGCGCGTGCCGACACTGGTATACCGGGACTCTTTCTCTTCCGAGACCACGCCCGATGCCCAGCCGACCACAAACGTCCGCCAGGCCGCTTTCTGGTCTTCGGCGGACGGCGGCGAGATACGCACCCAGTCGGAAACATCGGTGCGCGTGTGGATCGGGTTCGCCGCCGCGCCCTGCGACTTCACCTGATCATACGCATAGCGGTACGAATCCATTCCCTGCAACAAGCGCAGCGGGAACGCCGCCCGCTCATGCAGGAACAAAACCTGATCCGGCTCATTGGAGTTTGTGATCTGCTGCTCTTTGACATTCTGCACGCTTTCGGTCAGCATCGCGCCAAATCGCTGCTCGTTTTCCGTGCGCGGCGCGGCCCCGTGCAGAACGCCCACGATGGTCTGCTCTTTGTTGATATTGTGCGTGTAGTTCGGCGCGTTCTCCTGCAAATGCAGGAAAGGCCGGGACAGGGACACGACCCGGCGCAGGGTCTGCACGGTGCGGTCTGAGTCCAGGCCATACTTGGCATAGAACTTGTCTAAAACACTCTCATCCGAGATCGGCCCAAACACGTCCCGCGCCTTGTCGTAAATCACGCCGCTCAGGCGGGTCAGCTCGCCGTCGCGCATTCCCCAGAGGTCGTTGTGCGTGCCCAGCGTGTCCAGAATATCGGACACTAAATTGTTGACCACCGGGTTTGCGGGGTCCGAGGCATTGCCGACATAAAAGCCGTACCGCTCGTCGATGTCCCCGCCGACGTAGCGGTCCTGCCCCGTCGCCGGGTCCGTCTCTCGCCGCCCCGGCGTAAACAGCACCTCGCCGTTGACATCCACCGGTTCCTGAACCGCGTGCCGCTCGGCCCGCTCGAACCGCGCCCGCAGGGCGTCCATCCGCTCCACATAGCGGTCCATTTCGGCCCGCAGCGCCGTGACCGTGTCCATCAGGTGCTGGTAAAAGACAATCGCCGCGCCCGCCGCTTTGAAGTCTAACGCTTCCGCATCCAGCCGCCGGGCGGCAGAAAGATAGGCGTCTTTCTGCTCGTCGATCTCGCGCCGCTTGGCCCCGCCGACCAAGCCCAAGAAGATGTCACCTGCATAGCTCTCAATGCGTGCCAGCGCCTTGTCCCGCGCCTCGGTCAGCGGGAAGGCCCCGCCTTTCAGCTCATCCTGCCGCTTTTCCATCTGTGCGATATACGCCCGGAATCGCTCCAGCATGGTGTCCAGAGCGCCCGCCGCGACCGTGTGCCGGTGGTTCGGGTCATTGACCTGCTGCGAGACCCACTGCCGCAGGGCGGTGTCTTTGGCCCGGATCGCCGCGCCCAGATTCTGCTGTACTTGAAACACCGACTCGCCCAGATTGGTTCGGCGTTTTGCCAGCAAATCCGGGTTCGGGTCGGTGTCGGCGACTTTGGCTTCGGACTCTTTCTGGCGGGCCAGCAGATACGCCGCGACGCTTGCATGGCCGGGATAGGCCGAAGAATACTGCCGGTCCACGGCCTGCCAGTACGCCTGCGCGTTGTCGCGCAGGGTTTCGCCGGTCTCGGAGTTCCCCAGCAGCACCTGCCGCTGCACGGCCTCGGGGGTCAGCCCCAATCGGCCCAATTCCTGATCGGTAAACCCGCCCAGATTGACCGTCCGCTCCAGCGGCGTCGTCCACCGGCGCACGATGTCCCCGGCCAGCCGGTTCGCGCAGGCGGCCATGACCTTGTCTTTGGGGAACTGAATGGCGGACAGGCCGAAGCCCAGATAGTTCTGCGGGCAGCCCAGCCCATCGCTCGTGATCAAGAACTGGTCAAAGTTGTTGCGATTGGACTTCTTCTGCCGCTGAAACTCAGACGTTAAATCCAGGAAGATCGAGTGCCCGATCATCTCCACCAAATCTTTGACCGAGTCGAGTTGTGCCGCAGGCGAAGACGTGTCGGCCAAATACGTATACCGAAATGGCGGGTCGGCATCCTCCATCGGCGGAATATCCGCCTGATACTGCGCCGTGAACGACGTCGTCGGGTCCGTGTAGTGGTTCAGCTCCATCAGCGCGGCGTAGGCATTAGGCCGGTTGTCCACCGCCACCGCCTCGGAGTTCGGCGGGATGGAGAACATCCCCACCGTTTCCAGCATCCGCTGCTGCTTGAACTTGTTGCGGATGGTGTAGGCCAAATCCAGGAACATCCCCGACCCCGTGCCGCCGAGCAGGGAGCCGACGATATAGACCGTAATTCCCTCACCGACTTGCAGGCCGTTTCGGATGGCGGTTTCCTTGCTGGCATCTTTGGTGATTTGCAGCATCTGCTCTTCCAGCCGCCGCGCAATCTGCGAATAGTTCCAGAAGTACGCCAGCCGCCCCCGCGCCCGGACAGCCCCCGCGCCCTGGTCAATATCGCCGGTCAGCACACGCGGGTCCAGCCAGTTCCGCAGATGCGGATGTTCCCGCAGGTTCTTTCGGAGGGCATCGACCCCATGCACCGATGTATGAATCTTGTCGGCGTTGTCTAAGTTCACCGCATCGTCATAATCCGGGTTCTTGCCAAAAATCGCCTGGTCGGTGTCCAGCAGCAGAAAAGACACGATGGGCAGCTTGTCCAGCGCCCCGTACTTTTCCACCAGCCGCTTGCGGATGTCCAGCATGATGCCATGCCCCGTCCCGCCGACCCCGACAATCAGCGACCGCGAAATCCCCCGCAGCCGCCCCTCATCCGCCGCCGCGCCCGTTGTTGATGCCGCGCCAGTGACGCCATTAACTACTGCCGTTGTTTGTTGTGTTGTGTCTGCCATAGGTTTATTAAATTAAATGTTAAGTTTTAGGCCACGCATTGTGGGCCACGGATTGAAATCCGTGGCTGATTAGCCCAGCGGCTGAACGTCCCTGCGGGACGCAATGCCGGTGATTAGGAAGCGCCGGTTGGCTCCGTATCTATTTCGGTTTTCTCCCAGGAGTGCCAGAGCTTACCGCTTTGGTGATGACGCTTCTGGTTTTGGATGTACGTCACTACCTGCGTGAGATGTGGACGGCTCAGGCTGAATACGCCGTAGCCTTCCTGCCAGGCAAAGAACGGCAGTGCTACTTCTGTCCGCACGAGCTGCTGTGTTGCCAGGCGCGACGACGCCCCTTTGAGCTGTTTGACAATCTGTGCCGCACACAGCGAAGTCGGCACTCTGAGCGCGAGATGCACATGATCCGGCATTCCATTGACCGCCAGCACGACGCACCGCAATTTCTCGGCCTCACTTTGCAGGCAGCGGTGTACCCGCCGCTCGGCGTCCCCCACTAACAGCGGCTCCCGCCCCCGCGTCGCCCAAACCAGATGCAGATAAATCTCCTGATGTGCGTGTCCCATTTTGCCTCCCTGCTTGATTGTCAAAACTCCCGTATCAACTACGGATTGCGGCCCACGGATTGCGGCCCACGGATTGAAATCCGTGGCTAAAGGGCGCAGACGCCGAACGTCCCTTCGGGACGCAGATGCCGGTTATGCTCGGCTTGCCTATCTTGTGTCCCGCAGGGACATTCAGCCGAAGGCTCCTCAGCCACGGATTTTAATCCGTGGCTCTCCGGTGCGTGAACGATTTCGCCTTGCCCCCCCCTTATTTTACCCGCCCGCCGACTGCCGCAAGCTTTCGGTCGTGTCCTCCCGCGCTCGCCCCGGCGCGGCCAGGTTGTCGGGATAAATTTCCATGATCTGCTGGAAACTGCTGCGTTCGGCCCCCCTCCCCTTTTAGGGAAGGGTGAAGAGAAAGACGGGAAAGAGGGCGGGGAGACCCCGCCCCTACGGGTCCGGTCCGAGTTGTCCTGGCCTTCCCTTGATAGAGGAGGGGGCCTAAATCGCCCGGCGGCGGCTGAACAGGCCGACGAGGACGGCGACAACGAGAACGCCGCCGAGGGCGTAGCTGAGGTATTTGACATACTCCACACTGCTGAGAGTCAGCACGCACAGCGTCAGCACAATAAAGGCCACGATGCCGATGAGCAGGGCAATCCGCGCCGCCGCCGCCGGGTCGCCGCGCTGATTGAGGCCGCGTGTGGCCGTGTAGGACACGAACGGCAGCAAAAACAGGCAGACCAGCAGGCCCAGACCCAGAACAATGTAACGGGTGGCGGGGTTTGCAACCACAAACTGAAAGTCATCGGCAGGCGACAGGGGGTAGCGGACACTGCCGAAATCCCCCGCCTGCGCCTCAAAGTGGTAGCGGTACTGCCCGGTTTCCGTCGGGGTGTACGGCCAGGTGACCAGAACGCCTTTGGCCGGGTCCCCGACCGACGCTTTTGTGGGCACGATGGCAGTTTCTCCATCGGGGGTCAGCACGACCATGTTGAGCGTTGTCGGCGCGTCTCCGGTGTATTTGAGAGACATCGACACCGCTTCGTTCTTGGAAGGCTCGGTCGGCAGGGCATTGTTGATAGGGGCCACTTCCAGAGTCGGCGGCTTGGCGCAGGCGCTTCCCACGGCCAAAAGCAGCAGACTAATTGCAAGAAAGAGACGGGACAGCGGGGCAGACAAGATAGGGTTCCGGGTGTGTGTCAAAACGGGTTTCAATGTAGCGTTCAAGAGTGCGCGGCCTCCTCGGGGCGAGCCGGGGGCGGCCCCGGAATGCCAATAGTTCACAGATTGTAATACTACGGCTTCTTCTCACTCATTGTGACACAGGAACGGAAAAAAAGTTGCAACCGGTTCGGACCTAAAACAGAGGGGCGCGGGGGTCTTCCACGCGGACGCGGTGTTCACGCTCGGCGTCGGTTGCGGTCGCGGGGACCAGCACGCGCAGCTCGTCGCCGACACGCAGGGGGGCGGGCTGCTCCAAACGCATTCCGTTGTGGAAAAGGGCCGGGGCGGCGGCCCCCTCGGCGGGCGGGGTGGGGGAAAGCATCAAACCGCCCCGCTCAGAAGCGATGGAGGCCAGCGGTGCGGGCAGACCCGCCAGGGGGAACACGTCAAAGTAGCCTGGCGACGTGCCGGGCTGACCGCCGAGAGCAAGGCGTCCGCCGGGGGGCAGGCGGAAGTCGCGGGGCAGGCCGCGCTCGCCGAGCTTTAACCGAACCGGGGTTGTCCGGCCCCGCAGGAGCAGCCAGAGAACCAAAGCCAGCAGGGCCAGGCCCAGCAGAATGCCGAGCAGGAGGGGCAGCAGAGAAGACTTGGCCCGACCGCCCGTCGGAGCCAGCACTGTCGGGGCCTCGGTCGTGTTCCCGGCGGCGTCATCGCCCTGACTTGGCCCGACCGGCAGGCGCTCCACCGGGCGGCCTGTGGAGGCAATCGCCACGCCGACGCCGTACTGATGCAGGCAGCCTTTGGCGGTGAGCGTCTGGAGCAGCCGCTCGTAATCGCGGTTTTCGGACGTGTCAGGATAGTCGGTCAGGCTTTTCAGCGTGTAGTAGTCCCGGTATTTGGGGTAATTCGGGTCGGTCAAGTCGGGCCGGTCGTTGAACGAATCGGTCACCAGCACGACCACGGCAGGGCACAAGTTGTCCCGCGCAATCCGCTTCAAAGCCTCATGGTGCGGCCAGCGGATGTTGGTGCCGTGGCCGGGGGAAGGCGCGGCGGGGAGCTTGTCAATCAGGGCATCCACACCCGCGCTGTCCGTGATTTTCTCGTCAAACGCCGTGGTGTAGCCCGTGCCGAACGGCAGCAAAATCGCCCGGTCACCCGGCGAGCAGCCCTGCCGCAGCAGGGTTGCCGCCGCTTCGCGCTCCTGCGTGAAAACGCCGCCATGCCGGGTGCTTTCAGTCACATCAAAGACCAGAATGAGCGTCTTATGCGCCAGCGGCTTGATCTGCCGCGCAATCTGCACGGGCGAAAGCGGCGCGGCGGTTTGTGCTTGGGCAGGAACAGTGAGGGCAATCAAGAGCGTCGCCAGCAAAAGTTTAGCAAACAGGTTCATTGGGCCTCAGAAGAAGACAGAGAAAGAAGACAGAGACAGAAAAAGACAGAGAACACGCGGGTTCAGCCCCGTGTCAGAGCCACGATACAAACGCCTACTACAGACAGCAGCGTGAGAAGCAAAGTCGCGCACCCGGCGCGGGAAGCCGCGTCGCCGGGCAGGGCGTCGCCAGCGGGGCGGACGACGCGCACGCGGACCTGACAGGGCATCTCACGCCAGATTGGGCGCGGGCCGGTCATGGAGTCGGCCAGCGTCGTGGTCGTCCAGAGCGCTTCGGCCAAATAGTCGCCGCCGACCAGGCCCGCCGCTGAGACGAGAAAGCCCAGAAACTGCGTTTGACCCGGCTCAATCCAGAGGGGCTGAAAGTCGCCAGGGTAGGACAGCCACGCGGGCCGGACACGCACCTTGTCCACCCGCAGGCGCTGCGGGCCGATATTTTGCAGGCCCACCCGCAAAACGCCGCTGCCGCCCTGCGCGACCACCACCGGGTCGGGGTCCTGCACGCACGCAATGCCGGGCATCTCGGCGTGCGGCAGGCTCTCGGCCAGCGGGACGTTCTCCGGCGGCGGGGGAACCGTGTCAACCGCAGGCTCTTCGGACAGGCCGCGCACCAGCACGGGGACAGTCACCACGGTTTCCGGCCAGGCCGCGCTGCCGCGTGGAGACGCAGTGGACAGGCCGGTGTTGGAGCGCACGGTCAGCGCCGCCCGGTAGGTGCCGGGGTCCAGCCGCGCCCCGGAAATGTTCCAAATCAAATCGCCGCCGGTGCCGGGGTCCAGGTCTACGGGCACGAAGCGGGTGGGCAGGTTGAGCCAGACGACATCCGAGCTAACCGATTCGATATGCAGGGGGGCATCGCCCTCGTTGTCCAAAAGCAGGGTCAGGTTAGTCCCGCCGCCGGGGGCCACGAGGGGCGAGGGCGGGGACACGGCGCAGACCAGGCGGGGCACACGCACTGCTGACGAAGGCGGCTGCCCTTCGGACGCGCTGCCGAAGCCCAGCAGATCGGCCATGCGGGCAATCGCATCTAATTTGTAGCGCAGCTCTTCCGACGACTGCGCGGTTTGCTGCGTTTCGGCCAGATTTCGCAAAAGCCGGGTGCGGGCGGCCTGCCCGGCCTCATCGTCGCCGGGGCGCGTCGGCAGAAACTCCGAATACAGCTTGCACAGCGCAGCCAAATCCTCGCGGGGCGGGGCCGACGGCGGCGCGGCGGCGGTGGCGAAGTCCGACAGCAGGGCCGAGCCGGGGACGCGGCTGTCTATCAGTACGTTTTCCGGCGTCAGCGCCCCGTGCGTCAGCCCCGCCGCGTGGGCCGAATCGAGGGCGTCGAGCAGAGGCAAAAGCCGGGCGTGCAGACGGTCAAAGGCCCGCAGCGACGGGTCAGCCAGCGTGGCTCGCAGGTTCGCGCCGGGGACCCAGTCGCGGACCACGAAAAAGCCGTCGCCGTCGCGCAGCCAGCGGCGAGTCGGCACAATGCGCGGCTGACGCAGTGCCAATGCCAGCGTCGCCCGCGCCTTGCCCGCATCGCCCGGCAGACGCTTGACCAGCACCTGCCTGCCGCCGTTTGGCTCCTGCGCCGTCCACGCCGATGCGCCGGGCGTTCCCGTCGGCACCGACACGACATTCTCAAATTGTGACAGCACCCGCTCCATCCTGCCCAGTGTACCCGAAAACAAGGCATACACGGAAAGTCCCTTTTCTGCTATACTCAGCCAAAGCAAGAAACCCAAATGACAGAACTCGCACCTGTTATTCAAACCGCGCCGCCCGGCGGCGAGCCGACCCGGCGGGACCAGCAGGCCCGTGAAACACGGGCCAAATTGATTGAGGCCGCCCTGCACCTGCTGTGGGGGGGTGCTGCAAGCGCATATTTTCATGCCCCGATTCCAGCAGGCGCTCTCGGAAGACGTTCGGTCAGCGGGGGACGTGATTCGGAGCATTGCACTTCAGTCGAAAGAGCGCCCCTCACCGCCGCCCGGTGAACAGGCGGGGATGCAGGACTGGTGGTCTTCCGGCTGAAAAAAGGCGATACGGCCAAAGCCTCCGGCGCGGGGCATTAACTAGAAAGAGACGCTTATGATTACCCGTGACTGGGAAGCGACTGAATCGCGGTTTCAGTGCGCCAAATTGGCGCTCCAAGAGGCACAGGAGCAGCACTGCACTGCCGCGCAGGAGTTCCAGCAAGCCCGCGCCGAATTGCGGCAAATGCTGGAGGCTGTTTTTCCCGAACCCTTTGTCTGCAATCGGGCCGCCGACGCGCTTGCCTGGTGTCATTTAGGCACAACCGGGGAAATATACTCCGGGGATAAACTGTCCCCAGTCACCGCAGACTAGAAAGCAACGAAAATGTCCACCAAGATCGACTCGACCATTCATCTTCTGAGCGACAAGCTCACTGAAACCGCCGCCAAGCACGGCGCGGAGATCATCGGCAAGTGGGAAACCGACCTGGAAGCCGCCGACTTTCGCGGCGCGAAAACCATCCATGCTGACCTGACCAAGCTGCGCCATCATCTGGAAGGCGGCGAGCTGAACGGCGTCGCTATCGGCGAGCTGCTGGTCACTCTGGGCGGCTCCACCGAGCGGGCAGCGGCGCACGCCGAAGGCACGGCAGGCGAGCGGCTGGCGAAGATGGCCGAAACGCTCATCAGCGCCGGCAAGGGACTGGGCGCGGATGTCCACTGATGCCGCAATCATCCGGGCGCGGGAGCTTGCCGAGGCATGAAACGCTCTGCGAGAGGCCGACCCGGTACTGTGCGGCCTGATTGATCCGACTGACCTGGATTTCAATTCCTGGCGGGAGCAGCTTTGGGGGGAGGGCTTTTTTGAGGCCCTCCTGTTTCAGCTTGTAGGCCAGCAGATTTCGGCGGTCACCATGACCGCCATTCACACCCGCCTCTGTGCAGTGTTCCGCCGCCGAAATAGAGCTGCTGCTGAAAAACAGGTTTACTCCTGCGACCGTATGGGCATTCTTCGAAAAGCTCAGGTATATTCACTGCGCGTTGCTTGAGTTACGGCTGAAAGCCGCCTCGGGTTTTCTCCGGGATGAGCGCAGATTTAGAAGGCAACACCATGTCCACCTCCATCGATTCAACAGTGCAGCTTCTCCAAGACAAGCTGACCGAAGCCGCCGCCACTCAGGGCGTTCAAATGATCAGCAGCTGGGAAGCGGACCTGCAAGGGGCTACCTTCGCGGGAGCCGAAGGAATTACTGCCGAGCTGGCCCTGCTGCGCGAGGCTCTGGAAAGCGGCACCGCCGATGGCCCCGCTATCGGCCAGATGCTGGTCAGCCTCGGCGGCTCCACGCAGCAGGCGGCGTCCAGCGCGGATGCCTCCCAAAGCGGCAGTCTGACGAGCCTGGCGCAGGCGCTGATGAGCGCCGGGCAGCAGCTCGGGGCCACCGTCTAGCACTGTCCCGCGAAAGAGGACCCCTGGTGGGGTCCTCTTTTTTGCGTCAGGCTTAACGCCTGCTTAGTATTGGGTACAATTTGGCCGGAGGCTAGTGCCATGACTGTTGGAGATTTGATGACCGCGTTCCCAGAGTCGCTGACGGAAGACGATACGATTAGAAAAGCCGCGCAGATGATGCGCGATCATGATTACGGAATGATGCCCATTCTGGACAGCAACGAGGCGCTGATCGGTGTGGTCACGGACCGCGATATTGTCGTCAAGGCTATCGCGGAGGGCCGCGATCCAGACACAAGTTTAAGCGAGTGCATGACCCATCAGCCGGACACCATCACCAAAGACCTGCTGGTGGGGGATGCCCTGCATCTGATGAACACGCGGCAGATTCGCCGCGTCCCGGTGGTGGAGTTCGGGCGGCTGATTGGAATGCTGTCGCTGGCTGATATTGCCCGCAGCGAAGTCCCTGCTGCGGAGAAGACAAAGACGCTGGAAAGCGTTTCGGCGGGCGGTTCGGACATTCGCCCCGGCGCGGACCTGCCGGAAAATTAAGCGATAGCCCCTCCCTAATTTGGGGAGGGGCTTTTCGCCTACCCGGTGGCCCGCGAAAGCTGAACCTGCTTGCTGCCAGTGATCGTCAGGTCATCAAACGCCACTAAAACGTGCCGGTTGCCGATGCCAAGCGTGTGTCCGCCAAGAGACAGCAAAGCGAAATGGGGTTTGCGCGTGTGCGGGTCCAGATACAAATCTTCGACTTTGCCGGCGCTCTCCCCCGCCGCCGTGACGACGCTGTAGCCGCGTGGGTCGCCCGCCCCGGCTCCGGCCAGTGTCCCGCTCTGGATGCTGCCTTTGCTGGCCTTGTCGCGTTTTTCAAGCTCTGTGGCAAGCTCATAAATGGCCGCGCCGCCGGTCTTCGTTTGCTCGTTGTAAGTTTCTTCCACTGTGGCCTGTCTCCCGTCAAAATGTGTGATAGCCTCTTATTCCCCAGAAAGCCGTATTGTGAATACTTCTTTTGTGAATACTTCTGATTTCCTGCGGGCCTATCCGCCCGCCCGCCCCGCGCCCGGCCCCGCGCTCTGGCTGCCCTTTTCCGGCGGAAATCTCCTGGTCCCTGCGTCGGACACGACGGCTGCCCTGCACCGGGGCGACCGAAACAGCGTGGACGCGCTGGGGGTCCATGCGCCGATTTATCTGGGAACACTGGGCGGCGTGCCGTGTCTGGCGTTTGAGGCCGACCTCGGGGGCGACGACCCGCCGGAGGAGTGGCAGGCGGTCAGCCTGCGGGCGCTGTTCGGGCAGGTCAGCGAGGCAGAGTACGGGCTGGCGGGGTATGCGTCGCAGATTTTGTACTGGCTGCGAACCAGCGTGTTTTGTCCCGTCAGCGGGCACCGCACCGAGCCGAAAGACGGGGACTGGGGGCGGCGCTGCCCGGACTGCGGCCATGTCAGCTACCCGCACATTTCGCCCGCGACGCTGATTTTAGTTCACGACGGCCCGCGCCTCCTGCTGGCGCAGAAGCCGGGGTGGGGGACGCGCTGGAGCATTCTGGCAGGCTTCGTGGAGCCGAACGAGTCGCTGGAAGACTGCGTGCGCCGCGAAACGCTGGAAGAAGCAGGCATTACGCTGACGGGCCTAAAGTATGCTGGCAGCCAGCCGTGGCCGTTCCCGCATCAGCTCATGGTCGGCTTCACCGCGCAGTACGCGGGCGGCGAGATTGCTATTGATGGGGAGGAGCTGGAGCGGGCGGCCTGGTTCACCCGCGAGACGATGCCGGACCTGCCTTCGCCGGTCAGCCTGTCCCGGCAGATGATTGATGCCTGGGCGGCAGGCGGCGCTTAGGAGACGTTCACCCACTGCCCGGCGGCGGCGTTGGGGAAGCGCAGCAAAAGCGTCTGCGTCGCCGCGTCCCACTCCAACGCGGCGGACGGCAGCGGGACGCCCCCGACGGTCACGCTCTGGGGCGCGTTCGCCAGCCGCAGTCGGACGGCAGCCTCGGTCCCTTCCGGCCCTGCCGCGTGGACCCGGAAGCCGCCGCCGGGCGTCGCCTCCGCCCCGCGTGTTTTGCAGGCAGCGGCCAGCAGAGTGCGGCCCTCCCCGGCGTGGGCCAAAGACAGCAGCAGGAACCGGCGGCCCGGCTCCAAAGTGACGCTGTCCAAAATCGGCAGGGCGGCATCAAACAGGTCTACAAACGGGCCGTCTAATTTGCGCGGGGCGTCGGGAAGGGACTCATCCAGCCCGGAAGCGACGACATACGGCCCCCGGCGCAGGTGCAGATAGTTTGTCTCGCGGTAGGGCAGTGCCGCCGCTTTGCAGGCGCTTTGGGCTAATTGCCGGATGTGGCTGGCCCCGTCTGCCCGGTAGGTCAGCGCCGCCGGGCTGGCCCGGTCGTAAAGCAGCGTGCCCGCGCCGACGGGATGCATCCCCGGCGCGGCATCTTCGGCCAGACCCAGATGCTCGAACAGCGCGGCGCGGGGCGTCCCGTACTCGTGCGGCGCTGCATTCCACCAGGCCCGGACGGTGTTGAACGGGTCCTTGTCATTGTCCACAAAGACAAGCACGCCGCCTGCACGGACCCACTCAGCCAGCGCCACGCTTTCTTCCACCGACTGCGGCTTCATGCCTTCATAGGTCATCAGCAGGACGCGGTAGGGGGCAAGTGCGCCGGGCAGCGGCGCGTTTTCAAGCTGCACGGGTTCCACCGGCAGGCCGCGCTTCAGGAGCGGCAGGGCCAGGCCGTAGAACGACCCCAGGTTTTTGTCGGAGGGCGACGGACCGCCGCGCTGGAACATCATCGTGTCCGCGACCACCACGCCCACGCCCTGCGTGCCGCAGTTCCATTCGGTGTCGGGCTGTTCCATGTCGTTCAGGGCATTGATGACCGTCATCAGCTCGGTCCCGTAGGCGCGGGGCAGCGGCTCTTTGGTGACCGGCTTGCCGGGCGTCCGGTCCGCCCGGTCGAGCGTCGGATACTGGCCGTGGAAGATGCGCTCCGGCCAGGGCATGACCTCGAAGCGCCACACCTGCGGCCAGAGCAGGGAGGCGGTCAGCGTACTTTCCCAGTTTCTTTTGTAATTGGCCCACGAGTAATCCGGGTTGTCTTCGATAGGGTCGTTCAGGAACCAGACGGTCGCGCCCGAGGCCCGGACGACATTCATCATGGCCCCGTATTCCAGAAACGCCGTCTCAAACGTCCGCTCTTTTTTCTGCCCTTCGTAGACGTTCGGCTCGCGGGCCGTGCCGGTCCAGACCTGCGCGATGAAGCCGTCCGCGCCGACCTGGAGCAGGCTGGATTCGGGGCTGACAATGGCCCAGTGGGCGTAGTTGATCAAGCTGTGCGTGGGGACATAGCACTTCGCCGCCGTGCCATGTTCGGCATTGTAGGCTTTCACGAAGTCAAAAATCTGGGTCAGCGCCCGGCGGTACAAAAAATATTTGAGCTGAGACGCCCGGTACTGCGCGTCGGGCGACGAGTCGGGGGCCACCCACTCTTCGCCGTAATGCGCCTGCCATTCGCGCTGGAAGCCCGCGCTCCAGCCTGCCCGCACCCAGAACTCCGGCTCTTCCAGATGGATGCCTTCCGCCCCGGCGTCCAAAGCGCGTTTGACCCCCAAACTCAGAAACCGCCCAAAGCTCTCCCCCGGCGACATATAATAGACGTCTCCGCCGTGCGAGATTTTGTGCCCGTTCTTTTCCGTCTGCGCCTCGTCTTCGTGGTTAATGCCGTCAAAGCGCCCGTATAAATAATCCTGATACTCGCCCCACGACACGCCGGTCATCACATGGACGCGGTAGCCCTGTGCCTTCCAGCCCGCAATCCGCTCGGCCAGCGTGGGGTCAATGCCGTAGCACATGGCTACGTCCGACCCAAGCTGCAAGCCCGCGTCCCACGGGGCGCTGGTCTGAAAGCTGGTCCGCTCCCGCGTCTGGTTTGGGTCAGCTGGCACGGTTTCGGTTTTCTGGTTTGCTTTGTTCATTGCTTTGTTCATTGCTTTTTCTCATGGGCGCTGGCACTGAAAACAAAAAAACCGCCCGGCACTACGCAGTACCGGGCGGTTCGGGAACAGGAATTAGCTGGACGCGGCGGCGGCGGCCCGCTTCATCAGGCGGGATTTGCGGCGGGCGGCGGCGTTCTTGTGGATGATGCCGTGCTTCCAGGCTTTGTCGATGACGCTGACGGTCTTGGCGACGCTGGCAGAGACATCGGCGGCGGGGGCGGTGCCGGTGGCAATCAGAGCGCGGCTCTTTTTGACATAGGTTTTAATCTGGGACTTGGTGGCCTGGTTGCGAAGCTGACGCAGGCGCGAACGCTTGACATCCTTGATAACGGATTTGATATTGGGCATGGGGCGAGACTCCTACGAAACAGTAAAATGACAAAATAGGTGATTTTGCGCTAAGTGCGGTGAGTATACCCGCCGCTGCACGAAAAAAGCAAGGGGGCAGCCCGCAAAAAAACACTGGCAAAACCCGTAAAATTAGCAGGATTGGCACGGTTTATGCATAGTGGCTAGAGAATGTACTTTAGGAAAGGAGAAACATTATGATTGAAGGAACGGTGAAGTGGTTCAGCAACGCCAAAGGCTACGGGTTTATCGAGCTGTCTACGGGCAAAGAAGTGTTTGTTCACTACTCAGCGATTGAAACCGAAGGCTATCGCTCGCTGTCTGAAGGGCAAAAGGTTGCGTTTGAGCTGGAACAAGGCCCCAAAGGTGAACACGCCACGCAGGTTCGTATCGAAGACGCTGTCCAAGACTTCGTCGAAAGTCTGCCAGAAGCCGCGCTGATGCAGACCGCTGCGTAGCTCCCCCCGCTATTTTTGTGTTTATCCGTGAATACCAAAGCGCGAGCCTCACAGTGCTGCTGGGAAGCCCGCGCTTTTCTCTGTGCCGGACCAGTCAATTAGTCCAGCATTTCAATTAGCCCAGCAGTGAAGCATAATTGAGCGGCGTCAGTGCCGGGAACGGGTGGTCTTCGTGAATGTTTACAATGCGCTGCTTGGCTTTGGTAATCCGGTCCGAGGTCAGCGGATGATCGGATAAAAACTCCGGCATTCCGCCGCCCCCGCCGCTCGCCTTTTCGAGTGCCTGAAACAACTGGATCATGCCTTCCGGGTTGAAGCCCGCCGCCACCATGTTGTTCAAACCACCTTCGTCGGCCTGATCTTCCTCGCCCCGCGAGAACTTCAGCCCAATGGCATTGTTTGCCAGTCCGGCGATGGTTTGCGCGGCCTGCCCGCCTTTAAACAAACTGAGGCCCAGCACGATCAGGGCATTGCGCTCCTGCGACTTGGCCTGTGCCTGCGCCCAGTGCTGCTTGCGAACGTGCGTCATCTCGTGGCCCGTCACCCCGGCCAGCGCATCATCGGTAGGCAGAAGCTTGTACAGGCCCGTAAACATGAACATCGGCCCGCCGGGCAGGGCAAAGGCATTGACTTCGTTGCTGTCCAGCACATGAAACTTGAAGTCCCAGGCGTTGCGGTCAGCGTCCGGCAGGGCGCGAACCAGCCGCTGCCCCACGGTATTAAAGTGTTTGGCGCGGTCATCAAAGACTTCTTTGTATTGTTTTAATATCTGCTGGGCGGCCTGCTGTCCGACCTGCTTCTGCTGGTCTGCGCTGGGCGCGGCGAACAGGCCGCCGGCGTGTGCCCCGGCAGGTGTCAGCAGCGGCAGAGCCGCAAGACCTGCCCCCGTGAGCGCGGCGCGGCGCAGGAACACGCGCCGGGATAAAGTTTCTTCGTAGTTTCTTTCTTTGGACATAATTGTTACCCTTTACTATTACTCTTTTTGGCTTAGCACTTTTTGGCTTAGCACTTTAGTGTGGCGTTGCTGCACAAATGTTGCCATATCAAGTGCTGCTGAGTGCCGGGGGTATAAAACCCCCGGCAGGCAAGGCAGACGCCCTGCCGGGCTAAGGAAACAGCAGGAGCCAGCAAAACTAGCCTCTTCCGCCCGGAGGGCGGCTGAACTCCCTGCCGGGGGTTTTATACCCCCGGCACTCAGTGGCATTTTGGCTGGCAATCGCTAATTGGCATCTATACAACAACGCCCTTTAGTTTTGTTTGATTTTAGACGCTATATCCACTTACAAGGTTCCCGGCCACAAAATGCCGAAAGCGGGCGCAGGCAGCAGGAATCCGCGCACAGGACGGCGAACAACGCAAGTATGCTGCCTGACATTTCTTTAGAAGACATGACGCTGCTGTACGAAGCATCGGTGCTGCTGGGGCGCACGCTGGACCCGGAAGCGATTTATACCGCGCTGCGGGAGATCATCACGCGGGCAATGGAGTGTGACAGCCTGATTGTTTCGATTTATTCGCCTGAGGATGTGCGGATTCGCTGCACTTATGCCTGGATTGACGGTCACGCCACTGATCCTGCCGCCTTTCCGCCTCTGCCGCTGGACCAGGAGGGCGGCGGAATGCAGTCGCGTGTCATCCGAACCGGGGAGCCGCTGGTGATCGCCGATGCCCTGGCGGCGGAGCAAACGCAGACGGCTCGCTATTACGCCCAGCCGGACGGACATCTGACGGAGACGCCGGACCCGGCCCGCCCACGCATTCAGTCGCTTGCGATTGTGCCAATCCGCCTGGAAGGGCGCATTCTGGGCGCGGCCCAGGTGATGAGCTATCGCAAGGAAGCCTACAGCCCGGCGCACCTGCGGCTTCTGGATGCGCTGCTGATTCAGGTGGCGGCGGCGACGCGCAATGCCTACCTCTACACGCAGGTGCAGGGGGAACAGGCGGAAAATGCCCGGCTGCTGCGTCAGGCCCGGCTGAACACCGTGCGTCAGCGAGCGTTTTTACGAGATGTTCTCCTGAGCGTCACCGATGGCCGCCTGCGCCTCTGTCAGAGCGAGACGGACCTGCCCGCGCTGCTGACGCCCTGGGCCGCGCCGGTGGCGCTGTCTATGGCCGGGGGTCTGCGGGACCTGCGCCATCAGGCGGCTGATGCCGCCGCCGCGTCGGGTTTGGAAGACACGCAAAAGTTTGATCTGGCGCTGGCCGTCGGCGAGGCGGGAATGAACGCTGTCGTCCATGCGGGCAAAGGGCAGGGGCAGGTGTTTTGGGACAAAGTCTCTGCCACTGTGCAGGTGCGGATTGACGATCAGGGTCAGGGCATCGCGGTGGAAAACCTGCCCAAAGCCGCGCTGGCGCGTGGCTACAGCACGAAAGAGACGCTGGGGCATGGCATGAAAATGATTTTGCAGACCGTGCAGCGTCAGTGGCTGCTGACCGGCCCGACGGGAACCACGGTGGTCTTGGAACAAACCCCCGCGCCGCCGGAGGACGGCCTGGAAGACGTCTGGCTTCAAGATTTGCTTTAAGAACTCTGCCTTTGCCTGTTTGTTTTATCGGCGCTCATGGGTAAACATATCTTAGTATACGAAATCAACAAGAGGGAAAACCCATTATGGCAAACGAAGATATTCTGGAAGGCAAGCTCAAGCAGGCCGAAGGCAAGGCGCAGGACGCCGCTGGCGACGTGACCGGTGATACCAACGACGATGTGGCTGGCAAAGCCAAGCAGGTCGAAGGCAAGGCGCAGGAGCTTTTCGGCAAGGCCAAAGAAGCCATCCACGACGCCACCAAGTAGCAAGTTTCGCTCAGAAACAGCCCGGCAGCAATGCCGGGCTGTTCTTGCGTTATCCAAGCAAGTATGCTACACTTATTGTCATACTTCCAGAAGAGGATCACAGGACATGAGTGCAGCTACTGAGTTTAAAGAGTTTATTTTGCGGGGCAATGTCGTTGACCTCGCCGTCGGCGTCATCATTGGCGGCGCGTTTTCCGCAATCGTCACAGCCCTTGTCGCTGACGTGATTACCCCGCTCATCGGCATCTTCGTGAGCGACCCCAAGAACCCGGTCAACTTCGACAAATTCAACTTTTCCATTCACGGCAGCACGTTCCTCGTTGGCAACTTTGTCAATGTCATCGTCAGCTTTTTGATTATCGCCGCCGTCGTCTTTTTTCTGGTCGTCAAGCCCGTCAACTACCTGATGACGCGCAACAAGACGGAAACGCCTAAAGCATCAACGACCCGCGACTGCCCGGAGTGCCTCAGCTCTATCCCAAACGCCGCGACCCGCTGCGCCTTCTGCACCGCACAGGTCCCGGCGGCTGCGGTGTAGGTAGATATGCATGACTTGCAGGTCGGCTTCGAGGGGCTGAACCCCCTCGCTGGGGGGCGCAGACGCCCTGAACCCGCCTGCGCGGGTACGGAATAGGACAGAAGAGGAATTGACCCCGTGCTTCGTCTTCTCTTACTCTGTTCTTCACCCGCGCAGGCGGGTTCTGGGCGCTTCGCCCCCCAGCGAGGGGGTTCAGCCCCTCGTTCTCTTGTTCTCATTCGCTAAACAACCATGCCAGACCAAGTCTTAATTGTTGGGGCTGAGGGGCAGCTTGCGCGGGCGCTGGCCGCGTCCGCGCCCGAGTGGGCCGCCTGCATTGGCCGAAACCGCCGGACGCTGGACATCACGGATGCCGAGGCCACTTTCGATGCCCTCTGGAAAATCAAGCCTGCCTGGGTTATCAACGGCGCGGCTTATAACAACGTCGACCGGGCCGAAGGCGAAGGTCGGGAGGAGGCAATGCGTGTCAACACGCAGGGGCCGAGCAATCTGGCCCTCGTCTGCCGGAAGGCAGGTATTCCCCTGGTACATTTTTCCACCGATTTGGTGTTTGACGGCCAAAAGCGCACGCCCTACACGGAGGATGACCCGGCCAATCCGTTCAGTGTTTACGGGGCTTCCAAGCTGGCCGGGGAACAGCGGGTGCTGAGTGCCGACCGCAATCTGGTCATTCGCGTGGAGCGGCTGTTCGGCGCAGAAACAAATATAAAAACAAATCCGGCAAAGGTCTCGGGAAACTTCCCGGCGCTGATGCGGCGGCTGGCACGGGAGCGGGGGCAGGTGCGGGTGGTGAATGACCAGATTGGGACGCCAACGTATCTGCCCGACTTGGCCGCCGCCGTCTGGTCTCTGATGCGGCTGTCTTCGGGTGGCCTGTATCACCTTGCCAATGCCGGGGAAGTGTCGTTTGCGGACTATGCCCGCGAGATTTTCCGGCTGTCCGGGGTGGACTGCCCGGTGGAGGCCGTCACCAGCGAGGAGTACGGAGCCATCGCCCGCCGTCCGCTGTATTCGGTGATGAGTTGTGAGAAAGCGTATGCACTCGGCATTGACCCGCTCCGGCAGTGGTCCGAAGCACTGGCCGAGTTTCTGCGCGACTAACGCCCTTGCACCACGGCCAGCAGCAGGCACATATCGTCCCGTGCCCCGGACTGCGCGTACAGGTCCACGCCGCCGATGACGTCTGCGGTCAGCGTTTCAGCGGTTTCAGCCGCGTTTCTGCCCCGCATCCGCACGGCGGCGCTTTCGAGCAGGGCGGACACCCCTTCCACCCCCAGCAGATTCGAGCGTGAAGCTCCCACTTCGGTCAGGCCGTCCGTGAAAATCGCCAGCGCATCGCCGGGACTCAGCGTGACACGCGACTGCACGTACTGCGCCCCTTCAATCGCTCCCATGATCGCCCCGGTGGCATCCAGCGGCTCCATGCGCCCCTGCGCCGCCCGCCAGACCAGCGCGGGTTCCTGCCCGCAGTTGACATACTGAAACGCGCCTGTGGCGCTGTCATAGCAGCCCGCAAACAGCGTCGTGAAGCCCGTCAGCAGACTGTTTTCCGCCAGCACCCGGTTCAGAGCGGTCATCGCCTCCGAAAGCGTGGGCTGGGAATACAAAAACGCCCGCAGCATATTTCGCACGGTGGAAACCTGTGCCGCCGCCGCCAGGCCCTTGCCGGACAGGTCGCCCACTACCAGCGCCGTGCAGCCTTTTTCCAGGGCGTACACATCGTAAAAGTCGCCGCCCACGCCCTCGCTGTCGGCCAGCGCGGGGCGGTAGTATTTCGCCAGGGCCAGGCCCGGAACTCTGCCCGGCAGGTCCGGCTGAAGCGCCTCCTGAAGCTGCGTGGCGATGGTGTGTTCGCGCCGCGCCACTCGTGCCATCTCCACCGATGTCCGAAGCTGAGTTGCTACGGCCTGTACCAGCGCCATCTCGTCTTCGGTCCAGGTGCGGGGGGCGTCAGTCGTAGCCGCCGTCAGGGTCGCCAGCAGGCCCTCGGCATCCGCCAGCGTCGCCGAGATGCGTGAGCGCACCCCCACGCTTTCAATGCTGGCACGGGTTTGGGCGGACAGCGGCGCTTCCCGCGTGTCTTCAATCACAGATACCGCCCCGTCCCCGTACAGCTCCCGGAACATTTCGGCAGTGTCGGGAAACGGATACACTCCGGCCAGCGGCATCAGCCCCACCCGGTGCCACTCCTGCGAGATGCTTACCACGCTGCGCGGCAGGTCATACATACCCAGGTAGCAGCGGTCCGCGCCGAGCGCCTCGCCCAGCAGGCTGACGGCTAATTCCTGAATGGCTTCCGGGGAGGTTTCTCCGTCCTGTGCCCGCCCGATACGGTTCAGCAGGCTTTCGCGCACGGCGCGGGCCTGCAATGCCTGCCGGGCGGCTCGATGCGTGGTGATGTCGAAAAACGAGGTGACGACCCCCAAAGGCTCGTTGGTCTCCGGGTGCGCGATAGGCTGAGCATTGACCGACAGCCAGATGTCTGTGCCATCCGGCCGCCGCAGGCCCATGACCACGGCCCGCTGCGGCTGCCCGGTTCGCAGGGCCACGAGCGACGGATGCTCCTCGTCCGGCAGGCTGGTCCCGTCTTCGCGCACGGCCTCCCAGCGGCTGTCAGCCAGTGTCAGGCCGATCATTTGCTCTTCCGCAATTCCCAGAATGCGCTCGGCGCTCGGATTGAGCGACCGGATAACTCCGGCGACATCCTGCACGGTGATGCCTTCGGCCAGCGACTCGATGATCGCCCGGTGATGCGCTTCGCTTTGGCGCTGGGCTTCTTCAATGCGCTTGCGCTCGGTGACATCGCTGTTGACGGCCACGGCCCCGACAATGCGCCCGCGCTCCAGGATCGGCGCGGCGGCGGAGCGCACCACCAAATCCTGCCCGGTGCGCGGGTTTCGCAGGATGACTTCGCGCTCCACCCGCGCCCCGCGCAGGGCCTGGTTGAACACTTCATCTTCGGGCAAAATCCGCTCGCCGGTGTCCGCGTAGCGCGTTTCCAGAGCCGCCGCCAGCGTGGGAATACTCTGGGCCAGGTCGTCCGCCGTGTTCAGCCCCAGCATTTCCCGGCCAAGCTGGTTAGACAGGCTGATGCCGTCTTCCGTGCCCAGATAGACCCCGGCGGGCATCTGCTCGATCACGGCGGCCATTTCTGCCGCCTGCCGCGTCGCCAGCTCCAGCAGCCGGATACGCTCGCCTTCGGCCATCTGCCGGGCGGTGGTGTCGGTCTGAATACCGACAAAGTGCGTCACCACATCCTGCGCGTTTCGCACCGGCGACACCGTGACTTCGTTCCAGAACGAAGTGCCATCTTTGCGGTAATTGAGTATCTGCACCTGGCACTTGCGGCCTAGCTGAACGGCCTCGCGCAGCTCCAGAATGGCGTCGGGATCGGTGTCCGGTCCCTGCAAAAAGCGGCAGTTGAACCCGATGACTTCTTCGCGGGGGTAGCCGGTCATCTGTAAAAACGCTTCGTTGGTGTAAATCAGGGGAGCATCGGGCAGGAGGGCATCGGCAATCGCAATGCCGTTGGCAGCGGCGGCAATGGCGCTGTCGCGCACGCGCAGCTCGTCCAGCACCACCTGCTTTTCACGCTGCACCTGCAAAAAGCGCAGGGCGGCCCGCAGGGAGCGGGCGACCAAATCCGGTTCCAGGCTTTCTTTGGGCAGAAAGTCCGCCGCGCCCGCCTGCATAACTTCGGCAATCATCTGCTCATCGCGCTCGCCGGTCAGCACAACGACCGGCGTGGCGTGGCCCTGCGTCCGCATTTCCATCAGCAGGTCCAGCGAAGAGCCGTCGGGCAGGGAATGGCTCAGAAAGACGCAGGCAATCTCTTCACGGGCCAGCGTCTCGCGGGCCTCGGCAATGCTGGTGGCTTCCCGTATCTCGACCGCGCTGCCGCCCGCAGCGGGCAAAGACTGCCGGCGCAGGGCGCCGCTGACAGCCTGCCGGTCAGCGGCGCTGTCATCCACAATCAGGATTCGGGGGGGGAGTGTCTGGGGGCGTTCTGGCACGCGGTTGTCTTTCTGTCTGCGTAGTGGCAGTCATTATACCCTAAGCACCGTACACAGGACTGTCTATAATTTCCATCTGCCCGCCTTCGTCGGTGACAATCTGCTGGGCGCGGGCAAAGCGGTCTTCCAGCGTGCCGCGCTCCTCGTCCTCGTCGTCGCGGCGCTCGTCGTCGAGCATCTCCGCCCCGGCCTGCATCGCCCCGCGCTCGGTGGCATAGGCCGCTGCCGAAACGACCCCGTCCCGGTAGGTGGTCAGCAGAAACACGCTGCCCGCTGCCGAAGCGCGGGGAAACGACCCAATGCCAAACCCGGTGAACGGCGAATCTTCGCTTGTAGTTGCCATTTTATCAGTGTACCCGGTTCTGTGAGACGAATGGAACTTTCCCGCTGCTGCTCCGGTTGGGAAAGTCAAGGAGAACAAACTATGAAAGCCATTTGGAACAACGCCGTCATCGCCGACAGCGACCAAACCGTCGTCGTCGAAGGCAACCATTACTTTCCCGTGGACAGCGTCCGCGCCGACATCCTGAAGCCGAGCGCCACCCACACCACCTGCCCGTGGAAAGGCCAGGCCAGCTACTACACGCTCGACGTCGACGGCAAAACCAACCCCGACGCCGCGTGGTATTACCCCGCGCCCAAATCCGCCGCCGAGAACATCACCGGCCGCATCGCCTTCTGGAAAGGCGTGAAAGTGACGACGGATTAGGACCCCTCCCGCTCGTTCCTCGCTCCCTCCCCTGTTAGGGGAGGGCTAAGAAAGAACAAGAGAAGAGGGCAGGGGCAAGTCCTGCCCTGCAATTCTGGTGCCCGCGAAGGCGGGGAATTGCTTTTTTAGAGCATGGAGGTTCAGCCCCGTGTTCTCCTTTCTTCTCACCACTCTTTGGCCCACGCGGGCGCGATGACTTCTTCAAACGTGTTGCCGGTCAGGTCAATGAGTTCCGTGGGCGGTTCCCGGCCAATGGCGTCGGCGTTCAGCGCCAGTATCTTGCTCATTCTGGCAAATACCAGCCGCCCCCGGTGGTCCCAGTCCGCCCATTCTGCGCCGGTCAGTACTTTTTGTGCGCCGGTGCTATCCTCCACGGTGTACGCCTCGCGCCACCTGTGATCTGCCTTCGTGGTTGTCAGAATGAGTGATTGCGGCCCCTGCGGATTTCGTTTGCGGTCCAGGCACGGCCTCTTCGTCACCAGGCCGCGCTCCGGCACTTCCTCGAACTGCCACTCCTGAACACGCTCCCAGCCGTCGCGGGCGCGGCGCTGGTCTTCTATGGTGAGCAGGCGAGAATCCTCCGGGGGCGTCGTTAAGGTCAGCCCCTGCGGCGGGTGGCTCGGCGTCTTTCCGCATATTCAGCCAGACTTCCGTGTTCGACAGAAACAGCCCGCCGCCGCCCCAGCTCACGCCGTTCGGCCAAAGCGCCAGTGCCGTCCGGGGACAGGTCACTGCGCTCGGGGTCAATTTTGCCGTGGAACCACTGGCCTGGCGTAAAGGTGTCTGTGGCCGTGTTCCAGTGAATAATCTGCACCCACTTCGCCGGGCCGCGCCGGAAGATCACGCCCACGGGGGCCTCGCGGGCCAGAATGACGGACAGGCGGCAGGTCGGGGGCGTGGACATTTGGTTTATCCTCGGTGGTGATCCATAGGCTGCCACTGCTTCTGCGCCATGATTTCTTTGACCCGCGCATACGAGATGGGCCGGTAGTCGTGCAGCATACAGCCGACGTCAAACGACCGGGCGTGCGGGTCGTCGGGCAGGGAGCCGTGCGAATGGCCGTACAGGTGGAACGACCCGTGGTGCGAGTGCTTCCACACCCGGAAGGCATAATGACACAGGACAAGAAGCTGCGTGCCCCCGTGCGCGTCGGGGTCCGGCACTTTCAGCTCATGGTAGTTCTTGATCCAGTCGAACCCTTCTTTCATCGCCTCCGCATTCTTGTCGTGGTTGCCCCGAATGAGCCGAATGGTCCCGTGAAGCTGCTCGCGGACGGCGCGGGCGGACGCCGTTTTGGCATACAGAAAAATATCTCCCAGGTGGTACACGGTGTCGCCCGGCGCAACCGTCTCGTTCCACCGGGCGATTAAATCGGCGTCCATCTCTTCCGCCGTCGCGTAGGGCCGCCCGTCGTAACGGATGACGTTTGCATGGCCCCAGTGGTGATCTGCGGTAAACCAGTCCATTAGTAGGCTTTCTTATTCAGCCCGAGACGCGGGCTACTGAAATCCGCATCCCCAGCGCGTGCAGAACATCTTCCAGCGTCTTGATGCGCGGGTTGCCCTGCTTGGACAAAGACTTGTACAGGCTTTCGCGCCCGTGCTGATTGTCTTCGGCCACTTTCTGCACCCCGCCCTGAGCAATGGCAACCTCGCGCAAAGCGTGCAGCAACTCTTCAACCCCGCCGTCTTCCAAGACTGTGTCCAGATAAACAGCCGCGTAGTCTATGTCCTGCAACTGTTCGGCAAGATAATCATCAAATTTGCGTAATTTCGTCATTGGGGACCGTGGATTTACCTCGACCTTTCAAGGCCGGGTTCTGATGCGTCGTCTCGATTTATGCGAGAATATGTATAGCTATTGTAGTGACAAGCGTGAATTTTGTCAACAATTTTGATTGATTTTCGGCGTCCACTCTGAAATTACTCAAATTGCTGACCGCCAAAATGCTTGACAGAAAGCTCTAGATGTGCTAATATGGCGGCAACTGATAGCCACATCTTGTGTTTAAATGATGTTTACGGAGCCGCCCTGCTCAGGGGCGGCTGTCACAGCGGGGAAAGTCCGGTAAAAATCCGGCACTGTCGCGCAGCGGTGAAGCGTGTGCTTAAAACGCACCGCGCCTAGTCCGATACCCGTCCGTAACCAGGCCGTCCGCTACCCTTCGCTGGAGAGGGGCGCGGCTTTTTTGGGTCCTGCCGCCCTTTGCCTGCGGACCCGGAATTGCCGCCGCCTGCTCCCATTCGGGGGCAGGCGGTTTGTAGTTTCTGTGTTGCCTTTTCTGGCTGTAAGACTTTGCGGAAGGACCCTTGCCCATGTCTGCGCTCATTTCACCTATTTCTTCATCTACTTCTTCACCTACTTCTTCATCTACTTCTTCGGTTTCTCAGAACTTGACCCTCCCGGAAATGCGCCTGCAAAAACGCGACGGCTCGCTGGCCGCCTTTGACGGCGAGCGCATCCGCGCTGCCATCGGCAAAGCCTTCCGGGCTGAACTGGAGCTTTCGACCGAAGCGGCTCTGCCCGCCGAGGCGGCGGCAAAAGTCGCGGCGTTCGCGGAGGCCGTTGTGCGCTGGTGTGCTGACCAAATCAGCGAGCGTGACATGACCGGGCGCGAGACACCTTTGCAGGTCGAGCAGGTGCAGGATGAGGTAGAGCGCGTTCTGATGGCGGGCGGCGAGTACCGCATCGCCCGCCGCTACGTTCTGTACCGGGAGCGGCACGCTGAAGAGCGCCGGGTCAGCGTTCCCCGCTGCCGCCGTGCTGACGGAACCGAAGCAGAGATAGACATCGCGGCGCTGACGGCGACCCTGGAAGCGGCCTGCGCGGGCCTCGGCGAAGAGGTCACGGCGGCTCCGCTGACGGACGCAACGTTCAGCGCCCTGTACAACGGTATCACCGAAGCCGAAATCGCGCAGGCGGCGGTCATGGCCGCACGCGGGCGGGTGGAAATCGAGCCAGCGTACTCGTATGTGGCGGCGCGTCTGCTGCTGGGGCAGCTTTTCGCGGAGGCCACCGGGCAGAATGTAATGCCCGAGGACGCCGAGGCGGCCTACCAGAGCTACTTCCCGCGCTGCATTCAGGAAGCCGTGGACGCCGATCTGCTGGACCCGGCCCTGCTGTCCTTTGACCTGGAACGGCTGGGCGCGGCCCTGCGCCCCGAGCGCGACTTGAAGTTTGCGTATCTGGGTTTGCAGACGCTCTATGACCGCTACTTCCTGCAAATTGACGACCGCCGGGTGGAGCTGCCGCAGGTGTTCTGGATGCGCGTGGCGATGGGGCTGGCGCTGAATGAAGCAGACAAAAATGCACGGGCGATTGAGTTCTACACGCTCATCTCGCAGTTCCTGTTCACGCCCGCGACTCCCACGCTATTTAATTCCGGCACGCGCCATTCGCAGCTTTCGTCGTGCTACCTGACCACCGTGGGCGATGATTTAGAAAACATCTTCAAGTGTATTCAGGACAACGCCCTCCTGTCTAAATGGGCGGGGGGCCTCGGCAACGACTGGACCAGCGTGCGTGCGCTTGGCGCGGCAATCAAAGGAACGTCCGGCAAAAGCCAGGGCATTGTGCCGTTCCTGAAAGTCGCCAGCGACACGGCAGTAGCAGTCAATCAGGGAGGAAAACGCAAGGGCGCGGTCTGTGCGTATCTGGAAACGTGGCATCTGGATATTGAGGAGTTTTTGGAGCTTCGCAAGAACACCGGCGACGACCGGCGGCGCACGCCGGACATGAACACGGCCAACTGGATACCCGACCTGTTTATGAAGCGCGTGCAGGCAGGCGGCGACTGGACTTTGTTTAATCCCAGCGATGTGCCGGACTTGCATGACCTCTATGGCCGAGCGTTTGAAGCCCGGTACGCCGAGTACGAGCGCCGGGCAGAGGCCGGGCAGGTCAAGCTGTTCAAGCGGCTGCCTGCCGCTGACCTGTGGCGCAAGATGCTGTCCATGCTCTTTGAGACCGGCCATCCGTGGATGACCTGGAAAGACCCGTCCAACCTGCGCTCGCCGCAGGACCATGTGGGCGTTGTCCACAATTCCAACCTCTGCACCGAGATTTTGCTGAACAACTCAGCAGACGAAACGGCGGTCTGTAACCTCGGCTCGGTCAACCTCGCGGCACACGTCACGCCCGAGGGCCTGAACCACTCGCTGCTGGAAAGCACTATCACCACGGCAGTCCGAATGCTGGACAATGTGATTGAGCTGAATTACTATCCCACCAAAGAGGCGCGGGCGGCCAATCTGCGCCACCGGCCCGTGGGCCTCGGGCTGATGGGCTTTCAGGATGCCCTGCATATCTGCGGCCTCGGCTATGCCAGCTCGGAAGCGGTGGTGTTTGCCGATGCCAGCATGGAAGCGATCTCTTACTATGCCCTGCAAACTTCGGCGAAGCTGGCCGAAGAGCGCGGCGCGTACCCGACTTTTGCTGGCTCGAAGTGGGAGCGGGGCCTGCTGCCGCTGGACACGCTGGCACTGGTAGACGAGGTGCGCGAGGAGCCGCTGGCGGTGGACCGGACGGCCCGGATGGACTGGACCCCGGTGCGGGAGGCTATCGCCCGGCATGGAATGCGAAACAGCAACGTGCTGGCGATTGCGCCGACGGCGACGATCTCTAACATTGTGGGCGTCTCGCAGTCCATCGAGCCGACATACAAAAACCTGTATGTCAAAAGCAACCTCTCGGGCGACTTCACGCAGATCAGCGAAAGCCTGGTGCGCGACCTGAAGGCACACGGCCTGTGGGATGCCGAGATGCGTGAGGAAATCAAATACTGCGACGGCGTGCTGGCCGAAATCGAGCGCGTTCCCGAGGCCCTGAAAGCCCGCCATCAAACGGCCTTTGAGGTCGGCCCGGAGTGGCTGATTGAGTGCGCCGCCCACCGTCAGAAGTGGCTGGACATGGGCCAGTCTTTAAACTTATATTTGGCCCAGCCAAGCGGCAAAAAGCTGAGCGAGATGTACTTTTTGTCGTGGCACAAGGGCCTGAAAACCACTTACTACCTGCGAACGCTGGCGGCGACGCAGGTGGAGAAGTCCACGCTGGATGTCAACCGGTTCGGCGTACAGCCGCGCTGGATGAAGAACCGCAGCGCGTCGGGCGACATCGCCGTCGAGCGCACCGCCGAAGCTGCCCCGGATGCCGCCCCCGCCGCCTGCAGCCTGGGCGAAGACTGCGAAGCCTGCCAGTAGGAAACCTCACCCCAGCCCTCTCCTTGCTTAAGGAGAGGGGGCCGGAAATTAGAAACAGCCTAATCCTATCCTATTCTGGCTCCTCAAATTAAGAAACCGACCTTTAGAAACCGAGGATACACCCTATGCCCGCGACTTTGACTTTTGAAGATGATATCCGCCTCGACGAGCGGCCCTTCTCCCGCACATCTGCCGCCCTGCCACAAGACAGCAAGCGGCTCATTAACTGCCAGCAGGTCGATGTCAACCAGCTCATGCCCCTGAAATATCACTGGGCCTGGGAGCATTATGTCAACGGCTGCGCGAACCACTGGATGCCCACGGAAGTGCCGATGGGCAAAGATATTGCCACCTGGCGCGGCAGCGAGCTGACCGAGGCCGAGCGGCGGGTGATTATGCGTAATCTGGGCTTCTTTTCCACGGCGGAAAGCCTGGTCGGCAACAACCTGGTGCTGGGGATTTTCAAGCACGTCACCAACGCCGAGTGCCGCCAGTATCTGCTGCGGCAGGCGTTTGAAGAGGCCGTCCACACGCATACGTTCCTGTATATTGTAGACAGCCTGGGCCTCGACGAGCGCGAAGTCTTCAATATGTACCATGAAGTGCCCGCCATCGCCCGCAAGGATGCCTTTGAGATGGAGCTGACCAATGCCCTGCTTGACCCAAACTTCTCCACCGAGACCGCCGAAGGCGCACAGACGTTTCTGAAAAATCTGATCGGCTATTATCTCATCATGGAAGGTATTTTCTTTTACACGGGCTTCGTGATGATTTTGTCGTTCCAGCGGCAGAACCGCATGACCGGCATCGGCGAGCAGTTCCAGTATATCCTGCGTGATGAGAGCATTCACCTGAACTTCGGGATTGACCTCATCAATGGCATCAAGGCCGAAAACCCGCACCTGTGGACCCCGGAGTTCCAGCAGCGCATGATTGCCCTGGTCCGGGAAGCGGTGGAGCTGGAAGTGGCCTACGCCTCGGACTGCCTGCCGCAGGGCATTCTGGGCCTCAACAGCGGCCTGTTCCGCCAGTATGTGCAGTTCATCGCCGACCGCCGTTTAGAGCGGGTGGGCCTGCCCGCGCAGTTCCATTCGGCGAACCCGTTCCCGTGGATGAGTGAGACGATGGACCTCGGCAAAGAAAAGAATTTCTTTGAGACCAAAGTGACCGAGTACCAGTCCGCGTCCAGCCTCTCCTGGGACTAAGACGCGCAAAGACAAGGGGGCAGGGCGTAGCCCTGCCCCCTCATTGCTTGGGGTATCCCTATGGTTATGTTCTATGGGTATGTTCTCTTTAGACGCCCTGATTGCCCGGTGCCTCATGCGGGGATGGGCACGGGCGGCGGAGCTTCTGGCGGAGTGCGAACATCTGTTTGAATTGCATGAAGATGCGCTCGTGAGCCACGCGGCTGCGCGACACGTTCACCGGCTTCCTCCGCAGCGAAATTGAGGGACAGACCGAAGAAGAAGTGCGCTGTTATTACGATTGTCTGTCTGGCCTGCGACAGCAGCCGTAGGGGCGGGGGGACCCCGCCCTCTTAATTCTTGTCCTCCCTCTTAATTCTTGTCCTCCCTCTTTGTTCAAGCATCAACTGTCTACCTTTACAGAGATGCAGTACTGCGCTGTGGAAACGTGAGCTAAGACCGGCGTCCGCAAATAATAGTTTTTAAATTTTATCCAAATAGCTTGACAAACGTAGAAAGCCTGTGCTAGACTGTTCGCCGTACCATGATGACACGCATCCAAAACTTGACCGCCGCCCCCGCCTGCCAGAACGCTCTGTTCCGGTCGCCTGCGGCCACGTCTGCGGCCCGGAGCCATCAGGGCTGCGGAGCGTATCAAAGCACGCCGCCGATTGTGCTAGCTTGTCACCGAAAGGACTGTTTCTGACAGACCCCGCTAAGTAAAAGCACTGCAATCGGCTCCAGGCACATCGCCTGGAGCCTTTTTGTTTGCGCCGATTGTATGTATTGAGAGAACTAAAAAATGTCTACACTGATCGTCGAAGTAAGCCGCATTGACGCCGTCCTGCCGCATGGCAATGCCGATGCGCTGGAGCTGGCGCAGATCAAGGGCTGGCAGTGTGTCATCCCCAAAGGGCGGTACGCGGCGGGCGATCTGGTGACCTATATTCCCATCGACGCCGTCATTCCGCCCGAGCATTCCGACCGCTGGGGCTTCAGCAAGTACCTCTCGAATGGCCGGGTGCGCTGCGCCAAGCTGCGCGGGGAGCCGTCGTTCGGCGTGATTGTGGACCGGGAGGACGACGCCTGGGCGGAAGGGCGGGACGTGCAGGAGGTGTACGGCATCACCAAATATGTGCCGCCGGTCAAGATCATGGCCGGGGACTCCGCGCCGCCGCACCCGCTGTTTGGCGAGTACACGGATGTCGAGAACCTGCGGAACTTCCCGGCAGTGCTAACCGAGGGCGAAGAAGTGATTCTTACCGAAAAGCTTCACGGCAGCAACTGTCGTCTCGGGCTGATTGAAGGCGAGTGGATGGCCGGGTCTATGTCCGTGCGGCGCAAGCGGCCTGACACGCTTTCAGACAGCATTTACTGGCAGCCGATGGAGCAGCCCGGCGTTTCGGCGCTGCTGGAAAGCCTCGGGCAGAGTGCCCGGCAGGTGATTTTGTACGGGGAAGTCTTCGGCAGCAAAATCCAGAACTTGAACTACGGGCAGGTCGGCACGCTGGGCTTCCGGGCGTTTGACATTCTCGTGGACGGCAAGTACCTGGACACTGACCGCTTTCTGGCCGTCTGCGCCGAACACGGTGTTTCCACTGTGCCGGTGCTGTTTCGCGGCCCGTATGCGCTGGAAACGGTGAGAGCTTTATCGGAAGGGCCGACGACTTTGGCCGCCGACCACATCCGCGAGGGCGTCGTGGTCAAGCCGGTCCACGAGCGCACTGACCCGAAAGTGGGGCGCGTCTGCCTGAAATACATCGGTGACCCGTACCTGTTCGCCAAAAACGTGTCGGATAGCCACGACGTGTGAACGAAGCAGCGAGAGAGAAAAGGAGAGAATTATGTCTGGTTATACGCAATACTACCGTCAGTGCTGGCTGGCGCGGGGAACCTCGCATCAAATGGCGTGGATACCCGAAAAGTTCGCGGTCGCGGGCCGCTACCTCACGCTGACCGAGAGCGGCGCTACGGAAGACGGCTGGCAGGTCACCGGCGTCGGCTCCCGGATGACGCAGGAGGATGTCCGCGAGCGTGGGCAGGACTACAAGCACACCCGCCGGGCGTCGGACGTTTAGCCGCGCCCGGCACGGGAGGGTAACACTCGATGCCTGACACTCCGGGAACGGCGCATCACCCCCTGCGTGCCCAGTTTGCGCTGGCGCTGCTGCCGACCCTCATTGTGCTGGTCGTCTTTGCGCTGGTGGATGTCTGGGCACGCCAGCGGCTCCTGTTCGCGTCACTGGCGTCCAGCGCGTTTCTGATTTATCTGGACCCGGAGCATCGCACCAACAGCACCCGCACGCTGATAATCGCGCAGGGGGGCGCGGCGGTGGCAGGGTTCACGGCCCATGCGCTGCTCGGCCCGACCTTCTGGGCAGCAGGCGCGGCAATGATCGTCGTCATCTACGGCATGATTTTGGCCCGCGCCATGCACCCGCCCGCAGTCGCCACGGCCTTGTCTTTCGCATTCGACGCAGGCCGGGGCAACGGACTGGCCCTGTTCGGCCTGTGCCTCGGGCTGATTGTCGTTCTCGTTCTTTTGCAGCGTGCCTCCCTGTGGCTTCTCCGGCGGCTGGTCGCGCACAGCCGAAAAGGCAGTCCGAGGTAACACACAATTAAGAAGGCGCAGCAAGCAGCGCCCCTACGCATTCGTCCGATTTCCTTTATCCGGCTCCCTCTCTTTTCGGAAGGAAAGGGTTGGGGTGAGGTTCTCCTGGGCCGTTCGCCACAATCTCTGATCTGGTCCGCACATCAGGGAACAGCGGCTGCGCCGGGGCGGCTTTTATATTTGGGAAATCGGGCAGGAGCAGGCCGCGCAGCAAGCCCAGCGGCAGGCCGACGACGGTGTAGTAGTCGCCGTCAATTCGGGGGGTGAAACCGAGGCCCTGGCCCTGGATGCCGTAGGCTCCGGCTTTGTCGAGCGGCTCGCCGGTGGCGACATAGGCGGCGATGGCGGCGTCGGACAGAGGTTCAAATGTGACGGCGGTAACGGCGTGGGCGGTTTGGATTTTTTCGCCGTGGAGGAGGCACAGGCCGGTGTAGACTTCGTGGGTGCGGCCTGACAGGCGGCGCAGCATCCGGGCGGCGTCGGCGGGGTCAGCGGGCTTGTTTAAGACGCCGCCGTCCAGCACAACCGTCGTGTCCGCACCAATGATGACCGCCTCGGGGGCGGCGAGCCGGGCGGCGACTTCGGCGGCTTTGCCCGTGGCAAGCTGCGTCACGTAGTTCGCCGGGGGCAGGCCGAAGGGGGACAGCCGCGACTCGTCGAAGCGGCTGGCAACAATCTCAAACGGCAGGCCGAGCAGGGCCAGCAGCTCGCGGCGGCGGGGGGAGGTGGAGGCAAGAACAAGCTGGGGGGTCACTTTAAAGCCTCCGGGTGGCGGCGGCGGAAGCTGACTTTTGGCTCGGTTCCCGCCTTCACTCGTGCCATGTTGGCCCGGTGCTTGACAATCACGAACAGCGCTACCAGCAGCGCAAACAGCGCGTGCGGCAGGTCCCGGTGCAGGCCGACCAGCGCCAGCGAGGTAACGACGGCGGCTACGATGGACGACACTGAGATGTATTTGGTGAGCGCCAGGCACACGAGCCATACGGCAAG
Source organism: Capsulimonadaceae bacterium (assembly GCA_965200075.1). Taxonomy (GTDB): domain Bacteria; phylum Armatimonadota; class Armatimonadia; order Armatimonadales; family Capsulimonadaceae; genus JANXMY01. The sequence goes on from OZ241338.1 coordinate 906,234, forward strand.
CCCCAGCGCGGCGGCTTCCGGGGACAGGCCGTAGACCACGCCCAGGGAGGTCGCCACACCCTTGCCGCCTTTGAAGCGCAGGAACGGGCTGAAGTTGTGGCCGAGAATGGCGGCCAGCCCCACGCCGACGACCAGCCACGGGCTGACTTCGACCGCCCCCGCCGTGTGCATCCGGCCCGTCAGCAGGGTGGGGATGTAGCCTTTGCAGAAGTCAAACAAAAAAACGCCAATGCCCCAGAGCGGTCCCATCGTGCGCCAGACATTGGAGGCCCCGATGTTGCCGCTGCCGTAGTCCCGGACGTCAATGCCTTTGACCATCTTGCCGACCAGCAGCCCGGCAGGAAACGCCCCCAGCAGGTAAGCCATCAGCAAAAGCAGAACGTCAGAGGCGGCAGGGTAAACACTCATGCTTCCTATTATACCTGCGGTGTTGGAACTTCTGTCCACGCGATTTTGTTTGCGGCTTATGAACCCGATTACGCCTATCATACCCGGTCCCGGTCAGGAGTCGGTGTGGGATTACCCGCGCCCGCCGCGCCTTGAAGACACCGACGCGCACCTTCAGGTTGTCTTCGGCGGCGTGGTGATTGCCGACACGCGCCGCGCTAAACGGGTGCTGGAAACGAGTCATCCTCCGGTGTATTACCTGCCGCCGGAAGACGTTCTGCGCCAGTGTTTCATTCCTGCCCCCGGCCAGTCCTTCTGCGAATGGAAAGGCCTGGCAAGCTACTACAGCATTGAAGCCGGAGGCAAGCGTGCCGAATCTGCCGCGTGGTTCTACCCGGACCCGACCCCGGCGTTTGCCGCGCTCCAGGACTGCATCGCCCTGTATCCGGGCCGTATGGACTTTTGCACCGTCAACGGCGAGCGGGTCACCCCGCAGCCCGGCGGCTTTTATGGCGGCTGGATTACGTCAAACATCGTCGGCCCCTTCAAGGGCAGCCCCGGCACGATGGGCTGGTAGACACCAAAAGGCCCGCGCATTCTGCGCGGGCCTTTTGTCTGTTTTTATAACACTGTTTCTATGAAGTGCGACGAAAATTAAGGATACGAACAAACGCCAACTTATCGCCATTCCCTTCAAAAACTGCGTACAATATCCAGTATGCCAGCTTGCCAATACGAAACAAGCATCCGGCGGGTTTCGTATCCTCCTGCCACTCTTTCAGGAGCAGCAGGGTATCGCCTAGGCAACTGTGATAGAGATTGACACGCCACCAATATGCTGTCGTTCCAGCGTTCTGCCAGATCAAACCCGACCGCTGCAAGTCGCAGATATTCAGCTTCCAATTCTGCCTCAGCCGGTTCGCTGAAACGGATTTCATACACAGTCAGTGCGTCATCGTCAGGCATCATTCGGCAACAACCATCCCTGTCTCCGTTTCAACTAGCCGGGCGGACGGCCATGTTCCCGGCAAACCTCGCTTTGCACGCTGCTCCTCAAGATACTGAGCCATAGGCTTTTCTCGACCGGCTTCTGCCGCCGCCATTGCAGCACGCACCGCTTTCACATCTTCTTCTTTCACATCTTCTTCGGTCCGTCGTGCTTCTGCTTCCAGGCTGTCTGCAAGGAGCATATCAACAAGGCTATCCACATCTCGCCCTTCTTGCTGTGCTTTTTCCCGCAGCAGGGCCTCGGTCGTCGGCTTCAATGTGATTGTCATAATGTCACGCTTTCCCATTTCTTTGTTTCGGCGGATTTGGCGATGGTGTCCAGAAGTACGTTGTTCAAGTAGCCGTCGCGGAAGGACGGCGAGGGGCTTTCGCCTTTGCCGAGGGCCGTGAACGCATCAAAGAGCAGGCTGATGAACGTATGCTCGTAGCCGATATTGTGCGCGGTCGGCCAGTAGTGGCCGGTGTACGGGTCCTGCCCGCTCGTGACGCTGACCGTGCGGAAGCCGTGCGTGCCGGGGCGGGTGTCGGTGGTGTAGATTTGAAGCTCATTGGGCCGCTCGGCACTGAAGATGACGCTGCCGAGGCTGCCGTTGATCTCAAAGAAATTGTAATTTTTGCGGCCTGACGCATAGCGCGTGGCCTCAAACGTGCCCAGTGCCCCGTTGGCAAATCGGGCCAGGGACAGCGAAGCGTCGTCCACCGTCACCTCGCCCATGACCTCCGACGCCGTGCCGCCCATGCGGTCATCGGCGGTACCCATCTCCGGGCGCTGCTTGACAAATGTTTCCAATGCCCCGCTGACTTCCGTGATTTCGCCGACCAGGTACCGGGCTGTGTCCAGGCAGTGCGCCAGCAGGTCGCCGTGCGAGCCGCTGCCCGCGACTTCTTTTTTGAGACGCCAGCCAATCGGCGACGACGGGTTGACCAGCCAGTCCTGCAAAAACAGGCCCCGCCAGTGATAGATACGCCCAATCGCGCCGTCGTCAATCAGCTTTTTGGCAAACGCAACAGCGGGGTTGGCCCGGTAGTTGAACCAGACCAGGCTCTGCACCCCGGCCTCTTCCACGGCGTCCAGCATTCGCCGGGCCTCTTCGGCGCTGTTGCCGAGGGGCTTTTCGCAGAAGACGTGCTTGCCCGCACGGGCGGCGGCGACCGCGATTTCGGCGTGCATATTGCCCGGTGCGCCGATGTCGATGATGTCAATGTCGTCGCGGGCCACCAGCCGCCGCCAGTCGGTTTCATACTCCTGCCAGCCGAATGTCTCAGCCGCCTTGCGGACACCGGCCTCATCGCGCCCGCAGAGCGCCTTCATCACCGGAACAGTTTCCATCTCCGGGAAGAACCGGGCGACCTGCCGGTAGGCGTTGGAATGCGCCTTGCCCATGAACTTGTAGCCAATCATGCCGACGTTCAGTGTCTTTGCCATTGCTCGTGTGTTTCCTTCCTCTGCGCCATTAAGAATGTATTTCAAAACGTAAGTGTCGGATCAAGTTCGTGCCAGCGTCGGAACCACAGCAAGGCACAGGCAAGTTTCACAGTCGCCAGATAGCGTTCTGCCAGCTTCTCGTAGCGCACGAGAATGGCACGGCAGCGAGACAGCCAACCAAACGTGCGCTCCACCACCCAGCGGCGGGCGGGATGCGTCTTTTCAGGATGCGTCTTTTCAGGATGCGTCTTTTCAGGATGCGTCTTTTCAGGATGCGTCTTTTCAGGATGCGTCTTTTCAGGATGCGTCTTTTCCTGCTGGTCGTCGCGCTTTTCTTCGCCGATGCGCCGAATATGGGGCACATAGCCTGCTTCTAAAACCACGGCTTCGGCAGGGGCGTTGGCATAGCCTTTGTCCAGGCACAAGTGCTGCGGCTTCTCGGTGGTCGGTGCGGGACGCACCACGACCACAGCATCAAGCGTTGCTTTCAGCAAACTGGTGTCAGGGACATTTGCTCCACTGATGCAGGCTGCAAGGGGCCTGCCGTGGCCCTCAACCAGCACGCTTTTCTTGACGCCAGACTTGGCGCGGTCGCAGGGGCTGGGGCCGACGCACTGGTCTTGCGCCCCCTTTTACCAACGCCGCTCTTGGGGACGCCTCGCGCTTTGCCCAAACAGCCATCGGCAGACTGCCACTGCCAGTCTACGCCTTGCAGGTCGTCGCACTTGGTCAAAAGGATGGCCCACAAAATATCGAAGATGGCCTTCTTCTCCCAGCGCACAAAGGCACGATAGACGCTGCTGCTGTCGCCGAAGTCATCGGGAAGATGGTTCCATTGGCAGCCCGTTCGCAGGCGGTAGATGACGCCGTCAAAGGCTTGGCGCTCATCGCTTCGCTTGCGGCCTGTTCTGGCAGGCGGATCGTAGACGGCAAGCACCTTCTCGATCAACTCCCAGAGTGGATCGGGAACGTTCCAGATGGTCGGCAACGACTTTTTCTGGACGGTTTTCGGCTCAGGCTTCGGCGCAACGCTCGGCTCATTCGATGGCATTATGCCGCTATTATTGGCTCATCGCAGGCTCTTTTTTAGACCTGCGTTTTGAAATACATTCTAAGGAGCCGGGGGCGGGCCGCCCAGTCCGGGGAAGCCGGGCGGGGTCGGGGCGGGCGGCGGGGCGGGGGTGTAGTTGACGATTCTGGCTTTTTTCTTCAAGCCTTCCACATAGCCTCGAATGGCGGCCTGTATCTGCTGCTGTTTGGCGGCACTCTCTGCGGCGGCATACAGCGCCTTGTCCGACGGCAGCGGGGCGGCGCTGGTGCTGACACACTGAATCAGATGGTAGCCGAACTGCGTTTTGACCGGCTCGGGCGTGACTTCGCCTGGCTTCAAGGCCAGTGCGGCGGCCTTGAACTCGGGCACAAACGAGGTGGTGGCATCCATAATGCCCAGATCGCCGCCTTTGCCTTTGCCAGACGGGTCTTCGGTGTACTGGTTGGCGACTTCCTCAAACGACTTGCCCGCTTTCAGGTCGGCCTGGGCTTTGGCAATCAGTGCCAGGGCCTCGGCGTCGGTGTGCGGGCCTTTGACATCCGGCGAGGGCATTGCACCGGGAGGAGACGTCAAAATCAGCAGATGCCGGACATGGCGGCGGGCGGCGGGCGCGGCGGGCGGCATAGTTTTTTTGACCAGCGCCTCCACTTTCAGCTCCGTAAGAAGCTGGGCTTTGTAGTCGGCCAGGCTCTGATGGCGCTGGGCAAGGTAGGTGTCCAGGCCGCCGGGAACCTGGGCGGAAGCCCGCGTCCGCACCTGGCTGAGCTTCAGGGCCGCCTGCGCGGGTGTGATGACGACGTGCTGCCGCGCCGCTTCCTGATCAATCAGCGCAATCGTGATCATCTGGTCCACAAGCTGCGAGACAAACTGCGGGCCGACGGCTTTGATGACCTCAGCGGTCACCTGCGTTTTGGTAATCGGGACGCCGTTGACGGTGGCGGCCACTCCGGGCGGGCCAGGCGTGACGGGAGCCGCCGGGGGGGCGGGCGCGGCGGGACGCGGCGGCGGGGGCGGCATTTCGGGGGTCATCGGTATCTGGGCGGTCGCATAGGGGGCGAGGCCGAGAAGCAGAACGGCGGCCAGCGGCCAGCGCGGGGAAAGTCGTGTCAAATCAAAAACCTCTTAAATGATGAATGGCTGCCGTTATGGTACAACAAAACCGCGCCGTCGTCAAGTCTTTTACCAAGCCTACGCCCCCAAAAATACGGGTTTCGCCCGGCATAACTACGGGTTTTGTGCGGAATTGCCGACTTTGGCAGTGTGTCTGCTTTTAAGAATAGCATCTTCCTACTCTCACGCGCACAGCAGACCGAAAGGCAACCCGTTATGAATATTTTCACCCCCCTGACCAAACTCGCCGCCGGCACTGCCGCCGCCGCTGTCCTCACCTTCGCCGCGTCCGGCGCGGCCTCGGCCTGGACCCGCCCGACCGGCACGCCGCAGTATAGCTGCGCCCAGAACGGCATTCTGGACGGCGGCAGCACGTTCACCCTTTATACCAATACGTTTTACGATGCCAGCTCCAAGCTCTACACGACGCAGTATGACCTCAAAAACATCAATGACATGGCGGGTCTGACTTCGTTCACAGCGGACTTCGGCTACGCCGCCTCGGCATCTCCCTCAGACGTGCTGTTCTTCGGCGATGCCCCGAACAAGCAGGGCACGGTCTACCATGACGGCCCACTGGGCAAGTACGGCAGCACGGTGGCGAACAGCGGCACGGTGGATTACAAAATCCACCCCTCCACGATGTCGGCGACGCTTCAGAACAATCAACTCGTCTGGTCCGCCAATTCTGGAAATGCACTGAACGCCGGGCAGGATATGGTCTCGCAGCTTGGCTACAATGGCGGCTCGCAGTACGGCAGCTTTGGCTACCTTTACATTCAGTCGGCGGCAGCCCCGGTGCAGAGCCTCGTCACTGTCAAAGACTCGCTGGGCCGCACCGGCAGCGTCACCACCTGCGCCGGGTCCGCGCCGTGCAGCACCCCGCCGCCCGCTGTGCCCGAGCCGGGCGCGGTGGCGTCTCTGGGCCTCGGCGGCATCGGCCTGGCGGGCCTCCTGCTCCGCGCCCGCAAGCGCGGCATGAAGGCGGGGTAAGCCGCACGGCGTGCCGAGAAAAAGGCCGGGGGCAATGCCCCCGGCCTTTGTTCTGGGTGACTTATCAGCCCGCTGCCACGTCCAAATCCCCCGACACCGACTGCAAACGAATACTGCCTGTGCCGCTGCCCAGCCGCCCGGTGATGTGCCGCTCGGTAGTCACGGCGTCCTCGGTCGGCAGGCCGAGGCTCAGGCTGCCACTTGTCGTGTTTAGCTCCAGCCGCGCTTCGGAGGCCGGGGACACGCGCAGCTTGACGTCGCCGGACACGGTGGTTCCCGCAAACGACCCGGTGAACGGCGCGGGCAGGGCATACTGCACATCGCCGCTGACCGTCATCAGCGACACGTTCTGCGTTTCCGTGTTGGATGCTTCCACGTCCCCGCTGATGGTCTTCACGGTCAGCGCCCCGCCGATGGTCTGCACATGGGCATCCCCGCTGATAGTCTCAATGTGAACCTGCTCGGCCCGCAGGCCGTCCACACGCGCCGCGCCGCTGCCGCTGCGAACGGACGCCCGTGCCCCCGCCGCGCTGGCTGAGACCAGAACATCTCCCGTGGCCGATTCATAGGAAGCCGTTTCGACGCACTGCGTTTCCCGCGCCGACACGTCCCCGCTCCGGCTGCTGACCGTGGCCGATTTCACCGACAGCCGCGTCAGCACCACATCGCCGCTGGCCGTCTCCAAAGTCAGTGCCGTCCGGGGCAGGTTCCAGTCGGACAGGGTCAGGCTGCCCGAGGCGCTCAGGAGCTTGGCATCGCCCGCGCCGCAGTCCACAGGCCGCATCACCGACACGCTGCCGGAGGCGGTTTTGACCGACAGCGACGCCGAGACTTCTTGAAGCATCACGGCGCCGAACTGCGTGGACACTTCCAGCGCTATACTTCGGGGGACCTGAATCTCCACATCCACCGTCAGCCGGTCGCGGGCATCGGCGGGGGCGGCGACTCCCACGCGGCACTGCCCGTTTTCGACGGTGTGGGTTAAGAAAACCTGCTGAAGCAGCACGCGGGCAGCCTCTTCGGTGTCCGCCCAGGCGGTCTTGGTAACGGTCGCCGTAGCCGTGCCGTTCGGAGCGTCCGTGCCGCGCACGGTCAGATTTCCGTATTTGTTTTCCAGCGCCAGCGTTTCCGCGCCCGACCAGGAAACGGTGTCGTGGGTGCTGTCCGACGCCTGCGGCTGACTGTGCGCGTTGGCAGGCCGGGCGTCGCGGCCCATCTCCTCGCCGCCGAGGTTCAGGTCAAAATTGAACTCCCGCTTCATAGCTTTGCGCCCTTCGCGGGCGGCTTTCCGCGCCTCTTCGGCGGCCTGCCGTCCGGCGGTCCGGGCGGTCTTAACGGCATCGTTCTTCAGCGAGTTCAGCCCGCGCATGGCCTCATCCACCGCTTTGTTGATTTTGCCCATGTCCAGCTCCGGGCGGGGGATATGATCTAAAATCTTCCCGGCCAGTGACGCCGCACCGTCTGCCGAGCGGGCGGTTTGTGCCGCGCCCAGCTTGCCTTGCAGCTCGCCGAGCTTTCCCTGAAGCTCCGCCAGCCGCGCCTGCATCGAGGCCATCATCGCCGGGTCCGGCGACGGCGGCGCGGGCGGCGTTGGCGGGACCGGCGGAACGGGCGGGGCGGCGACCGGGGTTTCCCGGACAGCCCGCAGCAGCGAGTCGGCCTGTTCGGCGGTGACTTTGCCTTCGCGCAGCATATTCAAAATCAGAATGCTTTCTTCGCTCATGGTGTGGTTCCTTCTTTAGTGTGCTCAATAATTTTGGGCGGCAGGCCGCGCCAGTGGCCTTTGCGAATTGCCATTCGCAGCAGCAAAATCCCGGCATAGGTGCCGCAAAGCAGGCAGGCCAGCCCGGCCTCGGGGCCAAATGCCCCGCCGGTCAGCCAGTTTGGGCCGGACAAATGGCCCGCGAACAAAATATGCGCCGGGCTGCTGTGCGTCCCCGAGTCGCTCAGGCCGTAAACCGACGACTCGAACAGGTTCCAGCCCCAGTGAATGCCAATCGGCAGCCAGAGCCGCCGCGTCAGCAGGTAGGCCGCCGTCATCAAAATGCTGGCCTCAACCGAGATCAGCACCGGCCCGGCCACGCCCTGCCCGTTCGCCAGATGCGCCAGCCCAAAAAACAGCCCGGACCCGGCCAGCGCGATGCCCGACCCCCAGCGCCGCTCCAGCGTTTGAAAGACATAGCCCCGAAAGACGACTTCCTCAAAGAGGCCGACCAGCAAAAACGTCACCAGCGGCACGAGCGGCAGGTAATGCGCGTTGACGCCGCCAATGCTAAACACCCGGAACGCCGTCAGCATCCCGACAGCGGCGGAGAAAACGCCGCCGCCAATCAGCAGGCCAATCGCCGTCTCCGAGAAGATGCCCCGCACCGGCAGCCCGGCCTCGTCCGCCGTCTGCTTGTCCGCCCACCGCTTCATCACGCCGAATGCCAGCAGCGCCGCCACTGCCAGCACGCCTTCGCCCAGCAGCAGCGTCATGTCCGGGGCCAGTGGCCTGTGCGGCAGGACCGCTTTCAGGGCCAGTCCCAGCGCGGCAGCCAGCACGCCCACCAGCAGCAGGAAGGCCAGAATGCGCGTGAGGGGGAACTCCCACACGCGCCGCCCAAAGCTTGGGCGAGCCGTTTGGGCCATCAGTGCTGCCCCAAGCTTGCCGCCGCGCCCAGAGCGGTCACCGCCAGCAGCACCAGAAAGGCCCGGTCAAACGCACGGTCTACCCAGGTGCGCCGCAGGGGACCTGGTTTCGCCGCCGTGTGGGCCGGGGCGGGGGTGCTGGGCGCGACGCCTTCCCAGTCCACCAGGACGAGGTGTCCGCGCTCCCGGACACGCGGCTGAGTGGCTATCGGCAAAGTGTGCGGCAGAGTTTCAGAAACGGGCGGCATGGGGAGTGTCTCCAAATAAGTGTCACTGAACGCTACAGCGTTTGCAGTGACTTCAGGGCGGTCTCGGCATCTAGCGTGCCGTTTTCTACAGCGACTAAAATCTCGCGCCGCCGGGCGGCTTTCGCGTCTGCCGCCGACACAGGCGGTGTCGGAGGAGTGGACGGGACGGGGTGGGGACCCTCGGCAAACCCCAGCGTGGACAGCAGGCCGTCCAAGCGCCCGCGCACGGTCGGGTACGAAATGCCGAGTGCTGCTTCGACGTCCCGCAAAACGCCCCGGCAGCGCAGGAATGTCTCCATAAATCGGGCCTGTTCGGCGTCCAAACTGCGATAAGGGGCCAGAATAAACTGCCCGGTCATCTGCACGCCGCAGTCCGTGCAGGTGGTTTGTGTTACTTGCAGCTCGCCTCTGCACAGCGGGCATTCGCTTGGCAGTTCGTATGTCATGGTGTATTGTAGCGTATCTTATTAAAATTGTCAATCGTATATTAAAATTATTTATTTTTATAACATAGATAATCAAATAAGTTAAGTTCTTGTAAATAGCCCCAAAAGAAAAGCAGCACAGCGTTTTTTAGTGTGCTACCTGCCTGCATTGTGATCTTGCTTGATCTTGGGTAGATCAGTTGGGTACAATACCGTAGCTTCAGAGTTTTTGGAAAGCCTTTTGTCTAGGTTTCTTCCAGAAAGCAAGCCGAACAGCTTTTTTCGCAAGTGCGGGAATTTGGTTCCGGCAGGTCCACCTGCCAGAAAGAAAGCAAAAAGGAAAATGCACATACACAAAGTTTTAGCCGCCGTTGGCGTGACGCCCCTTGCATTACTTCTGACCCTCAGCACCAGCGCCTGGAGCGCAACAGTGCCGCCAAGGCCAGCCCCCCCAAAGCCGACAAAACCAGCACCGCCAAAGCCGCCAAAGCCGCCAACCCGTCCCGGTGGTGGATCGGAAGTAACGCCGACCTCCTATGTAGGTACCTGGACCGGGACGGCCACGGAAGGCTTTGTAGGCCCAAACAACAATAGCACATCCAGCGGCACCCTGACGATTACAATTACCCCAGGCGGAACAGTGTCTGGCACTGGCGCTTTGGGCGGCACTATTTCAGGTCAAATCGATTCGGCAGGGAATATCAGCTATCAGGTCGTCACAACGATAGGCAGCCAGACAACGACCGGCAGCGTCGGCGGCACCCTTCTTTTGGTCCCCGGCGGTCTTGCCGGACAGGTTCAAGGAACCTTTACCAACCCGAATGCTCCCGGCGCTCAGAACATACTCAGTACCTACCTTCAGCTCACGCCAGTGAAATAGCGGGTAGCTCGAACAGGGGTCGTGCTGGTAAGTAAAATTATCAGCACGACCTTCCTGCGAAAGCAGGCTTTGTCCCTTCCCCTTTCCCGCGCCATGCTGTATAATGCAGCTATGCGCCTGACCCCTCGCCTTGTTGTCCTGCTCGCCCTCGGGGCGCTGCCGCTGCTTTTTGTGCAGCTTGCCCCCTGGCTCCTCCCCGTCGTGCTGCTCTGGAATGCCCTGCTGGCCGCCGCGACCCTCGCCGACTTTCTGGCCGCACCGCGCCCGGAAGCCGCCCTGACCCTGACGCGCACGGTGGATGAAAAGCTGTCGCTGGGCGCGGCCAACACAGTGATTCTCGAAGCCCGCTCCCGCGCCGCGTTTCCCCTCAGCGTTTCGTTTCGGGACCTGCCCCCGCCGCCGTTTGCCCTGAACCGGCCCGCCGAGGGAACTTTAACCCTGCCGCCGGACCCGCGCCCGGTGCGGTATGAGTACGCCGTCACGCCGCCCGCCAAAGGCGACTTTCAGTTTGGGGACCTCTGGGTGTCCTACGCGGGCCGCCTGGGGCTGATTCGGCGGCAGGCGCGGCTTCCCGCCGCACAGGCGGTCAAAGTCTATCCCAATCTGGCCGAGACGGCCAAATATGAGCTGCTGGCCCGGCGCGGACGGCTGATGCAGCTTGGCATTCGAACCGCCAAAGTGCGCGGCGGCGGGTCGGAGTTTGAATCGCTGCGCGATTATGTGCCGGGGGACGAGTACAAAAAAATTGATTGGAGCGCCACGGCTCGCCGGGGCAAGCTGATTTCGCGGCAGTATGAAGCCGAGCGGTCGCAGAACATCGTGCTGCTTTTAGACACGGGCCGGACGATGCTCCAGTCTGTGCAGAAGATGGCAAAGCTGGATTACGTGGTCAACACGGCGCTCATGCTGGCCTATGTCGCGGCGTCGGGCGATGACAAAGTGGGACTGATGGCCTTTGATGCCGATGTCCGTGCTTACCTGCCCCCCGCCAAGTCCAAAGCGCAGGTGTACGCGATCTTAGAGAGCCTCTACAACTTAGACGCTAGATTGGTCGAAACCGACTACCGCAATGCGTTCCAGAACCTCTCCGCCCGCTGGCGGCGGCGCTCACTGGTCGTGCTGTTTACCGATTTGGTCGACCCCGAATCATCGGCGCAGATTTTAGATGCCGTCCCCATGATCTCCGACCTGCACCGCGTCGTCTGCGTCACCGTCAGCGACCCCAATATCCTCGCTGCCGCCGCCGGGACGCCGGTCGACGGCGCAGGGGTCTACCAGAAAGCCGTCGCCACGCAGGTCTTGCAGGAGCGCCGTGCCGCCATCACCCTGCTGAAGCGCCGGGGCGTCTGGACCCTGGACAGCCCGCCCGAAGATTTGAGCGCCGATTTAGTCAATCACTATTTGGACCTCAAAGCGCGGTCTATGATTTAGGCGCGGGCGGGTGGGGTAAGTCAAAGTGAAAGGCCAACACACTATGAAACACGCGAGCTTCCAGCCCATCTCCCGCCGATTTTTACCAGCTCTGGCGACGGCCCTCGTGGGCGGCACGCTGCTGGTCGGCTGCAATTCAGGCGACGGCCCCAAAGTCACCACTGATTATGCGCCGAATACCAACTTTGCCCAGTACCATACCTACGCCTTCCAGCCCGGACGGATTATGACCCGCCTCGGCGCGAATGACCCGAACAACACGCTTCTCAACAACCGCATACAAACGGCGGTTGCCGAGGCGTTGCCAGCAGAAGGGCTGACCCCTACCACGCAAAACCCGGATTTGGTGGTCACCTACATCGCCGGGGCGCAGAACAAGCAGGAAATTGAAAACATGGGGCCGCAGGTCTATGACGGTCCCTACTTCGGACCCGGCTTCTTTTTCCGCCCTTACGGGGCGTGGTGGGACCAGGGCTTTGACAACTACTATGTCCAAAACTATACGCAGGGCACGCTAATTTTGGACTTTGTGGACCCGCGCACCAAGCAGCTTGTATGGCGGGCTTATGTGTCCAACAAGATCAACAGCACCGGCCCGGTGGATCAGAAAACTATCGACGCCGCCGTCAAGGCCGCCCTAAAGCAGTATCCGCCGAAGCCGAAAACTAAATAAAAACGGCAAGAGTGCCACAATGTTGACACAATGCCGATACGATGCCATACTGATACTGTGTCGCGCACTGCGACAGAGAAACGAAACGCTTTGCTGCTGTGAATGTGGCGGGACTTCCAGCAAACACACAGCAAAAAGAAGGGAATTGCTTGCAGGCAATCCCCTTCTTCTTACCGCGCTCTTAGAAGCCTAGGCTTTTAAGAATGCGGAGTATCGCCGCGATTGTTGTTACAACCGCTGCGATTGTTTGAGCGACGGGCCGCATTCGAACGAACATCCGTCGTACTCGATTGGACATAAGGAATCACCTCCTTCCTGTCCAGATTAGAAAGGCAGCCGCTCACCGGCTGCCTTTTCTACTTTACCAGTTATTTGTGCAACAACGCAAGCGTATTTTAAGGTTGCTTACTGCGCGGCCCAAAATCTGCACCACATAGTCCGGCTGTGGAAAAAAGCGAGAAAATCAAATGCGTTCTGCTATTCTTTTCACATCTCTGTTAGCATTAGTTTTGACGAGCCAAATGTGCCTCCCTGATGTGGGCTCCACCGTATCGCATCAGAGTAATCAGGCAAAACCAAAAGTTATCGTGATTTGGAATACTGATGTTAGCGAGTTTCCTAGTGATCCGATCACAGATTTGGCAAAAGCAGTTGGGGAACATCCAGAAGTACGACTGTTCCATGTCGGTCAAGAATCATATTTTGGTGGTGATAATTACGGCGGATATTGGTACGACCGCTCCAGTCAGCGATTGCGTTATATCAGTTTTAGGTGGAACGAATATGGCGATCAACATGAACAGAGTTTATGGTCCGAAGTGACGCCTGCCAAATTAGCGGATGCGACACAGCCGCCCTTTGACTTTGACGAGGTAAGACTGAAACGGGCGGGCTGCAAAAAGATAGGCCATTGGTATCATCAGGATCATGGTCATTAGAAGTTGGCACGGAAAAAGCCCCTTATGCGACACAGTTATCGGTATCTACTTTTGCGCCGGACATCAGCTAAAGTTTCATCCAAAAGAGCATCCACCTCTGCTTCAGTCATGCCGGACTGCTGGACCGATTCGTGAACAGGAGCAAGTATCTGCGCGAAAGTCCGTTTCCCAAAACTTGAGCCTGCCTGCGCTGTCAAATCACGTCGCAGCAAGTCGCGGACATAGGCGGAGCGGTCCTGAGCCTGCTGGCTGGCCCGCTGGTCTAAAAGCTGGAGCAGGTCGTCGTCTACTTCGGTCACTTCTAAAGTGTGCGTCATAAGATTGCTTTCTTATCTCTTCTGAGGACGTGGCAGCGGGCGGCGGCTGCCATAGATGTAGATAATCAGAGCGGCGGCCTGAATGCCCGCGAGGCTGAACTTGACCCAGTGGGGCAGGGAGGTGTGCGAGACGTTGCCCTCCAAAATGCCCGCGATAATCCACAGGGGGATCGTGCCAATCATCAGCTTGCAGGCATCGCGGCCATTGGCGAGCAGGGCCTCTTTGCGGGAGTGACGCCCCGGCGACAGAATAGCCCAGCCCAGACACAGGCCCGCGCCGCCGCAGATGAAGGTCGCCGACAGCTCGCAGATGCCGTGCGGCAGCAGGCCCGCCCACATGGAGCTGAGATGACCGCCCGGCTGCACCAGCGCCGTCAGCGCCCCGACCATCGCCCCGTTTTGGAACATCAGCACCACCGGCACAAACAGCGTCAGGCCCGTCGCAAAGGCTGCAATACCGATAGTCGTGTTGTGGGTCATCAGGCTCGAGGAAAACAAAACGCCGTCGCCCAGAGGGACGTTGCCGTGGTCGGCCCCGCCTTTTTTCCAGAAATCCACGGCATCGCCCAGCCCTTCGGGGAAATACACGCTCGCCAGCGCCGGGTCCCGATGCACCAGTGTATAGGCTAGAAATGCCCCGATGAGGTTCAGCGCCACGGCGGCCAGCACAAAGGGCATCCGGCGGCGCAGCGTTTCCGGCAGGCCGTAGGCCAGAAAGCCCCAGAGGCGGCCCCAGCCGCCCGATTCTTCGGCATAAATGACCCCGTGTGCGTTGCCAACCAGTTCATTGAGGTACAATACGAGGCTAGGATTGGCGTTCTGAGCGCGGGCATACGCAAGGTCGGCGGCGGCGCGGCGGTACAGCGACCCCAGGGCGGGCAAATCCTCACGCGGCAGCTTTTTCAGCCCGCCGTTTTTGGTCCGCTCGATAATCACCGACAGCCGCTCCCAGCCGCCCCGCTTTTTGTTGATAAACGCCCGCTCGTCAATCGCCATTTGTTTGCCCCTTCTTTTTTGCAGTATACCGCGCCCGGAGGCCCTATGTCACGCGAGATTTTAGTCGTCACGCCGGAAAACATTGAGATTGAGTATGAGCTGGCCGGGGTCGGCACGCGCTTTCTGGCAAACCTGCTGGATACATTTTTTCAGCTTGCCATTTATCTGGCGCTCTGGATTGTGGTGCTGATTACGGCCTGGATCATTGCGCTGGGCAGCGGCGCGGCGTCCCGGACACTCGGCATATTCTTCGCGCAGGCGGAACTGGCGTTCGCGCTGATTGCGGGCTTTGCCATCTGGTGGGGCTATTTTATCTGGTTTGAGACGGCCTGGAACGGGCAGACGCCCGGCAAGCGGCAGCTAGGCCTGCGGGTCATCCGCGACGGCGGCTACCCCATCAATGCCTACGCCGCCATTCTGCGAAACTTGATTCGCCTGATGGACGGCATGCCCGTCGCGGCGCTGGTGCTGATTGTCATGGGAACCGCCGGAAAAGACCCCGTGTACAGCGCCTTCGGTGGCCTGGTGCTGCTGATCCCCGTGGCCTGCCTGCTGCTGTCCGAGCGGTATCAGCGCCTCGGCGACTTCGTGGCCGGAACACTCGTGGTCAAGCAGCGTGCCCCCCGCGTGCCGACGCTGGAAGCCCTCGCCCCCCCGGCGCGGGTGCTGCCGGAGCATCTGGCCGCCTACGCGCTGGCGGACATCGGGCGGCACGTTTTCGAGATGACCGTGCCCGAATACCGCGCCGTCCGCCACTGCATCGACCGCCGCTGGCAGCTCCCGCCTGCCGTGCAGCAGCCCGTCGCCATGCGCCTCGCCGTCCCCCTGATGCAGCGCCTCGGCATCGTCCCCCCGCAGGGCGTCGTTTCCGTCAACTACGCCGACTTTTTAGAGTACCTCGCCGTCGCCTTTGAGCAGTACCGAGGCGTGAAATAGACTGTCAGAGTTCCGGGGGGACGAGGCTTTTCCAAGTTGGCTGTTTCTTTGTGGTATAATTGCACTCCATGAAACATATTCTGCTGCCGCTGCTGGCCGCCGCGCTGGCGTTTGCCGTTCCTGCCGGGGCGCAGGCTCCCGCATCTGTTGCAGCCCCGGCCCCGCTGTTTCCGTTTGTCATTCCCTGGGATGATGCGTCGGTGGGGACGGCGACGGATGTGTCGTTTCTGAATGCGAAGCCTGCCGGGCGCAACGGCGCGATTGTGGCTAAAAACGGGCATTTTGTCGAAACGAACACCGGGACGCGGGTGCGGTTTCTGGGAACCAACCTCGTCGCGGCGGGGGCGTTCCCAACCCATGCGGACGCGGAAAAAGTGGCGGCACGGATGGCGAAGCTGGGCATCAACCTGGTGCGCCTGCATCACATGGACAATCCGGGGTGGGGGCCGAACACGAACCTGTGGGATGCGAAGTTCCCCGACCATCAGCACATCGACGCGGCGCAGCTAGACAAGCTGGACTATCTGATCGCGCAGCTTAAACAAAACGGCATTTATGTCAACCTCAACCTGCACGTTTCGCGGCAGTTCACGCCTGCCGACGGTTTCCCGGAAAGCGTCCGCCAAATCCCCAACTATGACAAGCGGGTGGATGAGTTCGACCCGCGCATGATCTTGTTGCAGAAGAACTTTGCCCGCGACCTGCTCACGCACGTCAACCCCTACACGCGCCTGCCGTACACTTCGGACCCGGCGGTGGCGGTGGTGGAAATCAACAATGAAAACTCGCTGGTCGGCGACCCGTGGGCGACGCTAGGGGCGGGCCTGGACACCCTGCCCGCGCCGTTCCGGGGCGAGCTGGTCGGCCTGTGGAACACATGGCTGGCGAAGAAGTACGGCACGGAAGCGAAACTGAAAGCCGCGTGGCGGGCGGGCGTGACACCGACTGGGCCGGGCCTGTTGACGGACAGCTCGGCGTGGAGTATTGAGCATCAGGGCACGTCTAACGCCGACATGACCCGCGAGGCGGACGGGGCACAGCGCGTCAGCATCGCCAAAATTGACGGCACGGGCTGGCACGTTCAGGTGCATCAAACCGGGCTGGATTTGAAGAGCGGCGACACGTACACGGTGTCATTCCGGGCCAAAGCCGACGTCCCGCGCCCCCTGCCAATCGCGGCCAGCGTGGACGAAGCCGACTGGCACAACGTCGGCCTCGACGCCACGGCGGCGCTGACGACCGACTGGCAGACATTTCACTATGTCTTCACCGCCCGCGATGCTGTCGCCAACCACAGCCGCCTGGCGTTTACCCTGGGCGGGCAGACCGGGACCGTCTGGATTGATACTCTGCAAATCCACCCCGGCGCCGACGGCGCGGGGCTGGCCGCCGGGCAGTCGCTAACGGCCCGCACCGTGGATATTCCCGTGTCCAGCACGAAAGCGCAGCACGCCGACTGGCTGGCGTTTCTCGCCGACACCGAGCTAAACTATGCCGATAAGATGCGTGGCTATCTGCGTAACACCCTGCACGTCAAAGCCAATGTCATCTGCTCGCAGGTGACGTGGGGCGGCCTGACCGGCCTCAGCCGCGAGGCAGGCAGCGACTTTGCCGACAACCACGCCTACTGGCAGCATCCGACGTTTGCCCATAAAGGCTGGGACCCGAAAGATTGGACTATTCCCAACACGCCGATGGTGACCGATTTGGCGAACGGCGGCGGCGGCACGTTCCAGGAACTCGCCGAAAACCGCGTGGCGGGCAAGCCCTACTCGGTCTCTGAATACAACCATGCCGCGCCGAACGACTACCGCGCCGAGACTCTGCCGCTGATTGCCACGTTTGCGGCGTTTCAAGACTGGGATATGCTGTACCTGTTTGATTACGGCGGCTACGGCAACGACTTTGACCACGGCTCGCAGAACGATCGCTTCGTCAGCTATTTTGACAGTGGCAATGACCCGGCCAAAGCCGCGTTCCTCCCCGCCGCCGCGCTGATTTTCCGAGACAATCCGCCCGCTGCCTCCGGGTCATCCAATGACTCTTGGATTAGTCTCAGCCCATCGGAGCGCACGGGCCGCACGGCTTCTGTCGCGTGGGCCGGGAAGCCAAACTTTCTAAAGCAAACACTGAGCATCCATCTTGTGCCGGAACCGGCGCACACCGCCCATCCACGCGGTGAACACGCGGGCAGTTTTTTTTGGCAAGGCTCCCGTGCAGACTTCTCGCCTCTCACCGTTTCGCAGACCGAGGCCGGAGGACAATACCGTGCTGTTGACCGGAAAGCCGCCGCTGTGGTCGGCTATGTCGGCGGGGAGACGGTGATGCTTGGGGACGACACGCTGATGTTCCCGAAGTTCGGCAACAACTTTGCCGCTGTGACACTGACACCCACCGATGGGAAGCCGCTGACGCAGTCCCGCCGCCTGCTCTTGACGCTGGCGGGGCGCGTGGAAAATCAGGGCATGGTCTGGAACGCAGACCGCACCAGCGTCGGCGACCAGTGGGGGCATGGGCCAACGGTGGCCGAAGGCATCCCGGCGACGGTGATGCTCAAAACAAGCGCCGCTCGGCGCGTCTGGGCGCTGGACGGCACGGGCAAGCGGGTTCAGTCTGTCCCGGCGGCGTTTGCTGACGGGGCGCTGACGTTTACGGTCGGGCCGCAGTATAAAACGCTCTGGTATGAGGTGGGGGAGTAGAGGCCGGGGAGCAAAAGAAGAGCCAAAGAAACGAGGGGTTTTAACCCCTCGCTGGCAGGCGCTTCGCGCCGGGCGGCCCAATAAGACACAGTCAAAGCCTACGCTTATTATCCTTTGGCTTCCCGGCGTCTTCGCCTCCCAGCGAGGGGTTTCAACCCCTCGTTCTTTTCCTGTATGCCTCATCTGCTTGCCATATTCGCACCCTCTGTGCCATAATACACAACAGACAGTGCTGCTCACAGCACACAGACGGAAACAGGAACAGTTTACTTTTATGGACACAGCAGTAGAAACCCTGGCGGACGGCACGACCGAAGACGCCAAACCCCTGCGCGTCGGCATTATTGGCTGCGGCGGCATCTCGCAGACCCACATTCGCTACTTGACCAAGCACTCCGGCGTTTCCATTGTCTGCGGCGCGGACATCAACCCCGCCGCCCTGGAGCGGATGACCGACAAGCACGGCGTCACCCGCGTCTATGCGGACTACAAAGAAATGCTGCGCGATATGGGCGATGAGGTAGACGCCATCAGCGTGTGCGCCCCGAACGGCATCCATGCCGAGGCCGCCATTGCCGCCGCCGAGGCGGGCAAGCACGTTTTGTGCGAAAAGCCGATGGCGCTGAACGCCAAGCTGGCCCAGACAATGGCCGATGCCGCCAAAAAGAATGGCGTCGAGTTTGTGATTGGCTTCCAGCACCGCTTTGAGCCGCGCTCCCAGGTCCTGCGGGACATGGTGCAGTCTGGCGCACTCGGCGACATTTTGTATGTCCGCGCTCAGGCCCTGCGCCGCCGGGGCATCCCGAACTGGGGCGTCTTCGGCCAGAAAGAATTGCAGGGCGGCGGCCCGCTGATCGATATTGGCGTCCATATTCTGGAAGCCTCGCATTCCATCATCGGCACGCCCAAGCCTGTCAGCGCCACGGGAAATACGTTCACCTATCTGGGCAACACCAAAAGCGACGTGGTCAGCGAGTGGGCCGGGTGGGACTACAAGACCTATACCGTCGAAGATTTGGCGGTCGGCATGATCCGCTTTGACAACGGCACTATGCTCACGCTGGAATCGTCGTTTGTCGCACACATCCCCGACAACGTCTTCAACATTCAGATCATGGGCACCAAAGGCGGGGCGATTTGGGACGGCTCCCAGATTTTCACCGACTTCCACGGCTACATGGTCAACACCGAAGTTCCCTTCATCGGCAAGCGCGATATGTGGGACTACAAGCTGAAGCACTTCGTGGAAGTCGCCCGCGATGGCCGCACCAATGAAGCCCCCCCCGAGCATGGCATCATGGTCCAGAAGATGCTCGACGGCATCTACGCCTCCGCCTCCGCCGGCAAAGAAGTGGCGATTGATTAGCTGGGCTGACTTCAAGAAAAAGCACCGGCTTAAAATGCCGGGGCTTCTTCTCGCCCAAGCATAAGAAACCATGCCATAAATGGCACGGCTATCGGGCGCAGACGCCGGGAACCCCCACTTCGTGGGGCTAAGAGAAAGCCCAGACAGATTTGTTCTGAGTGCCGCGAAGCGGTACTTTTCGGCGTCCTCGCCCGGTAGCCGTGCCATTTATGGCATGGTTCGTAAGGGCGAATGCAAACTGTCAGCCATTGTGCTATAATAAACCCTAGAAGCGGCCTGCTGCCCGAATTGTCGCCTCCCCGTCAGGGGCCTAGCATGGATGTGTGCGTGGGACACAGATTTCTCTAGGGAGCAGGTCAACCTCATTTCTCCGCCCGCCGTATTTCTCCGCCCGCCGTATTTCTCCGCCCGCCTTGACGCCTCCCCCTCTTTTCGCGTATAATAACCGCTACGCTCGCTGAGACTTTCACTGAGCGGCAACTACTATGCGAACATTAACCACAGCTTTCAAATGGACGGACACAGTGACGGGACCGGCGCAGGCGCACACACGCCTGCGCCGCCTGATTGGAAGCCTCTCGATACCCCGGTAGGTGCTCTGCCTGCCCCGTGCTGATTTTTCCATTCGAGAGGAACCATCCCATGTCCGAAGTTTACACCGATTCTACGCCGCTGCCCGATTACAGCCAGACGCTCAATGTCCCTAAGCCCGATGTCAAAAACGCCGATGGGCTGGACACCAACCCTGACTCCATCCCCCAGCGGGCCAATCTGCCGAAGCGGGAGCCAGAAACGCTGGCGTTTTGGAAGACGCACCGCGTCTATGCCGAGTCGCTGAAAGGCAAAACGTCCCAGGGAACGTTTCTCCTGCACGACGGCCCGCCGTTCTCCAATGGCGACATCCATATCGGCCATGCGTTCAACAAAATCCTGAAAGATGTCGTCACGCGCTTCCGCACAATGGAAGGGTATACCTGCCCCTACGTCCCCGGCTGGGACAACAACGGGCTGCCCATCGAAGTCTTGGTCGCCAAAGAGTTCCGCGAACAAAAGCGGACTCCGACCCGCGCCGAAATCCGCGCCCGCTGCCGCGAAGTGGCGACCGAGTGGGTGGGCAAGCAGTCCGCGCAGTTCCAAAGACTGGGCATCCGGGGGGACTGGGACCATTCCTACCTGACCATGTCCAAAGAGATGGCCGCCAAAGAGCTGGACGTGTTCGCGGAGATGGTGGACAAAGGCTTCGTCTACCGGGACCGCAAGCCCGTCTTTTGGTCGTTTGCCGACCGGACCGCACTGGCGGAAGCCGAAATCGAGTACGCCGACCGCACCGACCCGTCCATCTATGTCCGCTTCCCGCTGCGGCGCGATGACGCCCGCGTGTTTGGCAGTGCCGACCCGCGCCGGTGCTACACGATCATCTGGACGACGACGCCCTGGACCATCCCCGCCAATGTCGCTCTGGCCGTTGGTCCCGAATTAGACTACGTGGTCGCGGAGCATCAGGGAGACCATTATTTAGTCGCTGAAGCGCGGCTGGGTGCGACAATGGCGGCGGCAGGCTTTACCGGCTGGTCCGTGGTGCGGACGCTTAAGGGCGCTTCGCTGCTGGCTCCGGGCAACGCTTTGGAAACGCTGGTGTTCCAGCACCCGCTCTCGGTGCGCGAGTCGCCGGTTCTGCCTGCCGACTATGTGACGACCACCGACGGAACCGGCGTGGTGCATACGGCGGGCGGGCACGGCAAGGACGACTACCAGACCGTGCTGAAGCGCAACACGCGCTGGGCTGCCGGGGGGCACAAGGACGGCGGGCAGGCGCTGCCGCTTTTGCAGGTGCTGACTGATGACGGCCATTTCAACGACGAGGCCGGGCCGGAGCTTGTAGGCGAGACGCTGAAAGAGGGGCAGGAGAAAATCCTGGCGCGGCTGTCCGAAGCCGGCGCTCTGCTGGCGCACGAAGAATACACGCATTCGTACCCCATGGGCTGGCGCTCGCACGACCCGCTGGTGCAGCGGGCGACCCCGCAGTGGTTTGTGTCTATCGACAACGCCGGACACCGCGCCAAGTGCCTGAAAGCCATCGACGGCGTCCGCTGGTTCCCCGAAGAATCGAAAGCGCGGATCACGGCGATGGTCAGTGGCCGGCCTGACTGGTGCATCTCGCGGCAGCGGGCGTGGGGCGTCGGCATCCCGGTCTTCTACGCCCAGCCTTCCGGCACGCCGCTTTTGACGAAAGAAAGCATCAGTTTTGTGCGGGCGCTGGTTGCCACACGCGGCACGGACGCCTGGTTTGACACGCCCGTTGAGAACATCCTGCCCGCAGGCTACGCGCACCCGGACACGGGCGAGACGGAGTTTGTGAAAGAAACGGACATCTTTGATGTCTGGTTTGATTCAGGCTCCACCTGCCGCACGGTTTTGGAGCAGTGGCCGGGCCTGAGCTATCCCGCTGACCTCTATTTGGAGGGCGGCGATCAGCACCGGGGCTGGTTCAACTCATCGCTGATGATCGGCGTGGCGACTAAAGGCGAGGCTCCGTACCGGGCGGTCGTCACAAACGGCTGGACGCTGGACGACAAGGGCATGAAGATGTCCAAGTCCAAGATGAACGGCGTTGCGCCCAAGCTTGTGGTAGACAAGTACGGTGCCGACGTGCTGCGTCTCTGGGTCTGCTCGACGGACTACTTCGGCGATGTGCGGGTGGGCGACAAGATTTTGGAGCAGACGGCGACGAGCTACCGCACCCTGCGGAACACGCTGCGCTTTACGCTGTCCAATTTATACGACTTCGACCCTGTTTTGCACGCCGTCCCGCTGGACCGACTGGAAGAGATCGACCGGCTGGCCCTGCATACGCTCAACGATGTGGTCCGCAAGTGCCGCCAGTCCTATGACATCTATGAGTTCCCGCGTGTCGCGCAGACGCTTTTGGAATACTGCGCGTCCGACCTGAGCGCGTTTTATTTGGACGTTCTCAAAGACCGGCTGTATTCGTTCGGTGCGGCTTCCCGCCAGCGCCGCTCGGCGCAGACGGCGCTGTATGAGATCACTAGCTGCCTGACCCGGCTGCTCGCGCCCATCCTGCCGTTCACCGCCGAGGAAGTCTGGCAGAAACTGCCCGTGCCGCAAAAGCCGGTCTCGGTCAGCCTCGCCGCCCTGCCGTCGTTCCGGGCGGACCTGCGGGACCGCGAGCTGGCAAGCCGCTGGGAGCCGCTATTAAGTGTGCGCGATCAGGTCAACCGCGCCCTGGAAGGGGTCAAAAAGCGGCTTCTAACGGGCGTGACGCTGACCGCTGACAAAGAAACGTACACGGCCCTGCACCCGTATCTGACAGAGCTGCCCGCGCTGCTGCTGGTGTCCCGTGTCACCCTGCGTCAGTCCAAAGCGCCCGGTTTGCAGATTGAAAGCGACGGCCCCGCGCCGGGCACGCGCTGCGCCCGCTGCTGGGTTGCGGTCATGGACGGCGGCTCTCTCGACGGTACGGCTGATGACCCGGCGGCGTTTTGCGTGAATGGCTGCGCCCGGCAATGGCTGGCGTCTTCCGACGGCGAGGTCGCCTCGCGGCGGCTGGCGTAAGACTGTAACCGGCACTTTTAGTGCCGGTTTCCAAATACTGAAAGGCTCACTGATGACCGAAGAAAAACTGGCGCATTTTAAGCAACTGCTCGATGACGAAAAAGCGCGGCTGGAAAAAGAGCGCAAACAATACGCCGACGATGACCGCGAAAACATGCGGACCGATGCGTCGGGCGAGATGTCGCACGGCGACATGAACAGTCCTGCCGACGAAGCGACCGAGCTGTTTGACCGCGAGCGCAATCAGGCCGCGATTGAGAACTTCGACCGGATGCTGGCGAAAGTCAACCGGGCGCTGGTCAAAATGGAAGAGGGCACCTACGGCCAATCGGACATCGACGGCACGCCGATCCCTGAAGAGCGCCTGGAAGTGGTTCCGTATGCCGCGCTGACGGTGGCTCAGGAAGAGAACACGCTTGCAGGATAGCGCGAATAGGCAGGCAATTTCGAGGGCGGGGGGGCCTCGCCTTTGACACGCTTTGGCCTGTACAGTCTGGCCCTGGGGGTGCTGCTGGCCGACCAGGTCAGCAAGCTGTGGGTGGTCCACGCGCACTGGCGCTGGCCCGAAGACGGCCTAGAGCTGATCCCCGGCTTCTTTGCCCTGTGGTACAATGTCAACACCGGCGGGGCGTTCGGCATCCTGCCGCATGGGACTCAGCTTCTGGCGCTGGCCGCTGGCATCGCCGCCGTAGTGATTGTGGTTTACAGCCTCCGTGCCCCGATGCCGCTGCCGCGCCTGCTGGGAGTCGCGCTGGCCCTGCCGCTCGGCGGGGCGCTGGGGAACCTGCTGGACCGGGTGCGGCTCGGCTATGTGACCGACTTTCTCGCGTTCTATGCCGGGCCGCACCGGGCGTGGACGTTTCCAATTTTTAACCTTGCGGACACGGCGATTTGCACCGGGGTTGGCCTGCTCGCACTCTTTTACGGACGGCAGCCATCGCCGCAGACAGCAAACTCGAAAGCAGAAGTGAAAGACTAATGTTTCCTGAACTGTACCACCACGGCTCCTTTGTTATCCACACCTACGGCCTCGTGCTGATGGTGGCTTTTCTTGTCGCGCTGGGCCGGGCGTTCGTCGTTGCCAGGCGGCAGCAGGACCCGGCGATCAACCCGGACAGCATTCTGGACGTCGGCATCTGGATGATTGGCCTCGGCGTCGTCGGGGCGCGGCTGCTGTTTGTGCTGCTGGAATGGCCGACCTACCGGGCCGACCCGGCCAGCATCTTAAAAGTTTGGGAAGGCGGGCTGTCGTTCCACGGCGGCCTGATTGGCGGCTTTGTGGCGCTGATTGGCTACTGCCTGCTCAAGCGTATTTCCATCCTGAAAGTCGCGGACATCTTCGCGCCCTCGGTGATGATTGCCTATGCCATTGGCCGCGTCGGCTGCTTTCTGAACGGCTGCTGCTATGGAGCGCCGACTTCGCTGCCCTGGGGCGTCCGCTTCCACGATGAGAACATCCTGACCGTCCCCAGTCACCCCACGCAGCTTTACGCGACGGCCCTCAGCCTGGTCTTTTTCGCGGTGCTGGTGTGGATGGAAAAGCGCCGCGCCTACTACGGCCAGATTGCCTGCTGGTACATCTTGTTCGCGTCTGTCGAGCGGTTTGTCATGGAAATCTGGCGGGCCGGGACGACCTCCGATGTTGTCGCTCATGTGGCGGGCTTTGGCCTGACCGATGTGCAGCTACTCTGCCTCGGCATGGCAACCGTGGCCGTGGTCGGCATGGTCATTCTGCGCCGCCGCCCCAAGCACGACCTGACCACCCCGCGCCCGCTGGAAGCAGCGGTGCGGTGAAAGACATCAATTAATACAAATGTTGATTTTCAACAAAATCTCTTTGACGCTGTCTGTTTTTTCTGCCTTCGCGTTGCTTGGCTGTGGCAGCGAAGACAAACCATCTCCTTCTCCCGCCCAACCAAAGATTGTCAAGAGAATACACGAACAGCCGGTTCTGCACTTGTCCGAATTATGGGGAGCGTCAAAAAGTAAAGTTCAACGAGCTTTGCACGGTCACAAACTGATAGAACATGATAAAGTACCAAAAAGCAACCCTGATGCAATGATAGCTGGTGGTGAAATTAGAGTGTATAATTTGGGCGGTGACACTGAGTTTACTGCCACTTTTAACTCTCAGGGATATGCAACCATAGTTTCCGTGAACAATCAAAAGGAAGATGAAAGCGGTTTGGGGCTTAACCTAGATCAGTGGCAACGTGTTTTTTCTCGTTATGGTCTGCCCGAATGCGGTGAACCTGCTAAAACTGCACCCATTGCCTACTACTGGGGACCTCCACATAACAAGACAGGTGGATATGAGATTATTATGGTCGCAAATGAGAAAGGCCGAGTTTGGCAAGTACAGGCGCGTTCACCAGATGATTTCTTTCCAGAATGAGCCGACTTGGTACATTGAATAACTACTTTGAATGAAACCCTAAATATAGACGACGAAGACGTGGATATGCGCCTGGATGTGTACATCTCCGAGCGGATGGCGCATCTGTCCCGCGCCCATGTTCAGCGGCTGATTGGCACACACGCCGTGCTGGTCAACGGCACGCCGGGCAAGGCGAGCTATAAGACGCGGCGGGGGGATGTGATTTCGGTCACCGTGCCGACGGCCAAGCCCTTAGACAAGGCCGAGGCGGAAGACCTGCCGGTGAGCGTCATTTATGAAGACAGCGACTTGATCGTTGTCAACAAGGCCAAAGGCATGGTGGTTCACCCCGCGCCCGGCTCCGAGTCGGGCACGCTGGTCAATGCCCTGCTGGCGCACTGCGGCGGCAGCCTGTCCGGCATCGGCGGGACGCTGCGGCCCGGCATTGTGCATCGTCTGGACAAAGACACGTCGGGGCTACTGGTGGTCGCCAAAAACGACCTGGCCCATCACAGCCTGTCCGACCAGATACGGAAGCGGACGGCGGTACGCAAATACCATGCGCTGCTGTGGGGGCGCGTGCCCTTCAAGCACGCCGTCATTGATGCCCCCATCGGGCGGCATCCGGGCGACCGCAAGCGGATGACGGTGGTGGAGTCGGGCGGAATGGGAGTCAGCGATGACCTGCCGCCGGGAGTGCGGCAGGCAGTCACCGAGCTGCGGCTGTTAGAGCCGCTGGCCGAGTTTAGCTGGACCGAAGCGATTTTGCAGACGGGCCGGACGCACCAGATTCGGGTGCATACGGCGTTCGCGGGCTACCCGGTCGTCGGCGATGCGACCTACGGCGGGGCGCACAAAGTCAGCGCGGATTTATTTCGGGGCGCTCCGCTGCAAATGCTGAATGCGCTGCTGGGCCGCCTGCATGGGCAGGCGCTGCACGCGCATTCGCTGGCGTTTGACCACCCGCGCACGGGGCAGCGGATGCAGTTTCACGCGCCCCTGCCGGATGAAATCGGGGAGCTGCTGGACTTCCTGCGCCGTCTCGACGAAGCGTTCGAGTTTTAAGGCTTTTGACAAAAAAACGGCCCGCTTTCCACAACGGAAAGCGGGCCGTTTCTAGCTGTGTCTACGGCTTAATCAGCACCTGGATTTTCTCGTACATCGCCTTCTGTGCGGGGGTCAGCAGGGCCAAATCTTTGGCCTGTGCCTGCTTTGCCAGGTCCGTGAGTTTTTGTCCTTTGGCGGCTTCGGAGAGCGTTTTATCGCCGCTGACGGCCTCCGCTTTGGCACGCACATCGGCCATCGTCGCCTCAAACTGCTTTTTCTGCTCCGGTGTTTCCGACTTTTCAAGCTGCTCTTTCAGAGCCTGCGCCTGCTCCTGCCTTTGACGCCGCTGCAACACCTCCGTCCGCTGCGACGGGGGCAGAGTTGCCAGGGTGTCTTTGTCCGCCTGCGCGGCCAGCGCCGCGAGACGGTCTTTCTTCTGGGCCTCGGTCAGTGTTTTACTGGCCTGAATAACTTCTGCCTGCTGCCGGAACTTTGCCCCGATGTCGCGCTGCTTCAGCACGATGGCTCGCTGGGCAGGGGTCAAAATCGCCAGCATATCTTTGTCCATCGTCGCCATCAGGGTTTTGTAACGGGCCTGCTTCTGGGCATCCGTCATTTTTTTGTCTGCCTGAAGGGCGGCGATGTCCTTCTGGAACTGAGCCTGCCGCGTGGACACTTTGGTCTTCTGTGCGGCGCTCAGGGCAGAGGGCGCGGGCGCGGCAGACGCCGCGTGCGCGACCAAAGCGGCGGTCGTCAGCACCAGGGCAAGCAAAACAGCAGGACGGGTACGGGCGAGGGGATGAAATCGAGGTGTCACGTTTCTTGGGTCCTTCCAGACCGGGTAGGAGTTGACTCTATGTTTTAATTGACTGTACTTTAACTGTACTTTAAACGAAAAGGGGGCGGGACTTTGTTCCCGCCCCTGCTCATCAGTATACCCGCTCCGCGAAAAATTGCGCGAGATTACGCGGTTGCGGTCGAGTTTGTCACCGAGGCAACGGCAAGCTGCGGAATCAGCGCCAGGAACTGCGTTCCCGCCTTCTCTTTGTCGCTGATAATGGAGCGGGCGAGCTGGGCGGTCTCCGCGTCGCCGACCGCGCTGGCATAGGCTTCCAGAGAGGTGTAGGCGCCGACGGCGAAATGCTCAAACGCATAGAGCTTAATGAGGTCCTGCGTCTGCTTGTCTTCTTTGGAATGGAAGATGTTCAGAGCGCCGCTGGCCTTTGCCAGAAAGCTGTTAAAAATGCCCTTCGGCTCGGACTTGTCGCCGCCGAGAGCCTGAATGCGAGCCGCGATCTTGTCGGCATGAGACTGAGCGACGGCAATATGGTTCTGCGCGGCCTGCCGCACATCGGAGTCGGTGGTTTCCGCCACAAGGTCTTTCAGCGAGGTCATCCCGCCGGTTTCGGCGGCATACGAGTCGTTCAGGTAGCGAACGACCTGATCTTTGGTTTCTTCGGCCATAAGTGTCAATCTCCTGTGAAATAGTCAATCTCAGGGCGCTTATACCCCGACGTGCCGGGGGGCTAATCACGCCGCCTCGCGCTGAGGCGTCACCTCCATATCGCGCAGGCCGCCAGGGCGAAACGCCACAAACAGCGTTGTCAGCAGCGAAATCACGGCGCAGATCACAATCGTCGCCGGAGCGCCGACCGAGCGCAGGGACGCCAGCCAGCCTGCGAACAGCGAGCCGAAGGGGATAGTCCCCACAAACATCAGCGTGTAAATGCTCATCACCCGCCCTCGCAGGCGATCCGGCACATGAATCTGCATCAGCGTATTGGAGGTCGCAAAGCACAGCACGAAGCCATAAGATACCACCGCCATCGTCGCATAGGCCAGCCACAGCGTCCGGGTCAGGCCAAAGATCACCAGCACCACCGTTGCCAGCAGGCTGCCCGCCATCAGCATATTTCGCTGCCGGGCCGGGTTTCCCAAAAGCGCCACCGTCATGGCCCCGCCAAGCGCCCCGACTCCGCGCACCGTTTCCATGAAGCCGAAGGCCGCCACCTGCACTTTATCGGACGCATTGGGCAGCAGTGTATAGCGCACAAACACCGGAATTAACACGTTAAACGAGAACGCAAACAGGCCAAACGAGCCAACTAAGATCACCAGATTTCGCACCGTCGGCGTTGCCGCCACATAGGAAAACCCTTCGCGGGTGCTGTTCCAGACCCCGCGCAGGGTGTTGTCGGCTTTGGACACGAGGGGAGCCAGCCGGTCAGTGCGGATCAGCAGCAGGCTGATGATTACCGCCAGAGACAGGGCGGCGTTGCCCAGAAACGCCGCCCCCAGCGACACATTGGCCGCCAGCAGCAGCCCCGCCACGGCGGGGCCAAGCGCCCGTGCCGCATTGAAAATGCTGGAATTGAGCGCGACCGCCGAGGGCAGGTCCTCCTTGCCCACCATTTCCGCCACAAACGACTGCCGGGTCGGCAGATCAAACGCCGCAAACAGGCCCGACAGACACGCAAAAAACAAAACGTGCCAGATTTGCACCCGGCCCGAGGACACCAAAAGGCCCAGCCCCAGGGCGCAGCCAATCAGGCCGCTTTGGGTCACCAGCAGCATTCGGCGCTTGTCCAGGCGGTCCGCGACCACTCCGGCGAGCAGCGTAAACAGAAAAATCGGCAGGCCGCTGGCGAAGTTGACCCAGCCCGAGTAAAAGTTTGCTTCCGCGATCACCGCCGGATTGTGCGGCCCGGAGGCCGACCCGACCGCGCTGCCGCCGTGCCGCAGAAGCGCGGCGGCGGCAGGGTCCACCAGCAGCACAATCAGCCAGCCCTGCGCCAGGTTTTGCGCCCACGTTCCAATCAGCGACACAAGCTGACCGGACCAGAACAGGCGAAAATTGCGGTTTTTCAGGGCACGGAACGGCCCGGATTTACCCGCAGGCAGGGGAGGCGCTGAGGCGGCTGTCGCGGGCGGGGGGATTTTTGCGGGAGCGTCGGGAAGTGCATCTGACATATCTCTAAATCATACCCCAAATCATACTCTAAACGCCGCAAAATCCTCTGGCTTGCCCCGCCTGCCCCTGCGGTTTGGATGCGTTTGCGCCGACAATCAACACAGACCGGCTGTTCTCTTTTTGCAAGATTTTATGTATTCCACTCATCCGCCAGTTTTGAACGGCCCGTGGCCGGAAGATGACTTTCCGTTTTTATTTCGGGACAGCCCGCAGCCCATGCTGATTTACGACACCGGAACGCGGCAGCTCCTGCGGACCAACGCGGCTTTGTGGATGGAGTTTGGCTTTGGGGAGGCGGAGCTGTCCGCAGCACTCCTGGATGTCCTGTTTCCGCCGGAAGATCGGGCGGCCATGCAGGAAAGCATCTTGGGCCTGTGCGGGGTCGTGCAGACCAGAAGCCGCTGGCGCCTCTGCCGCAAAAATGGCGGCTCGGTGTGCGTCGAGATACTTTCGCACCCTCTGGCCTATCAAGGCCGCACTGCCCGTCTGGCCGTTTTGAAGAACGTTACCGAGCAGCAGCAAGCCGAGCGCAGCTATCAGGCGCTGTTTGAAAATGCGCTGGACGGCATCTTTCAGACATCCCCCGAAGGCCACTACCTGCGTGTCAACCCCGCGCTGGCACGGATATACGGCTATGCCTCCCCCGAAGAATTGATTGCCGGGCTTCTGGACATCTCGGGTCAGCTTTATGTGGACCCGGCCCGGCGTCAGCAATTCTTGACACTGATTGAGGCGGGCAAAGTGGTGGATTTCGAGTCGCAGATTTACCGCCGGGATGGCTGCATCGTCTGGATCAGCGAGCAGGCACGGGCCGTCCGGGGGGAAGCGGGGCAAATACTTTTCTATGAAGGCTCCGTGCGCGACATCACCGCCCACAAAGAGGCGGAGCTGGCACTGCGCCGGGCGGAGGCCGACTATCGCGGCATTTTTGAGCAGGCCGCCGAGGGTATCTACCGGGCCACCCCGGAGGGACAACTGCTGCGGGCCAATCGGGCGCTGGCCCGAATGCTCGGGTTTGAATGCAGTCAGGCGCTGCTCGAAACCTTTGTTGAAACCAGCCAGAACTATGTGGACCCGACGCGCCGGGAAGACTTTTTGCGTCTGATGGCCGCGCAGGACAGTGTGATCGGCTTTGAATACGAGGTGTGGGGGCGTGGCGGGCGGCTGTGGCTGTCGGAAAACGCCCGCACGCAGCGCGGCGAAGATGGAACCGTTCTTTACTATGAGGGCACGATTGAGGACATCACGGGGCGCAAGCAGTTAGAAGCCGAGCGCGAGCGCCTGCTGGCGGAGGCTCTGGAACGGGCGGACCACGACCCACTGACAGGGCTTTTAAACCACCGCTCTTTTCAGAATCGGTGTGCCGAGGAAGCGGCGCGGGCAGCGCGGGAAGGTACGCCGCTGGCCGTGGCGGTGCTGGATTTGGACAACTTCAATTTCTTCAACGACTCTTACGGGCACGGGGTTGGCGACGGCGTTCTGCGGCAGGTTGCAGACGCCCTGCGCGGTCACTGCCGGTCCTATGACACGCTGGCCCGCTACGGCGGCGATGAGTTCGCCCTGCTGATGCCGGGGGCGACGCCAGCGGAGGCCGCCCAGATGATGCAGCGCCTTCAGGCCGTGGTTGCATCGCTGACCTGCCGCCCGGACGGCTCGCTGGTTGCCATTCCCCTGAGTGCCTCGGGGGGGCTGGCGCACCTGCCGGAAGACGACTCAGAAGTGCGGGGCGCTCTGGAAACGGCGCACGCCCGCCTGGACCGCGCCAAAACCGGCGGCAGCGATGATGCTTCCCTGGAAAATCTTCGGTCGCTGCTTTCCCAGTCGCTTCAGGGCTTTTCCATGCTGGATGCGCTGGTAACGGCCGTAGACAACAAAGACCGTTATACCCGCAGCCACTCGGAAGACGTGATGCGCTACAGCGCCCAGATTGCCCGTGAGCTGGGCATGGACGAGGCCGAAGTGCGCCGCATTCAGGCCGCCGCGCTGCTGCATGATGTCGGCAAAATCGGTGTCCCAGACCGCATCCTGCGTAAGCCGGGGGCGCTCACCGACGAGGAGTTTGAGACGGTCAAGCACCATCCTCTGATGGGCGCGGTGATTGTCGGGGCGGTGGCGGGCTTCGAAGGCACGCTGGATGCCATTCGGCACCACCACGAGCGGTGGGACGGGCATGGCTATCCGCATGGTCTGTGCGGCGAGGAAATCCCGCTGGACGGGCGTTTGCTGGCGGTCGCCGATGCGTTTTCGGCGATGACAATGGACCGGCCTTATCGCAAAGGCAAGCCGCCCGCCGAAGCCCTGGCAATCCTGGCCGCAGGGGCGGGCGCTCAGTGGGACCCGGCCTGCGTCGCCGCCTTTGAGCGTGCCCGCCTCGCCTGGCCGTTCCCGCTCACGCCTTTGCCGGAAATGACGGCGGCAGCCCCCGCGTCTTAAACCCCCGCGCTGACAATCCCTCCAAAATCAGCGGCAGCGCCGCAGCCGTGACCGCCTGAGAGGGACCGTCATGGAGCAGCACCACCGCGCCGGGGCGCAGGCCGCGCCGGACGGTTTCAGCGACGCGCCCGGCGTCGGTCTCCCGGTAATCGCGGGAGTCGAGGCTCCACGCCGCCAGACGCCACTCTTCCCGCCGGGCCAGCCAGACCAGACGCAGGGACTTGAAGCCGTGCGGCGGGCGCACCCAGGAGGTCAGGGCTGCGTCCGGGCAGGCTCGCCCAATCGCCGCCCGCGTCCCCTCCACTTCGGCGCGTATGGCACGGGAAGTCAGCCGGACAAATGGCCGGTGCTGGCAGCCGTGAACGCCGATCTGGTGGCCGTCGGCCACAATCTGGCGCAGCAGCGCGGGGTGCTTGTCTACAGCCTCGCCCAGCACAAAGAACGCGGCGCGGACATTGGCCCGGCGCAGGGCATCTAAAATCAGCGGCGTGACCTCGGGCGAAGGGCCATCGTCAAACGTCAGCACGACTTCTTTGGAGCGTGTCCGCAGGCGCGTCACAATCGGCAGCCCCCAGGACCACGGGGCGACAAAGACGAACACGAAATAGGCGCACAGCAGCGGCGTCAGAAACAGCCCCAGCGCGTGCGGCCCGGTCAGCGGCCAGCCCAGAAGCCAGTGGCACACCAGCCCGGCGGCGCAGGCTTCCAGCGTGCGCCAGAAGATAATCCCGTAGACCGGGTTCCTGCGGGTTTTCGTCATCGGCGCACGATCCGTGCCTTCATGGCCGAGGCCACCAGCGGCCAGCCCATCATGCCGGGGCTGAGATATTCGCCGATGCCCTGTCCCTCTTCCTCACGCTCTCCCTCGCGCACCGTCGCCCGGCACAGGGCGCGGACATAAAACGGGGCGCTGTCCAGCCGCTTCTCCAAAACAAACTCCGTGTGCAGATCGCCCGCCGAGGCTGTGAGCCGCGTGGCATAGACCGCGCCGAGGCCGCTCAGGGTGCGCCGCGACAGCGTCACCCGGCAGCCCGTCTCGTGGCGGCGCAGCTTTCCGTTCTCAAACAGCAGCAAGTGCGTCCGTGCCGCTTTGCGGCTTTTGGGCCGGACATGGTACAGCACGGCGGCGCGAGTGCCGCCCAGAGCCGCCCGCGCCCAGTACCAGTCCTGTATGGCGGCATCGAACGGCAGCCGCCCCCAGTTGTGATCATGGTAACCTGTGCCTTCAAATGGGATCGTTTCCGCGCCGGGGTTGTGCGCTTCGCGCAGCGTGATCTGCCCCGTGACCGCGCAGAACGGCGCAGCGGGCAGCCAGGAATGGGTATCATCGAATTGGTCGCTCTGAACCGGGGCGGCTTGAAGCGGCGGCGCGGTGAACGTCAGCGCCGCTTCCAGATGCCGCCCGTTGGCGTTCTCGTCGGACAGCGCCATCTGCCACTGCCCGTTGGCGAGCGAGAGCGTGTTTGGCCCAAAGCGAAAAGATGTCGGCAGCTCCCTGCCGACATCCACGCCCGCCTCAAACTGGCTGAAATGGTAAGCGTGCAGGCGGTCCTCTTTGTAGAGGGCGAAGAAGAGGGCGGGGGCCGCGAACGGGTCGCCCCCCTGCCCCCGTGCCGCCTGGGCGTAGTAGGGAGAAAAGGGGTTGCCGAGAAACCAGATGCAGGCCAGCGCCCACCGCCCATCGGCGGAGCGGGCATCAAAGTACCACCATTCGTAGGCCCCCGGCGTCTGCCGCAGCCACGCCGCGTGCGCGGCTTCTTCGGCAGGGTCCAGAATTAAACGCATACACCTATTATACCGGGTTCGGGTGGGTATACTCACGGTGCAATGCCGTTTTCTCTCCCATCGCCCATGACTTCCTATCAGCTCGCCGTTGCCCTGTTCGCCCTGGCGTGGACAGGAACCGCCGCGCTGAACTTTCTGCTGTTTCGCAAGCCCCGCGCCCTGCTTCCCGCGACCGACGGCCCGGATGACCTGCCGCTGATTTCTATTCTGGTCCCCGCCCGCAACGAAGAAGCGAGCATTGAAGCCTGCGTCCGGTCGCTGCTGGCGCTGAATTATCCCCGGTTTGAAGTGATTGTTTTAGATGACCGCTCCGACGACGACACGTATGCCATTTTGTGCCGTCTGCGGGACCGGGACCCGCGCCTGCGGGTCTTGATTGGCGCGGAGCTGCCTGCCGATTGGTACGGCAAGCCCTGGGCCTGCTGGCAGATGGCGCAGGCCGCCAAAGGCGAGCTGCTGCTGCTCACCGATGCCGACTGCACGTTTGCCCCCGATGCCCTGCTGCTGGCGCTGGGCGCAAAGCAGGAAACACGGGCGGATGTGGTATCACTGGTTCCAGACCTGCACGCCGAAGGGTTCTGGGAGCGGCTGATTATTCCGCTGCAATACTTTGTGATTTTCGCGTTTCTGCCGACCTGGCTGATTCGCCCGACCCCGTTTGCGTGGTTTGCGGCGGCGAACGGCGCGTTTTTGTTTTTGTCCCGCGAAACATACTTCGCCGTGGAGGGGCACCGGGCGGTCCGGCAGCAGCTTGCGGAAGATGTCAAGTTTGCCCAGCACGTCAAGCGGTGCGGGCGCTCGCTCTGGTACGGCGACGGCTCGCGGACGTATGCGGTGCGGATGTACCACGGTTTGCCGGAAATCTGGGCAGGGTTTGCCAAGAACTTGTTTCCGGCGTTCTCCAAAAACCTGCCGCTGCTCTTGTGGATTGTGTTTCTTTTAATCAACGTCTTCGTGCTGCCGCTGTTTTTTTTGATCTGGGGGTGGGAGACGAACGCAGGGTGGACCTGGCTGCCGCTGCTGTCGTATGTTCTGCTGGCGGGGGTGCGGCTGGGGCTGACAGCGCGGTTTGGGCGCGACAGCGGCGGCTACGCGCTGCTGAACCCTCTGGCCTGGTCTTTGGTCGCGGCCATTGCGCTGACTTCGGCGTGGCACGGGCTTTCGAAGCGCGGCAATGTGTGGAAGGGCCGGGTTTACGGGCGATAACCAAAAAAACAAAGACAAAAAATGCGGAGGCCGCCGAAGCGGCCTCCGCTGGCTTGGAGGCGTACATCTGAGCATAGATCGGAATTACTGGAGCAGTTTCAGAATGGCCTGGGGAGCCTGATTGGCCTGCGCCAGGGCGCTGGTTCCCGCCTGCACCAGGATTTGATTCTTGGTGAAGTTGACAATTTCCGAAGACAGGTCCGTGTCGCGGATCGTCGATTCCGAAGCATCCGTGTTCTGCTGGGCGACCGCCAGGCTGCGGACGTTTGTTTCCAGAACGTTGCTCTGGACGCTGCCCAGTTTCTCGCGGGTGGCCGAGATGTCGGCGATGGCTTTATCCACCACCGCCAGAGCCGCCTGCTGATCTGAGCCGGTCGTATCGCCCAGGTTCAGCGCCCCGCTGGTCCCCAGGTCGGACAGGAACTTTCCGGCGACTGAGCCAATGGCTGAGGCGCTGGAATTGCCGATGGCAAGGTTCACCGTCTGACCGGCATTCGCGCCGATCTGGAACTGAAGGCCCTGGCCGGTCACGTCCTGCTTCTCCGAGAATGTGCCCAGAGTGGCATTGGCGCTGGGCAGGCTGGCGACATTGATGACGGTTCCGTCCAGTGCGCCGCCGGTGTTGGCTGCGAACGAGAAGTTATAGGAGCCGCCCGCGCCCGCCGTGGCCGCGCTGCTGGTGACGCCGCCAATAGTGATCTTTTGTGTCGCTGCGTCGAACGTAATATCGCCGCTGGGAACCGACGTGCCGTGCGTGGTGGACGCTGTGCCGACCGAGACGTTGTAGCCCGCCGCCGAGGTCACGTTGTCTGTGCCGGTGACTGTGCCGCTGCTGGCCGAGCCGTCCAGCAGATTTTTGTGGTTAAACTGGGTCGTGCTGGCAATCCGGTTGATGCTAGACACCGCCGAAGCGACGGCATCTTTGTCGGCCTGTGCCGCCGTGGCATCGTTCGCACCGACGTTGGCGGCATGAACGACAAGCTGGCGGATATTAATCAGCAGCGAGTGGACTTCGTTCAGAGCGCCTTCCGCCGTTTTGACGACGTTAATGGCATCGTTGGTGTTGCGGCTGGCCTGGGTCAGACCGGCGGACTGGGCACGCAGGCTCTCGGAGATGACGAGGCCCGAAGCGTCGTCGGAGGCCGAGTTGATGCGAAGGCCCGAAGACAGGCGCTGAATGTTCTTGGAGACAGCGTCGCTGTTGATGCTCAGGTTGCGGGCCGCCTCGAAGGCGGTCGTGTTGGTGTTGATGCGTGTGGACATGAAATTTCTTCCTTGACGCTTCCGGTTGTGTCCGGGAAAAGCGTGCTGTAAATCGGCATCCTGCCGTGGTGTCCGACCGGCTTTCCGGGGACATTTTTATTATAGGCAGTCCGCGCCGGTTCTTTAGGGCAATTTTTGCCGACGACGAGGGGCGGGAAAGACGAGGGGTTTAAACCCCTCGCTGGAAGGCGCTTCGCGCCGGGCGGCCAAAGAATTAGGTCGCCAGGCTTTCGTGTTTGTTTCTGTGGCTTCCCGGCGTCTTCGCCTACGAGCGAGGGGTTTCAACCCCTCGTCTTTCCCGCCGCGAATTGACTTTTGCCCGGCACTTTGGTACACTCTTAGCGATAGGTGAAAGAAAAGGACAGACTGTGAACGACGCGCCGCCGCCTATTTTTGAGACCGTTCCCACGGAAGACACTCTGCGGGCGGCTTTGGAAGCCCTGCGCCATGCCCCCGAAGCCGGGCTGCCCATCCGCGACCCCTATACCGGCGAAACGCTGGCGGTGCTGACCCGTTCGCAGCCCCTGCCGCCGCCGCGCCTCGGGGGCATGGCGACGCCTCTCGGGGTGTATCTGCACGATGGAGTGTCGGGCGGCGGGGCAAGCGCGTGGGGCCTGGCGCTGGCGGGGGCCTTGCTGTGCAGCCTGGCCCTGCTGGCGCAGGCGATTCTGTTTGCGGTGCTGCACTTTGCCGCGCCGCGCCTGCCGGGGCTGACTGGCTGGGCGGCCACCGCGCCGCCGGGTCTGCGGGAGTGGCTGTTTTCGGCGGCGGCCTGGCTGCCCCTGCCGCTGGTGTTTCTCTTTCTGCGGCTTCTTCCGCTGTCGGGGACGCACGCCGCCGAGCATCAGACGGTGCATTGCATTGAGCGCAGTTTGCCGCTGACCGTGCCGAATATCCGGGCCATGCCCCGCGTGCATCCGCGCTGCGGCACCAACATCTTTGCGGGCTGGACATTGTTTCACTTTATTTTTCTGGCCGTGTTCTGCGCGTGCCAGTCCAATGACTTTGGCCTGAGCGAAGCCGTGACCCTCGCGCTGCTGGTAGCCGCGCCGCCGACCCTGCTTTACTGGCGGCGGCTGGGCGGCTGGGTGCAGGAGCATTTCGCCACGCGCCCGGCGACGGACGCGCAGATACGCGGCGCAATTTTCGCCGCCGAGCAGGTGCTGTCCCGCCGGGCGGCCCGCCTGCTTTCGGGCGAAGGCCGCTTTTTCGCCTTTCGCCGCGTCTGGGCAATGGGCTTCCTGCCTGTGCTGCTGGGCTACGGGGCCGTGATTGGCCTGCTGACCCTGCTGGCCCAGCGCTGGCCGCTTCTTTTAAATTGGATGGGTTGAAACACACCCGGAGACCTACCTTCCCCGCTTCGCTGGGGTCCTTCCTAAAGGAAGGATTAGGACAAACGCAAAGAGAAAGCGTAGGGGCGGGGTCCCCCCGCCCTCTTGTCCTACTCTGTATCCTTCCTTTAGGAAGGACCCTGTGACCGAAGAATGAGGGAACAAGGTGGTAGGTCTCCTAACTACAACTATGATAAAACAGCAGCTCTCACAACTGATCGAACAGGCGCTTCAAGCCGCCAAAGACGCAGGCGACCTGCCCGAAGGCGTCGCCGTGCCCGCCATCACGCTGGAAATGCCCAAAAACCGTGCCCACGGCGACTGGGCCACCGGCGTCGCGTTGGCCCTCGCCAAAAGCGCCGGGATGCCGCCGCGTGACGTCGCCGCCAAAATCGTCAGCCATCTGCCCATCGGCGAGGACGCGCTCATTCAGGGCGTCGAAATCGCCGGGCCGGGCTTTCTGAACCTGCGCCTGCGGCCCGGCTGGCTCGGCGACATTCTGGCACAGGTGACCGCCGAGGGCGAGGCATTCGGGCGCACCGACGCTAACACTGGCAAAAGCATCGTGGTCGAGTTTGTCTCGGTCAACCCGAACGGCCCCGTGACCGTCGCAGGCGGGCGCAATGCCGCGATTGGCGACACGCTTTCGGCGCTCCTGGCCGCGACCGGCTGGCGCGTCTCCCGCGAATACTACATCAACGATGCGCTCAACTCGGTACAGATGAACCACTTCGGCAAGTCCGTCTTTTTCCGCTACCGGGAGCTTCTGGGCCACCCCGGTCAGGAGTGGGAAGATATGTACCGGGGCGAGTACGTCGCCGATGTCGCCCGCGCCGTGCTGGATGCCCACGGCAATGCTTTCGAGAACGCCGACATTGACGACCCCGCCACCACGCGGCAGTTCCGCGATTTATCTGAAAAGGGCATGATTGCCCAGCAGAAAGCCGACCTGGAAGCCTTCGGGGTCCACTTTGACACCTGGTTCAGTGAGGCGACGCTGCACGCCGACGGGCGCGTTTCTCGCGCCATCGAAGAACTCACAAAACGCGGCGACACCTACGACAAAGACGGGGCGCTCTGGTTCGCGTCCACACGCTTTGGCGACGACAAAGACCGCGTCCTGCTGCGCTCCGACGGCACGCCCACCTACATGACCGGCGACCTGGCCTATTCCAAAGACAAGCTGGACCGGGGCTTCGACAAGGCTTTGAACGTCTGGGGCGCGGACCATGCAGGCTACGTCGCCCGCACCAAAGCCAGCGTGGAAGCCCTGGGCTACGACCCCGCCCGTCTGGAAATTCTGCTGTACCAGCTTGTTTCCATCATCAAAAACGGCGAGGCCGTGCTGTCGTCCAAGCGCAAAGGCAACATCCTGGAGCTGAAAGCAGACCTCATCGACGAAATCGGCAGGGACTCCGCCCGCTTCTTCTTTCTGATGCGCTCCCCGCACTCGGCGCTGGACATCGACATTGACCTCGCCCGCAAGACCGAGCGCGACAACCCGGTCTTTTATGTCCAGTACGCCCACGCCCGCATCGTGCAGGCCATCGACAAAGCGCAGTCCGAAAAAGGCGTCTCCGTCCCCGCGCCCGCTGACGCCGACCTGACGCTGCTGACCGAGGAAACCGAAACCGATTTAATCAAAAAGCTCGGCGACCTGCCCGGCGAAATCGCCCAAGCCGCCGCCGAATACGCCCCGCACCGCCTGACGCAGTACGTCCGCGACCTCGCCGCCCTGTTCCACGGCTTCTACGACGCCGGGAACCGCGCCCCCGCCCTGCGCGTCGTCTGCGACGACCCGGAGCTTCTCAAAGCGCGTCTGGTGCTGGTCAACGCCACCCGCATCGTCCTGAAAAACGCTTTGGGCCTTTTAGGCGTCTCCGCCCCGGAGCGGATGTGATGAGTGCTTTCAAAGATTGGCTTCTGGAAATTGCTAATACTGCTCTCACGGTAGATACCAGCGAAACGGGCTTGTTGCGTGAAGCTCAAAGCAATCAATGGGGGTTCTTCTTTACCCAAGAACAGATTGAGGACCTATCTCTCAAAGACGTAATAGGATTTCTCAATGCTGTCACGGAAATCTATCAGAGCCACTTGTCAGAGAGGTTTAACCAAAAGCTTCAGTTCATTTTTTACTGCTGGTTCGATGAACAAGCAAGTGAACTGCGGTTCAGTGTTGTTTCTGCCTCTCACGGCAGTCTTCCCTTTGGTTCGCCTATCCAGGCAATGCCGGACGTAAATCAACTGGTAAAACACTTTTTGAGCAGTCCCTATCACGACGGAGTGCCTTTGGACGAGTTTGTTCAAGAGGCTCAAATTGGTTCTGGCTCCGATGTGACAGTCCGCGTCCCGCCTCTACAAATTTGGACAAAGAGTTTGCCGTAGTGTTGGTAACATAGTTCGCTTCCGCTCTAGGCGGCTATACGAAAAACAGGAAAGAAGATGACAGACCAAAATCTACTCGCCCGGATTACCTCGCGGCCCGGCGTTCTTTCTGGCAAGCAGACGGTGCGCGGGACGCGCCTGAGCGTGGAGTTTATCCTGAACCTGCTGGCGCATGGCGTGACGCAGGCCGAAATCCTGTCGGAGTACGAAGGGCTTGTTCCCGAAGCTTTGACGGCCTGCCTGCTGTTTGCCTGAAAACTTTTGAACATCAACTTTGGCCCCGACGATTTTCAACCGCTGGACAGCTTCAGTTTAACGTGGCGGTGGACGCAGGAGACGCACAGCGTTCTGCCGCCCGAAGTGCTGGCAGCGATTCAGCCGCTCACGGACGCAAAGGCCGCCACGCTCCAAGAGGCCGCTGACCGTCTGCATCGGCAGTTTGTCCTGCTGGATGATGTGACCGAGCAGCAAATTGTGGGGCGGCGGACTGCGTTCACCCACGCAGCACAGGAGGA
Source organism: Capsulimonadaceae bacterium (assembly GCA_965200075.1). Lineage (GTDB taxonomy): Bacteria > Armatimonadota > Armatimonadia > Armatimonadales > Capsulimonadaceae > JANXMY01. Next base: position 946,635 of record OZ241338.1, read on the forward strand.
TGGTGCGCGGGTGCGGGACTGGCTGCGATCTCGAACTATCCGCGCAGACGCACCCATTTTGATCTTCTGGCGCTTTTCTGGATGCGCCGTCGTGACCCGCTGGCAGGTATTTTGTGACTATTGGAGCGATTTTTGTTACCCTGTCTCAGATGATGTGATCGTTTGGCCGCTGTCGGGAGAATGGGGTCTGGAATATCGGCATACGGAAGACTTGAGCTTTGCCGAACGCCTGGCTCTGCTTTCTACAATCTAAGCTGCCCCGAACCTTTTTAGTTGCTTTTTCCGTTCCTGAGTACACAGCCATCAATGGCTGAGTGGACGGAAGGAAAAAGAACACAATGGCACACAAGTTTTGGGACGGAACGCTTTGGGGCAAGCCGCTTCGGGAGTATCGAGCCACACGGCGAGAAATGGTTGCCGGGTTGGGGGTTATTTTGGGGATAGGTGGGCCGCTTTCGCTGGGGGCCGTCTGGTTTTTGGCGTACCGTCTGGCCGCCTTCCCGGCGCAGCCCGGCGCGACGCTGGCAGGCTTTCTGGGGCTGATGGGTCTGATGGGGCTGGCGTTGGTGGCTACTAACCGCATTTTGCGCCGCGCTCTGTCGCAGTCATGAAACAAAGAGTAGAAGTTTTGGGGGCACAGACAGACATCAGCAACAAAACTCAGCGTGAGGCGGGGCAGTGGGCGCTTGTTCCGCGCCCGGCTGGTCGGCCCCGGCAGGGGTGGGAGGCGCAGTTTCAGCGCATGGCACGGCTGGGCGATGACCGCCTCTTGGACGGCGAAAACTTGATGAGCGTAAGCAATTTGAACAGTTCCTCCAAAACCAACTGGGAGCGTCTTGATGCAATGACCGATGAGGAGATTGACACGTCTGATTCGCCGCCACTGACGGAAGAGTTCTTTGCGCGGGCGGTCTGGATGATGCCCGGCGAACCTTCGCCGCGCCCGTCCGTCAAGATCGAGCTGGCGCTGGACCCGAGCTTGCTGGCTTGGTTTCAGGCGCAGGGGCAGGATTACGAACAGCGGATGCAGGCCGCCCTGCGCCTGTATGCTCAGGCGCATCAGACAATCGGCTGACTTTACTGAAACTTTACGGAGACTATATTTTTTATGCGCGGCAGTGAATTACGACGGCTGTATTTGGAGTTTTTTGAGGCGAAGGCGTCAAAGCGCCTGCCTTCGGACTCGCTGGTGCCTAATGACCCAACCCTGCTGTTTACGTCGGCGGGGATGGTGCAGTTTAAACCCTACTTTTTGGGCCTCTTAACGCCGCCCGCGTCCCGCGCTACAACGGCGCAGAAGTGCCTGCGGACGACCGATATTGAAGACGTGGGCGACACGTCGCACTGCACGTTCTTTGAGATGATGGGCAACTTTTCGTTCGGCGATTACTTCAAAGCCGAAGCGGTGGCCTACGCCTGGGAGTTTTTGTTCGATGTCTTGAAGCTGGATATTAAAAATATCCGGGTGACGGTGTTTGAAGATGACGATGAGGCGTATGCCCTGTGGCGTCAGGCGGGGATGCCGGAAGAGAAAATCTTCAAATTCGACGAGCATCAGAATTACTGGCCGGGCGGGGCGATTTCCAACGGGCCAAACGGGCCGTGCGGGCCGTGTTCGGAGATTTTCTTCGACACGCAGGCAACCCTGCCGCCGACGCCCGACGGGGTGTGGGACGACGGGCGCTGGCTGGAAATCTGGAACCTCGTCTTTATGCAGTTTGACCGGGGCGACGGCGGGACGCTGACGCCGCTGCCGCGCCGCAACATTGACACGGGCATGGGCCTGGAGCGCACGGCGGCAGTGCTGGCGGGCCTGCGCGGACCGTTCGAAACGGACCTGTTTGCACCGATTTTGCGGCAATTAGAGTCGCTGTCGGGTCTGACTTACACGAGCCAGGACACAGACGTAAAAGACGTGGCGTTCCGGCGCGTGGCCGACCATGTGCGGGCGACGGCGTTCTGCATCGCCGACGGCGTGCTGCCATCGAATGTGGGCCGGGGCTATGTCCTGCGCCGCCTGATGCGCCGGGCGATTCTGGCCGGGCGGCGGACTTTGGGCTTAGAGAAGCCATTTCTGGCGGACATGATGAATACCGTCATCGACCAGCGCCTCGGCGATTATCCTGAACTGGCCGAGCGGCGCGAGACCATCCTGCGCTACGCGGCGATTGAGGAAAAGCAGTTCCGGCGCACGCTGGAAGCCGGGACCGCTCGCTTGCAGACCATTTTGGACAGCGGCGCAATCAGCGGCGATGAGGCGTTCACGCTGTTTGCCACCTATGGCTTCCCCGTGGAGATGACCGTGGAAGTCGCCCGCGAGGCGGGGCTGACCGTGGACATGGAGCGCTACAACGCGCTGTGGGAAGAGCATCTGAAAGTCTCCGAAGGCGGCAAAACCCGCGAAGTCTTCACCGACAGCGTCGTGCCTGCCCTGCGGGAAAGCGGCGTGGAAAAGAGCCTCTTTGTCGGCTACTCGGAAGCGAAGACGCACGGGGTTGTGACGGCGATTGTGAAGGCCGGGCAGCTTACAGAAACCGCCGCCGAGGGCGAGACTGTCCAAATCGTGCTGGACCAGACGCCGTTCTATGCCGAGGCAGGCGGGCAGATGGGCGACACCGGCAGCCTGCACGGCGCGGACGGCGCGGCGACGGTCACAGACACGCAGAAAGACAGTGGGTTCTGGTTCCACACGGCGACTATCACGGCGGGCGAGCTGCGGGTGGGCGAGAGCTTAGAGGCCGACATTGACGCCGGGCGACGGGCCAGCATTCAGCGCAACCACACGACGACGCACCTGCTGCACAAAGCCTTGCAGCAGGTGTTGGGGGCGCACGTTCAGCAGCGCGGCTCGCTGGTTGCCCCGGACCGCCTGCGCTTTGACTTTTCCCATGACAAGGCTATGACCGGGGAAGAGGCGCGGCAGGTGGAAGGGCTGGTCAACGAAAAGATTTTAGATGACCTGCCCATTCATACGTTCGAACGGCCCATTGCCGAGGCCAAAGAGATGGGCGCGACCATGCTGTTCGGCGAAAAGTACGGCGACATCGTGCGCGTCGTGCAGGCGGGCGACTACAGCCTGGAGTTCTGCGGCGGAACGCATCTGGCGCACACGTCGCAGGCGGGCCTGTTCAAGATCGTCTCCGAAGGCAGCACACAGGCGGGTGTCCGGCGCATTGAAGCCGTCACCGGCAAAGCCGCCTTGCTGCGGACTTTGGATCAAGAGCGGCTTCTCTCGGACATCGCGGCCACGCTGAAAACCTCGCCGCTGTCGGCCCCGGCTTTGGTGGAGAAACTGCAAGCCGACCTCAAGGCCAGAGACAAAGAACTGGCCGTTTTACAGAAAGCGGCGGCAGGCGGACAGGTGGAGCGGCTGGCGTCGGAGGCGCAGACCGTCAACGGCTTCGCGCTGGTCAGTCAGTCGCTCGGCGACGGCGTCGACGGCGAAACCCTGCGGGTGCTGGCCGAAGAGCTGGCGCAGCGCCTCAAATCCGCCGTGGTCATTCTGGGCGCAACGAAAGACGGCAAAGTGGCGCTAGCCGTGCGCGTCACGAAAGATTTGGTCGGACGCGGCCTGAACGCGGGCGCACTGGTCAAAGCGGCGGCAGGGGTTGTTGGCGGCGGGGGCGGGGGCCGTCCCGATGCGGCGCAGGCGGGCGGCAAGGACCCGTCGAAGCTGGCCGAGGCCCTGGCCGAAGCGGCACGGCTGGCGGGTGAGACAGGGGCGTGAACGAGCGTGGCATAGACTGTGCCCGGTGGGAGCCACGGGTTGAAACCCGAGGCTGGGAAGTGCCCACCGGGCCGGGCACGTTAGACCGGACGGTAACGACGGGCCTTCTTGTGTCCCCTGGACACTGGGCACTTTCGAGCCTCGGGTTTCAACCCGTGGCTTTTGTCCTGCTGTTTCTCTTCTGCCTCCCCCTGCACGCCCGCCCGCACACGCTAGTCGTGCTGGCGGACGGTCTGACGCTCACCGACATCACACGCCCCGACCTGACGCATCTGGCCGCGTTGCAGCAGGGGAGCGCACTGGCACTGATGTCGCCGGGGCTGGCGCACAAGCCAGACCCGGTGGCAAATGTTTATGCGACGCTTGGGGCGGGCGACTCGGTGCGCGTCGGCGATGTGTCGCAGGGGCGTCTCGCGGAAACGCTGACCCATGCCGGGGTCCGCACGGCACTGATTGGACAGGGCATTGGGCCAAACTCGCCTGCCCGGCTGATTTTGCCGGACCCGGCTATCGCTGCCGAGACTGCCGACCCGGTTCGTGCCGCCGCCGCCGCGCAGTCTGCATTGGGGACGTGCGGCTTAGTTCTGGTGCGTTTCACCGACGCGGGCGGTGGGCGGGAGGCGCTGCTGCACCGGCTGGATGCGTTTTTTGGGCGGGTCCTCAAAACGGGACAGACCAACGTGTTTCTGGTTGTGCCCACGCCGCCGCTCCTGCCCGATGGGACGTGGAACCGGCTGACGCCGTTTCTTGCCTATCACCCTCTCACCGTGCCTTTTGGCTGGTACAGCTACGCCTATGTTCCGGCAGCACAGTCGCCGACAACGCAGACCTATGGCCTGGTGGCTTCCCGTGATTTTGCGCCGACGGTGCTGAATGTGCTGGCTATTCCTATGCCCTCACAGATGACCGGGGCCGCGATTGAGCCATCAGGAGGAACAGCGGAAGAAGCCTTGCCGCGTTTGCAACGCCTGGACCGGATGGTGCAGCTCAATCAAGAGGCGCAGCTTCCTGTCTTTTGGACCGTCGGCCTCGGCGCGTCCGCGATTGTGTTCAGCACGCTGGCTCTGCTGCTGGTCGGGCGCATGGCGGGGTGGGTGGGCTGGCTGTCCCGGTACGGAATGTGCGTGATTGCCTCGTGGCCGCTGGCTCTCCTGCTGGCTCCGCTGTGGAACCCGCTCACCCTGCACGCTTATTTGGCTGTCATTCTGGGCACAACGGCCCTGCTGGCTCTGCTGCCCTCGCCGTCCGTAATTTTCAGCCTGACCGCGCTGGTGCTGGTGGGCGACGGGCTGACGGGAACGACGCTGGTGTCTAACTCGGCTCTGAGCGAGTACGCGCTGTCGGGCATTCGGTTTTACGGCATCGGCAATGAGTACATGGGCGTCCTGATTGGCGGGGCGCTGCTGCTGTGTCTATGGATGTGGCTCCCGGAGACCTACCTTCCTTGCTTCGCAGGGTCCTTCCTAAAGGAAGGATATGGACGAAACACGCGGGCCTCTGCCTCTGCTCCTAATCCTCCCTTTAGGGAGGACCCTGTGACCGAGGGACGAGGGAACAAGGTGGTAGGTCTCCTTCTAGCCTTTTGGTTCGCCCTCGTGACTTTTGTGCTGTCGTTCCCGGCGTTCGGCGCGAAGGCGGGCGGGGCGGTGACGGCGACGGCGACATTTGTAATCGCATGGCGATTGTTGCAGGGCAAGTCCGTCAACTGGAAATGGGCGCTGGGCGGGCTGGCGGCAGGGTTTGCGCTGGTCTTTGTGTGGGCACTTCTCAGTCATGCGCTGCACCTGCGGCGGACGCACTTGGAAACGGCGGCAGATGCGCTGGGGCAGGGGCGTTTCGGGTATATTGTGGGGGTGAGCCTGCGAAAGATCGGGCTGGCGGCGCGGGTGGCCCTGCATCCCGGCACGCTGCTGGGCCTGCTGGCTTTCGCCGGGATGGGCGTCATCCTGCGCCGCCTTCTGTGGGGGCGCGTGCAACTCTACCTGGTTCAGCACCCGCAGGAGCGAGTGATTTACAGTGCCGGGCTGTGGGGCTGCCTGGTGGCTTTGCTCTTCAATGACTCGGGCATCGTGGCGGCGATTTTGATTTTGCAGTGCCTCGCGCTAACGCTGCTGCATGGCCTGTACGGGCAAGCCTCGGAGGAGCAAGATGCGCCTGTTCGCGCTTGATGTCGGCAATGTCAAAATCGGGATCGCCGTCTGCGACTCGCTGGAAATCGCGGCGTTCCCGGTGGGCCTGTTCCGGCGGCTCGGGAGCTTGAAGCGCGACGTCGCCGCGATTGCCGCGCTGGCGGTGGAGCAGGAAGCCGAGGCGGTGGTGGTCGGCCTGCCGCTGTCTTTGGACGGCGCGGAAGGCCCGCAGGCACAGCTCACACGCGGCTTCGCCCGTGCCCTCGCCAACGTTCTGCCCCTTCCGGTGGTGCTGTGGGACGAAAGCCTGTCCAGTGTGGAAGCCGAAGAGATTTTGATTGCCCAGGGCGTCTCCCGCGCCAAGCGCCGCGAAAAAATTGACCAGACGGCGGCGGCGCTGATTTTGCAGAGCTACCTGAACCATCGCCGCGATACCAACGCGCCTCGTGATGGGCTGGGGTAGGAGCCACGCATTGAAATGCATGGCTGAAGGGCGCAGACGCCGACTTGTTTGTATTTTGTCCCGCAGGGACATTCAGCCGCAGGCTCCCTAGCCACGGATTTCAACCCGTGGATTTCATTGCGGGGGCTTGCGTAGTATTCATTTATGCCTTCACAATCGTCTTCTAATCTTACTCAAACACCTCGGCGGGTGCGGCGGAGCGCGACGCTGTTAGTCGTACTCCTGCTGCTGGCGCTGACTGTGGTGGCGGGCGTGCTGTATACGCTCCAGCTTCTCGCACCGGTGTCGGGCAGCAAAAGTGCGCGGGCGGTGCTGGTCACCATCCCGGCGGGGCGTAATGCGCGGCAGATTGGGGATATTCTCTACAAAAAAGGGCTGGTGCGCCGCCCGCTGTCGTTTGTCTTTGCCAGCCGCCTCGGTGGGCTGTCCGGGAAAATGCGGGCAGGGCGCTACGAGCTGTCCCCGGCGATGCCGCCGCGTCAGATCGCCGCGCTGCTGGCGCTGGGGGAAACGGCTGAGAATGTGGTGACGATCCCCGAAGGCTTCACCGTCCGGCAGATCGCCCGGCGGCTGGCCGACCAGAAATTAGCCAATGAAACCGAGTTTCTAGCAGCCGCACAGACGCAGGGGCAGACGTTTCAAGTCAAGGGCTGGACGCCGCCGAATGCCAATTTAGAGGGCTATCTGTTTCCCGATACCTACACGATCCCCAAAGGCGCGACGGCGCGGGAGATTTTGACACAGATGCTGGCAAACTTTCAGGCGCGGGTGGTTGTGCCGTATGGCAAGGCGGCGGCGGAGCGGCCCGGCGGGCTGCCCGCCGTGGTGACGCTGGCCTCACTCGTGGAGCGGGAAGCCGAAGTGGACCCCGACCGGCCTCTGATTGCCGCTGTTTATTGGAACCGCCTGAAGATTGGAATGCGGCTGCAATGCGATGCTACCGTGCAGTATGCCCTGCCGGACCATCGGACCCGGTTGTATTACGTGGATTATCGGGTAGACTCGCCGTATAATACCTATCGGTATAAAGGACTGCCCCCCACACCTATTGCAAGTCCTGGCCTGCCGTCTATCGAAGCTGCCCTGCATCCCGCCGCCGTGGGCTACCTCTTTTATGTCGCCGGACCAGGCGGGCGGCACGTCTTCAGCAAAACCTTCGCCGCGCATCAGCAAGCCGTCGCCCGCAGCCGGGCCGCCCGCCCTTAAATTACCTATTATGTCTATCTGGAACACATTAACTCCCTCGCAAGTTGTCGAATCGGTGCGCGAGCTGTCGCCCGAATCGCTCAAAGTGAAAGGCATTGAAGCGGTCATCACCGACCTGGACAACACGCTGGTCCCGTGGCGGCACTACGAAATCATGCCCGGCGTCGTCGAATGGCTGGCCGCTCTGGAAGTCGCGGGCATCAAAATCTGCATCGCTTCTAACACCATTCACACCGAGCGGCTGAAACAGCTTGCCGAGACCATGAACATTCCGTTCGTGGACCGGGTGCAGAAGCCGCGCACCGGGGGCTTCCTGCGGGCGATGAAGCTGATGCGCTCTACCCGCAAGAACACAGCGGTCTTTGGCGATCAGATTTTCACCGACGTTCTAGCCGGGAACCGTCTGGGCCTGCACACAATTTTGCTGCGCCCGCCGCTGTCCAAAGAAGAGTTTATTTCAACGCAGCTTGTGCGCTACGTCGAAAACGGCGTTATCCGCAAGCTCCGCGAGCGCGGGCAGTGGCCCGCCGCCGCCGCCGTGGAAGCGGCTCTGGACGCCCTGCCGGACCCGCGCACCCCGCTGGCCCGCCGCCGCTCGACGCTGATTATCTCCGTGCTGGCGGGCCTTGCCGTGTGGCTGGTGCTGCGGGCGCGGCAGGCGAAGTAGCCGCTGTGACACTCACCGGAAAAACCAAAGTCGTCGGCGTTTGGGGGCATCCGGTGGGGCATTCACGGTCGCCGCTGATGCAGAACGCTGCGCTGGCCGCGCTGGGTCTGGACTGGGTGTACGTGCCGTTTGAGGTCACGCTGGAGAATGTCGAAGCCGCGCTGGCAGGCATCAAGGCGCTGGGGATGGTTGGCGTCAATGTGACTGTACCGCTGAAAGAAGCGGTGTTGCCGTTTTTGGACGAAGTCTCGGACACAGTGCGGCAGATTGGCTCGGCCAACACAATTATCCACCGAGACGGTCGGCTCTACGGGGACAGCACGGACGGCGCGGGTTTTCTGCGGGCGCTGGAAGAGGCGGGGCAGAGCGCCGATAATCGCAGTGCGCTGATACTGGGCGCGGGCGGCTCGGCACGGGCAGTGGCGTTTGCGCTGGCCTCGCGGGGGACGCACTGCCAAATCGCCAACCGCACAGTGACACGGGCAGGAGCACTTGCTGAAAGCGTCAATGGCTGGTATCCGGGCATGGCCGAGGCCGTGGAGTGGGGGAGAGACGCAGGCGCGTTTGAGCTGATCGTCAATACAACGAGCCTCGGAATGCAGCCGCGTGAAAGCGAGATGCCAACCCTGCCGCCCGGCGTGTTTGGCGGCAGGCCGTTCGTCTACGATTTGATTTACGCCCCGGCGAAGACCCGCCTGCTGCAAGCTGCCGAAGAAGCTGGCTGCGCGACGGCAAATGGAATAGGGATGCTGGTGCAGCAAGGGGCGCTGTCGCTGTCGCTCTGGACGGGACTGCTTATCGAAGACATTCCAATAGCAGTGATGGAAGCTGCGGTGCGGAGCAGTTTGTAAGCCAAGCAAAGAAAGCAAAAGGAACCCCTTGCGCGGATTTAGCGTTTATGATATAATGAAGAACTTATTATTCCCCGGCTCTGCACTGCTGCCCCGAACCCGTCCGGCATACCCGGCAATCGCTATTTTGTGTTATTTCTGTAGTATTATTTCGACTGTAAACGAGGCAGGACTGCGTAAGGAGGCAGACTTCCAACATGGTGATGCAGGCAAAGAAAAATATCGGTGAAGTTCTCGTCGAAAAAGGGGTGATCACCCCGGATCAGCTTCAGCAGGTGCATGAAGTGCAAAAAAGCGCCCCCGGCGACCTCGGCAACATCATTCAGGACCTCGGCTTTGCGTCCGAGAAAGATGTTGCCGCCGCCCGTGCGGCGACGCTGGGCATTCATTTTGTAGATGTGGCGAAAGTGGCGATTGACCCGTCGGCGGTGAAAGCCGTGCCGGAGCATCTTGCCAAACGCTACAACATTCTGCCGATCAAGCGGGACAGCTCTACGACGCCCAATCGGCTGATGGTCGCCATCGGCGATGTCAAGTCCGGCTCGGTGGGATTAGATGACATCAAATTAGTGTCACGCTGCAAGGTGCAGACGGTGCTTGGCACGAAAAGTGATATTGAAGAGGCCATCATTCGGGCCTACAGCGGCTCGAACGGCAAGCCGCGCACAGGCCCGCTGAACGGCAGCGGGCGCGACGGCGGCGGGGGCGTCCCGGCGATTATCAAGGGCGGCAACGGCACCCAGTTTCCGGCGATCATCAAGGATGATGGCACAGAAATGACGGTCGGCGGGCCGACCGGCCTCTCAGACCGGAATGGCAGCGATATGTCATTGTCCGGTCTGTCCGATGCTATCAAAGGCGACCTCGGCGAGCTGGGCGGCAGCAGTGTGGATGAGGATGACGAAAGCGGTCTGGAGAAAATCTCCGAAGAAGCGCCCATTATCCGTATTGCTCACGCGATTATGATGCAGGCGATCCGCGAGAAAGCTTCCGATATTCATGTGGAGCCGGGTATCAAAGGCGTTCGCATCCGGTACCGCATTGACGGCGTTTTGAACGAGACCATGACTGTGCCCAAGCACATTCAGGCCGCGCTTATCTCGCGCTTCAAGATCATGGCCGAGCTGAACATCGCCGAGCGGCGCGTGCCGCAGGACGGACGCATCCCGGTCCGGCACGAAGGCAAAGACTATGATATGCGCGTGTCGTGTCTGCCGACGATGTTTGGCGAAAAGATCGTCATGCGTATCCTGGACAAGACCAGCGTTTTGCTGGGCCTCAACAAACTGGGCTTCACGCCCGAAGTGCAGGCAAAGCTGGAAGAGATCGTCGCGCAGCCGCAGGGAATGTTCCTGACGACCGGCCCGACGGGGTCCGGCAAGACCACGACGCTGTATTCTGTTCTGCACAAGATCAACTCGGTGGAAAAGAATATCATCACCGTGGAAGACCCGGTCGAGTATCAGCTTTCGGGCGTCTCGCAGGTGCAGATCAACAAAAAAGCGGGCCTGACCTTTGCCGCCGCCATGCGGTCGTTCCTGCGGCAGGACCCGGATATTATCATGGTCGGAGAGATGCGCGACCTCGAAACCGCGCAGATTGCGATTGAAGCGTCGCTGACTGGACACCTTGTTCTGTCCACGCTGCACACCAACGATGCCCCGTCAGCGGTTATGCGCCTGGCCGACATGGGGATTGAAACATACTTGATCGCCGCCACTGTGCAGGGAATCATGGCGCAGCGCCTGTGCCGCAAAATCTGCTCCAACTGCAAAGAGCCGTACCGCGTTCCGGCAAGCCTGCTGACTTCGTTCGGCTACAAGCCCGAAGACCCCAACGCGCAGATCACGCTGTACGAGGGCAAAGGCTGCGAAGAGTGCCGGGGCAAGGGTTATAAAGGCCGCGTCGGCCTGTATGAGCTGATGACGATCAACGAAGAAATCGCGGAGCTGGTCGTTCGCCGCGCCCCGGTCGCCGACATCCGCGATGCCGCCAAGCTCAACGGAATGCTGGAGCTGCGCGAAGACGGCCTGATGAAGATTCTGGAAGGCTTGACGACCCCGGAAGAGGTCCGCCGCGTCGTCTTCACCGCCGGTTTCTAAGCCGTAGCCCTCTCCCCTGCGGGGAGGGGGCTTTTCTGAAAGAGGCAAACACAAATGGCCGAACCAACTGCATCGCCGAGAACTACAATAGGCGGAGCGCCTATGCCAGAAGCCCCCGCCGCATCAGGGACCGCGCCTGCCACGGGAACTCAGCCCGTGCCGCAGTTTCAAGCCCGCCCGGTCGCCAAAGTGCAGAAGAAAAGCGTTCAGGAGCTGCATATTGACGAGCTGCTGGAGCTGATTATCGCTAAAAAAGGCTCGGACCTGCATATCGCGCAGGGCATCCCGCCGTGCATCCGCACCGACGGTGAGCTGGAGCCGACCAATTACGAAAATATGTCGCCGCTGGATATCCAGCAGATGATGTATGCGATTTTGACTGACGAGCAAATCCAGAAATTTGAAAGCAACTGGGAGCTGGACTTTTCCTACGCGCTTCAGAAGAAAGCCCGCTTCCGTGTCAACATCTTTCGGGACAAAGGCAGCGTCGCCGCCTCCCTGCGTTTGATTCCCACCAAGATTCCAACGCTGGAAGACATGAATATGCCGCCCATCCTGGAAAAGCTGACGCACACGCGGCGCGGCCTCATTCTGGTGACGGGACCGACAGGGTCCGGCAAGTCCACCACGCTTGCCGCGATGGTCAACCATATTAATATGACCCGCTCGGAGCATATTATTACCATTGAAGACCCGATTGAGTTTGTGCATAACCACAAGATGTCCATTATCAATCAGCGCGAGCTGGGCATGGACACCAAAAGCTTTGCCAATGCGCTGCGGGCGTCTCTGCGCGAAGACCCGGATGTCATTCTGGTCGGCGAAATGCGCGATCAGGAAACGATGCAGCTTGCCGTGTCCGCCGCCGAAACCGGCCACCTTGTCTTTGGAACCCTGCACACGAACTCGGCGGCTTCTTCGGTAGACCGCATTGTCGACAGCTTCCCGGACGGGGCCAAAGAGCAGGTGCGCTTGCAGCTTTCCGGCAACATTCAGGCGATTATCGCGCAGCAGCTTGTGCCAACGACGCCCGGCTACCAGGCATCGTCAGGCCGGGGCCGCGTGGCGGCGCAGGAAATCATGCTGGCCTCGCCCGCCATTCGCAACTTGATCCGCGAAGCCAAGCCGCAGCAGATTACCTCGATGATCCAGACGTCGGCCAATATGGGCATGATTACCACAGACGCTTCGCTGCGTAATTTGTATATGCAGGGCCAAATCTCGTATGAGAACGCCATGTCCCGCGCCCAGAACGCCGAAGAGCTGAAGCGAATGCTGGCCGGAGAAGGCGATGCCGGACCGCGCCCCGGCGGGGCACGACCGCCCGGACGCTAGAGTCCAGCCGCCCAGTAAAAAATAATTTCGCCCGCACCGAACCCTTTGGAAGCGTTGGTGCGTTTAACAGTGCAGCAGCACTCACGCTCGCAAGGAGCAGACTATTATGGCAACTTACGCATACACCGTTCGAGACGCCGCTGGAACCATGCGGAGCGGGACCTCCGAAGCCGAAAACCCGGATGTTCTCGCCAAACGCCTGCGCGAGCAGGGGTTCATGATCTCGGAAATCAAGGCCGCCCGCGCCAAAAAGGCAGGCGGCAACTGGTTTGAGAACATTCAGAAGATCAAGCTCACCGAGCTGTCCATCTTTTGCCGTCAGTTTTCCACAATGATTGACGCAGGCGTCTCGCTGGTGCGCTGCCTGGATGTTCTCAGCCAGCAGCAGACCAGCCCGCGCTTCAAGCGCATTATCATTGACGTTCAAAAAGAAGTCGAGGCGGGAAACACGCTTTCCAAGAGCCTTGCCAAATATCCGAGCGTCTTTTCCAATCTGTTTATCGGTCTCGTTCGCGCCGGAGAAGTCGGCGGCGTTTTGGAAGAGACCTTGCAGCGATTGTCTACATTCCTCGAAAAAGACGTGGAAATGAAGCGCAAGATCAAGTCGGCCATGACCTACCCGACCATCGTTATGAGTGCCGCCGTTTTGATCGTCTGCGGCCTCTGTACGTTCATCGTGCCGACGTTTTTGGGATTGTTTGAGACGATGCTGCCGCATGGCCGCGCCGACTTCCCGGCGCTGACGCTGGGCCTAGTCGCCGTGTCGGACTTTTTGATCCACAAAGGCTACCTGGCAATTATGATTGTGATTGCTTTCCGGTTTGCCTTTGGGGCGTTTATCAAAACGAACTTCGGAATGCACGCCTGGGACCGATTCAAGCTGAAAGTGCCGGTCTTCGGCAAGCTGAACCATAAAGTGGCCCTCGCCCGCTTCTCGCGGACGCTGGGAACCCTGCTGACTTCGGGCGTTCCCATCTTGCAGGCGCTGGAAACGGTGGCGGGCACGGTGGCGAACTCGGTCATTTCGGACGCCATTCTGGAAGCCCGCGCCCGCATCCGCGAAGGGGACCGCATCGGCGATCCGCTGGTCAAGTCCAAGCTGTTCCCCCCGATGGTGGTGCAGATGATTTCGATTGGCGAGGAGTCCGGCTCGCTGGACGCGATGCTTTCCAAGATTGCGGACTTTTACGAAGACGAAGTAGACGCGGCGCTGGCGGCGCTGGCGGTGGCGATTGAGCCGCTGCTGATCTGCTTCCTCGGCGTGGCCGTCCTTCTAATTATCCTCGGAATGTTTATGCCGATGATTGTTCTGATCCAGTCGCTGTCCGGCGGCGACGGCACGGAAAAAGGCCAGAACGAGTAACCTCTGGCCCCCGCTTCTTACCCGGAAGCGGGGGCCACTCCAACCCAACGTATGCTCACACTTTGGCTGGTTGTCGCGGGCGTGTACGGCCTGTTTATCGGGTCGTTTCTCAATGTCGTCATCTGGCGTCTGCCACGCGGCGGCTCGGTTGCCACCCCGACCTGGTCGTACTGCCCGAACTGCAAGCACCAACTGACGGCACTGGACCTGTTTCCCGTGCTGTCTTTTTTGGCGCTCGGCGCAAAATGCCGCTACTGCCACGTTCCGATTTCCTGGCGCTACCCCGGCGTTGAGGCGCTGACCGGGGCGCTGTTTTTGCTGGTGACGTACTTCGCGTATAGGCGCGGCGGACAATGGTACGATGCCGTGTTTGAGTGCCTCTTCGCAGCCCTGCTGGTCTGCGTCTTTTTTATTGACCTGGAGCATTTTATCATCCCGGACGGCCTATGCGTTCTGGGCTGCCTGCTGGGGCTGGCGCATGGGCTGGTCGCGGGGCGCTTTCTAGACTCCCTCTACGGAATGCTTGGCTACGCCGCCGTGCTGGTGCTGATTGGCCTGGTGTCCTATGTGGTAATCGTGTCGCTGCTGGACAAGCGCGTCCCGGCAGGGCGGGCAGCGGGCGAATATCTGCGGGATACGGCGGCGGACACGGTGTATGTGTGGGCGCACAGCCTCGGCGCGGCCCTGCCGCCCCTGCGCCGCTGGGCGGTGTCGCGCTGGGGTGAGCCTGCCCCCACCGAAACCTACACCGCCGACGACATTCAGGACGACGAAGATGCCGGGGGCATGGGCATGGGCGACGGCAAGCTTGCGGCGGCGATTGGGGCCAACCTCGGCCTGAGCCTCGCGCTCGGCTCGCTGGGCTTTGCCATCTTTGTGGGGGCGCTGGCCGGGATTGTCGTGATGGTCCGTCAGCGGCGTCGTCTCGGCGAGCGCACGGCCATTCCGTTCGGCCCGGCGATGGCCGTGGGGGCACTTTTAGCCCTCTGGTACGGGCATCCGCTGGCCGCGTGGTACGTCAAAACGCTCTGGACTTCGGCCACTGGAACCGGCTAAACAAAGCGTCCAAAAATAATCTGAAAAATAATTCTAAATCCGGGAACAATACCGGGAACCCGGTCGTCCCACAGCAGAGACCCCTGCGCGTTCTTCCGGCTGTCCCGTCTTTGCTCCGTCCCGCAGGCTGAAAAAGCTGGTCCTTTGAACCGGCTCGAATGAAGGAGACTCTCATGGCAACCCCGCGCCGCCGCGTTCACCACATCTTGACCAATCGCGCTTTCACTTTGATTGAACTGCTCGTCGTGATTGCAATTATCGCAATTCTCACCGCCATTCTGCTGCCGGTTTTCGCCAGCGTGCGCGAGAACTCCCGGCAAAGCGTGTCGATCTCGAACTTGAAGCAGATTCAGCAGTCGCTGGCACAGTTCAAGCTGGATAACCACCGCAATCCCGACGTGCTGTTCGGCTACGCTTATCCCAACACAAGCATGAAGAATGGTTTGGCTCAGGCCCAAGCAGATGACGCGACATATAACGCCGCACATCCTTTACCCGCCACACAGTCAGCTCTTGCCGCAGCATATTTTTCCGGTCTGTACCCAGCCTACATCAAAGACCCGGAAGTGTTTACTGACCCTAATAATTCAGTCAACACTGGTGACACAGGCAAAATTGCAGGGCCATTAGATGCTAACATCATCGCCCCTTGCAATCCTACTACCGACGGCATTTTGGGCGGCGGTAATGGATGTAATGGTGCAATGCCGGGGAGCGTCGTGCCGACAAAGCGCAATTATTATATGGCCGATGCCTACGATGCCAGCCCGGTTGTCACCGGAACCAACGCCGTCAGCGGAAACTTCTTGGTGCGCTACCAGCTTGCGCGGGAAGGCACGATCACTCCGACCCCGACCGACCCGGACTACCGGCGGCAGATGCGCTGGCAGAACCCCCCCGCCGACACGCTGGTGACGGCAACGACCTATCACGTCAAGAACGCCGACAAGGTGCTGGTGCTGTTTGAGAGCGGCACGGTGAAGAAAATCAGTGGCACGGACTTTGCCACGCTCGGCGATCAGGCCGGAAACTCGAATTTCTGGCGTGTCGGCACCTGGCCGGCCACCCTCAAGCCCTAGTTTTGTTTCGCCGAAATCGGCAAAGGACACTTCGCGTGCAGTCAACGGTAGACAGCAAAATTAGGGCGAACGGCAGCAGGATTGCTCAGGCAGCGCGTCGCGGCGTCTCGCTGGTGGAAGTTCTGGTCGTTTTGGTCATTCTGGTGGTGGGCATTCTGGTCATCATCCGCCTGTACCCGAGCGGCTTCTTCTCGGTGCAGTCGGTGGGCAATGCCGCCGTCGCCGACAGCCTCGGCAATGCGGCCTTGCAGGCCGCGCAGGAAAACCTGGGCAGCCTGCCCGAAGCCATTCAGCCCGGCGGCACCAATGCGTCTTTCCCCGGCGGCATGGATTCCTATGGACGCCCGCAGGCGACCGCCGCCGATGCGTCCTATGACCCGGAGTTCAATTCCTCGGTTCAGCCAGACTATTCCAAGACGCTGGACCGTGCCCGCTTGGTCGTCAACGAGACCACGACGGTTCCGACAGCATCCAGCACCACGCGCCAGTCCGTGTATGTCACCCGGTTTGGCCCGATTGTGATGAACCCGGCTACGGCGGCAGGCGGAACTCCAATTCCAACGCCTGAGTATTTGTCGATCAACAGCACCTACTGGCTGCCTGTGACCGGCGATTCGACCGTTCCGACTTCCGTGACTGCGCCCCAGGACAGCGCCCCAGTCGGCTCACAGCAGTTTGTTGTGGATATGCTGCATCAGCGTATCGCCGTGCCCTATGCCGCCTACACGGCTCCCAATTTTACTCCTGGCATTTCCTATGACCAGAAGATGGTGGTTTACATTCTTGGCTCGAACGGCGTCACGTACCCGCAGTATCTGAACATTCCAAAGGCCACGCCGCGTGATAGCAGCAACCCGTATGCGCCCTACAGTAACACCGGAAATGCCATTGCACGGGAATACCTCCCCGACACGACGACTAACTATCAGGGTGGCTGGTTTGATCCGACGCTGGCATACTCTGACACCGGAGCCGCCCCACACACTACCGTGCCCACCGGTGTCACCTGGGTCAGCGTGTCGCTGTTTCGGCCCTTTGTCGGCACGGCAACGTTTACGCAGGACCCGTATGAGTTCAAGCTAACTTCGCCCAACCTCGGCACGAGCAACAACAATCTGGGCGGCATCGCGTTTAACCCGCTGGCCGGGGGCGGCGTCGGCTACAATGCCCTGAAAGCGCGGATTTCGTACCGGGTGGCAAGCTGGCAGGTGATCCACGAAGACAGGGACGTGCCCGCATTGTCCGGCGGCAACACCAGCGTTCTGCGCCTGGCTCTCAAGAACCTGAAACGGGCAGGCGATGAAGGGCCGAATAACACGATTGACCCTGGCCTTCTCAGCAGCGGCCATAGTATGTATATTATGGACCTGGACACAGGCCAGCAGGTTGCCCCCGGCACAGCAGCAGCGGACCCTACCAACCCGGACCTGCCGATTGTCGATGAAGACGTGCAGGGAACCAGCACGGACCCAAAGTCCATCAATATCAGCTTTGCCATTGGACGCCTGACATTCGGCTCGAATGCGTTCGGCGACAATCCAAATGCAAACGGCGTGAGCGTCGTCAAATCACACCGGGTTCGCGTTTTCTACACAGGTGATTTGAACTGGACGATCGCCGTGCAGAAAGCCCCGGCGTATTATGTGGTAGACAACTTCACGCAGGCGGCATTCCCAGCTGCTGGCATTCTGCCGGGGCATTGCTATTACGATGCGAACGCCAGCCTGCTGATGTTCCCGCAGTCCGACGCGGGCAAGACTGTGGCCGTGGATGGCTCGTCCAATCAGCCGGGGCAGACGGTGGCTATCGGAAACGCGGTCACTACAGTAAACAGCATTAATTATGTCAGCTTGCCGTATACCGCCAACGGGCAGCCGATTACTGCGGTGCGCGGCCTGTCGGCGCGGGCCGTGGTGGCGTGGCAGGAGCGCGGCCTGTGGAAATCGCACAGCGTGGATACGATCTTAAACCGCACGCCGTAGCCGCAGGAATGCGACCGAGGGGTTGATACGCAGTAATGGCGTAGCCATAAAACCCCTCGCTAGGAGAAGCACCCTTCGGGTGGAAGATGTAGGGGAGGGGTTCCCCCGCCCTCCCATCCTGCTCCTAATCCTTCGTCCGAAGGACGCCTTACCGAGCGAGGGGTTTTCAACCCCTCGGCCCTTTGAGCTTAAACCGCACGCCGTAGTGCTGCCGGGCGATAACTTTTTATGAACACACTGCGTCCTAAAATCTGTGCTACTAAAACTTGCGGGACTAAACCCGGCGCGAACCTCGCTCAGCGGGCCTTCACCCTGATTGAGCTGCTTGTCGTGATCGCGGTCACGGCGGTGCTGTTCTCGCTGCTGATTATCCCGCTGATTAGCGCCCTGCGCTTCAACCAGCAGGCCCAGTCGGTGACGGCCTCGCAGGATGCCTCGCGGGTGACCCGCGAAGGGCTGACCCGCGAGCTGGGCAGCGCGGTGTTTGTGTTTGATGGCACGAGCCATCCGTTCACCATTCCGGCGGGCACAGTGGTCAGCCCCGGCGACGACCGTTACACCAATTTTTTAGACTTGCAGATACCGGGCATCAACGGCACGGGGCAGTACACGCCTACGGTAGCCCATGTTTACAACGCCAAACTAGACTTTGTTCTGCCCAAGCCCAGCACCACCGGCACGACCGACCCGACCACGGGGGAGCAGGTGGCGTACCGCAGCAACGACAACGGCTCGGCTATTATCAGCAGCCCGGCGCTGGTGTTCCCGCCCGCCCCCGGCACAACGATGGTGCGTTACTGGGTGGGCCTGAAAAACCCGGATGCGGCTTACTATAATGTCCGGGAGCGGCTTGGCACGGGCAGCACGAATAACACCTATATCCTGTACCGCGCCCAGTTTTCGCCCTACACGATCACGCGGGATGCCAACAATGTGCAGACCGGCATTGCGCTGAATACGGATTTGTTCACGCCGACCACGCCGAACGGCAGCCTGCCGGAGCTGGATGACCCGGACTTCTTCCGCACCGTTACGACGAGCGATGTGAACTGGCTGAACTCCACGCACGCCAACTACACGGCCACCGAAATGAGTGACCACAATGCACGAGTCGAAAATTGGATCAAAATTGCCAAGCCCGTGATCCCTGGCCCAAACGTAGACCTGCTTGCTTTGCCGCACAAACAAGACAACACGCTTGCCTATGATCCGCAGACGGTTAATCCGCCTAGCAGCAGCAACATTCCTGGCGTCGCTCACAGTGGGGCGGCCCGCGACCCTATCACGGGAACGGTCTACCCGATTGTCAATACAACCGTGACGTTCCGCCCCGGCACGGTCAGCGGGGACGCGACGCCCGGCACGACGGCCAGCTACACCAGCCAGGGCGCGGTCTCCGTCGGCGCGAACGGCTTTGGCTATACGCCGACAGTCTACACCACCACCAGCAAATCGTGGTCCCTGCCGTATCATGTCAGCCTCTATCCAGCCAATTTTGACGGAGCCAATACCGCCGATGACCGGGGCGTCTACTATGACACGCAGCTTGCGCCCCGCAGCGGGGCGTTCACCGCAGGCAATGGCACGGTGACGGTCTCGGTGGGCGATGTCATGGAATACCGGCACGTTGGCAGCGCGGACACCACTGGACGGCTCGTCTATGATGTCACGCAGGGCTTCGCTGTGTCGGACACCGGCAGCGGCTATGGGGTGGGGGGTACAAACTTTATCCCAATGTCTATCAACCCAGACACGGGAACGATCAACTTTGCCGCTGCGTCCCTGCCGAACGGCCCCGCCGACCGCTATACCCGCGAATGGGTGTACCCCACGCCCAATGCCAATGGCACGGTAGACCTGACGATGGCCCCCCCGGCTAGTGTTGCCGTCTCGCCGCTGGCGGGCGGGACGCCGACCTCGCCGACCGGTGTGGCGAATGCCCATCTTGTGCCGGGCAGCGTGCGCGTCTTCGGCCCGGACCAGACGGCGGGGCCGGGCGCGGGGCTGAAAGTGGCGTACCAGGAAGTCCAGCCGAACAGCAGCGCGTTTGACACGCAGGCCGGGGACAACCAGTTCTCGATTGACTACGCCACCGGCGTGCTGACCCTGAAGCCGAACGCGCCCGGCCCGGTGGGTGTCACCTACGAGTATCAGGCTAATATGACGCGCACAGACCCGACCAAGTCGCTGGACGAAGACAACCCGTACCAGCCGATGCAGGTCAAAGTGGATTACCAGACCCGCGACCTGATTGATGTCAGCCTCGGCGTCCGCATCTACGATGTCACCACAGGCCGGGCGCAGATTCTGCCGTCCGACACGCGCATTAAAATCGGCAACAGCAACCGCTAGGGGCGGTTGATTCGAGGAGTTGAAAACTCCTCGCTAGGTAAGGCGTCCTTCGGACGAAAGAAATACGGATATCACCCTGCGCTTTCCCTCTTCCACCCGGAGGGTGCCTCTCCGAGCGAGGAGTTTTCAACTCCTCGAACATTCGGATGACTGCTCAGCGATTGTACATAAAACAATGATGTCAACTCAACCACAGGTTTTCACTCGAACAGCGCGGCGGCAGGCGGCGCGGCGCGGGCAGTCCATTATTATTGCCCTCCTCGTGCTGCTTCTGCTCGGCATTGCGGGCGGCTTGTTTATTACGATTGTTGCCCGGAACCTGATCAATGCCCGCCGCTCCGCACGGGTCGTCTCGGCGGATGCCTATGCCCGCGCCGGTCTCAACTTCGCCGACTCGCGCCTGACAAACAGCCCGGAAGGAGCCGATTGGCGTCCGCCGTTGCAGGCACAGCTTGACCCGGCCTACCAGCCCCTCGCAGGCACACGCGAGCTGGCCCGCTATCAGGCGGCTGTCTTGGCGGGCCTCGGTGCGGCCAGCCCGGATGACCCGGACTTCAAGTATCTGACGGCAGGCTTCGCCAAGTACACCACCGGCGCGGGCCGCTTCCTGCTCCGCGTGACTTATGACCCGGTGAATGCTATCAACAGCACGGGCGCACTGCCGCCGGGCAAGTATTTGAAAATTGAGTCTATTGGACGCGAGGGCATCGTGGATTCGCTGGACCCGACCACTTACGCCAACAACCGGACCACGGACCGGGTGCAGTCGTATCAGGTTGCGTACAAGCCTATCGGCATTACTGACTTTGCCCGGTTTGAGACCAACCCGAACAAGCGGTCCGACATCGCCAACCTCGGTGTCATCAGCCGCCTGTACACCGATGACCCCGACGGTGGCATCGCCACGCCCGGCGTGTACGACTTCAAAACGCCCGTGGCGTCGCCGCCCACGGTGCAGCTTTACCCGGTGCTGACCACCTACGGCGCAGCGGATGCGTACCTGCAAAATGGCAATGTCCTGTTGCCTAACCCTGTGGCGGGAACAGGGAAGGCTGCGCCAAGTGGCTACGCACTTGTGCCGGGCGGCGGCTCTCTGCAAGCCAATATGTCCACGCGCTTCTTCGGCAAAAACGTGTTTTACCTAAACCCTACTGTGAACACCCCGCCGCTGGGTCAAGACACATTGGCGGTTGCCGGGGACATTTTGTTGGACAACTATGCGCCGGGGCTGGACTTGAAAAATGGCGTCACCACAAATCCAAATAATGACCCGAAGATGACTGGCCTCGGCCAGCGGGCGTCGCTAATTTTAAACCCTAAGCCCACTCAGAATGACGCAACTGGACTTACAAATTTGACAGCGAGTGGATTGTTTGTGTACCCCAGTGCGGGGATATACAACAGCGCCTCTGCTTTCACAACATATAATGGATTGGTCCGCGACGGCTCCTCCGGCAACGATGACAAGGGCTTGCCGCGCTCGATCTCGCGCCTTGACCCGCCGGTGACGGATGGGCAGGACCCGGCCACGCAGCTCCCGCGCTACAAGGCGCTGGCGATGAACTCTTTAGCCCGGCCCAATTTGAAGAACGCGGATGGCTCGGCCTACACGCCCGCCGCCAATGCGCCCAACCCCAGTCAATTTGGCTACGGGCGCGACATCTATGTAGACAACACGGCTGATGTGCAGAACGACAGCGAATCTGTCGGCGGCGGCTCCAACCTGCCCGACGAATGGCTCCACGGCGCGGCCACCGCCGACACCGGCGGTATTGGCAAAGGCGGCTGGATTGGACAGTTGTACAGCCCCCCCGGCGTCAGCATTACACTTGGCGCGGTCACGTCCCGCAATCAGCAGGGGAACCCGACTTCTTACGGCATCTCGCTGGTGCGCGGCGCGGGAAGCACAGCCTGGCGAAACCCGGACGGCTCGACGGGGACGAGCAATACGCTTTTGGTTCCCTACAGCGATATAGATGCAGACCGGACGGGCATAGCTGCCGACAACAACATCGTTATCTATGCCGACGGCAATGTGCGCGTTCATGGCGTTCTCAGCCCTCTGGAAGGGAATGGAAACACGGCGTCCCGCACCCCCCGGCATATCACGATTGTCAGCGGTGCGACCGCCTACATCGAAGGCAACCTGCTGAAAGGCGATCCGTCGTCCAGCATCAGCGTTCTGGCGCACGACTATGTGTGCCTCAACACCACGCAGTTCCTCGCTGGGCCGCAGCCGGATGACGCGGCCACGCTTCTGCCGACGCCGGACAAAAACACGGGCTACTACAATCTTGACGGCGCGAACACGCTGACACAGGAAGTCAGCTTCGGCCTGACTGGCGGCACGGTCGGCACGAGCTATGCGTCTCCGCTGGCCCTGTACCTCAGCGGCACATCCAGCACCGCTGATGTGACGGGGACCGCTGACCAGCCTCTCGATCCGCTGGGAAATACAGCCACCGCCGAAGTGAGCTTTAACTTAAATGGCGCGAACCCGTTCCTGGTGACCTTCGACCCAAACCCGGCGGACAACCTGCCGACCCGGCGGACCATCCCGCTGCCGCAGGGTAACAATGACCTCACAGGTCTGACGTCCGGCGATATTGCCCGGCTGACAATCAAGCGCCATGACCAGAGTGTCGGCGACCCGCAGGTGGAGCGCATTGCTGTTCTGCCGATGGATATTCGGATTGAAGCCGTGCTGTTTGCCCAGACGCGCTCGTTTTTTGTGATCCCTGGTCAGTGGTTCAACACGGACACGGACGACAACCTGGCAACGTTCACCGACCCGGCCAAGCCAAGTGCCCGCGCTCTTCTCAGCCCCGGCATGGCCTATGACAATGAAAAGCGGTTCCCGCTCTACGGCCAGCCGGTGGACCTGAAAATCACGGTCTACGGCTCGGTGTCCGAAGCCCGGCCCGCCGACATCGCCGCGCAGTCCGAATGGATGCGGAAATGGGGCTGGATACCGCAATTCCACGGCAGCCTGATTCCGATGCCGAACGTAACCTCGACGATAGAAAAAGCCGGGCATCCGGCACTGACCAGCGGAAACGGGGCTAATGCTCATACCGTGCAGGCGATTGGCCTGCAAATTATCTATGACCCGGAGGCAGGCTATCCTTACCATCTGGCGCAGGCCGGGGTGAGCGGGGACACGACCCATTACCTGCGGAGCGACCAGTTTGGACGGCCCCTGCCGTTCACGCCGAACCTGCCTGTATCGACCGGCCTGCTGTATTCGGGCGAGAGCGGCGAGCCGCCGCTTCTGCAATAAGATATTGGCACTAATTGGCTTTAATAGGATTTATTCGCTATGATGCGCTTCCGAAAAAATAGGATCAAACCGTCCCTGCGTGCGCTGCTTCCGGCGGCAGCGCTGGCAGTTGCCGCCGTCTGCCTGCCCGCCGTCAGCCGGGCGGCGACCTACAGCTACGGGTCGTCGTCGCGGACCGTCAACGCGGGCGTTGTGTTTCTGGGCCGCGCCAGCACGCCGCTGGTGCCCCTGAACAACAATCCTTATGCCTTTGACCCGGCCCCGTACCTGTTTCACACGCTGAACCTGCGGCCCGACATCAAGCCGTTTGGCTGGAACATCATCAATCCGCTGGCCCCGCGCACCGTCACCCAGGCCATCGGCACGCGCTGGCCGGGATACACCAATGGCACACAGGTCGTCGCGCCGCCGGTCACGCCCAACATGGCCGCCTACTGGGAAGTGCCGCTCGATGACACGTCCGCCAATCAGCTTCGCCGCTACGACGTCCTGTTCCTGCCGCTGGAGGCCGGGAAGACGATGACGCCCCTCGAAAACGAAAAGCTGCGCCGCTTTGTGGACAACGGCGGGGCGCTGTTTATCGAGTATTACAACGGGACTGCTAACTCGCCGCAGCCGCCCCTTAACTTTTTTGCCGCGCTGAATACCGGCCCCACGCCTGGCATTCTGGACCTGCCTGTCGTCAACTCGCTGTACTTGCGGACGCCGCTGCTTCAGGAGCCGTATGCCTTTGACCGGCCCGACTTCGGCACGCTGGGCGTGGGGCCGAATCTGACCCCGAACAGCCTGACTCCGGTTCTGCCGAACTACTGGGGGCAGGCGCTGACCGGCCCTAACAGCACGGCCATTTATGCCGGGCAGTATGGCGCGGGCGTCCTGGTCGCCAGCGGCCTCGGCATTGCGGCTAAAATCAGCAATCCCGATAATATCTCTAACCCTGTCCTTGCCAACCCGTACTATTCGCCTGAACCATCCGTGACGGCGAACAATGTCTCGACCCCGGACTTGAAGTTCCTGGCTAACTTGGTTACCTATGTGGACTCGCACCCGAACGAGAACAAGAACCCGCGCCAGAACGGCAGCGCCGCCGACCTTGCCTCGTTCGCGCCCGCCTGGACCGCGCCGGTGAAGGCCAGCCCGAACACGCCCGGCGGGGCCGCTATCTGGGGCAAGTATGTGTTTGTGACCGATGCCAGCGGCTTTCTTCATGCCTACGATGCTATTCCCGGCGAAGACCTGACCGGCAGCGGCAAGGCCGATGACGGCCTGCAAGACCTCAGCCTGCCTGTCCCAACCAACACGTCTTACGACGAAATCTGGAATGCGAATCTTGGGCCGAATGCCTCCGCGCCGACGGTGTTCAGCTACGGCGGCAATACCTACGTCATGGCCGCCAACAACAAGGGGCAAGTCTATCAGTACAGTGTGACAAATGGTGCCCCGGCGGGGCCAAACCCGTACCCCGGTGCTGGAGGGGCAGCGTTCCCTGGCAATGTGCCTACTCCATCGCCGACCTACTTTGAAGGACGCCTTTACCAGCCGCAGGCCGACGGCAAGCTGTATGTGTATGACCTGAATGGCGGCAGTGCCGGGGGCGGCGTGGCTTTCTACCTGAACCCGGTGACTGCCATCGCGGGCGGCGGCGGGCCAACCGTGGAATATGGAACCGGCGCGGCGGCGGTCGGCACGATTGCCGACGGCGATGTCACCAATGACATGGTCGCCCTCGTGCCGACGACGCAGAACCTGTATACGGTGTTCCTCGGTGCCCGCGCCGACCTGCTCCTGCCAGCGGGAGCCAACACCGGCTCTTACAATATCAACAAAAACCATCTGGGTCTGCCGAACTTCCAGCCGGATGCCAGCTCTCTGGCTGATATGAGTCCCGTGACGAAAAAGCCGCTGGCGTTCACGCTCGACGGGAAAAATCCTGTCAACTACAGCGGTCCTGGCACAGACTTCTCTGGCGGACCGATGACGGGCGTATCGCTCTACGGCAGCTATGACTCTGCATTTGGCGACCCGCAGAACAAGACGCTGACTTCCAACGCCGTCAGCGCCTTCAGCTACGGCACGGCCCTGAGCGGCGGCGGGAACAATTCCAGCGCCACCATTTCGTCGCCCGCCGGGGACCGCAGCGGCAACTTTTACTACACGGTCAACACGCCCGACGACCAGAGCTACCTGATTGGCCTCAAGCCCGATGTCCAGACACGCGGCGTCCATCTGACCTTTCGGTTCCGTATGCCCCGTGGCGACGGGCAGGCCGGGGACCCGGACGGCGTCAACTGGAACGACCTCAACGGCTACCGGTTTGTCGGGGCGCCCGTGGTGGATTCCAAAGGCCGCGTCTATGCGGCGGCGGCCAACAGCGGCACGGCCACAGTGCTGTGCTTCGACTCCACGAAGGATGTCTACGCCGCCGCGCCGGGCTACGATTTCAGTCAGGTCACCGTGACCCAGGCCGATGAAGGGGCCGCCGCCTCGGCAGCCAACACGATTCTGGCTGGCGGAACCATCAGCAATGTCCCCGGCACCACTGATACCGAGTTCGGGCAGTATCTGGCCGGGGACGGACGCCTCACGTTTTTCAACTTCGGGCGCTCGACGTCCCAGCCGGGCCAGGTGGCGGGCAACCTGTCCGAGCCGCAGCCAATTCAGGTCCAGCCGAATGTCAATGGCAACACAGGGGCAGTGGCTTCCGCGACCACCCTGCCGCTGCATACCAATCTTGTGTGGTATATGACGCCGTTCACCGTCAACGGAGCGATCACCGGCGTTTCCAAAGTCGGCGACACCGTCCTGCTGGCCGACAGCGGCCTGACCAGCCCTACCAACCCGCAGACCAATCAGCTTTACAAAATCAATGCCGCCGCCGCTGTCGGCACGGCCAAAGTGCTTCCGCCCACGGCGTTCTCCAGCACGCCGCTGGATACCCCGATTGGCACGCTGCGGGCCGCGCCCAGCGCCAGCGGCAGCGTTCTGGTCCTGAACGGCACGGCAGGCATCAGCGCGTTCACCCGGCAGTTTACGCTGATTGCCGACAACAACCGCATTCTGGAAACCGATTCCGACGGGCAGGCTGTCTGGGCCGCCGATGCCACCGTCGGCACGGGCGGCGCGAAGGTGGACTTCAGCCACCCCGCCGGGCTGTCTGCGGTGTCTTCCAATGACTACCTTGTGTCTGATACCGGCAACAACCGCTGCGTGCGCTTTGACCGGGGCGGGCGGGTGCTGTGGGAGCTGACCACGTTCTCCGACCCGAACCACCTGCTGACGGCGGGGTCTCCGCTGTCCCTGTCCGCCCCGACCAGCGCCCAGATTTTGCGCCGCAATCTGGGCACCAGCGTCGCGGTGTCGTACCTTGTCGCGGACACCGGCAACAGCCGCATTCTGGAAGTCACCGACATTTATGACCCGCTCACCGGCAAGTTCGCGCCGAACGGCTACCATATTCTGACGGCGGCCACCAACACCTTCGACAAGATGGGGCGGCGCTACCGCTACACCAGCGCGTCGTATTTCCCGACCGCCGACCCCACTAGCATTCTGGCGCTTGTCACCAACACGCGTATTGCTCCGCTGACCGCCACCGCTGTTCTCGGCCCCATCAGCGGCGATGCCCCTGGCGGCAGCATGGTGTCCCTGGCCTATGACAGCGCGGCTCTGACGGCGTCGGCCCCGGCGAACCAGAACGAGATCACCGGCTTCCGGGCTATCTACACCTCGTTTACAGCGCAGGCCGTGCCGCAGGTAGTACGAGACAATACTGGCACTGTAACTGGCATCCCTGTGGGGCGTGCCACATTCCAAGTGCGTTCGCCGCGTTTCCTGAGCGTCTTCAACCCGCCCGCAGGTAATACCAACCCGAGCCTGCTGTACGCCGATGCCAATGGAGCCTTTGAGTTGACACCTGCGCTGGATGCACCCGCCGGGTTCTTACAATACACCACGCTGGATTACCAGGGATTCAGCCAAACATCACCGCCGGTAATTTACCAGGGGTTGACGCAGACCAACAATCTGGGCCAGACCGTCAACCGCCTGCAAACGCCGTTCGTGCCCACCAGCATTCAGCGGCTCGACAGCGGCGGCACGAACCCGCGCTATTTGATCACGCAGACGGCGGGCCAGAGCGAACTGGGCACGCCGCCACTTGTAATCGGCACAGCGCCAAATGCCACCTTTGGGCCTACCAGCTTCGGCGGAGAAATCTTTGAGATAGACTACAGCCAGATCACCGCCGCGCCGGGTTACGCCCGCCAGATCAGCGGCTACGGGCTTGGCCCGCTTAGTCGTCCCCGCCTGACCGGCCCGCTGACCCAGCCGACGGCGGCACTCCGGCAATGAAACCTACGTTTTTTTCAGCATCCCGTTCAATGCACCAAGCCATGAAACCAAACGCACTTAACTTTTGCCGCCTGCTTCGCCCCGCACTGCTGCTGGGCGCGGCCCTCGGCGTCGCCTTCGGCCCCCTCCCCGGCGCGTCCGCGCAGACCGGGCCGCAGCCGAACTCGCCGGGCTTCCCGACTCCCTATCAGTCACCGGTTCCCCACGGCGGCGGGGCCGAAGACCCGCGCCAGATTACCGGAACTGCCGGTCAGCCGCTGTTTGAAGGCCGCCTGCAAGGCACGCCCACAGCGATTGTCAACATTGGCGGCATTCCCACGCCGGTACAAATCCCCAGCTATCTGCTGGGCGCGTATAACCCGGATCAGGGGCCGGGCAGCCTGCTTGGCGGCGGAGCCGCCCCCATCGGCAGCTACTACCCGGACCACTTCGCCGACGGCAGCTATTACCAGTGGGCCTCGCCGTTTGATTATATCTCTCAAACGGCCCAGATTGTCACCGTTGACGACAACGACGCGGCTAACTTCACGCAGACCAACTTCAACCAGATCACCACCGGGACCGCCGCCGGGCTGGCGATCAATCAGGAGTATTACCGGCTGCCGTCAGGAACCAACGGCACTGCCACCTGGACCCTGACCGCTACCGCCAGCGGCAGCTTCTCGGTCTACTACCAGATACCGGACAACGTGCCGGACCTGACCCAGAACCCGCCCACGACCGAGCCGCGCAGCAGCAGCGTTCAGTACACAATCACGACCAGCGGGGCCAACGCCACAACGACCACGGCCACGGTCAGCCAGACCGAGGCCAACTCGCCGCAGTTCCTCGCCGGGCCGTTCTCGGTGGCATCGGGCAGCACCATCACCGTCACGCTCCGGCGCACCAACACGATCAATAATTCTACGGCCACCGTTCTGATTGCCGATGCGATGACGCTTCAGCCGACGGTTGGCGATGTCCAGAGTACGCCCACGGCGATCAACACCACGGCGTTTCCCGCCGACTTCCTCGGCTTCAAATACTGGGGTATTTATGTGCCCGGCCTCGGCCAGCCGTCGACCGTCGGCACGACAACATTGACCGGGCAGGCAGCGGTCGCGCTGAATGCGCCGCCGGACAACACCGGCGGCATCAGTGGTGGCGGCGCGACGCTGTATCATTACGGCGATCCCACCAAAGTCACCACCGAACAGAACGTACTGGCTGGAAACGGGCCAAAAGCGCGGCTCATTCGTCAGGTCGTCTACTTTGGACGCTCGGAGCCGACGGCGGTGTCCCGCAGGACCATCGATAACGCCGTGCCCGCTGGCAATGGTGTGACCGATTCCAGCGCGACGGGCGGCTTGTACTCTACCTATGCTGCCGCACCGCTGACGGCAGCGCAGGTGGCGGCGGGAAGCCGGGGCAACGTCGCAGCAAGCTGGACGGTCACGGCTCCGGCCAACGGCAATTACTTTGTCACTGTCCATATCCCTACCAACGTCGTCAACGCAGGCCGCACCGCAGCCCCGGACGTTCGCGTCGGCGATGCCAGCTACGTGGTGACTTATCCGTCCGGCAACGGAACGGTCAGCCGTCTGGCAACCCTGAGCCAGATTGGCGGCGGGGACTACACGCTGTCCACCGGCTCACTTCCGCTGCTGGTAAATCAGACGGCTACCATTCAGCTCTACAACGGCACGCAAACGACCACGGCGAGAGCCGTCGTCATCGCCGACTCGGTGACGCTGACCACGGGCAATCAGGTCGGCGCGATTTACTGCGTGGACGGGTTCAACGGCGAAATCATCTGGCGCTTTGAGACGCCCGCCTCCACACGCGGCCCTTCGGCGGCGGTGTTCGCCTCGCCCGTCGTCAAGCATATTCATGTGCTTGTGCCGGGTCCCGCGAACGCAACCGGCCCCACTTACGCCGACAAGCTGGTCGTGATCGTTGGGGACAACAGCGGCCTGGTCTACTGCCTGGACGCGGTCGGAAACGGCGACGGAACCAGCAACGCCAATGTGATTGACCCCAACACCGGCCAGCCGATTTATCTGCCGCAGCCGGTCTACGGCTCCACCCCGCCCGTTCAGGTGGACGCGGCAAACTACACGCCTCATGTCGGCACGACGTCGGCGTACTGGATTTACCGGCCTGATGCCAATTTTCCCAAAAAACTGGCGCAGGCGGCAGGTATTCCCGATGGGGTTGCGGACACCGTCCCCGTGGGCGCGGTGCGCCGGACTTCGGCCACTGCCGCCGCCGTTCATCTGTATGACCGGGACCTGCCCATCCCCGGCGCGTTCAGCACCGCTTCGCCCAATGTTTTTGTGGACCCAAACATCACCGATGTCACGCAGAACAACGCCGTCGTTTACCTGCCCAACTCCAATGGCGTCGTGTATGCGCTGGACGCTCTGGGCGTGCCTGTCGTCACCAACGCGACCGGCGCGGACGAGACCGGCGGCGACCGCTTCAACAACAGCATTGACCTGACGACCACCGAAGGCGCGGTTCCAACCCCCACCACGCGCTGGTGGTTCACCCTGCGCGGCGTCGCCGGAGCTTCTGGCACGGGCGATTCGGCAGCGGCGTTCACCTCCGCCCCGGCGCTGTATGAAAACGCCGTCACTGTGCCCCCAGACCCCGTCACCGGTGCGCCTGCCGTCACCACGTATCTGCCCTCTGTGTATGTCGGCTCCTCGTCCGAAGAAGGTGACAGCTCCAATGTCGGGCGGCTGTATGCGCTCGACGGCCTTGTTGGCCCCTCCGGCAATGGAGGCCGGACACACCCGACCACGGCGATCCCGAATCCCACCGGCCCCGTGGCCGGCCCCGGCACGCCCAACTACAACCTGAGCCAGCGGCCCCAGACCGCGCTGGCGGACACGGCCCACTGGAGCTTCCCCGATGCCTACGGGACGGACGCTTACGGGGCTGGCAAAAGCTCCAACAATCTTCCCCGGCCCGCGCTCGGCGACATCACCGGCTCGCCCGTCGTCTTCACCAATTACAACGGCGGCGGCGAAAATAATCTGGCCCGGCGCACACGCATTTACTTTGCCGCAAACTCCGGCCTGGAAATCGCGCCCGGCTCGGGCGACACCGTGGCCGCCGCCCGCCCTGACGATACCACCACAGGCCGCGTCTGGGCGGTCAATCTGGACGGCTCCGTCGGCACGACCACCAATACCGTCGGCGTGGCAAACAACAGCAGCAATGTCTGGGCCTACCCGCTGGCGAACGACCCCAATAATGCCGCCAAAGACAGCGTTGAAGAGCCGCAGCTTCCGATTGGCTCGTTCCTGAATATGACGCCTGCGATGGGCTTTGTGCAGTTCCCCGCCAACATCGACATTTCCACCGGCACGCTTTACAATCCCGCCGATGCGGTGCGTGGGACGCTGAAAGGCGCGTCCGTGCCGATGCTGTATGTTGCCACACGCGGCGCGACTGATACGTCTTTGTATGCGCTGGATATTGACGGCGACGGCACGCAGGGAGCGCCCGACAACAACGGCGTCACTACCGGCAAGCTGGTTTACAGGCAGCCTTCGCCGGACGGCACGATTTTCCAGTCGTCGCCCGCGCTTGTCACCAATGCAACCACGACGGGCGGCAACGGCGGCGCGGTGTATGTGGTGTCCGGCAGCACGCTGTATGATTTCAGCGCGACGCCGATTTCCAATGCGATCCCCAATGAAAACTTCCCGCTGGTGCGGGAAAATGCGGCCTTCAGCGGGGCCGGTCCTATCTCCTCGCCGACAGTGGCCGCCGCCAATGTCAGCGACCTGACTTCCACCGGCCTGCCGCTCGCTTTTGGCGGCGCGAATACGACCGACTGGGTCTACTTTGGCGACAGCGCCTCCGGCCTCTGCCGGGGCATCACGCCGCAGGATTCGACCTATGGCGGCATTCCCGGCGAGCTGGGCGGCATTGTTCCCCCGACTGCTAACCCTCTCGGCACGGTGGACCTCAGCGCGATCCCGCAGGTCTATCTGGTAGACAACGCCCATGCGGGCAGCCTGAAAGCCGCCCCCGGCGCGGATGCCCTGCCCGTCGGCGCAGGCGCGTCTCTGCCGGTCTATGAATGGGGCCAGAACGTTTATGTCCGCATCAAAAACATCGTGCCGCCGGGAACCACGAACTATGTGATTGATACGAGTCTGCCCGCCGCACAGGGGCAAGCAATCACGGCTTACAGCAATGGCGGGGCAATCACGTTCCAGTTGTCCGACTCTGCCCCCGGCGCGGTGGCGGACTCGGCGACTATTCCGCCTGTTCTGCTGCCCGCTCCGACCGGGGCAAATGTCGGTCAGCCGCTGGGCAACGGGTTCTATGTCCGGGCTGACACTCCTGCCGCGACCACCCCGGCGGAGCAGTCTTCTAACCTGGTGGATTCTAAAAATCCCAACCAGCGTTATATTGCCGCCTACACCTACCACATCAGCGATGGGTCGGAGCGGCTGAACACACCCGGCTCACAGCGGCGCATTTTGAGCGTCAAGCAGACCGTTCATGTCTTCACCTCAACCGACGGCATCAACTTCACAGATACCGGAACGACGGCAGTTCTCAGCGGCGCGGTCACGAACGGCAACCTGATTTCGCGGATAGACCCTGTAACCAAAAAATACGCCAGCCAGTTTGATCAAGTCGGCCCGGTGGATCAGCCGACCTTCGGCATTCTGAACCCGCTCGGTGTGCGCGGCGGGGGTGTGCCTCTGCCGCTGACGGGCAATTACACGGCTGCTTCCCAGATTGGCGACGCGCTGGGACCCTTCCGGGGTGTCGCCCCGCTGCTGCCTGCCAACGCCAGCCCGTTTGATCTGGAAGCCCTCGCCAACGGCAACACAGTTCCTTTGACTGCCCCGGCGTCCACAAGCGGTGCGGGAACCAGTCCAATCACGCGGCCCGCCGGGGACCTGTCCGTCAATGCGCCCAACACGCGCACCCATGTCGTCGTCACCTCCACGCCGCTGATCCCCCACAATGCCAGCGGTGACAACAGCGACCCCACCACGGATACTGTGCCGCCGCGAGGGACGGGCACGACGGGAAGCGGCCTGCTGACCAACAACTTTGGCACGGTGGACCAGCCGTATGCGCTGGACTTCTTTGACCGCAGCGCCCTCGGCATCGCGGGGCAGACGCTCCAAATCCGCATGAGCGCCACGCCCAACGGCGGCGCAGGCGGCGGGCTGGCCTGGGTGGACAATACGGTGCTGTCGCCGAGCGGCAACACAACCGGGCACGACTCCGTGGTCAACTATCTGCCCTGGGAAACCGCGCCGCTCGGCGTCCGCGCCGGTCCCAACACCAGTGCCGACTACCCAAACATCTCGGCGGGCAATGTCGCCGCGACGCTTTACAGCCTCGGGGGCGCTTCCGATCTTGGCGGGAGCAGCGCGACGCCTACTCCAGCGACACCGGGAGCGACAGGTGCAAATTCCGACCCGGTACTAAACCGCGTTGTTCACGGTAACCCGGTTCAGGTTCATGTCACTGTGCCAAACCATCAGCCCGCCAACCAGCAGGTGTATCTGGACACGACCAATAGCAGCGGCTACAACGCGACCGGCGAGACGACGCCCTATGGCCTGAACGCCGTTCAGAAAGCCTATCCGATGGGCTACTCGTCCACGCGCCGCGTGTATGTGCCGAACACCGCCGGGCGCTACCGCCGGGGCGCGGCCTTCCGCACCATTCGCATCTATACCGGCGTCCCGGTGGATATGAGAACTAGCATTGACAATGGGACCACCGATATTGGCCGTATCCCCAGCGCCCTCGGCGTGCAGACCGACGCCTTTAACCCGCTTGGCCTGTTCGCGCCGATCAACCGCAACTTCGACAAGTTCTTCCAGCCGGTCACGGTGCGAAACGACGGCAATGTCAACCTGCTGAATGTCCATCTGGACCAGAAGCAGTACTATCAGGCCAATGGTCAGAACGCCGCCGGGGCGCACACCCTGCGTCTGACTTCGGACGCGCTGGACCCGCTTTCGTACATTCTGGGCTATGACGACACCGGCCTCACCGGCCCCCGCGCTAATCTGACCGGCGGCATTACCCAGCAGCCCTATCTGGTGCGGTCGTCGCTGGACACGGATTTAGTGAACGCCTACGGGCGCAACCCCGGAATTGTCGCCAATTTCGGCGGCCTGTATCCCGGCGCGACGTTCCACAAGGCGCTGCCGGGCAGTGACAACTCGACCACGCTGACCGTGCCGGACGCGCCGGAAGACACTTCCACCGGCTACTCGCTGCCGCTGGCCGCCGACAACCGGCCTGTGGTCAACGCCAATGGCGTGCCGCAGGTCGCCGCCTCGCCGTATGTCAGCATTGCGGTGCCGTTCGGCACGCCCGTTGGGACGTACTCGCAGACAGTGCGCGTCTTCGAGGGCTTGGACACAGTGGGTTACCAGACTTACAACACGGCCAACACCAACTACAACCCGCTCTATCCACCTAAGTATGGCGGCGCGGTTGGCGGCATTGGGACGCCGGGAGCGCCGCCCGATGGCATTCCAACTGATGTATACAAGTATGGCAAGCAGCCCGTCAGCACAACGGGAACTGTGGTCAAGGGCAGCGTGATTGAAGACCGTCTGACTGACGGCTTCACCTTCGGCGCTCTGCCCCAGATTGACTTCGGCCCCACTGTCGCCGCCAACGCGAACACGCCCGCGCAGGGCGTTCCCGACCTCGGCCCTGCCGCCTTCCGCGACCCGCAAAGCGGGCGGCTCTCGCTGTACTGGACTTCCAGCCGGAACCTGTCCAATGGCGGCTCGCCCTATGACATCTTCGGCTACAACGTCAACTACGCCGCCCCGGCGTTCCTGACCGCCAACGGAGGCCAATCGTGGTGGTCGCCGATTATGGGCGGAGGCGGCACGCCCGGCAAACTCTTCCCGGATGCTTCGGGAGCGCCGACCCATTCCGGGCTGACGATTGCCCAGACGGGCAACACAGTGTATGCGTTCGATGTCGTCGTGAACAACTTGCCGACCTACACGAACCAGTTGTTCGCGTATCCCGTCAACGCCCAGACCGGCATGATTGGCAGTCGACTTCTGCTGACGCGAGACGACAGCCAGGTCAAATACGGCGTTAAGGGCCTGCTGACAGGCAGTACCAACTTTGCCTTCTGGACCGCCGCCACACGCGGACGGACGGCAATTTATTACACCACCTACTCCACCGGTCAGGCAAACCCGGCGACCGCATTTGTTCTGCCGGTTCCTGCCGGGCTGACCGCTGTGGCCGACCCGACCCCGGTGCTGATGCCTGTTGGTAACCGTTCACAGGTGGAAGTCACCTTCAGTGGCACGGCCCCGGACGGCAGCGTGAACCTGTATAACTGCCGCTACAATTTCGGAACCACAAACGCGGGGCAGCTTGACCTGGCCTCGTTCGTGGCCGTGCGCGAGATCATGGCCCCGGTTGGCGGCGGCTATCAGGCCCGCGACGTGGCGTGGGACCGCACCGGGCAGCTCAACCTGTTTGCAGTGAACCCGAACATCGCGCCGGGGCAGCCGGGTTACGAGACGCCGCTGCTGTATGACATCAATTCTAAGCCGCTGTTCAAGCGGGCGATTGTGGACAAAGCCAGCGGCCAGCTTGTGCTCACAGGTATAACGGTTCCAGTTTTACTGCCTAACGGTGCAGCCATACCATCTACGGTTTATATTGACGGGGCCTCGGGCCGGGTTCGGTTCTCTCCGGCTCTGCCTCCGACCTCCGCAGCATATCCTTACCAGATCGAGGGGCTGTTCGTGCCGCAGGCCAAGCGCATCACCGGCACGGGTAGCGACAGGCGGGCCGACACCGGCCCGGTGTCCTTCCTGGACCAAACGCTCAAGCCTAATGACAGCCCGAACCTTAATCCAGTGACTGCTGACCGCCGCTGGTACATCTGGCGCAAGTCATCGGCAGGGCAGGGCGGCGCGGCCACGCTGTTCTACAAAACCCAGCGGTTGACGATGTATCTGCCGACGCCTGTAGATACGACTAAACCCATCAAGATCAACGGGATTGCAACTACAACGGTGGATGTTCAGAACATATTTGCAGAGCCTCAGCAATCTGCACGTATCTATCTCCCTATCAGTTCTGGGCTTGATGGGCAACAGGCTACAGTTGAGTACACGCCCATTGGGGGCGCAAATCAACCTCCTGTCATTGACGTTGTGCAATGGCTAGATGAGCGGAACTCAAGTGATACATCTACACCGCCCGCTAACTCTACACAGGCCCTGCAATCGGCAGAAGGCACCGCCGTGCCGATTAGCCAACCCGTCAACGAAAACAACGTCGCCGCGTTCCTCGACCCTTACGCGGGAACACAGGACAGCACGGGCGCATTGCAGGCGCACAAAGTCTGGCTGTTCTGGAACAGCACTCGCAACGGGACCTCGGACCTGTACATGGAGACGATTGACCCCCGGTTTGGGCCATAGGATAAAACCCCGGCACTGAAGTGCCGGTCTATTAAGCAATCGGAAAAAGTCGCTCCGCGACTCAGGAGCAGATTAGGCAGCCGTGCCAATTTCTTATCCTGAGTCGCGGAGCAACTTTCTCGGTTTATTAGTAGACCGGCACTTTTAGTGCCGGGGAGGGGTTTTCGGGTATACTCCCCTCACTATGCGTATTTTTGCCGCGATGGATATTGGCACGAACTCGGTCCGGCTGGCCGTGGTGGAAGTGCAGCCGAATGGAACCTGGACGACGCTGGCGTCGCAAAAGCAGGTCGTGCGCCTCGGCGAAGGCGAGTTTGATAAGGCCGCCCCGAAAGCGAAAGCCAAAAAGAAAAAGAGCAAGGAAGATGATGAAGACGGCGCGGGCCATGCGCTCACCGATGGCGCGATTGCGCGAGGGGCGCTGGTCTGTGCCCGGTTCGCCGAAGTCGCACGCGGCTATGGGGCCGAGGAAATTGTGGCGCTTGCCACCGCTGCCGTGCGGGAAGCCGACAACGGCGATGAGTTTGTGCGGCGCGTGCGGACGCTGGCCGGTTTAGATGTACGGATTATCTCCGGGCAGGAAGAAGCGCGGCTGATTTATCTGGGCGTCGTCAGCGGGATTGACCTGCCGCCGGGCGACAACGCCCTGATGATGGACATTGGCGGCGGCTCCACCGAGCTGATTGTCGGGGGCAGCGGTGGGTATGCGTTCCTGGACAGCCTGAAAATGGGAGCCATTCGCCTGACCGCCGAGGGAGTTCCGAACCCCAGCAAGCCGGTCTCGGCGGAAGCGTGGGCCGGGCTGGTGCGGCAGGTGCAGTCGCTTCTCGCGCCCGCTGCCCGCGCCATCGCGCAGACCCCATTTTCGGTGATGTACGGCTCG
This sequence comes from Capsulimonadaceae bacterium, assembly GCA_965200075.1. GTDB lineage: Bacteria > Armatimonadota > Armatimonadia > Armatimonadales > Capsulimonadaceae > JANXMY01. The sequence continues at coordinate 983,907 of OZ241338.1, forward strand.
TCGGGAACCGCGCAAAATCTGGCGGAGATTATCGCAAACTCCTCGTCTGCCCCGAACCCGACCTCCCTGCGAAACTATGAAATCACGCTGGCGGATGTGCAGGCGACCACCCGGCGTCTGTGCGCCATGACTTTGGAGCAGCGGCGGCGCGTGCCGGGCATCAACCCGGAGCGGGCGGATATTATCATTGGCGGCTCGGCCATTTTGCAGACCGTCATGGAGACTGTCGGCGCACAGTCCATTCGCATCAGTGACCGGGGCCTGCGCGAAGGCATTATCGTGGACCGTCTGCGCCGCGACCATCCCGCCCCGGAAGTGACCGAAGCCACGGCGCTTGACAGCCCCCGCCTGCGCTCGATCTCTCAGCTCATGGAGGCGACCCACGTTGACCGCGTTCACGCCGCGCACATTGTCCATCTGGCCCTGTCTCTGTTTGACCAGTGGAAGGCGCTGGGCCTGCACGATTACGACCGCGCTCGTGAGCTGTTAGAGTATGCGGGCCTGCTCCACGACGCCGGGTTCTTTATTTCGCACACGGACCACCAGAAACATTCGTATTATTTGATCCGTCACTCGGAGCTTTTGGGTTTCAACGACCGCGAAATCGAGATCATGGCGAACCTGGCTTTGTATCATCGCAAAGCCGCACCCCGCAAAAAGCACCCGGCGTTTGCTCAGCTCGACGACAAAACGCAGCGGGCCATTCGGGTTCTGTCCTGCGCCCTGCGCCTCGCCGAAGCCCTGGACCGCAGCCATTTGATGCTGGTCAAAGACGTTTTCTGCGAACAGCTTGCCAAGCCCGACCGTATCCGTTTGACCCTGCACGCCGCCGGGAATGTGCAGCTTGAGCTGTGGGCTGCCGAAGCGCAGTCCCGCGCCTTCACCAAAACCTTCGGCCTGCCGCTTGAAGTCTGCGTCGAGTCCGTCTCTTAGAAAGCACACCATGACCAACCGCAAGCAAATGACCGCAATCGCGGGCACTACACTTCTGACCGCCGCCGCGCTGGCCGCGCTGGCGTTCGGACGTGCCCAGGCCAAAATCGCCGCCGCCGCGCCGGTCGTCGGCAGCCCCGCCCCGGCCCTCAGCCTGTCCGATCAGGACGGCAAGCTCTATACATCGGCGCAGGACAAGGGCAAGGCTGTTCTGCTGGCCTTTTACCCTGCCGATTTCACCGGCGGCTGCACGCTGGAAGCACACTCGCTGTCCGGCGCGAATGCCGACCTCAAGAAGCTGGGCGTGACCGTCTATGGTGTCAGCGTGCAGGACGCGAAATCGCACAAAGCGTTCTGCACCACCGAAGGTATCCCGTATACGCTGCTGGCGGACACAACCCGGCAGGCGGCGCGGGACTACGGCGTGCTGATCCCCGGCGCGAACATCGCCAACCGCGTCACCTACATCATCGGCACGGACGGTAAGGTGGCGTATATAGACAAAAATGTCAACAGCCACCTGACCTCCTGCGGCCCGGACTGGGTGGCCTGGGTCAAGGCCCACCCCGAAGTGACCGCGAAGCACTAAGCGCCTATGTTCCGCTCCCTCACCGCTGCCATCGCGCTCGGCGTCCTGCTGACAACTGCCGCACAGGCCGCGCCCGCGCCCCAAGTTCACGTCACGCCCGCTGACGTGCCTGCGCTCCAGAAAGCCATTGCCGCCCAGCGCGGGCAGGTGGTGGTCGTCAGCTTCTGGGCGACCTGGTGCGGGCCGTGCGTGTCTGAGCTTCCTGCGCTGGCCGCCCTGAGCCGCAAGTATCAGGGGCGCGGCCTGACGGTGCTGGGCGTCTCGATGGACACGCCGCGCTTGCTGCATTCGCGGGTCGAGCCATTACTGGCGCAGAAGGGCGTCACCTACCCGGTGTATCTGGCCCGAACGCCGGACCCGGAAACGCTCATCCGTGCCTTCGGCGGCGGCTGGCAGGGCGATCTGCCGCAGACGTTTGTGTACGACCGTCAGGGGCGGCTGGTCCAGACGCTGGGACAGGCGCACACGCTGCCGGAGCTGGAGGCTTTGGTGAAGCCATATTGGAAGCACGCGGGAGTAAAGAAGAGAAGATCGAGGGGTTGAAAACCCCTCGCTAGGTGAGGCGTCCTGCGGACGACGGAACATACGGACAAGGAAAATACCAGCCGACGCAGGCTCTTCTGTATTTCTTCCGTCCGCAGGACGCCTCACCTAGCGAGGGGTTTTCAACCCCTCGATCTTCTCTTATCCGCTCCATCCACTTATCCGCTCCATCCACGCCCAATGCAGGTATAATAGGCCAGCATGACGGATGTTCTTCCCCCACTTTCCCACAGCCTCCCCCCGCCGAAATCACCGCCGCACGTCTGGGCACGCCTCGCGTGGTTTGGGCTGCTGTTTGTGGCCCTGGACCTGCTGGCGCTGTATGGGTTTCTGGGGCGGCTGCTGTATCCTCTGAACCCGGTCTGGGTGTACCTGAGCCTTTACGGTGCGGTATTCGGGCTGTACCTCTTCGCGGCGGGCGTTTTGCTGCCCCGGATTGCGCCGGAGCGCGAAAAGGCCGTGCTGCTGCTGGTTTTAGGCGGGGCGGCGCTGTTCCGGCTGGCGGTGCTGTTCGCGCCGCCGCAGCTTTCCACCGACATTCTGCTGTATGTGTGGGATGGGCGGCTGATCAACCACGGCATCAACCCGTACCACTGGGCACCGAATGCCCAGGCGCTGCGCTCCCTGCGCGATAATACGTGGGCGGACATGGAGTATAAAAGCTACCAGTCCATTTATATGCCCATCTCGCAGGCAATCTTCGCGGGCGCGAATGCCCTGTTCGGCACAAATCCGATTGGCTTCAAGCTGATTTACACGCTGTTTGATTTCGGCGTCATCGGTCTGCTGCTGAAGCTTCTGAAGCGGCTGGGGCGACCGGCCACACAGGTGATCTGGTATGCGTGGTGTCCGCTGCCGATTACGGAAGTGGCGCTGGCGGGGCATCAGGATATTGTGGGCGTGTTCTTTCTGCTGCTGGCCTTTCTGCTGGCGATGCGCCCCGGACGAGCAGCGGGGTGGACGGCTCTGGCGCTGGTGGCCGCCGCGCTGACCAAAGGCTTTGCGCTGCTGCTCCTGCCGCTGTTTGTGCGGGGGCACGGGCGGAAGTTCGCGCTCTGGGCGGCGGTGGCGCTGCTGTATCTGGGGATGCCCCTGTGGGTGTACCTGCCGAACTTCCTGCACGGGATGCAGCAGTATTTAGAGAACGTTCACGCGAACTCGGGGTTATTTGGCTGGATTGACGCCGCGATTGATCTGGTGACCCCGCGCTGGGGGTACTGGATTACGGGCAAGCTGTCCGATGCGGCCATTTTGTATGCCGTCTGGGTGTCGGTGCGCCGCCCCGTGACCTCGTACCCGGACCTGCTGCAAAAGTCGTTTATGGTGATTGCCGTGACACTCTTGGTCATCCCGACACTGTTTCCGTGGTATCTCTTGTGGACAATGGCCTTTGTGCCGCTGATTGGCCGCCGCCCGCTGTACTCGTTCGTGCTGCTGTCCGGCCTGTCCGTGCTGCTGTATACCTATTATTTCCGGCTGGTTCCCTACTGGTGGGCACCTTTAGTGGAATACCTGCCATTTTACGCGCTGCTCTACTGGGAGACGCGCCCGGCGCAACTGAAAGAAGTGTTTGACGATGCGCGTGATGACCTACAACATTCGGGGCGGGTGGGGGATCGACGGGAAGCGGTCCACTGAGCGGATTGTGGAGGTTATTTTAGATGCCCGCGCCGACATCGTGTGCTTGCAGGAAGTCCATCAGCGCCTGCCGCAGTCGCGCTTTGTGGATCAGCCGGGCCGCCTGCAATCGGCGCTGGGTCTCCCCGTCACCTTCCAGGCCAACCTGCGCCTCGGCCCCGGCGGCTACGGCCTGGCGGTCGTTTCCCGCTTCCCCGTGCAGACCGTGCAGAACCACCTGCTGCCGAGTGCCCGCGAGCAGCGCGGCGTCCTGCAAGTGGATTTTGCCACTCCCAACGGCCCGCTCTGCGTCTTCTGCACGCACTGGGGCTTGAATACCGACGAGCGCCTCAAACAAGCCGTCCGCCTCGCCGACCTCGTGACCCATGCCCCCGCGCCCGCCCTCGTCTGCGGCGACTTCAACGAACGCGCCGACGCCCCCGGCCTGCGCCTGCTTTTGGAGCGCACTGGCCTGTCCGACGCCGACGCCCCCCTGAACCGCCCCACCTATCCCGCCGACCGCCCCGACGCCCGCATTGACTTTGTTCTGTATCCGTCCGCGCTGACGCTCCAAAGCCTCACCCTGCGAGAAACCCCCGCCTCCGACCATTTCCCGCTCGTGGCCGAGTTCGGCTGATTATTTGGGCTTCTGCGTGGTCGGGAGCGTAACGGTAGTAATCAGTCCGAAACCAGGACCGCCGGGAGCAGCCTTTGGAGATAGCGGGACAAGCTGACCGTTGCTGCTGACACGGAACTGGGAGATTTGGTCTGAGCGGTCGTTAATCACATACACAAAGCGGCCTGTGGGGTCAGCCGAGAGAGATTGGGGCGCACCGTCCCTGTCATCTACCACTTCGGGCGACAGAGCCGACAGCTTGCCGTCTGCTTGGATGCGAAACTGAGCAATCTGCCGGGTGAATTGAAGATTAGCATAAAGAGAGTCAACGCGCCGGGAACTCCTGGAAGCCGTCTTGTCCTCGCCCAGTGTCAGGTGTGCTGCGGGGCCGCCCGGCAAAGTTACCTGTGCCGGAGACAGCGCAGACAGGCTACCATTGGCGTTGACGTGATACTGAAAAATCGTCCGGCGTGCATTGCAAACATAGGCAGAATGGGTGGCCGGGTGCAGAACAAGATCGCCGCTGACATCGGAAGACAGTTTCAGATTTGCGCCCAGCTTCGTGAGATGACCGTTTGCGCCGATATGGAGCTGTGAGACACTGCCCGGCAACCAGTTGATGCTGTACAGCGTGTGGTGATCGGCTGACAGAAACAAGTCAGTCGGCTGTGCGTGTATCTGAATGGCCGCGCCGAGCGGCATCAGTGTTCCGCCCTGTCCAATTTTGTAGCTGCTGATTGTGCCGCTGTCTGTGTCAGCACAATACAGGGATTTGCTGCCCACACTCAGGAGGTGAATTGGCCCTTTGCCGCTCTCGATAGCCGGAGGAACCAGCGGGGCAAGCCTGCCGTTCGGCTTAACTCTGAACTGCGAAATTGTGTTGTCATCGATATTAGGGCAGTAGGCGAAGCGGCTGTCTGGCGTCAAATAAACAAACCCCTCGCTCCCCTGACCAACGGCCACCGAAGCGGGCGATAGTAGCAGGAGGCGACCATCCCTGGCAATCCGGTACTGGAGGATTGTGTGGCTATGGCTGTCCAGCCCATAAGCACACTGCCTGCGCTGGTCCACAACGACGCGGCTGATATAGCCGCCGCCCGCAGGGACAGTGGGAGGCGAGAGCGGCAGAAGGGAGCCATTTTTGCCAATCCGATACTGGAATATCGCGTGGTTGCCTGAACTGGGGACGTAAAGTACCGTGTTTCCAGGGGCGGGATTTGCGGCGGCGGCAAATTGCGTTCCCAGAAGGCAAAAAAGCAGAGGGCTATATGGCAGTTTCATCGAGTAAAAGCCTCCGGGGGTGGCTATGGCGCAGGTAAAATTAGCATTGTGAATGGATTGGTTCCGGCGCTTACCGAGGGCGGGGACAGCAAAGACAGTGTGCCGTTGGCGTTAACTTTGTACTGGGACACATTGGCCCCCTCGCGGCTGATATAGGCAAAGGAGCAGTCTGGAGTGAAAACCAAACTGGCAAATCCAGGCTCATTGGCGACTTCCGCAGGTGTCAATGCGATCAGTTGGCTGTCATTTCCGATTTTGTATTGCCGCACCGCCCCCGAAACACTCAAAGCGTAGGCCGTGTGCCCGGACGGGCCAAACACAAATCGATTGGGCTGCGTCCCCTGCGGGACTTTTAGCACGGGCAGGGGTTTAAGATCGCCATTTTTGCCGATCTCGAACCGGGAAATCCGGTCGGTATAATAGCTTGGAACATCACAAAACTTGCCTCCCGGCTGAAAGTAAACGCCGGTAGAGTTTTCTGGCAAGGGCAGAACCGGACCCGGCAGGGCAGACAATCTGCCGTTTTTATTGACTCGAAACCCGGTGACGCCACACGGGGAAGACCAGAACAAATCGTACAGGAAGTGACCGGAAGGGCAAAGGCTCAGGGTTTGAAGGTTCTCGTTTTTGTTATGGAGAGGCGGTCCGAGCGGGGTCATTGTCCCATGACGCCCGATTTGCCACTGATATACCAGTCCTGACGCGCCGACTCCATAAGCAAACCAGCCAGTTTTGCTGAAAACTATATCCAGCACCCCTCCGCGTTCTGCTATTACCGCAGGAGTAAGCGAAGAAAGCGTCCCGTTTGAGTTGATCTCATACTGCCGCAGTCCTTGATCTTCCAGCGCGTAGGCAAATCTGCCGGTGGGAGAGATAACGAGGCGAGACAATCCCTGGCCCGTTTTAACTGTTGGCGGAGCCAGCGGGGTCAGTGTCCCTTTGTGGGTGACTCGGTACTGGGAAATAGTATTGTCACCAGTGTTGACGGCATAAACGAAGGGGTGGGAAGCGTAGGCCGTGATATTTTGTAGCCCTTTCCCCGTTTGGACCTCGGCAGGGATGAGAGGCGCCAGTGTACCGTTTTGCTCAATCCTATATTGCGAAATAAAGTTTGACTTCTCATAATCCTGCCCCTTGCTTCGATTGCAGACGTAGAGATATTGCTGGCGTTTCAATGGAGGATGTTGAACTGGCGAGGGGCTACCGCTTTTGGCAGTGGCGATGCCAACGGTAAAACACAGCGTTGGCAGCAGGAACGCCGCAAAGAGTTTTGCCCCAATTTTTACCGGAAACATCATGTGTTATGCCTCTGTGCTTGGACCGTTCGGGGCGCTGACCTCGGGCGACTCTTCAGGCTTTACGGGCAACGGGATGGGATGATGGGCGTGAACGGTGTTCAGGTACAGATGTGCGCCTTTGTTGGCGAGCAGGGACCCGGCCAGAGTCATCAGGCCGAGCAGGAGAAGCTGACGCAGAAACGCGGCCAGGGACGTGCCGATGTTGGCGGCGGGGGGCGGGGCCGTACCGGGGGTTTGCAGCGGTTCCAGGCCCGGCACGGGGGACTGAAACAGGTGCAGGGCGGTCATGAAGACAAATACGAGCATGGCGATGCCCGCCAGAAAGACCAGCAGGGCGACGAGGCGACCGGGGAGATCGGCGCGGGGCGGGGACACGGACATCGGGCAGGCATTCCTCACAGGCAGCCCGGCAGGCCGGGCGAATTGAGGCTATCATGGCACACAGGGTGCGTATGCGTCAAGCCTGCCGGTAAGACGGCTTATGCGGAATAGATGTTCCCCGCCGGAGGCTACTCCCAGCCGAGCTTAATCAGCACAAATGCCAGCAGGCTGGTCAGGGCAATGCCAAGCGCGAATGTTTTCAAGAAGTGCGAGTCCATAATGTTATCCTTCCAGCGCGATATTCGCGTCCTATCGTCCACAATAAACCGAAAAATGCAGGCCACCAGATCAAATCATTGAACACATTGACCCAGAGCGACGGCCACGGCAGATGACCCAGCGCATGATGCAGCACCCAGCCCGCCGGACCCAGCACCTTGCCGCACAGCCCCAGAAAGGCGAACGGCCAAAAACGCACCGGGTCCCACGCCACGCAGGCGTAGCCGATGGCATAGACGCCGACAAACATCCCGATACAAGACGCCAAAATCTGCGGCAGGGGGCCACTCGCCGCCTGCTCCCCTCTTGTCATTCCCATCCAGTCCAGCATCCAACCCGGTTTGAGGCCCACAACCGTTCCCCAGACTAAGTTGTAGAGCGTCGCCGCCCAAAACCAGCCTTTGTAGACGCGCCAGATGTCGGAAGTTTGAGATCGCATACGAAAACTCGCAATCCATGCAGGGAGGTGGGAGCGATAAATCGGCATAATCAAAGTGTAGGCCAGAGAGCCTGCCGGGGCCGTTCAGAAGTCCCGTGCCGAGGCCGCCAGGTCCTCCCTCACTGCCAGACCCGGCGACCGCCCCAGCGCAAAGAAGCCTCGTACTTCGCGGCTGGCGGGCGGTCGCCCGCAGCGGTCTGGTTTCTTCCTGTAAGGCCAAGAAAGAGCGAAAGCGAGACAACTATGGTATATCAGATGCCGTATTCCGATAGAAAACGCGCCTTTGTCGGCAGCTCGGCTGCCGCCGAGGAACACGCCCGGTGCGAGCTTACCGATTGGGCCACGCAGCAGGGGTTTCAGCCTGCCCCGATGCGCCGGACCTTCACTACCTACCACTGCGGCGAAGCCCGCGACTGGGTGCTGATGGAGCGTATGGCCTCCATATCAAACAGCGACAGTTAGATACTCACTGTTAAATACTGCACGCTGAACAACTGCGCCGGGTCCGTCCAGACCCGGCGCAGGGCAAAGCCAGCACGGGCGGCGAGGGCGGCGAACTCGTCCAGGCTGTACTTGTAAGAGCATTCGGTCAGAATGGTTTCTTCCTCTTCAAACGCAATCGCCCGGCCCGCCAGATGCACCGTCTGAGGCCGCAGGCTCATCAGGTGCATCTCCACCCGGCCTGCCAGAGCATTGTAAAAGGCCCGGTGCGCGAAGCCGTCCAGGTCAAAATCTGTTCCCAGTTCGGTGTTCATGCGGCCCAGCAAGTTGAGATTAAACGCCGCCGTCACGCCCTGCGCGTCGTCATAAGCAGGCTCTAGCACGCTGGCCGGTTTTTTCAAGTCCACCCCAATTAAGAGGCCGCCGCCGGGGCCGCAGACGTCTGCGATTTGTTTCAAGAAAACTTCAGCCTGCTCTTGGTGAAAGTTGCCGATGGTGGAGCCGGGGAAGTAGACGGCGCGGGAGCGAACGGGGCGGCGGGCGTTGGGAATGGTGTAGGGCGCGGTGTAATCGGCACACAGGGGCAGTATGTCGAGGCGCGGGTAGGCGGCGGCGAGCGACTTTGCCGTCATCTGTAGATGCGCCCGCGAAATGTCCATCGGCACATAGCCCGTGAGGTCCGGCAGATGGTCCAGCAGGATGCGCGTTTTGGTTGAGCTGCCGCTGCCGTATTCCACGAGCAGGCAGTCCGGGCCAAGCAGCGCGGCCATCTCGGCGACGTGCTGCCGCATGATGCCTAGCTCAGTGCGGGTGGGGTAGTATTCGGGCAGGTCGCAGATTTGGTCAAAGAGCTGCGAGCCGTGCGCGTCATAGAAATACTTGCAGGGCAGGGTCTTTTCGAAAGCTGTCAGCCCGGCCAATGCCTCGGCCTCAAAAGCCGCCGTCTCCAATGCAGTGTCTTGTGTTGGCGTCATTGCCATAGGGTTACAGGTCCTTTGCTAACCGAATGCCCGTAAACTGCCAGCGGGCCTCGGGCGGGAAGAAGTTGCGGTAGGTCGGCCTCATGTGCGAGTGCGAAGTCGCACAGGAGCCGCCGCGCAGGACAAACTGATTGCACATGAACTTGCCATTGTACTCGCCCAGAGCGCCCTCGGCGGCGGCGTAGCCGGGGTACGGGGTGTACTGGCTGCGGGTCCATTCCCACACGTCGCCGAACATCTGATGCAGCCGCCCCGGCTCGGCCTCGGCGGGGTTTAAAGCCACGGGATGGAACCGGCCTGACTCGGCCAGATTGCCGCAGAGGGGAACCGTGGCCGCCGCCGTCTCCCACTCGGCTTCGGTTGCCAGCCGTGCCCCAGCCCAGCGGGCATAGGCATCGGCTTCAAAGAGCGACACATGGCACACGGGGGTATCCAAATTGAGCGGGGCCATGCCCGCCAGCGTGAACTCCTGCCACTCGCCGCGCTTGTTCCACCAGCAGAGCGGCCCCGTCCATGACTTCGACTGCACGGTTCCCCAGCCTTCAGACAGCCAGTATTCCGGCTTCTCGTAGCCGCCTGCCTCCACAAACTCCAAGTATTCACCGTTGGTCACAAGCCGCGAGCCGAGCGCAAATGCCGCCACATATTCTTTATGGCGCGGGCCTTCGTTGTCAAACGAAAACCCGCCGCCGTTCCAGCCAATTTCCCGGACGCCTTCTTCAAAGCCAATCCATTCCAGCGGCGGCGGCGTTGTGGCAGGCGGGTCCCGGCGGGGCAGATACACGGGGCACAGGGGGTTCTCAAAGAAGTTATACTTGAGGTCGGTGACCATCAGCTCCTGGTGCTGCTGTTCATGGTGCAGGCCCAGCGTCAGCAATGGCTCCAGTGTCTGCGCTAATTCGCCCTCCGCACCCGCTAATAGCCGCGCCATGTGACTGTCTACATAGGCCCGGTAGGTGTACGTCTCGTCCACGGTGGGCCGGGAAATCAGCCCCCGTGCGACCCGGCAGTGCCGCTCGCCGACGGCGTTGTAGTAGGAATTAAACAGAAAATCGTACTGGGGATGAATGGACGAGTAGCCGGGCAGATGGGGCTTCAAAAGAAACGTCTCAAAGAACCACGACGTATGCGCCAGATGCCACTTGGTCGGGCTGACATCCGGCATGGACTGCACCACATAATCTTCAGGGACCAGCGGGGAGGCAATTCTTTCGCTGAACGCACGCACGGCACGGTACTGGTCCAGCAGTGTTGGGGACGGCATAATCTCTCGCAGTCTAGGGCGGCAGTGCCCGCCCGACCATTGGGGCAATTCTACCCGTGGGTTTGCCTCATTAACCATTGGGGGCGGGGCAGAAGTTCCAAACCCCGCCCGCTCGTTCCTCGCTCCCTCCCCTGTTAGGGGAGGACAAAGAGTAAGAGCCGGAGAAGAAAGGCCGACGCTTGCGTTCTCATCTTTCCTAACCCTCCCCTAACAGGGGAGGGAGCGAGGAACGAGCGGGAGGGGTCTTACAGCGGGCGCAGGCCCGCTTCAATCTGGGCGCGGCGCGGCTCCAAAAACGGCGGCAGGGACAGCCGCTCGCCGAGGTGCGCGGCGTCCTCATCGGTGGCAAAGCCCGGTCCGTCCGTGGCAATCTCAAACAAAATGCCGCCCGGCTCCCGGAAATAAACCGACTGGAAATAGAACCGGTCAATCAGCCCCGAGGCGTGCAGGCCCGCCCGGACAATCTTTTCGTGCCATGCTTGCTGCTCGTCGCCGTTCGGCACACGAAACGCCACATGATGCACGCCGCCCGCACCGGGGCGCACGGCGGCCAATCCGGGACGCGCCGCCACATGAACTTCCGTGCCCGGCCCGCCCGCGCCGGTCTCAAACACCACCGTCGGCTGGCCGTCGTCGCCTATGTAATCGCGGGTGCGCTCAAAGCCCAGCACCTGTGTCAGCACCGAAGCCGTTGGTTCCAACTGCCGCACAGTCAGCGTCACGCCGTCCAGGCCCTTGATGCCGTGCGCGGCGGGAACCGTGCTTTTGTCCCAGGGCGTCCCACCGGGTGCGCCGCCATCCGAGGCCAGGCTCAGTACCTGCCCCTCCGGGTCCGCGAACCGCAGCGTCGCCCGGCCCGCGACTTCTGTAATTTCTCCATGCGCGACGCCGAGCGTCTCAAAGCGAGCCGCCCACCACGAAAGCGCCTCAGTGTCCGCAACCCGGAAGGCCGTCGCCGAGATCGCGCCGCCGCCGCTGCGATTAGGCGCGGCGTGCGCCCAGTCAAAAAACGTCATCTCGGTGCCGGCATTGCCGACCGCATCCCCATAAAATAAGTGATACGCCGAAACGTCGTCCTGATTGACTGTCTTCTTGACCAGCCGCAGGCCAAGCGCCTGCGTGTAAAACTCCACATTCGCCGCTGCGTTGTGCGTGACGGCGGTGACATGATGCAGTCCTGTCAGCTCCATAAGTGATCCCTCCCATCGGTTACTTTTGATAACCCCTGTCGGCAGGCGGGGGTTCCAGAGGAGAGCAGAGTTCGAGAGCAGAGTTCGAGGGGTTGAAAACCCCTCGCTAGGTAAGGCGTCCTGCGGACGAAGGAAGTACGGGGGCGGCCCCGTGCCTTAATTCTTCCACCCGGAGGGTGCTTCTCCTAGCGAGGGGTTTTCAACCCCTCGGAACTCTTGAGGCAAACATAACGCAGGAAAAACGCCCTCCGTTCGCCAACTCTGTGCCGTGGAAGAAACAATCACGGATATTTTGGAGCGTGGGGCAAACGGCGTCTGGCATCTGGGGCTGACGGCGGGGCAGATGGCGCAGTTTGAGCGGTTCGCGGCTCTCCTGGTGGAGTGGAACGCGACGCGGATGAACCTGACGCGGCTGACAAAGCCGCGTGATGTGGCCGTCAAGCACTTTTTAGACTCGCTGGCCCTGCTGACTGTGGCGCGGCCCCCGGTGGGTGCGGCGGTGCTGGATGTGGGGACGGGGGCGGGTCTGCCGGGGCTGGCTCTGAAAATCGTGCGGCCTGACCTGCGGGTGACACTGCTGGACGGCACGGCGAAAAAGCTGGCCTTCTGCCGGGCGGTGGCGGACGATTTGGGATTGGACGGCGTGGAGATGGTGCATGCCCGCGCCGAAGACGCGGCGCGTCATCCCGAGCTGCTGGGGGCGTTCGACTGGGTGACCGCCCGCGCCGTTGCGCCATTGGACACGCTGCTGCCCTGGCTGGCTCCGTTTGCGAGGCCCGGCGGCCTGCTGCTGTCGCTGAAAGGTCCGGCGGCGGCGGAAGAGCTGGCACTGGCCCGCCCGGTGGCGCGGCGTCTGGGGCTGACATTGGCCGTGCCGGTGTCCGTGCCGCTCCCCGAAGCGTCCGAAGAGATAGTGCGGCAGATTGTGACGGCGCGGCGGGGTGGCTAATACCCCTTCACCAGCCGGTTGAAGTTTTCGCGGTCAATCGCCCGTGTGGCGGCTTCCTCAAAGCTTACTTCGCCGCTGCGGTGCAGGTCGGCCAAAACGCGGTCCATGGACTGCATGCCGTGCTGTGCGCCCGTCTCAATCACCGAGTAGATTTGATAGGATTTGCCTTCGCGGATCAAATTGCGAAGGGCCGAAGTTGCCACCATGATCTCAATGGCCGACACGCGGCCCCCGCCGATGCGCGGCAAAAGCTGCTGGGAGACGACGGCTTCAATGCTGGTGGACAACTGCACGCGGACCTGCTCCTGCTGATGCGAGGGGAAGACGTCTACAATGCGGTCTATCGTCGCCGGGGCGGAGCGGGTGTGCAGGGTGGCAAAGACAAGGTGGCCGGTTTCGGCCAGGGTGATGGCGGCGGCGATAGTCTCCAAGTCGCGCATTTCGCCGACGAGAATGACATCCGGGTCTTCGCGCAAACTCGCCCGCAGGGCATTGGTGAACGAGTCGGTGTCCGTGCCCAGCTCGCGCTGATTGACCATGCTCTTTTTGTGCGAGTGCAGGTATTCTATCGGGTCTTCAATGGTCAGAATATGCGCCTCGCGCTCGGTGTTGATAATGTCTATCAGCGAGGCAATCGTGGTGGACTTGCCCGACCCCGTCGGCCCCGTCACCAGTACCAGGCCGGAATGCTTCTGGGTGAACGTCCGCAGCACGGGCGGCAGCTTTAATTGTTCCATCGACGGCACGACATTGGGGATGACGCGCATGGCGCAGCCGACCGACGACCGCTGCCGGTAGACATTGAACCGGAACCGGCCCACGCCTTTGACGCCGTAGGAAAAGTCCAGCTCGTGGGTGCGCTCGAACTTTTCAATCTGCATATTGTTCAGCACATCAAATACAATGCGCTGCGTGTCCCGCTCCATGGCTTTCTCAAAGGGCAGGGCGACCAGCTTGCCGTCCTTGCGGACCATCGGCGGCAGGCCCACGGACAGGTGCAGGTCGGACGCGCCGGACTGCACCGTCAGCCGCAGCAGCTCGTCGATATGGATGTCGGCGAGGTCGCGCTCTTCCCCGGCGACCACGGTGCGGGCCGCCGCTGTGTGGAAATCCTCGGTCGCCAGCTCCCCGCTCATAAAATCTTTGGTGGACAGCGATGTTTCTACGCCCGACGCATCGCCGAGCGCCCCCAGGGCTGCGCCGAGGCTGCTGAGGCCGGCGGGCAGGTCGTCGGTCCCTGCGGCTTCGCTCACTGTAAAGGAGTTGCGGCGCATTCCCGGCGGCATCGTGGGCGGTGCGGCGGCAGCCTGGGCGGCGGCTTTTTCCCGCGCCCGGTCTTCTTTGACAAACGGCAGCGCGGTTTCCCCCTGTGCTTTGGCCTTTGCTTCCGCTTCTTCGGCCTCAGCACGGGCGGCCAGCAGGAAATCGACGCTGTCAAAGGTTTCGGCGACACGGGCGCTGAAGTCGCTGTAATCGTCCTCCGGGGGCAGCGCCGGTTTAAGCTGTGGCAGGTTGAGCGGCAGCAGGTCTTCGTTGTTGACGATCATAACAGGTCTTTCTGACGATACTTGTTGCTGAAAAAGGCCAGAGTTACGAGGGGTTGAAAACCCCTCGCTCGGTGAGGCGTCCTGCGGACGAAAGAGCAAAAAGGCCATGTCTGAATGCCTGTATTTCCTCCGTCCGAAGGACGCCTTTCCCAGCGCGTAGTTTTCAACTACGCGGACGATGCCACACGAATTGCGCTAGATGCCCATGCCGCTGAGGCCCTTTGCCAGCTCCACGCGGCAGGCGTGGATCATGGAATGAAAGCACTCTTCAGATACACGCAGGGGCATCAGGGCGTCGCGGCAGGTCTGGTGCAGCAGGGCCAGCGCATCCGGGGTGGGGGATGCCGGGGCGGTCTCCAAAAACCGGGCAATTTCATTGGCGAGGCACACCGTCGCGGTCAGCTTCGGGTTCAGCGTGGCCGCACCGGGGGTGTGGTGAAAGGCTATCGCTTCCACCAGGGAAGCGGGCAGGTTCCAGCGCGTCGCCATTGCGCCCCCGATCTGGCCGTGCGTGAACAGCATGGCCTCGGCTTCAATCACCGAGTACCGGACCCGGTGCAGCTCGGCCATGCGGACCAGGGCCACAAACAGCGCATGGCGGCTGCGATCTAACGCCGCTTTGCCGATGTCGTGCAGCAGCGCCGCCGTGTAGGCCTGCTCGGCACCCACAGCCTCGCGCACGTCCGGGGACAGCAGGCCGACCACGACGCGGGCACACTGGGCGGCGTCGATGGAGTGCCGCCACAGAGCGCGGCGGGCCAGGGCGGGCACATCCCCGCGCCCCAGAAACAGGCTGCTTGTCGAGAGCGTCGTCGCCATTTCGCGCAGGGTGCGGAAGCCGAGAAAGATGATAGCTTCGCGCAGGCTGGAAACACGCCGGGGCAGGCCGTAATAGGAAGAGTTTGCCAGGGCCAAAATCTTGACCGCCAGCGCCTGATCCATCGCAATCAGCTTTTCCAGATCGGGCGCGGCGGCTTTGGGGTCGTCCGTCAGCGAGATCACGCGCAGGACAATCTGCGGCAGAGTTGCCAGATCGCTGGCTCCGGCGACAATCTGTTCCAGCGTCTCCATCGGGTTGATGGGTTCGAGGCTGAGACGCGGCGTAGGTACTGAGCTGAGTGTGGCTGTTGTCATAGTGTTAGCCTGCATAAGTGTTAGCCTGCATAAATGACACGCAGAGATTCTTCCAGCGTTGTCATTCCCAGAAGGATTTTCTCCATCGCATCGTCTTTCAGCGTCCGCATTCCCGCTTCAATCGCCGCCTCGCGGATGGCATAGGAAGAGGCACGGGCCAGAATCAGCTCGCGGACTTTTTCATTGACCGGCATCAGCTCATACACCCCCACGCGGCCTTTGTAGCCCGTGCCTTTGCAGGCGTCGCAGCCGCGCCCCCGGTAGAACGTCACTTCGCTTTTATCCAGCACATCCAGGTTCATGCCGAGGCGCTTGATGGCGTCTTTCGGGGGCGAATACGGCTCTTTGCACTTGACGCAGATGGTGCGAAGCAGGCGCTGCGCCAGAACGCCCGCGATGGACGACGCAATCAGGAAGCTTTCCACGCCCATATCCAGCAGGCGGGCGACCGAGCCGGGGGCATCGTTGGTGTGCAGGGTAGACAGCACCAAATGGCCCGTGAGCGCGGCCTCAATGGCAATCATGGCCGTTTCCTGGTCCCGCATTTCTCCCACCATGATGATGTTTGGGTCCTGCCGGAGCATGGAGCGCAGCCCGGCGGCAAAGGTCATCCCGGCCCGGTTGTTGACCATCGACTGCGTGATGCCCGACAGCTCATACTCGACGGGGTCTTCAATGGTTAAGATGTTTTTCTCGCCCGAGTTCAGCTTGGACAGCACCGAATACAGCGTCGTGGACTTGCCGGACCCCGTCGGCCCCGTCACCAGAATGATGCCATAAGTGCGCTGAATCATGGACTCGAACATCTCATAGGTGTAGGGCAGCAGGCCCAGCTTGTTGAGGCCGACCGAGATATTGGACTTGTCCAAAACGCGCATAACGATCTTTTCGCCGAACACGGCGGGCAGGGTCGACACGCGGAAGTCATAGGGGCGGCCTTCCACCGTGGCCGAGATGCGCCCGTCCTGCGGGGCACGCTTTTCGGAGATGTCCATGTCGGCCATGATTTTGATGCGCGACGTGATCGACGCCTGCGCTTTTTTGGGCAGCGTCATGCCGTCCTGCAGGATGCCGTCCACGCGGTAGCGTATCCGCAGGCAGTCTTTGGCCGGCTCGATATGGATGTCCGAGGCTTTGTCGGTGATGCCCCGCGAGATAATCATGTTGGACAGGCGCACGACGGGCGCTTCGCCGGACAGCTCTTTGAGCTGTTCAATGGTGATGCCGCCGCCTTCTTCATCGGCCTTGCCGTCAGTCAGCGTGATCGTGGCTTCGTCGAGGTCCCGCATGACATTGGTGACGGCCTCGGTGACATTGACCTCGGTGCGGTAGTTCGCCGAGATGGCATTGATGATGTCTTCTTCGGTGGCAATGACGGCGGACACTTCTTTGCCCGTAATCAGCCGTATCTCATCAATCGCAAAGATGTCCAGTGGGTTTTTCATTGCCAGCGTCAGCTTTTTGGGCGTCCGCTCAATCGGGATGATTTTAAACCGCCGGGCCAGCTCCTGCGTGACGGCGCTGACGACCTCTTCGGGGATTTGAATATCGGTGAGGTCCAGGTACGGCACGCCCCACTGTTCGCCGAGGCAGCGCACGCGGTCACGCTCGGTAATCAGGCCCATTGACACCAATAAATCGCCGACCGGCTCCTGCGTTTTAAGCTGCCGCTGCTTATCAAGCGCCTGCGACAACTGTTCCTCGGAGACGAGGCCGCTTTCAACAAAGATGTCCGCCATCGCGGTTGACTGCATGAGTGGGTTCCTGTGGCCGAAAGTGGTCGGGAATAAAAAATGGCAGGGCGTCAGCCCTGCCAGAGTATCGGTATTTGGGGGGGTGTTCTTTAGGCGGGGAGCGCTGGAGCCGGAAGAGGATTCGAGGGGTTAAAACCCCTCGCTAGGAGGCGCGGACGCCGGGAAGCCCAAGAACACGACACGCGGGCCTGTATTTATCGTCCGAGTGGCCGCCCGGCGCGAAGCGCCTTGATGCCTGCGGCATGACTGCGTAACAGCGAGGGGTTTCAACCCCTCGTCTTTTGCCGTTCTGGCTCCGGCTTTTTTGTCTACGCCCGCTCTTTCTGAATGGATACTTTGATAAAGATCATCACTTGGTCATGGGTACGTAGGGTGCGCGTGTTGCGGAAAAGCTGCCCGAAGAATGGGACATCGCCAAGCAACGGCACTTTGGACAGCGATTTGACTTCCTGATCGTTGATCAAGCCACTGATCACCAGCGTGTCGCCGTCCTTGACGCGCACGGTCGTTGTTGCTTCGCGGGTCTGCACCAGTGGTGTCTGGACGCCGCCTGCGCCTCCAGGAGCGAATGTCACTAGAGACACTTCGGGGTGCAGGTTCATGGTGATATAGCCGTCGTTATTAACTTTGCCGGTGACATAGAGCTTAATGCCTGCGTTGACCGTGCTGGTGGTGATGTTCTGCCCACTTGGCGACTGCGTGACCGACGAAATATAGCTGACCGTGTTGCCTACAAACGTTGCCGCAGGCTGGCCGTCAATGGCGGAAATGTTGGGCGAGGCCAGGATTTTCGTGTTGACATTGGCAAACAGCGCGTTCAGCTTCACGGTTGCCAGGTTGGAAACGGCGGTGCGGGCAAAGGTGCCGAGCTTCTGGATTTTACCGGGGTAGCCGTTGTCGCCGAGTGTCGGGCCGACCGGGTCCACGGCGGTATTCAGGTTGTCAATCGTCTCGCCAATGCGGGTAACCGCGCCGCCAAAGTCATACGACAGGCCAAGCTGCTTGTCATCGGTGATGTTGGTTTCAATGATTTTCGCTTCATAGGTGATCTGTGCCGGGCGCAGGTCCACCGTGGCGAGGACTTGCCGGGCGCGGGCAATGTCCGTGTCCGACCCGGTCAGGAGCAGGGCGGTCGTGGTCGGCTTCACGGGCAGGTTGGCCGTGATCGCCGTGGTCGTGCCGCCTGCCGGGGTCGCCGCCGCGCCGTAGGACGTGGTGGTCGCCGTCGCGCCGCCCGCATCGGCGGTGGCCGGGGCGGGGGCGTAGGTGCGCTGCGTCGGGGCGGGCGTGACAATCAGGCTCGGAATGAGGCGGGTGATGACCGACTGCAAATCATCGGCAGACGCATACTTGATTTGATAGACTTCGGTGCGGGAGGTGCCGATGTTGCGCGAAAGCTGCCCTTCGGCATCGGCGACGACGCGGCGCACGGAGTCGAGGTCCGCAGGCGTGCCGGTGGCGACCAGGACGCCGCCCGACGTGCTGCCCGAAGACTTGCCGGGGGTGAGGCGCACATTCGGGAACAGGTCTGTGACCACTTTCGCCAGGTCCGCCGGGTCCGAATAGGTGAACGAGATCACTGTCGTCGCGGCAGGGGTCTGGGCCGTGCCCGCCGCCGCCAGGGTCTGAATGGCGGCGGGCGAGCCGACCAGATAGGTGCGCCCGATTTTGGCGTACTGGTAGCCGGACAGCCGGGTCACCAAATCCAGAGCTTCTTCCAGCGAGACATGGGCCAAAGACACGGTCACGGAGCCTTTGACATCGTTGCCGGAAACAATGTTGGAGTGCGTCTGCATCGCCAGGGCTTTCAGCACATCGTTGATGTCCGCGCTGACAAAGTCCAGCGTGACATCATCCGGGCTGCTGGTGACGGCCTTGACGGCGTGCGGCGCGGCGGCAGCAGTGGGTTGGGCGAGCGCGGGAGCGGCCAGCAGGGCAGACGTCAGCGCGAGTGCCGCGACCGGCAGGAGCTTCTTGGACACGAGTTTCTTGGACATGGGTTTCTCCTGAGCGGCCCTCTGTCCGAGGGGCACTCAATTCAGCAAATTGGGTTCAGCAAATTGGGTTCAGCGAGCAAGACTTGCCATTCTCGGTGCGGGTGCGGAAACCGCATCCTTTTCCGTGCTATCCATTTCCCTGCCATCCAGCAGGCGCAGGGGCAGCGCAAAGGCTACGGTTTCGGGCGCCGGATGCCGGGCAGGAACCGGAGCCGCCTGCGACTGACGCGGCAGCGGGGGGACTTCCGGCGAAGCGGGCGCGGGCAAAGCCGCCGGGGCGGGCAGCGCCGGAGCCGCTGGCGAAGACGGCGCTTCGGACTTCGTGCCGAGCGGCAGCGTGTAGAACGTTTTGCCGTGCCGCAGAACCACCGCCGAGCGGGTGACGCGGGTGACGCGGAATATGCTGTCCACAAAATCGCCGACATGCACGATGCGGCGGCTTTCTCCGTCGCGCAGAATAGCGACTCCCGCGCCGTCGACGCCTTGCAGCAGGCCGGTGACGCTCCATTTTGGCGGGGCCGGAGGCGGCGCGGGCAGGGGCATAATCTTCTGCGGTGGCAGAGCGGCGGCGGCAGCCGGCAGCGGCGGTGCGGCAGGGAAACCGGGCATGGTCAGGCCGGACACCGGCGCGGGCGGCAGGGCGGACACCTGCTCATGGATTTGGGCGTCTGCCATCTGCGTCCCATTTATCTGCGTCCCGTTTATCTGCGTGACGGGTGCCGGAGCCGGGCCGTGCAGCGGTGCGGCAAATGCGGGCGGCGCAGCGGGCGCGGTCCCCGCCGCTTTGGGGTCCGTATAGCCGACCACAAAAGGATCGCGCATTCCGGGCGTGGGCGGCGGCGCGGCGGCGTCTGCCGCCGGGCTTGCCGGGGCACCCGCCGCTGTGCCTGCCGGGGCGGCGGCTTTGAACGGGGCTGCTGACTCGGACGGCTTCAGCGCGGGCCGCGTGGCGGCGGCGGCGGGCGAGGGCGTCACCATCCGCACGCCAAAGTAGCCGAAGGTGCCGGTGGAAAGAACGCACAGGCCCACAAACTGGGGTATCTGCTTTTTATCTAGTTTTTGCATGGCTGCATGGTCCTTAAAGCGTACTGAGCTGACCCGTCTGTAAGCTGGCGGCGTGCGCGTCTTTGGCCGCTCCGGCGGCGACATGGCCTGCCGCCGGGGAAATCGCGCCGATGGCGGCGGGCGTCAGCGCAGCGGGCGCTGGAGCGGCACTCATCACCGGGGCCGGAGCGGCGGAGGCAGTGTCCAGGGCAGTGTCCGGGCCGTCGGGGAACACAAACGCGATAAGCTGCAAATTGGTCGTAATCAGCGGGGCCGCGCTGGCTGCTGGTTTGGCTCCGGGCGCTGCCGCCGGGCCGCTCGCGTTCCCTGCCGGGTGCATTTGAGCGCCGACCACGGCCAGGATTTTAGGAAACCGGGTCAGGCTGTACAGGAACGTCGCCGTGTTGGCATAGGTCCCGGTCACATCTACGCTGACCTGCATGGTGTCGTAGGGCGGCGGGGCGGCGGCTTTTTTGCTGTCTGCCGCGCCGTCGGCGTCTGCGCTGGCCTCCGTCTTTTTAACAGGTGCCGGGGGCGGCGGTGAGGCCACAGGGCGCACAGCGGTCACGGTCAGGTGAGTCTGCGCGGCCAGCGACTGAAGCTGGCCCAGCAGGGTCGGGACATACGACTTGGCGGAAACCGAGGTTTCCAGGAACTTGATGCGCGACTGCGTCTCGTCATACGCGGCCTGTGTCTGCTGGTAGCGGCGCGTCACCTGCTCGCTGCTGCTGACTTGCTGCTGTTTTTGCTGCGCCTGCGCCTGCAGCCCGGCCAGCTTGGAGTTCAGGCCGACCAGCATTCCGCCGCCGCCGAGCAGGACCAGGCCCGCGCCGCCCATTAGCACCTGCATCAGCCGCCGGGAGCTGAGGGCCGGGTTTGGCAGAGGCGGCATAGCGGGCAGCGAAGGAGTGTTAGGAATTGGCGTCATGGGTGGCTCCTTTGGTGTCGGCAGTTTTGGCATTGGCCGTTTTGGCATCTTTGGCGGCGGGCGCGATGCTGGCGGCTTCGGGCTTCAGATGCACGGTCATCTGGAAGCTGACGGCGTCAACGTCGCCAATTTTTTGCTGCTGCACGAAAGCCAGGTCCACATGGTCCAGGGAATGGGACTGATTCATTTTCAGCATGGCCGCGCCGACGGCGGCCTGGCTCATGGCAACGCCGGAGATGTTCAGCGTGGGGTCTGCGCCGCTGGAAGCGCCCGGCAGGGGTGCGGTCCCGCCGCCCGCCGCCGTGCCGGTTCCCAGCGCCGTCAGCCAGGTCTGCGCGGGCAGGCTGGTGGTGACGGCATAAAAGCCGCCGTACCAGAAGAGCGTGTCGGACTTTGCGCCGTCCAGCGTCTGGACTTTGGGAACCAGCGCCGCCGTCTGGTTTTGGAGCTGCTGAATGAGAGTGACGCGGGGCTGAAGCTTGGCAACTTTGTCGCTCAGCTCGCCGACCTGGCCCTGCATGACCACGATTCGCCCGACCAGCACCACGGCCAGCAGGGCAACGGCCCCGCTTTCCCCGGCGATGCCGTACAGCAGCTTGCGTAAGTTGCGCTCGCCGCGCCGTTTTTCTTCGCGGCGGGCGGCAATCATGTTGATAGATGGCATGGTGTTTCTCGTTTAGGGTTCAGGCGGCTTTTGCCAGCGGGTTCCGCAGTTTGGGCAGCGTTCGAGGCGCACGCGCCGTGGGCGCGGCAGGGGCCGCCGTCAGCTCTTTCAGGGCCAGCCCGATACCGGTGACCAGCAGGGAATGGTTTTCTTCGGTAAACTCCGGGGCCAGCCGCGCTCCGTCCAGCGCGGGGTTGGCGAACGGGTTCCACAGCTCCACGGGAACGCCGAGGCGGGCGGCCATGTAGACGTCCAGCCCGCCGAGCCGGGCACTGCCGCCGGTGATGACAATGCGGGATACGGGGCCGGAAGTGGCGCTGGTGATGCCGGACGGCAGAATAGAGTTTGCGGCATCGGCAAGCTGGGACTGGTAATAGTTGGTGGAGCGGCGCACTTCGCGCAGCAGCTCATCAATACCCGGCTGCATGGCGCGGGCCAGCGTGGCGGCTTCGGGGTCGGCATCCGGGGTCAGCAGGGCGGCCATGTTGACGCGGGTTTTCATTTCTTCGAGGGCGGCGCGGTCCGCGCCGGGCAGGACCGATTTGAGCGCCTGCGTGAAGCTGTCCCCGGCGATGGGGATGTTGCGGGTGAGCGCAAAGCAGCCATTGGTGACAATGTTGACATCGGTGGTCGCCGCGCCGATGTCCAAAAGCGCCAGCGTCTCGCCCTCGCCGGGGCGGGTAGGGGATAGGTCCAGCAGGGCACGCTGCAAGGCGAAGGCTTCGATGTCTATGGCGGCAGGCTCCAGCCCGGCCAGAACAAGAGCGCCGAGCCGGGAATCCACCATCGCATTGGGGGCGGCGACCAGCATCACGCTCATTTTATCGTCTTCGCCCGGCACCGGCCCTAAAATCTCAAACTCAATCATGCTGTCGTCCACCGACGACGAAATATGCTTGGCGGCCTCAAAGCGCACCGACCGGCGCAGCAGGGCTTCGGCCATTTTCGGCATTTTGACATGGCGCACAATCACGCTGGCCCCGCTGATGGCGGCCACGGCGGCGTTGGCGTCCATGCCCGCTTCCTGCATCAGCCCGCGCAAGGCTTCGGCCACGGCGGCCTGGTCCATGACGATGCCGTCGCGCACGGCATCGGCGGGTGTCGGGCCGCAGATGGCCCGGCTGATCTGCCAGGCTCCGGCGGTGCGTCCTGCTTCCGCCTGGACGAGCTTAAGGACGCGGCTGCCGATGTCTATGCCAACCAATTTTTCTTTGCCGAAGAGCTGTGTCAGACCGAGCATGGAGACCCCCTGGAGCGTGCCTTGCGGCACGCTCGTTTGGAAACTTTCTGCTTTAATTATGGATAAACGCCGCAAAAACTGGAGTCTTTGCTTTGTTCGGACAAAAGACAAAAAATTGTGTTATAATGCACACAAGCTGTACACCGACCAGAAAGAAGACCCTTTCCTGTGAGCGTTCCCCCTAGTTTTGTCCCGCCCCCCTCCCGGCCCGCCAGTGGCGGCGGCTGGAAAATCTTTGGAATTGGCTGCCTGGTGCTGTTTCTGGGCGCGGCGATAGGCGGCATCATTCTGGTGCGGAACGTCAAAGACGCCATGACGCACCCCACCAAAAACAGCGTCTTTGGCGTGGGCGTTCTGGCCGGGCAGGCGGGCATTCAGGGCGGGCAGCTTCAGCAGGCGATTGTGGCCTACCATGCCGCCAAAGGCCGGTACCCGCGCACGCTGACAGATTTGGTGGTGGACGGAACGATTGACGGCAAGCTGCTTCATAACGAGCTGGACGACAGCCCGAACCCCGGCCATATCTCCTGGCGCTACACGCCGCCCGCCGAGGGCGCACCGGGCACGACGCCGATTTTGATGCAGCCGTATCAGGTGACGGTCGGCGGGACCACCGCGCCGGGGCAGATAGTCATCACACTGGACGGAAAGATGTCCTCGGGCAATAAATCCGTCAATGGCAAATCTGCGGGGGAAGCTAATGACAGTTAAAGCCACTACAAATGACAGTTAAAGCCACTACAAATGACAAAATGGATAGCTTTTCCGAGGCCGTCCAGGTGCTTTCCGACCACATTTCAGATTTGAAGCAGCAGGTCATGGACCAGCCTGCCGCTCCGCAGACACTGCTGCAAGTGGCGTTTGAAACAGTCAGCACGACTTTGGAAGAGCTGCGCGTCGCCGAAGAAGAAATGCGGGCGCAGAACGAGATGCTGGCGGACGCGCAGGAAACTTCCCAGGAGTGGCGTCTGCACTACCAGGATTTGTTTGATGCCGCGCCGGATGCCTACCTTGTCACCGATCTTTTGGGGGTGATTTCTGAAGCAAACCTGTCCGCGCAGAGCCTGCTGGGCCTGTCCCTGCGGTTTTTGATTGGCAAGCCGCTGGCCGGGTTTGTTCCCGCCGGGGACAGGCAGGAGTTTCGCCGCCTGCTGCTGGATATCGCCCGCGAGTCGAGCGGACGCGAGCATGAGATGACGCTGCTGCCGCGCAAGCAGGCTCCTGTGGAGGTGTCCGCCACGGCGACCCGCATTCAAAGGATGGGCGGCAGTCCGACCGGCCTGCGCTGGCTCATCCGCGACGTCACGGCCCGAGACGCGGCGGAGGCCGACCGCTACCGGCGCATTGTGGAGGAAGTGACTGATTACGCCATCTGCCTGCTGGACACCGACGGCGATGTGCTTTCCTGGAACAGCGGCGCGACTCATATGTTCGGCTACACGCCGGAAGAAGCGCGGGGGATGCCGCTGGCGGCCCTGTTCACCGCTGAAGACCGGGCGGCAGGGCTGCCGGAGCAGGAGCAGGAGACGGCGCGGACAGACGGGCGCACTAAAAGTGAGGGCTGGATGGTCCGAAAGGACGGCAGCCGCCTGTGGGCAGGCTGCGTGCTGACCACGCTGCGCGACCCCTCGGGAGAGCCGCGCTGGTTCGCCAAAGTGATCCGCGACGAAACCGCCTACAAAGAAGAGCAGCAGCGGCTGGCGGAAGCCTACGCCCGTGAACAGCGCATTGCCGCGACCTTTCAGCGTGCCTTGCTGCCGGAAATCCCGCCCCGCGCCTTTTCGGGGCTGGAGCTGACCACCCGGTACGCGGCGGCTTCTCAGGAAGCGCTGGTCGGCGGTGACTTTTTCGATGCCTTCCGGCTGAATGCTGACCTGGTGGCCCTGGTCGTCGGCGATGTTTCGGGAAAAGGACTGGCAGCGGCGGCCCGCACGGCGGAAATCAAGTATGCCCTGCGGGCGTACCTGCGCGAGACGCCGGAGCCGGGCACGGCGCTGGCAAGCTTGAGCGCGTTTCTATACGACAATCAGAGTTTTGGCGATGGAACGGAGGAGAACGGCGGCAACGTGTTTGTCACCCTCGCCGTGGTAGTAGTGCATTCAGGCACCGGGGAAGCGCAGGCGGCGGCGGCAGGCGCAGAGCCGCCTTTGCTTCTGAGTGCAAACGGCCACGCGGAGGCTATTCTTGCCCAGGGGCCGCTGCCGGGGCTGACCCGCGACGCCTCTTATGAATCTACGGCTTTCACGCTGAAAGCGGGGGATACACTTGTGCTTGTGACAGACGGCATCACCGAGGCCCGGCGCGGCCCGGAGTTTCTGGACTACGACGGTTTGATCCGTCTGGCGCAGGCTGCTTCGGCGGCCCCCTCTTTAAGTGGTATGGCCGAGGCAATTCTGTCGGAAGCACGCGCCTTCGCCCAGGGAAGCCTGCATGATGATGTCTGCCTGCTGCTGGCCCGCCGCTGCTAGGGGCAGCCACTTTTTATGCTGAGTTTTCTGACAAACGCGATCAATGCCGTGCTGCTGCTTCTGGTCGCGCTGGCCCCGTTTCTGCCCTGGCGTGGGCGGGACGCCATTCGTGGCCGCGACGTGATTAATTTCTGGCTGCAAGCCGCAGTAGGCATCGGCGTCGGGGTGGCGCTGGCGGAAAGCGGCAAAAAGTGGGAAGTCTGGGCGGGGCATCCGGCGTTTCCAAGCGGGCACGAGACACTGGCGCTGGCGGCGGCGACAAGTCTTGCCTGCCGCGACCGGCGCTGGCTGGCGGTTGGGGTTCCCCTGGCCGCTTTGCAGGCGTGGGCGCTTGTCACCGGGCACTTCCACACGCCCGAAGACGTGACCGGGGCGCTGGTGACAGGGATCGTTCCGCCGCTGGCCGCGCACCTCCTCGGACGCGGGCGCTAAAAAACTTTGCCGCCCCCTTGCATCTGCGTTTCGCAGGAGGTATAATGGGGCCTGTGACGATTGATTACGGCGGGTATAGCTCAGTCGGTTAGAGCGTCAGATTGTGGCTCTGAAGGTCGTGGGTTCGAGCCCCATTATTCGCCCGTATTGTTCCAAAGAAAGCCGCCCCCGGAAGGGGGCGGCTTTTTCAATTCTTTCTGCTTATGAATTACACTGTTGCCGCGTTTTACCGGTTCACGCCGCTGCCCGATGCTCCGGCTCTTCGTCTGGCGCTGAAAGAGGCCCTGACACCGCTCGGGCTGTGCGGCACGCTTCTGGTCGCCCCGGAAGGCATCAATGGCACGCTGGCTGGGTCCGAAGATGCCGTCGAGGCCCTGCTGTCCCTTCTGCACGCCGAGGTCGGCCTGCCCCGCGCCGCTGTGAAGTTCTCCCACTCCCCCGAAAAGCCGTTCCACCGGCTGAAAGTGCGCTTGAAGCGCGAAATCCTGACGTTCGGGCAGCCGCAGGCGGACCCCTCGGCACAGACCGGCACGCCCGTCGCGCCGTCGGACTGGAATGCGCTTCTGGCCGACCCCGCCGTGCTGCTGCTGGACACGCGCAATGCCTACGAGACACGCCTCGGCAGCTTCGCGGGCGCGACCGACCCCGGCCTATTGCAGTTCACCGACTTTGTGGACTATGCCCGGCAAACGCTGAACCCGGCGCGGCACACGAAAATCGCCCTGTTCTGCACCGGCGGCATCCGGTGCGAGAAAGCCTCGTCGTTTCTGCTCCGCGAAGGCTTCGCCGAAGTCTACCAACTGGAAGGCGGCATTCTCAGATATTTGGAAGACGTGCCCGCCGCTGAAAGCCGCTGGCAGGGCGACTGCTACGTCTTCGACCACCGGATGGCCGTCGGCCCCGGCCTGTCCACCGGCGACTATGCCATGTGCTTCGCCTGCGGCGAGGCGCTGACTGAGGCCGACCGCGCCCATGCCCACTTCGAGGAAGGCGCGTCCTGCGCTTTCTGCTTCGAGAACACCTCCGACGCTGACAAAGCCCGCTTTCGAATGCGCCACACGCACCTGACGGCGACCGCATCAGTCGCCCGCGAGTAGCCGGTCCAGCGCGTCCAGAAGGTATTCCCCTTTGCAGGTCAAGTGGCAGTCGCTCAGGTTACGGCTATGAGAAAGCAGCTTTTTGTGCTGCCAGAACATCACCAGCCACGGCCCGCCACCCGCCCCGTTTGCCTCGCCAAAGGGATCAACCTGCCGAATAAATTGCTGTGTTAAGGCATGAAACGGGGCCGGGTCGTCCTCGCCTGCCGCTTTGAGCCGGACCTCTAAAATCCGCAGGCTGCCTTGCAGGAACACAATCGGCGCGTCTCCGGCACAGTCGCAGTAGCCCATCTCCTCAGCCAGAAACCGCCGCGTGTCTTCATTGGTTTTGAACGGCGTGCCGCCGCCAGTGGCTTCTTTTGCCTGTTCCAGCGTCAGCCCGTAGACGCCTCGCAGGAGCCGCAGGGCGCCAATCTTGCTCAGTCCCTCCGCTTCCATGAGCGCATACGCCTCCGGGGCCGTCGTTCCTGAATCGCGCAAAGACCCAAACCGGTTCAGGTCGCCGCGCTCTTTTTCTCTATCTATGTCTGGCACTGCTCTTCTCCTGCCTGTCGATTGTACCCCTGTGCTTAACACAAACTTAACATCACAAAACGCCGCCGGGGCAGGAATTAGCAGATGCCGGGGCGAACCTGTTATCCATAAGAGGTAAGTTTTATGCCCGACCTGGTTTCTTTTCCCGCGCTCCAGCATGCTGATATTGTTCCTGACGAAGACGCCGCCGAGAAGCCCGCTGAAGACGCGGCGGCTGAGGCGCTGGCGCTGACGGACCCGAGCCTCTATCTAAACCGGGAGCTGGCGTGGCTGGCGTTCAATGACCGCGTGCTGGGCGAGGCCCGCGATGCAAAGCAGCCGCTTTTGGAGCGGGTCAAGTTTGTCGCCATCACGCACTCCAATCTGGACGAGTATTATATGGTGCGCGTCTCCGGCTTGCAGCAGCAGGTGGCCTCCGGGATGACCGATGTGTCGCCGGACGGGATGACATCGAGCGAGCAGCTCACACAGCTTCGCGCCCGTGTCGGGCCGCTGCTGGCCGAGACCGTCTCGCTGTTTGACGGCGTGCTGCGGCCTGCGCTGGACGCCGCCGGGATACCGGTGCGCGACTATGACACACTCTCGGGGACGCAGCAAAAGGGGCTGAAAAGCTGGTTTGAGCGCGAAGTGTTCCCGATCTTAACGCCGCTGGCGCTGGGGCCGGGGCACCCGTTCCCGCATATTTCCAATCTCAGCCTCAATCTGGCGGTCGTCGTGCGGGACCCCGACATGGGGGACCGGTTTGCCCGCATGAAAATCCCTGGCATCCTGCCCCGCTTTGTGGTCTGCCCCGCCGACGAGCCGGGCACGCCGCCGTGCTATGTCTGGCTGGAACAGGTCATCGGGGCCAATCTGGAACTGCTGTTTCCAGGGCTTCAAGTGCGCGAAAGCTACCCGTTCCGGGTGACCCGCGATGCCGACCTCGAAATCCAGGAAGACGATGCCGCCGACCTCCTGCAAACGGTGGAGCAGGGCCTGCGGCGGCGGCAGTTCGGCGATGTCGCCCGTCTGGAAATCACCGAGGCCATGCCGCCGCGCCTGCGCGAGCTTTTGGTAGAAAACCTGCTGGTGGACCCTGCCGACGTCTATGCCCTGCCCGGCGCACTCGGGCTGTCCGATTTGATGCAAATCTGGAAGCTGGACCGGCCTGACCTCAAAGACCCGCCCCTGATACCCCGCACTCCCGCTGTGCTGGCTGACCCGTCGGACAACATTCTGGACACCATTGGCGAGCAGGACATTCTGCTGCATCACCCGTTTGATTCGTTCGCGCCTATTTTGGAGTTTATCAAAACCGGGGCCAGCGATGTGGGCGTGCTGGCGGTCAAACAGACGCTCTACCGGGTGGGGTCCAATTCCCCGATTGTCAAATCCCTGGCCGCCGCCCGCGACGACGACACGCAGGTGGCCGTTTTGGTAGAACTCAAAGCGCGGTTCGATGAAGAAAACAACATTGAATGGGCACGGGCGCTGGAAGAGTCGGGGGTTCATGTCGTTTACGGTCTGGTCGGTCTAAAGACGCATTGCAAAATCGCGCTGGTGGTGCGCCGGGACCAAAGCGGCGTTTTGCGCCGCTACGCGCACCTCGGCACGGGCAATTACAACTCGATTACAGCCCGGATTTACACCGACCTGTCGCTGTTTACCGCCGACCCCGATATTGCCGCTGACCTGACCGACTTGTTTAACCTGCTGACGGGTTATTCACGGCAGCGGACGTACCGCAAGCTGCTGGTCGCGCCGGTGAATATGCGCGAGCGGCTGCTTTCTATGATTGCCCGCGAGGCCGATTGGGCGCGGCGCGGCAAGCCCGCCCGGCTCATTCTCAAAACAAATACGCTCAGCGACACGCCGATCATCCGGGCGCTGTATGCCGCCTCACAGGCCGGGGTCAAAATAGATTTGATCGTGCGGGGCGTCTGCTGCCTGCGTCCCGGCGTGCCGGGCATCTCCGAGAATATCCGCGTCCTTTCGGTCATCGGGCGATTTTTAGAACACTCACGGGTGTATTATTTCCACAACGGGGGGCGCTATCAAATCTATCTGGGCAGTGCGGACCTCATGCGCCGCAATCTGGACCGCCGTGTGGAAGTGCTGTTTCCGGTCGAGGACGCCGGTTTGAAGCGGCACATCCGGGACGACATTCTGGAAGTCTATTTGCGGGACACGGTGCTGGCGCATGAGCTGCACTCCGATGGAACTTACCGGCGTCTGCGCCCCGCCGAGGGCGAAGCGCCGTTCAGCTCTCAGCAGTGGCTGCTGACGCAGGGCGGGGGAGAGTAGCAGGCACTCAAAAAAACCATAGTAAATATGCGTAAAAGCGTGGAACAATCTCCAAAGGACTTTCCGCAGGCCAACTGCGAAAAGCAAGAGTTCCCGCGCCTAACGATGACCAACGCCCTTATACGCCACAGTCTCACGGCTGAACCGCCTGAGTTTCAGGCCGAAGAACAAGCCTCTGCGCCTCCTCCTGCCCGAGAGCCTGGTCGGGCCACTTCGCAGAGCGGGATTGTTCGTGTCGGCGGCATTGTCGCCTGCGCGGCGACTGCATTGTGGGCGCTGAGCGAGCAGATGCTGCACACGCCCTCTCCGCACACACCTTCTTCGGCCCCGCTGTTTGCGTTTTTCTGCCTGCTGTCGCTTCTGGCCGTGCTGCTGCCCGCGACCGGTCCGCGTGGGCAGCGGGTCGGGCTTTTGCCTGCCGTGGGCCTGTCTGCGGCTCTCCTGCTTCCCCCGATCCTGGCCCTGCTGCCGCTGCTGCTGGCAAACACGGCGTATGCGTTTACCCGCGATCTGCCTCGGGTGCGCCGGGCGATTTATGAGCGCGGCGTGTGGCTGGGGCTGGCGGCGCTGACGGCGGGCGGCCTGCATACATTGATGCACCCGGCTCTGTCCGCGACTGCCCACACGCCGCTGGACCTGCTGCTGGTGTCGCTGACCTATGGCGCGGTGTATATCGGCGGGCGGCTGGGGGGAATGACGCTCCACTTTCACGCGGCCCGCACCGTGCGGCGGCACGTTTGGGTGAACTGGAAGCTGGAAGCCGCGACTCTGGCGGCAGCCGCGCCGCTGGCGCTTTTGATGGCGCTGTCGTACCCGGCATCGGGCCTTCTGGGGACAGCAGGCGCGGCGGTTTTGCTGGTGCTGCTGCTGGTCGTCGCACATTTTGGCTTTGAGACGGCCATTCTGCGCGAGCAGGTGCGGGCGATGGAGAAAATCAGTGCCCTGTCGGTCGCGCAGACGAGCCTGCCGAAAGTGATTGAACGGTTTTTGACCCTGGGCGGCGGTCTGGTCCCGAGCGACCGGGCCTCGTTCTGGCTGACCGACGACTCGCAGACACTTCTAGAGCGCATTTACTCCACCGGCGGTGCGGCCCCGGCCTCAGTGCGGTTCGGCGAAGGGCTGGTGGGGCGTGCTGCCGAGCGCCGGACCCCCTGCCTTGTGCGCGACGGCCTGAATGACCCCCGGCGGGCGCAGGAAGAGGTGCAGACTGGCCCGCCCTGTTCGCTGCTGCTGCTGCCGCTGGTAGCCGGGGAAGAGACGCTCGGCGTGGCCCGTTTTGAGCGGGATGCCCCCGGCGCGTTTACCCCTCGTGAGCTGACCCGCCTCCGGGCGCTGGCCGCGCAGACTGCCGCCACGCTTGCTAACGTCCTGTCTCATCAGAACATCTACAATCAGGCCGTCACCGATGGACTGACCGGCCTTTACAATCGCCGCTATGTGCAGTCTGCATTAGTGGAAGAGCGCCGCCGCGCCCAGCGCTACGGCCATCCGCTGTCGGTGGTGATGCTGGATGTGGACAGCTTCAAGAGCTACAACGACACCTACGGTCATGTGCAGGGCGATGTTTTGCTCAAAAAAATGGCGTCTATTTTGCAGGGCAGCGTCCGCGACGTAGACATTGTAGGCCGCTACGGCGGCGAAGAGTTTATCATTGTGATGCCCGAAACCCCGTCCCGCGAGGCGTACCAGATCGCCGAGCGCCTGCGCCAAGCGGTTGCCCGCACCGTCTTCCCCGGCTTCGCGCACGACCCGGAACTGGCCGTCTACAAAACCATCTCCCTCGGCGTCGCCACCTTCCCCGACGACACTGACGACACGCACGCGCTGGTCAATTTGGCTGACGGGGCGCTCTACCGCGCCAAGCACGGAGGCCGCAACCAGACCGTTCTGGCGGGAGAGTGCCGCTCAGAGAACTAATTTATGGAATAGCTTGACAGGGTGTATTTTCCATGTTATCATAGTCTCAATGCGCTGAACGCCGGGCGCTTTGCCTTATTGTTTATGGAGAACTCTATGCGTTCAGCCTCTTCGGTTCAGCCTCTTCGGTTCAGCCTCTTCGGTTCAGCCTCTTCGGTTCAGCCTCTTTAGTCTTCTAATGCTTTGCACCCTGCTTTGCCTCCTGCCCTTCAAGGCGGGCGCTCAGTCCCCGGTTGGCATCGCCGTCGGCGGACAGATATGCTGCGCTACGATTTGAACAGCAGTCCGGGTGGGCAAACTTCCGCCGCTCAGTCACAGGTTACTCCTAGCTCTTATACTTCTATGCTTTATGCCACAGAAAATGTTTTTGACGGCATTCGGCCTAGATTTCTAGGTAAAACTGATGACCGCATTTACAAGAAGCCCACATACTACCCGTATAGTTCTGTATGCAGAATAGTTGTCTATTTTGGCAATCATTACGCAAATATTGGTTCAGGGGTCTTAATCGGCAAAAACCATGTGCTCACCGCAGCGCATATTCTTTACGATGGCCCCAACACTTTCGCCCAACGGATAGCCGTCTATCCTGGATATGACAATGGAATTTCCCCTGCTTATCATCATGCTTCTGTAAAATGGGCATGGGTTCCGACGACGTATGACCTAGCCAACAAAAGGGGTGCCGGCAACACCAGCTCAAGTGACTGGGCTATGCTTGATCTTAGCCCAACGACAGACGTTCCTAAAAGAAGCAAAGGCAGCGGCCTCGGAACTTTTGCTTCCTATATGCATGCGGTAAACGATTTTGTTAGCCCTGCTATGGCTACTGCTGCGGGTTATCCCTATGTAGTAAGAGACACACAAAAATCAGCAAAATATCTGTTTTATAGTGCAAGCGGAACAGGTGATGACGGTTCTGTTATGGATGGACCACCTGGTTCTTCCAGCCATTTCAATGACTCAGTGTACTATACTATAGACACCTCACTCGGCGACAGTGGAGGGCCAATTTACCATCCTGATCCATCCGGCGTTGATCCTTTGTATCATGTGTTTGCCGTCATAGGAGGAGGCGATGACACGTCATACAACTATGGAACCCGAATCAATAGAGCAAGACAGCAGATTATAGGTTCGCTCATGCTGGAGGACAAGGATGAATACTAATCAATATTTACGTTTGTTTTTGACCGTCGTGGTCTTATTCATTCCCTTTTGTGCTGGTCAGGGATTATGCCAGACTATGAATGGGCTTCCACGCCCAGTAAAACTGATCACAGTGCGGGCAACAATCAAGAATAGTGCAGGCAAGCCGCTTATGGGAGTGGCTTTAACTGCCAGAAATCAATCGGGAAGTGTGGTGGAGGAACCTGATTACGATCTTATCATCTCTGGTGCGACGGGACAGACTTATACCCGGCTTCCCGTTGCATCGGGTTTCTATTTCGTCTCTGTGCAGACCCACGGTTATGTGCCCCCCCCCAGCACAAAAAATTTCTGCCTCTCAGGATGCAAACTTGACGTTTGTGCTGAAGCCGTGGCCGAAAGCAATTAAGCCGAAAATCAAAAACATCAAGCGGTAGGGAGAGAGCGTACAACGACGGTGATAAAGGCTTTTGATGCTGTGATTAAAACCTTCCAACTGAAAGCTGCATGGCTTCTGCTGTGCGTCCTAATTCTCTCTCTCAGCGTTTTCGTGTGGCGAAAGCACCAACCTTCGCATATGCCTTTAAAGCTGATTACGGTTCATGCCATTGTCAAAAACAATGCAGGCAAGCCAATTCAGGGTGCTGTCGCCTATTATGCTAATGCTCAGGGGCAGGAAGTCGGAGACCGCTACTTGATGATTGCCCTCTCAGGCCCACAAGGTGTTGTGGATAACCGCGTTCCCTTCGCTCCCTTCCCCACGCGCTACACGGCTGTCGTGAATGCAGGCGGTTATCTGGCTTCTGCGCCGCAGACCGTTTCCGCCTGGCACGACAGTACCATTTACGTAATCTTGAAGAAAAACCTGACACACCCCCCACGAAGCTGGATAGGTGGCGGGTAGTATCACCCCTGTAAGGCAGACGTCCAGAACTCGGCCAGCGCGTCCATCATTCCACCAATGCTTATAATGCCAGCACTTGCATCAATGCAGCGAGACAAACAATCATAGCATCGCTATTCTAGGAGAACAAAGATGAAAACTAGCGGAATAAAACTGCACGGACTGCTTTGTTCTACCCTTGTTGCTTTCATTGTCTTGTCCTCATGCCTGAGCCGAGGGCAGTGCCAAGTCTTTGTTAAAGTGATCAGGTTAACAGCCACAGTGAAAGATACTTCCGGTCACCCTATACAGGGAGCCGTTATCATTGTGACTGATAAAAACAAAGCCATTGTGGAAGACCCCTATCTGAACCTGGTTTACTCCGGTGCAGGTGGGCAGACACATGCCCAAGTTCCTGTTGTTTCAGCCACTTACTTTGTCACGATACGCGCTTTGGGCTACTTCTCCCCGCCCGCACAGAAGATTTCCGGCCTGCATGACACGAACTTGAAATTTGTGCTGAAACGAAATCCAAGAGACGTTTTTGTGCGTCCCGTCGCAATCCCTAATTACGTGGTGATGCCGAACCTGGGTGCCCCCCGTGTTGTGCAAAAAACAAGTGGGCCTGTTCAGAAGTCTGTGATTGTCTTTGTCTCTCCCTTCAACGGGTTTCACCGTAACATTCATTTGTCGGTAGCCCATCTCCCCCACGGTCTCTCCGCGACCTTTAACCCGGCGGTGGTTTTAATAAAACGCCCGGATGTCCGCAGCCAGGCAGCGAGAGATGTTCGCAGCCAGCTTATTTTCCGCGTTGCCCCCACCGTAAGGCCGGGGCAGTACAAAGTCGATCTGTTGTCCACACCCACGGGAAGCCATCGCACCCGGCACTGGCCTTTCAGCCTGGCGGTTCTCCCGGCAGTGCAGGACACCGGGTTTAAGATAGCTCAAAGTGAGGCGGGGCTGGACATCATTCCGGGCGGTCAGGCAAGAACCGTGACCCTGACCCTGCATCCGGGCGCAGGGTTTCAGGGGCCAGTGAAATTGCACCTGCAAAACGATCCCGCCGCCCCGCTTTTGGACACGCCGACCTTTAGCCAGAACACGCTCGACGCCGCCCACCCGGTCAGCACACTGACGTTCCGCCTCGGCCCGCACACCGCCGAAGGCTTTCACAACTTGCTTGTTTTCGCCACGGCCCCCACCGGCATGCAGACGATCCTGCTGCCTGTCAGCATCGTGCCGCATACACCGGGCGCAGCGTTTATACCTGCCATAGAGGAGCAGCCTGCACCGCCGCTGGACGAAGCCCCGGAAGTGATGATCCGGCATGACATGGAAAATACGCAAGACAAGCCGAGCCGTCACCGCCCCTGACACCAGAACGCCCGGCCTCTTGCAAAAGAAGCCGGGCGTTTTTCTTCGAGAGCAGACTATTCAGCCGTCCAAAACCCGGCCAGCGCATCCATCATTCCGGCGACGCTCGGTTCCTTTGCCGTAACATCGGGGGCGCGGCCCAGCAGGTCTTCGGCGGTGCGGGCGGTGCTGGGGCCGATGCAGACGACGGCAACGCTAACGGGCAGGGGCGTGTCGCCGAGGGCCGTGACGAAGTTTTTGACGGTGGAGGAGCTGGTGAACGTGACGGCGTCAATCGTGCCTGCCGCCAGCCGCGCCCGGACGTCGTCCGCGCCCGCGCCCTCGAGAACGTTCTCGTAGGCGACCACGGCATCCACCGTTGCGCCCCGTCCGGTGAGCGTGTCGATTAGTCCGCTGTCGCCGTCTTGGGCGCGGGGCACGAGGATGTTGTTGACGCCCACTTCTCCCGGCAGCTCCCGGCCCAGACCCGCGCCGGTGGCTTCGGGCGGCAGGAAGTCCGCGACCAGCCCCCGCGCTCGCAGCGCCTCCGCCGTGGCCGCGCCGACGGCGGCAATCTGCGCGGTTGCCAGAGCGCGGGCATCTTTGTTGGCCGCCGTCAGCCGGTCACAGAACGCCTGAACGGCGGGGGCGGAGGCAAAGCACACCCAGTCATAGGAGCCGACACGGACGATGGCGTTGTCCAGCGCGGCGTAGCCATCGGCGGGGGGCACAATCTGAATGAGCGGAAACTCCACCGGCTCCGCGCCCGCCGCCCGCAGCAGGGCGGCAAACTCCGATGCCTGCTCCCGCGCCCGTGTCACTACCACGCGCTTGCCGGCCAGCGGCCCCCGGTCAAACCAGCGCAGCTTTTCGCGCAGGCGCACGACTTCGCCCACAATCGTCACCGCCGGGGCCTGAAACTTCGCCGCCCGTACCCGCTCGACAACCTCACCAAGCGTGGACACTAGGGTTTCTTGTTTGCCTGCCCAGGTTCCCCAGCGCACCAGGGCCACCGGGGTTTCCGGGGCGCGTCCGTGCTTCATAAGCTGCCCCGCGATCTCGTCTAAGTTCTCCACACCCATCAAAAACAGCAGCGTGTCTCCGGCATACGCAATCTTGTCCCAGCGCCGCCGCCCTTCCGCCTCGCCCGCCGTGCGCGTGCCCGACTCGCGGCGGTCATCGCGCTCGTGCCCCGTAATCACCGCAAACGACGAAGCGGCGTCCCGGTGCGTCACGGGGATGCCCGCGTAGGCGGGCGCGGCGATGGCCGAGGTGACACCCGGCAGGACCACGAACGGGATGTCAAGGTCCCGCAGGTACTCGGCTTCCTCGCCGCCGCGCCCGAATACGAACGGGTCGCCGCCTTTGAGCCGTGCCACGGTCTTGCCCGCTAAGGCGCGTTCGGTCAGCAGGGCATTGATATTGTCCTGCGTCATCGCGTGCTGGTCGGCCTTCTTGCCGACATACACCCGCTCCGCCGCTGCCGGGGCATACTCCAGCAGGCGCGGGTGCGCCAGCCGGTCATACACCACCACGTCCGCGATACGAAGCGCGTCCGCCCCGCCCACCGTCAGCAGGCGCGGGTCGCCCGGCCCCGCGCCAATCAAATATACCGTGCCATTTGTCATTTATTGTTGCTCGCTGTTGTCTCGTCCTTTGTGGCTAACACAAGTACCCCAATCCCACCCTCACCCTGAAAAACGGCTGACACTTGGTTATAACAATGCGCGATGCGCTGTGCCGATGTGACCTTGCTAAGCATGACAATGCAAAGAGGGATTTTCACCCTCCCCCCGCATGGCTCCGCACGGGGGCTAGAGGTTTGCGACTTGGGCTGTCGCCGCCTGTGTCCCGTCCGTTTTCCCTGACTACCTGCTTGTGCCGCGCTTTGGTTGCGCTTGTCTCTGGTTAGTCTTCCCGAAGCTCCGTGGTCCAGTTGGCCGACTGAATCTGCGTGTCCAGTTCCCGCCGCTGACGCGCTATGTCGTCCATTTGTCGGCGCAGGTCGGCCACTTTGAGCGTTGCCACCCTCTTAATTTCCGAGCGGTTCATGCGGTCAAACTTGGGCGTCGCCGCCGTCGCCGTGGTTTCCAGCACCGCAAAATGGAGGGCCAGCGTGTCACGCTCCGCCAGTGCATCAGTCAGGGATTTGCCGTCCGGCAACGCCGCAGACAGATTGGTGCGGTTGATCTGCTGTATGAGCCGCGTCATCTGCCCCAGCAGACGCTCTAGCTCTGTCAGAAGTGCCTGCGGGTCTTCCGGCGGCTCCTCGCCTTCCTGCACCAGTGCCGAGGCTTTCAGCCGCTCCCGCATCTGCTCAATACGTTTGTGCGTGTCTTTTCTAAGAACCAGTCCTTCCGCTAATTTCATTTGTCAACTCTCTTTTAATTCGCTTCGATCAGAGGCCGGGGGTATCAAACCCCCGGCAGGAAAAGCCAACGCCCTGCCGGGCTAAAGACAACAGGGAAGGATAACATTCTAAGTCTCTTCCGCCCGGAGGGCGGCTGAACTTGATGCCGGGGGTTTGATACCCCCGGCACTCTGCCGACCACCGCTCACGCCGAGCGCCAATCCGCCCCGCCCGTCTGGCCCGCCACCGACAGGTCTTCGTCAATCTCCTCCCAGTGCAGGCCAATTCCCCCGCCGCCAATGATTACCCGCGTCCGCTGCTCCGGCGTGGCGGCGGCGAGGCGCGGAAACCAGTACAAGGGCGAAGGCGGCAGCAAGTGCAGTGCTTTGTTGGGGGCATGTTGCTCTCATTGTCGGATCAATCGCTTACGGCATATACTTATCGTAATCGCCGTGAGGACCGATCCAGAACCAGTATAGACCGTCCGCACGCAGGCTTCCCAAAGCGCGATAGTGACTGCCGACACGAACAGACCAAAGACCTTCAATGCTCTTGAACCGCAACGAAGGATGAGCCGGATTAGACTTTAGCAGTTCATAGTTCTTATCCGCAAGGGCGCGAACTTCCTGCGGCAACGCATTGTAAAGCGGCCAGAAATCAGGCGTGGTGAAATGGTTCATGGAGCGGTTTGGGAGGCAGGCGGACAGGAGAACTTTAGAGAGGCTGGCATTGGCCCGACTCGGCCTGCTCACCTACCCGGCGAAGAACCGCCTCAAAGCGGCCCGCCTTCACGTCGTTTGCGATTTGCTGGTCCCAGGCATCTGCCTGAAACTCCTCAAACCACGCGGTTAAGTCTGCTAAGTCGGCGGGAGGAAGCTGCGCGATACTCGTTTTGATTTCTGTAACACTCATAAAGCGATTGTACCCCAGCCAAGCGTGTATCATGAATCCTCTACTATGCGGCCTCACCGTGGTGCTTCCCTGCGGCACTGCCAGAACAGCCATCCGCTCTAACAATGAACCGAAATAAGCGCCTCATGGAGTCAATGGCAGCCGTGTCAGTAGTGCCCTTAAACGCTGCGCTTCCTGCTCGGCTTGAAGAGCCAATTCTAAAGTGAATGGCTGAGGATGCTTCGCTCGCATAGGTTCGCCGACTTCCGGCGGCAAAGTGTTGATGAACCGTCGCACTCTTTCGGGGACGCTGGAAATCCGCTGGCATAAAATTAACTTGGCTTGGATTTTCTGCTCCTGAGTGCTTGCCGGATTACTCAAGATTGCACGAAGTTCCTGCCGAGAAGGTGTTTCCTTATTCATGCTTTTACTTCCTAATCCGACTAACGCCTTGTTAGACCGCTGTGATACGATTGGCGCAGAGGCTAACGTTTACGATACGTGACGCGACTCATACCGCTTGGCCCTGTGACTAATTTTGCGGCGAATGGTAACCAATGAAGTGGAACTAAACAGGCCGTTCGTGAGCAAAAAATCAGCCTCAAACAAAACGCCGAAGAACTCATATAAGCCAATGAGGAACCGGGCCATCACCATTCCAGAATGCAAAAGGATTTCACTCATCGTCCCCTCCGGTCAATATGGCTCATGTTCCAGCCAAGCCGTCTAGCGTTCAATCTCATCCACACCGTCTGCCAAGCAAGCCAACTGCTGACCCACGGGAAGCGGGGGAGGTGGCGTCAGGTGCAGCGTATTGTTACTCTGATGGCTCACCTTCGTCACCGAATCCTACGTCTTCTTGTGCCTCCATGACTTCGGAGAAACAATCGTCACAGACAAGCCCGCTTGTCCGAAACTGTTTGACAGGGTCCAGATAATCTGCCCGTGTTAAATTGTGGCGGCTATACGTGCCGCACAAAGCGCAGAATCCTTTGTAGACGAGCGGCTGCTTTCCGTTCGGCTGCTTATCCATTCGCTTCGGAGGCCAATAGGGTTGTGTCTCTTCTTCAGTTTTCGCCATGATGTTAGTTGTGTTCCGGCACAGCCACCCGAACTTTTTGAGGTGACGGCGGCAGCGTCAGGAGCAGCACAGTGTTGGGCTGCTACCGCTTCGCCTTACGCTGTCTGAGCCAATAGGAACTCAACCAGGTCACCGCAAACATGACAGCCACTGGCAGATCGCTCCACAGAAGTTGCCGGACACTCATTTTGCCATCTTGCATAAAATGGTCCAGATAGTATTGCCCTACCATGAGCGGTATCAATAGCGCTGCCCAAATCAGTGGCAGGAGCCTGAACTTAGAATCTGGCACGGCATCAACAAGACGACGCATGATGAATAGCCCTGTCAGAGCCATCCCGACAAAACAAAGCGCTATCCCAATGCCGCCGATGATTTTGTGTTCCATACTCTGTAGCCTTCGCTTTCGAAAACGCCCACGCGCAACAGGAAAGGCAAGTCTCCGGTTCCCCCAGAATTGGGGGCCAGGGGGCGCTGCCTACCCCACCATCGCCAGTTCTTTGGCGAAGGGGGAGGGTGGGGGGAGCGTGCCTTCGGGCGGGTCGGTCCAGCGGCCATCGGATTTGATGAGGGCGACGAGTTCTTCGACGCCCTGTTCCTGGGGGACGTTTTTGACCGGGGTGCGGCCCCGGTACAGGGTGATGATGCCGCCGCCTTTGCCGACGTAGCCGTAGTCGGCGTCGGCCATTTCGCCGGGGCCGTTGACGATGCAGCCCATGACGGCGATGTCTAATCCAACCAGGTGATTGGTCGCGGCCTTGACGACGCGCAGCACGGAAGTCAGCTCAAACTTGGTGCGCCCGCAGGAGGGGCAGGCGATGAACTCCACTTTGGTTTTGCGAAGGCCCAATGCTTGAAGGATGTCGTAGCAGGCGGGAAGCTCGTTGATCGGGTCCTCGGCCAGCGAGACGCGGATGGTGTCGCCGATGCCTTCGGCCAGGAGCGTCCCGATGCCCGCCGTGCTTTTGATGCGGGCATACTCGCCGTCGCCCGCTTCGGTGACGCCGAGGTGCAGGGGGTAGTCCATGCCGAGAGCGTCCATGCGCCGGACCATCAGGCGGTTCGCGGCCAGCATCACAGGGACGCGGGAGGCTTTCAGGGAGATGATGAGATTTTGGTAGCCGTGCGCCTCGCAGATTTTGATGTATTCTAAGGCGCTTTCCACCATGCCCTCGGGCGTGTCGCCGTACATCACAGTCAGCCGCTCGGCCAGCGAGCCGTGGTTGACACCAATTCGCATAGCAATGTCGCGTGCCTTGCAGGCTTCGATGACAGGGAGCAAAGAAGCTTCAATGGCGGCCTGCTCTTCGGCCACCTCTTCGGCGGTGTACTCATCGGCCCGGCCACGCGGCTTGCGGAAGACAAACAGGCCGGGGTTGATCCGCACTTTGTCCACAAACTGCGCGACGGCCACGGCGATGTCGCTGCCCTGATGGTGGACATCGGCGACGAGGGGCACATCGTAGCCGCGCCGCCGCACTTCGGCCTGGATTTCGCCGAGCTTGTGGGCTTCGGCCAGAGTCGGCGTGGTCACGCGCACGATCTCCGAGCCAGCGTCGGCCATCGCAATAATCTGGGCGACGCAGGCGTCGACATTGCGGGTTTCTTCGGTGATCATGCTTTGCACCACGACCGGATGCCCGCCGCCGACGGTGATTTTGCCGACACGCACCGCACGGGTGGGGCGGCGCGAAAACGTGAGAGGCAATTCAAATGATTGGACAAATGACAAAATAGTTCTCCTCCGATAGCAATAGTATACCAGAAGCATTCGTGTCAAACGGAAAAACCGTGTTATAATAGACTAAGTTGTTATGAGCCTTACTTTGCCAGCGTCTTTGCCCCCTTTGCCTTCGCTTGACTGGAACCGGGTCGTCGGTCGCCGCCGTGCCCTGTTCGGCTCCACGCTCGCTAACCTGCGGCAGCTCGGAAAAGCTGCCGGGGACCTAGCGGGCTTCGAGGCCGGAGGGCGGTTTGTGGTCTTAGTCAGCGACCCGTCGCTGGTGCGGGACGTTCTGGTGACGCACGCCGACGATTACGGCATGCTGTCCCCGAGTGTGACGCCCCCCGCCGTGCGACCGATGTTCCAGAGCGACGGCGAAGACCACCGGCGGCGGCGGCGGCTGGTGACGCCCGCGTTTCGGTCCCGCCACTTTCAGGCTTATGCCGAAGCCATTCGCGGCTGCACGGAGCGGCTGGCGGCGGGCTGGGCGGACGGGCAGACCCTTCGGATTGGGGCCGCCATGGAGCGGCTGGCGTTTGACATCGCGGGCCAAACGCTGCTGAGCCGCGAGGGCCGGGCCGATGCCGCCCTGCTGGCCGAAGCCGAGCGGACCATGGCGCGGGCGGGCGACCTGAAGTGGTCCCCGGCGCACCTGCCCGCGTTCTGGCAGTTGTCGCGCCGCGTCCAAATGACCTCGGCGCACGGCACGCTGACCGAGGCCGTGCGCGGCCTGCTCCAAGAGCGGCGGGCGGCTCCCACCGACGGAATAGACATGGTCTCGGTGCTGCTGCAAGCACAAGCGGATGCCGGGGCCGAAGGCGAAGAAGCGGACGCTGACCTGACCGCGCAGATTTTAGGCGTGCTGTATGCGGGCACAGTGAACTTCGCGCTGTCGCTGGCGTGGGCGTGTACGCAGATGGCGCGGCATCCCGAAATCGCCGCGCAGGTCGCCGCAGAAGTGAACGCGCTTTCCGGCCCGCCGACTTTGGACGACCTGCCCCGCTTGGGCTGCACCAAGCAGGTCTATCAGGAGAGCCTGCGGGATATGCGCCGGACGTCGTCTATTCAGCGGTGGAGCCTGCGGGAAACGACGCTGGGTGGATTTGGGGTTCCCGCCGGAGCTTTGGTGTGCATTTTTCCGTACCTGCTGCACCACGACGGGCGCGTCTTTGCCGACCCCGACCGCTTTCAGCCCGAACGGTTCGCGCCGGGATGGGAAGACACGTCGATGCGGCAGTCATTCCTGCCGTTTGGCGACGGCGCTCATGTGTGCGTCGGCAACCATTTTACATTGATGAACGCGCAGATTATTTTGGCCGTGCTGGCACAGCGCGTGCGCTTGGAGTGCCCTGCGGGGCAAACACTCGGCAGCGAGGCGCTGTCTTCGCTGCGCCCCAAACACGATA
The DNA here is from genome assembly GCA_965200075.1 of Capsulimonadaceae bacterium. Taxonomy (GTDB): domain Bacteria; phylum Armatimonadota; class Armatimonadia; order Armatimonadales; family Capsulimonadaceae; genus JANXMY01. The sequence continues at coordinate 1,026,522 of OZ241338.1, forward strand.
CCTCGCTGCGCGTCCGCCGCCTTTCTCCTTAATTCTCCACTAGCAAGGACACTGCACTTTTATGTCTTCTTCCGCTGCTACCCAAGACGCCGCCGCGCAGGCGGCCCCGCCGCCTCCCTCCCTGTTTCGGGACCGGGACTTTTTGCTGCTCTGGGCCGCGCAGGCCATTTCCAGTCTGGGCGACTGGGCGCTGATGATTACAATTCCAGTGACGGTCTACAATGCGACGGCGAGCAAGACGGCTCTGTCGTTTGCGTTTGTGTCCGAGACGCTGCCGCTGCTGGTGCTGGGCATCCTGGCGGGCGTGGTGGTGGACCGCTGGGAGCGGCGGCGGCTGATGATCGCCTCGGACCTCGGGCGCATGGCGGCCACCCTGCTGCTGCTGCTGATCCCGAGCATCGCGCACCTCAATCAAGGCGGCCTGTGGATTATCTACGGCGTTGCGTTTATCTCCTCGGCGCTGGGAAGCGTGTTCAGCCCGGCCCGGCAGGCACTGATGACCGACCTGCTGCCGCGTGAACAGCTCATGCAGGCGTCCGCGCTGTCGTCGTCGAGCCAGCGCGTGACCGCGCTGGCTGGCCCGGCACTGGCCGGGCTTTTGCTGCTGTGGCTGCATCCACGCGGCGTGTTTGTGTTTGACGCGGCGACGTTTGCGGCCTCCGCGCTGTGCGTTTTTCTGGTGCGGGACCCGCGCAAGGCCCGCAAGGCGGTGCGCGGCCTGGAAGGTTTCTGGACGGATTTGGTGGAGGGTCTGCGCCTGTTTGCGCCGGGAACAATGCTGGGGCTGCTGATTGCCTTGATTGGCACGGCGGCATTTGCGGGAGGCATTTACAACACGCTGGAATATGCGTTTGTCCATGATGTGATGCACCTGAACGGCCCCGGCTTCGGGGCGATGATGTCGGCACTGGGGCTGGGGGCGCTGACGGCGGTTCCGCTGGTAGCCGGGCCGCTGAAAAATGCCGCGCCGGGCAGGCTGGTCCCGGCGGGGCTGGCGATGATGGCGGTGGCGGTGTTCGGGCTGGTTTTGTCGCACTCGCTGGTGATGGGCGCGGTGTGGTTCTTCGGGTTTGGCCTGGGCAATATGATTATGTATCTGCCGGTGCTGACGCTGTTTGCGCTGGCTGCCGAGCCGGCGGTGCGGGGGCGGGTGTACGGCACGGCGTCCTCGCTGACGGCGCTGTTCGGGGCGTCGGCCTCGCTGGCCTCGGCGGGGCTGGTGGTCGTCATCCCCAACCTGCGCGTGCTGTTTGCCTGCCTCGGCGCGGTGTTTGCGGTCAGCGCCCTGATCGCCCTGCGCGGTTTGAACCGGGAGACTGCCGATGCTTCCCGAACCTGAATCGTTTGGCCCCGTCACGCCGTTTTATGACGCGCTCATGGCGGGTGTCCCGTACCGAACGTGGGCGGATTATCTGGCGCGGCTCTGGAAGCGGCATGGCCTGGTCCCGCAAAGCGTGCTGGACCTGGCCTGCGGGACGGGGACCGTGTCGCGGCTGCTGGCCGGGCGCGGGCTGTCGGTGACGGGCGTGGATTTGTCGGGGGGGATGCTGGCCGTCGCCCGCGAACGAGCCGAAGCGCAGCATCTGGCAATTCCGTTCTATGAGCAGGATGCCGCCGAACTCAGCCTCGACGACGCCCGCTTTGACTGCGTGCTGTGCCTGTTTGACAGCCTCAATTATATTCTGGACGGCGAGCGCGTTCAGGCGGCCTTTGGGCGCGTGTTCACGCACCTGGAGCCGGGCGGCGCGTTTATCTTTGATGTCAACACGGAATACGCGCTGGCCGAAGGGATGTTCAATCAGTCGTGTACCCGCAAGGACGAGCCGCTGCACTACCGCTGGCGCTCCCGCTACGACCCAAAGGCGCGGCTTTGCACCGTCCGCATGAACTTCTCCTATGACCCCGGCGACGGGGAGCGTCAGCCCTTCACCGAGGTGCATCGGCAGCGGGCGTATCCCAAAGAAGACCTGACACACTGGCTGCGTCAGGCGGGCTTCGCCGAGGTGTTCGTCTACGATGCCTACTCCACCGACCCGCCCCGCAAGCGTTCTGACCGGCTGTTCTTTTACGCCATTAAAGCAGGCAATCTGGTATAATGGCTTCCGGGAGAAACACCGGGAATGACTGCGCCATTTTCAGATGTGCTGACGGTGAAGCTGTTCGGGCCGCTTCGTATCCACTGCGGCGAGCGCGGCAGGGATCACTTTCAAGCGCGGCAGGTGGCGCTTTTGCTGGCGTACCTTGTTGCTTATCCCCGGCGGCACTCTCGTGACGAACTCATTGACCAGCTTTGGCCTGATGTCGACCCGGCTTCGGGACGGCCCCGGCTGTCGCAGGCCCTCTGGCGTATCCGGCAGGCGCTGCATGAAATTTGCCCGGCGGGCGGCCCGGAAGCAATTCTGGCCGACCGGTCGACGGTGGCGATTGATACCACCCAAATCTCGTCGGATGTCGCCCGTTTCCGGCAGTGCGGCCTGCGGGCCGCTGCCTCCGAGGGGGCGGCGCGGGCGCAGGCGCTGACGGAAGCCGTGGCGGCTTACGGCGAGGCAGGCGAGTTTCTGGCGGGATTTTACGAGGACTGGGTGCTGGCCGAGCGCCAAACCCTGCAAACCGAGTTTTTGGCGGCGCTGGAAAGCCTGGCCGCGTCCCATGCCGCCGCTGGAAATTGGCCGCAGGCGCAGGCCGCCGCCGAGCGTGCGGTGGCGGTGGACCCGCTGCTGGAAGAGTCGCACCAAACGCTGATTCGCACGCTGGCACAAAGCGGTCAAGCGGCGGCGGCGCGGCGGCAGTACGAGATTCTGACCCGCCTGCTGGCCCGCGAGCTGAACGCCGAGCCGTCGCCCGCCACCCGCGCCCTGATGGCGCAGGTGCGGCAGGCGGCTGACGCTTCCCCCCTGCCGCCCCTTGCGCCCTCCGCCTCTCCAGCGCCGGTCGCCCCGCTGCGCGTCGCGCCGCTGCCCGTGGCGCTGACAACGTTTCATGGCCGCGAGTCAGTGCTGTCCGAGCTTCGTCTCTGGCTGGATGACCCGGTGGCCCGACTAATCACACTGCTTGGCACCGGGGGCATCGGCAAAACCCGGCTGGCGATGGAGCTGGCTCGCCGCGTGCCCCAAGCGGCGTTTGTGCCGCTGGCCGCTCTGACCGAGCCTCACGCCGTGGCGGAAGCGATTGCCGCTGCGCTGACGCCGGTGCGTGAGGCTCCGGCTGTGTCCCGGATCGTTAATGCGCTGACGACGGCTGCCGATGCGCCGCCGTTTCTGCTGGTTTTAGACAATGCCGAGCATCTGGCGGAAGCGGTAGGGGCCGTCGTCAGCGCATTGCTGGCGCAGGTGCCCCGGCTCCGGGTGCTGGTCACTTCGCAGCGCGTGCTGGGCATCAGCGGCGAGCGCCAGCTCGCGCTCGCCCCGCTGGACACCCCCGGCGACCCGCAAAGCTCGCCGAGTGTGCGGCTGTTTCTGGACCGGGCGCGGGCAGTGCGCCCAGGCTTTCCCACCGATGCGGCGAGCCTGGCGGATGTGGCGCGGATTTGCGAGCGGCTGGAAGGGCTGCCGCTGGCGATTGAGCTGTGCGCGGGGTGGGCAGAGACGCTGGGGACACGGCAGATGCTGGAAATGCTGAATCAGCGCTTTGAACTGCTGGTCAGCCGCCGCACCGACATTCCCGCCCGTCACCGAACGCTGCGGGCGGCGATGGAATACAGCTACCTTCAGTTGTCCAAGCCCATGCAGGAGTTTCTGGTGCATCTGTCGGTGTTTCGGGGCGGCTGGACGCTGGCGGCGGCGGCGCAAATCTGCACCGGCGGCTCTGTGCCCGAGGCCCTCTCCCTGCTGGCGCAAATGCGGACGCGCTCGCTTGTTGTGGCCGACGAAGCGCGGATGGGCGACGGGATGCGCTACAAGATGCTGGAAAGCCTGCGCGACTTTGCCGGGGAGCAGCGCACGCTGGGGCAGGCGCGGCAGCACGGCGCCGCGCACGCGGCGTATTTTGCGCGGTTCGTGGAAGACGCCGTCGCCCGAACGCAGGGCGAGGAAAGCCTGCTGTGGACGGCCCGCTTGGAAGACGAAACGGAAAACATCCGGGCGGCCCTGGAGTATTTCGTTTCGCAGCGTCAGAACGAGGCCGCCGGGGCACTCACGGCGGCGATCAGCCCGGTCTGGACCGCTGCCGGACATCCCCGCGACGCGCACGAGTGGATCAAGCGGGTTTTGGCAATGGAATTGGCAGTGGAATTGGCAATGGAGGCGGCTGTTTTGCCGGAGCGGCTTTTGCGGCCACACCTGCGGGCGCGGCTGCTGACAGCACAGGGCGAGGCACTGCGCGTGCTGAGCGATTTTCCGGCGGCTACGGAGAGCTTAACACAGGCGCTGGCCCTGTGGCGCGAGTTGGGAGATAAGGCGGGCATTACACAGTGCGTCGCGCTGCTGGGCATCACGGCGATGCTGAATGGAGACTTTGAGCGCGCTGAAGCGCTGCTGGCGGAGGCGCTTCCGCTGGCGCGGGGGCTGGGCGACCTGACCCTGCTGGCGCAGGTCCTCAATGACCTGGGCCGCATCGCGCTGGCCGCGCAGGACTGGCCGACGGCGCTGGAACGGCTGTCCGAGGGGCTGGCCCTGCGGCGGCAGAGCGGCGACACGCGGCTGGTCTGCTCCAGTCTGGGAAACGTCGCTTTGGTCAATCGGTATCAGGGGCACTACGCCGCCGCACGGGTGCTGCTTCAGGAAGCGGCCTCCATTCAGGAGCGGCACGGCGTCGTCTGGTTCAGCTCCACCGCCTTGAACCTTGCCACGGTGGAGCGGCTGGACGGCTGCTACTCTGAGTCGCTGCGCCTGCTGGGAGATGCGCTCGGCAGTGCGCGGGCGCAGGGGGAGCGGCGCGTCACCGCCTGGTGCGTCAAAGAGATAGGGCATCTGGCAGCAGCTTTGGAGCAGCCTGCGCTGGGCCTGCGCCTGCTGTCCTGTGCCGAGGCCCTGCGCGTTTCCCTCGGAATGTCATTCAAGCCGCTCGGCCCGGCAGATATTGCCCGCGACCGCGTGACCTGCACGCAGGCGCTCGGCGAAGCGGAAGCCGCTGCCAACTGGCTTGTTGGCGCGTCCGCCGACCCGGAAAGCCTGTTTGCCGACGCGCAGGCCGTGCTTTTGCTGAAAATCGATCAAAAATAATTGAAATAATTACCAAAAAATTTGCGGAGAGAGTTTTGAGAGAGTTTTGAGAGACACAGCGTTTATACTCTGCCTGTTGCTTTTTTCAGAACCCACCTCTTATTACATCAACCCGTCGCCGATGCCGCCGACATTGTGATCCCGTTTGTTTACAGATTTGTTTAGCAAAGGAAAGATCGTCATGTCAAACCCTATCCTCCCCACCACTATCCGCCGCTCGTCGTTCCGCCGCTCGTCGTCTCGCGGCCTGCTCGCGCAGGGATTCACTCTGATTGAGCTGCTCGTCGTCATCGCCATTATCGCCATTCTCGCCGCGATTTTGTTTCCTGTTTTCCAGCAGGTGCGCGAAAATGCGCGTTCTGCCTCCTGCCAGTCCAACCTGAAGCAGATCGGCCTCGCCTGGATCATGTATTCTAACGATTATGATGAAAACATGAGTTTGGAAACTCAGGATGACATCGTCAACGGTCATCTTGGCAACAGAGCCTGGGGCAGTTTCACTTATCAAGATGGCGGCAAGCTGTACACAGACCCTAAAGGAGGACTAATTCAGCCGTATATGAAAGCGGCGGCCATTGAAGCTTGCCCGGATTATGATTCAAGCTCTCCTGCCTCTGATAACAGCGTTCAGGACCCGACAGGATATGGAAAAAACTCGGCCCTGACATTTGTGACGCAAAACCAGATTGAGGCCCCTGCTGACACCATCCTACTGGCAGACGCTCTAATTCTGTCTGACGGGTCAGTCCATTCCTCACCAACTTTGTATTTGCCTTCGGATACTTTTGGCAGCACCTGCTTTCGCCATCACGAGCGAGCCAACGTGCTGTGGTGCGACGGTCATGTCAAGGCAATGGCGCCTACCTATTATCCAACCGATGATGGCTTAGGCAATACGCCTGCTCAAAACAAAGCTGTACACATCGCCTTTGTGATGAAACAGCCTTTTACCAACAACGAAAGCATTGACAATTATTACTATGAGCTGGATAAAACGGTGAAATAGACAAGCTCGAAGAGCTGCTAAGCAGTTGTGCATAAGCAGTCAGGTATTCTCCTCGGCCCCGGAGGGCTTGGTACTTTGACAGCCCTGCCTTTTAAGGCAGGGGCAAAATGCTGAGAAACTTATGCGTAACTACTTAATCTGTCACCACCACCGCGCAAGGAGGCGCGATGCCTCCTCAAGAAAGCACGCTGCCTTATGAAGCTTACCTACTCTGTCAATCTCGGAGCCGCCCTGCTGGCGGCTCCGGCGCTGGCGCAGTCCCCGTCAGTCCCAAGCCCACTCGCCACTGCCCAAACCATTCAAGTGCAGGAAACCCTGCTTCGGGTCGGGGCTGATGGAGTCTTGCCGCCCGCTTACACCGTCAGCATCACCATTCAAAAGCCGGATCATGTCAAAGCTGTTATCGCGTCCCCCGGCAGCAAGCGGCCTGATTTGTATGTTCGAGACGGCAAAACCGAATACCAGTATGATGGCCGGACCAACAAGTACCAGGCCAATCCCCTGCCCACGGGCGGCAAATCGGCGGCGGAAGTCGCGGGCATTACGCTGATTGACTTTTTGCGAACCGGCGGTCACTTTCCGCCGCCCGCCAAAGGGGAAACGCGCACGATTACAACCGATACTGTCAATGGTCGCCAGATGACGCTGATGCAGGACAGAGAGAGCATAAACGCAGGCGGCGGAACCACGATTGTCGTTCTGGGCAAAACCTGGATCGATGCCAAGACCCATTTGCCGCACCGGCTTCTGGTCACGACCACCCAAAAGGGGGTCACCAAAACTTACCAGGACATGACGTTCAGCCATTGGGTGTTCAACAAGCCAATCCCTGCGGCCCGTCTGGCCTGGACGCCGCCTGCCGGGGCCGTAGAGTTTAAAGATGAGGCTTCCACGCTTTTGGCGGTCGGCACGCCCGCCCCGGACTTCACGGCGATTGCCCCGGATGGGCACAAAGTGCATTTGTCCGACTACAAGGGCAAGGTCGTGGTGCTGGACTTCTGGGCGACCTGGTGCGGGCCGTGCCAGAAGTCCATGCCCAAATTAGAGTCGGTGTATCAGCAGGTCAAAGACAAAGACGTTGTGGTGCTGGGTATCTGCGCCTGGGACCAGAAGGCTGCCTATGACCAGTGGCTGACCGGCAAAGGAAAAGCCTACACGTTCCAGACGGCTTTTGACCCGGCGGGGCACGCTTCCACCAACATCGCGGGCACGCTGTACAAAGTGACTGGCATTCCCGCGCAGTTCGTGATCGACAAAGACGGCAAAGTGGCGGCGGCTTACGACGGCTACGAAGACGGTGACACACGGCTGGAAAAAGCACTCGTCGCGCAGGGCGTGGCGGTGCAGAATGTCTCAGCGGCGACAGCAGCAAAAACGCCATGAAAATCACTTACAACGCCCATCAAGATACGCTGCGGATTTTGTTTCGCGGAGCGCCGATCTGCCAGACTGACCGGCGGCAAAGCGGTGTCAGCCTGGATTATGACCAGCACGGGCAGATCGTGGGTCTGGAGCTTGCGACGGCCTCAGCCTATGTCGCCGACCCCTGCCGCGTTGATATGGAACCGGTCGCGGTGGGGGAAAGCCAATGAAAACCATCGGACTGCTCGGCGGCATGAGCTGGGAGTCGACGGCGGTGTATTACCAGCTCCTCAACGGCGCGGTGCGGCAGCGATTGGGCGGGCTGCATTCGGCTAAAGTTCTGCTCCACTCGTTTGACTTCTCTGAGATTGTCGATTTGCAGCGCGGCGGCGATTGGGACGAGGCAGCGCGGGTGCTGTCGGAGGCGGCGCAGGGGCTGGAGCGAGCCGGGGCGGATGTGCTGGCGATCTGCACCAACACCATGCACAAGCTCGCGCCCGAAGTGCAGGCCGCCGTTTCCGTGCCGCTGCTGCATATCGCTGACGCCGCCCGCGAGGCGGTGGTGCGGGAGGGGCTGGACTGCGTCGGGCTGCTCGGGACGCGCTATACGATGGAGCAGGAGTTTCTGCGCCGCCGCCTGGCGTCTTCGAGCGGGCCGCAGGTTCTGGTTCCCGACAGCGAAGCGATGAATGTGGTTCACGACGTTATTTTCTCGGAGCTATGCGCGGGACAGGTGCAGGATACTTCCCGCGAGGCGCTGCTGGCGGTCATTAACAGCCTGGCGGCGCGGGGGGCACAGGGAATTGTGCTGGGCTGCACGGAGCTGATGCTGCTGCTGAAACCTGAACACTGCACTTTGCCGCTGTTCGACACTGCCGCCCTCCATGTGGCGGCTTTGGTGGAGTTTGCGCTGGAAGGGAACGCGGACCTGCTCTTTGCCTGTAGTAGCAATAACCAAACCCAGAAAGCAGAACTTGTATGACCGTCTCCCAAACCGTCTCCCAAACCGTGTTCCGAATTGCTCCGCTTGCTTTGTGTGCCGCCGCGTCGGTGTGCGCCGCGTCCCTGGCCCCGGTGCGGGCGCAGGGGCCAACCATTGTGTCCGTCAAGTCGGTGAAAGCCTCCCCGGCGACGGTTGCGCCGGGCGGGCATGGCACGCTGCTGGTGACGCTGTCCATTGCCCCCGGCTACCATGTCAACGCGCATCAGCCGAATGACCCGAGCCTCATCCCGACTTCGCTCAGCGCCACATCCGCCGGGGCGACCTTTGGAGCCGCCCGCTACCCGGCGTCAAAGACTATCAAAGTCAGCTACGCCCCCAAGCCAATTCTGGTGTATGAAGCCAGCACGACTATCCTTGTGCCGTTCACTGTGGCAAAGTCGGCCCCGCATGGCAAAACGCTGGCGGTGCTGGGCACGCTCAGTTTTCAGGGCTGCAACCAATCCTCGTGTTTTGCGCCGACGTCCCTGCCGGTTCGCGCTGCGGTCGGGGTAAAATAATTCCATGACACCCCTGCTTCGGCGGCTCTTTCTGCTGGCTGCTCTCGTCTTTTCCAGCCTTCCGCCCGCGTTCGCCGCGCCGGTCCCGGCGCATTTCACGGTATCGGCGACGCCCACGCCTGCCCGCGCCGGGGAGGCGGTCACGGTGACGGTGCAGGTGACCGTAGACGCTGGCTGGCACATTTATTCGGTCGTGCCTGTCCCGGACGGCCCCTCGGCGACCGAAATCAAAGCCTTCGGCGACGCCGTCCCGCTCGGGCCGACGACGGAAGACGCGCCGATTAAGATGTTTGATGCCAACTTTCAGCGCGAAGTCGGTTATCACGAGAGCGCGGCGACGTTTCAGCGCCGCTTCCAAGTCACGGGGCCGACAGGGGGCGTCACGCTGCATTATCAGACGTGCAACGACCATGTCTGCCTGCCGCCAACGGATGTGAACTTGGCGCTGTCTGTGCCAATCATGCCCGGCGCGGCACGGGCCGAATACGCGCCGACGCCAACGCCGGTTGCGACTGTACCCGCTGCGACGGGCGGCAAGGCGGCCGGGAGCGGCCTCGGCCTGTTTCTGCTGGCCGCGCTCGGCGCGGGGCTTGTTGCTCTGGCGACGCCCTGCGTTTTCCCTCTCATTCCCATCACGCTGACCTCGTTTGTCAAACAGGCCGGGGGGGACAAGCGAAAGCTCGTGCAGCTTTCGGCGGGCTATGCGCTCGGCATCGTGCTGCTGTATGTCGCCCTCGGAGCCGTGATGACGGCCACTGTGGGGGCCACCGGCGTCAACAAGGTCGCGTCCAACCCCTATGTCAACCTGGGCATCTTCATAGCCTTTGTCGTTTTCGCGCTGTCGTTTTTTGAAACCATTCAGCTCACGCTGCCCGCCAATCTGTCCGCCCTGCAAAACACGGCCAAGCAGCAGGGCGGGCTGGTCGGGCTGGGCCTGCTCGGCATCACCTTCGTGCTGGCATCGTTTACCTGCACCGCGCCGTTTGTCGGGACGCTGTTAGTGGCCGCCGCCGGGGGGGAGCGCTTCCGGCCCCTGCTGGGCACGCTGGTCTTCGCGCTGGCGTTCGTGTCGCCGTTTCTGGTGTTTGCCCTGTTCCCGCAGTGGATCGCCCGCATTCCGAAAGGCGGCCTGTGGCTGGCGCGGGTCAAGGCCACGCTGGGCTTTGTGGAGCTGGCCGCCGCGCTGAAGTTTTTGTCCAATGCCGATCAGGTCTGGAACTGGCAGATTTTGACCGGCCCGGTGCTGCTGGCGGCGTGGGCCATCTTGTTCTTCTGCGCGGCGCTATATTTATGGGGTACGCTCAAATTAGGGGTCGCGGGGGAGCTGGAACAGCCGGGCGCGAAAGCCTCGCCGGTGCGGGCGGGCTGGGCGGTGCTGTTTGTAGTGCTGGCCGGGTACTGTTTTTGGGGCCTTTCGGGCCGGGCGACGCCGCTGCTGGCCGCGTTCCTGCCGCCGACCGGCTACGGCACGTCGGCCTCGGGTTCCGGCTCGGACGACGGCCTGACCTGGCTGTCCGACTACAAAACGGCGCTGGCACAGGCGAAAGCTGAAGGCAAGCCGCTGTTTATTGACTTCACGGGTGTGACCTGTACCAACTGCCGCTGGAACGAGAAAAACGTGTTCCCGAAATCGGCGGTGAAAGACGCGCTGGCGAACTTCGTGCGCGTGCGTCTGTACACGGACCGACCGGGCGACGCGGCCAACCAAAAGCTGCAATTAACCAAATTTGGAGATGTGGCCCTGCCGCTCTACGGCATTGTGAACCCGGCGACAGAGGCTGTGGTCAATAAATATGCCGGAACCATCACCAATGCGCCGGACTTTACCCGCTTTCTGACCACCGCGCATCAGTCCGACGCCGTGCCGCCTGCTTCGTCCGCTCCGGCTGCAACTACGGCCCTTGCGCCCTGGGCGACTTATTCTCCGGCGTCTCTGGCGGCGGCGCAGGCGGCGGGCAAGCCGATTATTGTAGATTTCACGGCGGATTGGTGCGTCAACTGCAAAGAAATTGAGCATGATGTCTTTGAGAACCCGGCAGTCGCGCCAAATCTTGCCACGAACTTCACCACCCTGCGCTCGGACCTGACCAAGTGGAGCAGCCCTGGCCCCGCCGCGCTGGAAAAGAAGTATCAAATTGCCAGCCTGCCGACAATTATTATTCTCAAACCCGACGGCACGGAGATTAAGACTTTGCGTATCACCGGGCGGCTGTCCGTGGCCGATTTCCAGAACCGGCTGACACAGGCGCAAACAGCCAAATAACTATGGACCCTATTTACAAGAAAATCAGCCTGTCCGCTCTTGCCTTCGCGCTGCTGGCCGTTTCCGGGTCGGGGCGGGCCGCCCCGCCGGTCCAGCCAGCGGCGTCCGCCGCCGCGCCGCGTGTGCTGATGCTGAGCGGCGGCTACGACACCAAGCACAATCAGGTGGCGATTGAAAGCAATGTGCGCTATGTTTCGCGCCTCCTGCCGCCGGGGGCGACGACGCGGGTGCTGTTCACGGGCGGCAGCCGCAAGTCCAAAACGGTGCTGTACGAAGACGCGCAGGGCCGTTCAAAATACCGCGCCCCGCAGCTTCCCCGGCTGGACGGGCCAAACACGCTGCCGCAGATCAAAGCCGAGTTCCAGACGCTGGCAACCGGCCCGGCCAATCGGCCCGTGCTGCTGTATATCACCGGGCACGGCAGCCCCAGCGCGGAAACTCTGGACAACAACGTCTTTGATCTGTGGAACAACGGCAAGCTGAGCGTCCGCGACCTGGCCGCGCAGATGAAAACTTTGCCTGCGGCAACGCCCGTCACGGCAGTCATGGTGCAGTGCTTTTCCGGCAGCTTTGGCAATCTGCTTTTTGAGAACGGCGACCCGACCGCGCCGCAAATTGACCGCGACTTCTGCGGCTTTTTTGCCAGCATCTCCGCCCGCCCCGCCGCTGGCTGCACCCCGGCGGTCAACGAGGCGGACTACCACGACTTCACCGGCTACTTTTTCAGCGCCCTCAGCGGGCAGTCGCGCCTGGGCAAGCCGGTCACCGGAGCCGACTACAACCATGATGGCCGGGTGGGCATGGACGAAGCGTTTGCCTACTCGCTGATTCATGACGATTCTATTGACACGCCCGTCTGCACCTCCGATGTGTTCCTGCGCCGGTTCGTGCCCGCCGTGGGGGACGACTGGACGGAAACAGGCTGGGCCGACCTGCGCTCCTGGGCGACGCCCGCGCAGAAAGCCGCCCTGGAGGCCCTGGCGGATGACCTTGCACTTAAAGGGGAAGACCGCTTAGCGGGGGCCTATGCCGCTTTTACGAAAGTGCGTGTGGGTGCGGAAGACCTGCCGAGCGTTCATCTGCTGCGCTTTGTGCGCCTGGCCCGAACCGTGGTCCTTGCCCACCGCCTGCTGACTTCGGATGCCCCTGCCGACACGCCAATCAAGGCCCGCTATACGCGCCTGACGGCGCTCGAAGCGGGAAGCTGCCTGTAAGACTGCCGAACGCAAAAAAAGCCGCCGCTGTCACAGCATTGTGACGGCGGCGGCTTTTTCAATGATTTTCAATGACTTGCCGGGTTACTTGGCTTCGGCTTCATGCCGCTGCAAGGCAAGCTCGGCGCGGCGCAGGCGCTCGCGGATTTCCTCGGCGCTGTCCGAGGTGGACGCATGGCGCAGGTGCGTGTGGACTTCCTGCAAGTGCTGGTGCTTTTGCTCCAGCGTCTGGTCTTCGACTTTGTCGGCGGTGATGTTGGTGGTCGCCATAATTGGTATTTTCCTCTTTGAGCTACTTGGACAAGCTTACCATAGAGGGCGGCTAAGTTAAACCAGAGCCAGCGCCTCGAAGTCATCAATCAGCCCCGACACCACCGCGAAGCCGCCGCGCCAGAACGCCGGGTCGTCCAAATCCACATTCACGATTTGGGCCAGAGCGTGCGGCGTGTCCTTGCCCCCGGCACTCAGCAGCGTCAAATACTTTTCGGCGAACGCCGCCCCCTGCTCCTGCGATTTGCGGTACAGCGACAGGGCAAACAGCTCGCCAAACGTATAGGGGTACGAGTAGAACGGCGAGCCGTAAAAGTGCGGAATATAGCTCCAGGACAGCGGCATCCGCTCGGACATTTCCAGCTTGTCGCCGTAGAGCGCGGCCATTTCGCCGCGCCAATGCTCCGAAATCTGCTCGGGCGTCAGCTCGCCGCCGGTGCGCCGCTGCCGGTGAATCGTTTTTTCCAGGCGGTAGCGGCCTGTGGTGGACATCGTGCCGACGACGCTGTCTAATTTGTCGGCCAGCATCGCCCGCTGCGTTTCGGGGGATGCCCCGGTGCGGAGCTTGTCGAAGACCAGCATCTCGCCGAACAGGCTGGCGACTTCGGCCATTGGCAGCGTGCCAAACATATTGAAGTAAAGCTGTCCCCGCGAGAGCATTCCGTGGACGCCGTGCCCCATCTCATGCGCTAGGGTCATCACATGGGGCAGGCGGCCCAGGAAGTTGGTGAAGAGGTACGGGTGCGTGTCCGGCGTCGAGTACGAGCAGTACGCGCCGCCCTGCTTGCCGGGGCGCGGGGAGGCATCAATCCAGCGTTTGTCGAAGAACTCCGCCGCCAAATCGCGCAGGGTGGGGGAGAACGCGCCAAAGGCATCCAGCACAATCGTCTGCGCCTCGGCAAACGTAAACGCTTCATCGGTCCCCGGCAGGGGCGCATACAGGTCATAATCCCGAAGCGTTTCCAGCCCCATTGCTTTTTGCTTCAGGGCATAATAGCGGTGCGCCAGCGGGTAATGCTCCACGGTCACGTCGGTCACTAACTCCACGGTGGCGCGGGGCAGCTCATCGCGCCGAAAGCCGGTCTCTTCCGGGGTCTCGTAGTGCCGGATTTCATCGGAGACGGCCTTGTCCTGCATCAGCGTATTTAAGATAAACGTCAGCGTCTTCAAATGGGGAGTCGCCCCGGCCACAAACGCCTCCGCCGCCGCCAGCCTAACAGCGCGGTCGGGCGACGAATACAAAGCCGTCAGCTCGGGCTGACTGAGCTGCGGCGTCGTGCCGTCGGGCAGGTGCGGCGTAAACACCGTTCGGGCGCGGACTTCCGTGCCGAGCCGCACAAAGGCGCGGGGGCCGGTCTCCGAGAACCGCGCCAGCAGCGTTTCTTCTACCTCGGATAATTGGTGAGGCCGACCAAGCCGCACCTGCGTAATATAGTGTTTGTAGTCCGAGAGCGCCGGGTCAGCAAGAAGCGGCTGAATAATCTCGTCGGCAACGTGGGCCAGCTCCAAGCGAAAGAACACGAGGGGCAAGCCAAGCCGCGTGGTTTCCTCGCCGATGCGCGTCATCAGCGCCCCGCGTGCCGGGTCGCTCGTGTCGGTGGAATAAGCCAGCCGGGCATACATCCCCGGCTTGCCCGCCTCCATCCAAAGCGCCTCGTACTCCTGAATAGCACTCAGAAGCGTGGCCGCCGTCAGGTCCGGGCAATCAATTTTGCCCGTGTAGGTGTCCGCAAACGCACGGGCGCGGGCGGCAGCCTGCGCCAGCGTGGCATCAATTTTGGGGTCATCCGGGCCAGCAAATAAGTCGCTCAGGTCCCAGGCAATATCTTCTGTGTTTTCGTCTGTGTTTGGCATAGTGTTATCTCTCCGAAAGCGTGTCCAGCAGCCGCTCGGCTACCTCGCGCTTGGTCAAGAGGGGCAGGGCAATCTCTGCGCCGCCGCGCCCCAGCAGGGTCACGATATTGGTGTCGCCGTCAAAGCCTGCGCCGGCCTGCGTGACGTCATTGGCGACAATCCAGTCCAGGTTCTTCGCGTCCAGCTTTTGCCGGGCATGAGTGAGTGTGTCTTCGGTTTCAGCGGCGAAGCCGACCAGCGTTTGGCCGGGCCGCTTGCGCTGACCGAGTTGGGCCAGAATGTCGTCGTTGACGGCCAGCGGCAGTGAGGGAAGCGTCTCGCTTTTCTTCATCTTCTGCGCGGCAGCTTCGGCAGGCCGGAAGTCGGACACGGCGGCGGCGGCGACAATCACATCGGCGGCTTCGGCGCGGGGCAGGACGGCATCGCGCATTTCTGCCGCCGTTTCGACCCGCACAAACTCCACGCCGCCCGGCGCGGGCAGGGCGGTCGGACCGGACACCAGCGTCACGGTCGCGCCCCGCAGACGCGCCGCCTCGGCAATGGCATAGCCCATCTTGCCGGACGAGCGGTTGGTCAAGTAGCGCACCGGGTCAATCGGCTCGCGGGTTGGCCCGGCGGTGATTAAGACTCGCTTCCCGGCCCACGAGTCGCCCCGTGCCAGCAGGGCGTGGATGGCGTCAAAGATGGTCGGCACATCGGCCATGCGTCCGACGCCTTCGGTGCGGCAGGCGAGGCGGCCCGTGGTCGGCTCGATAAAATAACAGCCGTAGTCGCGCAGGGCGGCTAAATTGGCCTGCGTCGCCGGGTGGTTCCACATTCCCGTGTTCATGCCCGGAGCCAGCAGAATCGGCGCGGGGCAGGCCATCGCCGCCGCCGTCAGCATATCGTCGGCCAGCCCGTGCGCCAGCCGGGCGATGACGTTCATCGACGCGGGCACAATGGCGAACACGTCGCAGTGCCGCGCCAGCCAGATATGGGCGATCTCGCCGGGAAACGGCTCTTCAAACGTGTCCGTGGGGCAGGGGTGGTGGGTCAGGGCGCGAAGCGTGGCAGGCTGCAAGAACCGCGCCGCGCCCGCCGTAATGACGGGGTAGACCTCCACGCCGCTTTTGACAAGCTGCGAGGCAAGGTCGGCGGCTTTGTAGGCGGCGACCGAGCCGGAGACGCCCAGAACGACGCGCTTGGGCGCAGGGAGGGTGTCAGACATAGACATCCCCACTGTGGATACGGCAATGCTCGGCGCGGAGGACGGCGCGGATCGCATCGACAGCGTCGTCAATGTTGTCGTTGGTGACTGCGTAATCGTAATGTGGCCGCTGTGCCATTTCCTTGCGGGCGTGCAGCAGACGCTTGGCGATCTGGTCTTCGCTGTCGGTGCGCCGATGCCGCAGGCGTCGCTCCAGCTCTTCGAGCGACGGCGGCTGCAAAAAGACCAGCACGGCGTCGGATGCCTTTTGCTGAACAATCAAGCCGCCCTGCACTTCAATTTTCAGGATCACGTCAATGCCCTGAGCGCGGCGCTCGGCTACCCAGGCGCGGGGTGTGCCATAGTAGTTGTCGGCGTACTCTGCGTATTCTAGCAGCTCATCGTGGGCCACCATGTCGTTAAAGCGAGCCGGACTGACAAAGTGGTAGTCTACGCCGTTGACTTCCAGACCCTGACCGCCCTCTTTGGGTCGGGGGGCGCGGGTGGTGGTCGTGACGCATTTCTGAACGGGCCTCGGCAGGTCGGGCCGTGCCAGAAGGGCATCCAGCACCGTGTCTTTGCCGACGGCAGAGGGGCCGGAGACAACCAGGAGCAGGCCGCCCCGGTCGGAAATTTCTTCGGCCACGCGGGCAGGCGGCTCCGGGGAGGCAATCGCGGAAACAATAGGGGTAATCACGCCGTATTATAGCATAATTTCCACCGCATCACTTTTTTGCTGTGGAAACGCTTCCGTGTGCCGGTAAAGAGCTTTCATTCTGTCCCCTTGCCTTTTTTTCGCCGGTATGATATGATAACGCATACTTCCCGCGACACACGCTATTTTTCGTTGATTTGTCTGCCATCCGCATCGCCGCCGATGCTGCTGGCGCTTTCCCGCACTGCTCGAAGGACTGCCCCGCATGAAGAGTTTTCGCTGCGCCGCCCGCTTCCTCGCCTGTCTGTGTTTGCTGACGGCCCTGTCTGTCCCCGTGTCGGCGCAGACGCCTAAAGTCAAAATCGACCCGGTCGCGGCTCAGAATTATAAAACGCTGGCGGCGGGCATCAGCCCGGCACGGCTCGCTAAAACCATTGCTGATCTCTCGGCCATCAGCTACCCCGTGCCCAATCAGCCCGCCGGAGCGCCGGTGACGGCCCATTCGCGTCTGGCGGGAACGCCGGGCGGCGATCAGGCGCGAGCGTATGTGCGGGCCGAGTTCCAGAAAATCTTCGGGGCAGGTCAGGTCGCCGAAGAAGAGTTCCCCGTCACCATTCCTGTAGACAACGGCGCTTCCCTCAAAGCGCCCGGCCTGCCGCGCCCGCTGGCCTTGCAGCCGCTCTGGCCGAACCTTGTCCGCACCTCCACCCTGCCGTCCGGCGGCGTCGATGGCCCGCTGATTTATGCAGGCAAAGGCGACCTGCGGGCCTTCCGGGGCAAGCCCGTCGAAGGCAGCATCGTGATGCTCGACTTCAACTGCGGCTATGAATGGGAGAACGCCGCCCGGCTGGGCGCGAAAGCCATTATCTTTGTCGAGCCAAGCCAGATACAGCGCGGCGAGGGCGAAACCAAGTTCTTGCGTCTTCCGGTCAACATTCCCCGCTTCTGGATGGGGCGCGGCGACGCGGCCCTGCTGCAATCTGCCGCGCTGACGACGCCGAACTTCCGCGTGCATCTGGACTGCGACAACCCGTGGAAGACCGGCACGAGCGCAAACATTGTGGGCACTATTCCTGGTCGGGGGCCGCTGGCCGCGCAGCATATCGTCATTGAATCGTATTACGACTCCATGTCCATCGTGCCGACGCAGGCCCCCGGCGCGGAAGCCGCCGACGGCATCGCGTCCCTGCTGGAGCTGGCCCGCGCCTACAAGGCGAACCCCCCGGCGCGGACCGTTGACTTTGTCGCCTCCGGCGCCCACTTCCTCGGCATTCAGGGCGCACGGATTTATGTGGATAAACACGTCGATGCGTGGCGGCCTGTGTCCGGGCTGGACACGCTGAAGCACACGCTGTTTAAGAGCGCCCTGCCAGAGCGCACCAACGTCCTGCTGTTTTCCGGGCTGGATTTGTCGTCGCAGACAGGGTCGGTCGGCGTCTTTTACAAGGGCTATTTTTACGACTACCGCGAGGACATTCAGGGCGATTTCTCCGACATCGGGCGCACCTTCCGCGAGAATGCGGAGAAGATCGGGCAGACGCTCGGCTTTGACCCGGCCACGGCGTTTGCCGACGGCATCAACGGTGTCAACGGCAAAGGCTGGCGCAATTACCTCCCCTCCCCGATGGCTTTTGATGCCGAGGCGGCCACCATGGCGGGCGGCAAGGGGATCACATTTGCTACCACCGACGATGGCCGAAACCTGGTGGACACGCCCCGCGACCTGCCGCCTGCCGTCAATGTTATCAACCTGGCCGCGCAGACGCGCCTGCTGGCCTGTCAGTTCTGGCACGTTCTGCACGACACCAACGACCCAAACAAAATCTCTGACCGCAGCAACGCCTCGCTGATGCCCGTCCCCGACTGGCCCGCCTGGACCCGGCAGGGCCTGCGCCTGGGCTTCAGCAGCCTGACGGGCCGCGTGCTGCTGTTTGACCCCAAAACAAACTTTGTGCCGGATAAGCCCATCACCGAAACGCTGGCCGTGATTGGCAACGAAGTTGAAAGCATGACCGGCGTGCGCGGCGCTCTGATTCAGGCGACCGCGCCGGGCAGCGCCAAGTTTGACTTTCCCGGTCTGCCGCTGGTGATCTCTAACGGAACCGGCCTGCGCTACGGACCGGGCAACAACATTCACCTGGCCGCCTACCGGCTGCACCCCGGCGATGATGCCTCGGGAAATCGGGGCGATGTGGACTACGCGCCGGACCAGGGTGTCAACGGCTCGCAGAACTACCCCACCGAGTTTGACCTGACCTCCGACGCCAAAGAAACGCAGGTGATTGTCTTTCCCTGCGTCGCCACCACCGTGTACGACCTGCTCGATCAAGCGGCGCTGAAACGGCTGGCCGACATCAAAGTGTTTGACGGGGCCTCGGACAGCGAGCCGCGTCAGTATGGCCTGGTGCGCGGCGAAGGGCAGCTTGTGCTGTTTTCGCCGCAGGATGCCACCACGCGCCTGAAAATCGTCGCGGGCAACGGCCCGGCCACCCGGTTCCTGCTAATCAATGCGACCAAAGACCATCCGACGGGCATCGGCTACGCCGTCGGCACGCCCGCCGCTCGGCAGGTCAACTACAGCCAGCCGCCGGACCCCGACAATCCCGACGATGCCGTCCGCAACGGGGCCATCAACAACACCGCCCTGCGCGTCGCCCATGACATGTGGACGCTGGACGATTTCCGCATCCGCAACCTCGCCAAGTTTAGAATCGTGCAGCTCGGCGACACAACCAACCCGCTGACATTCCTGCACGATGAAGCCGCCCGGCAGATGGCGCAGGCCCGGACGGCCTACGCGCAGCGCGATTATGAGCTGTTTGACGCCTACAGCCGTCAGGCGTGGGCCAATGAGTCCCGCGTGTATCCGCAGGCGCAGCAGACCGCGAATGATGTGGTGCAGGGGGTTATCTTCTACCTGTTCCTCTTGATTCCGTTCGCCTACTTCCTGGAGCGCCTGCTGTTTGGGTACTCGGACCTGCGGCGGCAGCTCACGGCGGCGTTCGGCATCTTCATTGTCATCTTCGCCATTTTCTCGCAAATCCATCCGGCGTTCTCTATCGGCTCGGTGAACCCGCTGATTATTTTGATCGCGTTTGTCATGCTGGCCCTGTCAGTCATTGTGTCGCTCCTGGTCTGGGGCAAGTTTGAAGAGCAGCTCAAGCAGTTTAACAAAAGCGTTTCGGGCGTACACAAAGCCGATGTCGGCAAGGCGTCGATTGCGTTTGCGGCGTTTGCGCTGGGCATCTCCAATATGCGGCGGCGCAAAGAGCGGACGCTTTTGACGTGTCTGACATTGGTGCTTTTGACGTTCACGGTGCTGTCGTTTACGTCTATCGTCAATACGATCCGCTACAACGATGTGCCCGCGCCGGGCCGGGCGCTGTACAACGGTCTGCTGCTGCGCCTGCCGACCTGGGACAAGCTGGATTTTACCGCCTACCGCCTCCTGAACGATGAATACGGCAGCCGCTATGCGGTCGCGCCCCGCGCCTGGTTCTTCGGCGCCCAGCCCGGTCAGCCGACCTTCCTGCACCTGACCCGCGCCCATTTAGGAACCGATGTCAAGGGCGTCAACGGCTTCACGCCGCAAGAAGCAAAGGTCACCGGTCTGGACAAGTCGCTGATTGCGGGCCGGTGGTTTGCGCCGGGGGACACCTACGACGCTATTATCCCAAAAGGCGTGGCGACCAGCCTGCAAATCACGCCCGCCGATGTCGGCAAAGTGAGCATCAATTTCAGCGGCGTGCCCTATTTGGTTATCGGCATTGTGGATGCCGACAAGTTCAAGGCCATCAAAGACCTCGACAACGAGACGCTGACCCCGGTAGACTTCCAGGCACAGCAGGCGCAGGGCAACACGGCGGCGGGCAGCACGGCGGCGGCCTCCGCGTCGGCGGGCTTCCAGGAATATCTGCATCTGGACCCGGATAATGTGCTGTATGTGCCCTATGACACGCTGATCAACCTCGGCGGCACGGTGGAGTCCGTGGCGATCAATATGGGCAATGCTGCAACCGTGGGCACGGAGCTGAAAAGCCTGATGCCGCGCCTTGATTTGAACCTGTATGCCGGGGAAGACGGCCAAAACCACCGCTTCTCCGCGATTGGCGCGACGTCCAGCCAGGGTCTGGTCAACATCATTATTCCGATTTTGATTGCCGCGCTGATTGTGCTGAATACCATGCTGGGGTCGGTGTTTGAGCGGGTCAAAGAGATTGCGATTTTCTCGTCTATCGGTCTGTCGCCGTCGAATATCGCCATGCTGTTTATCGCCGAGGCGCTGGTGTACGGCATCATCGGCGCGGTTTCGGGCTACCTCATCGGGCAGGCGCTGGCGTTCCTTATCGCGCACTTCCATATCCTGCCGGGCCTGTACCTGAACTTCTCGTCCACCTCCGCCGAGCTTGCCATCGGGCTGGTCGTGGTCGTGGTGCTGCTGTCCACCATCTTCCCGGCCCGCAAAGCCTCGGAAGTGGCGACGCCCGCCGTGGACCGGACCTGGAAAGTGCCCGAACCCGACGGTGATCAGTGGCGGATTACGCTGCCCTTTGCCGTGGCGGGCGCACAGGCCCCCGGCATCAATCAGTTCCTGGCCGAGTGGTTCCGCTCTTACGAAGAGCAGTCTGTCGGCGACTTCCTGACGCAGGACATCCGCACCGGAGTCGAGACGATGCCGACCGGCCCCGGCTACCGCCTGTCGGGCCGCATCTGGCTGGCCCCCTTCGACCTCGGCGTCTCGCAGATGATCGCGCTGGACACCGCGCCGACTGATTTAGAAGACGTCTACGAAGTCAGCCTGAATCTGACTCGTGTGTCCGGCGACGTCTCTAACTGGAAGCGCGTCAACCGCCGTTTCCTGAACGTCGTCCGCAAGCAGTTTTTGATCTGGCGCACCCTGTCCGCCGCCGAGCGCGAGCGGTACCTAGAGATCGGCGGAGCCGCCGCCGCCGGAACGGCAGCGCAAACCGAGTCCGTCGCCGAAGGAGCCGGGGCAGTTGCCCCGGCACTGTAAGTCAACACAACTACTGCTTCTGGGAGTGCTATCATGTTCTGCCGATCTTGCGATACCGAGCTTGCCAACGGCGCGTATGCCTGCACCAAATGCGGCATGGCCCCGCTGAATGGGACCGCCTACTGCCCACAGTGCGGGCAGACGACCAACCCGCAGGCGATTATGTGCGTCTCCTGCGGCGCGGGTCTCGGACAAATGTCCCCGGTGGCTGTCGCCGGGGCAAACAACAAGCTGACGGCGGGCATCTGCGGTATCCTGCTGGGATCGCTGGGCATCCACAAATTTGTGCTGGGCTACCAGAAAGAGGGGATCATCATGCTGCTGATTTCCGTGCTGGGCGGCCTCGTCACCTTCGGAGCCGCCGCTGGCATCATGGGCACTGTTGGTCTGATAGAAGGCATCATTTACTTGACCAAAAGCGACGCCGAGTTTGTCGATACTTATGTCACTCATCAGAAGCCGTGGTTTTAAAAGAGAGCGCCACGGGCTTCACTGTCACTTTAGACCGCGATGAAGACGGGGCGTGGGTCATGAAATGCCCGGCGATCCCCGGCTGTGTCAGTCAGGGCGGGACACGGGAGGAGGCGCTGGAAAACATTGAAGACGCCATCTGCTTGTGTTTGGAAGTCCGTGCTGAACTGGGGCTGCCGCTATAAGACACTACGGCTTTGTTGACTGCGCCGAACGCGGATAACATGGACTGAAAATAGTTTGGGTGGAACCCTCGCGTGATACCGCTTTCAGAATCCAAAAAATTGGTTCGGGCCTGGGCGCGGGACCCGGTGACCGGCAGACGTGCGGACTCAATCTGGTATCATTTTGGGCAGCATGGCGGCACGGATTTGTGGGCTTATCTCCGGGCTGCACGGAAGGCCAGTCTCGCGTTGAGAGGAACAGGGGTTCCGATTGAGGGCCGCATGGAGGATACTCTCGGATACAAAATGCCGGGCGGGGGTTACATTCATGTCGCGCCCGAAGGGATTATCTCATTCGGTTACTGAAGTCGGCTGACGAGGTGCAAAAATGAAAACATTAACTGCTGCGCCTGTTGCGCCAGAAATACACTCAGACGCGCTTGTCGAGAAAATCAAACGTGCTGCCCAAGAGGCGTCCTCTCATGCGTTTCCAGCCGACGAGTGCGAGGCGCTGGCTCGCAAATCGGGCGTTGACTATCAGCGGCTTGTGTCTGATTTAGACACCTATTTTTATGATGTCTGGTCTCCAGCCAACGGCGTCAAGAAACTGGCCCGCAAGCCGGATATTTGGCGCGATGACCTGCGGGCCTACTTGCAAAAGCCGTTTTTTGACAGGTACCCGCAGTACGCTCTTGTGGAAGCCTGGATCAATCAAGATGACACGCCGGAGTTATGCCGTCGGTTCGCGCTGGCTGACCGGATGAGAGAAGATTTGACAAGCTTTTTATCTTCAATGCAGAGCCGTTTGTAAGTTTCATTCAAGGAGAAATCGCCCCCGTGGCAGTGCAGCAGAAAAATCAGCGCGGCGATAAAGACCAGCGCGGCGAGTCGGATGACATCGAAGCCGCACGCGAGCGGTCCGCCGACACGTCCGGCGATGAAGGCGGACAGAATATCCAGTTTGAGAACGGCTTCACCGGCAAGGTCATGATTGGGGCGCTGTTTGTGTGCCTGATTATGCTGCCGGGAGCCATTTATCTCGGGCTGGTCGCGGGGCAGGGCCTCGGGGCGGCGGCGCAGTGGGTGACCATTGTGCTGTTCTCAGAGATCGCCCGGCGCTCGTTTCTGCCGCTGAAGCGGCAGGAAATCTACTGCCTGTTTTATATGGCGGGGGCGCTGGCGGGAAGCGGCTTCGGGGCGCTGCCGGGCATCTCTGGCGGGCCGTTCGGGGCGTTTATTGCGACGCAGTATATTATGCAGTCGCCCGCGATGGCGAACGTCGTCCATTCTCTGCCGCACTGGATCGGACCGCAGCCCGGCTCTCCGGCGTATGCCCACCGAAGCCTGATAGACCCGGCCTGGGGCATTCCCATCTTAGTCATGGTGTTGGGGCAGATTTTCGACCGCATGAAGTGGATGGGCCTCGGCTACCTGCTGTTCCGGGTCACCTCGGACATTGAGCGGCTGCCGTTCCCGTTCGCGCCGATTGCGGCGTCCGGTGCGACGGCGCTGGCGGAGGCTTCCAGCAAAGAAGATTCGTGGCGCTGGCAGGTGTTCTCGACAGGCACGGTCGTTGGCCTGATTTTTGGGTTTTTCTATCTGGCGATTCCCATTTTTACGGGCGTGGCGCTGAACAACCCGATCACCATTCTGCCAATCCCGTTTATTGACCTGACGCCCAATACCGAGCGCATCCTGCCGACGGCCCTGACGGGGTACAACCCGGACCTGAACCTGGTTTTGCTGGGCTTTATCCTGCCGTACTCCATTGTGCTGGGCGGATTTATCTCATCCATCGGGGCGCAGATTGTCGCTAACCCGATCCTGCACTCCCTGGGCCTGTTCCCGCACTGGGTTCCCGGCTCGCCGACCATTCAGACCAAAGCCTCCATCGACTTTGACTTCTGGATGTCGTTCGGCATCGGCACGCAGTTGACTATCGCTGTGCTGGGCCTCGCCGCCGTGGTGGCGGCGGTGATCAAAGCGCGGAAGACGGAGCGAACGGCGGAGCGAGGGAGCCTCGGCAAAGTGCCGGAAGGACGCGGCGACTTCCCGTGGCAGCTTGCTCTCGGCGCCTGGTTTGCGGCCACCGTGGGCTACGTGTTTCTGAATCACTGGCTTGTGCCTCTGTTTCCAATCTGGATTATTATCTTCTATGGCCTCGTGTGGACGCCGCTGAACTCGTATGTCTCGGCGCGGCTCGTCGGCCTAACCGGGCAGGGCGTCTCGTTCCCGTTCCTCAATCAGGCCGTCGTCCTGCGCTCCGGCTACACCCGCCCGGACATCTGGTTTGCGCCGCTGCCGCTGAATGACTACGGCGGGCAGGCGCAGAAGTTCCGCGAGATTGAGCTGACGGGAACCAAGTTCACCAGCATCCTGTGGCTGGAAGTCTTTATGCTGCCCCTGATCCTGGTGACGAGCTTTGTCTACTGGGGCTTCCTGTGGCACACGAACGATATTCCGAGCGCCCAATTCCCCTATGCCCAGAAGTTCTGGCCGCTGTCGGTGATTCAGCTTTCCATCTGGACGCAGATCAACACCGGCAACGGGGCGAACTGGGCCTTGCACGCGATTAAAGGCCCGGTGATTGGCTACGGCGCGGCGGTCGCTGCCGCGATGTATGCGGCCACGCTGGTCTTCAAATGGCCGGTGATGTTCTTCTACGGCTTCATCGGCGGCATCGGGAACATCCCGCACAACACGATTCCAACGATGATCGGGGCACTGCTGGGCCGGTATTACTTCTCCAAACGGTTCGGTCTGGAACGCTGGCAGCTCTATACCCCGGTCCTGCTGGCGGGCTTCGCCTGCGGCACGGGCCTGATTGGCATGAGCGCGATTGCGCTGGCCCTGATTGGCAAAACCGTGAACTTCCTGCCGTTCTAGCCGAAATCAAAAGCAAAGAGGGCAGGGGGACCCTGCCCCTACACGCATACGACAACAAGCGTAGGGGCGGGGTCCCCCCGCCCTTCTTTCCGGCACTTCCGGCAGCCTTATTCGCGTACTAAACTATTGTGACAACACTGGAACACACACAAAGCAAAAAGAGCGGCGGCACAGGCCGGGCGGGCTGGAAAACGATGGGCTGGCAGGGTGTTTGCCTGCAAGTGCCGCCTGCGTGGAACCTGGTTTCCTACGGCGGCGACGTGAAAGCGGGCAACCTGCGGCTGGACAACGGCGAGATGGGCACGAAAGGCGTGCTGGGACTGGATGTGCGCTGGATACCGATCAAGGGCAAGCTGACCGAGGCCGACATTGAAAAGCGGCTGGACCAGTATTTAAGCAGCATCGTCAAAAGTGCCAAACGCACCCAGTCGCCCGCGACCACGCAGACCAAGCTGCTGGAAGATACCGCGCACCCGGAGCGGGTGGGAACCCGGTCGTTCGGCTGGAAGGCGGACCGCAAGGCGGTCGGGCGCATCTGGCACTGCGGCGAATGCGGACGGGTTCTGATCGCGCAGGTAGTCGGGGACCTACGCGGGGACTTTGGCAGCGTCGCCAGCGATGCCCTGAACACGCTGGAATGTCACCCCGAAGATTCCAACTGGCGTACCTGGTCCCTGTACGACCTGCACACGGCGCTGCCTTCGGACTATCAACTGGGGTCCAAGCTGCAACTGATGAACATCTATGTGCAGCTTCCCTTTGGGCGCGGGCTGACACAGGACACGCTGACGGTGGAGCAGTGGGGCGTCGCCAATGTCCAGCTTCGGGGGGCCTACCTAGACCAGTGGTTCCGGGACAAGAACCGGGCACAAGAAGCGCACCTTCAATACGAGGCCCGCGAAAGCGAGGCGTCGGGCCATCCGGCGCTGTCGCTGGTGGGGCGGCGCAATAGTTTAGCGTTCTGGGCGGGGCAGGGGGTGCCCCAACTCACGCGCCTGCAAAAACCGGCGACGTATTTTGAGGCGCGGGTGTGGGAGTGCCCGGAAAGCAACAAGATTTACCTGGTGCAGTCGTTCAGCCGCCGCCCGCAGCCGGAAGTGGTGCAGGAGATTGTGGAGCGCACGCGCTGTCACGGGAGGTAAGGCTGGGAAACACAGGCGCAGGGACGAGGAGTTAAAACCCCTCGCTGGAAGGCGCTTCGCGCCGGGCGGCCAAAGAGTGAAGAGCAGAAAGCCGATTGTCCTAAATCTTTGGCTTCCCGGCGTCCTCGCCTCATAGCGAGCGGTTTTAACCACTCGGTTCCTAACGAACACAGAAACTATGGCACGCAATAAAGTTTGGGAAATTGTTCAGGAGGCGCTGCCGTTCCTCGGAAAGCGGCGTGATGGAATGCCGCGTGAGCGGCTGCTGGCCCTGCGCCCGGCGCGGGCGGGGGAAGTGACCTGGGAGCATAAGCCCGAGGATGCCCCCGCCCCCGGCGCGGCGCTGACTGTGCCACGCCGCGAGGAAGGGCTGCGCCGGGTGCTGGCCCGCGTTCTGAAAGTGCCGAACACGCGCACGATTGAACTGGATGAGTTTGGCACGAAAATCTGGGAGCAGTGCGACGGCACACGCACCGTCGAGCAGTTAGTACAGTTTACCTGCCGCGAGTATACGCTGAACCGGCGGCAGGGCGAGGTCAGCGTGGTGGCGTTCATGCGAATGCTGGCACAGCGGGGCCTGATTGGCTTCCCGGCGGGCGGCAGCCTTCTGGGCGGCAAAGAGACAACAAAGGAGACGGCGGATGGCAGAAGCCTACAAGACAGGCGCGGCGGGCGGCACGGGCGGACGGCTTCCCGGCGGCGGCGCTTCTAAGCGACATTCGGGGGTGCAGACACAGGCTAATCTGTCGTGGGCCAAAGCCATTCAGATCGCCATGAACTCGCTCAAAATCCGGTTCTGGCGGTCTATGATCACCGGCGCGGGCATCTTTCTGGGCATTGCGTTCCTGTGCTTTTCGGGGTCGCCGATTTTGATCCTCTACGCCCAGCATAAGCTGGGCGTCAGCGCGGATTTGAACCGGCAAATCTGGCTGGTTATTATGGCGCTTCTGGTCTGCACGGTCGGCATCACCAACTCAATGCTGATGTCGGTGTCGGAGCGGTTCCGCGAGATTGGCACGATGAAGTGCCTGGGGGCGCTGAACTCGCTGATTGTCCGCCTGTTTTTGATAGAAGCCCTGTTTATGGGGTTTGTGGCGTCGTCGGCGGGCTGGGTGCTGGGCTTTCTGGGCCTGGTCCTGGTGCGCTGGGCGACGCTGGGCTGGGCAGACGGGGTGGGGGCGCTGGGAGCAGGGGTGGTATTTGGCTCGCTGGTGGCCTGCGTGGCGATTGGCGGGCTGCTGACACTGATTGCGGCCCTCTTGCCCGCGCAGCGGGCCGCACAGATGCCGCCTGCCGCTGCGCTCAGAACTGAAGTTTAGAGGAGAAATAAAAGTTGTCAGCAACGGAATATATTGTTCGCACCAAAGATGTCGTCAAAGTGTTTACGCTGGGCGAGGAAAAGCTGCGGGCGCTGGACGGGGTCAACGTCGACATCAAGCGCGGCGAGTACATCTCGATTATGGGACCGTCGGGGTCGGGGAAATCGACGCTGTTCAACGCCATTGGGGGCTTGGACAAGCCGGACAGCGGCAGCGTCTTTATCAACGATGTAGATATGGCCCAATTAGATGCCGGGGAGCTGGCGTATCTGCGCTGCCATACCATCGGCTATATCTTTCAGACGTTTAACTTAATTACCGTTATGACGGCTTTGGAGAACGTCACCCTGCCGACAATCTTTGCCGGGACGCCCTCCGAAGACGGCATTGCGCGGGGCATGGAGCTTCTGGATATTGTCGGTCTTGGGCACCGGTATCACCACAAGCCGTCGCAGCTTTCGGGCGGCCAGCAGCAGCGCGTCGCCATTGCCCGGTCGCTGGCGAACAACCCGAGCATCATTCTGGCCGACGAGCCGACGGGAAACCTGGACTCCAAGACGGGCGAAGAGATCATCGCCCTCCTGCGCCGCCTGAACAAAGAGCAGGGCGTGACGATTATTACGGCGACCCATGATTATAAGATGGTAGACGTGTCCGACCGGGTGATCTGGATCAAAGACGGGCGCGTGGAGAAGATTGAAAACCGGGCCGACATCAAGCTGAGTGTCGGCGGCATGGCCGGAGAAAGCGAGCATCTGGCAAGCATGGTGGAAGTAGACGCCGTGGGGGTGTAGCGCCCTGGGCTGCGTGTCAGCCCAGCTTGTACACTCCAAGCGTTCCATCACCCGTGTATATCAGGAGCACCCGGCCATCGGCGGAGAGTTTTGTGTCTCGAATCAGGCCCGGCAGGGGATAGCTGTGGCCGATGCGGCCCTCGCGGCTGAGGCTGTAGAGCGTGCGCTGGCCGTCGGAAACCAGCACTGACCCCGTCGGCCCTAGAGCCACAAGCGTCGGCGAAAACAGCAGGCCGCCGCGCTCCCAGAGGGTATTGCCGTCGCTGTCCAGCAGCCGCAGTCGGTGTTCGGACAGTGTCTGACCGCCCCGGACAAGCTGACGCAGGTAAGAGACGGCCACGAGGTGACCATCGCGGCTGATCTGGGCACGGGGAAAGAAGGCATCCGCGCCCAGCGCCGACTGCCACTGCGGGCTGCCGCCGCCGTCGGAGCGCCACAAAAAGAGGGTGGGGTCGCCTTCGCGGATGTTGCTCGATGCGACGCCCAGAATGTAGCGGCCATCGCCGGAAATCTGGGCGGTGAACAGCTTGTCCGCCATTTTCTGCTGGCTGACGGCATTCTCCGGGTAGGTCCACAGGCGGACGCCACGCGGGGTGTAGCAGGACACGCCGCAGGCGTCCCAGGTTCCGGTCACGAGGTAGGAGTGCGCCGTGGTGAAGTCCACCGAGCTGCCGATGCCGTCCAGCGGCCACTTCTGAATGCGCTTGTCGTGGTCTTTGTAAGGCTGTTCGCTCAGCACGTAGTGGTAGAGCGTTCTGCCGCCGGTGACAACGCCCGCATAGCAGCCATCCGCAGACATCTCGGCATCCCAGACGGCCCCGTCCAAAGTCCGGTGCGAGAGTGTGCCCCCGTCGGCCCCGCGCAGCAGCGTGAAATCCGGCTGCGCCGGGTCCAGCGGGGACCACGCGGCGACAAACGCCCCCGAGGCGCTGACGGCCACTTCGGACGCATTCACGGCGGCGTGAACCCAGAGCGGCTGCTCCGGCTGCGTGCGCCAGTGCCAGAGTGAGACGGCCCCTTTCTTCCCGCTTGCCAGCGCGATTAGCTCTCCCTGCGGCGAGAGAGCCGCGCCCCGGAAGCCCGCCACCGGGCGGCTCCACAGCAGGGTCAGCGGCGCGGCGGGCGGCACGGGTTTGACCTCGTCGGCTTTGACCACGGCGGCCTGCGTCCGGTCAGGCCGCACGAGCGCCGCCGTCAGCCCCAGCACTCCCAGCGCCGCCAGCGGCGGCAGAACCAGCCAGCGATACGTGTGTTTCATGGTGTGTCCAAAAGACTCAAAAAGAGCGAATGAACCCGGCTGTCCCCTGAAAGCTCCGGGTGAAAGGCGCTTGCCAGTATCCTGCCCGACCGCACAAAA
Organism: Capsulimonadaceae bacterium; assembly: GCA_965200075.1. Lineage (GTDB taxonomy): Bacteria > Armatimonadota > Armatimonadia > Armatimonadales > Capsulimonadaceae > JANXMY01. The sequence continues at coordinate 1,056,138 of OZ241338.1, forward strand.
ACCGCCCGCCCGTCGTGCGCGGCCAGCATTTCCACGCCCGGCCCAACTTCGGCGGCATAGGGGGCGCGGATAAATACGGCCCGCACCGGCTCCGGCCCCAGCACGGGCACGTCCAGCGCCGCCTCAAACGAGTCCACCTGCCGCCCGAAGGCATTGCGGGCGACCGTGATGTCCAGCAGCCCCAGCGTCGGCTGGCCGCCCCGCTGCCCGGTTCCGGCCTGAATGTCTCGCGCCAGCAAAATCATCCCCGCGCAGGTTCCGTAAATGGCCTTGCCTGCCCGTGCCGCCTCCTGAATCGCCGTGTCCAGGCCATAGCGGCCCATCAGCTTGCCAATCGTGGTGCTTTCGCCGCCGGGCAGCACAATGCCGTCGGCTCGCTCGATGTCTTCCGGCATTCGGGCCGCGTAGGCATCCGCGCCGAGGCTTTGGAGCATGGCGATGTGCTTTTGAAAGTCGCCCTGCATGGCGACAACGGCAATTTGGGGGTTGTCTGGTTTCGGCATGAGGACATTATAGCACAGAAGGCGCGGGCGGGGTCAAAAATGCTGCGTGTCCTTGTCCCAGGCGCTGGTCTGCCAGTTGTCGGGGATGCCGGGTGACGGCAGCCAGGCGGGGACGCGGAACATGAGCAGGCCGCCCAGTCCAATCACATACGGCTCATACAGGCCGCGCAGCTCCGTGAGCTTTTGGTCGTCTTCAGGGCCATCGCAAAGCGGCAGCCCCGCGCCTGCCAGTGTCTGCCGCAGGATCAAAAGGTCGGAGGGAGGAAGGCGATCCGGGGCATTCTCCACGGGGGCATCGCCGACCACATACGCCAGATCAATCACTGCATGGCGGCACATCGCCAGCGTCATGCGGGCCTGCCACTGCACTTCGCACTGCCAGGCCGGGCTGCCCGGCACGCCGACCATGAGCAGGGCGCAGGTGTCCATAATGGCGGTCAGCGCACTCAGCCACGATTGGTGGTCGTGCTGCGACCGATAATACATTAAGACAGGGTAAGAAAGATGGGACTCCAGCAGCTCCGACGCCCACCGCTCCCAGTCCGCCAGCAGGGGTGTCAGCCCGGCCATGTGGCCGCTTTCAGCATGACGGCGCAGCATCTCGGTGGCCGACGGCGGCGACGATGCACGGGCATCCAGGAGAGAAATAATCGCCTCGCGCCGCGAAAACGCCTGGTACAGCACCGGCAGGTAGCCGATGACCACGGCCAGGAACCCGAAGCCGACCCCCGCCTCGGTCACGGCCAGGAACCGCGCAAAATTCGCGTGCGGCAGAACGTCCCCATAGCCCAGCGTGAAGAACGTCACGCCGCTTTCATACAGCGCCGTCTGCACCCGTGTCATGCCCCCGAGCCGTGTCAGCGCATGCGGGGTTGCATACTGCATCAGCCCAAACCCCAGCACCAGCAGGCAGGCCCAGAAAACCAGCAGCAATGGCAGGGACAGCGGCCCAAAGTACGCCAAAAGCTGCTGCCGTTTCCCGTGCGGCGTCCGCCGGGCAAGTGCCGCAAACCCCGGCCAAAGCGCCCGGTAAAACCCCCTAGTCAGCCGAAAGCCGCGTGTGATTGACCGGGGCAGGATGATCGTCTCAAAGCCTTCCCAGACCACGAGCAGCACCAAAAACAGGCCAAACAGGCCCGTGAGCAGCGACAAAAACGTCATGCCTTATTGAATGCCTGCGGCACAGGAAGGTTCCCCGTCCAGCAGGGCCAGCAGGTATTCATCGCACCGCCACCGTGCGCGAGACAGCGTAAGGGCGGCTGAAATTGTCCCAGTAGTGGGCGGTCACGGTCACGGCAGGCACGCCCGGCGGGACATCGCCCTGCCAGCCGGATCGCAGGGGGTCCTGGTTGACGGTGATAAACGTGGGGCTGGTTTTGTCCAGATGGCCCGTCGGTGTGGACCAGACCGTGCCCGGCGCGGTGGCGCGGAGGCTGCCGCCCGGAGCGCGATAGGTGGCCGTCCACAGAACCCGCGTGCCGGGGGCGACCGGGCCGGGCGGGGCGGCGGAAAGGGTCAGCGTGCCACGCGGGACGCCGTTCCCTTCGGCGCGGAGACGGTCGCCGATTCCCAGCACCAGCGCGGCGGCCAGTGCGCCCGCGAAAGCCGGGGCAAGGAGGGACGCCGGGCGCGGGGCGGCGTTTGTGTCCCGCAGAGACAGGGCTGTGCCGAGGCCCATCCAGACCCACCACAGCGACGACACGCCGGGGAACGTATAGGAGGGAGCGCCGATCATGTCGACCGCCCCGGCGGCGACAGCCGCCAGCGCGGCCATCAGCCGGGGGCGGTCTTCGCGGTCAGCAGAGCGCAGCGCGGTCAAAATCTGCCCGGCAAATGCCGCCAGCACCGCCACTTGCAGGGCCAGCCCAACCCCGCCCGTCTCGGCGGCCCACTGCACCCAGAAATTGTGGGCCAAATTAGAATGACCCGTGCCTGATGCCAGCACCTCGGAGACATCGTCGCCCTGGTGGGTCCACCGTCCTTCGGTCACCGGCCACGCGCCGAGGCCCCAGCCGGTAACAGATTTTTCGGAAGTCATGCGGCAGGCGGCCCTCCAGCGGTGCAGGCGGTCGGCCAGCGACGTATCTTCCACGCCGCGTGCCAGGGTCGCCGCCCGCGTCGAGACCAGCGGCGCGATCTGGCTGACCCCCAGCAGGCCCGCGAAAGCCAGCAGCACGATCAGCGCCGGGCCAATAATCAATGCTTTGTTGGCCCGGCTGAGCCTGACCGGCGCATAGCGCAGGGCCAGCAGGGACAGCAAGACGCATCCTGCCGCCGCGCCTGCCCAGGCCGAGCGTGTCCGCGCCAGCAGCAGGGCCGCGCCTAGCACGAGAGTCGCCCCCTGTGCCAGCAGCAGCCGCTTGTCCGCCGATTTTGTGTCCAGCGCCAGCGCCAGCGCGGGCACAAATAGCAGGGCCAAAAACGACCCAAACTGCTCATGATTGCCAAAGATACCTGTGACTTCGTCGCCCCTTACCCCCAGCCCGGCCCCGAATTGAAACAGTCCCCCGGCAGCGACTAAAGCCCCTGCGCTTATAAGCGCCAGCGGCAAAGCGCGAACTTCACGGGGCGTCAGCACGTAGGCCGCCGCGAAGTAGACCCCGGCCCCCAGCAGCAGGCGCAGGCCCTCCGCCACGGCAAACGCCCGGTACGGGCTAAGCACGGCGCACACCACGCTCCATGCCAGCAGGCCCAATATCCAGCCGTTCAGCCCGCGCCCATATGCCCGCAGGGGCCGCGCTTCGGCTGCTCCGGCAGTGGCAATGCCTGTAAACAGGCCAACGACGGTGGCCTGTAAAAGCAGTGTCCGCTGCGAGCGTCCAATCCAGGGCATCTCGGCCAGCAGGGCGACGAGCAGCACGGTCAGGAGGCCAATCAGCCGCGCATGGTCCACGGCCCAGCGGCCCGGCCCGGTGCGTGCGGGCGGCTGCCGTCGTCGGGTGTGGAAGCTGTCGACGTTTCGTAAATCGGGCATGGGCGATACCTTGTCGGAGGCGAGGAGACCTACCACCTTGTTCCTTCGTTCATTCTTCACTTCGTCACAGGGTCCTCCCTAAAGGGAGGATTAAGATAAACCAGGAACCGAGCAGGCCAAGAGGGCGCGATAAATCGTGCCCCTACGCCAACGTTCCTAATCCTTCCTTTAGGAAGGACCCTGTGACGAAGTGAAGAATGAACGAAGGAACAAGGTGGTAGGTCTCCGGTCTTGGAAAGCGATAAGCTACACCCCCATTCTACCATAAGCCTGGCGGCTTGACACTATCCCGCCTGCCCGGCTACAATAAACGGCTATTATGAGCGTTATATTATGAGCATTCTCACAGTTACCAATTTAGAAAAAAGCTACGGCACGGACCTGCTGTTCTCGGAAGTCAACTTCGCGGTCGCCGCCGGGCAGAAGCTCGGTCTGGTCGGGCGCAACGGCTGCGGCAAAACCACCCTGCTTCGCATTTTATTAGGGCAGGAGCTGCCGGACACGGGGCGGGCGGCGCTGGCCTCTGGGCACACGCTGGGCTATCTGCGTCAGGAAGCGCCGGTTCACCCGGAGCATTCCATTATTGAAGAAGCCCGCTCGGTCTTTGCGCCGGTACGGAAGCTGGAAGCCGCCTTGCAGCACTGGGAAGAGGCGATGGGGAGCGCCGACACCGACGACGCTCTGGAAGCGGCGATGGAAGCCTATTCGCACGCCCGCGAGGCGTTTGAAGCGGCGGGCGGCTACCGGCACGAGGCCGATGTGCCGCAGGTGCTGGAGCATCTCGGCTTTTCGCCTGCTGATTACGACAAGCGGGTGGGGGCGTGTTCGGGGGGCGAGCAGACCCGGCTGGCGCTGGCAAAGATCGTGCTGTCGTCGCCCGATTTGCTTATTCTCGACGAACCGACGAACCATTTAGACATCGCGGCCACCGAGTGGCTGGAAGGGTTTCTGCGCTCTTACGAAGGGGCGATTCTGCTGGTCAGCCACGACCGGTACTTTTTGGACGCCGTCTGCGACACCATTGCTGATGTGGAAAACCAGCGGCTGACCGTCTTCAAGGGCAACTATTCGCACTTCCGGCAGCAAAAAGCCGAGCGGCAGGCGCGGCAGCAGGACCTCTACGACCAGCAGCAGGCCGAAATCACCCGGCTGGAAGCGGTCATCAAAAAGAACATGGGCGGCGACTCGGTCCAAAGCAAGCTGCGGGCACGGATGGAGACGCGCATTGATCGCATGGAAAAAGTAGACCGCGTGTTCACCGACACCCGCGCCGTCCGCGCCCTCTTTGATGCCGACGCCGCAGGCCGCATCGGGCGGGATGTGCTTCGGGCCGAGGCGCTGACCAAAACATACGGCGAGCGCACGCTCTTCGACGACCTCAACTTTCTGGTCGAGCGCGGCGACCGGGTGGGGCTTGTCGGCCCAAACGGCGCGGGCAAAACCACGCTGGTCAAGCTTATTCTGGGCATGGAGCAGCCCACACGCGGGAGCGTTGGCCTCGGCCACAACGCCCGCGTGGCCTACTTTTCCCAGCACGCTTCCGATGCCCTCAGCCCCAGCCTGTCCGTGATCGACTCCATTCACGCCGTCGCCGACATGACCGAAACCGAGGCCCGCAATTATCTGGCCCGGTTCTTATTTATGGGCGATGATGTCTTCAAGAGCGTCGGGATGCTGTCCGGCGGCGAGAAAAACAAACTGGCCCTGGCCCGCATGATCTTAGAACCCTGTAATCTGCTGATTTTGGACGAACCCACCAACCACCTGGACATTGCAAGCTGCGAGGCCCTGACCGAGATGCTGGCGTCGTATGCCGGAACCTTGCTGCTCGTCTCTCATGACCGCTACCTGCTGAACGCCACCGCCACCAAAACCCTGGCCCTCGACGGCGCGGGCGGCGGCACGCTCTTTGAGGGCAACTACAACGCCTGGCGCGAAGCCCAGAAAGCGCCTGCGCCCGCCGTCAAGAAATCCGCTCCCCGCCCCGCGCCTGCCCCGAAGGCCGCCCCCCCCGCCCCCAATAATGGGGGAGCCAGAAAGAGCGAAGCCGCGCCCGCGCTGAACGCCCGCGACCTCTCCAAAGCCCGCGTCCGCACTCGTGAGCGCGTCCTGACCACCGAAAGCGCCGTCAACGCTTTGGAAACCAAAATCGCCGACACCGAGCTTCGCCTCGCCCGCCCCTCCGAAAGCGTCGCCGACATGGTGGCCCTCGCCGCCGACCACACCCGCCTGCAAGACGATTTATTAGCAGCCCTCGCCGCCTGGGAAGCCGCTGTCGCCGAACAGGAGGCACTGGGGGTTTAGAAGTGGCACGCTCTACTTAATAAGCGTCACGGGATACTGGCTGAAAGCGTGGTCGGCGGAGATGAGCGTCAGATTTTCTACAATGCTCTGGGCAATCAGCAGTCGGTCGAACGGGTCCCGATGATGTCGGGGCAAGTGTTCGACGGCAGCAATATGGCTGAGTGTGATAGGCAAAATTTCAAACTGGTTGCGCCGTGCCTGCTGCTGGAAAAACGGTTCCACAGGCTGGGCCAAATTCATCTTGCCCAGACCACTTTTAATGCTTATTTCCCACGCGCTGACGAGGCTGATATAGATATGGTTTTCAGCGTCTCGAATTGCGGCAAACGCCGCCGCGCTGAGATTGGCTGGCGCGGTCACAAACCACAGAAAAATGTGTGTATCAAGCAACAAATGCATCCTCAGTAATCCTCAAAATCTTCGAGTGGCGCATCAAAATCGTCGGCAATGTAGGTGACAATGCCTACCGCGCTTCCCGGCTGCCGGGGTGGGGCAACCGGTAGGAGGCGAGCAAGCGGCGAACCCGCGTCTGTAATGACAAACTCTTCGCCCTGTTTGATCTTTTTCAGCATCTCACTGAGGTTAATGGTTGCTTCTTCTAAAGTTACTTGTACCATAACAAGATTATACCCGCATAACAAGGAGAGATAATGGACCTGAACATTGCTGCCGAATGGCTGCTCTCACGCGCTGGCGAAGAGTACGACTATGAGCCGTCCGGCCTGATGACGCCCCGAGACCGCGCCGAACTGGAACGCCGCAAAGCCGCCCACCTCTCCGCCGCGCCAGTTACAGATGGGGCTAATGATTCTGATGAGCCTGCCGCTGCTGTCGCTGGCAGTTAGGTTTTCAGCATTCAGAAGAACAAAGGCCGCCCCAGCGGGGCGGCCTTTTTATGGGTTTTGTGATACGTTTCAGTACGAATTGGCAATTGCTTGATTAATTGTTGCAAGCTCTATCTCGTTTGCCCATACATCTATTTCTCTTATATGGCACTGTACAGCAAGCATATGAATTTTTGAGAGGCTCTGCTGCATTTGGGGCGTCGCCGAAAATAGCTGTGCCTCCTCAGCAAGCAGGGGCTTCAGCTCCCTCTGTCTGGCAATCACCAATTTTTCAGTATCTTTGCGCTCTGGGTGTTGCTTGCCGATTTTTATGATTGTTTTCAAGCTGGAATTGAATCCGCCAATGCTGCGCTCTAAATTGATGGCTTTTGCCTGCGTTTGGCTGTCACTGCCGGGGAGTGCCTGCCGCACTTCTGCTTGAAACTGGGCGTTGTATCTGGCAAGCGATTGGCGGCGAGTTTCTAGTCCCTGACTGAGTCCTGCAGAAATTTGGCGCAATCTCTCGTCACTCTTCAGCAAATCAGCCTGTGAGGAAGGTAGAAAAATAGGAACAGAAAATGCCTCTTTCTTGTTAATAATGTACGTGTGGGCTGGTTTAACTGAAGTTTTCAGCGTCAGTCTCAGCGGCGGCCCGGACTTCATCAGACGAATAAGCTCTGGGCCGGATGCTGGCGCTGGCTGGCTATTGACAGCAATAATTTTGGACCATGAAGTGACTGGAATGCCCGCCCGCGCCGCAGGTGAGTTGGGATAGGCGGAACACGTTTGTTTACCTTCCGTTGTGCGTGCAGTCGTAAAACGGAGTCCGTAACCTATCATTGTCTGCATTTTTGGTTTGATGCGAGCTGAGGGCGGTGAATAGAAAGGGCTTGTTCGGGCATTGATGCTCCCTTGTTTTGCGTTCTTCGTCGAGGCAGATTGCGGTGCAGTATGCTGAGGTGGGACAACTTCCGTTGAGATCACCTGTTGCGCCGCCACGTCTTCAATCATCATACCATCAGGATAAGCAGAGACGCGCTGGCCTGTCTGAACTGGCTCATGTTTGGGATAGACTGTGATCACACCGTCTGCGATTGTGTACGGGAGCGTGACCGGCTCTGGTTTGGCTAAGTTGATGGTCGTGCGTCCGTTGTCTACTGTGCGCTTCAGTGTGACTGTGAGAGATGACGTGCTGATTGCGTAATGGCCGTACACAACCTGCCTGCCTTGTTCGCCTACAATAGCGAGGTCTCCCTGCGGACCGAAAATAGCAGTGCTGTTGTATTTTGCATGAGGCTTGAAGTTACCAGTCCAGATGCCGACGATAGCATCTGTATTCGTTTCTTTCGGTGCGGCGATGAGCAGTGTGCCGCCGAGGGCGACAAGGATGGTAGCGGCGGCGATGGCGAGACGAAGGCGACAGGTGATGGCAGGCATGGGTGAGTTTCCTTTGACAGTCAGAATGTGCTGGATGCGGCGGGCAAGCTGGGAGCGGAAGGGGACGAGGCCAGCGGTGAGCGGCGACGTGCGGCGGCTTTGGGGGCGGCGCTCGGCGAGGGTCAGTAGGCAGTCGGCGTAGACGCGGGGCGGGCAGGCATGGGCCAGCACGGCGTGGTCGCAGGCGTCTTCGGCAAGCTGGTCCAGACGGCGGCAGAGCAGCCACAGGAGCGGCTGGAACCAGAGCAGGGCGCAGAGAAGGCGCGAGGCCAAAGTCCAGTGGGTGTCGTGGCGCTCGGCGTGGGCGAGTTCATGCGCCAGCACGGCGCGGAGGGCGTCGGGCGAGAAGGTCTCGGCGTGGTCGGCGGGCAGGTAGATGGCAGGGCGCACAACCCCTGCGAGGAACGGGCCGTCAATACCGGGGCAGGCGAGGAGGCGTAGCGGGTTGGGTGTGAGCGTAGCCAGCGTGTCGAAAGCCGGGCCGTCGTTGAGCGGGACGGCCCGGCGGTGCAGGCGGGTCAGGTGTGTTTGGCAGACGGCAAGCCAGAGCAGGAGCAGGGCGGTTCCGGTGGCCCAGAGCCGAAGAAGCCCCCCGGCCCCCAATAATGGGGGAGTTGGAGACCTACCACCTTGCTTCGCAGGGTCCTTCCTAAAGGAAGGATTCGGAGAGGGAGACGTAGGGGCCAAACTCGTAGGGGCAGGGCTTGTCCCTGCCCGTTCGCTCTTTGCGCCTTCGCTGCCGGTTTCCAGCGGCGGCAGGGTTGTGGGCGTCAGTGTCACCCTCGGAGCGAGAGCCGCCGGGCGCGGCGCGGCGGGGACGTGCCACAGGGGCGGGACGAAGTGGGTCAGCGGGGCGGTCAGCAGAAGCAGGGCGACAGCGGCGAGGGCGGCGCGGCCCGCCACCGTCTGCACGGCGGGGCCGCGCCGGTGCAGAAGGCGGACGGCCAAAAGGGCAAGGCCGAGCAGAAGCGTCGTGCGGAGCAGCAGGGCGAGGGGTGGGGAGGTCAGAAGAGTCACTTTGGGGCCTCCGTGTCGGCGCTGTCCAAAAGCTGACGCAGGCGGCGCATCTCGTCGTCGGAGACGGTCTCGTGGGCCAGCAGGTGCGAGACGAGGCCGTAGACGGAGCCGCCGAAGACGCGGACAAGCAGGTCGCGGGCGGCGGTTTCGCTGACAGCGGCCTCGGCGGCGAGCGGGCGGAAGACAAATACGCGGTCTTCGGCGCTGTGCGTGATCGCGCCTTTGGCCTCCATCTGCCGCAGGAGTGTCTGCACGGTGCTGTGGGCGAGGGGAGGGGGCTGCCCCAGCGCGTCGGTGATCTCGCGGGCGGTGGCCGCGCCGCGCTCCCACAAGACTTGCATGATCTGAAGCTGCACTTTGCCGAGATGAGGGGCGGGCTTTGCCATGAATGGCCTCCGTTTACTCTGGTAGATGATTAGTTAAGTTTACCACGGTAAACGATGGCTGTCAAGGGGAACGCAAAATAATTTCTGAATTATTTTCGCGCTGTTTAGCAAATCGGCGGCAGGGTGCGATATAATAGCAGTAATCACCCATTCAGGCCGAAAGGAGGCGCGTTTTCATGTTTTTGACCCTCACCTATCCCCCATACCGTGACTGCCGCGCTTCGGCCTGTTCCCCTGCCTGATTTCCAAACTTTGATCTGGCTTCTCTGAACACGTCCGCGCCCGGCAATTTTGCCCGCTGCGTTGTTTTGTTTTGAGGAGACCGAAGAATTGAAAAGTGCGTTTGCGCGTGCCCGGCACGGCGACCCGGCGGCGGTGGATGCCGTCGTGGAGTGCCTGCGCCCGCGTTTGACCCGGATGGCGCTCTTTTACGCCCGGCGCGTGGAAGAGGATGCCGATGACTTGTTGCAGGAAGCCTGGCTGGGGCTTTTGGATGCCCTGCCTGCGCTGGATTTGGGGATTGGCTCGCCGGAGCAGTATCTGATTCAGCGTGCCCGCTGGCGGCTTTTAGATGCCGTCAAGCGGGGCCGCGTGCGCCGCTGCCTGCCGCTGAACGAGTCGGCCCATGAGCTGCTGCCGGACCCCGTCGGTGACGTGTCGCACGGGCGGGCGGCGGTGTCCGACTTCGGGCGCTGCCTGAAGCCGTCACAGGCGGCCATTTTGGAATGCCTGCTGGCGGGGCTGACCTGGCGCGAAGATGGAGAGCGGCTCGGCTGTACGTCGGCCAATGTCGCCTACCATGTGCGTCAGATGCAGGTGCGGTACGGGGAGTGGGCTGGGGAGTAGCCAGGAGACGGGGAAGGGACGAGGGGTTGATACGCAGTAATGCCGCAGGCATAAAACCCCTCGCTCGGAGAGGCACCCTCCGGGTGAAGGAATTCAGGAAAATGCCAGCAAATGCAAGCTCTTCTCTTTCGTCCGCAGGACGCCTCCCCTAGCGAGGAGTTTTCAACTCCTCGTATTCTCTCGTTCTTTCCTTTACTAAACCGCCCCGCTCAGGCGATACAAGAAGGGAAGGCCGATGCAGCAACGCAAGCGGCCTTCCCAAAGGAGGACCCCGGCCATGAAGAGCCACGTTCTCGCCCCCGGAGCCAGCCTCCGGTAACGGCGAACACCGCTCACGGAAGCGCCCGCGAGGCCATAGGATTGAGTTCCTACGGCGTCGCGGGCGTTTCCATGTTCTTGTCGGCTTTGCTTTTATCGGGCTTGTCGGCGGCGCGGCGGGGCGGCAGGCAGATGTGCAGGTCGGCAAACCGCTCGCGCAGGACGTGCGCCAGCGTTCGCAAGGCCCATTCCTCGCTGCGCCGGTGACCGACAATAATCAGCCCCAGGCCCGTATCCAGCAGGGCCTCCCGGCCCGGCGCTCGCATCTGGCCGGTGATGTAAACCTCAGCCCCGCGCTCGGTAGCCTCGTGCATCAGCTCCGGCGTCATCGCACCGACGACCGCCACTTTGGTGACTTCGTTGCGCTCGCAGGTCCGCGCATCTTCGCGGCCTCCGAACACTTCAAACGCCGAGCGGTAAAACGCCGCCACGGTCTGCGGCGGCACGTCGCCGAGCATTCCCACCACCCGGCCTTTACGCTTGCCCAGGCTTTGCAGATTGGTCATGCCCAGCGCATCGGCCAGGCGCGGGTTGCAGCCCAGCGTCAGCTTCTGCTCAAAGGGCAGGTGTGACCCCAGCACTCCTACGCCCTCGGGAAGGCTGTCGTAGTCCAGCTTGAACGGGCGGTGCAGAAACAGGGCGTCCAGTTTTTCACGGGCGACCCACTCCGCAAGGCCCGGCCCGGCTTCCAGGGCCAGGCCGAGGCGGCTGACGGTGCGGCCAAAATGGCGCAAAACAATGGGCGGCTCGTCGGAGAAATGGGAAGTTTCGAGGTACTGATCCAGAAAGTTTGCGAGATTATTCGGTGAAATCATACGTTATTATGCCCTAAAGTAGTCAGACTCAATGCTTTGCCGAAAAGTTCGCCAAAAGTTTGACTTTGGACAGCCAAATATGCTATAATTAGAGCGTAATTTCACCAAACAACTATCAAAAACTGATAATAAACCAACTCACAAATCGACCGACTGGAACAGGTGTAGGAGAACCGCATTGGCTAAGAAGATTGACAAAAGCACGCCGAAAGAGAACCCGAGTCTGCTGGACGTGGAAACCGAGAACACAGACCCCGTGGCCCTCGACGGCCTGGGCATCACGGAGGGCGGCGAGCACGCCGTTTTGGACACGGCAGGCAGGCAGGTTGTGACAGACATCGTCGGCGAAGACGGCGAAGTGGACGCCGCCGCGATGGGGCACGTTTCCGAAGAATACACCGCCGACACCATCCGCCTGCTCGAAGGCGTCGAGCACGTCCGCACCCGCCCCGCCATGTACATTGGCGACACCGGCTCCGGCGGCCTGCATCACCTGCTGTTTGAGGTCGTGGACAATTCCATCGACGAAGTGCTGGCGGGCCATGCCACCGAAATCTGGGTGGTGCTGAACCCCGACAAGACCGTCACTGTCCGTGACAACGGGCGCGGCATCCCGAGCGACATCAACACGCAGACCGGCCTGTCCGGCATCGAGCTTGCCATGACCAAGCTGAATGCCGGGGGCAAGTTCGGCGGCGGCGGCTACAAAGTCTCCGGTGGCCTGCACGGCGTCGGCCTGTCCTGCGTCAACTTCCTGTCGGAATGGTGCGAAGCCGTGGTCGAGCAGCGCGGCAAGAAAGTCAAGCTGCGCTGCGTGCAGGGCATCCCCAAGCCGAAGGGCCTGAAAGATTTGGGCGCGTCGGACAGCCACGGCACGACCATTACGTGGCTGGCCGACCAGGAGATTTTCGGCGAGTATACCTACAAGCCCGATATTTTCGAGTCGCGCATTCGCAACACGTGCTACCTGAACCGCGAAGTGACCATTCACTTCCACGATCAGCTCACGCCGGGTCAAGAGCCAGTCACCTACCACTACGAGCGCGGCATTGCGGAGCTGGTGGACCACCTCAACGAAAACAAAACGGGTATTGGCTCAACCATCTATTTTCTGAAAAAGCGCGATGACGTGCAGGTGGAAATCGCCCTGCAATACAACGACAGCTACTCGGAGACCGTGCTGTCCTTTGCCAACAATGTCCATACCAAAGAAGGTGGTACGCACCTGTCCGGCTTCCGCACGGCCCTGACCCGCGTGATCAACCAATACGCCCGCAAGACCGGGGCGCTGAAAGAAAAAGATACCAACCTCAGCGGCGACGACGTCCGCGAGGGCCTGACCGCCGTGATCTCGGTGCGCCTGTTCAAGCCGCAGTTTGAAGGCCAGACCAAAGCCAAGCTCGGCAACTCCGAAGTGGAAGGCATCGTCAACTCCATCATGGGCGAGGGGCTGACACAGTTCCTGGAAGAAAACCCCGCCATCGGCAAGCGCATCATCGACAAGGCTCTGACCGCCCAGCGTGCCCGCGACGCCGCCCGCAAAGCCGCCGACCTGATCAAGCGCCAGTCCAGCCTGGAAAACTCCAACCTCCCCGGCAAGCTCGCCGACTGCACCGAGCGCGACCCCAAAAAGTGTGAGTTGTTTCTCGTGGAAGGCGACAGTGCTGGCGGTTGTTTTTCGGGAGACACACTTGTGGCATTAGCCGATGGCCGCTCCCTTAGCTTCCATGATCTGGTTGCAGAGCAGGCACAGGGCAAAGAGCATTTCTGCTACACGATTCGGCACGATGGCAAGATTGGCCTAGAGCGTGCAATCAACGCACGGGTGACAAAAACGAACGCGGAAGTTGTTCGGGTTACACTGGACAATGGGGAAACTATTGTTTGTACGCCTGACCATCGGTTTATGCGCCGGCACGGCGCTTATATGCCTGCCGCCGAATTGTCAGCAGGCGACTCGCTCATGCCGCTCTACCGCAAAGTCTCAAATACCGCTGAAGCTGGTATCACCATCAATGGTTATGAAATGGCCTGGGACCCGCGCTCAGATCGGTGGCTGTTTACCCATGTTCTCGCTGATTGGTACAACCGATGGCAAGGCGTTTACGCACAAGCCGAAGGTGATCACTGTCATCATCGTGACTTTGACAAGCGCAACAACAATCCGACAAATATACAGCGTCTTCCAGCGGATGAGCATTTGGCTCTGCATCGCCTTCATGTTGGGAAGACACTGCATCGGCTTGATGTCATCGAAAAGTGCCGTGCTATTCGGCAAAATGATAGCTTCCGCGCACAAATGAGCGCACGAATGCAGCAGCCTGAAACTCGTCAGCTTCTTTCCGACCAGGCAACAGCCCAGTGGGGGGATGAGAATTATAAGGCGTTTATGCAGGTCAAGTGGCGTGAGTTCTATGCTGCCAATGCCGAGTATCGGCTGCTCAATGCGGAACAACTAAATCATGCCCAGCAGCGATATTGGGCGGATGCATCGCATCGTAGGGAACAGGCAGACCGGGTTACGGCGCATTTTGCCTGTCATCCTGAAGCACGGGAAGTACATTCGGCTCTGGCAAAAAAACAGTGGCAGGATACATCTCTAGTTGCATGGCGCAGCCAGAAAACCCGTGAGCAATGGACGCCTGAGTTCCGCGCCAAACGTCGGGCGGCTCTCGATCAAACCTATTACCTCAAAAGCATCGCGGCGCTGAAATCTTTCTCACTGAACACGACGGAGTTGGATTTAGACGGCTACAGTGCCCATCGCCAGTCAACACGGGATAAATCTTTGCTTCGCTTTGACACGTTCTGTCAGCGTTATTTTGATGGTGACCCTGCACGGGCTTGTGAGGCAGTTGCCAATTACAACCATCGTGTCGTCTCTGTGGAGCGTCTCGATGAGCGTATAGACGTGTACGATCTGGAAGTTCCCGGTACGCACAACTTCGCGCTGGCGAGCGGCGTCTTTGTGCATAACAGCGCCAAGCAAGGCCGGGACCGGCGGTATCAGGCGATTTTGCCGCTGCGGGGCAAGATTATCAACACGTCGAAAGCCGCGCTGGACAAGACGCTGGAAAACAATGAAGTCCGGTCGCTGATTACGGCGCTGGGCATTGGCATCAAAGTGGACAGCGATGGGGATGACGAGGGCGAATCGTCGTCCAAGTTTGATATGTCCAAGCTGCGCTACGACCGCATTATCATCATGAGCGTGGCCGGTGACGAGCGGACATTGGTAATGGATGACGCCGGGCGGACGGAGTTTGTCAAAATCGGTGAGTTCATTGATGCCTGCGTCGATGGGCGGCGCGAGGCGGGCCGGTATCAGGTGCTGTCGTTTGACCAGAAGACCCATGCGGTGCGCTTCCGCCCGCTCAAGGCGGTCATCCGCCACACGCACGAAGAGCCGATGTACCGGCTGACGACGCAGTACGGGCGGGCGGTTAAAGTCACCTCTTCGCACAGCGTTTTCGTGCTGGAAAACGGGCAAGCCCGGCTGAAAAAAGGCTGCGAAGTACGGCCCGGTGACCTGCTGGTTGCCAGCCGCCGTCTGCCTCGCCCGGAAACCGGGCCAGCCCAGGTGGACTTAATCCGCACGTTCTTTGAAGCGGGCCTGACCGACGCGCTTTACCTGCAAGGCGAGGATGTCCGCAACATCGCCGCCCGGCGGGTGCTGGCAAAAGTCGCCCGGCCTGATTTGTGGAGTGAGCCGCGTGTGGCTCTGGACGCCGCAGGCTGGCAGGCACTCGCCGCACGGCGGCAGGCGATGCGTGTCTCCCAGAAGCAGGTGGCCCTGGCGCTTGGCGTCAAGCAGCCGATCACGGTCTGTCACTGGGAGCGCGGCATCAACCGCCCGATCCTGTCTCAGTTTGAGGCGTATCTGGAAGCGATTGGCTGGGAAGGGCCGCTGCCCTACCGGCTGATCCCGTCCAAGATCGAGCAGTGTCTGGCGCAGGACGACGACAGCAAAAACGCCCGCTGGCGCGAGATCAGCGCCCGCAAGGCGTTCGGGGACTTCACCGAACAAGAGCTGGCCCGGCTGGGGCCGGACGTGCGGCTCGCCCCGCAGGCGCATGACAGCAAAGCGTTTGCGCGGCATCTGCCGCTGACGCCCGGCCTGCTCCGGTTCCTGGGCTGGTATGCCGCCGAAGGCACGTTGAGCGCCCATCAGGTCAGCCTGAATCTGGGCAGGAAAGACGAGCGGTTCCAAGCGGAAATCGGGGCGGCGGTGGAAGAAGCCTTTGGCGAGACGCCCCGCTGCTATCAGGACCCGGACAGCGCGGGCAGCAAACTGTATTTCCACAGCGTTGCCGCCGCCCGTTTGATTCGTGCCTGGGGCATGGCGGGCTTGGCCCATGAAAAGAAGCTGCCCGACATCCTGTTCAGCCTGCCGGAAGAATTGCAGTGGGCCTTTTTAGAAGGCTACTTCCTGGGCGACGGCACAACGTCCGGGAACAACTTCTCGTCCGGGAACAACTTCTCGTTCACAACCAACTCGCCGGAGCTGAAGGAAGGCTTGCTGTACCTGCTGGGTCAGCTTGGCATTGTTGCTTCGGTTTCTACACTGCCGCCTTCCTGCAAGCCGGACGCGCTTATTCAGACGCGCCAGTCTTACTACACCATCACAATCTGCGGCAAGGAGCAGATCGCTCACTGCCGGACGATCTGGGGGCGGCACGCCAGCGCCGCCCGTTTGGAGGCGCTGCTGCAAAGGCCGGGCCGCAAGGCACAAAGTTTTGTGCCGCTCGGCCAGGACTTGATGGGCCTCAAAGTCGTCTCCGCCGAGGAAGTTCCTTTGGAGGGAGAGTGGGTATACGACTTCTCGGTGCAGGACGATGAAAACTTTGTCGTCGGCACGGGCGGTCTGTGCGCCCACAACACCGATGCGGACGTCGATGGGGACCATATTCGGACGCTGCTGCTGACGTTCTTCTTCAGCTATATGCAGCCGTTGATTGAACAGGGCCATGTGTATATCGCCCAGCCGCCGCTGTATTCTATCAAGTCCGGCAAGGACACGCGCCTCTATGCCCGGTCGGACGAGGAGCGGGACCGGATGGTCAAAGAGCTGAAGCGTAAAGATGTTCAGGTGGGCCGCTTCAAAGGTCTGGGCGAGATGAACGCGCAGGAGCTGTTTGAGACGACCCTGGATATTGAATCGCGGACGCTGGCCCGTGTCACCTTAGAAAATGCCGAGGCGGCAGCGGAAATGTTCTCGATCCTGATGAGCGAGAAAGTGGAGCCGCGCAAGCAGTTTATCATCAAGTACGCCCGCGAGGTGTCTAACGTGGACTGGCACTGCTAGGATGGGCCAACATTGCCAGTCTGATATGCGCGAAGCGCAAGGCGCAAAGCGAGGGGCTGAAAACCCCTCGCTAGGAGAAGCACCCTTCGGGTGGAAGAAAACGGCCAGCCGACAGAGGCTTTTCTCTTTCGTCCGCAGGACGCCTCCCCTAGCGAGGGGTTTTCAACCCCTTGCACTTGTCTGTCTGCTCGCTCTGCCCGGCTGCACCCCGCGCCCCGCCCGCGTCTCGCCTGCGGCTTCCGCCGAAACGCCGACCGCCGGGGCCGCGACGGAAACCCTCGCGCCGGGCGTGATACACCGGGCCATTCCGGTCGGCGACGGCGGGGTGGACGTGATTGAAGTGGACCTGACCCGTTCCCGCGCCAAGCTGACGGTGCAGACCGAAGGCATCCTGCGGGCGGGGGGCGGGGTGGTGGGGCAGGCGCGAACACCGCACGAATGGCTGACCCGCACCGGGGCGCTGGCCGCCGTCAACGGCGGCTATTTTGGGCCGTATGAAGACAGCGCCGGGCGCAAAGACTTTGTGGGCCTGCTGGTGCAAAAAGGCCGCGTGCGCCATGCCGCCCCGCCCCTGCACGGGGCGGGGAGCGCGGCGATCAAGCGCGGACAGTATGTTCGCAGCGCGTTCGGTCTGTTGGCGGACGGCACGCCCTCCATTGTCTGGGCCGCCACCGACTCCGGCTCGCCGCAGTCTTTGCACGCCTACGCGGCCCCGATGGGAGGGCGCGGGGCAGTCTGGCCGGTCTGGGATGCGGTCGGGTGCGGGCCAACGCTCATTTCAGCGGGCCGGGTCAGCGTTACGCAGTCTTCCGAGCGGCTGGCAAGCCCCGGCGCTCGCCCGCGCACCTTTGTCGCCTACGACGGCCCCCCCGGCCATCCCCGGCATTTTGTGTTCGGCATTGCATCCGGCATGACGTTCCCGGCGCTGGCCGCGTTTCTGCGCGACTACTTCCCCCGCTGCACCCAAAGCGCCGCGCAGGCGGCGATGTGCCTCGACGGCGGCGCGTCCACGCAGCTCTCTTACCGTCTGAACGGGGAAGTGCAGTCCCCAATGGAAACCGGCATGACCGTCCCCGACGCGCTGGTGCTTCTGCCGGGCGAGGATAAGGACGAGGGGTTGAAACCCCCGCGCTAGGGGAGGCGTCCTGCGGACGAAGGATTAGGAGCAGGATGGGAGGGCGGGGGGACCCCGCCCCTACTTCTTCCACCCGAAGGGTGCTTCTCCTGGCGCGGGGGGGCAGCCCCTCGTCCTTCTTAATTCAAAGGCGCTGCTCAGTGTCACCCAGCATCGTCTGGATGTAGTTGATCTGACCCGTGTGGTACACGAGGTTCCAGTAGGCCAGAAACAAGAGGTCTGCCGTTGTCACCGGCCTGTCCGGGTTCATCGGGTGCGGCTGCGTCTCGCTCAAACGCGCATCAGGCACGGCTTCGAGCGCCTGACAAAGCTCGGCGAACGTTTCTTGTGCCACGGCCTCGGTCGCCTCCAGGTCCGTGCAGGCGGCCACCCGCTTTCGCCATCGCTCCCGTGTCTGCTCCTCCGGGACCAGGGTGGCAAATGCCAGCATTTTCCCCTGAGCCGCAGCGGCATAGAAAGGCGTGGTTAGGGCGCATTCGTGCAGGAGTGCCTGCACTGACCTAGCCTCGCCCTTCGGTATCCAATCGCGCTTGTCCGGGGGGACATGACGCGCCGCCGCAAAAAGAGAAGCCAGCGCCTGCTGCGTCATTCGAGATGCCTGCTGCTGAAGAGTTGTCATTGTAATTCTCCTGTCAAATAAACGGCTTGTTATCGCCTGCCCGTTCCGGGTACACTGGTTTTTTGCGGATGGGAGGGCGATACAATGCGACGTTACAAGCCGGTGCTGTCGGATTACGAGGGGATGCAGGCGTGCCTGGACCAGCATTCGGAGCAGGGATGGCAGTTGTTTTCGGTCACGCCGGACACGTTCCGCAAGTCCGAGGGCAGTGGGAACAAGACCGATTCGTCCCCTTTTGAGGAGCTGAACGTACATGGTGGGCAGGCCGATGAGCTGACGGCATCGTACTACCTGCTGATATTTCAGCGTGAGGAGGGCCGCGAAACCCGCGAAGCCTACGCCGAAGCCGAAGAGTCTCTGCCAATGACGGGGTCGATGGCCTCATCGATGATGGGCTTCGAAGATGAGCCGCGTGGGTAGTCAGCCGTCCCGGAACCGCTGGACAAGCTCCTCGAAAACATCCGGCTCCCGGCGGCGGGCATAAACATCGCCGTTGACACCAACCCGGTGCGGACCTGCGCTCAGACCTGCTGTGAGGCGCGTATGACGGCCTGAGCGCCCGGCGTACCAATCGCCGCCAGCCTTGCGAGAGCGTCTTCGCGGACGTACTCATCCCCGGCTTCCAAAACTGCTGCGATTTCGTCAAGCTGATCCTCTGGCAGCAGCCACAGTCCGAACCGGTAGGCGTCTGCTTGCTCGACGTCTCCCAGAGTGGGTGCAAGAGCGATGAGTTCTCGGCCCGCCGCAAGGTCCGCTGCCGCCCGCGCCGCGCCCGCGAACTCGGACGGCATTTCGTAGAGGTCCCTTCCCCCTGCCGCCCCGCCCCCGGCAAGGGCGCTCAGAAAGCTGTCCAGGCCGCGAAACTTCAACTGGGCAGTGTCGTCATGAAAGACCTGCACAACATAACCCGCCAGCGGGGCATGGCAGCAGACGCAAAACGGGTTGGAGTCAGCGTCATCAATCAGCGGAAAGTAGCCCCAGCGTGCGGGAATGCCGATCTCCTGCATCGCCGCGCTGTAGCCTTGAACCTCGGCCAGCGGCAGAACTCGGAGCGGCCTGCTGCCGAAGGTCAGTCCGTCCGAAGCTGCGTACAGACGGCGTACAGCGGCAGGCAGCCGCAGCCCGGTTTCGGTCTCAAACGTGTCCAAATCGGCTTTGGGGACGCCGGGAGCCGTTTCAGCAGCGAGTTCCGCCAGCAGGTCGGGGAGGCCGCTCACAGCGTCGCCCCGCAGTTCGGGCAGAACACAAATGCTTTGTATGGAACCGAGGCGCCGCAGTTCGCGCAGGTGCGGGCCTCGCCGGAAGGCGCATCGGCGGCGGGAAAGTCCGCCGCAGGAAAGTCTGTGGCGGGCGCGGAGTCGCCGGAGGAGCGCGGATAATCGCCGCGCAGAATGGCCGCGTACTGCTCGCCTTTAGCCCAGGCGTCTATTTCCATCGCCCGGACCGCCGGGAACGGGTGCGTCATGTGCAACGTCTGGCCCAGCTTCAGGAACGAGTTCAGCGCGTCTTTTCCCATCTCCTCGTAGTCCCGGCCCTGCTGCAAGAACGCCGCCTGGTCCATCTGGGCATACAGCTTGCGCGAGCCGCCCGCCAGCTTCATCTCCGCATTCAGCACCGTTGTGATGTCCTGCGTCGCCAGCAGCCCCGCCCGGTCCGCCGTCAGTTCGCTTTGCCGATACCAGTGGAAGAACGCATAAAACAGGCCCATGCCGAGGCCCGACGCCAGCCCGAAGCTGCGCCCGCCAAGCCGCAGGAGCAGGTTCGCCAGAAACTCCGCAATCTGCCGGTACAGCACATGACCCGCTTTGATATGCCCCAATTCATGCCCCAGCACGACGCGCCATTCGTCTTCGTCCAGCAAATCCAGCAGACCCGAAAACACCACAATAATCGGCGCGTCCACGCCGAATGTGTACGCATTGGCATAGGGCCGCTGGTCGATGTAAAGCTGCGGCACAGGCATTTCTAAAATCGCGCAGCAGTCGACCAGCAGCGCGTGCAGGTCCCGGCACTGGGTTTCATCCACCCGCAGCATATCCGAGAGGCAGTACAGCCGCCCCGCCCGGTCGCCGCCATACTCGTTGAACTTGCGAAAGACCCAGTCCAGCCCCGGTGCTTTCCGCAGAGCGGCCAGAGTGGCTTTGTCGGTGGGATGCTCAAAGGCTGTCGATGACAGGCCCGAAAATCGCTGACGCTCAGACATGAGTTGGCTCTCCTGGGGAAGTGCGTAAAATCGTTTGGAATAGCACCACTATACTACAAACGCGGCAAAAATGCAAAGTCAGGCAGCAGGTATTGATCTGGGGTATACTTTTCGTTATGAGCGCCCGCACACAAACGATTTGGGCTGTTTTAATCGCCGCTGTGCTGGTGGGAGGCTTAATTGTCATTCCGCTGTTTCTGCGTGGGGCAAGCTTGCAGCGGGACCAGGCGTTTGCCGGAGCGGCGGCGGATGGCAACACGGCCCTGCTGGAAACGCGACTGGCGCAGGGGCAGGGTGTGAACACGACCAGCTTTGACAACAACAGGGCGCTGTTTAATGCCGCGTTTAACCGCCGTGTGTCCGCCGTTCGCCTGCTGCTGGCACACGGTGCGAATCCCGACAGTCGCTCCCAGTTTGGGCAGACCGCGCTCGAAGCTGCCGTTGACAATTCAAGTAACGACGGCGGTACGGTAGAGGCAAAGGCCGATGTGACAATTATCAAGCTGCTTCTTGCAAAGGGAGCCTACCGCTCTAAAATCAAGCCAAATAGGGCTTCTGTCGCGCTCCTGCGGTGCCACGGCATCAGCATTTAGAGACCTGCCTGCCGATGTGAAGCGGCGCTCCTTTGGGAGCGCCGCTTTTTTGCTGTTCTACTTCTCCAGCGTTATCGCCACGATTTTGATGTTCTGGTTGTTCGGCAGCGTCAGCGCGGTCAGCTTGCGGGCCGGATCGAGGCGCAGGGCGTAGTCGCCGAGCGTGACGGGGATGGCTTTGACGCCTGCCGAGGTGTAGCGGTAAGACAGGGTCAGGCCGGGCGTCACCGATGCGCCCGCAGGGGACGTGCCCCAGTCAGCCACGGTGACAGGCGCGGGCAGAGTGTCTTTATCGTACACGAGGCTAAAGGAAGAAGGCTGCGGCTGACTGTTGGCGGCGGCGGCGGCCATTAGCAGGTGAACGATTTTGTACTTGCCGCCGGGCAGGGAGATAGTCTGGCCCGTGCAGGCTATGACGTTCGGCTGGCCCTCACGGGTGGGCGGGAACAGAAACGACACGGCGTGGTTGGAAGCCGCGCCCGTGCCGACCTGCGCGGTGTAGTAGCCGGAAGGGTACAGCGGCGGGCCAGGGCGGCCCAGCACAAACGGGTTGACATCAATTTCCGCCGTGCCGTCCGGCGGCATCAGCTCCACCGGCAGCGTGCTTCCCTGATTGTCGAAGCCGCCGGTGCGGGAGGCATTCGTGGACGAAATCCCGAGGGCATTGAACGATTTGGCGAGGTCCAGAGGCAGAGTGTCGCCGTTTTTGAAGTCTTTGCCGCCGACGCTGAGGAGCGCCATCGCCGTCGAATCGCCCGAAGAGACCGGCAGGGTGGACTGCCACGGGCCGTCGCCGGCACGCGCATCCCAGACCAAAGCATAGCGGCCCGGCTGAGTCGGCGTGCGGAATGTCGCCGTGACGGTGCCGTCCGCGCCCGGCGGGAGGGCGGCCAGAAGCGGCGTCACCGTGCCGCCGTCCCACTGCCGCTCCGTGCCGTCCAGATAATACCAGTGGTAGCCGAAGCGCGTTGTCGTGATCGGCAGGGCATCCGGGCTGACGTTGCGAATGTGCAGCGTGGCCGTCGCGTCTTTGCCTGCATCCACGGAGCGCGGCAGGTCCACCAGTGTGAAGGCCACGGGGGGCAGGGCGGCGGCCACGGTCAGCGGCTCGTCATACGACCCGGCAATCGCGGCGGCCTGCGCGGCAGGGCGCACAAACCAGTGCAGGCGGTAGCTGCCCGGCAGGAGCGGCTTGCCGTCGCTGCCTGCGGTCGGGACGGACACGGCGACATCGGCAATCTGGCCGGGAGCGACCGGGTCTGCGCCCATTTTCTGACTGCCCTCGGCGACGGTTTTGGGATTGCCGCCATCAGGGTCCGTGGTTTGCAGCTTCCAGCCCAGCGTGAAGTCCGGCGTCCACGGTGCGGGGCCGTCGTTGCGGACGTGAACCAGCGTGGCCGTGTCGCGGCCCGGCACGGCGACGCCGGAGGTCTCCGTGCCGAGGAAGCGGGCCGAAGCCGTGGCCGAAGTGTCGGTGGCGGCGGCCACAGTGACGGGGATTTGCAGGGGCGTGTCGCCCGCATACGAGAACCAGCGATCCTGCCCCTGCACCATATCCACGACCAGCACGTAATCGCCCGGCTCCAAATCTTCGCCGAAGTTGTTGCGGGCGGTCAGGCCTACCGAGAGAGTGACGGTCTGGCCGGGCAGAATATCCCGGCTGACGGGGATGCGCGGGGCGCTGTCATCAAAGAGCTTGCCGTCTTTGTACCAGCGCACGGAAAGCGAGTATCCTTCGCCGGAGCGCCACGGCAGCGTCCCCGCGTTTTCCAGATGCACCGGCACTTGATAGAGCGTCTTGGGGAAAACCGTGTGCGGAACCGTGTTCCACAGATACTTGGCGTGCCAGGGGCGAGTGCCGTCAAACCCAATCACATTGGCGCGGGTGGTGTCGGCGTACTGCTCGCCGTACTGCCGCGAGGCCGCGACTTCCGTGCCGTGCGAAAAGTCGTTCCAGCTATCCACCACGACTTGATCGGGCGTCTGCACCAGCGCGACCTGCCAGGAGGTATCATAGGTCTGCCCGCCCTTGCGGGGAACAACGCCGTTGCGGTCGGTGCGGCCCGGTGTGACCGAGGCGATCCCGGCATTGTAGAACACCCGTGCAATCGGGGTTCCGTCGGCCAGTGTTTTAGGCGCGTCGGTTGCGCCCAGGCTCAAATCATAGACGATCACGCCCGGCTGCCCCGTGCCGGGGATGTCCTGCACGGCGCGGAACTCGGCGGGAATGTGGGCGTAAATCACATCTAAGTCGGGCTTGCCGGTGGTTGCATCCACGCCAATCAGCGGGTAATCTGCGCCCGTGCCTTTCAGCTCTTTCAGCGCCTGCACCAGTGCATCCAGCTCCTGCCCTAGCAGCGGGTCGTCGGGCTGCGTCCGCAGGAGGGCGATGTCCATGCCTGCCCGGCGCATTCCGGCCATCTGCTGCCGGTGCCAGGAAGGGCGCAGGCCGGAAAACCACGGCCCGGCGGCATTCATCGGCTGATCGGCCAGCAGCGACGCCCCGGCGGCAGACCACACATTCTGCGCCGCGCCTTTGCGCGGGTCGGCGTTGTAGTCCAGCCGGTAAATGCCCATGACAAACGGCGGGGGCTTGGTCTGGCCGAGCGTAAACGCGGCACTGTTGACGACCACATTCTTGCCTAAATCGGCCTGGGCGACCTGCTGCGGCCTGCCGCGCTTCGGCGGCGGCGGGAGTGGGGGCAGGGGCGGCGTGATGACAGGTGGCTCCAATCCCGCCGGGACTTTGATGCCGCCGGGGACAATTTTGATGGAGCCTTTGCCGTTCGGCAGGTCGATAAATCCAGTCGCGGCGCTGGCCGTCTGCGTGGGCGGCAGGCCCACCGGGTTATCAAAGGGAGACTCGGTGGTGTTCGGCTCCTCGGCCACGGTGGGGGCGGGAGCATTGACGGCAGCGTCGCCAAACGCCAGTTGGGTGACGGCGGGCCAGTCGCCGCTGACGATGGTTCCGTTGACACGCGGAAACGAGCCAACCACTTTCGCGCAAATCACAGCACCGGGGGTAGACGCCCGCCCGCCGTCGTTGGTGACAAACGTAATCTGGGACCATTTGGACGGGTTCTGCACATCGCCTTTGCCGCGCACGTTTTTAGACAGCGAATAAAATCTGTCGGCAGGGGTTCCCTCGCTTTCGCGGTCGCGGGAGATGACATTGAAGCCCCACGTCGCGCCGGGCTTGGGCGGCCCGCTTTGCCCGAGTTCCGACCACGGGATTGCCAGCTCGATGTCGTAGCCACCGTCGGTATCGGCGGCATTGTTCAGCGTGCCGTGGACCGTGGCGGCATACTTGTATGAGTAAACGGCCTTGCCTTTGGGGATTTTCGTGCCGTCGCCAACGCTGAAATACGCGCCCTGCGCCGCCGAGACGGCCATCTGATAGGTCTGCGGGGTGCGAACTTTGGCGCGGTCGCCGCCCGTATCAAAGAAGACTTCGACATCGTCATCTTCCTGCGGCTGCGAGGTCGTGGTGGTGTTTTTGCCTTGTACGTTGCTGTCGCGCACCCGGAACGCCGCATAGAAGTAGTAGTCATCCCAGGTGGTATACAGGGTGGACACACGCGGCCCGCCGACCACATCAGGAGCCGCCGCCGGGGCGGCGAGGGTGGGGGCGGCCAGAAACGCGGCGGTGACGGTGGGCGCAGTCAGCAATGTACCAGGCAAAAACAGGGAAGGCAGCAGGCGAGCGATGCGGGTGCCAGAAAGTCGTTTGGGCATACGGGTACTATACTCCCGGCAGACTCGGAATGTCAAGCAGACAGCGCCGCGCAGTTCTGAAAAGCCGCTTTTCACATAAAATCAGAGGAGGATTGACACCCGTGAACGATGAAACTTTGCTGGAAACCGTCCTTGCCCGCGTGCGGCTCATCCCGCCGGGGCAGGTCATGTCTTACGGGCAGGTCGGGGATGCCGTAGGCTGCACGGCCCGGCAGGCGGGGTGGGCGCTCCATCAGGCGTGGGACGGGGCCGAGGTGCCCTGGCAGCGGGTGGTCGGCAGCGACGGCCACCTGCGGACAGCCAAACGTTCCCCCGCGCTGGCGGCACGACAAAAAGAGCTGCTGGAAGCCGAAGGGGTGACGTTTCGGCAGAGCGGTTCTGTGGACATGACAGAGTACCAAGTTCGTACAGAAGACTAAGTTCGTGAGGAGAAGACTACCCGTGGAGCAGATTGAACATGAGCAGATTGAACACGCCAACCCCGACGATGTTTCCCCAGACATTTATTTGAAGTCCATTGACACCGACCATCTGGAAAACATTGAAGAAAACCGGGAAGCCATCCATTTCCGGGTGCGGCTCTCGGCCAAGCCGTCCTATTTCTGGCAGAACGAGTTTGTGCAGGCGTATGAACAGACTCCCTACTCGCTGAAGCCGCCGGTGCGGCTGGAAGGCGACGAGCTGCATATCACCTACCTGCCGCGCTACACCGACGAGCTGCCCGCCTTTTTCCGCTTTCTGGCCCTGATTGCCCGCCGCTCCAATGAGGAAACGCACCGCACCGAAGAGCTGCACACGTCCAACGCCCAGGAGCGCAGCAAAGCCGCCTTCCGCGACGCCCTGAAGCGCATTGAGCTGCCGCAGGGGACAGGCCAGCGCACCCCTTAGAAACTGTATAGAAAGCCTTCAACGAACGCAGATCACCCCCCCCCGCCCCCAATAATGGGGGAGCCAGAAGAATGCAGGGGCTTGGTTTTCACTGTCCGGTTCCCCCATTATTGGGGGCTAGGGGGCTGTCCGGGGGCTTTCTATACAGTCTCTTAGCCCGCGATTTCTTTTGCCACGTTCATGCCCGACAGAGCGCACAGGGGGACGCCGCCGCCAGGGTGCGTGCTGCCGCCGACATAGTACAGGCCGCGCACATCCGGCGAGACCTGCGGGGGGCGCAGAAAGCCCTGCCGCCAGCCGTTCGACGACAGCCCGTAAATCGCCCCCCGGTAAGCTCCGTAGCGGCTTTCTAAATCCAGCGGCGTCCATCGCTGCTCCACGCGGATACGCTTTCGCAAATCAGTCAGGCCCAGGCGCTCCAATTTGGTCAGCACCATTTCCCGGTAGGCGTCGGCCTCCTGCGTCCAGTCAAAAGCGGGCGAAAGCGCAGGCGGGTTAGTCATCACAAATAAATTGGTGCCGCCCGGCGGCGCTTTCGTGGGGTCCGTGACGCTCTGGCAGGCCACCCCCACCGTCGGGTCCCCGGCGGGGCGCTGCTGATCGAAAATCGCCGCAAACTCGGCGGCTCCGTCCCCGGCCAGAAACGAGTTATGGTGAGCCAGTTGGGGATACACGCCCTCGACGCCCAGCAGCAGCAGAAACGCCGACGTGCTTGGCTCAATCTTTGCCACCCGCGCCGCCGTCCACCTGCGCCGTGCTTCGGTTGGAACCACAGACGTCATCGCGCCCAGCGCATCGGCATTGCAGACCACGGCGTCCGCAAACCGCCGCGTCCCGTCCGCTGTCACTACCCCCCGCGCCCGGCCCTGCTTGGTAATCACTTCCCGCACGGTCGTCTCGGTCTCAATCGTCACGCCCACCGCCTCCGCCGCCTCCCGCAGGGCTTGCGCCAGACCGTACAGCCCGCCGTGCACATAGAACGTTCCCTGCCGCCACTGCACATCGGCCACGGTGGCAAAAATCCCCGACGCCCGCGCCGGATGCGAGCCGCTGTACAGGGCATACAGCTCAAAGACCTGCCGCAAGCGCGGATCGTTGAAGTGTTCGCCGACCACCTGCCGCAGCGTTCGCCAGGGCTTCAGTGCCAGAAACTCTCCTAATTGCCCCCACTGCGCCGCCGTTGGAACCCCTTTGACCTGCGCCCCGAAATCCTGCCGCAGAAACGGGTCCGTGGTCGCCTCCGACACGCGCCGGGCATACGCCAGAAACCGCCGAAAGCCCGCCTCGTCGCCCGGCGCAAACGCCGCAATCGCCCGCGCCGCTTCCTCCGGGTCGCCCGGTGCATCCAGCGTTGCGCCGCTCTCAAAATGGTAGCGGCAGACCGTGTCCAGCTTGACTAAATCCAGCACATCGCCAAGCCGCCGTCCCGCCTGCGCGAACACCTCTTCCAGCGCCCACAGCATCGTCAGAACGTGCGGCCCGGTGTCAAACGTGTATCCGCCTTCCGCCCACCGGTTCAGCTTGCCCCCCGCCCTCGGCCCCTGCTCCAAAACCGAGACCCGTGCCCCCCGCGCCGCCAGCCCAATCGCCGCCGACAGCCCGCCCACGCCCGCGCCAATCACAACCACATCGCTCACATAGTTTTTGCTTACATCACTTGCCATAGAAAGAGTGTACCCGGCCCAGCGACCTGGCCCGTCCGCTTGGCACAGTTCTTGCAGGAAGTACCAAAAGAAACAGAGCGTGAAAGAAAAAGGCTGTATGTCCACCCCTTCCCAAACCCCTGACCCCCTTACTACAGACACAGCCCCGGCTCTCAGCCCCGGCTCTCAGCCCCGGCTCTCAGCCCCGGCTCTCAGCCCCGGCTCTCAGCCCCGGCTCTCAGCCCCGGCTCTCAGCCCCGGCTCTCAGCCCCGGTGCGGCAGCACGTCGCTTATTTAGATGGGCTGCGGGCACTCGCCGCACTGTTTGTCGTTTTGCATCACATCCTTTGGCCGCTCAACTTTGGAGGCGTCTTTATTACCGCATTGCCCTATGCCATCACACATATTTTTTGGTTCGGACATTTTGCTGTAGACCTTTTTATTGTGCTGTCTGGCTTTTGTTTGGCCTTGCCTGTTGTGCGCGGCGACGGGTACCTCGTGGGTGGCGCATTAAAGTTTTTTGGGAAGCGGGCGCGGCGGATTCTGCCTACCTATTATTTCGCCCTGGGCTTCTCGCTGTTGCTGATTTGGCTGGCAATCGGGCACAAGACGGGAACGCTGTGGGACCTTAGCCTGCCGGTTACGGTAAAAGATGTGCTGGCGCACTTATTTCTGCTTCAAGATACGTCTGCTCAGACAAACTTTAAGATAAATGCGCCGATGTGGTCTATCTCGGTAGAGTGGCGCATCTACTTCTTGTTCCCGTTACTGGTGGTCCTGCGCCGTCGCTTTGGATCGTTTTGGATTGCAACTGGGGCTATCACAGTATCCTATGCAGCTCTGTATGTCGGGCAAAACACAGGAGTGAAATCTTTACTGTGTCTGGATCAATGCGGTTTATCGCCCCAATTCTTGGGTCTGTTCGCGCTGGGTATGCTGGCAGCGGACATTGCCTATGGCAAATGGTCTTTGCTTCCCCTGCTGCGCCACCCTCGCGTCGCCGTTGCGTTGCTGGCCGTGGGGACGTTGCTGCTACTGGCGGTTTCCCGGTTCACGTTCCGGCACGGCGACATTTTGCCGATTGCCTACGCCGACTTTTTGGTGGGCCTGTGGTCCGTCACGTTGCTGATTGCAGCAGCCAACACGGAAATTATTTGGCTGAATAAAATACTCTCCTGGCGGCCTCTGGTCTTTGTGGGCACGTTTGCCTACAGCTTATATCTGATTCATGAGCCACTAATTCAGGTGCTGTGGCAGTATGTGTTTGTGTCTCTGCACAGTCGCCCCGCAGCCTTGTATTTGGTCCTATGCTTTGTGGGAACTCCGTTGATTGTGGGCGTTTCCTATTTGTTCTTCCTGGCCTGTGAGCGCCCATTCCTGAACCGGCGCAAGCGGGAGACAATGGCCGAGACCGAGCGCGACGCCGCTTTGTCTCCGGCACCGTAGGTAGCAGACGACGAAACAGCCGCCCAGCTTCTCTTCAGAAAGAGGCTGAGCGGCTGTTTGTGTTTCTGACTTGAACTACCGCTGGTCGGCAGGGTCGCCATAAGGGTCCTGCGAGGAGCCGAGAATCTGGCCGCCGCCCTGGTTGGCCGGGTCGCCGTAGGGGTCCTGGGACGAGCCTAAAATCTGGCCGCCGCCGTAATTGCCGCCCATGTCCTGCCCGGTCGTGGCAGCGTGCTGGCCGAACAGGCCCTCGATGGTACTCATCAGGCCGTTCGAGTCGTAATTATTGTTCGGCTCATTGGCGTGCTGGCCGATGGCACCCTTGACCTGGTCTAAAAGCATTCCTAACATTGCGCGTTCTCCCTCAGAGTGTGATATGCCGCTAACATACCCGCTCCCGCGCCCCTGGAAACAAGCCGCGTTGACTTTGGAACCCGCACGGGGCTATAATAAGCGCAGAAAGAATACCCTTATGTCTAACCTGATTCAGTTGGAAGTGCTGCCCAAAGCGCCCGCGCCGCTGCCGGGGCCGGGTGGGGGGCCGGGCGGCGGCGTCACGCGCCGTATTCCCGAGTGGCTGACCATCAAGCTGCCGCGCAAGGCGGAGACGGCGGAAGTGGAGTCGCTGATGCGCCGCGCCGGGCTGGTGACGGTCTGCGAAGAGGCCCGCTGCCCCAATCTCGGCGAATGCTGGTCCAAAAAAACGGCGACGTTTATGATTTTGGGCGACACCTGCACCCGCTCCTGCCGCTTTTGTGCGGTCAAAACCGGCAAAGGGGGCGCACTCGACCCCGACGAGCCGCGCCGGGTGGCCGAAAGCGCCCTTGCGCTGGGCCTGCGGCACACCGTCGTCACGAGCGTCAACCGCGACGAGCTGGCCGACGGCGGGGCGTATCACTTTGCCGAAACGATTAAGCACCTGAAAGCACTGCTGCCCGGCAGCATCGTGGAGGTGCTGACCCCGGACTTCTTAGGGAACAAAGCCAATGTGCAGATCGTCGTAGACGCCAAGCCGCACATCTACAATCACAACATTGAGACCGTGCCGCGCCTGTACCGCCGGGTGCGCCCGCAGGCCCGCTATTCCCGCTCGCTTCAGCTGTTGCAGTATGTCAAAGACAGCGACCCGTCGATCTACACCAAGAGCGGCCTGATGGTGGGCCTCGGCGAGACGAAAGACGAAGTCGCCGCGCTGCTGGCTGACCTCAAAGCGCACCGCGTCGATGCCGTGACGATTGGACAGTATTTGAAGCCCGGCAAGAACTATCTGGATGTCGCCGAGTATGTTCACCCGGACGTGTTCGCCGAATACAAAGCCATCGGCGAGGAGATGGGCTTTTTGTTTGTCGCCTCCGCGCCGTTCGTGCGCTCGTCGTACAACGCCAAAGAGTTCAGCGACCGCTTTTTGGGGCTGAAGTAGCAGCCCCCGTTCGCCCACCGCCGAAAGTTCAGTGGCCCCCGCGTGGCCCCGCATGAGTAAAAAACAGCCACGACAGAACGGCGGGCGCTCGCGCTCGCGGCTCCCGCGCCGGGTCCGCTGGACGCTGGCAGGCGTAACGGCGCTGCCGCTGCTGTCGCTCGGCGTCGCGTCGGGCGTTTATTTCGTGTCGGTCTACCATCTTCTCCGCGCCCACCTCGTTCCCATCGCCGAGGCCGAGCTGACCCGGCAATACGGTCACGAAGTCCGTATTGGCGGCGCGGATTTTGGCACACATGGCAAGCTCATTCTGACCAATCTCGCCGTGTCCAACAAAGCGACGTTCGCGGCGGGCAGCGGCGAGGCGGCGCTGACGGCGCAGCGCATCTCGGTTGGCTATAATCTCCACGAATTAATCTTTGACAGTGGCAATGCGGCGCACGCGATTGGCGATGTGTCGATCACGCAGCCGGTCGTGCTGGTGGAGCGCTATCCAGGCCGCTTCAACTTCACCGACTTTTTCAAGCCTTCTACCAAAAAGCCCGGCAAGCCGTTTGTGGGCCGCGTTGTGGTCCAAAACGGCACGCTGCGGTTCCGCGACTTTGATGCCCCGGCGCGGGGCCTGCGACCGGCGCTGAACACGCTGGACCACATCGGCGCGACCGTGGACTTTGGCTCGGAGCGGACGATTTACTTCACCCTCGGCGGGGTGGGGGCGGGGGCGACCGCCGCCCGGCTGGCCTCGCTCGGGGTGGACGGCAGCGTGTCCCGCACCGTCTCAGGCCGCTTCAGCGCCCGAATTGATGGCCGCAATGCCGATGCGGCGTACTGGTCGGACTACTTCAAAGCCTTCCCGCAGGCCCGGATTGTGCGGGGCCGGGTGGATGCCGATGTCACGGTGGCAAAGCTTGGCAAAGCGCCGCCGCCCGGCCTGCCGCTGGACCTCTCGGGTAATATCGCCGTGCGCGATGTCACCATAGTCGCCTCGGACAAAAAGGTACTGGCTCTGCCCTTGCAGCACCTGTTCGGCACGGCGGGCTTCACCGGCGCGGGGGCGTCGCTCGATGCCCGCGTCAGCGTCGCCGGGCAGCCGCTAGCCGTTACCGGGACCCTGTTTGATTTCGCCAATCCACAGGTCGCTGCCACCCTGTCTTCGCCGTCCCTGAACCCCGTCCGCCTGACACGCGCCCTGCCCGCGCTGACCGCCCCTGCCGGGCTGACGACAGCCCCCGGCCCGGTGACGGTGAACTTCACCGGCACGGTCAAAAACCCCACGATTACGGTCAATCTGGCATTTCCCTCGGTCACCTACGGCGGCAACACAGCCACCAATGTCATGGCGCGGGCGACCTATGCGGGCAAAGTGCTGTCCGTGCCGTCGGCCTCGTTTGCCCTCCCCGGCGGCGGGGCGGCGGCGGTGCATGGCACGGTCAACACGGCGGGCAAAACGCCTGCCGTGCTGATGGCGGGAAGCGTGTCCGGGCTGAACCTGGCGGCCCTGCGCCTGCCCGCGTCGCCTGCGCTGAAATCTTTAAACTTAGGCGGCCTGGCAAGCGCCCAGTTCGTGGTCGGCAATGGCGGCGGGCCGGTGACGCTGACGGCAAATGTGCAGGCTCAGAACCTGCGCCTGCGGCAGACACAGTTTCAGTCGCTCACGAGCCGCGTGGCCTGGAAACAGGGCGGGCCGGTGACGGTGGCGAAGCTGCTGGTGCGCGGCCCGCAGGGGACGCTGACGGCGGCAGGGACGGTTCCGGTGACGCCCAAAAGCGGCAGTTGGAACCTGATGGTTCGGGCGGCGGGCCTCGACGTACCAAGCCTGCTGCGGCCTTATTCCAAGCTCGCGCTGGGCGGCTTGGCCTCGTTTGACGGCAAAATTGTGGGGCCGCAAGCAGCGCCGTCGGCAGTCGGGGCGGTGCGTCTGGCCGCGCCGCGCTTTGGGCGCTACGCGGCGGACTTCGTCAGCGGCAACCTGACGGCAAGCGCCTCGGATGTGCGGCTGGACAATGTCACCCTGCGCCGCTTCCCGGCGGTGGTGGGAGTCAGCGGCACGGTGCGGCAGCTTGCGGGCGGCAACCCGGCCCTGGATTTAAACGTGCGGCTTTCGCAGGGCGATGTGCGGGACTTTTTGCAGCTTGCGACGTCCGCCTCGGCGGCGTCTCCTAAAACCGCGAAAAAGCTGACGGCCAGCCTGCCAAACCTCACCGGCACGGCGGACGGGGCCTTTCAAATCACGGGCCGCGCTCAGTCTCCGGTGGTCACAGGCCACGCCCGCGTGCTGGATGCGACCGTGGCAGGCTACCGGGTGGATCAGGTCGGCGCGGATATTTTGTATGCGGGCGGCGCGGTGCGTCTGGAAAACGGGCTGCTTGAGTCCGAAGGCGCGACCCTGCGAGCCTCGGGCGTCTATTCGGCCAAAGGGCAGATACTCGCGCAGTTCGCCGGGTCAGACATCAATCTGAGCCGGTTCCATCAGTTTGTGGACCCCTATGCCGAGGTGTCCGGGACGGCAGCGCTTTCGGGCCGCGTGGCCGGGACGGTGTCGTCGCCGCGTGTCGTTCTCAGCGCCCTGACTGTGCCGAACTTGATTGTAGACCGGCAGGAGTTCGCCCCGCTGTCGCTTTCTGCGATTTACGATGACGGCGTGCTGACTCAGACTGGCCGCCCCTGGCAGTTTATCGTGCAGCTTCCGCCCGAAGTCGCCGGGGGAAAAGGCGGGCCGGTGGAGTACGACGTGAACGCCCTGAAGCTCACCCTGCCGACACCCGCGCATCCGAAGCGCCCCGCCGCGCTCACGCTGTCGGCGGCCATTCCCGAGGCCGCGCCGGAGCATCTGTCGCACATTTTCAGCACCATTCGCCGCTCCCCCTGGTCCCGGTCGGCGGCGGGAAAGCAGTTTCTGACAAAGCTGGCCGCCCTGCCGCAGCCGGTCGCGGGGACGTTTGCGCTTCCCCAAATCTCGGTCTCCGGCCCATTGGCCGCGCCGCGTGTGCGGGCCGATTTGGTGGCTTCCGGCCTGCTGCTGGGCGAAACGCGGCTGGCCGGGCTGACCGCCGCTCTGGCGCTGGACGGCGGGCCGCGCCCGTCGGGTTCGGCCACGATTAAGGCCGATAACCTGCTGGCAGGCGGCGTGCCGATTGGCGAGCTGACGGCGGACGCGAGCTTCGACAACCGCGTAATTACCGTCCGCAGCCTGCGTGCCCGCAGCGACCGGGCCTTTTTGAATGCCTCGGGCACTGCCGATCTGGATGGGCCGGTGAATGCCAGTGTGGATGCCTCCAACATTCCGATTGCGCTGATCCGCACCGCCGTTCCAACCGCCGCGCCGCTTCTGCGCCTCTTGCCGCGTGAGGTCAGCACGCTTTCGGTGCAGGCGTCTGGCCCGACACAGTCACCTAACCTGCTCGGCTCGGTGTCACTGTCCAACCCCGACACCCCGGTCGGCACGCCGCTTCCGGCGGACGCTCCTGCGTATGCGCTGGACCGCATCCGCACCGGCTCGGTGACCCTGGCGTCCGAGACGCCGGGCGGGCCGAAAGTGCTGACGGTCAGCAATCTGTCGGCGTTCAAAAACGGGCGGCTGGTGGCGACTCTGTCGGGGAGCCTGCCGGTGGTGCTGCCCGGCCTGCTGCCGACGGCGGCCCTGCCCAATCAGGACCTGCGGGCAAACCTGGCGGTGCAGGACCTATCTGCCCTGGCAGGCTTTAGCCCCGGCCTGCTGGACCCCAAAAAGACAGGAGGCAGCCTGGATGTCACCGCGTCCTTTGGCGGCGGGGAGCTGTCGGGGCTGGTGACGCTCAAAGACGCCCGCGTGGGGCTGACGCAGTTTGACACGGCGCTCAGCAAATTAAACGGGATCATCGTGCTGGGAAACAACCGGGCCACAATCCAGTCGTTTACGGCGCAGTCGTCCAAAGGCGGCACGCTGGCGCTGTCGGGCACGGCAACGCTTTTGGGCGACCAGAAAATGGACTTGAAGCTGACGGCGACCGACCTGAAAATTGACGAGAACAGCCGCCAGAATGTGCTGTATCAAAAGTTCAGCAGCGGCGTGAAAGCGAAGCTGAACGGCTCCGTCAGCGCGATTGGCCCCTGGCTGACGCCGCGTGTGACGACGCCCGACGGCTCGCCGCTCGTGGTCAGCGACGCGGTGGGAACTCTGCCTTCGGCATCCACCGAGGCGGCGGCGGCGAGCGGAGCGCCGTCGTTTAACCCGTTTTTTGATGTCGCCGTGCAGCTTGGCGGAGACCGCCTGAAGCCGGTCACCGTCCGTTCTTCGCTCCTCAGCGCCGATGCGTCCGGCCTGGTGCGCCTGCTGGGCCGCCTCAGCGCCCCGAAGCTGTCGGCGTCGCTGACCGTCACCAAAGGCAACTTCTTTTTGCCGCCGTCGACGCGGCTGGTGATTGTGAAGCCGACCAATGGCATCGACCGCAACCGGGTCAGCCTGCTGTACCCGGTGGCCGACGCGCAGGGCGTGCCGACGCTTCAGACAAGCGTGG
The DNA here is from genome assembly GCA_965200075.1 of Capsulimonadaceae bacterium. Lineage (GTDB taxonomy): Bacteria > Armatimonadota > Armatimonadia > Armatimonadales > Capsulimonadaceae > JANXMY01. Next base: position 1,091,042 of record OZ241338.1, read on the forward strand.
ATTTGACCGCGCAGGCCACCGTGACGACGTCGGAGGCGTCGCTGGCGCAGTACCGGACCTCGGGAAATACCGGCGGCATTGGCGAGGCCGCCCCGGAGATCGCCACGGCCACGCGGGGCGGCAGCACGTTCGGCGGCGGGCGGCAGCGGTACACGATCACCGCGCATATCAAAGGCGTTCTCAACTCGCCGGACAGCCTGGATTTGAACCTGACGTCCTCGCCGCCGGGCCTGAACCGCTCGCAGATGCTGGCCGCGCTGGTCCCGGCGGGGTCGCTTTTGACAGCGGCGGGAACGGGCGGGGGAGAGCGGGCGTTGGAAGATCAGTTCAAGACGGCGCTGGCAAGCGTCGCCCTGCCGACGCTGCTGTCGCCGATTACCGACTCGATTGCCGGGGCGCTGGGTCTGGAAGACTTTGGTGTCAGCTATGATCCCAACCTGCCGCTGTTTGTGACCGTGACCAAGCAGCTTTTGCCGCGCCTGGAAGTGACTTTCTCGCGCTCCTTCGGCGCACGCGGCCCGGTCGAGACGAGCTTGCAGCCGCCGCAGTATAATCTGAAGCTCAGTTACAGCTTCACCAACCGCTACCGAATCGGCGTTTCGACTACCGATCAGCGCGACAACGCCGTGACACTGGAAGGTGTCATCCGCTTCTAGACCTCCGGCCCTGAGCGCGAAAAAACGTGAAACTTCCCGTTCCCAGTATTGTCCTAAGCAGTGGATTAGCCGCTGCTGGCCTGGCCCTGATGCCCCGCGACGGGGCAGGGGGAGACCGCACCGCGTCGTCCCTGCGCGATGAAGTGGCGCTGGTGCATGATTTTGATGCGCTCTATGCGCGGTACGGCAAGCAGATTTTCAACACCATCTTTCAGTGGATTGGTGACTACGAAGAAGCCGCCGATCTGACGCAGGAGACGTTTCTGTCCGCCCACAAGGCGCGGGAACAGTTCCGGGGCGACTCCAAAGTCCACACCTGGCTGTACCGGATTGCCCATAACCACTGCAAAAACCGCTTCAAGCAGCGGGACCGGCAGCGGGAAATGGAAGGGCCGTCGCTGGATGCCGGGATCGGCAGCCCGGACGAGGGCGATGCGCTGGGAACCCGCGAGATCGCCGACTGGAGCGGATCGCCGTCGGCTCTGCTGGAACAAAAAGAATCGCAGGCGCATATCAACCGGGCGATTGACAGCCTGGCCCCGGAATACCGGGTGGTGCTGGTGCTGCGCCTCGTAGACGGCCTTTCGTACACCGAGATTGCCGAAGCCACGGGCCTGACGCTGGAAGCCGTCAAAACGCGCTTGAACCGGGCCAAAGCGATGGTGCGGCAAAAAGTCGAACCTTATTTAAAGACGTAACTCACAAGGAGCATTGTTTGGTCAACTGGGATAAAAATCGGGCGCGGGGCAGAAATCGTGCCCGCGCCCTCGTTATGTCAGCCACTCTGGGGCTGACCGGGCTGACGCCACTCACGCCGCTGTGGGCGCAGGCCGAACCTTCCCCGCCCGCCGCGACGCCCGCGCCGACGAAGCCGCCCGCCGCGCCGACTCTGCCGTCCGTCACGCAGCCGCCGATTGTCACGCCGCCGGTGGCAACGGCTCCAAACGGCACGCCCACCGCGCCAAACCCCGCCGTGCCGCCGCCGGTTCTCGGCGGCGACCTGGCCGCGCCGCCGCCGACGATTACCACCACTCCCCCGGATACAAACACTGCCCCGGTGCCGCAGTTCACGGGCAGCATCACGCTGATTAAAATTGCTGGCAATCAAAATATCACCACGCCCGCGATTCTGGCGGTTATCAATCAAACCGGCCTGCGCGTTGGCGATGCGTACTCGGCAGGCGTTGCCACCGCCGCCCGCGACGCCGTCAAAAGCATGGGCTATTTCAGCGGCGATGTGGTGCTGACCGGCACACAGGACCCGGCGGGCGGCATCGATCTGACGTTCACTGTGCGCGAAAACCCGCTGATCAAAACAATCAAGTTTACGGCCAACACCCCGACCGGCGAGCCGACTATTCCGAGCGACAAGCTGAAGTCGCTGATGGAAACCAAAGAAGGCCGCGTCCTGAACACCAATGTTCTGGACCGGGACATCGTGAAGCTGTTTGACCATCAGAGCGGCTATGTCCGCAGCCAGGGGTATATTTTCGATGTCAGCAGTGACATTAACTTTGATCCCACTACGGGCGTTCTGACCCTGCCGCTTGTGGAAGCCCATATCAATTCGATTGTCGTCAAGGGAAACAAAAAGACCAAAAAGCAGGTCATTACCCGTGAGTTCCGCTCCCATGTGGGCGACGTTCTGAACGAAAAACAGCTTCAGCGCGACGTGACCCGCGTGTACAATCTGGGTCTGTTTGATGAAGTCGGGCCGTTTGACGAGGTCTCCAACGACGTCGGCAAAGTGGATATTATTATCCCCGTCACCGAAAAGCGCAGCGGGCAGGTGTCTGTCGGTGTCGGCTACTCCTCCCGCTCCAAGCTGGTCGGGCAGGCAACGCTGGCCGAAAACAACTTCCGGGGCCTCGGCGAGCGCGTGTCGCTGCAATGGGAAGTCGGCGGCATCAACAGCCAAAGCAGCCTGGAACTGGGCTTTTTCGAGCCGTATCTGGACAAGCGCCATACCAGCCTGGACGTGGACCTGTACGACAAAGCTGTGTACCGTTTCAATTCCGGGCAGTTCCAATCCAGCGGCAACACGACCGGCGACAATAATACCTATGTGGAGCGCCGCATCGGCGGCGTTCTGGGTATCAACCGCGCTTTGAGCGACTTTTTGACGGCGGGTATCACGTTCCGCACCGAAAACGTCAAAGTGGACAACGTCACGCTCAACACCGCCGATCAGTTTATTCGGCAAAAAGGCGGCGTCACCGGCCTCGGTGTGCGGGCAATCTACAGCAACCGGGACAATGAGATTGCCCCGGCGGCGGGCGGCCTGCGCTCACTCTCCTATGAAATTGTCACGTCCAGCACGCGCCCGGTGGACGACCGGTTCCCGAGTGAGCTGGCCCCCGGCCATCAGAACTTCGGCAAGCTGGGCCTGGACCTGCGCCAGTATACGAGCTTGCAGGGGCCGCGCAAGGCGGGGAACTTCAACCAGCCCAAGCGGGTTCTAGCCACACGTCTGCTCATCGGTGCGACCGCCAAGAACATTCCGTTCTTTGAGCAATACTTCCTGGGCGGCGCGGATTCGCTGCGCGGCTACGACACGGACCGCTTCTGGGGAAGCAGCCTGGCGCTGTTTCAGGCCGAGCTGCGCGTGCCGCTGTCCAACAAAGACAACAACTTCCAGATTGTCGGCCTGCTGGATGCGGGCGATGCGTGGAACTCGATTTATCAGCAGCAGGGGCTGCGTCAGCACGCGAATTTCAAGCTGTCTTACGACTACGGCCTCGGCGTGCGTCTGGTGACGCCTATTGGCCCGATTCGCCTGGATTATGCCATTCCGAAAAGCGGCGACGGCAGTGGCCGCACGCAGTTCAGCATCGGGCAGTCGTTCTAAGAAACTGTATAGAAAGCCTTCAACGAACGCAGATCACCCCCCCCCCCGCCCCCAATAATGGGGGAGCCAGAAGAATGCAGGGGCTTGGTTTTCACTGTCCGGTTCCCCCATTATTGGGGGCTAGGGGGCTGTCCGGGGGCTTTCTATACAGTCTCTAAGCAGCCGCTTTTGACGAGGGATTGAAAATCCCTCGCTCGGGGAGGCGTCCTGCGGACGAAAGAAATACGGATAGAAAGAAAAAAGTCAGCCGCCACAGGCTCCATATTTCCGTCGTCCGCAGAACGCCTTACCCAGCGAGGAGTTTTCAACTCCTCGGAACCGCAGCATTTAATAACACGCACACAGAAGGAACCTATGACACTCACTCGCTTGACTCACAAATTTCTGCTTGGCGGCACACTGGCTTTGGGCCTGATGCTGGCCGGGCCGCACACGGCCAAAGCCGCCCCGGCGGGCGTTCCCGTCTTCGGCAGCGTGGACATTGGCCGTGTTCAGAGCGAATCCACGCGCAAGGCCAAATACGATGCCGACCTGCGGGCGCTGGCGGACCGCCTGCAAAGCGCCTTCAAACAGCAGGCCAGCAGCATCATGCTGAACAAAGCGGACCAGACGGAGCTTGGCACGCTGCTCACCAAAAGCAGCCCCAGCGATACCGACCGGGCACGGGTGACCGCGCTGATCGCAAAATCCGCGACTGCCGGGCAGCAGCTTACCGATTTGCAGCAGAAAAAAGAGCCAACAGCCGCCGATACCGCCAAGCTGACTGAGCTGACCAGCCTGTACCAGAACGGCCAGACTGTCCTTCAGGGCGTTCAGGACGACTACCAGGCACAGCTCAAAAAGCTCAATGACGACGACACCACCGAGTTCACCAAGCTGATCAAAGACGCCATCACCGCCGTTGCACAGCAGAAGAATATGACGGCGGTGTTCTCCTCCGATGTGGCTTTGTACACGACCAATGATATTACCAGTGAAGTGGTCAAGCGCGTCAACAAGTAGCCGAAGCAAGCCCCTTGCGGCAGCCTTGCTGCTGGCCTGCCTTGGCGGGGCAGGCTGTGCGGGCCACCGACAGTCCGCGCCCCAAACGGCGTCCGCCCCGCAGAAGGGCTATGTTGATCTGGACCTGCTGATGCACCGGCATCCCGGCTGGGACGGGGTGGGGCGCTATGATGCGGCGCTGACGCGGCTGGACCGCGCCGTCAGCGGCGTGCCCGGCACGCCTGCGACGCCTGCCGTCACCCTGCCCGCCCTGGCGGATGTGCCGCCGGGCGGCAGCCTCAGTGCGGGCGGGGACGCGCAGGCCACCGCGCACCTGCGGGCGGTGCAGCAGCGCCTGCTGGCGGGCATCCGCGCCCGGCGGGCGCTGGCCCGCAGCGAGCAGATTGCCCGGCAGCGGTCGCTGTGGCGGCGCGAAGCGCGGCAGTTGTTTCCGGTGCCGACGCAGCCGACGGACGTTGTGCCGGACTTCAATGTCCAGCTTTTGCGGGTCAATGTCAAAACGCTGACGCAGACTCTGGAAAATTGGAAGCTGTCCACACCGCCGACGCCCCGGCTGAATGCCTTGCATCTGAAAGTGGAGGCCGACCGGGACCGTCTGCTGGCCCTGATTGCGGATTACGACGCTTCCGTGCAGGGGCGGCAGAACACTTACGACGCCCAGGTGCGAAGCCGCCGCGAGGCACGGCTCTCTTATGTGGAGGCACAGGCCGACGCGCTGCTGGCACGGCTGGAGCGCGAAGATGCCCGTGCGCTGGCGGCGCAGCAGGCGCGGCTTTCGGGGCAGCGAGCGGCGCTGCTGACGGCGCTGGCGCGGCCTGTGCCGATCCTCGTGCCTGCCGAAGGGACGCTGGGGCAGGTCACTTTGCCCTCTGCCCCCGGCGCGGCGCGGGCGGCCCTGTCCGCTTCGGCGCTGCGGGCGGCCCGGACCCGGCTGGAAGCGCAGCGCACGCGCTGGCTGCGCTATCTGTATGAGGACACAAAGGCAGCGGCGGAGGATGCCGCCGAGCGGCGGCACTGGACAATCACGTTCGGTCTGCCCCCGCCAGGACAGCGGGACCTGACAGAACCGGTTGCTGAGGCGCTGAAATCCGGTCCGTGGCACGTCTGAAAAGCCGGCGCATAAATCTTCTGCAACTTTTTTGAAAAATTGTTCTCAAACAAAGCAGCAAGAGAAGATTAAGAAGACAGGCGCTAAAGATCAGGAAGAGGAGTGACCATGCAAACGACTGTGGGGCAACTGGCCGCACTCATTGACGGAACCGTTGAAGGGGATGACACCATCCTCATTCACGGCATTTCCAGTATTGAGGACGCGCAGGACGGCGACATCACATTCGCCGAAAACGACCGGCTCCTGAGTACGGCCGGGCGTTCCCGAGCGTCTGCCGTCATCGCCCCCTCCGGCAGTCCCCGGTCTGCGGGTCACCCCGAAGGCAAGCCCCTGATCCGCGTCAAAAACCCCCGCTTCGCCTTCGCCCAGGCCCTTCGGATTTTCGCGCCCGAGCCGAAAGTCTACAAAGGCATTCACCCGAGTGCCGTGATCGGCGACAACGCAAAGTTTGGCCGCAATGCCTCCGTGCATGCGCTGGCGTTTCTTGGCGACAATGTGACGCTGGGCGAGAACTGCGTGGTTTATCCGTTCGTCTACCTCGGCGACAATGTGACCCTGGGCGACAACTGCATTGTCTACCCGCACGCGGTTTTGCATGACAACACCGAAATCGGCAATGCCGTGGTGATCCACAGCGGCAGCGTGCTGGGCACGGATGGCTTCGGGTATATGTTCATTGATGACCGCCACCACAAAATCCCGCAGATTGGCCGCGTGATTGTCGGCGACGACGTAGAAATCGGCGCGAACGTCACCATTGACAAGGCCCGCACGGGGTCCACACGCATTGGCTCCGGCACGAAAATTGACAATCTGGTGCATATTGGCCACAATGTCACCGTAGGCCGCAACTGCGTGATTGTCGCGCAGGTGGGCGTTTCCGGCAGCGTAGACATCGGCGACGGCGTCATTCTGGCCGGGCAAGTCGGTATCAAGGACCATGTGACCATCGGCGATGGAACCATTGTGGCCGCTAAAACCGCCGTGATTGGCAACCTGCCTGCTGGCTCATTCGTCTCGGGGATGTATGGCCGCCCGCACGGCCACGAAATGCGGGCGCAGGCCGTCTACGGGACCCTGCCCGAGATGCAGAAGCATATCAAAAATCTGGAAGCGCGTCTTGCGGCATTAGAGTCTGGTGGGAAGTCAGAGTGAGTGAGCGTTCGCGCCAGACACTGGCAAAGCCGAGCGGTTTCTTTCGCGGCGTCGGCCTGCATTCCGGGGCCGACGCCGCTGTTCGTTTTCTGCCCGCCCCGGCGGGCGCGGGGCTGGTCTTTCGGGACGTCCGCACGGGGCAGGAAATCCCGGCCCTGGCGGCGAACGTCACCGATACATCCCGCTGCACCCGGCTGGAGTCGGGCGGGCGCGAAGTGCAGACCGTCGAACACGTCCTGTCCGCGCTGGCCGGACTGGGCTTTGATGACGCCGTCCTTGAGTTTACGGGGCCGGAAATGCCTGCCGCCGACGGCAGCGCCGCGCCGTTTGTGCAGATGCTTTTAGAGGCCGGGCAGACTGTTCAGCCCGGCCCCGGCGTCACGCCGATTGTGCTGAACGCCCCGGTGTTTGTTTCCGAAGGCGTGGCATCTATCGCCGCGTTTCCCTGCGACCACTTTGACGCGACCGTGGTGCTGGACTATCCGCGTCAAGCGTACCTCGGCACGCTGGCGGCGCGGTTTGTTGAGGGCTGGGGCGATTACACAGACTGGGTCGCTCCGGCGCGGACATTCGGCTTTGTGACCGAGCTGGAAGCGTTGAAAGCGCGGGGGCTGGCACTGGGCGCGACCCGTGATAACGCTGTGGCGCTGGGACACAAAGACTACGAAACGCCGCTGCGCTTCCCGGACGAGCTGGCTCGGCACAAGCTGCTGGATTTGATCGGGGACCTCGCGCTGGCAGGCCGTCCGGTCCACGCCCGCATTCTGGCCCTGATGCCGGGCCACACGCTGAACACGCGGCTGGCGGGCCTGCTGGCCGAACAAGCGACCGGATAAAGTAAATGTATGTTGGAACCGTTGTAGGAGACCATTTTGCCTATTCTCGATATTGAAGCGATCAAAGAAATCCTGCCGCATCGGTATCCGTTTCTGCTGGTAGATCGGATTTTGGAACTCGATCCGGGCAAGCGAGCCGTCGGACTGAAAAACGTTACGGCGAACGAGCCGTTCTTTCAGGGGCATTTTCCTTTGCATCCCGTGATGCCGGGCGTGCTGATTATTGAAGCGATGGCGCAGGTCGGCGGCGTGATGATTTTGTCGATTGACGAAAACAAAGGCAAGCTGGCGTATCTTGGCACAATCAACGACGCCAAGTTTCGCCGCCCGGTTGTGCCGGGAGATGCGCTGGAGATGGAGGTTGTGCTGCTGCGAATTCGAGGCAACACCGGCAAGGTTCGGTGCATTGCACGGGTTGGCGGGCAGGAAGCCGCTTCCGCTGAGATTTTGTTTGCTCTCGTCGCCCCATCCCAACCTTAACTCCGACACTCGTGGAAACCTGTTTTTCGTATGAAGATTCATCCTACAGCCAGTATTGACCCGACAGCGACCCTGGGCGACGACGTTGAAATCGGACCGTTCGCCGTGGTCGGCGCGGAAGCCGTCCTCGGCGAAGGAACACGCCTGCGTCCGCATGCCGTCGTAGATGCGTATGTGACGCTGGGCAAAAACTGCGATGTGTTCTCCGGCGCGGTGCTGGGCGGCATCCCGCAGGACCGCAAATTCAAAGGTGAGAAAAGCTTTCTTGTTATTGGCGACAACAACATCATCCGGGAGCACGTCACCATTCACCGGGCGGCGGGCGAAGGCAACGAAACCCGCATTGGCGACGACAACCTGCTCATGGCCTACAGTCATATCGGCCATAATTGCCAGCTTGGCAGCGGCATCACGATGGCGAATATGACCGGCATCTCCGGCCATGTGCTGGTGGAAGACCGGGTCAACTTCGGCGGCATGGTGGGCATCCATCAGTTTGCCCGGATCGGGCGGCTGGCCTTTGTCGGCGGCTATTCCAAAGTGGTGCAGGACATCCCGCCCTTTATGATGGCGGATGGCCGCCCCTGCAAGGTGCTGGATTTGAACATCGTCGGCCTGCGCCGCTCCGGGGTCTCCGCCCGCGTTCGCGCCGACTTGAAACAGGCCTACAAGCTGCTGTACCGCTCCGAAATGAATATGTCGCAGGCCGTGGAGACTATTGAAGCGGATTTGGAGTCCAGCCCGGAGCTGGATTACCTGCTGGACTTCATCCGTAACATCCGTTTTGGGACCAATGGCCGTCAGAACGACGCCCCCCGGCAGTAGGGAGCAGACGCCATGAGCGAACAGCCGCTGCGGATTGCGATTGTGGCCGGGGAGCCGTCGGGAGACCGGCAGGGAGCCGCTCTGCTGGAAGCCTTGCAGGCGCAAGCCGCGCCGCGCCCCGTCGAAGCCTGGGGCATCGGCGGGCAGCATCTGGCCGAGGCCGGGGTGCGGATCACGCGCAACAGCGACCCGTGGGCGAGCATCGGCATCGCCGAAGTGCTGGGCAAGCTGCCCCTCCTGCTTTGGGTGCGCGGCGAGTTCAAGCGGGCGTTAAAAAAAGACCCGCCGGATGCCCTGGTGGTTATTGACGCAGGCGGCTTCAATGTCCCGCTGGCCCGCTGGGCCAAGCAAAACAAAATCTGCCCGGTTTTTTACTACTTTCCGCCCGGCTCCTGGCGGCGGGAAGCGAGAGTGCAGACGGGCAATCGCAATCTGGCCGAAGCCGCCGACACGATTGTCACCCCGTTTCCGTGGTCGGCGGCGACGCTTCGGGCAGGCGGCGCGAACGCGCATTTTGTCGGCCATCCGCTGCTGGATTTGGTCAAGCCGACGCTGGCGGACGACGAGTTTTACGACCGGTTTGGGCTGGACCGGCACCGCCCGGTGGTGGCGCTTCTGCCGGGCAGTCGCCGTCAGGAAATCCAGCATATTCTGCCGCCCCTCCTCGGCGGGGCGGATGAAATCAGCCGCCGCCTGCCGGGCGTGCAGTTTGTGGTCGCGCTGGCTTCCGAGGGCGTCCGTCCAATGACCGAGGCGCTGATTCGGCGCGAGCAGCGCGAAGGGGGCCGGGCGGCCCGGCTTCAGCTTTTAATCGTGCAGGCGGGAAACACGCTGGCGGCGCTGGCCCTGCCGCCCGCCGCCGCGCCGGTGCTGGCGACTACCGAGGGCCTGTCGGTGACGCTGCCGGAGCCATCAGCGGCGGCGGCCCCCGTGATGCGGCCCCCGGCGGCGCATTCCGGCCCCGCCCCGCTGGTCATCTGTACGGGGCTGACATGGGACGTTTTGGCCCGTTCCGATTTGGTCCTGACGAAGTCCGGCACGGCGACGCTGGAAGCGATGATTTTGAAGAAGCCAATGGTGATTGTTTACCACGGCTCGAAGATGATGGCGGTGGAATGGAAGCTGCGCCGCCGTCAGCTCAATCTGGCGCATATTGGTTTGCCGAACATTCTGGCCGGGGAGCGGGTCTTCGCCGAGCTGATGGGCGAGGAGGCGACGCCCGAAGCGATTGCCGACCTGTCGATGGATTTCCTGCTGGACCCGAGCCGCATTCTGGCCCTGAAAGAAAAGCTGGGCGAGATGGTTTCTGCTAACCTGGGGGAGCCGGGCGGCGTCCGCCGGGCCGCAGAGAAGCTGCTGGGTTTGATTGATAATCCGCCGTAGGGTTCCGAGCAGGGTTCTGAGCAAGGTTCCGAGGGGTTGAAACCCCCGCGCTAGGTGAGGCGTCCTGCGGACGAAGGAGCAGAACTTCCTGTCAGTGGCCTATTCTTCCACCCGGAGGGTGCCTCTCCTAGCGAGGGGTTGAAAACCCCTCGCTTCTGCCGCCTTTCACTTACGAAAACTGTTATGATAGACACTAAACAAACCATGCCTGAAGCTCCCTCCCCTGTCGGCAAGCCGCCATTTCTGGTGCGCCGCCGCACTGTGTTTACCTGGCTTGTGCCGCTGCTGCTGCTGACATTGTCGCTGTATTTCCACCGTCAGGACGGCGGCTGGGCGGCGTATGGGGCAGGTCTGGCGCTGGTGGTGCTGGGCGAAGTGGTGCGCTTCTGGTCGGCGGGGTATATCTCCAAAGATGCCGTGATTGCCACCGGCGGGCCGTATGCTCATGTCCGCAATCCGCTGTACTTCGGCTCCCTGCTGCTGTCTCTGGGCTACGGCCTGCTGTCTGGCCTGGGCGGGTGGGGCGTGGCGCTGACGCTGTCCCTGTTTCTGGTGTTTCATCTGGCGGCGATTTTCTATGAAGAGAAGTTTCTGACCGCCAAGTTCGGCGCTCCCTATTTAGAATACAAACAGCGTGTCCCGCGCCTCCTGCCGTCGCCCTGGCCGCGCACGACCGGCACGGGGCAGTATACGTGGGCACAGGCTTTAAAGAACCGGGAGCAGACTTCGGCGCTGTTCGCGCTGGCCTTTGTGGCACTTCTGAGCATTCGGCTTTTTCTGCACTAACTTATGGACAACCAGTCAAAAATCATCTGGAACCGGCTGTGGTCGTACCTGCGCCCGGACCGGAAATATCTGTGGGGGGCCATCATCTGCGCGATTGGCGCAAGCGGGGTCGACCTCAGCGTTGCGTTTGTGCTTGGCAAATTTCTGGATGCGATCAAAGACTCGGCGCTCCATACCGGCGTCCAGGCAAGCAGCCTGCACCTGCTGTCTTTGGTCAGCCTGAGCCTGATTTTGCTTTACATTGTGCGGGCCGCGTTCAACTACGCGGAAACCATCTGGTTTGCGGAAGCCGGGCAGCGGCTTGGCCTGCGCCTGCGCGACGATATTTACCGGCACTTGCAGGGATTGTCCCTGAGCTTCTTTAACCGGCAGCGCACCGGGGCGCTGATGTCTACCATCAACAACGATGTGCCGCTGCTGCAAGGCATTCTGGCGGGTCTCAAAGATGTGGCGTCCGCCCCGTTCATCGTCATTGGCGGCGGCATCTATATGTTTGTGATCAACTGGAAGCTGTCTCTGGCAGTGATTCTGGTGGTTCCGCTGATGGTCTGGTCCATCAGCGGCCTGACCCGGATTATCCGGCGCATGACCACGCACACGCAGGACAAGCTGGCCGATGTCAATACGCTGATGGAGGAAACGCTGGGCGGGGTGCGCGTCATCCAGTCGTTCGGGGCCGAAGAGCAGGAAGTGCGCCGCTTTTCTGCGGAAAACCGCGAAGCGAAAAACCGGGCGATGGCCGCCACCCGGCAGGGCGGCAAAATCAAGCCGGTAACCGACATCATTGGGGCCGGAGCCATTGCGCTGGCCCTGTGGATTGCCGGGCATGAAGTGGTCACTCACGCGATGACGTTCTCGCAGCTTTCCAAGTTTATTTATCTGGTCATCAAGATTGCCAGCGGCGTGAGCGCTCTTGGCAATGTCAAAGTTTTGTGGGAGCAGATGCAGGCGGGCGGGGGCCGCATCCTGCGGAACGTTCTGGATGTGCAGTCCGAGATACAGGACGCTCCCGGCGCGGCGGAGCTTGCCACTGTGGACGGGCGCGTCGAGTTTGAACACGTCGCGTTTTCCTACAACCCGCAGACTCCGGTGCTGCGGGATGTGTCGTTTACGATGAACCCCGGCGAAGTGGTGGCCGTAGTCGGCCTGTCCGGCGCGGGCAAAAGCACGCTGGCCGATCTGATCCCCCGCTTTTATGACCCGCAAGGCGGTGCGGTGCGGGTGGACGGGCATGATGTGCGCGAAGTGACGCTGGCCTCCCTGCGCCGTCATATCGGCATCGTGCCGCAGGAAACCGTTCTGTTTGGCGGGACCATCCGGGACAACATCGCCTATGGCAACCCGCTGGCGACTGATGAGATGGTGGAAGCCGCCGCCCGCGCCGCCAACGCCCACGGGTTTATCACCGACCCCGGCGTTTTGCCCCACGGCTACCAAACGCTGGTGGGGCAGCGCGGCGTGCTGATGTCCGGCGGGCAGCGGCAGCGCATCGCCATTGCCCGCGCCCTCTTGAAAGACCCACGCATTTTGATTTTGGATGAAGCGACCTCGTCGCTCGATGCCGAGTCGGAAAAAGTGGTGCAGGAGGCGCTGGACACGCTCATGCGCGGGCGCACCACGCTGGTCATCGCGCACCGGCTGTCTACGATCCGCAATGCCCACAAGATTTTAGTCATGCAGGCCGGAGAGATCGTCGAAGCCGGCTCGCATGACACCCTCATACGCCGCCCCGACGGCCTGTATCGGCATTTGTATGAGCGGTTCCACGAGAAGACGCCGGACCGGGAGCCGAGGGACTGGGCCGAGCCGGCGCTTGCCGCATCGTGACAGCTTGGTGATAGCTCTATGAAGTACCGAGACACAGCGGCCTGGAAATATCGCACGGTTTCATTCTTGATTTACTGGTTCGCCCGCTTGACGGCTCTCACGGTGCGGCTGCGCGTGGTCGGGGAAGACCGGGTGCGGGCCATTCAGGAGGACGGGCAGGGGGTGATCCTTGTCACCTGGCACGGGCGAACGCTTTTGCCAATCGCCCGCTTTCGGGGCTGGGGCTACTGGGCGCTCATCTCGACGTCGCGGGACGGCGAGTATCAGAACCGGATTTTTCAACGGTTTGGCTTCCGCACCGTGCGCGGGTCCACTTCGGCACGCGGCGCGGTGCAGGCGGCGTTGACCATGACCAAGCACCTCAAAGCGGGCGCGACGCTGGCCTTCACGCCGGACGGGCCACGCGGCCCGAGCCACGAAGTCAAGCCGGGGGCTGTGTTTATGGCCCAAAAGTCCGGCGCGGTGATTGTGCCTGTCGGCGTCAGCGCCTTTCCGCGCCGTCTGGCGCGGTCGTGGGACCAGTATATGATCCCCGCCCCCTTTGCGCGGGCCGTCTGGATTTACGGCGACCCAATTTCTATTCCGCCTGATGCCTCTTCCGAGGAGCAGGAAGAGTGGGCCGTGCGTCTTGGCGAGGCAATTTCTGCGCTGGAAGCACAGGCCGAGCAGGAAGCCATCGCCCCGTGCGGGGTACGAACAAAGAAAACCATGCCCTGAAGGGCACGGCTACCGAGCGAAGCCGCTGAAAACTACCGCTTCGCGGCACTGAATTCAGTCTAATTCTTAGCCCCACGAAGTGGGGGTTCCTGGCGTCCGCGCCCATTAGCCGTGCCCTTCAGGGCATGGCACGCAATATTCGTATCATTTGTGTTATCTTTACAAGCCTACCTGCATTCCGTGATTGACGCGCCGGGGCGCCCCGGCCTGACTGCTGATGCCTTGCGGGCCGCCCTGGGCAGTCTGGAGCGTCTCTACAGCGTGGGGCTGGCCGCGTACTTGTTTGCCGAGCGGCTGGGCCTGCGGCGGCGCGGGCGGCTGCCGGTCCCGGTAGTCAGCATCGGCAATCTAAGCGTCGGCGGCACAGGAAAAACGCCAATGACGCAGTGGCTGGTAGGGCATCTGCGGGCCGAAAGCAAGCGTGTGGCCGTTCTCAGCCGGGGGCACGGCGGGTCAAGCCAAAGCGTTCGGATTGTGTCGGACGACGTGGGCGAAGTTTTGTTATCCGCGTCGGACGCGGGCGATGAGCCGCATCTGCTGGCCGCGACTTTGCCGGGGACCCCGGTGCTTGTCGGCAAAGACCGGCGCGAGTCGGGCCGCGCCGCCCTGCGCCGCTTTGAGTTAGACGTGCTTGTCTTGGACGACGGCTTTCAATTCTGGCAGCTTGGACGGGATTTGGATATTGTGCTGCTCGATGCCCGCCGCCCCTTCGCCAACGGGCACGCCCTGCCGCGTGGGCTGCTGCGGGAGCCGAAGCAAAACCTGCGCCGGGCCGGGGTCGTGGTCGCCACCCGTGCGGGCGGCTTAGACGATGCCGCCCGCGCCGCGCTGAGCGGGGAAGTCGCCCGGCTGGCCCCCCGTGCCTCTGTTTTTTTTGCCGACCACCGCGCTGCCGGCTTCGTCCCCGCGCACGATTTGTCCGCCCCGCCAGTCTCTTGGGAGCAGTTTCGGGGCCGCCCGGTGTTTGCCGCCTGTGCGATAGCCCGGCCTGACTCGTTTCGGCGCACGCTGGAACAGGAGGCCGGGGCACAGGTGTTGGAACTGACAGTGTGGGAGGACCACCACCCGCTGACCCGCGAAGACGCCGCAAAGGTGCTGGCTGAGGCGGCGCGGGCCGGGGCCGAGGCAGTCATTATCACGGAAAAAGATGCCGTCAAATGGGCTGCCGTCTGTGCCCCCGACGCCGGGCTGCCGGTGTATGCGCTCCGTGTGGCAATGGCCGTCGATGATGCCGCCGGGCTGATGGCGGCGGTGGGCAAAGTTTTCTAAGTCTTATGCGACTCTCCAAGAAAATCTGGCAGGGGTTCACGCGCCGCGCTTTCGCGGCGGCGTTTGCAGTCCTGCGGCGGACGCCCTGGCGGCCCGCGCTGGCCTTTGGCACGGCGCTGGGGACTCTGGGCTACCATGTTTCGGCCCGGTTTCGAAGCGTCGCGGACAAAAACCTCAAAATCGCTTACGGAGCCGCGCTGACAGAAAAGCAGCGCCGGGCGCTCATCAAGCGCGTGTTTCAGCACTTCGCCCGCGCGGCCCTGGTGGAGTTCCTGAAAGGCGCGGATTTGACGCTGGATCAGTTGCGGCAGTTAGTTAAAACTGACTCCTATGTGCCGATGGACACGGTGCTGGCGCGGGGCAAAGGGGTCATTGTGGTGTCGGCGCATCTGGGCAACTGGGAATGGCTCTCCAAGCGGGCCGCGATGGAAGGCTACGACATCAAAGTCGTGGCCCGGCAAAGCGAAGACGAGGAGTTCAACGCGCTCACAGACCGGGTGCGCGGCAAAAACGGCTACTCAGTGCATCCACGCGGCGACTCGCCGCGTGCGCTGCTGAAACAGCTCCGAGCCAACAAAATTGTGGCGATTGTCCCGGATCAAAAATCGGAAGATTTATTTGTCCCGTTTTTTGGCAAGCTGGCCGGAACCGTGGCTGGCCCTGCCGTGCTGGCGCAGAAGACGGGCGCGGCGATTTTGCCAATGTTCGGCCCGCGTCAGCCGGACGGCACGTATAAAACCGTCTTTTATCCGGCCATCTTTGCGGACCCTGCGGTGGATGCCGAGACCGACCGGCACCGGATGATGGCCGAAATCACGGCGGATATTGAAGACATCGTGCGGCTGTACCCGGAGCAGTGGCTCTGGCTGCATGACCGCTGGCGCGTGCCGCCGCCGCCGGGTCTGGACCCCGTGACGGGACGCGCCGAGAGGAGCCGCGATGCCGAACCCACTCCCGCCGCTGGCTGAGGTCCGCCGCTTGCTGATTGTCAAAACCAGCGCGATAGGCGATGTCATTCATGCGTTGCCCGTCGTGCAGGCGATCAAAGACGCCGCGCCGGGGCTGACATTAGACTGGGTGGTCCGTGCCCGTTCCGCCGACGTCCTGCGCGGCAACCCCGCGATTGATACCCTGCGCGTCCTGCCGGACAAGCCCAAGCTTGCCGACCTGCTGGCCCTGCGCCGCACGCTGCACGCGGCCCGTTATGACCTGGCGCTGGATATGCAGGGGCTGGCTCTGAGCGGCCTGATTACGTTCTTGTCCGGTGCGCCGGTGCGCGTAGGCTGGGACCGGGGCCGCGAGGGGAACACGCTGTTTTTGACGCATCCGAGTGTGCCCGGAAAAGCGCCCGCCCGGCACGAGATTGACCTGCTGTATGGCTTTGCCGAGGCGCTGGGGGTCTACACAGCGCACCCGGAGTTCACGCCGCAGCCGTATCTGGCCGCCGATGGCGCGGCGAAGGCCGCCGGGTGGCTGGAAACTCTGCCGCGCCCGCGTATCGCGCTGAATGTGGGGGCCTCCCGCGCCTACAAACGCTGGCCCGCCGCCTGCTGGGGCGAGGTGGCACGGGGCCTGGCCGAGAGTGGCGCGGGCCTGGTCTTTATTGGCGACAAGAACGATGCTGCCACAGTCGCCGAACTCACGCCAACACTGGCCGGGGGCAGTTTCGTGGATTTGTCGGGGCAGACAACCCTGCGCGAGCTGGCGGCGGTGCTGGCGGCGTGCGATTTGCTGGTCAGTGGCGACAGCGGCCCGATGCACCTGGCCGTGGCCGTCGGAACCCCGACCGTGGCCCTGTTCGGCGCGACGGACCCGCGCCGTCACGGGCCGTATGGGCGGCGCAATATGGTGCTGCACGACCCCGCGCCCGGCGCGATGGTTCCCGGCAAGCGCCCGACCGAGGACGCAGGCGCGGCGAGTCTGGCGCGGCTGACCCCGGCGCAGGTTCTGGCGGCGGTGCGGGATATGACCAACTATGCGTAAATTTTTAGTCGTCAATATGAACTATCTGGGGGACGCGCTGCTGACCACCCCGGCGATTGCGGCCCTGCGGCGGGCGCACCCGGACGCGCAGATTGACACCGTGGTCGGCGCTGGGGCCGCGTTTGAAGTGCTGCAAGGCAACCCGGATTTAGATAAAATTATCGCCCGCACCGACCCCGGCAGCCTCGGGCGGGTGATGCAGACGTATCAGCTTTTGCGCGATGGGCGATACACCGATGCCGTCATCCTGCCGCCGCTGCCCGCCTATGCCGCCGCCGCGTGGCTGGCCCGGACGCCCCGGCGGGTGGGGCTGGGGGGACGCGGCATGAACCGCTTCCTCAGCGAGCTGCGCTCCACCCGCGCCGTCCACATGGCTGATGCGATGCTGGACACGATGCCGCTGCCGCCGGAGCGAGATCGCCCGCGCCGCCCGCCGGTGGTGACGGTCAGCCCGGAAGCGCGGGCGAAGGCCGAGGCGCTGCTGACCGAACAGGGCGTAGACATCAGCCGGGGGCTGGTCGCGGTCAATGTCGGCGCAACCCGGCCTCAAAAACGCTGGTTCGCCGAGTCCTTTGCCCAGACACTGGACCAGCTTGGAGACGTCGCCTGCGTGATTGTGGGGGCCGGAAAAGAAGACCACGCGCTGGTGGGCGACGTTTTGCGGCGGACTACCCGCGCCAAACCGGTCAGCCTCGTAGGGCAAACGGATGTCAAGACGCTGGCGGCGGTGCTTCAGTGCAGTGATGTTCTGCTGAGTGCCGATTCGGGGCCGATGCACCTGGCGACGGCGGTAGGAACGCCCTGCGTGGCCCTGTTCGGCTCTACCGACCCGGCGGTGACGGGGCCGTTTGACACCAACTCCAAAGCGATTTACAAGTCGCTGCTGTGCGCTCCCTGCGGCAACCATCCAACGTGCGACGGGCGCTATGACTGCCTGCGGGCAATCAGCCCGGAAGAGGTAGCTTTGGAAATCAACGGCCTCCTGCGTGCCCGCCGGAGCGGTTTTATCCCCCTGCTGACAGCGCCGAGCGAAGCCGCCCCGCCCCGCGTGGAGCCTAGAGTCACCGAGGCTGCCGTCCCCGCGAAACGCATTCTGATTTCCACCAAGTTCCGCTTTATCGGGGACACGCTGCTGGCAATCCCTATTTTTCGGGCGGCGCGGGCGCAGTGGCCGGACGCCCATATCGCGCTGCTGACGGGCCGCAACGCACGGGTCCTGCTGCAAAATAACCCCTATTTAGACGAGATTTTAGAGTTCGACCCCTACAAAGCCGACCGGGGAACGCGCTCGTATGCCCAGCTTGTGAAGACGCTGCGGCACGGCAAGTTTGACCTGTCGCTGGCGCTGAATCGCTCGTTCCACTCGGCGCTGACCTCGTGGCTGAGCGGGGTAGACATTCGCGCTGGCTTTGAGTCCGAGGGGCGCGGGCCGCTCCTGAACCGGCGGGTGGACTACGACCGCGAGAAAAGCGAGGTGGCCTGCTACTTTGACGTTCTGCGGGCAGTCGCGCCGGACGCGCCGGTGAACCCGGCGCTGGAGCTGTGGATTAGCGGCGAAGAGGCCGCCGAGGCGCGGGCGCGGCTGTCGGCAGCCTGGGGCGAGGACGTGCCGAGGGCGCAGCTTGTGGGCGTGCAGCCCGGCGCGAGTCAGCCCGGCAAGCGGTGGGGGACCCGCGCCTATGCGGAGGTCGCGGATGCGCTGGTGCGGGATAATCCCGGCCTCTTTTTGGCCGTGATTGGCGGGCCGGACGAGCAGGACGCCGCCGAGGAGATGCTGGCGCAGTGCCGCCCGCAGACGCGGGCGCGGGCGGTGTCCTTTGCGGGCCGGTGCGGCCTGCGCGGCTCGCTGGCGCTGGTGTCGGAGCTGGGCCTATTTTTAGGCAACGACACGGCGATTATGCACTCGGCGGTCGCGCTGGGCGTGCCGACCGTGGCGCTGTTTGGGCCAACCAACCCGCGCAAGTGGGGCAATTACGGCCCGTGTCACCGGGTCTTGGAGTCCCCCGACGGCCTGATGGCGTCGCTGGACGTGGAAGAGGTCCGGGCGGCAGTGCAAAGTCTCCTGAGACAGCCGGCACCGCGTGTTGCAGTGGGGGCCGGAAATCCGGTATAATTCGCCCTGTGATGACACAACACTCCCCAAAGCGTGCGCTGTTTATCCGCTTTGGCGGCATGGGAGATATTCTGCTGGCAACGCCTTCTCTGCGGGCAGTGGCGCGGACGTTTCCCGGTATTGAGATAGACTTTATCGTCGGCGGCGGCATGAGTGCCGCGCTGGACGGACATCCGTTGGTGCGCCGGGTGCTGACCTTTGACAAGCGCGGGGTAGATTCGCGGCTGGACCATTTTTTGCCGTTTTTGTTTAAATTAAGCCGGGAACGCTACGATTTGGTGGTCAACCTGCACCCGAGCGCCAAGTCGTATCTGATGGCCTGGGCCAGCGGGGCCAAAACGCGGCTGACGTTTGTGAAAGATATGACGGTTCGCCCGGACACGGGGCGGATCACGCACGCGGTTGACGACTTTTACAAAGAGCTGCTGCCGCTCGGCGTCGGGCCGCTCCTCGACCGCTCGCTGGACTTTTTTGTCCCAAACGCGGCCCGTGCTGGCGCGGCCCGTATTTTAGAAGATGCGGGCATTCGGCCCTCGGACAAACTGCTGGTGATTAACCCCGCCGCCTCGCGCCCGCTGAACCGCTGGCCGCTGGAGCGGTTCCGCGAAGTCGCCGCCTTTTGGGCCGCGCAGCCTGGCGTCGCCGTGGCCGTGACCGGGGCACCGGCGTCGTTCAAGACGGTCATGGACGGTCTCGACGAAGTCAGTTTAGCGCGGGAAGTGGCCGCCGGGGACAGCCGTGTTCACAACTTGGCCGGGCGGCTGTCCGTGAAAGAGTTCGGGGCGGTGCTGGAGCGGGCGGACTGCCTGCTGACCTGCGACACCGGGCCGATGCATATTGGCGCGGCTCTGAACACGCCGCTGGTGGTGCTTTCGGGCGCGGCGGACCCGGACCGGACGGGGCCGCTGACGGCAAACTCTACGGTGCTGATTGACCGGACTCTGCCGTGCGTTCCCTGCCGGGACCGGATTTGCGGGCGGGGCGATGTCAAGTGCATGGACAATTTAAGCACCGCCGCTGTGACCCGTGCCATTGCGGCGCGTCTCGGCCTGCCCGAAAGGAGCCGTCATGGGCTTGCCCTTCCCATCCTCGGCTGACAAGATTGTTACTGCGGAGCAGCTTGCGGAAGTCACGGCCCGGCGGCAGGCGGCAGGCGAGCGGCTGGTGTTCACCAACGGCGTTTTCGACCTGCTGCATATCGGCCACGCCCGCTATCTGGCCCAGGCCCGCGCTCTGGGCGACGCGCTGATTGTGGCGGTCAATGCCGATGAGTCGGTGAAATCGTTCAAAGGCGATCTGCGGCCCGTCGTCCCACAAGCCGAGCGGATGGAGCTGCTGGCGGCGCTTGCCTGCGTGGACTATGTGGTCCCGTTCGGTACCCGGACGCCCGTGCCGCTGATTGAACGGGTTCGGCCCGCGCTGTATGTCAAAGGCGGGGACTACGCCGAGTCCGACCTGCCGGAAGCCGCCGTCGTGCGCGGCTACGGCGGCGCTGTGCAGATACTCTCGCTGGTCGCGGGCCGCTCTTCGACTAATTTGATCGCCCGCGTCTGCGCGGCTTACGGCACAGTGCCGACACCACAAAACCTTTAGGATAAATTGTTCTATGCCTCTTTCCGTGCTGCAAGTCGCGTCTGCGTTTCCGAACTGGGGGGGCGCGGAGCTGCATTGCCTCAACCTTTCGCAGCAGCTTCAGCAGCGCGGCCATGAGGTGACGGTGGCCTGCCGTCCCGGTCATTTCGTGGAAGGGCGTGCCAAAGAAATGGGGCTGGCGACGATCCCGATTACGGTCAGCAGGCAGCTCGACTGGCACGATTTTTCGGCCCTGCGAACGTTTCTGCGCGAGCGCAAAATCGACGTTCTGCACGCTCATTGGAGTACAGACATGATTGTGCCGCCCTATGCGGGCCTGCGCGAAAATGTCCCCGTTCGCATTCTGACGCGCCATATGCCGTACCCTTTCAAGAGTCGCCTCGGGGCGTGGCTCTACAGTCAGGTGCTGTTCACGCGCATTGTCACGGTGTCCGAATCAGTTCGAAAAACCATGCTGGCCTCGGGCGTGCCGGCGGACAAGGCCGAAGTGATTCACCACGGAACCAATGTCGAAGAGTTCGTGCAGGTCACCGAAGACCCGCGCCTTGTCCGGCAGTCGCTCGGCCTTCCGGGCGACGTGCTGGCAATTGGAATCGCTGGCCGCATTGCCCCCGAAAAAGGGCATAAAGTGCTGCTGGAAGCGATGGCACGGCTCGGTGACCGCTACCCCCTGCGGCTGGTCATTATCGGTGACGGCCCCTTTGAGCCGCAAATCCGGGCGGCGACGAAAGAGCTGGGGCTGGAAGACCGGGTGATTTTCGCGGGCTTTCGCGGCGACATCAACAATGTCATCAACGCGCTTGATATCATGACCCTGCCGTCGACGTGGAATGAGCCGTGCGCCGCCGTGGTGCAGCAGGGCATGGCGATGAGCAAACCCGTGGTCGGCACGCGGGCAGGCGGCACGCCGGAGATGATTGTGGACGGCGAAACCGGCTTCCTCGTGCCCCCCTCGGACCCCGAGGCGCTGGCCGAGGCGATAGGTCGTTTGGCCGGGGACGCTTTCCTGCGCCGCCGTTTGGGGCAGGCGGGGTTCCGGCGCGTGGAGGCGCTGTTTACGCTCCAAACCATGACCGACAAGATTGAAGCCCTGTACCACCGCGAATATGAGCGGGCACGCGGGGCAAGTGCCCTGGAAAAAGTCCTGGCGTCCTGATGCAAGACAATCCGCGCCTGACGATTGTGCAGGCGGCCACCAACCTTGCCAACTGGGGCGGTCTGGAAATCCACCTGCTCAATCTGGCCGTGCAGCTTCGCGCCCGTGGACATCGGGTGATTATCGCCGGTCAGCCGGGGCGGTTTGTGCTGTCTCGTGCCGAAAGCTTGGGGCTGGAAACGTTCGAAGCCACGGTGCGCCGTCAGGACGACTTCCACGACCTGGCCCGCCTGCGCGACTTTCTGCGGCGGGAGAACGTGGACGTGGTTCACGCCCACAGCCGCGAAGATGCGCTGGTTCCCGCGCTGGCGGCGCGTCAAGCAGGCGTGCCGGTGTCCGTGCTGACCTGGCATCTGCCGTTCCCCTTCAAGCGCCGCATTTTGGGCAATCTGATCCTGGCCCTGCTGCACCGCAGGCTCATTTCCATTTCTGAGTCGGTGCGGCAAATGCACCTGCGCCACGGCGTCTCCCCTCGGCGCTTGACCGTCATCCATCACGGAACCGATGTGGAGGCGTTTCGCACACTGTCCGCCGACCCCGCCGACCCCGCCGCCGTGCGACGCTCGCTGGAACTCGGCCCGGAAGATGTGGCTGTGGGCATTGTGGGCCGTGTCTCGCCTGAAAAGGGACATGGGGACCTGCTGGATGCCCTGAGTCGTCTGGCCCCGACCCGGCCCCATTTGCGGGGCGTGGTGGTGGGCGACGGCCCGTTTGAAGCCGAGGTGCGGACATTGGCGGCGAAGTTCGGCCTCACCGACCGGGTCATCTTTGCTGGCTTCCGCGACGACGTGGGCGATGTGATTAACGCGCTGGACGTGGTGGCCGTGCCGTCGGTGTGGCCGGAGCCGTGTTCGGCGGCCATACAGCAGGGCATGGCGCTGAACAAGCCCGTGGTCGGCACACGGGTGGGCGGCACGCCGGAGATGATTGTGGACGGCGAAACCGGCTTTCTGGTCCCCCCCTCGGACCCATCGGCGCTGGCCGCCGCTTTGGGCCGTCTGGCCGATGATGCCGCCCTGCGGGCGCAGCTTGGCACGGCGGGTCTGGCACGGGTGGAGACTCACTTTAGCCTGCGCCAGATGACCGACGAAGTCGAGGCCCTGTACCGGCGCGAGCTGGCAGCAAGCAGGAGAAAACCGTGAGCCGCCCGGAGCCGCCCTGCTTTCTGCCGCCGCTGACGCCCTGCAACCTGCCCCTTCGGCGCTGCTCTGTGCCACGCGCCCAAGCCTCGCGCCGCATTCTTATTCAGCGGGCAGGGGCGTTCGGCGATATTCTGATGGGAACGCCCCTGCTGGCCGCCTTGCGGGAGGCGTACCCGGACGCGCATCTGACGTGGCTGGTAGAAGACGCCGAACAGGCGATTGACGCCAGCCCTTATTTGGACGAATACATCCGCTGGGACCGGGCCTACTGGAAGCGCCCCCTGCGCCGGGGCCTGTACCCGGTGTGGCTGGCCCGCGTTCTGCGCTTTCGCCGGGTGCTGCGTGAGGCCAGTTTTGACGTGTTCATCTCGTTTCAGCCGGAAGAGTGGCCGCTGCTGGCACGGGGCGTGAATGCCCCGGTGTCTGTCGGCATTTTTGATACGTTCCGCCGCTTCTACGGGGCGACCAAAACAAGCCGCAACACCCGGCTGTACAGTCACCCGTTTGCCTACCCGGACCTGCCGGAGCATCGCACGGACCAGTATTTGCTGGCCCTGCGGGCGCTGGGGCTGTCCGACCATGTGCCCAAGCAGATGAGTCTGGGATACACCGAAGACGACCGGGACGCGGCGGCAGCGTTTTTAGACCGGCAGGGCATCGGCAGCAAGGAGCGGCTGGTGGTGCTGGCCCCATGGACAACCTGGCCCACCCGCTGCTGGCCCGCCGAGCGGTTTGTGGCCGTCGGCAATGCGCTGGCCCGGCACGGCTGGCGCGTGCTGATCCTCGGCGGCCCGAAAGAGCGCGAGGCAACGCTGGCACTGGCCGAACAAATGGACCCGCGCCCGGTGGCCGTGGCGGGCGAGCTGACATTCCGGCAGATGGCCGCGCTGATAGACCGAACGGCCCTGCTGATCACGGGAGACACTGGCCCGATGCACGTTGCGGCGGCTTTGGAGACGCCGCAAGTGGCGCTGTTTGGACCAACTTCGCCTGCGTGGTACGGCCCGCGCACGGACACCTGCCTGCCGCTGCTGCATCCTGTTCCCTGTGGTCCGTGCGACAAGAAGCACTGCCGCAATTTGCAAAATCCGCATCTTTGTATGACTCTGCTGACCGTGGAAGAAGTGCTGGCGGCGGCGCAGAGATTGCTCACCGAACGATGACCCGCATTCTGATTATCAAACTCTGGGCGCTCGGTGATATTCTGATGGCGACGCCGCTGCTGACGGCCCTGCACGCGCTGCCCGGCGGGGCGGAAATTACCTGGGTGGCGGACACGGCCTACGCGCCGCTGCTGGAAAACCACCCACTGCTCAAAGAAGTCGTGGCGGTCGATACGGGAGCCTGGCGGCGTCTGCTCCGGCGCGGCAAACTGCTGGCGTGGCTCAAAGAGTCACGCCGCCTGTACGCGGACATGGCGGCACGGCGCTTCGAGGCCGCGCTGAACTTTCACCCGGAAAAGTGGTGGCTGCGGATTTTGTGCGCCGCGCCCGTGCGGGTGGGCCTCTCCAATGAAGCCCGCTGGGGGCCGCTGACCCGGCGGCTGTATACCCAGGCCGTGCCGCGCACGCCGCACGCCCGCCACAGCACAGACCGCTATTTAGACGGGGCGCGGGCGCTCGGTCTGCCCGGCCCCTTTGACGCGCACATGGTTCTGCGGCCTACTGTGCAAGACGTGACCGCCGCCCGCGCCTTTCTGGAAAGCCGCCCCGAATACCGGCCCGGTCTGCCTCAGTTGGTTCTGCATCCGGGCACAAGCCGAGAAGCGAAATGCTGGCCGCCCGAATCGTTTGCCGCCGTCGCCGCCGCCTGCTCTGCCTCGCATAACATTGTGCTGACGGGAAGCGGCTCCGAGCTTGGGCTGTGCCGCTCTGTGGTGGCCGCTCTGCCGCCTGGTACGCCGCCGCCGCTTGTCGCAGCGGGCGAGTTGGGTCGTATCGGCCTGACCGTTGCGCTCGTCTCATTGGCGCAGGCGGTGGTGACGGGCGACACGGCCCTGCTGCATATCGCATCGGCTTTGGAAGTGCCGGTGGTGGGTATCTATGGCGGCACGCGGCCTCGCGGCAACGCCCCGCAGTTCGGCCCGCACGTTTTGCTGTTTGACGACACTGTGCCCTGTGCGCCGTGTTATTTGGACCACTGCCCGCTCAAAGGCACGGCCCATCTGCGCTGCCTGCGTGCTGTCACACCGGCGTCGGTGCTGACGGCGCTGAAGCAGATGACCACAAAAGCCACGGGTTGAAACCCGAGGCTCAGAAGTGCCCGGTGTCCAGGGGACACAAGAGCGAGAGCAGATGGCTTTCCGTGTCCTATTCTTGCGTCCCCTGGACGCTGGGCTTTTGGCAGCCTCGGGTTTTAACCCGTGGCTTCTTAGCTCTGTTCCGAAGGAAACTCCCTATGAATAACGTCACCGTCCGCAATTTCACCATCGGCGAAGGCCAGCCGCTCGCCATCTTTGCCGGGCCGTGCGTCATCGAATCGCTCGATTTGTGCCGCGAAGTCGCCACCAAAGCCAAAGCCGACTGCGAGGCTTTGGGCCTGCCCTATGTCTTCAAAGCCTCATTCGACAAGGCCAACCGGACGTCGTCCGGGTCGTTCCGGGGCGAGGGGCTAACGAAAGGGCTGGAAGTGCTGGCCGCCATCAAAGCCGAGTTCGGCGTGCCCGTCGTCACGGACATTCACGAGACATGGCAGGTCGCGCCGGTGGCCGAAGTCGCCGACATCCTGCAAATCCCGGCGTTCCTGTCCCGGCAGACGGACCTGCTGCTGGCGGCGGGCGAAAGCGGGCGGGTGGTGAATGTCAAGAAAGGCCAGTTCCTGGCCCCGTGGGACATGAAAAACGTGGTGGAAAAGATTTACGGCACGGGCAACCGGAACTTGCTGCTGTGCGAGCGGGGCGCGAGCTTCGGCTACAACACGCTGGTTGTCGATATGCGCTCCCTGCCCATTATGCGGGCGCTGGGCTGCCCGGTCGTCTTTGATGCCACGCATTCCGTGCAGCAGCCGGGCGGGCAGGGGACCACAAGCGGCGGTCAGCGCGAGTTCATCCCGCCGCTCCTGCGGGCCGCCGTCGCCGCAGGCGTAGATGCCCTGTTTCTGGAAGTCCACCCCGACCCCGCCCATGCCCTGTCCGATGCCGCCACGATGCTGCCTTTAGACAAGCTGCGCGGGCTGCTGGAGACGGCGAAAGCCATTGACGCCGTGGTGAAGCCGGGGCTTGTGGGGTAGGGATGGCGAGACCGAGGGGTTAAAACCCCTCGCTGATAGGCGCAGACGCCGGGAAGCCAAAGAATAAGACAAGCCAAAGAATAAGACAAGCCAAAGAATAAGACAAGCCAAAGAATAAGACAAGCCAAAGAATAAGACAAGCCAAAGAGTTTAAAGACGCAAGGCTTGGTCCGCTATCCGATTGGCCGCCCGGCGCGAAGCGCCTTCCAGCGAGGGGTTTTAACCCCTCGTTTGGTCCTCGCTCACCCGCACCCGCCGCCCCTCCAAAGTCAGCCGCCCCGCCGCGAACAGCGCGACGGCGCGGGGGTAGGCAGCGTGTTCGGCGACCAGTACCCGTGCCGCCAGCGTTTCGGCGGTGTCGCCTTCTTCCACAGGCACGCACGATTGCAGAACGATGGGGCCGGTGTCGTAGCCGCCGTCCACAAAATGCACCGTGCAGCCGGAGACCTTCGCGCCGTAGTCCAAGACGGCCTGATGGATATGGTGCCCGTACATTCCCTGCCCGCCGAAGGCGGGAAGCAGGGCGGCGTGGATGTTTAAAATGCGGCCCGAATAAGTGGACACCACGGCGTCGGGCAGCTTTCGCATATAACCGGCAAGGCAGATCAAATCAGGGCGGCAGTCGGTGAGATGCGACAGCAGAGCCTCGCTGTACGCGGCTTCGTCGGCGCGAGAGCGCAGGGCCACCGTGGGCAGGCCCTGGGCGGCGGCGCGGGCAAGGGCGGGGGAGTCGGGGAAGTTGCCGAGGACGCTGACAATCTGCCCGTCAATCTGCCCGTCCGCGCACGCCGCCGCAATCGCCTGAAGGTTGGAGCCGCGCCCGTGGCGGCCTGAAAGCAGAATAGCAATCCGTATCATGTAGCCCTAGTTCGGCGGGCAGGCGCGGTTTTCCTGCCTCTTGACAAACAGGCGCGTTTGGTTTAAAGTAAGCGTATGTTAAGCACTGTCGCCACGTTTCTCAAACCCCGCCTGCGGGCCATACTGATTTTTGTCGTTCTGGTGGGCGGGATTGCCCTTTTGGTATCCTACAACCGGGGCGTGCAGGCCAAAACCGAGGCGACCCTGGCCGGGCCGTCCGCCCCGGCCCGCGATCAAGCCGTGCTGGAACTCGCGCAGCGCGGGAAGCTGGTCGATGTGCTGACCGCGACGCAGAACCCCGACGATACGGACAAGGAAAGTCCTGAAAACGTCCGCAGCCTGCTGATCCGCAAAAACGCCGCCGAATCGGTCAACCGCCTGGTCGCGGCGGGCAGGCTGACCCCCGCGCAGTCGTTCGACACGCTGTTTAGCCTGTGCAAAGATGGAGATTTGAAAGCCACGGCGGAAACAGGGCTGGCTGCGCTGGCCGCGAAAAGCGAGGCGAATTTAAGAGAAATCACGGCCCGGATGTCCAACGGGGACCCGGATATTCGCGGGGCCGCTGTGGACGTTCTGGCACAGGCGGGCGGCCCGAAGGCCGCGCAGGCCGCCGACGGGCAGTTGTTCGTCCCTGCCGCCGCTGATGCCGCCCTCAGCGCCCTGCAAAAAATTGGCGAGCCGTCCGTGCCGCTGATTTTAGCGCACCTGAGCGACCCCGCCAAAGCCAAAGACATTGAGTTTCGGCAGAAGATGCTGGGCGTGCTGGATCAAATCAATTCCCCGGCCAGTGTTTCCACGCTGATTACTCTGGCAAACAGCCCCGCGCAGCCTTCGGTGCAGCGTCTGGCACAGGTGGCGCTGGCGGATACGGTACTCAAGCTGTATGACAACGTCCAAAAGGATGGGGGGGCCGTCACCACGGCGCAGGCAGCGGTGGGCGCGGCCAAAACCGCCTCGGCCCGGACGGATGCCCTGAAAGCCGTGACCGATGCTCAGGCGGCCCTCGCCAAAGACACAGCCCTTCTGCCGCAGGCTGCCCCGGCGGAAGCGACCCTCAGCGCCCTGCTCCAGAACACCCGCGCCGACGGCGAGTCCCGCGCACAGGCGGCGCTGGCACTCGGCAGCTTCCCCGGCTCCGGGGCGGTTCCCACATTGGTCACAGCACTGGGCGACTTCGATGCCCGCGTCCGCGATGCCGCGCTCGGCGGAATACAGGCGGTCGGCCCGCCCGCTGTTGTGGCACTGTCCGCCGCCCTGCAAAATCCCCGCGCCGGAGCCTACGCCGCGCAGGCACTTGGCGGCATTGGCACGCCCGCCGCCGTGGCCGCCCTCGGCGGGGTGTTTTCCAGCGCGACGACCCCGCCCGCCGTCCGCGAGGGGGCCGTCATTGGCCTGAGCCGCAGCGGCAACCCGAGTGTGATCCCCCTGCTGGTGCGGGCGCTCGGGGACCCGGATGGCAAAATCATCAGCGCCGCACAGGATGGCCTGATCACACCCTCCCTCGCCAAGCCCGCCATTCCTGCCCTGATCGCCGCCCTCAGCCAGCCATCCCCGGTTCCCTTCAATGCCAGCCAGACGCTGGACCGCATGGGCTTTTTAGCCGAATCGGACATCGTCCCCGCGCTGACACACGCGGCGACTACCGGCGATGCCTCCACGCAGACCTGGGCCGCCGTTACGCTGGGGACCCTCGGCAGCCGCAAGCCCGCTGTGCTGGACACCCTGCACCGACTGGCGCAGAGTGCCGACCCTCATGTGCAGTATGCGGCCACCCAATCCCTGACGGCCCTGTCGGAGGGGACGCTTTAAAACGCCGCGTTGGTGTTCAGCCGCGCATCCATCGCTCCCTGCAAGGTGCGAATGTGCCCGGCATTGCGCCCGAAATCTCCGACATCTGCACGAGCGCGGGCACGGATGGTCACTCGTGTCTGCCCCCGGCCACTGTCAAAGCAGTACACCGTGATGTCATCGGTCAGCCCAAGCACCCCGGACACGGTCCCCTC
The DNA here is from genome assembly GCA_965200075.1 of Capsulimonadaceae bacterium. Taxonomy (GTDB): domain Bacteria; phylum Armatimonadota; class Armatimonadia; order Armatimonadales; family Capsulimonadaceae; genus JANXMY01. The sequence continues at coordinate 1,120,013 of OZ241338.1, forward strand.
CACGGCGTCGTTCGCCGTGTCCCGCTGCGTCAGCGCAAAGCCGGGCAGGTTAGACAGGCACGCCGCCGCCGCGTTCAGCGTTTTGGGGATTTCGGCGTAGTAGACCCGCGAGCGCAGGGTGGGGTAGGCCGCGCTTTCGCCGGTCGTGATGTCGCTGACCGTAAACAGGCGGCGATTGCGCCACGCCCACGCGCCGAGGGCCAGGGTGCCGACGCTGACGCCGACGATTTTCCAGGTGTTGTTCTTGCTCATAGTGTGGTTTCGGTCGGTTAAGACGAGGGGTTTTCAACCCCTCGCTAGGGGAGGCACCCTCCGGGTGACAGAATAGGACGCAAAGAATGCCAGTGGCAGCTAGCTTTTCTCCTTCGTCCGCAGGACGCCTCACCTAGCGAGGGGTTTTCAACCCCTCGGCCGCTCTTTCTTCTCTCTAGCTGATTTCCAGCCGCGCCACGCCCTCGTCCAGCGCCGTCAGCAGTTTTGCGTGCAGGGCCGGGTTCGACGTGCCTAGAATGGACTGCAAGTTAGGCTCCGTCGTGTCCAGCAGAAGCGTCGAGTCCAGGGAATGGCCGTAGGCATCGGTAACAATCGCGCCCGCTTCCTGGGCAATCAGCGCGGCGGCAGCGATGTCATAGGCAAACAGGCCCAGCGATTTGCCGCCGCCCAGCCGCGAAAACCGCGCCTGCGAGGCCGGGTAATCCCGGTAAATCCGGTTGCCGATGTCAATGCTCGCTGCAAGCTGCCCCGTCAGCAGCCGAGTCAGCGAAAAGGCCGTGGAGCTGAACACGAACGCCCCGCCTTTGACCGAAGCGGCGTCGACAATCTCGCCAAGCGCCACGCCCAGCCAGTCCAGGGGCCGGGCGACCACTTCAAACGACAGCGGGGCATGGCTGATGTCTTCTATCGGCAGCAGGCGCGGCGCTTTTTCCGTTCCGTCCGCTCCCAGCCAGTGCGCTCCCCCGCCGCGCTCCGCCCAGAACAGGTCGTCGTTCTTGATTTCCCCGATGCACCCAAAGCGCACATCACCCAGCGTCGCCTGCGGCGTGTAGTTCGCCCAGGCCACCGACACGACGCACTGCTCAAAGCCCGCCACCGCAGGCCGCGTGCCGTCGATAGGATCAATAATCAGGACGCCTTCGGGGGACGCGCCGAACTCAATCAGCCCCTTGTCTTCCGAGTAGTAGGCAATAGACAGCTTTTCGCGCTCGATAAACGACACAATGGCGTCTTCGGCGATGTCGTCAATGCCGAACGTCGCATCGCCCGAGGCCGCCGTGCCGGAAATCTCCCGCCCGTGCCACGCCCCGAGGTGAGGCCGGACGGTGTCCCGAATATGCCGCGTCATCGCCAGCACGGTTTCTAACGGTGTCATAGGTGCTTTCTGTGAGTCAGCGCGGCAATAGCCCAGTGCCCGCCGCCATCGTGCGTGATATAGTTTACAGTGAGTGGAACAGAGCTGTGCATCCGCACGGTAAATGCGCCCTGTCGTCGGCTCTTACCGTGAAAACGCATGGAATAAGTGTCTGCCTGTCCGTCTGTGTATGGTTTGGGAAGATCGATTTCCTGCACCTGCCAGGTCTGCCCGCCGTCGCGGGTACGGATAAGCGGCACGGGCGGGTCGCCGCGAATGATCCCGGTGATCCAGCCCTCGCGGGTAGTGCGAAACGTCATCCCTGTGGCCGAGTAGTTCAGCAGATACCCCTGGTCCGGCGACCCGCCTTGCGTCCACGTCTTGCCGCCGTCGCCGGTTACATAGAAGTCCTGACGCCCGTGGAACTTTTCTGCCAGCAGAAAGCCGTGCCGGGCATCCAAGAACTGCAAGTCGGTCGCCTCAGCCTCGCCCAAAACCACCACCGCCCGCCGCCAGTGCTGTCCGCCGTCCTGGGTTCGCTCCACGACAAGAGCTGTCCGCCCGTGGACCGTGCCGATGAATGAGACCCAGAGCCGCCAACCGCCAAGTGCGCTCAGGCTAAACTCCGTTGGGAAACAGTCCTGGTCGCCGAGGTCCGGCGCGAGGTCCGCGAAGCCGGGCGGCGTCCGGTCCTGCCAAGTTTTGCCCCCATCAGAGGTTTTCTGGATGACGGAACCGACCGTGCCGGTGTTGACAGCCCATCCCCGGCGGGCATCTATCATCAGGCGTGGTCCATGTTTCGGCGTTCGCTGGTAGACTGCCATAGGGGGGGACTCCCCAATCTGGCAGTGCGACGGCGCGGCGCAAAGTGTAAGTGTGCAAAGAAGTGCTGCCAGGACAGCCTTAACGGCTTGCATGGCGCTCCCGCAGGTCATCAACCACCAGATGCTCCATGCTTTCGACGATGTGGTGGGCCTGCTCCCAGGCGAAGTGTTTGGTCAGGGCGGTGGGGACGGCGACGGTGAACATCCCGGCGGCGTGGGCAGCGGCGAGGCCGCGTGGGGAGTCCTCAAAGGCCGCGCAGTGCGACGGGGGAATGCCCAGACGCGAAGCGGCCAGCAGGTACACGTCCGGCGCAGGCTTCGGATGCTCCACTTCATCTACCGTGGCAATGGTGCGGAAGCGCCCGGTCAGCCCGGTGATTTCCAGCACGCGGTCTACCCATTCGCGCTGGGCATTGGAGGCAACGGCGCAGGGAATACCGGCTTCGTCCAGAGCGTCCAGCAGGGCCAGCACGCCGGGCAGGGGGGTCAGCCTGCCGACGGCGGTTTGATAGAACGCCGCCCGTCTGGCCCGAATGGCTTCACGGTCGTAGCGTGGTCCGAGGTGTTCTTCCAGCGGCCCGTGCCAGTCGTGCAGGAGTTGCCCCATCGCCGCGCCGATATTCTGCGCCCACAGCTCGACGGGGAAGTGCAGGCCCTGCTCTTCGTAGATTTCGCGCCAGGCATCGTAATCGGGCGTCTCGGTGTCGGCCAGCAGGCCGTCGCAGTCAAAAATAGCGCCTAATAGTGTCACAAGGCTTATTTCGGGAAAGGGCGCGGGTTTTCCTTCCCCTTTTTTCTGAGGCACAGGGGCATTGAGCAGAGGCCACGGATTAAAATCCGTGGCTGAGGGGCGCAGACGCCGAACGTCCCTGCGGGACGCAAGAAGTTAAGATATAAGATTAAGAACCCGTGAAGCGGGCTGTTCTTTGTCTTTTGTCCCGCAGGGACATTCAGCCGAAGGCTCCCCAGCCACGGATTTCAATCCGTGGTGTTCATGTCAATGGGGCGCTCAGGCTTTTCCAATCCCACCCCATCTGGTACAATGCGTCCATGACTGACGCGCCTCACCCAAACCCGCCCGCCGTGCGCCGCGCCGCGCCGGGGGACTTCCTGCGCGTCGCCGCACTTCTCGCCGAACTTGGACGGCCCGGCCTTATGCCGGACACAACGGCCAAAGCACAGGCGGTCTATGAGCGGCACGCTGCCGACGCCAACACGGCCTCGCTGGTGGCCGAAATCGACGGCGTGATGGTCGGCTTTCTGTCGCTCGTCTTCCGGGAGCGACTGAACTGTGTCCATCCGCAGGCGTGGATACCGGACCTGATTGTGACGGAAGCAGCACGCGGGCGCGGGGCGAAGGCACTTTTGACAGCGGCGTTTGAGACGGCACAGGAGTTTGGCTGTGATCGGGTGACGCTCGAATCGGGCTATGCGCGAACTGTGGCGCACCGCGTCTACGGCGCGGCGGGCATGAACAACAGCGGGTACTTTTTTGAGAGGGCGCTTTGAACAAACTACTTGCCTGCGGGCTGCTGTGCTTAATAAGTTTCGGGCCGGTGCGGGCACAAAGTACGCCTGCGCTAACGCTGACTTTGGACAAAATCCTGGCGTCGCCGACGCTCTCCGGCGGCATCACCGGTGCGATGGTCTGCCAGGCAGACACCGGCGCGGTGCTGTACGCCCATGACGCGGACACACGGCTGCTGCCTGCGTCCAACCGCAAGCTGTTCACAGCGGCCTCGGCGCTGTGCCTGCTGGGGCCGGGCTTCCGGGCGCGGACGCAGGTTTTGGCGGCGGCAAAGCCGGACGCGGCAGGCACGGTGTCTGGCACGCTCTACCTGCGCGGCGGCGGGGACGGCTTGCTGTCTGCGGCGGATTTGGACACGCTGGCCGCGTCACTGGCGGGGCAGGGCGTCAAGAAAGTGGAAGGCACTGTGGCCGGGGATGGGTCGCGCTTTTCGGGCGGGCCATATGGGTTTGGCTGGGAGTGGGACGACTTCTCCGACGAAGAGTTTCCGCAGATTTCCGGGCTGGAAGTGGGTGAAGGCGTGCTGGCCGTCCATGTCGCGGCGGGTCAGGCGTCGGGCGACCCTGTGGGCGTCACGCTTACGCCGCCGACGGATTACGTGTCTTTAGTCGTTTCGGCCCGAACAGGCGTGAAAGAGGCTGCCAGCACTTGCGCGGCGGAGCGGCCCTGGGACAAGAATTATTTTCGCATCACTGGCACGCTTCCCGTCGGGCAGACGCTCGACATAAACGTTCCCGTCAAGGACCCGGACCGGCTGGCGGCGGCGCTGTTCCGGGCGGCACTGGTGCGGCGCGGCATCGTTGTCACCGGACCCGCCGTTCAGGGGCAGACGCCCGCCGGGGCGATGGTGCTAACCTTCCACGACGGCCTGCCGCTGTCGGCGACGCTGGCGCGGATGAACAAGCCGAGCGACAACCTGCTGGCCGAGTGCTTTGTGCGCCTGCTGTCCCCGGTCGGCAGCTATGACGCTGGGCACGAATTGGAGACGCCGGTGTTCCAGAAACTCGGTGTGGACACAGACAAAATCGCCCTTGTAGACGGCTGCGGGGTGGGGCGGCGGGACTTCGTCACCGCCCGCGCCGTGACCGCATTGCTGGTCGGAATGCACCGCCGCCCTGACTGGAAGCTCTATTATGACTCGCTGCCGATTGCAGGCGTCGACGGCACTTTGAAGGGCCGCATGAAGGGCACAGCGGCGCAGAACAACGTCCATGCCAAGACCGGCACACTCAGTCAGGTGCGGGCGCTGTCAGGCTATTTGACGGGAAAAGATGGGCGCTTGTATGTGTTTTCCCTGCTGATGAACAACTTCCCTGGCAAAGCCAAAACCGCAGGCGATGTGCAGGATGCGTTCGTGGAGCAGCTTGCGAGTTCGCTCTAGCAAATGGCCGTAGAAATGAAACAAAGCCGAAACAAACCAAAAAACATACGCGCTTAGGCTTGACATTGGTTCCCGCTCTGTGCTAAAGTAAGACACTCCAGGCATAGACGCCTGGCAGGCAGCCGTCCGGCAACCGCGATGAAGCACCCCGGAAAATACTTCGTTAAGAATTATTGTCTCTAGGAGGATGTTTCTTCGTGAATTCCCAATCACACGCCCCCAAGTTCTGGCGCAGCGCCCTCGCCGTGCTGGCGCTCCTGCCGCTGTCTCTGACAGTTTTGGCCCAGACCCCCGTGCCGCCCGGTCCTCCGGTGGCAACTTCCGCCGCCGCCGCCCCGAAAGAGGTGGCCGCTACTCCCGATACGACCGTCAAGATGTCCAAAGCGGATGCGGACACGCTGGCTGCTGCCAGCTCTGCGTCCGTCACCGGCGAAGGGGCCAGCAAGGCCGACACCGCCTGGATGATTGTCGCCACGGCGCTGGTTATGTTTATGACGCCCGGCCTTGCGCTTTTCTACGGCGGCCTGGTGCGCTCCAAAAACGTGCTGAACACGCTGATGATGTCGTTTGTCGCGCTGGGGCTGATCAGCGTTCAGTGGATGCTGTTCGGGTATTCTATTGCTTTTGGCACTGACATCCCGCTCACGAAAAACGCCGACGGTACTGCCGCAATCGCGGGAATAATCGGCGATCCCAAGCAGTTCCTCGGCCTGCATGGGGTGGGAGCGGGCTTGCGCTCCGGCCTGACTATTCCTGAATCCATCTTCATGCTGTTCCAGATGACGTTTGCGATTATCACGCCTGCGCTGATTTCGGGAGCCATCGCGGAGCGCATGAAGTTTTCGGCGTACTGCGTCTTTATCCTGCTCTGGGCCACGTTCTTTTATGACCCGCTGGCACACATGGTCTGGGGCGGCGGCATTATTGGCTCGACCCTGCACGCGCTGGACTTCGCGGGCGGCACGGTGGTTCATATCTCTTCAGGTGTGTCTGCGCTGGTTTTGTGTATCATGCTCGGCAAGCGCAAAGGGCACGGCGGCGAAGAGATGCGTCCGCACAATGTCCCGATGGTCCTGATTGGCGTTGCCCTGCTGTGGTTCGGCTGGTTCGGCTTCAATGCCGGATCGGAGCTGGCGGCGGATGGCGTGGCCTGCGCGGCGTTTATCAACACCCATATTGCCACGGCGGCGGCGGCGACCTCGTGGATGATTATTGAATGGGTTCGCTTCAAGAAGCCCACGGCGGTCGGCTTCGGCTCCGGCGCGGTGGCCGGACTGGTGGCAATCACCCCCGCCTGCGGCTTTGTGGATGCGTCGGCGGCCCTGGTCATCGGCCTGCTGGTTTCCCCGATCTGCTTCTTTGCCATTCAGCTAAAAGGCAAGCTCAACAAGTACGACGATGCGCTGGACGTGTTCGGCGTCCACGCCTGCGGCGGTATGTTCGGGGCGCTGGCAACGGGTATTTTCGCCAATTCGGCGGTCAACTCGGCAATCACCGGCGCTTTGGGCGCGAAAAACGGCATCCTGTCCGGTCAGCCCGGCGCGGGTATCGGTCAGTTTGTCACGCAGCTCATCGCGGTCGTGGCGACGATTATCATGGCGATTGTCGCCACGCTGGTCTTCGGCACGATTACCAAGCTAATCTGCGGCGGTCTGCGGGCGCCGGAGAATGAGGAAGAAGACGGGCTGGATGTGACCGAGCATGGCGAGGAAGGCTACCACGGCGACAACGCCGGTATCCCCGCGCTGGCTGGCATTGATTAAAACCGTCTCACAAGGAGAACAACGTTATGGTCCGTATTGAGGCAATCATCCGCCCCAGCCGCCTGGATGAAGTCAAAACCGCGCTGGATGAACTGGGCGTCCACGGCATCAGTGTCACCGAGATTAAAGGCGCGGGCAAGCAGAAGGGCTACACCCAGCACTACCGGGGGTCCGAGTACCAGGTGAATTTACTGCCCAAAGTGCAGCTTGTGGTCGTGGTCGCCGACAGCATGCTGGACGGCGTGGTCGGCGCGATTGAAGGCGCGGCCCGCACCGGCGAGATCGGCGACGGCAAAATCTTCGTCACACCCGTGCTGGAAGCTGTCCGCATTCGCACCGGCGAGCGCGGCGACACCGCCGTTTCGTAGCTTGTATTCATACCCCGGCCCGTGCCAAATATGGTACACTGAAGGCCCTGAGAATTATTCTCAGGGCCTTTTTTGTGGAGACCCCCCAATGGCCTTTCGCCCCTGTATTGACCTGAGAGACGGCAAAGTCGTTCAGATTGTCGGCGGCACGCTCACCGACAGCGGCGCGGGCGTCGTCACCAATTTCACGTCGGCACAGTCCGCCGCTGACTTTGCCAAGCTCTACCGGCGCGACGGCCTGCGCGGCGGCCATGTGATTTTACTGGGGCCGGGCAGCGAAGACGCGGCGCGGGCGGCGCTGTCTGCCTATCCTGGCGGCCTGCAAATCGGCGGCGGCGTCACACCCGAAAGCGCCGGGGGCTGGCTCGACGCCGGGGCCAGCCATGTGATTGTGACTTCCTACCTATTTGTAGACGGGGCGCTGTCTCTGCCGCGTCTGGAAACGATGCGCGAGGCCGTCGGCAGAGAGAATTTGGTCGTTGACGTAAGCTGCCGCCGGGGCGTGGGCGGGCATTATTATGTCGCCACAAACCGCTGGCAGACGGTGACAAAGACCCGGCTAGACGCCGCGCTGTTCGAGACGCTGACCCCCTGTTGTGCCGAGTTTTTAATTCATGCCGCCGATGTGGAAGGCAAATGCGAGGGCATTGACGCAGAGCTAGTCAGCCGACTGGGGCAGTGGGCGACCCTGCCGACGACCTACGCGGGCGGGGCGCGGCGGCTGGAAGACATCGCACTCGTGGAGAGTCTGTCCGGGGGGCGGGTAGATTTAACAATAGGCAGTGCGCTGGATATTTTCGGCGGCTCCGGGGTGCGCTACGAAGACGCGGCGCGGGCGGGGCGAAGAGAAGTGGCCCCCTAGCCCCCAATAATGGGGGAACCAGATTAGGAACCGGATAGGACGAAGAAGGAGAGGGCGCGATAAATCGTGCCCCTACAGCCTCAGATAATCCACGCGCTTGACGCCGTACTTTAGCCCCGCGCTGCGGGCCGCTACCAGAGCGGCAACGCGGGCGGCTTCCGCGCCGAACACCGGCGTCGGCTGGTAGTTGTTTAGCAAAGTACCTGCCCCATTGGTTGCGTGCGAAGACGTAATCAGGCACGGCACGAGGGACGCGCTTTGGAAAGCAGCTTTGCCGCCGCCTATGCCGAAGCGCAGACGCCAGAGGAACGTTTCCGGGCGGCGGGCCAGCGAGTTGCCCCCGAACGCAAAGTTTCCGAGGCTGTAGGCAATGTACCGACCTTTGTACCGCTCTATCCCCTGCACGACATGAGGGTGATGGCCGACCACAGCATCCGCCCCGGCGTCGATAAAGCGCCTGCCCAGGGCCTGCTGCCAGGGTTTCGGCGTCGTGTCCAGCTCACTGCCCCAGTGCATGACCACAATCACCAGCGTCCCCGGCTTTCTGTAGTGCTTGATTTGCGCCAAAACGCGCTCTGGGGCCGCGCCGATTTGCGTGGTGTTTTCGCCGACCACGGTGCAGTCGCCAATCAGCACCACGGGGATGCCCTTGATAGTAGTCACGCAGGGCGTGTTCTGGTAGAACGCGGGGACGCGGGCGCGTTTGAAGTTGGCGGCGGTGTCGTCAAAGCCTGCCTGCAAGTAGTCGTGCGAATGGTTGTTGGACAACCCCACGGCGTCCACGCCCCCGGCGGGGAAGATGTTGGCGTAGCGGGCGGGTCCCTTGAAGTGCCACTGCTTGTCGGCGGTGGGCACGGCGTTCGTGAGCGTGCATTCAAAATTGACCACGCTAAAGTCATCCGTGCGGAGCCAGGGCTGCATCAGCGCGAAGGGGTAATTTAGCTCTCGGGCGCGGCGGTAGACGGCGGGAAAGCGCGGGGCGCTGCCGTCGCCGTTGACCGTGCCAAAGGTGCAATCGCCCGCGAACGACAGGGTAATCTCGTCCGGCCTCCGGTCCGCCTGCATCGCACAGGCGGCGGCGGCGCGGTCCGCCAGTGCGGTCGGCAGCACAGGGGTCTGCCCTACGCGGCAGGCCAGCACGGCATTCAGCATCTGGGCCTGCGGGTCTTTCCCGAGCCGGGCGGCCAGCGTGTGCGCCGAGGCCACGGCAGTTGGGGACGCGCCGGTGTCGGCCAGCGCGTGCAGGCAGCGCTCCGTCTGCATCCGCGTCTCCGACTTGGTGAGGGGCGGGAGCGCAGGCGGGCGGGCGGCGGCCACCGGGGCAGGGGGCAGGGCAGGATGCGGCGCGGGCCGAGGGGAACAGCCTGCCAGCGCCGCCGCAAGCCAGGGCAGTGTCCGCAGGCGGCTCAGGGCAGTGCCTCCACAGCCCGGTCAATCTCGTCCGGCGTGTTGTAGAAGTGCGGCGAGAAGCGCACCCGCCCGCCGCGCACGGCGGCGGCGACCCCGGCGTCAGTCAAGGCTTTCAAGATGTCTTCGTTCGTGTGCGAGGGATGCCGGAACATGACCAGCCCGGAGCGGGCGGCGTCGCCCTGAGCTGAGGTGACTTCGCAGCCGTGGGCGTCCAAACGGTCCGCCGCGTAGGCGGACAGGGACAGAATCTGCTCGCCGATGGCGTCGATGCCCACCTCTTCAATCAGCGACAGGGCGGCGTCCAGGCCCACCATGCCGAGAGCGTTAGGCACCCCTTCCTCGTACCGCTGCACGCTGGGCTTAACCGTGAAGTCCAGCGGGTCGAACTTCATCATGTCCACCACGGCCCCTGCGCCCATGTTGACTAGCCGGAGCCGGTCCAGTGCGTGCGGCGCGACATACAGTGCCCCCGTGCCGCCGGGCGCAAGCTGCCACTTGTGAACGCCCGACACGGCCATATCTGCCCCCGCCGCCGTTAAATCCAGCGGCAGGGCGCCCAGGCCCTGAATGACGTCCACAACCAGCAGCGCTCCGTGCGCGTGCGCCATGTCGGCAAACGCCTTCAAATCTGCCCGGAAGCCTGTGCCGAACTGCACCCAGGAGAGCGTGACGACTTGGGTGCGCGAGTCCATTTTGGCCGCCAGGTCGTCGGGCGTAAAGCTGCCGTCGGCTTTGGGTGTCGCCAGGCGAGTCTCGATGCCCCGGTCGGCCTGCGCGTACCAGGGATACACGACGCTCGGGTACTCGCAGTCCACGCTGACCACATTGTCGCCCGGTTCTAATTTCAGGCCGTCGGCAATCAGCGACAGCCCGTGCCCGGTGTTCTTGACAAAGGCCAGATGCTCGGGCGGGACCCCCATCAGCCGCCCCAATCGGGCGCGGGCACTGCCCTGGGCGGGGAAAAAGCGATCCATAAAAAAGCCGAGCGGGTCGGCAGCAGTCAGTGCAGCGGCCTCCTGCACGGCCCGAACGACGCGGGCAGGGGCGGGTCCGACCCCGGCATGGTTGAGATAGACGCCGCGCTCGGTGACTGGCCCAAATTCCTGTGTTCGAAGTGTACGGAGGTGTTGCTGTCTCATACGGGTATAATACCCGTAATTGGTGCGTCAGTCCTGAAGTTTGGAGGAAAAATATGACACCGGAAGACGCGGAAGTCGCCCGCAATGTGCGGCGGGAGCTGGGCAAGCGGTCGCTCGACTCTACCATGATTGATGTGCAGGTCAAAGGCGGCAGAATCACGCTGACGGGCCGCGTGCAGCACATGCGGGATATGAAAGAGGTCAACCTGCGCTCGGAAATTGACTTCGTGCAGAAGTCCGTCACTCGTGACCGTTTGGTCAAGGGCTTTTTCGACCAGCTTCATTATGTGGTGGAGCATGTCGAAGAAGACAAGGACAAGTCGGGCCGGGGGCGAATGCGTTCGTGAGCTGCCACTAGGGAACAGCTATGACAACTACTGAGACAAACATTTCCAACGCCGACTCTGGCTCTGCCTCGGTCCTGCTCGGCCAGACGCGGGGGGCTATGGTGCTGATCGGAGCCGGTCTGGGCTGGGTGATGCTCGGCCTGTCCGCGCTGGGCGATCTCCCACTGGGCTTCTTTCTTGCGGTTTTTGTGGCCCCGGCCCTGCTGCTTTTGTGGGGGCTGGCGGTGCGCCGCATGGCGCCTGGCCTCCGCGACGCCGAGTGGTCGCCGGGGATGAGCCGTGCTTTTCAATGGGCGGTGGCGGGCGAGACTGTGGCAATCCTCGCAGTCTGCGCCGTCGCCTTGAGTGTGCGACGCCCGGAGTGGATATTTCCGCTCGGCGGGCTGGCAGTCGGTCTGCATTTCTTTCCCCTGGCACGCGCTTTCCAAAGGCCGCTTCAAAACCTCACGGGCGCGGCCCTGTGTCTGATCTGTCTTGCGACCCTGGCCCTGCCGCCCGATCTGGGCGTGCCGCACCTGCGGGGGTGGAGGCTCGTGACCGGCCTCGGCGGGGGGCTGACTCTCTGGCTGACGGCCCTAGCAATGCTGGCCCAAAGCCGGGCGGGCCTGCGGAGGCTGATGCGGCCCCGGCGCGGGGCTTCCTGATCTTGTACGCATTCTAAGCACGCCGGATGCCGGGGGTATAGAAACTCCCGGTACTTCCGCAAATACACTACTATCATGGCAAACAGCAATCTTACCAGCGCCAAACGGGCGAAAAACGACGAGTTTTACACGCAGTATGCCGACATCGAGAAAGAAATCGCCGCGTATGTGGAGTTCAACCCGGATGTGTTTCGCGGCAAGGTCGTCTTTTTGCCCTGCGACGACCCCGAATGGAGCAACTTCACCAAGTTTTTCGCGCAGCGGTTTCAAGAGTATGGATTGAAGAAGCTGGTCAGTACCAGCTACGCGGCGGACAGCAAAAAGCTGGAAGCGTACCAGCCCTCTTTGTTTGAGACGAACAGCGAGAAATACGACCAAACAAAAACCACTGTCAAGGGCAAGATTTACACGCTGACGGGCGACACAACCGGGGACGGCAAGGTGGATGTGAATGACCTAAACTGGGACTACCTGGCTGGCGACGGCGATTTCCGCAGCAGCGAAGTGCGGGCGCTGCGGGACGAGGCGGACATCATTATCACGAACCCGCCGTTTTCCCTGTTCCGCGAGTTTCTGGCGTGGGTGGTGGACGCGGGCAAGCAGTTTCTTCTCATCGGGAATATGAACGCGATTACCTATAAAGAAGTGTTCCCGCTAATCAAGGCCAATAAAATGTGGCTTGGAGCGACTAATTTTAATGTGGGAATGTACTTTCTAGTTCCAAACACTTTTGTTTATGCGGATACCTATAAGTTTGAGCGAGAACAAAATAATGTTCAAGTCAATCGTGTTCCCGGTGTCTGCTGGTTCTCCAACATTGACCACGGCAGGCGGCATCAGCCGCTTCAGCTTATGTCTATGGTCGATAACTTAAAGTTCAACAAGAAACTCAAAGGCAAAGAGAAGTACGACTGTTACCACAACTACGACGCGATTGAAGTGCCGTTTACCGATGCGATACCCAGCGATTATGAGCACCTGATGGGCGTGCCGATTAGCTATTTGGACAAACATAACCCCGACCAATTTGAGATTATTGGCTCAAGCCGGACACTCGGCAAGCGGATGTCAGAAATCGCCGCCGCAGGTTCCTATATGCAAGGTGGCCCGCGTTTTTACCTGGACAATGGCAACGGCACATACGAGCGTTTATATGATCGAATCGTTATCAAGAAACGTAAATAATGGAAACAACGCTCAGGCACTACACGGTTAAACAAGTCTGCGAAGGCTTTACCTACAACGAAAGCGAAGGCAAAGGCTTGTTTGGCCTCTCCGGCAGGCTTACCATTCAGCCCGAATACCAGCGCAACTATATTTACGCCGACGGCAAGCGGGACGTGGCGGTGATTGAATCGCTGCTGAAAGGCTACCCGCTCGGGCTGATTTACTTCAATACCCTCCCCGGCGACAAGCTGGAAGTGCTGGACGGCCAGCAGCGCATCACCAGCTTTGGGCGCTATGTCACGGGCAAGTTCGCCGTCAAAGACGAACACGGCATGGAGCAATACTTTCACAGCCTCGCCGCCGACAAGCAGGCCCGCATCCTCGACGCGCAGCTTCTGATGTACGAATGCGCCGGAACCGAAAGCGAGATCAAAGACTGGTTTCGCACCATCAACATCGCCGGGGTTCCCCTGAACAGCCAGGAGCTTCTGAACGCCGTGTATTCCGGGCCGTTTGTGACGCTCGGCAAAGCAGAGTTCAGCAACAGCCAGAACGCCAATGTCCAAAAATGGAGCGCCTATATCAAGGGCAGTGTCAACCGGCAGGAGTTCTGGGAGCGGGCGCTGGAATGGGTCAGCCGGGGCGCGGTCGATGGCTACATGAGCGGGCATCGCACTAACGGGAACATCAGCGAAGTCAAGACCTATTTCAACGACGTGATTGACTGGGTTTCAAAGGTGTTTACCAATGTGGAAAGCGAAATGCGCGGGCTGGACTGGGGGGCGCTCTACGAGACGTACCACACGCAAGGCTACGACCCGGCAGCAGTCGCGCAGCAGGTGCAAACCCTGTACGCGGACCCCTTTGTCAAAAAGCGCAGCGGCATTTTCGAGTATATTTTAGGCGGCTCGTCGGAGACCAAGCTGTTAGACGTGCGCGTGTTTGACGACGCCACTAAAAAAGCGGTCTACGAAAAGCAAACCGCAGCCGCCAAAACAAACGGCCTCTCCAACTGTCCCCTGTGCGCCGTCGGGCAAAATGCAAACAAAAATAAGCTCTGGAAGCTGGCCGAAATGGACGCCGACCACGTCGCGGCCTGGAGCAAAGGCGGCTCCACCGCGCCCGAAAACTGTGAGATGCTGTGCATCACCCACAACCGCGCCAAAGGAAACCGGTAGGAACCTCACCCCAACCCTCTCCTTCGGCAAGGAGAGGGGGCCGGACTAGGAAGGGGGTTCATCCTAACTTCCGGCTCTCCAGAATTGGGGCGGGGGGGCCTCCTGACCGTTCCAATATGCTATAATGCCCTATGCCTGTCCCCTTTGAGCCGCTGTTTCAGCCCTGCCGCGCCGTACTGTTTGATCTGGACGGCACGTTGGTCGAGACCCATATTGACTTCCCCGCGATGACCAATCTCACCGAGGCGCTGGCGCGGGAGGCGGGCGTACCGCCGGACGTGACGGATGGCAAAGATATTCTGGGCATGGTAGATGCCGCCGTGGAGGACCTGACGGCGCGGGGCGGCGATGGCCCCGAATGGCGGCGGCAGGTCTTTGGAGAACTGGAACGGCTGGAAGTGGAGGGCTGCGCCTCTCCCGTGCTGCTGCCCGGCACGCCCGAACTCATGGCAGCGCTGGTGGCGGGCGGCGTCAAAGTGGGCGTCGTCACCCGCAACTGCCGCCGGGTGGCCGTGGGCCTGCTGGCCCGGTTCGCGCTGCCGCACCACCTGCTGCTGTCGCGGGATGATGTGGCAAAGTCAAAGCCAAACCCGGAGCATTTGTGGGAGGCGTTGAAACTGCTCGATGCCCGCCCGGACGAGGCGCTGATGGTGGGCGATCACTGGATGGATGTGCAGGCCGGACAGCGGGCCGGGGTTGCGGCGACGCTGGGCGTGCTGGGCAAAAACGACGCGGACTGGTTCGCGCCCTGCCCGCCGACCCGGCTGGTCCGCGATTTGGCCGAGGCCGCGCCGCTGTTCGGGTTGGGTTAAGCCATGCGCCTCTCGGTCTGCATTGTGAATTGGAACACGCGGGACTTCCTGCGCGACTGCCTCCGCTCTCTTTACGAGTCCCCGCCCGTGGGCGCAGAGCTGGAGATCATCGTCGTGGACAACGCGAGTGCCGACGACTCGGCGGCAATGGTGCAGGCCGAGTTTCCGGCGGTGCGCCTCCTTGCCAATTCTGAGAATACAGGCTACGCCGAAGGCAACAATCAGGCTTTAGCCGCCGCGACCGGCGACTATTTATTATTGCTCAATCCCGATGTGACCGTTCACCCGGACAGCCTGACCGGGGCGCTGGCGTGGATGGGGACGCACCCAGAGGCCGCCGTGCTGGGCTGCCGCCTGGTGGGGCCGGACGGGCAGACGCAGCGGTCCCTGCGCGGCTTTCCCGACCCTGGCCCGGTGCTGTGGGAGTTTCTGGGCCTGTCCCGCCTCCTGCCCCGCTCCCGCGTGTTCGGGGCCTACCGCATGACATGGTTCGGCTACGATGAAACGCGGGAAATCGATCAGCCAATGGGGTCATTTTTATTGCTGACCCGTGCGGCGTACCAGACCGTGGGCGGCCTGGACACGGCGTTCCCGATCTTCTTCAACGAAGTGGATTGGTGCTGGCGGGCGAAGCGCGACCATCATCTAAAAATCTACTTTACGCCCGACGTGGCTGTGACCCATTTTGGCGCGGCCAGTACCCGGCAGGTGCGAGCGAGCATGATCCGCGAATCGCACCGCTCCCTGCTGCGCTTTTACGACAAGCATTTCCCAAAGCTGGCCCCGCCGGGGCGCGGCCTCCTGCGGCTGGCGGTGCGGCTCAACGAATGGCGGCTGCTGCGCGGGGTGCGGTACAAACCGAAAGAGCCGGGAAGGCCGAGGGGTTGAAAACCCCTCGCTAGGTAAGGCGTCCTGCGGACGGAGGAGAAGACCCCGCGCTTTTAGACCTTACTTCTTTCGTCCGAAGGACGCCTCACCTAGCGCGTAGTTTTCAACTACGCGATTATCTGGCTCACTCACTTTATGACAGACATCGCCGTCATCATTGTCAACTGGAACGCCCGCGAGGACCTGCGGCACTGCCTCCACTCGCTCTGCG
Source organism: Capsulimonadaceae bacterium (assembly GCA_965200075.1). Lineage (GTDB taxonomy): Bacteria > Armatimonadota > Armatimonadia > Armatimonadales > Capsulimonadaceae > JANXMY01. The sequence goes on from OZ241338.1 coordinate 1,135,883, forward strand.
CCGCGCCGACGCCAGCCGTTGATTTCGCCGTCTGGGTCGTGGACAATGCCAGCACGGACGGCTCGGCGCAGATGGTCGCCCGCGAGTTTCCGCAGGCGCACCTGCGGGTCAATGCGGACAATTTAGGCTTTTCCAAAGCCAACAATCAGGCGATTGCCGACGCCCTGACCGAAACGGACACACGGAGCGTATTTCTGCTCAACTCCGACGCGGCGGTGCATCCGGGGGCACTGGACGCGCTGGTCGCCTGGGCGGATGCCAACCCCAAAGCAGGCATTGTCGGGCCGAAGGTGCTGAACCCGGACAGCACGCTTCAGCTTTCCTGCCGCCGCTTTCCGTCGCTGGGGGCAGGCTTCTTCCGCAACACCTATCTGGGCCGCCTGTTTCCGCACAACAAATACGCCAAAGACTATTTGATGCAGGACTTTGACCACGCCCACACGCTCCCCGTAGACTGGGTCTCCGGCTGTGCCATGCTCCTGCGCCGGGATTTGGTGGAAAAAATCGGTACGCTGGACGAGCGGTTTTATATGTACTGCGAAGACGTGGACATCTGCCAGCGGGCGTGGACTGCCGGGCGCGAAGTGGTCTACTTCCCCGAAGCCGTGGTGACACACGCCATTGGGCGCTCTTCCGACAAAAACGCGGACACCATGATTGTGGAGTTCCATCGGTCGTGGTACGAGTTTGACCGCAAGCGCCATCCCAATTCGTCTCTGCTGCGCCGGGCGGCAGTCTATGCCGGGCTGTGGCTGCGGGCCACTGTCCGCATTCTCAACCGCCGCCGCGCCCTGCGCCGCGCCGCACCCCGGAGCCATTCTTCCCCTTGAACTTTGCCGTCGCTATCATTCTGGGTCTGGTTCTTCTGCTTGCGCCGATTGTGGCCGCCGTCCCGGATGAGCCGCTGTGGTCATCGTGGCTGATGGCAGGCACGCTGGGTGTCGCCGCCGTGGCCGCCTGGCGCGGCGGCGGGGCGCTGTGGGCGCGTCCGACACGGGCCGAGCGGGCATTTCTGTTGCTGCTGGGCATCGCATTTTTGTCGATTTTGTGGCGGTTGGTGGCGCAGGGCGGCACCGGCTTTTTCGGGCCGATGCTGCGCGGGTGGGCGACTCTGGCCGCCGACTTTGCCCTGTTCGCGCTGGCCCGCCGCGCTTCGGCAGACAGCCGGGTGCGTCTGGGGCTGATTGCCTGCGCCGTGCTGGGCGCGGTGATTGTGGCTGATATTGGCGCACAAGAATACGCCGTTCACGTCAAGGCCGGGCAGGCGAACTGGCGCATTTTTGCGACGTCTACCCCGGACTATTTGGCAGGCTACTTTATCATCACTCTGCCGCTGACGCTGGCGCTGCTCCTGCAAGCCCCGGCGGTGCGCGGGCTGACGCCGCTGCTGCGGGTGCTGACCCTGCTGCTGCTGGGCGTCGCGTCGCTGTTTCAGCTTGCCGCGCTGCTGTTCACCGGCTCCCGCTTTGCGCTGGTGTCGCTGGCGGTGTCTCTGATTGTGTTCGGCGTGGCCCTCTGGCGGGCGAGCCGGGCCGGGTACGCGCTGCCGAAAGCCTCACGCGGGCTGATTGTTGCGGCGGGCATTGCGCTGGTGCTGGGCGGCGCGATCCTGGCGCGGCCTGTGCTGGCGCGTCTGCACAATTTGAACGACAACTCGGCGGCATTCCGGGTCTGGACCTGGCGCGGGTCGGTCAAAATGGCGGCTGCGAACCCCGTGCTTGGCACAGGCATCGGCTCGTGGCCGGACCTGTACCCGCGCTATGCGCTGACCGGCTTCACGCGGGTCGCGCACTCTTCGTACCTGCAAATGGCCGACGAATGCGGCGTGCCGGGCCTGGTGCTGCTGTTGGGAACACTGGCTCTGCTCGGCGGGACGCTGGGACGTGGGCTGGCTCTGCGCCCGTCCGAAGCCGCCCCGCTGGACCCGCGCCTCCTGCTCTGCGGCCTGCTGGCCGGGTGCGCGGGAAGCGCGGTGCAGAACTTGATTGACTCAGACTGGTACGTGTTCTTTCTGGGCACGACATTCTGGACGCTGGCCGGGCTGGCCGTGGGGATTGCCGCGCCCGAGGCCGCCGTAATTGAGACCAAACGCCCGGCGCTGTCCGTCGTGCTGGCGGTGAGCGGCGTCGCGGGGGCCTTTGCCCTGCTGACCGCCGGGCAGGGCCTGGCCGCCCTGTCTGCGTCCTCCGCGCCGCCGGATTACGCCACGGCCCGCACCTGGGACCCGCTGAACGCGAAGTATCCGAGCGACGAAGGCTACAAAGTGCGGGCACGTCTAGGCGATCTGTCCGGCGCGGAGGCCGCTTTGCGGCAGGCGGTCGCCCTGGAACCCGATGGCGTCAACTGGCGGCGGCTGGGGGACGTTCTGAAAGCGCAGGGGCAGACGGCGGCGGCCCTGTCGGCGTATCAGTCCGGCCTGCGGACCGACCCCAACTCGCTGGCTTTGCTGCAAGCGGCGGCGCAAACCGCGCCGCCCATGCAAGGGTTAGCCTATTACCAAAAAATGGCTGACTTGGAGCAGTCGCCCGTCGGGACCGTCCGGGCATTGGGCGAGTCCGTGGAAACCCGCTTCGCCTACGCCGATGCCGCCCTTGCGGACGCTGCCGCCAAGACCAAACCGGCCCGCGCTCTCCTCTATTACGCCCGCGCCGCAGACGTGATTGAGCGGTTCGTGGACGCGGGCGGCAGCCTGAACGTGCAGCAGCAGGCCCTGTCCGGCTTTGAGCCGGACCCCAAACAGGACGCCGCCATGCGCGACTTGTACCAGCACGTCATGGATGCCCGTCTTGCGCTCACGCCGCCTGCGGACCGGTCAGTGCTGCAAAGCCGCCGGGCGGACTACAAACAGAAATTAGAGGCTGTGCTGGCAAAGTCTTCCGGGAACAGTCCGCAATAAGCGCCAAAATAGGGTATCATAACGGGCACTTGCCTAGCAAATAACTTTCGCCACTACTTTCTCAGGAGATACGCATGAACATCATCGTCCAAAAGCGCGGCCATCAGACCAAAAGTGAGCGCAAGCAGCGCCTCAAACAAGGGTTTATTCCCGGAGCCATCTACGGCAAGGGCCTGGAGCCTGTCAACATTGAAGTTTCCAGCCGCGCCATTGCCGAAGTGCTGAACACTGCCACGGCGCTCAACACGGTGCTGGATTTGATCATTGACGGTGACGCCAAGCCGCATACAGTGCTGGTGGACAATCTTCAGCGCAACGCCATCACACGCGGCTTTGAGTCGGTGGGCTTCCATCAGGTCCGCAAAGGCGACAAAGTCACCGCGCAAATCCCCATTCAGCTTACGGGCGAGCCGGAGTCGGTCGGCACAGGCGAAGCGGTTCTGGAGCAGACTGCCGAAACAATCACGGTTCATGCCCTGCCGACCGACCTGCCGCCGCATCTGGACGTCGATGTGTCCGGCATGGTCCCCGGCGACATCCTGCGCGTCGCCGACCTGCCGCACAACCCCACGCTGGAATACACGGCGGGCGAAGAAATCACCATCGCCGCCCTGCATTACTCGCGCACCGCTGCCGCTGTGGAAGAGGCCGACACCGCCGTGGCCGAAGCCGATCTGACCGGTCAGGATGCCGTGGTCGAGCTGCGCTCGTCCGACGATCCCTCCACGGATACGATTACTGAGGCTTAGTCAACTCATCCAAAATGCCCCGGCTCTCACGAGCCGGGGCATTTGCCGTTCAGGGCAGGCATTGCGGCATGACTGCCCTTTTGCTCAATGCCGGGGGTGTAAAATCCCCGGCAGGAAACGCAGACGCCCTGCCGGGCTAAAGATAAAAGATAGCAGAACTAAACTCTTCCGCCCAGAGGGCGGCTGAACTTGATGCCGGGGGTTTTACACCCCCGGCACTGTGGCCGATGCTGTTCAGGTACAATAGGTGCATGACCGAGCGCATCTATTTAGACCACGCCGCCACCACCCCCCTGCGCTCCGAAGCCCGCGCCGCGATGGAGCCGTTCCTGTCGGCGGACGCTTTCGGCAATCCCAGTTCCCTCCACGCCGACGGACAGCGGGCCAAACGCGCCCTCGACATCGCCCGCGACACACTGGCCGCCGCCCTGGGCTGCGCCTTCGCCGAAGTGACCTTCACCGGCGGCGGCACGGAGTCCGACAACGCCGCGTTGGTGGGCATCATGCTTGCCAACCGCGCCCGTGGCAACCATTTTATCACCACCCAAATCGAGCATGAAGCTGTCGGCGATACCGCTCGCTTCTTAGAAACGCTCGGCTTCCGCGCCACCTACCTGCCCGTCGACCCCGAAGGCCGCGTGTCCCCCGAAGCTGTGGCCGACGCACTGACTGACCGCACCGTTTTGGTGTCTATCATCCATGCCTCTAACGAAGTCGGGACCATCCAGCCCCTGCGCGAAATTGCCGAGCTTGTCCACGCCTACGGCGCACTCCTGCACTCCGACGCCGTCCAGACCTTCGGGCAGCTTCCCGTCACTGTAGACGCCCTCGGCGTCGACCTGCTGACAGTGTCCGCCCACAAGATTTATGGCCCCAAAGGCGCGGGGGCGCTCTGTGTGCGCGGCGGCGTCGCCATTGAGCCGCTGCTCCACGGCGGCGGGCAGGAGCGCCAGCGCCGCTCCGGCACGGAAAACGTCGCCGCCATTGCCGGTTTCGGCGAAGCCGTCCGCTGCCTGCTCCCCGAACGCGCCGCCGAAGCCGCCCGCCTCACTGCCCTCCGCGACTTCCTGCTGACTGCGCTCCGCGCCGCCCTCCCCGGCGTCGTCCTGAACGGCCCGGAAGGGGCGGCCCGCCTGCCGAACAACCTCAACCTCTCCCTGCCCGGCCTCGACGCCGAAACCTTGCTTTTGGCCCTCGACCGGGCAGGCATTTCCGCGTCGTCCGGCTCCGCCTGCGCCTCCGGCTCTATTGAGCCGAGCCACGTTCTGACCGCGATGGGCCTGCCGGACGACCGTATCAAAAGCGCCCTTCGGCTGACTTTAGGACGCGGCACAACGCGGGAACAGCTAACGCGGGTGGTGGAGATTTTAACGGGAATTGTGGGGCGGCTGCGCGGCAGCTAACGGCGGGGCAGAGGACGGCTGACGCGCACGAGCAACAAGTGTAAACAGAGCGTAAGGCACGACCATTCCCACTAGGCACAGAACACCAAACACCATCGCCATTAGAGGCATTGCAATAAGTGCTATTTTAGCAAATGTTTCTATGCTCCCAAGTCTGTTCAGCCCTCTGGCAGCCTGAAATGCTTGCAGGAAAGCTATGCCCATTGAAAGTCCGCCCAGCAAGAGGCCGCCCCCGGCTCCAAACAGCACGCCCGTAATAATGTTCTTCAGGTGAAAGCGGGCCGTCACGGGTGTTTCGGTTTTCAGTAGAAGCCAGAGGGTGAAAATAGAGCCAAGAGCGGCGATGCCTGTTCCAGCCAGCGCCGTTCTACCAAGTGCTGTCGAGTTCCGAAGGCAGACGGTGAGCCAGTGAGGATGCGGCAGAGGCGAAACGCCCGACGCGATGATAACGCAAAACCAGAACAATGGCACGAGGCAAGCGCAGAGTGTGACAAATAAAGAGAGTGCCGGGAAATAAATGCGTCTGGCTTTCATGGGAGCCTCACAAGTTCACGGGGGCACACGGGGCTGAACCCCCATGCTTTAAAAGGGCAAACCCCCGAGGGTAAGGGCGAAGAGATTTGGAAGCCACGGGTTAAAACCCGAGGCTGAAAAAAGCCCAACGTCCAGAGGACGTAAGAGCGAAATACATGAGGCCGTATTGTTCTTCTCTTGTGTCCCCTGGACACTGGGCACTTTCCAGCCTCGGGTTTTAACCCGTGGCTTCTGGCGGCGACGTAAAACAAGCCTGCACGGCATGAACCGGGAACGGCAGTTCAGCCCCGTGCCCCCCCCATGTCATTCTGTCACCTACGCCGCCGCCGCGTAGTTTTCCCCGCCGCCGACGTCGTGGAAGACGGGCAGGTAGTCGCGCCAAACCTCGTTTTTCGTGCCGTTCAGGTACTTGGTCAGGCTGATATACGGGACGTAGCGCGGGCGGCGCGGCGGGCGGGCCAGTTTCATGCCGCTATTCGAGAGCATTTTGTCCCCCTTGCGGGCATTGCACCGGCGGCAGCAGGCCACCAGATTGTCCCACTGCATCCCGCCCCCGGCACGCTTGGGGACGATGTGGTCAATCGTCAGGTCGCGGGTCTGCACCCCGCAATACTGGCAGGTGTAGTTGTCACGGGCGAAAATCGACCGGCGGGACAGCTTCAGCTCGGGCAGGGGCCGCTTGACATGGTGGCGCAGGCGCAGGACCGACGGTGCGGCCACGACCACCCCCTCCTCCGTAACCAGGGCAGGCGTGTCGGCTTCGCCGTGCTGATGCAGCACGTCCGCTTTGCCCAGATACAGCAAAATGACGGCGCGGCGCAGATTGCACACATTCAGCGGCTCGTAGTCGCTGTTCAGAATTAACACCTCATGGCTCATAACGTAAATGTCCGGTCCTTTCCCGAGAATAAAGCTGTCACATAAAAAACAAAGTAAAAATAACAAAACCCGCTCTGTCTCAGGCCGTCATGGGACGGCGAAAGTCAGGAGCGGGTCAGGCAAGGCGCACAGGTTGACAGCGCCCAGGTCCCGAGGGACTGGGCACGGTACAGGAGTGCGTGTGGGCATGATACACCGCGTGACGATGCCGCAGCGCGTCTCCCCCCGCCCGCCGCCGCTCTCGCGCCGGTCGATAGCATTTCTGCCCACTGTTTGCGTGTTCGTACATGACAAAGGATTGTAGCCGCTTTGCCCCCACTTTGTCAACAAATTCGGAAAAAGAAGGAAGGAAATTTACGGGGGCCGCAACCGGGTATACTTTCCGTGTTATGATTTTTGATTCACTGCTGCTGGCTTCGGTGCGGGATGAGCTGGGCAAAACGCTGGTGGGGGGCAAGATTGACAAAATCACCCAGCCGGACCCGCTGGAAATTGTTTTGCGCGTCTACCACGCCGGGCACAAACACGACCTGCTGCTGTCCTGCGACCCGGAAAGCGCCCGCGCCCATCTGACGATTCAGCGCCGGGAGAACCCGCCTACGCCGCCGCCGTTCTGCTCGCTCCTGCGAAAGCATCTGGACGGCGCGTGGCTGGACGACATCTCCCTGCCGTCTGGCTTTGGCGAGCGCATCCTGCACCTGCATCTGAAAGCCGTCGACGGGGCGCGGCTGACCCTGATTGCCGAGATCATGGGCAAACACAGCAATCTGATTCTGGTCACCGAAGCGGGGCTGATACTCGGCGCGGCGAAGAACATCGGACGCGGCATCAACCGCTTTCGGCAGATTTTGCCCGGTTTAAACTATATCGCCCCGCCCCGGCAGCGGGGGCGGCGGGACCCGTTCGCGCCCTGGACAGCCGAGTCTGATGCCGCGATGACCGAGGGCGAAGCGCGGGAGTGGCTGGGGGAAACCTGGTCGGGCGTCTCGCCGCTGCTGGCCCGTGAGGTCGTTCTGCGTGCCAGCGCCCTGACGCCGCAGGCCCTCTACGAAGCCCTGACGTTGACGCTGACCGTGGTGCGGGTGGGGGACTGGTCCCCGCGCCTCTGGACCGACCCGCAGGGGGCGATGCAGGGGGCCTATCCGATTGCCCTGCGCTCGGTTCCGGCGGCAGATCAGCACGCCCGCGAGTCCATCTCGGTCGCTTTAGACCACGCGGCGACTTCGCTCATTCGCCGGGACACGTTTGCGCGGGCCAAAGAGTCCCTGCTGGCGGCCCTGCACCGGGCGCGGCGGCACCGGGAGCGGGAAGCGGAGGAGCTGGGGCAAGGTCTTCGCAATGCCAAGCGGGCCGAGGAATACCGGCAGACGGGGGACCTGCTGCTGACCAATCAGTCGCAAATCGGGCGCGGGCAGGCGCTGGTGTCTGTCCCCGATTACTACGCCCCGCCGCTGCCTGACGGCGAGCCGACCATGCGCTTTATCGCGCTGGACCCGAGCCTGAGCGTCCATGAAAACGCCGAGCGGTTCTACAAGCGCAGCCGCAAGGCCGAAACCAGTGCTTTGACACTCAAAGAGCGCCGCGCTCAGGCTTTGGAAGAGTCCGTGCTGCTGATGCAAGCGGAGCGCGAAACCACTGCCGCAAAGACGCCCGAGGAAGTCGCCGCCATCCGCACCAGTATGGCTGAATCGCTGGCACGCGGGTCACAGTCGGCCAAAGGAGAGCGGGCCGGGGACGCGAAACCCGCCCTGCCGGACTTTGAGGGGCATCGCATCAAAACGTTCCGCACGCTCGACGGCTGGGAGATTTTGGTGGGCGAAAATGCCACGTCCAACGACTATCTGACCACGAGGCTTGCCGTGTCGTCTGACATCTGGCTCCATGTCCGCGCCGCGACCTCCGCGCACGGCATCATCCGTGCCCAGAACCGCCCCGCCGCCGTGTCTGCGTCCGCCTTGCAGCAGGCCGCGGAGATGGTTGCCGCTCGCAGCGAGTCCAAGCACTCGTCGCTGATCCCTGTCGACTACACGCTGAAAAAGCACGTCCGCAAGCCCCGCAAAAGCGCCCCCGGCGCGGTTACGTACACGAACGAAAAAACACTGTTCGTGGCAGGCATTCACGGCGAAGGCAGTTAGCCCCCCGGCGCGGCGCGTTTGTCCGGGTACAGCCGCTCCAGCACGCGGGGCAGCTCTTTGTCGGCAAACTCCTCCGACGTCGCGCCGGAAAAGAAGTGCGCGGCTTTTCGCTCCAACACCAGATTGGCGAGGCCGTGCAGCGTTGCCATGCCCCCGAACACATCCGCCGCGTCCTCAAACGGGGCCGTGTCCGCCTCTGACGCGCCGTGGTAGGCGGCTACGGCCTGACTGAGCCGCATTCCCGGCTCTACCGCCGTTTGCAGGTAGCGCGGGTCGTCCCGGTTGACCAGGTCACTGCGAAACATCAGCCGAAAGTGACCGGGATGGTTCAGCGCAAATTTGACCATTGCCAAAGCCAGAGCGCGGAGGGTAGCCGCGTCGCTGTCCGAGTGCCCGACTTTTTCAAGATACTGCCCCATCCGCTCAAACGCCAGCAGCGCCACCTCGGTCAGCAGCCCCCGCGCACTGCCGAAGTGATGCGCCGGGGCGCCCGCCGAGACGCCCGCCCGCTTGGCCGCCGCCCGCAGCGAAAAGGCTTCCAGCCCCCCCTCAGCAATAATTTCGTCGGCAGCCTGTATCAGCGCCGCCCGCAGGTCCCCATGATGGTAAGTTGATTTTTTTTCAGTCATAGCCCCATTTAATTTTAACATTGTTTAGATTTATCTTGACACTGTTCAGATTTACGTGTATACTTATGCAAAGGTACTCAATAGTACCCGATTAAGACACTCACTGGAGAATCACATGAACAGCAAAGTTTGGTTTATCACCGGAGCCTCACGCGGCTTTGGACGCATTTGGGCGGAGGCCGCTTTGAAGCGCGGCGACAAAGTGGCGGCCACGGCCCGCAACGCGGAAGACATTTCCGATCTTAAACAACAGTTCGGCGACGCTGTGCTGCCGCTGGCGCTGAACGTAACCGATGCCGCGCAGGTAAAGCAGGCCGTCGCGCAGGCGCACGCGCACTTTGGCAGGCTGGACGTTGTCCTCAACAATGCGGGCTATTCCCTGGTCGGCATGATTGAAGAGGCGAACGAGGCTGACATTCGCGCCATGTTTGACACCAATTACTATGGCACGCTGCGGGTTATTCAGGCCGCCCTGCCCCTGCTGCGGCAGCAGGGCAGCGGGCACATCGTCGGCGTTTCCAGCGGCCTCGGCATTGTGGCGATGCCGCTTATTGGCTTTTATTGTGCTTCCAAATGGGCGTTTGAAGCGCTGCATGACAGTCTCGCCCAGGAAGTGAAAAGCTTTGGCATCAAAGTGACACTGCTGGAACCCGGTGCGTATGCCACAGAGTTTGGCAGTCCCGCCTCGCTGAAGATGTCCGAGGGCATGGATGCCTATAGTGATCTGCGGCAGGAAATTTTCGGGAAGCTGCGAAGCCAGAAACGCGGCGACCCGCAGGCGACCGCCGGGGCCGTTCTCAAAGTCGTGGATGCGGAGGAGCCGCCGCTGCGCTTGATACTGGGCAGCCAGAACTTGCCGGAAGCGCGGGCCGCCTATGCCGAGCGCCTTGCCACCTGGGAGCAGTGGGCGGAAGTCTCGAATGCCGCGCAGGGCGACTCGTAAGAAAGGAGAAATAGTACAGGAACACGCTAACCTTTCAAGCCCAAAGTCTGCCCGTCAGTGCGCCTGTCCCGGTCGTCTCGGTCAGCCCCGTGACGCTGCCCGCGCCGGGGCGGGCCGTGGATTTGCAGATGCGGATTTCTGCGCCCGTGACCGGACGCAACCTGCCCCCTGATCCTGCGGCGGCGCTTCTCTTAGCGCCTATGCGTTGGAGAATCTTGCGTTTTTTCGACACCCCAGCTTCGTGGAGATGACAACGCCTGCGCTGGTGGTGGCGGGCGACAGGGATGCTTCCCCGCACCTGACCATGCGCGGCGCGGACTGGTACAGGGACCCATATATCCTGAGCATCGGCCCCAAATGCCTGCTGACTTTGTTTGGCGCGGAACACGGTCTGGGCGGGGTGTCGGGGTACGATGTGGCGGAGACGACCGACGAAAACCCGGAGCGCGTGGCGCTGGCGCAGAGGCCCAACCCGCCGGGCCGGGTAGAGTGCAAATAGGCCGTCCAACAGGTCAGGAAGACAGTCTCAAAAATGCGGGCGGCACATGGTCGATGAGCCAGACTCCATTGTCAGAGCAGTAGAAGAGATACCCGGCGTCGGCCATCTGCGCGGCCAGCACGGTGAAAATCACGGGGCGGCCATGACGAGCGCCCACGGCGCGGGCGGTTTCGGTGTCGGCAGACAGATGGACATGATGCCGCCGCTGCTTGTCTAAACCCTCGCGCAGGATAATCGGAACCGTCAGATGGCCCGTGCCGTGGTAAAGGAGAGCGGGCGGCAGAGAGGGCGTAAGCTGCAAATCAACGTCCACGCTGTGGCCTTGATTGGCCCGAATGAGCGTTCCGGTGGGGTCAAACGAGAAGCGTTGTTTGCTGTTGTTCGCTACCACTTCGTCTAAGTCAGCCCGCGATACCTCAAACCGGCGGCGGGCGCAGGCGGCTAAAAGCTCGTCCACACCCACCCAGCCGCCGGGGGCCAGGGTCAGCCCCAGCCCCTCGGGGTCATGCCGCAGATGCTTAACAAGATACTTGCTGATTTTCACCAGCCGTGCTTCGGTCATTGGGCGCGTTCCTAGACAATCGAATCGCCCGTTTCGCGGGAAACCACACGGGCGTTTTCAGCGGCCACGGCGCTGTCCGGCACGACCTCCCAGGAGGGGAGAGCCTCGTCGACCGTGCGGCCTGTCGTCGGTTCCAAACGGCGGGTGACATCGGTGTCTTCGTCCGAGGTCAGGGCATTGACGCGCCCGGCGGCGGCGGCGTTGATGTCCACACCCACGGCATTGTATTTCAGCAAAATCTGCTTGATGTCATCGTAGCGCACCGGGTCCACCTGAATGGTCAGCAGGTAATCGCCCTCATTGAGCCGGTCATGGACACTGACAGCCGCCTGCTCGGACATCCCCATATCGCGCAGGTAGCCCGTCACGCCGCCAACTGCCGCTCCCGCTGCTGTGGTAGCTGCCGCCGCCCCAAGCGCCGCCGCCAGTGCCCCGCCTGCCACCACCAGCCCCACACCGGGGATGGTCAGCGCCGCCGCCGCCGCGAGAAGTCCTGTCACCAGACCGACCCCGCTGCCGACCGCCGCTCCGGCGGCGGCATCCTGCGGCGTCGTGGTCGTCAGGCCACCCTTGCCCACGGCGTCCACATTGGCGGGCGTGTCTACAAAGTTTGCGGGCTTTTCCGTCGTGCCCAGTGTTGCAGGCGCGGTCGTGCCAGGCATCGCCTGGTAGGCCACTTCCGGCTCGCCGAGGCTGGCGGCGGGAGCATCGGTGACACGGGTGAAATTATCCCGCACACGCGCCGCTTCCGCCTGCTCGGCGGGCCGCCGGGCGGCGATTCCAATATGGTCAGCGGTGACGCCGTGGTCGGTCAGCGCCCCGATTGCCCGTTCGGCATCGGACACATCCTGAAAAAGTGCGTACATAGTTTGCAGAGCCATGAATTGTTTCTCCTGTGATGCTGACAAGATACCCCGCAGGCAGGCAGGCGCAAACACCACCCGCCGCGAACCTTTGGCAGCAGAGAATGTTATCACGCTTGACTACTCTCGAAAGAAGGATAAAATGCAGGAGACATCTGCTGAGGCACGACCGATTGATCCCGGCGTGCGAATTGGTCATATTCACCTGAAAGTGGCGGACCTGGACCGTGCCCTGGCGTTCTACTGCGGGGTGCTGGGGTTTGAGCTGGTGCAGCGGTATGGAGCGGGTGCGGCGTTTATTTCGGCGGGCGGCTACCACCACCATATCGGGCTGAACACCTGGGAAAGCCTGGGCGGTTCGCCGCCGCCGCGTGGCTCCACCGGCCTGTACCATCTGGCCGTGCTGTATCCCACGCGGGCCGCGCTGGCCGATGCCTTGCAGCGGCTGGCGTCCGCCGACTGGCCGCTGGACGGGGCCGCCGATCATGGCGTGAGCGAGGCCCTGTATTTGTCCGACCCGGACAGCAACGGCGTCGAGCTGTACTGGGACCGCCCGGAGGCCGAGTGGCCGCGCTTGCCGGATGGCAGCCTGCAAATCTACACGCACAGGCTGGATTTAGGCGATTTGGCACAGGCGGGCAAATAAAAGCCGAGGGGTTGAAAACCCCTCGCTAGATGAGGCGTCCTGCGGACGAAGGAAATACGGACGCACTGCGCTCGGCTCTTTTCCTCCACCCGAAGGGTGCTTCTCCTAGCGAGGGGTTTTCAACCCCTCGCATTTTTGCATCATTTACTTCCGCTCTGCCAGCGGCTTCACGGTCAGATTACGCGGGCCGGTATAGATAGCGCGGGGGCGGATCAGGCGGTTGTCGCCGAGCTGTTCCAGAATGTGCGCGGTCCAGCCCGCGACACGGGAGATGGCGAATACGGGGGTGAACTGGTCGTTCGGGATGCCGAGCATATGATACACGGAGGCGGAGAAGAAGTCGACGTTGGCTTTAAGTGTCGTTTTGCCTTTGGCGGCCAGGGCCTTGTCGGCGGCTTCCTGCACTTTTTCGCTCATGTCAAACCACTTGGAGTCGCCCGTGGACTGGGCAAGCTGCTTGGACATCTCGCGCAGGGACACGGCGCGGGGGTCGAGAGCGCGGTAGACGCGGTGGCCGATGCCGGGGATTTTCTTGCCTTCAGCCAGCATAGCGGTGACAATTTCTTCGGCTTTGTCCGGCGTGCCGATCTTTTCCAGCAGGTTCATCACATTGACATTCGCGCCGCCGTGGAGCGGTCCGGCCAAAGTGCCCACGGCGCTGGTGACGGCGCTGTACATATCGGTCAGGGTGGCGACGGTGACGCGGGCGGCGAATGTGGAGGCGTTCAGCTCATGGTCGGCGTGGAGGGTCAGCGCGACATCGAGGGCGTGCGTGGCGGTGGCATCCGGCTCGGTGCCGGTGAGCTGATACAGGAAATTGCCCGCCGTAGAAAGCCCGGCCTTCGGCGCTATCGGCTCTTCGCCTTTGCGGAGGCGGTCCAGGGCGGCAACCAGGGTGCCCATCTGCGCGGTCAGCCGGAGAGCCTTGCGCTTGCCTGCGTCCAGGCTGTCATCGCCGGTATCGGGGTCATAGAGGCCCAGCAGGGAGGTGGCCGTCCGCAGAGCATCCATTGGGAGGGCGGTGCGGGGGAGCTGCCGCAGCAGGCTCACGGCTTCCTCGGGGAGGGCGCGGTGCGTGTCTAGCTCCGTATTAAACGCGGTCAGGGCGTCCTGGGTCGGCAGGTCGCCGTTCCAAAGCAAATAAATAACTTCTTCAAATGTCACGTTCTGCGCGAGGTCATGGATGTCATAACCCCGGTAAATCAAATTGCCGTTTTTGCCGTCCACGTCGCAAATGGACGACTCACCGGCGATGACGTCTTCCAAACCTTTTGCGAACTCTTTATCGTCTGCCATGGGGAGAAAAAACCTTCCTTGCGCTGGGAGCGCGTTCCTGAAGTTTACCCCGATTCGGCGGGTGCTGTCAAACGATTTGCGCCCACAGGGTCATGTTTGCCCTTAGCTTCAGCGTCGGCGTCGTCATCCCACTGGCCCATGACCGACATTCGGGTTCCGCAGCAGGCGCAGACCCCGATCATCGCCCGCCGTCCGTTCTTCATCAGTGTCCGTGTGGCGGACAGCATTTCTTGTTTGGCGCGGCAGCGCACGCAGTATCCTAACACAATCACCTCGGCTCGTCTCTTTGCTGGTAAAACTACGGGGGGTAAGACGGGGCATTATAACAGCCCGGCGGGCCGCTTGTCAAGATGAACTTTTGGCTGACAACCGGCGTCTATTGACCCACTCGGCCCCGTATGCTATACTTTTTTCAGGAACTTTTCATTATGAACCCTTCGGCCAAAAACTCCCGTGCCGCGCTCGCTCTTGTCTCCCTCGCCGCCGCCGGTGCCGTGGCGGTGGCCGGGCTGTCCGTGCCCGCCCGGTCCGACGCCCCGAAGGCCGCTGCGCCTAAAACCGACGCAGCCAGTACGGCAGCCTCGAAGGCGCTGTACGGCGAAAAATGCTCGGCGTGCCACAACCTGCCGGACCCGGTCGAAAAAAGCTACACCCGCGCCCAGTGGCAGCGCACGGTCAACCAGATGCTGACCAAGTATAAAGCGTCGGACTCCATCTCGCCCCCGCAGGCCGCGCAGATTGTGGACTATCTGGCAGCGTTCGCCCCGAAAGCCGCCGTGCTGAACGGCGGCGGGCGGGGCGGCAAAAACCGGAACACCGACCCGTGGGCCACAGAAAGTGCCGATGTCTGGACCGAGGCGCCTTCGGTGACGCAGGTGTTCAATTTTGAAGCGGTCAGCCCGCTGACGAGCTTTTCCGCACTGGGCGCTGGAACCCCCGGCCCGGCCCCGCTGTGGAGTGTCGGCAGCGACAAGGCCGCCAAAGCCAGTGCCAATAATTCCAGTGCCAATGGAACCGTCGCCCGCGTCAGCGCCCCGGAGGCCCGCCCTGACCGCTTTGCCCTGCTGCTGGACAAATCGGGCAGCGGCCACGACCTAGACACCCGTGTCCGCTTTCGCATTGATGCCGGGAAAGCCAGCCCCGCCGTTGGGCTTGTGATTGGCTGCACCGACCCCAAGCACTACACGGTCCTGCGCTGCAATCAGACGCTCGGCGATTTAGCCCTCATTCAAATCAGCGAGCCGACCCACACGACGCTTCAGCAGACGCCGCTGGCCCTGCCGCCCGCCCCCGCCGCGCCGCTGGCCCCTGGCTGGCACACCCTGCGCGTGCTGGTTCACAACGGCGAGGTGCGCGGCTGGCTGGATATGCAGAAGCGCATCAGTGTTACATTGCCCGGCTACACCGGCGGCAAAGTCGGTCTGTGGAGCCAGGGCAGCACCGCCGCGTCGTTTGATGACTGGACCGTAGACTGGTACGATGCCCCCGCCGCCGCGCCGCCGCTGAGTTAGGAGCGCCCCCTGGCCCCAATAATGGGGGAATCAAAGCGAGGCTGGAAAATAGACGTGTAGGGGCAGGGCTTGTCCCTGCCCTTCTTGGGTTTTGACTGTTGATACAGCACCGCCAGAGTTCGAGGGGTTAGAGTTCGAGGGGTTAGAGTTCGAGGGGTTAGAGTTCGAGGGGTTAGAGTTCGAGGGGTTAAAACCCCTCGCTGGAAGGCGCTTCGCGCCGGGCGGCCAAACGGAAAACAAATATACGCCTGCGTGTTTTGTCTGTGTCTTTTGGCTTCCCGGCGTCTTCGCCTCCCAGCGAGGGGTTTTAACCCCTCGAACTCTAACCCCTCGGCCTCTGGGTCTGCTTCCTATCGGGTATCATAGCCTCATCATGCCTGCCGCCCTCACGCCTGCTGCCCCCTCGATAAACGCCTCTGCCCTGCGCCGCCGCATCCATTTCTGGCTCTGGGTCTTTATCGTCGGTTTGGCTGTCAGCGGCCTGACGGCCACTCCGCTGACCTGGGAAGTGGGGATTTTGACCCGGCTGGCGGGGCATCACTTCGGGCCGCTCTCGGACTGGATTGCAAGGGTGGGGGAGGGGCTGCGCGTCACCGACGCCCGCTATCCGTTTCTGGCTTACGGCACGGACTGGCTGGCGTTCGGGCATCTGATGATCGCGGTCGCGTTCGTCGGCCCGCTGCAAGACCCGGTGCGGAACCGCTGGGTCATCACCTTTGGCATGATTGCCTGCGTTCTGGTCGTGCCCTGGGCGCTGGTGTTCGGCCCCCTGCGCGGCATTCCCTTCTTCTGGCGCTTGATTGACTGCTCGTTTGGCGTCTTCGGTCTCATCCCCCTCTGGCTGGTGCGGCGCGATATTGACCGGCTGGAGCGGCTGCTCTAAAGCGCATCGTAGGCATCCATATCAGGCCGGTTCCAATCTTCTTCGAAGGAACGCAGTCGTCCGCGCAGGTCAGCGGCTTGGGCTTCATCAATGCCGTAATCGCTGAGTAGATTTGGCTGCCTCATGTCAGCCGGGGTATCAGGCAAGAACGTCACTATGACTCGCGCTTCCTTTAAGTCCTCCGGCGTTTCCAATAAGCTCACGCGACCCTCTTTGTAAGTGCCTTCAACAGATTGCAGCATAACTTTTCTCCTGACCTATTGTATCATACCCATGAGAAAGTGCGCTTGCGCCGGGGTATTATTGCGCTATGACAGTTGATATTTCCCCGCACCACCGCAGATGGCTTTGGCTGCTGGCGCTGACCGGGGGCGTTGGTATTTTAGCGGCGAGCCAGGCACAGCACGGGGGCGGGCCGCGTGCGGCGGTGCTGCGTCTGCCGGTGGCCTCTGCGGGGCCGACACAGCCGCCTGCCGTGCCGCTGACGACGCATCAGGCGCGGGTGGTGAAGGCGGCCCGCGCTCAGGTCGGCGATGTGTATGATGCGTCGTACTGCACGCTGGCCTATCCGAACGGCGACCCGCCGCGTGGAACGGGGGCGTGTACGGATGTGGTCATCCGCAGCCTGCGAGCGGACGGGACGGACTTGCAGGCGCTGGTACACGAGGACATGGCCCGGCACTGGGGCCGTTACCCGCATCGCTGGGGGCTGTCGCGGCCTGACCCGAACATTGACCATCGCCGCGTTCCCAATCTGGCCGTCTTCTTTACCCGGCACGGGCGCGTTCTGCCGAACGCCGTCACCCCTAAAACACTCCCGACGTGGCAGCCGGGCGACATTGTGGCCTGGAAGCTGCCGCCCAATACAGATCATATCGGGATTGTCTCGAACCGGCGCGATGCACAGGGCGTTCCGCTGGTGATCCACAACCTGAGCCGGTGCGCGGAGCAGGACGCGCTGACCGCGTGGCCGATTGTCGGGCACTACCGCTATCCGGCAAAAGGCTGATTGTTCTGTCAGTGACTTTGTGCTACAATGAGCGCATGACAGCAAAAGCAGTGTTGGTCGGCGCGGGCGGGATGGGGCGAAACTGGGGCGGCAATTTGAACGCCCACCCGGACGTGGAGCTGACCGGATGGGTGGACCTGCGGCCCGGTGCGGCGGCAGAGGCGGCGGAGGGTCTGGGCGTGTCCCTGGCCTACACCGGCGACGATTTAGGCAAGGCGCTGGCCGATGCCAAGCCGGACTTTGTGGTGGATGTCACCATCCCCGAAGCACACCATGATGTGACGCAGACGGCGCTGGCGGCGGGCGTGCCGGTGCTGGGCGAAAAGCCGATGGCGTCGTCGATGGCTGAGGCGCGGGCGATGGTGGCGGCCTCGGAGGCGTCCGGTAAGCTGTATATGGTCAGCCAAAGCCGCCGCTATGATGCGCGAATTGCGGCCTATCGGGCACTGATTAATGACAAAATCGGGGTGCCCGGCATCTTAAACTCGGACTTCTATCTGGGCGCCCACTTTGGCGGCTTTCGGGACGAAATGGTCCATGTTTTGCTTTTAGACATGGCAATTCACACGCTGGATGCGGCCCGGTACCTTTCCGGCGCGGACCCGGTAGCCGTCTACTGCGAGGAGTTCAACCCGCCGTGGAGCTGGTATCAGGGCGCACCCTGCGCGACGGCGCTGTTTGAGATGACCGGGGGCCTGCGCTACACCTATCGCGGGGCGTGGTGTGCCGAGGGCAAGCCGACCTCCTGGGAAGGCGATTGGCGGGCGGTCGGGCCAGGCGGCACGGCCCAATGGGGCGGCGAGGGTGCGCCGACGGCAAGCGTCGTGACGGGCAAAGATGGCTTTCTGCGGGACTTCGAGACGGTCACCGCCGAGGTTTCGTCCGACGTTCCCGGCGGCATTGCCGGGTCCCTGGGGGACTTCCTGAACGCGCTGCACACCGGCGCAACGCCGATGGGTGAGTGCCACGACAACATCAAAAGTCTGGCAATGGTGTTCGCGGCGATTGAATCGGCACAAACCGGGCAGCGGGTACGGGTGGAAGCGTAGTTCCGAGGAGGCGGTCATGGCGTTTTTTAGCGGCGGCACGCTCACATTTCTGGGGCACGCGACGTTTCACCTTATCACGCCCGGCGGGCGGCGGCTCCTGCTGGACCCCTGGGTGCGCTCTAATCCGGTCTGCCCCGAAGAGAATTACGACATCGGGCCATTAGACCTAATTCTGGTGACGCACGGCCACACGGACCACATCGGCGACCTCGTGGAAATCGCCCGTGAAACTGGCGCGAAAGTGATCTGCACCGCCGATGTCGCGGACTGGCTGGCGGGGCAGGGCCTCAAAAATACGCTTACCATGAACATGGGCGGCACGATACTCCGGGACGGCCTGCGGCTGACCATGACCCGCGCCGACCATGCCAGCCGGGTGGGGGACCATCCGGGCGGGCAGGCGGTCGGCTTTGTGCTGACCCTGGAAAACGACGTGACGCTGTATGCTGCCGGGGACACCGGGCTGTTTGGCGATATGGCTCTGCTCGGACAGCTCTATGGCCCCGATTTTGCCCTGCTGCCCATTGGGGACCGCTTCACGATGGGGCCGCAGCAGGCCGCCCACGCCTGCCGCCTGCTGGGCTGCACCCATGTTGTTCCGATGCACTACGGCACGTTTCCTTTTTTGACTGGAACCGTCGCCGCGTTTGAAACTGAACTGGGACGGCTGGGCCTGCGGCCACAGGTTCATGCCCTGCACCCCGGCCAATCGCTGACGTAACGCTTTTATGACCTCCCCTGTCTGGCTCTTTTTATTGCTGCTGATTCCCCTGCCGTTTGCGACCGACCGGCGCGGGCGGCGTGTGCCCTGGGCGACTTACACCCTGATCGGTCTGAACGTCGTCGCCTACCTGTTCACCGGGCCGGGAACGTTCGAGCGCTGGGGCCTCACTCCCGGTGCGCCGCATTACCACGCCCTGCTGACCTATCAGTTTTTGCACCGCGATTTGGCGCATCTGGCGGGCAACATGGCGTTTTTGTGGCTGTTCGGGCCGCACGTCGAGGAGGCGCTGGGGTGGGAAGCGTTTCTGGCGCTGTACCTGGGCGGCGGCATCGCGGCGGGCCTGCTGCACATGGCAATTGTGATTATTCGCGGCGAATTCACGCTGGGGCCTCTGGTGGGGGCATCGGGGGCGATTTCGGCGATTTTAGCTCCGTTTGCCATTCGGTTCCACCGGGCGCAGATACGTCTGGTCTGGCTGCCGGGGTTGCTGGCGGAGCGGCTCTCGGCCCGCGTGGGCCGGGGCTGGGGATTTCTCGAAGTGCCCGCCGTGCTGGGTTTGGGGCTGTGGCTGGGGCAAAACGTGTGGGAGGGCCTGGTGTCGCTGCGTACTCCCACCGGGGCGGCGGGCGGCACGGCCTACTGGGCACATCTGGGCGGCTTTGCCTTTGGCCTGATCGCCGCCGAGCTGACGGGGCTGCTGCGCGACGGGCGGCAGGACTATCTGCTCCAGGACGCCCGTGCGGCGGCTTCCGGGGAAGCGGCGGTGCGCGGCTACCGGGCGTTTCTGAGCCGTGCCCCGGACAATGCCCCCGTGCGCGGGGAGCTGGCCGCCGTGCTGGCCCGGCAGGACGAGCAAGATGAGGCGGCGCGGCAGATGACGCAGGCGGTGCGTGAGGCGCTGCGGCAGGGAGCCGTGGGGCAGGGGGCGGCGGCGGACGCGGTGCGTCTGGCCGGGACGGCCCGCAGCCTGGCCCTGCCGCTGGCGCTGACGGCGCGGGAGCGCCTGCGGCTGGCAGGCGCGGCGGAGGCGTCCGGGGAGGCACCGGCAGCCGTCTGGCTGCTCCGTGCCCTGCTGGCAGAAACACCGGAAGCTGCTGAAGACGAAATGGCCCGCCTGAAGCTGGGCCAGCTTTTGCTGGCACACGACCCGGCGGCGGCGCGGGCGGCGCTGGCGGGCTTTCTGGAAAAGTACCCGCGCAGCGAATGGGCCGCCCGTGCCCGCGAGCTTCAGGCGCGGCTTCCGGCAGACGGCTAACTTGCAAACGCAAATTGCAAACATATGTTTGATTTTGCGCCCGCGTGGAAACACTGTGTGTAACACAAACCCACGCACATGGAGAGCTTTATTATGGCCCTGGAAGACTTGAAAAAAGATACGATGATGGCGCACCTGCTGGACGCGCTGGACCACAAAAAGGACATCGGCCATTATGGCCGCCTTGTCTTTACGATGGTGGCCCGGCACTTTCTGACCGAAGATGAAGTCGTCGCCGAGCTGGCGAAAGACAAGGACTTTGGCGAGGACGGAGCGCGGTCACTGTACGCGCAGGTCAAGTCTGCGGATTACAACCCCCCGAGCCGGGCCAAGATTTTGCAGTATCAGTCCGAGCAGGACTTCCCGATCATCCCGGACACCGAAGACCCGGACGCGGGCAACGTCTACCGCGACCTAAACTTCCCGGACCATGTGTACGAGCATATTCAGGAATACCGCGAACACAAAGCGTAGGCACAGACGCAAAGCGCAAACAGAAAAAAGCCGCTTCCCGAAAGGGAAGCGGCTTTCTCGCGTTTTAAATCGCAGGACTGCGAATTAGCTGGCGCGAGCAACGCTCTTGCGGCGCAGGACGGCCAGGCCGCCCAGGGCGAGCAGGGCGCCGAAGGAGATCACCGTGCTGGCCTCGGGCACAGCGGCCACATAGGACAGGTTCAGGCGGTCGCCGGTGTGACCGGAGCCGCTGAAGCCGCCGTCCAGTGCGGAGAACGTGTACGAGGTCACGCCCGTGGTCGGGCTGGTGTACAGGCTCACGTTGGTCGGACCGGACTCATTGAAGACCGCGCCGCCCGTGCCGTTCTGGGTGAAAACCAGGTTGGTCGTGTTGTAGTTGTAGGTGGAACCTGCAACCAGGCCCGAGCCGCTCAGGCTTAACGTGCCGAAGATGGCAGCGCCATTCGTCGGGTTGTAGGCTGCGGTTGCACCGCTCAGGGTGTACGTGGTGTTGCCGGGGCCAAACGAGAAGGCTGGCAGGGGAGTGCCCGCCACGTTCGAGAACGTGCTCTGGGCCGAAGCCGGCGCAGCGGCGAGGGCCGCGAGGGCGACGCCGGCGAGGATGGATGTCGTAATCTTGTTCATGTTTGATGTCCTGTGTCGTCTGTGTGTCTGGTCATTTTTGACTGGTCATGTGGGCAGCGCGATATAAGCTGGGCAAGGCAGGTCGGCCCGCGTTCCATCGCAAAAACCCTCGTTGGGCGAGATTTCTAAAAATGCTGTGCCAGGGCAGTCTCCTTGCGGAGTGAAAATGTGACTGGCCGGGGGACCTCAACTGCTTCCCCCGAAGAACACCGTCCCGCATGGCATTCGCAAATCTCTCGTTACCTAATTACTGTGCAAGTTTTATGCCAGAGTCGCAGTTTTGGATAATTTTTGTGATAAAAACAAAGTTTTTTCCGCCTGCTTGCTCCTCTAGCACTGCTTCCGCCTTTCCGGCGATGAAGTGGGCCAAGTATACCCGGTGCCGCCTGTCAGACGCTGTAGGCAGGAACACAGAAGCCGCCGGGCGGGAACAAATCACAGAGAAATCCCGTGCTATAATGCAGCGTCACCAATACTGACATAGCTTGGCACGGTTCGTGCAGAGTAAAGAACATATAAGGAGTCCCTATGTTAGAAATGCCGTCCGAGCGGCGGGCTTTTGCGCGGCCTGCGTGGCTGACCTGGCCCGTGGGGCTGCTGGCCGTGGCGCTGGCGGTCATCTATGTGCCCCTGCTGGCCGAAGCCGTGCGTATCTGGGAAAGCGATGATGCCGAAACCTACGGCTTCTTTATCCTGCCCATCGCTGCGTTTTTGATCTGGCTGCAGCGCGACAAGCTGCGCGGCCTGCCCCTGCGGCCCTCCCGCGCCGGGGTCGTTCTGCTGGCGGCGGGCCTGCTGATAGAAACGGCGGCGTACCTGCTGGGGATCAAGTGGATACCCCTGCTGTCCCTGGTTCCCGTGCTGGCCGGAGCCGTCCTCGCCGTTGCCGGAGCCGAGTGGTGGAAGCTCCTGCGCTTCCCGATTTTGTTTCTGGCGTTCGCCGCCCCCATCCCCACCGCCGTGACGCTGCCCATCAGCACGGCGGTTCAGGAAGTCAGCACCAAAGGCGTCGTGACCGGGCTGGACTGGGCTGGCATTCCCGCCATTCAGAACGGCTTCCAGATTGACACGCCCACGGCTTCAGTGGAAGTCGCCAAAGAATGCAGCGGCTTCAAGAAGCTGACTTCGTTTCTGGTGTTCGCCACCCTGCTGGGGTATCTGGGCCGCCTGACCTGGCCGAAGCGGCTGGCGCTGGTGGCGTCTGCCGTGCTGGTGGCGATTGTGGTCAATATCGCCCGCATCGCGGCGCTGGTGGTGATCGCCACCAATATGGGCATGGAATCCATGCACAAAGCCCACGACGGGGCGGAATACGCGGTGATTTTGGCAGCCTTTGGGCTGATGATGCTGATAGCAAAGGGGTTAGGATGGCAATCACAGACCACGAACGAAGCACCGTAGAGTCTTCGGACTTTCTCCCTGGCGCCGTCAACAAGCCGCGTGCCCGAATGGCTCTTTTGCCGCTGCTCTGCGCCGTGTTTGCGCTTTGCGCCGCGCTGGCAAACCGCACCGTGCCGCGCCTCAGCACCGCCGCTTTGATTCCAACCCCCATCGCGGACTTTCCGCACACGCTGGGCGAGTGGACGAGCGGCCCGGACCGGGACGGCAAAACGCCGCTGCTGCCGTCGGCCACGATCATTGAGCGCACCTATCAGAACCCGCAGGGCCAGCAGTTTGCCCTGCTGCTGCTGACCGCCCATGACTACGCCGATTTCCACGATCCGAACATCTGCCTGCCCGCGCAGGGGTTCACGCTGGGCGCGATCCGCAAAGTCGCCCTCGGCAGCAAAGGCGACAGCGCGTTTATGATGACCGCCACGCTTCGCGCTCAAAAAATTGATGTGCTGTACTGGTGGCCGGGGCAGGCGCGTCTGGAAACCGGCTACGGCTACGATCAGTGGGGCAAGCTCCTGGCCGCCCGCGACCGCCTGACCGGCGAGCAGGGCAAGTCGCTTTTTGTGCGAATGATGGTCCCCCACGACTCCCAAAGCGAGCAGATGCTGACCAAGACGGCTTCCGCCTGGGAGCCGGAATTCGTGGCCCTGCGAAACAAAGCGAAATAAGAAAACAAATCAGCCCCGGATTTGGGTCCGGGGCTGATTTTTTGTCACGCAAACTCAGAATTAAGCAAACTCGGGCCGCAGCAGGTTCAGTAAATAATCGCCGTAGCCGCTTTTGACCAGCGGCGCGGCCACGGCCCGCAGGCCGTCCGCGTCAATAAAGTTCATGCGGTAGGCCACTTCTTCAATACAGCCGATTTTCAGCCCCTGCCGCTGCTCAATCACCTGCACAAACGTTCCGGCCTGCATCAGCGAGTCAAACGTCCCCGTGTCCAGCCAGGCCGCGCCCCGGTCCAGAATGCCGACTTTGAGCCGCCCCTGGGCCAGATACTCGCGGTTGACATCGGTAATCTCGTACTCGCCTCGCGGACTCGGTTTCAACTCGCGGGCGATTTGAACCACGTCATTGTCGTAGAAATACAGGCCCGGCACGGCATAGAACGACTTGGGCGACGCGGGCTTTTCTTCAATAGAAATCGCCCGGTGGTCGCCGTCAAACTCCACCACGCCGTACCGCTCCGGGTCCTGCACATGGTAGGCGAACACGATGCCGCCATCGGGGTCGCTGGAACGCTGCAGCAGGTCCGCCATGCCCGATCCATAAAAGATGTTGTCGCCCAGGATCAGCGCCACTTTGTCATTGCCGATAAACTCCTCGCCGATCACAAACGCCTGCGCCAGCCCGTTCGGCTCCGCCTGCACCGCATACTGGAAGCGGCAGCCCAGCCGCGCCCCGTCGCCGAGCAGCTTCTCAAAGTGAGGCAGGTCGTGGGGGGTCGAGATAATCAGCACCTCCCGGATGCCTGCCAGCAGCAGCACCGACAGCGGATAATAAATCATCGGCTTGTCGTAGACCGGCATGAGCTGCTTGGAAACCGCGAGCGTCAGCGGGTGCAGCCGGGTCCCCGACCCGCCCGCCAGAATAATTCCCTTCATACGTTACCTTTCGTGCCGAGCGCAGAAAAAACTAAGTTCGGCCAATTATACCATGACCGGGCAGATAGGCATGATTTTTGCATTATCGTATCTTGCAGCACAAAATCAAGCGGCACAGGAGCTAAGAAGAACGTATGCGCGTACTTATCACAGGGGCGGCGGGGATGCTGGGCACGGATGCCCGGCGGATGCTGGCAGCGGCGGGGCATGAAGTCATTGCCACCGACATCGGCCCGGCGGCCACCGGCGACATCCGGCCTCTGGACATCACGGATTTGGACGCCGTGCGCCAAATGCTGGGCGAGACCCGGCCCGACTTAATTTTTCACGGCGCGGCCTACACCAATGTTGACGGGGCCGAGCGCAGCCCGGAGGCCGCCTACAAAGTGAATGCCCTGGGAACCTGGTGCGTCGCCTCCGCCGCCGAAGAGATCGGCGCGGCCCTCGTCGCCATTTCGACGGACTTTGTGTTTGACGGGACCAAAGGCTCCGCCTATACCGAGTTCGACACGCCCAACCCTCTCAGCGAGTACGGGGCCACCAAGCTGGCCGGAGAAACGCTGGCCCGCCAAAGCTGCCGCCGCTGCTATGTCGTCAGAACGTCGTGGCTGTACGGGGTCCACGGCAAGAACTTTCCCTATACGGTGCTGAACCTCGCCAAAACCAAGCCCGAGCTGCCGATTGTGGCCGATCAATACGGCACGCCTACCTACACGGTGGATTTGGTCAGTGCCGTGCTGGAAATTGTTTCGCAGCCGCTGTACGGCGTGTACCATGTCTCGAACGGCGGCGGACCGGCCACCTGGCTTGAGTTCGCGCAGGCCGTGCTGGAAAAAACGGGGCAGGCGCACGTTCCCACAAAGCCCCTCACATCGGACGAGTACGCGCAGATGTTTGGCTCGCCCACCCGCCGCCCGGCCAGCAGCGTCATGCGCCCCCTGGCTTTAGAAATGCGCGGCTGTACGCTGCCCCGTCCGTGGCCGGACGCGCTGGATGCGTTTTTGACCGAGGCCCGCGCCCAGGGTAAACTTTAGGACCACTGATAACTTTTTTAGGAGAACATAGAACCAATGCAGCATTTGATCGTCACCGGCGGGGCCGGATTCATCGGCTCCAACTTTGTCCGCTACCTGCTCGGCAAGTACCCCGACTACAAGGTGACCGTGCTGGATGCCTTGACCTATGCGGGCAACCTGGCGAATCTGGCCGACGTCAAAAACGACTCGCGTTTTGCCTTCGTGCAGGGCGACATCAACGACGCCGGGGTGGTGGATGAGCTGGCAAAAAACGCGCAGGCGATTGTCAACTTCGCCGCCGAAAGCCACAATGACCGGGCGATTGTAGACCCCGAGGCCGCCGTTCGGGCGAACTTCAACGGCGTCTTCACGCTGCTGGAAGCTGCCCGCCGCCACGGTCACGAGCGGTTCCATCAGGTCTCCACCGATGAAGTCTACGGGACGACCGACGGCATTTTCCGCGAAGGGGACGCCCTGGAGCCGAACCAGCCGTACTCGGCGGCCAAAGCGGGCGGCGAGCTGATGGTGCGGGCGTACCATCAGACGTTCGGCCTGCCCACCATCGTGACACGCGGCTCCAACACGTTTGGGCCGTATCATTACCCGGAAAAGATTATCCCGCTGTTTATCACCAACTTGATTGACGACAAGCCCGTGCCGGTCTACGGCGACGGAATGCAGGTGCGGGACTGGATGTATGTGCTGGACCACTGCCGGGGCATTGACATTGCCCTGCACACCGGCACGCCCGGCGAGGTCTACAATGTCGGCGGCGAAAACGACCGGCCCAATCTGGAAGTCGTCCATTTACTCCTGAAAATGCTGGGCAAAGACGAGTCGCTCATTCACTACGTCAAAGACCGCCCCGGCCATGACCGGCGCTACTCACTGGACTGCACCAAGATGGGGGGCCTCGGCTACCACCCGGAGCAGGGCCGCTTTGAGGAGCGTTTGCAGGAGACCGTGGACTGGTACAAGGCCAATGAACCGTGGTGGCGTGCTATCAAAGAGAAGCAGGCGGGGTATCAGGAGTTTATGAAGCAGTGGTATAAAGACCGGCAATAAGAAACCGATAGAGTTTCGAGGGGTTGAAAACCCCTCGCTAGGAGAAGTGTCCTTCGGACAGCGGAAAAGACCCGACGCCGCAAGCTCTTCTCCTTCGTCCGCAGGACGCCTATCCTAGCGCGGGGTTTTCAACCCCTCGAAACTCTATCGGTTTCCTGCGGGCCGCAGCATCTCTTCATACACGGCCTCCATGCCCCGCGCCGTCCGCTCAATGCTGAACTGGGCGGCAATGCGCTCCCGCCCCCGCTCTCCCATCCGACGCGCTTCTTCCGGGTCCTCTAAAAGCTGCCCGAGTGCCGCCGCCATCGCCTCGGCGTCTCCCATCGGAACCAGCAGGCCCGTTTCCCCGTCCGCAACAATCTCCCGCGCCCCGCCGCCGTTGGTGGCGACCACCGGCTTGCCCGCCGCCATGCCTTCGGCAATCACCAGCCCGAACGGCTCGGCGGTGATCGACGCATGGGCCAGAATGGTCAAGCCGTCAAT
This sequence comes from Capsulimonadaceae bacterium, assembly GCA_965200075.1. GTDB lineage: Bacteria > Armatimonadota > Armatimonadia > Armatimonadales > Capsulimonadaceae > JANXMY01. Next base: position 1,163,006 of record OZ241338.1, read on the forward strand.
GAGTGCCGCAACATCGGTCCGAAAGCCCAGAAACTCCACGCAGCCTTCCAGTCCAAGCGTCCGGGTCAGCGCCTGGATTTCTTCTTCATACGCCTGCTCGGCAAACAGGGGCGCTCCAATAATTTGGAACCTGGCTTCGGGGAACTGCGTATGCACCAGAGCCGCAGCATTCAGAAAGACGTGCTGCCCTTTCCAGCGGGCGATGCGTCCGACCAGCCCAATCGTCGGTGCATGCGGGGCAGAAGTTCTCGGAGCAGGGTGGGGAAAGAGAGGGTGGAGAAGGACGCCGTCGTGGACGACGCCCATTCGGGGCAGGCTTTCGCCCAGCGTGATCGTTTCCAGTGTGGAATGGGAATTGGCGACCACGCGGGCCGGAAGCCAGCGGCACATCCGGCGAAACACCGCCGCGACCGGGCCGGGCAGGTAGTCCGAATCGATGCGGTCCCGAACGTGCCACAGCAGGGGCACGCCCGCCAGCCGGGCGGCGAGGCCGCCCAGAATATCCGATTTCAACGAGTTGGTATGCACCACCGCCGCCGTTTGAGCGCGGATAAACGCTCTTAAAGCCAGCGCGTATTTCCCCGCTGCCGCCACATCCCGCAGGCGCAGCAGCGTGGACAATCCGAGGCCGTCTTTGCGCGTCTCCGTCACCTCTGAAGACAGGGGGAGAATATGCGTCTCTATCCCAAATTCTTCCAGCTTTGCCCGCAGGGGGCCATCCTCGCCCAGCACCACCACCGGCACGAACCGCGTCCGGTCCAGGTGCTGCACCAGATGCAGCAGCGCGATTTCGCCGCCGCCCAATTTCGCCGTGTGGTCAATATACAAAATCCGTGGCAAGATGCGGGGAAGTGCTGCGGGTGTAGGTGAAGTCGCCAAATAAAAAGTATCCCCCTGAAAAACTACTGAAATACTGCTCTTTGCTCCGGCAAAATCTGCCGAAGATAAAAAGAAAGATAAAAAGAAAGATAAAAGCGTACCGTCCGCATTATACCGGCAAACAACGCAACTTTTCTGTTTTTCAGACCCGTACAGGCATAAAGCTAATCCAAAAGATTACCGCGCAAAGCTCTCAATAAAACTTTGCCCGAAACCCGGCAAGCAGGCCCAGACGCGCAGCGGTTGGCATACTTCTTGCATAAATAGATTTTAACGGCGCGGCACGGGGCGTTTTCGGTCTGCTCTCAGAGAAAAAGCGATGCTGTAAAAAGCGATGCTGTAAAAAGCGATGCTGTAAAAAGCGATGCTGTAAAAAGCGATGCTGTAAAAAGCTGTGCTATAATAAAGTTAGCCAAATCAAAATCGTTTGCGATGCCGCCAAAGCTGGCTTACAAAATATATGTCAACAAAAATGCATTACGATCTTCAGCCTTACGATCCCTCCGCTTCCCTGGAAACTGGCCCCGCCCTGCCGCCGCAGCCGACAGTCATCGATACGCTGCGGATTTTGCGTCGCCGGGGGTGGATTGTCGGCGTCATTCTGGCGGTGTCCCTGGGAGTCGCGCTCCTTGTCACGCAGCGAACTCCCAAAACCTACCAGTCCACCGCACAGTTGATCCTGCAAAGCCAGAGCCGTGGGCAGGGGTCCTCGGGAACCGCTTCCGATTCGGATGAGACCGTGGAAACGCAGATTGCGATGCTTCGCAGTCCTGACATGGCAGATCGCACCATCCAGCTCCTGAGAACCCGTCTGCAGATTCAGGGCAAGTCGCCCGACTCGCTGGGAACCGATTCGGCCACTTTGCAAAAACAAATCGGGGCCTCGGCTATCCCGGAAACCAACCTTATCAATCTTACGGTGGATGCTTCCAACCCGCAGCAGGCCACCCTGCTCGCCAACGGCCTTGCGGCGGCGTTTATTGCCCGGAAAACAGAAATCGCCCAGGCCGCCAGCGAGACGGCGCTCAAGAGCCTGAGTACACGGGCCAGCCGCGCCAAAACCGCGATGGAGGCCGCAGAACAGCAGAAGTTGAACTTCGAAAAAGGCAAGGGAATTGTAGATGCGCCGTCGCAATCCCTGTCCGTTCTCGGCCAGTCTCAAACCGCTGATAACAATGTCATCGCGGCACGGCAGGATGTGGGAACACAGCAGGCTACCCTGGCTTCCCTGTCCAGTCAGCTCAGCACAGTCAACGCTAAAATTGGCGGCGGAGACCCGCTGCGAAATGACACAGAGACGATGCTTCTTCAAACCCAGCTCAATGATCTGGAAAGCCAGCGGGCCGCTGCCGCCGCCAAAGTGACACCCGCATTTCCCGGCATTCTGCCTGATTTAGACGCCAGAATCAAAGATGTCCGAACGCGCTATCAAGCGTCCCTGCGAGGCACGCTGGCGAAAAATCCCTCGCTGGACACGCAGAAAACCCTGACTGACAACTATGTGCAGGCAAAGCTGGCCGTGATCACCGCACAGGCGAAGCTGGCCGGGGCGCTTCAAGTCCAGAAAGACCTGGACACGCAAAAGAGCCAGCTCCCGGACAAAAACCTGCAAAGCTCCCGGCTGACGCGAAACACCGATCTGGCCCGCCAGCTTTACACTGGCATTGAAGGCAGTCTGAATACTGCTAAACTGGACCGCGACATGGTCACTGGCAACGTGCAGCTTATTCAGTCTGCCGACGTACCGCAGGACCCGATCAGCCCCAACCGGACGCGCAACCTGCTGATCGGCGCAGGCATCGGCCTGGCCCTTGCGGTGCTTGCCGTGATGCTTTTGGAGCAGATGGACCGCCGGGTCCGCGACCCCGAGCAGCTTCGCCGGATTGGCGGTCAGGACCCGATTGCCGGGACCCTGCCCCGGATGTCGCGGGGCGAGCTGGCCGACCTGCGCCGGGGCGAGCTGACCCCGGCGACCTCGGAGGCACTCAATCTGGCGGCGATCAACCTGAGCCTCTTGATGCGGGACAATACCCGCCTTTTGGGCACAAGCGATGTGGAAAAAACCGCCGTGTACCCGCGCTGGGCGGCGAACGGCTCGGCCCTCGGCCCCGTGCTGCCGTCGCTGCAAAACCGGGTGATCCTGGTCACCAGCGCCCTGCCCGGCGAAGGCAAGTCGGTCACGACAGCGGCCCTGGCACGGGCGATGGCACGGGGCGGCAAGCGGGTGATTTTGGTGGACGCCGACCTGCGCCGCCCGGCCCAGGGGCAGATGTTTCCTGCCGACGGCCTGCTGGGGCTGGCCGATGTGCTGGCAGGCCGCACAGCGCTGGTAGATGCCTTGCAGCCAAGCGAGGTCCCGAACCTGCTGGTGCTGCACTGCGGGCAGGTCACGGACAGCCCGACCTCTCTGCTGTCCCGGCCCCTGCTGGTCAACCTGATGCGTGAGCTGCGCGATGCGGACTGCACGGTGCTGATTGACACTCCGGCCTGCGCCGTGGTCAGCGATGCATTCCTGCTGGCTCCCCACGCGGACTGCGTTCTGCACGTTGTCGGCATCGGGCTGGTGGACGAATCAGTGATCCAGCAGACCCGCGCCGCCCTCAGCGCCGCCGGGCCGCAGGCGATGGCCTACTTCGTCAACCGGGCGCCCAATGCCCCCGGCCATGCCTATCAGGGCTACTATGCCGCTCCCGTCGTGATGCCCGAAGATGTGGAAATGGCCCGCGATGCCGCCGCCGCCGAGCCGCATTCCACCCGCCCCGTCGCTTCGCTCTGGGAGAATCAGGATTAACATTATGTCTAACCCGTCTCTAAAACTTGCTTTTATCCCGCTCTCGCTGGCCGCCGCGTTCGCGCTGGGCCTGCCGCTGCCCGCGTCCGCGCAGGGCGTCCCCGGCGTCTCGACCACACCGGTCACGACCGGAGCGCCCATCACAAAAACGGCGCCTACGGTGCCGCCTATCCCGATTACGCAGAACCCGCCGGGAGCAGCGCCCTTGCCGACAGCACAGGCTGCGCTTCCTGCGGCTGGCTCTTCCGATGCCCTCACGCCGCTGCCTGCGCCGGGTCTGCCCGTGGTCGTTCCGGCGTCGTACACCCTGGGCATTGACGACGTCGTCAGCGTTTTGATTACGGGCTTTCCCGAGCAGTCCATGCCGCAGGTGGCCGTCGGCCCCGATGGCACGATCACGCTGCCTCTGCTGAATGCCGTGAACGTCGTCGGGCAGACCCCGGCGCAGTTGCAGGCGCGTTTAACCACCGCCTACCGCAAATACATTGTGCGTCCCATTGTCAGCGTCTCCCTGCTAAAAAAGCGCCCGCAGTTTGTGACCTTTTCCGGCTTTGTGGCCCGTGCCGGACAGGCCGAATACCGGCCCGGCCAGCGCATTATCGAAGCCCTGGCCGCCTCCGGCGGCATTCCGCCGACCGGCAACGCCGCGATGATTACCGTGACGCATTCCGATGGGCAGTCGCAGGTGCTGGACCTCAGCCATCCCGAAAAAAAAGCGCAAAGCCCGGAAAATATCGTGCTGCAAAGTGGCGATATCGTCTCTGTCCCCGAGCAGCGCGGCCAAATTATTGTCTCCGGCTTTGTGCCCAAGCCTGGTCCCTATCCCTACAAAGAAGACATGACGGTGCAGGATGCGCTGGCCCTGTCCGGCGCTCCCAGTGCCGAAGCTGCCGACCTGTCCCATGCCACGATCACCCACGACGGGCGCACGTATCCCGTCAACTTGTATGCACTGCTGTATCAGAATGACCAGACGAACAACAGCAAGCTGGCCGCAGGCGATGTCCTCAATGTCCCGGAGCTGGTCAACAAAGTATTTGTTTACGGCGCTGGCGTCTCTCACTATGGCTACTATGCATTCAAGCCTAATGACCGCCTCTGGGATGCCATCAAGGCCACTGGCCCTGCACCGGGCGTAGACCTGGCGAAGGTGGTGTTCGGCCATTCGGACAAACAGTCCAATCAAGTGACGGCTGCGACGCTGGACGTTCAGAAGTTTGTCAGTGGCAAAGAGAAGTCGGAAGACAAACGGATGGTGCTGAACCCACCGCTCCGAATTGGCGACATCATTTTTGTCCCCGCGAAGGGACCCGGCGGCGGCTTCCTCCAGCAGCTTGCGCCTTTGACTGCTATCGCGGGCCTTGCCTCATCCACGACTTACCTGCTGCGCTAACTCTCTGCCCACCGGCACGCCGCCAAGAAAGCTAACACCGACCGTATGATTGATGCACGCACTGAGACCCCGACTGAACCCGCGCCGCTGGCCGCCCGGCGGCCCCACCTGACTATCAAGCCCACTTCCGGCTGGCAGGCGATCAATGCCGCCGAGCTGTGGCAGTTCCGGGACCTGCTGACGACCCTCGCCCAGCGCGATGTCAAGCTGCGCTACCGGCAGACGGCCCTCGGGGCGCTCTGGGTGGTCTTGCAGCCGCTGATGGCGTCGATTATCTTCACCGTTGTGTTCAGCCGCATCGCCCATCTGCCCACGGACGGCCTGCCCGCGCTGGCGTTTATGTTTGCCAGCCTGCTGGCCTGGAATGCGTTCAGCTCCACACTGTCTAAAGTGAGCGGCTGCCTCGTCGGCAATTCCAATCTGGTGTCCAAAGTCTACTTCCCGCGCCTGGTGCTGCCGCTGTCGATGATCCTGTCCACGCTGCTGGACTTCTGCGTGGGTCTGGTGATGATGGCCGCCATTATGGTCTTTTACGGGATTGTGCCGGGGTGGGGCCTGCTGCTGCTGCCGGTCTGGCTGGCGCTGATTGTTCTGATCGCCGTCGGCATCGGCCTGTTTACCTCGGCGCTGATGGTGTCCTACCGCGATATTGCCTTCGTGCTGCCGGTGGTGGTCAACTTCCTGCTGTACGCCTCGCCGATTGCGTACTCCCTGGCTTCGATCCCCAAGCACTTGCACTTGATTTTCACGCTGAACCCGCTGACGGGCCTGCTGCAAGCCTTCCGCTGGTCCCTGCTCAATGACGGAACCCTGCCCTGGGGCCTGGTGGCCTACTCCTTCGCGTTCGCGGTGGTTGTCTTTGTCGCCGGGGCCTTCTCGTTCAAGAAAATGGAAAAGAAATTTGCCGATGTCATCTAGCTCCTCCGATGTGGCCGTCTCCGTGCGCGGCCTGTCCAAATCCTACACCATCGCCCACAACGCCGCAAGCCACACGACGGCGGGCGAGGCGCTCATGCACCGGCTGAAAAACCCGCTGGCGAAGGCCGAGACCGAAACGTTCTGGGCGCTCAAAGACGTGGATTTCGACATCCAAAAGGGCGACGTCGTCGGCATCATCGGGCGCAACGGCGCGGGCAAGTCGACGCTCCTGAAGGTCCTCAGCCGCATCACCGAGCCGACCACCGGCCAGATTGACCTGTATGGCCGCGTCGGCAGCCTGCTGGAAGTCGGCACGGGCTTCCACCCGGAGCTGACAGGCCGGGAGAACGTCTACCTGAACGGGGCCATCCTGGGCATGGCAAAAAGCGAGATTGCCCGGCAGTTCGACGCCATTGTAGATTTTTCGGGAACCGAGCAGTTCCTCGACACCCCCGTCAAACGCTACTCGTCGGGGATGTACGTCCGCCTCGCCTTTGCCGTCGCCGCGCACCTGAACCCGGAAATCTTGATCATCGACGAAGTCCTGGCCGTCGGCGACGCCGAGTTCCAGAAGAAGTGCCTCGGCAAAATGCAGGACGTGGCCGACAGCGGGCGCACCGTGCTGTTCGTCTCGCACAATATGGCAAGCGTGCTTCAGCTTTGTAACAAAGCCCTGTTTCTGAGCCAGGGGCAGGTCGCCGGGGCCGGCCCTGCCCCGGAGGTGATGACGCAGTATATGGCCGCCGGGGCAGACACCGCCGCCGAAGTGGTGTGGAGCATGGCCGAAGCGCCGGGCGACGAAACTGTCAAAATCCGCGCCGTCCGCGTCCTGAACCAGAGCGGCGAGGTCAAGCCCGATTATCTTCTCTCGGAGCCGGTGACACTGGAAATGGAGTTTTGGACTGGCACAGACGGCAAGCGCCTGAACCCATCATTTCATGTTTTGGACACCCGTGAAAACATTGTCTTCGCCACGAGCAACCTGCATCACCCGGAACTGATGGATCGCCGCTATCGCGCAGGAACTTACAGTGCCCGGTGCACCATTCCCGCGCATTTGCTCAACGACGGCAACTACAAGGTTTCCGCGTTCTTGCAGGAAGACGCGCATCATCTTCCTGCAATAGTTCCCGAAATCGTCTCATTCGTCATCAACGATGATGGTACCTCGCGGGGTGACTACACTGCGGGCTGGATTGGCGTTGTGCGCCCGATGCTATCGTGGCAGATTGAGGCTATTTGATGATGACAACTCCATTACTGAGCATTGCAATTCCTACCTACAATCGGTGTGAATATCTGAAGCAGACCCTGGCTGTTATCCTCGCTCAAAAAACGAGCGAGGTAGAAATCCTTGTCTGCGACAACTGCTCCAATGATGAGACATGGCAATACCTGACTGACTTGGGTAGTAAAATTACTAGTTTTCGGCAGACCACGAATGCCGGAGCTGATGAAAATTTTATTTCCTGTTTGACACAAGCCACAGGTCAGTATGTTTGGACCCTGGGGGATGATGATCTTTCCTGTACCAACACGCTGGAAAGCCTACTGAGTGCAATTAAAGCACACGATTACCCTGCTGCACTGTTTATTCGTTCTATTCCCACTGATCCAGAAGTGAGTGACTACAGTGATGTACCCGTCCAATGTGACTGGATTGCCTACGACCGCAATGGCTTTTTGGAGGATGTCGGGGTCTGGTGTACGTTCGGCTCTAGCTGCGTGGTAAGACGTGATGTTCCAGATATGAATTTCCTAAAGGCGCAATCTGGCTCTGCCCTTGTGCCTGCTGCAATCATTTTGTCTGCCGTTGGGCTGAGTAACCAGTGCATCATTTCGTCTAAGCCGCTAATTTATCACCGTGCTTCAATAGGCGGTGGATATAATGCTCTTATTGTTTTCTCGGAAAATTTTCATCGTTTATTGAATCGAGTTCGATCACTGGGTTACAATCCCCAAATTCTGCATAAAGCTTACAGCAATAGCCTCACACTTCCAGTTGTTTACTACCTGCAAATCTGGCCGGTAAATCTGCGGGGTCTTCGTGCTGTGTTTCGGCACAGTTATAGCTATCCGTCCTTTTACACTCATGTTATCCCGGCTGTTGGACGGCGCATTCAGCAATCAATTCGAATACGAACCAGCAGATTGCTGAAACAGACCGCTCGCTCTTAACGCCTGAACACAAATATGCCAACCGTTTCCGTTATCATTCCAACCTACAAGCACCGCGACTTTGTTTTAGCGACGCTGGACTCCGTGTTCGCGCAGACATTCACAGACTACGAAATCATCGTGATCAACGACGGTTCGCCTGATGACACGGCTGAGGTGTTGCGGCCTCTCGCCGAGGCGGGGCGCATTCGCTACATTGAGCAGGCCAACACCGGGCAGTCGCGGGCACGGAACCGAGGCATTGAAGAGGCACAGGGAGAGTTCATCGCGCTTTTGGATGATGACGACCTGTGGCCGCCGGACAAGCTGGAATGGCAGGTGGAAGCGTTGCGATCACAAAAAGATGCTGGAGCAGTAGCTGGCCCGGCCTGCGTTGTTGACAATTCGGGTAATTTTATCCAGCGAACTACTTATGTTGAGGAAATTATTTTTGAGGAATCATTAGTAAACAACCCACTTGTTTCGCCAGGACAAATACTTATCCGTGCGAAAATTTTGGAGCATGTCGGCGGTTTTAACTCTGAAATCTGGGGGGCCGACGACTGGGACTTATGGCTGCGGATCGCCAAAGTTAGCCGTGTGGTCATGGAAGACCGGGATGCCTTGCTTTACCGGCAACACGAAGGCAACGCCTCCAACGACCTGTGCCGGATGCTGGATAATTGCTTTCTGGTAATTGATTTGCATCTGCCGGATGTCCCGGCAGCAAGCCGCAAAAAAGTTTTATTTGACGCTTATCAGTGGTTTTACTGGTATATAGGCGGGCGCATTGTCTGCGGAACTAAGATAGCAATCAAGTCCGGCAATGGTCGCTTGGTTTCGGCCTATGTATCCCGCCTGATGAAACTGGGTCGTGTGCTTTTCGCGGACCCCGTGACGCAGAGGCGGTTTGCAAGCGATGTGCTTCCGGTGCGGGTGTCGGCGCGGCTGTATCGCCGGACGCAAGAGCACACGCTGAAGAAAGAAACAGCGCAATGATGAACTCAAACCTCAACCAGATTGGCTTCGTGCTGGTAACGCACGCCAACCCACCTCAACTCAAGCGCCTTGTCAACTGTCTGAATGGTATGTTCGATGCACCACCCATTGTTGTTCACCATGATTTTGATAAATGCCCGCTACCAGACGGCTTTCTGCCTAGCAATGCTTCTTTTGTCCGGCCTCACTTCAAGACCGGGTGGGCGACATTCAGCATAGTTCAGGCTACGCTACAAGGACTGGAGTTGCTGTTTGCTCGGCCAGAAGCACCAGAATGGGCTGTGGTGCTTAGTGGTGCTCACTATCCGACCAAAACGGCTGACCAGATAGTGCAGGATTTGACCGAAGGGGGCTTTGACGCTCACATTGATGCCGAACCAATTGGTTGCGAGTTTCGGAAGACCAATTCGCAGCAAATGCTTTACCAGCGCCACTGTATCAAGCATCTTACTGTCGCGTCCTTCGACAAGCGCCTGCGCCCCAAAAAGCGCACCTTCAGCCTGCCGCCCTGGCTGGGAGATCGTCTGCTGCCGTTCCATGACGGACTTCGGGCGTTTGGCGGCAGCCATTTCTTCAGCGCCAACCGACGTGCAGCCGAATATTTGGCTGCCTTTCAGAAGACCCGCGATGCCGTCGCGTTGGCGCGGCATTATAAAAACGCTCTTTTCCCTGAAGAGGCTTATTTTCAGACGGTGTTATGTAACAACCCAGAGTTGAAGATTAACTTCAACAACTGGCTGTATCTGGATTGGTCTGAGGAAAAATTCCATCCGAAAACGTTGACGCTGTCGGACCTATCTGCCCTGCAAGCATCGACAGCACACTTTGCCCGCAAGTTTGATCCTGCCCAAAGTGCTACACTGCTGGATGCGCTGGATGACATTATTGATGGGACGAAAGTAAAAGTGACAGCAAGCAAGGAATTAAGTTCGCTATGAGCCAGATCGGATTTGTCATGCTGACACACGCCAAGCCGCATCAGGCGCTGCGGCTGGTCAAGCGGCTCAACTCAATGTTTGGCAGACCGCCGATAGTCATACACCACGATTTCAGCAAATGTCTCCTGACTGAGACAGACTTCCCCGCCAATGTTTCCTTCGTGCATCCACACGTTGTCACAGCCTGGGGCGAGTTCAATTTAGTGCAGGCTACCCTGCGCGGCTTGGAACAGATGTATGCACGCCCCGACGCGCCGGAGTGGTGCGTCCTGCTCAGCGCCGCGCACTACCCCACCAAGCCCGCTGCCCAGATTTTGGAAGACTTGACCCGTGGCGGCTTTGATGCCCACATCGACACACGCCGGATCGGACGCGAATTCCGGCACACGGAATGGTTTGACAGCTACTACCGCCGCCACTGCGTCAAGTACTTGGATGTGCGCTCGTTCGACAAGCGCCTGCGCCCCAAGCAGCGCCGCCTGCGCCTGCCCTACTATTTAGGGCTACCCTTTCTGCCGTTTCGCCGGAATTTGCGTCCGTTCGGAGGCAGTCAGTGGTTTAGCGTTAATCGCCGGGCGGCGGCGTATTTGCTGGATTTTCAGCAGACAGCCGCCGCCGCCGCGCTGAACCGCTACTACCGCAGTGTGCTTTTCTCAGACGAAGTGTATTTCCAAACCGCGCTTGGCAATGGGCGTGATTTGTCCTTAAACCCGCAGAACTGGCTGTATCTGGACTGGTCTGAAAACACGGTGCATCCGAAACAACTCACACTGGCGGATTTGCCTGCTCTGAAAGAATCATCAACACATTTTGCCCGCAAGATTGACAGCGATACCGACCCTGACTTGATTGAGGCTTTGGACCTTATTATTGATGGTGGCGTACCTGTGGCAAGTGCGGTGCAGATACAGGAGCGATACTGAGTGTCGTTCCTTGCCAACATTTCTGTCAGCATTATCATCTGCACCCGAAACCGCGCCGAGGCTCTGCGGCAAACACTGGCTGCGCTCGCTTCTGTGGAGGTTCCAGAAAGAACAACGGCAGAGGTTCTTGTCGTTGACAATGATTCCAGCGACAACACCCGTGTGGTAGTTGCCGGGTGCTGTCTGCCTCAATTTACGGTGTGCTGTATCAGTCAACCGGAGCATGGTCTCAGCCGGGCACGCAACGCGGCTTTGGCCGAAGCGAAGGGCGATATTCTGCTCTTTACCGACGATGACATCCGCCCGCCGACCGACTGGATTGAAGCCATGACCCGCCCCATTCGGTGCGGCGACGCGGAGGCTGTAGCGGGCGGTGTGAAATTCGCCCCGCATTTGGAACGGCCCTGGATGCAAAATCCGCATCGGGATTATCTGGCCGGGACCGGCAGGCTTGACGCTGACAGACCAGATCGAATGGTAGGAGCCAGCATGGCGTTCTCTCGCACCGTGCTGGAGAAAATCCCCGGCTTCGACCCGGAGCTGGGCGCGGGCGCTTTGGGACTGGGCGAAGAAACGCTGTTTTCCGCGCAGATGCGGCAGGCCGGTCTGCGAATCCGGGGAGCGCTGGACAGCGCAGTGGAACATCATTTTGAGGAGTCGCGCCTGTCACGGGCCAGCTTTCTGGCTTCGGCTGAAAAGTTTGGCCGCAGTTCTGCCTACGCAAAATATCACTGGGAACATTTTAATCCCACCCTTCCGCGCCTGCGTCTCGTGAAGCACCAACTGGAGCTGACGCTGTGGCGGCTGACACACTGGCCGGAATGGCACACGATGGAGGGAATGCCGGTGCAGGAAATGGAGCTGATGGAAGACGTTGCCCTGTACCGGCAGTACCTGATTGAGCGGCGGCGTCCGCGCAACTATGACAAATATGGCCTGGTAAAGAAATCGCCTGAAGGAACGCCTTGAAGGTACTTTTAATCAGTCCGCTGCGTGATCTGGACCCGCCCTGCGGCGACATCACCTACACCGAGCTTCTGCTGGAACACCCCCCGGAAGGCGTGGAGTACGAAACCCACGCCGACGCCCTGGCACGCGGGGCGCTGACCGAACACGTCCGGCGCGAAGGGCTGCGCCGTCACCCCCTGCTGGTGCTGGGCAATAAAGCCGTCAATCTCCTGCGGCGGCGGGGGCTGCTGTTTTGGGAGCCGTACCGGTTCTTCTCGGTCAAGCCCGGCGAATATGACCTCATTCATATGCACGTCTTCAATGCCCGCTTCCTGAACCTGCCCTGCGGCCTCGTCACCGGCAGCGGAGCGCCCCAGCGGGACCTGTATCTCGACCGGCGGCATTTCTCCCCGCGCCGGGTCGCCCGCCTGGAAGCGGCGGAGAAGTTTCTGGCGCGGCTGTTCCGGGTCAACCAGAACTCGTATCATCAGCCGCAGTCCCAGCGCGTGATGGTTTACACCGAGTATTACCGGGACTACATGGTCCAAAACGGCTATGTGGATGCCTCCCGCGTCTCGGTTGTGCCGCTTCTCGGCCTGACCCCCCCGGTGGACTTGAAGCCGCGCCTGCCTCGCCGGATTGGGTTTGTCGCCCGCAATTTTGACGAAAAGGCGGGCGACGTCCTGTTAGAAGCCTACCGGCAGGTGCGGGCGCAGCACCCGGAAGTCGAGCTGTGGATTGTCGGCTCGCCGCCGCAGATGTCCGAAACGGAGCGGCGGGAGTTAGGGATCACCTGGCTGGCAACCGTTCCCCGCGAGGAGCTTTTGCAGGACATCATGCCGAGCTTTGACGTGTTTGCCTACCCGACCCCGCACGACTGCTTCTCCTATGTCACCCTGGAAGCGATGTCCTGCGGTGCGGCGATTGCGACCAGCGATTATGTGTCCATGCCGGAAGCCGTGGACTATGGCCGCGCCGGGCTGACCTCCCCGGTGGGCGACGCCGCCGGGCTGGCCCAAAACATTCTGACGCTGCTGGACCCGGAGACAAACTTCCACTTTCGGCAGGCCGCCCGGCGCCGCTTTGAAGAGCATTTCGCCTGGGAGGCTGTCGCACCGCTGATTTTAGAGAACTACCGCCAGGCTATCACTGCCTTCGGGTCAGGAGAGACTGTTTGAAGATTGCCTACGTGACCCTGTTTGACGCCACCGATGTCCAGAACTGGTCCGGCCTGTATCTGCATATCTACAAAGCACTGGAAGCGCAGGGGCTGGAAATTGAGCTGATCGGCAATTTGAAGCACGGCCCGTCCCTGGGCCGCCGCTTCCGCAAGCAGTGGGGAACCCGCGTAGAAAAGCGCACGTTTCTTCATTTCTGGGACACCGACACGGCCCGCGACTACGCCGCCGATGTCGCGGCACGGCTGAAAAACTCTACCGCCGACTTGATCCTCAGCCCCAGCCCGGTCCCGCTGGCTTACTTAAATTCGCCCCTGCCCAAAGTCCTCTGGACCGATGCCACCTACACCGCCCTGCGCCGCGACTATGCTGAGTTCCGCGAAGGCACTGTGAGTGCCGCCTCGGCCAAAAGCGCCCTGGCGATTGACCGCGCCGTGGCCCAGAACTGTGACCTGCTGCTGTATGCCTCGGATTGGGGCGGAGAATGGGCCATCCAAGACGCCGGGGCTGACCCCGGCAAAGTGGCGACGGTTCCCTTTGGCGCGAACATCGAAGTCCGTCACAGTGCCGAAGACGTCGCCCGAATGGCGGCGGCGCGGGGAACCGAAAAAATCCGCCTGCTCTTTGTCGGCGTGGACTGGGAGCGCAAAGGCGCGGCGAAAGCGATTGCCGTGGTGCAGGCGCTGCGGGAGCGGGGCGTGGATGCCGAGCTGTCTCTGGTCGGCTGCGCCCCGCCGGACGGCGTCACGGTTCCAGACTTTGTGCATCTGCTGGGCTTCATCAGCAAAGCGACTGAAGAAGGCCGCTCCCGTATCTTTGATCTCTATCGGGACAGTCACTTCTTGATTGTGCCGACCTTCGGCGAAGCCTACGGCCTCGTCTTCGCCGAAGCCAGTGCCTACGGGATGCCCAGCCTGTCGCACCGGGTCGGCGGCGTGCCGACGATTATCCGGGACGGCGTCAACGGCCAGCTTTTTGAATTAAACCAGCCGGTGTCGGCGTGGGCGGATTGGGTGGTGTCACTGCTGAATCAGCCGGGCGCAATGGAGCGTCTGGCCGTGTCGTCGTTCCACGAATACCAGACCCGCCTCAACTGGGAAGTCGCAGGCCGCGATGCCACCTCTCGTATCCGGGCATGCATAACACAAAGAGGGCCAAACCTGCCTTGATCGAAAATACTCAATCCAAGATGTCACAAGCCAACTGGCGTATTCCCTCAGTGGATGGCCTACGGGCGATGGCAATGCTAATGGTGTACGCCATCCATATGTATGCGTTTACAAATACACCTAGGCTGATCATATCACTATTTGGTTATCGCGTCGATATATGCCGGGTCTTCGAGCAGTTTCCGTCTGGTGTTGATTTGTTTATGGTGTTAAGCGGCTTTTGTCTGTTTTTGCCTGCTTGCAAATCAGAAGCAGCCATGCAAAAATGGCACTGGCAGGATTTTTACAAGCGCCGTGCACGCCGCATTGTGCCGCCCTATTACGCAGCTATTCTTTATTCCATTGCTCTACCCTATGTGCTGGTCATTTTATATAGGTTGCTGCATCAGCCCGCGCACTGGCCGCCGCTGGAACCTCTGGGTGTTTACTTGACTTTCCTGCTGTTCGCTCAAACACTTTTCTTAAGTGCATTTGGGCATATCAATGGCGCGTTGTGGTCTATGGGTTTGGAGGCACAGTTTTATTTGCTGTTTCCATTGGTGATCTGGGGCTATCGCCGCTTCGGGCTTTGGATGATTGCGGCAATGATCGCTGTTTCGATTATCTACCGGATCATTGCCTCTGCCATTATGGCTCCGATGAGCGAAAATGCACAGTTTTTAGCCTCAGTCTTTTTTCTGGGCCGCTGGATGCAATTCGCGCTTGGAATGACAGCAGCTTGGATAGTGGTCCGCTACCGGCAGTCGGGTCGGGAACGGAGCGCCGCCTGGGGAACCGGACTGGCACTGGGAGCGGTGACACTATTCAGCATCACCTGCGCGACCACACCGACTTTGCACTGGTTGCGGAGTCTTCTGCTGGGTGTGGCATTCTCCGGGCTGACTGTCGCACTGTGCATTAGTACAACTCCAATGCGGGCGCTGTTTGAAAATCGCTATATGACATGGCTAGGCTACATTTCTTACAGTCTCTTTTTGTTGCATTGGCCCACCGGTTATTATTTGAGCGAGTTTTGCAAAAAAGTGTTGCACATCAAAGGTCTGACCGAGCTTTACCTACTGCTGACTGTTGGCTTTGGTGTGACGGTTGGTATCTCGTACCTGTTCTTTCTGCTGGCGGAAAAGCCGTTCTTGTCAAAGTCTTCTAAATCGGTACGCCCTGTCGCCACTGCCTCGCATGAAGACCCTGTGCAAGATGCAGCGGTTCCATAACAATCTTACACTAACAATATGAAAATATACTTTGCAGCCTCAAACAAATTTCCTGCCGACTGGTCCTATATCAGTTTTTTTACAGAATTGGCAACGCTCGACAAAATAGGAAAGCACATTGTCACGACTGACCCGGAAAATGCGGACCTTGTTTTATTTGTGGACCCCCAGCTTCCGCATCCGTGGACGCTGGATGCCATTCGATCTGACCCTCTTGTCTCAAAATATCCTCACAAGACGTTTATTTATGATGAGCGTGATTTAAACTGGTGCGTGCTGCCCGGTATCTACCCCAGCGTTTTGGCTTCGGTGTATGATGCCCGGCGTCAGCGAGCGTACAGCTACCTCCGTAACTTCGGCACGCCGCTGACCGACGAGGCGCTGGCGAAAACCGCGCTGCCGGACCTGCTGTTTAGCTTCATGGGGGCCGACAACCACCGGGTAAGGCGGCAGGTTTTAGGACTGACACATCCGCGTGCCTATCTGGAAGACACGGCCCGCGTGAAAACCTACGATTTTAGCAGAGAGAATTGGGATCAAGATACGGATGAAATCGCGCAGCGCCGCCAGCTCTTCGCTGACGTCATGGGCCGATCCAAGTATATTCTGTGCCCGCGTGGGATGGGGGCCTCCTCGTTTCGAATTTTCGAGACGCTGCGGGCGGGCCGTGTTCCGGTCATTATCAGCGACGAATGGACCGAGCCGGAAGGACCCGATTGGGGTGCGTGCAGCCTGCGCGTTCGGGAAGCCGACGTCAAACAAATCCCGGCCCTGCTGGAAGCGCGAGAAGACAGCTTTGAGCAGATGTCTCAAAAGGCCCTTCAAGTCTACGCGGAATGGTTTGCCCCGGACGTGATTTTTCATCAAATTATGGAAAAATGCCAAGAGCTGCTTCATCTGGGGGCGCGGCCCATCTCTTACAGCCCTCTTTTCAGCAGGCAGTATCATCGCTGCGGGCTTGACCTTAAAATGAACCATCTCAAATACAAGGCTCGTCTGCTGAAAGCACGGGTTTCAAAGCAGGAGCAAGTATGAATATCGCTATCTTCGCCAGCGCGTTTTATCCGAACTTTGGCGGCGTCGAAGAAGCCTGTCGCAACTTGGCGCTGGAATATGAGCGGCGCGGCCATCAAGTTACCATTGTCACGTCGCGCTATCCGGCGGCGCTGCCCGCCGAGGAAACTATTCAAGGCGTCAGCGTCCGGCGGTTTCCTTTTGAGCTTCCACGCGGCTCGGCCTCGGGCATGGCGCAGTTTGCCCGGCAGTTCCCCAAAGACCTGACAGGCGTGCTTCGGCTTCTCAAAGAGCGCAACGTAGAGTTAATCCATGTGCAGTGCGTTGGCCCTAACGGCTTTTATGCCCTCTGGGCGGCCCGGCGAACTGGCCTGCCGCTGGTGGTGACCACGCAGGGCGAGCGCACAATGGACGCGGGCAAGCTGTATCAGAAAAGCGTCACCGCGAACTGGACGCTGAAGCAGCTTCTCACGCGGGCGGATTATGTCACCGCCTGCTCAGAGCAGACGCTCGACGATGCCCGGCAGTTTGTCGGCTCGCCGCTGACTGGCAAAAGCCGTCCGGTGTATAACGGCATTGCGCTGGATGAGTTCGACGCCGGGCAGACGGCCTACTCGCATCCGCGCCCCTATCTGTTTGGCATCGGACGCATCGTGCCGCAAAAGGGCTTTGACGTGCTGATTGATGCCTATGCGCGGCTGTCTGCCCGCGTGGCTGACGCCCCTGACCTGCTGATTGCCGGCGAAGGCCCGGAGCGGGAAAACTTACAGAAGCGGGTGGGGGACTTGGGGCTGACGGACCGGGTGCATTTGATTGGCTTTGCGGACCGGCCCACGGCAGTCTCTCTGTTTCGAGGCTGCGAGATGTTTATTCTGCCGTCGCGCCACGAGCCGCAGGGGATTGTCAACTTAGAAGCCATGGCCTGCGCCAAGCCTGTGATCGCCTCGCGGGTCGGCGGCGTGCCGGAGATTGTGCTGGACGGCGTGACCGGCCTGCTGGTTCCCGGCGAAGACCCTGCTGCGCTGGCACAGGCGCTGGAAGGGCTGCTGGCCGATCCGCAGAAAGCAAAAGCTTTGGGAGACGCGGGCCGGGCGCGAGTGGTCGCCGAGTTTACCTGGCCGCGCATCGCGGATCAATACTTTGAGATTTACAACACGGTATGCTAACCCCTGCGCCCGATATTATTTTTGTGTCTCTAGAAAACTGGGACGACGTTTGGCGGCGCAACCAGTTTTTGTGCGCGGCCTATGCGCGGCGCTACCCGGACGCCAAGATTTTATTTGTTGGCCTGCCGCGTGACCTGTCCGGGCTGGCCCGGCGGGGCCGCTTTGCCGAGATGCGCGGTCCGGCGGACTGGTCGCCGCCGGGCCTGCCGAATATCACAGTCACGGTCCCGCCGAAGCTGCTGCCAAACACGCTGACCGCCGGGCGGCGCGTCAATGAGGCGCTGATGCGCTCTCATGTCCAAAAGACGGCAAAGCGTCTGGGGCTGAATGCGCCCCTGCTCTGGCTGAACCCGCATTCGGCGGTTCACATGGCCGGGCAGATGGGCGAACAGGCGGTCCTTTACGACATCACCGACGACTGGATCAGCTTGACGCAGGCCCCCTGGCTTGTGGACCTCATTCGGGCGCAGGATGCCACCCTCTGCGCCCGTGCCGATGCCGTCATTGTCTGCTCCCAAAAGCTCTACGAAATGAAGCAGGGTATGGCAAGCCGTCTGGCGCTCATTGCCAATGGTGTGGAAGCGGAGCATTATGCGTCCGTGCTGGACAGCCGCCTGCCACTGCCTGCCGAGGCGGCGCAGTGGCCCCGCCCTGTGTTCGGCTATACCGGGACGCTGCACCCGGACCGCGTGGATGTGCCGCTAATTATAGAGCTTGCGCGGGGGCTGCCCTTGGGGTCAGTGGCGCTGGTTGGCCCGGACTATCTGCGGCCCGAAGACCACGCTGCTCTGAGAGCACTGCCAAACGTTTTCCTGACCGGGCCAAAGCCGTATGCACAGCTCCCGGAGTATATGCGGGCGTTTGATGTGTGTATCACGCCGCATCGGGTGACGCCTTTCACGGAGAGTCTGAACCCCATCAAGCTCTGGGAATACCTGGCGGCGGGCAAGCCGATTGTTTCCACCAACGTGGCAGGCTTCCGAGACTATACCCAATTTGTAAGCATTGCCGCTGACGCCGCCGAGTTTATCACGCTGTCGGAGGCCGCCCTCACAGAAGACCCTGCTGTGGGCAAAGCCCGGCAGGCTGAAGCGAGGAGTCATAGCTGGGATGCCCGACTGGATGCGGTCGAGGATGTCATTACTGCTTGTTTGAGCCGTTCTGTCTGAGCGCAGGCATTAAAAAACGGGGCTGCCTCTTAAAGAGGCAGCCCCGTTTTCTCGTTCCTAATACAGCTTTTTGGCGGCGGGCTTCTTGACGGCAGGCTTCTTGGCCGCTGCTTTCTTGGCCGCCGCTTTCTTGACGGCAGGCTTTTTCTTTGCTTTGGCCGCCGGGTGCTTGCGCTTGATTTGGAGCATTCCGCGCACCAAAACCTGCGGCCCGAAGGTCAGCGTCACCGGGTCGGAGACGGTCGCCGCGCCGACGTTGTCATAGGCTGTGGCCGTAACGACATAACTGCCGTTCCGGGGAGCAGTCCATTGATACCGAAAGGGACTGGCTGTGCTGGTTCCAATGTCGGTGCCGCCAGCCGTAAAGACCACTTTGGCAATCGTACCGTCCGGGTCTTTTGCCGTCGCAGATAGCAAAACCGAGGTCGTACTGGCCGAGGCAATCGCACTCTGGGCGGTGTTCAGACTGACCTGCGGCGGCGTGTTAACCACACTGGGATATAACTGGCTTTTGGGCACAATCTCCTCTGCCATCGCTGGCGCAGACCAATAAAGGTTGCAGATACAGTAGCCATCGCTTTGGAAGTATTCCAGGCGAATATCAGCACGCTGCCCGGCGGTCAGCTTGATGCTGCCGGTGGGGTGAGCTGTGCCAGAAAACTGATTGAAAATGCGCCGCCAATCATCAATAAGAAGCTTGTTGTTGACCCAGAGACGCACGCCGTCTTTGGCTTGCAGACGGAAGGTGTAGGTCCCGGTTGTCTTTGGCTCGATCTGCCCGGTCCATCGAACGGCGAAACGGTTGTTATCCCGCACTGCAATTTGCGGTGTATTTTTCCAGTTATCGCCGCTGTTGACGGTTGCGTCTACCCGTGAGGCCACAGAGTAAACCGGGTTGAAAGCGTTTTGCCAGTCATAGCCTGTGTTGAAATATTCCCCGCGCAGCCCGGTTCCAGACCCTTTCACCAGAAGTCTTGCCGTGAAGTTGACAATTTGCTTACCTAGCAGGTGGCTGACGCTCAAACTGCGGGCGGCCATAGCATAATCGTTTTTTTGTGGTGTCAGCGTATAATTGGCTCCTTCTGTCAGCTTCGAAAAACTGTACACGCCATTGGGGCCGGTTGTGGTTGTTTTCTGCTGCCATCCGTCCAAAGTGACCGTGGCTCCGACAACGCCCAGCCCATTGTTGTCGGTAATGCGCCCCTGAATTGACTGCGATTGGTTGCCGTCATTGTAGAGCGGCGAGTAGACTTCAATTTCCCGGATATTGATCTGGTGCGGGCCGGACTGTCCACCTGCGTTTGCTGCTTCCTGCGTTGGCTCGCCGCCCCAGGTGCAGTCATGCACCAGAATACGAATCTTGCCGGTTTTGACGGCGGGAAACTCATGTGTAAAGATGTTGCGGGCGCTGTAGTAGCTGTCTTCCGCACAGCGGTCGGCTCTGGTATAAAACGAGAACGTTTTCGCTGGCTCCGTCGTATGATTGAGCGTTACCCATTGGCCGTTGCTGTCGTATTGCAACTCATAATCCAGCAGCGAGCTGTCCTGCTGATAGGGCTGCGGGCAGTAGATCACGACACGGTTGATTTGTGTGGGGACCGGCAGGTCCATTTCTACCCAGGCAGGACCAGCGGACAGATCCGTGTTGCTCGACCACGGCCGGCTGTTACCCGAAAAATTGTAATACCAGTTCTCCATCTGCCCGTTGAACAGCTTGGAAATGTCGTTGGTGTCCTTTGCGTCATAAGGATGCGCTGTCGTGCCGGAGGCGGACGCGGTAACGCCCGGTTGAAGGGCCAGGTTCGGCCCCCAGTTGACGGGAACGACTTGAATAGTCTGTCCGGGGGCCATTTCCACATACACCGGCATCTCCGGGACCGGCAGAGTGACTTGTCCCCCTGTCACCGGCAAGTCGCTGGCAACGCCCAGGGCGCTGACAATGTGCAGACTGGTTCCGTTGCTGACTTTGAGCGTGATCTGCCCGTCCGTGCCGCCTGCGCTCATAAACGCCGCCAGCGACTTGTCAGGCCCTTGAAACATGCTGCCCAGATACATCTTGTTGCCAGGATCGCCAAAATCATAGGCTTTGGTGAACTTCGTGCCGTAGCATTCTTCCGACCAGACGCGCATCACAACGCCCGTAGGATTTAATCCTCCGCCGTCACTGATCCACCAGGCAGGGACATCCCAAAACCCGTGGCTCCAGTCGTACCAGTTGGCTGTATGCTCTTTAGGAATGCCGTACTGCTCAAATACCATTGTCTGAAGCATTGTCCAGCGTCCCTGATGGCGCGGCTCGTAGACACCATAATTGGCGGCAGTGAAACCCTGCTCTGTCTGCCATTTTTCTTTTTTGTCCTGACCATACTTTGCCAGCATCTTGTTGAGGTTGTCCAGGGAAGTCCGGGCCAGCCACAGGTCCCCATTCATTGTGTTATACGAATGAAACCCAAAGGCATCAATGGCGTCCCCGCCGCCGTTCTGAAAGAACGCCTCAATCCAGCCCAGGGAGTCCGGGCCAATACTCACTGTTGTCGGCCCAATGACTTTCAGCGCTGGGTTAACATTGTGGATCGTTTGGGCAAACGTCTTTTCCTGAGCGGCATACAAATCTCCCCGGTTCGTGGCAGTGTTTGGCTCGTTCTGCCACTCCCAATGGGTGACCTGACTGCCGAGGCGCGTCGCTACTTTGGTGACACCCGCCATGTTGCTGCCCGCGTTGGGGAAGTTGACCATCAAATCACGGGGTCGGACGGGGTCCGGGTTGGCGAGGTAATACTGCTGATCCAAGCCAATGTCAGCGGTGACGGTTTGCAGCGTCGGGTCTGGGTTGTTCACGTCAGCGATATAATGCCGCTGCGGGCCGAGGCCAACAATGCCGCGCATGACATTATCCTGGCCCGATCCATCTGTGCTGTAACTGGAAGGAACACTGGATGACGGCGCGTGCGGGAAATGCGGGTCATCTCGAAAAATCGCAAAGGTCGTTGACCCTGCGGCATTGCCCCACTGCGGCAGGCTGGTGCTGCCCAGCAAATACAGTTTGTACCAACCGGGGGCGGTGACGCTGACCGTCAGCGGAGACACCACTGGCCCCTGGTCAACCACGTTGCCGTAGTAGTCCCGCACTTCATAGGCGACGGCCCCGCTGCCCTGAAGCGAGAACACGACTGGCTGGCCGACATAAAAAACATTGTTTCGCTGCGGTGTGGTGGCAGTGACAAGAACCGGCGGGGTCTGCCACTGCCACCCCGCTCTGGCGGGACCAAGCGAAATTCCGATCAAAACAGCGCAAAGAGCGGCGCTGAGAAATTGAGGCAGGCGTAAAGGCATAAGTGTTTCCTTGTTTGATAGTAAACAATTGAAATTTGGTTTGTGGAAATATCAGTTGGGCGAGGATACTACTGTGCCCAACTGATTATACCACGTTTTTGGTATAACCTAGAAATATCATTTTCCGTTCAATACACCTGATCTTAAGTGTCGGTAAACTGTGACGAAAGTTTAGGGGCCTCAAAAAAGTGCTAGACCTCGCGCCTGAAATGTGCCACGTCTGGCAGCCCCCCTAAGTTTTTTGATCCCGCTTGCGCTAGAAAAAGATAAAAGTTCTGGTAGCTTTTTGGTCAAGAGTGAGACTTGGCTTAATTTTTGCTATAATAATTTGTAGTGGCAACTTTTCCTCGAAAAGAAATTGTGCCTGCGTCCACGGCTACCGTTGAACTAAATACTGGCTATCAATGAAAATTTTTCTCTCTACCTACGCTGCGCCGACATTTGAAGTGAAAACTGGAACTCTCGGTAGGCATCAGATAGATGCCATCTGCCGCAGTTTGGACTGGGGCAAAACTGGTGTTCGCAAGCAGTGGCATCATGTCCGCGAGGCTATCGCGGTGATGCGGCAGGCGCGGCACTATGATGTTCTGGTGTTATGTACCGTCGGTATTGAAGCCTTTTTGGTGGGGCGTCTGCGCCCGTTGTTCTGCCCCCACACGAAAGTGGTCTGCGTGGATTTCCTGATGCCGCAGGAAAGCCGGCTGATGACTGTTGTAGGCACATGGCTACGCGGTATTCATGCGTTTGTCTGCATCCGCACGGGAGATATTCCAGTGATGGAGCGGCGCTTTGGCGTGCCAGCCAATCGCTGCCATTTTGCGTTTTTCCCGGCGGGCCTGCCGCAGAGCAGTGAAGAGGCTCCTGTAATTACCGAGATAGACACTGAAAAACCGGGTTATATTTATTCGGCGGGCTGGGCACACCGGGACTGGCCGACGCTGCTGCGTGCCTTAAAAAACGTGCCCTATTCGGCTATTTTGAGCGTCAGTGGAGCATTAGACGTTCCTGTGGAGGCCCGTGAGCGTGTCCGTGTGCTGCCGCAATGCACGCCCACTCAGGGACGTTCATTGATGGCTGGGGCAAGTCTTGTGGTTCTTGCCTTTGAGGATACTTTTTTGCCGAGTGGACCGCTTGTTCTGCTGGACGCGATGGCGATGGGCAAGGCAGTGGTGACAACACGGGTCAACGGAACGCGGGATTATGTGGACTCGCCCCGAACTGGCGTCCTGACCGAGCCAGGTGACAGCGAGTCGCTGGCCGCTGCCCTTACACGCTTGATGGAAGATGAATCTTTGCGCCGCAGCACCGGGCGGGCCGCCCGTGATGAGGCCGAAAGCCGCTTTACCGCCCGTCAGTTTATGGACCGTATCCTTCATGTCTGCGAGAATTGCTAACAGCTTATGAACAGTTCCGAACAATCCACATTGCCCGAAATGACTGCTTCGGCACAGCAGACCGCGCCAAGTCTGCTTCAATCCTTTCGCCGGGATGTGGCGCGGCTGCTGCGGAGCGCCCCGACGCGCAGCCAGACGGTGCGGGTGGTGCTGACTAATCGGGGGCTTCAGGCGGTCACGCTGTACCGTCTCAGCCGCCTGCTGTGGCAAAAGCGCGTGCCGCTTGTTCCCCTGGTGCTAACCCGTCTGGCACAGACCCTGTTTGCGATTGATATTTCTTACGAGGCAAAGCTAGGTCCGGGCATAGTCGTTGTCCACGGCGTCGGGCTAGTCATCGGCAGCGAAGTTGTCATCGAAGGGGACTGTTTTCTCTATCATGGCGTGACGCTCGGCGACCGAGGCTCGGAGTGGGTCGGCTCGTCGCGCAAGGACGGCCACCCAACTTTGGAGAAAAACGTGATGGTGGGCGCAGGCGCGAAAGTTCTTGGCCCCATTCGCATCGGACGCGGCAGCATCATTGGAGCCAATGCCGTAGTGCTGCACGACGTCCCGCCGCTGTCTATTGTGGCCGGTATTCCGGCCCGCGTGGTCGGCCAAAGGCCGATTGAAGATATTTAACAAAACACTCAGAGCCTGTTATGCAATTTGGGGCAGCATTTAAAACTGTTTTCTATCATTAAATATCAGGTTGCCTGCTAATCGGCACTTTGAGACATAAGACCGGCATCCCCAATAGCCCAAGCAAGGCGCTTTAACGGGTTTGTGAACCTTTTGAGCTGTCAAAGTGCATAACAGGCTCTCAGGAAAGTTACCTGCCTATGACTACTAATACCCTGACGCTGAACACCCCGCACGCCGACAACAGGACTATGCTAACGGCGCTTGATTTGTCCGTTATTGTGATCAGCTACAATACCCGTGAGATGACCCTGGATTGCCTGCGGGCGCTTTATGCCGGGCTGGGGAACCTCAACACGGAAGTGTTCGTCATTGACAACGCTTCCACCGACGGCAGCGCCGAGGCGGTGCGGGCGGCGTTTCCGGCGGCGCGGGTGATTGAAAACAGCGGCAACGCGGGCTTTGGAGCCGCCAACAATCAGGCAATGGTGCTGGCCTCCGGCGAATACTTTCTGCTGCTCAATTCGGATGCGTTTGTGGAGCCGGAGGCGGTTCCCGCGCTGGTTGATTATGCCCGGTCTCACCCGGAGATCGGGGCTGCGGGGCCGCGCCTGCGGAACGGGGACGGGAGCTTGCAGCTTTCGTGCTTTCGCTACCCCTCGCCGCTCGGGGTCTGGCTGGAGCAGCTCTGGGTCTCCGCGCTGTTTCCAAACCATCCGGTGCTGGGGTATTATCGACGCTGGGGACATGACCGAGAGCGGCTAGTGGACTTTGTCATCGGGGCCTGCCTCCTGGTGCGCCGCGAGGCTTACACGCAGGTTGGCGGCTTTGACGACAGCTTTTTTATGTATCAGGAAGAAACCGACTGGCAGCGCCGGATGCACAACGCGGGCTGGAAAATCGGCTTCACGCCTGACGCGCAGGTGACGCATCTGGGCGGGGCGAGCGGGGCATCCGAGAAAGCCAAAATCAGCGGGCATTTCTTTGACAGCATGGACCATTATCTGCACAAGCACTACGGCCTGGCCGGGCTGCTGTCGCTGCGTTTCTCCATGCTCATTGGCTGCTTCCTGCGGCTCCTTCTCTGGCTGGGCGTTGCAGCGATTATGCCGCGCCGCCGCGCCATCGCCCTGTCCAAAGTGAAATTGATGGCGTGGCTTTGCGTGCGTCAGGTGACACGCTGGCGCTTCTCAGGAAACTCAACCTCTTTATGATTCTTCAGCAACAACTGCCTCCTACCCCCCTGCGGCGACTGGTGAAAACCGGCGGCTTTATTTTCTTGTTCGCTTTGATCGCCGCCGCTGCGACCGCTGCCGCGATTATGCTGCCGCAGCCAAAAGGGGTGATGTTTGTCGGCGCTGCAATCTATGTTGCCACTTACATTTATCTGACCTGGAAGCGGCCCGACATTGCCCTTTTGCTTGTCTACGCCGGAGCAAGCGTTGCGTCGGACGTTTCCAACGGCCTGTTTGCCAAGTTTTCCATCTCCGAAGCCAATCTAGTGCTGGCCCTGCCCGCATTTTATTTATATTGCATCCGCCGCAAGCAGGTGGCCTGGGTTGGGCCTATCGCTGTTCCTGTAGCAATTTACCTGGCAGTTTCGCTGCTGTCTTCGGCGATCAACTGGCGCGGTTATGATGCGCTGATCTCGCTGATACAGATGGCGCTGTATCTGGTGATTGCGGTGTCCGTTTTTGCCAACTTCGCTGTCAAGCCGGAACACCTGCTGCGCTCTTTGTATGCGATGGTGATCGCCGGATGCGGCGCGACGGTGTGGGCACTCGTCTTCCATTACCCGTTGGGAAAAAACGGAACGGGAGACCTGATTGCTTCCACGCTGCAAGTGGCAATTATTCTGCTGCTGGCGACGGAATCGCGCAATACGCGCCGGAAATTTCTGCTGATTGCGGCTCTGATTTTGCTGACCATCGGACTGGTCTTTTCCCTGTCTCGCGGCTCCTGGCTGGGGGCACTCAGCGGCATCATCGTCATGTTCACACTGCGCCGGGAGTTCAAGTCCCTGTTTCGCCTGCTGCTGCTGCTGATTCCGATTGCGGTGGTCTGCTGGATGTCGCTGCCGCAGGACCTGAAAGCGTACTCCACAGGAGTTGGCAAAGACCGTATGAACATTGAGCTGCGTTATCAGTCGGTGGACATCGCTAAAAAGTACTTTTACGAAAGCCCGGTCTATGGCACAGGAGTCGGCTTGCGGAAGGAATATGACGCCACCAACATTGCCCTGATGGTGCTGGCGGAAACAGGCGTGGCCGGGCTGTTTGGCTTTGCGCTGATTCATTTTGCGTTCTACCGCATGGTCTGGGTCACTCAAAAGAGGCTGCCGGTTAAGGACGCGCTTCATCCGCTGCTGTGCGTGGGCGCGGCACTCGTGCTGGCCCGGCTGATGCACGGCATGGTAGACCATTACTGGACACGCGGCGTTTTGATGACGGCGTGGGCCTCGGCAGGCATGACGACGGCGGCTTACTTTGCCGTCTGCCGCCGAGCCGGGGTGCGCCGCCTGTGAGCATTCCAGAACAAAAGCCGCAGCCTTCGCACGTCACGCTGTATATCGACACGGTGGCCTTTGCCGGAACCGAGCGGCATCTGCTGGACCTGGCGCTGGGCTTGTCGGGGATCGGCGTGCCGGTGACGCTGGCCTGCCCTGCGGAATCGCCTCTGACGGCGCGGGCCTCGGCGCTCGGCGTTTCCGTCGTCGATGTACCCCGTGGGCGGGCCGCAGAAGCACGGGCGATTGCGGCGCTCAAAGGCTTTCTATGCCATGACCGCTCCATTCTGCACGTTCACAACGGCAAAACGACGCTTCAGGCGGCGCTGGCGTTGCAGCTTGGCGGGCGCGGGCGCGTGGTCAAAACGCAGCACTTTGTCTCGCCCGCGCATGCGTCGTACACTGGTTTGAAGGCATCTCTATCGGAGGCCGCACATGGCTGGGTCAACCGGCGGGTCAGCGGCTTCCTTGCCATTTCCGAAGCCGTCCGCGCACAAATGCTGGAGCGCGGCGAAGCCCCGGCGGAGCGCATTCATCTGGTCCCAAACGGGATGTCCGGCGTGGAGGTTTTCCCCGAGGCCGCCGCCGCCGTGCGGCGTGAGTTTGGCCTCGGTGCGGACACGCCGCTGATTGTGTGCGTGGCCCGATTGGAGCGCGAAAAAGACGTTTTGACCCTGCTGCGTGCCCTGCCGGAAGTGCGGGCGAGCGTGCCGGACGTGCGGCTGCTCGTGGCAGGCGAGGGGGCAGAGCGGGCGAGTCTGGAAGCCGCAGCGCGTGAGCTGGGCATTGCCGAGGCGGTGCAGTTTGCGGGCTTCCGCGAGGATGCCCGCGCCATCATCGCCGCCGCCGACGTCTTTGTGCTGCCGAGCCTGGAAGAGCCGTTCGGGCTGGTGCTCCTGGAAGCCATGGCCCTGCGCCGCCCGGTGGTGGCAACCGCTGTTGGTGGGCCGCTGGAAATTGTGGCAAACGGAGTGACCGGGCGGCTGGTCCCGCCCGCGCAGCCTGCGGGGCTGGCCTCAGCGCTGCGGGAGCTGCTGACGGACCCCGAGGGGCGGCAGAAGATGGGCGCACTGGGCTATGAGCGGTATCTGCAAAATTACACCGCGCAGCGTATGGCGGAAGGAACTCTCGAGGTCTATCAGAGCGTCTTAAACTAGCAGCATGACAAAACCCATTCGTATTTTACTCATTTCCCACACCTGCCAGTCGCGGGATGAAGGCCATCGCCGTGCGGAATGTCTGGCCCGGATGCCCGGTGTGGAGCTGCGCGTTTTGGTCCCGGACCTCTGGAAAAACTATGGGCAGTGGCGCCGCCCTGAAATGCCGCTTTTGGACACATTCGCTTACGAAATCGGCCCGACGGCCCTGCGCTGGATCGGACCGGCACAAAACTATCTGCATTTTTATCCCTTTCTGGCCCGCACTTTGCGTCAGTTTCAGCCGGACATCATTGATCTTTGGGAAGAACCCTGGGCCGCAGTCAGCGCCCAGACCTGTTTTCTGCGTGACCGGGTCGTTCCCCGTGCCAAGATCGTCTCTGAAACCGAGCAGAATATCAATCGGCAGCTTCCGCCGCCCTTTGAGGCGATGCGCCGCTACGTTTTGCAGCGTGCGGATTTTGCCGTGGGCCGAACCGCCGAAGCACTGGAAGTGGACCGGAGCAAAGGCTACGCCGGGCCGGGCGCGGTCGTGCCCAATGCCGTGAACACAGAGCGGTTCCGCCCGCTGGACCGGGCCGCCTGCCGCCGGGCGCTGGACCTGCCAGACGAGGCTAAATCGGGCTTTCTGCTGGGCTATGTGGGGCGATTGGTGGAAGAAAAGGGGCTGGCCGACATGGTCAATGCCCTGCGCTTCTGCGGGCCGGGCATTCACTGCGTCTTTCTGGGCGGCGGGCCGTACAAAGAGGCGCTGGTACAGCTTGCCCGCAGCCTGGGGAAAACAAAGCAGGTTCATTTTCTGCCGAAACGCCCGCAGGAAGAGCTGCCGGGCCTGATGAACGCGCTGGATGCGCTGGCGCTGGTGTCGCAAACGACGGCGACCTGGAAAGAACAGTTTGGCCGGGTGATTATTGAAGCCCATGCCTGCGGAACACCCGTGGTCGGCTCCCGGTCCGGGGCCATCCCGGAAGTGGTCGGGGCAGGCGGGGTGATTGTGCCGGAGCGTGACCCCGAAGCCCTGGCGCAGGCAGTCATGCACCTGCACGCCCACCCGGAAGACGCCCGAAGAATGGGCGAACAGGGCCGCGCCGAGGTGGACGCCCGGTATACCTGGGAGCAGACCGCCGCCCGAATGTCTGAGATTTATCGCCGCCTCTGCGGCTGATCTCTGCCGAGAGCGCCGCTGGAACACTTGGCACGTTTTGTGCATTGAGAGTTAATGCGCGGCGCTGTTTTGCCCGCCCCGGTTTTTTTGTATGCCCATCACAACACCTGCGGATGCCGCTAGTAATACGTCTGACATTGAGCGTCAGCCTGCCACAGCCAAGCCTGTGAAAACCGCGCTGGTCCATGATTATCTGGCACAGGCGGGAGGCGCGGAGCGTGTCGTCTCCGTGCTGCACGGGAT
The DNA here is from genome assembly GCA_965200075.1 of Capsulimonadaceae bacterium. GTDB lineage: Bacteria > Armatimonadota > Armatimonadia > Armatimonadales > Capsulimonadaceae > JANXMY01. The sequence continues at coordinate 1,192,275 of OZ241338.1, forward strand.
GTTTCCCGATGCCCCGCTGTATACGTCGGTCTATGACAGCAAGGAAACCTTTGCCGAGTTTCAGGAGATAGACATCCGCACGTCGGCGCTTCAGCGCTGGCCGTTTTCCTCGCGCCGCTACCATAAGTTCGCCCTGCCGCTGTATCCGCAGGCGTTTGAGCGCATGGACTTTTCCGGCTATGACCTGGTTGTCAGCAGCTCCAGCTCCTTTGCCAAAGGGATTATCACGCCCCCCGAGACCTGTCATGTCTGCTACTGCCATACGCCCTCGCGCTTTATCTGGCGGCAGGAAGACTATCTGAAACAGGCTGGCTCCGCGCCCCTCACATCGCTGGCGCTTGGCCCGGTTCTCAGCCGCCTGCGCTCGTGGGACGTCGAAAGCGCACAGCGCGTCGATTTTTTTGTCGCCAACTCTTACAATGTCGCCCGCCGCATTCGCAAATACTACCGGCGCGAAGTGGCCGCCGTTATTCATCCGCCGGTGGAAACGCACAAGTTCGCCCCCGCGCCGCCGTCCAAAGTCGGTGACCATTTCTTGGTCGTGTCCCGGCTTTTGAACTACAAGCGCATTGACCTGGCGGTGCAGGCGTGCAACCGGCTCCAAGTGCCGCTGCGGATTGTGGGCGACGGCCCGGACCTTGCCGCGCTGAAAAATGCGGCTGGCCCGACTATTCAGTTTCTGGGGCGGCTGTCCGACAAAGAAGTAGTGCGCGAGCTGTCGGTCTGCCGGGCGCTGATCTTCCCCGGCGAAGAAGACTTTGGCATTACGCCTCTGGAGGCCATGGCAAGCGGGCGTCCCGTGGTCGCTTACGGCGCAGGCGGGGCGCTGGAAACCGTGGTGGACGGCGAAACGGGCCTGTTTTTCCCGGAGCAGACCGCAGACAGTCTGGCCTCGGTTCTGTCAGCCCTGCCGGAGCGCACGTTTTCGCCGGAGGCGCTTGTCAAGTACGCCGCTGGCTTTGATACTTCTGTATTCGTCGCCCGGATGCGGACGCTGATTGACGAGGCACGCGCCGAATACAGCCGGGGCAACAGCGTACAGCGCATCAATGACCGCAGCCTGTCCGGGTTCCTGCCCCGATCTTAACGTCTAAACAAACCAACTTAACTCAACAAATCAGCTTGCAATTCAGCCACGGAGCCGCTTAAAATATGTCAACCCCACCTCCAGCCCAGCCCAATCCCACGCAGACAACCCCCGCGCAGACAAAGCCCGCCGCCCGGCGGGCCGCTGTTTTGCCCGCCAAGCCGCGCCGGGATTTCCGTCTGCCGCTGGCCGCCGCCGCGCTGGCCCTGATTCTTGGCTTTCTGCTGGGTGTCTATGTCATCCGTCACCGGCACGAGGCGGCTACCGTTGTCGCTTCGGTCAACGGCACGGTCATCAGCCAGTCTGATTTCTTTGAAAAGCTTCAGTCTGTCGCCGGGCAGGGCGTCATCCACAATATGGTCAACCAGGACCTTCAGCTTCAGTTCGCCAAAAAGAAGGGTGTTGTCATCACGGACGCCCAGATAGACGCGCAGCTTGCCAAAGATCAGGAAAACCCGGATTTTCAGAGAACGCTGACCGCACGCGGCCTGACCATTCAATCCTACCGGGATGCGCTGCGGGTCAAGCTCGCTCAGTCAATGACCTATTCGCAGGGCGTGTCCGTGACCGATGCGGAGGTCCGCGCCTGGTACGATTATGCCGCAAACCCAAAAAACCCCCTGGCGATTTACTACCAGCCGGAGGCGGTGGAATTGAGTGTCATCAGTGTCCCAACCCCGGTGCTGGCTCAGCGGGCCAAAAAAGAGCTGGATGCAGGCCAGCCGTTCGCACTGGTAGCAACTGCCTACAGCACCGATAGCAGCAAAGCGCAGGGCGGCACTATCCAGCCGCTCGTCCGAGGACGAAACCCGGTGTCTAAAACGCCTGCCCTGGAAACCACCCTGTTCAATCTGCCCGTCGGAGGTGTCTACGGTCCGGTAGCTTTCGGCAATGCCCAGTGGATTTTTACCTGCCGAGGCAAAAAACCTTCGCAAACTATTCCGTTCGAGAGCGTCGCGGCGGAAGCCAGGCAGAACGCGCTGGCCGCCAAAGGCTTCAAGCTGAATGGGGCCAAAATTGCCAAAGAGTTCACAGACTTCCAGCAGGCGTCCCAGCTTAAAGCCTTCTGGCCGCAGTATGAGCAGGCCGTCACCGGGCACTGACACGCTGTTTTTCGTGCCAAAAGCACCCGGCATCACTGCCGGGTGCTTTTTTGTGTCTAAGCGTTTGCAGGCGCTTTGCCATAATAACAGGTGATGGCACTTTCTTTTCCACTAGTTTTCGCTTGCCGCGAGGTTACCACGGACAACGATTTTCTGACCCTGCGCGGCCCGTGGAACGCTCTGCTGGCTCGCAGTGATTATCCAACCCCATTCTGCACCTGGGAATGGGCGTGGGAGTGGTGGCAGAAGTTTGGCGGCGGGGCCGCACCGGGATACCGCCTGCTGATCGCCGAAGTGCGCGACGCATCAGGAAAGCTGGTCGGGCTGGCTCCGTTCTTCTTTCCTGGCGACGGCGCGGGGCCGCTGCGCCTGCGGCCCCTGCGCCCGCTGGGAACGCACATTCACTGCCTGGTGGACGACCTCACCGAAGAGCCGCTGGTTTTGCTGGATGCCGCCGCGCCGGAGGCGGTCTTCCATGCTCTTTGCCGGGCGCTGCTGGCGTGGCCGGGCCGGGCCGATTGGGACCTCATTCACCTGCGCCTGCTGCGCCGCGCCGGGACCGGGGAGATTGGGCCGCTCTGGCGGCGTTTGCCGGGCACATTCCCCTTTGTGCTGACCCGGCGTCGGCAGCGGCTGGGGCAAACGCGCCGCCTGCCCCCGGAATGGCCCGCATTTCGGCGGTCGCTGTCCAAATCCATGCGCGACAACACGGTCTACTACCCGCGCCTGCTGACCCGTGAGGGGCATAAATGGTCGGTGACCATCCACCGCGACCCGGAAGCCGTTTCGCAGGCCGCCCAAACGCTGATTTGCCTGCACGCCCGCCGCGCCGATTCAGAGCGCGGCCCGTCCCACATGAACCATCTGCCGGGGGCCGCGCAGCAGGCGTTTCTGCGCGACATCCTGACGCGCCTGTCCGGGCAGGGCAGGGCAGCGATTGCGGTGCTGGACGTGGGCGGGGAAACCATTGCCGCCCAATCCGTGCTGGAATACGCGGGGCGGCTGACGTTTTACTATTCCGGCTTCCTGCCCCGCTGGCATCGGTACAGCCCGGTGACGGTCCTGCACGCGGCCTTGATTCAGGACGCGCAGGCGCAGGGGCTGACGGCGCTGGACTATCTGCCCGAGGCAGAACCCTGGAAAACGCGCTGGGGCACGGAAGCGGAATGGGTGTATGATGAGCTGAGCTGCCTGTCTGTAACACCCCGTGCGCTTCTTCGCTCCGCCTGGCGGACGGCCACGCGGCGTCTGTCACGGCGGACCGGCTCCGAGTGCGAATGCGGCTTCTGCACGCCCGAAGAGCGCCGGGCCGCTCAGACTTGATTTTCCCGCGTTCCCCGGTTATAATAAGAGCGTACCATCCCGCCGCATTTGGGCGAGCGGCTTCTTTGGAAGGGATCAAAGTATGTCTCCGTCTCGGAAGACCGCACGGGTGGCCGCCTTTGGCGCGGCAGGAGTGGCGCTGCTTGCCGCTGGTTCTCTTGTGTTTCGTCCTCACACCTCCCCTGCCGCACGCGCCGCCGAGGCCGACAGCGCGGTTCTGCAGACCGGCTTCGGACATCTGGCGCTGGCCCGCCCGGCGACGTATGCTAATTTGACGGTGTATCCCGTGTATTCCAATCAGTCTGGTTCCAATCAATCCGCTGCGCCCGCCTCGCAGGCGGCGGAGTTTGTGACGCTGGCCGAGGGGCTGGACCGGGGCAGCCTGCGGGCGAGCGAAGCGGGCGCTGGCTGTACGCCTGGCCTCGGCGCGGCCTATACCGTGCCGGCGGGCGTCACTCTTCCCGAAGACTCGGTCACCAATGCCGACGAAGGGCAGGAGCATCGGGGCGCAAATGTGCTGATGGTCACCAATGTCGCTCCGAAGCCAACGTATATCCCCGATGGGCAGGTGGTTCCGGGCGGTGGACAGGACCGGGGCGCGGCGGCGGACACGATTGTCCCGGCCCGAAGCGCCGAGGTGCCGGTTCCGGCCTTCTGCGTGGAGGCGGAACGCTCGCAGGGGCCGTCGCCGGACTTCCGTAAAAGCATGACGATTGCTATGCCTTCTGTGCGCTATGCGATGCAGGTGACCGGCGAGCAGAAGCCGGTCTGGAACGCCGTCGCGCACGCCACCCGCCACTTCAATGCCCACACCGACACGGGGACCTATGCCGCGCTGGCAGCCGCCCCCGCCGCGCAGGCGGCGACACTGCCCTATGCCACGGCGCTGACCGTGCCGGTGCAGGCCGGGACGCCGGGGCGGGTTATCGGGGTGGTGGCCGCGATCAATGGCCGGATTGTCTGTGCGGACCTGTACCGGGACCCGGCGCTGTTTTCGCAGATGTGGCCGTCGCTGCTGCGCTCCTATGCGCTTCAAGCCGCGATGAGCCGCCCGCAGGCACTGCCCGCGCCCCTAAATGATGCCGAAGCCGCCCGCTGGCTGGCGGCGCTGGACACCACCCCCGGCACGCCCTCCCGCACCTGTGATCTGTCCCGTGCGGCCCGTGTGCAGACTGCGGACGGCGCGGGTGTTCGGGTCGCGGCGATTACTGCCTCGGGCGGCTCCCGGCTTTCCCTGCTGCATGAGGCGTTCTGGACCCCCGCCGCCGTATTAACAAATTGATGCCGCTTACGCAAACACAGCCCCAAAAACGTGCCGCCCCAATCCGCCTGGCGTTTGTCCTGGCGGGGGCGGCGCTTTCATTTGTCGGGGCAGGGATTGCCGGGTCACTGTGGTGGTCCGAGCGGGTGGGGGTGGACCTGCCCTGCACGGCAGACGGCGGGTGCGCTCTCGTGGCGGCTTCCCGCTGGTCGCATATCAGTCTGCCGGGGCTGCCGCACACGCCGGTTGCGCTGCTGGGCCTGCTGGGCTATGTGCTTCTGCTGGGCCTCTCTTTGCTGCGCTTTGGGACTGAAAGCGAGACCGCCGACAGGCGCCTGCACGGGCTGTTCTGGCTGATTACGGGAACCGGCACCGCGTTTTCCTGGTATCTGCAATGGGTGGCCTACGCAGAAGTTCATGCCTACTGTCCGTGGTGCCGGGCCTCGGCGTGGACCATGACGGCGCTGCTGCTGACGGCCACGGCGGAATGGGTGGCCCGAAGAAAGACGAATGCTTAATCTATGAACAGCCAGACAATCAAGCAGGTCAGCCTGCTGGCGGTCTTTATCGCCCTGCTGGGCCTGCTAAGCTGGGGCATCAGCCATTTCGGTAACCTGCCTACCACGCAGGGGACAAATGCGCCGCAGCCCGCGCCCAAAATGGATGCGGCGAAGCTGGCCGCGCAGTGGCCGGACATTGTCGCGCACGCCGCCGCCCCCCTGCGTGGTCAGGCAAACGCCCGCTACACAATCGCCGAGTTCGGAGATTTTCAGTGCCCGCAATGCGGCAAGGCTCGCCCGCTTCTCGAAAAGCTGCTGGCGCAAAGCCCGGCCCAGGCCAATTTAATTTTCCTGCACCGCCCGTTCCCCACCATTCACCAGTATGCTGTCGCCGCCAGCGAAGCCTCAATCGCTGCCGCCGCGCAGGGCAAGTTCTGGCCGATGTATGATGTTCTTTACAGCCATCAGGACGACCTGGAGCCGGGCTTTTACCCGAAGTACGCCGCCGAAGCCGGGCTGAATGCGGAGAAGTTCAAGGCCGCGCAGGCCGCCGGGGATGGCAAAAAAGAAGTGGAAGACTCCTCCAAATTCGCGGACGCATTGAATATAGAGCAGACGCCGACCGTGCTGCTTTATGACAGTCAGACTAAAACGGTCACCATCTATGTGGGCCTGCAAGGCACGAAAAATGCCGACGGCTCTGTGCAGTACCCCGGCATTCTGTCCCTGAGCAGCAGCCCGCCGTGGGCTGCAAAATAGAGGGCAGGGGCAAGCCCTGCCCCTATACTTCTTCCGTCACCACCACGAACTTTTCCAAAGTGTTGCTGCCAAACGAGGTTGTCATGGCAATATCCACGGCGTCTCGGCCCCGTGCCATCAGAACGCGCCCGATGCGCGGCTCATTGTGGCGGGCATCGAATGTGTGCCACTGCCCGCCCAGATACACCTCAAACCAGGCATTGAAGTCCATCGGGGCCGGGTCAAACGGCATTCCAATATCGCCCAGATAGCCGTTGCAGTACCGGGCCGGAATGTTCAGGGCGCGGCAGAACGTCACCGCGAGATGCGTGAAGTCCCGGCAGACTCCGGTGCGCTCATGGTACACATCCAGCGCCGTTTTGGTGGGCCGGGCAAACTTGTAGCCGAACGTGATATGGTCACAGACCCAGTCGCACACGGTCTGCACCCGGTCCCAGCCCGTCGGGGCACTGCCGAACATCTCCCAGGCTATCGGGGTCATTTCGTACACTTCGCAGTACCGCGAGCCAAGCAGATAGGGCATACATTCGTTGGGCAGGTCTTCGATTCGGTGCTGCGGGGCGTCCACGCGCACCCGGTCCGGCAGGCCGCTGTCTTCAGCAATCACCGAATTCGAGAAGCGCACCCGGCCCTGCGGGGCTACCAGACGGTTGGCACGGTTGCCGAACGAGTCAATAAACTCGCTCATCGGCACGTCCGGGTCCGTGTGGGGCCGGTCGTCGCCTTCCAGCCGGTGCGCCTCGGTGGGGTAGGTGTTCAGCAGCAGCAGCATGGGGGAGGGCGCGGCAAAATTAAATACAATGTCATAGCCGATACGAATCCGCATGATTACAATTCCAGGGGGTAACATAAAAGGACGTGGCGACGCTGCCCGCAAAAGTGCGTGCTTTCAGTGTACCCGAACACGCCCCGAGTCATGCCGCACAAAGTTTGCGAGGGATCGCGGGGTTGAAAACCCCGCGCTAGGTAAAGCGTCCTTCGGACGAAGGATTAGGAGCAGGATGGGAGGGCGGGGGGACCCCGCCCCTGCTTCTTCCACCCGGAGGGTGCTTCTCCCAGCGAGGGGTTTTCAACCCCTCGTTCGCGCCTCTTAAATACAATGCTGCTGAAAGAACCCACCTATGCCTACTGAGCTGCGCTTTGACCGCTATTACCCCTATGCCGAGCTGACCGACATCCTGCACGAGCTGGCCTCGGCGCATCCTGAACTCATTCAGCTTCGCAGCATCGGCAAGTCCTACGAAGGCCGCGACCTGTGGCTCGTGACCGCCACCCGCTTTGCCACCGGCCCCGCCGACGAAAAGCCCGCTGTCTGGGTGGACGCCAACATTCATGCGACCGAGCTGTCCCCCTCAAGCGCCGCGCTGTATCTGCTGCACAAATTGGTCACCGAAGACGGCACGAACGCCGACGTCACCCGCGCTCTGGACACGCGCACATTTTATGTCCTCCCCCGCGTCAACCCCGACGGCGCGGAGCTTGCCCTGCAAACCCCGCCGCGCTGGCTGCGCTCCTCCGCCCGGCCTTATCCGTTTGACGAGGAACCCATTGAGGGCCTGCGCCGCGAAGACATCGACGGCAACGGCAAGCTGCTGTCCATGCGGATACCAGACCCTAACGGGGCCTGGAAGGCGCACCCCGACGAGCCGCGCCTGCTCATTCGACGCGATGCCACCGAGACCGGCGGGACCTACTACCGGCAGCTCCCGGAAGGGCGGCTGACCAGCTTCGACGGCGTGCAGATTAAACTGCAAAAGACCAAAGAGGGGCTGGATTTAAACCGCAACTTCCCGTCCGAATGGCGGCCCGAAGGCGAGCAGGGCGGGGCCGGGGAGTACCCGGCCTCGGAACCGGAAGTGCGGGCGATGGTAGACTTCATCGTCAAGCACCCCAACATCTGCGGCGCGGTGACGTTTCACACTCTCAGCGGCGTATTGCTGCGCCCTTACGGGACCAAGCCCGACACCGACATGATCCCCGAAGATTTGTGGGCCTATGAGAAAATTGGCGCGAAGGGCACGGCGCTGACCGGCTACCCCGCCGTGTCCGTGTTCCACGACTTCAAATATCACCCGAAAGAAGTGATTACGGGCGTTTTTGACGACTGGATGTACGACCATCTGGGCGTCTTCGCCTGGACCACCGAGCTTTGGTCTCCTCAAAGACAGGCCGGTATCAAAGATTACAAGTTTATTGAGTGGTTCCGCGAGCATCCCGTGGAAGATGATTTAAAGATGATCGCTTGGAACGACGACAAACTAGAGGGCCTCGGCTTTGTGCCCTGGACCGCGTTTGAGCATCCCGACCTCGGCCCGGTCGAGATTGGCGGCTGGGACTATGCCTACTGCTTCCGCAACCCGCCCCCGCACCTGCTGGAAGCCGAAATCGCCCCCCATGCCGACTGGCTGCTCTGGCAGGCACTGATTACGCCCAGGCTCGAGCTGCTGTCCGCCGAAGCCAAACCGCTAGGCGGCGATTTGTACCGCGTTCGCCTGGTGGTTCAGAACACCGGCTGGCTGCCGACTCATGTGTCCAAGCGGGCATTGGAGCGCAAAAGCGTCCGCCCCGTGATTGCCGAAATCGCCCTGCCGGACGGGGCACAACTGCACACCGGCAAGATGCGCGAAGAACTCGGTCAGCTTGAAGGCCGCGTCGGCAAAGCCGCCTCCGGGTTCAGCCCCGTCGCCGACCCCACCGACGACCGCGCCCACTGCGACTGGGTGATTCACGCCCCGGTCGGCGGCACAGTCAGCCTCCTCGCCCGCCACCCCCGCGCCGGGGTCGTCCGTGCGGAGGTAACTCTGGCATGATGGAGGTGCTTCAGCGGGTTAAGGAGATTGTCGCCGAAGGCTTTGGCGAACCCCTCGACACTCTAACACCTGACACGCGGTTCTTCGAAGATTTAGCGGCGTCGCTAGATTTTGAAGAAACCATTATGAGCTGCGAGGAGGCATTTGGCATTTTCATTCCCGATGAAGAAGCCGCACACCTCTTGACTATCGGCTTGCTTGCGGCTGACATCGAGCGTCGTTTGGAACACAAAACAGGGCGCGTTTGGCCCCCGGCTCCGAAAGCGCCGGACACAAAGGGTCCCCTCTGATGGGCACGCCGTCAGGCAAAAAACAGGGCACAGGGCGCTTTTTGCGCTCCGTGCCCTGTTTGCAATTTACCAATGAGGGCTGATTAAGCTGCTGCGCCCACTTTTTTGCGGCGGGCCAGCCGCAGGCCGCCCGCGCCCAGGGCCAGCAGCAGGCCGAGGCTGACGACCGAGGAAGCTTCGGGAACCGGAGCCGGGTTGGTGTCAACTACGGTGACACCGTTGAACTGGAGCTTGCCGCCGTTGCCCTGGCCGCTTTCGTAATTTCCATTGAGGACCGTGCCATCGCTGAGCGTGCCAGTCAGGTTGTAGGAAGGATCAAACGAGAAGGTGCCGGGCGTCGCCTGCAAGTTGGTTCCAATCAGATTGATGGTGGAATTGTCAAAGGTATAGAGGTTGAAGAACTTGCCCCCGCTGATAGTCACCGTGCTGTTGCCCTTCGCCCCGATCTGACGAAATGTGCCTCCGGCGAGTGTGGCGGTGCTGTTGTCTTTTGTGGTCACATACTGCGCCGCGCCTCCGGTGAAGACAATCGAGCTGGAATTATCCGTCTCGACACCATTCATGAAGTTGGTAGTGGTCGTGTCGGAGCCGGGGGCGAACGAAAACTGACCGGTGACTGCCGTGCCGGTTCCGTCGTTCTTCGCCGTGCCGTTGATGACGGTCAGGTCCGGGGCGGCGGGGATATAGCCCAGGGCGTGGGCGGAGTGCGGGGCCAGCAGAAGTCCGGCCAGACCGAGGCCAAGCAGGCCGGTTCGTGCGAATGCTGCGTTCATAAAAAAATTGCTTTCTGCGGAAGTTTGAAGCGGCGGCTCCCAGCAGCAAGAGTGCTGCTGTTTTATCTCATTCGTCTGCACAAAGCTTACCTGAATACTTTATGACACGTCAGCATAATTATAGATAGAAGGTTACAAGGCAAAAAATGGACACGGGGCGATTTCTGCGCTCCGTGCCCCGTTTGCGTTTCGCCGTTGTGGGCTGATTAAGCTACCACGCCCACTTTTTTGCGGCGGGCGATGAAGAAGCCGCCTGCGCCAAAGGCCAGCATCAGGCCGAGGCTGACGACCGAGGAGGCTTCCGGGACCGGAGCGGCGCTGACCGGGACAATTCCGCCAGACGCCGCTGTGACGCCGTTAAATTGCAGACGTCCCCCGCTGCTTTCGCCGCTCTCGTAGTAGCCGGCAACTGCTGTGCCGTCGCTGAGCGTCCCGCCCAGGCTGTAGTAACCCGGAAAGGTAAAGGTGCTGCCGGGCAATCCAGTGAAGCTGGTTCCAGGATTATACGCTGCCGTCAGGTTGGTTCCGATCAGGTTGATGGTGGCATTGTCAAACGTATACAAATCGGAGAATGTGCCGCCGCTGAGGGTGACGGTGCTGTTTCCATACGCCCCAATCTGGCTGAATTGGCCGCCGGTCAGCGTGGCCGTGCTGCTGTTTTTCGTGGTCACATTCTGTGCCCCGCCCCCGGTGAAGAGAAGTGTGCTGGCGTTTTCTGCCTCAACCGCGTTAAAGTGAGTGGAGTTGGTGGTGTAGCCGTTGCCAAACGAATACTGACCGGTGACTGTCGTTTTGGTCCCATCGTCTTTCGCCGTGCCGTTGGTGACGGTCAGGTCCGGGGCAGGAGGCATATACCCGAGTGCATGGGCGGAGTGGGGGGCCAGCAGGAGGCCCGCGACGCTGAGACCGAGCAGGGGAAGCAAAGTTTTCCGGGAAGAAGAGCGGTTCATTAAAAGTGCCTTTCAGGAAGAATGCGGCAGCATCATGGCTGCTCTTGCACTGTTTCTTAATGGCACAATCTCTGCCAGCCGCGCCAATCCACAGGGCAGCGCAAAGAAACCGGTTTAAGTACCGGGCGCAGGCGGCTGCCGAAAAGAAGCAGCCACGAGCACCCCCAGAAGCAGGGCGCAGAAGAGGACAAACCAGTCCCCCCAGCGCACATAAGGCGTCCTCGTTGTCCGTGACTCGACGGGGGCAGTCACCACGGCGGGGCGAAACAGGCCCGCTTCGGCCAGAACTTGCCCCGAGGGAGCAATAATCTGGGAGATGCCCGTCGCCGCGCTGCGAATTAAATAGCGGTCCGTTTCCGCCGCCCGCACGGCGGCAATCGCGGAATGCTGCCGGGCCGCTGCCGTGCGCCCGAACCAGGCATCGTCGGTGGAGACAACCAGCAGGCCCGCCCCGCGTGCGACCTGATCCCGCATGATACGCGGGTAAGATGACTCAAAGCAGATAGCCGCGCCGATTTTGCCAATCTTCGGCCCGCCGTCCAGCAGGGTTTGGGCATCGCCCCCGGCCTTGAAGTCCCCGCCCGTGACATTGAGGGCTTTGAGGAAGGGAAAGAAGTCCGTGCCGGGCGTGTATTCGCCAAACGGCACAAGCTGCTGCTTTTGATAGCTGCCCGCCACCGTGCCGCCCGGCGTCATCAGGAACAGACTGTTGGCGGGCTTGCGCTGCGCCCAGTCATATTCCGCGCCGCCAATCACAAGCGTCTGATGGTTTATCTGCGCGTCGCGCTTTGCCTGCGCCTGCGTCTTTTGGTCAGTCAAAAGATAGCCGGGAAAGGCGGTTTCCGGCCAGACGGTCAGCGTCGCTCCCGCCTGCGCGGCGGTCCGGCTCTGCTCGCGGAAGGTCTGCATGACGCGGGCCACATAGGCCGCGTTGTGATCCGTGTTCTGGTTGATATTGCCTTGCAGCGCGGCGGCAACAAACGCAGGCCGCAGGTTTTCCGCCCGCAGCGCCCAAACTCCATAAATGAGCGCCAGCCCGACGGCGCCTGCCGTGCCGCCGGCAAACGGCGTGAGCCGCCGGGCTTTCAGCGTCTCAGTCAGGGCGACATTGACGGCGACAATCAGAAATCCCAGCCCCCAAATGCCGGTCAGCTTGGTCACTTGCAGAATAGGCAGGGCGAAGTGCTGCATATAGGCCAGATCGCCCCATCTCAGACCAAGCGCCCCCCGCTGCCGTGCCCACTCCACGACCGCCCACAGGGCCGGAACGCCGAGCCGCCATGCCCACGGAGTGGGCCGGGTCCAGAGCCACTGTGCGCCCATCGCCCAAACGCCAATAAAAAACGCCTCGCAGAGCGTCAGCACTATCCAGCCCGCGATGCTCAGAGCCGGGCCAATAATCGGCGCGGCAAACACGGCCACCCAGTAAGACATCCCCCCGAGATAGACCGCTCCCAGAAGAACGCCGTATCCGAAGGCCGCCGGCAGAGTGCGGAACGGAAAGCGCCGCAGAAACGGAACCAGCGCAAACCACGCCAGCCAGCCCCAGTCCAGGTGCGGCAGTGCGCCTGCCAGAAGCAGACCGGAGGCAATCGTACACAGGATATTTAGGGGCAGGCCAGCCTTTACCATAATTACTTGTCGGCAACTCGGCGCTACAGCGTCATGTAGGCAATGCGATCTGTGTACTCATCGGGCAGTGAGGCGAAAGCCGCCAAGAGCAGATAATCCAAATTCCGCGCAAAGTCGCCCAGCACGTCCACTGTGAGTATGCCGGGGATATGCCGCCCTGCCGCAAGGTGATCGGCAAGATGCACTGGCATGGATTTACGGTTGTTGGTGACGAGAACAAAGTTGTTTGCTTCACACCACAGCAGGATTTCCGGGTCGAGTGTCCCGGCAGGGGGGACGCCCGGCATACCAATTTGCCAGACAATCAGGCTTGGCTCTTGCCGAAGCATCTGGCTCTGGTAAGCGGGAGGCATATGCTCATCCATCAAGTAGGCAAGTGGCATGGTTACGCTGTGACAAGCTCCTCCTGGACCTCTCGGGCCATCCGCTGCTGCTTCAAGTATTGCGGGACGGTCAAGCCAGAAGCTTCAATATCTGCTTTCAGCTTTTGCAGACGCACGATTGCCGGAGGCGGATTTTCCCGCTGGGCGGCTCTCGCCTGGCGACTGAACTCCAGCCAGTCGGCCAGATATGCCTCTATACGCGGCTTGTTTTGCAGATAGTAGAGGATCGTCGCATAGACCTGTTCCCGTGACAGGGTGGGGAACGTCTGCTGAATGGCCTCGGGGGATTGCAGGCGGTAAATATGTTCATACAGCACCGATTCAATCCCGATCCGGCTGCCTTTCAGGCGGATATCATCCGGGGCAAGGAACTGAAAATACTCTTCCAGCATCGCGTTTCTCCTTCATGAGAGTATACCCCGCTCACTTCTCATTGTTATTTTTCATTCGCAATGTAGTCCACAATCACTTCGCAGGGGGCGGCCAGAAACAGCTCGCGGGCCATGTCGCCGGGGAGGCCGCGTGTGCGGTCAGGACGAGCGCCGAGGACGAGTAAGTCAATCTTTTCTTCGGGAATGAGCGACAGTATCCGGTCGTGCGCCTTGCGGGTGCGGTGAATAACCGACTCGACATGGACATTGTAGGCAATCGCGGCGCGTTCGGCGATGTTCAGGGCCGTCGCGGCCACAGCTTCCGCATCAGGCAGGGCGGCGTCGAGGGCCAAGATGCGCGGCACTTCAATCAGATACGCCAGCCGGATGCGCGTGTCCGTGCCAGCAGCGAGGCGAAACGCCATGTCCAGAGCGCGGTCGGAATACGGCTGGTCTACCGCAGGGATCAGCATACGCCGCCACTGACCGTGCGTGCTGGCGGCAGGCATGGCAGGAGACGCAGGGCGCGGGCGGAGGCGACTAAAGAATGACATGGTTTGACAGGGCCTTTCGGGCAGGGGTACAATCACTGATAGATTGGAACTTCAATGCCCATTACGGAAATCAGCACAGAAATTAGAATAACGAACGAGCAGGTCATCGACGCGCTGCGGCGTGTGATTGACCCCGATTTTCATAAAGATTTGGTCACGCTTGGCATGATCAAAAACGTTGTCACAGATGGCCCGAACGTCGCTTTTACGGTGGAGCTGACGACGCCCGCGTGCCCGATGAAAGAGGAAATCGAGCGGATGTGCCGCGTCGAAGTCGGCACCCTGGACGGCGTCGGTGAAATCGCTATTGAAATGACCGCCGTGGTCCGCGCTAACACCGGGCGCGGCATTCCGACGCAGCAGGCCATTCCCGGCGTCAAGAACATTGTGGCGATTGCCTCCGGCAAAGGCGGCGTCGGCAAAAGCACTGTGTCCGCCAATATCGCCTGTGCGCTGGCGCAGATGGGGGCCAAAGTCGGCCTGATGGACGCAGACATCTATGGCCCTTCTATACCCATCATTATGGGCGTCGAAGACAAACAGCCTCTGGTAGACGATAAAAAAGAGCGTCTGCTGCCGATTGAGCAGTACGGGGTCAAAGTCATGTCGATGGGCTTTTTGCAGCCCGGCGGTTCTGCCGTTATCTGGCGCGGCCCGATGGTCGCCAAAGCCGTGCAGCAGTTCCTGCGCGACGTCGAATGGGGCGAGCTGGACTACCTGATTGTGGACCTGCCGCCCGGCACGGGCGACGCGCAGCTCACGCTGGCGCAGGCCATTCCGCTGTCCGGGGCCGTGGTCGTGATGACTCCGCAGGACCTCGCCGCCGCTGTGGCCGTGAAAGCCGTTGCCATGTTCAAGCGGCTCGACGTCCCCATTCTGGGCATTGTCGAGAATATGTCGTACTTTTTGTGCCCGACCTGCAACTCCCGCCATCATGTCTTTTCGCACGGCGGCGGTCAGCAGGCCGCCGAGGCGCTGGAAGTGCCGTTCTTTGGCGGCATCCCGCTCGCTCTCGAAATCGGCTCCGAGGCCGATGAAGGCACGCCGTCGGTGGTGGCGTCGCCGAACGGCCCGTATGCCCAGGTCTTCCGCGAAGTCGCCGAGCGCATCGCGCAGGCCGTTTCCATCGGAGCGCGGACATTCGTGCCGCTGTCGATGAGCAAGTGACCTGAGTAGCCCAGCCCCGAGACCTACCTTCCTTGCTTCGCTCATTCTTCGCTTCGCAGGGTCCTTCCTAAAGGAAGGATTAGGAGGGTAGCGAAGGGCTTACGTGTCTTATCCTAATCCTTCCTTTAGGAAGGACCCTGTGACTGAGGTACGAGGGAACAAGGTGGTAGGTCTCCGGGCCGGGACACCCCACTCCCGGAAAGCATACCCCGTGACCTGGATTGAATACCTCACGCTGATACTGGCTCTCGCGTTCGGCTTCGGCGCGATGGGCTGGCTGGTGCGGCGCTACGACCTCAAACGCCCCAACTTTCGCGGCCAGCGCATTCCTGCCGTGGCCGGGCTGGCATTCGTGCTGGGCGGGGAGTTCTTTTATGCCTTCCAATGGTTCTTGCAGGGGCTGCACACGAGCCTCGCGTCCGTCTACTTTCTCGTCACGGTCGGCTTCGGCGGGCTGGGCCTGCTCGATGACCTGGCCGGGGATGCCTCTTCCAAAGGCTTTCGCGGGCACTTCCAAGCCTTGCAGTCGGGGCGGCTGACGACCGGGGCGGCCAAAGCCATCGGCGGCGGGCTGCTCAGCCTGGCCGCCGGGTTCCTGCTGACCGCGCCGCGTCCCCTCTGGTTTGCCCTGCTGGCCGCGCTCTTGATTGCCCTCTCGGCGAACACGCTGAACCTGCTGGATTTGCGTCCGGGCCGCTGCCTGTTCGGCTTTTTTGTCGGCACGGCAGTCATTTTTGCCGTGCTTTTTTCTCAGCACGCAGCAGAGCTAGGGCTGTTCCTCTGGGTGGCTTTTGCGTTTGCACTGATTTTGTACCCGCTGGATGCGCTGGGGTCTGTCATGCTGGGCGACACCGGGGCCAATGCCCTGGGGGCCGTGCTGGGCGTCGCCGGGGTAATTTACCTGGCGTCCGTGTGGCAGGTGCTGCTGGTGCTGGCTCTGCTCGGCTTTCAAGTCTGGTCCGAGCGGCATTCACTGTCCAAGCTGATTGAAAACACGCCCTGGCTACACGCTCTGGATCGAAAAATCGGCGTCCGCTGACAGCCGCACCGCGCCGACATAAGTTTCCACGTACTCCGGCGTGTCCCGGAAGTCCACCCGGACGCCTCGCCCGCCGCGTGCGTGCAGAAACCGCCCGTCTTCCAAAGCAATGCCGATATGCGTGGGCTGCCCATCTTCCCGGCGGCTGAACGCCACCAAATCCCCGTCTTCCAGCAGGGCGGCGTCCAGGGGCAGACCCTCTTCCACCCGCACAAAGCGTTTGTCCCCAAACTGCAAAGCCGCATCGCGCAGCAGGGCAATCCCCGTCAGCTTGTACACAATCTGTGTCAGCCCCGAGCAGTCAATTCCAAACGGCGTACAGCCGCCCCATAGGTAGGGCGTCCCCACAAAGCGCCACGCCGTTTCAGCGGCATTGCGGCCCAGGGCGCTGACCACCGCCGCCCTCGAAAGGTCGCTTGTCAGCGCCGAAGTCAGCCGCACGTCCGGGGCCGCTTCACTGAGCGCAGCCCGGTAAACAAAGCCGCCCGTGCCGTCCGGCAGCAGGAGTTCTGCCCAGTCGCCACCGGGGGCGCGGCGGGGCAGGGCAGCGCGGGTTCCGGCGACCAGCTTGGTGACAATCTCAGCGCGGGGGGTGGGGGCGGCATAGACGTCAGCCAGCAGGGTCTGCACGACGGCGACGGGGCGGTCTGAATTATCCTGAAATTGGGCCAGCAGGCTGCGGTCCACCCAGCCGCCGTAGCGGTCAGCAGTGGACACGCGGCAAAAGCCGTCCCGCTCTTCTTCCACCGTCACGCGGTCGCCCAGAACGGCCTGCGTCACCATTTCCGAAGCGGAGTCCGGGGCGGCATGGAGCGCGGCGACGTTCTGAGCAACGGTCTGTGTCTCAATCATGGAAGCGGCTACTCAAAAATAATCTCAGTGCGCTCGCCGATATGAATACGGTCGCCGGATACCAGAAGACGCTCTTCATTGGGCGGCAGCATTTCGCCGTTCAGGCGCGTGCCGTTGGTGCTGCCGCTGTCTGCCAAAGAATAGTGGCCGTCGGCGGACTTCAGCACCTCGGCATGACGGCGCGAGACGGCGTCGTCCATCTCCACTTCCATATCGGGATAAAAATGCAGGTCGCTGTCGGGGCGGCCAATCACAGTGACCTCTTTGACCAGGTCAAAGGCCGCAGACAGCTTTCCGATTCGCATGACCAGCCGGTGCGGCAAATCGGCTGTCGGGGCAGCAGGAGCCGTGTCCATTACGAACGGGGCGACTTCGGGGACGTCGCGGGCTTCGTCCAGGGCCGGAGCCGCCAGAGAGACGGCGGAAGCGGCGAATGTGGGAGCAGCCTCATCCGGGGCAGCTTCTTCGGGTTCGGGAGCGGCATAGATTACGGCCCCCGGCGGCGCATAGTCCAGGTCGTCGTCGAAGCTGACTTCCTCGCCCTGTTCAAAGTCGGGCAGGGGAGCGATCACCAGCGGCTCAGCCTCGCCGCCGAGGGCGATTGCCCCGCCCAGATGGTGCGGCTCGGCATCGTCGAATTCTGTGTCTAAAGTGTCCGCCTCGAACGTTGACTCGCCGGTGGCCGGGAGAAACGTCTCTTCGGTTCCTGCTGCCGGTGTGTCCCAGGCAGGCATCGCGGGGTCTTCGGAGATTTCCGTGGTCTCCGGCGCATCCGTCTGTGCCTTGTCTTTACGCAGTTTCCAGCCCGCCATAAAAAATGCTCCTCGTCTTCGGCAGTGGGGATTAAATAGTAAGTGGAGTTAGTATAACACGGCGGGCGGGGGCTGTCAAGCAAGCGGAGCCGCCGGATAGCCCTTGCTAAATTTGCCCGCCATGTGCTATACTTACCCGCTAATAATCCGTTGTTCACAAATAATCCGTTGTGTACAGCGGCAGCCCAGTTTGACCCAAAGGACCTGAGACTATGAAACGTACTTACCAGCCGAAAGTTCGGCACAAGATGAAAACGCATGGCTTCCGCCACCGGATGTCCACCGCCGATGGCCGCAATGTGCTGAAGCGCCGCCGCGCCAAAGGCCGCTACCGCCTGTGCGTCACCCACACGGTCACGATCCCCAAGAGCATCTAAGAGAGCTTTTTACCTATGCTGCCGCGTGCGTCTCGGCTCCGCCGGAGCCGGGACTTTCAGGCCGTTTACAAGCGGCGTCAGTCGTGGGCCACAGCGCGACTTGTGCTGTATGTGCGGCCCCGAGGGCCGCGTGAGGCGACCGAATCGCGGCTCGGCTTTGTGATCAGTAAAAAGATTGCCAAACGTGCCCACGACCGAAACCGCCTGAAGCGCCGCCTGCGTGAAATCAGCCGCCTGTGCGTGCTGCCCCGCGCTGGACGCCCCTTTGACGGCCTGATTGTCGCTCGCGCCGAGTCGCCGGGCCTCACATTTGCCGCGCTGCAAGCCGAAGTGCTGTTTTTGGTGCGTCAGGCCCAGCTTTTGAACCCGGAGTAAGCCATTGGCAAGGCACTTTTTAGTGGCTGCCGTGCGTATCTATCAGCGGTACATCTCGCGGTGGACCCCGCCGACCTGCCGGTTCACGCCGACCTGCTCGGAATACGCCGCGCAGGCCATTACCCGCTACGGCGCGTGGCGCGGGCTGGGAATGGCGATTTTGCGGCTGTGCCGCTGCCATCCGTTTCATCCCGGCGGCCATGACCCGGTGAAGTAAATTAGACCAAGTTTTTTGCTGTTTGGAGTTTTTGATTGAAGAACACTCGCGCCGCCTCACGGACATTGCTCTGCGCGGCGGCTTTTTTGATATATGCGCTCACGATGGGTACGGCCCGCGCTCAGTCGCCCCTGCCGCTAGATGCACGCACGCCGCCTGCTTATGGCGTCGCCCAGCGTCTGGAAGGCCAGGCCAGGGACGCCAAACGTACCGGCAATGCAGAAATCGCACATCGCCGTGCCTATCAGGCCGTCATCAAATTGCAGGAAGTGGTCAAAAGCCGCACCTATGGCAAAACTGCCTATGCCCGCGAGGCCCTGCGCGAGCAGGCGGACATGGAAGAAAACTACCTGCATGACAAGAACGCCGCCATTCAGTCGCTGCAAACCCTGCATAACACGTTCCCCGATGATGAAGCCGTCAAGCCGCAAATCGCCCGGCTTGCCGAAGAGCTGAATGCCTGGAACAAAAAGTTCGCGCCGCCGCCCGCACCGCCCATTCACAACCTGGGGGCCGCGCTGTATGCCGTGATGGACTTCTTCGTGAACATTTTGGGGCGGCAGTCGTGGTCTTATGCCCTGGCGATCCTGCTGATTTCCATTCTCGTGAAGCTGGCCCTGACCCCGTTTTCCAACAAGCAGTATGCGTCCATGCGCGAGATGCAGAAGCTTCAGCCGGACATCCAGGAGCTGCAGGCCAAGCACAAAAACGACAAAGAGCTGCTGGGCCGCAAGATGATGGAGCTGTACAAGGACCACGGCGTCAACCCGGCGGCGGGCTGTATTGGCGTTCTGCCGACACTCCCCGTCATGTACCTGCTGTATTACATGATCTCGCGCTACCAGTACCAGTTCATCCACGGCGACTTTTTGTGGATCGGGTCGGGTCTGTCCAAGCAGTTTCCGGCATACCTGGGCCTCAATCTGGGTCAGCCGGATATTCCGCTGCTGCTGCTGTATGCCGGGTCCATGTATATCACGCAGAAGATGACCGTGACGCCGACGATGGACCCGCAGCAGGCAGAAACGCAGAAGATGATGGCGATCATGACGCCGTTTATGACGACATACTTCTTCCTGCAATACCATCTGCCCGCCGCGTTTGTGCTGTACTACCTGATCTTTAACATCCTGTCCACGCTTCAACAGAAGTATTACCTGCGCCGCCGTGCCGGGGACCCAGCCCTGCCGCTCACGGTGAAAGCCTCTGGCAATGGAAATGGTGCCGCGCCGACTTCCAGCATTGTGCGCCTCACCAAAGACACGACCGAGCCGGCGAACGGCAGCCGTACCAACGGCACGGCTCCGACAGCCAAAGGGCTGATTGAGCCGCGCAAGACCCATCCCAAGAAAAAGCGGCGTTAGACCACTTTTAAATTGCTTGACGGCAAAGGACATCATGCACCGTGGCAGACACCAATTTAGCGGAGACTCACTCGCAGCCCGCCCAGAAAACCAGCCAGGAACTCAGCGCCCTCGCGCTTCAGCACCTGAAAACCCTGCTCCAGCTTGCGGGCTTTGACGCCGAGGCGTCGCAGGAATCGTTCGCCAACGATACCCTCACGCTCGCCGTGTCCGGCCCGGATGCGACGATGCTCATCGGGCCGCAGGGGCAGACGCTGGATGCCTTCCAGTACCTGCTGATGCTGATGACCAACCGGGGCCAGCAGACCCGCCTGCGCGTCACGATTGATGCCGACGGTCACCGTGCCCGCCGCGCCCGCAAGCTCTCGGATTTCGCGCAGGAGCTGGCCGCTGAAGTTGGCAAAACCGGCCAGGAAGCGGTCACCGATACGCTGAACCCGATGGAACGGCGCATTATTCACACGGCACTGGCCGATCATCCCGACGTCGAAACCTACTCCGAAGGCCACGAGCCGCAGCGGTATGTCGTGGTCACGCCGCGCCGAAATTAATGGCTGAAACTAGGGACTATGGACTTTCCCGCGCTGGACTCACTGCCGCCGCTGCCGCAAGTGCCGACCCTGCGCCGAATGGTTTCGGCCCTATGGGCGCAGGACGACGTAGCCGCCCTGTGGCTCGGCGGCAGCTTTGCGCGAGGGGAGGCCGACGCCTACAGCGACCTGGACCTGCGCGTCGCCGTTCCCGCTGACCGCCTTTCCGCCTGGGCCGATCTTGACCCCGCCGCACCGCTGGCCGAGCCTGTCGCCGGAGTGCAGAAAATGGGCTGGGCGGGCACATCTTTTTACCACGTTGTTCTGGAAAACGGCCTGATCGTGGACCTGCTTATTCAGGACACGGACCACGAACCCCCTCAAGACTATACGCTCACCCTGGCCTGCCGGGATGACGCCTTCGGGGCGCTTCTTTCCAGCGCACACCTGCCGCTCGCCGAAGAACCCGCCGCCGACCCGGAAGTCATCCGGCAGGTGGTGGTCGATTTCTGGATTGCCTCCCACAAACACGCCAAAGTCATGGGGCGCGGGCTGGACCCGATTGCTCTGTTTGGGCTGGGTCTGGAATTGTCCCCGCTAATGCGTCTCTGGCACACAGCGGCGACGGGGCGCGATTTAGGCACGCAGCAGGCGACAATTCACACGATGACAAAGACGGCGCGGGCGATTGAGGCCGGGCCGGACGCGCACGAAACGCTCCGCGTTTTGGGTGCCCCGCGCCGGACGGCGGCGGAGCGCCAACGGGCGGTGGAAATCAGCCGGGACGAAGTGGCTCGCCTGGGGCGAAGACTGGCCGCGCAGCTTGGCTTTGCTTACCCGGAGGCGCTCGAACAAACCGTCCGTGCCGGGTGGCAGCGGTTTTTGGCCGACCTGCCTTGACTTCTCGGGGCTTATTCCCGTATAATGACTAGTCAACAGGCGGGGACACAAGATATGGCGATGCGGGCGGCGGCGACGCTGGAAAAAGCAGAATCAAAAGCAGACTTAGAGGCCGCTGAGGCGGGCGAGCGAGAAGACGCAGAAAGGTCGCTGGACGACTTGACGGTCTGCCTGCCGGGCGTCTCCGAACAGTTTGCCGCCGCGCTGGGCAAGGGGCTTGGGATACATACTGTCGGCGATTTGCTGCGTCACTACCCGCGCCGCTATGAGGACCGGACGCATTTCAAGCCGATCTGCGACATTCGGCACGGCGAAAGCGTCACCATCAGCGGCAAGGTGATCAACGTGGAGAATATCCCGACCCGCACCCGCGTGACGCTGACTAAAGTGGCGGTCGACGACCGCTCCGGCATTGCATTCTTGGTTTTCTTCAATCAGTGGTATCTGAAAAAGCAGTTTGATAAGCTGCGCGGGCAGACCATCGTGGTCTACGGCAAAGCGTCGCGCTCGGGCCGGGGCGGCCTGGACATGACCGAGGTGGAGTGGGAGGCGGTTGAAGAAGACAAAGACGCGCTTTCGTCGGGCCGTATCGTGCCGGTGTACCCACTCACCGAAGGCGTCTTGCAGGCGCGTCTCCGCCGCGCCGCGTGGTCGGCGCTGGACCTGTACGGGCATCTGGTCGAAGAGACGCTGCCGCCCGCCCTGATGGAAAAGCGCAGCCTGCCGGGCTTAGAAGACAGCTTCCGGCAGATGCACTTCCCGGAGTCCGACGACGCCCGGCTGGCCGCCCAGCGCCGCTTTGTGTTTGACGAGTTCTTTGGCCTTCAACTGCTTTTGGCCGTCCGCAAGCGCCAGTCCGATAAAGCCGTCGGCACGGCCTTTGGCGACACGGTCGGCCCCGTGGAAGAGCTGAAAGCCGTTCTGCCGTACCCGCTGACGGGGGCGCAGGCGCGGGTGATTACCGAGCTTGCCGCCGACATGGGTTCCAAAAAATCCATGAACCGGCTGGTACAGGGCGATGTCGGCGCGGGCAAAACCGTGGTGGCGATGGCCGCGCTCTTGATTGCCGTCCGCTCCGGCTATCAGGCCGCGCTGATGGCCCCCACTGAGATTTTGGCCGAGCAGCATTATCTGGGCATCCGGCGCACGATGGAGTCGCTGGGTATTAAAGTCTCCCTGCTGTCCGGCAGCCTGCCCGCCAAAGAAAAGCGGGCCGCACTGGCGGCAGTGGCTTCGGGCGAAACGCATATCGCCGTCGGCACGCACGCGCTTATCCAGACCGATGTGCAGTTTCATAAATTGGGTTTGGGCGTGGTCGACGAGCAGCACCGCTTCGGCGTTTTGCAGCGGGCGGCCCTCAAAAGCAAGGGCGACTCGCCGGACCTCTTGGTGATGACCGCGACGCCCATCCCGCGCACCTTGACATTAACCGTCTACGGCGATTTGGACGTGTCTATTATTGACCAGCTCCCGCCGGGGCGCAAGCCGATCAAAACGCACTGGAAGCGCGGTCACGAGCGCCAAAACGTTTACGAAACCCTCAGAAACTTACTCAAACAGGGCCGTCAGGCGTATGTCATTTGCAGCCTGATTGAAGAAAACGAGAAATTGCAGGCCCGCGCCGCCACCGAGCTGTGCGCCCATTTGCAGGCGGATGTGTTCCCGGAATACAAAATCGGCCTCCTGCACGGGCAGATGAAGCCGACCGAAAAAGAGGGGACCATGACCCGCTTCCGCGACCGGGAGCTTCAGATGCTGGTCTCTACCACGGTCATTGAAGTCGGCGTGGATGTGCCCAACGCCTCAGTGATTGTGATTGAAGACGCCGACCGCTTCGGCATGGCCCAATTACACCAATTACGGGGCCGGGTGGGCCGGGGCGACACGCAGTCCTATTGCCTGCTCATCGGCGACCCCAAAACCGACGACGGCGCGTCGCGCTTAACGACAATGGCCCAGACCACGGACGGCTTCCTAATTGCCGAAGAAGACCTGAAGCTGCGCGGTCCCGGCGACTTCTATGGCACGCGCCAGTCGGGCCTCCAGCCCCTGCCCTTTGTTGACGTTGTCCGCGACGTGCCCGTCTTAAAAGAAGCCCGCGAAGAAGCCTTCTGCCTGCTGGAAGCCGACCCCAAGCTGCTGCGTCCCGAACACGCGGCCCTGAAAGCCATTGTGCGAAGCAAGCACAAAACCGCAGCGGGAATGTCAGCGAGTTAATGGAGAGTAAGTATGAGCGTTCAAGAGCAAGCTGACCTTTGGGACAGGCAGATCGAAGAAGATGCATTATCTGGTCGATTGGATACCCTCGGCGCGGAAGCTGACCGCGAGTTTGAGGCAGGCCGGTGTAAGCCTCTCTAATGCGCCTCTTGATGACGGGCTGATATGGTAGCAAAGGAAACCGCGATGAAATACAATTTTTGGCGTTCTTTAAGGTCTTTGTTATACGCCGGGCCTGTTATTGTCATCATTTTTCGCTTGGCGTTTCATTATTGGCCCTATTGGGATTTATCTCTATGTCTAGCAGTAATCTGGCTCTCTGCGGATGCTTGGCAAGCTTGGTGTGCGAGGTCTGCTCAACAGAGGCGATTGGCTCAAGGAGAGCAGCTAAATCAACGGCTTAGGTAGCGAAATACAAGCATCGCCCAAACGGTTGTCAGGGGCGGCGGGAATGTTGGTAAGCTAAAATGACCAAGATCAACTCTAAATTGAAACTGTCCGACCCTGACACTGTTTCTGACGAGATTTTGCCCGAATACCGCCTTGACTACAACACGGCGCGGCCCAACCGTTTTGCCCAGCATACGACTGAGGCGGAACCAGGCGATGACCTGGAAGACGAACTGCGTCCTGAGTACGATGCGGCGGCACTAAAAAATGGTGTGCGTGGCAAATATCTGGTGCAGTACCGCTCTGGCACAAACCTTGTCTTGCTGGATGCCGACGTGGCAAAAGCCTATCCGACAGCCGAGGCCGTGAATGAAGCCCTGCGCCAGTTGATACAAAATTCCTGATAGAGAAGCAAAGGAAATAGCGATGATAAAATACAATTTTCGCGCCGCCCTTTTGTGGTTCCTCTGTGTTGCATCCGGCGTCGCGATCCTTTTTCGCTTGGTACGCCATCACTGGCCGACTTGGGACCTAGTCCTGTATGCAATCGCCATTTACGTCTTCTGGGAGACATGGGAGTTTCGGCGTGCGCGAACTGCCGAAAGGAAGCGGCGGGAACATAAAGATTACAAAGATACCCAATCAGCCTAAACTAAAGCTGTCCGACCCAGATACTGCTTCTGATGAGATTTTGCCGGAATACCGCCTTGACTACAGCAAGGCGCAGTATAACCGCTTTGCTCAACGTGCAGCAGGGACAAAAAACATCATGCTTGACGCCGATGTAATGAAAGGAAATACCAAATAATGATCTCTCGTTCTCACAAAGCAATTCTATTGTCTTTTACCATTGCCTCTCTCTGTGTTTCCGCTCAAGCTGATACCAAGCAAAATATCAAGTCCTCTCTGCAAGCTCTATATACATCAAGGGACGCCGCTTTTGTCAATAAAGATGCAAAAGGGACTTTATCCCCCTATGCCAGCAACGTGGTAATTATCGGTCCCGATGGAGAACAATTTCAGGGGCTTGCTTCCCAGCAGGAAAGTCTGTCTAAACTGTTTGCCACTGGGAGAGCATTTACATCTGCTTCGACAGAAATGACTGAATTAGTTGCGGACAAAACAGGCCATGAAGTCACAACGAAAGTAACTCATCACATCATGGTGGATGCCTCCTCCGCTCAAGGTGGCCCTTCGACTGCCGATGAAGTTGTTCGGGACCATTGGGTTCATGCGAAGAATGGCTGGCAAATCACGCAAGAGCGCCGCCTGACGAAGCAGACATTATTGGAACTTCTTTCTCCTCCGGCTCAAAACAAGATTGTAGGAAAATGGGTGGGATACATTCCTTCTGCCTCCGGGCAATCCACCCAATTTTTGGTTGAATTCAAAGCTGACGGGACAGAGTTACAGACAATCACAGATACCCGGCAGAATATCAGCATAAAAGCCACTTATACAGCCCAAGATGGTCTACTTACCCAAACTGAGGTGAGTGCCATTAAAAATGGGCGCGTCGCGTCAGGAGATGGCAAGACGCAGCGTTTTCACTACCGTTTTGAGGGTGACACTTTTTTGCTGAGCTTGCCAGGTAGCTCGACTGAACTTCGCTTCACGCGGCAGTCTGAATAGTCCGGTGTGCCGATTGCGCTCTGGCATGAGATTGAAGGTGAGCGCGAGACGGCCTACCTGCTGAAAAGCGAAACCATGAAGCGGCGGTTGCTGAAAGCGAAAGAGCGGCAGGGCGGTATCTCGCTGGATAGGGTATGTATTAAGCTTGGGCTATGATTGGGCATGAAAGTTAATCAATGATCGCGGTGTATCCCGGCAGTTTTGATCCGGTCACGAGCGGGCACTACGATGTCATTGTGCGGGCGGCGGGGATGTTTGAGCGGCTGATTGTGCTGGTCGCGGTCAATTCGTCCAAGTCGCCGCTGTTTTCCGCCGAGGAGCGGGCAGAGCTGGTCCGGCAGGCGTGCGCGGATTTAAAGAATGTCAGTGTGGAGATTTTGCCGCCCTCGCTTCTGGTAGACTATGTCATCAAAAGCGGCGCTCAGGTCATTGTCAAGGGCCTGCGGGCGGTGTCGGACTTTGAGTATGAGTTTCAGATGGCGCTCCTCAACCGGCACTTGCAGCCGGGGGTGGAGACGATTTTTTTGATGACGGCGGCGGAACACGCATACTTGTCGTCGAGCATTGTCAAGGAAATTGCCCGTCTGGGTGGCGATATTCGGGGACTGGTCCCGGAGCCGGTGCGTTTGGCGCTGGCTGAAAAGTTTGGCTGAGAAATTTGAGTGACAGAAGTAAGAAATAAGACAGCCCGAGACACAGGGGGATTGCATTTATGGATATTTTAAAACTGCTGAATGAACTGGAACGGCTCATTGAAGATCAGAAGACGTTCGTGGGAATGACGATCAACTTTCATCCCGACGACTACCTGGACATCACCAACAAGATTCGGGCGTCTCTGCCCGAAGAAGTCAAGCGGGCCTCGCGGGTGACTGCCGAAAGCGACAAAATCGTGGACGGGGCCAGAGAAACCGCCGAGCAGACGCTGGAAGATGCCACGGTGGAAGCGGATGAGATTGTCCGGGAATCGCGCATCAATGCCGAACGGACCATGCGTGATGCCGAAGCGCAGACCAACAAAATGACGCTGGCCGCAGAAGCGTCGTCGCGTCAGACCGTGGAAGACGCCCGCCAGAAAGCCGAAAAGATGCTGGCCGACGCGCACAGCCAGTCCGAGCTGATGGTCAGCCAGAGCGAAGTGGTCCGGCTTGCCACCGCGCAGGCGCGGGAAATTATCGCCGCCGCCGACTACGAGACGCAGGGACTGCGCCACGGAGCGGATGAGTACGCACACGGCGTCATGGCGGACCTGGAAAAGCAGGTGGGCGAGCTGATGGCGACCATTCAGCGCGGGCGGGTCAAGCTCGACCAGCGCGTGACCGCCGCCGCGCCTCAGCCGCCGGTCATCGCTGGCGGCAGCCCGAACGGCAATGGCCGTGCGCCGGAGCTTGCGACGACGCGGCGCTGACTCTCAAGCGGCGCTAAATCTAAATCCAGGCACGCACTCATTTTGCGGCATTTTGTGGTAAACTAGGGGGCGGCTTTTTGCCGCACCCTGATTTTGTGTCGTTACGTATTTGAGGAACCCGTCATGCTGAAATTTGATCTGACGGAGCTGCTGCGGACACCGGGAATGCGGCAGGTGTATGACCTGCACGAGCCGCCGTATGCCGATGAGGATGTCGAGTTTGTGGCCCCCGTGGTGGGCCGCATCGTCGTCACCAATACCGGGTCTATGGTTCTGGTGCGCGGCCCGATAGACACCACCGTGGAAATGGAATGCAGCCGGTGCTTGGAGTCCGTGCGTGCGCCCATTCATGCCGACCTGGAAGAAGAGTTTGAGCTGTCCGAAGTCGAAGACTCCTCGCAAAACAGCGGCAGCCGTTTTAATAACCGCGTGAGCGATGTCAAAGTGGTGGAAGATGAAGTCGGGCGCGTGTTTGACGGCAAAACGCTCCAGATGGATGTGTTGATCCGGCAGGCCGCCCTGCTGGCCGCGCCGCTTCAGCCGCTCTGCCGCGAAGCCTGTCCTGGCATTCCGGTTCAGGAAACCACTGACCCGGACGAAGCCGTAATCCAGAACTCGCCGTTCCGTGCGCTGAGCAAGCTTTTACAAGAATAATTGACTAAATAAACCAACTGTTACGAAGTTCGAAGGAGACCGACTAAATGCCACTGCCGAAACGACGCCATTCCAACCAGCGCACTCGCAAGCGCCGTACCCATTACAAGCTGACCCCGCCGACCCTGGCCCGGACCAATGTTTGCCCTATCGCCTCGCAGCGCGGCGGCTGCCCCGTGTTTCAGTACCGTCTGGACCACCATGCCTGCCCGGAGTGCGGTTTCTATAACGGCGAACAAGCCGTTATTATCAAAGAAAAAGTGACCGCCGAAGAGTAAGATATGCCCCTTAAACTCGCCGTGGACGCAATGGGCGGCGACCACGCGCCCGCGCAGGTCGTTCTCGGGGCGCTCCGCGTTGCCCGTGAGCGCCCTGATGTTCAGATCATTCTCGTTGGCAACGAAGCGGCAGTCCAGGCCGAGCTGCGCCAGGCGGGCGATGTCCCCGGCGGCGTTTCCGTTCGGCACACTTCGCAGGCCATTGAAATGGGAGAACACCCCGTTCAGGCCACCCGCCGCAAGCGGGATTCGTCCCTGGTAGTCTGCGGCCAGATGGTGAAAACCGGCGAGGCCGACGCGACCTTTAGCGCAGGCAGCACCGGGGCGGCCATGGCGATTGGGACACTCGATTTAGGCCGCATTGCGGGCATCGAGCGTCCCGCGATTGCCACCGGCATCCCCACGATGGGGGGCCGGGCGCTGCTGCTCGACGGCGGCGCAAATGTAGACTGCTCTTCCAAAAACCTGCTGCAATTCGCTCTGCTCGGGGCCATTTATTCCGAGCGGGCGATGGGCGTGCCCAACCCCCGTGTCGGCCTGCTCAACATCGGCGGCGAGGAAGGCAAAGGCAACGATCTCGCCAAGACCGTCTACCAGATGCTCAAAACCGCGCCGCTGAACTTTATCGGCAACGTTGAAGGCAAAGATGTCTTTGAACACGCCGCTGATGTGGTCGTGTGCGACGGCTTCGCGGGCAATGTCCTGGTGAAATCCGGCGAAGGCATGGCGGAAATGATTTTTGATCTGCTGGACCATGAGCTGGTTTCCAACCCGGATTTCGCTCAGTCGCGTGATGTCCTCGCGCCAGTGTTTCAGCGTTTGGCCCAGAAAATCCACTACTCGGAGTTTGGCGGGGCACCTTTGCTCGGGATCAATGGCGTGTCTGTCATCGGGCATGGCCGCTCCGATGCCAAAGCGATTGCGGGCGGCCTGCGGGCAGCCCTGACTGCCGCTGAAAGCGGCTATGTGCAGGCCATCCGCGAGGCGCTTCCGGCCTTTGAGGGCCTGGCATGACCTCGCTTACGTCTTTGCGCCGCGCCGGTATCCTCGGCGTCGGCTCCTTCCTGCCGCCCAAAATTGTCACCAACGATGAGCTGGCCGCACGCATGGACACAACCGACGACTGGATTGTCAGCCGCACCGGTATTCGGGAGCGCCGTGTGGTCGAGCCGGGCGTGCTGACCTCGGATTTAGCCGTTGAAGCCGCCGCCCGCGCTTTGGACGACGCTGGCCTGACCGCCGCTGATCTGGATTTGATTGTCGTTGCCAGCAGCACCCCGGATTATCCCGGCTCGTTTCCCTCCACGGCCAGTGTTGTGCAGAGCCGTCTGGGAGCCAAAACCGCCGCCGCATTTGATCTGGGGGCCGTCTGCTCTGGCTTCGCGTATGCCCTCCATGTGGCCGCGCAGATGGTCATCAGCGGCGCGAACCGCTGCGTGCTGGTCATCGGGGCGGAAACCCTCTCCCGCGTTACCGACTGGGACGACCGCAGTACCGCCGTTTTGTTCGGCGATGGGGCGGGGGCGGCAGTGGTCGGCGAGGTCGCCGAAGGTGGCTATCTGGGCGGTCTGCTCGGGGCGGACGGCTCCGGCGGACCGCTGCTGTGCATTTCGCGGGGCGGGGACACGCCCGGCAAGATTTACCAGAACGGCAAGGAAGTCTATAAGTTTGCCGTCACCATGATGGGTGAAGCCGCCGTGCAGGCCGTGGAAAACGCGGGCCTGACTTTAAGCGACGTGGATTTATTGATCCCGCATCAGGCCAACATTCGCATTATTGATAAAGCTGCCGAGCGAATGGGCCTGCCGCGTGAAAAGGTCATGGTCAATTTAGACAAATACGGCAACACATCGGCGGCGACTATTCCCATCGCGCTGGACGAAGCCGTCAAGACAGGCCGCGTCCAAACTGGCAGCCTGCTTGTCACCGTCGGCTTCGGCGCAGGGCTGACCTGGGCCGCCAACGTTTTGCGCTGGAGCAAATAGTTTTTATGACTAAACTCGCTTACATTTTCCCCGGTCAAGGTTCGCAGGCCGTCGGGATGGGGCAGAACCTTTGCACCCATTCGCCCGCCGCGCAGACGATTTTTGATCAGGCGGACTCGGTCATTGGCACAAAGCTCAGTTCGCTGTGCTTTTACGGGCCGGAAGAGGCGCTGAAACAGACGATTTACACACAGCCTGCGCTGTATACGGTCTCCGCCGCCGCCCTGATGGCCCTGCGTGAAGCTGGTGCTAGGCCGCCGCTGGCTGTGGCCGGGCATTCGGTAGGCGAGTATGCCGCGCTGCTGACGGCGGGCGTTTATGACTTTGAGACGGGCCTGCACCTGGTGGAGCGACGCGCCCAGGAAATGCACCGGGCGACACTGACCGCGCCGGGTGCGATGGCCGCTGTGCTGGGACTAACGGCGGCGCAGGTGACGGCAGTGTGCGCCGAGGCGAGCAGCGCCGGACCGGTGCAGGCGGCGAACTTCAACGGCGGCGGGCAGGTCGTCATCTCGGGCAGCCCCGAAGGCGTAGCCCGCGCCTCGGAAATTGCGAAAACGAACGGGGCGAAGCGCGTCCTGCCGCTCCCGGTCTCGGGGGCGTTCCATTCGGCGCTGATGGCCCCGGCGGCGGAAGCGATGGGCTTTGTGCTGGCCGATGCCAACTTGAACAGCGCACAGCTTCCGGTCGTCGCTAATGTCACGGCGGAGTATGAGATGGGGGCGGAAGAAATTCGTGCCAACCTCGCCGCACAGATTGAAGGCACGGTGCGCTGGGAAGAAAGCATACAGAAACTCGTTGCCGACGGCTTTGATACATTTGCCGAAGTCGGCTCCGGCACGGTGCTGGCCGGGCTGATGAAGCGGATCGCGCCGGACGTCAAAGTCTACGGCGTTGCCGACACGGCGGGCGTCAAGGCATTTGTGGACGCGATGGGGCAGGGGAGTTGATGGTTTTAGAAGGCAAGCGGGCGATTGTAACGGGCATCAGCAAAAGCGGCGGCGGCATTGGCCGGGCGATTGCGCTGGCGCTGGCCGAAGCCGGGGCGGATGTGGCTGTGGCCGGGCACTCGTCGCTGGAAGCCGCCGAGGGCGTCGCACGGGAGATCGAGGCGCTCGGACGCCGGGCCATTGCCGCGTTGTGTGCCGTGTCCGAGGCCGCCGCCGTGGAAAAATTCATGGCGCAGGTCTTGACATCCTGGGGCGGTTTGGATATAGTAGTGAACAACGCCGGGACCACACGCGACGGCCTGCTGGTGCGGATGTCCGAAGACGACTGGGACGCGGTGCTGGATGCCAACCTCAAAGGCACTTTTTTGATGACCCGCGCTGCTTTGAAGCCAATGATGAAGCAGCGGGCGGGTAAAATCGTCAACATCAGCAGCGTGATGGGGCTGATTGCAAACCCCGGACAGGCCAACTACTCGGCCTCCAAAGCGGGGCTAATCGGCTTGACCCGAACGGCGGCCAAAGAAGTTGCCAGCCGGAACATCCAGATCAACGCGGTCGCGCCGGGCTTCATCCAGACGGCCATGACTGAAGCGATGAAAGAGGACGTAAAAGCGTCCATTGTCAAAGAAATCCCTGCCGGGCGGCTCGGAACCCCCGAAGATGTGGCGCAGGCCGTCCTGTTCCTGTGTTCGCCTGCCGCTGACTATATCACGGGGCAGACGCTGACCGTGGACGGCGGCATGATTTTATAGGATTTGCTGAACTCAGAACGTATCGTAATTATCGAGGAGAATACAAAAAATGTCGACGTTTGATCGTGTGAAAAAAGTGGTTGTGGAGCAGCTGGACGTGGCCGAAGACGAGGTCACCCCGCAGGCGTCCTTTGTGGATGACCTCGGTGCGGACTCGCTGGATGTGGTCGAGCTGGTCATGGGCCTGGAAGAAGAGTTTGACGTCGAAATCCCCGACGAGGATGCCGAGAAGATTACGACCGTGCAGGAAGCCGTCACCTACATTGACGACAAATCCAAATAGAGACGCGATAGGCCCGGCACTGGAAGTGCCGGGCTATTAGCAAGCGGAAAAGTCGCTCCGCGACTGAAGAATGGTGTCCTCGGGGCGCTCCTCAGTCCCGCAGGGACTTTTTCGGTTTTCTAGTAGCCCGGCACTTCCAGTGCCGGGACTCTTTCCGCAGAGACAGCATTTGAGATAGTACTTATGACAAGTGAGCGACGAGTAGTAATCACCGGCCTCGGGGCCATTACCCCGCTAGGCATCGGCGTAGAGACTTTCTGGCAGGGTCTCTTGGAAGGCCGCAGCGGCGTCGGCCTCGTGACTGACTTTGACTGCTCGGCCATCGCCACCCGAATTGCCGCGCAGGTCAAGGGCTTCCAGCCCGAAGACTACATGGACCGCAAAGAGGCCAAGCGCATGGACCGCTTCGCGCAGTTCGCCGTCGCCGCCTCCAAGATGGCTTTGGAAGACTCTGGCCTCGCCGTCACCGATGCCAACAAGGCCCGCATTGGGACATTTCTCGGCAGCGGCATCGGCGGCATTGCGACGTTTGAAGAGCAGCACCGAAAAATGATGGACGGTGGTTTGGGCCGCGTTTCCCCGTTTTTTATCCCCATGATGATCGCCAACATGGGCGCGGGCAATGTCGCCCGGACGCTCGGCCTGCAAGGCCCGAGCGAGACCGCCGTGACCGCCTGCGCGACGTCTACGAACTCCCTCGGCGATGCGTTTTCCTGCATCAAGCGCGGCGATGCCGACGCCGCCGTGGCAGGCGGCTCCGAAGCCGCCGTTGTGCCTATTTCGATGGCGGGCTTCTCCAATATGAAAGCTATGTCGAGCCGCAACGATGACCCCACCCACGCCTCCCGCCCCTTTGACACGGGCCGCGACGGCTTCATTTTGGGCGAAGGCGGCTGCGTCTTAATGCTCGAAGAACTGGAAAGCGCCAAAGCGCGGGACGCCCGCATTTATGCTGAGATACTCGGCTACGGCATGAGCAACGACGCCTACGACATGGTCCACGGTGCCCCCCACGGCGACGGCGTCCGCCGCGCCATGACCGCCGCCCTCGCCGAAGCCCATGTTTCGCCCTCCGAAGTCGGCTATATCAATGCCCATGCCACCAGCACGCCCACCGGCGACCCGCTGGAAATCCAGGGCATCCGCGCCGTCTTCGGCGACGCCATCACCCAAACTGCTATCTCCTCCATCAAGTCCATGACCGGCCACCTGCTCGGCGCGGCGGGAGCCATTGAAGCTATCGCCGTCTCGCTCGCCCTCTCTCGCGGCATCCTGCCCCCCACCACCAACTTGGAAGACCCCGACCCCGAATGCGTGGGCCTGAACCTCGTTCCGAACATCCCGCAGGAAAAGCAGGTGGACATCGCCATTTCTAACTCCTTCGGCTTCGGCGGCCACAACGCCACGCTCGTCTTCAAGCGGTGGACGGGTGAGTAATCGCTCTAAGGTATACCCGAATGTCAAACATTAAGATGCGCTGGGTGTCTGCGGCGTTGCTTGGTATATTTCCAGTGGTTGGGCTAATTTGCAGCATCTGCTATCACGACATCTCTATGCTTTGGGCTTCCCTGATGTTTGCGGCAGGTGCAGCCGTCGTTTTCCCGGTCGGTTTTGTGCTTCTGTTCATCATAGGGCAGATGCTTTCTTCGTGTATTGCTGGCCTCCTGATTTTCATGTCAAATGCAGGTGGCCCTAGAAAAAGATGAAGCATTATGCGCTATATTACCGTTGACTGGAAGTACACTTCGGCGGATACGCCGGTGCGGCTTTATTACGAGCTGAACTCTGAACGATACGAGCAGCGCAAGGTAGAGGAGTACCCGGACGGCACGCTGCATTCTGCTGATGCCAGCCGGGGGCAAGGCTCCACTTTTCTGGCGTGGGAAGCGCATCCGACGCTGACAGAGATCAATGCTGACCCGCAGTTCGCCGCCCGTGAGACGACGCAAAGCGAGTTTGAACGCCTCTGGGAACGTGCCGCGCCCCGGATGCCAGAACTGGCCGCAGGCCGCTGACATAGGAAAAGCCCCGGCACAGAACGCGCCGGGGCTTTTCATTCGTGTGCCTACTTGGGCGCGGCCCCGATTTGCTGCAAGATGCCGAGCTGGTCGGAGCTGCCCCATCGCTCCACCTGCTTGCCGTTCTCAAAGCGCGTGATCTGCATTCCCCGTGCGCTGATGGTCTTGCCGGTGGCCGGGACGCCCAGAAAGTCGCCGGAATGGGTTCCGGTGACGGTGTAGGCAAAGGCCACGTTGTCGTCATCGGCGACCATGTGGTCCACGGCGATCTTGAGGTCGGGAAACGCGGTGCGGAGCAGGGTGAAAAACTGGATAAAGCCTTCCGGGCCGACGCCTTGATCCGGGGCGGGGTCGTGGTCCACGGCGTCCGGGGCGACGAGGTCCCGAATGGCGCTCAGATTGCCGCTGTTGACGGCCTCGCCGAAGGCTTGCTGCGTTTTGATATTGTCCTGCTGGCTCATAAAACTCTCCTGTGAATATATTAGGTCTTCTCTGTTATAGCCCGCAGCGGCGCGGCGGAAACTTTTGACATCGCCGGGCCGTTAATGGTATAGTATCATGTCGTAAAAGCCTATGCTGTTTCAAACGCTTCTGCAACTGAATATCCTGATTTATGCCACGCCCGCCCTTGCCGGGTGGATGGTGGCTCCGCTCGGTCACGCCGGGCCGGCGCGTCAGGTTAGCTTAGTCTGGCAGATGCGGACAGTCGAAGCCGCCCCCTTGAAGGCCGAGGCTCCGGTGCGGCAGGAGCGGCTGCGGGCCGTGCGTCTCAGCCCGGAAGCCGCCGTGCGGCCTGCGCTGGTGCGGCCTGTCAATCAGCCCCTTGTGTTTTCGGACGCGCCCTCGGCGCGGCTGGCTTCGCTGCCCCCCTTTCCTCATGCCATTCGTGCGCCCTAACCGCCCCCTGGCCCCCAATAATGGGGGAACCGGATTAGGATAGGAGATGTTTTCTCCTGACTCTCTGACTCCCCCATTATTGGGGGCAGGGGGGCGATCTTGTGCGAAAGGCATTTCTGACCAATTATGGATTTTCTGCGAAAACTGTTTGATAACAACGAGCGCGATGTCGCCAAATACCGCAGGGCGGTGGACAAGGTAAACGCGCTGGAACCCGAAATCAAGGCGCTCTCCGATGAGGGCCTAAGGGCCAAAACTGCCGATTTGAAAGAGCGTATCGCGGGCGTGATCGACGCCGAGTGCGAACGGCGCGGCGTCGAATGGGACGAGTTGAAACGGGATGACAAACGCGCCGTTTCAGACCTGGCCCTGGACCCGGTGCTGCCGGAAGCCTTTGCGGTGGTGCGCGAGGCGGCGTTCCGAACGATTAAAATGCGTCCCTTTGATGTGCAGGTCATCGGCGGCATGGTGCTGCACGACGGGCGCATCGCCGAAATGAAAACCGGCGAAGGTAAGACGCTGACCGCGACCCTGCCCATTTATCTGAACGCACTGACGGGGCATGGCGTGCATCTGGTCACGGTCAACGACTACCTGAGCAAAGTCGGCGCGGTGGCGATGGGGCCGCTGTACCACTTTTTAGGGCTGTCCGTCGGCATCATTCAGGGGCAAAGCGCCGAAACCGGCGACTCGGGCGGGACGTTTATTTATGACCCCGAATACCGCCACCCGGACCCGCGCTATGATTTTGCCCGGCCCGTGGAAAGCCGCCGCGAAGCCTACGGCTGCGACATCACCTACGGCACGAACAACGAGTACGGCTTTGACTACCTGCGCGACAACCTGGCCGTGCCGGGGCAGGAGCTGGCCCAGCCGGAGCTGATGTTTGCGATTGTGGACGAAGTGGACTCCATTCTCGTGGATGAAGCCCGGACGCCGCTGATTATCTCCGGGCAGGCCGAAGCGTCGTCGGACTTGTATGTCAAAATGGACCGCATTGTCCGGCAGCTCCAGGCCGAACGGGACTATAAGCTGGAAGAAAAGCAGAAAACGGCGACATTCAACGATGACGGCCAGCGGCGTGTCGAGCGGGCGCTGGGCATCGACAGCCTTTCCGATGTCGAGAACATCGCGCTGATGCAGCACGCCAACGCCGCCCTTCGCGCCCATGCGGTTTACAAGCGCGACATTGACTACCTGGTGAAGAAGAACGAAGAGGGCAAGGAAGAAGTCGTCATTATTGACGAAAACACCGGGCGTTTGATGTTTGGCCGCCGCTGGTCCGATGGTCTGCATCAGGCCGTGGAAGCCAAAGAAGGCGTCAAGATCGAAAACGAGAACCAGACGCTGGCAACGATCACCTTCCAGAACCTGTTCCGGCTTTATCCCAAGCTCGGCGGCATGACCGGCACGGCCAAAACCGAGGAAGACGAGTTCCGCAAAATCTATGCGCTGGACGTCGTTTCCGTGCCCACCAACAAGCCGCTCATCCGGCAGGATCAGCCGGACATCATCTACAAGTCGCTGGAAGCCAAGCTGCGCGGCATTGCCCGCGAGGTGCTGACCCTCTACACGCGGCAGCAGCCGGTGCTGATTGGAACCCGCAGCGTGGAAATGTCCGAGCGCGTCTCGGACCGCCTGCGCTATGACCGCTTGCAGCTTCTGGCGCTCACCGACCTGCTGCGTGATAAACTGGAGACGACCAAAGGACTGGACAAGGCCAAATACGCCGAGTGGAGCGCGGTGCTGAACCAGCGTTTGTCGCCCTACGGTGTTCCCAAAGGCGAGACCCCGCCCATTCTGACCGCCGGGCAGATGGCCGACATGGCAAAGCATTTCGGCCTGTCCACCAGCATGAGCGATGCCGCGAACCGGGACGCCCTGGCAAAGCTGCTGGAAATCAAGCCAGACGACCGGGAGCGTCTGGACGACGCGCTTTCGCACGGCATCGCGCATAACATTCTGAACGCCAAGTCGCATGAAAAAGAGGCGCATATTATCGCCGAAGCGGGCCGCAAGGGGACCGTCACCGTGGCTACCAACATGGCCGGGCGCGGCGTGGACATCCTGCTTGGCGGCAGCGTCGTCTCCGAGGAAGAAACGGCCAAAGGCGCGGGCGACAACTACGACTACCGGCGCGGCGGCAAGCCCGTGGTTGGCCTGACCCCGCTGGCCGAGCGCGGCTCGGAGCAGCACCGGCAGGAGGCCGACGAGGTCCGTGCCCTGGGCGGTCTGGTCATTATCGGCAGCGAGCGGCATGAAGCCCGGCGCATTGATAATCAGCTTCGGGGCCGGGCGGGCCGCCAGGGCGACCCTGGCGCGTCGCGGTTCTATGTCTCGCTGGAAGATGAGCTGTGGCGTCTGTTCGGCGACCGGGCCAACTCGCCGCTCCTGCAAGGCTGGGCGGAAGATCAGGCGATTGACGCTAAAATGCTGTCCGGCATGATTGCGCGGGCGCAGAAGAAAGTGGAGCAGTTCTACTTTGACCAGCGCAAGTCTACGCTGGATTATGACGACGTCATGAACGTTCAGCGGGCCAACATCTACGGCGAGCGGCGGCGCATCATGGAAGGTGCGGACCTGCATGACACCATTGTCGGCTACCTCGACGAAGCCGTGCGGAGCGAGATCAATCACTTTGCCCCCGAAAGCGCCTCGCCCGAAGAATGGGATTTGGAAGGTCTATTCGCGGGCCTCACCCAGTACTTCCCGGTGGCCGACTACGCCACCGAGGACGACCTCAAGGGCAAAACCCACACGGCGCTGACCGACTTCCTGACCGAAACCGCTGAGCGGGCCTATGCGGACAAAGAGAAGCACTTTGTAGACTCGCTGGGCGAGGAGCAGGGCCTGTCTGAAATCCGGGACCTGGAGCGCCGCGTCACGTTGCAGGCACTGGACCGGCACTGGATGGAGCATCTGTCGGCGATGGACTACCTGCGCGAAGGCATCGGCTGGCGCGGCTACGCGGGTATTGACCCGCTGGTGCTGTACAAAAAAGAAGCCTACGATATGTTCCAGCAGATGATCGCCTCCGTGCAGGCCGAAGTCGTGCAGATCATGTCTACGATTCAGATCAGCATGGACGCCATCAACGACGTCCCCGAAGACCCCTTCGCCAACCTCGGCGAGCTTCTGGAACAGGGGGCCGACGAAGACTTTCCCGGCGAACCCGGCCCCGCCCAGGCCATCCTCGCCCCCGGTCAGGCCGTCCGCCGCCGCCGTGTCAGCAAAGGCAAATCCCGCAGCCAGAACTAGGCAGACGTGACCACGAAAAACCGCCCCGCCGGGTCTTATCCGGCGGGGCGGTTTTATGCTTCATACAGCCCGTGAAGTGCCTTTGTTTGCTCCTCGGTCAAACTTCTGTTGTGGTACGGCTCATGCCCCACTTTATTGTAATAATCCATCAACTTAGCACGGGCTAGTTGGCCGAATGGCCGCCCGATGCCGCTTGAGTCTTCGCCGTAGTAGACTTTGCAGTCTGGCAATTTTTCTTCCAGCCACTCCGCTACTTGAATGATGAGCTTTGCATCCCCCCGCTCGTAACCAACGAAATAGTAATTAGCTCTCATATTGAGGTCCAGCAGAAATCCCGGCTCTGATTCGACGTGAGCAAGGTCATAATCCTCTCGCGGCAGGTAGGTCAACGGCCCGCCGCTGCCAAAATCTTCGCGGCACAAATCAAAGCGGGTAATTAGCTCATCACCCAGACGAATGAGGTCTGCCTCCTGACGGTACTTGTCCATGTAGACGTACATGACTATATCAAGGGGCATCGGCTTCTTTCCTTACCATGTGTTCACCAGAAAAGGGTAGGGGCAAGCCCTACCCCTACACAGAGAGGAGATCAGGCGACCCCACAGCCTCGCGGTGGGTAATGCGCGAGAGAGCCGCAGGGACGGAGACGTACCCGGCTACGATGCCGCTTGGCGCGGGCACCTCTTCATTGTCTTCTGCAAGTGCTTCGAAGTGCAAGGTCAACGCTTCCTGAAAGTTGCGTTCAGTCTGCTCACGGGTCTTCCCAGTCGCAACGCAGCCGGGAACGTCAGGGCTAAAGGCGGACCAGTTGTGTTCGCCAGGTTCATAGATAACAAGGTAATTGTTCATGGCTGTATCCCTGCCTGCTCCCAAATGCTTTTCAGCGTTTTTGGGTGCAGTTCGTCGCTGTCGTGAGCCGGTACGGTGACTTTACCGGGCTTTACCGGATGCTTATACTGCCGATGGCTGGTCCGTTTGCCGGGCCAGAGCCGCCACCCGTCTGCCTCAATGCGCTTAATCACGTCGCGTACCTTCAATGGCTATTGTTCCCTCCTTGATAACGAGATGCTGACTCAGTGTAGCATGAACGTTTATTCCTGTCAACAGGACGCCGTTCAACCGGCCACCACCTTCAGCCCCGTCCCATCCACTTCTACAATTACGCGGTCTGCCGACAGTGCGCCGAGGCTCAGTGTCCGGTGGCAGACGCGCAGGCGCTCGCCGCTCCAGACCCGTGCTTTCCCGCCGTCCGCCACCGGGCGCAGAACCAGCCCTCCGGCC
Source organism: Capsulimonadaceae bacterium (assembly GCA_965200075.1). Classification (GTDB taxonomy): domain Bacteria; phylum Armatimonadota; class Armatimonadia; order Armatimonadales; family Capsulimonadaceae; genus JANXMY01. Next base: position 1,231,707 of record OZ241338.1, read on the forward strand.
TCCGCTTCTACGCTCAAACACATCCCCGCTGACCAGCCGAGCTGACGCAGGAGGCCGCAGGGGACGGCCAGCGCCCCGTCCCGGCGCGACCGGCTGCGCCGACCGGACGCCGAGCGGCTGGAAACTGGGCGCACGGGGCGATGCAGCACGGGAACGGGGCTGGCGAAAGCCGTGTCGGCGAGGTCCCGCGCCCGGTCAGGCGCGGGTAGCGGCAGGGCGCTTTGGCCCCGAGCCTGATAGGTGCGGGGGCGGACTTCCTGAAAATGATACAAAAATGCCTGCGCCTGTCTCGCCCCGCCTTCGGTGACTACTGAAATCAGTTCCCGGTCATAGTCATAAAAGCCCATCGCGCCGGACTGGAAAATCTCCCGGACGACCTCGGCAACTTCGCGGTGCTGCACCCGGTACCGCTCCCGCTTCAGTTGGTTGGAGATGTCCAGCGCCGTGAAGCTGGCCTTCGCCCGCATCTGGTCCAGAATGGTCTGCTCAATCAGATTGGTGAGTGGCAGATTGGTCAGTGGCGTATTCATCTTAGTTTCCCCCCATCTGGATTTCAGCGATATAGCGCAGCGTAGACTGGCTGGTCTTATAAACGATAAACTCGTTGTGGATGAGATGTGGACCGGCACAGCCCTGGACACTGTGGTAGCCTTCCGGGGCCTCTTCCCGGTACTGCGGGCCGTCCTCTTTTTTGATACGGCCCAGAGCCACATCTGCCAGGAACAGATAGCCGGAGGGGCGGCGGTTGTTCGCCCACAGCAGCGAATACTGGGCGCTTTTGCTGCTTTGATCGGCGAAATAAATCCCTTTGCCGAACATATAACCCGTGGTCGGGGCGCTTTTCGGAGCGATCAGCAGGCCGCGTGAGAGAATGCCTACCATGTTGCAGTTTTTCGTGCCGTGAAACAGCCCCTGCAAGTTGCCGATGGCCGCGCCTTCGGCAGAAAACCGCTGCCGCTCTTCAGGCAGTGTCACCGAAAACAGCCGGTTGACCCGCAGGCGGAACGAATGCCGCGCTGACTGCGTGCTTAAAATCTGCCGCTCCGTCTGGCCGTACACCGGATCATCGGCGTCTACGACTGCGAGAGTGGCCCCCAGAGCGCGGTATTTGCGGTCCACTTCGGCTTCCAGATCGCTCTGCACATGGTACACATCGCGCATGAGCTGAAGCAGCTCTTCCTCGCCGTCCGCTTTTTCGAGTGTGTTGATCGCCACGTCGTCCAGGCTGGTCCAGCGGCCCAGCCGGTGCGGCACGAGGGAATAATAGCGGCTGGTCAGCGGCACAATTTTATCCTGATGGTCCCGCGCCAGCGCAAAGCGAATTTCACGCAGCGTGTCCGCACCGCGCTCGATCTGGCCTTTGCTCAGGCTGCCCAGCGGCGTCTCAATGCGCCGAATCAGCTCCGACTTGGATTCGTCGTAAATATGCTCCACAAAATCGGCAATTTGGGCATCCAGACTGCTGGCCTTGACACCACGTTTGGCCTGAAACTCCTGCTCCGTCCGGGTCCGCAGCGCCGCGCTTCCCACTGTCGCTTTCTCAACTTCAATCGGCACATAGCCCTTGCGGTCGCTTGTTTTTTCTTTCAGCACTCGCGCATACGCGGCCAGCGCCGCTTCCCGTGTCGGAGCCGGGCGGGACTCTTTGACGCCCGCTGCCCCGACCCGCCCGTAATTGGTGAACAGACGAAAGCGCCCGTCGGCGGCTTCATGGACTTCCAGCACATAAAACTTGTTGTTGTTTGCTTCCAGACTGGTACGGCTGAGAACAGCGGACTGAAGCACAGTGTAGTCGTCGGGAAACGGGGCAGTGGGCGTTGCATCAGTGGGTGTCAAAACAGCGGTCATCGTCAAATCCCTCCAAACCTGGTCAATTCTCGCGGAGCCTGGCGGGCCGTGCCCGCCTCGGTCCACTCCAAGAATACCCTGCCGAAGAGTTTGGGACGCCGCTTCGCGGGCGCTGGCCGAGTCGATTTTGCTAATTTCTCACGACATGAGAAATTCGCATCAAGATTTAGCTCGCGGACACTTGACAAACAAAACCCCGCTGTGCTATCCTAACACCGACTGATTTAGTCGGAGATTATGAACGAGGCGACAAAAAACGCCCCGGCTGCTTGCAGGCAGCCAGGGCGCGGAGCGGAATGGCAGAATACCATCCTTTAGCCAGGCTTATTCTACCCCATTTTTCTCCTGATGGCTCCCGCAGATTACCTCCCGGTCAATACATACGGCCAGTGTGCCGTCAGGAGAAAACTATGTCCGATTCACGCCAGCGTGCCTTCACGCTGATTGAGCTGCTTGTCGTCATCGCCATCATAGCGATTCTCGCCGCTATCCTGTTCCCCGTGTTCGCCCAGGTCCGGGAGCGGGCGCGGGCGACGGTTTGTCTATCCAACATGAAGCAGATTGGTCTGGCGGTGCAGACCTATGTGCAGGACAACGACGAGCGGCTGTTCTACCGGGCGGCCACCTCCTCGGCCAAGCTCGGCGGAACCCGGTCCGGGATCGCCATTGCCAAGACCGATGCCGCGTACTGGCCCTCGCAGTGGTACAACCAGCTCATGCCTTATATCAAGTCGCAGGGCGTTTATACCTGTCCCAGTGATGAGGCCCCAACTGCCAGCATGGCGGCGGATGGTGTCTCCACTCTGCTCCGCTCTTATGCCGCTGCCGACTCGGCAGAGGATTTGACCCTGGCCCAGCTTGATGTGCCTGCGGATACCATTGTGGTGACGGAAAAATGGGGCAAAGACCTCACGGGAGCGCCTATCGGTGAGACATGGTTTGAGGTGTGGGACGGCGACATGGCCCCGGAGCCGACGCAGCCGGGCCGCATGAAGAAATACGCGAACCGCCATCAGGGACTAATGAACTGTGCGTTCTTCGACGGCCACGCGAAGGCGCTTCGGCCCGCGCAAATCTGGCAAAGCGCAGACCTGACCGGCTGCAATCTAATCCACCGCTACCCGTCTTCGTACTCGCCCATGACCAAATGCGACGGCTCACAATCCGGCTGTACGACCAGCACCGCCGCCAATCTGTGCCGAACCTTCACTTACAGCAATTAGCATTTACACCAACTAACCATTGACGCTGATCAGAAACGCCTCGGCTGTCTGGAAACAGCCGAGGCGCGGAGCAGAATGGCAGAAACCATCCTTTAGCCAAAGGCATTCTACCTCATTTTGCTCCTGACAGTTTCCCCAACACTGATTCAGGAGATTATTTGTGACTTTCCAACCCCGGCGCGGCTCTGCGAGAGCCTGCACGCTGCCCACTCGTGGGTTTACTTTGATAGAGCTGCTCGTCGTCATCGCCATTATCGCGATTCTCGCGGCGATTTTATTCCCTGTCTTTCAGACCGTCCGCGAAAACGCCCGCAAGGCATCCTGCCAGTCCAACATGCGGCAGATTGGCCTTGCTATGCTCAGCTATGCCCAGGACTACGACGGCGCTCTGGTGCTGGAAGCTCTGGCAAGCGCCCCCTGTGCAGGCACAGACCATCCCGGCGGGCGCAATGGGCGCACGTACTGGATGGGCTACATCAGCAACAGCCCAGGCGCCTATGATCCCAACGGCGGCCCGCTCGGCCCTTATATCGGCAAGTCCACCCGGCCTGCCCAGCTTTATACCTGCCCCAGCGCCCATGAGTCTACGCAGGGAGGAACCATTCTGGCTGACTCCGAAGGCATTCCGATTCCCAATTTTATCGGTTACGGCTTGAACCCCAACCTTTCTGGTGTCCCGGAAAGCCAGGTCGTCGCCCCGGCGGAAACGCTGCTGCTGGCCGACACTGCCACGACAGTCACGATCAACGGTGCCATTACCACCGGTGTCAATACCCGGCTGCGCGGGCCGGACGTATTCGGCGACAGTGGCTACTGCGTGATGCCCAAAAGCCTCACCGCTGCCAATATACCCTCTGTCGGGTCTGGCTTTGCGATTGACCGTCACAACGGTTTCACCAATGTGCTCTGGCAGGACGGCCATGTCAAAGCCATGCGGTCGACGCTGGATGCCGCGACGGCGGCCCGCCTGCCCAATCCGGCCTCGACCTATCAGCAGCTTCACCTCGGCTATATCGAACCCGCGCCCGGCGTCAGCGTGCCTGCTGAGTATCAGGAGCCGAACCAGCTTGGTCCGAACCTGCCCCTGAAGCGGATTGACTACTACTACGCCAATTACCTTTGGCCTTACAGCAAGGTTCTTTAAACTATGGCTACCCGTCCGTTTCTGCCGCCGCGTGCCACGCTTGCGCTTCGCCGTGGAGTCTTTTTCGCTCACCTCTGGGTGGGCCTGGTTTTGGGACTCTACTTTGTGGTGATGGGCCTGTCCGGCTCGCTGCTGCTTTTTGAGAACGAGCTGGACGCGGCCACGCACCGCTCGCTGTTCACCGTGTCGCCCCCTGCCGGGCAGGCCGCGCTGCCGCTGGACACGCTGGCGGCTGCCATCACGCAGCGTCATCCGGGAGTGACCATCAACTTCCTTATGCTGCCGCAGTCGCCGGACCAGTCTCTGCGTGTTGGCTATGCCCCGGCGAGCCAGGGACAACGCCAGCAGGGGGGCGGGCGGGGCGGGCGACTGGAAGCCTTTGTCAATCCTTACACGGGGGCAATTTTGGCAGAGCGCCCGGCGGGAGGCACGTTCTTTCCCTGGGTGCTGCGCCTGCATCGGCAGTTTTTGCTGGATGATGTCGGCCAGACCTTGAACCGCTACGGCGTTCTGTTTCTCGTTGCCCTGCTGGCGTCTGGCCTGTGGCTCTGGTGGCCGTCGGCGCAGAGCTTCGCCCGGCAGTTCCGGCAGCGCACGACTCTTCAGCGCGGAGGCTCACAAAAGCGACTGGTGTTTGACCTGCACAACCTGGTCGGGTTCTATTCCTCGCTGCTGCTCCTTGTGATCACCGTCACTGCGGCCAGCTATTTTTGGAAGCCGCAGACTATTGGCTTGGTTTCCACGCTCACCGGCACGCCCATGGTAGCTTCAACAGATGGCCCTGGCGGTCCGGGGGGACCCGGCGGCGGTCGAGGAAGAGGAGAAGGCGGGGCGAGGCAGGGACAGGGTGGGGGCACGGCAAAAGCGTCTTATGCCGCTGTACTTGCCAGTGCCTCGAAAGTCTTCCCCAAACTGCCCGTGCTGCAAATCGGGCGCGGGCGCGGGGGACGCGGCGGCCTGCGGGTGACAAAGGCCCTGCCCGAGGCTTATGGAGTGCGGCCCCGGCTGATCACGCTCAATATCAACGACCGCGACGGCTCGCTGACTGGTGTAGATATGCCGGACGGTTCACCGCTCGGCGTGCGGGTAATGAGCTGGCTGATGCCCATTCACGAAGGCCAATGGGGTTACGGCTGGTCTTATTATTTAGTCAAGGTCCTGCACCTGCTGGCCGGTCTGTCTCCGCTGGTTCTCTTTGTGACTGGCGTTCTGATGTACCTCAACAAGCGCCGGGGCAAGAGTGAAAACCAGAAAAAGCGCCGGGCTAAAGAAGCCGCATCGGCCCCCGCGCCGGAAGCCATGTCCGCGTGACGCCAAAAAAACTGCCCCGCCGGACTGTTCCGGCGGGGCGGTTTGCTGTCAATTTGCTTATGGACGGCGGAGCATCTGCTTCATTTCGGTGACGTTGCCGGCGTTGGCAAGGGCTTCATCTTCGGAAATCAGGCCGGCGCGGACGTATTTGATCAAACACTGGTTCATGGTCTGCATTCCCCAGAAGTTGCCTTCGGCAATGGCCCCGTAAAGCTGCGAGGCGCGGCCTTCTTCAATCAGCTTGGCGATGGTGGGCGTCACGACCATCACTTCCACGGCCCCGACGCGGCCTGTGCCGTCGGCGCGGGGGGGTAGCTTCTGCGAGATGACGCCTTTCAGAGACCCCGACAGGCGCAGGCAGAGCATATCGCGGTCCTGCGGGGGGTACATATTGATAATGCGGTCCAAAGTCTCGGCGGCGGACGCGGTGTGCAGGGTGGACATGACCAGGTGACCAGTCTCAGCGGCGGACAGACCGATGCTCATGGTCTCAATATCGCGCATCTCGCCAACCAGGATAATGTCCGGGTTCTGCCGCAGCATATATTTCAGAGCATCGGCGAACGAGTCGGTGTCCAGGCCAATCTCGCGCTGGGAGACAATGGACATCTTATCCGGGTGCATGAACTCAATGGGGTCTTCGCACGTAATGATGTTGGCGCGGCGCGTCGAGTTGATCAAGTCAATCATGCCCGCCATCGTCGTCGTCTTGCCCGATCCCGTCGGCCCCGTCACCAGAATGAGGCCCTGCCGGTTTTTGGTCATTTCGGCGATGACCGGCGGCATGCCTAGCTGCTCCAGCGTGTAGATTTTCAGCGGGATCAGCCGCAAAACCATGCCCATTGTGCCGCGCTGCTGGTAGACATTGCAGCGGATGCGGCAGACGCCTTCCACTTCAAACGCCAGGTCCAGCTCGTGCCGATGCTCAAAGCGCCCGATCTGCTCATGGGTCATGACGCTGTAAGCGAGGTTGCGGCAGTCGTCGGCGGAGAGCGCGGGCGCATCCGTGATCGAGATGCGTCCGCTGATCCGCATGGCCGGAGGACTGTTCGCTTTGATAAACACGTCCGACGCTTTTTTGTCAGCGGCCACGCGCAGCAGCTCAAAAATCTCTGTCATAATCTCTCCTCAACAGGGGTCTTTTCTTCAATAGGTGGCGCTTCTACGGGCACGGGCCGCTGGGACAGCCGGGCCGTCATCAGGTACACGATTAGGCCGGTTCCTGCCGCCGCCGCCAGCACCAGCAGCAGGGCGGTGAGGGGCGCGGGGGTTCGCCCTGCCGCGCCCGGCGCAGGCTGCGAGAGGGGCAAGTTCAGCGCTCCGAAGTTCGGGTTCAAAATCTCAATCTGGCAGGTGTAGCTCGTGCCGCCGCCGAGGATTGTCACCTTGATGTTGTTATCGGCATATTCGCGGGGTCCCTGGAAGACAAAGCCCGGCGCGGTGAAAAACACCACGGCAATCCGGCGATACGAGCGAAAGGCCGAGGCGATGGCGTCAATCGGGAACGAATGGGTTTGCGGCTGAACCGCCTGCGCGGTTGTGAACTCCGCCCCGGTCATCTTGACGAGCGGCAGCCCCGGCAGGTGTTTCCCTTCGGGCACGGAGTCCGTAATGGAGGGCGCACTCAGGGACCAGCCGGTTTCATGGGCCAGGGCGGCCAGGTCTTTGGTGACCTGCGCGTGGGGGACGGACTTGCCGTAAGTCAGGTTCAGCAGGTCGCCCCCGGTGGGGCGCTGGCTGACAATCAGCAGCACGTCCGGCGGCCCCGCCGTCTGCACGGTGAGCGGCGCGGGGGTTTGCGCCTGAGCGGATACCAGAGCCAGCAGCCAGAGGCACAGGCAAATCGTGGCGCGGAGCATCATTGGTCGGCCTCTGCCTTCTCGCTTACCTGAGCGTACATTGCCAGTGCTTTCTGCCGCCGGACGGCATGATCAACTATCGGGGCGGGGTAGGCGTCTGCCCCCAGATATTCCCGCTCGGAAGCAGGCAGCTTCCACGGGGCATGGATAAACTTGGCCGGAACCTTTGCCAGCTCCGGCACCCACCTTTTGACATACGCGCCGTCGGGGTCAAACTTCTCCCCCTGGCTGGTCGGGTTGAATATCCGAAAGAACGGCTGCGGGTCGGTCCCGGTTCCCGCCGCCCACTGCCAGCCGCCATTGTTCGCGGCCTGGTCGCCGTCGACAAGCTTCTGCATGAAGTACGCTTCGCCCTTGCGCCAGTCAATGCCCAAATCTTTGGTCAAAAACGACGCCACAATCATGCGGCCCCGGTTGTGCATCCAGGCGTCGCTGTTCATCTGCCGCATGGCGGCGTCGACGATGGGATACCCCGTCCGGCCCTCTTTCCACGCCGCCAGCCACTCCTCGTTGTTTTCCCACTTGAGAGTATCAAACTTGGGCCGGAACGCCCCCGTGGCGACATGGGGGAAGTGGTGCAAAATCTGCAAATAAAAGTCGTGCCAGGCCACTTCGGTCAGAAACGTCGAATGCCCCGGCTCCCGCTGATGGACCTCGCTGGTTTTGCCCGAAGGCTTGTCTTCGCCCGCCCGGCGCACGGCATCGATGACGGTGCGGACCGACAGCGTGCCGAGGTGCAGATGCCGGGAGAGCTTCGAGGTGCCGTCCTCCGCTAAGACATCCCGCGCCGCATCATAGCCGCCAATCTTTTCTTTCAGAAACTCTTTCAGCAGCGCCTGCGCCGCGTCCTCACCGCCCATTTCAAAGTTCTGCCCCGACCGGAACTTCAGCTCGGCGGCGGTCGGCAGGGCATCGCCGCGCACGTCGTCCGGTGTCGGCACGGCACGCGGGGTGGGGGCGGGGCCATCAGCGGGCCGCGAAAACCACTCGCGCTTGTACGGCCCAAACACGGTGTAGACCGTGCCCGCTTTGGAGAGTATCTCGTCCGGCTCAAACTGCATCAGGCCGGGGAACGTCTCCACATCTATGCCCTCTGCGCCTAACGCCTTCGCCGCCGCCTCGTCCCGCGCCCGCCCATGCGGCTCAAACTCGCGCTGATGAAACACGGCTTCCGCGCCAAAGTCCCGCGCCACCTGCACCACCGCGTCCGGCGTCTTGCCCCGGCGCACGATCAATCGCCCCGTTCGTTTTCGCAAATTGGCGTCTAAGATCGCCAGCGCGTCCACCAGGAACTCCACCCGCGCCGCCCCGGTGTCTTCGCGGCCTAAGATACCGGGGTCAAACACAAACAGCGGCACGACCCGCTCGGCCCGCTCGCAGGCGGCGTGCAGCGCCGCATTGTCGTGGACCCGTAGGTCCCGCCGCAGCCACACCACCACTGTCTTGTACTTCTTCTGCGCCATACTGTCTATTATACTTCCCAAACCCGCCGAACCCGTCATGCGGCGGTGTCTAATTTCGGAGACCTACCTTCCTTGCTTCGTTCCTCACTTCACCCCGTCCTTCCTAAAGGGAGGATTAAGAGCAGACCCCCTGGCCCCCAATAATGGGGGAACCTGAGAAGAGCATTAGGGCCTTCCGTGTCTTATTCTTGTGTCCCCTGGACACTGGGCTTTTGGCAGCCTCGGGTTTTAACCCGTGGCAAGTATGAAAAGGGCAGGGGCAAGCCCTGCCCCTACGGGTTCCATTCCCATCCCAATCATCTTGTTCCCCCATTATTGGGGGCCAGGGGGTCTGCTCTTAATCCTCCCTTTAGGGAGGACCCTGTGAACGAGGGACGAGAGAACAAGGCGGTAGGTCTCTTAAAGCACAGGGGCCAGGTTCGTTCTCACACTTCGCCATACTGGTATTTGGTCGCCGCCTCCACCAGCGCAATCTCGGCGGGGGCCAGCGCGAACAGGGCATAGACGCGGGCGTTCAAGTCGGTTTCCCGTGCCACCATCGCGTCGGTGTGCTGCCGGTGGGCGGCGCACTGTCCGCCGAACCATTCCTCCCATTCGTCGCGCTCTTTGACGGGGATGGTCTTCTTGAAGACTTTCCCCAGTTCCGTCTGCAACGCGGCAAAGTCCAGCGTCCACCAGGCGGTGAGCTTTTGGTTCAGACGGACGCCGGGGCTGCCGAGGTCGGTGCGGAGCCGGTGGCGCACGCTTTCATGCCGGGCATAGCGAGCCTGCGCCTCAGCGGTGATTTCCTGCGCCAGCGTGCCAATCGCCTCCCGCTCGGCGTCGGGGGCGTTGGGAACTGTCAAGGGGCGGATATACTGGTCGAAGAGACGGTAGCGGTCCGCGCCTGCACGTTCCCCTAACGCAATCGCAAGGCGGGAAATTAGGAACCAGGAACAGCGCGAGTTGAGGTAACCCACTAGCCACGGGTCATCGGCTATGGCAATATATCCTGTGTTGTTGAGATATGAGCCAGAAGTGTCCCAAGAGAATCGGGGCGACTTTGCGATGTCGGGCCATACAATTTTAGGCTTGTCGAAGTCAGCGTAATAGTCTACCGAGGATTGTATTTCGTACCACTTATAACTGCCTTTTGCACGGCCCGGCCACTCATCCTCGTCAGGCCAGTCTTTTGGACACGGCTCAAGCTGTGTCTTGAACTGCTCAAGATGCGCCTTGACGGCAGGATAAGCGTTAATGTCTACGCCCCGGCGTGCGAAAATCAGCCAGCGGTCACCATTTTCCTGATACCACGGGCGCAGGTCTTCGCCCCGGCACAGGGGCTTGATAATCTCGGCGCACGCCGGATCAGCTTGAACCAGCTTGTCTCGGGTCGGCGTGTCAATGATAAACGCCTCGTTCAAACCAGTTTTGATGCCGTAATACATCTTCCCGTCTACCACTTCGCCTAGCGGCTTTCCGCCTGCCATGAGTTTAGCAAAAACCTTGCGGCCTGCGGCATCGCCCAACTGCCACCCGGCGTCCGATTGGTCGTGCATGGAAACCGGGAACAGCTTTTCGGATACCTGCGTGTCAAACTCTTTCAGGCCCTCATTGCGTGTGAAGACAGCGGCGCAAAGCGAGTAATTCTCTGGCGGAACTGCTTTGCGGACAACTGGAATAGCCGGGTACACATCGGGGGCATCGGCAAACACATGGTTATCGCCCAAATCTACCAGCGTCTCGAATGTTGTCTCAGCCCGCAGATACTTCCGCAGGGGCGTGGCATAATTGGAGCGCAGCCAGCTATTGCTACTGATATAGGACAGCCGCCCGCCCGACTGCAACTGCCGGACGCCCTGCCCGAAGAAGTACACAAACAAGTCCCCGACGCCGTGATAAATCTCCGGGTACGCAGCGGCGAAGAACGGCTTAAACGGCCCGAGTTCTTCCTGACGCACATACGGCGGGTTGCCGACCACGGCATCAAAGCCCGCCGCGTCCCCCAGCGATTTGCCGAGCCGGTCGAAGTAAACTTCAGGGAACTCCAATTCCCAGTGGAAGAAGTGCAGGTCTTTTGCTTTGTCATCCGCCGCTTCCACCCATTCGGCAAACTTCGGGTGCGACGCGCTGGCCGGGTCCAGGGCATAGGCGGAGAGCGGCTTCCACAGATGCCGGTCCAGCGGGACGCCGAAATGCGAGGCCGTGACCAGGTTAGCTAAGCGGCTGTATTTGGTGCTCAGGCTTTCGCGCAGTTGCTCGTACAGCGTCTCCTGCTGCTTCACTTCGGCGACGGTCTGGCCGGGGGAGCCTTCAATCAGCCACATGAAATCGACGGCGACGCTCAGGCTCTGGCGGAAGGTCTCATCGGCCATCATGCTCATTTGCCCGGCGTCCGGCCCGGCGGCCTTCTTCCCCTTTGGCTTGGCCCCGCCAAACTGCAAGTCGCTCAGACGCGCCCCGACCAGCGCATTGCCGGTCCGCAGGTGATGGTCCAGAAACGACAGGGGCCGGTCGCGGGCCGCCGTGGTCAGCCACAGGGACAGCTTGGCAAGCTCCACCGCCAGCGGGTTCAGGTCCACCCCGTAGACGCACGACTGGGCGACGCGCCGCTTCCAGTAGAGCAGGTCCGCCTCGCCCGACGCTTCCGGGCCGGGGGCAATCGCCAGGTCAATCAGGAAGCGGGCGATAAACTCCGTGGTTTCCACCAGAAAATGCCCGCTGCCCATCGACGGGTCCAGCACATTGACCGACAGCACCGCCTCGGCTTTGGCGGCGTCATCCGCCTGGCCCGTGACCGCCTCGCGCAGCATCGGGCCGACGGCCTGCTCCACGATATACTTGACAATGTAATCCGGCGTATAGTACGACCCGGAGGCTTTGCGCTCGCCCTTGTCATTGAGCAGGGCCAGCGTCCAGCCGTCTTCGGCGGGAATGTCCTCTAAATGGTATTCCAGCAGCCCCTCATAGATGGTCCCCAGATGCCGGACGCTGAGGTCCTGATAATCCACAAACTGCCCCGCCACCCGCGCCAGCTTGTCCAAAGCGTGCTGCAAATGGGCATCGCCGACCGCGTGCGTGTCCAAAAAGTCGTGGCGCTCCGGGTCAAACAGGCCGCCGTTGAACGTGGCGACTTGCAGGGGCGGGCTGCCCTTGTCAATAATCTGGAACAGCTCTTTAAAGCGCGGCCACAGCGTCGCCGTCGTTGGCAGCAGGGACTTGTGCGAGTCCAAAGCGGCGGCGGCGTCCTGCTTCAGCGCATACAGGCTGTACGAGTCCCGGTACGCCGCGCTTTCGCGGACGGGGAGCAGACCGCGAGACTCGGCATACAGCACAAACAGCAGCCGGTACAGCAAAATCAGCGAGCTGTCATAGATTCTCTTGCGCGTCGCTTCGTCGTGGGCCAGCGCGTTGGGCGTGTAATCCAGAAACCCCTGCGCCAGATGCCGCAGGGCCTCATAGACCTGGCTTTTCAGCGTGTTTCCAATCTCGCGGGCGTAGTCCATGCTTTCCCGCAACAGCGCAGAAACGCCCAGCGGGTGCGTCTCAAACGCCGAGCGGTGGAAGAACGCATAAAAATACAAAAACGCAGTCGGGTCCGGGTCTGCCAGCAGCGCAGGCAGGTCCACTTCGTAGTAGCGGTCCAGCTTGTGCGCCGTGTCCCGGTGGTAGAGTCGCCACAGGCGGCCATTGGTGAGAATGCCCCACTCGACGCCCGAATGCAGCAGATAAAAGTAAATCTGGTAGCCAGGATTTTTGCTGCTGAATACGTCCTTGCTTTTGCCCGCCAAAGCCATATCCAGGGGCCGGTCCCAGTATTTCGCATCGCCGACCGCGTAGCTGCCCTGCTTGGGCAGGGCATCCGTCAGCGTTTTCTTTTTCTGGGCCTCTCGCTCGGCCTGCGTTCGGTAAAAAACATAATCGGGCCGCTTGGTCCCTTCCGGCGTCTTCAGCGCGGGCTGCACTTCAAAGAAATGCCCCAGCGCCTTCAGAACGGGCTTAATCAGGCCGTCTTCCGTCTGCGCTTCAATGTCGCTCGGCGTGAAGGCCGCCAGCAGCGCGGCGATTTCCCCATGCAGCCCGGCGGCGGCTTCGGCCAGCGCATTCCAATCCGGGCGCTGCGGCAGGGTGTGGTTCAGATAATGGTCGGAGAAAAGCTGATGGTTACGATGGTGATGGTTGCGATGAGGCGGGGTAAACGTTTCAGGCACGGCGGGCCTCCTTGCACGAAGGAACTTGGGTGTTCTCATTATACCCGCTGCCGTGGGGCATGGGGCAGCCTGCCGTTCTGCGCCCGGCGTTTCTTTGTGGTATACTTAGTGTGATATTTTTAATCACACTTTTAACTGACTTGGGGCGGAGGAGACGCAATTTGGCAAGCTGGAAACGCACCGCTGCGTGCGGCGAGATTACTGAGACGCACATCGGGCAGACCGTGACACTCAACGGGTGGGTCAACCGCAACCGGGACCAGGGCGGCATCGCCTTCCTGGACCTGCGGGACCGCAGCGGGGTCGTGCAGGTGGCCGTCGACGGCGGCGATGCCCCGGACGCGCTGGCGGTGGCCGAGCGCGTGCGCTCCGAATACTGCCTGAGCGTCACCGGCACAGTGCGCCGCCGTCCGGTCGGCAGCGAAAACGACAAGCTGGCGAACGGCACGGTGGAAGTGGCGGCGTCGGCCATTGAAATACTCAATGCCGCCAAAACGCCGCCGTTCCCCATTAGCGAAGACAAAGACGTCGACGAGATGCTGCGCCTCAAATATCGCTACCTGGACCTGCGCCGCCCGGTCATGTACGACAAAATCAAGCTGCGCCATGACGCGATTAAGCTCATCCGGGAGTTCATGTACGGGCGCGGCTTCTTAGAAATCGAGACGCCGGTGCTGACCAAGTCCTCGCCCGAAGGGGCGCGGGACTACCTGGTTCCCTACCGCCTCGAACCCGGCCTGTTTTACGCGCTCCCGCAGGCCCCGCAGCAGTTCAAGCAGCTCCTCATGGTGGCGGGTATGGAGAAGTATTTCCAGATTGCCAAATGCTTCCGCGATGAGTCCCAGCGGGCCGACCGGCAGCCGGAGTTCACGCAGCTTGACCTCGAAATGTCGTTCGTGGAGCAGGATGACGTGCTGGAAGTGGTCGAGTCGCTCTACACCGAGATTTTGCCCAAGCTCTCGCCCAAGACGCTGGTAACCCCGTTCACGCGCCTGACCTATGACGAGGCGATGGCCCGCTACGGCTCGGACAAGCCCGACCTGCGCTACGGGCTGGAACTCAAAGACGCCGCGCCCGTTCTCCAAGACACGCAGTTTTCCGTCTTTCAGAGCGTTTTGAATAGCGGTGGGCAGGTCAAGCTGCTCTGCTATCCGTCGGGCGCGTCGCTGTCCCGCAAGGAGATTGACGACCTGACGACCCTCGCCAAAAGCATGGGGGCTAAAGGGCTGGCCTATTTGTTAGTCAACGAAGACGGCGTTAAATCGCCCATCGCCAAGTTCCTGTCGCCCGAGGAAATCAGCGGCTTAGTGGCGCTGGCCGACGCCAAGCCGGGCGACCTCGTGGCCTTTGTCGCCGACACACCGGAGATTGTCGCCAAGACCCTGGACCGCCTGCGCCGCGAGATTGCCACGCGGTTGTCGCTGGCCGACCCGAACGTGCTGCACTTCTGCTGGGTCACGGACTTCCCCGTCTTCGAGCGCGACGAGGAGCGCGGCGGCTGGACGTTTGCCCACAACCCGTTCTCCATGCCGCACCCGGAAGACCTGCCGTATCTTGAGTCCGACCCGCTGCGCTGCCGGGCGTTCTGCTACGACCTTGTCTGCAACGGCTCCGAGGCGGCGTCGGGCAGCATCCGTATCCACAAGCGCGACATTCAGGAGCGCATTTTCAAAATGCTGGGCAAGACCGACGAACAAATCCAGGACCAGTTCGGGCATATGCTGGAAGCCTTCGACTTCGGCGCACCCCCCCACGGCGGCATGGCTCCGGGGCTAGACCGCCTCATCATGTACCTGACCGACGACGACAATGTCCGCGAAGTGATTGCCTTCCCCAAATCCGGCGGCGGCTTCGACCCCATGATGTCCGCCCCGTCTGCGGTGGATGACGCCCAGCTCAAAGAGCTGTCCCTCACGGTGAACTACCCGCCGAAGAAAGACAAGAAAGATAAGGACACAGAACAAGACAAGGCACGATCCCCATTTGATAACATTATAATAACTGAGGATTTGCCGTGACCCCTGAATCAAAGCCGTCTGTGCCTGTGCCAATCATCATTCGCTCAACGCTGACACTGGAAGACGTTCAGCGTCTCCGGCGCGAAAGCCTGGAACGAGCAGCTGCCCGCAACCTGCCGCCCTCTACCTCTGACTTTCGGCGGGAAGATATTTACGGCGACGAGGGGCGGTAGCGGTTTCACGGGGCTGAACCCCCGTGCTTTAAAAGGGCAAACCCCCGCCTTCGTGGGCGAGCAAATTGCCGAGAAATTGCCAAATTGCCAAAAGGAAGCCACGGGTTGAAACCCGAGGCTGGAAAAAGCCCACCGTGCCGGGCACGTCAGACCGGACGCGGCGGGCTTGGACTTTTTCTTGCGTCCCCTGGACGCTGGGCTTTTGACAGCCTCGGGTTTTAACCCGTGGCCTCTAGCTTGCATCGTATTATCCGATGCCCGCGAAGGCGGGAAATTGCACTTCAAAGCACGGGGGGGCAGCCCCGTAATCAATTCTGTAATTAAGTCTGTAACCAAGCAGGAGAACACAGCCGTCTATGGCGAGACAGGTACTCAGTGAGGCGACCCTCAACGCGGAAGGGCTGATGGCGCGGGCGGATTCGGGCACGGTGCGGCGCGGGATTACCCTGTCCCAGCAGGGCCGGGTGCGGCTGACCAGTGTGGCGCGGACCGAAGCCGTGGCTCATGTGGTCGGCGAGACGGCCTGCGATGTGCATTTTTCCGTGGAGGACGACGGGCGCGTGGGGGCGGTCTGCGACTGTCCCGACTTCATCCGCAGCCCCCGCACCGTCTGCAAGCACGTCGTCGCCGGGGCGCTGGTGCTGCGAAATTACCTGCGGATGCACCCGCCGCAGACCTGGGAAAATGTGCTGGCACAGGCCATTCGCCCCGAACCCAAAAAGGCCGCCGCGCCCCGGCAGGCCCTCTTTTTCAGCCTCCAGATGCGCCAGAACCAGTGGTATCTGCTTCCCTACAGCCTAGCATTAAGCCAGTTCGCGCCCGACACCCTGGGGAACGGCCCGGCGCTGGCAAAGACCATTCAGCAGGAAGCCTTGTCCCGGCAGGCCAAAGCCGTGCGGACCGTGGACCCGCGCCGCTTTGTCAATGCCGCAAGCGCGGACGAGGCCGACACGGTGCTGAAGCTGGTGGCGCTGGCCGGGCAGTCGTCGTACTCGTATTCCTACTTTTCCGACCGCTCGTTTGACCCGTCCGGCCTGCTGCCGCTGCTGGCGGGCGGCTTTGTGTTCCGGGGCCGCGAGCAGGACCCCCTCCAAATCCTCTTGTCCGTGTCCCCCGAAACGGGCCGGGCCGAAGTGGCGTTAGACCAAACGGACGACGGCACGGCGCTGCGGCCTTCGGTACAACTGGCCGGAGAAACGTTTCCACTGACGCCGGAAAACACGCAGATCATCTCCGACGACCCGCTGTGGCTGCTATCCGGGACGACCCTGTACCCGGTGGCCGACGACGGGGCGCTGATTGAGACGCTTTTAGACAACCCCGACCTGCGGGTGCCGCCCGACGAGACCACCGACTTTTTAGACCGCTACCTGCTGCCGCTCGCGTCCCGCGTGCCGCTGACGGGGGAGGGGATTGTCTGGAAGGAAGTCGGCGGCGAGGAACCCCAACCGCGCCTGTACCTGTCTGAAACCGACGGGGCGCTGAGCGTGGGCCTGCGCTTTGGCTATGGCACCTACGAAGTCGGCTACGAAAAATCCCTGCCGGAGACAACCCTGCTGCGGCAGCCGGACACCCTGACCCTGGTGCGCCTCGCCCGCCGTTCGGACCGCGAGCAGCACTGGTGGGACACGCTGGCGACGGGGCATGGTTTGAAGCGCGGGGCCGCGCCGGACGAGTTTGCCCTGCGGGCCAAAACCGATGCCGTAGATTTTCTGCTGTCTCATATCCCCGCGCTGACCGCGCTGGGCTTTGAGGTCTACGGCGAGCGGGAGCTGACACAGGCAAGGGTCAACCGCAGCCGCCCGACCATTTCGTTCCGGGTGTCCTCGGGCATCGACTGGTTCGACGTGGATGCTACGATTGAGTTTGGCGACACCCGCGCCGCCCTGAAAGATGTCCGCAAAGCGGTTCGGCAGCGCGAGCGGTATGTGAAGCTGGCGGACGGCTCCATCGGCGAAATCCCTGCCGAGTGGCTGGAAAAGTATCGCTATCTCTTCTCCATGTCCGAAGACGAAGGTGACAGCCTGCGCGTGGCCTCGGCCCAAATCACGCTGCTGGACCAGTTGTTTGCCGAAACTGGCGAGGGCAGCATCTCCGCCGACGCTGAGTTTATGCAGCGGCGCGAAACCCTGCGTGAGTTCGAGCGCATCGAGCCGCGCCCCCTGCCGACCGGTTTGAAAGCCGACCTGCACCCCTACCAGAAAGCGGGCGTGGACTGGCTGCATTTCCTCCACGACTACGGCTTCGGCGGCTGCCTCGCCGACGACATGGGGCTTGGCAAAGCGCAGCCGCTAGACGCCAAAATACTGACCCCAACTGGCTGGGCGCACATGGGCGACCTGTACCCCGGTGATTGGGTTGTTAGCTCGCAGGGCGGGCCGTCTCAGGTGACCGGCGTGTTCCCACAGGGCGAAAAAGAAGTGTTTCGGGTTACGTTCAGCGATGGCGCGTCCACGGAGTGCTGCGACGACCACCTGTGGGCGGTCAACAGTGCCGTCCGCAAGCGTCGGGGCAACCCGCCTCTTGTGCTGCCGCTGTCTACAATCCGTCAGCGTTTGCGTGATGCCGCTGGCAACTGCCGCTACTACATCCCAACCGTCAAGCCGATAGACTTTGCAGAACAGCCTTTGCCGCTGCATCCTTATCTGCTGGGGGCGCTTCTGGGGGATGGTGGAATCGCACACAGCGTCATTTTCTCCTCTGCCGATGCGGAGATGATTGAGCGGATCAAGGCATTGCTCCCGGCGACGACGCACATGGTCTACAAAGACCACTACGACTGGCAAATTTCGCGCAAACTAGGCACGGAAGCCACGAACGCTGTCCAGAAAGTCCTGCGGGAGCTTGGTTTGGCGGGACATCGCTCCGAAGGCAAGTTTGTTCCCGACGTCTACAAGTTTTCTTCGGTGGAAGCGCGAATTGCGCTTCTTCAGGGGTTGCTGGACACTGATGGCTACATCAATAAAGCAGATAAAAACATCGAATATACATCTGTGTCGCCGCGTCTCGCGCAGGACGTTTTGTTTTTGGTGCAATCGCTGGGCGGCATTGCTACGCTGCGCTCCAAAAAGACAACCGGGCAGCTATGCTACCGGCTCAATATCACCCTGCCGCCGCACATTCCGCCGTTTGCGCTGTCGCGCAAGGCGAATGCCTGCCCGCCGCGTGTCAAGTACCATCCAACGCGGGCGATTATCTCTGTGGAGCCGGTGGGCGTCAAGCCCTGTCAGTGCATCTCTGTAGACGCGCTGGACCATCTTTACGTCACCGACCATTGCATTGTGACCCATAACACCGTAACGGCCCTTACTTTGCTGCAATCGCTGTCCGAGAGCCATAAAGCAAAGTCCGCGTCGCTCCTGGTGCTGCCCCGGTCGCTGGTGTTCAACTGGGAGCGCGAAGCCGCCCGGTTCACGCCGGGGCTGCGGCTTTTAAACCATGCGGGCACAGGCCGGGCCAAAGACGCATCGGCGTTTGATGACTATGATTTAGTCATTACCACCTATGGGATTTTGCTGCGCGACATTGAAATGCTCCGCAGGCACCGCTTCCATTATGCCATTCTCGACGAAGCGCAGGCGATTAAAAACCCCGCCGCGCAGTCGTCCCGAGCCGCCCGCCTGATTTCCGCCGACCACAAGCTGACGCTGACGGGGACGCCGGTGGAGAACTCGACTTTAGAACTCTGGTCACAGTTTGCATTTCTTAATCCCGGCCTGCTGGGCAGCCTGGAACATTTTCGGGGCGAGTTTGCCGGGGCGATAGAAAAGCATCAGGACGAGCTGGCGGCGGCATTCCTGCGCCGCCTCGTGCATCCGTTCCTGCTGCGCCGCACGAAAGACCAGGTGGCCCAGCAGCTCCCGCCGCGCACCGAGCGCGTGCTGTATACCGAAATGGAGCCGGGCCAGCGCAAGCTCTACGACAAGACGCGGGACTTCTACCGCGCTCAGATTATGGGCGTGATGGAGCAGGAAGGGACCGCCCAGAACGCCGGGCCGGGCAACGCCCGCATGAAGATTTTGGAGGGCCTCCTGCGCCTGCGCCAAATCGCCAACCACCCGCGCCTCGTGCAGCCCGAAAATACCAGCGTGTCCGGCAAGTTTGAAACTCTGCTGGAAACGCTGGAAACCCTGCGCTCCGAAGGCCACAAGGCGCTGGTCTTCTCGCAGTTTGTGGGAATGCTGACCCTGCTGCGCGAGGCTCTGGACGCCCGGCATATTCCGTATGCCTATTTGGACGGCAAGACCAAAGATCGGCAATCGCGGGTGGACTCGTTCCAGAACAGCCCGGACCTGCCGTTTTTTCTCATCAGCCTCCGGGCCGGCGGCGTTGGCCTGAACCTCACCGCCGCCGATTATGTTATCCACATTGACCCATGGTGGAACCCCGCCGTGGAGCGTCAGGCCACCGACCGCACGCACCGCATCGGGCAGGACCGGCCCGTGTTTGTCTACAAGCTCATCACGCGGGACACGGTGGAAGAGAAGATTTTGGTCTTGCAGGACCGCAAGCGCGAGCTGGTCAACCAGCTTATCTCCACCGAAGGCGGCTTTTTCAAGTCCCTGACCCGGCAGGACATTGAGCTTTTGTTTGAATAAAAGCTGCCCGGATGAGGACCCCCTAGCCCCCAATAATGGGGGAACCGTATAATCAGGAGCCGGAGAGGAAGGGCAGGGGCAAGCCCAGCCCCTGCGGTTTTTGGCCTAATCTGGCTCCCTCTCCTTTCGGAAGGAGAGGGCGGGGGTGAGGTTTCCTATTCTGGTTTTTAGCCTTCATTGCTTAACACCACGCGGTAGCGGGCTTTGCCTTGACGCAGGTGGTCTAAAGCGGCGTTGACTTCGGCCATCGGGAACGTCTCCGTAATCGGCGCGATGGCATGGCGGGCGCAGAAGTCCAGCATCGCGGCGGTTGTTGTCGGGCTGCCGTTGGGCGTGCCGGAAACTGACTTCTGGCCGCCAATTAGGGTGAACGCCGGGGCGGGGATGGGGTCCGGCGTGACGCCGACCGTGTGCAGGCGGCCTTTTGGAGCAAGCGCCGCGAAGTAGTCATCCCAGGGCAGGTTGGCATTGACCGTGGACAAAATCAGGTCCAGAGACCCGGCAATGGCTTTGAGCTGGCCCGCGTCGCGGGTGTTGACGACCTGGTGTGCGCCCAGCGTTTTGGCCTCTTCGCCTTTGGCGTCGCTTGTCGTAAACGCCGTCACTTCGCAGCCCCACTTGTTTGCAAATTGCAGGGCAAGATGGCCCAGGCCGCCGATGCCGACCACGCCCACATGGTCCGTGGGCCGCACGCCGTACTGCACCAGCGGGTTGAACACGGTCAGGCCGCCGCAAAAGAGCGGCCCGGCGGTGGCGGCGTCCACGCCCTCCGGCAGCGGCACGGCCCAAGCCCAGTGGCAGCGCACTTTGTCGGCAAAGCCGCCGGGACGGCCCACAATCGTGGCTTCGGCTTCCGGGCAGAGATTTTGATTGCCCGACAGGCACTGCTGGCAGTGCAGGCAGCTTCCCGAAGTCCAGCCGAGGCCGACCGTCTGGCCGACCGTGATATTTTTGACCTGGTCTCCGGCGGCCACAACCGTACCGACGACTTCATGCCCCGGCACAAGCGGGTAGCCGGTCATGCCCCAAAGATTGTCGATCATGGAAAGGTCGGACTGGCAGACGCCGCAGTAGGACACGGCGATTTCGACATCTTCCGCGCCCAGCTCGCCCGCGTCGTAAGTGTATGGCTCCAAAGCGCGGCCTGGCTCGGTCACGGCATAGGCCTGAATTGTGTTAGTCATTAGAGTAGCTCCTTGCCCTCAATTAAACCCGAAAACGGGCCATCGAAGGAAGCCACAAAAGAGGCGTTATTTTGCCTAATCGTGCCGATAGATCAACTAAGTTTGCCAAAATTGGCCGCATTCGGGTACGATAGTGCTTGCTATGGACACAACAAACGCAAAAATGGTGGCGCTGCTGATGCGGCTAACTGACGGCGAAGGGATGCAGCCGACCGTGGTGCAAGGCGTGGACCTGATGCGGACCAACCGGCCCACGCCGCTGACACCCGTGCTGTATGCGCCGAGCATTGTGGTGGTGGCGCAGGGGCGCAAGATCGGGCACGTCGGCGGGCGGACTTACTGCTACGACCCGGACAATTATCTGGTGCTGACCATGCCGCTGCCGTTTGAATGCGAAATTGAAGCGACCCCGGAGCGGCCTATGCTGGGCGTCTCCGTCGGCGTCGACCTGTCTGTGCTGTCGGAGCTGATGACGAATATGGACCGTCCGCTGCCGCCGGACCTGCCGCCGCCGTCGGGGATTTACGCCACGCCGCTGGATCGCCCGCTGGGCGAGGCGGTGGTGCGTCTTTTGGAGCAGCTCACCCGGCCCGAGGAGGCGCGTGTGCTGGGGCCGCAGACGGTGCGGGAAATCACCTACCATGTGCTGCGGGGCGAACAGGGAAACAGCCTGCGGGCGTCGCTGGCCGCGCACACGCAGTTCAGCCGGATCAGTCCTATCCTGCGCCGTATTCATGCTGAGTACGCCGAGCCGCTGGAAATCCGGGCGCTGGCCGACGAGGCCCACATGAGCCTGACCGTGTTCCACCGCCGCTTCAAAGAAACCACGTCCACGCCGCCCCTGCAATACCTGAAGGCGGTCCGTCTGCACAAAGCGCGGCTGCTGATGGGGCAGGAAGGGAAGTCAGTCGCAGAGGCCGCGCACCGGGTCGGCTATGAAAGCGCGTCGCAGTTCAGCCGCGAGTTCAAGCGCTTGTTTGGCCGCAGTCCCTCACAGGAAGCCGCTCGGAGAGAAAAGCAATGACCCAGAACCAAGATAATCACACCGACGGCTGGACGCCGCCCGCGCCGCAGCGGGTAGCCGCACGGGCATTAGTGCTGTGCGCCGTCGTCTGCCGGGGCTTTATCGAGCAGGAGCCGAAAAGCCGGGACAACGAAAGCCTGCGCCGCCGCGTCCTGGACTGGCTGACCGAACTCAAGCTGCTGCCGGAAGCCGAGCCGGGCGAGCTGACTTTGCTCCGCGCCCCGCTCGGCACGCTGCCCCCGCAGGCGGCGGTGGACGCGGGCTGGCGCTGCGAAGGGCTGGCCGTGCTGGCGTGGGCCTTGCAGGCGTCCCCGCTGCCGGGCTACGACGCTGAAGTGGAGCCAAAAGTCGTCACCGAGGCGCTAGGGTTTTTGTGGCCGGAGGAAGCCGGGGCTTTGCTGGCTGCCCCGACCCTGCGCCCGGCGGCAGAATTGGAGCGGGTGGGGCGGCAGCTATTCGCTCTCAACTGGCGGCTGACCGAGTTTTGCCTGCGCCCCAAGTCGATGTACTTCGGGGCCTTCGCCAAAGACGCCTGGTTCGGGCCGTTGGATGTCAGCTATGTGCGCTTGCAGCAGGGTGATCTCGCGGTCGGTCCGCAGCCG
This sequence comes from Capsulimonadaceae bacterium, assembly GCA_965200075.1. Lineage (GTDB taxonomy): Bacteria > Armatimonadota > Armatimonadia > Armatimonadales > Capsulimonadaceae > JANXMY01. The sequence continues at coordinate 1,254,344 of OZ241338.1, forward strand.
ATTATTCGGGCCACGCCGGAAGAAGTCGGGGCGCTGGCAAGCGTGGCACGGGAGCGGCACGAGGCGATCAACTGGCTGCTCGGGCAGGACCCGCTGTATTCGCGGGTGTCGGCGGATACATAAAAGCCCCTAGCCCCCAATAATGGGGGAACCAGAGTAGGCTCAGGGCTTGTCGCTGTCCTCGCCCGGCTCTATCAAAACTTTTAGGAGCTAATTATGAGCAGTAGCATCAAGGAAAACAAGAATATCCAAGAACTCATTGCCCATATACGCAAGCGCCCAGAGATGTATCTCGGCTCACTCTCTGTTATTAGACTGGGGGCTTTTCTGGATGGATATTATTTTGCAAGATGGGAGCTGAAAGAAAACTCCCACAACTTTGGGACAATGAACGACTTCCAGGATATGGTGCAGGAGCGTTTTTCAGTTGTTCAATCCTTTGGCTGGGATAGAATTTTAGAGTTTTTCGCCGGTGATGATAGGAAAGGGCTAGAGCTTTTTTGGAAGCTTTGGGACGAGCATCTCGTCAACCAAGAAAACTCTAATCAGCGAGAAAGCTAAGAGACTGTATAGAAAGCCCCCGGACAGCCCCCTAGCCCCCAATAATGGGGGAACCGGACAGTGAAAACCAAGCCCCTGCATTCTTCTGGCTCCCCCATTATTGGGGGCGGGGGGGGTGATCTGCGTTCGTTGAAGGCTTTCTATACAGTTTCTAAGAGGCCACCGGCACTGGAAGTACCGGTCTATTAGCAAAAAGAGAAAGTCGCTCCGCGACTCAAGAGAAGAACAGCTTTCGATAGCATATCTTTATCCTGAGTCGCGGAGCGACTTTTTCTGTTTACTCAATAGACCGGCACTTCCAGTGCCGGTAACCTCTGCTCATCACCACGCATAGTCTTCCGGCGCAGTGCGGTAGCCGGGGAAGATTTCGTCGAGCTTTTTCAGGGTGTCCTCGGACAGCGTGATTTCCAGCGCCCGCAGGGAGCCGTCGAGCTGCTCCATGGTGCGCGGGCCGATAATCGGGGCGGTGACGACCGGGTTGTTCAGGAGCCAGGCTAGGGCGACATCGGCGGGCTTTTCGCCGAGGTCTTTGCACAGGCCCTCCCAAGCTTCCAGCTGCGGTCGCTTGTCTTCAATGTCCATACCCGCACGGCGGCCGGTGGCTTCTTTCTGCAAGATGCCGCCGAGCAAGCCGCCCGCGAGAGGCGACCACGGGATAAGACCCAGGCCGTATTCTTTGCAGGCGGGGATGACTTCGAGTTCGGGCTTGCGGACGTTCAAATTGTAGTGCGTCTGCTCGGAGACCAGCCCTAAAAAGTGACGGCTTTTGGCGATTTCCGACGCCTGTGCCAGATGCCAGCCCGCGAAGTTGCTGGAGCCAAAGTACAGGACTTTGCCCTGCTGCACCAGCGTCTCGAACGCCTGATAAATCTCGTCCCAGGGCGTTTCCCGGTCGATATGGTGCATCTGATACAGGTCAATATAATCGGTTTTGAGGCGCTTCAGGCTGTCATCGCAGGCGCGGCGGATATGCAGCGCAGAGAGGCGGTTGGTGTTCGGCCAGTCTTTGGCGTCGGGTGTACTCATGCCGCCGAAGACTTTAGTGGCAAGGACGACCTTTTCGCGCCGCCCGCCGCCCTGCGCGAAGTAATTGCCGAGAATCTGCTCGGTGTAGCCCTCGCCCTGCTTCCAGCCGTAGACATCGGCGGTGTCCCAGAAGTTGATGCCCAGCTCTAAAGCATGGTCCATAATCTGGAAGCTGTCTTCTTCGGTCGTCTGCGGCCCAAAGTTCATGGTTCCGAGGCACAGGCGGCTGACTTTCAGCCCGGACCGGCCTAAATTGGTGTATTGCATAAAACATATCTCCCTGAATAGGGGTATTCCCCGCAAGGGCGACACTTTAACCGGTCAAGCAGCCTGTTTCTGCGGCGTGGCGGCCTGGCCCATCAGCGCCACAAAGGCTGCCGACAGGGCTGGCTCGAACTGCGTGCCGGAGCCGCGTGCGATTTCGTCCACCGCAATCTGCACAGACAGTCCCTTGCGGTAGGGGCGGTCGCTCGTCATGGCATCAAACGTATCGGCGACGGCCAGAATGCGGGCAATCCGGGGAATGGCTTCGCCCGCCAGACCGTCGGGGTAGCCGCCGCCGTCCCACCGCTCGTGGTGATGCCGAACGCCCGGCAAGGCGTGCGCGAGCTTGGGGGCCTTGCGGACAATCACTTCGCCCAGCACGGGATGCGTTTCCATGACCAGCCGCTCCTCGGTTTCCAGACGGCCCGGCTTCTTGAGAACAGCGTCCGGGACGCCGATTTTGCCGACATCGTGGAGCGTGCCGGTGATGTGAATAAGATCAATTTCGTCTTCGGAGAGGCCGAGCTGCCGGGCCAGCGCCACGGCGTACTCGGCAACGCGCTGCGAATGGCCCTGCGTGTACGGGTCTTTGGCGTCGACGGCGGCGGCGAGGGCTTGAATGGTTGCCAAACTTTCATCTTTCAAATAGCGGTGAAGCTGGTAGGGGTCCGCGTTCTGATCGGCCCCCGGCAGGCTGTCAAAGCGGCAGACACGGTTGCGGCCAAGCTGCTTGGCGCGGGACACGGCAAGCTCGGCGGCCAGCACCAGGCCCTCTCCTTCGGCGGTGTTCGTGCCGAACTCGGCGCAGCCCACGCTCAGGGTCAGTCCCTGTCCGGTTTCCTGCACTGCGCCCCGGACTAGTTCGGCGACGCCTTCGGCCTGCGCGAGTGTGCGCTGCGGCAGCAGCACGGCAAACTCTTCGCCGCCGTAGCGGGCCGTGATCGCCAGCTCCGGCAGGCAGCCGCGCAAAATCTCGGCCACGTCTTTCAGGGCCGCGTCGCCCCCCGCGTGCCCGTTCTTCTGATTGAACTGCCCGAAATGGTCTAAATCCAGCAGCAGCAGCGACAGGCTTTCGCCGGACCGGGCGCAGCGGCCCGCTTCCTGCCCCAGCCGCTCCTGAAACCGCCGGTGGTTGTCCAGCCCTGTCAGCGGGTCCGAGTCAATGAGCGCCAGCAGCCGCTCCTGACTGCCGCGCAGAGCCTCGGTCATCTGGTTGAAGACCGTTTGCAGCAGGCCGATTTCGTCCGACCGGGACACTTCAAACCGCGCCGGCCAGTCTCCCCGCCGCAGGGTTTCCGCCGCCTGCATCACGCCGTCGAGGGGCCGGGTCAGGCTCCGGGCCACAAAGACTCCCCCGCCGAGCGCCAGCAGCAGGGTCAGCGCCGACGCGCCGAGGAAGGCCACGAGGCAGCGCCGGTACAGCGCCGTGGCCGGGCCGTAGGGGTGCAGAGTCTCAAACCCCATCCGGGCCTTCGGGTCCGTGCCCGGCAGGGGCGCGTACAGCGCGAAGAACTTTGCCCCATCGACGGTCACCACGGCGGGCGCGGTGGGCAGCGGCAGGCGCTCCGGCAGCGGGCGGGAGGCTCCGACGACCCGGCCCTCGTACAAAAAGGCCACGTCTGTGCCGAGCGCCGCTTTCAGGCTCTGGGCCAGAGCCGGGTCAATGGCGCGGTAGGCGGTAAACGTTCCCCAGGGATACGCCCCGATTTTCACCGGGACGCAGACGGTCAGCATTAGCCGCCCGCCGCGTGCCATGATGCCCTGCCAGGGCTGCTCATTCAGCGCCGCCGCGACGCCCGGCTCCCGGCTCAGGTCGCTCCCTGCCGCCGCCTGTCCCGACGTATCGCATAGGGTATGTCCGTCCCTGTCAGTGATAATGATTTCATCCGCCCCCAGCCTTTGCTGGTATTCCTCCTTAACCTTGTCCAGCACCGTGGCCGGGTCGTGCGTGCTGAGAGCCGCCAGCAGGGGCGGGTCGGTGGCAATCAAATGGCATTGCGACAGCAGGACGTCCCCGCGCTCGCGCATGAGCTGCGCCAGAACGCCGCCGGTGGCCCGGACATCCACGCGCACCGCCCGGTCCATCTCGCGGGAGATGAGGAGCGTAAACGCCAGCAAAATCAGCGACATCAGCCCGATGGCTGTGCCGGTAATCAGCAGCAGGATTTTGGTTTTGAGAGTCAGTCGCATTGGTATTCAGAAAAGCATAAAGTCGCTTGGTGAGTGCGAGGGGTTTTAACCCCTCGCACTCATGGCAGGGGCACAAGCTGTTCAGTGCTTTGCCAGCATCAAAGACAGCGGGGCGTTTGCGCCGCCGACCGTCACTGTTTTAGTCAGCGTCGCGCCGCTTTCGTGCCACGCCGAGAGCGTGTACGTCCCCGGCGGAACCGGCGGCAGGCGGAAGTGGCCTTTGGCGTCGCAGACGGCGTAGCAGGGCGTGTCCACCACCATAATATAGGCGCTCATGTACGAGTGAATGCTGCACAGCAAAACAACTAAGCCGGTTTTGTCAAATGTCACCGACTTGCTGGCCCCGCGTGGGTACATCCCGAGGTCGAACTTTTTGGCCTGAAAGTACGCGAAGACGTTGTGAAAGACGCTGTCGTCATTGGGAAAGCGCACGGTGGTTCCGCGTGTGACCACCGAAACGTGCGGCGAAAAGACTTTGTCGCGCTGATCGACCATTGCTTTAGCTAAAGGGGCAGAATGCAGGCCCGGCCCATCGAGATAGACGACCGCGCCGCCCGCCGCGCCGCGTGGCAGCAGCGCCGCACCGGTGAGGCTTTCGGCGGCGTGCGCGGCCTCGGCAGCGGTCAAGCAGAACAGAAAAATAACAAGCAGCATTCGCATTGATAGTCGCATAGGTGCAGCCTCCTAACGTGCTTATCGGCAGAATGCCCGGCGATTTTTACAGGTTTTCTTCGCGGACGGCCTGCCTGCACTAACGTTTGCCGCCGCGCTGTCCAATACTAGGCACTATGCGGTACCGTTTGTTATTCCTCGCTTTATTATCTCTGGCTGCTTTGGCCTGTCTCTCGCTGCTCGGCCCGGTGCGTGCCCAGACTGCGCCCGCCATCAGCGAGATTGACCTGGATTTTCGCACTCGGTACGACTCCTACAACGCCACCGGCTCGCGGCTGTCGGCGCTCACTGTCCGCAATGAGACGCCGCTTGCCCCCGGCGTCCGGTTTCGGGTCTACGCGGCCCATCGCTACGGTCTGAATGCCGCGCAGGAAGTGGTCGTTGAAAAAGAATGGGGCGGCGCGGCGGGCCGGGCCGCTGTGGGGCTGGTGCGCGTGCCGTTTGGCATCTATGACCCGCGTGAAACGTATGCGTCGGGCCTGATTGACTACCCGATGGCGCGGGGGGACTATGCCTATCACTCCGTAGACTGGGGCGCTCCCGGCGTGTTCTGGGCGGGTGGTCCGGCGGGTTTGCAGATTGAGGCAGCGGGCTTTGGCGGCAAAGGCACAGGCATCTGGGACAATGCTTCCGAAGTCGGGGGCGGCGCGGTGCGGGCGCAAACCTCGGTCAGCAGCGAGCACCTCGGCAGCGCCATTTTCGGCCTGAGCCGCTGGGACGGCACGCTGCACGACAAAATTACGTCTACGGTATCCCGGCCCGTCCACATGACCGGGCTGGACGGGCGCTACACCCACAATGAGCTGCTGCTGCGCGGGGAGTATCTGTTTGGCACGATGGCCGGAGACCGGGAGCGCGGCTGGTATCTGGACACTTATTACCGCCTGCCGCGTCAGCAGCGGTGGACTCTGGTCGCTCGTGTGGAGGCGGACAAACCGGACGAGGAGTATGCGGAAAGCCGTCAGCTCACGCTGGGCGTCCGCGCCGTTCTGTCCCCCGACTGGACGCTGGCGGTCAACTGGCGGCATAACAACGGCCATGCCTACGCGCCCAACTGGAACCTGTCGGCCCCGAACCGGGGCGACATTTTTCTGCAAGCCTTCCGCCGCCTGCGCTGGTGAACAGGCAATCAGTTGTATGGTATACTAGGCGCTCAGGAGGAAGTTTCATGCTGCGCTCTCGTTCTCTCATCCCGCTCGCTGCTGCCGGTTCTCTTTTTGCCAGCCTTACCCTCACCGGCTGCGGCGGCTCGTCTCCCGCTAACATAGTGACCAATCCCGTCCCGTCCACACTCGCGCCGGTGTCACTCTCAGAACCGACGCCGCCACTTGTGCCAGCAAAATATAGCTTCACCGCGACGATCAGCGCCCCGTCCCCAGACTTCAGCGGACTGCGCGATACACCGTTGGTGCTGGCGCAGGGCAATACCTCGAGCGATACGACCCCCGATCAGCAAACCCTTTCTCTGCCGTTCCTGAACCAGGGCCAGAATATCACCTTTCAGCTCACCCTTGTCAAATCAAGCATTATCCAGGTAGGAGATGTCCTGCCGCTGACACCGACCTCAGCCAGCACTTCAGAGTACACCGAAACTTTCAGTGCGCGGTCCGCCTGGAAGGCAGATGCTGGCTCTGTCCGTGTGGATAGCATTGCGTCGGACGGCCTGTACACAGTCTCACTGCTGAACGTCCACTATTCGCCGGACACCACTTCTGCTGCAAAAGGAGCCTTTGTCTTTGATGCTCCCGGCAGCCTCGTTTTTTCAGTGAATTTTGGCGTCTCTTCGCCGGGGCAGATCGACTCGCCTGTTCCATCGCTGCGCTGATGCCGCTGGTAAGCAGCGTCTCCCTGGGAGCGGGAACCTTCCCCCGCGCCGCATCGTTGAGTAAACGCAATGAACACTGAGAACAACGAATTATTAGACTTGCTGATTGTCGGGGCGGGACCGGCGGGGCTGGCCGCCTCCTGCGCGGCCAAAGACGCGGGCCTGTCTCATGTGGTGGTGGAGCGCGAGGGGCCGGTGCAGTCGCTGGTGGAACATCCCCAGCAAATCCAGTATTTTTCGCCCGCTGATGAGCTGGCGATTGGCGGCGTGCCGTTCTTCAAGGCCGGTGGGCATCGGCCTACCCGTGAAGACGCGCTGGCCTACTACCGCGCCGTGGTACAGACGCGAGAGCTGCCGCTGGCGAGCTGGGAGGAAGTGGTCGATATTCGCAAAGACGGCGACGGCCCGGACGCGCCGTTTGTGGTGCGCTCGGTGCGGCACTCGGCGGGGGAGGGGGAAGTGATCGAGCGCCGCGCCCGCTTCCTGCTGGTCTGCACGGGGACGTTCCCGAACCCAAGAACGCTGAAAGTCCCCGGCGCGGACGGGCCAAACGTGCGGCTGCGGCTGTCGGACCCGACGCCCTATTTTGGCCGAAACGTCCTGGTGGTCGGCGGCGGCAACTCGGCGGCGACGGGGGCGATGACGCTGGCCGAGTCAGGAGCCAAAGTCACGCTCGCCATGCGCCGCCCGCCAACGGACTATCAGAGCCACCTGCGGCCCTTTATCGTGCGCGATTTGAAGATCATGGCTGACGAGAAGCGCCTGACGCTGCTAACCGGCGTGCAGGTGGCTTCTATCACGCCGACCTGCGTGGAGGTTGTGCCTGTTCCCGGCGAGGACAGCGGCGAAGCGCGGAGCCTGCCCACGGATTTTGTGTTCACGCTCATCGGCCACACTGCCGACTACACTTTGTTCGCGCACCTGGGCGTGCCGCTGGCCGAAGACGGTCTGCCGACTTACGACGAGGAGACTTCGGAAAGCAATGTCCCCGGCCTGTACCTCGCCGGATCGCTGTCCCGCGCCAACATTATTCTGGAGTCGCGCCGCCGGGCCGTAGAAATCGTGGCCCACATCGCCGAGCGGATGCACCGCTGACAAAAAAGAGGCTCCCGTTTCCAGGAGCCTCTTTTTTTGCTACTCGCCCATATCCGGCGGAGGGCCGCCAAAGCCGCCCGGTCCGCCAAAGCCGCCGCCGGGTCCGCCCTGCTGCGGTCCGCCTTGACCGCCGCCGCCGCGCCGTCCCCCGCCGCGTCGTCCGCCCCCGCCCGGTCCGCCAAAGCCGCCGCCGCCCGGCCCGCCATAGCCCCCCCGGCCTCCAAATCCGCCGCCAAAGCCGCCGCCAAAGCCGCCGCCCATGCCCCCCATGTCCATGTTGACGCCGAGCGTGGTGGCCGCAAACGAGCCGTCGTCATTGCTTTGGCCCGTGGCGATCACCCGGTCGCCGACTTTGACGGCGCTCAGGGTCGAGGTCGCAAACTTGCTCACTTTGGCGGTTGGGTCCATTTTCAGAGTCACCGAAACCGTGTCGCTGAGCTTCAGCGTCAGCGGGTTCAGCGAAGACACCGTGCCGGTGGCCGATGCCTGGGCCGGGGCCGCGCCCGGTCCACCGGGGCCACCTGGTCCGCCCAGACGTCCTCCGAAGCCCCCTGGCCCGCCGAAGCCGCCCCCGCCGGGCGGGGTCAGGGGAGAAGTGCCTATCGTGACGCTGGACGCGGTAATGCCGGTCGGCACCCCGCGCACTTCCACCTTGTCGCCGACTTTCAAATCAGACACCGAGGCGGTGACCTGCGTGGAAATTGTCGTCGTGCCCTGCGTCTGAATGGTCTGCGGCTGCCCGCCGAACGGCGAGCTGACCGTGACCGTGCCCGCCCCGGCGTTTACCGCTGTCACCGTGCCGCCCGCAAACGGCAGGCGGCCACGCTGCCCGCCGCGCCCGCCGCCTCCGCCAAATCCACCCGGTCCTCCGGGACCACCGAAGCCGCCGGGCGGGGGCGGGCCGCCGTCCGGTCCCTGCTGCGCGTGGGCTGCTGGAACCAGCAGCACTGCGGCCACGCCAAGCGCCGCCAATCCATACCGTGTTTTTGACCGTGTGTTCATCGGGTTTCTCCTGCTCTTTGTGAGCATTCTCAGTTGATTAAACTCAGTATAGTACCCGAACATGAAAATCAGATGAGTGCAAACACCCCGGCGAATTATTTTTTGCGCCCTTCCTGAGACGCCGATGGCTCCCGCAGGCGATACATGGTGTGGCCGACCGAATCAAAGGCGTCGCTCTGCCCGTGCAGGGACTCGGAATGGCCTAGAAACAGGTAACCGCCGGGCCGCAGCCGCGCCTGGAAGCGGGCAAAGAGACGCTGCCGGGTTGGCAGATCAAAATAAATCACGACATTGCGGCAGAAAATAATGTCAAATTGCGTGTCGGCTCGCATCGGCCATTCTTCCAGCAGGTTGATCTGCTGAAACGTGATCTGGTCACGCAGACGGGACTTCACCTGATACAAGGGCTGGGCCGCTGTTCCTCCGCGCTGAAAGTGGCGGTGCAGGTGGTCCGGGGAGATGGGGGCGACACGCTCGGCGCTGTATTCCCCGCGCCGGGCCAGGTTCAGAACGTCCGTGTCAATGTCCGAAGCGACCTGGCTAACATTCCAGCCCGGCTGACCTGTCAGCGCCTCCGACAGTGCAATCCCCAGTGTGTACGGCTCTTCGCCCGAAGAACAGCCTGCGTGCCAGACACGCAGGCGCGGCGTGCGCCGCTCTTCCCGCGCCTCGGCGGCCAGCGCAGGAATAATCATCTTCGTGACATATTCGAAGTGGTGCGGCTCTCGGAAGAAGTCAGTTTTGTTGGTTGTGATACAGTTGATAAACGTCGTCGTCTCGGCAGCGCCGCTGCCCGGCTTGCTGAGCAGGGCGTGATAGTCCCCAAAGGTGGCGAGGCGATGAAACCGCAGCCGCTTTTGCAGGCGCGACTCCACAAGCTGGCGTTTTGCATCACTAAGGGCAATTCCGGTCAGCTTATAAATCAAATCCCGAAATTGCACAAACTCTTTGTCACCGAGCGTCACTTCTTCCATAAAATCTTAGTCTTCCCCTAAAATATTTCAGTAAGTCTTTTGAAATTATGGGGGACGTGCCGCGATTCTTTAGGTCAGATTTAGATCATCTTCTCCCCGCCGACCTATAGAAAAGCAGGGCTTGTACCAATACTATTACCGTGTTTAAAAACCGCCCGAACCCTAACCGCCCGAACCCTAATCGGGCGATCCGCCGTCATCCAGACAGAAAGACACTCCGTGTATGAAAACGATTTTGATTACCGATGATGCGCTGTTTATGCGTGTCACTTTGAAAAATATGCTCAACAACAATGGCTACAAGGTCATTGCGGAAGCCTCCAACGGCGAAGATGCGGTCAACAAGTACGCCGCTTTCAAGCCGGACCTCGTCACGATGGACATCACCATGCCCATCATGGACGGAATTCAGGCTTGCCGCACCATTAAAGCCGCTGATCCAAACGCCAACATCGTCATGTGCACGGCCATGGGCCAGAAGAATATGGTCATTGAGGCCCTCCAGGCAGGCGCGAAGGACTTCATCGTCAAGCCGTTCAAGCCCGAGCAGGTGCTGGATAAAATCAAAAAAATCATCGGGGAATAAGGAACGCGCATGGAAGTTGTATACATCAATCCATTTTTGGCGGGTGCCTCCTCCGTGCTGGAAATGGTACTGGGCGAGATGCCGGTCAGGACGGGCCTTATCGCGCAGCGTAACTCATTCACGAGCGAGCAGTGCAATGTGGTCTGCGGTGTCACCGGACAGGCGCATGGGCAGGTGATCTTCGGGATGACGCTGGCTGTGGCCGACAAGATTGCGTCGCATATGCTGGGCGAGCCGATCAAAACCTTCGACGCCCTGGCGGCCAGCGCTATTGCCGAACTCAGCAACATGATCTGCGGCAGCGCCATGTCCCATCTCTCGGAGGCGGGCTTTGTCTGCGATATCACCCCGCCCGCCATTATCCGTGGCAGCAAGGTAGAAATCAGCACGCTGAACATACCCGCCGTCGTAATCAGCCTTCAGACAAACATGGGGCCGCTCTCGATCACCGTTGGGCTTCAGGGCCGCAAGTAACTCAGCCTGTAAAAAACTCAGTCCCCAATCGCCGGGGACATAAAGAGTCAGGGAAGCACTGAAACAGGCTCCCCGGAAAGATAAACAGAGATAGAAAAATGAACTGGTTTGCAAACCTCAAGACCGCCCACAAGCTCGCTTTGGGCTTTGGCCTGTGCCTGTTGCTGACCGCCCTAGTTGGCGGCATCGCCGTCGCCCGCATGGGGCAGATGAACACGATCAGCGAAAAAATCCGGTCCGATTCGCTGTCCGGGTCCGAATCTATCGGGCAATTTCAGGCCAACGCCCGGCAGTTTCGGACAGTTGAATATCGCCACGCTTTGGCTGGCAATGCTGCCGAGATGGCCGCAGCTGAGGCGGACCTCACCAAAGCGAAGACAGGCGCGGAAGCGGCGCTCCAGGGATATCAGAGTTCTTGCACCGATCCCGTTGATGCCAAGAACCTCAAAGACTTGCAGGTGGAATGGCAGAAATATGTCGCCATGCAGGATGCTCTGTTCGTCGTGAGCCGCAAGAACGACTTCAAACAGTGCGCCGCGCTGCTGAACGGACCCATGAGGATTGAGTTCAACCGCATGATCGATACGCTGGATATTATGGTGGATTGGAACCACGCGCACGGCCAGTTCTACAGCCGCCAGGCACAGTCCGCCTACACTTCGGGCCGTACCCTCGTCCTGGCTTTGGTAAGCATGGCAATCCTGCTGGGGACGGTAGTAGGCGTCGCTATTACACGCTACATCGTCGGCACGCTGGCACAGATCGCGGGCCGTCTGGAGACCCTTAACACAGTCTGCGTCACGAACCTGGCCCGCGCTACAGAGGCTCTGGAACACGGCGACCTGACAGCGGAGATTGTCACTGGCACCGTACCCCTGGACATCTCCACCAAAGATGAGTTCGGGAAGGTGGCGAAGACGTTTAACGCCATGCTGGACACCGTCAAATCGACGATTAACTCTTTCCGTGCGTCCCAGGCGAGCCTGAGCGCCCTGGTCGGCGAGATGAAGACCTCCGCCGCCCAGGTCAGCGGGGCCGCGACGGCTCTTTCCGGGGCCTCGCAGCAGATCGGAGCCGCGACCGAGGAGATCAATGCATCCATGCAGGAAGTGGCGCAGGCTTCCGAGCAGTCCGCCAGCGGGGCAAATGAAGTTGCCCAGGGCAGCGTCCGCCAGTCCGCCTCGATTGGGGCGGGTGCGGAGCAGGTTGCACATCTTGTCCACTCCGTTCACGAGGTGGCACGCGATGCAGAAACAGCGGAAACGGCATCCCTGAATGCCACGCGGGTGGCGCAAACCGGCGCGGATACAGTCCGAGAAACGGTCGCAGGGATGCACGCCATTCGGGCGACGATTACCGGATCAACGCAGGTCATCCAGACCCTGGGAGCGTCTTCGCAGCAAATCGGCACGATTGTCGAAACCATTGAAGAAATCGCGGGACAAACCAACCTGCTGGCGCTGAATGCGGCCATTGAAGCGGCCCGTGCGGGAGAAGCGGGACGCGGCTTTGCCGTGGTCGCCGACGAAGTCCGCAAGCTGGCCGAGCGCTCACGCGGAGCCGCCGAAGAGATCGGCGGGCTGATCAAGGCGGTCCAGTCTCAGACCTCGCAGGCCGTGACAATTATGGAAGGCGGAGTGCGTGAGGTAGAGGCGAAAACGGAGCTGGCGGAACGGGCCGGGGAAGCCCTCACCCAGATTCAATCTGTGGTGGCAACGGTCGCCGAGCGCGTTCACAGCATCTATACGGCGGCGGAAGAAATGGCGACGGTTTCCGATGAGGCTTCGCGCTCCATCGCGGCCGCAGCCTCGGTGGTGGATGAAAGCAGTGCGGCGGCGGAAGAAATGTCTGCCTCCGCAGAAGAAGTCTCGGCCTCAGTTCGCAATGTGGCCGGAACGACCGCGCAGCAGGGGGCTGCCGTGGAAGACCTGATGGCTTCGGCGGCTGATCTTTCCAGCATCTCCTCAACACTCGCCGGGCTGGTCGCTCGCTTCCAGACGCTGCCTGCTTCGGCGGCAAACAACGCTGGATACGAAGCCTCCGGGCCGCCCGCACTGCGCTTGGTTGGCGCCGAAAAACCCGCCCTGCGACGGGTCGCCTAGCCTGCCTTTGCTTGATACCCGTGGCTTTGCTGTCTGACTGCTGATGATAACTGCTGATGATAACTGCTGATGATAACTTCTGATTTAGGCAGCAAAGCCCAGACAAATCCCAGGAACAACTTATGGAAGCAGCTTTGATGGAAAGACCAGGCGAAGAGCTTGGCGTGGAGGCCGAGCGGCAGGTTGTCGTCCTGCACCTCGGGAGTGATATTTACGGCGTGGACATCGCCGCCATTCACACTGTCCTGACACCGCAGCCGATTACACCGATTCCCAACGCCGCCTCGTATCTGCTGGGCGTGATGAACCTGCGCGGACGAATTTTGCCGGTCTTGGACCTGCGGACCCGCTTTGGAATGCCGCCGCTTGACGCCGCCCTGCGAAAAGCGTCCCGGATTGTGATTGTAGAAGCCGATGGTCAGGCGGCGAAGGACCTGGCGGCGGGCCTGGTCGTGGACTCTGTTTCCGAAGTCCTGTGGCTGTCTCCGGCGGCTATCGAGCGGCCTTCCGCCCTGCTGGGAGACGCCGAAGGGCGCTCGCTGACCGGCATCGCCCGCATCCCCGGTGGCCGCCGCAAAGACGATGGACCCAAAGACAGCGCGGAGCGCCTGCTTCTGCTGCTGGATATTCCGCAGGTTCTATCCCTGGCGGGCGTATAAAGAAAGACCCATAAAGAAAGACGCACAAAGTATGCTTTCCGCACCTGTCCGAGTTCTCGTCGTGGACGATTCCGCGTTCATGCGAAAGATGATCACTGAAATCCTGGCGCGGGACCCAGCACTCTGCGTTGTGGGCACGGCCCGTGATGGGGCGGAGGCGCTCGCCCGGCTGGAATCGCTGCGCCCGGATGTGGTTACGCTGGATGTCGAAATGCCCGTCCTGGATGGGTACGGGGCGCTGGCGGAAATCATGCGCTGCCGTCCTACCCCAACGGTGATGCTGTCATCGCTGACTCAGTCCGGGGCGGATGCCACGGTCCGCTGCCTGGAGCTTGGTGCAGTGGATGTGGTCGGCAAGCCGTCCGGGGCCATCTCGCTGGACATCGAAAAGATCGCGGGCGAGCTGACTGCCAAAATCAAAGCGGCAGCGTTCTGCCTGAAACGGCCTTTGGCTTGCCCGCAAAAGGCGGACCTCCCGCCGCCCGTCCTGCGCTCCAGGGGTGCGGCTCCGGCGGTTCTTGTCATTGGCTCTTCGACCGGAGGCCCGCGTGCGCTTCAGACACTCGTGCCTGCTCTGCCTGCCACCCTGTCGGTTCCCATTGTGATTGTTCAGCATATGCCGCCGGGCTTTACGGCCTCGCTGGCCCGCCGCCTGGCAGACACGTCGCCGTTTCCAGCCCGCGAAGCCGTGGGCGGAGACACACTGCATCCTGGACAGATTCTGGTTGCGCCTGGCGGTCATCATTTAGAATTTACGGCGGAGGGCACGGCGCGTTTGACCGACGACCCGCCGCTGCACGGCGTCCGGCCTGCTGTCGATGTGACACTGGCCTCTCTGGCCCGTTTATATGGCTCGCGTGTGCTGGCGGTCCTTCTGACCGGCATGGGAAAAGACGGCGCACGCGGCATGAAGATTGTTTCAGACCGGGGCGGGCAAACCCTGGCTGAAGACGAATCCACCTGCGTCGTTTATGGAATGCCCAAAGCGGCCGCTGAACTGGGCGGGGTGGGGCGGCTGCTGCCGCTGCCTGCCCTGGCCCCGGCGATTGCGGCGCTGTGCCAAACAGAACCTCTGAGAACAAGATTATGATAACTACTGATATGACCGAGTTTCTGGACGTTTTCCTGGATGAGGGCCGCGAGCAGCTTGCGCTGCTGGAAGCAAACATTCTGGCGATGGAGCGCGGCGACCATTCGCAGGACATTTTGCAGGTCATCTTCCGGGCCGCGCACACCCTGAAAGGCTCCAGCCGGGCGATGGGGTTCCTCGCCATCGGGGACCTGACCCATGAAATGGAGAATGTGCTGGACGACCTGCGGCATGGGACGCTCTCGGTGGGGACGCCGATTATCAATGCGCTTTTGGACTGTCTGGATGCGCTTGGAACACTGGTAGATTCCGTGGCCGCTGCCGGAACGGACACCCATGCCTCCGGCAAAGACATTCCCGCGCTGGTCGCCCGGTTGACCGCGCTGCGGGCCGGGGACACTGCCGCTCCTGCCGAAGCGGCGGCGCCAATGGGAGCGCCGGAAGCACTGCGGCTCACTGAGTTTGAGGAAACCAGTGCCGCCGACGCCCGCGACGCGGGTCTGAGCCTGCGCGTTGTTTATGTCACCCTGAGTGCGGACTGCCTGATGAAGTCTGTGCGTGTCTACATGGTGCTGGCGGCTTTGGAGCCGCTGGGATCGGTGCTGGCCTCCCGCCCCGGCGAGGAGGCGCTGGAGGCCGAAGAGTTTGACCAGTCTTTTGCTGTGCTGCTGGCGACCGACCGGGCCGCTGATGCGCTGAGCGCCGCCCTGTCTGCAATTTCTGAGATTGACGCCGTTGCCGTCTCCGAGTGGGCCGCACCTGCGGCAGAGAAGTCTGCGCCTGCCCCGGTCGAGACCGTTCTGCCTGCGGAAACACCGATGCCTGCGGAGATGTCTGCGCCCGCGCCAGTAAAAGTGCCAGCAGCGCAGACGATCCGGGTCGAAGTCTCCCGGCTGGACAGCCTGCTGAACCTGGTTGGCGAGCTTGTCATTGACCGCTCGCAAATCGAACAATACGGGCAGACCCTCCATGCCCGCTATCCGCAGGAGGAAGCGGTTACTCAGCTCATGGAAACGGCGCATCGAATCGCCCGCATCACCAGCGAGCTGCAGGACCAGATCATGAAAGCGCGGATGCTGCCTATTGACGGCGTCTTCCAGCGGATGCCGCGCATGGTGCGGGACCTGGCCCAGAAGACGGGCAAAGAGGTGGACTTCCGCCTGTCCGGCGGGGAGACCGAGCTGGACCGCTCCGTGTTGGAGTCTCTGGGGGACCCGCTGATTCACCTGCTGCGAAACTCTGTGGACCACGGCATCGAACCCCCCGAAACGCGCTTGGCCGCAGGCAAGCCTGCTCAGGGGAGTGTCACGCTTTCGGCCCGGCATGAGGAAAACCATATTGTTATCGAAATAACCGATGACGGCGGGGGTATCGACCCCGTCAAAATCAAAGCGGCCAGTGTCCGCAAGGAGCTGCTGTCTCAGGCGGATGCCGACCGGATGACGGACAAAGATGCTCTCAGCCTGATTTTCGCCTCGGGCTTTTCGACGGCGCAAACGCTCTCGGACATTTCGGGGCGCGGGGTGGGGATGGACATTGTCAAGTCCAATTTAGAGAAAATGGGTGGGCGCGTCCTCGTAGACAGCGTTGTCGGCACGGGCAGCCAGTTCACCATCCATCTGCCGCTGACTCTGGCAATTATTCGCGCCCTGCTTGTCACGGTGGATGGGGGCACGTATGTGGTTCCGCTGGGATCGGTGGTAGAGATGCTGCGGCTGGGGAGCCGTCCGGGCGAGCTGACCCCGCGCCGGGTCCAGGGACACATGGCGGTGGTGCTGCGGGACCGCACCGTTCCGCTGCTGAGCCTTTCGCACCTGCTGCGGGGGGACGGTCAGGCGGCTGCGCCGGAAAGCATCCTCCCGGATGCCTATGTCGTGATTGTGGGTCTGGGCGAGACTCAGGTGGGCCTTTGTGTGGATGGGCTGCTGGGGGAGCAGGAGGTCGTCATCAAGTCACTGGGAGTGCTTCTCGGAGACATACCGGGCTTATCCGGCGCGACTATTTTAGGGAATGGCCGCGTCGCCCTGATTGTGGACACGGCCAAAGTGGTCGAAAGCCTGCGGGGGTTTACTGCTTAAGTTTCAGGTCGCTCTTTTTCCTCTTTTCCCGTAACTGCCAGGGCAGCACGCAAACTATGAGCAAACACACATAAGCCAGCCAGTCGCCGAAGCGGGTAAAGAACGTGCCCCGCCCGTCGCCGAGATTGACCGTGCCGACCAGCACATCCGGCACAAACAGCGGCGCCTGCCCGGCAACCCTGCCCCGCGCATCAATGATCTGCGACAGGCCATTCGAGTCCGCCCGGACAAACGGCAGGTGGTTTTCGACCGCCCGAAACGGCAGCATCGTGCCATGCAGCCGGTGCAGCACCCCGCCCGGCGTCGGCGGGTCGTAATTGGGCAGCGCAATCAGCCGCGCCCCCAGCCGCGCTTCCTCGCGGGTCGTCCCCGTGTAGCAGCTATCAAAGCAGATTTCCAGCCCCAGCCTGCCCTGCGGCGTGTCCACAACCGTGGCCGCGTGCCCCGCTTTGTTCGTCTCCCGCTCCGACAAATACAGGTGGATTTTGTGATGCACGGGGCTGAGAACAGCGCCGTTCGGGGCCAGGTACGCCGCGCAGTTGTAGGGCTTTGGCTTTGTGTCGTCCGAGTAGCCGACCACCAGAGCTGTGTTCAATGTCCGGGCCAGTGTCCGCGTTTCGTCTTTGGGGCTGCCCGGCTCAAACTCCCCGCCCAGCGATTCTTCCGACCACACAATCAGCTTTGCGCCCCGCGCCGCCGCGTCTTTGGTCATCGCCGTGCGGTCCGCTTCCACGCCCGCCGGGGCCAAGTTGCCGGTTTCTTCGCGGTTGATGTCCTGCACCGCCGCCACCGTCAGCGGTGACCCCGGCGGCGTCTGCGCCAGCGCCCAGCACCCGAAGCCCACAGCCAGCACAGTCAGCCCCGCACCAATGCCGAGCGGCAGGAGTTTCCGCCGCCGCACCCCTTCGGCCAAAGCCGCGTTGACCCACCACAGCAAAAACGAGACGCCCCAGATGCCGGTGAGCGAGCTTATCTGAATCAGCGGCAGAAACTTGTATTGACTCAGCCCAATGTTCAGCGGCAGCGGCAGAAACGACGTCAGCCACTCGCCCGTGATGCCCACCGCCGCCAGAAATCCCACCCGTGCCGTCGGTGTCCATTGGGTCGGCACCCACGCCGCTGCCACAGCCACCAGCCCAAACAAAAACGTCAGCCAGAAGAAGGGAATATACGCCCAGAACAGCCGCGTCGTATCCGCGCTCCACCCCGCCTGCACCGCCCCGCAGGCCGCCCCCGCAATAATCCCCAGCCCCACCGCCTCCAAAGGCCGCCGCCCCGGCGCGGCCAGAAGCAGCGGCGCAAACGCCACCCAGCCCAGCCATTCCCAGTTCCAGGGCGGCAGGCTGAACGCGAACAGGAGGCCCGTGAGCAGCGCCAGCAAAAATGGTTTCATTGCGTTCCCAAAAGTGATTATCGCTATGATACCACAAAAGACCCACCAGCCCCAATCATGGACGAACCAGTCGTCGTTAGGCTAGGTCCCAATGGGCTTTGTAGATGTTGCAGGCCGAACACCGGAAGACGTAAACACCGGTTACATCATGCATCCTATCTTCCCACAAGCCGGGTATAACACCTTCCACAATTTCGTTGAAGAGTTTCTGCCCATTTCCATCGGGCGCACGCCTTGAAAACTCGGCGCGTGACCATTCGCCGACATAAATCATGGGAGCCTGACAGCAAAACAGCCAGCGTTCCCCCTGAATAGAGGAGTAGGTCGGCGTCCGCAGCAATTCAAACATCAGTTCTTGAGGAAGGCGCACACCCACCCAGTCATCTTCAAGCGGCACCGTCTCAAAATCGGGGCGCTTTAACCCAAGAAGACCATTTGTAATTCCCTCAAAGGCTTGCTCCCACGACACCATCCCCAATTCCGTATCCTGGGTGATAGCCGCCTTGCCGAGCCGCAAGCAATGATAGCAGACAGTTATCTCTTCGTCACTGATTTCAGGGAAAGCAATCGCTGTTTGGCAGGCACGACAGGAAATGCTTTCTCTGTCGTCCGCGTCCAGACCATTCAGTGTGCCGCAGTGGGGGCAGTGAAGCATGAGGGCGCAGCCAATTCCCAAACGGAAGCAATACTGATCTTGCTTCTCACAGAGGGAACATCGCATTTTGCCAGCAAATATATAAGTATCTTCGGTAGAGGCCTCAAACAGAGGAAATGGGATGCCAAGCCGCTCAAATGTCGTGGACATGATTTCACCTTTCGCCGTGCGGCCCAACCAGTATTATGCCGCACACTCGCGGTATGACACTTTCTGTCAATTATATCACACTTCCCACCAATCTCAAAGCTGTGCTGCCTACTCGCCCTGGCTTCGTCTCTGCGCTCCTAATCCTTCCTTTAGGAAGGACCCCGCGTAGCGAAGAATGAGCAAAGCAGGGAAGGTAGGTCTCAAATTCCCCCATTATTGGGGGCTAGGGGGTCTTTCGCCTGCTTACGTCGGCACTTGCTTGTGGTTGTGCTGGACGCGCTTGCCGTCCACATAGGTATCCACGCCCAGAATACGCTCCTGGCGGATGAGCCATTTCCCGCTCTTTTTGGTCCAGAAGCAGCGCAGGGTGCTGTCCCGATGAGTCGTCGCCGCCGCCCCGCTGGCGGGCGCGGCGCTGATGGTCAAATGATGCACGGCCAGCACCGTCGCTCCTGTCCCGGCCTTGTTGAGCGTGACCTCTTTGATCTCGTGCCGGGCCGCCGTCAGCGTCTGGCGGGGCACCTGGAAAAACGTCACCCACGCCTGACGCGCCCCGGCGGCTCCCACATCCTGCTTGCCTTTGAGGCTGTCAAAAAACACCACATTGGGCGTGTACATCGCCATCACGCCGTCCAAATCATGCGCCGCCAGCGCCGTGTCTTCCGCGTCATAAACGGCCTGGACCGCTTGTTTGATCGCCGCCGTTTTGTCCGGGGGCACTGCCGGGGCAGGTGTCGGCGGCGCGGCCATACCTATCGGCATCAAGCCGCACAGGGCCACCACCGGCAAACAGCGCCGTGTGCCCACACGGGAAAAGTTGAAAGTCAATCTCAGCCTCCTCTTCGAAACACTCACTGTAAGAAGACACGCACAAACCATGCCAATTCTAACTCCTGCTATTCCGGCAGCCTCACGGTCGCCGTCGTACCCTGGCCCACCACGCTTTCCAGTGTCAGCACCCCGCCGTGCGCCTCGGCAATACTGCGGCAAATCGCAAGGCCCAGCCCTGTGCCGCCCTGTGCCCCTGACCGGGCGGCATCCACCCGGTAAAACCGCTCCCCCAGATGCGCCAGATGCTCCGGCGCAATGCCCTCGCCCGTGTCCGCGACTTGCAGGAGAACGCGCTCACCGGCGGCAAAGCCGCGCAGGGTAATCCAGCCCTCCGGCGGCGTGTGCCGGGCGGCGTTGGCGACCAGATTACCCAGCAGGCGGCCCAGCGCCTCCGCGTCCCCGAACAGCGTCAGCGCCGGCTCAGCAACATCCACGACCACCTTTGGGCCGGACGCGGGGGCGGCTTCCTGCACTTCGGCCAGCAGGTCCTGCACCCGCAGCGGCGATGAAGACAGACGCATTTCTCCGGCATCAGCGCGGGCCAGCAGCAGCAGGTCCTGCACCAGCCGGATGGTCCGGTCGGCGGCTTTATCAATGGCTTCCAGCGCCCGCCGGTCGGTGTCCGAATGCGGGGCCAGCAGGGCCAGACTGGTGTTCGCTTTAATCGTCGTCAGCGGCGTTCGCAGCTCATGGGAGGCATCGGCGGTGAACCGCTGCTGCTGTTCATACGCCTGCGTCAGCCGCACAAACGCCTCTTCCAGCCGCCCCAGCATTCCGTTGAATGTCCGGGCCAGCTCCGCCATTTCGTCCTGCCCCGTCACCGGCAGACGCTCAGACAGGTCCCCGGCCCCAATCTGCCCCGCCGCCTGCGTGATCTGCCGCACCGGGCGCAGGGCGCGGCTCGTCAAAAACGCCCCGCCGCCGCCCGCAATCAGCAGGGCCAGCGGAATCAAGGTCAGCAGCGTGCGCGTCACCCGCCGCACCTCGGCATATTCTTCGGCCAGAGGCCGGGCCACCTGCGCGACCCCGATGATCTTTTCCCCCTGCCGCAGGGGAACGGAATAAATCCGCACCGGCTCGCCGCTGAGCGTGGCCGTGGAATACAGCGACCGGCCCTGCACCGACTGCGCGAATGTCTGTGAGTCCCAGGGGGTGGTTTCGGAAGTGGGGCTGAATGGCTTCCCGGTCACCGTCAAAAAACGCGGTCCGTAAGGATTGCGGTCCGAGGGATTCAGCGGGCGTGGCAGGGCGGCGGGCAGAACGGCAGCAATACGCTGGGCGCGGTCGGCAAACCGGGCGAGGTCCCGGTCCGCGCCGCGCATCAGGTTAGCCTTCAGAGTGTAGTGCAGGGCCGCGCCCAGCACGGCAAGCGTCAAAGCCAGCACGCCGACATTCCAGAGTGTCAGCCGTCCCCGAATTGAGCCGCGCTGAAAAAAGTGCATAGGGGAAGTGTGACAGGGCGGGGTGAAAAAACGATGAAAGCTCCGGCAGGCGCGGGGCCAGTCTTCTCCGGTCTTCTGCGTCTCCTTCTGTGCCCTCCCCTAACAGGGGAGGGAGCGAGGACACGAGCGGGAGGGGTCCTACAGCGCAATCGTGCGAATGCGTTTGTACGGGAACTCGGGAGCCTGCTCATCGGTCCAGCGCCGGTAGACCCAGAGGCTGTTCCCATGCCGGACGACATACAAATCTTCCCCGCCGCCCGCAAACCAGCCTGAACACGCGGTCAGGGCCGACGCAGGCACTTTGTACTCTTTGTAGTCGGCGCGGCTGAGAATGCGAAACTCGGCCTGCGCCTTCGGCTCAATGACAATGCGCTTGGAGCCGACTTTCAGAAAGACTTTGCCGCGTGGAACCAGCTCTTTGTCCGGGTGCGTGTCAAACACCCAGGCCAGCACCGGAGTCGCCGGGGTGGGCGCGGCGTATACCGCGCCTGCCGAAGCCAGCAGCAGAGGGAATGCCCAGAGTTTGACCATTTTTAGCGCACCTTCTTGGCCGAGCGGCGCTTGATCAGCTCATCGGCGGCGACGCCCAGCAAAATCACGACGCCGACGACAATGGCCTCAGCGGACGACGGGATGTTGTGCCCGCCAATCTGCACCAGGTTGACCAGGTTGCGAAGCACTTGCAGCAGGGCCGTCCCCAGCAGAATGCCGATAATGGACCCTTCGCCGCCGCGCAGGGAGCAGCCGCCGAGAACCGCCGCCGCGATGCCGTACAGCTCATACGACTGCCCGTGCGTCGAGGGCGAAATCGAGTTGGTGTAAAACGCAATCAAAATGGCCGCCAGGCCCGCCAGCAGCCCTGAAATCACATAGGCACCGGTGATAATCCGGCTGGAGTTGACCCCCGAATACCGAGCGGCTTCCTCGTTGCGCCCGACGGCATACAGATAACGCCCGTACACCGAGCGGTGCAGCACAACGCTCATCACCAGCGCCACGATCAGCAGAATGACAAACGAATTGGGAAAGCCAAACACAAAGCCTGTTGCCAGATGCTGCAAAGGCTCAAAGCCTTTGGCGCTGCCGAAGCCCACGGTGTTGTCCGTGGTAATGGTCCGCGCCAGACCCCGATACGCCAGCAGGCCGCACAAAGTCACGATAAACGGCTGCAGGTTGGCGCGGGTAATCAAAGCCCCGTGGAACAGGCCAATCAGCGCCCCGCCGACCAGCACCGACAGCACGGCGACCGGCCAGGGCCAGTGCCACTGCGTCAGCATCATCGCCAGCAAAACGCCCAGCAGGGCAAACAGCGAGCCGACCGACAGGTCGATGCCGCTCGTGATAATCACGATGCCCATGCCGATAGAAAAAATGCCGTACTGCCCGATAATCTGCGACGTGTTTTGCAGGTTATCGACATGGAAAAACGTGCCGCCGGACATCACTTCCACAAAAATGCACAGGGCCACCAGCAGGACGAAAATGCCCAGTTCTTTGCGCCCGGAAGCGAGGGCGAGGCGCGGCCCTTCAGGCCGCGTGGGAAGGCGGGGCGTTTCGCCGCTCGGCTTCGTGTCTTGGTTGATCATTGCTTTCTTGTTACTCTCGCTTAGTTAGTGAACCGATTGGCCGACGGCGAGCTGCATCACGGACTCTTCGGAAGCGTCGGCGCGGGACACAAAGCCGCTGATCCGGCCTTCATGCATGACGGCGATCCGGTCGCTTTGGCCCAGCACTTCCTCCATGTCGCTGCTGATCATCAGCACCGCGACCCCTTCTTGGGCCAGTCCGCGCATCAGCTCGTAAATCTCGGCTTTCGCGCCGACATCAATGCCGCGTGTCGGCTCATCGAAAATCATCAGCTTCGGCTCCAGCGACAGCCACTTTGCCAGCACGACTTTTTGCTGGTTGCCGCCGGATAGATTACGCGCCAGAAACTCCACCGTCGGCGTCTTGACGCGCAGCGACCGGGAAGCGTCCTGCGCGGCGACCCGCTCCCGCCCGCGCTGAATCAGGCCGGCCGGCGCATAGCGCGGCAGCGACGGCATCGTGATATTATCTTTGATGCTCATGTCCACAATCAGGCCCGACTTGCGCCGGTCTTCCGGGGCCAGATAAATACCGTGGGCTATCGCATCGCGGGGCGAATTGATATGCAGGGTTTCGCCGTCCAGCGTCATGGCTGCCCCGGCAGAGGGGTCCACGCCGAAAATGGCCTGCGCGGTCTCCGACCGGCCCGCGCCGACCAGCCCGGCCATGCCTAAAATCTCGCCCGCGCCGATGTCAAACGACACTTCGCGGTCCGGGTAGCGGCTTGTGCGAAGTCCGCGCACCGAAAAGCGCACCTTTTTGGGAGCCGTGTCGGCGGGATGCTGGAATTTCTGCAAATCGCGCCCGACCATCAGGTTGACCATGTTGTCGTGCGTGATAGCGGACTTTGCCAGCTCGCCCGCGTTTTGCCCGTCGCGCAGGCCGACGGCCCGGTCCGCGATTTCTTTGACTTCGCCGAGCCGGTGCGAGATGTAAATAATGGACACGCCCCGCGCCCGGAGTTGCATGATAACTTTGATTAAGCTTTCCGTCTCGGTGAGCGTCAGCGATGACGTCGGCTCGTCCATGATTAAGATACGCGCCTGAAGCGACAGGGCTTTGGCGATTTCCACCATCTGCTGCTGCGCCAGCGAAAGCTGCGACAGCGGCGTCCGCCCCGACACCGCCAGCCCAAGCTGGTCCAGATACGGCTGCGTGTCGCGCACCATCTTGGCCCGGTCCAGCAGGCGCAGGGGGCCGCCCGTCGTCGGCTCCCGGCCCAGATAGACGTTGCCCGCCACGTCCACGTTGTCGACGACGTTCAGCTCTTGATGGATAAACCCGATGCCCGCCGCGCCGGAGTCTTTGACCGATGTAATGGTCGTCGGCTGTCCGGCAATTTTAATGACGCCCTCATCGGGCTGATGCACGCCGCCGAGTATCTTCATCAGCGTGGACTTGCCCGCGCCGTTTTCGCCGATGAGTGCCACGACCTCGCCGGGCCAGACCGAAAGGCTGACGCCTTTCAAAGCCTGGACACCGGCGAACCGCTTGGAAACGCCGTCCATTTCCAGCAGGGGCTGTGCGCCCGCCACCGCACTTGGGGCCGCATAGACCTCCGCCATCGTTAGGCCCCCAGCTTCTTCTTCTGGTCGGCCAGATACTCGGTGATGTTAGCTTTGGTGATGGCCTGGGTGGGGACAATAATCATCTTGCTGGCGGGAATGCCGCTTTTGTCGCCTTTGGCAAGCTGGTCCAGCAGTTTGATGGACTGGTAGCCGAACTGGTACGGGTCCTGCACGATGGCCCCGTAGATGGTTCCATCCTGCACGCCGGTCATGGTGTCGGCCTCCTGATCGAAGGCCACAATCTGCACTTTGCCCACTTTGTTTGCGCCCTTGACGGCGCTGTAGATGGCGGGGCCGTTGTAGCTCCAGATGCCCACCATGC
Organism: Capsulimonadaceae bacterium; assembly: GCA_965200075.1. GTDB lineage: Bacteria > Armatimonadota > Armatimonadia > Armatimonadales > Capsulimonadaceae > JANXMY01. The sequence continues at coordinate 1,278,890 of OZ241338.1, forward strand.
CCGCGAGGTCCGGGATTTTCACCAGCGCATCGGCGGCGTTCTGCTTGGCCCGCGCATGGTCGGCGTCATCGGTGCGGACATCGACGACCTGGATTTTTGTGCCTTTGATCGAGTCTTCCAGGCCGGTAATCCGGTCGTGGGCGTTTTGCGCGTCGCTTTTGCCGACAAACAGCATGATTTTGCCGCCGTTAGGCAGTGCTTTTTTGAGCAGGTCTCCGGCCATGACGCCCGCCGCATGGTTGTCCGTGCCGATGTAGCAGAGACGGTTGCTTTCGGCGGCATCGCTGTCCGAGGTGATTAAGTTGGTTTTAGAGGCCACGGTGTTCAGGTACGGCGTCTCATTGGCCGGGTCCACCGGGCTGATGGCGATGCCTTTGACGCCTTTGGCGAGCAGGTCATCCACCTGCGACTTCTGCTTGGCCGCCGTGCCGTCATCCGGCTGCACGAACTGCACCTGCACATCGCCCAGTTCTTTGGCGGCGGCCTGCGTGCCCTTGTTGCAGATGGTCCAGTAGTCGGACGGGTTATTGGTCACAAACGCCAGCGTTGTTCCCTGCTTGGAGCCGCAGCCGCCCAGCAGGAGCAGGGCGCTGGTTCCGGCCAGAACTGCGGTCAGCACAGCGGGGCGGAGGCGAAAAAGGGCTTTTTTGGATGATGGTGTGGTCAAGAGGAACTCCTATGTTGTTTTAAGTGCTGTGTCAATTAAAAGCTTTTTGTACGGTCCAGGGTCCAGTGCAGGATGCCGCCGGAGAAGCCGTCCTGAAGCTGTGCTTCCAGGCGCAGGGCGGTGACAGTGAGCGCCGGGAATGTGACCGCGTTGTCTGTGTTTGTCGCCGTGCCATACCCCGACGCGCCCGGCAATGGTTTGAATTCGGTGTCGCCATAGCTCTTGCAGAGCATCCGCCAGGACTTTGGCACGCGGCACTCGCCGTGCCCGGTGTCGTCAAACCAGTAGACCTTTGCGCTGGAAACGACCTGCGGCGTCTGGAACTCGTACTGCACCCACTCGGTCGTGCCTTTGTGATCCCACCATGTAAAGCGCGGCACGTTCTCGCCGAACGACGAGGCAGGCGCTTTGGTGTTTGTCAGCGCGTCTAAATCGTCGCTGACGTGCGAGGCAGTGATTTTGAAATCGGGCCGCACCGGGGCCACCCAGTCGTGAGCCTCGGGGCCGTTTCCCACTGTGGGGAACGAAGTCAGGCGCAGGCGCGTGGCCCCCATCGGGAGGAGCGAGACGGTTTCCAGTGGCTCGGCGGTCCGCGCCGGGGACGGCTGAAGCACCGTGATGACATCTTTCGAGTCGGCCTGCCAGTGGGGGATTTTTCGCGCTTTGGCCCGCAGCTCCACCGGGCTGTTCTCCGGCGTCCACGGGTTGCCCGTCAGCGGGCCGCCCTTGCGGACCACATCAAACGCCGCGCCCGGCTCCAGGCCATAGTTCCAGGGCGTCGTGGCATACACAGCGTATTCCGGCCATCGCTCCGTGCCGCCGTAGCGGGTGTACTTCTCGCCAATCGCCAGCGAGTACGACAGCGGCCCGTGGTTCACCGAGACCGAGTTCTGGTTCTTTTCCCACTTTTGCAGGCTTGTGGTCATCGGCAGGTGCAGGCTCACCGTGTCGCCGTCTTTCCAGGTGCGCGGCACGATGAGGTACGAGTTTGCCTCGGCGCTCACGGCGATGGGCTTGCCGTTGACCCGGACAGTGGGGGACTTGCACCAGCTCGGCACACGCAGATACAGCGGGAAGGCGACGGGATTGACCGCCGTGACTTTCAGTTCCACCGTGTCGCTGAACGGGTACTCGGTCATTTGTTTGATGAGAACCACGGAGCCGTTGTTACCGACTTTTGCCCGCACTTCCGAGGCGCCGTACAGGGACGCGCACAGGCCGCCGTCGTGGGTTGCCTGCCACATTTCCTCGGCGTAATAGGGCCAGGCCATGCCGTAATTGTGCGGGCAGCAGCGGTAGTCATGGATGCCGGGCTTCAGCGCCTGCATCGGGAAGCCGTTCTGGAAATCGTTTCCCTTCGGCGTGTCGTCAAGCTGAATGGAGTTCGCGCTTGTGATATAGTGACAGGTTTTGCCCATCGGGTCCAAAGCCGCAGGCAGGGAGTTGAACGCGAGGTACTCGCAGCGGTCCGCCCACACCGGATCGCCGGTGAAGCGCGACAGCAGCTCAAACGAGTGCATCAGCTCGGCGATACCGCAGGTCTCAAAGCCCTGCCGGGGGTCCCCGTAGCCGGGCCGGAAGTTTTCATCACCGGCAAAGCCGCCGCCCGCAAACTGCCCGTATTCGCCCATCAGCATCTCGTAATCGCGGTAGGTCGCGGCCAGATGTTTGTCGTCTCCCGACTGCATCCAGTAGGTCGCTGGCTCCCGGAAGCCCTGCGACAGGTCGACGTTGTGCCGGTTGGGCAGCCCCGCCGTGTAATCGGCCATGTTCTCGTGCTGCTTCCGGGCCAGCGCCAGCAGGGACTCCTCCCCGGTCCGGTTGTAGGTCCAGTAAATGCTTTCAATGTTGTCGCCAAAACGTTTCCCCGCCCAGCTTTTGGCGTACTGCGGGCCGGGCACGGCGCTCTGGAACGCGAAGTATTTCGTCAGAAACGGCAGCACACGCGGGTCTCCCGTGTGTTCATAAAACGACTGCAAGGCGTTCAGCGCGGGCATATGCGGCCACATATCCGGGCCGCCGTCCAGCGATGTCCGCAGGTTCACCGGGCCAAACCAGCCGTCAGCCTGCTGGCTGTCCAGAATGCCGCTGAGCCATTTCGTCGCCTGCGCGATCACCCGCGTGTCGCCCAGAACGTAGCCTAGATCGCCGTGGCCTTTGAGCCAGTAGGTCACTTCTTCCCAGCCGACCGTGGAGCCGGGCGTCACCCAGCCATTGCCTTCATAGACCAGATAGTCCGAGACTTCGGGCATCCGCCCGTTCAGCCCTTCGGCCTGAAGCTCAAGCTGTGTCCGCAGCCAGCCCAGCGGCTTGACCGCGCCGGGGGGCAGCTTGGAAAACGGGGTGGGGCGCAGCGGGGCGCGGTTCGGAGTATACCAGCCGCCTGCCTTCATCGCCGACACTTTGGGGACAGAGTGGGCCGCTTCGCCCGCCGCCGCCGCTGTTTTGCCGGGCAGCCCCGCCAGCGCCGCGCCGCCCGCCGCCGCCAGGGTTGTTTTCAGAAAATCTCTGCGTTTCATGGAGTTGTTTGCCTTTAATGCCATGCTCTAATACTATGGTAGTAGATTCCGCGCCTTTTGTCAAGTCAAGACGCCAAAAGCCGCCAATACTGGCATCTGCGTGTTCACGGGTGAATCGCCCCCAGGCCCGGCAGGGCATTAAAGTGATCATCAAAAAGTGCGTTCTCATCGCCGAAATGCGGCAGGCCGGGAACGCCAATCCATTCTGGCTCCCAGTAGACAACCCCGTGCCCGAAGCCGCCGGGCGTGGCTTTGACGACGGCAATTAGGTCTGTCAGATAGCGTTTTTGCCCGTCCGGGGTGCGCCCATAGCTTTGCAGCACGGGCTGATTGGCCCCCGCCGTGCCGCTGCGCGGGAAGCCCGTTTCGACAATCACAATCGGCTTTTTGTAGGTATCTGCCAGATAGGCCAGCGCGGTTTTCAGGTCGCCGAGCGTGTCTTTGCCGTCCGGGTAGTAGCTCAGGCCGATGACGTCAAAGTCTATCTTTTGCTTTTTGGCGTTCAAGTTCTCAAAGAACCAGGCCGCTAGGCCCGGCTGTGCGCCGTTGGCGATGTGAAGCATGATGCTTGGAGCGCGGCCCGGCTTCGCCCCTTCGCGGACGCCCTCGGCCCCGGCTTCAAAGAGTGTGCCGAATTTAGTCCAGCCGTCCGGCGCTTCCACTTTGCCGTCCGGCCAGAGCATTCCGTTGGTGGTCTCATTGCCGATTTGAACGATGTCCGGCATGGCCCCGGCCCTGCGGAACGCGGCGAGGGTGTCCCGGCTGTAATTTCGCACCTGCGTGGTCAGAGCAGGGAACGGCAGGTCCTTCCAGGCGGCGGGCTTGGTCTGGTGGCCGGGGTCCGCCCAGGTATCCGAATAGTGCAAGTCCAGCAAAAGTCGCAATCCTGCCGCCTTCACTCGTTTGGCAAGGGCCAGCGTGTAGGGCAGACTATTGACGTTCATGCCCTGCCCGTCCGGGTGAACCCAGACCCGCAGGCGGACGACGTTCCAGCCGTGCGCTTTGACGATTTGAAGGGCGTCTTTGGCCCTGCCATTGTCTTTGTAGACGGCCCCGCCTTTTTCTTCGGCGGCCAGAAACGACAGGTCCCCACCCGCCAGAAAGGGCGGCGGGGTGGGGGCGGCGGGCTTTGCGCTGATTGGAGCTGCAAGGAGCAGAAATAGGGCCGCGAAGAGCGAGGCGTGTAGGAACGAGGGGTTAAAACCCCTCGCTGACAGGCGAAGACGCCGGGAAGCCAAAGAGTAAGAAGAAGCCATAAGACCAGGATGCGGGAGGCTGCGTGTGCTGTCCGAATGGCCGCCCGGCGCGAAGCGCCTTCCAGCGAGGGGTTTTAACCCCTCGTTCCCGTGGCCTTGCGTTTTCACCGTCTACTTCGCCTCCACGATGCCGACATCCACGGACTGCCCGCCCGTGGTCTGGTGGCAATGCACCGCAATCACGTTCGCGCCAGGCTTGAGAGTCGCCCGTGCTGCGTCCGACATCGGCAGGGCGGCGTAATCATCGGTGTAGCCCGTGGCAGAAGCCGCGAGGACGCCGTTGACATAGATTTCCACGTCTTCATCATGCCGGGCTATGACGCTCAGTTTGGCAGGGATGTCTGCGGGCAGTGTGACGGTGCGCCGTATCCAGATGTCGCCGGGCGTGTCCGACCAGTTCGTATTGACCCCCCCGACATCATGCCCGAAGGGGGCGGGGCCGGTTTTCCAGGCGGAGGCGTCAAACGTCGGCGCGGTCCAGTCATCGGCAGGCTTGACCGTCGTGTAGGCCCATGTCTGCGGCACGTCTTCCGAGGTCGGCACGAGGCTGGTGTCCGGGTGCGGGTTCGGCGGCATGGCCGGGAACCTGCCGTGGTTGGCGGCGGACACAATCGCTCGGTCCACTTTGACCACCGCCCGGTCATAGGTCAGCAGCCCGTTCAGCTCCTGCTCCACATCGGTAAGCTGCGTGTAAACCACCGCGCTGGTTCCCTGGTTCTGGTTCAGGGCATAGGCTTTCTGGAGCAGCCCCTGATACGCTTTGGTCGTTTTCCAGCCTTCGCTGAGAACCCGCCCGTAGCCCATGACATTGCCCGAAAACAGCATATGGCCGTCGACGCGCTGAGTCACGCCGCCAAACTCGCCGTTGACGGCGGCGCGGGTCGCGGAAGGCTTTTTAGAGCCGGGACCGGGATAGTCGTGGGTGTCGTCAAGGTCGCCAACGCCTTTGTCCACCCAGCCGGAGGCATTATTGACCAGCCGCGTCGGGTCCATCTTTTTGGTGAGCGCGACCACGGCGGGCACGTCAAACGAGCTTTCGCCCCAGCCTTCGTTGAACGTCGTCCAGACAACAATCGACGGGTGGTTGTAGAACTGCGTCATTTCCTTTTTCCACTCGGTCATCCACTGGGCTTTGGTGGCCTCGGTGAAGTTGTCGCCGAACGCTTGCGGCATATCCTGCCAGACGAGCATTCCGAGCTTGTCCGTCCAGTAGTACCACCGCTCCGGCTCCACTTTGGCGTGCTTTCGCAGCAGGTTGAATCCAAGCGACTTGGCCGTCACAATGTCCGACTTGAGCGCATCATCGGTGGGGGCAGTAAAGATGCCGTCGGGCCAGTAGCCCTGATCCAGTGCGCCGACCTGAAACACATATTTGTTGTTCAGCATCGGGCGCAGCCGACCCTGGGCGTCCTTGCCCAGCGAGATTTTCCGCATAGCGAAGTAGCTGCCGACGGTGTCGCCGCCCGCCAGCGAGACGCGCAGAGTATACAGGTGCGGGTGGGTCGGTGTCCAAAGCTGCGGGTTTTTGATGGGCAGCGTGATCACTGACCCGGCCCGGCCCTCGGCGGAGGCCACTTGTTTGCCGCCGTCCATCGCGGTCACCATGACCCGTGCGCCCGTGGTTCCCGGCGTGCCATTCGCGCCGACCGTCAGCTTTAACACTTTAGCATCAATATCGGGCGTCATTTTGAGGCGGGCAATATGGGCGGTCGGCACCGGCTCCAGCCACACCGACTGCCAGATGCCCGTGGCTCCGGTGTAGAAAATGCCGCCTGAGTGTGTGCGCTGTTTGCCGATAACCTGCGCGTTCGGCACATCCGTGGTCATCGGGTTGTACGCCGAGACCACAATTTCATTCGCGCCGGGCTTCAATGCTTTCGTGACATCATAATCAAACCCGTCAAAACCGCCTTTGTGGCCGCCGAAAGACTGCCCATTGACGCTGACCGTACTGTCCCAGTTGACCGCGCCGAAGTGCAGCAGAACGCGCTGCCCTTTCCAGGCGCCGGGCACGGTGAAGGTGCGCCGGTACCACAGCCGCTGATTGACGGGGCTGGCTTTGCCCACGCCCGACAGGGGGGCTTCATAGGGGAACGGAACCAAAATCTTGCCGCCGTCAAAGGCGGCGGGCGGCGCGGTGGCCTCGCTGCCGGTGAGCGCATAGTCCCAGGGACCGTTGAGGCTCTGCCAGCGGGCACGGGTCATCTGCGGGCGCGGGTAGTCCGGCAGGGCATTGGTGGGGGAAACGAGCTTCGCCCAGCGGGTCGGCAGCTTGCCCCCGGAAATGTCCTGCGCGGCAGCGGGCCGCCCGGCGGCGAGCGTTCCGGCTGCGCCGAGCGCAAAGAGCGCAGTCAGCGTCATCGCTTTACGTATGCGTGTGTGTTTGTTCATAATGGCTTTCGTCTGTGAAAAACAGGTCATCGGAGAGGCCCCCCCGCCCCCAATAATGGGGGAGCCAGACTTCGGAGAAGACAGAAGGGCGCGGCAAGCAGCGCCCCTACTCCTAACTTTCTGGTTCCCCCATTATTGGGGGCTAGGGGGTCCTTATTTCTTGATACTCAGCCGCAGCGTCGCCGGTTTCAGGCCCGGCGCACGAGCGGTCAAAAGCAAATCGCCCGGCGCATCGCTTGCACCGACAATCACGAGGCATTTGCCGTTGAACGCCGACCGGGAAGACGCTTGATCCGGCTCGTGGCTGCTGGGGTTGCCGTTGCCGACGCCTGCGATCCGGCCCGGCCCGGTCAGGGTGAACGAGACTAAATTGCCTGCCGTCGGCACAATGCGTCCCTGTGCGTCGCGCACGTCCACTTCAATTAGGGTCAGGTCCTCGCCGTCCGCCGTCAGGGTGGTGCGGTCGGTGGAAAGCGACAGGGCGGTGGGAGCGCCCGTCGTCTCTACGCGATCCTGGGCCATCAATGTTCCGGCGGCGTCATAGGCACGGGCGGAGAGCGTGCCGGGGGCGTAAGGGACAGACCACGACAGATGGCTGTTTTTAGGCATCTCTTTTGCGCCGAGGCTAACTCCGTTCAGCAGCAGCTCCACGCGGGCGGCGTTGGAATAGGCCCAGACATCTATCGGCTGCCCTTCTTTCCCGGCCCAGTTCCAGTGCGGCAGCAGATGCACCATCGGCTTGTCGCCCCACACGGATTGATAGTAGTAGTACGCATCTTTCGGGAAGCCGCATTGGTCCAAAATGCCAAAGTTGGAGTTGACATCCGGCCAGCCAAACGGTGTCGGCTCGCCCTTGTAATCAAAGCCCGTCCAGACAAAGCCGCCAAAGACATACGGCTTATCGGCAATCGCCGCCCAGGCCACTTCCGCCGTCTGCGCCCAGCCCGGCGCGTGGATGTCATACGCGCTGACCCAGCCTTTGGCCTCGTCGCCCAGATAGGTGACGCCGCCGCTTTTAAATGTGTCCGGGCCGTAGACGCCCCGCGTGCCGACTTCGCTGCTGGTCTCACTGCCGTACAGAATCGACGCCGGATGGCCCGCGTGATACGGCGCATACGCGCCGGGGCCGTAATTGAACCCGCGCAGGTCCTCGACGAGGGCAATGCCCGCGTACTCGCCGCTGTTCATGGCGCAGGTGACGGGCCGCGTGCCGTCGGCAGCGTCCACCACTTTCTTCATGGCCGAGAAAATCCGTGCCCCGGCCTCGCTGTTCTGGATTGGCTCTTCGTTGCACATCGACCACATAATCACGCTCGGATGGTTGCGGTCCCGCAGCACCATACTCTCCACTTCGCTCAGGTCGGCATAGGGGGTACTTGGCGACGCTTTGCCGTCTTCGGTGTCCCCCAGATGCCGGTTTTCGTCCATGACCAGCATTCCTAATTTATCGCAGGCATCTAAAAGCTCTTTCGTCGGCGGGTTATGCGCCGTGCGGTAGGCATTGCTGCCCATTTTCTGAAGCTGCTTGACGCGCCAAGTCAGCAGGCTGTCCGGCAGGGCGACGCCGACCCCGGCGAAGTCCTGATGGTTGCACGTTCCCTTGACTTTGACGGACTTGCCGTTCAAGAAAAAGCCTTTGTTGGCATCAAAGCGGATGGTGCGAATACCAAACGGCGTGTCCTGCATGTCTATGAGTTCGCTGCCCCGGCGTATCTCCGTGTGCAGCGTGTACATTCGGGGCGTTTCGACCGACCAGAGCGCGGGCTTCGCTACCGTGACTGCCTGCGTGATTGTCTTCGCTGCCACCGTCAGCGGCACGGTAGCTGTGCCGACGACCGTGCCCGCCGGGTCGCGTACCTGCGAGACGAGGCGCGGGGCAAGGCCGTTGCTGTCGTAGACTGCCGGGTAATCCACTGTCGTTTTGACTGTCACCACCGCAGGCGCGACGGGCTGACCGGGAACCGGCTCTGGCAGCTTGCTTGTCACAAACACGCCCCAGGGAGCCACATGAACAGGCGCGGCTTTGTTGAGCCACACATGGCGGTAAATGCCGCCGCCTTCGTACCACCAGCCTTCAAACTTCTGCGGGTTGACATGGACCGCCAGCACGTTTGCCGCGCCGTACTTCGCCGCGCCGCTGATGTCAAAGCGAAACGGCGTGTAGCCGCACGGGTGCGTGCCCAGCTTTTTGCCATTGAGGTACACCGTGCTGTCGCGGTAGGCCCCATCAAAATCAATCCACAGAGACTTGCCCTTGTCGGAGGCGGGCAGAGTAAACGTTTTGCGGTACCACGCAGGCGCGGGGATCAGCGAGCCGTGGCTGGCATCGCCGAGCGGGTTGAATGCGCCTTCCACGACGTAATCATGCGGCAGATGCACGACCCGCCAGGCACGGTCGTTGAAGCCGGGCCGCGAGGGGTCCGCCCCGCCTGCCGCCGCCACCGGGGCCAATCCTAAAGTAACGCCGCCTGTGATGCCGCCCGCACCCGCCGTGTTTTCCACCAGCACTGTCACAATGTTGGGCCGTGTGTCGATCCAGGCGGCGTCTATCAGCACATCAAACGGGTCATTCCAGCCGGAATGCGTTGCCAGCTTTTTGCCGTTCACATACACCGTTGCATTGTCGTCCACGCCGCCAAAATGCAGCGTTCGGCCCGGCCCGCTCAGGTAGGGCAGGGCAGCCTGGTACACGGCAAAGCCAACGCGGCCCCCGAATGTGTCCTCGCCTGTTTTCGACTGCTTCCACTCCCGCCCGACACTGACAAGAGCAGGGTCCTCGCCCGGTGCGGCGGGCCGCCAGCTCCAATCGGTCAGAGGCGTCGCCTTCCGCAGTACCATCGGCGCCTCCTGATGGAAGCGCCAGCCTGCATCCAGGAGAATATGCTGCCGGGCAGGCGGGGCGGCGGCGGCGGGCAGGGCGGCCAACAGGAGGCCAAAAATGGCGAAAAGCGCTGTTACTTTCATAGGGTGTGCTGATTATAAAGGAACTCTGCTAAAAATGCAAGCAATAAAAACAAACGCGGTGGTGGAAACAAACGCAGTGGTGGAAATAAACGCGGCGGTGGAAACAAAATTCGCGGACTATAAGTGATGAGGGCCATAGGAGCCGAGGGGTTAAAACCCCTCGCTGGAAGGCGCTTCGCGCCGGGCGGCCCAAACGCCAGCAAATGTAGCCTTCTATGTCTGTCTCTTTGGCTTCCCGGCGTCTGCGCCTCCCAGCGAGAGGTTTTAACCCCTCGGCTCCTATGGCCCTCATGTTTCCTCCGGCACATACCGCGTGTCCTGCCCGAATTGCACCATCAATGTCACCTGCACGAAGTAGCCGCTCGTGTCGATAAACCGGGTCCAATTCTCCGCCGTGTGCGGCTGATTGGCCCCGTCGCGCCAGTCTACTAATCCGCCGCCGCCCTGGGGCCGCCACAAATCCGAGTACCGGGCCAGCGCCGCCCAGCGCAGGCGGCGCACAGCCCGCGCCCGCATCTCGGCATCGCCGGTTTTGTGGGCATACTTCCATTCGGCTTTGGCAAGCTGCAAGCCGGGGCCGGGGTACAGGTAATCGTTGTCGGGGCGAGCCGCAAAATAATGATGCCAGTGCAGGCCGAAATAGCGCCAGTCGGTGGGGTCTGCCGTTTGCGGCGTCATCGAAAACTCGTTGCCGCCGAACGTCCACCACTCGCTGATACGCTTCGTGTACGGGTCGTCAGCAGGCAAAATATCGGCCTCGGAGGGCAGAAAGCAAATCTGGTCCAGGCTGTCGCCATACTCCGCCCGAAAGCCCTGGCTTTTGGGGCGCACCCGGTAAAAGCAGCCCCAGTCGCCGCGCTCTTTCATTGCCAGAATGCCCGCCGTCAGCCGGTCAGCGGCGGCGCTGTAACGCGGGTCCGGGTGCTGCAAGTCAGCGGCCCACCGGCTCAAACAGCGCAGGCCAGCGTCGGCGACGACCGCGTCGGTCAGCCATAAATCGGGGCTGCCCGCTGGGCCGTGCATCAGCCCATACTTTTTGTCTTCATGGCCCAGCAAATACTCGCCCAGCGCCGCCGCCTGCGGCCACGCCTGCTGTTTCCACGCCGCCGCCTGCCCCGCGTGCAAATACTCGGCCCGCTTCCACAGCGCCACCAATGTCATGCCTGCCGCCGCTGGCGTCGCCGGGTCCGCCCGCTGCTTTTTGCCTGTGGCAGTATAATAAACGCGGGCCGAAACCGTACTGCCCTGCCGGGCCACCCAGCCAAAGTAGCCGTTCAGCACCCGGTCATACGCCGATATGTCCCGCCCGCGAGACTTCAACAACGCCGCCGCCTGCATCAAGCTAATCGCCCCGACCGCGCTGGCTTCCGGGGCCACCCAGTCCGGCCCGCGCTCTCCAATCCGCACATCGTTCAGCGCCCCCTGCGCGTCGCTTTTGGGCGTGAATGCACACGACGCCATATACCCCGCCTCAGTCTCAATCGCCGCATTCGCCTGAGCGTCGGTGAACGGAGACGCCGCCTCGCCCGCCCGCGCCACCTGTTCGGGGTGTTGAACCAGCCCGGTCATGCGCCGCAGGGGAACACCCATCCAGAGAGGGATCAAAACTGCCGCGAGAAGCAACGTCAATGCTCCCAGCAGCCAGAGCCGGAGCGTGTGCGGACGGGGAGCGGGGGGTGTTGCCATGCGCGATTATAACATGGCGGGGGCGGGGGGTGCAAGCAATTTCAGTAGACGCCGAACGCGCTGAAACGCCCCCTGCTGTTTGATAGCCCGTTCTTCGGGGTCTGGAAACCGGCTCGGGGCGGCGACTGAGACCGGCCCCAGCGCATTCAGTGAGCCGAACGCCTCGGCAATCCCCTGTAAGCCTTCCTGTACAAGAGCGTTTGTCCGATAGATGTCCGTTTGCAGGACACGCGCCAGGGCGTCTATGCCGCCCGCATAGCGGCGCAAAATATAATCGATGTCATACGCATCTTTGTCTTTTCCTTGTATCCGGTCCCGAATGGCAATGCCCTTCATCGCCAGCAGGCTGGCCGGAGAACAGACCTGAATCTCTGTCTGGCAGGGGCGGCCATCAGGCAGAAAGCCGGACAAAGGAACTTGGCGTGGGTCAAGAAAAGCCAAATCCAGACCGCGCAGGACGCTGGCAAACACGCCCTGCACTTCCCGTGCTTCCGTATGACGGCGGCTGTCGTCATACTCTCCCGAAAGCAAGTCTATCTTGACGTCAATATGCTGATTGTCAAAAAGCAGTGTTCGTATCCAGCGGTACTTTTTTCCTGGCTCCTGCTGATACAGTCCGTAGAGCAAACGGTCTTCCAGTGTGTCATCGCCCTGTTCTGCCAGAGCCGCCGGGTCCAGCGCGACATCCACATCAATCGTGCCTTCATGCGGGTCGCTGTCCTGCGGAAACAGCAGCGCACAAGCCGTGCCGCCAACAAATACAATTTTGTCGCGCTCGTCTTCCAAAAGATATGCCAGTTCCAGCAGAACTTGCCGGGCGGCGACAATCATCTGCGGCTGATAGCTGTCTCGCGTGTTTACCAATTTGGTATGATTTCCTGTTGGCGCAAAACGTCGGCGGCTTCCCGCCCGCGCCCACCAGTGCTTTGCAGGTCCAGATAAGTTTGCAGGGGAGAGGCAAGTGAAACGCCCTGCCTTTGCTGCACCCCGTAAAAGACGCCGTCATCGTAAGGCGACAGCAGGAGGACGTTGGCCCCGGTTTGAACCGGGGCAAGGTCCAGCAGTTCTCGAAGATTTGCAATGTCCCCGCTCACATAAGCCGCGACCTGCTGATAGGCAGCATACGGGGCGTAGTGAGCGGCGGCGGCCAGTGAAGTGATGGCGCAGGGACTGTGAAGGTCGCGGCATAGGCGCGACAATTCTGCTTCAAATGCGGGCACACCTAGCAGCGAATGAAGAAGCACGGGCTGATGCTTGCTAAACCGAGTGTGCTTTGCCCAGTCATCCAGCAGGTCTTCGGGATTAGTCAGCAGAAAGCCATGCTCGGTTTCCGTCAGCCACTCCCGCTCCCGTAATAGTTCTTTGACTTTGAACGCCTGCCCCACACTGACTTTCGCTTCATCGGCCAGTGCCTGAAGTCGCCACGGTCTAATCTGGCCGGTCAGCAAAACCCGCAGGACACGCTCCGCTTTGGGCTGATAGAGAGAGCGCAGGGAGCGGGGGCGCACAAAGAGATTGGGCTTGCCTTCAATATGAATATACACATCGCCGAAGGTGATTTCGCAGTTGCCGGACAGGTCAAAATAACCAATATCCGCTCGGTGGCAGAGAGCGGCGGTTTCCAGGGAAATATAAGGCGCAGCAAAAACGGGTACTGCTCCGGGAACAGCTTGTAGATGTTCCCGGAGCTGATGGATTGCGGCATGAGCGTACTGAGGCTCGCCTAGTCGCTTCACCTCGACCACAAAGGCAGCGTGCCGACCGTTGTAAGTCAGCCGCGCAGATATATCGGGCACTCGCCCATTCGACAGGCCGAGATGCTCGATAAAGCTGACTTGGGCCTCTGGAAGACGGCTGAGGATTTGCCGCAGTGCTTCCACCGCTTCCGGCATGATTTCATTTTCCGTCGCGTGTGTTTTCACTATTCATCCTCTTTTCACCAGATGGTGAAAATGATTATAACAGTGAAAATAAGCCTTGTCAAGCCGCGCCGACACGCCCTCTAGGGCGACGGCGGGGCCTGTGCCGTTTTGACTTTCTGGCCTTCTTTCAGGTCATCCGACGGGGTGGCGACAATCTGCTGGCCCACGGACAGGCCCTGCGTCACTTCCAGCGTTTTGCCGAGGTCGCGCCCGAGCGTGACCGTCTGATAGTGGAGCTTGCTGTCTTTGTCCACCAGAACGACCTGCGTGCCGTTGGCATTGGTCACAAGAGCGCCGCCGGGGATGATCACGGAGCCGGGCGGGTGAGGGACGTGCAGATGCACCTGTGCGAACATTCCCGGTGTCAGCGTGCCGTTCGGATTGCCGAGCCGCACTTCGGACACCAGCGTCCGCGAGGACGGGTCCAACGCCCCGGCGGCGCGGGAAAGAGTTCCCTGGAACTTCTGCCCCGGCAGCTCCTGCACGGTGATGTCCACCGGCTGACCGGCGCTGACGACGCCGATGTAGGTCTGCGGGATGTTGACATACACCCGCAGGGCATTGGTCTGAGCCAGCGAAAACAGGCTGCCGCTCTGGCTGCCGCCGCCGGGCGACGAACCGCCGCCCAGCGGATTGCCGCTGGCTGCCGCCCCCTGCGTGCTGGTGCCTGCCGAGGTGTCCCCAACGCTGCTGCCGCCGCCCAGCGGGCCGCCGCTGGACGAGATAAACGCCCCGGCGTCCACATTGCGGGCCGTAATCACGCCGCTGAACGGGGCCGTCACGCGGTTAAAGCCCTGCAAAGAGGCCAGCCGGGCGACATTGGCCTGCGCGGCGCGGATGTTCGCCTCGGAGGCGCTGGCGGCGGCGCGGGCCGAGCGGACATTGGCGGCGGCGGCCCCGACTGCCGCTTCCCCGGCGCGGATGCCGTCGGCATAGGCTTTGACATTGGCCCGGCTGGAGCCGACCGCCGAGGTGAACGCCTTGACATTGGCCAGAGACGCCCGCAGCGACGCCGACAGCGCCTGCACATTCGCCCGATTGCTCTCATACGACGCCACCGCCTGATCGGTCGTCTGCTGGTCTATCGCTCCCTCGGACAGCAAGTTCTGATACCGCCGCGCCGTCACCTGCGCCAGATTTAAATTGGCTTTCGCCTGAGCAAGCTGGGCACGCTGCTGGGCCGACGCTTCCTGCGCCTGCGCGAGCGCCGCCTGAGCGCGGGCCAGATCGGTTCGCGCCTGCTGATACTGCGCCTCGCCCCGCGAGGCGTTGGCCTCCGCCTGCGCGAGATTGGACTGCTGGCTGCTGACCCCCGCGAGTGCCTGCTGCGCCGCCGCCTGCGTTTGGGACACCTGGGCGCGGGCCTGCGTCACCTGCTGGTCCAGGTCCGGCGTGGAAATGGTGGCAAGAAGCTGTCCAGCCTTCACTTTGTCGCCGAGGTCGGCATACCACCGCTGCACATAGCCGGACGCCCGCGCCACGATGGCGGTCTGCTGCACGGCCTGAATATTGCCGGGCAGATTCAGGTCATCGGACGCCGCCGCCGCCTGTACCCCGGTGACGCTGACCGTGGGCGTGGTGTTTTTGGCCTGCTTGGTGTCCTTTTTCATCTGCGGCCCGCGCAGCAGGCGCGGCACCAGGCCGATCAAAAGCAGCACGGCCAGCACCGCGAGGATAATCAGCGCAATGCGCCACAGCCGCCCCCGGCTGCCTTTGTCGTCTTTTTTAGGGCCGGGCGTGTCTCCGTCTTTGCCTGCGGGCGTGTCGTCAGGCGTGTGGTAGACTTTGGCGGCTTCTGTGTCTTTTGCGTCTTGTGTTGTATTTTCAGGCGGCATAGATTTTGGTTTCGTTGGCATCAACTGTAGGGGCGGGGTCCCCCCGCCCTTCTTTCCTGCCCCGCCAAACACGCAAGGCATAGAGCGCAGATGCAAGGCATAGAGCGCAGATGCAAGGCATAGAGCGCAGATGCAAGGCATGGAGCGCAGATGCAAGGCATGGAGGGCGGGGGGACCCCGCCCCTACTTATCTCTGGCTCTTCTTCTCACACGCTCGCTTCCACTGGCTCTTCCACCGGGCGGCGGTGCTTGGCAGGGCGGGGCTTCGGCGCGTCCTCGTCTTCTTCCTCGCCGCCGAGCGGCTTGGGGTCGGCGCGGCGCAGGACGGTGTAGGAAATCGGGACGATGAACAGCGTCGTAATGGTCGCTACCAGGAGGCCGCCGATGACGGCGCGGCCCAGGGGGGCATTCTGCTCACCGCCTTCGCCGAGCGCCAGCGCCATCGGGATCATGCCCAGAATCATGGCAAGCGCGGTCATCAGCACCGGACGCAGGCGGGTGAAGCCTGCCGCGATGGCTGCGTCAATCGCGCTCATGCCCTCGGCGCGGCGCTCGTTGGCGAACGTCACAATCAAAACGCTGTTGGCCGTCGAGACGCCGATGGTCATAATCGCGCCGGTCAGCGACGGCACATTCAGCGTGGTCTGCGTGGCATACAGCATCCACAAGATGCCCGCCAGCGCCCCCGGTGCGCCGGACACGACCACCAGCGGGTCCAGCCAGGATTGGAAGTTCACGACGAGAAGCAGATAGACCAAGATAACCGCGCCGATGAGGCCCAGAGACAGGCCGGAAAATGACGTGTTCATGCTTTCCACCTGCCCGGCAATTTTAATCGTTGTGCCTTTGGGCGCGTGCTTTTTGACCCCGTCAATAATTTTGGTGATGTCGCCGGAGACGCCGCCTAAATCCCGGTTCTGCGTGCTGGCATAAATGTCATAGGTCGGCTGAATGTTGTAGTGGTTGATGACTGTCGGCTGCGTGTCGTGCGAGATCGTGGCGAACGGCGCTAAGATCAGCGGGTTGGCCTGCCCCGGCGCGGTCAGCGGCGTGTTGAGAATAGACTGCGGCGTGTCCAGCCGGTACTGCGGCGTCTGCACGACAATGTTATAAACCACGCCGTTTTCCGGGTTGAGAAAATAGTTCGGCGACGCCGTCCCGGTCCCGGCCAGCGACACGAGCAGGTTCTGCGACACGTCCCGCTGCGTCAGCCCGACCTGCGCGGCCCGCGTCCGGTCGATGTCCAGATGCAGGGCGGGAGCGTCTGTGATCTGCTGCAAATGCACATCCGCCGCGCCGGGGACACCGGTGATTTTGGTCTGAAGCGTCTTCGCCAGCGCCAGGTTCTGCGCGGCGTTCTTGTTCGGGCCGGACACCTGCACATCGATGGGGGCGGGCAGGCCGAAGTTCAAAATCTGGTTGACGATGTCGGCAGGCTGGAAGAAAAACGTCTCATCGGGGAACTTCTGCGGCAGGCTCCGGCGCAGGGCTTCCACATATTGCTGCGTCGCGTGGTGCTTGGGCTTCAGAGTGACCAATATCTCGCCGTCGGACGGTCCCGTGGTCGCGCTGTCGCCATACGCGAGGTTGATAAAGACCGGCTCGCCGATATTGTCAATCACCAGCCCGGTCTCATCAGCGGGGACGGTCTTGCGGATTTCGGCCTCAATGCGGCTGAACGTCCGGGCCGTCTCTTCCAGCCGCGTGGAAGGCGGGACGCGCACATGGAGCCGAAACTGCCCGGCGTCCACCTGCGGGAAGAAATCGCGCCCGATAAACGGGTACAGGCAAAAGGACAGCCCGCAGAAGGCCAGAAATAGCACACTGACGCCGAGCCGGTGGTTCAAAGTCCATGTCAGCCCGTTCTTGTAGCGGCCCCGCATCGTGTCGAACTGCTTATTGAACGCCGTATGAATGCGCCAGATCAGCCCCTTTTTCTGCTTTTCCAGCGCCTCGTCCGGCTTCTTTTCTTTGTCCTCATGCGGCTTCTGCCCATTTTGGCCGTTCATGCGGGCAATGCCGTCCTGCGCGTGCTTGCCGCGTGCGGCGTTCTTGCTGTTATCTTTGCCGCCGTCTTCGCCTGAGTTCTCCTCGTGGCCTTCTTCGGCGAACAGGCCGACTTCTTTGGGCAGCAGCACCATCGCCAGCGTCGGCGTCAGCGTTCGGGACAGCAGGTACGAGGCCAGCATGGCAAAGATGACCGCCTCGGCCAGCGGCAGGAACAGGTAGCGGGCGACGCCAGACAGGAACGCCATTGGGATAAAGACAATACAAATCGACAGCGTGGACACGAGCGCGGGCAGGGCGATCTCCGCCGAACCTTCCAGAATGGCCTGCCGCAGCGTCCGGCCCTGCCCTAAATAGCGGTTGATATTCTCAATCGTGACCGTGGTGTCGTCAACTAATATGCCGACAGCCAGCGCCAGCCCGCCCAGCGTTGTCGTGTTCAGCGACTGCCCCAGCGCATGAAGCACGGCAATGGAAGTCAAAATAGACAGCGGGATCGACACGGCCACAATCAGCGTGGAGCGCAGGCTGCCCAAAAACAGCAAAATCATCAGGGCGGTCAAACACGCCGCGATGGTCGCCTCGCGGACAACCCCGGTCACGCTGGCTTTGACAAACACCGATTGGTCGGCAATCAAATTGACTTTCAGCGCGTCGGGCAGCGTGGATTTGATGCGCGGCAGGGCGGCGCGGACGCGCCCCACGACATCCAGCGTGGACGCCGAGCCGCTTTTGTTGATTTGAAGCAGCACGGCCCGTTTGCCGTTGATATTGACGATGTTCTGCTGAATCGAGTACCCGTCGCGCACATGGGCCACATCGCGGACATAGACCACCGTGCCGCCCACGGTTTTGATCGGCAGGTCGTTCAGGGCGGCAATCGTGTCCGGGCTGGCATTGATCGAAACGGGGTAATCACGGGTGCCAATTTTGGCGTCCCCGGTGGGCAAAATCAAGTTCTGGGCGCTGATGGCATTGGACACATCGTAGGGCGAGAGGCCGTGCGCGGTAAGCTGCTGGGGGTTGATGTCGACATTGATGACGCGCCCGCGCCCGCCGTAGGGGGCCGGGATTTGAGCGCCCTGCACGGTGGTAAGCTGGGTCCGCAGGAAGTTCGTGCTGAGGTCGGACAGCGTCTGCTCCGGCAGGGTATCGCTGCTGACGGCGGCCTGAATGACCGGCACATCGCTGGCATCATAGCGCAGGATATACGGCGGCTGCGTCCCCGGCGGCAGGATGCGCTGGAGCGTCTGCGAGGTCGCCACAATCTGCGCGATCCCCTGCGCGACATCCGCGCCGGGCTGGAAATAGACGCGGATAACGCCGACGCCTGCGACCGACTGCGACTCGATATGCTCAATGTCGTTGACCGACGTGGTGTAGCCGCGCTCGCTCTGCGTGACGAACCGCTTTTCCATGTCCGAGGGCGTCAGGCCGGGGTAGGACCAGATGACGGTGACGACCGGCAGGTCAATGGCCGGGAACACGTCCGTCGGCATCGTCAAAATGCTGCCAATGCCGCCGAGCAGCATCAGCAGGGCGAGAACAAAGAACGTGTAGGGTTTGCTGAGAGCCAGCTTGACGATCCACATAGCGCGTGCTGTTTCTTTCCGTTACGTGTGGCGGTAGGACCCCTCCCGCTCGTTCCCCTAACAGGGGAGGGAGCGAGGAACGAGCGGGAGGGGTCCTACCGCCCACCCATCGCCCGCACAAGCTGGGCCAGCGAGGTCTGGTAAAAATACTGGGCGTTCTCCAAATTGGTCCGCGTCCGGGCAAGCTGGGCCAGCGCATTCAGCACATCTAAAAACGTGCCAAGACCGTCTTCATAGCGCAAATAAACCAGCCGCAGGGCTTCCTGCGCCTGCGTCACACCCGTTTGCGCCGCGCCGACCTGCGCCTGCGCGTTGCGGACATTCAGCGTCGCCTGCCGCACTTCTAATGCCACATTGAGGCGGATTTGTTCCAGCGTGAGCGTCTGCGTGTCCACATCGACTTTGGCCGAGCGGACGCGGGAGCGGGTCGCCCCGCCGTCGTCGAGCGGCACGGCGAGCTGCGCGGATACCGTGCCATAAGAGCGCGGCACAGTGGGGGAATCAGTCCCGGAGCTGACCCCGCTGGCGACAATGCCCAGCGTCGGCAGCAGGGGTGACCCGGCCAGCTTGACCAGCCGCCGGGCTTCGCGGACATTGGCGTCGGCCTGTTTGACTTCCGGGCGACGGGTCAGGGCCATCTGCGTGCTGGCCTTCAAATCAATCGTCTGATTCAGCGGCGGCAGCGGCGGCGACTGCAAAGTCAGCGGCGTGTCGGGGTCCGTGCCAAGCAGGTAGGCCAGATTTGCCTGGGCCAGATCGCGTCCGTTCTGCGCGGCAATAAGCTGCTGCTGCGCCGTAGACAGCGCCGTCTGCGCGGTCAGCACATCAAAGCGGGACACGATGCCCTGCCGCAGACGCGCTTCGGTGATCCGCACGTTTTCCTGGGCATAGCGCACCTGCTCTGCCTGCGTCGTTACCTGGGCTTCATTGAGCAGAACATTGAAAAATAAGTTTTTGGCCGCCAGCGCGGTTTCGTTGCCGAGGCGCTCAATGTCCAGGCTGTAAAAGTCGCGCACATTCTGCTGGGCGCTTTTGGCGGCCGGCAAAAGTCCAAATAAATCTATGAGCTGGCTGGCCGACACCCGCGCCGCATAGTTGTTGCGCTGGCCGGTCACCACGCCGCTGCTCCCTGCCCCCCCGCCTGTGACCGGGTTGGTCGTGCCGCCGCTCCCGCCGCCGCCTGAAGTGTCGGCGCGGGCCTGCCGGGCCGGGGCCTCGGCTTCGGCCACGCGCACGGGGGCTGCTGCGGGCGCGGGGCCGCTGTCCGTCATATAGCCTGCGACCAGCGACGGCAGGGACGCGCCGACACTTGGCCCGACGGCCCCGGCAGGCGCCGCCGGAGCGGCGGGCGCACTCGGAGACGCCGGACCCACCGGAGGCGCGGGGCTGACCGGCGAGGCCGGAGCGCCGGGCGACGCGGGGGCCGCCGTGGAGGGAGCCGTCCCATTCGGGGATGTGCCGACGGGAGCGCCAATCGTGCCTGTGCCGCCGACATTCCCGATGCCGGTCGTGCCCGTGGGGCTGGCGGCAGGGCCGCCCACGCTTGGCCCGGCGGTCAGGCCGGTGGTCGGCAGGGACGCCCCGCTGGTGGGCGCGTTGCCGCCGCCCCCGCCGCCCAAATAAGACGTCGAAAAGCCGTTGCCGTTGTCTACCACCACGGGGATTTGGCCGCCGCCGGGCAGGGTCGGGTTGGTGACAGTCGGGTTCGGGAGGGTGGGGGCGAAAGCGTTATAGGTGGTGTACGTGTCGGCGGCATCGGCGCGGAACTGCGGGCGGCCCTGCGCGGTGACCTGGACAATCAGCTCCTGCGCCTTTTGCAGCCGCTGCCGGGCCAGCACCAAGCCGGAGTTGCCTCCCACCGCCGTGCTGACTACATCGGCCAGCGTCAGCGGCTTGCCGGGGGGCAGCGGCGCGTTTGGCACGCCGCCTGCGACGCCCGGCGCGGGCGCATTGGTTCCCGGCGCTCCGCCGCCCGGCGCGGCCCCGCCGGTTGTCCCCGTGCCTGGCCCCCCCGTGGCCGGAGCCTGGGCGTGCGCGGGCAGAGACGCGAGAGCGGGAAGCGTGAAAAAGAGTGTGGCTAAAACGCGGCGCGAACGGGGCATAAAGTCGTTTCTAATCGGTGACGCAGGCGAAGTGCCAATTTTCAGGAGTACGGGGCGGCGCTGCCACCCGTTACTATACCCGCTGTCAGCCTCATTCTGTTCCCGGTTTTTGCATTTTGGAGACGCTGCGTTTCGTAAATCTTAATGGCTCCTACGCTCTACGCTCCAAATTTATTCGCACTTGTTTTTATGTGTAACAGACAACTCCCAGCCCAAATCTGTCATAGGCAATATTACCCGCAAACTCGGCGATAATAAATTACTTGACTCTGTCTGCTTTCTGAGTTATACTGCCAATCGAACCAGCATGGAATTGGAACGAAAGGCATAATTGAACGCTTCGTACCGCGTGGCATGGCAAGATAGTTATTTGAGCCGCTA
Organism: Capsulimonadaceae bacterium; assembly: GCA_965200075.1. Lineage (GTDB taxonomy): Bacteria > Armatimonadota > Armatimonadia > Armatimonadales > Capsulimonadaceae > JANXMY01. The sequence continues at coordinate 1,300,212 of OZ241338.1, forward strand.
GATGGATAGCTGCTACTATGCAAACAGTTCTGAACAGGAGATATAAGTGAGACGTAAAATAACAGCAATGTCACTTATAATATTGGCATTGAACTTGTGTTTATCTGGCTGTAATGACTCCAAACCTTCTGTCCCAAAACCTGTTTCACCGCCCATTATTGCAGCCCAAAAAGAGTTAGATGCTGCAAATTCCGATCCGATCAACTCGACTGAACTTTCCAAAGTACGCCATGCAGTTCTGAATGCATCATTAAACCAAAAAGCAGTGAATGGTATTTGCACGTATGCAATAGGAAGCAACTGCGCTTTGGTCAGCACTGATGTCTCAGTTGGAGGTAATCATCAAATCCAGTATTGGTTTGTAAGCCATTTCACGCCAGAATCTGGAGATGGCTATTGGCGAGCGCAACCTATGAAGGGGAATGACATAGACATTGTAAACACAGTCATTCATGCCAGACATGCAGCAGATGAGTCTTCGACACCTTCAGACAACTCTACGCCTGACGATTACAGTGATTGAATTGAGGCACAAACAGTATGCTGACTCATCGTAACAAAATTCTATTCATTGGCGCATCTGTAGCGGTCATAATGTTACTGTTCCCGCCGTTTAAGTATCCTTATCACGACTTTTCCGGTTTTCATTTTGCACTTTCGCCGAGAGCAACCAAAGGCAGATTCGGGGCGGTTGACACTTCGTATCTTTTTATGGAGCTAGCCGTTGTCGGCATCGTCACGGCGGCGGTCTTTAATACTGGACGTAGACCAGAATAATGATAGCCAAGAACTGAAGAAATAACTACTATAATTACGCAAAAGTTATTTTAATCGAGCTTCAGTGGCACAGATGCGTGAGGAAGTTGCTGGGCGGGCGGTGAAACTGCGCGAAGAAGAATGTGAAGAATGCAATTCCTAAGTTTCAGTTGTCTAAGGAGGCAAAAATGAGCGATCGGATGCAAAATTTCCTCGGCAACTCGTTGATGTTAATCAATATTGTTGGGCAAGTGAGCTGGCTTTTTTATGCATTTATTTTCGCAGGACTGATATTTAAAAACGATGCTTTGACAGGTCCGTGGGTAATCTTTTTCATTCAGGGGTTAAATCTCATCGGCGTGGCAACAATAGTTGTCGCAATTTTTCTTTCGCTTGTATCATCAACGCGGGGGATTGGGGGGCTATTAGGGGTTGCTGCATCCAAACTTTTTGTCTTGGCCGGATCGTTGACCTCGCTGATGGTCGTTTTTTCAGGATGGGGTTTTTGGGGAACTTTAATAGGCTCAGTGTTTCTTGGTATTGGCATCCTACCAGTTGGCATCATCTATTCACTTTGGGCGCATAATTACCAAATACTCTTTACGCTTCTGCAATATGTTTTCTTTATTGCTCTTGGCCAATATGGTGGATTGGGCGTGATGGCAACAACTGGGTTTGGACAAGATAAAAAGGACCCAGAACCACAAATGACGGAACCGCAAGAGATATGGCCGCCAACGCCGACAACATCAGACCCACCCGCATCTCCAAAATAGAACACCTTTTAATTGAACTAGCTAGCGTTGAATTGAAACTTGTTGCCAGATGGAGCATGGAAAGCACAGTCATAATGGCTGGCAGAATCCTTGAAGCTATCTTGTTAGTCTGTTGAAAAACGATCCTGTCAAGAACGCGGCGGCGCTCTCTGGTCCGAAAGCACCGAAGTACAATGGCAGTGTCATGCCACTTGAAGGTGAGAACTGGAATCTAAACGACCTCATTAATGTGGCAGCCGAGAAAGATAGCAAAACGACAGGCCCGGCAGAGTGCCGGGCCTGTCATGTTTAGTGGCGGCTGAGTTGTTGCGTGAGGTCTCGCATTCGAATAATGTTTGCCATGCCCCGCGACACTGCGTAATTGTGGTTTGGCGCGTATCCCGGCAAAAGTTCAGCATTTTCAATGCGAACGCCATAAAAAGCCAAAGACATTGTTCCAGGCAATGGAAATGGATTTTTAGCATTGTTTCCAGCATCAGCATAGGCGAATATTCCGTACAACTTGAGAAATTCGGACTGGCTAAAAGCCTTAAGTCCTTCCCTCAGAAGCATCAGCTCTTTATCACTCATGATATAAAAACTGGTTGCAGACTGTTCTGGCTTCGATCTATCAATCTTGATAGTGACCGCGTACCAATGTGTTTCTTCCATTCGATTTCCTTCTTCGCTGACTATGTGATAATGAGGCTGACGAAGTGCATCTATCCTCGCACAGATTTCGTTTGCATAGTCTCGTTTTTCGGCTTGGCGCTTGCGGTACTGCTGATGTTTTTCCGCTGGATACTCATAGATTTTCTCTGGTGGCATAGATCACTCCTTTAGTTTGTGTTGTCAGTATACCAAAGTCGCGTTAAATATGTCAATAGGTCGCGTTAAAAACCGGTTTCAACAAAAACTGCCCTCCCATGTCAGGGAGGGCGGTCGACTTTTCGTTCTCTGCGTGCTTCAATCAGCGGTCCCTATGGTCCATAGCTTCGGATTCGTGCGGTCGTGTCCACCGTTCCCGGCGTCCGGGGTGGGGACGGTCAGCTCTTCCAGCAGATTGGTGTAGCGCAGGCCCAGGGCGGCGTTCTCTCACTCGGTTTCGAGGCAGGAGAGGCACCTTTTAGTCGAACCAATGTGGAATAGCAACTTATTCCACGAAAATGCGCGTGCCTGTCTCATTGGCCCGGATCGCCGCCTGCGCCAGTTGGAGCGCCCGGCGGCCTGCTTCGGCGGGCACGGGCGGCGGCTTGCCTTCGCGGAAGGCAGTCAGAAGCGCGTCAAGATACACATCAAAGGTGCGGTGAAATTCGCGGTCCCGGTCGTTGAAGTACCCCGCCTGCCAGACTTCGCCGGTCTCGCTGCCTCTCTTCTGGAACGTATACCGGCGCACGGTGTCCTCAATCACGACCCGGCCTTCTGTGCCGTTGACTTCGACGCGGTGCGTGTCCGGGTAGGCATACGAGGAGTCATACGAGCCGACCAGGCTGCCGACGGCTCCGCTCTGGAACTTCAGCGACAGGGCCAGCGTGGAAAAGCCGTGGCCGGTCTTGTCGGCCATCTCGGCGGACACGGCTGCGATTGGCCCGCACAAATGTTCCAGCATATCGAAGCCGTGACACTGGGTTTCAATCAAATTGCCGTATGGATGGTCGCCGCCGCCCTCGCCGCCAAACCGCCAGGTGGCAAACACGATTTCGCCGAGGCGTCCGGCTTCAATCGCTTCGCGGGCCATCTGCACGGGCCTAGCGTAGCGGTGGTTGAAGTTGATGGCAAAAAATAAAGCCCGCGCTTTGGCCTCGGCCAGCAGCGTGTCCGCTTCGGCGAGGTCAAACACCAGCGGCTTTTCCACGAGAAGCGGCACGCCCGCCTCGATGACCTGCAAAGTCGGCGCGAAATGGCCCTGATTGGGCAGGCTGAGGCTCACAAAATCCGGCTGCTCCCGCTCCAGCATCGCGCCGATGTCCGTGTAGGCCCGGACGCCGTATTCGGCGGCCCGCCGCTCGGCCCGCTCCTGATTGCGCCCCATCACTGCCACGAAATCCACATCAGGCCGCGCCGCCCAGACCCGTGCGTGCTGACGGCCCCAGCCGCCGGTCCCAATCACCGCCACTTTAAGTTTTTTCTCGTTCATAAATCCCTCCAGCCTTTCAGAGAAACGCCCGAAGCCGCCGCCCGCGCTTCCGGCGAACACAGCGCGGCCATCTCGCCTTCCCAGTCGTAGCCCCAGTTAAAGGTTCTCGTCAGCGCTGCGTTGTCCGCGCCGGGGTGGCAAACGATCTCCGTCACGCCCCGTCTTGCGCTTGTTAAATAGGCCGCCAGCGTCCCTGCCGTCAAGTGGCCGGAAGCAGCCATGCCGGAAAAGTGGTCCGAAGTCTTCAGCCCGTAAGCGGCCACATAGCGCCGGGACAGCCGCGCCATCACCGCCAGCGTTGCCGCCTGCACACGCCGGGCCGGGGGCACAGACGCCAGCGGCGGCCCGTCTATCGGCAGACGAACAGCGCGGATGCCGTTCTCGGACGCAAACCGGCAGACGACGCGCATCACGGACGGCAGGGCATGCAGGTGCTGATGGGAATCAATGTGGCTGAGGGGAAGGTCGCGCACGGCGTCAAACTGCGCTTGCAAGGCGGCTTTGACGGCCTGTGCCGGAAAGCGGCCCAGTGCATAGGCTTCCAGAAATGCCCCCAGCGTCGGCGGGGCCTCGGGAACGCCGACCAGCGCAAAATGCAGGCCCAAATCCAAACCCGGCAGGCCAACGCACCGCCGCCGGGCGTCTTCAAACGCCGCGCCCAGTGGCATCAGGCTGGCCGAAGTCACCAGACCCTGCCGGTGCGCCCGTTCAATGCCCTCGTTGAGCGCCGGGTGCAGGCCAAAATCGTCGGCGTGAACAATAACGCGGGGCGTTTCGCTCATGGCCGGGCCGGGCGGGGGAGCGGCTTGCGGGCCGGGCGGCGGGCGGCGGCGCGGCGGTAGTCGGCCATTTCTTTCAGTATCTTCGTAACCACCGATCCCGAAGCCAATGTAGACACGCCCGCCGTGCGCTCATAATAGCGCAGGGGGATTTCCGCTATAGTGTACCCGGCTTTGTGCGTCTCAATCAACAGCTCGGCATCAATAAACGAGCCTTCACTTTGCAGCGTAATCTGCTCCAAAATGGCCCGCCGGAACAGCTTGAACGCGAAGTTGACATCCCGCACGCTCAGCCCGAACAGCACACGAATGAGCCGGTTGTAGACAAACGACATCACCTCGCGCTTGATACCTTCGGCCCGCCCGTGCCGGTTGCCAATCACCATGTCCGCGTTTTGCGCCGGGGGCAGGGCCGTCAGCGCGTCGTCCATTTGTATCGGCAGGTCGCTGTCGATATACAGCACCCAGTCTTTCGTCGCCGCCGCAAAGCCCGTCCGCAGGGACCCGCCCAGCTTGCGGTTTTTGACATGATGGATGACTTTGACTTCCGGGTGCGCCAGGGCCAATTTGTCGGCCAATGCCCCGCAGCCATCGGTGGAAGCATCATCCACGACCACAATCTCCAGGTCATCGGTCATCAGCCGCCCGACGCGCAGGCTTTCGGCCACGCACGTTTCAATGTTGCCGAGTTCGTTATACATCGGGAACACAAACGACAGCCCGGACAGCTTCGTCCCGGCACTTTGCGCTTCCGCGTCTATGATTGTTGTTTGTTCTGCCATTGCTTTTGTTTGTGGCCTAGCCGTAGGACCGAGGGGTTAAAACCCCTCGCTGACAGGCGAAGACGCCGGGAGGCCAAAGAATAAGAGAGGCCAAAGATTTCAGAAATGCAGGGCTATATTTGTTGTCCGATTGGCCGCCCGGCGCGAAGCGCCTCCCAGCGAGGGGTTTTAACCCCTCGGTCCTACGGCCTCGCACCGCTTATTCTAACGCCCCGTCACCCGCACCAGCGCCGTCTTCCCGTACCGATACATCTCCTGTACGTTCGTCACGTCGTACTTGTCGCGCAGCTCGTCCAGATCGCTTGTCCGCAGGGCATACACGACGCCCGGATGCGCTTTCATATCCGCCGCCGCCGCCGCGTGGTCATCGGTGTAGACCACGGGCCGCGCCGAATAAAACCGCAGGCTCGGGTGCTTGAAGCCCAGCGCATGAACTACCCCGTCCGGCGGCGTCAGGGTGTTTACGACCCGCGCCATCTGCCGCTCCGAGACATCCGCCTCGCGCACGTTCCACGTCGGCGAACACCATAAATTCAGTACAAAAAAGGCAGCCGCCGTCCCCGGAAAGAGCCACCCACTTTGTTCTTTGCGCTGCCGCACGGCCAAAAAGCCATACACCAGCAGAAGTATTATCCAGTTATTGAGTGTGCCTCTGTCAACACCATATTTGCGGCCCGCTATGAAGAGGACAATTGCCAGCACCACATTCAGCCCGGCATACACATATAGAGGCCACACACGCGCAAAAGTTTCAGTCGGCTTTGCCAGCCACGCGCCCACCAGCACGGCCAGCGCCGGGTACAGCGGGAAGATATACGTGACCAGCTTGCTCTGCGACGCCGAAAAGAACCCGAACACCAGCACCACCCACAGGGCCAAAAACAGAGTGGGGCCATCTGCCGCCTTTGCGTCCCATTCTGCCCGCCCCTGCCGCCAAAGCATAGCAACAGTGCCCGGCAGGGCCAGCGTCCACGGCAAAAACCCGGCCAGCAGCACGGGCAGAAAGAACCAGACCGGGCTTGTCGTCGCGTGTTCGGCCTTCAGGTAGCGCGTGACGTTGTTCGCTTCCAGAAAGCCGTTGACAAAGAGCTGCCCGTGCCAATGCACCATCAGCAGGAACCACGGCAAACCCACGGCCAGGCACAGCGCGAAGCCGCCCCACAGCGCGGGGGACAGCAGGCGTTTGGCCTGCCGGGTCAGAAGCAAGTAGCCCACCGCCTGAACGCCGATTAAAACCAGCGCCACCGGCCCCTTTGCCAGACAGCCCAGCCCCGTCATTACCCCGCACAGCGCCATCCACCGGCCCTGCCCCGTCTTGGTCCAGACATACAGCGCCCACAGGGCCAGCGTCAGGGTCAAAATCAGCGTCATGTCCGTGACGGCGGCGCGGGCGAGTATCAAGAACTGCACACACGTCGCCAGCACGAAGCCTGCCCACAGCCCCACGCGGGGCGTCTCCGGGAACGCCCGCCGGGCCAGCGCATAGGTGACCGCGACCAGCCCGACCGCTTCCAGCGCCGACGGCAGCCGGGCCGCGAACTCGGAGACACCAAAAAGCCGCATCGAGAGCGCCGTGAGCCAGTAAAACAGCGGCGGCTTGTCAAACCAGGGCTGCCCCCCCATCCGGGGCGTCAGCCAGTCCGACCAGACCGCGTGGGCCATCTCGCGCCCCACCTGCCCGTAGACCGGCTCGTCCACATCAATCAGCGGCAGTGCGCCGAGCGCCCACAGTGAACACAGCGCCGTGCCCAGTAGCAGCAGTCCAAGCCACCGGCGCTCGTGCGGCGCGGCCAAAATTGTGGTGTCAGTACGAATGCGGGAATTATACCGGGGCAGGGGCGGGGAAGTCAAACGACCTCCCTTCCCTGCTTCAGGGGCGTGGATTTTATGGGTTTTCCGCTGGTTTTATGTTTACAGTCTGCATCAGCTTCAGCTTGCCAATTTGTGGCTTGAGCTTTGCGGTTGCAGGACCATCCCAATAATACACAGAAATTTTGTCCCCGGATAAGACGTAAAGCGTTGCATTATCAACCACCATCACTGGCTGTGTCTGCGCTGCCTGCTGTAGTTGCGCTGGCTGCGTCATCGCCGGACGTAACAACAGCCCCGCGATAACCACAAAAGAAATAAACAACGCAATCCGAGTTAATTTATCTGTCATGTTGAACTCTCCTCTGCTGATAGGGCTATCTTTGATGTTCTCTTTGGCCTATCCCGGCGGCCAGGCCAGATGCCGCCCGCCTAAAATATGCAGGTGCAGATGCGCCACGGACTGCCCGGCGTCGGGGCCGGAGTTGATAACGACGCGGAAGCCGGTTGTGTCCAGGCCCTCCATTCGGGCAATCTGCGTGGCGGCCTCCAGAAGACGCCCCAGCAGGGCGGCGTCTTCGGGGGCGGCGTCCAGCAGGCCCGTGAGCGGCTTTTTAGGGATGACGACAAGGTGAACCGGCGCCTGCGGGCTGACATCGCGGAAGGCCAGCACGTCGTCGTCTTCGTACACGATGTCGGCGGGGATTTCGCGCCGAATGATTTTGCCGAAAATGGTGTCTGCCATAGAGGTTGACCTGTCTGCGAAGCGAGAAGACCCCTCGGCCCCCAATAATGGGGGAGCCAGAACAGAGCCGAGAAGGCCATCTCCTAATTGTCTGGTTCCCCCATTATTGGGGGCTAGGGGGTCCTATCCCGCCAAACCCCCAAACGCATCGCCGCCGGGGAGAACGTCCGTTAAACGCACCGGGACAATCTGCCCGCGCAGAGACGCCGGGGCCGCGAACTGCACGCGAATATAATTGCCGGTGTAGCCGGACAGCCAGCCGTCCTGAGCGCCTTTGGCTTCCACGAGAACGTCCACGGTCTGGCCTAAATCACCCGCCGCGAAGGCTTCCTGCGAGGCGACGCACACGGCGGACAGCGCCCGGTGACGGCGCTCTTTTTCCTCGTGCGGCACATCGTCCACAAGCTGCTCGGCGGCGGTGCGCTGCCGGGGCGAATAGCGGAAAACATGGGTGCGGGCGAACTGCATTTTTTCGGCAAAGGCCAGCGTGTTCTCGAATAACTCTAAGGTCTCGCCGGGGTAGCCGACAATCAAATCCGTGGTCAGGCCGATGCGCGGCATCCGGGCACGCAGCTTGGCGACATGGTCGGCGAAAAAGTGCGTGTCGTAAGGCCGGTTCATGGCTTGGAGGATGGTGTCGTCGCCGGACTGCAAAGACAGGTGCAGGTGCGGGGCAATGTTTGGGTGCGTCGCCATGACGTCAATAATTGAGTCGGGGATTTCGACCGGCTGCACTGACGACAGACGCACACGCTCGACGCCGTCGATGTCCGCGACGCCGGAGAGAACATCCACCAGATGCTCGCCGCCGCTGCCGGTCTCGGGGCCATACGCGCCGACGCACACCCCCGTCACGACAATCTCTTTCGCGCCCCCTCGGACCATCTGCCGGGCTTCGGCCAGGACGTCGGCGAACGGGCGGCTTGCCATGACGTTGCGGGTGTAGGGAATGGAGCAGAAGCCGCAGAAGTATTGGCAGCCGTCCTGCACTTTCAGCGTGGCCCGCGTCCGGTGCAGCGGTTTGGCAACCAGCGACTCAGGAGAAATCAGGCCGCCTTCGGCGGCTTCGGGAAACACGGCAGGCAGGGCATTGGGAGCCGGGGCAGGGGAGGCGGGCGAGGACGAGTAAGCAATCAACTCGGGAAACATATCCAGGACGTGCCGGGCTGTCCGCATCTTGTCGCCGTTCGGAACCAGCAGCGCCGCGCCGTCGACGGCCTCGCCGGTGTCCAGCGCCATCTGCGCGAAGCAGCCGGTCAGCACCACTTTCGCGCCCTCTTTCTGACGCGCCGCCCGGCGGGCCATCTGCCGCGATTTCCGGTCGGCATCGGCAGTCACCGAACACGTATTGATGACATAGACATCGGCAGGCTCCCGGAAGTTTCCGATGGTGAAGCCCAGGGCCTCAAAACTCTCGGCCAGCCGCTCGGTCTCGTAGCCGTTGACCTTGCAGCCCAAATTCGCAAATGCAGCAGTTGGCATGATACTCTGAGTGTACCGCATGACGCCGAAAGGTGTCAAGAAACCTGGTCTGAAAATAACCCCAAAAATAACCTCATGCCTGCCGCGTTTGCCCCTATTTTTGCCGGGGAAGAAGTGTGTGGCGCGGCAATGCCGCCCGCCGCGCAGCCCTTTCCTAAACGCAGGCGCGGCCATCTAGACCGATCAACTAGAAAGACCAAACCAATGGCAGACATGAACGATGCGTTCGTCAACGGGCTTTCCGCCCTCTACAACACCGAAAAGCTGACCCTCCAGGGGATGCCGGACATGATGAAAGCCGTCACCAACCCCCAGGCCAAGCAGGCTTTTGAGAAGCACCAGGCCGAAACCCAGCAGCAGGTGCAGCGGCTGGAGCAGATTTTCCAGAAAATCGGCGACACGCCAAACGATATTCAGCCCGACGGCATCAAGGGCATTCTGACCGAAAACAACAAAATCCAGAGCCAGGGCTATGACGACAAAACGCTGGAAGCCGAAGTCGTGGCCGCCGCCCAGCGTGTCGAGCATTACGAGATCGCGGGCTACGGCACACTGATTGCCCATGCCAAGCAGCTCGGTCACAACGACATTGCCCAGACACTGGAACAGTCGCTTCAGGAAGAAAAGCAGTCGGACCAGACGCTGACCCAGATCGCCGAGTCGGCCTCCAACCCGCAGGCTGTTCAATCTGCCTCGTAAACTGGGTAGAACGCCAACAACGCAAAGCCGCCCCGCGCTTCCTGAGCGTCGGGCGGCTTTTGTGCTTATTGTCTATCCACAGGAGAACAACCAATGGACACGCAGGAAGTAGCACACGAAGAGTGGGAAGAGTTTTTGGACGACCTGAGCCGCGAGTTTGAAGAAGGCTTGGTCGATGTGACGGTGCGAACCGACACGCTTTCGGATGCCCCGGTCATCACCGGCCTGCCGCTTCTCGGCATTCAGCTCAACACCAAAGGCGGCGATTCGGGCAGCATCACGATTATCGCCGGGCAAAGCGAAGAGGACGCTGTCTCGCATACCATCCCCGCCGTCACGCAGGTTCATGTCCTGCGTACCGCCGACGGCGACACCGAGGCCATTCAGATTGACGCCCCGGACCCGGCCCAGACGACCGTTCAGTTTTTGTCGTCCATCTAATCGGCTCAGTTGGCAATCGTAAACAGCCCCGCAATGCCGAGGGCATACAGCACAATCAGCGAATCCGCCCCCATGTGCAAAAACAAACGCCGGGGGCGGAACACCAATCCGTAAATGTATACCGTCGTCAGCAGGACGCCCAGACCGGCCAGATAAATGTCGGTCCGGTGCGCCTGCGCCAGCACCGTCGCCCCGAACAGCACGCCCGTCATGTGCAGATGCTGCGCCAGCCCGTCCCCGCTCTGCTCCAATGCCACCCCCGCCGCCAGCGTCGCCAGCGCAGCAGCCCCGAAGACCAGCGCCACCTGTCCGGTGCTTTTGCCCCTGTTCTTGTCATCCAACTGCGCCTTACGCGCTTTCATCGCCTCGGTCTGCTCGCCACCCGGAACAAGCCACAGCAGCAGCAGCGTGGATAAATCAGGCATAGCCGCAGTGTACCTGATGTCTGGAAAAATTTCTTTGGGCAATGTTTGACAAAATCCGCAGACGTGGGTAAGATAAATTATAACAGCGTTAGATAAATTATCATAAGAAGAAAATGGTCACAACAAAGCGCCGCGAGCGGCAAAAAATAGAAACGCGGGACGGCATCTTAAACGCCGCCCGGCAGATTGCCCGGCAGGAAGGATGGGGCGCGGTGACCATTCGGCGCATCGCTGACGCTATCGAATACACTCCGCCAATCGTCTATGAGTATTTTGCGGGCAAAGACGCCCTGCTGGAAGAGCTTCAGGCGCAGGGGTTCGCCCGCCTGGCCGACGAAATGCAGTTGGTGCTTTCCGCCGAAGCGAACGCCCGTCAGCGTCTGCTAAAAGCGGGCGGGGCTTATATTAATTTCGCTTACGCCGAGCCAGAGTTGTACCAGCTCATGCACGGTTGGAACAGTGCCGCTGTGCCTTTGGACACAACGCTTTTTCAGGCCACGCGGGTCGGCGACCTTGTTGAGAGCTGCCTGAAAGACTGGGCGGCGGCACAGGACATCACGCTGGCCGACCCCGCCTCTGCCGTGGAAATGATCTGGGGCCTGCTGCACGGGCTGGTCAGCGTGGAAATGCTGGGACGCATTGGCGGCGGGCAGGAACAGGTCAAGCGGCTGGCCGCCCAGGGGATGGCTGCTTTTCTGGCGGCATGGACGGCCTGATTGTTATACATTCTCACGCAGCGAAAGGAAACACATCCATGATACTGATTACTGGAGCCACCGGAAACAACGGTGCAGAAATCCTGAAACTTCTGACCGTGCAACCCGTGCCCGTCCGGGCAATGGTCCGTGACACCAAGCACGCCAGCAGCCTGCCACCGGGCGTCGAAATTGTGCAGGGCGACTTTGACCACCCCGAGACCCTGCGGGCGGCGCTGGAGGGCGTGGAGCGGGCCTTCCTGCTGACAAACTCCACCGAAAAAGCCGAGGCCCAGCAGCTTGCGTTCGTGCAGGCCGCGCAGGAGGCAGGAGTCAAGCACCTCGTCAAGCTGTCCCAGCTTCATGCCGCTGCCGACTCGCCGGTGCGCTTCCTGCGCTACCATGCCGCTGTGGAGGCGGCCATCCGGGAGACAAACATGGACTGGACCTTCCTGCGCCCGAACCTCTTTATGCAGGGCCTGCTGAACTTTGCGTCTATGATCAAGGAGAAAAGCGCCTTTGCCGCCGCCGCCGGCGACGCCAAAGTCAGCGTGGTGGATGTGCGCGACATTGCCGCGTCTGCTGTGGCGGCTTTGACCGGAGACGGCCATGCCGAAAAAATCTATGACCTGACCGGCCCGCAGTCCCTGACCCATGCCGAGATGGCCGCGCAGCTTTCCAGTGCTGTGGGCCGCCCCATCACTTACACTGATGCCCCGCCGGAGGCCATGCGTGCGGCAATGGTCGGAATGGGAATGCCGGAATGGCAGGCGGACGGCCTGATTGAAGACTACGCCCATTACCGGCGCGGCGAAGCGGCCTCGGTTGAGGGCGGCGTCGAAGCCGCTACCGGCACAGCCCCCCGCGACTTCCAGAGCTTCGCCCATGACTATGCCGATGCGCTGAAGTGACACAAAAAAGCCCGCCTCACGCTGCTGAGTAATCAGCGCGGAGGCGGGCCAAAACGATCAACTGTTATGCGGCCTGCATCGCTTCAAGCTCGGTGGGCGTGTAGGTGAGCAGCACGCCGACCTCCTGAACTCGCGGGCCTAGCTCTTTCTTGAGAACCTCGCGGACTAATTTCTGCCGGTCCGTCGGATCAAGCTCGGCAAAGCCCTCCCAAACAACCCTTCCCGAAACACGTCCCCCCGGTAGCTCTTGAAGATCAGTATCTATTCCTTTGAATGCCTGACCCAAAATCTCAGTTACTTGCTGTCCCATTTTGCTTCTCCTTGATTGATCACATCGTAAGCCAGATTCAACACAGTGCGGGCAAGATTTTTCCAGCGATCACCACTGTTGCCAAACTCTGCCTTGATACTTGTCATATAATCGAGTAGTTGCCGCTCAGAATAATAGCGTTGACTGCTGCGCTACCGGAGGTTCAGCGTCAAAAATTTGGCGGAAAAATTGTCGGCTTTGTTCCGGGGAATAATTGCATAAAAATTGGCCTCTTTTGCAAGCTGATAGAGATCATGCCGCGATTCAAATTGGTCTGTGGCACGTCGAAGGTAAGCACGAAGATGACACTCGACAGCCAATCCCGAAAGGTAGTGCGACAAGTAATACTGCTCGCTCCTGAAGCTTTCTTCCGCACGCAGCAAATGTTCTTTTGCAGCATCGCGGTATGTCTCTGCTGTTGAAAGCATTTTCTAACCTCTCCTGTTTGAGTATTGTACCTCAGCACAGCAAAAAGCCCGCCTCATGGCGCTCAGGATAAGCGCGGAGGCGGGCCAGGGGAGGGGGAAATCAGCGATGACTAGGCATCGTAGTACAGGAAGAACTCATACGGATGGGGCCGCAGGGCCACGCCTTCGACTTCGCGGACGCGCTTGTAGTCGATGTAGGTCTCAATCAGAGACTTGGAAAACACGTCGCCTTTGAGCAGGAACTCATGGTCGGCTTCCAGGGCGTCCAAAGACTCGGACAGCGAGCCGGGCGTCTGCGCGATGCCCTGCTTCTCTTCGGGGGCCAGCTCGTAGATGTCTTTGTCAATCGGGTCCGGCGGGACAATCTTGTTCTGAATGCCGTCAATCCCGGCCATCGCCATCGCGGCAAACAGCAGGTACGGGTTCGCGGTCGGGTCCGGGGCGCGGAACTCGACGCGCTTGGATTTAGACGAGCCGACAATGGGAATACGTACCGCAGCGGACCGGTTCCGGGCCGAGTACACCAGGTTAATCGGAGCCTCATAGCCGGGCACAAGGCGGCGGTAGGAGTTGGTGGACGCCGCCCCGAACGCCAGCAGGGCGCGGGCGTGCTTCAGGATGCCGCCAATATAGTACAGGGCCGTCTCGGACAGGCCGCCGTACCCCTTCTCATCATAGAAAAGGTTCGTGCTGCCTTTCCACATGGAAACCGAGGTGTGCATTCCCGAGCCGTTGTCCTGGAAAATGGGCTTGGGCATGAACGTCGCCGTGTAGCCGTTCTGCGCCGCCGTGTTCTTGACAATGTACTTGTGCATCATCAGCTTGTCGGCCATAGACACAAGCGAGTCGAACTTGATGCCAATTTCGCACTGCCCGGCGTTGCCGACTTCATGGTGATGGACGTCCACTTCGACGCCCGCTTCCAGCAGCGTCAGCACCATCTCGGAGCGCAGGTCGGCCAGCGTGTCCGACGGGGGCACGGGGAAATAGCCTTCTTTGGTCCGCATCTTGTAGCCCAGATTGGGCTTCTCGTCGCGGCCCGTGTTCCAGGCGGCTTCGTCGGAATCAATGGCGTAAAAGCCGGAGTTTGCCGACTGCCCGTAGCGGATGTCGTTGAAGACGTAAAACTCGGCTTCCGGCCCAAAGTAGGCGACGTCGGCGATGCCCGTGGACTGAAGGTAGGACTCGGCCTTTTTGGCGATGTTGCGCGGGTCGCGGGGGTACTTTTCGCGGGTGATCGGGTCTTCCACATCGGCAATAATCGACAGCGTCTTGACCTCGGTGAACGGGTCCATGACAGCACTGTCGGCATCGGGAACCAGCAGCATATCCGATTCGTCAATGGTCTGGAAGCCGCGCACCGAAGAGCCGTCAAACGGCAGGCCGTCGGTGAAAACATCCTCTTCAAACCGATGGGCGGGCATGGTGAAATGCTGCCATGTTCCGGGAACATCAATAAACTTGATGTCCACGAATTTTACGTCGTTGTCCTTGATCATCGTCAGGACATCCTGGGGTGTTTTAGCCATGAAGAGCGTCTATCTCCTTTAGATAAGTTCGTACAAAAAGCAGGCACAAAAAAACGCTCCCCCGCAGCCCGCGACAGACACGCCCGCCTTTGCCGGAGTGTCTCACGCGAAAGCCGCACAGGAACGTCACTGTTCTGTATTGCCAATGTCAGCACCAGAAAAGAGTATACAGAAAAAATACGAGCCTGTCAAGCCCGAAGATGGCCGAAAGATGTCTCAATTCAGACAGCGTTTGGCCCAAAATCTATGCTATAATGAACAAATTGTAAGAAAACTCGGTCCTAGAAAGCGGCAGCCATACTGTTTATTTTGCTGACCCTCTTTATACCCCGGATGCTGCCCCGGATGACCCGATTTTGGAGACCTGATTTTTATGTTATCTGACTACACTTTGCGGATGGGAGGGCGGGCAAAAAGCGCCGCTCTGCCTGCGGTTAGCCCGCTCTTATTTTCTGCTTTATTCCTGATGCCCGCGCTGAGTTTGTCCCTGTCTCCGGCACAGGCCGCCGACCCGGCCAAAACTTCAGACAAACCTTCGCCCACTGCCGCGCCGCGCTCGGACCCTTACAACACGGCTTTGAGCAATTTCAACAAGGCGACGCAGGCGCGAAGCGCCGCCACCGACACCGACTCCCGTCTGGCCGCTGATGCACAAATCACAGCCAGCATCCAGGAAATGAAAACAGTCGCGGCGCTGCCCGCCCTCAAAGGCGACACCGAAAAACAGGCCACCCTCCACAATCTGATTGGCTACCTGTACCTGTCGCAGCAGCAGCCCGAGCAGGCCATCCCGGAGCTTCAGCAGACGGTCGCCCTTAACCCCGGCAATCTGCAAGCCCACAACAACCTCGGCAACGCCCTGCGCCAGACGGGACGCTTTGATGAGGCGGCCACCCAGTACGGCTACGTGCTGGACCACCCCAAGCCCAATGACCCGGCGCTGGACCCGACCCGCGTGAAGTTCAACCGCGCCACCGCGCTGGGGCAGGCGGGCAAAACCGAGCAGTCGCTGGCCCTGTTTGCCGCGCTGACCGCGAACGGCGCGGGGGATGCGGCCACTTACAAAAACTACGGCTTTTTCCTGCAAAAAGCCGGACGCAGCCCGGAAGCCGCCACGGCCCTGCACCGCTCCGCCGTGCTGAACCCTAAAGACGGGGCGGCCTGGCTCGGCGCGGGAGAGCTGTATGAGCAGGCCGGGCAGCATGACGAAGCGATTGACTCGCTGACCCAGGCGCTTGGCCCCGCCGTCCGCCCGGCCCTGGATGTCGCCAGCCAGTATGACGCCCATTTCACGCTGGGCGAAGCCTACGCGGCCAAAAGCGACACCAACAGCGCCATTACGCAGTTTGACACAGCGG
This sequence comes from Capsulimonadaceae bacterium, assembly GCA_965200075.1. Lineage (GTDB taxonomy): Bacteria > Armatimonadota > Armatimonadia > Armatimonadales > Capsulimonadaceae > JANXMY01. Next base: position 1,316,253 of record OZ241338.1, read on the forward strand.
CGACCTTGCAGCCGAACAACGCCACGCCGATGTACAACAAAGGCGTTATTCAGGAGCAGGCCGGTCTCAAAACCGAGGCAGTCGCCTCCTACCGCGATGCGCTGGCCCGTGACGGCAGCAGCCTCCCGGCGCAGACCGCGCTGGGCCTGCTGCTGGCCGACCTCGGCCAGAACGAAGAAGCGGCGACGGCGCTGACCCAGGCGTCTTCCCGAATGCCGCAGGATGCTCAGGCCGCCCCGGTGTATTCCCGCCTCGGCGATGTGCAGGCCGCCCAAAAAAATTTCTATGCGGCCAACAACGCCCGGCGCGAGGCGCTGGTGCTAAATCCCGCCGATGTTCAAACCCGTCTGGTCTGGGCGGACTCACTGATGGCCCAAAAGCAGTATTTCAGCGCCCTGACCCAGTACAACGCCGCTGCTCAGGCCCGGCCTGCCGACTCCTCCATCCAAAATCAGCGCGGCGTCGCCTACCAGAAGCTCAAACAGTACCCGAAAGCCCTGGCAGCGTTCAAGAAAGCCGCTGCGCTGGACCCGAAAAGTGCCCAGGCGCAGAATAACATAGGCGTCATCTACGAAAACCTGAACCAGAGGCCGCAGGCTATCGCGGCTTACAAAAGAGCATTGGCACTGGACCCGGCCCTGTCTGTGGCCCGCGACAATTTAAAGCGGTTCGCCAAAAAGTAAGATCAGAAGTAAGAAACAAAAGCCTATGAAGACGCTGGGGATCATGGCAAACGCCGGCAAGCCGGCGGCGCTGGAAGTGGCGGCACAGGCAGATACCTACCTGCGAAAGCGCGGAATTGCCGTGCGGCTTCAGCGGCGCGTGGCGGACGAGCTGGGCATTCCTGAGCGGGGCCTGTCCGATGATGGCGTCGCCGACTCCGAGGCGGTGCTGGTGCTGGGCGGCGACGGGACCATTCTCGCTACCGCCCGCACCTGTGCCCCGCACGGGACGCCCATGCTGCCGGTGCATGTCGGCCACTTCGGCTTCCTGACTGCCGTGGCCCCGGAGGGCCTCGGCGGCGCTTTGGACTGCCTGCTGTCCGGGGATTACGTGGAAGAAACCCGCATGATGCTTCTCTGCGAGACCCGCCGGGGCGGAGCGTTGCAGGACTCCGGGCTGGCGCTCAATGAAGTCGTCGCCGCCAACGGCCCCCTGTCGCGGGTGCTGCATCTGCGGACTTTTATCGACGGCAAATATGTCACCACCTATGCCGCCGACGGCATCATCGTGGCGACCCCCACCGGCTCCACGGCCTACTCGCTGTCGGCAGGCGGGCCATTGGTGCATCCCGATTTGCAGACGCTGCTGGTCGTGCCCATCTGCCCCCACACCCTGACCGCCCGCGCCCTGCTCGTGCCCCCGGAGTCGGAAGTCATGGTGGTCATCGAGCGCGACCCGCACGACATGGTGCGCGTCACCATTGACGGTCAGCTTGGCTTCCCCTTGCAGGCCGAAGACGAAATCCATATCCGCCGCGCCCCCCATCAGGCCAAGTTTCTGTCCGTCGGCGGCGCAAACTTCTACGACAAGCTGCAAAGCAAGCTCCACTGGGGCGAAACTTTGTATTAACGCGAAACTGAGGAGCTGTCATGGACTTCATGGTTTTAGTGGGTGGGTCTGTCGTGCCTCTGGCGCTTCTTGCTGCGGTAGCACTCCCGCAAGCCCCGCAGCGGCCCCGCCGCTTTGTATGGCTGCTGCCACTGGCTTTTAGCAACGTTTTCTTTGCGCTGGCCTATATTTCTGCACACCGCTGGGGTGAGTCTGTCGCTATTTGGTGGGAATGTGCAGCCGGTGTGACTCTGCTGACCGGTATGGTCAGCTATCTGCTCATTCCAAGAAGCCAGAGATAGCCCTGAATACAGAGCAATGGTATCCGGTCAATGGTATAATGGATAAAGATGCTAGTTGAACTCCATGTCACCAATTTTGCCCTGATTGACCACCTCGATCTGACGTTCGGGCCGGGCCTGAATATGCTCACCGGGGAAACCGGCGCGGGCAAATCCATTATCATTGATGCCCTCGGCCTGGCCCTCGGAGGCCGCGCCGGGGCCGATTTGGTCCGCACCGGCGCGGCCAAAGCCACCGTCGAAGCCGTCTTTGACCTCTCGCAGGCCCCCGCCGAAGTGCGGGCACGGCTGACCGAAGCGGGCTTAGATGAGGGCGAAGAAGGCGACACAGACACGCTTCTGGTCACCCGCGAGCTGGCCCGCAGCGGCGGCAAGTCGCAGTGCCGGATCAACGGGCGGCTTATGCCGGTTGCCAGCCTGCGCCAGATCGCCGAGGGCCTGGTAGACATCCACGGACAGCACGAGCATCAATCCCTGCTCGCCGCCGACCGGCACGTCGACATTTTAGACCATTGGGGCGGCAAAGAGGCTTTGGCCCTGCGGCAGTCTGTCGCCTCCATTTTTGCCGAAACGAACTCGTTGAAGCGCGAGCGCGAGCAGCTTCGCACCGATGCCCGCGAGCGTGCCCGGATGCTGGATTTGTACAAGTTTCAGCAGGAAGAAATCTCGGGGGCGACGCTGAAACCCGGCGAAGAGGAAGAGCTGGCCGCCGACCGCCTGCGCCTCGCCAGCAGCGAAAAGCTGAGCGCGGCAGCCACCGAAGCCTACGACACCCTCTCCGGCGGCGAGCGCGGCACTGGCGGCGCGACCGATGCCCTGAACGCCGCTTTGGTGGCCGTCGAACACGCCGCCGCGCTCGACGAAACGCTCACTAGCCTTGTGGAAACGCTGACCAGCGCCGTGTCCTTTGCCGAGGACGCCGCCCGCGACCTGCGCGTCTATCAGGAAAGCGTCGAGTTCAACCCGGAGCGCCTGGAAGAAATCGAAGCCCGCCTGGATTTGATCCGCACCCTGAAGCGCAAGTACGGCGAAACGCTGGACGAAGTGATTGCCTACGGCAAAGAACTCGACGAAAAACTGGACGCTTTAGAGAACTCCGAGGCCCGCGAAGAGGAATTAACACAGGCGATTGCGAAAAGTGAAGCGGCGCTGACGGCAGCGGCGGCGAAGCTGACCAAAGCGCGAAAGAAAGCAGCGGCGGACTTCGCGGGCGGCATCAAGCGCGAGCTGACCGACCTCGGCATGGCCGCCACCAAGTTCGAAGTCTCGCTGGAGCCGCAGACAATCACCAGCAAAGGCGCGGACCGGGTGGAGTTCCTGCTGTCCCCGAACCCCGGCGAGCCGCTGCGCCCGCTGGCAAAGATCGCCTCGGGTGGCGAAATGTCGCGCATCATGCTGGCGATGAAGTCCGTGCTGGCAAAGACCGGCGCGATCCCAACCATGATTTTTGACGAGATCGATGTTGGTGTTGGAGGCCGAACGGCGCAGACTATCGGCGACAAGCTCGAAGCCCTGTCCCGCGATGCCCAGATTATGTGCATCACGCATCTGCCGCAGATTGCCTCCCGCCCCGGCACACACTTTTTTATTGAAAAGCGTGTCGAAAAACACGGCGATGCTGACCGGACCGTCGTGTCCGTGGCCGCCCTGGACCCCGAAGCGCGGGTGGACGAGATCACCCGAATGCTTGGCGGCGTGAGCCGCTCCGAGGCCGTGGTGCAGCACGCACGGGAAATGCTGGCGGGCAAGTGACAGTGAATTGAGGAAATGGAACCGTGTTTTTCAAGCGCGACGTACTGCTGGCCCAGGAATATCTGGCCTTTTTGCTGCTCAATCTGTTTGACCTGTTCCTGACCGGCTATATCTTCAAAATTGGCGGCATGGAAGCCAACGGCCTGGCAGGCTGGATTTACTCAAACTACGGGCAGCGCGGCTTCGCACTCTACAAATTCGGGCTGGTGACGATTGTGGTGCTGGCCTGCGAGGGCTACTCGCTTAAAAACATCCGCATTTCCCGGATCATCGTCACCGTCGGCTGCCTGCTGTACCTGCTGGTCGTCTTCTGGGAAGTTTTTTTAATCATCACGCATGGCAATGGCATCCAATTCTGAACCCGGTTACTCTGAACCTACCTACTTCTTCCGGCCCGCCCGCGAAGGCGACCTGCCCGCGCTGACAGCCATCTACAACGCCGCCGTCACCGGCTCGGACTTCACCGGCCACTTCCTGCCGCTGACCGTAGACGACCGCCGCCCCTGGCTTCTCTCCCATCAGGACCCCCGCTACCCCATCCTGGTTGCCGAAGACAGCGCCGACCAGAGCGTCCTCGGCTACGCCTCCCTGACCCCGTGGTCGGAAGGCTTCCCCATCTACGAGCGCACCGCCGAGTCGTCCCTGTACCTTGCCCCCGCCGCGCAGGGGCGCGGCCTCGGCACGGCCCTGATGCGTGCCCTCCTCGACACCGCCCGGCAGCTCAACTTCCACGTCGTCCTGTCCCGCATCTGGGCCAAAAACGCCGCCAGCCTCGCCATGTGCCGCAAATGCGGCTACGAGGAAGTCGGCACGCAGCGCGAAGTCGGCTGCCGCGACGGCCTTTGGGACGACTGCGTGCTGCTTCAGGTACTCGTGTAGACGCCCCTCGGCGACCTACCTTCCTTGCTCCTGCGTTCATTCTTCACTTCGTCGCAGGGTCCTTCCTAAAGGCAGGATACGGATAAATTAGGAAAAGAGGGCGCGATAAATCGCGCTCCTACGCCCTATCCTAATCCTTCCTTTAGGAAGGACCCTGTGAGCGAAGAATGAGCGAACAAGGTGGTAGGTCTCTTTCTAAAACGCGCCCGCCGCTCAAAAGGGTTCGGTTCGGGGAAGCCTATTTTCAAAAGGGCTTTACAGCACGGTGTAGGGGGTGGCCGAGAGGACGCCGCCGATAGAGCCAAGCGCGGACAGCAGGGCCGCGAGAGTCGCATCGTCGGTGTCAAACGTGATCAGGACATGGCCCGGCCCCGTGACCAGGTCGAGCGAAACATCCCGTGCGGCGCAGGCAGCGGACAGAGCGGCGACAAGGCCCGCCCGCTCATCGGTTTCCAGCAGGACGACCCGGCGGGGCAGGGTGGGGGGCAGGGACAGAACGGGCGGCATCAGGGTTTCCTTTGGGGGCAGTGCGGTAAAGGCGAGAGTGGCTGTAATAGTAAAAGCCGGTCACAAGAACTAAAATAAACGCGGCGGCGTACAGCGTGGCAAAGACTTCCTCGCGCTTCAGCTTGAAGTAGCGAAAATTGGCGATAATCACGGCCAGGCCCATTGGGATTAAGGCGGCGATATTAACATTGGTGAGCAGCACAATCAGCATGGTCGCCGTCAAAAGGCCGTAAGTCCACCAGAACGTGCCACGCACGTTCAAAGACAGCCGCAGGGCGACCGCGAAAAAGAACGCCATGAAGAGCGCATCGCCCGGCCCGATAAAGCCGCTTGGACTCAGACTGCCGACATGAGGGACTGGCACAGACACGGCACGCACCAGTTGGGGGTTGTTTGCCACGGCGTTCTGCGTGAAGCCTATCGGGGTCATCGCGCCGAGGTAGTCAATCGGCATGGCGACCAGCGCGACCGGCAGGAGGACATTCGGCTCGCGGATGATCTGGGACAGCAAAATGCCGAAGAACGCACAGCCCAGTGTTATGCAAATGCCCATCAGCAGAGGCTTCAAGATGAATATCGGGGCGTTAATCGCCAGCGGCCAGCCCCGGTGTGTATGGACAAAGACAGCAATCAGGCCCAGCGCCAGCGTGAACACTACCATCAGTCCCGCAGACAGCGCCGGACGCGGGCGCAGATTGACCGTCGCCTGCGCCAGCCACAGTTGCAGCAGCATGAATGCAGCCGTGGAGGTGACGACAATGCCGAGCCGCACCCAGGGCGGCGGGCGATGGGCAGGCAGCGGAACCCAGGGCAGCAGCAGGCTGAACGCCAGATAGGCCAGCAGGGCCAGCCCGAAGGTCAGCCCCGCCGAACGCAGCGGTCGGGTTTTCGGCGGCTCACCTGTCAGCTCACTCGCCATCGCGGTCCTGCCTGTGGTGATGCTCCCGCCGCAGGAGCGCCTCAATCTCCTCAATCGTCGCCGCCTGCACAATTAAGCTCCGCAGGGCGGAGACGCCGGAAAAGCCCTTGAAATAATGCGTGATCTGCCCCCGCATCTCTTTGACCGCCCGCACTTCGCCAACGGCGGGGTCGGCAGCCATCGTTTTGAGGTGAAACAGCGCGGCCTCCACCCGGTCCGAAAGCGTCGGCGCGGCCCGGCGCTCGCCGGTTTCTAGATAGTGCTGAATGTCCCCAAACAGCCACGGGTTGCCGTAAGTCGCCCGGCCCACCATGACGCCATCGCAGCCTGTTTCCGCCAGCATCCGCGCCGCGTCTTCGGGCGTCTCCACATCGCCGTTGCCAATGACGGGGATCGTGACGGCGTCTTTGACGCGCCGAATAATGCTCCAATCGGCGTGCCCCGTGAACCCCTGCGTCGCATACCGGGCATGAACCGCGATAGCCTGCGCCCCGGCGTCCTGCGCCCGCTGCGCGAACTCAATCCCTGTGGTCTGCGTCGGGTCCCAGCCTGCGCGAATCTTGACCGTCACCGGGATTTTGACCGCCTCCACCATTGCTTTGACCACCGACTGCGCGAGGCAGACGTCTTTGAGGAGCGTCGCCCCCGCCCCGGTTTTGGCGACTTTGGGGACCCAGCAGCCCATATTTAAGTCCACAATGTCCGCCCCTGCCGCTTCCACCACGGATGCGGCTTCCGCCATCAGCGCCGGGTCGCCGCCAAAAAGCTGCACCGACACAGGCCGCTCGGCCTCGTTCCAGTCAAACATCCCAAACGTTTTGGCATTTTTGTAGTGGATCGCGTGCGACGACAGCAGCTCCGTCACCACCAGCCCTGCCCCGTGCTGCCGGCACAGGAGGCGGAAGGCATGGGACGTCACCCCCGCCATCGGAGCCAGCACCAGCGGCGCATCCAGCGTAATTGGGCCAATTTGCAGCGGCCTCAGCGCCTTCATCTTTATTGTAGGTTCAGCTGTCAGTGTCATAATTTCAGTTTTATCGAGCAAAAACATAGCCGAAAGGCCATCCCGCAGGATGGCCTTTTTGTGTTCATTACTGCATCACAGATCGGCAGATGTTCTACTTGTTTGTGGCAACAGCTTTTGCACTAGCTTTATTTGCTTCCTGAGAAGGTGAGGACTGTAAAGCCGCCATTTGTGCGCTTTCACGCTGTCGGGCTACCTCTGCCCGCTCACGCGGCGTGATATACCCCGAGGGTTCCGGCGTGCTTTCATCAAAAGAGAGTAGCCACTCGTCTGTGATTTCAAGTTTCATTTTATTGCTTTCCTGCGAATGCTCGTGCCTGTACGCTGGTCATCTCGAAATAATGCAAACCTTCGTGAACAGGGTCTATACCCATATCTTCCATCTTGCAGACGTTTCGGTAAAATTCTTCGGCATCAGGAAGAGAATGCAAACCGAGACGACCTTCACATCCACTTTCGATACTTGCCTGGATTGCCGCTCGAATAAATACGGAGCCGCACCGACGAAATCGCGCTTTCTAACCTAACTTCATCAGAAATTGTTCGTAGTTCCACGGAGCAATGGCAACTCGCTTCACATAAATAAGCGGGCTTCCTTGTTTAAATGGGCGACGTGTTACTTCGTCTCGATGCAGCCAGATCATGCCCTGCATTTCGCCTTGACACTCAATTCCAAGAAAGCGGCTCGTACTCGTAGCTCTACTTACTACTTCCGACCAGTGCCAGTGAGTGTGTACAGGCCATTCGTCTTCCGGGATGCCTTTCAATGCTGCTTCCTGGCACAAAAGGTCCATTGCAGGTACCCACGAAGCATCGGCTGTTTGGGCCTCGGTCAGCGTCACTCCATCAATAAGTACCGCCTCAACAAGAACAGGGGGCGTAACCGCCGCGTTCAGGATTTTGATTTGTGTACGTTCGCTCAACTAACTTTATTATACCCTGAATACCGCTGTAACGAAAAAGACTTGTTACCTGATTATACCACAGTTGCTTTCTTCGGCGTCTGCCAGCCAATCACCAGCGCCAGCGCAGCCAGCACCAGAACGCCCCCGCCAATCTGCGCGGGGGCCAGCCGCTGCCCCAGCAGCAGCCAGGCTAAAAGTGCCGCGATGACCGGCTCCAGCAGCACCGCAAAGCCGACGGTCGACGACGAAAAGTGCCGCAGGGAGGCATTGAGGAGCGTGTGGCCGAAAATCTGCGGCCCCAGTGTCATCCCCAGGAGCGCCTTCCAGACTGAGACCGAGTAGGAGAGCGTCGCGCCGCCCCGCGCCAGCAAAGCCGCCCACAGCAGAGCGGCGGCGACGGTGTAGGCGACCGTCACCTGCCGCTGCGCGGAGAGTTGGACGTGCAGACCCTCCATTAGCAGCAAGTAACAGGCAAACAGCAGGCCCGCCGACAGGCCGAGTGCATCGCCGAGCAGCGTGGACGGTGTCGACGTCTGCGCGTCGCCCTGCGTCACCAGCCACAGGCCAAGCCCCGCCAGCAGCAGCGCGGCGAAGTCCCGGCCCGACGGGCGGCGGCGGCCCAGCAGAAATGCCCCCAGCACCGCCCACAGCGGGGTGGTGCAGGCCAGCAATGTCGCCCGCGCAACCGAAGTGCGGTCCAAAGCCGCAAACCAGGTGACGAAGTGCAGGGCCAGGCACACGCCGCCGACGGTGAGCCTTGCCCGTGCTGAGGAGGAAAGCGGCAGGGCAGGGGACATTGACCCGCGCCGCGAAATACCCAGGAAAAACAGCGCGGCCAGACCCAGACGCCACGCTGCGACCGCCAGCGGCGTCGCCTCCGCCAGCGCCTGATGCGCGAACAGGCCCGCCGTGGAAACCAGAAACACACCCAAAAGCAGCAGCAGGCGGTTCATCGGGGCCGGTTACGCTCGTACACCAGCCGCAGGCCGTCCAGCGTCAGGTTCGGCTCCAGATGCGTGACGCTGAGGCTCTGCCCGGCCATCAGCTCCGACGCATAGCCGCCCGTGGCAATCACCGGACAATTCGGTGCGTCCATCTCGGCCCGGAAGCGAGACACCATGCCGTCCACCAGCGCCAGCGTGCCCAGCACAATGCCCGATTGCAGGGCGTGTGCCGTGTTGTCCGCGATAGCACGGGGCGGCAGGGCCAGCTCCACACGGGGGATTTTCGCGGTTTTAGCGAACAGCGCATCCAGCGACAGGCCGATGCCCAAACAAATCGCGCCGCCCAGATAGAGTGGCAGCGCCCCCGGCGTCCGCCCCGCCGCGACGGCGTTAAATGTGGTCGCCGAGCCGAAGTCAATGACAATGCAGGGAGCGCCGAACGTGTGAACAGCGGCGGCGGCATCGACCAGTCGGTCCGCGCCGACCGCGCTTGGCGGCAAATAGGCGATTTCCAGCCCTAAATCACGCTCCGGCGTCGCTTCTACGGCAGCCCTGCCGAACGTCTCCTGCGACAAGCGCCGCAGCGCCGGTGTCGCTTCCGGCACGACGGAGGCAAGCGCAATCCCGGCGATGTCCGAAAAGCCGAGGCCGCAGGCGAGGAGCAGCGAGCCGAGGAACGCCGCGTATTCATCGGTTGTCCGCCCCGCCACCGTTTGAATGCGCCAGCGGTGTTTGAGAGCCGCGCCGTCGTAGACCCCGAAAGTCACGTTGCTGTTGCCCACGTCGATTACTAAAAGCATAGGCTAGTATAGCACACTCAGCATTGACACCCGGCGGCCAAGATGCTACAATAAGCCATCTCCTGAAAGCTATTTTGAGAGGCCCCTGCCCATGTTATCGCGCCTGCTATTTTCGCTTGTTATCCTTGCGGTCGCGCTCCCCGCGTCGGCGGCCCCGCCCTCCGCCCCGCCATCTCAGTCCCAAATCCAGGTCGACGGCATCACTGCCCGCGTCGTGGACAAGCTCTGGAACCAGACCGATAACTACTGGCACGACGGCGACTATCCCCGCATTGTCGCGCTGGACCGGGTGATTACCGAGGCCGACCCGCAGTTTCTGGAAGCCTACTCCAACGGCGGCTGGCTGATGGACAGCCTCGGGCGCACCGGCGATGCGGAAGCGTATTACAAACTGGGCACAGCCAACAATCCCCATTCCGCCTATGCCTACTGGAACCTCGGCTTTTTCTACTTCAATACGACCAAAGACTACGCCAAAGCCGCCCATGCGTTTGAGATGGACACGCGGCAGCCGGACGCCGACCTGAACGACTGGAAAATGCGCGGTCACGCCCAGGAAAAAGCCGGGCAGTGGGACCAGGCCGTCGCAACGTGGCGCACCATCAAAGCCAAATGGCCGAACGGCCTGGCCGTGGACCGCCTGCTGCGCGAGGCTCAGGAGAAACGGGCGGCAGCCTTTGGAAAAGACAAGTTATGACCGGGCCTCCGTTCCGTGTGGCGAAAGCCGACCGTCTGCCGCTCTGGGTCATTGCTCTGCTTGTCCTTGCCCTGGCTTTGCGTCTGGTAGACCTCAGAAACGACTGGGTCTCGGCGCACAGCTCCCGGCTCTCACAGACTTTGGGCGGTCAGGTTGACGACAAGACGATGCAGGCGACCCTCAGTGTCAGCTCGGAGGCAAAAGGAGCCTATGCCGCGTCCCTGAGCCGCCCCGGCGGCGAGCCGGACCCGAAGGCGCTGCGCCGCGCCCTGAAGTCCGCCGAGACACTGCAAAAAGGCGCGGCCAATGCCCCCAGCACCGCCCGCCGGGTCCTTGTCCTGCGGGCACTCCTGCATCAGCCTCTCTTTGGCTCCGGCCCAAACAGGCTGGACCCGCATGAGGCGTTTCAGCCCGCCGCCCTGAAGGGCCTGCGGCCCGAAGACAAGACTCGGTACCTCTCTGAAGGAAAACTGTGGGAAGATGTGGCGCGGGGACCGCATCTGACGCCCGCTCAGACAGACTCCTATGCCCGGCTTCTGCAATCGACGCCCGGCATTCGCTGGTGGCAGTATCCCGCGCTGTCCGTGCTGTACGGGTCGCAGGGGAACGCGGCGGCGGCCAAAACGTATGCCGCTCAGGCCAAAAGCCGGGCCATTCTGACGCTGGCTCCGGTGAGCGTCCTGACTTTGGCCTACGCGGGCCTGGGCCTTGCGGGAATTGGCCTGCTGATTTACTTTGCTGTGCGCCGTCTCGGCTCCGGCACGGACCCCGCCATCCCTGATCCCATTTGGCCGACCCTGCGCGACCCCGTGCCGCCCGAAGAGCGCCGCCTGCGGGCGGGGGACTTGCTGGGCGTCTTTGCCCTGTACCTCCTGATGCCGGACCTGCTCGGCGGGCTGCTGGGCGGCGTCCATTTCCTGCACTACAAAGGGCTGATTGCCCCGCTGCGGGCCTCTCTGGAACACCAGCCTGCGGCCAGCCGCGTGGCCGCCACTGTTGGACTGACTTCATTTGGCTACCTGGTCAGCGCGGGCATTCCGATTGGCCTGCTTGTGGGGATTGCCCGCCGCCGCCGTGCCTCGTTTGGTGATGAGCTGGGCTGGAACACGCACCGTCTCGGCCAGAACCTCGTGTACGGCGTCCTGGGCTTCGCCATCGCTCTGCCCCTGGTGCTGCTGGCAAGTGCGATTGGCTCGCATCTGCACACGCCGGACCCCTCCAACCCGGCCATTCCGCTGCTGGCAAACTCCACGTCGCCCTGGACACAGGCGATGCTGGTGCTGCTGGCGACCGTCGCCGCGCCGCTGACCGAAGAGCTTCTGTTTCGCGGCGTCTTCTTGCAGGCCGCCAAGCTGCGCCTCGGCGTCTGGCCCGCCATTGTGCTGACGGGCTTCGTCTTCGGCTTCGTCCACCCCGTCGGGCTGTCCGGGATGCTGCCGCTGATGATGCTGGGCGGCGTCTTCGCCTGGATGGCCGAAACGCGCCGCTCCCTGGCCCCCTCCATGCTGGCCCACTGCTTCCAAAACACCTTCGCCACGCTGATGGTCCTGCTGGCCTTAGCGGGGTAGGTTTTGAGGCCGCGTCTTCTTGCGCGTCCGCAGCGCCCCAAAGAGAGCCTGCCGCCGGGAAGGCCGCTGAAATTGCCACACCGCATACTTGCCGCTCGTCTTGAATGGGTTCGGCAGCATCGCTGCGCCGTCTTTCCAGGCACGGCGGCGCGGAAAGCACCGCCGCCAGAGGCTTGCCGTGAGTATCACCGCCAGTGCGATTGCCGCCGCGCCGACGAGCATCTGCACCGCCACTTCCACCTCGCTCAGCAGCCTGCCCTGCGTCAGTGCCTGCCAGTGCTTGACACTGTGAATTAGTCCCCACACGCCAAAGACTGCTCCGGCAGCCACAAACGGCGTGATTAATACCGTGCCGGTGAGACGCACACGGTCCATTAACGTTTTAGTTTTCACGAACTTCTCCTGCTGGCTTCCGGGCAAGCACATAGCACGCCGCCCACGCGATGCCTGCAAGAGCCGCCCAGAAGAGGCCGGGGTACAGCAGCCAGCGAAAATCATAAATGACATCCTGTGATCTGCCGATGGGGGCAAGCATTTTCCAGTACGCAATGAGCGTGGGAATGCCGCTAAATAACAGCCTGACTGAATACAAAGTAAGACAGGCAGCCATTAAGCCAATTATCACCGGCAGCAATTTCGCTGACTGCTTCATAACCTTTTATTCTCCGTGCTTATTCTCCGTGCTTCTCGCTGCGCTGCTGCTGTGCTAGTGCATAGCAAGCACCCCAGGTCAAACCGGCGAGCGCCAGCCAGAAAAGGCCGGGGTAAAGTACGCCCACAGAGTTAGGCAGATAGGTTTGCAGCACTCCTTGTTTGCTAAGGATGCTACTGATAACAAAGACATCATGTATTTCGGGTACTAAAAGATACAATGCTCGTATGGTGAAAAAACTTGCAATAACACTTATACTGACTAAGAGCCATTTTTTATTGTCTGTCATTTAAGATGATCTTGACCTATTTGAGAAAAAGTGGCTCTGTCCACCCAAACTGGGCAGACAGAGCCAATGTTGCTTATAGCCAAACAGAACAAAGTCATTCAATCGGAACAACAATCGTCTGTGTGTCTGAAACTACAGCATCCAAAAAGACTGGCAGGACAAGGCCCTGATAATCTTCTGACGTGAACATGAGACTATCGCAGTGCGCGATCCCAATCAAGTCGTGTCCAGGGGCAAAAAAGAATCCGGCAACTCCATCCTTACTTCGAAAGTGACCACTTTGCGCGGGGAGAGTTGCTCCGGTAGCATTGGTCATAGATGAAGAACCATAGTCTGCGGATTGGTAGCTGTAATGGTGTGTCTCACCCCATCCCGCTATCGTTGAAGGCAGTGCTAACAGTTCTGGTGTTCCTATACTTACACTGTTATCTGCTGCATAGATGGTCTGGCTCTCTGCAACTACAGGTATCGAGTAGGAAAACTTGTCATAAAACTCGTGAAGCTCGTATGGCGTCATTGAAATCCGTACTAAACCGCCATTTGGAGTTCCCGTGGGCGTAGGCGCCGAGTCGCCTGCTAGCACCCAGGCGCCCAGTGAACTTGACCCACTGGCTACCATTGATGCTCGCGTCGCGCCAACCTTGACCGATGTGCTGTCTAAGGGAGTGTAGGGGTTGGTAGGTGTCCAGTCAAGCACAAAATCAGAGCTTCCTGTGGGCAGTTGTGCTTCATCAAAGGTGAAACTGAATTCGCCTGTCACGTTTGACAGTGCTTGTGTGCCAGTTCCTGTGGAAGCAGGTGTAGTAAAAGTGACGGAAGTTGCCACAGCGTTGTCTGGTTCTACGCGGTAGAAGACACGCGAGACATGGGGAGAGGTTGCATCTACTCGCAACGGCACAATGTTCATCATCAAACGGGTGTTTTCCTGAACGCCATAGCTCAGGCTCATATTGATCCCCAATGACCATTGGATATCGGGAACCGACGCCGTCAGCGTCCGGGTTGGCAAACTCACCGATAACTGGCCGGGCACAACTGTCAAATGGGATAGGTGAGACCCGTGGCTTTCCATGCCGCCAAACCCCTGAATCACGGATGCCCCATCGCCCAGCCCGTCAGAGGCCGTCGCCCCGTTGGGCATCACCGGAGCGTTTGGAAGCATAGGAACCGCGATGGGTGCGTTGGCATAGGCCGCTTCCAACACGTCTAAAGAGGCGGGTGGCGGGGAGGTGTCCCCAGCATAGGAAGGAGTCCAGGTCAAAGTGGCGGTTACGGTCAACGCGATGGCTCCTGGGCCACGGTGTCTGATGCTACAGCCGGACGCGCTTGGGGTGACGCCGCCAGCGGCGTAGGTCACGACCCACTGCCCGGCATGAGCGGAAGGGCAGAAGAAGAGCGTTGAGACGAGCAAGGCGCACACCTTTACTTAGTAAAGGACGACGGCAGGAGCGGGGCGAGCAGAAACAAAGCGAGAACGGCAGGGCGATGAGGCAAACGCTGAGAAAGACATGGCAACAGTCTCCTTTGGGTCTCAAACATCTATGACCAAACATCAAAACCGAACGCGGGGCTGCAAGCGACTATAAATGCTGGCGCTTGTCGCTCTAAGAACAGTATAAACCCTTACCTTTGTTTTGTCAAGCGCCCCCATAAATTATTTTTCTGGTTAAAGTTACAGGCTGGCAGAAGGGGCAGCAGTGGGGGAGGACGCACGGGCGAGGCGGACATGAGCCATCATGCGGGCCAGCCGGGCGGCGCGGAGGGGGGGAAGGGCGGTGAGGACTTTGGCCGCTTTTTTGTCATCCAGGCCCGTCAGGGCCGTGATGGCATCGGGGTCGGTCTGGCCGCCGAGGAGTTTCGCCAAATCATCGGGCGGCATCGCGGCGTAGATGGACGCGAGCTTCGCGGCGGTGTCGGGCGCGGCAGGCGCGGGCGCGGCGGCGGTTCCGTCGGCAGAAATCGGGGCGGGCGGGGCGGCTTTCTGGGCTTCCAACGCGGCCCGGTCTTTGTCAAGCTGGGCGCGGTCCGCCTGAAGCTGCTTCTTCGCGGCGTCCAGCGCCGCCTGCTCCGGGCTGGGCGCGGCGGCGGCTTTGGCAGCGGCGGCAGAGAGGGGCTTTTTGAGCGGGACCAGATGCAGGGCGGCCAGCGGGCCGCGCAGGGCCGGGGTCTTGTCGGCTATCTTCTTGACGGGAATGACGCCGAAAAAGGCCGCCCCATAGACGCCGCCCAGCACAACCAGCAGGCCCAGTAGGCCGAAAACTGCCTTCATACACTATTTCTCCTGGCCCATCGCGGCCCGGACGCGCTGAATATACTGGCGCGTCTCGGTGAACGGCGGCACGCCGCCGTACTTATGCACATTGCCCGGCCCGGCGTTGTAGCCCGCCAGCGCGAGGTCTAAATCGCCGTGGTATTGGCCCAGCAGATCGGCAAGCTGCTTCGTGCCCGCCGAGATGTTCTGCTCCGGGTCGAAGGGATCGGAAATACCCGCCTCTTTGACGTTTGCGGGCATGAGCTGCATTAGGCCCATCGCCCCCGCCCGCGAGACGCAGCGCGGGTTGCCGTCGGACTCGGTCTTGATGACCGCTTTTACCAGCGCCGGTTCCAGCCCGTGCTGGGCTGCGTATTTTTGAATAAGGCCGTCGATACCTGCCGCCGAAGACGACACAAAGGCAGGCATGACCGGGAGCGGGGCCAGCGGGCCGGTTAGCACAGTCGGCAGCGGGCCGAGCGACGCAGGCGGGGCGGTCACATCCGAGCCGGACGGCAGCGTGGTCGGCCCGGTCAGCGCGGGCAGGGGGGGGGCTGCCCCGGCGGTCGCAGGCGCGGCGGCGGGAGCGGTCGCCGCGCCGAGCGCCTGCTGAAACGTCGGCGCGTCCGCAGGGATCGCAGGCGCGGGCGGGGGGCCGCTGAGGGCGGTGATCCGCTGCTGAATTTCGCCGATGCGAGCCGTGATGCTGCTGATTTCGTCTAACATATATCCCCTGTTTCTTAGCCTTTGTGGTTGAAGCGCGTGGTCGCCAGCTCGTCCATCGCGGCCTGTTCAATTTTCAGGCCCAGCCGCGTGTGTGCCTGCTGATGCCGGTCCCGGACGGAAACTAACGCCTGCTTGTCGCGGGCGGTTCCAATTAGATGAAGCTGATGGGCCGCGCACGACGTTTGCAGGGCGCGGATGTCGGCTTCCTGCTCGCCGATGCTCTGCGTAATCACCTGCATATAATCTTGGTAGAGCTGCGTTTCAAACGCATCAAACGCCCCGGCTCGCTGCCGGCACAGCTCGTCTAAAAGTGCCTGCCGGACGTCCCGCATCTCAGACAGCAGCGTCTCCGCCCGGCCCAGAGCCGCCTGCGACTGCGCCAGCGTCTGCTGCGCCTGCGTTTCGCGCCGCTCGCGCTGCTCCAAAACGGCCTGCAAACGAAACTTAAACTTCATCGGCGAAAATGCTTTCTAACGCCGTCGTTGTGTCTTCCTGCGAAGACTGCTCGTGAACGCCCTGCTTGAGAAACGCCCGCGCAGGCTCAATCAGCAGCCGGGCGGCGTCGATGCGCGGGTTGCTGCCTTCCACATAGGCCCCGATATTGATTAAATCTTCGGCCTCTTTGAACGTCGCCAGCGTCTCCCGCAGGCGGGTGGCGGCCACTCGCTGCGCGGGCGGGGTGATCTGCGACATCACGCGGGAGACGCTGCGCCCCACCTCAATCGCCGGGTAATGCCCCCGTGCGGCGAGGTCCCGCGAGAGCCAGATGTGGCCGTCTAAAATGCCTCGCACGGTGTCCGCGATTGGCTCGTTTTCGTCGTCGCCCTCGACCAGCACGGTATAAAGCGCCGTAATTGTCCCCCGGTCGCTTGTTCCCGAACGCTCCAAAACTTTGGGCAGAAACGCGAACACGCTTGGCGGATAGCCCCGCGTGGCAGGCGGCTCGCCGACGGCCAGCCCCACTTCGCGCTGTGCCATTGCCAGCCGCGTCACCGAGTCCATCATCAGCAAAACATCTTTGCCCTGATCCCGGAAATATTCGGCAATCGCGGTCGCCACAAGCGGGGCTTTCAAACGCACCAGCGGCGGCTTGTCTCCCGTGGCAATTACTAGGACGGAGCGGCGCAGGCCCTCTTCGCCGAGGTCATTTTCCAGGAACTCGCGCACTTCGCGCCCGCGCTCGCCGACCAGGCAGATGACATTGATGTCGGCGGTCGTGTTGCGGGCAATCATGCCTAAAATGGTGCTTTTGCCGACCCCGGACCCGGCAAAGATGCCCATGCGCTGCCCTTTGCCCACGGTCAAAAGGCCGTCGATGGCCCGAATGCCCAGCGACACCGGCTCCGTGATCCGCCGCCGAGTCAGGGCATCTGGCGGCGCGGCGTTGATGGGATAGTGCTTCAGACCCGGCCCCAAAAGCGGCCCTTTGCTGTCGGCAGGCGCTCCGAGGCCGTCTAAAACGCGCCCGAGCAGGAAGTCCCCGACGGCCACCTGCTGCATATCGCCCGTGGCAATCACTTCCGAGCCGGGCTTGATCCCTGCCATCTCGCCGAGCGGCATCAGCAGCACCCGGTTGGATTTAAACCCCACCACTTCGGCTTTAATCGTCGGTGAATTGCGCCCCCCACTGTGCCGGATTTCGCACAGCTCGCCCACCTGCGCCGCCGGGCCGATGCTTTCCACCACCAGCCCGATCACCTGTGTGACCAGCCCGTTCGCCCGCACCGTGTCCAGCCGCTGCACCAGGGCGCGGTAACGGGAAAGGTCAATGGAAGGCAGGCAGGCCCCCCCCGCCCCCAATAATGGGGGAGCCAGAGAGGATGTAGGAGAGGCTTCTGCCGGCTCTGTTCCGGCTCCCCCATTATTGGGGGCGGGGGGGGTCTCACTCATTCTCCGTCACCCCCAGTGCCCGCGCCACTTCGGCCATTTGCGTCTCGATTTTGGCGTCAATGCTTCCGGCGTTTGTCTCAATCACGCATCCGCCGTCGCTGACGCGCCGGTCGTCTAAAATCTCTAAATGCCGCAGGCCATCCACGACTTCCAGTAAATCCTGACGTATTTCTTTGACACGCGGAGCATCGCCGACCGAGACGCGCACCCGCACGTTTTCTTTGTCAGTCAGCCGCCGGAGGGCATTGGACAGCACCGCTTTCACCACGTCCGGGTTCTGCGTGATCTCGGTTTTGACCACCTGCCGGGCGATGTCTAGGGCCAGCGCGACCATTTCCGGCTCCTGCTGCCGCCATAAGGCTTCCCGCGCCTCGCCAATCTGCCGGGTCAGCGTATCCATCTCGGCCCGCAGCGCGGCTTTGTGCGCCGCCCACTCGGCGCGTATTTCGGCTTCCGCCTGAGTGCGGGCTTCCACACGCCCCGCGTGCAGCCCTTCCTGCCAGGCCGCCTCGCGCAGCGCCGCCGCCTGCACATGGGCATCGGCCATCGTCTCAGCGGCGTCGGCCTGTGCCTGTGCCAGCACCGTTTTTACTTCGGCCCGCAGGTCATCCAGGTTCAGCGGCGCGGCATCCGGCAGGGCGTCTTCGGGCAGGGTCGGCTCCGGCTCGGCCAGCGGCTCCAAGAGGTCCAGCCAGGAGGCTGTTGGTTTTGCAATGGTGGGCGGTGTCAAAGTGGGCATCAGTTGATTGTCTTTCGGGCGGGGTACGGAGACCTACCACCTTGTTCGCTCGTGCCTCGCTCACAGGGTCCTTCCTAAAGGAAGGATACGGATGAAATACGCAAACCTTCTGCCGCGCTCCTAATCCTTCCTTTAGGAAGGACCCTGCGACGAAGTGAAGAATGAACGAAGGAGCAAGGAAGGTAGGTCTACGCAATCATCTCCTCGCCGCCGCCGCGAGCGACAATAATCTCTCCGGCTTCTTCCAGCTTGCGGATAATAGACACGATTTTCTGCTGGCTTTCTTCGACCTGCTTCAAGCGCACCGGCCCCATGAACTCCATCTCTTCCTTCATCATCGCCGCCGCCCGCTCAGACATATTCTTGAAGATACGCACCTGCGTTCCCTCGCCGACCCCCTTGAGCGCCACGGCCAGCTCTTTGGTGTCCACTTCTTTCAGCACAAGCTGAATGGCCCGGTCGTCCAGGAGAATAATGTCCTCGAAGACAAACATATTCTTTTTGACTTCGTCGGCGATGTCCGGGTTGCTTTCGGACAGCGATTCCAAAATGGTCTTTTCGGTGGAGCGGTCCACATAGTTCAGCACTTCCACCAGTGCCTTGACGCCGCCCGCCTGGCTGAAGTCGGTGGAGACCACCGAAGACAGCTTCTTTTGCAGCACGGCTTCTACCTCGCGGATGACTTCCGGGGGCGTCTTGTCCAGCGTCGCAATGCGCCGGGCGACTTCGGCCCGCAGGTCCTGCGGCAGCCCGGACAAAATTGCCGCGCCCTGCGCCGGGGCGAGGTAGGCCAGAATCAGCGCAATGGTCTGCGGATGCTCGTTCTGAATAAACGTCGTAATCTGCCCGGCATCAGCCCGCTTCAGGAAGTCAAACGGCATGACCTGCATCGCCTGCATAACCCGCCCGACAATCAGCCCGGCTTTCTCCTCGCCAAAGGCGCTCATCAGCATCTCGCGGGCGGCGTCCATGCCGCCTTCGGCGATGAACTCCTGCGCGATACACAGCTCATGGAACTCTTCAATGATGCTTTCTTTGATCTGCGGATTGACCCGGCCCATGCGGGCGACCTCCACACTGATGACTTCAATTTCATCGGGCGTCAGGTGCGGAAAAAGCAGCCCGGCGGCATCGGGGCCGAGGGCGACCATGAGAATGGCGGCTTTTTTACGATTGGTGAGCGGCTGTTGTCGGAGTGCCATAGGGGTTCTTTCTCGAAAAACTTTTGCTAAGAAACTTTCGTGTCGTCGGCCATCCAGCCCTTCATCAGCAGGGCGACGCTTTCGGGGTGGGCATCAATCATTGTGCGGATGCTTTCCATTTTCAGGTCCTGCTGCTCCTCAATCGACGGGGCGCGGGCGCGGCGGCGGGGGCGGCCTTCGGGGTCCGGCATCTCCGACAGCACATCTTCCACCGTCAGCGGGCGGTCGTCGGCCATCTGCGCCAAATCCCGGCTGCTCGGGGACTGACCAAGAATAGCGGCCATTTCCAGATCAGGCGCTTCGCCATTGAAGTAGCCGAGGTTCGCGCCGCCGCCTGCCAGCGCAAGCTGCGGCTCATTCGCGGCCTGCGCCGGGATACCTTTGCGGCCTGTGCTTTTGGTCAGCAGGACCAGCAGGACCACCGCGACGACACACACGGCCAGGGCGCGGGCGATATTGCCCATCAGCACCTGCGTGGCCTGGGCTTTCATCTGGGCATCCTGCGCTTTCTGGGCGCTGGTGTCAAAGGCGATCTGCTGCACAGACACAAACCGCGAAGTGTCGCCGGGCTGGGCCAGAATGGCGGAGCCGATAATATCTTTGATCTTGGCGATGTTGTCAGCCGGAATGCTGGTGTCAACAAGCGCCGCCACGGCCTCTTTGCGGACCGCGCCGGGGGCGACATTGGTAATGGTGTGGGAAACGTTAGTTTCGTGGTTTTCGGTGGTGTCGGTCTTGGTGTACTTGCCGCCGCCGCCCGATGTGCCGCCGGTCTGATAGGAGGGGGCATTCAAATTACTGCCCGACCCCGCGATGCCGCCCACGGCAGGGGGAGCGCCTGCGCCGGAATAATCTTCTTCCGAGGTGCGGGTGCTGACAATCGTGCCTGCCGCGCCGCCGGGAGCGACGGGATGGTCGGTCTCGTCTTTGTGTATCTGATCGAAATTGAGTTCTGCCGTGACCGTGACGACAGTTTTATGCGGGCCAAACGTGTTGTCGAGCATGGCCTGAAGCCGCTTGCCCTCGGTCTCGCTGAACTGGGCATTCTTTTTGGACGGCTCATCGGTTCCGGGGTCGCCGGTTCCATTGTCGGTCCACAGCGGGACACCGCTTTGGTCGGTCAGCGTGACATTGGCGGGGGTTAAATCTGTCACCGAATGGGCCACAAGGTTGACGATGCCTTTGACCTGCAAGCTAGACAGCGTCTCGCCGGGCTTGAGGGTCAGCAGCACCGCCGCCGTCGGCGGCTTGTCCGTGCCGACAAACGCGGACGTGCTGGGCAGGGTAATAGAGACGGCGGCGGACTGCACCGGGTCCAGACGCATCAGCTTCCGGGACAGCTCGCCTTCGTTCGCGGCCAGTATCTGCTGGCTTTCGTTTTGTGACGAGATGCCAAAGCCTAAGTTCTTGAGTGATTCGATGCCGACCACCGCACTGTCTTTAGACAGAATGCTGGCCGACTCGATATACATATGCGCGTTGCCCTCATCCTTGCCGGGAACCGAGATCGTGCCGTCCTTGTCATCAAAGCGCATGGCAATGGAATGGTCGCGCAGCACCGTCTCAATCGCCGCCGCGTCCTTGCCGCTGACCCCGTGGTAGATGGGCCGGTAGTCCGGCGACGCCGCGAGCGACGCCGCCACGCCCAGCCCGACCACGACCAGCAGCGCCAGTCCTGTCGCCATTGCCCGCGTCGCCGGCGTCGCCGCCGCCCACCACGCTTTTAGCCCGTCCATCCACTGTGTTAGTATCGGCACGATTTCGTTCTCCGCTTTCCGTCCCTGCCTACATACTCATCCGCATGATCTCTTGGTAAGCGTCCACCGCTTTGTTGCGTATCTGCGTCGTCATTTGCAGCGCAATCGTCGCCTGCTCCGAAGCGATCATCACCGAATGCACATCGCTGGTTTTGCCTTTGGCGAACGACTGCGCCATCTCCGAAGCGTGCCCCAATTTGTCATTAACCGCCCCGAACGCGCTTTCCAGAGTCGCCGCAAACGACGGTGCCTCCGCCGCGCTGCCGGTGGATTTGAGCGCGTCCCCTATGGGATTGGCAAAGTTCATTGCCCCGGAAGTGACGGACGAAAGGGGAGAAATCGGCAAAGAAAATAAGCTCATCTGTGTCTCCAATCAATTATGCGAGCTGAAACTTGCTCCAAGCTCGGACAGCCAGATTGTTCCACACGCCCCGGCAAGAATCACAGGTTATTTTAACAGGCCAGTTTAACGCGGCAGGAAGGAAAAACGCCGGGCAGCGGCGAATGATGGCGGTAGACGGTAACGGAAACTATCGCGGAGAAGAGGGCAGGCGTATGATTGCGGAATATCAGACAAAGACGAACATCGGAGTCGGAGTGGGGTTTGTCATTGCGGTGGTGGGCCGGGTGCTGCAAATGTCGGGGGGTGTCGCCGGAGGAAGCGGCGGGCAGGGACTGGCAGGGCTGGGAATTGCGGTCAGCCTGGTTGGAACCGCTGTGTTTGTCTGGGGGTGCGTCAACTACGCACTGGGCAAAGGGTATTCGCCCTGGCTGGGGGCGCTGGGTCTTTTAAGCTGTATCGGGCTGATCGTGCTGGTAATTTTGCCGGATAAGACAAAGCAGGCTGGCTACGGGGGAATGGGCGGGCCGGGCGGCTATGTGCCGCCGCCTGCCGGGTCCTGGCCGCCCCCGCCCAGCAGCACGCCGCCGCCTGCCGGGGGGTATCCGCCGCAGAACCCATCGCAGAACCCATCGCAGAACCCCTCGAACACTCCTCCGCCTCCGGGCAGCGAGCCTCCTTCAGGCCGGAAGACACTCGGCGGAGACGATATGTAGGAAACGCCCCGGCACTTTTAGCGCCGGGGCGTTTTAGACCTGCCCCTGCGCCGGACGGTTCAAGGCGCGGGGACAGCGGAACAGGGCGTTGATCGCTTCCGGGGTGTTTTCTCGGGTTAGGAAGTTGGTCCAGACCATGAACCACGCCCAGAGCGGCTGCGCGTCCAAAATCTCCGGGGCGGGGGCGATCCCGACTTCGCCGAGAGCCACGGGCCGTCCGTCCGCCAATGCCACCAGGTCATCGTAAGACTGCGGCGTATATTCATTGCGGTAAACGTCGGTCGCCAGTATGTCTACCACATCATGCCCAGGGTAACAGTCGGCATAAGGCAGGACCTGCCCGCCAAGTGCGTTCGCGTTCCAGACCCAGAGCAGGTTGTGAAGCTTGTGGACACCGACGAACCGCTCGTACATCTGCCGGTACAGCGCCGCGTAGCCCTCCGCCCCGCCGCGTGCCCCCCACCAGAACCACGGCCCGTTCATCTCGTGGTAAGGCCGCCAGAGGACGGGGACAGCGGCCTCCTGAAGCTGCGCCAGCAGGGCCGCGATGACGTCGCTTTGACGCCTCCAGCGGGTGTGTGTTTCCGTGCCGGGCGTGAGCAGCTCCTGCCAGTCGGCGTCGTCCAGCTTGCCTCGGCAGATGCTGCCGTCAAACGTCACCGGCTCCTCTTCGGTCGGGCGGACCGCGTGCCACATCAGCGTGATCACCGATCCGGCGGCGTGCTGCCGCTTGGCTTCCTCCACGATGCCCTGCCGGAAATTAATGCCGTCCATGTCGCCGTCTTCGGAAAACCCGAAATCCTGCCCCCACACCGCCGGATACGCGCCGCTGATTTCTTGGACCTGATCGCTATACTGCGACATCTCGCGGGGCGTGTTATGCTGCCCGGTGAGAGTGCGCGTGCCGGGCAGGGAGTACAAAAACTCCAAAAGCTGCCGCGCTTCCGGCGCAGCGTCCGGGTTGACAGGGGAGATCATAGCAAAGTTATACCCGGCCAAACTAAAAAAACTGAACTCAGGCGCGGCCAATTTCCTCGCCTTCACCGCCCCGGCAAAATTTACAGCTTATTTCAATAGTCCGGCTTGTTCTGGGAGAGACTGGGTGTATAATTGGAATTGAAGCAGAAGGATACACCCCTTACCGCAACGCTCTGAACCCTGAATCCAATAAATACGGCAGCGATGACAACAAGGAGAAACGATGAAAGCAGTGCGAGTGCATCAGTTCGGCGGAGTTGACGTGATGGTTTATGAAGAGACGCCCCGCCCGGAGCCGGGACCGGGTGAAGTGCTGGTGCGTGTGGCGGCGGCAGGGGTTGGCCCCTGGGATGCGCTGATCCGTGAAGGCGACAGCGAGCTGGGACAGCCCCTGCCGCTGACCCTGGGGTCTGATCTCGCTGGAATGATCGAGGCCGTCGGCCCTGGCGTCACCACGTTTGAGAGAGGCGACCGGGTGTTTGGCGCGACAAATTCGCTGTTTATCAATGCCTATGCCGAGTATGCGGTCGCTGATACCGGGATGATTGCCCGGATGCCGGAGCGCATCAGCGCTATTGAAGCCGCTTCCGCGCCAGTGGTGGCAGTCACGGCCTGGCAGATGCTCTTTGAACACGGAAATGTGGGCAGTGGCTCGCGGGTTCTAATCCTGGGTGCGGCGGGGGTGGTCGGCGCGTATGCGGTGCAGCTTGCCCGAAGTGTCGGGGCGGATGTTGCCGCCATCGTGCATTCGAAGGATGTAGATTACGTTCACACTCTGGGAGCCGACCGGGTGGTGGATGCCTCGGCGTCAAACGCCGAGCAAGGCTTCAGCGGTGTGGATGTCGTGCTGGATTTGGTAGGCGGGGAAAGCGTGGAACGCTGGATGGCGGCGCTGAAGCCGGGCGGAAAGTGTGTGTCCGCCGTGGCGCTGCCGGACACGCAAAAAGCGGGCAGGCCGGATGTGGAAGCCCAGTTTTTCTATGTCGCCGTCACCACGGCGGGGCTGACCGAGATTGCCGCCCGGCTTCAGTCCGGCACACTCTCAGCGACCGTCGGCGAAATCCTGCCGCTGGCGGAGGCCCGGATGGCCCATGAGATGCTGGCGGGGCGGCCCCATACACGGGGCAAAATCGTTCTGCGGGTTTCCGACTAGGCCCGGCCAATCTCCATCGCCTTCATCGCCATGCCCTTGACCGCGCCGACGGCGGCGACGTTGGCTTCATAGGCACGGGTTGCGCCCATCATGTCCACCATCTCGGCGGCAGTGGCGCAGATAGGCTTGACAGGATGCAGAAGCTATTGTAAACTGCTTTAACGGAAAATCAGCGATTGAGAGGCGGCAGATGAAAACTTTGACCGATCAGCAGGCGCAGGCGGATTTGCCGCGCTTGATGGAGCAAACGGCGGCGTCCCATGAGCCGGTGCAGATTATGGGGACGACGGCAAGTGCCGTTCTCGTTTCGGCGGAAGATTGGCGCTCGATTGAGGAGACGCTGTACCTGCTGTCGGTTCCAGGGATGCGGGAATCAATTCAGGAGGGAAGGCAGACCCCTGTGGATCAGTGCGCCCCGGAGCTGTCCTGGTGAACGATACGGAGAATGAAGAAGCGCGTGACTGGCAGGTCGTATTCACGCGGCAGGCGCAAAAAGACGCACAGAAGCTCGCTTCGGCGGGACCGCGCCCGAAGGCTGAAACTTTGCTGGATATTCTGCGAAGCAATCCGTTCCAGACACCGCCGCCTTACGAAAAACTTGTTGGCGACCTTGCCGGAGTCTACTCCCGCCGCATCAATATCCAGCACCGATTGGTCTACGACGTGGACAAAGCGGCGCGGGTCGTCAAGGTACTCAGGCTGTGGACGCACTACGAGTAGCCGCTAGGCCCGTCCAATCTCCATCGCCTTCATCGCCATACCTTTGACCGCGCCAACGGCGGCGACGTTGGCTTCATAGGCGCGGGTCGCGCCCATCATGTCCACCATCTCGGTGACGGTGTCGATATTGGGCATACTCACATACCCCTGAGCATCGGCGTCCGGGTGGCCGGGCTGGTAAACGCGCTTAAACGGACGCATATCAGGCACGATCTGCCCCGCCTGCACGCCGCCATGCACCGTGCCATTCTCCGCGTCCTCGCCGGACAGGCCCGCCAAAGTCTCGCCGAACGTTGTGCCCATCGGGGACAGCGAGACATCTTTGCGCCGGAAGGGGCCGTTGGTATCAGGGTCATGGGTGGTATTGACATTGGCGAGGTTGTTTGCCACCACATCCATTCGCAGCCGCTCGGCGGTCATCCCCGAGGCGCTGATTGCCAGCGTGTCCATATATCCCATTAATTAGTGCCCCCCTGCAATCACATACTTCATCGCCGCAAACTGGCCGCTCATGAGCTGGGCCGCGCCCTGATAATAAATCTCGGCGGCAGTCAAACGGCTGGTTTCGGCGTCAATATCCACGTTGTTGCCATCGGCCCGCATGGACCCGCCGCTTTGCGTGGTCATGGCTGGTCCCGCGCTGGCATTGCCGGGGTCGTCGGCAAACGTCAGATGCCGGGGGTCGGTGGTCTCCTGCGGCAGGCTGTCCGGCGAAGACGCATCTTGCAGCAGCGCGGCAAAGGTCGCGTCCTGCCGCTTGAAGCCGGGCGTGTTGACATTGGAAATGTTGTTGGAGACGGCCTGCAGCCGCGCCGAGCCGAGGTCGAGCGCCCGCGACAGGTCCGTAAATGTGCTGGTGTCCATCATACCCGTACTATCGGCAGGGTGGGGGCGAAACTTTAGGGGTATTTTTGCGAGTTGTCACGCCGTAATCATGGAGCGGGGCCGGGCGTCCACCATTTCCTGAGCGCGGGCGTCACCGACAATGGCGGCGGCGGCGTCGCGGGCTTCGCGCAGGAGGCCGGGGGAGCGGTCCCGCAGGTCGTGGGAATCCGAGGCAATCACCAGCGGCCAGTCCCAGGCATGGTTCAAAATCGCCAGCGCCGTGGCCTGGGCACGCGGGCCAAACCGGCCCAGCAGGCTGCCACTGGTGAGCTGAAACGCGACGCCGAGCGCCGCGCAGGCTTCCAGGTAGGCCAGGCTCGTCTGGATTTCCGCGCACCGCTCCGGGTGCGCCAGCACCATCTGGAACCCGGCATCAATAATCGCTTTGACGCTGTCCAGAGCGTCCTCGGGCAGACGGTCAAACGGCGGCTCCACCAGCGCCCAGCGGCCTGCGTCGCCAAGCGTCCCAATTTCGCCCTCGGTCAGATCACGCGCCACACGCGGCCCCAGCTTGATTTCCAGACCCGGCACGACTTTCAGTAAAATTTTGGCCCGGTTCAGCGACTCCTGCAAGGCGGCGACGTGTTCGCGCACCGCCTCGGGGCGCGACGTGCGCCGCAAATACCAGCCGCGATGCGGGGTTGCCACCAGCGTGTCCGTCCCTGCTGCCACCGCCTGCTTCGCCATTTTCAGGGCTTCAGACACGCTGCGTGCCCCGTCGTCTACACTCGGCAGCAAATGGTTATGAATATCAACAAACACTCTTTTACATTCCATCCAGCGGGGCGGCAGGCTCCAGCGCAAACAAAATCTGCGCGGCCATCACCAGCGCCGCCGTTTCCGTCCGCAGGGTGCGCGGCCCGAGAGACACCACCGAAACCCCGGCTGCTGACGCGGCCTTGACTTCATCAAACCCAAAGCCGCTTTCCGGCCCAACGATTATCAGTACGCTTTTCGGCGGCGTCGATTGTGCGGTCAGCGCGTCTTTGAGAAGCGTTTTCGTCCCTTCGGCGTGCGCCAGCAGGGTCAGGTCATAGTCCGGGGCCGCTGCCAGTACATCGGAGAAAAAGCCGTCCGCCCGCAGGGTCGGCACTATGGCCCGGTGCGCCTGCTCCGCCGCCGTCTTAATAATCTCGGCCCACCGCCCCAGACGCTTTGTGTGCCGCTCGCCCGATAAATGCGTCAGGCTGCGGGCGCTCTCAAAGGCCCAGAAATGGGACACGCCCACTTCCGTGCCCCGCTGCCAGACCTGCTCGCTCTTGTCGCCGACTTTGGGCAGGGCCTGCGCCACCGTGATTTTCGTCACCGGCTCCGTGCTGAGAACCACCGGCTCCCGCATCTGCGCTTGTGACTTGGTTTTGCCCACTTCGGTCAGCACGGCGGGCCACTCCCGCCCGGAGCCGTCCAGCACCGCGATTTTATCCCCGGCCTGCGCCTTCAGCACCGCCCGCAGGTGGTGCGAATCGTCGCCGTCCAGCGTCACCAAATTACCGGAAATCTGTTCCGGGCGCACAAAAAAACGAGTCATAAGTGGTTAGTCAAAATCTAGAATCCCTCGATAGGTCTGGCAATGCAGGCATTGAAATGCGATGAGGTTGTCTCCAAACAGCGGCTCTTTGCCTTCCGGCCAGAGGGCGCGGCCATCGCGGTCTACCATCTCCAAAAACACTTCTCGTGCTGTGTCCGGCGAAGAGACAGTCGTGACATCCTTCGGCCCCCAGATACCGAGGTAGGCCATAAAATCATCGTGGTGAACCAGCCACGGTATGTCTTGAAACGTCGAGAACTTGGGCGTGCGTCTGAGTTCGGCAATGGCTTCGTCCAGCACTTGAGGCTGTGGCGGATAAATCAGAGGCGTCGAAGCCGTCGCCGTTTCGCCGCTCCCTGAGACGACGAAGATTTGCTTCGGAGACGCATCAGGCATAAATAATTCGACCTCCGTATCATGCGAGAAGCCGAATCTATCTTGGCGGAGGCAATCTAAACATCCCACTTTGCCCGCCCGCTCCTTTTCGCTCAATCCGGTTCCTACAGTGAAGCCGAGATCAAAGCATCGGCCTGTTTGCCCGCAGAGGGAGCAGACACGGAGGCCGGGGAGGAGGCGGCTCATATCGGCCTCCGGCCCCCGGAAATAGCGAAACCCCAGTGTCATCTCCTCCACCTATGCCTTCTCAAACACCAGCGCCACCCATTCGGTCTGCCGGTGCGTTTCTTTGGAAACAAAGCCTGCGGCTTCGACGGCCTGCCGGACATCGGCCTCGCGGGTGTCAATAATGCCCGAAGCGATAAACGTGCCGCCGGGCTTGGTCAGCGCGGCCAGCTCGGACGACAGACCGATAATTACGTCGGCCAGAATATTGGCGACGACGACGTCATAAGAGCTAGAAGGCAGGGCTTCGGTGACTTCCACCACCACGCCGTTTTCGGCGGCGTTCTCGCGGGCGATAGAAACGGCCAGCGGATCGTTGTCATTAGCCCGCACCGGAGACGCACCCAGTTTAGCCGCCGCAATCGCCAGAATGCCGCTTCCCGTGCCGATGTCCGCCACACTTTGGCCCGGCTTGACGTAGGTTTCCAGCGCGATGAGGCATAATTGCGTGGTGGGGTGGCTGCCTGTGCCGAACGCCATGCCGGGGTCAATGGTCAGCGGAATGTCGGTGCCCGCCAGTTCGGGTGTCTCCCAGGGCGGCGTGACCACGAGATGCTGCCCCACGCGGAACGGCTTAAAGTAGGCTTTCCAGGCATTCGCCCAGTCGGCTTCCTCCACATACCGCAGGGTCAGCTCCGTGCCCGCCCCCGTCACGCCAAAACCCGGCAGGGCGAGGAGCGCGTCCTGAAGCTGACCGAGACGGCCTTCCAGCCGGTCATCCACCGGCAGAAAGCCCGCGACCGCAGGCGGCGCGGCGGTATCGCGCACCTCAAAGCCCGCGCACCCGGCATCTGCCAGCGCCGCCCCGACGGCATCGGTTGCCTCGGCTCCTGCGTCTATGATAATTTCTGCCCAGCGCATCGTGTTTGTGTTCTCTAAATAGCCCCCCCCCGCCCCCAATAATGGGGGAGCCAGATGAAGAACCGGAAAGGATAAGAGGGCGCAGCAAGCAGCGCCCCTACGTTTGCCAATCTGATTCCCCCATTATTGGGGACCAGGGGGTCCTGCGTCAGCGTGCCCGGAGCTTGCTGAAAAAGCCGCGCTCTTCGGGCGGCGCGAGGGTTTCACCGGAGGCCGCTGCCAGCTCGCGCACCAAACGGCGCTGGTCGTCGGTCAGCTTCGTGGGAACCCGCACTTTGACGCTCACAATCTGGTCGCCCCGCTCCGCACTGCGGGCGTTGACATCGGGAAACCCCTTGCCGCGCACGCGGAACTGTGTCCCGGTTTGTGTCCCTTCGGGGATCGTCAGCCGCTCGGTCCCGTTCAGAATGGGCACTTCAAACGTGTCGCCGAGCGTCGCCTGCGCGAACGACACCGACGCCTCGTGCAGCAGGTCCATTCCGCGCCGCGTGAACTGGGCGTGCGCTTTTACCGACAGCACCACATACAGGTCGCCGCGTCCGCCGCTGCGCGGCCCCGCATCGCCCTGGCCGGGGTCCACCAGCCGCGTGCCGGTGTCGACGCCCGCCGGGATGTCCACGGAATGCTCCACCGTCTGCCGCGTTCGGCCCTGCCCCCGGCAGGTGCCGCAGGGGTCGGTGATAATTTTGCCTTCGCCCTTGCAGCGCGGGCAGGGAACCACGGTGGCGAACGAGCCAAGAATGGTGTTCTGCACCTGGCGCACCTGCCCCGCCCCCGCGCAGGTGACGCACGCCTGCGGGTTCGTGCCGGGCTTCGCGCCGCTGCCGTGGCAGGTCTCGCACGCTTCCAGACGGGTCAAACGCAGCGACTTGGTGACGCCGAACGCCGCCTCTTCCAGCGTGATTTCTAAATCAAAGCGCAGGTCGTTGCCGGACTGCGCCTGCGCCCGCCCGCCGCCGCCCGCCCGTGCGCCGCCCGCGCCAAAGAACATATCGAAAATGTCGCCGAAGCCGCCTTCCCCGCCGCCGGGGAACCCCTGCTGCGGCCCGTCGTGACCGTACTGGTCGTAGACCTGCCGTTTTTCGGGCGACGACAGCACCTCACGGGCCTCATTGACTTCCTTGAAACGGTCTTCCGCAGTGTGATCGCCGGGGTTGACATCCGGGTGATACTTCGCGGCCAGCTTCCGGTACGCCGAGCGGATGTCGGCCACAGAGGCGTCGCGGGAGACGCCTAAAACTTCATAATAATCGCGTTTGGTTGCCATAAAATACCGAAAAAAGTGTTACCAAAAAAAGTGTTGCAGACTAAAGAAGACGGCCCAACTGCCGCAGACCAGAAACACCGCCGCAGGGGCAGGAAGTTCCAGGGTCGCAGCCGTCAGGCCGTCGGCGAGGTCAGCAAAAGACATCAAACATCGCGGAAATCGCTGCCGCCCGTGCCGCCGTCGTCTTTGAGCATCTCGTCCATGTCAATGCGGCTGCCCTCGTCCGGGTCCGGGAAGTCCCCGGCGGTGGCGACGCCCGCCATCTCCTCTTCGGCGGGCGCGGTGAACGCCGGAGCGGCAGCGGCGGTTGCCGCTGCGCCTGCCGAGCCGTTGCTGCTTCCATTGCTCTGGGTTTTGGCCTCATAGTAGGCCGTGCTGAGGGCCATCAGCGCCGCATTCAGCTCGTCCATGCCGTGCCGCGCCCCGACGGTATCATAATTGTTCGTGGCGGCGGTCAGGCGGCCTGCCGCCTGATTGACGCTTTCAATCAAGTCGGGCGCGACCATGCCTCGCGCATCGGCGGCGATCCGCATGGCGGTATAAATCTGCTGGTCGGCTTTGTTCTTGATTTCCTGCTCTTCGCGCCGCTTTTCGTCGGCCTTGCGGTACTGATCGGCGTCCTGCACCATCCGCTCCACTTCATTGGTGGCAAGGCCGCTCGACGCCGTGATGGTCACTTTCTGCGTGCTGCCCGTCGAGGTGTCTTTGGCGGACACATGGACGATGCCGTTCTGGTCAATATCAAACAGCACTTCAATCTTGGGAATGCCACGCGGGGCCGCGCCGATACCCGTAAGCTGGAACTTGCCGAGCGGCTTGTTGTCCACGGCAAAGTCGCGCTCCCCCTGCAAAACGTGAATATCAACCACGCTTTGATTGTCTACGGCTGTGGTGAAAAGCTGCGCGGCGGAGGTGGGGATTGTCGTATTGCGCTCGATCAGCTTGGTGAACACGCCGCCCTGCGTCTCAATGCCCATCGACAGCGGGGTCACGTCCAGCAGCACAATATCAGTGACCTGCCCGCCCAGAATGCCCGCCTGCACGGCGGCTCCCACGGCGACGATCTCATCGGCATTGACGCCTTTGTGCGGCTCCTGGCCGAACATCTGCCGGACCCGCTCCTGCACGGCGGGCATCCGGGTCATACCGCCGACCAGCAGCACTTTCTGAACGTCCGACGGCTTGAGCTTGGAGTCGTTCAGGGCCTGCTCAGTGGGCGCGATCATCCGCTCCAGCAGATCACGGGTAATATCTTCGAGCTGTGCCCGTGTCAGCGTCAGCTCCAGGTGGGCGGGGCCGTCTGCCGTCGCCGAAATAAAGGGCAGGTTGATCGACGCCGTCATCAGCGTGGAAAGCTCGATTTTGGCCTTTTCCGCCGCTTCTTTGAGCCGCTGCATCGCCATCCGGTCCTGCGTCAGATCAATGCCCGAGTCGCGCTTGAACTCGGTGGTCATCCAGTCAATAATGCGGATGTCCCAGTCATCGCCGCCGAGGTGCGTGTCGCCCGAAGTGGCCCGCACTTCGAAGACGCCGCTGTCCAGCTCCAGAATGGAGACGTCAAACGTGCCGCCGCCGAGGTCCCACACCAGCACCGTCTGCTCGCCGGTTTTGTCCTGCCCGTAAGCCAGCGCCGCCGCCGTCGGCTCATTGACGATGCGGACCACGCTCAGACCCGCAATCACGCCCGCCGCTTTGGTGGCTTCGCGCTGAGCATTGGAAAAATACGCCGGAACCGTGATGACGGCCTCGGTGACGGCATCGCCCAGAAACGCTTCGGCATCGGAGCGCAGCTTGGCAAGGATCATGGCCGAGATTTCCTCGGGCGAATACTCAATGCCGTCAATGCCGACCCGGTAGCGGGTTCCCATCTGACGCTTGATGGACGAGATCGTTCGGTCGGGGTTCGTGATCGCCTGCCGCTTGGCAAGCTGTCCTACCAGGCGCTCTCCGGTTTTGGAGAACCCTACAACGGACGGGCAAAGGCGGCTGCCTTCCGCCAGAGTGATGACGACCGACTCGCCTGCCTCGTCGATGGCGGCAACGACAGAGTTTGTGGTTCCCAAGTCAATACCCACTGATTTCGGCATCTGTTTTTCCTGCTCTCCTGTTTTCGCTGCTCTCGTCCGTGAGAGGACTGAATAATTGCAATGACTCTTACTAACGGCGAACTACGCGGCGTCTTCGTCGGCCCTGCGCGTCGTTTCCAGCGGGGCAGCGGGCATCACCGTGGCGGGGACAATCTCGCCGTCCACTTCCACGGCAGTGACCATGCCCGCTGCGATTTCTTCCAGCGCCACCGTGAGGGGGTTAGTGGAATCGGTGTCAATCAGGATGGGCGCACCCTCCTTGATCTGTTTGGCCCGCTTGGCGGACAGCACCACAAGAGAGTAACGGCTCTTGACCCGGTCTTCAATAGTATCAGCGGATGGATAAATCAACGAATCATGTCCTTTGGGCAGCGCGTCTGCCGATAAGTTTACGAGTATAAGTTTGCGAGTATAAGTTCACGGAAAGCAATTTTATATATGAAATCGGTGGGCAGTTAGGCCGAAGCGTCCGGCTCGGCGGTGGTCGTCAGCCCTTCCATTTCCAGAATCAGCCGAACGCCGTTCATGTTGACGCCGCGCTCTTCAGACAGATACCGGATATGAGCCAGCAGCGCCAGGTCCCTGTCCGAATACAGCCGCCGGTCTTTGGCCGTGCGGCGCGGGCGCACGATGCCTTCTTTGTCCAGGACCCGCAGGGTCCACGACGGCAGCCCGGCCAGCCGGGCCGCAATGCTGATGACATACACCGGCTCCTCGGAGGCGCCCCGCAGCCGCTCCCGCAGCGTTTTTTCCTGCTCCCCGGCAGACATGGAACCTCCCGGCGTGCGGAACATTTTTCTTTGCTTCTGATGCTTCTCTTATTATAGGATATAAATACCCCCCGCGTCAAGCGGTGTTTATGCCCCAGGCGAGAAATATACGATTATCCGCCATATTCGGCCATAATACCGCCATGAATGTTCGCCGCCGCCGTCTGCTGAACGCCGCTGCCATCCTGCTTGTGGCCGGAATTGCCCTCAGTGCCTGGGTCCTGAACCCCCGCCGCAAAGTTCCTCTGCGTAAAGTTTTTAATCCCGCCGAATGGGTGCGGCACTGGCAGGGCATCGACCATTACGATCCCCACCAGGCTCTGCTGTCCGAAGGCGATCCGAATGTCCGTGAGGTCGCGCTGACCTTTGACGACGGCCCCGACCCCACGTATGGCCCCCAGGTCGCGGCCATTCTCAAAGAAAAAAACGCCTCCGCCACATTTTTTCTGGTCGGCAAGCGCGTCCGGCAATACCCCGAGGTCGCCCGCCTCCTGGCAAGTGATGGCTTTGAGCTGGCAAATCATACTTACGACCATCAAAGCCTGCCTGCCCTAAAGCCCCACGAAATCGCCAACGAGCTGCGCCTCTGCGACCGTGACATCTTTCAGGCTACGGGACAGCACACAACTTTAATGCGCCCGCCCGGCGTTCAGTACAACGACAAAGTCCTTCATGTCGCCAAAGCTCTGGGCTATGTCACCGTGTCGTGGACCGTCGGCGCGAAAGACTACGACAAAAATGTCGGCCCGGACTTTATCAAAGAGCGCGTTTTGGACCGCACCGCGCCGGGGTCCATTATTCTGCTGCATCAGGACACGCCTGCCACCGTCGCCGCCCTGCCCGCCATTATTGACGGCCTGCGGGCGGAGGGCTACCAGTTCGTGACCATCAGCCAGATGCTGGCACGTCTTGGCAAGAAAACTTGACATAAAACAAACTTGACATAAAATAGCAGTGTGGGTAGAATACTTCACTCTCTGTTTGTTTATATGCTGTTTATATAAAGCGATTGTGTCATGAAACCCAAAGATGTAATTTCTATGCCTTCCCTGAAAACTGTCACGCTCAAAGATGTCGCCGAACGCGCCAAAGTCTCGCAATCCGTCGTTTCTACGGTGCTGAACAGCCGCCAGAACGGCATTTTTGTCTCCGAAGGCACCCGCCAGAACGTCCTGACCGCCGCGTCCGTTCTCGGCTACGTGGCCCGGCACCGCGCCCTGCCGTCGGTTCGCAAGCCCGCGCCCGGACGCCCTACCGGGGCCGCCTCCGAGTCGCATCTGGTCGGCGTTTTGCTGGGCCGCCGCTTCGGCGGCAGCCTCTTCACGGACATCTTTTACGGAGTCAACGACACACTCTCTGCGAGCGGCTTCCATCCGCTTGTTTTAGATACCTATGCCGACGCATACCAGAAAGCCGCCGAAAAAGAAGCCGAGGGCCTGAAATATGCCCAGGAAAGCGGCTTCGCGGGCGTCGTCCTGTGGCACGAGGGCGGGCACGCCAATGTGGACCTGATTCGCAGCCTGCAAAGCGCCATGCCGGTCGTCGCCATTGACCGCCGCGTGCCGGGTCTGGAGCTGGACTATGTCGGAACCGACAATTTCCAGGGCGCCTATGATGCCACCCGGCATTTGATCGAGCGCGGGCACACGCGCATCGCCCATCTGACCCGGATGGATACCACCGAAGCCGCCACGGACCGCCTGCGCGGCTACCAGGCGGCCCTCGGCGATGCCGGGCTGGAATTCAATCCGCGTGATTTGATCCTTCTGCATGGCGGCAGCCTGCGGCTGGACCCCGGCGCGATGCGGGCGCTGTTCGGTCAGCCCGATGCCCCGACCGCCGTATTCCTGCTGGCCGACTACTGGGCACCCCCCGTGGTGTCCGAGCTGCGCCGCCTCGGCCTGCGCGTGCCGGAAGACGTGGCCCTGGTTGGCTTCGATGACGTGGTGCCGCCCGGCATGGACGACCTCGGCCTGACCACGATGGCCCAGGACTTTGACGGCATCGGCAAAACCGCCGGGCAGCTTATTGTGCGCCGCCTCGCGGATGCCGCCGCGCCCGCCGCCTCCGAAGTGTTCCCCTCCCGGCTGGTCGTGCGCCAGTCTACGCTTGGCTTCGGCTCCGGGACGGCTCCAATGCCCGCGCCTTCGCCTCCCTCCCGCCGCCGCTCCCTCGTCGGCGTTTAAGCTTCCCTGAAGATATTTCAGCTTCCCTGAAGATATTTGGCTCCCTGCCGACAATAGCAATACCCAGCCGGCCCCGGCAATTTTCCGGGCCGGTAACACTTTCAGTGTCTGCCGTGTTATGTCTTTGGAAAGGGAGTTTTGCTATGTCTGTACGCCGCTTTGCAGGATATTTTCTGGCGCTTGTTACCTGCGCCACTGTGGCGTTTTCGGTGCTGCCGTACCCCTCGGACCCGCCGCCCCCGTCTCCGCTTCTGACCCGCCCCCCGCACGTCGCTCTGGCGCGTTAGCCGGGCCAGCGTGAAACAAATCTCGCTTTTTTGTGTCTATCAGGGGTATACTGGAAAGCCGTGCGGCTTCCCGGTTTACACAGACCCAGAGAGAAGACACGCCAGCGAGGTTTGTTTATGCCCCCCGACGGATGGTTTCGCCGAAAATCCAAGTTTCCTGTTGCCCCCGCCGCTGAAAGCGCCGTGCTTGTGCCGGATGGCGTGGCGACCAAATGCGCCCACTGCGGCGAGATTTTATTCACCAAAGAATTTGAAAAGAACCTGAAAGTCTGCCCGCTGTGCGGCTTTCACCACAAGCTCACGGCCCACGAGCGCATTGCCTACACCGCCGACGAAGGCTCCTGGGAGGAGCTGTCCGAAGGGCTGCGCTCTTTGGACCCTCTCGGCTTCAAAGAGTACCCCGCCAAGCTCGCCAAAAGCGTGGCCGCAACCGGCCTCGGGGACGGAATTGTCATCGGTACGGCCACCGTGTCGGGCGTCCCGCTCGTTTTAGGTGTCACCGACTTCCGCTTCATGGGCGGCTCGATGGGGTCCGTGGCAGGCGAAAAGATCGTCCGGGCGATGGAAGCGGGTATGGCCCGCCGCCTGCCCGTCGTGCTGTTCACCGCCTCCGGCGGGGCGCGAATGCAGGAGGGCCTGCTGTCTTTAATGCAGATGGCGAAAACGTCCGCCGCCGCCGCCCGCCTCGCCGAAGCAAAGCTTCCCTATGTCGTTGTAATGACCGATGCCACGATGGCGGGCGTTCTGGCCTCCTATGCGTCGCTGGGCGACATTCACCTCGCCGAGCCGGGCGCGACCATTGGGTTTGCCGGGGCGCGGGTCGTCGCGCAGGCCACCGTGCAAAAGCCCCCGGAAGACTATCAAACCGCTGAATGGCAGCTCGCCCACGGCCAGATTGACGCCGTCGTGGCCCGCCGCGACCTGCCGCAGACGCTTGCCACGCTGCTGTCCCTGCTGACGGGCCGCCCTGCCGACGTCCCCCTGCACGCCTCCGCGTCTGGCCTCGCTGGAACGAATGGCACGCTGACGATTTCGGGTCTGGGAAATTCGGGGCTGGAGGCGCTGCATGGCTAGTCCGAACGTATTAGACTTCGAGAAGTCCATCGCCGAGCTGGACGACAACCTCGCCAAGCTGCGTCAGGTAGTCGCTGACCGGGACAACCCGCAGAACAAGCCCGACCTGCCCGCGCAGATCGCTGATTTGGACCAGCACCGGACGGCTTTAGTATCGCATTTCTTCGCCCGGCTGACGTCCTGGGACAAAGTCCTGCTGGCCCGGCACCTGAAGCGCCCGTACACACTGGACTATATCGGCACGATCTTTGAAGACTGGACCGAGCTGCACGGCGACCGTCTGGGGGCCGACGACGGCGCGATTGTGGCCGGGCTTGCCAAGATCGACAGCCTTCCGGTGGCAGTCATCGGCCACCAGAAGGGCCGGGACATCAAGCAGCGGCAGTTCCGCAACTTCGGCTCCGCCCGCCCCGAAGGCTTCCGCAAAGCTGGCCGCGTGATGGCCCTGGCCGCCAAGTTCGGCATTCCCGTGGTGACGCTGGTAGACACCGCCGCCGCCGCCGCCGACATCGCCGCCGACGAGCGCGGCATCTCGGAAGCCATCGCCCGGTCTATGTATGAGATGTCCGTCCTGCCCGTGCCTATTGTCTCGGTGATCATCGGCGAAGGCGGCAGCGGCGGGGCACTCGGCATCGCCGTCGCCGACCGCGTTTTGATGCTGGAACACGCGGTCTACTCGGTCATCCCCCCGGAAGGCTGCGCCGCGATTTTGTGGCGCGACCCGGAGCGCAAAGCCGACGCCGCCGAAGCCCTCAATTTAACCGCGCAGCGCGCCTGCGAGCTGGGGATTATTGACTCGATTATTCCCGAGCCGCTGGGCGGGGCGCACCGCGACTGGGCCGAATCGGCGATGAACGTCAAAGCGGCCATTCTCGACGCTCTCACGCCCCTGCGCGATGTGCCAACGCCCGCGCTTCTCGCCCGCCGCTACGAAAAGTTCCGGCGCATTGGCGAATACACCGAAGGCGGGCCGGTGACCGATTAAAACGTAGGGGCGGGGTCCCCCCGCCCTTTTCTTCGCGCCCCCGGATTGAAATCCGGGGGGTAAGTGTAATTATGCCTCTCAAATATCCACGCCCTAAAGGAACGCATGACCTCTACCCCGGCGCTGCCGCCTGGGAAGACGACAGCCACAAACGGCAGACGCTGGAAGACCGTTTCCGTGCCCTGTGCGGCCTGTACGGCTACGGCGAAATCCGCACGCCCGTCTTTGAGGCCACCGAGCTGATCACCCGCTCCGTCGGCGAAGAAACCGACATCGTCTCCAAAGAGATGTATACGTTTGAAACCAAAGGCGGCGACTCGCTGACCCTGCGCCCCGAAAGCACCGCGCCGGTCCTGCGGGCCTATGTGCAGAACTCCCTGTATGCACAGGGCGGCGTCTCCAAGCTCTATTACTGCGCGTCCCACTTCCGCTACGAGCGCCCTCAGAAAGGCCGCTTCCGGCAGCATGAGCAGTTCGGCGTCGAAGCCCTCGGCACGGACGACCCGGCGCTGGATGCCGAGGTGATTGAGCTGGCCCTGGCCTTCTTCCGGGCTATCGGCATTCGTAATCTAACGCTGAAACTCAACTCGGTCGGCTCCCCGGAGTCCCGCGCTGAGTATTTAGTCGCCCTGAAAGCCTACGTTCAGCCGTTTCTGCCGGAGTTCAGCCCCGAAGGACAGGCGCGGTACGAAACCAACCCTCTGCGCCTCTTGGACACGAAGAACCCCC
The DNA here is from genome assembly GCA_965200075.1 of Capsulimonadaceae bacterium. Taxonomy (GTDB): domain Bacteria; phylum Armatimonadota; class Armatimonadia; order Armatimonadales; family Capsulimonadaceae; genus JANXMY01. The sequence goes on from OZ241338.1 coordinate 1,354,794, forward strand.
GCGAGAACGAGATTTTGGCCGACGCGCCCCTCCTGTCCGACTACCTCACCGACGACGAGCGCACGCACCATGCCACGCTGCTGGGCTACCTCGCCGACGCGGGCGTGCCCTATGAGTCGGACCCGTTTCTGGTGCGCGGCTTTGATTATTACACCAAGACGGCGTTTGAGATACAGTCCCCCGACCTCGGCGCACAGAACGCCCTGGGCGGCGGCGGACGCTACAATCAGTTGGTGGAACAGATCGGCGGCCCGCCGACCCCCGGCATCGGCTTCGGGCTGGGCGTCGAGCGGGCGCTGATTGCCTTGCAGGCATTAAACGTGGAGATACCGCCGCCGCCCGCGCCGACCGCGCAGGTGATTACCCTGGGCGACGCCGCCCGCCCGGCAGGAATCAAGCTGCTGGCCGAGCTGCGGGCGGCAGGCATTGCCGCCGAAACCGAATACGGGGCCAAGTCCATGAAGTCGCAGATGCGGGCCGCAGGCCGCTCCGGCGCGGGCTATGCGATTATCATTGGCGAAGACGAAATCGCCGCCGGCGTGGTGCAGCTTAAAAGCCTGCGCGACGGCTGGCAGCACAAAGTCCCCCTGGCCGAAGTGGTGGAATGGATGGACGGCGACACGACTCGCCTGCCGCCGTCCTCGGTCCCCCAATCGTGACGGCTCCGGTTGTCACCATTGCCGCCCGCGCCCTGCACACCATCGCGCTGGGCCTGTGGCTCGGCGGCCTGATTGCGATAGGCGCTCTGGTGGCTCCGACGGCGTTCCACCTGACCCGCTCCCTGACCGCGCTGGCCGGGGACACGGCTTTGCAGAACACCATTGCAGGCGGCGTGGTCGGCGGCAGCCTGAAGCTGTTTGTGGTTCTGTGCGATGTCTGCGGCGCTCTTTTACTGCTCACCGGCACCGTGCTTCTACGCACGACACCTCGCCGTCCCGCGCTGGCCTGCCTTGTTGTCTCTGCCCTGCTTCTGCTGACCTCGCTGTATCTGGGCCTGTCGCTGACACCCGCTTTAGACGCCGCGCAGGCCCGCAACGACCTGGCGACGTTTGACGGCCTGCACCATCAATACGAGCGCATTTCGTCGTTTGTGCAGATGCCGCTCTTGCTCCTGCTGGCCGTGCTGGCGGCGTGGCGGGATACAGTAGGCTCACCGGAAAAGACGAGGGGTTGAAAACCCCTCGCTAGGTGAGGCACCCTCCGGGTGAAAGACACTGCCAATGCTGACAGGCTCTTTGTCCTTATTTCCTTCGTCCGCAGGACGCCTCTCCTAGCGAGGGGTTTTCAACCCCTCGGACTGGCTCGGTCGTCTCTCATTCATGGGAACCCTATGACAATCACCGAAGACACCCCTATCGACCTGCCGACACCTTCTGGCCCAATGCGGACTTATATACTCCGGCCTGCCGCCGAGGGCCGCTTTCCCGGCCTCGTGCTGTTCTCCGAAATCTATCAGCTCACCGCCCCGGTGCGCCGTCTGGCCGCGCTGTTTGCTGGGGCAGGCTACGTGGTTGCTATCCCCGAAGTCTATCACGAGCTGGAGCCTGCGGGGACCGTGCTGGCTTATGACGCGCCGGGCACAGACCGGGGCAACGCGGACAAAACAGGCAAATCTGTCGCCGCCTATGATGCCGATGCGCGGGCGGTGCTGGACTTTCTGAAAACGCACCCGCACTGCACCGGCAAACTCGGCACGGTGGGGATGTGTCTCGGCGGGCATCTGGCGTTCCGAGCGGCGATGCACCCGGACGTGGGCGCGGGCATCTGCTTTTATGCCACCGATATTCACTCGCGCACGCTGGGCCTCGGCAAAGCGGACAATTCGCTGGACCGGGTGGGGGAGATACCCGGCGAGCTGCTGATGGTCTTCGGGCGGCAGGACCCGCACGTTCCGAGCGCGGGCCGCCGTTTGATTTACGACACGCTGACCGATGCGGGCGTGTCTTTTGAATGGCACGAGTTCAATGCCGCTCATGCGTTTCTGCGTGACGAGGGCTTGCGCTACGACCCGGCGCTGGCTAATCTCTGCCTTTCGCTGGCATTGGGCCTGCTCACGCGGCGGCTCGGAGCTTAACTCTCGGGGTTGACAGCGAGGCCGCCCGTATGCTACACTCTCGGCTAATCACTGAATTAGCAGATCATGTAGGAGCAGATATTATGGCAAGAGTATGTGACATCACCGGGCGCAAAGCCCAGGCAGGCCGCTGGACCCGCCACCCGCACTCCGGCTCGTGGGCACACCGCGCCCCGCAAAAGGCCCGCCGCTTCCAGGTCAACCTTCAAACCGTGACCGTGCAGACGCCCAAAGGCAAAAAGAAGATCAAAGTCGCCGCCCGAATGCTGACTTCCAAAAACTTCATGGCGATTGTCGCCGGACAAAAGCAGCTTCCCGCCCACCTGCTGAAATAAGCAAACAGCAAAAGAGCCTGGCACTGCAAGTGCCAGGCTCTTTTGCTGTTCTATTCCTTCGTCCGGCTGCCCCCCGAAGGCCGCTTGCGCCAGTCGGCGGGCAAAAGCTGTTCCAGCGTGTCATCAATCGTGATAATACCCTGTAAAGCGTCTTCGTCATCCACCACCGGCAGGGCCAGCAGCTTGTACCGCTCAAACTTGTGGGCGACTTCCTCCACGTCGGCATCCAGACGAACGCTGCGGACTTTGGGGATCATAAACTCGGCCACAAGCCGGTCGGGGGCGGAGACAATCAGGTCGCGCAGAGAAATCACGCCCACCAGCTTTTCTTCCGTGTCAATCACATACACATAGTAAATCGTCTCGGCTTCGGGTTCTAAAGCCCGCAGATGGTCTATCGTCTGCTGCGCCGTGAAGCCTTCCACAATCGCCACATACTCGTTGGTCATCAGGCCGCCCGCCGTCTTGTCGTGGTATTCCAGCAGCTCTTCCACGTCCTCGCGGTCGTCGGCATCCATCCGCCCCAAAAGGTCCTGCCGGGAAGCGTGGTCCATATCCCCCAGCACGTCGGCGGCCTCGTCGGCGGGCATCTCTTCCAGCAGGTCAGCGGCAAACTCGCTGTCCAGATGACGCAAAGTTTCCACCTGCACCTGATCGTCGGCCTCCGCCAAAGCGTCGGCGGCGGTTTCCATATCCAGCGACTCCAGCACCTCTTTTCGATGCGCCAGGTCCATCTGATTGAGAATATCGCCGATGTCCGCCGGGTGCAGCTTGGCAATCTTCTCATGCGAAACTTTCAGCTTCAGCGGCTCGCCCGCGTTGTGGGTCGGCAGGGACTCGACATCGTTCCACGCAATCAGCGTGTCCGGCGGGGAGCCGAGATGCAGCGCCCGTCCGATGCCGTGGATTAAGCCTTCCATCCCCAGCCGCCGCAGCAGCCCGCGCACGCCGGGGTCTACCCCAATCAGCGCCAGCCGCCCATCGGACAGCTTTTCCAGACGAATATCATTGACCCGCACCACGCGGTAGTCATGGACATCCACAATCTGCTTGTCCAAAACGTCCCGCACCAGCGAAAAGTCCTGCGCCTGTATCTGATAGGGGCGAATATCCGGGACGGGGCGGTTGAGGCTGAACTCGCGGCCATCGGGGTTCAGGGTCAGGGCCTCATAGGGCACAAAGAGCGCCCCATCCTCGGTTTTGACCTGATAGGCCGCCACCAGTGGCAGCGGCTCGGCGGGGGTGATGACCACTTCCACCAGTTTGCCGAACCGCTCCCCATCGCTGTCGTCCACGACCTTGCCAATCAACTGTGTGAGATATTCCATGCGTGTGGCGGCATTATACCTGAAAAGGCAGGAAACCCCTACCGCACCGGCACCGCAATATCAGCAGGCGGCAGGCACTGACGGTCGCTGCAAAGCTGATAATGCAGCATCACCGGCGCGGCCCGGCCCGCCGTCAGGGCCTGCGTCAGCGTGAAGCGCCGCGTGAATGTCGCCGCCCTCTCGTGGTAGGCCACCACCGTGCCGAACGTCTTGTCCCTCTTTTTGACGGGCTTGTTTTCCGCCGTCGCTCCGGTCGGCGTGCCGCCCGGCCAGGAAGCAATCCCCGTCGCCGCCGGGCCGACGCCGGACGGAACCACTGAGTAGATATGCCAGCGGGGGTCTATCTGTGCCCGCACGGTGACCGTCACACTCTTGCCCGCCGCCGCTGTGCGCGGGCTAATCGTGGCCGTAAACTTGGCCGGAAGCGGCGGAATCGCGTTTGCCGCCGCCGTCAGCAGAAACAGGCCGGAGGCGGCGAGAAATGAAGCCGTTTGGCATTGAGTAAGCATACTTTTCTTAACCTGTGGCGGCCTGCGATTGGTTCCGTTGGGACCCCCTCGCCCCCAATAATGGGGGAACCAGACAGTAGGGGTACGATTTATCGCGCCCTCCTATTATCGCGCCCTTCTTGCCCTGTTCTTTCTGTCTGGCTCCCCCATTATTGGGGGCGGGGGGGCCTACTTCATCCCAAACAGCGCCCGCGCCGTTTGCGTCGTCACCCGTGCCACTTCCTCCACCGTCAGCCCCTTTGCTTGTGCCACAATCTCGGCGACGGCGGGCAGAAACGACGGCTCGTTGCGCTTGCCGCGCCGGAACTGCGGGGCCAGATACGGGCAGTCCGTTTCCAGCAGCAGCCGCTCCTGCGGCGCGAACGCCACGGCAGCCCGCACGGCCTCGGACTTCTTAAACGTCGCCACGCCGCCGATGCCCAGATAATAACCAGCGTCCAAGCAGCGCCGGGCGTCTTCGGTATCGCCCGTAAAGCAGTGCATCACCACCGGGTTCAGCGTTTGGGCACCCCGCAGCACCGCCAGCGTGTCGGCCAGCGCCTCGCGGGTGTGGATGATCAGCGGCAGGGCAGGGGACAGCGTCCAGGCAAAGGCAATCTGCGCGGCAAACACTTCCTGCTGATGCCCACGCGGCACGCTTTCCCAGTGGTAGTCCAGCCCGATTTCGCCGCACGCGGCCACTTTGCCCGCGCTCCCCGCATACAGCGCGGTCAGCGCGTTTTGGCAATCTACCCCCCACTCGTCCGCCGACTCGGGGTGAATACCCAGGGCGGCATAAATACCGCTGTCGCGGGCTGCCAGCTCTGCCGCCCGGCGGCTGCTCGCCAAATCCCAGGCGATGCACAGCAGGCGCGTCACGCCCGCCGCCTCGGCCCGCGCCCGCACATCGGCCAGATCGTCGTGGTAAGCCTCATGGTTGAGGTGACAATGCGTGTCCACAAGTTCAATCATAGCAGCAGTATACTTCAACGATCCAGGATTGTGTCCAAATCGCCTTCGCCCGAGGGACGCCTCTCCTGCCGAGGGATTTTCGATCCCTCGGCAATTTTCAGGGTCCGTGCCAAACCAAATGGGCACAGGTCCCGCACGACGCAGCGGGCACATTCGGGGTTCTGATAAAAGCAGCACCGCTGGCCATGCAGCATCAAAATCTCGTGGTTATCGTAAACCTGCTGGGCATTCCAGTCGACGGGGAGCTGGCTCTCTAAAATCTTGTGCGCCGGGCCGACATCCACGCTGTTCGGGATCAACCCCAGCCGCTGGGCAACCCGGTGATGGTGGCTATCCACCGGCAGGGCGCGGCGGTGCAGGCGCGAAAACGACAAGACGGCAGCGCTGGTTTTGGGGCCGACTCCGGGCAGCCGCTCCAGCCACGCCCGCGCTGCGGGCACGGGCAGCGTTTCCAGAAAGTCCAGCGACTGCTCGCTGAGTTCCCCGCGCTCCTCCGCCACCCGTCTTAGAACTTCCTGCACACGCGGCGCTTTCTGCTCCGGCCAGGTGCAGGGGGCCAGTGCCGCCTGCACGTCGGCCACGGGCGCATCCCGGACGGCGGGCCAGTCGGCGAACGCCTGACGCAAGTTCCGAAACGCCTGCCCCGAGTCGGCGTTCTTGGTCCGGTGCGACAGCAGCGACGACACCAGCTCACTCAGCGGGTCCAGCTCGTGAAAGTGCGGAATGGGGCAGTGATACTCGCCGCATAGCCGGTCATGCACCACCAGCACTTTTTCGCGGGGCGGCAGGTCCGGGCCGGGCGGGGGCGGCGCAAAGGCGGGGTCATCGGCGAACAGGGACATAGAGCATAGTACCACGCAGACGACGACGTTACACAACCCTGCCCCCAGATTGAAATCTGGGGCTGAAAAGGGCGATTGTCCACCTTCGTGGACATAAGAGCAGACAGGATTTCCGGGTTTGCTTGACATACCTCTAAAATCAGAGTATATTGAATGTACCAAGAAACAGGAGGCATACTATGAAGCGCGATTTGCCGAGCGGCGACCTGCCCGCGCTGGTTCTGGCGGTACTGGGGGGCGGCCCCCGGCATGGCTACGGGATTGCCCGCGAGGTGGAGCGTCTCAGCGCGGGCGCTCTGCACCTGAAGGAAGGCACGCTGTACCCGGCCCTGCGCGTGCTGGAACAGGACGGCCTGGTGGTCAGCGCGTGGGAAGCGCAGGCCAAAGGCGCGGACCGCAAAGTCTACACGCTGACGGAGGCAGGCACGAAAGAAGCCGCCCGGTGCACCCGCGCCCTCTATGATTACGCGGCGCTGATTCAATCGGTTTTGGGACGTTTGGAGAAAGGGGAAGGCCATGCACAGCCTGCTTGAAAAATATCTGTCTGCGCTGACGGCGCAGTTAAACGCCTTGCCGCCCAAGCGTCGGGCGGAAGAACTGCGCGAGGTGCGGACGCATTTGGAGAACGCGGTCATCGTCGGGCGGGAGATGGGACGGACAGAGGACGAGGCGGTGAAGGAGGCACTGGCGCAGTATGGGGCGGCGGACGTGGTCGGGCAGGAGGTGACGGCGGCGTGGCGGCGGGAGCAGACGCTGAACTCACGCAGTTTGTTTGGCGCGGCGGCTTGTACCATAACTGTGACCGCTGCTTTGGCGCGGATGACATCCCTGCTCGTGCCTTTTATGCTGCCTACCCCGGCACACGGACTGCTGCTGCCGCCTTACTCACTTGGGGTATGGGCAGAGTGGGTCGTTTGGCTAATGCCCTTATTCCTGTTCATCGGCGGGGTTGGCGGCCTGCTGTTTCCACGACGGGCCGCAGCGGGCGTGGTGGTCGGACTGGACGTGTTCCTGCTTTGCTTTTTGATGGGCGGCAGCACGGCCACGACTTTTCTGACAGGCGGGTCGGCTTCCGCGCCGTCTGTTCCTGATACTGTCAGCACGCTTTGGGTGGGTTTCACGGCGGGTGTTGTGCTGATTTCGGGGGCGGCGATTGCGGCGTGGGCGGTGAGCCGAGGGCGCACAGCAGGGCAGAGACGGGGGCAGCAGGCGGCGGCAAAGTAGGCACAGGAGTGGCACAGACCGAGGAGGCGCGTGGGCCGAGGGGTTAAAACCCCTCGCTTGGAGGCGAGGACGCCGGGAGGCCAAAGAGTAAGTCACGCAGGGCTTTATTTGTAGTCCGATTGGCCGCCCGGCGCGAAGCGCCTGTTAGCGAGGGGTTTTAACCCCTCGTACTACGCTCTGCCGACAACCTCACCCCGGCCCTCTCCTTGCGGAAGGAGAGGGAGCAGGATAGGAGTAGGAAAGAGCGGGGGCGGGGTCAGGCGGCGAGGGCCAGGGTTTTTTCGACGGCGTCAACGCCCCGCAGGGTGTCGGCGTTCATGGCGGAAATGAGGGCTTTCAGGGTGGCGTCGGCTTGGTCGTGGGGGACCTGGCAGGTTCCGGCAGCCTGGTGGCCGCCGCCGCTGAAGAGGCGCATCAGAGCGCCGATGTGGGTCTTCGACGACTTATTCAGGATGGAGTGGCCGCAGGCGAAGACGCAGTTCTGACCCTGGAAGCCGTTGACAATCCAGATGGAGTTGCTGGTTTCCGGGTGCAGGGCATACACTAAAAAGCGGTTGCCGCAGGGGATGGGAGTCACATCGCGCAGGTCGGACACGACGACGCTGCCTTCGGTCCACGAGCAGTCGGTAACGGTCTGACGGAAGACGGCGTCCTGCGCGAAGTAGCGGACGATGCGCTCCTGGACATCGGGCAGGGCCAGAATCGCGTCGATGGGCATAGTCCGGCAGGCGTCAATCAGCGCGTGCATGAGCTGGTAGTTGGAAATGCGGTAGTCTTTGTAGCGGCCTAGTCCCGTGCGTGCGTCCATCAGGAACGACAAGAGGGGCCAGCCCGTGGGGGTTAAGATTTCGTCGCGGGAGAACTGCGCGGAGTCGGCTTTATCCACTTCGGTCATCATTTCGTCGATGCCGGGGAACTGGGACGCACCGCCGTAGTAGTCGTACACGACGCGGGCTGCCGAGGGCGCAAGGCGGCAGTCGCCCCGGAAGTCGACCTTGCCGACAATGCGCTCGACTTCGGTGGCGTGGTGGTCGAACCACAGGCCGCAGCCGGGCACGAACGGCACATTGGTCAGGACGTCGTCTTCGGTCACTTCAAAGACACCGTCCTGCAAGTCTTTGGGGTGGACAAACTGGATGGAGTCGATCTGCTCGACCTGCTTGAGCAGGACGGCGCAGATGAGGCCGTCAAAATCGGATCGGGTCACAAGGCGCATCAGTCGGGGTCTCCGTGTCTATTTTTCGGGGAACAGTTGATGCTTATATCGGCAGAATTGGCCGCAGTTTGCAGGGGGTAAGTTTCTTATTCATAGCGCAGCGTCGTGTCGCCGAGCGCGATCACATCCCCCGGCACGAGCGGCAGGGGTTCGGTGAGCGGCGCGTCATTGACCGCTGTGCCGTTGACCGAGCCGCTGTCGGACAGCAGGTGCCGCCCGCCGACATAGGCGATTTCGGCGTGGGTGCGCGACAGGGACAGATCGGCGGGCAGGGAAATGGTGGCCGTGGACACGCGGCCAATCGTCGCCGGGGCATGGCTGAGGGGAAAAGACTGGCCCCGGTACGGCCCGCTGAGGCAGACCAGGCGCGTGCCCACGCTTGCCCCCTCGGGCTGATAGTCCGGGGCCGCCGGCAGCGCGGACGCAGGCGCGGGGGCGGATAATTCCTGCCCGACAAAGCGCGGCGGGTCGCCGGGGCGCGGGGTATACACCGGCGGGGCAGGCCGTTTGGGCGGGGGCGGGGCGGGCGACGACACCGTCTCAAAACGCAGGGTGTGCGGGCCAATCTGAAGGCGGTCCCCCGCCGACAGCCAGACTTCCCCCTGCACGGCAGCATCATTGACGCGCACGCCCGCCGAGGCCGAGGCCCGCAGGCGATGCCGCCCGTGGATGGGCAGGGCTTCCACGGTCACGCCTTTGGGTGTGTCCGGCAGAGGAATGTCCCCGCCCTGGCCCAGCGTAGTCAGCCGCCGTGTCAGGGGGAACACCCGGCCCCGGCGCGGGCCGTCTAGGACGCGCAGGCGGGCGCGGGCAAAGTGTCCCCGCGCCCAAAGTGTCAGCGTGCGAAGCAGGCTCATGGTCAGCCTCCGCCTGAACTCAGCACCACCCGCAGAACGTCGCGGAACTGGCGGGCGCGGTGGCGGATGCTCGCCCAGTCGCCGCCGGTGACTTTGTGGCGAAACTCGGTGGGGACTTCGGAGACGCGGAAGCCTGCCCGCAGGGCGCGGATGGTCAGCGCGACTTCCACCCCGAAGCCTGCCGCGAAGGTGCCGCCCAACGCTTCCAGGACTTCCCGGCGCATGGCCCGCTGCCCGGACAGCGGCTGCGCGAAGGTCTGCCCGGTGCGCCGCTGAATGCCCCACCGGGCAAGGCGCACCACAAAGCCGCGCCCGCCGGACTGGCCGGTCGCGGCAAAGGCCGGGTCGGGCGGCAGCAGGCCCACAGTCATGTCGGCTTCCCCGGCCAAAAGCGGTGGAAGCAGCTTGACCGCCTCGCCCGCCGACGCGCCCAAATCCCCGTCTAATAGCAGAAAGAGGTCGGCCCGGTCACGGGCATAAGCGTAGGCGGAGGCCAGGGCCGCCCCCTTGCCCCCGTTTGGACTGGTCAAAACGTGCGTCGCCCCGGCGCGGCGGGCGACTTCCGCCGTGCCGTCGGCAGAGCCGTCGTCGGCCACGATGATTTCGCCGATTTCGGGCCGCGCCAACAGGGCGGCGATGGTGACGCCAATGCGGTCGGCCTCATTGTAGGCAGGCAGCAGGGCGCAGACACGGGACGGGGCCTCGGTCATGGCGCTGCCGCCCTCGTTTCTGGAAGCGCGGGCAGGGTGCGGTCGGCGGTCGGCTTCAGGCCAAAGTCGCCCCGCGCCCCCTGCAAGACCAGCGGCAGGGCAATCTGCCCGAGCGGCAGGTCCACGCAGTCCACCGTAGAGACGCCCGCCGCCTGAAACGCCGGGATGGAGGACACCGCCGCCGCGAACGGCTCACAGCCGATGACGGTCACTTTGGGAGACTGCGCGGCCAGGCCGTTCAAGAGCGCCGCGTCCAGCCCGCTATCTTCTCTTCCACTGCCGTCGTCAGCGTGCCCGCCGACCAGCACAAAAGACGTGCCGGGCGGGGTAATGTCCCCGGAAATCGTCATCAGGCCCTGCGTTTGCAGCGCAGGCAGGACCGCCGCCCCGCGCCCGGAGGCTGTGCCGTGGACCAGCGTAGACGCGAGGTTTTGCATCAGCGCGGCTCGCAGGGCGGCGGGGTCGTCGTCGCCGCCTGCCGTCTGTGCGAGAGTCGCCCGCTGCCCCGGACTGAGCGAGTCCCACTTGTCCGGCAGCACCACCGTGGCCGTCACAATGGCCCCGGCATCGCTCAGGGCGCTGCTGGCGGCTTCGGTGGCATCGGAATAGTCGCCGGTCTGAATTACGACGACGTGCTTCCCCTTCAAAATCCCCTGTACAAGTGCAGGCCGCAGAGCATTCAGCCCGGCCTCGTCTTTCTGGACGCGGTCACGGGTCTGGTCCCGCTCCTGCACGACCTGATTGGCCTCGCCGCGCAGGGTTTTAATCGCGCCCGTCTGCTGCCGCACCAGCGCGGGGCCGGTCAAAGACGCTCCGATGAAGACGCCAAAGCCGAGCATCAGGAACATGAGGCCCAAATAAAAGATATGGTAGCGAAAGTCAAGCATAAGAGGGAAACATAGGTGGGAAAAGCGTTACGGCAGGTGCAGCCGCCACCACAGGCGGGCCAAATCTACCATGTTGCGCCAGGTCGGCGAGTAGGCCAGCACGGCGACGAAGGGAAACAGGATGCACAGGAGCAGGGCGACAAAGTAGCCAAACGGCGGCTTGGGCTGATAGATTTTGTCCACGCCCCGCGCATCCATCAGCCGCCCGCCGACTTTCAGGCGCACCAGAAATGTGCTTGCCATGCCCGCCCGGCCTTTGTCCAAAAAGTCTTCCAGATTGGAGTGCGTGCCGAGCGCCACAATCAGGTCCGCGCCGTGTTCATAGGCCAGCAGCAGGGCGGCGTCTTCGCTCGTGCCGGGAATGGCAAACAAATCGGCGTCCAGCCCCAGCGCCTGCACCCGTTCCAGCCCCGGCGCGTCGCCGTTCCGATACGCATGGACAATAATCTGCGCCCCGCAGCGCAGCGCCTCATCGGAGACGCTGTCCATGTCGCCTAAAATCACGTCCGGGCACTGCCCGATTTCCAGCAGGGCGTCCGCGCCGCCGTCTACGGCAATCACCACGGGCCGCACGTCATGCAGGTAGCCGCGCAGCCGTCCCAGGTCTTCCCGGTAGCCTTCGCCGCGCACCACCACAAGCGCGTGCCGCCCGGCCATATTCACCCGGCGCAAAGCGGGCACATCGGTGGGGTCCAGCAGCAGGTCTTTGTCGGCATCTAAATACTGAAGCGTGTTGCGGGCGAACTTTTCCAGCTCCGCGCCGAGATTGGCCCGCGCCAGCGCGGTTTCCTCGGTCAGCCGGGCGGCGTCCCAGAGGGTCAGGGCGTCAATGCACTTTCCGCCCTGAAACAGCGCCCCGTTTGCGCCAATCGTCAGTGCGGCCCCGTCATGGACGCGGCCAAAGTGCCCCGGCTCGGCCATCTGATAGAGCGGCACGCGGGCCGCCGCCAGCACCGCCGGGCCGCGATTGGGATACTTGCCGCTGATAAAGGGCTGGGCATTGATCACAGCAGCCACTCCAGCCTCCGCCAGCGCGTGCGCGGCCAGGGCGTCTAAATCGGCATGGTCAATGACCGCGATGTCGCCGGGCCGCAAACGCTTGACGAGGGCTTTGGTGCGGCGGTCGGCGCGGGCGGGTCCGCCCAGCCCCGGCCCGGCGGCGGTTTCTCCTGTTGTGGCTTTTTTGTGATACACCCTGCCTGAAGTATAGCATAAAAGGCTGGCCCCCGGTTCCGAGGGATTGAAAATCCTCGCTCGGGGGGCCTACTCTTTCCCCTCAATCGCCGCCCGGCGCGTCTGAATGGCCTTCAGCCGGGCCGCGTCGAACTTGGAGCGCCGGTCAAACGTGTAAATGCCGTTCAGCTCCGGGTAGACGTCGGTGAGCTGCGTGTAGCAGTAGCCGAACATCAGCGGATTGTCCAGCAGCACGTCGCACACGGCCTGGAAGCGGGAGTAAAAGTCCTCCTCGGTCTGCGGGGCGCTGCCGTAGCCCCAGGTTACTGGGGTCAGCGCCCGGTCTTCGGGCATCACCCACTTGAAGCCCCCGAACTCGGAAACCCAGTACGGCTGCCCTTCCCACGGCACCGAGAAATGACTGGTCCGCTTGACTTTGGTACTCCGGTCTATCTGGAAATTTTCCCCATTGGCAAACGCTTTGCCCCGCGCCATGCCCGCGTGCCGCTTCTTGAACTTGGCGAGGCCAGCGGCAAAGTCCTTGTCGTCAATGTAGTCGTGCGAGTCGTACACATCCGCGCCCTGGACCCGGTGCGAGTAGCCCGACGTGTCCAGCACGGGCCGGGTCAGATCCATCGCTTTGGTCGCCAGATACATTCCCTGCGTCACTTCATCTAGGACCGTAATCTTGTCGCCGATGCTTTGCCACGTTTCGTTGAGCGGGCACCACCCGATAATGCTCGGGTGCGAATAGTCCCGCTCCAGCGCTTCCAGCCACTGCGACAGGTACGCCGGGCCGGGCTTTTGATGGTCGCTGCTCGGCCCGTACCCGCCGCAGCCCCAGTCGCCGAACTCGCCCCACACCAGATACCCCAGCCGGTCGGCATGGTACAAAAACCGCTCTTCAAACACCTTCTGATGCAGCCGCGCCCCGTTGAAGCCCACGTCCTGACTGCGCGTAATATCGGCAATCAGCGCGGCGTCCGACGGTGCGGTCATCACGCCGTCCGGGTAATACCCCTGGTCCAGCACCGTGCGCTGGAACACCGGCACGCCGTTGATCTTGACACGCGGCCCGTCCAGCGCCACCGAGCGCAGCCCGGCGTAGCTGGTCACGGCGTCCACCACTTTGCCTTTGGCATCGCGCAGGGTAATGACTAAATCATACAGGAACGGGTCTTCCACCGACCACAGCCGCCGCCGTCCCTCGGGGATCGCCAGCGTCAGGCGCGGCGACAAATCCCAGTGCGCGGCCACCGACGCGCTTGCCACTTCCCCGCCCTCGTCTTGGAGCGCCGCGTGCAGCGTCAAGCCCGGCGTGTTCTGCGTCAGCGGCTGCTCCAAGTGGAACGCCCCGTTTGCCACATCCGGCGTGATCCGCGTGCGCCGCAGGGCCGTCACCGGGACCGGCTCCATCCACACCGTCTGCCAGATGCCCGTCGTGCGCGTATACAGGCAGTCATAGGGCGCGTACTTCTGCGCCTGCTTGCCGCGTGCCTGCGGGTTTGTGTGGCTGTCGCGGGCACGGACCACCACCGTGAACGTGTCGCCGCCTCGTTTATCCAGCGTCACCGAAAACGGCGTCCACCCGCCCCGGTGCCGCATCACTTCGTGGCCGTCCACCCACACCGTCGCATCATAGTCGATTGCCCCAAAGTGCAGTTGGACGCGCTTGTTTTTCCAGCCTGCGGGCACTTCGATCTGACGCCGGTACCACACCGCCGCCATGAAGTCCGTGTGCTGCACGCCAGACAGCGCCGACTCCGGGCAGAACGGCACCGTGATTTTACTTTCCAAATGCCGCCCCAGCACATTGCGCTCCAGGCCGCTGTCGCTGCTGTCAATCTCAAACTCCCATTCCCCATTGAGACACAGCCAGTCGGCCCGGACAAACTGCGGGCGGGGATATTCAGAACGCGGAATACTCAAAAATCTCTCTCCTTCAGACCAGCCCCGCATCACGGCGGCGGCTCGGCTTATGATACACTTTCGCTTTTCAGTTGTCAACCGCTGACACTTCCCAAAACTGCCCAATCATGGTACACTCTTTGTACCAACCCACAGGAGGCTTCTCTCATGCTTCGTGTCTGGAAAACAGCCGCTCTTGTCGCCCCGCTCACCCTCGCCCTCGGCGGCTACGCCTACACCTGTACCCACGCCGCCCCGACTTACCGCCTTGCCAATGACATTCAGATTACGCCGGTCGAAGTTCCGCCAGACAATACCGCTGACGTGCTGGGCATCAAAACCTACAAATTTGATGTGATGATGCCCAGTGCCGCCCAGGGCCTTGCGCTGACCGTGAACTCCTGCCGCGCCGGGAAAATTATCCAAAGCGTCGGCGGCGGCGGCTTTCGCCCGATGCACGGCGAAACGCAGAAGTCTCCCCTTCATTTGACCCGCATCATGGCTCCCGACGACCAGGATTTCAGCCGTGGCGCAAAAGTCAAATATCTGCTCAAATCCACTGGCGTATCAGTCAGCGGCAAGTTTCCCAATCCGCTTCAAGGCAGCAAGGGAATTGGTTACGAGCCGGACGGTATTTCCGAGGAGCAAAATAGCATTTATCTGATTGGCGGCGGCAAAACAGGCGGGACACCGGTAAAATACGACGATGTTTCTCTGGCACTGACTTTGACTCCGCTGAAACCCTTGTAGTGATCTCATGCCTGCTCTTTCTCTCCCAATAGTTTGGAACTGGCTCCGCGCCCGCGAATGGACCACGACCGGCCTTCTGCCGCCGCCCCCGGAAAAGCTGCGCTGGCCTAACTGGATTAGGCTGTATCTGTTGCTGTCCGCAGGCATCACTCTGGCAACGTTTCTGTTTTTCTTTGTGTCGTTTTTCGGTATGTGGTTTACCGGACTTAGTCTGTCGCCCCCGCCGTTGTCTTTCGGTTCTGTCCTCAATGCCGTTGTCCGCTGCTGGCGATCTTTAGATTGGATGCCTATTTACGAAGTTTGGTCGGCATTGTTGCCTCTGCAAATCATCAGCCACTTTTGGAACAAGCGGGCTGTCTGCCTTGCCCGAAAACAGGCCACCCTCGCGGCCTCTATCGACACAATCTGGCCTCCGCCCCCGCAGCGGCCCACTTAATCCATCCAGTCTGCAATCTATCCAGTCTGCTCCGGCTCCCTCTCCTTTCGGAAGGAGAGGGTGGGGGTGAGGTTTCCTTTCAAACCACAGGAGGCTTTCTGATGAACCGCCGCTCAAAACTCACCGCAGTCATCGCCCCGCTGACCCTCGCCGTCCTTGCCCTCGGCGGCTACACCTATACCCGCGCCCATGCCGCCCCCACCTACCGCCTCGCTAACGGTATTGAGGTCACGCCCACCATCAACTCGCAGGACGAAACGGCACAGCTTCTGGAAATCAAAAGCTGGGACTTCGACATCACACAGCCTGACGCCAGCAAGCCCCTTTACACCAGCTTTGTCTTGTACAACAAGGGCAAGTTCGTCAAGACTATGAATGGCGGCACGGGGCGGTTTCCTAACCCCTCCGGCCCACCCGAAAAGGGACCCGTCACCACGCATATTTCTCTGGCTTTGCTGCCACTTGGCTCTTTCATTTCTGACGCCCGCGAGCTGAAATATAAGATGACCAAAGGTGCGAGTAGCATTTCAGGCAGCATGACTAACCCGATTTTTAAGGGCAAGAACATTTCTTCAGAAATGCAGGTCGTCCCCGCTAATAACGTCATCCTGCTTTTGAGCACTGACCGTGCTAACCCCTATATTTACAGCAGCATGTCTGATAACGATACCATCCTGGCCCTGAGCATCGCCGAAACCCCGCCCCGATAACCTCTGTTCCTATCTATCCAAATTGCCGCGAAAGGGAGGACCCCGCGAAGCAGGGAAGGTAGGTGTCCGTCTCCTATTCTCCAGCCCCTGAATAAAAACTCCGAGGGGGTTTAGCCCCTCGGGCCTCTGCCTCTTTCTCCTACTCCTCCACTCTTGACACAGGTTCTCTAAAACCGTCACAATAAATCATAAGTCTACTAAAATAGACTGAACCTAAATCTTCAGCCCCGGAGGGGCTTCGTACACTCTCAGCCCGGCCTTTCAAGGCCGGGCACGACGCACACAAAGGAACCTGAACCCATGCCTACCACTGAGACTGCTGAGATTGTCACTGAAATTGCCAAAACGAACAAATCCGCCGAAGGCAAAGCCATCGCCGCCCGCAACGCCACCACCCACGGACTGTTCGCCCGCGACGTCGTCCTCCCTCACCTCGGCGAAGACCCCGCAGGCTACCAGACCCTCGCCGATGAGCTTGCCAAACAACTGGCCCCCCAGAACTTGTTGGAGCATCACTACGTCGAAAAGATCGCTGCCGCCTCCTGGCGTCTGCGTCGGCTCCAACGCTGGCAGGCCCAGCTCTATGAAGACGAAACCCTGGATGAAGGCGAGCGCCTTGACCGCCTCGACAAAACCCTGCGCCACGAGACCGCCCTGCACCGGCAAATCGACACCGCCGTCAAGCTGCTCGCCAAAGACGTGCCCCAGCTTTACGCCCGCCGCGTCCGCGCCCGCGTCCTCGAAGACGCCATGCTCTCCGAGCGCGAGTGTGCCGAGTGCCTGGAAGACGACGCGGCTATCTCGATGGAAGTCCGCAATCGGTTAGGCCGCATCCGCAAAGCCACGGACTGCGCCCTGCCCCGCCTCGCCGCCGCCCCTTTGGACACCCTTCCCAGCGACAACGCCGAAAATTGCCAAAACGAACCCGAGTCAAACGCCTCCTCCTCTGCTGTCCAACTCCCCCAGAATTGGGGGCCGGGGGGCGATCCTTCCGGCTCCTCTCTTTGCCCTTCCCTAACAGGGGAGGGAGCGAGGAACGAGCGGGAGGGGTCTCCTTCTGAGGCCAACATCGAAGTCGACCCGCGCACGCACCCGGCCTTCCTCGGCAGGAACGAAGTGCCGCGCCCGCTGCCTTACGCCGCTCTGCACCGGCGCGAAGACCACCGCGTCATCCATGCTGCCGCCCGCGCCCAGTCATACCGGAACACCCGCGACGCCGACAAGCCCTATTTCTGAGACAGGAGGCGCGTATCTTCTCCTAATCCTCCCTTTAGGGAGGACCCTGTGACTGAGGAACGAAGGAACAAGGAGGTAGGTCTCCGAATGGGCAGGTCTCCGAATGGGCAGGTCTCCGGGGGCAAGGAGATAGGTCTCTTGGGGTACACTAAAACCATTATGGACATTCCACAACTGCAATATGAGCCGCTGGTGCGGGCGGCGCTGGCCGAAGACATCGGGCCGGGGGACATCACCACCACCCTCTGCATTCCCGCCGGGACGCAGGCCACCGCCACCGTGCTTGCCAAGCAGCCCGGCACCATCGCGGGCCTTGCCATCGGCGCACTGGCTTTTCACCTGCTGGACCCCGCCTGCGTCTGGACCCCGCAGCTTCAGGATGGCGACCGGGTGGGGGAGGGCCGCACGCCGCTGGCGACCGTCACCGGCGATGCCCGCGCCCTGCTCACCGCCGAGCGCGTGGCGCTGAACTTTATGCAGCGGCTGTCCGGCGTCGCCACCGTCACGGCCCGGTACGCCGCGCTGACAGCCGGGACCCACGCCCGCATTGCGGACACCCGCAAGACCACGCCGGGCCTGCGGATGCTGGAAAAGTACGCCGTGCGGATGGGCGGCGGCTTCAATCACCGGATTGGCCTGTATGACTGCGTCCTCATTAAAGACAACCACATCAAAGCCGCCGGGGGCATCGGCCCCGCCGTGGCCCGTGCCAAAGCGACTGTCCCGCACACCATGAAGATTGAAGTGGAAGCCTCCACACCGGCCCATGTGGACGAAGCGCTGGCAGCGGGCGCGGACATCATATTGTTAGACAACATGGACGCCGAGACCATGCGCCGGGCCGTGGAGACTATCGCAGGCCGCGCCATTTCCGAAGCCTCCGGCAATCTCACGGAGGCGCGTATCGCCGAAGTCGCCGCCACCGGCGTAGACATCCTCAGCATCGGGGCCTTGACCCATTCCGCCCCCGCGCTCGACATCTCGCTGGATTTTGCCGCGTAGAGGCGGGGTCCCTCCGCCCTTCTTGTTCTGTCTTGGGAACAAAAGAGTATGACGACCTTCGGCCACCCGCACCGGCACGTCGCCCGGTGCGACTCGACCAATGACCTGGCCCGCGACTGGGCGCGGGACGCAGGCGACCCTGCCCCTTCCGGCGCAGTCGTTTCCGCCGACTTTCAGACGCGAGGGCGCGGGCAGCGCGGGCGGGAGTGGGAAGCGGGGGCGGGCGACAATGCCCTGCAATCGTTCGTGTACCGCCTGCCCGCAGGCAGAAGTGCCGGGCCGCTGGGCCTCGTCGCTGCCGTCGCCGTCGCCGATGCCCTGACCGCGCTGGGGTTTGCGCCCGCGATCAAATGGCCCAACGACATCCTGCTGGGTGGCCGCAAGACAGCGGGCATTTTGGTAGAAGTCTCCGGCCCTGTCGCCATTCTAGGCATCGGCATCAATGTCAATCAGACCGCGTTTGGCGGCGCGGCGGCGTTTGTCACCCCGCCGACTTCGCTCTGCCGCGAAGCAGGCCGCCTGTTTGCCGTCGGCGACGTGCGCGAGGCGCTTTGCGGGGCACTCTCGGTCTGGACGGAGCGGTGGCAGCGGGACGGCTTTTCGCCGGTGCTGGAAGCCGCCCGCGCCCGGCTCGCGGTGGGGGCGAGTGTCCGGCGCGGCGACCAGACCGCGACGCTGGCCGGGCTGGAGGACGACGGCGCGGCCTGCGTTCGCCTGCCGCCCGGAACTTTCGCCCGCTGGGACACGTTACACTAAAGGCGTGATAAACGGCTCAGATAGTGTATAATAACCCAAAGGAAACTGTGTATGCTGAAGTCTCGCTGGCTGAGTACCTTCACCGTCATCGGCGCGGTGCTGATTGTGCTGGGTATTGTCGGCCTCGTCCTCGGGCCAAAGTTCATCTATGACCCCGGCCAGCCCGTCACCGGCAAAGAAGGTCTCTGCTACCTGGCCGTCGGCGTGCTGATGGTCCTGAACGGCGTGATGACTCCGGCCCCGGCTGCCGAAAAGACCCCGGCCAAAGGCCGCGCCGCCGCGCCTGTCGCTGACAAACCTATTGCCGACAAACGGGACTGACCTCCCTGTACCAATTAATTACAAACTAATTACAAACTAATTACAAACTGAGGATTTTTTATGCCATCGGAAGCCATCCGCTGCACCGACTGTGGGGCCGTCTTCAAGGGCGTCCCGGCCTGGCTCTCCACGGCCAGTGTCAAGTTTAGCTGCACCAACTGCCCCAAGCGGCCCTCCCGCCTCGCCCGCTTCGATGCCGCCCCTGCCGCGTCGCTGATCAAGGCCAAAGACGAGGACGACGACGATCTGGACGCCGTGGAAATCGAGGACCTCGACGAGGACGCCGAGCCAGACCTCGACGACGACGACGTCAAAGCGGAGTAACCAAACAGCACACAGCCCGGCGCACCTCGCGCCGGGCTTCTTGGATTTCAAGCGGATGGAAGCAACTCCCAACCCAATTTTGATTGACCTGCCCGCCGAGATTTTGGGCCAGCGTGTGCTTCTACGTCCCCTCCGCCCCGGCGACGGCACGGCGATCTGGGAGGCCATCGAAGAATCGCGGGAGCAGATCAGCCCCTGGCTGCCCTGGGTGGAAAAGACCCGCAGCGCCGAGGACTCAGAGGCGACTGCGCGGCGCGGCGCAGCCCGATGGCTCACCCGCGAGGACTTGATGGTCGGCCTCTGGGACCGGGCCACGGGGCGCTACTTGGGCGGCAGTGGCCTGCACCGCATCGACTGGACCGTGCCCGCCTTTGAGATCGGCTACTGGCTTCGCACCTCCGCCTGGGGTCAGGGGTATGCTTCCGAAACCGTGCGCGTTCTGTGCCGCTTTGCCTTTGAGACGCTTCATGCCAGCCGCGTCGAGATACGCTGCGACGGGGGCAACGAGCGCAGCCTTGCCGTTCCCCGCCGCCTCGGCTTCATTGAAGAAGCCAGACTACGTAACCAAACCAGGGACAGCAGCGGTGAGCTGCGAGACACGCTGATTTTCGCCCTGACACCTGCCGACTACGCGCAGACCCAAACAAGCTGGCTGCCATGAACCGCATTTCTATTATTGGCACCACCGGCTCTGGCAAAAGCACGCTGGCCGCGCAGCTTGCCCGCATTTTGGACGTCCCCTGCATCGAGCTGGATGCGATCCATTGGCAGCAGCCGGATTGGAACCCGATCAGCCGGGAGCAGTTTCAGGCGAAAGTCGCCGAAGTCGTCCGCGCCGAGCGGTGGGTCATCGAAGGCGGCTATTCCATTGTCCGGCCCCAAATCTGGGCACGCGCCGACACCGTCCTCTGGCTGGACTACTCGTTCCCGGTTACCCTGAGCCGCCTCCTGCGCCGCACTGCCCGCCGCATTCTCAGCCGCGAGCTGCTCTGGGGCAGCAATTACGAAAGCCTGCAAATCGCCCTGTCCCGCGAGTCCATCCTCCTGTGGCTCCTGAAAACCCACAGTCCTAACCGCAGCAAGTTTGCCGCGCAGCTTGCGCTTCCCGAAAACCAGCGCCTCCACGTCCACCGCTTCACCTCGCCCCGCCAGACCCAAGCCTGGCTGAGAGACTGTATAGAAAGCCCCGGAAGGCCCCCTAGCCCCCAATAATGGGGGAACCAGAAAATTAGGAGTTAGCCCTTCTTGTCTTACTCTGGTTCCCCCATTATTGGGGGCTAGGGGGTCCTAATCCAGCGGCTCGCTTTCGCGGGCCGGGTCTGTTTCACGCGCCGGGTCCGCCTCGGCGCCCGCTTCTGCGCCGGGGGCACGCCCGCCGCCCTTGCTGCCACGCGGGCCGTCATCATCGCCGCTCAACCCGCCGCTTTTGGGGCCGTCACTGCCGCCGTAGGCCAGCGCCTCGTCGGGGATTTGGCGATGCCAGATCACCCGGCCCAGCCAGTTGGCGAAGTTGTCAAACAGCAGGTACACGCTCGGGATGACCAGCAGGGTCAGGAACGTGGACACGATGACGCCGCCCACGACCGTAATGCCCAGCGGCTGCCGGAAGCCCGCGCCGCGTCCCAGCGCCAGCGCCGTGGGAAGCGTGGCGAAGACAATCGCAAACGAGGTCATCAGAACAGGCCGCAGACGGGTGGGGGCCGCTTCCAGAATAGCATCCAGCCGCTTGTAGCCGCGTGCCCGGAGGGTGTTGGTGTAGTCCACCATCAGAATGGCGTTCTTGGTGGCGATGCCGTTCAGCATGATGACGCCAATCGCCGTAATCAGCGAGAACGGCGTGCCCGTCAGCAGCAGCGCGGCCAGCGCCCCCACCAATGCCTGCGGCAAGGTCAGCATGACCGACAGCGGGTACAGCATATTGTTGAACAGCGCCGCCATCAGCATATACGACAGGATGATCCCCAGCAGGACCGCCTGGATCAAGTACGGGAACTCGTCCTGACTGGTCTGCGCGTCGCCGCCCCACGCATACGAGACCTGCCCGAACTCGCCGGATGCGACCAGCTTTTTCAGGGCCGGGTCCACGTCCTTGAAGCGGACATTGTTGATCTGCGTGCCCGGCACAAGGTACGCCGACACCGTCACCTGCCGCAGCCGGTTCAGCCGGTCCACGCGGGTGGGGCCAGCGCCGATGCTGATGTTGGCGACATCCCCCAGCAGAATCGGGGTGGTGTTCTGGTAGCCGACCGGAATCTGGCCCACCGTGTAGATGTTGTTCCGGTCTTTCTTCGCCAGGATGACATTGATATTGTACTCGTTGGAGTCCTTCGGGTCCCGGTACTGCGCGGTGATGTTGCCCTGCAAGGCCGTGGACACCGTGGTCGCCACATCGGCGACATTCAGGCCATACTGCGCGGCGCGGGTCCGGTCGAGCCGCACCTGCACTTCCGGCTGGCTGGCTTTGAACGAAATGTCGCTGCCATACGTTCCCGGCGTTTTGTCCACCACGCCCTGCACCAGCGCGGCGGCATGGAGTATCTGCGTGAAGTCCGTGCCCACGAGGTTGATTGACAGCGGAGCGCCGCCGCCGCCAAAGCCGTTGACCTCAGCGGCCTGAATAATCAGGCTGCTGCCGTTGCCGGGAATGGTCTGAACCAGCTTGCGGATTTTCTTTGCCACATCCGAGTCCGCCTCATCGCGCAGCGTCTCTTCGCCGGTATGCTTGTTCCAGAACTGGACTTTGTCCAGCGGCGCGGCGCGGTCAAACAGCGACACCTGAATCTGCGCGTACTGCGTGCCCGTATCGCCCGACCCTGCCCCGCCGGAGGCATTGCGCCCGACCACGGTTTGCAGATATTTGACGTCATTGTCCAGGCTTTTATCCGCCCGGATGCGCCGCTCGATTTCGTCCGTGATGGTCTTTGTGACGGTCAGCGACGTTCCCGCCGGAGCCTGCACCGTCACCGACACCAGGTTCTGGTCCTGCGCGGGCGAGAACCGAAAGCCCAGCTTGGGGAAAATCAGTATGACCGCCGCCACCAGAACCAGATTGCCCGCAATGACAACCACCCAGGGCCGCTTCAGGAACGCCCGCAGGATGTTGCGGTAGAAGCCTTCAAACTTGTGGTAGCCCCGGTTGAACCAGCCCGCAAAGCCCGACTGCCCTTCGCCGCTGGCTTCCAGCGACTCGCCCTTCTGGAACCAGCGCGAGGCCAGCATCGGCGTCAGAGTAAACGACACAAACAGGGAGATCAGCACCGCTACCGAGATGGAAACGCCGAACGACCGGAAGAACTCGCCAATAACCCCGCCCATGAAGGCAATCGGGATAAAGACGACCAGGTCCACGGCGGTCAGCGTCAGCGCCGCCAGTCCGATTTCGGCCCGGCCTGTGATTGCCGCCTCACGCGGCTCCTGCCCCAGCGCCAGATGCCGCGAGATGTTCTCAATAACGACAATCGAGTCGTCAATCAAAATCCCAATCGCCAGCGACAGCCCCAGCAGCGTCAGCGTGTTCAGCGTAAACCCGAACGCCGCAATCGGCAAAAACGTCGCAATCACGCAGACGGGAATTGCAATCGCCACAATGATCGTGGCCCGCAGGTTGTGCAGGAACAGGAACACAATCAGGACCGCCAGCAGCGCCCCGATGCACAGCGACACCACCACGTCTTTGAGGTTTTCCTGCACATTGGTCGAGTCGTCGCGGGTCACCACAAAGCTGACATCGCTCGGCAGGAACTTCTTGACCTCCACAAGCTGCTTTTTAACGCCTGCGGTGGCTTTAAGCGTGTTGCCGTCGCTGGTTTTCTGGATCGTCAGCGTGACCGAGTCCTGGCCGTCCAGCGTGCTTTCAATCGTCTTTTCGACTGTCGTATCGCTGACAGTGGCAATGTCCGCAAGCTGCACGGTCCGCCCGCTGCTGCCCTCGGCGGGCGCGGCGTCGGGGTTCTTGGGCAGGGAAATCGTCAGGTCTTTCAGCTCCTGCACCGAGGCAAACTCGCCCAAAAATCGGATCGACGAATACTTGGTGCTGGTCTGAATATAGCCCGCCGAAATGTTTTGGTTGGCGTTGTTGATGATCGTTGCGAGCTGCCCGATGGTCAGCCCGTAAGCCGCCAGCCGGTCCGAGCGAACCGCCACGCGGATTTCCCGCTGCTCGCCGCCGGTGACATTCACCGCCGATACGTCCGGGGCCTGCTGAAGCCGCTCGGACACGACATTGTCGGCCAGCACCCGCAGGTCACGCGGGCTTTCCTTGCCTTTCATGGCAATATACATGATGGGCTGCGAGGCGTTGTCCTGCTTGGCGACACTGGGACTGTCGGCGTTGATAGGAAGCCGCTTTCGCACGGCGTCCACCTTCTGACGCACATCCGCCGCCGCCGTGTCCAGGTTGGTCCCGAAGAAGAACGTGCAGCGCACCACCGAGACGCCCGACTGGGAAGTCGAGTCAATTTGTTTGAGGCCGGAAACGCCGCTGATTGAGTCTTCAATCGGCTTTGTGATCAGTGTTTCCATCTCCTGCGGGTTAGTCCCGGCGTAGGTGGTGTTGATGGAGACGACTGGAAAGTCGACTTTCGGGTTCAGCTCTGCAGGCAGGCGGAAGTAGCTGACCAGTCCCAGCACGACAAAGGCCGCTACTATCATTAAAATCGCAATGGGGCGATTGATCGCCAGTCGTGTGACACCCATAAATGTTTACCTTGCTTAACTATTGAGAGCGTGTCTTGGAAACCTTCACAGCCCCCCTGCTCCCAACAATGGGGGAGGCAGGACAGGAAACGAAGGCATAATCTCATTGTCTGGTTCCCCCATTATTGGGGGCTAGGGGGCTGCCTGTGCGCTTTGTTTGCCGCCGCCTTTTATGACGGCCCCGTTGGCGTCTACAACGGCGATTTTCTGGCCTTGCTTCAGGCCCTGCTGGCCGACGACCACAATGGTTTGGCCGGGCTGCAAGCCGCTGGTAATTTGCGCCTGTTTCTGGTTCTGAATGCCGATTTTGACTGCCTGCGGCTGGGCTGTGTTGTCCGGGCCAATGATGACGACCTGCTGGGCAGACGTCTGGGTCCCGTCGGCGATTGTCTCGTTGCTGCTGGTGTTTGGCTGGAAGCCCGACGTGCTGGCAAGCGGAACCAGGGCATTGGCGGGAACCAGCGTCGCATTGCGGGCCACCTGCGTCACAATGCCGCCCCGCGCAAACATTCCGGGGCGCAGCTCATGGCCGGGGTCGGTGATTGTCACGCGCAGCGAGAAAACCCGGTTGGTCGCGGAGGCCGCCGGATACACCGCCGTCACTTTGCCTACGTACTTGTGGCCGGGCAGAGCGTCCACCTGCACATTGACAGGGTTGCCAATCTGGATGCTGGAAAAGTCCGTTTCGCTGATGGTCGGCTCATAATAGACCGAGCCGAGGCCGACGACGCGCATCAGGTTTGTGCCGGGCGAGGCGATCTGCCCCGGCTCCACTTCGCGGGCGGCCACGATGCCGTCAATCGGCGACCGAATGAAAGCATTGGCGACCTGCTGCTGGTTAAAGGCCAGCGTTGCCTGCTGCTGCCGCACCGCCGCCTGCGCCTGCGTGACGGCGGCCTGGGCGGCGGTGATGTCATCCTGGCGAACGGCGGTCTGCTGCTCGTTGGCGATGGCGGTCTTCAAATTCGCCTGCTGCTGCTGAAGCTGGGCCAGCGCGGCGGCGACATCTTCCGTCTGTGCGCCTGCCTCGGTCAGCGAGAGCGCCTGCTGCGCGTTTTTGTAGGTCTGCTGCTGCACCGTATAATTGGTCTGCGCGGTGTCCAAATCGGCTTTTGCCAGGGCGCCCTGCTTGTAAAGCGTGCTGTTGCGCGTCAGGATCGTCTGGGCATTGTCCAGATTGGCTTTGGCGAGAAGCACCTGGCTTTTGGCCTGCAAAATCTGCTGCGGGCGCGACCCGCCTTTGACTTTCTTGTAATTCTGGTTGGACGAAGCCACCTGTGCCCGCGCCTGCGCGATGGCCTGTTTGGCCGTCTGCACCTGAAGCGTGTAATTAGTTCTGGCCTGAGACAGCTTGGCATTGTTGGAGGCGACGTTGGACTGCGCCTGGGCGACGTTTGCCTGCGCCTGCCGGACATTGGCCTCCAGGTCGGTCGTGTCCTGCTGGGCCACGATCTGCCCGGCGCTGACTTTCTGCCCTTCCCGGAAGTTGACGGCGACGATGCGGCCCGCCGCACGGGCGGACAACTGCACATCCTGCAACGCCTGGATGTTGCCGGTGACGGGCACGCTCTGCGTGATGGTTCCGGTCTGCACGGTCGCCACCTGCACGGGGACCGCCCCGCCGGGAGCGCCCACGCCGGGCGGGCCAGTCTTGGCGTCCTTTTTGCCGCAGCCCGACAAGGGGACAATCAGAAGTATGCCTGCGAGAACCGCAGCCTGGGGATAAAATTTCATGCTTGGTTAGTGTCTCTCGTTGTTAGCGTCCACCAATGGCGCGGGTAAGCTGGGCCAGGGAAGTCTGATAATCGTACTGGGCATTCAGGAGGTTGCTTTGGGCCTGGGCAAGCTGGGCCTGCGCGTTCACGACGTCCAGAATAGTCCCGATCCCGTTTTGGTAGCGCACATTGGCGAGGCGGTACGCTTCGTCGGCTGTCGCTGCGCCGACGCCGGTGGAGGCCGCCCGCGTCTGGGCATCGTTGATATTAGACAGCGCCTGCCGCACTTCCAGATCGACATTCAGCCGAAGCTGGTCGCGGGTGATTTTCTGTGTCCGCAGGTCGGACTCCGCAGTGCGGACTTTGGCTTTGGTGGCCCCGCCGTCATAGAGCGGGATGCCGATGACCGCCGAAATGGTATAGCTGGTGTGGCTGTTGGTGGTGACGGGGCCGGAGTAGCCGCCGCTTCCCACAATGCTCAGCGACGGCAGCAGGGTCACCCCGGCCAGCTTTTTCAGACGCTCGGCAATCGTGATATTGCGGTCCGCCTGCTGCACCTCCGGGCGGTCTGCCAGTGCGGTGCGCGTGAGCGCCGTCCGGTCAAATGTCTGGTTGAGAGGCGGCTGCGGCGGCTCTTGCAGCGTGACCGGCGTGTCCTGACTGAGACCGACCAGATTGTTCAGGTTTGCCACAGCCAGCGTCAGCGTGTTGCGGGACGACGACAACTGGGTCTGGGCATTCGAGAGCGTTGTCTGCGCGGTCAGGACATCGTACTTGGCGGTTGCGCCCGCATCAAAGCGGGCCTGCGCGATCCGCACGCTTTCGGTGTCGGCGGCCACAAGCTGCTCGTTGACCCGCACCTGGGCCTGGTCGCGCAGGACATTGAAGTAGGTGTTTTTGACGGACAGCACGGTTTCGTTGGCGACCCGGTCCAGATCGGTCACGTAAAAGTCCCGCGTCAGCGTTTCCACGTCCTGCGCGGCGGGAATCAGCTTGAAGAGGTCCACGCCCTGTGTCACCGTAAAGCGGGCGCTGTAGTTGTTGCTGGAGCCGCCTCGGAAGCCATTATTGAACGTGCCGTTTCCGGGGACGGTTCCCGTCCCATCGCCGCCCGTCGTGTCCGCCCGTGGCTGACGTGCCGGGGCGGAAGCCCCGGCCACTGCCCCTGTGCTGGCGGCGGGAGCCGCTGCGGTGGCCTGCGTGAGCTGGTCTATCAGCGGCGGCAGGGTGGCGACGGCCTGCGCGGCGCGAAACTGCGCGGTCGGCCCGGTGGTTCCAAATGTGCTTCCGGTCGTCCCGGTGGAGCCGGGCGTGCCGCCAGTTCCGGTGGCTCCCGTCGTGCCCAGCGTGCCGCCGGTTGTCCCGGTGGAGCCAATCGTTCCGGTATTGCCCTGCGTGCCCGTGGTCCCGCCGCCGCTCAGGGTCCCGGTCCCCTGCGGGGCCGTGCCGAGCGAGGAGTTTGTGCCGTCGCTGCTGGTTCCGGTTCCGCCGCCCCCGCCTCCGGTAAAGGCGCTGGTGGAGCCGCCGCCCTGATCGGTAATCACGGGGATAACGCCGCCGCCGGGCAGGGAACCGGTGGCATTGCCGCCGCCTGCCGCCGTGTTAAACGTTTTAATGCTGGAATAGGTGTCCACAAGGTCGACACGCACCTGCGGCAGCCCGGCGGCGTTGGCCTGATAAATGAGCTGCTGGGCTTTAATCACCCGCTCCCGCGCAAGCTGGACGCTGGAATTGCTGCGGAGTGCCAGTGTCAGCACCTGATCCAGGGTGAGCGTCTTCGCGGGAGCCGCGCCGTCCGTCAGCGCAATGGGCGACGGGGGCAGCGGCGGCAGCGCAGGAAGGGGAGCGCCGGTGGGCGGCGGGGCCGGGACGGGTGCTGTGGGCGTTTGCGCCAGAAGATGCGCGACGGGAAGCGAAAACAGCGCCATCGCTGCCAGCGGGAAAAGGCTTGCGGGCCGCCAGAAAGATCGTGTCAAGAAGCTGTCTCCTCGGTCTTGCCGTTGTCTTGGTGTCCGTTGTCTTGGTGTCCGTTGTCTTGGTGTCCGTTGTTTTGGATTTCGTGTTCCAGAGTTTGCAGGTCCGATAAAATCGTCGTCATAAACTCGCGCAGCGCCTCAATCTTGACCAGCATCAGCCCGCGCTCATGCGGGGCGCCCATAATGAGTATCTTGTCGCCGGTTTCAATCGCATACTTTTTGCGGGCTTCGACGGGAATCACAATCTGGCCGCGCTCCCCCACGGTGGCCGTGCCGTAGAAATGGTCCTTCAAGCTGAATTCTTGGTCGGTCTTGCTCATGAATAGATAACCTGTCAGAAATATACTGGGGAGTTATGAAAGCTAAATGAAAAAAGCGATGTGACAACACAAAAATCATGTAAATCACACACATCACACCCGTCAGTGCCATTATGCGTGGTTGAAGCGCGAATGTCAAGCGGCTTTTGGGGATTGCGGAACTTTGCAAAACGCGGCTTTGTTCCACTGGCAAAGAGGACTTTCTGTGTTTCAGCATCTGCGCGAAGATATTCAGACGATTTTTACCAAAGACCCCGCCGCCCGCTCGGTGGCCGAAGTGCTGACCTATGCCGGGTTCTGGGCGCTGTTCTTTCACCGGATTGCCCACCGCTTCTACGGGCGCGGCTGGTTTTTCCCGGCCCGGCTCCTGTCGCAGTACAGCCGTTTAGTCACCAACATCGAAATCCACCCCGGCGCGACTATCGGGCGGCGTTTTTTTATTGACCACGGCGCGGGCGTCGTCATCGGCGAAACCGCCGTGGTCGGCGACGACGTTTTAATGTATCATCAGGTCACGCTTGGCGGTACATCGCTGACGAAAACCAAGCGGCATCCGACGGTCGGCAGCAACGTTCTCCTGGGCATGGGTGCCAAAGTATTGGGCAATATCACGGTGGGGGACGGGGCACGCATCGGCGCGAACGCGGTGGTGACCCGAGACGTGCCCCCGAACACCAGCGTGGTCGGCGTGCCGGGGCGTATTCTGGTGCAGGACGGCTTGCATATCTCGGAGCGCACCACCGCGCAGGTCATGGATCAGGCGCTCGGCAATGCCGACCCGATGGGCGAGATTATTCGCCGCTCGCTGTCTGAAATCGAAGACCTCAAATGCCGTTTGCAGATGGTGGAAGAAGAGCAGCACCCGGACCGGCTGCTCCGCGCTTTGGACACCGTCTGGGACAAAATCCCCGAAAAGTCGCTGACCGAGCAGTTCGACGAAATCTGCGCCGACCATTACGCGCCCTGCCCGGAAGAAAACCTCTCCGGCGGAGGCATCTAGTTGGTGGCATTTAAGATGCGCCTGCCGCGCTGCCTGCCGCCCGGCGGGACGGTCGGTATCGTCAACCCGTCCAGCCCTGTGGAAGCTAATTTATTAGACGCAGGCATCGCGGCGTTAGAAGCACGCGGCTTCCGCGTCCGTGTCGCTCCCCATGTCCGCGCCCGCGTGGGCCATCATGCGGGGACGCCCGAGGGCCGCGCCGCCGACTTTTCGGCGTTCTATGCTGACCCTGCGATTGACGTCCTCTGGTGCGCTCGCGGCGGCTCGTCGGCTCTGCGTCTCTGGCCCCTGCTGGACTGGGGGGCACTGGCCGCCCTGCCGCCCAAGATGGTGATTGGCTATTCGGACACGACTTCTCTCCTCCTCCCGCTGGTCCAAACCGTCGGCACAGTCGCCCTGCACGGGCCATTAGTGTTTGAGCTGGGCGACATCGCCCCCGACGTTTTGGACTGGCAGTTGTCGCTGCTGCATTCTGCCGCACCCGCCGGGCTTGTGCCGGGCCGCGCCCCGGAGACGCTGGTGGCGGGCACTGCCGCAGGCGAGCTTATCGGCGGCTGCCTGTCGCTGGTCGCCTCGACGCTCGGCACGCCGTATCAAATCAACACCACGGGCAGGCTGCTTCTCTTAGAAGACATCGACGAAGCCCCGCACCGGGTCGAGCGATTTTTGGCCCAATTTGCCGCCGCCGGGCTGCTGGAGTCTGCCGCCGGATTTGTATTTGGCACATCCACCGGGGCGGACGACACGCGCACCTTGCCTCTGCGCCAGATTTGGGCCGACGCTGTCCGTGATTACGGCAAGCCCGCCGTCCTCGGCTTCCCCTTCGGCCACGTTTCCCCGAACTACGCCCTCCCTTTCGGCGTCCCCGCCCGCCTCCATGCCGACACCGGGACGCTGGCCCTGCTGGAACCGGCGGTGCGTTGACACAAGCTGGTAGAAAAAGGCATACTGAAAAGAAGTAAGGTCTTAAATATGGCTCTTGTTCTGGAACCCTTCTCTATGATAAATGTTGTGTCTGCGGTTGAAAAAGTCCGTCTCAGACTTCTGCGTGCCACTCGCGTGCTTGAAGCGGCGGGTATTTTGTATGCGGTTGCCGGGGGAAATGCGGTCGCCGCCTGGGTGAGACGCGCTGATGTGGCCGCAGTCCGCAATACGCAGGATGTTGACATTCTGCTCCGCCGCGCAGATTTGTCTGCTGCACAGGTCGCCCTGGAACGCGATGGCTTTGTCTACCGCCATGTGGCGGGTATGGACATGTTTCTGGACGAAGAGAACAAAGCCCGCGCCGCAGTTCACATCATCTTTGCAGGCGAGAAGGTACGTCCCCATGAAGCCCTGCCGAACCCGGATGTGACCGAAATCGAACAGGCAGATGATTACAAGATTTTAGACTTGCAGGCATTGGTTCAAATTAAGCTGACCGCGTTCCGCGACAAAGACCGAACGCATCTCCGTGACTTGCTGGATGTTGGTCTCATTGATGCCTCCTGGGTCAGCCGGTACCCGCCGGAGCTGGCCCGGCGGCTGCAAGAGCTGATTGACGACCCGGACGGATAAATAACTGTCCGGTGCGGGTAAACTAAGAGGGATGACAAAACAACGCAAGATTATTCTCTATACACTGATTGGCCTGTGCGTGCTGGGCGCGGTGATCTATCAGCAGGTGCAAAGCGCCAAAGCCGCCGGGCAGATCAATTATCGCACCGCTGTTGTGGCGGACGGCGATGTGACGGATGCTGTCGAAGCCAGCGGCGTCGTGCAGCCGCTGACCACCGTGGATGTCAAATCGCGGGCGGGCGGGCGGCTGATCAAGCTCAATGTCGATGTCGGCTCTCCGGTCAAATCCGGGACGCTGATTGGCCGTATTGACCCCTCCGACACGCTTTCCGCCTACAACCAGTCGGAAGCCGACCTGACCACGGCCCGCGCCCGGCTGTCGCAGACCCAGCAGCAGGCGCGGATGTCCGGCGCTCAGGACACGCTTTCTGTGTCCGGGGCGCAGCAGGCCGTACTCGCCGCGCAGGCCAAGCTGTCCCAGGCGCAGGCGCAGTCCACGGCCCAGCCCGCGCTGACCCAGAGCAGCATCGCCCAGGCCAAAGCCAGCCTCGCCGCCGCCACGCAGCAGTATCAGCAGATCAAAGCCGCGACAAATCCCCAGGCCCGCGCCGCCGCCCAGGCCGACAACGCGCAGGCCAAAGCCACTGTCGCCGCCGCCGATGCCGCGTATGGCCGTCAGAACCAGCTCCTCAAAAAAGGCTTTGTCGCCCAGCAGGCGGTCGACACCGCGCTGGCCGCCCGCGACGTTGCCCGTGCCACGCTGGCCCAGACCCAGCAGCGGCTTCAGACCATCGACGCTGACCAGAAAGCGGCCCTTGCCGCCTCTGCCGCACGGGTCAGCGAGGCCAAAGGGGCGCTGGCTTCGGCGCAGGCGGGCCGCTACGAAATCGGCACGCGCCAGCAGGATGTGGACGCCGCCCGCGCCGCGCTGTCTCAGGCGCGAGTGTCGCTGCAAAACGCCCAGGCAGGACTGATGCAGGGCGGCATCCGGCAGTCTGATATTCAGGCCGCGCAGGCGTCGGTCTCCAAAGCGCAGGCGGAGGTCAATAATACCTCGGTCCAGCTTCACGATGCCACCATTTATGCCCCCCGCAGCGGCGTTGTCCTGCAAAAGTATGTGGAAGAAGGCACAATCATCACGAGCGGCCAGTCGCAGTCGTCGGATGGCACAAAAATTGTGCAAATCGGCGATGTCAGCACGCTCTATATCGATGTCAGTGTCGATGAATCCGATGTCGGCAAAATCCACCTGAACCAGAAAGTATTAATCGCTCTCGATGCCGTGCCCGATGCCAAGCCCACAGGCCGCGTGGTCCGTATCGATCCGCAGGCGGTCAACGACCGCGACGTGACGACGGTTCATGTCCGCGTCCAAATCCAGAAGCCCGACCCGGCCATCAAGCCCGGCATGAACGCGACCTGCCAGTTTATCCTGCGCGACGTGCATAACGTGCTTGTGGTCCCCAGCGATGCCGTCAAAGAAGGCCGCGCCGGGGGAAACACGGTGCGCGTGCTGGACAAAGACGGCAAAGCCGTCCCGCGAACGGTGGAAGTCGGCGTCGTCGGCAGCGACAAAACCGAGATCAAAAGCGGTCTCAAGGCCGGGGACAAAGTGGTTCTCGGCGTTATCCAGCCGGAGGGCGGCGGCGGCGATGCCAAAGGCGGCGGCCCTCCCGGCGGCGGCGGGCATTAGCGGCCCCTCTTAGAAAGCACGTAATGAGTACCCTGCTCCAGAAACCCGACCTTCAGACACCCGAAGCGCCGCCCCGGCGGCCTGCCGCTCCCGCGCCGCATCGGTTTCAGAAGAACCGCACGCCCGCGCTCAATTTGGGCGAGTGCGTCCATATCGCCTTGCAGGGCTTGGCCGCCAACAAAATGCGGGCCATGCTGACAATGCTCGGCATTATCATTGGCGTCGGCGCGGTCATCACCATGATTGCGGTGGGGCAGGGGGCGCGGCAGAAAACGCTGGGCCAGATTCAGGCGCTCGGGACCAATGTTCTAATTATTCAATCCGGCCAAACCAAATCCGGCGGCGTCTTCGGCGGCGCAGGCTCGTTTCGCAATATCTCGTTCGACGACCTGGACGCCATTCTCAAAAAATGCCCCGCCGTTGCCGCTGTCAGTGGCGAGGACATCACGCAGGCACAGGTCAAAGGCGGCAGCACCAACACCAATACCAGCGTTCTCGGCATCGGTGCGGAGTACGCCGACATCCGCAACTTTACCATCGCCAATGGCCGCAACTTCACGCAGCGTGACATCCGTGGGCGGTCCCCGGTCTGCATTCTGGGCGCGAAAGTGGCGACCGACTTCTTCAAGGACAAGTCTCCTTTAGAGCAGCGCATTCGGATCAACTCGACTTCCTACCGCGTCGTTGGCGTCATGGCCCGCAAGGGGCAGGTCGGCTCGCAGAATGCCGACGACCAGGTGTTTCTGCCCCTCAGCACGTTCCAGCACAAGCTGGGCCGCTGGTGGTGGCGGGGCCGCGTGGCGACCGCCGACATTCAAGCCGTCAGCGCGGGCCAGATGGACGAGGCCGCCGGGCAGGTGCAGTCCCTGATGCGTCAGCTTCACCGCCGCAAAGCCGACCAGCCCGACGACATCACGATCAACAATCAGGCCGAAATCGCCGCTGTCGCCGAGCAGACCACGCGGACGTTCACGTTCCTGCTGGCCTCCATTGCGGGCGTCTCGCTGCTCGTCGGCGGCATCGGCATTATGAACATCATGCTGGTCTCGGTAACCGAGCGCACCCGCGAAATCGGCGTCCGCAAAGCCATTGGAGCCAAGCGGCGCGATATTTTGTGGCAGTTTTTGATTGAAAGCGTCGTGCTGTCACTTCTGGGGGGCATCATTGGGATCGCCCTCGGCACAGGTGGGGCACTGCTTTTAGGCCATTTCAGCAGCGACTACACGCCTATCCTGACCCTGCCGCCGGTGCTGCTGGCTTTCGGCTTCGCCGCCGCCGTCGGCATCTTCTTCGGCTTTTATCCCGCGCAGAAAGCGTCGCGCCTCACGCCGATTGAGGCCCTGCGGCATGAGTAGCAAGCGTGCCGGGGGTATCAAACCCCCGGCAGGAAGTTCAGCCGCCCTCCGGGCTGAGGAGAGAAGGTAATCAAGTGCTTCTCTTAAATCTTTAGCCCGGCAGGGCGTCTGCTTTTAATGCCGGGGGTTTGATACCCCCGGCAGAAGGGCACAAGGGCAGCGAGACCGTTACCCATTAAAGCTCAAGAGGTTGAAAACCCCTCGATCAACCCCCATTTGTATTTATGATTACACTCACGGACATCACGAAAACCTATCAGACCGGCAGCATGGCGCTGACGGTCTTGAAGGGCATCACGCTGACGATTGGGGCGGGGGAAATGGTGGCGATTATGGGGCCGTCAGGGTCTGGCAAGTCCACGCTGATGAACATCATCGGCTGCCTGGACCAGCCCACTTCGGGGTCCTACGCGCTCGACGGCTTTGAAGTCGCCAATTTAGACGAAAACACGCTGGCTGAAATCCGCAACGTCACCCTCGGCTTTGTCTTTCAGCAGTTCAACTTATTGGCCCGCACGACGGCCCTGCGGAATGTCGAGCTGCCGCTGATTTATTCCGGGGAGCGGGACCGCGAAGAAAAAGCCAAACGGGCGCTGGCCCGTGTGGGCCTCTCGGACCGCATGGACCACACACCCGCGCAGCTCTCCGGCGGCCAGCAGCAGCGCGTCGCCATCGCCCGCGCCATTGTCAACAACCCGCCTATCCTGTTTGGCGACGAGCCAACCGGCGCATTAGACAGCCGGACAGGCGAAGAGATTATGGGGATTTTTCAGGGGCTGAACAATGAGGGGAAAACGGTGGTGCTGGTGACGCATGAAGAGGACATCGCCGAACACTGCCACCGCATCCTGCGCTTCCGCGACGGCAACATTGTGAGTGATGAGCCGGTCAAAGACCGGCGCATCGCGCCCCAGACAGAAAAGTAGGGGCGGGGTCCCCCCGCCCTCTTTTGTTCCCCTTTTGTCGCCAAGCTGCCCCGTCCGGGCGGGGGGACCCCGCCCCTACTCTTGTTGCGCCGTCGCTAGTCTTTCGCCCAGAACATTTCGCCGGGCGGCTCGGCAATCACCGAGGCTTTCAGCGTTTCCATCGCCTTCTTCAAGCCTTCTGTCGTAGACATCAGGCTGTCTTCATGCTCGATAGACAGCACATCATCGTAGCCAATCATCCGCAGGTTGGACACGAAATCGCGCCACCAGGTCAGCGCATGGCCGTAGCCGACGGCGCGGAAGGTCCAGGAGCGGTCCAGCACGTCGCCGTAGGACTTGGTATCCAGCGTGCCGTTGATCGCCGCGTTGTAGGGGTCAATCCGCGTGTCTTTGGCGTGGACATGGAAGACCGCCCCCGCCGCGCCGAGATGCCGGACGGCGGCGATGGGGTCGATGCCCTGCCACCAGAAGTGGGACGGGTCGAAATTGGCCCCAATCTGCGGCCCGGCGGCGTCGCGCAGCTTCAAAATGGTTTCGGGATTGTACACTAAGAAGCCCGGATGCGCTTCAATCGCAAACTTGACGTTGTGTTCTTTGAGGAACCGGTTCTGCTTGCGCCAGTAGGGGATGGCGACTTTCTTCCACTGATAGTCTAAAATCTCGCGGAACTCGTCGGGCCAGGCGCAGGTCACCCAGTTCGGGTTCTTGGCGCGGGGGCTGTCGCCGGGGCAGCCGGAAAAGCCGTTGACGACTGTTAAATCCAGCTTTTCGGCCAGTAATACTGCGTTCTCGAACGCCTTGCCGTGGTCTTCGGCAATCGCCCGGTCCGGGTGAAGCGGGTTGCCATGCACCGAGAGCGAGTCGAGGGTCAGCCCCCGGCTTTCAATCGCGTGGCGCAGTTTTTTCCGGGCGCCCTCGTCCGCAATCAATTTCTCCACACCGCCCATGTCATCCAGATGCCGGGAGCCGGGGTAGGCCCCCGCGCCCAGCTCCACAGCCTGAATGCCGTTCGCGGCGATAATATCCAGTGCCTCTTCCAGCGGCTTGTCGTGGAACAGCGCCGTAAAAATTCCGATCTTCATTGGGGAAAAGCCTCCTGAGTGATTAGGCCACAGGTTCCACACGCGGCGCGTGTTTTCCTGCCTGATTACAGCAGCGTGAAATTGTCGGGGAGCAGGTCGGTAATGGATTCTAGCGCAGACTCGCCCGCGACGGTCGCAGACAGGACCATAATCGGGTTGTCCGTCTGCGAGAACTCAATCAGAACCTGTCGGCACGCACCGCAGGGCTTGCACAGGCGCGGGGCGGAAGTGACCACGGCCACGGCCACAATATCCATGCGGCCATCCGCAATGGCGCTGAACACAGCCACCCGCTCGGCGCAGACAGTCAGGCCGAACGACGCATTTTCCACATTGCAGCCGTGGTAGATCGTGCCATCGGCGGTCAGCGCCGCCGCACCGACGGGGAAGTTGGAGTAGGGGGCATACGCGGTAAGCTGGGCGGCGCGGGCTTCGGCCAAAAGCCGGTCGCGGTTCGCTTCGGCCAGTTCGCGGCTGCTGGCCTCGCGGAGAAGAGAGTGGTGTTCTGTCATGGTGAGTGCTTTATTCACCGGCCAAGAAGCGCGTTCCTGCATTACCTTTTAGTTTCAATGAGACGAGTGAGCCATTCGGTCAGCAGGGAACGCTCCCCGTCGGAGAAGACCTGGACTTCCGGCAAAGCGGCCCGCAGGGCGGTCGCCGCCGCCGCCGGTCCCAGGCTCTGGAACGCGGGGGCGTCGGTGGTGATCGCCGCAATGGCTGCATCGCGTGCGATTTCCGACAAACTCCTCTCCCGGTCTTCTTCAGCCTGGGCAAGCAGGGTAAGTACACTTCCGCAGCCGGAGGCATGGAAAAGCTGTGCCGCCCGTTCCTCGGAAAAGCGCAGGCGACCGGCAGCGGCAACCCGCCGGATGTGTTCTTTCAAAATGCGATACGAGGTTTCGGCTGCCGGAGACCTGGCGCCGGGGCGAGGGTCGGCGTATATCAGCAGATAAATTGCCGGATGAGATAGGCCAAAGGCGACGTGTAAATCCCAGCCTGTCCGCAAGTCTTCGACGGGGTCTCCTCCGGCTTTGCGGTTCGTTTTCTCAGTCAGATATGTCTTTAAACCATGTTCCGCAACCGCATCCAAAAGTGCCTGCTTGTCTCCAAATAGGCGATATAAAGTCGGCACCTGAACACCGGCGGCATCAGCAACCGCCCGTGTCGTCACGGCGTCTCGGCCCCCGGTGTTGAGCAGAGCAATCGCGGAGGCAAGAATGCGTTCCTGCGTCCCGCTGCGGGAAGCGCCTGGTTCAGCGCCTGTGTCGTTAGGGGTGTCATCCATCTTTTTCACTTTTTTCTTGTCTGTTTATCAATGATAACATAAATAAGGTATCATTGATATTAGGCGGCGGTGAGATGCCGCGCCGCC
The DNA here is from genome assembly GCA_965200075.1 of Capsulimonadaceae bacterium. GTDB lineage: Bacteria > Armatimonadota > Armatimonadia > Armatimonadales > Capsulimonadaceae > JANXMY01. Next base: position 1,392,034 of record OZ241338.1, read on the forward strand.
GAGGGCAGTACAAGGGGAATACCATGATTATTATTACCGGCGCGACCGGACACTTTGGTCGGTTGGTCGCGGAGCGTCTGCTGGATCGTGTCCCTGCCGGGCAGATCGGCGTAAGCGTGCGCGATCCCGGCCAAGCGCAGGTGTGGGCAGACCGGGGGGTGCGGGTGCGTCAGGGCGACTTCCGAGACCCGGCCAGCCTGCGCCATGCGTTTGAAGGCGCCTCCCAGGTGCTTGTTGTTTCAGGCACCACCCTGGGTCCGGCGGGCGTGCAGCAGCACGGCAGCGCTATTGACGCTGCAAAGGCTGTCGGGGCCAGCCATATTTTGTATACCAGTCACATGGCGGCGGCTAATCCCCAGTCTGCTTTCGGTCCGGCCAGAGATCATGCCGCCACGGAGGCGCTGCTTCAGTCTTCAGGGCTGCCGTTTACCTCCTTGCGGAACGGGTTTTATGCCGAGTCCGCGTTGTGGTTCGGCAATCCCCGGCAGACTGACACGCTGGCTTTGCCCCAAGATGGCCCCGTGTCCTGGACATCCCGCTCCGACCTGGCGGATGCCGCCGTGACGGCGCTCACTCAACCGGGAAGCCTGAGCGGGATTACGCCGCCTCTGACGAACCCGGAGGCGCTGGATTTTGCGGCTATCGCCCGGATCGCTTCTGAGCTTCTCAGGCGACAAATCAAGCGTGAAGTTGTGTCTGAGGACGCCTTTCGTCAGTCCAAAATCAATGCGGGCCTGCCGGAGCCTCTGGTGAACGAGCTGCTTGGGTTCTTTCTTGCCAGCCGCCACGGGGAGCTTGCTGCGGTGGACCCGACCCTGGAGCGTCTGCTTGGCCGTCCTGCGCTGTCCATGCGAAGCTTCCTCAGCACAGTGCTGGCGGAGGGCGCTGAGTAAGCCATCACTCCCCGGCTTGCAGCCAGAGCAGAAACTCGACGTTGCCCTCAGCCCCTGCAATCGGGCTGTCGCGGCGGCCCTGCTCGGACAGGCCGAGCGCCTGTGCGGCGTCCACAACCCGCGATAGGGCCGCCGCCCGCGCTTTGGGGTCGCGCACGATGCCATTTTTGCCCAGATGCGCCGGGCCGACCTCAAACTGCGGCTTGACCAGACAAACTAAATCGCCGCCTTCGACCAGCAGCGGCCCGAGGGCGGGCAGAATGAGAGTCAGCGAGATAAACGATACGTCGGCAACGATGATCTCAAAGGAGTGGGGGAAGTCGGCCGGCGCAAGCGTCCGGGCATTGACCCCCTCGCGGGAGACGACGCGCGGGTCGGCGGCCAGCGCCGGGACCATCTGGCCGTGGCCGACATCCACGGCGTGAACGGAAGACGCGCCCCGCGCCAGCAGAACTTCGGTGAAGCCGCCGGTGGACGCGCCGACGTCGAGGGCGCGGCGGCCAGACACGTTCAGGCGGAACGACGACAGGGCGGAGTCCAGCTTGAGCGCTCCGCGCGAGACCCAGCGCGGCCCGGAGTCGGCGACGGTCAGCATCGCGCCTGCGCTCACGTCGGCGCTGGCTTTTCGGGTGACAGCGCCGCTGACGCGGACTTCGCCCGCGTCAATCCGCGCCTGCGCTTCGCCCCGGCTGCGGCACAGGCCGCGCTCGACCAGCGCCTTATCCAGCCGCACAGGCGGCCATCAGATCGGCGAGCGGCGCGGTGTCGTTCTGAAATAAAAGCTGTGCGGGCTGCATGGGGTCGGCGGGAATACGAAGCCGGGTCAGGGCGCAGTTGTCCGACCACGGGGGCTTTTCCCAGGGCTGTCCGGGGCCGGGCGGGGTCACCCGCAGAAACGCCTCGGTCAGCCGCCCGACGGTCTCCGCATGGGAGACCACCAGCAGCGTTTCGCTGGTGTCCGCATAGAGAGAAAGCAGGGCATCGCGGACACGCTCGGCGCGGGCATACATCCGCCCATCGTTTTCCAGCGGCGACGGCCACCAGGTTTTGCCGCAGGGAAACGTGCTGCCGAAAAAGGCGAACGGAAACTGTGCCCGGATGTCCTCGGGGGACATTCCGGGAAAAGTCCTGTAGCCCGGCCACTTTTCGTTGAAGTACTCGCAGACATCGGCGTACACTTCGGCTTTCAGACCCGACAGAGCGCAGAACGGAGCGACCGTTTCGAGTGCCCGCCGCAGAGGCGACGCATAGACTTGGGTGATGCCTTCGCCGGTCAGCCGCCCGGCGGTGAGCCGGGCCTGTTCCCGGCCAAGTGGGGTCAGCGGGCTGTCCAGATGGTCCGTCAGCTTGATGTTGGCTTCAGACTGGCCGTGCCGCAGAAGAAGAATATCCATAGGGCGGAAAGTATACCCGATTCAGCCAGTTATTCTCATCGCTGACCGACTAGTTGTTCCAGACCGGGCCGGTTGGCTATGATAATCCGGCGGCCCAGAAACTCAATCAGGCCCTGCCGCTTGAAATCGTTCAAGATGAGGGTCGTCGTCTCGCGGGTGCTGCCGATGACATTTGCCAGCTCCTGATGGGTTAGCTTGCCGCGCAGCGTCTGCCCGATCCGTGTCGCCCGCCCGCCCTGCGTGTCATGCAGGCGCAGCAGCAGCTTTGCCAGCCGTTTGGGGACTTCCAGGAACACCAAATCTGCGATTTGATCTTCGGCCATCAGCCGCCGCTCCGTCACCAGCCGCAGCAGGGCCTGCGTCGCCGCCAGAGAGTGTTCCAGCGCCGCCAGAATGTCAGCGCGGCGAAACACGATCACCAGGGAGTCTTCCAGCGTTTCCGCCATCAGCTCATAGGGAGAGTTCGCATCCAGCAGGCCGGTCTCGCCAAACAGCGCCCCGTCTTCCAGCAGGTACAGTGTCAGCTCGCGCCCCTGCTCCGAGACGCGGGCGATCTTGACCCGGCCTGAGGCCAAAAGAAACAGGGAGTCGCCGGGCTGATCGGCAAAATGGATCACTTGGCGGCGTCGATACTGCCGCTGCTCCGCCAGTCGTTCCAGCCGGTGCAGAGTTTCCTCCGGGAGTGCAGCAAGAGTGGGCGCTTGCTGGAAGTAGGGTGTTAAAGAGTTCACTATGTTTTCAGGCAGCCTTTCCATATGCATTCGGGCTTACAGTCGCCAGTATACAGTAATTATGTCCTGCTCGCTCCGGTGAAAGTGCCGGGTTTTTGAACGGACGATTACAAACTGGTAGCTGTCACAGGGAAAACGGAAAAATAGTCTTGAAAACTTCGTTTTTCCTTCCCTCCCTGTCTCTTTATGCAGAACGTATGCCAAAAAAGGCGAACTCTGATAAAACAGGTGTTATGCCGGGGGCGGCACTGGAGGCGGGGCTGCCGCACGGCGGGACAGGGGCGGGCCAAGCACTTCCTGCAAGATGATCGCCCGCACGAGGTCGTCCGTGCCGCCAAACAGCGGCGCGGCCTGCGGGGCGCGAGGGGCGGGGGTGGAAACAAGCGGCACGCCCAGGCCGGAGACTTCTTCAGCCCGCAGAGCCTCTTCCTGACTCACAAACACCGCCGCGCTGGTTTTGTACCGCACCGGGGCTGGAACCGGGAACGCCGGAGGCCGCACGGGCGAAAGAGCGGCTGGCGCGACCGGCCCCAGCGGACGTGCCGCCGCCTGCCGCTGGGCATCGGCGGCGGCCTGCTCTACCAGGCCGGGCCGGGCGCTCGTGCCCCCAAGGTTCCTGCCGAGCCATTTCAGCCCTTTGACGAGGGCGGAAATCAACCAGATCAAAATGGCGATGGCGAAAACAAATACTTCCAGTGACTGCAACGGCTTACTCCTGTCCTTTATTCCTGTGCCGCACGGGCTAAAATCGCCTGTGCGTTTGTTAAATCCGGCCCGGTGAACGGCGCGTTGTCCCGTGTCCATAGGTTTGTTGGCGTCAGCGTCGCGTCCGGGGCAAGGGCGCGGACATGGCCGTCCCTGAACAAGACATTCAGCCTGCCTTGTGGCCGCTCAAAGACCCCGTGCTTCGGGAAGTGCGCGTATAGCCGCCGCCCCGTACCTGGCAGAAACGCCGGGCTGACCATGTTCCACTCGGCCCCGCCCCCGCCCCGCATATCGACCAGAGTGATTGTCTGCGCCGGAGCGGGAAAATCAAACTGCGTCGTCAGCTTTTCGGTCGAGTCGGCAAACGCCCCCCGGTCTTTGCCGTCCGGCCCTGGCCCTAAATGGTTCGCCCCATAAGACTTAGGCAGATTGTCGGGCGTGAAATTGCCCCCGCTGCGCCCGTCGTCCGGGCACTGGTACACGCCCGTAGATTTGACATAGGGGTAAAGCGCCTCCCGCCAGCTCTGCCCCGTCGGCGAGACCGTCGACGGCAAGGCCAGCGCGTTGTTATCCTGAGCGTATTGTTCCAGCGCCAGCCCAAGCTGCTTCATATTGCTCTGGCAGCTTGCTCGTGTGCTGTTTTCAGGCACGCGCTGAAAAAGAGGAAACAAGAGAGCGGCCAGCAGAAACAGCCCGCCCAGCATCAGGCCGATGCGAACGACGCTGGCGACCAAATCAGGCTCCTGACGATGTGGCTGAGGCATGAGAGAAACTCCTTCTGGCTTTCCGGTTGCAGAGCCACGCATCGCAGAGCCACGCATCGCAGAGCCACGCATTGAAATGCATGGCTGAAGGGCGCAGACGCCGAACGTCCCTGCGGGACGAAGATGCTGACCACGGTTGGCTTATCTGTATTTTGTCCCGCAGGGACATTCAGCCGCAGGCTCCTCAGCCATGCATTTCAATGCGTGGCGCTCAATGCGTGGCGCTCAATGCGTGGCGCTCAATGCGTGGCGCTCAATGCGTGGCGCTCAATGCGTGGCGCTCAATGCGTGGCGCTCAATGCGTGGCGCTCAATGCGTGGCGCTCAATGCGTGGCGCTCAATGCGTGGCGCTCAATGCGTGGCGCTCAATGCGTGGCGCTCAATGCGTGGCGCTCAATGCGTGGCGCTCAATGCGTGGCGCTCAATGCGTGGCGCTCAATGCGTGGCGCTCAATGCGTGGCCTCCCTGCGTGGCCTCCCTGCGTGGCGCTCAATGCGTGGCCTCCCTGCGTGGCTGCAACAACAAGGCAAAACTAATTTTAGCACTTTTGCCTGCGCCCTGCAACTTTTTTGCGGCTCGCGTGTCTTTTCCCTTGCACGCACCATCAGACACTCTACTCTCTCTGCTGCTTTCTGTGAGGACACTGCCTTGAACAAACACACTCTTTTGCTGGCTCTGGCCCCTACGACCCTGCTGACACTGGCCGGGTGCGCCCACCAAAACCCGCCGGTGATGATGGCCCCGCCCGCGCAGATGGTCTCTGCGCCGCAGTCCGGTGGGCAGGTGTACAACTGGACCGACGTGCCTGTGGGCCAGCAGGTTCCCATTCAGCGGGCCGTCTTTGACGGCGGCGGCTACCAGCTTTCGTCGTCGGAAGGCACGATTGTCGTCCCGTTTGCCAATCAGAATATGTATGTGATGAAGTTCGGGCAGTCCCCGAACGGCACGGAGTATTTCGTCAACAATGGCTCGGTTCCGACCCTGTACCTGCCCGCAGGCGGCTACTTGGACAACGCCGGGCAGAACGGGGCGCGGTGGTACCCGTTCCCGCAAAACTACGCCTACAACAGCCCGCTGTATGTCAGCCCCGCCCCCTCCTATTCTGCCTATCAGGGCATGGGCTGGTATCCCGGCATGAGTTCCTACGGCGGCTACTACGGCTACAGCCCCCTGAGCATCATCGGCCCGATGGTCGGTCTGCACTATCTGATTCACGGCTCGCCCTACTACGGCTGGAACTCGTACCACTCGTATTACAACGCGCACCCGTATCAGCGCATGGCCCCCCGCGTTGTCAGCCGGACGGTCTACAACCAGGCTGCCCGGACCTCATTCGGCAGCGGCGGGCGGCGCTTCGGCAGCGCGGGCACATCGTTCGGGGGCCGTCCGTCTTCCAGCGGCGGCTCGTTTGGCAGCCGCGCCCCCAGTGGGTTCAGCGGAACCAACCGGGCCACGTCCGGCTCCTTCGGACGCAGCCCCTCCGGCTTCGGCGGCTCTTTCGGAGCGCGTCGGCCTTCGGTTTCGACGCCCTCACCAAGCGGCCCTGCTGTCAGCACGCCTTCAGCCAGCCCGTCAGGCGGCTCGTTCGGCAGCGGACGTCCGAACCCGCCCTCTGGCTCCTTTGGCTCAGGTCGACCCACCAGCAGCGGCTCCTTTGGCGGCGGGTCTTCGTCCAGCAGCCGACCTTCCTTCGGCAGATTTGGCGGAGGCGGCCATTCGTCCTTCGGCGGCGGTTCGTTTGGCGGGGGGCATTCGTCGTTTGGCGGGGGGCGCTCGTCGTTTGGCGGGCGGCGGCGTTAGGCACAGAGACCTACCTTCCTTGCTTCGCTCATTCTTCGCTTCGCAGGGTCCTCCCTAAAGGGAGGATTAGGAGCGTGGCAGAAGGCCCGCGTGTTTTGTCCGTATCCTTGTTGTCTGTATCCTCCCTTTAGGGAGGACCCCAGCGAAGCGGGGAAGGTAGGTCTCTTTCGGAGAAGTAACTATGAATGATATGACCTTTCAGACCGGCGGCGATTGGGCCACCACGACCCTCTACAGCAACGGCCAGGAAGTCCCTGCCGCGCAGCTTCTCGTCCAGCTCGCCGCAGGCCGCGACGACTACGGTGACCCCATGCGCGGCGGCGTGGAAAACGGCGCGGAGCTGACCGCCTATGTCCGCCCGCAGGAGGCCCCCGAGGAAATCTGGGACATCCTGCCGGGGCGACTCACCCTGACCTTTCCCGGCCATTCGCTCGTGCTGGAAAACTACCACCCCCGCGTAGACCCTCAGCAGACCCGCGTCTGGTACAACGGCCAGGACGTCACCACGCTGATTGTGGAACTCTTTGTGGACGTCAACGCCCTCGAAGACAGCGTCACCGCGTTTGTGACCGTCTACAAGCCGCACTTTTTTGGCACGGACGAAGCCGTGACTTATACGATTGTGGCCTGAGCCACGGACTTTTCAGGAGAACCTCACCTATGTTCGGCAACACCAACGGCGCTGCCGCGCCCGCCCCGTCCCGGCCTGCCGCTTCCGAGGTCGCCCGCGTCGAAGGCACGCTCACGCAGGTCCTTGTCAGCGGCGACGGCTCCGACGGCCTCCATGTCTTCCTGAACGGCCAGCCCGTCCCGACCGGCGATGTGGAAAGCCTGACGGTCGAGATTGTCGCCCCCGATGACAGCGGCTCGAATGGAACCGTCGCCGCCGTTCTGTCCCGCTACGAAACTGGCCCCAATGGCCGCACGCAGCGCGGCGTTTCGCTCCTGCCCGGCACGATAGAAGTCATCGCACGGGGCCGCCGCGTGGTCGTCACCGGCCTGTCCGAAGGCTCCTTCGACGGCCTCTGGCTCGGCCTCGGCCTCCGCGCCGACGGCACTTCCAGCGAGCTGACCGGCGTGCAGTCCCTGCGCCTCGCCGCCGCACCGGGCCTGCTGGACGCCAAGTTGACCTGGAGCGAAGATGGCAGGGCCGAAGACCTGCTGCCGGGAGCGTAACCGGGCAGGCAGTTTGGCAAACCGGGTATAATTGATGTAAGCGCGAACAAAGGGGGTGTTCCATGAACGTCCGGCAAAAGATCGCTTTGTGGGTTGGTCTGGCGGCTCTCGGCCTTGTGTGTTTCTTCCCGCCGCAGATTGTCGTGCCGCCCCAGCCGGGGCTGATAGCGACGCTGCAATTCCAGCTTGGCGGCCCGCAGGCTCGCGCTGGGGCGGAGCTGTCGGGGCTGCCGTACACGCGCTACTCGTTCCTGTTCGCCCCGCCGCCCGGAAGCGTCGGCATCGACTGGCAGCGGTTCTTCCTGCCGCTCGGCTTCCTCCTTGCGGCCACGGCAGGGGCAGTGTGGACACTGCAAACCAAACGCCTGACGCCGCAGGCTCGCCTTCTTGACGAATAACGAATTTTGCGAAAACGAACCTTCTCATTTGTGAAGAAAGGATAACATCATGTCAAATATCGCGGCGGCACAGCCAATGCCACAAACAGATGCCGAGTACGAGGCCGAGTTTAAGCAGATTATGGCCGAGGCCGACAGCATTAACGAGCAAATGCGCCGTAACCGAGTTGATATTGAGCGTCTTAAGCAGGAAACGCAAGCAATAGCAAAAGACACGGCTAGAATGAAGAATGAGACTCGTGTTATGCTGGCAGGCATGGGAGTGAAACTTTAGGCCATGTGGAAGGAAATCATTGGTCTTGGCAAACAATACATTTCTTTGGCTCGCCGAACACAAGAAAATGAAGAGGACATTAAGGAGCTGCGTCAGGGTCTCAAAGACGTGCGTGAGGACTTGAACGATCTGCGCGAGGAAGTGCGGGGATTGACGCGGGCTATTGAGATTTCTCAGCAAGAACTGCGTTACGACCGGAGCTTGGCGGCTCGTGACCGCGACATGGCGGCGAAGGACCGTGAGAACCTGCTTTTGCGCCTAGAACTTTATCTGGAACGAGCAGGCCGCAGCCTGCCGCCCGGCGACGGCACGCCATAAAGCGAATTGGAACCTCTCAGCGGCATTTAGCCGTCCTACTGATATATGAAGCGATTTTTGCGAAAACGAACCTGGCAGATTTCGCCAGCGGTGGCGATGCTGCTCATGGCGGCGGGTGCGGGGCGGGCGGATACGACGACCAAAACCCTTGCGCCGGGGGTGACGCTGACGCAGGAGATTGATCAGAAGACGCCGCTGATTATCAATGTGGTGACGGTGGATTTAACCGCGCCGGGCGTCCGGGTCGGCGTCGGCATCGGGCAGGACCGGGTCAGCGGAGCGGATGCGACGCACGGGCGCGAGGATGTCAGCCGGATTGCCCGGCGGTGGGGGGCGGTGGCGGCAATCAATGCCGATTATTTCCCGTACACCGGAGACCCGCTGGGCGTGGGCATTCGGAACGGGGAGCTGTTCTCAGAGCCGTTTCTGGGCATCCGGCAGGGCGGGCCACGGGCGACGGTGGGGATCGCGCCGGACGGCAAAAGCGTTTTGTTTGATACGCTCGGTTTCCTCGGGGACTTGCAGGCGCGGGACGGGCAGCGGGCGCTGATTAATGGGATCAACCGCACGGCGGGCAAGAATGAAATCGTGGCGTTCAGCCGACTCTATGGCCCGCAGACGGGCAGCAAGCCCGGCAGCATAGAGGCAGTCGTGCGCGGGGTCAATCTGCCGGTTCGCGCCAACAAGCTGCTCACAGGCCGCGTGGAAAGCGTCCGCGTGGTGCAGACGGCGTCCGAGATTATCCCCGAGGACGGGGTCGTGATTTCAGCGGGGCCGGGCACAGGCGCGGACTTTCTGGCGGCGCACCTGCACCCCGGCGACCCCGTCAGCCTCGCGCTTGCTGTCGCCCCCGTGGGCAGCACGGCGGCGGCGTTTCAGATTGCGGCCCTGCCGCGCACGGCGGGCGATTTGCCGTCCCGCAGCGGCGCGGCGCTCAGCCGGGGCGCGTGGCTGTGGGCGCAGGTCCCGGAAGCCGTCGGCGGCGGGCCGCGTCTTTTGGTGAACGGGCAGGTGGCGGTAGACTGGGCGGCGGAAGGCTTTGATTCGGGCTTTGCAGGCGGGCTGAACCCGCGCACCGCTGTTGGAGCCAGCCGCGACGGCCACCGGCTGTACTTAGTCACCGTAGACGGGCGGCAGGCGTTCTCGCGGGGCGTGTCGCTTTCGGGCATGGCCGCTATCCTGAAACGGTACGGTGCATGGAATGCGATTAATTTGGATGGCGGCGGGTCGACGGCGCTGGCCGCCAATGGCCTCACGGTTTCCAGCCCGCAGGGCGACGGCAGCGAGCGGCCCGTGGCCGATATGCTGCTGGTGTACAGCACCCGCGTCAAACAGCCCGAAGCCCCCGCCGTCGCTGATCCCGAATCCGGGCAGGAAGGGGCAGGGGACGCCGCGCCCGCCGCCGGGCCGCAGATTGTCGTTCCCGCCGTGCCGCCGCGTGTCGGCAGCGTGGTTCCTTTGGCCCTGCGAGACGGCACGCGGACCGTGCCTGGGTCATCGGCCAGTATCATTTGGCAGGGACCGGCAGGCGGCGTCGGCTTTGTCAACCAGAAGGGGTATTTGATCGCGCAGACGCCGGGCACAGGCCGCGTGACGGCCCTGTACAAAGGCCAGAGGCTCACCGTGCCAATCACTGTCGTTGGGGCAGCCCCGCCGAAACCCGTTTACCATCTGGAAGCGCGGCTCGTGCCGGACCCCTACCAAATGGAGGGCCGCAGTCAGCTTGCCGTGCGCGTCTTAGATGCCCAGGGCAAGCCGCAGGCCGAGGCACCGATTGCCATAGCCGTTACCGGCGGCACGGCGGACACAACTACAATTAAGACCGACAAAGACGGCAGCGCCGTCGTCGGCATCACCTGGGCCGCCGGAAAGGGCGGCACGGTGCGCGTCTCTTCGGGGACGCTTGCGCCAATCACACTCACTCGCTTATGACAGATTTATTGAAGACAGATTTACAAAGCATCGTCACCGAAGAGCCGCCCAAGGCGGAGCCAAAGCCCGGCTCGCGGGTGGTCACCCTCAAAGACGTGCGCCACGATGCCCGCGTCCGCACCTATATCACACGCGGCAATGAGCAGATGCAGGCCATCGGCTTCACCGAACACGGCCACCGCCACGCGGGCATCGTCTCCACCATCGCCCGCTCTATCCTGACCCAGCTCGGCCATTCCGAGCGGGAAGGGGAGCTGGCAGCCATTGCGGGCTACCTGCACGACATGGGCTGCGTCATCAACCGCGTCGGCCATGTGGAGGCCGGGGCGCTGATGTCCTTCACCATTTTAAGCGATATGCAGATGCCGCCGGGCGAGATCGCCACGGTGATCGGCGCGGTCGGCAACCACGAGGAGCCAAACGGCGTCCCCATTTCGCCTGTCTCCGCCGCCGTCATTCTGGGCGACAAATCCGACGTGCATTTCTCCCGTGTCCAGGAAAAGGACCCGATCAAATGGGACATCCACGACCGTGTCAACTCCGCCGTCCAGAAGTCCTATCTGTATGTGGATGCCGACGCCAAATCCATCACGCTGGACTTGGAGATTGACACCACGCACGCCAGCGTCACCGAATACTTCGAGATATTCGTGTTAAGAATGGTCCTCTGCCGCCGCGCCGCCGACAAGCTCGGCTGCAAGTTCCACTTGAAGATCAACGGCGTGAACTTGTGATCGATTGGGACACCTGGGGCCTGTTCCAAATATTGCAGGATGGGTTCACGCATCATTTACAGGATGCCGATTTACTCCGCTCTGACAACGCTGAAGATACAGCCGAAGTGCGGGCAGCAATCATTGGTTTCCTTCAGTTCAGGCCGATGGAAGAATGGGATTGGCAGCATCTGCGGTTCATCCAAGAACGTCTTGATGGTGATTTATCTGAATTGACATGGTTTGAAGAGGGAGACGAAGCAATCAGGCTTTTCTCGTGCCTGTGCCTCGGAGCAATGCTCGGAAAATACGCTTCCGCCCAAATTGATGATGCCGGATTTTTGCTGGGAGATGCCCATTTAGCGGGGTTCGTTGTGACAGAAGACGAAAAAATCTGTGCCGCTTGGCAGAGTTACAAACAGATGTAAACGCCCCGTCTGAACAGCACCTTCGGGTGAGAAGAAGGAAACATAGCAGATAAAGAAGGAGGGCAGGGGCAAGCCCTGCCCCTACACGTTTGGTCTTTGTCCGAAGGACGCCCTCCCAGACGTGGCGTTTACTGCCCTGGCTGCCTGCGACAACAACGCTATTAGAAATTTCTTTCGCCTGATGAAAACCCGTACCCCCGCTGCTATTCTGCCCGTTTGGACCGGCTTTGCCGCTTGGATCGACGCGGCGCACTTATGACCGAATGGCGGCGGCTGCTGGGCTACCTGCGGCCTTATCGGGCGCGAATGGCGCTGGTGATTTTCGCCCTATTGCTGGCAAGCGCCATCGGGCTGGTGTTTCCGCTGGTGGTGGTGCGGCTCATTCAAACGGTGCTGAAGCAGCCGAGTATGACCCCGCTCAATCAGCTTACGGCGGCGCTGATTGGGCTGTTTCTGGTGCAGTCGGCGGCGTCATTTGTGCAGTCGTACCACTCGTCGTATATCGGCGAACGAATTGCGCTGGATGTCCGGGCGGCGCTGTACACGCACCTGCACCGGCTGTCACTGGACTTTTATGCCGACCGGCGCACGGGCGAGCTGGTCTCCCGGCTGTCGAGTGATGCCACTCTGCTGCGGACGGTTCTGACCAGCAACCTGACCCTGCTGCTCAGCCAGGGCGTGTCCCTGCTGGGCGCGATAGCGATTGTGTTTGCGCTGAACACCCACCTGACCCTGTTTATTCTGGCGCTGGTTCCGCCGGTCACGGGGCTGGCGGTGGTGTTCGGGCGGCGCTTCCAGACGCTGAGTACCGAGGTGCAGGACTCGCTGGCGGAGGCGACGGTCGCCGCCGAGGAAGGGCTGTCGGGGGTGCGCGTGGTCAAAAGCTTTGCCCGTGAAGGGTACGAAGCGGGCCGCTACAAAGAGGCGCTGGGCAGCACGTTCGCTCTGACCCTGCGGCTGGCGGCGTTCAGCGCGTCGTTTACCTCCGGCATGGCCTTCTTGGGCTTCAGCACCATCGCGGCGATTTTGTGGTTCGGCGGGCGTGAGGTGATTGGCGGGCGTCTGTCCGTGCCGCTCCTCAGCGGCTTTCTGATTTATGGCCTGACTATCGCCGCTGGCATTGGCAGCCTGGCGAGCGTCTACGGGCAGGTGCGCGGCGCGATGGGGGCGGTGCGCCGCGTGTTTGAGATTTTGGACACCGCGCCGACCGTGCAGGACGCCCCGGATGCCGCCGTGCTGCCGCCGGTGCGCGGTGCGCTTGTCTTAACCAATGTCGGCTTCTCGTATACCACGGGCGTTGCCGTCTTGAGCGGCATCAGCCTCACCATCGCGCCCGGCGAGATACTGGCCCTGGTTGGGCCGAGCGGGGCCGGGAAAAGCACCCTGTTCAACTTGATCCCCCGCTTTTATGACCCCACCGAAGGCACAATCACGCTGGACGGCGCAGACCTGCGCGGCGTCACGCAGGCCAGCCTGCGCGGCCAAATCGGGATTGTGCCGCAGGAGACGCTGCTGTTTGGCGGGACGGTGCGCGACAATATCGCCTATGGTCGCCTCGGAGCCAGCGAGGGCGAAATTATGGAAGCGGCCCGTGCGGCCAATGCCGATGGGTTCATCCGGGACCTGCCCGCAGGCTATGAGACGGTTGTGGGGGAGCGGGGCACCAAGCTGTCCGGCGGGCAGCGGCAGCGGATCGCTATTGCGCGGGCGCTCCTGAAAGACCCGCGCCTGCTGCTGCTGGATGAGGCGACAAGCGCCCTGGATACCGAATCGGAGGCACTGGTACAAGAGGCACTGGCCCGGCTGATGCAGGGCCGAACGGCGGTGATTATCGCGCATCGCCTCAGTACCGTGAAAATTGCCCACCGCATTGCGGTTCTGGACCGGGGCCGCATAGTAGAACTGAGCACGCACGAGGAGCTGCTGCGGCAAAGTCAGCTTTATGCGCGGCTCTACGCCCTGCAATTTCGAGAAGCGAGACAGCCAGAGTAACAAACAGCCCCGGCCATTTGACCGGGGCGGGTGTACTATATCTGATTGGCTTCCGTGGTGGCGGTCTTTTCTTCCGTCACCAGGTTTTCATCTTTGGTCTCGGTGTGCGTCGTTGTGGTTGTTTCCGTGCCGCCGTCGGGCGTCTCGTGCGTTTCCGTTGCCTTCTCGTCTGCCATGCGTTTGCTCCTTGCCGTCTTAACCTACCCCGGCGCTTCGCGCCACCCCTCCCGAAACGGGAAGGGTTAGAAAGCTGTCCGAATCCTTCCTTTAGGAAGGACCCTGCGAAGCAAGGTGGTAGGTCTCTTTGCCCGGCAGAGACACCCCGCTAAACTTAATTGCTAAACCTCGCCGCCGACCTGCTGCAAGACAATCGCCGCGCCGCCGTAGATACCCGCATTGTCGCCGAGTTCGGCTGGCAAAATCTGGCACGTCTTCGCCAGAGACCGAATGGCCGTGGCCGTCGCGGTGCGCCGGATGGGTTCCAATATCAGCTCCCCCGCCTGCGCGATGCCTCCGCCAATCACAATCATCTGGGGGTTGAACAAATTGATCAAGTTGGTGACGCACAGGCCCAGGTAGTAGCCAGTTTCTTCAAAGACTTCGCGGGCGATGGCGTCGCCCTTCTCGGCCTCTTCCGCAATAATCGCGGGCGTCAGCGCGAAGCGGTCATAATCTACCCGTGCGCCGAGGCTGGTTTCGTAGCCTTCCTGGATTTTGCGGGCGGCCCGCTCCACAATCGCATCCCGCTGGCTTTCGCCTTCCACCGAGCCGAACGCACTGTTGCCGCCGCGCCCGCCGGGGTTCACCACCATGTGCCCGATCTCGCCCGCGCCGCCGTCGTGGCCTTCTAAAAGCCGCCCGTCAATGATGATGCCGCCGCCAATGCCCGTGCCGAGGGTCACCATGCTCATGTGCCGCACCGAGCGGCCCGCACCGAAGCGGAACTCCCCGAGGGCAGCCAGATTGGCATCATTGCCGATTTTGACCGGCACGCCCAGCGTGGTTTCCACGAGCTTTGCGATGGGCACATCTTTCCACTGGTCTTTGAAGTTCGGTGCCCATTTCACCATGCCTTCCACGGCTTTGACATGGCCCGGCACGGCGATGCCGACACCGAGAACGTCCCGCTTGGCAACGGCGGCGGCGGTCAGCGCGGATTCGACGGCATGGGCAATCTGCGCGGCTGTGTGCGCGACCCCTTCATTTGCCATCGAGGGAATGTTCTCACTGCGGGCAATCACTTTTTCGGTGTCCCGGTCCAAAACGGCGGCGCGGACATTGGTTCCGCCCAAATCCACGCCTACAACATAGGTCTTGCTTGTCTGTGTCTGTTCTTCTGTCATGCGGCCTTGTTTCGACGCGGCGGCGGGGAAGTCCTGCCTGCAAACGGCTTGCCTGTGTGCTATAATTGTTGACAGCGTTGGGATGAGCCGAAGAGCCGAGGGTATAAAACCCCCGGCAGGAAGGGCAAACGCCCTGCCGGGCTAAGGATAACCGAACTAAGCTCTTGACTAAGCTCTTCCGCCCGGAGGGCGGCGGAACTTCACTGCCGGGGGTTTTATACCCCCGGCTTCTTTGCCGAGAACTACCCCGGCCTTTTGGCTGTTAGAAAACTACTATGGCTGACATTCGGCAATTATTAAAAGAGCGTATCTTGATCTTGGACGGCGCGATGGGGACGATGATTCAGCGTCATCATTTTGAGGAAGCGGACTACCGGGGCGAGCGGTTCCGAGACTTCCCCGCTGACCTGAAAAACAACAACGAGGCGCTGATGCTGGTCCGGCCCGATGTCATCAAAGATATTCACCGGGAATACCTGGCGGCGGGCGCGGACATTATTGAGACCAACACATTCAATGCCATGCGTGTCTCCATGGCTGACTTTGGCATGGAAGAGTTGGTCGTCGAGATGAACGCGGTCGCCGCACGGCTGGCCCGCGAGGCTGCCGACGAGTATTCCACGCCGGACAAGCCGCGTTTTGTGGCCGGGGCACTCGGCCCGCAGACGCGCTCGGCCACGGTAATTATTGATGCCGAACACCCGGAGCGGCGGGGCGTCTCGTTTGACGAGCTGCGCGACGGCTACTACGAGCAGGCAAAGGCGCTTTTGGACGGCGGCGTCGATTTGCTGCTGTGCGAGACGACCTTTGACACGCTCAATTTAAAGGCCGCGCTGTTTGCCATTCAAACGCTCTTTGAAGATGAAGGCCGCGCCCTGCCGATTATGGCGTCGCTGACCGTCACGGACCTTGCGGGCGGCAACCTGTCAGGCCAGGATGTGGCGTCGATGTGGCAGTCCATCGCGCACGTCCCGCTGCTGTCGGTCGGCCTGAACTGCGGCTTTGGGCCAGACATCCTGCGGCCTTTCGTGGAAGAATTAGCCCAGACCGCGCCGGTTTTCCTCAGTGCCTACCCAAATGCCGGGCTGCCGGACCCGCTCTCGGAGACGGGCTTCAGCTTCACCGTGGACCAGATGCTGCCGGAGCTTAAATCGTGGGTCGAAGGCGGCTGGCTGAACATCTTGGGCGGCTGCTGCGGCACGACGCCCGAGTTCATCCGGGCCTATTCCGAGCTGGTCAAGGACGCCCCGCCGCGTGTCCCGCCTGCGCCGCCGGCCGAAACGCGCCTGAACGGCACGCAGTTGTTCTCGTGGGGGCCGCACGTCAACTTTGTCAATGTCGGCGAGCGCACCAATGTCACCGGGTCGCCGAAATTCAAGAAGCTGATTCTCGAAGGCAACTTTGAGGCCGCGCTGACCGTTGCCCAGCAGCAGGTCGATAACGGCGCTCAGGTTGTCGATGTCAACATGGACGAAGGGATGCTCGACGGCGAGGGGGCAATGACCCGCTTCCTGAACTTGATTCAAGGCGAGCCGAACATCAACCCCGTGCCCATCATGGTGGACAGCTCTAAATGGTCGGTGATTGAGGCGGGCCTGAAATGCCTGCCCGGCAAAGGCATTGTCAACTCGCTGTCGCTCAAAGAAGGCGAAGACAAGTTTAAAGAGCAGGCGCGATTGGTGCGCCGCTACGGGGCCGCCGTTGTCGTGATGGCCTTTGACGAGTCAGGGCAGGCGGACACCAAAGACCGCAAAGTCGAAATCTGCACCCGCGCCTATAATATCTTGACAAAAGAGGTCGGCTTTCCGCCCGAAGATATTATTTTCGACCCCAATATCTTAACCATCGCCACGGGCATTGAAGAGCACAACGAGTACGCGATCAACTTCATTGAAGCGACGCGCACGATCAAAGCGACCCTGCCCGGCTGTCATGTGTCCGGCGGCGTTTCCAATCTGTCGTTCTCGTTCCGGGGCAACAACGTTGTCCGCGAGGCCATGCACACGGCGTTTCTGTACCACGCGGTGCAGGCCGGGCTGGACACCGGCATTGTCAATGCCGGGCAGCTTGGCGTCTACGCCGAAATCCCCCCGGACCTCCTGGAGCTGGTGGAAGACGCACTGTTCAACAAGCGCCCCGATGCCACTGATAGGCTCCTAACGTTCGCCGACGCCGTCAAGAGCGATGGCAAAACAGACAAAAACGAGAAAGCCGCCGAAGAATGGCGCTCCGGCACGGTGGAAGAGCGTCTGGCGCATTCGCTCGTCAAGGGCCTGACCGACCATATCGAAGCCGACACCGAGGAAGCGCGGCAGAAGTACGCCAAGCCCCTGGAAGTCATTGAAGGGCCGCTGATGGCGGGCATGAACGTGGTCGGGGACCTCTTCGGCTCCGGCAAGATGTTCCTGCCGCAAGTCGTCAAAAGCGCCCGTGTGATGAAGCGGGCCGTCGCCGTCCTGCTGCCCTATATGGAAGAAGAAAAGCGGCTCTCGGGAGCCTCACGGGCGCAGGCCAAAGTCCTGATGGCGACCGTCAAAGGCGATGTGCATGACATCGGCAAAAATATCGTCGGCGTGGTGCTAGGCTGCAACAACTACGAAGTCATCGACATGGGCGTCATGGTCTCCGCCGAAAAGATACTCACGGCGGCCCGCGAGCAGAACGTCGACGTGATTGGCCTCAGCGGCCTGATTACGCCGTCTCTGGATGAGATGGCCTACGTGGCCCGCGAGATGGAGCGGCAGCATTTCACCGTTCCCCTGCTGATTGGCGGGGCGACCACAAGCCGGGTGCACACGGCGGTCAAAATCGCACCGTTCTACAAGCAGCCGGTTATTCATGTTCTGGATGCGTCCCGCGCCGTCGGCGTTGTCTCAAATCTGATTTCTGACGAACTAAAGCCTGCCTACGTCGCCGAAATCGAGCGTGAGCAGGAGGCCGCCCGCGCCGCGCACGCGGGCAAGCGCAGCGAAAAGAAGTCGCTGACTATCGCCGCCGCACGGGCGAACAAAACGCCGATAGTCTGGCGCGAGGAAGACATGGCCCGCCCGTCGTTTTTAGGCGTCCGCGCCGTCACCAACCTGCCGCTCTCGGAGCTGGTCCCGTTTATCGACTGGTCCCCGTTCTTCCGCGCCTGGGAGCTGCACGGCAGCTTCCCCGCGATTTTGACCGATGAAGTGGTCGGCGAAAGCGCGTCCCGGCTCTACGAGGAGGCCCGCGCCCTGCTGTCCCAGCTTCTTTGCGACAAGTCCCTGCGGGCCAACGGCGTCTACGGCTTCTTTGCGGCGAATTCCGAGGGCGACGACATCACGCTGTTCGTCGACGACACGCGCTCGTCCGTTTTAGCGACCATTCACACCCTGCGTCAGCAGGGCGAAAAGTCCGCCGGGGCGGCCAACAAAGCCCTGTCCGACTTTATCGCGCCCCGCGAAACGGGCCTAGCCGACTACATGGGCCTGTTCGCGGTCACGGCAGGCATCGGCGTCGAAGAGCTGTCGCGCCACTACAAAGACCAGCTCGACGACTACAACGCCATCATGGTTTCCGCCCTCGCCGACCGCCTCGCCGAAGCCTTTGCCGAGTACCTGCACAAAGCCTCCCGCGACGCCTGCGGCTACGGGCTAACCGAAGACCTGTCGACCGAAGACCTGATTAAAGAGCGCTACCGGGGCATCCGCCCCGCGCCCGGCTACCCCGCCTGCCCGGACCACACCGAAAAGCGCACCCTCTTTGACTTGCTGAGTGCCGAGCAGAACGCGGGCATCTGCCTGACCGAAAGCATGGCAATGCTGCCCGCCGCCGCCGTGTCCGGCTTTTACCTGTCGCACCCCGAGGCCAAATACTTCGCCGTCGGCAAAATCGAGCGCGACCAGGTGGAAGATTATGCCTCGCGCAAGGGTATAACGCAGGAAGAAGCGGAGCGCTGGCTTGCTCCCGCCCTAAACTACGACCCGGAGTAACGACTATGACTATTGCCAGTCTGTCCCCGGAGCAGTTAGACAAAATCCGGGCCTGGCGGTGGGACGGGATTATTGAAAAGCATGAAGGCCCGGAAGATTGGGTGTCGATGCTCGAACACTACGACTTGGAGTTTCTGGATATTGCCGGTCGTCCCGTTCTGCTGCCTGTCAGCGGGGAACGGCACAAGAACATTTCTATTCTGCGAACCATCGTCAGCAGCGACGGTAACAGCTTGACGGTCTTTCTAAAAGACACGACGCATTATCCTGACCCAAAAGATGAGTTATTCTGGACAGGACGTATGGCAGTTTGTGACCGTGTGCCGGGCGAAGAGTTCTTTCTTACCATCGTTTTCCATGAATGGTTCGTGATTGACAATAGCGCATGAGAGAAAAGCGTGCCATTTATGGCATAGTTTTTAGGCTATAAACGAGATGCCAATTCCAGAGACAATTCAGGTTGAGCGCGTCGAAGATTACTGGACACATGACATTGGGCAGTATGAGGCTGGCAACCAATTTATGGCTTTCATTGTTGCCACCTTGCCTGCCGTGTCCGGCCCAAATTGGGAGGAATACAAGAGGTGGTATGCAGTTCTCCACACCTTCGATGCAGGGGGCAGACATTCCCAGACGCAGGCATGGTTCGCTGGAGTAACGGCAGACGGGGAAAATGAAGTTGTTGACAAAGCCAGAGCCAAACGTGAGGAAATGCTTTCCAGTCTAACTGATATTGTCTTCTGCGACGTGTTTATCAAATTGTTCTCTGTCACTATTGATGATCACATTTTTGGGCTAATTGATGTGACGGAACCAGAAGACAAACGTGAGTATGTCGAGTTGATGCCGAACCAACTTGCGTTCTACCCACCGTGGGATGGCAGCTTCGATACCTGAAGCCGTTTTTGTTGTAGTGCCCATTGACAGAATAGGCTTGTTTGTGACATAATTCACAATAGGAATAGATGCTTTTTAGGTGACGTTTTAGAAGGGGATAGATATGCTGCCGATTGCGCCCGCGCCCACACCACAAATCTCGGATTATATCCCGCTGCTGATTATTTTGATTGTCGCTATCGGCCTGGCGTCGGTGCTGGTCGGCCTGTCCTGGATACTTGGCCCCAAAAAGCCGTCGGCAGCCAAGCTCGCCCCCTACGAATGCGGCGTCAGCCCCGTCGGCTCGGCGCGGGAGCGGTTCCCGGTCAAGTTTTATTTGATTGCGATGCTGTTCATCGTGTTTGACATTGAAACCGTCTTTTTGTATCCCTGGGCGGTGACGTTCACGCAGTGGGTGAAGCACCCGGCGATGACTTATGTGCAGGGGCATCAGATGCAGCTCTTTAGCCTCGGCGAGATGATTACCTTTATTATTATTTTGTTTGTGGGCTATATTTATGTTTGGAAAAAAGGGGCCTTCGAATGGGAGTAGAGCAAAATCTAGGCGTTCTGACCGTGCCGCTGAACAAAGTCGTCAACTGGGCACGCCGCAACTCCGTGTGGCCCGCGACCTTTGGCCTGGCCTGCTGCGCGATTGAAATGATGGGCAGCACCAACTCGCGCAATGACCTCGCCCGGTTCGGCTCGGAAGCGTTCCGTGCGTCCCCCCGGCAGGCGGACCTGATGATTGTGGCAGGCCGCGTCTCCAAAAAGATGGCCCCGGTGCTGCGTCAGATTTACGATCAGATGCCGGAGCCGAAGTGGGTGATCTCGATGGGCGACTGCGCTTCCTGCGGCGGCGTGTTCAACAACTACGCCATCTTGCAGGGCGTGGACCAGATTGTGCCTGTGGACATCTATGTGCCCGGCTGTCCGCCGAACCCGGACGCGCTGATTTATGCGATCAATCAGTTGCAGAAGAAAATCGACCGCGAGCATTTTAGCGACCGCCGGTAGAGTTAAGAGAAGACCGAGGGGTTGAAAACCCCTCGCTAGGTGAGGCGTCCTTCGGACGACGGAGAAAGGCCAGCCGTCGCAGGCTCCTAACTTCTTTCGTCCGAAGGACGCCTCCCCGAGCGAGTAGTTTTCAACTACTCGTTTCCTCTCCGAACAGTGGACGAGAACAAAACACTATGGACTATGATGTGCGCCTCGGCCTGACGCCGACGGACTTGCAGCTCCGCGAAATCCAGACCAAGCGGCCTGACGAGTGGGTAGACCTAAACCCTGATGATCACCCGGAACTTCGACTGATTCAGGAGTATTTTCCCGGCTCTGCGGTGCAGACCCGCCTGTTTCGCGGCGAGAAAACCATTGTCATCAAAAAAGACAATGTAGTCGGTATCTGCAAGCTCCTCCGGGACAGCGGCGAGACGAATTACAACTACCTGTCGGACATAACGTGCTTTGACCGGCTCGACATCATGGACGAAGACGACGACAAAGAAATGCGCTTTGAAGTCATCTATAATTTGTATTCAATGGGGACATTTGGGCGGCTGCGCCTCAAAGCGCAGGTCCATGAGGACGAAGCCGCGATTGATACCACAGAAGGCGTCTGGCCGAATGCCAACTGGATGGAGCGCGAAGTGTACGATATGTTCGGCATCTCGTTCAACAACCACACCGACCTGCGGCGAATTTTGATGCCCGACGATTGGATCGGCCATCCCCTGCGGAAAGACTTCCCCCTCGGCGGCGAAGAAGTCGAGTTCTCCTACAATGTCCGCGAGCAGTAGGCGCGTTTTAGAAAGCATACTCTTATGGCAACGATTGAGCGCGAGTTAATCACCAACACCGAGCCGGACCCCGCCCTGATACAGCGCCTCGGGGCGGGCATCGACGCCGAGCGCGTCCACACCGATGACGGCGATCTGATGATCGTCAACATGGGGCCACAGCATCCGTCTACCCACGGCGTTCTGCGCCTCGTGGTCGAGCTGAACGGCGAGAACGTCATGAAGGCCACGCCGCATATCGGCTACCTCCACACCGGTCTGGAAAAGACCATGGAGAACATGACGTACTACAAGGCCCTGACCATCACGGACCGGGAAGATTACCTTTCCAACCTGATGAACAACCTGGCCTACTCGATGGCGGTCGAAAAGCTGATTGACTGCGAAATCCCCCCCCGCGCCCAGCGCCTTCGGCTCATCCTGAACGAACTGGAGCGCATTGCCTCCCACCTGCTGTGGCTGGGGACGCACGCGCTTGACATTGGGGCCATGACCCTGTTCTTTTATACGTGGCGTGAGCGCGACCAGATTCTGGACATGAAGGAAATGATGTCCGGTGTCCGCATGATGACCTCGTGGATTTGCCCCGGCGGCCTGCGCGGCGATATGCCCGAAGGCTGGTTTCACAAAGTCCAGCGCTTTGTAGACGACTTCCCGCGCCGTTTAGATGAATACAACCGGCTGATTGCCAAAAACCCCATCTGGATTGAGCGGCTTTCCGGCGTCGGTATTATCTCTGCCGAAGACGCCGTGGCGTGGGGTCTCAGCGGTCCATCCCTGCGCGGCTCCGGCGTGGCCTGGGACATCCGCAAGGCAAACCCCTACACCGGCTACGACGAGTTCGAGTTTGACGTGCCGACCGGCAAGACCGGCGATGTGTATGACCGCTTCCTGTGCCGCATGGAAGAAATGAAGCAGTCCCAGCGCATCTTGGTTCAGGCCCTGAAGAACGTCCCCGGTGGCCCCGTGATGACCAGTGACCGCAAGATCGCCCCGCCGCCCCGCGCCGAGCTTGATACGTCAATGGAGTCCTTGATTCACCACTTCAAGCTCTTCACCGAAGGCTACCACCCGCCGGTCGGCGAAGCGTATGCCGCCGTGGAAAGCGCACGCGGCGAAAAGGGCTACTACATCTACAGCGACGGCTCCAACAAGCCTGCCCGCGTCAAGATCAAAGGTCCGTCGTTCAACAACCTGCAAGCCCTGCCCAAAATGTCCGAAGGCCGCATGATCGCCGACGTCGTGGCGATTATCGGCTCCATCGACATCGTTCTCGGCGACATTGACCGTTAGAAACTGACCCCCCGGCCCCCAATAATGGGGGAGTAGGATACAGACAAGATAGGAGGGCAGAGGCAAGCCCTGCCTTTCCACTCTGGTTCCCCCATTATTGGGGGCTAGGGGGTCCTTCTAATCCTGCACACAGACAACAAACCTATGTTTACCGAAGAAGCCAAACAAAAGCTCGACGCGATTATCAAGAAGTACCCGACCAAAAAAGCCGCCCTGCTGCCCGCCCTCTGGCTGGCGCAGGAAGAGCATGACGGCTGGGTTCCGCGTGAAGCGATGAAAGAAATCGCGGACATCCTGGAGCTTGCCCCCGCTGATGTCGAAGGCGTCGCCACGTTCTACACCATGTACAACAAGGCCCCCATCGGCAAGTACCACATTGAAGTTTGCCACAACATCGTCTGCATGGCCGTCGGTGCGGACAAGCTCATTGAGCAGATCGGCGACAAGCTGGGCATCTCCAAAGGCGAAACCACGCCCGACAAGAAGTTCACACTGAACGGCGCTGAATGCCTGGGCGCCTGCGCCAACGCTCCCTGCATGATGGTCGGCGCGACCTACTACGAAGACCTGGACTTCCCCAAAACCGCCCAGATTTTGGACGATCTGGCAAAAAAATAGTTTTTCTGAAAGGGTGCATTTAATTAAATATTAAATGCACTGGAATTATTATGGGATAGGAGAATACTATTCTATGATAACATTAACAGAAGCTAAGACACTGACAGCACGGTGGGACAAAGGCACTCAGGACAGCCGCAAGGACAACATCAGGTATCATGTCCGTGAGCGCGGCAGCGGAGACTTATGGCGGTACTTGCGGAAGGCATACAATTTTAATAAAACAGGTGCAAGGACGAGGCTGCTGCCAAATAGCCGCACCCACTACGAGCGCAAAAGTGGTGAATTTCTAATTGAACACAATGGCTACATTGTTACCTACGGCTTCAACCGTCGTTGAATCACTCAGTAAAAGGGATGAATATCTTCCGCAGGAGGCGCAAGCGCTCCGACGGTGTATTGCTGAACTTTACGAAGAGTGCTTTGACTTAGCAAAAAAAGCGGCCCAAGAAGGCCGACGACGTAAGCCAGATGCGGCTCAGCCCGTTAATGTCTGGGACTTGATTGGAATATATCCTGACGACATAAGGGGCTACGCCTCTTATGCCCAAAAGCGTGTTCCCATCGCGTACCCGCCGGAAGCCGTTCATAACTTGAAGCGGTACGCTTTGTTTGAGTTGCCCGGCGTCCTTGACTGGCTCTTAACCGAAGGGCCGAACAGGCCGAAAATGCGCCATTACTTAGAAACGGTGGACTATCTTCGGCTTCAAGTTTTGGATTACATACAAAGATTTGATCAACTGACGGTTGACCAAAAGACATTCTGATTGATGGTTTCGCCGTGAGCCGGTCACGGCAGAGGTAATTGGATTTTCCGTTTTCCGTTTCTTCTGAGGACAAAAAAGACTTCGAAGAGATTTTCGAAACACTGGCATGGCTGGTAGAGGCAGACGACCGCCCCTTTCCCTATGCGGACATTCCGCATATTTACAAGACGGTGACAAGCCGCAAGATACAAACACGGCGGGCGATCAAAAAAGGATTTGGGCCAGACCTGAGCACATACCTATATTCAATTTACAGCCCTGCTCGCTGGTGTGATGTTTTGCTTGGGTGGCCCATTGATAAGCGGCAAAATCTGGCTGAGTCGTTAGCGCAAGACTTCTTTGAACGCTGGCCTGAATATCTTCTTGTGCGCCGCTGGATTACGGAAGCAAACACACCGGATTTGTACCGCACGTTTGTGATTTACGAAGAGATGAGACTGAACGTGCTGGCGTTGCTTCGCCTGCTTGACCGATTAGAAAGCCAAAACAAAGATGGCGACTGAACAAGTAAAATTTTTAACCACGTACCGCGATGTGCCGGGTTATGACACGATGGATGTCTACCTGAAGCACGAGGGCTACAACGCCGCCCGCAAGGCGCTGACGATGGACCAGGAAGCGATTATCAATGAGATGAAGCTGTCCGGCCTGCGCGGACGCGGCGGCGCGGGTTTCCCGACGTTTATCAAATGGAATGGCATCCCCAAAAACTGGGATGCGCCCCATTACCTCGTCATCAATGCCGACGAGGGCGAGCCGGGCACGGCCAAAGACCGGGACCTGATGAACAAAATGCCCCATCTGCTGGTGGAAGGCTGCATTATCGCCGCCTATGCTATCCGGTCCAATGTGTGCTATATTTATGTGCGCGGGGAGTATATGCAGCCCGCTCGGCAGGTGGAGCGGGCGATTGAAGAAGCCTATGCGAAAGGCTTTCTGGGCAAGAACATCTTTGGCAGCGGCTTTGATCTGGACATTCATGTCCACATGGGAGCCGGGTCGTATGAGTGCGGCGAAGAGACAGCCCTGATGTCGTCGCTGATGGGTGAGCGCGGGATGCCCCGGCACAAGCCCCCGGCGGCCCCACTGCCGGTCGTCAGCGGCGTCTGGAAGTCGCCCACCATTGTCAACAATGTGGAAACCATCGCCACCGCTGTGCCGATTATCAATGTCGGCGGGGCCAAGTACGGCAGCTACGGCACGGGCACGCCCGGTCAGGGACCCGCCTCACGCGGAACCAAATTGGTCACGGTCTCGGGCCACGTCAACAAGCCGGGCAATGTGGAGATCGTGCTGGGGACGCCCATCCGCGAAATTATTGACGACCTTTGCGGCGGCATGAAGGACGGCATCCCGTTCAAGTTTATGATCCCCGGCGGCTCCTCCGTGCCGCTGCTGGTGGACGACGCGCTGGACACGCCGTATGACTACGAATCGCTGGCGAAAGCCGGTTCGGCGCTCGGCTCGGGCGCTTTGATGATCTTCAACGAAACGGTCAGCGTGCCCGCGCTGATGACCCGGCTGATGCACTTCTACGCCCACGAGTCCTGCGGCAAGTGCACGCCCTGCCGGGAAGGCACAAGCTGGCTGGTGAAAATCCACGACCGCATCATGGCGGGCGGCGGGCGCTATGAAGACATTGACATTCTGAGCGACATCTGCAACAACATGATGGGCCGCTCGTTCTGCCCGCTGGCCGATGCCGCCGCCTGGCCGCTGGTCGGGCCAAGCGGCAACGGCGGCGCTCTGAAATACTTCCGGCACGAGTACGAAGAGCTTGTCCGCACCGGGGCCGGAGGCCGCAAGCGGGCGTTCGCGCCGCTGCAAATGGCGGCTGTCTAATCAAGAACCTTTAGGAGAATTTTATGGTCAGCACACAGGATAAATCGTTTTACGAAACCAACGGTTACGTCGTTGTCAAAGGTCTGTTCTCTGACGAAGAGACGGCGGCATTCCGGGAACACTTCATGGCCCTGCGGGCCGAGGGCACCAAGCCTGGCGACATGGTCGGCGAAACTGCTGGTTCTAATGACCCGCTGAAAGCCTTTCCGCGCATGATTCATATGCACCGCTGGGATGCTGTCAGCCTCCAGTGGGTGCTGGACAGCCGCTTGGAGCAGTGCCTGACCGCGCTGCTGCGTGATGAGCCGCTGGCGGTGCAGACCATGCTTTACTTCAAGCCTGCCGGAGCACGGGGGCAGGCACTGCATCAGGACAATTTGTTCCTGCGTGCCCAGCCGGGAACCTGTATGGCGGCGTGGATGGCGCTGGACCCCTGCGATGAAGAAAACGGCTGTATGCAGGTCGTCCCCGGCAGTCAGAATTGGCCTCTGCTGTGCAACGTTGACGCCGACACAACGACGAGTTTTACAGGAAACACAGTCCCCATCCCCGAAGGCATGAGCGCGGTTCCGGTTATTATGGACGCAGGTGATGTTTTGTTTTTCAACGGCTCGCTTGTTCACGGCTCGTATCCGAACACATCTCAGGATCGCTTCCGCCGCTCATTGATTGGACATTATGTGGAGGAACGGGCGGAAAAGATAGGCGACTTCTACCAGCCGGTACTTCGCATGGACGGCACGACTGTTGAATTATCCTCTGCGGCCGACAGCACTCCCTGTGGGGTCTGGGTGGACAGAAACGGGAAGCCTGAAATTGAAGTTGCCGAGCGAACGCTTGCGGCGGCAGGGCATGAGTAGCTTTTCTACGAAAGCCTGCTAAACCATTCATGGCAACAGGGAAGTTTCCAAACACGGTGTCTGAGCTGAACACCCTGCTTGGTTTTCAAGGAACAAGAATTGCTGATGGTCCACTCACGCTTGGACGTGGCGTCGTCTAGGAGCAGCACCCTTACGATGTCGGCGCAGCGGCATAGTATCGTGGTCTTCACTGGTATTTGACAACGCCAGCAGGAAACCATACTTGCTACCTTTGCGGCGACCCTCTGCCTAAAAGTCAGAGACAAAGATGAAGATCAGGAAGCACTTGTTATTGTCCGTCCGGTGAAAGGGTTTGTTGCACTGTCCCTATCTTTGGAACATGGCGCGGATGTTCAAGTCGTTTTTACTCCCTCCGAATGCAAGGAACTGATCAGCCTTTTGCAAGATGCAGCCGCCGGGCATGAACCTACCCGTCCTTTTGCTGAGTTCGTTCAGGAGATGCGGGCGGCTGGCGAAATTGACGTATAAGCAAATCAAACAACAGTTTAGACTAAGAGAAAACAAGTATGGCGGAAGCAACAACAATCGCGCCGGTGCAGGGAAAAACAACGGATATGCCTGTGGACATGGTGAACTTGGTTATTGACGGCAGGCCAGTTTCTGTTCCGAAGGGAACGCTGGTCATCACGGCGGCGTTCCAAGCGGGGGCAGATATTCCCTACTTCTGCCACCACCCCCGGCTGAAGCCCGCCGGGGCGTGCCGGATGTGCCTGGTCAAAATCGAGAAGATGAACAAAATCCAGACCGCCTGCACCGTCCCCGTGGCGGAAGGCATGGTCGTGGATACCGTGTCGCCCGAAGTCAAGCAGGCGCAGAACGGTATTCTGGAGCTTCTGCTGATCAATCACCCGCTGGACTGCCCGGTCTGCGACCGGGGCGGCGAATGCCCTCTGCAAAATATGGTCTACCAGTATGGGCCGGGCGTGACGCGCTTTATCGACGAAAAGAGGCACTTCCCCAAAGCGGTGCCGATCTCGGACTATGTGGTGCTGGACCGGGAACGCTGCATTCAGTGTGCCCGCTGCACCCGTTTTACCGAAGAAATCTCCGGGGACGGCGAGCTGGCGATTGAAAACCGGGGCAATGCCTCGATTATCTCGCCGTTCTCCCCGGAAGGCTTCAAGTCCAAGTTCAGCGGAAACACGATTGAGCTGTGCCCGGTCGGGGCGCTCACCTCGCGCACCTATCGGTTCGCGGCGCGGCCCTGGGAGTTTCAGTCGGCGGACTCGATCTGCTCCATGTGCGGGGTTGGCTGCAACATCGCCGCACAAACGCGCAACGGGGAGCTGATGCGGGTCAATGCCCGGCTCAACGAGGAAGTCAACGAGGAATGGACCTGCGACAAGGGCAAGTTTGAGCAGTACTGGGTCAACTCCAGCGACCGTGCCAAAGACCCGCTCATCCGGGCCGCCTCGCAGCTTCGCCGCACAAGCTGGGATGATGCGCTGGCCTCGGCGGGTAAGGCCCTGAAAGCGGCTTCCGCCGCCGACCCGGACAGCGTCGCGGGCATCGGCTCCTCGCGGGCATCCAATGAAGACCTGTATCTGTTCCAGCGGCTCTTCCGAGCCGCACTCGGCACGAACAACCTGGACCACCGGATGTTTCCGTTCCCGGTGATGCCGATGCAGACGTCTATTGCGGAAGTCGGCGAAGCTAGGCAGATTGTGGCGATTGGCACGCAGGTGGACGATGACTTGCCGGTGCTGTGGCTGCGTATCTACAAAGCGATCTCCAAAAACGGCGCTCATTACTTCCGCAATGACGACCCGCGTTCCCAAGAAGTCTCCGCAGCGATTGCCGCAGGGGCAGACACGGTCGTTTTAGCGTGGTATACTCTTCCCGCCGCCGAGCTGGAGTATTTGAAAGCGGCCTGCGCGGCGTCCGGCGCGAAGCTGAACGTATTATTGCCGGATGCAAACTCCTGGGGCGCGATCCAGATGGGCGTGCTGCCGGACCGTCTGCCCGCAATGAAGTCGGTCGGCAACGGGGCGACGCCCAAGTTTGAGGCTTTGTGGAACGCGCCCCTGCCCGCACAGCCGGGCCTGGACACACGCGGCATTCTGGAAGGCTGCGTGTCCGGCAAGATCAAAACGCTGTATGTGATGGGCCAGGATTTGATTGCCGACTTCCCGGACAAAGAGCTTACGCGAAAAGCACTGGAAAAAGTGCCCACGCTGATTGTGCAGGATATGTTCCTGACCGAGACGGCCAAGCTGGCGAGTGTTTTCTTTCCCGCCTGCTCGTTTATTGAGAAAGACGGGTCGTTCACTAACATTGAAGGCCGTGTGCAGAAGTTCAAGAAAGCCGTGGAACCGCGTGGCCTGAGCAAGCCCGACTGGCAGATTATTTCTGAAGTGCTGTCGCGCCTCGGCAAGCCGGTCCCGTACTTCTCGCCGCGTGACATCGCCCGCGAAATCGCCAAAGTGACCGCTTCGTAGCTCAGAGAACCCCTTTATGCACATCGGCACATTTTTTCACTACTTCTTTAACCTGGACCCGGTCCACACCAGCACCGGCAACTTGCCGCCCGGATGGGAGTGGGTTGACGGCCTGCGGATGGTCCTGCGCGTCCTCATCGGCGTCTTTTCCATTCTGCTGGTCGTCCCTCCGCTGGTTTGGTGGGAGCGCCGCCTGCTCGGCTGGATGCAGCAGCGGCAGGGGCCAAACCGGGTCGGCCCGTTCGGCCTCTTGCAGACCATTGCGGACGGCCTCAAACTGCTGTTCAAAGAAGACATGAACCCGACAAATGTGGATAAAACCCTGTTTGTCATGGCTCCGATCATCTTTTTAATCCCGTCGCTCGTGACCGCTGCCGTCGTGCCCTGGAACAAAAGCTATACGTGGGGAGCCGCCGCGCCGAACGTCAGCGTGGGCGTTCTCTATATGCTGGCCTGGTCGTCGCTGGCCGTCTACGGCGTCGTGCTGGCCGGGTGGTCGTCGAACAACAAGTATTCGCTTTTGGGCGGCCTGCGGTCCTCGGCACAGCTTATCTCGTATGAGCTGGGTATGGGCCTGGCGATTATGGCCGTCGTGCTGATGACCGGCAGCCTGTCGATGCAGGAAATTGTCAAGCATCAGGGCTATTTCGAGATTACGAAGACTTTGACCCATTACGGCATCGCGCTTCCTGAATGGAACGTGCTGAAGTTCTTCCCGATGGGCTTTGTCGCCGCATTGATTTACATTATCTCCATGCTGGCTGAGACAAACCGTGCGCCATTTGACCTGCCCGAAGCGGAAACCGAGCTTGTGGCCGGGTATCATACCGAGTATACGTCCATGAAGTTCGCTACGTTCTTTCTGGGCGAGTATGCGAACATGGTTGTTGTCAGCGCGATTGCCGCGACACTGTTCTTCGGCGGCTACCTCGCGCCTATTCCGTGGCTGGGGGAGCTTCCCGCGTTCATCGTTCGGCTGTACGAGTTTAACGCTGCCGGGGGCCGAGACATCGCCCACTGGGGCATTCCGTGGCTGACGCTGATTGTCAACTCGCTGATCCCCGTTGTGTGGCTAACGGTGAAGATTTTGGCCGGACTGTACTTCTTCATCTGGATTCGCGCCACGCTGCCGCGCCTGCGGTATGATATGCTGATGAAGTTCGGCTGGCAGGGCATTCTGCCTATCGCTTTGGTAAACATTGTGCTGCTGGCGATTGGGATTGTGCTGCACGAGACCTATGGCCTGCTGGGCTACCTGGTTTCGGCGGCGCTGGCGTTCATCGTGTACGGAATTATTCTGGCGGCGTTCGCCAAAAGCAAGCCGTCACAGCTCTTTGTCAAGAACTCGCGCCGGTCAGCGACTATTCAGCTTACCTCCGGCGCGGTTCCGTACCGCGTCGTCGCCGAGCATTCCGGCTACGGCGCACAGACCCTGCCGCCCGATGCGAAAATCGGCGGCTTCCCGGATGCCTCCACCGAGCGTGAAGCGACGGCGGTGCATGAGGCGCTCTCAACGAAAGGCTGACCCCCCATGAGTTTATGGGATGATATTAAATCGCTGGGCAACGAGGCAAAAGCCCCGCTGACTGGCCTGGGCATCACACGCGGTTACTCCAAGCAGGAGCGCGTGACCATCTCTTACCCCGAAGTTCGCCGCCCGATGCCGCGCCGCTCGCGCTGGCGTCATGTGCTGAACCGCTACGAGAACGGCCTGGAAAAGTGCATCGGCTGCTCGCTTTGCGCGGGGGCCTGCCCGGCCAATGCCATTTTGGTAGTCGCGGCTGAGAACACCGAAGAGACCCGCCGCTCGCCCGGCGAACGGTTTGCGGAGCAGTACGAGATTAATATGCTGCGCTGCATCTTCTGCGGCTACTGCGAGGAAGCCTGCCCGACGCAGGCCATTCAGCTCAAAGACATCTGCGAGATGGCCGACGACAACCGCAAAGACCTGATCTACACC
The DNA here is from genome assembly GCA_965200075.1 of Capsulimonadaceae bacterium. Classification (GTDB taxonomy): domain Bacteria; phylum Armatimonadota; class Armatimonadia; order Armatimonadales; family Capsulimonadaceae; genus JANXMY01. The sequence continues at coordinate 1,423,328 of OZ241338.1, forward strand.
AAAGACATGATGCTGGTCCCTGATCCGACCGCTGTAAAAAACTGCCGTAAGGTGATGACGAGGGATTGAAAATCCCTCGCTAGGGGAGGCGTCCTGCGGACGGAGGAAGTTCGGAGCCTACGGCGGCTGGCTCTTCTCTGCCGTCCGCAGGACGCCTCCCCTAGCGAGTAGTTTTCAACTGCTCGTTCGCTCTTGCTACTGGCTCAACAAAATTATGACCGCCCAATTATTTCTCTTCGGCATCCTTGCCGCCATTGCCGTGATTTGCGGCATCGCTATGATTATCCAGGACAACCCCGTGCGGAGTGCCCTGTTTCTGGTCCTGGTCCTGTTCAGCGTTGCCCTGCTGTTTTTGTCCCTGCACGCGGTCTTTATCGCAGCGGTTCAAGTGATAGTTTATGCCGGGGCCATTATGGTGCTGTTTATATTCGTCATCATGCTGCTCAATCTGGGAACGCCGGAGCGAGTAGTGGACCGATTAAAGCCGCAGCGTCCGCTGTCGGTCGTGGCAGGCATTGTGGCAGTGATCATTTTCGGTACAATCATTGCTACAGTTCCGGCCACGGCCCAGACATTGCCGACGGCGCTGGTTGGCCCGGCAGAGATTGGCTTCACCCTGTTTACCGCCGACTGGCTTTTTCCCTTTGAGGTGGTTTCAATTTTGCTCCTGGTCGCCGCCGTCGGAGCCGTCATGCTGGCGAAAAAGAGAATTTAGGAAACGGATTTAAGAGCGATGACAGATACTTATATCCCGCTGAACTACTACCTGATTTTGAGCGCCGTGCTGTTCACCATCGGCGTCGTCGGCGTGCTGATCAAGCGCAACCCGATTGTCATTTTCATGTGTGTGGAGCTGATGCTGAACGCCGTGAACTTGACGTTCATCGCGTTTTCGCGCTACAAGAGCCTGACTGAGCCGGCCAATGCCATGAGCGGGCAGATGATGGTGATTTTCGTGATGGCCGTTGCCGCCGCCGAAGTTGCCGTTGGCCTCGGTATTCTGGTGTCTATTTTCCGAAACCGCACGTCTATCAACGTGGATGAAATTGATTTGATGAAGGGGTAAACCCCCTCGTATCTCTCTGGAGCGATCATGCCGCAATCTCACTCTGATCCTGCCCTGCTATACGCCTGGCTCATCCCGCTGTTTCCCCTGATTGGCTTTCTCATCAACGGTTTTCTAGGGCCGCTGACCGGGAAGCCCCTGCCCAAATTGTTGGCCGGTGGCCTGGCGACGGTTGCCGTGTTCCTATCGTTTGGCGTGGCGATTATGCTGTTTCTGCACATCCTGGCGGCAGACGAAGCGCACAAGCAGGCGACGGTCTTTCTGGCCCCGTGGATGCACGTTTCGGCTGATCCCAATGGCGGCGTGCTGCCTTTCACCGTCAACTTTGAGATGCTGATTGACCCACTTTCCGTGCTGATGATGCTGATTATCACTGGCGTCGGCGGTTTGATTCACCTGTATTCCACGGCGTATATGGCGGCGGACAAGCACTATCAGCGGTTCTTCACCTACCTGAACCTCTTTATCTTCTTCATGCTCCTGCTGGTCATGGGGAACAACCTGCTCATGCTGTTTATCGGCTGGGAAGGGGTCGGTCTTTGCTCGTACCTGCTGATTGGCTACTTCTTTGAGAAGAAATCGGCGGCGGACGCGGCCAAGAAAGCGTTTATCGTCAATCGCATCGGCGATGTCGGCGTGCTGATTGGAATGTTCTTCATTTTCCACTACTTCGGCACGCTGGACTTTGTGACCGGGCAAAGCGGCGTGGTCGGCATGACCGAGGCGTCCACGGTGCTGGCAGCGCTGGCCGGGCCGGGCGCGGTGGCCGTCACGGCAACAATGCTTTTGATGCTCTTTTTAGGCTGCACCGGCAAGTCCGCGCAAATCCCTCTGTATACATGGCTTCCCGATGCGATGGAAGGGCCGACTCCGGTGTCGGCGCTCATCCATGCGGCTACGATGGTCACGGCGGGCGTCTATCTCCTGTCCCGGATGCACGCGCTGTTTATGCTGTCTGAATTGGCGATGGTGACGATTGCTGTGATTGGCATTGCGACGGCGCTGTTTGCGGCCACTATCGGCCTGATGCAAAACGACATCAAGCGGGTGCTGGCGTATTCGACGGTCTCGCAGCTTGGCTATATGTTCGCCGCCTGCGGCGCGGGCGTGTTCGCGGCGGGTATGTTCCACGTAATGACCCATGCGTTCTTCAAAGCCTGCCTGTTCCTCGGCTCCGGCTCGGTCATTCACGCCATGGAACACGCCATGCACGACGCGCATGGGCATAGCGGCGAAGAGAACGCCGCCCACGCCGAGCATGGCGACTCGCCCGATGAGAAGACCGGCGGCACGGTCGGCCCGGACCCGAACGACCCGCAGGATATGCGGAACATGGGCGGTCTCTTCCGCAAAATCCCGGTGACCTCTACGTCTATGATTGCAGCCACGCTGGCGATTTCGGGCATTATCCCGTTCGCGGGCTATTGGAGCAAGGACGAAATCCTGTGGCGCACCTGGGCGACCGAGGCAGGCGGCAACTGGCTCTTTTGGGCTGTCGGCGCACTCACCGCTCTGCTGACGGCGTTCTATATGTTCCGTTTGGTGATGAAGACATTCTTCGGAGCGCCGCGCACCGAGGCCGCGAAACACGCGCCGGAGTCGAGCCTGGCGATGATTGTCCCGATTGGCCTGCTGGCAGTCATGTCTTCCATCACTGGCTGGGCGGTGCTGAAGTTTGATACATTCGCCGATTTCCTGGCCCCTTCGCTTGGGCCACTCCCGGAGGCGATTAGCCCGACGGTCGGGCCGATCAGTATGGAGCAGGCGCTCGGCTTTGGCCTGCTAATTGGAATTGTCCTGTCTATCGCCTACTGCGTGGCCCGCTACCATGCTTCCAAGAACAATGAGCTGATGACGCCGGATGCCCGCGCCAACCGTGCGCTCGTGTCGCCGGGCTGGCTGAACTGGGTGCTGCTCAACAAGTATTTCGTGGACGAAGCCTACAACTTCTGGTTCGTCAAGCTGGGCAAGCAGTTCTCCACCTGGCTGTGGCGCTGGTTTGACGCTGAGGGCGTGGACGGCATCGTCAACGGGGTGGGGGGCCTCACCAACTGGTCAGGCCAGATTATTCGCAAGGCGCAGAATGGCTATGTCCGCTCGTATGCGTTCTCGATGGTCGCGGGCATTCTGGTTATTCTGGCGGTGGTTGTCGTCCGCGCAATGGGGTTCACTAAGTAATGAATGGTATCTATAACGACGACTTCCACGGCCTGCTGACAGGGCTGGTCTTCCTGCCGGCGCTTTTCGCGTTGGTGGTAGGCTTCCTGCCGAAAACCAACACGCGGGCGATCCAGCTTGTCGCGCTGGTCGGCACGCTGACGGCTCTGCTGGTGTCCGTGTTTGTGTATGCGGGCTATGACGCGGGCAGCACAACGCAGTTTCAGTTGATTGACAAGACAAGCTGGATACCCAGCCTGCATATCAACTACTTTCTGGGTCTGGACGGAATATCGCTCCTGATGGTGCTGATGACGACCGCCATCTGGCCGTTCGTGGTCGGCGTATCTTTCCGGGAAGTCACCGAGCGGTCCCGCGAGTACTACGCCTGGGTGCTGGTGATGGAAACCGCCGTGCTGGGCGTGTTCCTCTCGCTGAACCTTGTGCTGTATTATGTGTTCTGGGAAGCCATGCTGATCCCGATGTATTTCCTTATCGGCATCTGGGGCGGTCCGAAGCGTATCTACGCGACTGTCAAGTTCTTCCTGTACACGATGGTCGGCTCGATGGTGATGCTGGTCTCCATCATGGCGCTGTACTTTCTGTCCGCCACACCGGCAACACCCGGCGCAGCAGCAATCCCTGGCTCGTTTGATTTGCCTGACATACAGGCTCATGTCGCCGCAGGACTGTTTGCCGGTCGGGGAGCCACTGAAATCTTGCTGTTCCTGGGCTTCTTCTTTGCCTTTGGCATCAAAGCCCCGGTGTTTCCATTCCATTCCTGGGTCCCGGATGCATATGCCGAAGCGAACACGGGTGGCACGATTATTCTGGTCGCGCTGAAAATGGGCATCTACGGCTTTATTCGCTTCTGCCTGCCTCTCTTCCCGTATGCTGTGAAAGCCTGTGCGCCGGTGATTATCACACTGGCGGTTATCGGCATCATTTACGCTGCATTGGTCGCCGCTATGCAAACAGACCTGAAGCGGCTGATTGCTTATTCGTCCGTCTCGCATATCGGCGTGATCATGCTGGGCGTGTTCGCGCTAACTTCTATCGGCATGACCGGTGCGGTGATTCAGATGGTCAGCCATACGTTCACGACCGGGGCGCTGTTTATCATTCTGGGGGCGCTGTATGCCCGGCGGCAGTCGTACAAAATCGCCGACTACGGCGGCTTGATGGGCGTCATGCCGCTGTTCACGGTCGTCTTTCTCATTGCCACGCTGTCCTCAGTCGCCCTGCCGCTGACTTCCGGGTTCACCGGCGAGCTGCTGCTTCTGCTGGGGTCGTTCCAGACGCATCCGTGGGCGGCAAGTTTTGCCACCACGGCGGCCATCTGGTCGGTGGTCTATATGCTGTGGATGTTCCAGCGGATGATGCACGGCAAGATTACGCACGACGAGAACCGCAGTTTGCCCGATCTGTCCTCCGGCGAAAAGTGGGCGCTCTATCCGCTAGTAGTCCTGATTTTCGTCATCGGCATTGTGCCGACCTACACGGTGCTGAACAAAATTAACCCCTCGGTGAACGCCGTGATGACTCAAACAAAAACGGGCTACGATGAGCCGTTCCGCGTTTCGCCGCCCGCTGAAAAGACCGTGCCCACGCAGTCTGCCTTGATTGATGCGCCCACGCCCCGTGTTGCCGCTGTGCCTGCACAGCCGAAAGGCTCCCATTAATGCCTCCTGTTCCTGCTTTTTCTGATTCATTCGGCCACCTGTCCGTCATCGCGCCGATGGGGATTGTTATTCTCACGGCGATGGTCGTGCTGATGGTTGATCTAAACCTGCCGCGTGACCGCAAAACTCCTTGTCTTGCTGTATCTTTGTTTGGTCTACTGGCGGCTTGGATAGTTTGCTTTCTACTTTGGCCGTCAGGGACCGGAACCGCGTTGCCGATGGCCGCGTTTAACGGCTCGGTTGTCGCCGACGGCTTTGCGCTGGCTTTTCAGGCTATCTTGATCATCGTCGCCGCCCTCTCGCTGATGCTTTCTCAGAAGTATATTGAGCAGAAGGGCATCAACTACGGCGAGTATTACGCACTTCTGCTGTTTTCCACCTCCGGTGCGATGCTGATGGCGACCTCGCGGGAGCTGATTACCATCTTTGTCGGTCTGGAAGTGCTGTCGATTGCGCTGTATATTCTGTCCGGCTTTGCCCGCACGGAAGCGAAGTCGGAAGAGTCGGCTATGAAGTACTTCCTGCTTGGCTCCTTCTCCTCCGGCTTCTTTCTGTACGGCATCGCTTTGGTCTACGGCGGCGCAAGCACAACGCGCCTGGACCTGCTGCTGACCGCGCCCGCCGCCGCGCTGCATTCGGTCTACACTGTCGCGGGCTTCGCTCTGCTGATTGTCGGTCTTGGCTTCAAGGCCGCGATTGTGCCGTTTCACTCGTGGACGCCGGACGTTTACGAAGGCGCTCCTACCTCGGTCACGGCCTTCATGTCCGCAGGGGCTAAAGCAGGCGCGTTCGCCGCGCTCATTCGTGTCGCCATTGTGCTTCTGCCGCTGCAAACCGTGTTCCATGACATCTTCTGGGTGCTGGCGCTTTTGACGATGGTGGTCGGCAACGTCATCGCTATTGTTCAGACCAACATCAAACGGATGCTGGCGTATTCATCGATTGCCCACGCCGGGTACATTTTGGTTGGCCTGCTGGCCGCAAACTCCAGCTACGCCCGTCTGCACCCCGAGCTGAACATCCCCGCGCAGGCTTACGCGGGCATCTTGTTTTATGTGCTGGCATATACATTTATGAACCTCGGCGCATTCGGCGTGCTGATTTTGCTGGCCCGGCGCGGCTCCGAGCTGAACACCATTGAAGACTTGCAGGGCCTCGCGCAGTCTCAGCCGCGTGCGGCGGCACTGATGGGCCTGTTCATGTTCTCGCTGGCGGGTGTTCCCCCTGCCGCCGGGTTCTTCGGCAAGTTCTATGTCTTCATCGCCGCCGTGCAGGCGCATGAGTATTCGCTGGCCGCGATTGGCCTTGTCGTCAGCGTCATTGGTGCGGCGTACTACCTCAAAGTCATCTACACCATGTACTTCCTGCCGTCCAAGCGCGAGTACCCAACCGATGTCTGGTCGTTCTCGCCCGGCGTCAATATCGCCCTCGGCATCTGCGCCGCCGCCACGCTTCTCTTCGGCATCCTGCCCGGCCTGCTCTATGGCCCGTCGGTCAGCGGCGGCAACTCGCTGACAGCTAAAACGGTCATCGCCCCCGTCGCTGCCCCCGCCCCGGCGACGCCCCCCGCGCCGGTGGAGCGGGCTAGTGCGCGGTAGGCCCCCTCCCGCTCGTCCCTCGCTCCCTCCCCTGTTAGGGGAGGGCAATGCAGAACAAGAGCAGGAAAAGACCGCCCCCGGCAGGCGCAGGGGCTTCATCCTAACCCTCCCCTGACAGGGGAGGGAGCGAGGAACGAGCGGGAGGGGGCCTACGTCGGCGACTTGTGCAGATGTACCATCTGCCACACCCCGCTGAGCTTCACAAATACCCGTGTCTCGTTCATCGTCGAAAACGCCGCCGCCTGCCCCTCTGCCCCCGCCGCCGTCTTCAGCAGAGTGTAATTCACAATCGCCGTATCCCCATACACCTGCACACGCGGCGTCAGCATCTCCCAGAACCCCAGCGTCCCGTTGCCACCCGCTTCGATCAGCTTCAAGTGAAACTCCGCCCCGTCAATGCGCTGCGGCGCAATATACCACTCATACGACGACATATCTTCCGCGCTATGCGCTTTATGGACTTCTGGGTTGCCCGAATACATGGCGTTCAGCATCCGGCGCGTGATGTCCAAAACTTCTGTCTCACTATTGTCCATAAGTTTGCTTTCTAAACGATTTCATCCGGCAGCAGCGGCACGCCCAAATCTCCTGCCGCCTGCGCCTGCAATGCCCGCGCTTTGCTCTCATTGGTGCTGAACCCGACGCGCATTGGCGGACGGCTCGGATCGTGCCAGCACAGCAATACTGTGTACAGGGTGTTATTGTAGGTAGTCTCCAGCCTCTGTATGCCTGTGATGTCACTCACGCTGCCCCTGTATTCCAATACTTGCCACGGTATGCCCAGTTCATCCTTTCCATTTTTGCCCGCCCATCCCGTCAGCACGGCCCAACGCACGGGGGAGCAGACGCGGTAAATGTACGTGCCATCCATCGGGGAAACGCGCATTTCGCGTCGCCCGGTCGTCGCCAGGATGGACACAAAGGCCGATAGAAAGAACAGAGAGCCGCCACCCATCACCAGTGACAGGAAAGGGTTTCCACGCATCGCTGACGCAAAGACCAGCCCAAAACCAACTAGGCTAAAATAAACGCTGCCCCCGCACAGAACCGCGAAAAACAGTCCTCCCACGCCGGCGGTAATCTGCGCCGACAAAGGCCGTCGGTATACCACCTCACGGGTATTGACTTCAGCGCGGTATTTATTCTTCGGCGGGCGAACACCAAGTGGCGGGACCGGCACAGTCGGTGGCGACTGAGGAACAACTGATGTAGGTTCTTCCAGTGCCGCGCTAGTTGGGCGCGGTGAGGCTTCTTTGTCACTCATGGCAAAGCCTTCTGGTCAGGCAGATGGCGGCACGGCAGGCAGCAGGTCGGCGACGGCAACTGGGGCATCCGGTGCGGACAAAGGGGCCAGCGAATCACCGGGCAGCAAAATCCGGGTGGTTCGGTAGAGTGCGCCTTCGGGGCGAATGAGCGGGTCACGGAAGACTTCCAGTTGACGGTGGACCAGATTGACAATCCAGTAATCGGCGATGCCTGCCCGTGCATAGTCTTGGGCTTTTGTCGTGCGGTCTTTGCGGAGCGTCGCGTCGGACACTTCTACCAGCAGTCGCACTTCGGCAGGTGTTGGATGTTGTTCTACATAATCGCGCCACGATCCGGGCACGATAATGACATCTGGCTCTGGCTCTGTACCGTCAACGAGGGTGATAGGGCCATGACGGCGGGCGGTAAATCCTGCGCCGAACGCTTCGAGTAGAGCTTCGGCAGCTGCCTCTACGGCGGAAAAGTGTGGCGTGTTTTGTGGCGGCAACGTCCATATCTCCCCATTTAACAATTCGACTCGTTCGTTATCAAAGAAGCCTTGTTCGCCCAGGCGGTAGTATTCCTCGCGGGTCCAGCGGCGCGGGTGCAGGAACGCGGGGTCTTCGGCTGCTTCTAGCTCAGGTGGCGTGGCAACAGGTTCAGCGAGGCGTTCTGCGGTGAGTGTCATGGCGATGTTGCTTTCAGAAAACAAATATAAGAAAAAAGGGCAGGGGCAAGCCCTGCCCCTACCGGGTTCCAATCACTCTGCTATTTCAGCGCCCCGATGCGAAGCACGGCGCGGTGGATCAGCTCATTGGCGGCGTCCTGCGTGCCCGCTTCGGCATAGACGCGGAAGAACGGCTCGGAGGCATCGGGCAAAATCAGCGTCCAGGAGCCGTCTTTGCCGTAGGTCTTGATGCCGTCGACCAACTCAGAGCTAGTCTCGTCGGCCTCGGAGGTCAGGACGCGCATGATGCGGCCCTTGACTTCCCACGGACACGGCACGTTCTCGGTTGCCAGGAAATAGGGTGGCAAAGAGTCGCGGACCTCTTTCAAAGTCGTCTTCTGCAATGCCAGCATTTCCAGCAGCTTGGCGAACGAAAACAGGCCGTCAAAGGCCGGGTGGAACTCGGGGAAGATAAACCCGCCTTCCGTGTCTCCGGCCAGTGCAATGTTCTCCTTGTCCTCGGCGGCGGTCGCCATCAGCGAGCGCACGTCCGTTTTGGTGCGAACGACGGTCCCGCCATGCTCTTTCAGAATGCGCTCGATAACCGATGGGGCGGTCACCGGTACGGCCACCTGTGCGCCGGGCTTGGCGCGGGCGACCAGCAGAGCGAACACGGCCAGCAGGTCCGGGCCGGACAGGATAAAGCCGCTTTCATCTACCACGCGCAGACGCTCGCCGTCATCGCGCAGGAAGACGCCCATATCGGCTTTGAGCGTCACCAGATAATCGCTCAGGCTTTGGACCATCTCCCGGCGGTCTTCGGCAGTCTTGGGCGACTTTTTGGCGTCTGTGTAGCCGTTCAGCGTGATCGTCTCGGCTTCGAGCTGCCCCAGCATCTGCGGCAGAATGCTGGAAATCCGGTTGTAGGCGTAGTCCACCACGACGCGGAAGCAGCGCTCCTGTACGGCTTTGGTGTCCAGCAGCCGGAAAAAGTCCTGCGAATACTGCTCAATCGCACGCGGCACATAGTTGATTTCGCCCACTTCGTCCGGGTCGGTGCGCCCGAAGTCTTCCCGGTAGAAGATGGTCTCAATCTTGCGCTGCCCGTTGGTGGACAGATAAATGCCGTTCTTGTCAAAAAACTCCACGGAGGCCAAATTGGGTTGATCCGGGGCCAGACGGACATGAATACCTGCCACGGCATTGGTGGAGCGAATCGTATGCCGCGAGACCGGCAGGGGCATCCCTTCGTTGTCCAGAACATTGACGCCGACCGACACCAGGCCTGCAATGAGCGCCCGTTTGAGCATCCGGCAGACCAGCGTCGAGTCGCGGCTCGTGATAACCGTGGAGCCTTTTTTCAGGAATGCCCCGTAGCTGGCTCCCAGCTTGGTGGCAAAGTCCGGCGTCATCTCCACATTGGCGATGCCGGAAACGCCGAGGTTGCGGAACAGCGCCCCCTGCCACTTGGAACCCCAGATCAGCGACATTGTCACAATGGACCCGGCTTCAATGATCTTGTCGGGCCACAGCTTGATCAGGGGCCGGATGGTGCTGCCGTCTTCAATGTGGCACCGGTCGCCGATGACCGCGCCTTCCTGAATCACGACGTCTTCTTTGATCGTACACCGGAAACAGACCGTGCAGGCGGTGAGCTGCGACCGCGCCCCAATGTAGTTCGAGTCCCACACAATCGCCCGCTGAAGCGTCGCGCTTTCTTCAATCAGGCAGTTGTCGCCAATCACCGTCTCCGGCCCAATATGCGCCCCGGCTTTGATGCGGCAATTTTTGCCGATATAGACCGGCCCGATGATCTGCGCCGACGGATCAATCTCCGTCCCCGCCCCAATCCAGACCGACCCGCCCTCGCGCCGCCCTTCGATGGGAAGCTGCGTCATGCCGCCCAGCATCTCGTACTGCGCCTGCCGGTACTGCTGCAAAGAGCCAACATCGGTCCAGTATTCGCCCAGCACGTAGCCGAACATGGGCTTTTCTTCAGTCAGAAGCTGCGGGAAGATGTCCGAAGACCAGTCGTAGTTCTTTTCCGGCTCCATGTAGGCAAAAATGGACGGTTCCAGAATATACATTCCGGTATTGACCGTGTCCGAGAAGACTTCGCCCCAGCTTGGCTTTTCCAAAAACCGCCGGACACGCCCGCCGTCGTCGGTGATGACGACGCCGAACTCCAAGGGGTTATCGACGTGCTGCAGCACCAATGTCGCCATCGCCTGCTTTTCGCGGTGGAACGCCAGCGCTTTGTCTACGTCTAAATCCGTCAGCGCATCGCCCGAAACGATAATAAACGTGTCGTCTTTGAGGTACTCTTCGGCCTTTTTGACGCTGCCCGCCGTGCCGAGCGGCGTGTCTTCCACGGTGTAAATCAGATTGACGCCCAGCTCCGAGCCATCGCCAAAGTAGCCCTCAATCTCATCGGCGAGATAGTAGAGCGTCACCACAATATCGGTGATACCGTGGCGCCTCAGCAGCTCAATCGTGTGCTGCATACAGGGCTTGTTCAGAACGGGAACCAGGGGCTTGGGTCGGCTGGAGGTCAGCGGGCGAAGCCGCGTCCCCTCTCCGCCCGCCATAACGACGGCTTTCATCAGTGTGTTCTCCTAACATAACAAACAGTAACCAGAAACTAGTGTGCCTCTTTGATCTCAATGCCGTCTTGTTTAGTTATTCATTCCCAGTTTTGACTGGTTTGATACAGTTTTTGTTAGCTTCTCTTACAACAGCCGTGCCGGGTAGTCCGGGAAACGCTGGTTCCATTGAGGCAAGTTCAGAACAGCGACTTGAACTGGCTCCTGCCACTGAGCGTGGTTCGGAACCTGCGCCTTGAGTCGTGATTGAAACGTAACCAGAAGCGCGGCATCCAGGGGCCGGGGCGGCTCAAAAAGAAGAATGAACCGCGTTGGTGTAAGCGGGAACGCCCCGGACCAGGCCAGGAACGCGGTCGTGCCCAGAAACTTGTCGCGCATTTCTTTGGTGAACGTCTTGCTCTGCATTTTGCAGATAAACGACCAGCGCGTTCCTCCCCGGCGGTTCGGAGCAATGTGTGTCGGGTCCCAGCTCTTGACTTCCAGCCATATCCAGTCCGGCCCGTCCTGAAGGCAAAAGTCAACACCCGGCCAAATGGAATTGCCCTGACCGCCTACGCGGCTATCATGCGGCACGGCGCTGACGGCATTCGTGAAGTCGAACTCCATCCGACTTTCAATAAACACGCTCACCCTGACGGTTCCTTCCGGTAGAACGGGTCAGCTCGCGGTCGTACAGCGAAGCGTATTGATCCAGAATAGGGTTCGGCGAAATCTGTGAAAAATCTTCAGTCGCCTGAACCGTTGTTCCGTGTCCGCCGGGCTGAAACGCAAAGTAGCGCACGGCATCGCTTTTTTGGGCTTGCAGATCAATCTCTTTCAAGATAACATAGCTATGCGTTGCCAGAAAAACCTGCACGCCCCGGCGGGTGAGCGCCAAAATCGCGCCAACCACTTCATCCATTAAGATAGGGTTGAGGTTCACCTCCGGCTCATCCCAGAACAGCGTGGTTCCCGGCACAAGCCAGCCATTGCGCTCTAGCTGAACCAGTGTGGCTATTTTTCGCAGACCCTCGGCCACCATTGGCATAGGCAACCGGCCCAGGTGATTCGTCAAATAGAACCGGCCCGCGTCATCACGCTCAATTCTGCCGTCCAGCAGCTTTTCTAAATCCGTGCTAAATGCGGTTTTGTCGCTGCCATTTTTACGCTCCAGACGTAGCAGGTTGACCACATCCCGGCAGGTCAGGTCAAAGTCAAGACGGACTTCATCATAGGCTTCTGTAAAGCCTTTCGTATGACCCATCATGTCAACGGCGGGGATAAATACTGGCCGTTCAGGGCGTGGCAAAAGTCTGGTATCTGCGGCTGTTCCCGCAACAGTTGTCCTCTGAACTCTGTATTCCCATATAGTGCCGCCGTAAGAGCCATAGACGGTTGCTGTCATCCTACTATCAGTCTCTTGCCGAATTACATCTGCAACATTTTTTGTCTGAAACAGGTCTTCCAGCGTAGTAGCAATCGAATGTGCTTGACGTGACTGAGTAAGCTGCATCGCATACAGCGCCTTCATTACATGGGTTTTCCCCGTGCCGTTTTTGCCGACAAAGACGTTGAGACCCGGCACAAACTCAAATGAGACAGAAGCAAAAGCGGTAAAGTTTTCCAGTCTCAAAGACTGATGGCAGGTATAGTCACTCATCTTGCTTCACTCCTCCGCCGGATTCTCGACTTTGGCAAAGTACGCCGGGTTGATGTCGGGAAATAGGCTATCGCGGGTTTCGCACTCGGCGATATTTTTCCAGTCGCCGACCGATAATTCCTCCCCGGCTCCGGCGCGGCGGGTCAGGGCGGCCAGCGCCTCGAAGTTGGCGTAGTGGTTTCGCAGGCGCACTTCGGCGTAGTCTTTCGCGCCGCCTGTCGAGATGCAGAACTGCCAGTCGGAGGCCATGAGCAGCAGGGCCTCGCGGGCGGCTTGTTTCAGAACGCGGGCGGCGGCGGGCGTGTCACCGAAGTCGCGGGCCAGCGCGGACATTTCGGCTTCCACTTCGTAAACCAGCTTCCACGACCAGGCGGTTTCGTCGTTGAGCCAGATGTAGTGGAAGCCGCCTTCGCCCCACGAGCCTTCGGGCAGCGTGACGGGCAGCGTGGCCGGATGGGCTTCTAAATAATCGCCGACAGTTTGCAGCGTGATTTCGGGGTCTGTTGCCAGCGTTTGGAGCGCGTGGTACAGAAACTGCGGCCCTTCAAACCACCAGTGGCCGAACAGCTCCGTGTCGTAAACGGCGGTCAGGATCGCGCTGGGGTCGTTCTGTGCCCGGAGCGTGTCTTTAACCAAACCGGCAAAGTGAACAGCGTGGGTCTCGGCGCGTTCTTCGGCGTGGTGCGGATCGTACAAAGATTTTGTGCCGAGATTGGCCTTGTCCCAGGAGACGCGCCAGAAGCGCAGGCCCAGCGACGGGTCCCCTTCGGCGACAAACTTTTTGTGGAACTCCAGGTACCACTCATCGCCGGGGTAGCCATGCTCCCCGCTCCACACCTGCTGCCCCGTGGCCGTGTCGCGCCCGAAGACCGCCAGCGTTTTGTTGTTTTGGCCCGACGAGTCTACCAGGTAGGGGTGGTAGGTCGTGTAGGGCCGGTACTCGACTTTGACGGTCTCTTTCTGAAACTGTTTGTAGATTTCTTTCAGCGGCCCGAACTTGTCGGCATAGACCCCTAAAGCCTCGCCGCCGTGAAGCAGGCTGCCTTCCACGAAGAAGTACCGGATACCATTCTCCGCCAGAAACTCATCTACGCCTTTGCGAAGCACCGGGGCGCGGGGCACTTCCGGCACGGACACCGGGGCAGCCCAATGGTAGCGGGGGCGGTACGAACACTCGGGGAGCCAGTAGCCACGCGGGGCGCGGCCAAAATGGCGCTCGTAGGCGTCAATGCCGACTTTGACCTGCGCCTGCAAGCTCGTGTCCTGCGACAGCAGGGCCGAATAGCCATGCGTGGCGCTGCTCGTGATGACTTCAATGTGCCCGGCATCTTGAAGCGCCCGAAACGCCCCCACGATGTCGCGCCCATACACGTCCTCAAAGTCCCGTTGGGCGAACCCGTACCAGTCTTCCCAGAAGCGGGCGAGATAAGCCATGTGGTAGTTGCCGTCGCGCCGGAACGCCGTCTGCCCGGTGCGGGCCGCGCTGATTTTGCCGCGCAGGTAGCCCGAGAACTCGTCCTGAAAGCTCGGGTCCCGAAGCTGCTCCACCAGCACCGGGGTCAGGCCCAGTGTGATTTTGGGCGACAGCCCTTCGGCAATCAGGCGGCGGCAGGCATTCAAAAGCGGCAGGTAGGTCTCAGCGGCGGCCTCCGAAAGCCAGTCCGTGCCGTGCGGCGAGCGCCCGTGTGCCAAAACATAGGGGATATGCGAGTGCAGAACAAACGAAAACGTGCCAATCGGCTGTGTCATAAATGGCCCCGGTGCGCCCCGAAGAAGGGAAAAAGGAGAGGGAAAATACGTGGCATAAGAATAGCAGTTTTCCCCGGCTTTGTCAACGCATGGCAGGGACCGCCAAAAGCGCCCGCGCCTCTGCCGTCTTCCCGGCAAACAGCAGGCGCGAAAGCGTCTCCATCTGTATTCGTTTGGCAGCATTCGTGCCCGCGTTTTTGCGGCCCTGATACAGCCTCAGCGGCAGGCGCAGGTCGGCGGCGGTGTAGGGAAACGACGGCGTCAAACGCCGCCGCTCCTTTTGTGTTGCTTCTAAATCCCGATAGCCGAACTCCACCGATGGCTCAATCTGCGTGCCTTCGCCCCAGTCATTCCAGGTGACAATCTGCACCGCCGCCGCGCCGCTGCGAGTGGCACGGGCCAGGGTGTCGGCATATGTTTTGCCGTCCCGGTCAGCCAGACGCGGGAACGAAGGCTGCACGCCTGCCTCGCTGTAGATGTCGTGGAAGCGCGGCCAAGCAGCGGGCATGAACGCGGGCCACAACGCCGACTGGGCATAAAAACTGTCCGAAGCGCGGGCGCTGCCCACTTCTCCTTCCTGCGGCTGCGGCCAGGCAAACGCGCCGCCTGCGGGCGGGCGGCGGTCCTGCTCGGTCAGAAACAGGGGAGGGCGGGGCAGACCGGCAAAAATCTGTGTCCACTGCGGCCCGGTGTAATAGCCGCTGCCGAACACGAGAAACACGGGACGACCGCCGAGTGTCAGATATGCCGGGTCAGCAAACCAGTGCGACTGCACCCAGCCCATCATTTGCCGGGCGTGCGGCACGGCGTCCGCTTCGGGAAAGACGTGCCCGGCCACCAGCTTCGGCACGCTTTGGTCCTCATACACAAGGGCATAGCGCAGGTGCGCTTTTTTGACGGCGGCGATCAGCGCGAGTGTGTTTCGGTGTATCTGGCCGTAGTCCAAATAGTCGTCGGTCCCGTACCAGTCAATCAGAACGCCGTCGATGCCGGACAGCTTCATCAGCAGCACCTGGCATTCCAGGGCGTCCGGGTCACTTGAGTCATACAGCCCCATCAGCGGGTGATAGTGAGAGGCCAGCAGGCCGTCTTTCTCGGGCTGGAAGTGGTTCATGGTCCAGTGCCAGCCCCAGCTCTGGCTGGTAGGTTTTGCGGCGTACCACGGCAGGTAGTGCGCCAGCAGCAGCGGGGCTTTGGGAGGCGGCTCGGCAAAACTGCGCGGCAGCAGAACAAGGCAAAGCAGGAGACAGAGAGGCAGAAGACGCGGCAAAAAGACACGCGGGGGGTTCATGCGGCTATTGTACCTGAATGTTCCAAAAACCAGAATTGAAGCCTTCCCCTCGGCATAGGGTCAGACAAAACAATAACCGCTGCCGTCAGGAGACACACGCCATGCTCTCGCCCCGAAAACTTTCCTTGTTTCTTGCCCTGCCCCTGCTTGGAACAGCGGGAGTGAGCGGCTGGCTGGCCGTCCATGCCCAGACGCCAACCGCCCCCGACGCCCGGTTTCGCCCGTGGCCGCTTCCTATTCCGCGCCCTCTGCCGCCGTTTCTGCCGCCTATCCAGGGATTGCTGACGATTGACGCCGTCCATGTCCGCGCCGACATCAGTGGCGGCGTCGCCCGCACCGAAGTGGAGCAGCTTTGGCGCAATGACACCGACCGCGCTCAGGAAGGCTCTTATCTGTTCCCGCTGCCCGAGGGAGCGTCTATCACGGACTTTGCGCTGTATGACGGCGACCGCAAGCTCGACGGGCAGCTTTTAGACAAAGACCAGGCGGCGGGGACTTACGAAGATATTGTCCGGCGGCGGCGCGACCCGGCCCTGCTGCGCTATGTCGGGCGCGGGGCGTATGAAGTCAAGCTGTATCCTGTGCCTGCCCACGCGACGCGCCGGATTACGCTCCATTATGTGCAGCCTCTCGCCGCCGAGGGCAGCGGGGGGACGCGGCGCTTCCAGTGTGCGTTCCTAAGCGGCAGCGGGCAGTCCCCGCGCACGGCGACGGTAGAAGTGAAGCTTGCCGACCCCGAGGCGCTGGCTTCGGTGTATTCACCGACCCACGAAGTCAGCATCAAGCGCACCACGGACCGCACGGCGACGGTATCGTGGGAAGCCAAAGAGGGTCGCGTGCCCACCGACTTTTTGCTCTACTACGGCACGGCCCATCAAGCCCCCGTTGGCCTGAGCCTGCTGGCCTACAATGTCTCCCTGCCCCACGCGCAAAACGTCACCTATTCGCCGCCTTCCCCTAACGGAACCGAAGGCAAACGTGACTCGGGATACTTCCTGCTCCTGGCCGCCCCAACGCTGACCCAGCCCGGCCAAGTCGCGCCGCCGCGCCGCCTTGTGCTGACCCTGGACCGCAGCGGCTCAATGGGCGGCGATAAAATCGAGCAGGCCCGGAATGCTTTGATTTACGTGCTGAAACGCCTGCGAACGCAAGATGAGTTCAATGTGCTGACGTTCAACGAGAGCGTGGATAAGTTCAGCGACGCCGGGCTGCTGCCTGCGAGTCCCGCGAATATCACACGGGCGCTGGCCTTCGTCCGCGACATCCGCGCCGAGGGCAGCACCAATATCAATGCCGCGCTGCAAGCAACGCTCAAGCAGTTCCCGGCGGCGGACGATGGCCGCCCCAACATGACCATTTTTCTGACCGACGGCCTGCCCACGGTCGGCGAGACGAACCAAAACAAAATCACCGAGTCCGCCCGGCTCCTCAGCCGCCCGCGCCAGGTGCGTCTCTTTGATTTCGGGGTGGGCTACGATGTCGACGTGCCCTTTTTAGACCGCCTCGCCGAAGCGGGCCGGGGCGACTCCGATTACGTGCGCCCCGAAGAGGACATTGAAGCCAAAGTGTCGCGCTTCTATGAAAAGGTGGCTTCCCCAGTGCTGACCGATCTGCATTTGCAGCTTGCCGGTGCGGCGACGACCGAGACCTACCCGCGCCCGTCCGACCTGCCCGACCTGTTCGCTGGCTCGCAGCTTCTGATTGCAGGCCGCTACACCGGCTCCGGTCCGGTCACAGCCACGCTGACGGGAACAGTCAACGGCAAGCCCGCGTCGTATACCCTGAGCGCCGCCCTGCCTGCGCTGGCCCCGCAGAACGACTTCCTGCCGCGCCTGTGGGCCACCCGCAAAATCGCCTCCCTGCTGGATGCCATCCGCCTGCGTCAAAGCGACACGTCGAACAGCTCAACCGAAGACCCGGCGCTGGTGTCTGAAATCGTGCGCCTGTCCAAAGAGTACGGCGTGATTACCCCGTACACGTCGTTTCTGGCAACGGAAACCGGCGGCGAGGCGATCCCACCGCCTCCCGGCCCTGTGTTTCAGGGCGGCGGATTCGGGGGCGGTGGCTATGGCGGGGGATCAAGACATAGAGCAACCCCCCAAGCACCGACGGCTGCCGCTGCTCTCCCTAACGGCGTGAACCGTATCTACGCCCTGCCCGGCGTGACCGGTCAGGTCAGCGGGGCAAACGCAACCACGCAGAGCCAGACACTCAAAGCCGCTCGCCGTGCCACCGTGGCCGATGGATTGGCAGGCTACGATGCCGCCGGGGCGAGAGACGCCGCCGCGCACGTCCGCGCCGTGGGGTCAAAAACGTTCCTGCTCAAAGACGGCGTCTGGACCGACAGCGCCTATGACCCCGCCAAAACCAAAACTGTGACCACCGTGCGGGCCTACAGCGACGCGCAGTTTGCCCTGCTGAAAACTCTGCCCGCGCTGACGGACTACGCCGCCCTCGGCGACTCGGTGCTGATTGTTCTGGACAATGGGGAAGCCCTGCGCTTCAGCCCCACCGAGGGCCTGCAAACGCTGGATGCAGCGACGCAAAAAAAGCTGATGGGGAAATAGGGGGAGTGCGTGTGGCGTAGAAACGAGGGGTTAAAACCCCTCGCTAGTAGGCGAGGACGCCGGGAAGCCAAAGAATAAGAGAAGCCAAAGAATAGCGCATATAGGCCCGCATTTGGTTTCCGATTGGCCGCCCGGCACGAAGTGCCTTCCAGCGAGGGGTTTTAACCCCTCGTTCCTGCCCTCTTTCACGCCGAGCAAAACAGGACCAGCCAAAACAGGACCAGCCAAAACAGGACCAGCCAAAACAGGACCAGAGAAGATAAGAAGGGCAGGGGCAAGCCCTGCCCCCTACACGCTTTCGTACCGCGCTTGATGCGCGGCTTTCAGACGCAGATAGGTTGGGTCAGTTTTGGCCGCTTCCCATTTGGCGCGGAAGATCGCCGCCGATTCGGCCTTCACGGGATCAAGCTGGTAGGGCAGCATCTCGCGGCCATGCGCCCCGCTTTGGCCTTTTTTATCGTCGGGCACGGGACCGTCATACTTTTTGCCGCCTTTGTGGTTCGCATAGCGGCGGGCGCGGGTCATGCCCATCTGCAAAAACTTCCGGGCCATGTCCATGCCGACAAAGTCGCCCTGACGGCCATAGTCTTCAAACATCGCCCAGAGAGTTTCCGAGGACTCACGGGCGGCTTCGGGGGTTGCAAAACGCCAGTGGGGCAAAAGTTCGCCTTTGTACGGCTCGACTAAAAGCACGCCCTGCTCGCCAATGCCCACCCGGTACAGCTCCGGGTGGGCACGCAAATCAAGCTGCTTGTAGTCCAGCGTGTAGTCAAATTTCAGGGGCACTGGCTACTCTCCGACCCAGACCGCTTCCAGGCCCGGCAGCAATCCCGGCAGGGTGCGGCAAAGCGTTCGCATTCCGGGCCGCTCCGTGGCCCCATGCCCGGCATCGAGCAGGGCCAGGCCGCTCGCCTCCGCCTCCCAGAACTCATTGTGCCGCACATCGCTGGTCACATACGCCTGCGCCCCCGCCGCCTGCACTTCTCCCGCAATCTCCGCCCCCGCGCCGCCGCACACGGCCACCCGCATAATCATCCGCGTGTCGTCCGCGCCGCTGATTCGCAGGGCACTTGTGCCGCCGCAGCCCAGCGCCGATTCCACGAACCGCGCAAAGTCTGCGAGAGGCCGGGGCGCGGCCAAGTCCCCAATCCGGGGCAGGGCCGCCTTGCCGTCAACGCCCAGGGGCCGGACGTTTTGCAGTTCCAGACACTCCGCCAGCGTGTCATTGATGCCGCCCTCGGCGCGGTCCCAGTTCGTGTGCATCACGTACAGCGCGATGTCTGCCCGCACGAGCGCCGTGACTGCCTGCGAGACAGGGTCCGTGCCGAGGCGCTTCAGGGGATGGTAAATCAGGGGGTGATGGGCGATGACTAGCCCAACCCTGGCCTTAACCGCTCGCGCCACAGCGGCGGGCGTGCAGTCCAGGCACACGCCCACTCGCGTCAGCTCCCGCGCCTGCCGGTCTATCTGCAGCCCCACCGGGTCTCGGTCCATCGCCGTTTCTTCGGGGGCCATCCGCCGCAGTGCTTTCAGTATCGCGTCCAGTGTCATGGCACTCTCTCCTTTTGGGTTACGACGGTTGTACCCAAAATGGGTATCATACCCTTGACACGAAAACCCGGCAAACAAACTTACCGCAAACTGCGTATCAATACGCGGAGACACTGAATGACACGCAAACCAACCCGATCAATTCTTTGGATAAAAACGTTGTGGACACTGTGCGCGGTGCTGACCTGCCTGCTTGCCTTTGGCGGAGCAGTGCGGGCACAAACCGACAGCCCGGTCCCAGTCAATGCAGGCGGCAACCCGGCTTATCAGGCACTCACCACAGGCAATGTCTATGTCGACCCTGCCGTGAAAGGCGTAGACGCGCAGGCTTTGGAGCAGGCTGCGATGCAGAGCCAGGACAACCCGCACACGCGGGTCAAAATCGCGGTGCTTGCCGCCCTGCCTCCCGCTTATCTCAGCGGGCTGGACCAGGCGATGTCCCGAAATCGCAGCCTGGCGCGGCAGGTGTCCGGCAAAGAGCGCAATTATTATGCGTTCCGCATGCACAAAGCGCTCGGCCTGGATAAGACGCCACTAGTTTTGGTGGTCAGGGGGGGACGGGACAACGGCGTGAGCGTCTGGTCGACTGCCCTCAGCGCCCAGCAGCGGTCCGCCCTCGCCTCGGAATATGCGCCGAAAATCTTTGCCAGCCCCACCGCTGGAACTGCCGCGCTGGCACAGGCGGCGGCGGGCGAAATTAATGGGCAGGAACGGCGCAGCACGGCGGGCCTGTGGGGCTTCTTCCTGCTGGTGGTTGCCGTCATTGGTGGGCTTCTGCTCATGGCAACGCGCCGCAAGAAAGCGCAGCTAAGCGCGGCGCGGGTTCCCTTGCAGGCGCTCCGCGAGAACGTGCTGCAAGGCATTGAGTATTTAGACGGCTACATGGACGTTCTGCCCAAGAATAACCCGGACTCGGATGCCGTGCGGACCTACCGGCAGGCCGCTTCCGGCAAGTACGAGCAGGCCGCGAAAATCATGGACCGGGCGACCGAGCTGACCGATCTGAACCGGGCGCAGTACCTTTTTGATCAGGCGCAGGCCGATGTGCAGCAGTCGCGGCGGTATCTGGACCGGACAACCGGCGGCACAGGAAATATCCCCGGCGATGATGCCCCGGAACCGCTGCCCGCCTCGCAGCCGCAGGTGGACTCTATCCCGGAGAACCAGCGCGGCGTCTCGTTCTTCTCAGGACGCCCCGCCCCGCTCGGCTCGCTGGTTCCGGTGACCATCACGCTGAACGGCGAAAGCCGTCAGGTTCTGGTGACGCCCGATGAGGCGGAAGACCTGCGCCGGGGCCGGATGCCGCAGGTGCTGGCCTTCCAGCAGGGCAATCAGCAGGTGCCGTGGTATGAGTACCAGGGCTACGACCCGTACCGCGACTATTGGCGCGGTCAGAACTCGGGCTGGGGCGGCATGGGCAGCGGCTTCGTGGCCGGGTTTATTGGCGCGGAGCTTCTCGGCAGTCTGACGGCTCCCGCGTATGGCATGGGCTATTCGCCGTATTCCTACGCGACAGATATGTCCGGCTACCAGAATTACAGCACCCCGGACTACGGCGGGGGCGGCTTTGGCAATAGCGGCTTTGATACGGGCGGCTTCAACGCAGGCAATGACAGCGGCGGTGGCTTCTTCGACGGCAACGGGGGGTTCGGCAACTTCGACACCACGGGCTTTGACAGCGGCAGTGACACTAGTGGCGGTTTCTTCGATGGCGGCGGCGGCTTTGGAGGTGGTGACTTCGGGGGCGGGGGCGATTTCGGCGGGGGAGGGGACGGTGGTGGCGGCGGCGATTAACTCTCGTTTCGGTCTGCTCACCTCTGGCCCGGAGGACGCCGCTGAAACGCTGGTGTTTCTGCATGGCTGGGGCGGCAGCCGGGAGCTGTGGCGGCACACGCTGGAGGCGCTGCCGCAGTTCCGCTGCCTTGCGCTGGACCTGCCCGGAACCGGGGAGACGCCCCTGCCGCCCGGCGTTTTCACGATGCCGCAGATGGCGGCGTGGGTGGCTGATACCTGCGCCGCACTTGGCCTGACACAGATGACGCTCGTGGGTCATTCCCTGGGCGGTAATCTGGCGGCGCAAACGGCGCTCGACTTCCCTGCTCTCGTTCAGCGCCTCGTGCTGGTGGATGCCGCGCTCAACCCCGCGCACCTGCCCGTTCGCGCCCGCTGGCCGCTGCACCCGCGCTGGGGCCTCCCCGCGCTGAAGCTGCTGCGGGTGAGCGCACGGGCGGTTGCTCCCTGGGGCCGCCGCGTGTCCGCCG
Source organism: Capsulimonadaceae bacterium (assembly GCA_965200075.1). Lineage (GTDB taxonomy): Bacteria > Armatimonadota > Armatimonadia > Armatimonadales > Capsulimonadaceae > JANXMY01. The sequence goes on from OZ241338.1 coordinate 1,445,404, forward strand.
CTGAGGCCGCGCAGTTCTGGCGCGGGCAGACCCGGCGCTCGCACTGGTATGTCGCTGCGAACCCCGACGACCGCCGCCTGCGCTTTCAGCTTCAGGCGCTCACCGATAACCCGCTGCTGCCCGAGCGCCTTGCGGCCCTGTCCATGCCCGTTATGATCCTGCACGGCGCGTATGACCCGGTTGTCCCGGTCGCCTCGGCGCGGGCGCTGGCGCAGTCCCTGCCTGCCGCCCGCCTCTGCATCTTCCCCAAATCCCTGCATTGCCCGATGGACACCGAGGCTGAGGCTTTCGCACAAACGCTCACGGCGTTTGTGCAGGCTTCTCCAAATAAGTAATCACGGAGTCGCGCATATCCCGCCCCGTGTCGGTCAGCCGGGCAGCGGGCAGGTGGTACTCGGAAGAAGCAAGGAAGTCCACAAACGCCACGCGGTACGACTTCGCCGGGTCAAGTCCGCTTATTGCCCCCGAGACAACCGTGGTCGGCACGGCCTTCAAAAGCCCCTGCACTTCGGCCCCGGTCAGCGTGGCTGTCACCACATGGTCATTGAAAGGCAGCGCGGCCAGAACGTCGTAGCGTGTCACGGCAGAATGCCGAAAGACATTGAAAAAGCCTGCCCCCTCCGGGTTCAGCGCCAAATCTGCGCCCGCGTCAGCCCGCAGGGCGTCCATCACAATCTGAGTCGTCTGATGCAGCCGGGCGGCGGGCGTCGATGCAATCGGGCCAATCTGCCCGATTACGGCTTGCAAAGGGGCCGTGTAGGGGCGGATCGCTGCCGCCACATCCGGGGCCTCGGCAAGCGTTGCATCCACCGGCAGCAGCTTGTCGGCATAGGCGGCCAGATGCCAGGCTTTCCCCGCGCCGTCCCGCGCAAAGCGCAGGTCGAACCGGCCCAAATCCGCGCCAAACTCTCCGTCCTGCACGATTGGAACCGGGTCGCCGTGGCTGTTGGACAAGAGCAGCGGCTGATACAAAAACGTGTGCGAATCGCCGCCGACAATGGCATCCAGCCCGGATGTCTGCGCGGCCAGCAGCATATCCGCCGGGGTCCCCAGATGCGTCACGGCAATCAGCACGTCGCAATGGGCACGAGCTTTGGGTATCCATTCCCGCGCCGCCGCCACGGGGTCCGAAATCACCCAGCCTTTGGTCTGCGGGTACGCCGCCGAGCGCGGCGTAGTCAGCCCCAGAAAGCCAACCCGCACGCCGCTGATCGTTTTCACGACATAGGGCAAGATGCCGGGGATGGAAGCGCCGCTTTTGTCCGTCAAATTGGCACAAATCCACGGGAAGCGGGACTTCGCCACGACATTTTGGAGCGCCGCCTGCGCCCCCGCTGCGTCACTTTGATCAAAGCCGTCGCGGGCTTTAAACTCATTGTTGCCGACGGCCATCAGGTCATACCCGGCGGCGTTTTGCGCCGCCACATCCGCTAATCCCAGATACGAAGTCGCCAGCGGGCCGCGTGTAAACAGGTCCCCGGAGTCAATCACCAGCACCGGGTTCTTGATTTCTGTCTTGAGACGGCGAATAAGCGTCGCCCGCCGCGCCGCCCCGCCCCGCTGCGGCTGCTCTTTCGGACCGCGTCCGACTTCCACGTAATCAAACGGCAGTAAATGCCCGTGAATATCGTTGGTATGCAGCAGCGTCAGTCGGAACACGTTCGGGTCCGCCTTCGGCGCAGATTTTGTTTTCGGCGCGGCGGCGGCATTTAGAGTAAGGCCCAAAACCAGCAAGGCGGGCAGAATTGCGAGGGGTTGAAACCCCCTCGCTAGGAGAAGCACCCTCCGGGTGGAAGAAAGACGCCAGCCGCCAAAGGCTCTTAACTTCCTTCGTCCGCAGGACGCCTCCCCGAGCGAGGGGTTTTCAACCCCTCGGAAATCCTGGCTTTCTTGCTCAATCCTCAATAACCCGCCTCCTTGTCTACCACGTTTTGCAGAGGCTCGCCGCGCTCAAAGCGGCCCAGATTATCCAGAAAGATCGCCCGCCGCCGTGCCTCAATTTCCGGCCCGCCGCCCGACGAATCGTGCGGGGCGATATGCACGTTCGGCAGGTCCCACAGCGGGCTGTCCGGGGGCAGCGGCTCGCGGGCAAACACATCCAGGCACGCCCCGACTATCGCGTTTGTTTGGAGCGCCTGAATGAGCGCCGGCTCATCCACCAGCCCGCCCCGCGCAATGTTGATCAGCCATGCCGAGGGCTTCATCCGGGCCAGCGCGTCCGCGCCGATCAGGGCGCGAGACTCGCCGGTCAGCGCGGCGGCGATGACCACGAAGTCACTTTCCGCCAGCAGCGTTTTCAGACCCTCTGCCCCGGTCCGCACCTCGTCCACGCCATCTACAGGTTTATTCTGACGGCGCAGGCCCAGCGTCTTCATGCCGAACGCCTTGCTGCGGGCCGCCACGCCGCGCCCAATCGGCCCCAGCCCAATAATGCCCACGGTCTTGCCGTGCAGCTCAAACTGCGGCACGCCGCGCCAGACATGGGCACGCTGATTGTCTGCCAAAGTGGTCAGGCCGTGCGCGGACATCAGCATCCACGCCAGCACGAACTCGCCTATCGCAATCTCATACGCCGGGCCTGAGTCCGTCAGCACCAGATTCGGGTTCGCCCGCACCGCCGGGGTCAGCACATGGTCTACGCCCGCGCTGGCCGTGTGCAGCCAGCGCAGATTGGGGGCGTCTTCGATAATCTGAGCAAACCGCTTGCCGCCTGCCCAGCGCAGGACCGCCTCCGCGTCTTCCAGCCCCGCCACAGGGGTGTCGCTTTCGCCGTAGGGCAGAAGCTCCGCCGAGGGCGCAGCCTCACGGGCCGGGCCGACAAGCGAGGCATGGAGGTAATCGGGAACAAGAACTTTCATGGAGTCAGTGTACCCGCCTAGACACACATAAATCGAGGGTGATTGACAACCGACCCCTCAGTCGGCTATACTGCCTGTAACGCTATGGCTCAAGTCACGTTATATTCTAAACCCGGCTGCCATCTGTGCGAGGACGCCCGGCGCGTTCTGGAGCAGCTGCAAAAGCAAACGCCGTTTTCTTTGGAAGAAATTAACATTCAGGAAGACCCGACCCTGCTGGCCGAGTACGGCGAGCAGATACCGGTTGTGCTGCTCAATGGGACTTTTTTCTGTGAATATGAAGTCGATGCAGAGCGTTTGCGACAGCTTCTAAACGAACTCTCTTAACCGAGCTATCTTAATTACTATTTTGAGGAGGTGAACCTATCATGCGTGTCCGTGCCAAAGAACTGCGCCGCACCCGGAAGCGGTCGGAAGATCGCCATAAAGCCCGTCACAAGGACGATGTCAAAACCGAAACCAAGCCTGCCCCGAAGAAATAATCGGAAGCCATTTTAGAGATAAATGCTTTAGAAATAAATGCTTATGGACACGGAACTGGAACGCCTGCAGGACGCTATTCGCGCCGACAAGCGCGTCTCGCCCCGCGAGGCGGAGTTGATCAAGTACCGGGACAACCGCACGCCGCTGACGCTCAAGCTGATGAGCGGCGAGACGATGGACGGCGCTATCCGCTGGTATGATGCGTCGGCGCTGCGTCTGGTGCAGGCCGACCGCGCCGAAGTGACAATCTATCATCACGCGATTGCCTACTACCGTGCCCGTGTCTAATTCCACGTAAAACAGCCCTGCGACTCTCTGAGAGAGCCGCAGGGCTGTTTTTTGGTGAGCAAAATTGAAAAGCAAAAATTGGAGGTGCCGGGCAGAATCGAACTGCCGCATAAAGGTTTTGCAGACCTCTCCCTTACCACTTGGGCACGGCACCATATCCAAAAAACATCAAAAACAAAGAAAGCGGGAGACGAGGCTCGAACTCGCGACCTCAACTTTGGGAAAGTTGCATTCTACCACTGAACTACTCCCGCATCCGTGCTGTCAAAGATATTATAGCCCTGCCGGGCGTGTTTGTCAATAGGCGGGCGGCAATCGGGTAAAATAGGGGCACAGACACCATGAGGGAGAACGAACAGTTGAGTAAGACAAAAAACGTGACGGGCCTTCTCGGGGCCGGATGGATACTCGCGGGCCTGGGCGCAGTGCAGATTCTCGGAACTGCCGCCTATGCCCAGGGCGACAATGTGCAGGGTCAGCGGTCGAGCCAGAATGCAGGAATGAACGGCGGCGGGGCAGGCAACGGGGACTTCAACGGGGGAGGCAATGCCGGGGCGTTCAACAACGCCGTCGATGCCTACAACAAAAAAGATTACGCCAAAGCCGCCAAAGACCTGCAAGGGTTCATCAAAGACAACCCGAAAGACGCTCAGGCGCACCGGCTGATGGCCGATATTTTTGTGCGCCAGGACAAAATTACCGATGCCATTCCTGAATGGGACGCGGCGGTCAAACTCGACAGCAGCGACCGCGTCTCCCGCGAAAACCTCGGGGCCGCCTACCTGCAAACCCAGCAGTTTGACAAAGCCGCCCAGGTCTACAAAGCGGCCTACACCAAAAAGCCCAAAGACGGCGACACGGCCTATTATTACGGCCTCGCGCTCGCTCAGGGCGGACACACCGCCGAGGCGCTGCCCGTGCTGCAAAATGCGGTGACCGCCAAGCCGACCGCCCCCGCCTATATGCAGCTTGGCGTCGCGCTCGACAAATCCGGCAAGCACGCCGAGGCGGCAGATGCCTTTGCAGCGGCGTCGAAGCTGGACCCCAAGAACCCCCAGCCGCTGCTGTATTCCGGCCTGATTTACCACCAGACCGGCAGCGATGCTAAAGCCATTCCCGCGCTTCAGCAGGCGCTGGCTCTCGGCACCGACGACCCGTTTGATGCCCATATCGCGCTGGCGGAAGCCGCTGCGACGGCCAAAAACACGGACGGGGCACTCAAAGAGTTTAATCTCGCCGCGCAGGCCAAACCCGATAACTTCAATGCCTGGGCCAATATCGGCATCTTAAACCAGAACACCGGCAAAACAGCAGACGCCGAAGCCGCCTACCGCAAGGCTATCGCGCTGACGCCGCCCGACCCGAAGGCGCTGGCCTCGGTGCAGTCCAATTTGGCCCTCCTGCTGCTGCCGAACGGCAAAACCGACGAGGCGCAGACGCTGCTGGCCCAGGCGATCAAAAACGACCCGGCCAACGCCCGCTACTCGTACAATCAGGGGCTGGCCTATGAAAAGCAGAACAAAATTGCCGACGCGATTGCTTCCTACAAGCAGGCATTAGTCGTGGACCCGAACATGACCGATGCCAAGCAGAACCTGACCCGGATTTCCAAGTAGGCCCCAAAATAAAACACAGCCCCGGCGGATGGTCCGCTGGGGCTTTAGTCTTGTTTGTATTCTTACGAAACTGCCGCGAAGCCGGAGAACTCGCCGGTCGGCTCGCCCCACGCCGTTGCCACTTCTGTGACCTCGGCGGCGTGCGGGCCGTGCCGCAGCGATCTCAAGAACTCGTGCAGCGAATCTTCGTCGGCCTCGGCGACCGCCTGCACCCCGCCGTCCTGCGTGTTCCGCACAGTTCCCACCACGCCCAGCTCCCCGGCCACATGGGCGGCGTAGTACCGATAGCCCACTCCCTGCACCCGGCCCGAAATCTGGGCCTCCACTCGCTTTGTCATGGCGTCGCTCCTTCCCCTCGCGGGGCTTCTATTTCTTACGGGCTTCTATTTCTTACGGGCTTCTATTTCACCATCGTCACTTTGGTCATCTTGTCGCCGACCTGCAATTTACCCGCCACGTCCAGCCCCTTGATCACCCTGCCAAACACGGCATAGTTCGGGTCTAAAAAGTGGACCGGGTTGACGCAGATATAAAACTGCGACCCGGCGGAGTCCGGCTCCTGCGAGCGGGCCATGGCGACTGCCCCGGCGACGTGCGTGAGGGGGTTCGCGGAGCCGTTGGACTTGAACTCGCCCTTGATAGTGTAGCCCGGCCCGCCCTGGCCGTTGCCCTGCGGGTCGCCGCCCTGCACAATCTTGGACGGCTCGCTGGGGTTCAAATCGGTGATCCGGTGGAACGTCAGGCCGTTGTAAAAGCCTTTGCGGACCAGCTTTTCAAAGTTTGCGACGCTGACGGGGGCATCTTTGGGATACAGCTTGATTAAAATGGTCCCACGCGATGTCACCATGCGGACCACATCGGCGGGCGGGGCGGGGTGTGCCATCGGCTTTTTTACCATTGGACTTTTAGCGGGCGCGGCAAACGCCGAGCTGGCAAGGGCGGCCATGCCCAGTGCCGTGGCGGTCAGTGTCAAGCGAGCAAAACGAGTCTGCATAAAGTCTCCTTGTGGGAAATAGGCGAAAAGATATGCCGCCATTGTGATATGCCGCCATTGTAGCACGCCGGGCCGGAGGCGTCAAGCCGGTTGACTTGCCCCCTGCCAATCCGCCATACTAGACGCATCTATTTAGACGCGAAGGACTTATTTACCGTGACCCATGACGCCGCACCCTCCTCTCCTAAAAAACTTCGCATCGGTATTCCCAAAGGCAGCCTGCAAGACGCGACTTTTGCCCTGTTCAAAAAAGCAGGCTGGGACTTCCGCGTGTCCGCCCGCTCCTATCAGCCGGTGGTGGACGATGACGAACTGGAACCCGTTCTCCTGCGTGCCCAGGAAATCGCCCGCTATGTGGCAATGGGCGTCTTGGACTGCGGCCTGACCGGCCATGACAACGTGGTCGAATCAGAAGCCGACGTTTACGAGGTCTGCGAGCTGATTTATTCTAAAGCCACCTCCCGCCCCTACCGCTGGGTGCTGGCCGTGCCCCAGGCATCGCCGATTGCCGGGCCGAAAGACCTGGAAGGCAAGCGCATCGCCACCGAGCTGGTCAACGTCACCAAGCGTTATTTGGAGAAACACGGCGTCATCGCCCACGTCGAGTTTAGCTGGGGCGCCACCGAAGTTAAAGTCCCTGATTTGGTGGATGCCATCGTGGAAGGCACAGAAACCGGCTCAACGCTGGCCGCGCACGGCCTGAAAATCGTGGATACTCTCTTAGAAAGCACCACGCGCCTGATCGCCAACCACGCTTCGTGGGACGACGACTGGAAGCGCACCAAAATTGAAAACTTGCAGCTTCTCCTGCAAGGGGCACTCGATGCCGACACGCTCGTCGGCCTCAAGATGAACGTTTCCCAGGAAAATCTCGCCGCCGTCATCGCCCTGCTATCGTCCCTCCGCAAGCCGACTGTTTCGCCCCTCGACGAAGAAGGCTGGGTCGCGTTAGAGACCATCATTCCCGAAAAAACTGTCCGTCACATCCTGCCCGAACTGCGCCGCGCCGGAGCGCAGGGGCTAGTCGAGTACCCGCTGAACAAGGTGATTTACTGATGTAAGGGGTCTCCCTGTGGCATTTCTGGAACGCTGGCTTGACTTCTTGAGACCGAAATTAAACCCGAAAGACTTCGTCAGCATAAAGCGGAGCCTTATGATAGCTGACTTGATGCCAGACATTACAGAGCCTGACACAACAGGTTATACATATACACTGGCTTCAGCCCTGGGAGATTTACTTTCAGATGCAGAAGAAAAGTATGGGGCGCGTGAGTCCAGTTATTGTTTTCTAGGTATTGAGTTTGGTGCCACAGGTCCAAAAGTATGGTTTCCAGGCCACAGGAAAAATGTTGTGATCCAGTTGAGTTTGAATAGCCTGACCGGCAATCAATGTGCATTATATGAACTGGCCCATGAGTGCATTCATTTGATTTCGCCCTGTGCCAAAAGCAAAATGAGTGTGCTGGAAGAAGGATTAGCAGCCACATTTTCTATCGACATAATGGAACGCTATCATGGCAAAGGCTGGTGGAGCAACTGCAACAATTACCCTGCCTATTTTGCAGCGGCAGGCCATGTTCGGTCGCTTCTGGCATTAGACAATGACATAATCAAAAAGCTGAGGCAGGAAGAGCCGCATATTTCTTCCATTACCGCTGAAATGATCCTGCGTCACTGCCCTTTAGCTGGTGAAGTTCTGGCGCAAGCGCTTGCTGCCAAGTTTTTGGCAGATAAGCAAGCGTGATCATTAAGAGTGAGGTATGACACTACATAAAACCGGCACGGAGCCGTTTCACAACACCGCGTTTTTGCTGAAACGAACTTTGCTGGACTTTGTTTAATCCAAAGAAATGAGGAAATGTTATGACACTCGTTATCAACCTTGAACCGCAAAAAGAAGAAGTGCTTCGGGCGCGGGCGGCGCGGCGCGGGCGCGATGCAGACGGCTACGCTTTAGAACTACTAAACCGTCTTTTGGGTGAGCCGGAAGAAACCGACACGGAAGACGTAGCAGGGCCGAAACAGACACTCGCGGAGGCTTTGGTCGGACACATCGGCACGCAGCAGAGTGGGCGAGGCGATCTCTCCCAAAACACAGGCAAGGCGTTCACACAGTTGATGATTGAAAAGCGAAAGGCGGGGCGGCTATGACACTTACTGACACCGGCCCTTTAGTTGGCATCATTGACAAGGATGACAAGCATCATGCCGCCTGCACAGCGGAATTGCCTCGGTTGGATGCGCCGATGGTCACTCCGTGGCCCTGCTTCACAGAAGCCATGTACCTGCTCGGAGCATCGCTAGGGCATTTCGGTCAGGATGACCTTTGGGCTTTGGTAGACAAGGGGCTTCTTGTCATCCATGAAAGCAGCGCAACAGAGCGAGCCAGAATGCGCGAGCTGATGGCAAAATACAAAGACACGCCGATGGACCTTGCCGATGCTTCACTGGTTGCCGCCGCCGAAGTGCTGGGCGTTCGGCGCATCTTCACCGTAGACAGCGATTTTCTGGTCTACCGCCTGCCTGGCAAACAGGCATTTGAGATTGTCCCGTGACAACACCCAAGACCGGCGCGGAGCCGTTTCGTGATGGCGCGTTTTTGCTGAAACGAACTCTGCTGGACTTCTGGCGCTGGGCGGCGTCGGATTTGGTGGGGAATGCCCTGCGCGGCGTTCTGGCCGAGTATATTGTCGCCACGGCGCTGGACTTGCCGCAAAACGTGCGCGTGGAGTGGGACACGTTTGACCTCAAAACGCCGGGTGGCCTGACACTGGAAATCAAGTCGGCGGCATATGTGCAGGCGTGGGAGCAAAAGGCGCTCTCCAAAATCACGTTCGGCATCGCGCCGACCCGTGCGTATGAGGCGGCGACCAATGACTACACCGGGTCGCTTCGGCGTCAGGCGGATGTGTATGTCTTCTGCCTGCTGCACCATCAGGACCGCGCCACCGTCGACCCGCTGGACATGAGCCAGTGGACGTTCTACGTGCTGCCGACGGCAGTTTTGGAAGCGCAGTGCCCGGCGCAAAAAAGCATCGCGCTGGCAAGCCTGCTCCGAATGAAACCGCGTGAGTGTGCGTATACAGAGTTAGCCGGGGCGATTGATGCGATTGCACAGGTAATTGGAGGAACCCATGACCCTCACGATTGAGCTGACCGAGGAGCAGGAAGCGCGTCTGCGGGCATTGGCGGCAGCGGCGGGGCAGACGATAGAAGAATATGCCGTCGCACTGATTGTGCGCCATTTAGACGAATTAAAAGCGCGGGAAGACGCGCAGGGGAAAATGACATGACACTGACACTCAGCCCGGAAATCGAGCGGGTCCTCACAAAAGCGGCGGCAGAGCAGGGGCGGACGCCGGAGGAACTGACCGAGCAGGCCGTCCGGGAGAAATATGCCCTGCCACAAGAAAGCCACGAAGAAAAAAAGGCACGCATTCAGGCATTGATGGGCAGCATGGCCTATCTTGGTCCGTCGCGTATTCTGGAAGACAGGGCCGAAGAAGTAGCCCGCGAAGAACAGGCCCGGCAGCGATGAACATTGACATCATAGACGCTAACGCCGTTACAGCCTTGCTACGAGGTGAGGCGGGGAAAGAGACCGTGCTGGAACGGCTGACCAACCCGGACACGCAATGCTTGATGCACGCCGTCAATTTGTGCGAAGTGTATTATGACGCCCTGCGGGATGGGGGCGAGAGTGCAGCCAATGAGGCTGTTGACAAGACAGATCGCCTGGGCATAGAAGTACGGCAGGATATGGATGAAGACTTCTGGAAGCTGATTGGCCGGTTGAAAGTCAATCCCGGCAAAGTCTCGCTGGCGGACTGCTTCGCAGTAGCCCTCGCTGTTCGGACCGGCGGCACACTGATAACGGCGGACCATCACGAGTTTGACCGGCTTGTGCCGCTGGGCTTGTGCCCGATTTTGTTCTTTCGATAAAGGCCCTGAAAAGGTGTGATGACTATGGCGACGGTGCAGATTTTAGATGACACGACGGCGAACCAGATTGCGGCGGGCGAGGTGGTGGAGCGGCCTGCCGCCGCTGTCAAAGAACTCGTGGAGAACGCTTTGGATGCCGGGGCGCGGCAGATTTTGGTGGAATTAGATGAAGGCGGCAAGTATCTCATTCGCGTCACTGATGACGGCGCGGGCATGGGGCGCGAAGACGCGGTGCTGGCACTTCAAAGGCACGCGACGTCCAAGATACGCACGGCGGATGACCTGTTTGCCATCACGACAATGGGCTTTCGGGGGGAGGCGCTGCCGTCAATAGCCTCGGTGTCGCAGATGACGATTACCACCAAGACAGCGGGCGACGACGAAAGCGCCGGGGTGCAAATTCGGTGTGCGGGCGGCTCGCTCGATGAAGTCTCCGAAGTGGGAGCGCGGGCGGGGACGAGTATCACGGTCGAGAACTTATTTTACAACGTGCCCGCCCGGCTGAAGTTTTTGAAGTCGTCGTCGACCGAGTTGAACCATATTGTGGAGCTGACACAGCGGCTGGCTTTGGCCCGGCCTGATGTAGCGTTTCGGCTGATGCACGGCGGCGGGGAAGTGTTTGCGTCGGGCGGCGGCGGGGCGCTGATGGACGCCTGCGTCCATGTCTTCGGGCGTGAAACCGCCCGGCATTTAGTGCCGCTGAACTACGAAGGCGCGGGCCTGCGTGTCACGGGCTACATCGGGACCCCGGCGGCCCTGAAGTCGTCGCGTTCGGCCCAGCACACGTTTGTCAACCGGCGTTTTGTGCGAAACAAGGCCGTCACCCGCGCTCTGGACGAAGCGTATAAAAGTGTCCAAACCCTCCACGGCACGCGCTACCCCGCCGCCGTGGTGCTGATTGAGGTGGACCCGGCGTCGGTGGATGTGAACGTCTCGCCGACCAAAACCGAGGTGCGCTTCACCCGCGAGGGGGACATCTACGCGGCGGTCTACAAAGCCGTGCAGGAGGCGCTCATGGCGGGCGGGCTGGTTCCAACGCTGACGCAGAAGATGAACCCGCGTGCGGAAGCCCCCCCCGCCCCTAATAATGGGGGAGCTAGAGAGGAAAGAGCGGAGGGGCAGGGGGCGCTGATGAGCGTGCCAGCGCGGCCTGCGGGGAACACGCGGCAGGAGCCGCGTGATATGACGGCGTTTCGGGAGGAGTTTCAGAGCCGCGCCCGGCCAACGGGCAATCCGTTTAGCGATGCCGACGATGACCCGTTCGAGGGCGGCAGCGTGTCTGCCCCCGCGTTTGCGCCGCCCGAAACCGCCGTGGGCGCGGACTACCGGGGGCACAACCTGGACTCCCTGCGCGTGCTGGCACAGACGCGCAATATGTATATCCTGGCCCAGACCGACGACGCGCTCGTGCTGATAGACCAGCATATCGCCCACGAGCGCGTGCTGTATGAGCAGTTGCTGGCCGGGGCAGAAGGGGCCGGGGCGGGTGTGCCGACTCAGCGGCTGATGCTGCCGTTCACGCTGGAATTGTCCCGCCGCGAGGCATTAGTGATCGAAAAGCGGCTGGAAGACCTGCGCCGGGCGGGCTTTGACTTGGAGCCGTTCGGCGGCGACTCCTATGTGGTCCGCTCCGTGCCCGCGTCCGTCGCGCAGAAGCACATCAAGGCGCAGGGCGGCCCGGAGGAAGTTCTGCGGGAAATCGTGGATGAGCTGGTCGAAAAGACCGTCTCCCGCCGCCTGCTCCTGCCCGCTGAGGAAGTCTTAATCACAGCGTCGTGCAAGATGGCCGTCAAAGCCGGGGACCCCTTAACGTTCGACGAAATGAACGCGCTAGTGTCCGACCTGATGAAGTCCGACAACCCCTACACCTGCCCGCACGGGCGGCCTATCATTGTGGAGCTGCCCAACGGTGACTTGGACCGAAAGTTTGGACGCTGACATTTATGAAACAAAACTTTACCGCCCATGTGTGGCAGGAGGACAACTCCTACATCGCGCAGTGTCTGGAAGTGGATGTCGCCAGCCAGGGTGATACCGAAACTGAGGCGCTGACTAATTTGGGCGAAGCCCTGTCTCTGCATTTCACGCCGCCGCTAGCCTCGCGCCTGCCGACCCTGCGCCCGGTGGAGGCAGCAGAGGCCACGGGTTAAAACCCGAGGCTAAAAAGTGCTCAGTGTCCAGGGGACACAAGAACAGGAGATAGCCGCCTTTGCCGTGTCGTTTTTGTGCCCGCGCAGGCGGGGAATTGCTCTTTCAAAGCATGGGGGTTCAGCCCCGTGGCAGGGGTTTTCGTATTTATGCCAAGCGGCAAGACACATGATAAAATCACCGTCATCACGGCGGTGCTGGCCGTGCCTTTATGGTGGTGGCTTTCCCCCGTGAAAGACGGCGCGGGGCTGGCGATTGGCCTGGCTTCCTACATCTTCTCCGGCTTCTGGCTGTCCGATGATCTGGACACGAACTGCCTGGCCTACAAACGCTGGGGCGCGTTTCGCTGGATTTGGTGGCCGTACCAGAAGCTCGTGCCGCACCGCTCGTGGGTGTCGCATTCGATTGGCTTCGGGCCGATTTTCCGGGTCGCCTACTTTCTGGTCATGCTGTGGGCCTTGATGCGCGTGGTGCTGTGGCTTCTCATTGAAGCGCACGTCCCGGTCAACCGCGACGCGGTCCTCGGCGGCTTCTGGGGCCTGACGACTGACTGGACCCGCGAGCATCCCTCCTGGGCGATGTGTTCCTTGATTGGCCTCGTCCTGGGCGGCCTCGCCCATTCTGTCGCCGACACTGTGGTAAGCTGGGCCAAGCGGGTATGGTGACGGTGCTATCTATGAAAAGGAGGGCAGGCTATGGGTCTCAGCTACGATTACAATCTCCGGTTCAGACGGGATCAACTGGGAGAAATATTGCTGGCAGTCGCGGACGCCGCGCAGCCCACGAAGGCCCCGCCGCTGGAAGTCATCCTGCCGGGTGGGGTGAAAACTATTTCTTTGCCTTTTGCTTATGTTGGGCCTAAAACAATTTCTGTTTCCTGTGATGCAGAGAACTTCCTGGGTTTCTTGCCCTTTGGTACTTCGTTGTGGTTTGAGAGCGATGACATTCTCGAACGGTACGCCAACGCTCAGGCCGCCGAAGGCCATCCTGTGCAGCGGGATGAACTGGGGCGGCTCAATATCGGTTCTGTTTACCTGTCTGTCATGCTGAAAACGCCAATCTGGCATTCCCCGACGCCGGAGAGTGAGGCGCGGGACCGCTTGCCCTATCTAGATTTCAGCTTCACACCGGCGACCCGGCAGATGAGCTTGCTGTTTGCGGGTTCCGAGTCCGTGCGCCGCTTCTTCGTGACGCTGCTGGAACAGCATGGCGGCATACGCGGGGAGTTTCACGACTCGGACTACGGCTGGGGGCCGGTTACGATTTGGCCGGAAACCGCGCCTGACTATAACCCGGCCAACCTGCTGGACCTGCACAATGCGCTGGCCCCCGACAAGCCCTACTACCGCTTTCCGATGAAGTTCTAGCAACGAAACTTTAGCGCGGCATCCTTGCGTCTGGCAGGCGGGATGTGCTATAATGCTACCTATTGAGGGCCTATAGCTCAACGGTTAGAGCTGCCGGCTTAACGGGCGCGGCGCTACGTCCTTCGGGATAGGCGCTGGGTTCAAAGGGCGACCGGCGGAGCAATCCGTCGGCAAATCACTTCTCAAATTCGGGGAACCCTAACTCGCAAGACACGGCAATCCCGAGCCAAGCGCCTGCACATTTGCTGTGGGTGAAGGTGTAGAGACTCGATGAGAAGCGCCCCACGCGGGTGAAGAGAGAGTCCAGACCACGAACCCGAAAGGGGCGGCGAAAGCCGAAGTGGGAGGCATAACTGGTAGGTTGGGGGTTCGAATCCCTCTAGGCCCATAAGACTAAAGCACACGAAAAGCCCCGGCAGATGCCGGGGCTTTTTGTATTTGTGCCGTGTTGCCAAAAGTGTGCAGGTATGCTATCATGGCACACGTTTGATCTCAACGAGGGTTCGGAGGAGGACAAAGAGTGACTAAGACGTTATTTAGCAAGCCGTTATTTAACGAGCCGTTCCGCGCAGCGGCTCTCGGCCTGGCAGGGCTAACTCTGCTGGCGGCAGCGGCAGCGGCGGACAGCGTGACGCAGAAGCCGTTCGGGACGACAGACGGCAAGGCGGTGACGCTCTACACCCTCACCAACAAACACGGGGCGCAGGTGAGCATCTTAAACTACGGCGGCATTGTGCAGTCGCTCCGGGTTCCCGACAAGAACGGCAGGCTCGGCGATGTCGTGCTGGGCTTTGATTCGCTGGGTCGTTACGAGAAAGACAGCCCCTATTTTGGGGCGCTGGTCGGACGCTACGGCAACCGGATCGCGGGCGGCAAGTTCACGCTGGACGGCAAAGAACACACGCTGTTTGTCAACAACGGCCCGAACTCGCTGCACGGCGGCAAAGTCGGCTTTGACAAGAAAGTCTGGGACAGCAAACCCATTAAGACCAAAGACGGGGTGGGTCTGGACCTGCGTTATGTTTCCAAAGACGGCGAAGAAGGCTACCCCGGTAATCTCAGCGTTCATGTGGTCTATACATGGACCGATGATGATGCCCTCAAAATTGTCTACACGGCGGTGACGGACAAAGACACGGTCTTCAATCCTACCAATCACTCGTACTTTAACCTCGCCGGGGCTGGCAATGGCACGATGCTGGACACGCGCCTGATGATCAATGCCAATCGGTTTACGCCCGTGGACAAGACTCAGATTCCGACGCAGGCGGGAACGCCCGTCGCCGGAACGCCCTTTGACTTCCGCCGCTCGACCCCGATTGGCACACGAATTGACCAGGCTAATCCCCAGCTTGCCATCGGGCACGGCTACGACCACAACTATGTCATCAACGGAAGTGGGTACCGTCTGGCGGTGCGGGCCTATTCGCCCCGCTCGGGCCGCGTCCTCACCATGTACACCGACCAACCCGGCGTGCAGCTTTACACCAGCAACTTCCTGGACGGCACGCTCAAAGGCAAAGGCGGCAAAGTCTATGCGACACGCGGGGCGTTTGCCCTGGAAGCTCAGCACTTCCCGGACTCGCCCAACCACCCCAGCTTCCCCACCACCGAGCTGAAGCCGGGCCAGGTCTACCACCAGACGACGGAATACCAGTTCTCCGTGCGCCGCTAACAGCGGCTTAGAAAATCGGCTTATGCCCACTCGCACTTCAGGACATCTCAGCGGTGGTAAGTATACCGCCAGCCACACCACGGTCATACAGGCCGCTGTCGCACCTGCCCGTGCGGCGGCGGCTCTGGACTGCGTTTCCAAAATCTCACTGGGGCTGATTAAGACGCTCCACAATGGCCCGCCTGTGCTGAAGTTCATCGACGAGTGCAACGGCTGCCTGCTCGTCAAAGTGCGTGGGCGGCGCTCTTTGCAGGAGGTGCGCGTCTACACCACCGACAAAGACGCCACGCAGGCGGCAATGGAAGCGGCGTTCGTGGGCGGGTCTTAAGGCGTTGGGCGGTTACGGCGCAGCAGGAGGCGGAAGCGGGGATGGCCGGGGCGCCTGGGGTCCTCATACACCAGCATCCAGTCCGGGCGGGCGGCAAATGCCGCCGCCTGCTTGGGGCTGCTTGTCAGCACGGCGTTGAAGTCATATTTTCGGACCAGCGCGGCCCACGCGGGTGAGCCGGGCGTCCGGCTCAGGGTCACCATGTCGTCGAACGCTTGCCCGACATACACATCCAGCCGCCCATCGGTGAACACTTTTTGCCGGGGCCGCCGCCAGAGCAGGTAGCCGCCCGTCTCAAAGTCATTCAGCAGGCGTAAATTGGGCGGTAATTTCTCGGCGTCCATAAACGCGCACGCCCCCTGCGGATAATCAGAAAGCCGGACTACTGCCTCCCCAATGCCCTCGGGGCTGACGCCTTTTGGCCCCAGCGCAGGCCGCAAAGCCACCCCGGCGGCCAGTCCGGTCACCCCGATTAAGAGCAGTGCAAACGCGGTTGGCAGCCAGCGCGGAACTATGACGCGCAGGCCCAGTACCCGCCGCCCTCGGGACAGGGCCGACGGAAAATGCGGCGCGGCCACGACCAAGCCCCCGACCACAAACAGCGCGATATTCCGGGCGTGCAGTACGGCTTCGATAAACAGGGCCAGCACGACCAGAGCATCGGGCAGGCTGCGCCGACGGCTGAACAGCACCGAGCCGAATACAACGGCGGCGGCCAGCAGGAACGGCTGCCATTGCAGCAGCGGCAGGGTGGTTGCCGGGTTCCACTCGGTCACATTTGCCATCAGTGAGTGGCTCCTAAGCGTCACCCAGATATTTTCGTAGACGTGCCAGCCGTAGGGGGACACCAGGGCCGCGCCCGCGCAGGCCGCTCCTGCCGCCGCCATTCGCGCCGCGCTTGCCCCCTGCGCCCGAATGCCGCGCCGCGCCGCCTCTTCCTCGGCCCGTCCCGTCTCCGTCAGCAGGTCCGGCGGGCACTGCCGCGCTTTCAGCCCGCGCCCCAGCGCCGTCACCGCATCGCCTGCCGCAAACACGCAGAGCAGGCCAATAAGCACTACCACGCCCTGATGCAGATTAGTCCACAGCACGCACAGCGGCAGCAGCCACAGCAGCAGGCGAGGCCGCCCGGCGCGTGCCCGCAAAACCAGCGGTAGGCAGACGGCCAGCAGCAAGTAGGTGTAGGCATAAGGCCGCTCCTGCACGCTTTCCTTCATGCCGACCAGCAGCAGCGCCGTCAGCGGAAACGCCCACACCCGCCCCGCCCGCCGCGCCAGCCAGCCGTAGGCAGCTAGAGCCGTCGCCGCCGTCAGCGCCGCCAGCACCAGCCAGGTTCCGAAAAAGCCGCCCGCCCGGAACGCCAGCGCGTAAATGACAAATGCCAGCCATTCGGGAACTGTCCAGGGCGTCCCTTGCCGAACCCACGAGTAGGTGTCGGTACGGGGCAGATGCCCCGAGTTCAGAATATCCGTGCCGGTGCGAAGCTCAAAAAACAGGTCATTCTCGGGCTTGGGAAACAGGCACAGCAGCAGCGCCAGCAGAACGGCCAGCGCCGCCCCAAAGAGGAGCTGCCTCCGTGACTTTCTCCCGCCGTTCCAGTTCAGGCCGTTTTGGCCCCTGTGTGTCAAGCCCCGCCGCCGGACACTTCTTCAACGAAGGGCAGGACAGCCTCGCGCATCAACTCCAGCGATGCCCACTCGTCGCCAGGGTCGCTGAAGATCAGAATATGCGGGCCAGCAAACCCGGCGTCGCGGCAGAGTGTGAGGCAGCGGGCGAAATCTTCCCGGTCCATCTCGCCCGGCGCGGCGAAGTGCGCTTTCGCGTGGGTGCATTCGGCCAGCGGGGCAATACGGACCAGGTCTTCGTATTTGCGCGGGGCATTCCAGTTGGCGAAATCCAGCTTCAGGCCGACCCGGCCCTGCATCTGCGCCAGCAGTGCTAAGACTTCGGCGGGCTGCTCCAACAGGGGATGCCAGTTTTCTACGCTGACGCGAATGCCGTAAGCTTCGGCCCGGCGCACCACTTCGGTCAGGCCCTGCACGCTTACTGCCAAAGCCTCCGCGCCCGGCGGGGCGTCCCCGGCGATCACCCGCACGCGCCCCGCGCCGCAGGCGGCAGCGACTTCGATCCAGTGCGTTATTAGCTCTAGCGTCCGTGCCCGCTCGGCCCCGTCCGGGTGGGTCAAATCGCCCTCGTCAATGAGCAGGGTATAAAACTCGACGCTCGCGTTCTCAAGCGCGGCCCGGAACTCAGCCAGATAGGCGGGGGTTGTATCGGGAAAGTGAAAGTGGCACACTTCCAGCTTGCTCAGGCCATGCGCGGCGACCTGCGCGGGAATGTCTAAAAGCGGTGTGCCTGCGGTGAGCGACTTGTGCAGGCTCCAGGTGGAGACGCCGAGGCGGGGGTGCAGAAGGGGCATTGTGTGTTCCAAAAAATTAGCCCCGGCACTCTGCGTGCCGGGGCTGTGTGCCGTTATTTACTCTGGGCGTACTCGCGCACCGAGGCGAGCTGGCCTTCGGAGCCAAGATACTGGGAGCGGCTGACGATGAACTTGGCGTACTCAGCAATAAACACCTTGCCGGGGGAGCGCAGGTCGAAGTCTTCGGGCTTGTCCTGGAAGAACTCGCGGTGAACGCGGGTCCAAACGAGGCGGCCATCAGTGTCGATGTTTACCTTGCAGACGCCGAGCTTGGCGGCGGGCAGGTACTGCTCGGGGTCAACGCCCTTCGCGCCTTCTTTGAGCTTGCCGCCGGCGGCATTGATGCGGGCGACTTCATCCTGCGGCACGGACGACGAGCCGTGCATGACCAGTGGGACGCCGGGAAGCTGGGCCTGAATGGCTTTGATGCGGTCAAAATGCAGGCCCTGACCCCCGGAGAACTTGTACGCGCCGTGGGAGGTTCCAATCGCGCAGGCGAGGCTGTCGCAGCCGGACTGGGCCACAAAGTCTTTGGCTTCAATTGGATCGGTCAGCAGGGCGTTTTTTTCGTCCACGGCGATGTCTTCTTCCACGCCGCCCAGCATGCCAAGCTCGGCTTCGACGCTGATATTTTTGGCATGAGCGGCGGCGACAACGCGCTTGGTGATCGCCACGTTTTCGGCGAACTCGTCATGGGAGGCGTCGATCATGACCGACGAATAAAACCCGCTGTCGATACACTCGTAGCAGGTCTGCTCGTCGCCGTGGTCCAGATGGACGGCGAACACGGCATCGGGGAACATCTCGTCGCAGGCGCGGATGATTGCTTCCAGAATGCGCTTGTCGGTGTAGGAGCGTGCGCCTTTGGAAATCTGGATGATGAACGGAGCCTGCGAATCCATGCTGCCCTTGAAGAGGCCGATGGCCTGCTCGGCGTTGTTGATGTTGTACGCGCCGACGGCATACTTGCCGTAAGCGTGTTCAAACAGTGTCTTGGTGGTCACGATCATTGGGAAGTGGCTCCTTGAAGAAATCTTTCAGAAATATCTTGATAAAATCGGCCTGAGTATACCCCGGCGCGGCAGGAAATCGCACGGGCCGCGCCGAACTTGGGCGTTGCCAGGCAGCGCCGCCTCTGTTTTTTTCTCTGCGTTAGGAGTGCCCTGCCTTTTGCCACGCTCATTTTCACTTCTCATTCCACTTGTTGTGATTGCTCTGCTGACGCTGACTGCCTGTGCCGGGGCGCAGTCCCCCGAAGCCCCGCGCTATGCCACCGATGCCGCCGCACGGGCGGCGGAGCAGGGGCCGCTGCTGCTGAAGCTGCAATCGCTTTTTGGGCTTGCCGTGTTCACGCTGATTGCCTTTGCTATCGGCAAAGCACAGAACCGGGGCAGCCGGGTCAACTGGCATACCGTGGGGTGGGGCATCGGCATTCAGTTCGTGTTCGCGTTTCTGGTGCTGGACACCGCGCCGGGCGCGGCGTCGTTTCGGCTCGCCAATGACGGCGTGGAGGCGCTGCTGGGCTATGCCAAAGAAGGCGCGTCGTTTGTGTTTGGCAGCCTGTCGCTCGGCAACAATGTTCCCGTGGGCGCTCCGGCTGGCCCGCCGCTGATGGGGCCAATTTTGAACCCGACGGGCTATGCCAGCGTCGGCTCCTATTTTGCCTTCAACGTCCTGCCGACGATTATCTTCTTTTCCGCGCTGTCTACACTTCTGTATCACCTGCGCGTCCTGCCGCTGATCGTGCAGGGGCTGGCCTGGGGAATGCAGAAGACGATGAAAACGTCGGGCGCGGAGACGCTCTCGGCGACCGCCAACATCTTTTTGGGGCAGACCGAAGCGCCGCTCCTGGTGCGGCCCTTTATTGCCAAAGCGACCCGCTCGGAGCTGATGGCGATCATGGTGGGCGGCTTTGCCAACATCGCTTCCGGGGTGCTGGCGGCCTATGTGGGGATGCTGTCGGGCTTCTTCCCGGACATTGCCGGGCATCTCCTGGCGGCGTCGCTGATTTCCGCCCCGGCGGGCCTGGCAGTCGCCAAGCTGATTTTGCCGGAAACCGAGCAGGCCGAGACGGCGGGGCTGGTCAAAGTGCAGGTGGCCCACGGCGATGCGAACGCCGTGGATGCCAGCGCACGGGGGGCCTTAGAGGGTCTGCATCTGGCGCTGAATGTCGGCGCGGTGCTGATTGTCTTCATCGGGCTGATTGCTCTGCTGAACGCTTTGGTCGGCTGGATAGGCCACTTTTTCGGCCTGCCCGGCTTGTCGTTTCAGCAGATTTTGGGCTGGGCGGCCACGCCCTTTGCCTGGCTGATGGGGATTTCCTGGCATGATGCCGTGCAGGTCGGGCCGCTGATTGGAATCAAAACGGCGATCAATGAGTTCGTGGCTTACTTGCAGCTTTCGCAGAGTTTGGGCCAGAACCAGACATTTATTACCCCCCGCGCCGCGATTATGACGACCTATGCACTGTGCGGCTTCGCTAACTTTTCCAGCGTCGCTATCCAGATTGGCGGCATCAGCGGCATGGCCCCTGAGCGCCGGGGCGACCTGTCCCGCCTGGGCCTGACCGCCATGTGGGGCGGCGCGATTGCGTCGCTGATGACCGCCTGCGTCGTCGGCGTTCTGCTGTAAGCCGCGAATTGCCCGCACTTTAGCCTTCCCCGTGCTATAATAGACCGAACCCATCTTTGGAGAGTACCTTTTGCTTAAACGCCGACTACTTGCGGGATTAGCCGCTGCTTCGTTTGCTGCCTTTGCCCTGACCGGCTGCGGGAAAACCGGCGCGGGTGGGGGGGACACTGCCCAGCCGCTCAAAGTCGGCATTATTCCGTTTGAAGACGTGGATGCCATCACGACGGCCTTTCAGCCGTTTGCCACTTACCTCGGCAAAGAATCCGGGCGGCCTTCGGGCACGGTGTTTGTGACACCCTCGTATGCGGGCGTCCTGCAAGCCTTGCAGTCCGATCAAATTGACTGCGCGTATTTGAACCCGCTGTCTTATGCGCTGGCGACGCAGCAATTTGAAAACACCCCGCAAAAGCTGGTTCCGCTGGCGATGCCCTACTTTCACAACAGCTTGACCTACAAAGGCATCATCTTTGTGCGGGCCGATTCGCCCATTAAAACGCTGGCAGATTTGCGGGGCAAGAGCTTTGCCTTCGGGGACCGTACCTCGACATCGAGTTTTCTGTATCCGGCGGGCCTGCTGAAAAAAGCCGGGATTGACCCGGACAAAGACCTGAAACCTGTCAATATCAGCGGCACGGCGGGCGTTCTGGCCGTTTTCAACAAACAGGCCGACGCGGGCGCGATTTATGAAACCGGCATCGAGACGGCGTTCACCGATTCGGCCACCAAAAAAGTGGATATGTCCAAAGTCAATCAGTTTCGCATCCTTGCCACGACCGCGCCTATTCCGAATGGAATGTTTGTGGCACGCGGCAACCTGGACCCGGCAACGCTGACCAAGCTGAAAGCCGCCCTCGTGAGCATCAACTCCACCCCGGACGGGCAGGCGGCTTTGAAAGCGGTCCCCTGGGATAAGCTCGTCCCTGCCGACGATAAAATCTTTGACCCCGTCCGCGAAAACGCGCAGCTCTTTGGTCTGAACCTCAAATCGCTGGACGAAAAGAAGAAATAGCCGCTATGCCGAGCATGATTGCCATCGATAACTTGACCCACTCCTATAAAGCCGGTGTGCCGGTGCTGCGGGGGGTGGATTTGCATGTGGAGGCCGGGGAAATTGTTGGCCTGATTGGGCTGTCCGGGGCGGGCAAGTCCACCCTGCTGCGCTGTATCAACGGGCTGGTCAGCCAGAGCGGCGGGACGTGCCGGGTTCTGGGGGAAAACGTGGAGGCGCTGCCGGAAGAGCAGAAGCGGCTGCTGCGGCGGCGGATCGGCATGATCTTTCAGGAGTTCAACCTGATGGACCGGCTGACGGCCCAGAAGAATGTGCTGATCGGGCGGCTTGGCTACACGCCGACCCTGCCGTCTTGCCTGCACCGCTTCTCGCCCTCGGATGTCCGGCTGGCCCGCGAGGCGCTTCAGCAGGTCGGCCTCCTGGGCATGGAAGAGCGGCGCGTGCGGGATATGTCCGGCGGCCAAAAACAGCGGGTCGCTATTGCCCGCACAATGGCGCAGGGGGCGGAGATTATCCTGGCGGACGAGGCAACGGCAAACCTGGACGTTCTGACCAAAGACGACATCATGGCGCTGTTGCAGGACCTGGCCCGGAGCCGCAATGCCACCATGATTTTATCCATGCATGACCTGCCGCTTGCCAAACGCTACTGCACGCGGATTGTGGGTTTGAAGCAGGGCCGCATCACGTTCGATGCCGCCCCGGACGCTCTGAGCGACGCGGCGATTGCGGATGTTTTGGAGCGCCATTCGCACTAATTTTATGACTACTCCCAACAACAGCACACTCACAGAACCGAAGCCGCCTGTTAGTTCCGGCCCGCGCCCGGATGCCGGGCTTGCCGTCGCCGGGCGCGTGCTGCTCACGCTGGCGGCGATTGCGCTGATCATCTGGTCGTTCATTGGCCTGCAATTTGACTTCACTCATTTCCAGACGGGAGTGGGCGCGGGCGCAAACTATGTCGGGCGGATGTTTCCCCACAAGAAGGCGGACTGGCACTACGATCTCAGCATTCTGAAAGACCTGTGGGCACCCTTCCTGACCACGGTGCAGATGGCGGTGGTAGGCACGGTGCTGGGCGGCCTGCTGGCATTTCCTGCCTCGTTCCTGGCGGCGCGAACGGGCAGCATTCCGCGTCCGGTCAGCGCGTTTATTAAGACGTACCTGAACGTCTCGCGGGCGATCCCGACCATTGTGTACGCGCTGATTGTGGTGTCTGCTATCGGCCTCGGCCCCTCGGCGGGCGCACTGGCGATCTCGTTTGTGACGTTTGTGTCTCTGGCGAAGCTGTGGGCGGAAAGCCTGGAGTCGGTTGCCGCCGGGCCGATTGAAGCGGTCCGGGCCTCGGGCGGCAATGCGGCGCAGGTGTTTGTCTTTGGAATGCTGCCCCAGGTGTTCCCGTCCTATGTCTCGACAAGTCTGTATTCGCTGGAATTCAACCTGAAAGACTCATTTATCGTCGGCATCGTCGGGGCGGGCGGTCTGGGCTTTCAGCTTTACAATGCTATCAATCTGTTCAAGCTGCTGGACGCGGGCGTAATTATCGCCCTGCTGATTATTTTGGTTAATCTGGTAGACTATCTTTCGTACCGCGTCCGGCTTGTCTTCACTTAGAATATCACCTATGGAACGATCCAAAATCCTGCTGGCCGTGCTGTTTGTGATCGCCTCGCTCGGGGCGCTGGCCTGGAGCGTGCATCAGTCCACGGTGTCCGACCTGGACCGGGGCATCCTGAATGCCGCCGACAAGGCGCAGCGGGCCTCGAGCTTTACCCTGCCGGAAGTTGGTACGGGACGAACGGTCACGCTGGCCTCGGAAACAAAGCGCGGCCCGGTGGTGCTGGACTTCTGGGCGACCTGGTGCGGTCCCTGCCACAGTGAGCTGCCGCATCTGGTGGCCGTGTCTGATAAATACAAGGGCCGTGTGCAGTTTTTCGGGGTCAACCCGAGCGACCCCGCCCCCGCCATTGCCGCTTATCAGCAGCAGAACGGTATGACGTATCCGACGCTGCTGGACGCACACCATACCGCCGCGTTTGCCTACGGGGCCGATGCCTTTCCATTGGTCGTGGTGATTGACAAGAACAACCGCATTCGCTTTGCCGAAGACGGCTACGATCCGAGCGAGGATTTGGAAAAGAAGCTGTCTCATGTGCTGGATGTGCTGCTGAAAGAGTAGTCCCTCCCCGTTTGCCTTGCCCGCGAGCCGGGTAAAGTAGGGTAACAACGGAGGATACTTTTTATGTCTCAGGACAACACCACAAAACACGCCTACGAACATACGGCCAAAATGGAAAAAGAGGCCCGTGCCGAAGCCGTCGGCGAAGACGCGCTGAACGAAGCCGCCCTGAAAGCCGACAACCATACCGGCCAAAACGGAATGCTGCCCGTAGGCGGCGGCACGGTTACCGCCGACACGATCAAAGAGAGCTATAACCTGCTTCCTGAGTGGCACAAAGATGAGCTGCGGCGCCTCCCGGTCGTTGAGCGCGGCACGCGGCTGACGCAAGGCGATGTGTTCTGCGACCTGCGCTTTGTCGAGCGCGGCGAGCTGGTCGCCCACGGCGAGGAAGAAATCCACGAAGAGCTTCTGGTCCCCAAAAAGGGCACGGATTACGAAATCTGGAACAAGCTCCTCGGCAAGCCCAGCCTGGCAGGCTGAACACACAAAACGCCCGGCTCATGCGAGCCGGGCGTTTTTGTCGTCCGATGCCCCATAGCGGGCCGCCATTTGCCGGGCGGCTTCGGCGACGGCGGCTCGCAGGGGCACAGGTTCCAGGACTTCTGCCTGTGCGCCAAATGACAGCACCCAGTAGAGCATTTCCTCGTAGCCATGCACCGTGACCCGGAACAGGAGGCTGCCGTCGGGGCGCTTTTCCATCTGCTGCGAGGGATGCCAGTTCGCCCCGCCGACCCATCCGGCAATCTCTTTGTCGAAGCAAATTACCACCTCGGTCGGCTCCCCGCCTGCCTGCAACTGCCAGCCTTTCGCCAGCCATTCCGACAGGTCAAAATCAGCCGGATACACAAACCGGGCGTCTTCGCGGACGCGCATCCATTTGATCCGGTCCAGGCCAAAGGTCCGAATGCCCTGCCGCAGATGGCAAAAGCCGACGAGGTACCACGCGCCCATTTTGTAAGTCAGCCCATACGGGTCCACGCGCCGCTTGGTCGGGTCGGGCCGCGTGCGCGATAAATAGGTGATGTCTACCGGGTGATGCGCGATAATCGCCCCGTGCAGACTTTCATAAACATCAGCGGAGAAGTCCCGCACGACGGGCAAAGCCACCGAGACGCGCTCCCCGGCTTTTTTAAGCTCCGAGGCCGTGCGCCGGGGCAGGACGCGGTCGATTTTCTTCAGGGCCGACGACAGCGCCCCCCGGTAGCCGGTCCCCGCGTGTTCGGCGAACGCGCTTCCGGCCAGGCGCAGGGCCAGCGCCTCCGGGGGCGTGAACGAGGTCGGCAGGAACTTCATCTCGGCCAGCCCGAACTTGCCATCCTTGCGCTTGACCTGCCCCCACTGACGCAGCACCGCGATGTCGCGCTCAATCGTGGCCCGCGAGACCTCAAACTTTGCTTCCAGCCCCGCCGCGTCCCAGGTGTACGGCTCGCTGTCAATGAGCTGCAAAATCTGGATTAATCTTGAAAATTGTTCTTCCAGTGTCATAGGTGTACCCTGTCGGCGGACTGAAACGAGGGGTTAAAACCCCTCGCTAGGAGGCGAAGACGCCGGGAAACCAAAGAATAAGAAAAGCCAAAGAAAGACACGAAAGGCTGCCATCCTAATTTTTGTCCGCCCGGCGCGAAGCGCCTTCCAGCGAGGGGTTTTAACCCCTCGTTTCAGTCCGCCGTTCCTATCTACGTCTAAGCCTCAGAAAGCAGCAGGGCTTCGCCGCTGAGCGAAATTGTGTACCGGAGCTTGACCACCTCGCCGTGCGGGTCCCAGTCGGTCATGCGGTCATTGGTGACGAGCGGTGCGCCCAGCAGCTTGGCTTGCCTGAGCAGCGGCTCATCGGCGACAGTTCCGGCATCCACCAGAGACAGCTCGCCCCGCTGCTGCATTTGCCGCAGACTAGGGGCGTCATCTATATAGTACGGCAGATTGGCGTCGGTCAGCACCACCACTGGAAAATAGCCGCGTGCCCAGAGCGCCCGCCGAATGGCGGTGAGATGCCGCAGGCGCGGCTGCCCCTGCACCAGCGATTCCTGGTCAAACCACGCCACATTGCTGCCGTCTACCACCACCGGCCCGCGTGGTGTCTGCCGCAGGACAAGAAGCCGGGACGGCTCCGAGGACGATGCCTGCTCCAATGCCGCCCAGACCCGTGCGGCACCCTCGGGTTTCAGCCGGGACAGCGCGGCGCGGGCGGCGGTGACACGCGGCTCTTTTCCCGTGTCTATCGCCTCCAGAAGCTGCCGGGC
The DNA here is from genome assembly GCA_965200075.1 of Capsulimonadaceae bacterium. Lineage (GTDB taxonomy): Bacteria > Armatimonadota > Armatimonadia > Armatimonadales > Capsulimonadaceae > JANXMY01. The sequence goes on from OZ241338.1 coordinate 1,471,581, forward strand.
CGTCACCGGCGGGTGGCTTGGCAGGGGCAGGGTGTCATCCGGCCCCAGCGCCCCCGGCGGCGGCATCAGGAGGTCCGTCAGCGCAGTTCGTTTTTGCAGAAAATCAACGAGCCAGGCGTGGGCCTCCGGGCGGGTTCCGCGCAGGCGGGTCAGCATCAGCCGCGCCGCGCTGACGCCTGCCGTGTCTGACGCGGACAGCAGGGGCACCAACTGACGCACCTGCGGCTCCGCCGCGCCGGGAGTGGCGGCCAAACGGAAGATGCGTCCCAGGGTTTCAGCGGCTGCCGCCGTGTCCCTGCGTCCAGCCTGCACGGTCAGCAGGCGGCGGGCATAGTCCAGCGCCGCTTTGGGTTCGTTCTTGCTTTCCAGCGCGGCGGCGGCAATCTCCAGTGCCCCCGGCTCCGCGCTGTCTGCTTTCAGCACGTCTTCGGCCAGCGCCAGCGCGGCCTCCCATTTGCTTCGGTTCAGCAGGTGACGCACGGCTTCGCGCCACAGGTCTTCAGCGGGCGGCGGGGCGGGGCCAGCAGAGGCCCGTGCGGGCGCATTCGGCGGCGGGGAGACTTTGTCTTCGCCGAGTGCTTTGTGCAGGCGCACTTCGGTCTGCTTGGCGCGTTCGAGCTGCCGTTCCAGCCGGGTCACTCGCTCCGCCAGCTTTTTGGCCTGTTTGACGGCTTCGTCCCGCTCGGCTTCCAGCGCCGTGCGTATCTTTTCGGCTTCGGCCCGTGCGGCCTCGGCCTTTGCCAGCGCCTGCCGGGCCTCGTCGCGCTCGTGGCGGCGGGCATCGCGCTCGGCCCGCAGGGAAGCCGCCGGGTCTTTGGCAGGGGACTTGGCGGCAGGGGACTTGGCGGCAGGGGACAGGGGCGGGGTGGGGGACGCTTTGACGGGGGCGGGCAGCGGCGACGTTTCGGAAAGCGATTTCAGCTTTTCGGCGAGCTTTTCGTCTTTGGACGCCGCCTGCGCCAGACGGCTGCGGACGAGCGTATTTGCGTACCCGGAGGCATCGGCCCGGAAGCCGATGAATGCTTTGACGAGGGGCGCAGACAGCTTTGGGTCTTTCAGGAGGGCCAGCACGGCGGCAGGGCGCGTCACCGACAGCCAGGTCAGCACCTCGGAGACATCCGGCAGCGCAGGAGTATCCGGCAGCGCAGGAGTATCCGGCAGCGCAGGTTCAGGCGTCGCGGTCTCCTCAGCCATAGCTAAACGGCTCCCGCCAGCACTGGCAGAACACGCGCCCGAGGCCGCTGCCGCTCGGCTTCGGTGACAAGCTGGCCGCAGGCGGCGGCAATCTGCTTGCCGCGCTCTTTGCGCTGCGTGACCACCAGCCCGGCGTCCTCTAAAATCCGCCGGAACAGGGCAATGCGCTCCGCCTCGGGCCGCCCGAAGCTTTCGGTGACGACCGTGGGATTGTACGGGATAACGTTGATGGCGGCTCCCATCCCCTTTAGAAGCGCGGCCAGCTCGCGGGCGTGTTCCGGCTCGTCATTGACGCCTTTTAAAAGCACATACTCAAACGTCAGCCGCCGCCCGGTGTGCTGGGCATAGGCACGGCAGGCGGGCAGGAGCCGTTCCAGCGGATAGGTTTTGTTGACGGGAACCAGCCGGGTTCGGAGTTCGTTGTTTGGGGCATGGAGCGAGACGGCCAGCGTAAGCTGCAAGTTTTCCGCCATCAGCTTTTCGATGTTCGGCACAATGCCGACGGTAGACAGCGTGATATGGCGCATCGCCAAGCCGCACTCGGCGTTGAGTATCCGAATGGCTTTCAGCGTGGCGTCATAATTGAGAAGCGGCTCGCCCATGCCCATCAGCACGATATGCGTGATGCGCCGCGCCGACAGTGATTGCAGCAGCAAAAACTGGGCCACAATCTCGCCGGTTGTCAGGTTGCGGGTCAGGCCCTGCGTGCCGGTCGCGCAGAACGTGCAGCCCACCGGGCAGCCTGCCTGCGTGGACAGGCACACCGAGACGCGCCGGGCATCCGGCAGCAGAACGCATTCAATCGGATGCCCGCCGTCAGTCAGCCGGGCCAGGGCTTTGAGGGTGCCATCTCTTGGGTCCGACTGCTCCTGCACCAGCGTCAGGGGCGGTCCGGCATACCGCTCTGCAAGCGCCGTTCGGGTCTCTTTCGGCAGGTCGGACATGGCCTCAAAGTCCGCCCGGAAGCCGCCGCCTTCGCCCGGCAGGGGGCGGCGATACAGCCATTCGGCGATCTGCGCCCCGCGATAGGCAGGCAGGGAAGCGTGCGCGGCGACCTCGGCACGGATTTCCTCTGTGGTAAGCCCAAATAAACTTTTTGTCTGTTGTTGTAACACGCTGACAGTATACCCGGAAAGCGGGGCAGGGGTCAATCTTAACGCCCCTGCAAACCCGGCGGCAAACTGCCAATAATAGCGGATATGAGACTGCCCCTGACTGAGGCTATGCGAGATACACCGCTTCCACACGAGAGTGCCCGCACTGGCCGGGCCTTTCGGCGCTACCCTGTCAGCCTGCCCGTGGTCGTGTGTCCGCTGCTTCCGGCAGGAGGGCGCGGGCGCTGGACGCGGCGCTCCACAGTGCTGGTCACAGACATCAGCCTGTCCGGCTTGACCTTTTTGTCTCCCCATACCTATCTGCCCGGCTCGCGTCTGGAAGTGCAGATGACGCTCGGCGCACAGACCTACTTTGTGGAAGCGGTCGTCCGGCGCGGGCAATGCGTTGTGCTGCCGGGGCGGCGGTCCTGGCAGTGTGCTGTCCAGCTTTTGCGCGATGACAGGGCCACGCAGTTTATTCCGCGTTTGGCCCGTTATCTTTATGCACTGGGGGCACGGGGATGACCGAAACGGCTCTCCTGAAAATCCTGCTGGCTCTGGTTGTGCAGCCCGTCAGCGTGTCCGGCTTTGTTCTGGCGGTCACACTTCTTCTGGGTATCGGTCTGGCGATAAAATTCAGCCGTGACAGAATCCGGGCCGAGCAGGCCCTGCTGTCCGCGCAGGCGAAGCTGCGCGACAATGTCTGCGCTCTGGAAGAAAGCGAGTCCCAGTTCCGCTCCGTCATCAGCTCCATGCAGGAGGGCCTGCTGGTGCATGACGCAAGTGGCGTGATCTCTCTGTGCAACGAACGGGCACAGCAGATGCTGGGCCTGACTGCTGACGAACTGAATGGCCGCAATGCGCTTCAGCAAGGTTGGCCTTTGCGGCGCGAGGATGGCACGACGTTTCCCCTGGCTGAGATACCCGGTCGTATCAGCCTGGACAGCGGCCTGCCGACCCCCTCGGTCGTAATGGGAATACAAAGGCCGGATGGTGTCCTGACATGGTTGCAGACAAGCGCGGCACCGCTCTTCCATCCCGGTGCAGAGCGCCCGCACGCCGCTGTCATCACCTTCAGCGATGTCACCGAGCGCCGCTGCGTGCTGGAGGCTTTGCGCGAGACCGAAGAAAAGTACCGGGGTATTTATGAGAACTCCACGGAGGGGATTTTTCAGACGGTGCGCGAAGGCCGTTTTATCAATGCAAACCCGGCATTTGCCCGCATCCTCGGCTACGAGTCGCCCGTCCAGATGATGGCCGAGGTCACCGATATTACCCGCCAGCTTTACCACCGCCCGGAAGACCGCGACGCCGTGCTGAGTACGCTGGAAGCGGTCGGAGCCATCTGCGGCTTTGAGACTCCCCTGCGCCGCCGCGACGGCAGCGCCGTCTGGGTGTCGATCAATGTTCATTATGCCCGCGCCTCAAGTGGCGAGACCATTCTGGAAGGCAGCATCCATGATGTGACGGAGCGCCGTGCCGCCGAGCAGCGGCTTTTAGACTACAACGAGGTTTTAGAGTTTCAGAAGCGGGAAATGGAAAAAGCGAATGCGGAGCTGGAGCGGGTCAATGCCCGCCTGGAAGCTCTGGCAACGCAGGACGGCTTGACGGGCCTTAAAAACCACCGGGCATTTCAGGACCGCCTCGCGGAAGAAGTGGCCCGCGCCCGACGCTATGATACCCCTTTGTCACTGGTCATGCTGGATGTGGATCACTTCAAGCAGTACAATGACACGTTCGGCCATCCTGCGGGGGATCAGGTTCTGCTTCAGGTGGCGGAAACGCTGCGGGAGGCCGTCCGCGAAAGCGACTATGCCGCCCGGTATGGCGGCGAGGAGTTTGTGCTGATCCTGCCGCAGACAAATACAGCCGGGGCAGTGGAGATTGCCGAGCGGTGCCGGGTGGCACTGGAAGAAGCCGCCTGGCAGCACCGGGCCGTAACGGCGTCGCTCGGCGTCGCCTCGCTGCTTCCGGGGCACCGGGACGGCATCAGCCTGCTGATAGACGCCGACCGTCTGCTGTATCAGGCAAAGTCCGAGGGCCGCAACCAGGTTGCGGCCCCCGAACACTCTGAACACTCTGAACACTCTGATTTGCGGGATACCTACTCGCTGGACTCGCTCTCAGTCTCCCGGCTGTAATAGCCAAGTTCCAGGAGCAGATCGCTGGGGTCCGTGTCCAGAAACTGGGAAACAGCCTGAATAAAATCTGCCGAAGGCGCAGCCGCGAGGTCAGCGGTGGTCTGTGTGGGCGTAAGCATAAGGTTCTCCAATGAGCCTGTGTGTTAAAAGATCGGCTCAGTATACCCCAAGCTGCCTGTTTCTATTTCAAGCCATCGACAACCGCCAGCGCTTTCTTCTGAACCTCGGCGGGCAGGGGGGCGTAATACAGCGCAGGCGCATCTGCCTGACCGTCGGTGAGCGCCCACTTCAGGAAGCTTTTCAGCGCAGGCTGGGCGTCCGGGCGGACCAGCAAAAACGTGAACCCGGTGATGGGGTAGCCCTGCGGGTCATCGGTATTGGTGATCACTTTGCGGAAGTCCGGCGGCAGGGTTACGCCCTGTGCCGCCGCCGTGGCCGAAGCGACCGAGGGGGCAATAAAATTGCCTTTGGCGTTCTGCACGTCGGCATACGGGATTTTGTTGGTTTCGGCATAAGCCAGCTCGACATAGCCGACACTGCCTGCGTTCTGTTTGAGAAGCTGTGCTACGCCCGCGTTGCCCTTGCCGCCCTGACCATTCGGCCATTTCACCGATTTGCCCGCCCCGACACTGCTCTGCCACGCCGGGCTGACCTGACTGAGATAAGTCGTGAAAATGTTGGTAGTCCCGGAGCCGTCCGAGCGGTGACAGGGCGTAATCAGCGTGGCTGGAAGCGTCTTGCCCGCGTTCAGGGCGGCAATCGCCGGATCGTTCCACTTCGTAATCTGGCCCAGAAAGATTTTGGCGATCACGTCGCCGCTCAGGTGCAGATGGTCCGGCACGCCGGGAACATTGTAGGCCACGCAGACTGCACCGGCGACAGTGGGGATGTGCAGGACTTCCGGCGCGGCTTTCATCTCTTCGGCGTTCATGGGCGCATCCGAGGCGCCGAAATCAACGGCTTTGGCCGTGATATTTTTGATGCCGCCGCCTGAGCCAATGGCCTGATAGTTGATGGCGACGCCCGTTTTCTTGTCGTACTCCTGGAACCACTTCTGATACAGCGGCTGCGGGAATGTCGCCCCTGCGCCGTTCAGGCTGTTTCCTGCCGCCGACGGCGTCCCGCTTCCACTTTGCTTGCCGCAGCCTGCGCTCAGCAGAACCGCCGCCACAGCCAGGGCAATGCCCCCCACACCAAAACGCTGCATACTTTCCCCCGTTTATTCCTCAAACTCAGCTTCAGTATACACGGCGTATGTTAAGAAAACATTAAGAGAAAATCAAACCGCAGTATCCGGGGTGTCGCTGGGCGGCAAAACCGGCATTCCACCGCCGACACCTTCCACATGGTACATTTTGCCCTCACGCACCAGCAGGTACAGCGCATGGACCGTGACGCCGTCTTTTCCGGTCACCGTCGCCGGCAAAGTCAGATGCACACCCGCCGGGTCGCATTGGGCCGGGCCAAAGGTGATGCTTTTAGAATGGGCGAACTGAGGATACGCCTGCGTAATCATGGCCCGAAACTGGGCAGGCGAGCCGAAACTACGGCGCAGACCGGCGCTTTGATAGGTCACAGCACTCTTATAATCGTCCCGGTCAAAAGCCTTGAGCTGACTTTGAACCGAAGCAATCGCCGACGCCCGCTCGGCAGGCTTGGCGGCCCGCACTTTCGCGGCAGCGGCTTGTGCCCCGGCAGCAAGAGGAAGGGTCAGCAGGCCCGTCGCGGCGGCGGCGAGGATGGCGGCAAACGAAAGGCGTTTCATGGCGTGTATTCTCCTATCGCCGTTGTACCCGGCGCACGAGGGCTTGTAACAAATTGCAATAAGAACTCAGCCCGGCGGCAGGTAAAAGAACGCCAGCGCGATAATCGCATAGACCGCCAGAAGCTGTGCCCCTTCCAGCCAGTGCGATTTGCCGTCATTGGCGATAAACGCTGTGATCAAAACGCTGACCGTGATGGCGCTGAGTTCAGGAACTGTGAAGATATAAGTCATCGGATGCCCGAGCAGCAGGCTGGCAAAAATCAGCACCGGGGCCACGAACATGGCAATCTGCGTGGAAGACCCGATAGCAATGTTCATGGTGATGTCCATTTTGTTTTTCATCGCCATCCAGATCGCCGTCGAATGCTCGGCGGCATTGCCGATAATTGCTACAACTACCACGCCGATAAAGACCTCATTGACGCCCAGCTTCACCGCCGCGCCCTGCACGCTGGAAACTAAATACTCGCTTTCCACCGCAATCAGCACCGTTGCCGCCGCCAGCACTCCTAGGGCCGCAGGAAGGCTCCACACCGGCGGCTCGTCCTCGGCTTCGGCCTCGCAGTCCCGGAACAGGGCCTCATGCGTTTTCAGGGAGAAAAAGAGCGACGCCACATAGACGACCAGGAGAATGCCGGACACCCACAGCGACAGATGCTGCACATCCGGGTTCGCCGGACTGTTTGGCTGCTGGTAATAGAGGGAAAAAATGGCGGGCAGCGTCAGCGACGCCACCGCGACCAGGAGGTTGTTGACATGAGAATGGGCCTGTTCCTGGTTGAAGGTCTGTATTTTGTGCTTCAGGCCACCCGCCAGAATGCTTGCTCCCAGCACGAGCATAAGGTTCCCGATAATGGAGCCGACAATGGAGGCCCGCAGCAGCTCAATCTGCCCTTCGCGCAGGGCAAACAGGCCGATGATCAGCTCCGTGGCATTGCCGAACGTCGCATTCAGCAGCCCGCCCCAGGCCGCCCCGAGCCGCTTGGCAAGCTCTTCGGTCGCATGGCCCATCAGCCCGGCCAGCGGCACAATCGCCAGCGACGCGGCCCCGAAGACCCACAAAGGATTGCTTCCGTGGCTGTAATGCAGCACCACGGAGATAGGCAGAAAAATCAGCAGGGCGTTGAGGCCGCGAAACCAGCGAAGCAAAGACATCATAAGAGCAGTGTACCCGATAGCCAGAGAATCGAGGGGTTGAAAACCCCTCGCTAGGGGAGGCGTCCTGCGGACGACAGAAATTCAGAGCCTACGTCGGCTGGTTTTTCTCTTCCACCCGAAGGGTGCTTCTCCTAGCGAGGGGTTTTCAACCCCTCGATTGGTTCTTGCTCTATGCGTTCTCGATGCGCTCTTTACAGCCATTTGCGCCGCCGGAAGTAGGCCCATTCCAGAAAGCCCAGCCCGGCCATAATTCCCAGCGCATACGGGTAGCCGTAGCGCCAGTGCAGCTCCGGCATATGCGTAAAGTTCATGCCGTAAATGCCGCTGACTGTCGCCCAGGTCATCAAAATAATCGACGCCGAAGTCAGCACCTTGACAATCTCGTTGAGCCGGTTGGAGGCCACCGCGAGATGGGCGTCCAGCGTGCCCGACATCAAATCCCGGTAAGTATCAATCGTATCCACCACGCGGATCGTGTGGTCGTACACATCCTGAAAGTAGGCAAACAGCGCCCGTGCCCGGTCCCGGCGGCGCGGGGCGGCGTCGTCATCGTCTTCCACCGACTCGACCCGCCGCAGCAGCACATTGACGGCATCGCGCAGGGGAGCCACATAGCGGCGCATTTCCAGCAGCTCCCGGCGCAGGTCCAGAATGCTTTCCAGCGGGTTCGCCGCCACTTCGTCCGCCTCCGTGGCCTGCGGGCCAAACAAGTTGAACTCCTGCGTCAGCGGCTTCAGAATAATTTCTTCCAGCTTGTCCGTGCGCTCGTCGTAGGCGTCCAGCGCCGGGTAATAATCATCCACCAGCGAGTCTAAGATCAGATACAGCAAAAAGTACGGCCCCTGCCGCCGCATGTCCCGGCTGCTTTCCCAGCGCTTGCGGGCCGTCTTCATGGCTTCCGAAGTGCCGTTGTGCAGGGAAACCAAATAATTTGGCCCCACAAAAATATGAAGTTCCGTGGAGCGCTCCACGCAGGGCTTGGACAGGTCCGCCCGCTCCGGCGCGGGCTGCCATTCGTGGGCGACGATAAACATATAATCGCCGTATTCCACCGCTTTGGGCCGCTGGTCCCGCTGCCGCAGGTCGTCAATCGCCAGCGGGTGAAAGCCGAACTCAGAGGCCAGCATTTCAAAGTCGTGGTCCGCCGGGTCCACAATATCCAGCCAGAGCACCCCGCCATCTTCGCGGTTTTTGAGCTGCGTGTCAATGTTCTCGGTCGGCACTTCCGCCGCAGCCTGTCCGTCGCCGCCAAAGTATTGAGATTTGAGCAAAGACTCCCGGTCTCCTTCACAACATGGTCCCCACTGAGGAGACCTACCACCTTGCTTCGTTCGTTCCTCACTTCGCAGGGTCCTTCCTAAAGGAAGGATTAGGACAAAACGCGGGGGCCAAACTCGTAGGGGCGCTGCTTGCTGCGCCCTTTTTTGTCCTGTCCGTATCTGTCTGGCTCCCCCAGAATTGGGGGCGGGGGGCGATTATGAAAGCGTCTGCGCCTCCAGGTCAGTCATCGGCTTCACGTCGGGCCGGATATTATATTTGGCCCGAAACTTTGCTTCCCCATTCTGCCAGTGGTGTCACCCGCCCCGCCTTGCTGTCTTCCAGCCCCGCCAGGACGGCCTCCACCTCGCGCTCGTGAGCCGCCGGGCCTGTTCCAGCAGCTAGACCGGAAGGCGAGACCGCACAACGCACGGTTCGCCGCCGCAGACGCCGGGAACGCTTTCAACGCCGGGAAAGGCATCACCGAGGTCACGGGCAACCCACTGCAAAAGCTGCGCTTTCTCCCCGCGTGTCAGGCTCGGCAGCAACCGCTCGGCTTCCTGCATTGTAGTCATCAGGTTGCTTTTCCTTTCGGCATTAATTTATGCCGACGAAATCCGCGATGTCTCGCGCTATCCTCACTTGATTCCTGTAGTCAGAATTGCCCTCCCAAACGTGCTTGAGAATGATGACTTTGCCTTGCGCCGTCCTCAAGTGCAAGCCACGAAGCCGCCCCATCTTCGGGAAGAACGGAGAGCGATTGGAGCCTTCCAGTTGCACCGAAATCAACTCGGATAAAGCACAGACTTTGCGCCCATCAATCAGGAACAGATTACTCTTCTTGTCAAACACAAGGCATCTGCCCCAAAGGAGCAGCCTGTACAAGACCAGCATCATGCCGCAAACAATAAGCAGAAATAAGGGCAGAGTAAGCTTGTCAACGCCCATCACGCCCATCGCTGTCAGCGGCAGCAAGGCTCCGACTAAGCCTGAAGCAAGCCAAGCCTTTGTCCGACGGAGGGTAAGAACATTTTCCGAACGCTCAAAGCTGTATTCAAACATGGAGGCGTCTCAACGGAGAGGCTCCGGCTTAGGAACCGGGGCCTTTCTCCTATCCCTCGTAGCCGTTGGGGTGGGCTTGGAACCACTCATACGCGGTCCGCATCATGGTGGGCAGGTCGCCGTACTGGGCTTTCCAGCCCAGCTCCCGCTCAATCTTGGCGGCGGAGGCGACCAGCTCGGCGGGGTCGCCGGGGCGGCGGGGGGACTCAATGGCGACAATCTCTTTGCCGGTCACCTGGCGGCCTGTTTCGACGACTTCGCGGACGGAGTAGCCTTTGCCATTGCCGAGGTTGTAGGCGTTGGTGTCTGCGCCGTTCTTCAAAGCCTCAAGGCCGAGAATGTGGGCCTGGCCCAAGTCAGTGACGTGGATGTAGTCGCGGATGCCGGTGCCGTCGGGGGTGGGGTAGTCGGTGCCGAACATTTTAATATCCGGGCGGCGGCCCAGCGCGGCGAACAGGGTCAGGGGAATCATGTGGGTTTCAGGCGTGTGGTCCTCGCCCAGCTCGCCTTCCGGGTCGGCCCCGGCGGCGCAGAAGTAGCGCAGGGAAATGCTTTTGATGCCGAACGCGACATCGTACCAGTGCAGGATATGCTCGCCGTCGAGCTTTGTCTGGCCGTAAGGGTTGGTGGGGAACTGCGGGTGCTGCTCGTCGATGGGGACATATTTGGTCTCGCCAAAGGTGGCCGCCGACGACGAAAACAAAACGTGCTTGACGCCCTGGGAGTTCACGGCGTCTAAGAGGGCCAGCGTTTTGACGATGTTGTTCTGGTAATACTTGACGGGGTCGGCGACGCTGTCCGGGACTGATGCATAGGCGGCGAAGTGGATGACCGAATCAATGTCGTTTTCCTGAATCGTGCGGGCCACCAGAGCGCCGTCGCCGATGTCGCCCTGCACGAACTTCGCGCCGGGCAGATACTTCAGAACCTGCTGATGACCGAGTTCCAGCGAGTCCAGAATAACAACGTCGTACCCCTTTTGAATCAGCAGCTTGCTGGTGTGGCTGCCGATATACCCGGCTCCGCCCGTGACGAGGATGGCTCCCATAGTCTGTGTGTGTTCTCCTTCGGCAAAATAGGTGTGTTCCTGTATTCTACCACGTTACGGGGCGGGAAACGACACCACGGCGTCAGTTTCGCCGCGCACAGCGCGTCCGTTGTGCAGGGCCGGGGCATAGGTCCAGCCGCCGACGGCGTCCAGCGCCGCGTCGTCGAGGTCGTCATTGCCCGAAGATTGAACCACGTCCGCATCAGTCACTTCGCCGAGCTTGTTGATATGCAGATGCAGCATCACCGGTGCGCCGCCGCCCGCCACGCCGGGCGGCAAAAGTGGGGCGGTGCGAGACAGCAGACGCGGCGGGCCGTCCGGCAGGAGTTCGGGCAGGATTTTGGGCACGGGGGCGGTCTCAGGGCGACGCCGCAGTTCCGGCGGCGAGTCGCTGACGCGCACTGTCGGCAGAGGCGTCTCGGCAGAGGCAAGCTCGATCACCACCGGCGGCGGCGGGGCCAGCCGCCGGGGCCGAAGCGCAAGCCGCGCAAGTTTTGGGGCCGGGCGCGGCAGGGCAGGAACAGGCCGGGCAGTGGCAGGAACAGGCCGGGCAAAAGAGGGCAGCGCGGCCAGGCGGGGCGCGGGAATTGGCGGGGAACTGTGTGCAAAAGCCGGCTTCGCGGGCACGGGCACGGCAGGAACCAGCGTTTTGACCACGCGGGTCCGGTACACATACACCGGCACGGCGCGGACGGCGGCGGAAACCGTTCGGGGCGGGGCGGGCTGCCACTGCCGGACGGCCCCGACACCGACTGCCGCTCCGACCAGAGCCGCCGCGCCGAGCCAGAGGCCGCGCCCGGAAAACGCCTTTCGTGCCCGCACGGGCCGCGCAAATTGCGTTGTGACCGACGGAGCCGGGGCGGACACGAGGGGCGCGGCGCGGCGCAAAGCCGCCGCAAAGGCCGCCGCCGAGGCATACCGCTGACCGGGGCGCTTCGCCATCGCCTTTCGCAGAACTCGTTCCAGGCGCGGGTGGTTCAGGCCGTCCAGGCGGGGCGGCTGACGCAAAATCTGCTGCATGACCGCCGGAACGGTGTCGGCCTCAAAGGGCTTTGTGCCGGTCAGCATCTCCGCCAGTGTCACGGCCAGCGAAAAGATGTCCGCCCGCCCGTCTACTGCCTCGCCGCTGATCTGCTCCGGGGACATATACGCCGGAGAGCCGACGACCATGCCGTCCTGCGTCAGCTCCTGATCGGACACCGTGCGCGAAATCCCGAAATCCATCAGCTTCGGGTTTGCCTCGCTGCCTTCCGAGTTGTTTTCCGCAGCGCCGTCCGGCAGGCACAAAAAGAGGTTGTCGGGCTTGATGTCCCGATGCACAATGCCGCGTCCGTGCGCGTAGTCCAGCGCCTCGACGACGCGCAGGGCTATCGGCAGGGCCTCCGCCAGCGGCAGGCGGCCCGCCGAGCGCAGGCGCTGACGCAGGGTTTGCCCGTGCAGGCGCTCCAGCGCCAGAAACGGCTGCCCGTCCGGCATTTCCCCAACTTCAAACACAGACACAATCTGCGGGTGCGTCAGCCCCGCCACCGCCCGCGCCTCGCGCCGGAACCGCTCGGTCAGATCGGTGCGAAGGGCGGGCGGCAGGTCCGGCGGAAACGTCAGCACTTTCAGCGCCACTGTCCGTGCGTGCCGCACGTCGGCGGCGAGGTAAACGATGGAAGAAAAGCCGCGTCCCAGCTCTTCCTGAACCTGGTAGGAACCCCTGTTTTCAGCCGCTGACATTCCAGTTTTGCGCTCAACTTCCCGAAGATTATCCATGACAACGCGCCTTTCGCTTCTTTCTGCCGCTTTCGCAAAGACTGACGACCGGCAGGGGCAGGAAGTTCCCGCAGGGCGGAGGCCGGTTTGGCATGAATCTTGCACGTAAAGTCATCGGTGCCTGTCTGCGTCTACTAAAGTATCCCGTGAGAGGCAGCACAAAACCGTTTATTTCAGGGCCGGAGCGCCCGAGGTCAGAATGTATGGAAACTCCCACTTACGGTGAAGGACGCACATTTCGGAGCGGCGGGGAGCCGCGTCCCGAACCCGCGCCGCATAATAGTCAAAAAAATAATCAGGCGGTCGGCCAGAATGTGGTTCTGCTGCCGGGTGTTCGCGCCCGGCGCATCGGGGCGAAAAACGCGCAGCGCCTGCTGGACCTGATTCTGTGCGGCCTGCTGCTCCTGTTGATCTGGCCCGTGTTCGGCGTGATCGCCCTGCTCATTCGCCTCGACAGCACCGGCCCGGTGCTGTTCAAACAAAAACGAGTCGGGCAGAACGGCGAAGAGTTCTGGTTTTACAAGTTCCGCTCCATGGTCACCGATGCCGAATCGAAGCGTCACCTGCTGGAATTGCACAACGAGCGTTCCGGCCCGGTCTTCAAGATGAAGAACGACCCCCGCGTCACCCGTGTGGGCCGGGTTCTGCGTAAGTTTTCTTTGGACGAGCTGCCCCAGCTTCTTAATGTTGTTAAAGGCGAAATGAGTCTGGTTGGCCCGCGCCCCGCCCTGCCCGCCGAGACCATCAAATACACGCCCCGTCAGCAGCAGCGCCTCCTGTGCGTGCCGGGCGTCACCGGGCTGTGGCAGGTCTCAGGCCGCGCCAGTCTGAGCTTTGAGCGCTCTATTGAGCTGGATTTGCTGTATATCGAACAGCAGTCGGTCCTGCTGTATTTCCGCATTCTGCTGATGACCATCCCCGCCGTCCTGCGTGCGGAAGGCGCTTACTGACCCTCTCGGCCCAGGCTCAGTGCGCCGCCGGGAGCTTCACAGGCCGTCTCTGCTATAAAGAATGCGGTGCCAACCCCCGATACTCAAGCCAAACACCGAGAGACACACCTGATTTATGTACCGCCGCACTCCCATCCTGTACCGAATTGTCGACTCTTTTTTTCGTCACCAGCTCCTGTTCTGGGGGGCGCTGATTGTTGTCAGCAGCCTGACCATGGCGGTGCTGTACGCCCGGTCTAAAACGTTTCATGCCAGCGCCATGACGCAGGTGCAGACGCAGAGCGTCGCCAACATTCTGGGCCAAGACGACGCGAATACCTGGGTGTCGCCCGCGCAGAAAAGTGTGGACCAGTTCAACGACCTCGTCAAGCAGAACCAGCAGGGCGGCTTTCTGGATGCGGCCCTGCAAAAAGCGCAGTTGGCGTCTCCTATCAACGTGAACCCGCAGGCGGATGACCCGCGCTACGGTGCGCTTCAGAAAAATCTGGTCGCTGCCGTGGAAAGCCCCAACCAGTTTTCGCTCTCGCTGACGTGGAACAACCCCGAAGAATGCAAGCGCATTCTGGATGCCCTGCAGGCGCAGTATATTGAAGAAGTCGGCGCGGATAAAAGCCTCGCCTCCACGACCAGTGTGCGGTTTTTGGACACCCAGCTTGCCGACTATGCCCGCCGGATGCGGATTTCCGAAAAGGCCCTGGCCGACTTCAAAGCCTCCTATGGGGGGCAGTTGTCCGATGCCGGAACCTCCTACAGCAACCAGTTGTCCAGCCTGCAAGCCCAGCTTACCGACAAAGAAGTGACGCTCGGGGAAAACCAGCACAAGAAAGCCTTTTTGCAGCAGCAGCTCACGGCGATCAAGCCCATGAGTATTTCCGAGCAGACGGTTTCTGACCAGACGCCGCTGGAAAAAGAAGTGGCGACCCTGCTGGCAAAGCGCGATGCTGAAATGGCGGGCGGCTCCGGGCACGGCCCGCTGACTCCCCAGCACCCGATCATTGCTGCGATTGATGAGCAGATCAAGGCATTGCAAACGCAGCAGCGGCAGGCCGCCGCACCGGAAAACAAGCACAACACGCAGACGAAGCTGGCCGAGAACCCGTCGTATCAGGCTTTGCAGCAGCAGATCGCCGAAGCCAGCATTGCCGCCGAAGCCGACCAGCAATTAATGCAGAACCTGCGCCAGCAGATCGGCAAGTACCAGGCGATTGTCGCTCAAATCCCCAATGCCCAGCGGCAGCTCACCGATAAAATCCGTGATTACGTTGGCCTTCAGGATGCGTACCAGAGCGTCGAAAAACAGCGGCGCGAAGTCAAGACCAAAGCAGACCTCGACCGCTTGACCTCCACGTCCAGCCTGACACCGATTGGCGTCACCTACGCCCTGCCGACCACCGGACGCACCAAGCTGATTGGAATGCTCGTGGGCAGCCTCGTTTTAGGAATGCTGGTAGGCTTGATTTTAGTGGTTCTGAGCGAATGGAGCGACCATTCCCTGCGCTATGAAGCCGATGCCGAGCGCCTTTTGGGCGTCCCGGTGCTGGCCTCCCTGCCGGATGCCGCCGACCTGCGCTCGTCTTCTTCGCGCCGCGTCCTGCCCGGACCAGAAAGATAACGCCCCGATGCCCGAACCCTCGACTGACGATTTCACAGAGCCGGAAACCACATTGGTCCCTGAATGGCAAAGCCGTACTCTGCGGGCTGATGAAATGGCCGAGCTGTTGCGCCAGGCTCAGGAAGGCCGGACGGCTTCGCGCCCGCACCCTAGCTCCCTGCTGAGTGCCGACGCGGATGCCTATGAGGAGCCTTTCGAAAAGACCATCATCATGGACCGGGCCGCCCTGCCCCGGCCCAACCGAACGCTGCGCCCGGAGGAGTTTCCCGGCCTGCCGGAGCGAGCCGCCGGACAGGACCTTGCTGACCTTCCCAGTTCTGCGCCGATCAATCTGCGTGTTGAAAAAACCCCAGCCGAGTTCAGCCATCTGTATGCCTCACTGGAGCGGCAGATTGCAGGCGTCGGCGATGTGACGCTGATTAGCGGCGAGACTCTGGGTTCAGACCGTCCCTATGTGCTGGGCATCACCAGTGCGGTGGTAGGGGAGGGGAAAACCACTGTTGCCCTGCATCTTGCTCTGACCATCGCCCGCGACACGTTCAAGCGCGTGTGCCTGATTGATATGAGCCTCGGCAAAGGCGATCTGGCCGTGCGGATTGGCGTGCCCGCTCGCGGCGAAGGGGTCATTCCGGTGCTGGAAGACAGCGCCAGCGTGGTGCCCACTTTGCAGATCGCAGGCGCGGACAATCTGGTGGTGATCCCGGCAGGCAAAGCGCCCGCCAATGCCGCCCGGCTGGCCCGCTCTCCCCGCGTCGCGCAGCTTATTCTGTCGGCCCGGATGGCCTTTGACGTGGTCATCGTGGATATGCCTGCTGTTGCCTCGGACAATGCCCTGCCGCTGACCCGGCACATGGACGGCCTGCTGGTAGTCGCCCGTGCGGGAGTGACGCCGCGTGATGTGGTCGCGCAGGCGCTCGATGCACTGGGCCGGGACAAGGTGATTGGCGTGACGCTCAACCGCATCAAGTCCGCCGGGCCATCCTGGCTCAGAAAACGTCTTCAGAAAGCCTGATGTGATGCTGCTGTTGACTGCTTTCATTATACTGCTTACATCGCTGGTCGGAGCCGTCTGCGTCTTCAGCGTCGCCTCTTTGCTGACCCTGCTCGTGGCCGCGATTGTGCCGCGCCGCCGGGTCGGCAGCACCAAAGCTGCCCCGCTGGCGCTGGCCGTCCTTGTGCCCGCGCACGATGAGGCGCTGGTGCTGGCGGCGACGCTGGACAGCCTGCTCTCTCAGGATTTCCCCGACGAATGCCGGGAGCTGATCGTTGTTGCCGACAACTGCACCGATGAAACCGCTGACATTGCCCGTGCGCGTGGCGTTACGGTGCTGGAGCGCCTCAGCGCCGAAGAGCGCGGCAAAGGCTATGCCCTGAACTTTGCGATGGCCTACCTTCATGCCCTGCCCGAGCGGCCTGACGGCGTGGTTGTGGTCGATGCCGATACGTTCGCCGCGCCGGACTTTTTAACCCGGATCGGGCAGGGGCTGGAACGCGCCCGCGACGCACGCGGCTTTGGAGCGGTGCAGGGGCGCTACGGCGTGCTGAACCAGGGCGACGGCTGGCGGGCGGCGCTGATGGCGGGGGCCTTCGATCTGGTCAACCATATCAAGCCGCAGGGCCGGGAGCGGCTGGGTTTGAGTGCGGGCCTGAAAGGCAACGGCATGGCATTTACGTGGCCGCTGGCCTCGGCCCTGCCCTGGCCGGGCGGCAGCCTGACCGAAGATTTGGATTACGGGCTGGATTTGGCACGGCGGTACGGCGTGCGGGTGGCCTACGTGCCGGACGCCCGCGTCCGGGCACAGATGCCCGTGACGGCGGCGCAGGCGGCCTCGCAGCGGGACCGCTGGGAGCGCGGGCGGGCAGGGCTGACCCGCGAGCGCGGCCTGCCTCTGCTGTGGGAGGGAGGGCGCGGTCGGAACCTGCTGCTGCTGGACATGGCGATTGATCTGCTGACACCGCCGCTGGCGGAGCTGGGCGCTCTGCTGTGTGCGTGGGTCATTCTGGTGGGCGGGGGCGGGGTGCTGGGCGTGCTGCCGCACGCAGGCCAGTGGGCGACGGCCCTGGGCGTGACGGGCGCGGGCTTTTTAGTGTACATTCTGGGCGGCTTGCGTGCCGCCGGGGCGTCCAAAGCCGCGTATGCCGCGCTGGCCCGTGCGCCGTTCTACGCGGCCTGGAAAATTGGCCTGCGTCTGGCCGGGCGGCGGGGCGGGGCAGGCTGGGTTCGCACGTCGCGCACGGCGCTTCCGGCGGAAACTGAGGCATCACAAACAGATGCGGAGGCAGCTTCCCGATGACACTGATTTTGCCGATTATGTTTGCCGCGATCGGGGTGGGGCTGTTCGCCCGCCGCGTTACCTCGGCGCACTGGATTGGCTTGATAGCGTGGACGGTGCTGATTATCGCGTACCACTTCTTCAAGCACTGAGCTTCTTTGAGCTAAATGCCCTCCCCCGGCCTTTCAAGGCCGGGGGGCATTTATGCAGCGACGCCACCAAAATATGTGCCTAGTGCGCGTGTCCGCAGCCTGCCGCGTGCGGCTCCAGCTCGCACAAAAGCGCCGGGCCGGACTGACGGCAGGCGTTCCCGTCCGCCGTCTCGGTTTGAATAGTCGCGTGGCCGATGCCAAAGCCGTCGTGCAGGCGCGTGTTGACCGCCGCTACCACCGCCTCTGCCTGCGCCACTGTGCAGTCGCCGGGCAGAACGATGTGGCAGCTTAAAAAGTGCAGGCCGTCGCTGACCGTCCAGACATGCAGGTCATGGACGCCGCACACCGGCTCAATATCGCGGATGGCCGCCGCGACTTCTTCCACCGCCATTCCCTTCGGAGCGCCTTCCAGCAGAATGTTGGTGGCTTCGCCAATAATCCCCCACGACGAATAAAGAATAAAGCCCGCAATCAGCACGGAGACCAGCGGGTCCGCGAGGCTCCAGCCTGTCAGCTTAATCAAAAGACCGGCGATCACGACGCCGAGCGACGACAGCGCATCGCCTGCCATGTGGATATAGGCTGCACGGGCATTGAGGCTGTGCTGGCTGTCTGCGTGCAGCCGCCAGGCAATCACGGTGTTCAAAAAAACGCCAAACGCGGCGACGCCCATCATCAACCCGCCCGACACCGGCTCCGGGTGACGAAACGCCTGCCACGCTTCCAGCAAAATGCCCAGCGCAATCACCACGAGTGCGGCGGCGTTTGCCAGCGCGGTCAGGATAGCGACCCGGTGGTAGCCAAACGTCTTGCCGGAGTTTGCCGGGCGGCGGGCGACCCAGACGGCATACGCCGCCAGCCCCAGTGCCAGCGCATCACTGGCATTATGCCCCGCGTCCGACAGCAGCGCCAGCGAGCGTGCCCGCAGGCCGAAGATAACCTCTGCGCCAACAAACGCCAGGGTCAGCCCCAGCGACAGCCATAATCCCCGCCCGCTTGTCGCGCCATGTGTGTGTCCAGCCATAGGTTTATTATACCACGAAGGTTAGGGGCGTTCCAATTTGGGCAAATCTTCCGAGGAAGTAGGAACGTGGATGATTTTAAGAATTTCGCTGGACTTGCCGGGGGATGGGACCTATTTACGGATCGCCCGCCGGATCGGCCATACGCTAATGGAAGACCTCGGCGTGGTGCCGCAGGACATCCTTGACATTGAGTTTATCATTGGCGAGCTGTGTACCAACGTCGTGCGCCACGCCCAAACGACGACGGACAGCCATTACACCGTCGCGCTGGAATATCATGCCGACCGGGTAGCCATCATTGTAGAAGATCGCGGCATCGGTTTTTCCGCAGCAAATGTCAGCGCCGTCGGCTCTGTTCGCCTGGACCGGGATGGCACAGACCGCCTCGGCGGCTTTGGCCTGGAACTCATTCGTCTGATGGCCGACCACATCGAGTTCCGGCACTCGGACCCGCAGGGCACGACCGTGGTGGCCGAGAAAGCACTCCATTTCAACACGCCCGCTGAAGCCCGTCAGGCGGAAGAATTGGAAGACCATCCCGGCGGCGAAGTGCGCGTTTCTGCGTCTTAATAAACCCAAAGAACAGTTTTTACGACCCGGCTGGCATCGGGTATAATTTGCCCTTACAGGTCGTCTGAAAAAGCCAATCAGGAGGTTTTATGCCGGTTCAAGTCGATGCCGCGTTCGCCGCCGCCGTCAAAAACAATTACGGCGAGTATGCAGGAACGTTTCAGAGTGAAAACAGCCAAGTTCGAGCAGATATGTTCAAACAGGGCGAATGGCTGGTTGCCCATGTTTCTTTTCCCACCGGGCTTGACCTGAGCAGTGTCAGTGACAGGTATTTGGCCGACCTCAATTCTTATGCTGACCAAAAAGGATTTTCTGGCAAATTGCGGATGGTATTTTCCTGAAATGGAAACTTTGACGCCTATTCGTGTTTCCATCGTTCTTCCTTACTTGCTGCGGCTCCCGAGCGGCAGCTACCCTTTTAGCACCCAGGGAAAATCTTTAGACCTTAGAGAACAGGTTGTCTTAGATGCTAAGAATGTATTTCAAAACGTAAGTGTCGGATCAAGTTCGTGCCAGCGTCGGAACCACAGCAAGGCACAGGCAAGTTTCACAGTCGCCAGATAGCGTTCTGCCAGCTTCTCGTAGCGCACGAGAATGGCACGGCAGCGAGACAGCCAACCAAACGTGCGCTCCACCACCCAGCGGCGGGCGGGATGCGTCTTTTCAGGATGCGTCTTTTCAGGATGCGTCTTTTCAGGATGCGTCTTTTCAGGATGCGTCTTTTCAGGATGCGTCTTTTCAGGATGCGTCTTTTCCTGCTGGTCGTCGCGCTTTTCTTCGCCGATGCGCCGAATATGGGGCACATAGCCTGCTTCTAAAACCACGGCTTCGGCAGGGGCGTTGGCATAGCCTTTGTCCAGGCACAAGTGCTGCGGCTTCTCGGTGGTCGGTGCGGGACGCACCACGACCACAGCATCAAGCGTTGCTTTCAGCAAACTGGTGTCAGGGACATTTGCTCCACTGATGCAGGCTGCAAGGGGCCTGCCGTGGCCCTCAACCAGCACGCTTTTCTTGACGCCAGACTTGGCGCGGTCGCAGGGGCTGGGGCCGACGCACTGGTCTTGCGCCCCCTTTTACCAACGCCGCTCTTGGGGACGCCTCGCGCTTTGCCCAAACAGCCATCGGCAGACTGCCACTGCCAGTCTACGCCTTGCAGGTCGTCGCACTTGGTCAAAAGGATGGCCCACAAAATATCGAAGATGGCCTTCTTCTCCCAGCGCACAAAGGCACGATAGACGCTGCTGCTGTCGCCGAAGTCATCGGGAAGATGGTTCCATTGGCAGCCCGTTCGCAGGCGGTAGATGACGCCGTCAAAGGCTTGGCGCTCATCGCTTCGCTTGCGGCCTGTTCTGGCAGGCGGATCGTAGACGGCAAGCACCTTCTCGATCAACTCCCAGAGTGGATCGGGAACGTTCCAGATGGTCGGCAACGACTTTTTCTGGACGGTTTTCGGCTCAGGCTTCGGCGCAACGCTCGGCTCATTCGATGGCATTATGCCGCTATTATTGGCTCATCGCAGGCTCTTTTTTAGACCTGCGTTTTGAAATACATTCTAATGGTTATGAGGCAAAACGCACTGCTGTCTCACTGACATTTGAGGCATCTCTTCCAGCAGAATCCGAAGCCAATTTTGCACTAAAACAGAGGCAGTTCCGTTCGCTTCTTGAGCAGACTAACCGTCTGATCCGCTGGGATCGCACCGAAACGAGGCTGGCTTCTGTTGTCGAAATCACAAGGGTACAAGCTAGTCCTTTCGTCTTTGCTGTGGAAAAAAATGGCTTGCCCTGGGGGGACCCTCTTATTTTTGAGGCAGACCCTCCGGCTTTGTCTACACCTCGAAGCAGAGCCTCTATTTCCAAATCTGTACGTGCTGGTATGGCAGATGGCCGCGATCCCGAAGTTGCCTCCCTCTTTCTCTTAGATGCGGAGCAGGCTCGACGAGATGGTCGTTTTCGAGAAGCCGTTCTTTTCTGTTGGAGTACCATTGATGCTGCCTTCAATACGAAGTACGAAACCCTTGTTGACGAGGTCTTAACAGGAGAATGGGGGAAGGGGCGTGACGCGGTGAAAGACAATCGTTTTGGAATGAAAAACAAGATGAGTGCTGTTTTGTTCTTGATTACAGGACGCTCATTTTTCAGAGAACCTAACAATTTCTGGGACGACCTTGCCAAAAGTTACTCGAAACGCAACGAAATCATTCACAGCGGAGGAACCGCACAAGAAGCGGATGCAGAGCTAGCACTGAGTGTGGCTCACCAAGTAGTCAAAGTAATGGCAAGTGCCAAGCCCAAAAAGATCAAACAAACAGTATGAAAGAGACATTTTGTGAGCAGTATTAATATCCCCACACAGCAAGAACATCTACAGGCCGATGTGCATTGGAACCTCGGCGATCTTTACAGCGGCCTCGACGATCCGCGCATTGATGAAGCGATCACAGAGGGCCTGACGCGGGCGGAGGCGTTCCAGACGCAGTACCGGGGCAAGATCAACACCCCCGATTTGTCGGCGGATACACTCGGGGCAGCCCTGCGGGAGATGGAAGCCATTCAGCAGTCGGCCTACAAGCCGATTTCCTATGCGTCCCTGCTGTTTGCGACAAACAACGGCGACGCCGCACGGGGGGCGTTTCTGCAAAAGATGAGTGAGGCGGGAACGCGGCTGAGCCTGCCGATGCTGTTTTTTGATTTGGAGCTGGCCGCCGTCCCCGACGAGACGCTGACCCCACTCCTAGAGGCCCCCGAGTTGCAGGGCTACGCGCATTATATCGGCACGGTCCGTGCCCAGCGGGACCATGTGCTGTCCGAGACGGAAGAGACGCTGATGGAGGAGCTTGCCAACACCGGCGGGCGGGCGTTCGGACGGCTGTTCAACGAAACGACTTCGACGGCAGTGTTTGTGCTGAATGGCGAAGAGCTGTCGCAGGCACAGATTTTGGCAAAGCTGATGGACCCTGACCGCGAGCTGCGCCGACAGGCCGCCGAAGCGTTTACCGCCGGGCTGAACGCGCAGAGCCGGACGCTGACCTACATCTTTAATACGCTGATGCAGGACAAGAACGTCAAAGACCGCCTGCGCCGTTATGCCACGCCGCAGGAATCGCGGCATCTGGCAAACGAATTAGACGAAGCCACGGTCAGCCTTGTGGTGGACACCGTCGTCCGAAATTACCCGCTCGTCGCCCGGTATTACCACTTGAAGCGGGAGATTTTAGGTGTCGATACGCTGACGCACTACGACCGCTATGCGCCGCTCTTTGAGTCCGAAGAGACGATCACGTACCCGGAAGCGCAGACGCTGGTGCTGGATGCGTTCGGCGACTTCGCGCCCGAAATGCGCGACCGGGCCGCTGAGTTTTTTGACAAAAACTGGATTGACGCCCCGGCGACTAAAGGCAAGGTCGGCGGCGCGTTCTGCTCCTATGTCACGCCCGACACGCACCCTTATGTCCTGATGAATTATTTAGGCCGCATGAAAGATGTGATGACGCTGGCGCATGAGCTGGGGCACGGCGTCCATGCGTCGCTGTCACGCAGGCAGTCGCTGCTGAACTTCCACGGAACCCTGCCGCTGGCGGAGCTTGCCTCCACGTTTGGCGAGATGCTGGTCTTTGAGCGCGTCACCAAATCGGCTAACCTCAAAGACAAGCTGGCGCTGTACGCCGAAAAGATTGAAGGCACCTTTGCGACAATCCCCCGGCAGACGGCCATGTACCGCTTCGAGCAGGCTATTCACGGCCACCGGCGCACGCAGGGCGAGCTGACCACGGAGCAGTTCGGGGACTACTGGCAGACGGAGCAGCAGCGTATGTTTGGGGACTCCGTAGAACTTGGCGACGACCACCGCTTGTGGTGGTCCTATGTCGGCCACTTCATCGGCTCGCCGTTTTATGTGTATGCGTATTCGTTTGGCGAGCTTCTGGCGCTGTCTTTGTATCAGCGGGCACGCACGGGCGGGGAGGCGTTCGCCAAAAACTACCTGGAAATGCTGTCCGCAGGCGGCAGCCTGACTCCGCGTGAGCTGATGGCGCAGGTGGATGTGGATTTGCAGGACCCCGCGTTCTGGCAGGGCGGCTTTGAGGTTCTGGCCGGATTGATGGATGACTTTGAGGCGCTGTGGCAGGAGTATCAGGCCGCAGCTAAGTAGATATAGCGAGGCGAGGGGTTGAAAACCCCTCGCTAGGAGAAGCACCCTCCGGGTGACAGAGAATGCCTGTGACCCCAGGCTCTTCCGTCCGAAGGACGCCTCAGCTAGCGAGGGATTTTCAACCCCTCGTTTTCGTTCTGTTTTTGTCGCGCCGCCTAAATCGAATAATCTTCCTGAAAGACCTGTATCTTGCGCGGGGTGACATGGACTTGTTCGCCGGTCTTCAAGGCCAGGGCCGCGAACTGCTCACGGGTCAGCTCTGCCCCGATAGTGCCGCCGCCGTCGGTGCGCTCCAGCTCCACGCGCACGGTGGGGCCGACCGCATGAATGTAGCGCACGACAGCTTCGACGGTGGAAGAGCCGCTGCGCGAGCGGGTAAGGTCCAGCTCATGCGGGCGGACATAGCCAATCGCCTGCGCTTCGCCCCCGGTCGCCAGCCCCGGCGCGGGGGCGTGGAGCGGCCCCAAACGCGCTTCCCCATCATGCACCCGGCCATGAAACAGGTTCACGCTGCCTAGAAAGTTCATCACAAACGGGTTGGCAGGCTTCTCATAGACTTCATCCGGCGTGCCGATTTGCTCAATTTTGCCGTGGTTCATCACGACCACGCGGTCGGCCACTTCCAGGGCCTCTTCTTGATCGTGGGTCACAAAAACGCTGGTGATATGCAGCTCGTCGTGCAGCCGCCGCAGCCACTGCCGAAGCTCCTGCCGGACGCGGGCATCGAGGGCGCCGAACGGCTCATCCAGCAGCAGCACATCTGGCTCCACGGCCAGCGCCCGCGCCAGCGCCACCCGCTGCCGCTGTCCGCCGGACAACTGCGATGGATACCGCTGAGCCAGGCCCTCTAATTGCACCAGCTTCAGCAGCTCCATCACTCGCGCCGTGATGACTTCTTTGGTTGGCCGGGTCGCACGGGGGCGGACGCGCAGGCCGAAGGCGATATTTTCAAAGACGCTCATGTGCCGAAACAGCGCATAGTGCTGAAACACAAACCCGACCTGCCGCGAGCGGGCATCACGCCGGGCGACATCCTGCTCATTGAACAGAATAGACCCCGACGTCGGAAACTCCAGGCCCGCGATAATCCGAAGCAGCGTCGTCTTGCCCGACCCCGAAGGCCCGAGCAGGGCGACTAATTCCCCGGTCTGCACGGTTAAGTTGACGTCGGTGAGCGCCTGAAACGCGCCAAACGATTTGTTTAGATTACGAACTTCGATACTCATACTTTGACGCTCACTCAATCGCCTCCCGGTGCGCGGTTTTCCACTCTACAAACGACTTGATTGCCAGTGTCACCAGCCCCAGCAGGGCCAGCAGCGAGGCGGCGGCGAAGGCGGCGACCAGATTGTAGTCGTCATTAAACGCTTCCACCTGCAAGGGCAGGGTGTTGGTCAGCCCGGCGATTTTACCCGACACCACCGACACCGCGCCGAACTCGCCCATCGCCCGCGCATTGCACAAAATCACGCCGTAAATCAGGCCCCACTTGATATTGGGGAGCGTAATTTGGGTAAACGTCTGCCAGCCCGTCGCGCCCAGCACAATCGCTGCCTGCTCTTCGTCCACCCCCTGTGCCTGCATCACCGGCAAAAGCTCGCGGACCACAAACGGGAATGTCACAAACGTGGTGGCAAGAACAATCCCCGGCACGGCGAAAATAATCTGAATGCCATGCGCCGTCAGCCAGCCGCCGAGCGGGGTAAACCGGCCCAGCAGCAGCACGAAAATCAATCCCGACACCACTGGGGACACGGCAAACGGCAGGTCAATCAGCGTCAGCAGTAAGTTTTTGCCCCAGAACGTAAACTTGGCAATCGCCCACGCCGCCGCGATGCCAAACACGACGTTGAGCGGCACGGAGATTGCCGCCGTCAGCAGGGTCAGCCTGATGGCGCTAAGTGTGCTGGGGTTTTGCAGGGCCGCGAAATACGCTTCCCGCCCGCTCTGAAACGCCTGCGCGAAGACGGCGGCCAGCGGCAGGCCGAGAAAGAGTGCCAGAAATGCCAGCGTTCCCCCGATGAACAGCAGGCGCACCGGCAGGGCTTCCGTCGCCAGCCGGGGCCGCCCGGCGGGGGCTAAATTGCTTTGTGCGTCTGGCATAGTTTACTCATAGGCTCCCCGCAGGAGACCTACCTTCCTTGCTCCTTCGTTCATTCTTCACTTCGCCGCAGGGTCCTTCCTAAAGGAAGGATACGGACAGGGCAGGATAAGAGGGCGCGATGAATCGCGCCCCTACGCCTAAATCCTAATCCTTAAATCCCAATCCTTAAATCCTAATCCTTCCTTTAGGAAGGACCCTGTGACCAGATACGCAGTAATGCCGCAGGCATAGGAACGAGAGAACAAGGTGGTAGGTCAGCTCATCCCCAGACGGCGGCGGCTCCAGCCTTGCAGCAGGTTGATCACGAGCAGCAGGCCAAACGACGCCAGCAGCATGACCACGGCAATCGCCGTCGCGCCTGCGTAGTCGAACGCATCCAGCTTGTCCATAATCAGCTTCGGTACAATCTCGCCTTTCAATGGGATATTGTTGGAAATAAAAATCACCGAGCCGTACTCGCCCAAAGCCCGCGCAAAGGCCAGCGTCGCGCCGGTCAGGGTGGCGGGCAGCAAGGTGGGGAGCAGGACGCGGGCGAAAATCTGGCCCCGCGAGGCTCCGAGGCTGGCCGCCGCTTCTTCTACATCCGTCTCCAAATCCTGCAAGACCGGCTGCACGGTCCGCACCACAAACGGGAGGCCCACAAACACCAGCGCGACCAGAATGCCCAGCGGCGTGTAGGCCACATGAATGCCGTGCGGGGCCAAAAAGCGCCCAATCCAGCCGTCATCGGCATACACCGCGCTCAGGCAGATGCCCGCCACCGCCGTCGGCAGGGCGAACGGCAGGTCCACCAGACCGTCCACCAGCCGCCGTCCCGGAAACGGATAGCGCACCAGGGTCCAGGCGACGCCGAGGCCGAACACGGCGTTCAAAGCCGCCGCCAGCGCCGAAGTCCCGAAACTCAGCTTGAACGCCGCCACGGTGCGCGGGTCGCTGATAGCGGCCCAGAAGGCGTGCGTCCCCATGCCTGCGGCTTTGACAAAGATCGTGGACAGCGGGATCAGCACCAGCAGGCACAGGTAAAACAGCGTATAGCCGAGCGACAGCCCAAAGCCTGGCAGGATGCGGCGGGGCCGGATTGTCTTTAATTGTGTCGTGGTGACGGCCATAACGGTGTGCGGGCGTTCGGACCCCCTCGCCCCCAATAATGGGGGAAC
This sequence comes from Capsulimonadaceae bacterium, assembly GCA_965200075.1. Classification (GTDB taxonomy): domain Bacteria; phylum Armatimonadota; class Armatimonadia; order Armatimonadales; family Capsulimonadaceae; genus JANXMY01. The sequence continues at coordinate 1,498,050 of OZ241338.1, forward strand.
CAGACGGTTAGGATTTGGGCCTTTCTGTTCCTTATCCGGTTCCCCCATTATTGGGGGCTAGGGGGCTTCCTACTTCCTCGAATAAATCTGGTCAAACACGCCGCCGTCGGCGAAGTGCGTCTTCTGGGCGGCATCGGCGTCGCCGACGATTTCCTGGGCGGTGAACATCTTCACGGCGGGGAACTGCGCGGCGTACTTTTTGGCGACAGCGGCTAGGCGCGGGCGATAGAAGTTCTGCGCGGCGATGTCCTGCCCTTCGGGCGAGTACAGGTACTGCAAATAGGCTGTCGCCAGAGCGCGGGTGCCGTGGGCATCGGCGTTTTTATCCACCACAGCCACGGGCGGCTCGGCCAGAATGCTGACACTCGGATAGACAATGTCGAACTTGTCTTTGCCGCCGCTTTGCTTCAAGGCCAAATCTGCCTCATTCTCCCACGCTAGCAGGACATCACCAACATTGTGCTGGGTGAATGTGATGGTAGACCCGCGTGCGCCGGGGTCTAAAATGGGCACGTTTTTGTAAAGCTGGCCCACAAACGCTTTGGCCGTGTCTGCTGTGCCGCCGGGCTGTTTCAGGGCGTAGCCCCAGGCAGCGAGGTAGTTCCAGCGCCCGCCGCTCGACGACTTAGGGCTGGGCGTGATGACCGCAATGCCCGGCTTCACCAAATCCGCCCAGTCATGGATGCCCTTCGGGTTGCCTTTACGCACCAGAAACACCACGGTCGACGTATACGGGCTGCTGTTGTCCGGGTAGCGCTTGGCCCAGTCTTTGGCAACCAGCCCTGAGTCTGCCAGTGCGTCAATGTCGGTGCTGATGCCCAGGGTCACCACATCCGCCGCCAGCCCGTCCTTAACCGCCCGCGCCTGCTTGCCGGAGCCGCCGTGCGACTGTGTCACAGTAATTGTCTGCCCGGACTTGCCCTGCCAGTATTTCACGAATGCCGCGTTGTAATTTTGGTATAGCTCACGGGTCGGGTCATACGAGACATTCAGCAGTGTGTTCTTGCCGCCACTCGTGCCAGCAGTTTTCGGCGTCGAGCAGCCAGCAGTCAGAGCCACAAGGGCGCAGGCGGCGAAAGCAAGGAAGCGGGGTGTCGAACAAGTTTGCATGGCGGCTATGATACCCGCTGTTTTACTAATTGTCTATAAACAAACTTGCAAAACAAAATTAATTTTTTGGGCTTGATTTGAACCTTTTGCTCGCTGATTGGAACAAACTGAATGGAAGCAGAGAGCAAAGGCGGGCACGGTGCAGAGCGACAGGCAGACAGCAAAATTGATTGCGGCAGGGAACCGAGATGCTTTCGCGGCCTTTGTGGATACGCACGGCCCGCGTCTTCTCCGGCTGGCCCGCCGCTACGCCGCCTGCGAGGCCGACGCCGAAGACTTGACCCAGGAGATTTTTGTGGCCCTCTATCGCGGCATGGCAGCCTTTCGCGGGGGCAGCACCCTGTCTACCTGGGCGTACCGGGTGGCCCTGAACCACTGCCGTCAGCACTTGGCCCGCCGTCCGGTTCCAACGCTGGCGCTGGACGACAGCCGCAACCTGCCCGAAGCCGCCCACGACGGCCCCGCCCACCGTGCCGCTGTGAGCGAGCTGTCCGCACAAGTGCATCTTGCTTTGGCGGCCCTGACGCCCGAACACCGGGACGCCGTGATTTTGCACGAGCTGCACGAGCTGACTTATGCCGAGTGCGCCGCCGTGCTAAACGTGCCGCTGGGGACCGTCAAGTCCCGCCTGTCCTATGCCTTCCGCCGCCTGCGCGGCAGCCTGACCGCTTATGTCCATGCCGACGGGGAGGAAGCCACCCCATGACCGACTGTACTCACTACGCCGACGACCTGAAAGCCTACGCCGACGGCGAGCTGCCTGTCGTTCGCCGCGCCGCCGTCCGCCGCCATTTGAACCGCTGCCCGGCCTGCCGGGAGGAGATTGCCGCCATGACACAACTCACCGAAGACCTTCGCGCCTCTGAGCCGACTGACGCTCTCGACGCCGACTTACGCGCCCGCATTCTGGATGCCCCGCCTGTTAGCAGCCGTCTCCTGCCTTCTCGTCCCCGCCTGCTTCCCTCCATAAAATGGGCGCTGGCCGGGGCGGTGTTGCTGGCGTGGTGTTTTGTGTTTCCTGCCCTTCAGAAGACACGCTCTGGGATGCCTGCTCCTGTTTCTGCCGGGGCTGCGCCTATACTCCAAAACATGAGACCATCAGCCCCCAGCAAACCCCAGTCCTTTTCTGCGTCTCCGCCTCTTGCGGCTAATCCCGATGCGGGGCAGTTCACAGGTGAGGCAGCAGACACTTTCACCCGGCAGGTCCACAAAGAAGCCACGCTGACGGTGCAGATTGCCAACCCGGAAACGGGCAGTGACAGCGTCGAAACACTGGTCAAAGAAGCTGGCGGCTTTGTGGCTTCTAACACGCTGAACACGTCGGGAGATGGCCTCAAAAGCGCGGCGCTGGTTGTCAAAGTCCCGGTCGCTCAGTTTGAGACAGTCCTCGCGCAAATCAGCAAGATGGGCAGTGTGCAGGCCAAAAACGTGACAGGCGAAGACATCACCGAGCAAGCCGTGAGTGCCGCCGCCGCCGAAAACGTGCTGGAAGGTGAAGTCGCCCGCAGCCAGGCTCGGCTGAAAGCTCTCGGCGCAAAGGCGCAGTGGGGCGATCAGCAGAGCGTGCGTGACCTGCGTATCCAGCTTGCCCAGACCCGTGCCCGTCTAATGATAATCAAAAAAATGGCGGTGCTTTCTACCATCACACTGACTTTGGAACAGGCACCCAAAAACGCGGAGGCTGTCCCCGTCACCACCGGGTTTTGGGGCGGCTTGAAAGTCACGACCCACGACGCCGTGCAATCGCTGGTCGGCATGGTAGGAAGTGTGCTGACCCTTGCCATCTGGCTGCTGGCTTATGCGCCGCTCTGGATACCGGCCCTGCTTTTAGGGCGATACGGGCTGAAAGAATACCACAAGCGGCAGGCGGTGTGAGGGTGTGGAAAGTTGCGGCATAAATGCTGATTGGCAATCACTAGCTAGAATGCCGGGGGTATAAAACCCCCGGCACTGAAGTTCAGCCGCCCTCCGGGCGGAGGAGAAACATATCTGGCCTTCTTCACTCTTTAGCCCGGAGGGCGTCTGCTCTCTTTGCCGGGGGTTTTATACCCCCGGCATTCGGCATGGCAGCATTTATGTAACAACGCCGGGTAGGGGTATAATCACCCCATCATGCCCAAACTTGTGATTTTAGACGGCAACAGCCTCCTGTATCGCGGCTTCTTTGCCATGCGTGCCTTGTCCACCTCCGACCGGCTGCCCACCAATGCCGTGTATTCGTTTGTCCTGATGCTGCTGACAATCCTAGAGCGCGAGCAGCCCGACGCTATCTTTGCCGCGTTTGACCCGCCCGTGGCGACGTTCCGGCACAAGGAATTAGAGTCGTACAAGGGCACGCGAAAGTCGATGCCGGACGATTTGAAGCCGCAGCGCAAGCTCGCACGGGAAGCGGCGGCGGTGTTCCGGGTTCCCAACGTCGAAGTCCCCGGCTATGAGGCCGACGACGTCTGCGGGACGCTGGCCGAAATCGGCAAAACGGCAGGCTACGACGTGCTGATTGTCACCGGCGACGGCGACGCCCTGCAATTAGTCGACGACGGCAGCCCGCTCGAAGGGCGCGGCACGGTGCGCGTAATGATCACCGTCAAAGGCGTCACCGATGTTAAAGTCTATGATGAAGGGGAAGTTCGCACCCGCTACGGCCTGACGCCCGCCCAAATCCCCGATTTCAAGGGCCTCAAAGGCGACGCTTCGGATAACCTGCCGGGCGTCCCCGGCATCGGCGAAAAAGGCGCGTCCAAGCTGCTTAAAGACTACGGCACACTGGAAAACCTGCTGTTCCATGTCGACGAGCTGCCCGAAAAGACCAAAAATGCTTTAATCGAACACACCGACACGGCGACGCAGTGCAAGCGGCTGGCAACCATCGTCCGCGACGTGCCGCTTCCTGAGTGGGTTTCGCTCACGGCAGATTACCAGACTGTGGGGCCGGACTTTGAGGCCATCAAAGAGTTCTTCGAGCGGCTGGAGTTTAAAACCCTGCTGAAGCGCGTGCCGACACTAGAGCGCGAGCAGCGGGCCAAAACGATTGAGCAAGGCGGGGAAGTCGAAGCCGTGCCCGAAGCGCCCGCGCCCACGCACAACACGGCAGTCATCAGCACGCCCGCGCAACTGGAAGCCCTCTTAGCACGGCTGGCGGAGGCCGATGCGCCGGTCGCCATGCAGCTTCACCTAATGCCCCCCGAAGGTGTCAAGCCGTCCGCCCTGTCCCTGATGAACGCGCAGATTGCCGGCCTTGCTTTGGCCCTGCCCGACGGGGCGTTTTATGCAGGCTGGGCGGAGTGGGGGAGCGCCTTGACGCCCTGGCTGGAAGACGCCGCCCGCGCCAAATCGGTCTATGACCTGAAGCTCGCTTGCGGCGTGCTGGGCCGGAGCGGCGTTTCCCTGCGCGGGGCGGCGTTCGATGCTCTGCTGGCCGCCTACCTGCTGGCGGCGGGCCGCGCTTCTTACCCGCTGGCAAACCTTGCCTCGGACAGCGCCGGTCTGGAGCTAGTGGCCGACCCCGAAGACCCGGCGGGTACGGCGGCGGATGAAGCCGCAGCGGTGCAGGCGCTGGAAATTGCCCTGACGCCCCGCCTGGAGCGCGACTCCCTGCGCGGCATCTTAGACGACATCGAGCTGCCCCTGGCTCCCATTCTGGCGAACATGGAGCGGGCGGGCGTCACCATTAACGCCGATTATTTACGCGGCGTGGCAAAGACGCTGGGCGGGCAGATTGAGACCCTGGAAGCCGAGATTTTCGCGCTGGCCGGGGAAACGTTCTCGGTCGGCTCCACGAAGCAGCTTCAAGAGGTGCTGTTTGACAAGCTGAAGCTGCCCGTCGGCAAGAAGACCAAAACGGGGTATTCGACGGGCGCGGACGTGCTGGAAGATTTGGCGTCCAAAGGCCATGAGATCGCCGGGAAGATCATTCAGTGGCGCGAAGTCTCCAAGCTGAAGTCCACCTACGCCGACGCCCTGCCCGCCCTCGTCAACGCCGACACCGGCAAAGTGCATACGTCGCTGAACCAGACCGTCACCAGTACCGGGCGGCTGAGTTCGTCGAACCCCAACCTGCAAAATATCCCCATCCGCACCGAGATTGGCCGCGAAATCCGCAAAGGCTTTGTCGCCGCCCCCGGTCATGTGCTGGTCTCAGCCGATTATTCACAGATCGAGCTTAGGCTCTTTGCCCACATCACCAAAGACCCCGGCTTGGTGGCGGCGTTCAACTCCGACAGCGACATTCACGCCCAGACCGCCCGGCGCATCTTTGAAGTGCCGGACGACCAGCCCGTCACCAGCGACCAGCGGCGGCAGGCTAAAACCATTAACTTCGCCGTCATCTACGGGGCTAGCGCCTTCCGCGTTTCCGCCGAGCTTGCCGTCCCGCAGGCCCGCGCTTCCGAGCTGATCAAAGCCTACCTGGACCTCTACCCCGGCGTCCGGGCGTATTTGGAAACCGTCATGGAAACCGCCCGCGAGAAGGGCTACGTCCAGACACTCTTGGGCCGCCGCCGCTACGTCCCTGACATCAACTCCCGCGTGTTCCAGTTCCGGCAGGCCGCCGAGCGCGAGGCCGCCAATATGCCCGTGCAGGGAACCAGCGCCGACATCATCAAGCTCGCCATGCTGCGCGTCGCCCGCGCCCTGCCCGCGCAGGGATTGTCTGCTCAGATGGTTTTGCAGGTCCACGACGAGCTTTTGTTTGAGTGTCCCGACGCCGAAGTGCGCCCCCTGTCCGCCCTCGTCCGCGAGGCCATGCAGGATGCCTACCCCCTGGACGTGCCCCTCAGAGTAGAAGTCAAATCCGGCCACAACTGGTGGGAAGTCACACCGGTCGATGACGACGGTGCCGAAGACAGCTTTGCAAAGGAGACTTGATGAAGACTACGCAATACGAAGACACGCTTGACCAATCTTTACAGTCGCTTGTCGCCAATCACGGCTATTCCAAAGTTATGGACCATTTAGCCCGCTTCAATCACAGCCCGATAACTGCATTAGAGCAGGAAAGGGTTGACCCTCGTTATTTGATGACCTTGTCACCCGAGGAGCGCGAGCCATACTTGAAAGCATCGGTTGACCTCGCCCTTCCTGCTTACGAAGCTGACCTAGCCCTGCCTGAATCCGAGCGACACTTGACTGCTGATCTAGAAACCGGGGACTTTTACGACTACGAGGAAGAGCCGCATGGCTAATGCACGGCGCGGCGAAATCTGGCGCGTTGACCTAGACCCGACGCAGGGATCGGAAACCGGCAAAATTCGCCCGGTGGTGGTCATTGGGGATGAACAGCTTGGCCGTCTGCCAGTGCGAATTGTCGTGCCAATCACCGGCTGGAATGAAACGTTCGCGGGTTATATTTGGATGACACACCTTTTGCCAACCCATCAAAGCGGTCTGACGAAACCCTCGGCGGCAGACGCCCTCCAAATTCGAACCGTGTCACTCGTGCGGTTTCAAGAGCAGGTAGGAACGCTGCCGTCTGATACTATCGAGCGTATTGCAGCCAGCATTGCCGCCTGCGTCCGAGCGCCCCGCATTTAGTTAGACTATGACGCTGATGCGTAGGCCGTGGAAAAGCTAAACTGAGGTTGCGACATGATTATTGTGCATTGTGCTTGCGGTGAAGTTTACAAAATAGCGGATGACAAAGCAGGCTATAGCCTCATTTGTGCAAAGTGCAAGCGTGTTGTTGATCTGGCCGCTCCAAGCAAAAATATACCACGCACGGCCAAATTGGGGCGCTCGAAAGGCTCAATTTTGCTTGCTGTCCTCCTAGTTTTGGTTGCGCTTGTTGGCTACAATTTCAACCCGGCTCACCAAAACTTGGCAGCGGGTGTGGAGAGCAAGCCGCAGACAACAAGCAACTCACAACCAGCCCCATTGTCAGAATCGTTGAAAGCGCCTCCGGCACGGTCTATTTCCTCCGCGCCAACCCATCTAAACTCAAAAGCATACATTCCTACCGCCAAAGAAATGGCGGAGGTTGATCGTCAGGTGAGCCTCACTCCTAAACCACAAAGCAATCTTGACCAGGTCGCTCCTCATCCGTGTCCGCCTCAAACTCTTCCGGCTCATAGGTACGACTTACTGAAATCTGCGACTGCTTCTCACGCTCTTGCTCGTTGCCGACTGATGGACTTGCCATTGCTGCATTTCCTTTTTATGATGCTAACCGACAATAAGAGCCAGCCCGACGCCAGATGCACCTTCTTCGCCGAGGCAAAAAAGTCCCCCGCTCAAACGTCCAGAACGTTTCGGACCTGCGGAGGGGATTGTACCTTATCCTGCTGCCGGGTTTGACTTTTTTCCGCCTCAGCCTTGACCGCTGACGCAAACCTGTGTTAGAATGCCGGTATTACTGCTTATTTTTCTTCTTTACTGCTTATGATGTTAGCCCGGAGACACTGCTTATGAGGACACTCACCTGCGCGTTTGGCGCGTTTGCTTTGATAACCGCGACGGCCCTGCCTGCGCTGGCGGAGCCGACACAAGCCACAATTTTGATCGGGGGGCGGGTCGTACCCTTTCAGGTCAAGCCGTTTGTGGGGGCGGACGGGCAGGTGCGGGCGCCGGTGGATGCGGTGCAGCTTCTCGGGGCGAAGTTTCAGCGGCAGACCGACGGCACGGTGCTGATTACGTCGGCGGCGGGGCGGCGCTTTAGCAGCCCGTTTACGGCGGTCGAGGGCCGGATGTGCGTGCCGTTTGCCCGCGTCGCACAGGCCCTCGGCGGCACGGCGGACTGGCAGCCGACGACGGCGACGCTGACTGTCCGGGCGCGGCTGCAAGTCGTGCGTCAGGATGACCAATCGCTGACAATTTACACGTCGTACCCGGTGTATTATACCGTCAAGCGCATCGACAAGCCGGAGCGGCTGTATGTGGATTTGTACGGGCTGGACCTGGCGACGACCCCGGCCAGTATTCCCAGCCAGTCGGGCGGCGTGACGCAGATACGCAGCGGGCAGATGGACTACCAGACGGTTCGTATTACGATAGACTTGAAGCAGGGGATGCCGTTCCGCGTGGAAAGCGGCGTCCAGGCAAGCGTTGTCAAAGTGGCGCTTGGCGCAGGAGCCGAGTCGGAAGTGGCCTCCAGCCCGACGCCAACGCCCGCCGCGCCCCTGGCCCCGCTGCCGGTCAGCCCGCCGCCGCGTGTGGTGGTCAACCCCCCGCCCCCCGTTTTGCCGCAGAATGCCGGGCCGGTGACGATTACCAATGTGGCCTACAAGATTGTCAGCCCGGCGCTCACCCAGATACTGATTTCCACGACGGGTCCCGCCAAGTACCGCACCGAGACGCTGGACAGCCCGGACCGTCTGGCGTTTGACCTCGCCGGGGCGACGGCGGGCAGCAGCGTGCAGGCCGCGCAGGCGGTCGGCAGCCCCTTTGTGAAGGCGATTCGGGTCGGGCGGCTGCTGACCTCGCAGATGAACTTCGGGCGCGTCGTGCTGGATTTGTCCCGCGCCGTCGGCTTCACCGTGGACTCACAGGCCGTGGGCAGTGGCATGACCTATACTATTAATGTGCTGACCGGCGGCTCAAGCGCCCCCGCCGCGCCGCTGGTGGCCGAAGGCCCCAAGCCGCCGCTGAACCCACTCAGCACATCGCTGGCGGGCAAGATCATCTGTATTGATCCCGGCCACGGCGGCAAGGACTCCGGGGCGCGGGATGAGTTTCGCACGGGCAAAGTCTTTGAGAAAGACATCACCCTTGCGGTGGGCCGCCGCCTGCGCGACCTGCTGACACAAAACGGGGCGACGGTGATTATGACGCGCTCTGATGATACCTTTGTGGAAGTCATGGGCCGCCCCGCAATCGCCAACGCACGCCATGCAGATTTCTTTGTGTCTATTCACGCCGACTCCAGCGGCGGGCAGAACTCGCATTCGGGAACCACGGTTTACTACCATGCCCAGAACCCGGTCTGCAAGCTGATGGCCGCTGATATTTCCCGCCGCATCGCCGAAGTGTCCGGCATCCCGCGCCTCGGAACCCGCTCGGACACGGTGCGTTTCCCCAGCGGCTTCGGCGTCCTGCGTGGGAGCCTCATGCCTGCCGTGCTCGTGGAAACGGCCTACATGAACAGCGACAGCGACCTGACGAAGCTGCGGATGGATGACACCCAGCAGAAAATCGCCGAAGGCATCATGGCAGGCCTGCGCGACTTCATGCAGGACCGGGCCAATCAGGCCCGCTCGGCCAGTCGTGATGAGACAAGCCCCCGGAAGGCGTTCTAAGCGTGCATACATTGCTGAGACTGTTTAGGCGAGAGGTTAAAGGGCGAGGGGTTGAAACCCCTTGCTGGGAGGCGAAGACGCCGGGAAGCCAAAGAATTAAGAGAAGCCAAAGAATTAAGAGAAGCCAAAAAGACAGACACGCAGGCGTATATTTGTTTTCCGTTTGGCTGTCCGGCGCAAAGCGCCTTCCAGCGAGGGGTTTCAACCCCTCGCATCCGACCCTTCGCATTGCCAGTGTGGCCGTGTGCCTCGTCGGAGCGATACTGCTGTCCGGCTGCCATCGTCCCGCGCCTGGCCCGCCGCCGACGGTCAGCACGCCGCCCGCGCCGCGTGAAAAAGCGACCGTCTACGTGGTCAACCCCCAAGCAAAGGGCAACGATGACCCCTTGATTCCACGCACCGTCAAGCTGGCGACGCCGCAGACGCCGGTTCGCGCCGCCGTGGACGCTTTGCTGACCGCACCGGGAAGCCCCATGCCCAAAGGGACTGCCCTGCGTGGCCTAACTTTGAGTGACGGCGTGGCAACGCTCGACTTCTCGGAAAACCCCGTGGATGAGACCGGCGGCGAGGGCCATCAGACCGATGCGCTGACGGCGCTCGGACGCACGCTCGGACAGTTTCCAGAAATCAAAAGCTACCAGATACAGGTCAAAGGCACGCCGGTGACGACGTTTGGCGAGTTTACGACCGACGGCCCCATCCCCGTCACCCGCGCCGCCGAGGCGAAAACCGATCCATGACTTTGCCTCAATCCCCCGACATCGGCATTCTTGACTCTGGCCTCGGCGGGCTGACCGTGCTGCGCGAAGTGTGCCGTCAGGCTCCCCATGCCTCGGTGCTGTATCTGGCTGACACGGCCAATGTCCCTTATGGCGACAAGCCGCTGGCCGTGGTGCGCGACCTGGCCCTGCGCCTGACGGACCATCTGGTGCGGTCCGGGGCAAAAGTTATTCTCATGGCAAGCGGCACGTCCACGGTGGCGGGCCTTGAAGCCGCCCGTGCGGCGTTCCCCGGCCTGCCGATTGTCGGGACCATTGTGCCGGGCGCACGCGCCGCGATGGAGCGCGGCGACGGCCCGGTCGGCGTCCTGTCCACCGCTGCCACCGCGCAAAGCCTGGCGTTCACCGCCGCCGTTCACACCCTGGACCCGGTGCGGATTGTCACGGAAGTGGGCTGCCCGCGCTTTGTGCCGCTGGTGGAGTCAGGCCGCGCCGAGACCCCGGAAGCCGAAGACGCGGCCCGCGAGTACCTGGCCCCGCTGCACGCGGCCCGCGTGCAGACAATTATTCTGGGCTGCACCCACTTCCCGTTTCTGCTGCCCGCCCTGCACCGGGCCGTCGCCTCGTTTGCCGACCCGGCGTTTCGGCCCCTCTTTGTGGACCCTTCCGAAGAGGCCGTCCGCCGCGCCCTGCCCCTGCTGCCTTCCCTGCCCGCCGCCCCCGCCGCTCCGCCCCGCTTTGCCGCCACCGGCGACCCCGAAGCCTTCCGCCATTATGCTTCCGCTCTGCTCGGCGAGCCGCTGCCCCCGGTGGACTGGCTGCGGCTGTAGCCATACTTCGGGTATACTCCCCTCAGCAAATTTAAATACTTTTGAACACTGAGGTTTCCCCTATGCCCCGCGAAGATGGCCGCGCTCTGGACCAGTACCGGCCCATTACACTCACCCGTTCGTATGCCCGCCATGCCGAAGGCTCCTGCCTGGTCGAAGTCGGCGAAACCCGCGTGCTTTGCACCGCCAGCGTCGAAGACCGCGTGCCGCCGTTTCTGAAAGGCAAAGGGCAGGGCTGGCTGACCGCCGAATATGCCATGCTGCCGCGTGCCACGCACACCCGCTCGGGCCGCGATGTCGGCAAGCCTGCCGGGGGGCGCACCGTCGAAATCCAGCGGCTGATTGGCCGCTCCCTGCGCTCGGTGGTGGAGCTGGGGGCGCTGGGCGAGCGCACGATTACGCTGGACTGCGACGTTTTGCAGGCCGACGGCGGCACACGCACGGCGGCCATCTCCGGTGCGTTTGTGGCGCTCGTGGAAGCCCTGGACTGGATGCGCGGCAAGGGGCAGATTAAAACGCTGCCGCTGACCGAATGGGTCGCCGCCGTGTCTGTGGGCGTTGTTTTGGGCGAAGAGCGCCTGGATTTGGCTTACGAAGAGGACTCGCAGGCCTCGGTGGACATGAACGTCGTGATGACCGACACGGGCCGCTTTGTGGAGGTGCAGGGCACGGCGGAAGGCACGCCGTTTGACCGGGACCGCCTGAATCGCCTGCTGGATTTGGGCCAAATCGGGGTGCGGCAGATGCTTGCCAAACAGCGCGACGTGCTGGCGGGAATTGTGTAGCCGTGGAACTCTTCCTTGCCACGGGCAATGCAGGCAAAGTGGGCGAGTTCCGCGCCCTGCTAACGCAGCACTTGCCGGACATTGAGTTTGTCCTGCAAACGCCCCGCGACTGGCCCCATCCACTGCCGGAGGTGGAAGAGACCGGGCGAACGTTTGCCGAGAATGCTCGTCTGAAAGCCGTCACGCTGGCGGCTGCCACAAGTCTGCCTGCACTGGCGGATGATTCGGGGCTGTGCGTGGATGCGCTCGGCGGCGCACCGGGCCTTTATTCCGCCCGCTGGGCCGGGCCAAAAGCCACAGACGCGGACCGCAACGCCAAACTGCTGGCTGCATTGGTGGAGGTTCCGGATGAGGCGCGGACGGCCCGATTTGTCTGCGCCGTGGCGCTGGCGTTGCCTGACGGCACGGTCTGGACCGCGCAGGGACAGTGCGCGGGGACGATTTTGCGGGAAGGGCGCGGCGGGAACGGCTTCGGCTACGATCCGCTGTTTTTAGTTGCTGGCTTGAACCAAACCCTGGCGGAGCTGACGGATGCCCAAAAGAACGCCCGCAGTCACCGGGCGCGGGCCGTGGCGCGGCTTGCGCCCGTGCTTCGAAAAATAAGCGGTTTGGCCGGAGCGAGCAGGCGGGTATAGCGTTCTTATACTGTTTTGACGGAGCCTTAAATGTTTGTGTATGACCTTGCGACGGTTGCCCTGTGGTTTTTCGTCGCTCTTTTTGCCATTACCACAGTTGTCCTTTTTGGCATAACCGCTTTCGCGCTGACAAAGCTGGTTAAACTTGTGGATACTTTGGTAGAGAAAATAGAGCCGGTGATTGGCAAAGCCACGGATACCATTGAAACCGTGCAGCGCGTGACCACCAATGTCGGCGAAAAGGCCGATGTCATATTGACCAAAGGCGAGGCGCTAACCGACAGCCTTTCGGTGAAAACCGAGCGTACCGCCGACGTCGTGCAGAAGTCCGTTACCGGGCCGCTCATTAGCCTGAGCAGCCTGATTACCGGTGTTTCCAAAGGCTTCAGCGTTTATACACAGTCTTCCAAAGCCCGCGCTAAAGCACAGGTTGAGACGACGGGGAATGCCCGCCGCTATGAAGACATTTAGCAACACCCAAAGCCTGCAAGTAGATCAGAAAGCAACTGCCAAAAATTACCGAAAGAAACTATCGAAGGAGACGAGATACCCATGGCTGACAACGACAACACAGAGAAATCGGGCGGCGGATTTTTCGCCGGACTGCTTTTAGGCGGCGCTTTAGGTGCCTTGCTGGCCCTGCTGTATGCCCCCCAGAAGGGCGACGACACGCGGGACCTGATCAAGCAAAAGGCAGATGATTACTCTGATCTGGCAAAGAACAAAGCGGCTGATCTGAGCGACACCGCCAAACTGAAGGCCATGGAGCTTTCGGATCAGGCCAGCGACACAGCGGCAAGCGCCAAAGCCAAGCTGGACGAAGTCAGCGACACCGTCAAAGCCAAAGCCACCGAAACCACTGACACCGTCAAAGCTAAAGCGGCTGAGGCTGCCGACACCGCCAAGTCCACCGCCAGCGATTTAAGTGCCAAAGCCAACGACAAAGCCGACACCGCCAAAGAGGGCGCCCAAAGCCTTGTGGATAAAGGCAAAGCCCTGGTAGACGATCAAAAAGCCAGTGTCGCCGATGCGGTCAGCGCCGGAAAACAAGCGGCGCGTGAAAAGAAAGCGGAGCTGGAAGCCTCCGTGAATACGGATGACTCCAAGCTGTCCGCGAACTAAAAACACACTGAACCTTCCTGAAAACAAAACCATAGAAGAGGTAAGACCCATGGCGAAACCAGGACCCGTGGCTGGCTCCGAGGGAGCGCGCAAAATTGCGGAAGCTCATCGCGGCTCCCATGACCATGACAAAGAAGGCGGCTTTGCCGCTAATCCCGAGCTTGCCCGCGAAGCCGGACGCAAAGGCGGCGAAACGGTGAAAAACCGCTACGGCGCGTCTTTCTACCAGAGCATTGGCAAAAAGGGCGGCGAGACCGTCAAGCGCGAGCGCGGCACAGAATTCTATGCCGAGATCGGACGCCGGGGCGGCGAGATGCGCGGCCAGCGTGCGGCGGCCCAGCGGGCCGGAGCAGCGGGCGGCGAGACGACGCCGCCAGCGGCCCCGCGTCGGCGCGGACGCCCCGCGAAGACCCCGACCGAATAAACTAAAATGGCCCGGAAGATTTCTCTTCCGGGCCTTGTTTCGTTAAGCGTCCGGGGCAACCGCAATGGCTTCGATTTCTACCATCACATCCATCGGCAGACGCGCCACTTCAATCGTGGAGCGGGCGGGCTTGACGCCGCTGAAATAGGGGCCATAGACCGTATTCAGCGCGGCAAAATTGTTCAGGTCTTTCAGAAAGATGGTAGTTTTCACAACGCTGTCTAGTCCCAGCCCTTCCTGCTTCAACAGCGCCGCGAGGTTTCGGAGGCACTGGCGTACCTGCGTCTCAAAATCCCCTTCCACCACGCGGCTGGTGGCCGGGTCAATCGGGATTTGGCCCGAAATATACAAAATCGGCCCGACGCGCACGGCGGGAGAGTAAGGAGCGCCCTGAAGCGGGCCAACATCGGTAAAGACAGCTTTTTTTTCCATAACCTATTGTAGCACGCACCCATGCCACATTTGACAGACCTGCTATAATAAGCGCATGAAAGCGATGATTTTAGCCGCCGGGGAGGGGACCCGTCTGCGCCCGCTGACCCTGAGCCTGCCAAAGCCCATGGTCCCGATTGTGGGCGTGCCGCTCGTGGCGCGGACGCTGACGTGGCTGGCCGGGCAGGGCGTAACCGAGTGCGCGATTAACCTGTTTCACCGGCCCCAAATTATTCCCGACACGTTTGGCACGGAGTTTGAAGGCATTCGGCTCCATTACTTTTTTGAGGACACCCTGCACGGCACGGCAGGCGGCGTCCAAGTTGCCGCAGAGTTGTTCCAAAGCGCCCCCTTTTTTGTGATCTACGGCGACAATTTGATTTGTGCCGACCTGCACCGCCTGTGGGACTTTCACCACGCACGCGGCGGCGTGGGCACGGTGGCGCTGTTTGAGCATCCCAACCCCACGGCGGCGGGGATTGTTGGTCTGGACGACGCGGGCCGCATCACGCGCTTTGTGGAAAAGCCGCCTGCGGACCAGGTCTTTTCGCACTGGGCCAACGCGGGTATCTACGTGCTGAACCCTTCGGTGCTGGATGCCATTGCCGCCGACGTACCCTCGGACTTTGGCCGCGACATTTTCCCCAAGCTGCTGGCTGAGGGGCAGGCCCTGTACGGCACGCCGCTCGGCGGCTATTTGCAGGACACCGGCACACCGGACAGCTACCGGCAGGCGAATTGGGACTGTTTGGCAGGCCGCGTCGGCAGCTCATTCCCGGACCCGGCACTGTGGATAGACCCGGCGGCAAGCCTTGGCACGGGCATTACGTTTGCAGGCCGCAATGTCATCAGCGCGGGCGCTTGCGTGGGCGACGGGGCCAGCCTCTTGGACTGCGTGCTGCTGCCGGGAGCTTGCGTCGCGGCGGGGGCGACGGTGCAGAACGCCATTATCGGGGACAATTTCACGTTATGACTGGGATATTATGATTATCACACAAACACCGCTTCGGATTTCATTTGCGGGCGGCGGCACGGATATGAAGGGCTACTATGCCGAGGGCGGCGGCGCGGTGCTTTCCTCGGCAATTGACAAGTATATCTATGTCGTTATCAAAGAACGGTTTGACGGCAAAATCCGGGTCGGCTACACCCGCACCGAGATGGTGGACACCGTGGCTCAAATTGAACACGAGCTGGTGCGCGAGTGTATGACTTTGACGGGCATTGAAGGCGGTGTTGAGATTGCCACAATGGCGGACATCCCGAGCGAAGGCAGCGGCCTCGGGTCGTCCAGCACCGTCACCGTGGGCCTGCTGCACGCGATGTATGCGTACCGGGGCATTCTGGTGACGGCGGAAACGCTGGCTGCGTCAGCGTGCGCGATTGAGATCGCTATTCTGGGCAAGCCGATTGGCAAGCAGGACCAGTATATTGCCGCCTACGGCGGCCTGCGCCGCTTCGAGTTCCGCCCGGATGAATCCGTGCTGACAACCGCTGTCGAGATGTCCGAAGAAAAGCGCCGCCGCTTCGGCGAGGCCCTGATGCTGTTTTACACCGGCATCACGCGCTCGGCAGACACTATTTTAAGCGAGCAGACCGCCAACATCGACAGCCGCCGCGCCTGGCTGGACAAAATCAAGGGGCAGGTCGGCGAAGTCGAAAAAGCACTCACCGAAGGCAGCCACAACAAAGTCGGACGCCTGATGCAGCTCGGCTGGGAGTGGAAAAAGCAGATGGCGGGACGGATTACCAGCCCGGACATCGACGCCCTCTATGAGCGTGCTTTGGACGCCGGGGCGACTGGCGGCAAAATCGCGGGCGCGGGCGGCGGCGGCTTTCTGCTGCTGTACTGCCCCCCCGACCGCCAGAGCGCTGTCCGCGACGTGCTGGCCGATATGAAAGAGCTGCCCTTTAGCCTGGAGCGCGACGGAACCAAAGTGATCTTCAATGCCCGGCGCTGACCCTTGCCTACCCGCCGTGCCGGGCCAGCCACTGGCGGGCGCTGCCGCTAGACGTCCCGTTCTGGGCCGCCAGCTTTTGATACAGTGGCCGGGCCTGCTCCGGCTGATGGGCACGGGTCAGCTCCGAGCCAAGCATAAACAGGGCCATCTCATTGTCCGGCTCGACCGCCAGCACCTGCCGCCACTCGGTGATGGCCCCGGCATGGTCGCGGTGCAGGCTGTCAATCTGGGCCAGACTGGAATGCGCGGCGGGGTCATTCGGGTTCTTTTGCAGGGCCTTTCGTACTTGCGCTTCGTTGGAGTTATTGTAGGCCACCACCCGAAGAGACACAGCGGCAATCCAGACTGAAAAGGGCAGCAGAAGGCAAAGAAGCATTGTGTTTGCCAGCAGCGCCACTGAGCTGAAGCGCAGCGGGCGAGTGAGCGGGTGCCGCAGCAACAAAATCGATTGCGTGGCAGCGACCAGCAGCACAATTTCCACGATGCCACAAATGAGATAGCCTGCGATGCTACTGCTCCGCATCAAGAAACTAGTGCCAATGCTGAGGACTAACGCAGCGAGGCAAAGACCTAAAATAATCCATCCGCGCCGGATTGTTCCCTTTTCTAATGGCTGATGGCGACGGGCGCGGGCGAACAGAAGGCCGTACACCAGCACAAGAATGGGGAAGGCACACATAATGACTTCGGCGACAAGGCCGATGGCAGCCCATTGGCCCGCTGAAAAGTTCGGTAAATCCGGCATAATCGTTATACTCCAAGTAGGTTTACAGTCTTGAACGGAGCAGGCGGCCAAAAGGGTTCGGCGATTGGAGAAAAATTATGGACTACGAAATGAGAGACTATCAAGACCGAAACGAAGACTCGGAAGAAGACATTCTTGCCGCATATGAGTTTGACTACAGCGAAGCCAGGCCAAACCCGTATGCAGTGCAAGCGGCGGAAAAAGCCTTGCTGGAAGCTGTGCCGCCGCATCACATTCAAGGCAGTGCCGTTAGCAAATGACCCTGCCGGGTATACTGTGTGTCTATGGCACAACATTCTTATGACACGGCGGCAGAGGAGCGGGCGCTGATTGTCTCGCTGTCCCTGGCGGGCGGCGAAGACGACATGGCAATGCGGCTCTCGGAGCTGACGGAACTGGCGATGACGGCGGGGGCACGGGTAGTCGGGGAGTTTTCGCAGTCGCGCCGCGCCCCCGACAAAGCGACCTATATTGGGCCGGGCAAAGTGGAAGACCTCAAGGGCGAAATCGCGTCCACCGACACTGAGCTTGTCATCTTTGACGATGAGCTGTCGCCGACGCAGCAGCGGAACCTCACCAACGCTTTGGAGCGGCGGGTGCTGGACCGGACGCAGCTTATTTTGGACATTTTCGCGCAGCGGGCACGCACCCGCGAGGGCAAGCTGCAAGTGGAGCTGGCCCAGCTTAACTATTTATTGCCCCGGCTGTCGTCGCTGTATACCAAGTTTGAGCGGCAGCAGGGCGGCATCGGGGGACGTGGCCCCGGTGAAACCAAGCTGGAAAGCGACCGGCGGCGGGTCAAAGAGCGGATCACGCTGCTGGGGCACGAGATCGACGAAATCAAAGAGCAGCGGTCTCAGCAGCGGCAGCTTCGGCACAAGCTGCCGTTTCCAACCTGCGCTTTGGTAGGATATACGTCGGCGGGCAAAAGCACGCTCCTGAACTTGCTGTCCGGGGCGGAAGTGCTGGCCGACCGGATGCTGTTTTCCACGCTCGACCCCACCACCCGGCGCGTTGTTCTGCCGCACGGCGGCTGGTCCGTGCTGATGACCGACACCGTCGGCTTTATTCGGAACCTGCCGCATCACCTGGTGGCGTCGTTCCGGGCGACACTGGAAGAAGTCGTGCAGGCGGACTTTCTAGTGCATGTGGTAGACACGAGCCACCCCGAGCGCGAGCGGCAGATGCGGGCGGTCATGGAAGTTTTAACGGAGCTTGGGGCCGCCGACAAGCCGATGATCACGGTCTACAATAAAGCCGACACGATGACCGACAGCTATGCGCTGCGGGAGCTAATCGTGGAAACGCCCAACTCCTGCTACCTGTCTGCGCTGAAGCGCGAGGGCATCCCGTTTTTGATGGACCGCATGGAAGCGACGCTGCAATCGCTGCTGGC
This sequence comes from Capsulimonadaceae bacterium, assembly GCA_965200075.1. Lineage (GTDB taxonomy): Bacteria > Armatimonadota > Armatimonadia > Armatimonadales > Capsulimonadaceae > JANXMY01. The sequence continues at coordinate 1,516,434 of OZ241338.1, forward strand.
AACGGTAACACTGGTGCTGCCCTACGGACGCTCAGACGTCGTCGCGCAGTGCTACGAGATGGGCCGAGTGCATTCGGTGGATTACGGCTCTGAAACAATCACGGTTCACGCCGATATTGCTCACGAGCTGGCCGGGCGGCTGCTGCCGTTCACGCCGGGCTATGTGGCCGACTGAAACCAAAAACAAACAACAGCCCCCGCTTCTAAGAGAAGCGGGGGCTGTTGTTTGCATACGCCTATAGGAAATAGCGTGGGTCGCCGGTCTGGGAAACAGGTGTGGTTTTCGAGTCAAGCTTGCCGGTATTATAAAACTTGGCATGACCGTCGCAAAAGGCATACACCGCCCCGCCATTGTGGCGCGTCGTTGTCTCATCTCCGAACCCGCCTATTGGATTGTTGCCGGGAGTGCAGTTACAGCCGTCATCTGTTGAAAAGCCAACACCATCCGCGCTTTCCGAGTAATCCACCGTGGCCGCCGGTGCAGTGAACTGGCTCAGGTTTTGCCCGGAGGTCAGCGTGTTCATGGCATAAGAGTTCTTCTGCCCAGAAGCGTCGTCCGGGCAGACAAAAACACCGGTACTCTTGATATAGGGGTAAAGGCAGCCCTGCGTCGGATCAAAATTGGTGATAATTGTGTTGCCGCCGTTCCGATTTCGCGCTCCGCCGTTGATAAACATCCATGCTCCAACCGCGCTGGCGGCGCTCAGGGCACGCGGATGGATTTCATCCGAATCCTGGGCATACTGGATGGTAGCAAGGCTAATCTGCTTGAGGTTCGAAGTGCAGGAAGCGCGGCGGGCGTTCTCGCGCATTTTCTGAAAGATGGGGAGCAAAATCGCGGCGAGGATAGCGATAACAGCGAGAATAGCGATAACAGCGAGAATAGCCATTACGATAACCAGTTCAGTCTCGGCGAAGGCTGCTTTAGAACGACGGGCAGGCTGTGTCATGTGGGATTTTTCTAGGTACATAAGCATTATAGGGTACCTTTTGCTGCCGGTCAAGAACGAATTCTCTTCCAAACCCAGCCCGCCGCCAGCGGCAGGGCGAGGCAGGCTGTATAGTAGGCTATCAGCCCAGGCGCGGTGCCGACCCGGTGCATCACGCCCGCCCTGTCCAGCGCCAGAATTGCCAGCGGATGCAGGACATAAATAATCAGCGACTCGGCCCCCAGAAAACTGAGAACTTTAGTCAGCCGGTTAGCTCCCAGCGCTGCGGATAGCGCCAGCACGAAGACGCTCATCCCTGCCGCGTAGCCCCATTGCCCAAACTGATAAACGGCGGTGTTCAGCGGCTGGTGAAGCTGCACAGCCACTGCGGCGGGAAGATAGGCGGCCAGTCCCAGCAGGACAGCCGCCAGCGACGGCCACAGTGCTTTTTTCAGGACTTCAGGCAGAGGCAGGGGGCGGCTCCACAGCCAGAGGCCGAGCGCGACGGGCAGAATGTCCCACAAAATGGTGCTTTGGAATGAATGCAGGAAGACGAAACGGTTCAGCAAATACACAGCCGCTTGTGTAAGCGACGCGCCAAGCGCGATCGCCCAGAACGGGGGGCGGCGGGCAAACAGGGGGACAAGCAGCGGCAGGAGGACGTACATTTCCAGCACCAGCACGAAAAAGTACAGGTGATACCACGCTTTGCCGGTTTGCAGAAGCGTCAGCAGAGAGTGGACACCGGGGCGCGGCTGATGATTGACCAGCACGCCGACGGCGACATAAAACAGGCTCCAAAACACATACGGCAGCAGGGCGGTTTGAACACGGCGGCGGGCATAGCGGCCCCAATCGCCCCCGGCCACGCTGCGGGCATTGACCAGGGCGCTGAGCATCAAGAAACAGGGAACCGCCCACTGCGCGGCTTGATTGGGCACGGCCAGCCACCACCAGGCGGGGTAGGGGGCGGCATGGCGCGGATGCAGGGCGGGCAGGAAGTGGCCGGAGACGTGGATAAAGACCACGATTAGAATAGCCAATCCCCGGCAGACATCCAGCGCGGCCAGCCGCTCTTTGACCTGCGTGGGCGGTCGTCCATCATCAAGCCGGGCGTCTGCGGCGGGTTCCTGCGTCATGCCCGGCTTATTCGCCGTCCGGGGCGGCAAGTCCTGCCAGCACCCCCGCCGCGTCGGCAGGCTTTTTGGTACGTTTGGCTTTTTTGGCGGCGGCTTCTTCGCGCTGTGCGAGGAGCCAGTCCGGGGCCTGCCCCGCCGCCAGTGCGTGAAACTCTTCTTCGGTCAGCACCGGAACGCCCAGTGCCCGCGCTTTTTCGAGCTTGCTGCCTGCGCTTTCGCCCGCGACCACGTAGTCGGTTTGTTTGGACACCGAGGAGGCGGCGCGGCCTCCCAGTTGCTTCACCGTGGTTTCCGCCCCGTCACGGGTCATCGTTTGCAGAGAGCCGGTGAACACAAACGACTGCCCGGCGAATAAGTCAGACGCGGGCGCGAAGCCCTCGGTGACCGGCTGCACCCCGGCGCGAACGAGCTTTTCCAGCAGCACAGTCGTCTCGGGCTGCCCGAAGTAGGCCACAATCGCCTCAGCGGTGGTCTGCCCGATTTCATGCACGGCGGCCAGCTCTTCCACGGTAGCCGATGCCAGTGCGTCTAAAGAGCCGAAGTGCCGGGCTAAAATCTCGCCGGAATGCTCACCAATCAGCCGAATGCCGAGCGCGAAAATCAGCCGAGGCAGGGGTGGATGCTTGCTGCCCTCAATCGCCGCCAGAATGTTGTCGGCCAGCTTGTCGCCCATGCGCTCCAGCGGCAGTAAATCTTCTTTCTGGAGCGTGTATAAATCGGCGGCGTCTTTAATCAGCCCCGCTTCCAGAAGCTGCGCGGCGTGCTTTTCGCCGAGCCACTGAATATCCATTGCCCGGCGCGAGACAAAGTGAATAATGCGCTGCACGGTCTGGCCGGGGCAGCCGGAGGCATTCGGGCAGCGCGTGACCGGGGTTCCTTCGGGCCGCACCAGCGCCGTGCCGCAGGCGGGGCAGGCTGCGGGGAGCGTGTAAGGCTGCGTGCCTTCGGGGCGAGACTCCAAGACCACCTGCACGATTTCGGGAATGACATCGCCCGCTTTTTGGATCACCACAGTGTCGCCGATGCGGACATCTTTGCGGTCCACTTCGGCCTGATTGTGCAGGGTCGCCCGCTGCACCACCGAGTTCGGCGGCAGAGTGACGGGTTCCACGAGCGCGACGGGGGTTATCGCCCCGGTGCGCCCGACCTGCGCGATGATGTCAATAATTTTGGTGCGGCCCTGCGACGCGGGGAACTTGTAGGCAATGGCCCACCGGGGCGTCCGTGCCACGGCCCCCAAATCCTGCTGCTGCGCGTAGGCGTTGACCTTGACGACGATGCCGTCAATATCATACGGCAGCGCCGCTTTTTTCTCGGTCCACGCCGCGACATAAGCCAGCACGGCGTCAATGTCGGGGCAGGTTTGGACGTTTGGATTGACCCGCATTCCCCACTCTTTGAGCGTGTCCAATAGCCCCGCCTGCGACTCGGCAACCCGCTCGCTGCTTTCGCCGAGGGCGTACAAAAAAAGCGTCAATCGCCGCTTCGCCGTCACCGCCGGGTTGAGCTGCCGGACGCTGCCCGCAGCGGCATTGCGGGGGTTGGCGAACACCGGCTCGCCCGCTTCCTCGCGCTCGGCATTAATTCGGGCAAACTCGCCGTGGTCCAAATAGACCTCGCCGCGCACTTCCACAAAGTCCGGGAACGCGCCGCGCAGGCGCAGGGGCAGGCTTGAGACAGTCTTGATGTTGGCCGTGATGTCCTCGCCGGTCAGGCCGTCCCCGCGTGTGGCGGCGGTTTGAAACACGCCATTTTCGTAGGTCAGCGAGATCGCCAGGCCGTCGATTTTCAGCTCCGTGACATACTCGACTGCTGCGTCATCGGCCAGCCCCAGATGCCGCTTCACTTTCTCGTCAAACGCCCTTAGCTCGTCGTCGTTGAAGGCATTGCCGAGAGACAGCATCGGCTGCCTGTGGGTGTGCGGCTGAAACTCGGACAGCGGCGACGCCCCGACCCGCTGCGTCGGCGAGTCCGCCGTCACAAGCGCCGGGTTCGCGTCTTCCAGCTCGGTCAGCTCGCGCAGCAGCCGGTCATACTCGGCATCGGCCATGTCCGGCTGGTCCAAGACATGATACAGATAGTTGGCATGGGACAGCCGCGCCCGCAGGTCTTCGGCCCGCGTCGCGGCGGTCTGTTCAGGGGAAGGCTGTTCGGTAGAATGTGTCATAGGTGTAAAAGTGGCACGGGGGGGGGGGGCAGCCCCGTGTGCCTTTAATCGCCCGGCTCCGCATCTGTCGCCACCGGGGCAGGCGCTATCGGCAGTGCCAGAGGGTCAGTCGCCGTTGGCAGCAGAGTCGGCACAACAGGCGCGGGGCCGACGCGGCGCACTTCAGGGCGCGGGGCGCGGTGTTCCTGCGTCACGATCTCGCGCTTGACGACGCGGCCTTTCAACGTCCAGTACCGGGCCAGGGTAACATCGTAGCCCGCACGCGGCCTTTGGTCTATCACCACCTGCCCCGGCAGGAGAGCCGGGTCAGTGGTCGTTTTCACACTCCACGGCAAAGTTGTTAAAGCCAGCGGCTTGACCACCACGGCCCTCCCCGGCGGCAGGGTCCGCCCGAACAGGCGCACGGCGACGCGGTCGCCTTCCGGGACGGCGCGGATGGTCAGCGGCCTGCCGGTGGTGTTGCGGAACTTCAAGTCGTTCTGCCCGTAGTAGATGCCCGCATCGCAGCCGGGCGGGGCGTAGCTGACAACGCCAGAATGCGGGTGCCGCTCATCAATTGGCAGCCCGGCGTGCAGGGCGGCGTTGTACAGACCCGTGGCGACCAGGCAAATGCCGCCGCCGGTCCCGCGCACGATTTTCCCCTGATCGAACATCAGCCCGTCCTGATAGCCGCGCTCCGGGGTGCGCTCGCCGACGGCGCTGTTGAAGGAAAACTCCGCGCCGGGAGCCAGGGTCAGATTGTCCACCGCCGACGCGGACAGCAGAATGTTGGTGCGCTCGGCGGGGTCATCTCGCAGGGGCACATCAAAGGCCCCGAGGGCAGCGACATCAAAGACGCGCCGCCAGTCAGCGGTCAAAGACAGGGTCGGGTCCGGGGTGTTGCCCCACAGCAGCAAAGGCGGCGGACTCCACGCCGCAAGCGTTGGCGACAGGGAGGACAGGGAAGCCATCGGGACCAGTTTCGGCAGGGCGGACACCGTTGAAACGGCGCGTGCGGCAGGCGACAGGGCGGCGGCGTTCAGTACAATCAACAAGGGCAGTGCGTATTTCATAAAGCTGCTTTCAGTGTACCCGCTCGGCGGGTGAGAATCAACGGGGCGCGGGCGCAAAGAGCCGGAGAAGACCGAGGGGTTAAACCCCTCGCTAGGAGGCGAAGACGCCGGGAAGCCAAAGAATAAGAGAAGCCAAAGAATAGCGCATATAGGCCCGCATTTGGTTTCCGATTGGCCGCCCGGCACGAAGTGCCTTCCAGCGAGGGGTTCTAACCCCTCGGTCTTCTCCGCTCACTGTTTTACATAATTACTCTTGACGACGGGTGTAGTCCTATGCTATACTGGCAGTATCACCGAATAGTTTCCGTCCGCTCAAAGAAAGCACACGCCGCGCATGAATAAACCCCCTTCGCTTGGAGATCAGGAACTCGCCCTGCTGCACTATGTCACTGACCGCGCTCCCATCACTGTCCGGGAAGTCGCCGAGCAGTTTGGCGAGTCGCACAACCTGGCCCGGACCACGGTTTTGACCATGATGGAGCGCCTGCGGAAGAAGAACTTTCTGGCCCGCAGCAAAGACGGCGGGGCGTTTTTGTATACGCCGGTCGTCGCCAAAACCGAGCTGATGCAGGGCCTCGTGTCGGACTTCGTGCAAAAGTCGCTGGGCGGCTCACTGTCCCCGTTTGTGGCCTATCTTAGCCAGCCAAACACACTGACCGAGCGGGAACGCGCCGAGCTTCGCCGATTGGTAGACGGCCTGGACGCCGACCCTCGGGAGAGTGTTGCCGAAGGGAGCTAGACGTTGAGCATTCCTGCCGTCCTGCTGTCTGTGTGGACCGTCCGGCTGGGTCATGCCGCCCTGACTGGCGGGCTGGCCGTGCTGGGTGCTGGCCTCGCGTGCCGCCTGCTGCCGCGCCTGCCGGCAAGCCTGCGGGCGTCGCTGTGGTGGCTGGCCTGCCTGAAGCTGGTGCTGGACCTGTGCTGGCTGGCCCCGGTGTCTCTGGCGGTCCTGCCCGCGCCCGCCGTGCCTTCTGTCCCCGTACTCGCCCCGCTGGCAGCCCCGCGCCTTGTGCCGACGGCGGCTTCTATACCTGCCGCGCCGCCCGAAGCGGCCCTGGCACCCTCGGCAGAAAGCCAACCCAATAGCGCCGCGCCAAGCGCGTGGCCGCTGGCTCTTGGTGCGCTGTGGGGGCTGGGCGTGCTGGCGTCGCTGGCCGTGCTGGCGGGGCAGGGGACACGACTGGCCCGGCAGATGCGCGGGGCTGTTCCAGTGACTCTCCCCGACGTGGACGTTGACGCTCTGGCCCGGTCGCTGGGTCTGCGCCGCGCCCCGGATGTACGCGAAAGCGCGGCGGTCACCGCGCCGTGCGTCGCGGGCTGTCTGCGGCCTGTGATTCTGCTGCCGCTCGGGCTGTCTTCGGTGCTGTCTGCCGATGAGATGCGGCTGATGCTGGCGCATGAGATGGCGCACGTCAAGCGCGGGGACCTGCGGCTGGCCGCGCTGCCGACACTCGCCCGCACCCTGTTCTTTTTTCACCCGCTGGCCTGGTGGGCGGTCTCCGAATGGGCCGCTGCCCGCGAAGAAGCCTGTGACACGCTGGCATTGCAAGTCACCCGAGCCTCGCCCGCGCTCTATGGCCGCCTCCTGCTTCGCCTCACCGGCGGCGAAACCACTGCCCCGGCGCTGGGGATGTCGCCGGGCTTTCGGACCTTGCGCCGCCGCCTCGTCGGCCTGCGCTCGGTCCCCGCCCGGCGCGGTCTGGCCTGGCTGCTGGCCCTGACTGTGCCCGCCATTTTGCCCTGGCGGCTCACGGCGGCGGCGGCCTCGCATGGCCTGCTCCCGGCGTCCTCGCTGTCTCCCGGCTACACAATCACCGATCTGGGCGACGGCCTGCCGTCGGGTTTGGACAATTCCGGGCAGGTGGCGCTGACCGATGACGCCGCCTCACGCGGCGAAGTCTGGGCGGCAGGCGGCACGGCGCCCCTCGGCGCTCTGCCCCGGCAGCGGTTCAGTCTGGCGAACGCCATCAGCGCCGGGGGGCGGGTCGCGGGAGCGTCGTACAATATCCCAAACCGGGGCCGGGCGTTTGTCTGGGACGGCACGCCGCACCGGGTCGGCTCCCTGCCGGGCTACCCCTATTCGGAAGCGCACGGCATCAATGACGCCGGGCAGGCGGCGGGGTGGGCGATGACCGGCACGCGGGACCGCTGGCACGCGCTGGTTGCCCGTGCCTTTCTCTCAGACAGCGGCCATTTGACTGACCTCGGCACACTCGGCGGCCTTTACAGCGCGGCCTACGCCGTCAGCGACACCGGCGTCGTCGTCGGCAAAGCCGACACCGAGACCTTCGGCCAGACTCATGCGTTCGCGTGGCAGAACGGCGCGATGACCGACCTCGGCACGCTCGGCGGCGCAAACAGCCGAGCCGACCGCGTGAACACGTCGGGGCAGATTGCCGGAACCTCGGAAATCAGCGACGGCCCCGCCCGCCATGCGTTCCTGTGGGACGCGGGCCGCATGACCGACCTCCTCCCCCTGCCCGGCGACACCGACAGCGCCGCCGGGGGCCTCAGCCCGACCGGCGATGTGGTCGGCACCTCCACCGACACAACCACAGGCCGCACCCGCGCCGTCGTCTGGCACGGCACAACAGGCCGCGATCTGAACGCCCAACTCCCCCCCGGCTCCGGCTGGACCCTGGACACCGCCACCGGCACCAACGCCGCTGGTCAAATTGTCGGCACCGGCACATTCCACGGCAAGCCTCGCGCCTTCCTGCTGACGCCGCGCTAGAGCCACTCGTTTACTTTTTGTCGGCAGGCTTCGGCACAAATTGCACCTGAATATAGATGCGATGCACCTTGCCTTCTGACGCTGAGGCGTCCGGGGAGTCTGAAAACGTGTCGTTTGGGCTGGGCGCATCATAGACACTTACTCCGGGCGGCAGGCCGAGGTCTGCCAGGGTCGTTCCGTCATTCATGGCGATGACGCCGTACAAGGTAATGCGGTCTCCGACCTTGTAGGTAGCGATAGAAGGCGGCTGAGTGTAGGCTTGAGATGCCTGCATTTTCGCAAAATGCAGAGTTTCAGCCCCGCTGAGGCGATTGCTTCCGTTCAGGCTATACGAAAAGAAATACGTCGTGACGTCTGGTTTGGTTGCCAGACCCTGCGCCGCCAAAATCTGTTTGACATCGCCATCCAGGCTGCTGTCGGCTTTTGCCTGATAATGAAGCGTCTTGCGGGCCTCCGCCGCATAGAAATCCCCATAGTTTATCATCTTGGATTTGCCGTCTACGACAAGCCACATCCGGTCCATCACTTTGTCGGCGATAGCCGGGGATAGCGTAATGTCCCAGCCAGCCTCATTGGGAGTACGGGCAACAGAAATGTCGGGAGCCGCAAACACGGGCGCAGTCAGCAGCAGGGCAGCGGGCAAAAGCAGGAGTCGCAGCATGAAAGAACCTCTTTTCATCGGCAATCATTTACTTGCAGGCACCCAGATAATACCTCGCTTGAGAACAACAATGGCACATCCTACCAAGACGCTTTTCACTGCCGCCCTGTTCCTGCTGGCTCTGCCTGTCGCCGCCGGGCGCGGCAGGGGCAGGCGGCATAAATCGCGCCATCCCTCACCATAACAAAACCATCCCTCACCAGAGCAGGAAATTAGCCCGCCTGTGGCGAACAAACTGCTATGCGCTCTTTGCTTTTTTTGTTTACCAGAGCCGCTCTGGCTTTGTCGCTCGTCTTCACCTGCTTCGCTCCGGTCCGGGCGCAGACTCCGCCTGCTGCCGTGCCTGCACCGATTGTGGTTGGCGCGGCTCGCTTTACCGTCATCACGCCGAACTGTGTTCGTTTGGAGTATGCGGCGTCGGGCAAGTTCGTAGATGCCCCCTCGCTGTTTGCCGTGGAGCGCCAAGCCCGGTATGCCGGGGCGAAAGTGACGCGGAGCGCAAAGCAGACTGTGATTGACACGGGGCAGATGCGGCTGACCTATAGGCCGAACGGGCAGCCGTTTTCGGCGGGCAACCTGAGCGCGGCAATCAAGGATGGGGCGCAGACGGTGAATTGGAAGCCGGGGATGCCCAATGCGGGCAACCTCGGCGGAACCCTTCGGACGCTGGACGGGGCGGACGGGGCGGAGGATTTGGGGCAGGGCGTGCTGTCCCGTGACGGCTGGTTTCTGCTGGACGACTCCAAAACGCCGCTGCAAACGGGCGGCTGGGTGCAGTCCCGGCCCGCCGATTCGGGCACGGACTGGTACTTTTTCGGCTACGGGCACAGCTTTCACGCGGCCCTGAAGTCGCTGACTGCGATTGGCGGCCCGGTGCCGCTGACGCGCAGGTATCTCCTGGGGGCGTGGTATTCGCGCTTTTGGCCGTATTCCAGCACGGATTATCACACGATTATTGACGAGTTTCAGCAGCATGATTTTCCGCTGGATAATATCGTGCTGGATATGGACTGGCACCGCGACGGCTGGACTGGCTGGTCGTGGAACCGGACGCTCCTGCCCGATGCCGAACAGCTTCTGCCGTGGCTGCATTCGCAGGGCCTCCATGTCACGCTGAACCTGCACCCCGCCGACGGGGTGGGGCCGCAGGAGGACGCCTACCCCCGGTTCATGCGCGATATGGGCGCGGACCCGGCAGCGAAACAAACCCTGCCCTTTGATGCAGGCAGCAAAAAGTATATGACAGCGCTGTTCTCGGACGTCTTCGCGCCGCTGGAAAAAGACGGCGTCGACTTCTGGTGGCTGGACTGGCAGCAGTACCCCTTCACCCTCTCCGTCCCCGACCTGACCAACCTGTTCTGGCTCAACACGCTCCTTTACGACCACACGGCGGCAGGCGGCGAGCGCGGGGTTTCGTTCTCGCGCTGGGCGGGGTGGGGGGACCATCGCCATCCCATCCACTTCTCCGGCGATGCCAGCACCAGTTTTTCCATGCTGGCGTTTGAAGTGCCGTTTACGGCCACGGCGGGCAACGTCGGCTGCTTCTTCTGGTCCCACGACATCGGCGGGCACAACCGGGGCCGCAACGAAGAATCGTACACCCGCTGGGTCCAGTTTGGGGCCGTCTCGCCCGTCCTGCGCTCCCATTCCCAGCGCGATGCGACGATGGACCGCCGCCCCTGGCTGTACCCCCAATGGGCGGAAAACTCCATGCGCGAGGCGTTTCACCTGCGCTCCCGGCTGTTCCCGTATCTCTACACGAGCGCCGCGCAGTCGGCCCGCGAGAGTATCCCCTTAGACCGGCCCCTCTACGTGGACTATCCCTACGCCGAGCAAGCTTATCACAACGCGCAGGAGTTTCTGCTGGGCGATAATATGCTGGCGGCACCGATTGTGGCGGCAGGCGACGGGCCAAACCGGGTCGGCACGCAGACCGTCTGGTTCCCGCCGGGGCTGTGGTACAACGTTTTCACCAGCGAAAAGTACGCAGGGGGCACGGAGGCTTTAGTCGCCGCCGACATTGCCGAGTTTCCCCTGTATATGCGCGGCGGTGTCCCCGTGCCGATGCAGCCGTATTCGGCCCGCATGGCGACGGCTCCGCTGAACACCCTGCGCGTGGTCTGCTGGCCCGGTGCGGACAGGCAGACAGGCCGCTCGGCGCTCTACGAGGACGACGGCGAGACGACGGCCTACACACGCGGGCAGTCTGCCACGACGCCGCTGGCTTATTCTCGCACCGGCAATTTGGTGACGGTCACGGTCGGCGCGGCCAAAGGGCATTACAAAAATCAGCCCGCCGTTCGCACGGTGGTCGTCGAGCTGCCGGGGACGACGAAAGCCAAAAAAGTCACGCTCAACGGCAAGCTTCTCCCCGCCTCGGCGTGCGTCTATGACGCTGCCATGCTGACCAATAAAATCACGCTCCCCGCCCGGCCCGTGGGCAGCGCGTCCATCGTGACTGCCGCCGCCGCCCCCGCTGACCTCACCGGACTGCACCTGCGGGCCATCGCCCGGCACATCATCGGGGCTGGCTCGGAGCAGACCAAGCTGGCGGCGCAGGGGATCGGGATGGTTCGCAAAAACGAAGGCGCGTACCTGTATCACGGCGCGATAAAAGATACGTTTTATGCCCCGCCCGGCGTGATTGACTTCAATCAAATCCGCGTGGTCGGCGGAAATAATATCACCCTGCCCAAAGATGGTCACCCTTTAGTCATCCCCGGCACGCCGCACACCTGGCGGGGCCGGAACCTGTATGCCCCCGCGCAGGTGGCGTTTTCGATCCACGGTCAGCATTATGTTCTGCCGGAAACGCTCCCGCCGGGCAGTGAGGTCTTGACCGAAGACAACCTCACACAGTTTGCCACCGTCACGGCAAGCGGCGTGGAAGGCGGCTATTCGCTGGACGGCGCGACGGACGGCATTCTCGGCGGCTATCCGGGCAGCAAGAGCGAGGAATGGTCGGCAGGGTCCAAAGTCGGCGCGGCAATTACGCTGACGTGGAACGCGCCGCAAACGATTAGTCGTATAGCTCTCTACGACAGGCCCAATCTGAACGATCAGATTACCTCTGGCGAGATCACGTTCAGCGATGGCTCGACACTGGCCGTGGGCGAGCTGCCAAACGACGGCAAGACGCCGCTGGAGCTGCATTTTGCGGCCAAAACCATCACGTCGTTGACGCTGAGAGTGCGGGCGATGACGCCAAGCTCCGAGAACGCCGGGCTGTCCGAGATTGCCGTCTACCGGGCGAAATAGGAAACTTTATGAAACACACCCAAACACTGCTTACTGCTGCCGCGCTGGCCGCGCTGGGCCTGGCTGCCATTGGTCAAACACGGGCGGCAGCGCCGCCGCCGCCGCTGTCTTTGCAGCCCAAACGGGCGACGCCTGCCCGGCATCTGCTGGTCGCGGATGTGCGCTACCTGCCCAAAGACGAGCAGCTCCTGCTGGCCTCTTTGCAGGGACTGGTCAACCGCAGCAAGCCGCGCCTGTATCTGGTCGGCGGCGAGGACGAAGTGTTCTGGCTCAAAGTTATGCAGGAGCAGGGCGATACGGATTTGCCCAAGACGGTCGATGACCCCATGAGCCTGCTGCAAACGTTCAAAACTGTCTACAAAGGCGCGGTCGTCGCCGACCCTAACGTGTATATCTCGCCCAACGTCGCCGTCAGCATCGCCGGTGCCCGCGACTACCTCCTTGCGACGCCGGAGCTGGCCGCGAAGTACAACATTCCTATCAAAGCCGACCTGCGCGGACGCTTCAAAGACGATGCCGACGCTCTGAAGTTTGTCCGCACGACGCTGCTGCCGGAGATGAATCCGCGTCTCAGTCTGTGCCTCGTCCCGCGCCTGCTCGGCTTGCAGGTCGATGACATCATCGCGGCCAAAGGGATGTGCTTCTGGGTGACGGGGCCAAATGAGAAGGGCAAGCCCGGCGCGAACAGCGAGGCGGAAAAGGCGGAAGTGGAGGCCCTGTTCCTGGCGACCCCCACCGACGGCATCGTGCGCGGCTACTGGTGGGCGGGCGACGGCACAGGGCTGGGTGAGATGGAAGGCGTGAAGCTGGCGTCGCAGTACGGCAAAATCACCACGGTCTCCGATTATGTGTCCAACTATTCAGTGATGAGCGGAGTCACGCAGAAAGCACTCAAGCAGAAGCCCGCGCTGCCGGTTCCGACGCTGGACCCCACCAAAGTCTATGTGGCGCTGACGATGTCCGACGGCGACAACCTGGTGACCTATCGCGGCTTCTGGCGCGGGTACTTCAATGACCCCCTGCACGGCACGTTCCCCCTCGGCTACGGCATGGGGCCGACCCTGATTGACCTCGCGCCGACAATGGCCCGCTGGTATTACGAACATTCCGCGCCGACCGATGAGTTCTTTTGCGACGTCTCCGGGGCGGGCTATATTTACCCCCACGACTGGGCGACGGCCCTGCCGAACCGGGACGCAGTGTTCAAAAACTACTGGAAGCTGACGCAGACGTATATGGACCGGATGGACCTGCGCGGCCTGCGGATTATGGGCTTTGACACCAATCCCATGCGGGAGACGATTGCCGCCGTCGGCGCGGACCTGCCGAACGTGCCGTTTCTCCTGCCGGACTACGGCCCACGCGGCTCGAAAACCTACCCGGAGGCGACCTACAGCCTGCCGACCGGGCAGTCCGTCTTCCGGGCCGTGGCTTATGACGGCGGCGGCGAAAAGCTGGCGCAGTCCGTGCGTGACCGTGTGGGAGACGTCCGGCCCGCGTTCGTCAATGCGTTTATTCAGAACTGGGGCGCTCGCCCGAGCGACCTCAAAAAGATGCTGGACTCGCTGGGGCCAGAGTATGTGGCGGTGACGCCCTCGCAGCTGGACGGCCTCTACCGGCAGTCGCAGAAAGCTCCGCAGGGAACTTCACCGATGGCTGCACGGTTGAAATAGATGTGTGGCGAAGGAAACAAAACCAATGATGACACGACGATCCGTGCTGCAAGCCGGACTGGGACTGGCCGTGGCGGCGATGTTTGCCGCCGAAGGCTGCGCGGCCAAAGAAACCTCCAAAGAAACCTCCAAAGAAACCTCCAAAGAAACCTCCAAAGAAACCTCCAAAGAAACCTCCAAAGAAACCTCCAAAGAAACCTCCAAAGAAGCGCGGGCGGAGACACCCGCCCTGCGCGATCCTCTCTACGCGGCGCTGCCGCTCGGCAGCATCAAAGCCGCTGGCTGGGTCAAGCACCAATTGGAGCTTCAGCGCGACGGTCTGACCGGGCACGCCGAAGGGCTGCTGCCCGCGATCACCGAAGACAGCGCCTGGCTCGGCGGCAAGGGCGAAGACTGGGAAAAAGGGCCGTATTATGTCAAGGGACTGGTTCCACTGGCCTACACGCTCGATGACCCGGCGATGAAAGCCCTGGCAAACCACTGGGTCGAAGGCATTCTGGCGACAGGCCGCCCCGACGGCTCGTTTGGCCCGCCCACAAACGACGACTGGTGGCCGCGCATGGTCGCCACGTATATTCTGCGGGACCATGCCGAGGCAACGGGCGATCCGCGCCCGGTGGCTTTGCTGACGGCGTACTATCAGTATATGGCAAAGGACATCGCGGCTCGGCCCCTGAAAGACTGGGGCAAGTCGCGGGCGGGTGATCAGATTGACACCATCTTCTGGCTGTACCGGCGCACCGGGGATGCGTTCCTGCTGCCCCTCGCCGACACTCTGCACCAGCAGGCGTATGACTGGCGCGACATTTTCACCAACAACCGCTTTTTAGATTTTGGCAACGACTACCAGCCCAAGCACAATGTCAATGTCCCGCAGGCGCTGAAAATGCCAGCGGTGTACTACCAGCGTTCGGGGCTGGACGCCGATTCGCGGGCCTATTACACCGGGATTGAAAACCTGCGGCGGGACCACGGACTGTCGGTGGGCATCGAGTCGGGCACCGAGCATCTGGCGGGCCGCTCGCCGACGCAGGGCATTGAGCTGTGTTCTATCGTCGAGCGGATGCTGTCCGATGAGACGGCTCTGCGTATCTTTGGCAATGCCGCGATTGGGGACGACATTGAAACGCTGGCCTTCAATGCTCTGCCTGCCGCGCTGTCTACCAACATTCATCAGCACGTCTACTTTACGCTGCCGAACAATGTCACCGCCCCTCGCGGCGGCCTCGGCTTCAATCAGGACTATGATGATGCCCGGACGCCCGCCCCGCGCTCGGGCTTCCCGTGCTGCTGCTATAACTTCCACATGGGCTGGCCCAAGCTGGTGCAAAACGCCTGGGCGTCTGCTCCGCACGGCGGCCTGGCGCTGATGACTTATGTGCCGTCGGTGGTCACGGCCCCCGTGGCAGGCGGCGCGAAAGCCACCATTACGACGGTCACCAATTATCCGTTCGGCGAAGAAGTGACTTTGAAGATGGCGGTGGAGAAGCCGTCCCGCTTCCCGCTGTCCCTGCGCGTGCCGGGCTGGTGTCAGTCGCCCGCGATACTGGTCAACGGCAAAGCGGAGCCAAAACCCAAAGCGGGCACGTTTGCCGTCGTGTCCCGCGAATGGAAGACCGGGGACACGGTCACGGTGCGCCTGCCCATGACGGCGCGGGTGATCCCCGGCGGTGTCAGCCGCTCGGTGTCCGTGCGGCGCGGGCCGCTGGTCTATTCGCTGAAAATCGCCGAAGACTGGAAGCAGGTGGATGCCGGGCCGAAGCCGGGCTTTGCCGCCTACACGGTTACGCCGACTTCGCCCTGGAACTATGCGCTGCTGCCGGAAGCCGGGTTCCAGTTCTATCAGGGCGCGATGCCTGTAAACCCCTTCGCGCAGGCATCCGTGCCCGTGTCGCTGACGGCCAAAGCCAAAAAGCTGGACACCTGGACGCTGCTGCCAAACGGGCACGCGGCCTATGACCCGCCCCTCAGCCCGGTCGCTTCGGCGGCTCCGACCGAGACCATCACGCTGGTTCCCTTCGGCTCCGAGATGCTGCGCGTCACTGACTTCCCGACTATCGGCACGCCGCCCGCGCCGAAGACGACCTACACTGATGCCTTCGCGGGCGGTCATGCCGACGGCTGGGTGCAGTACGGCGGCGGCTGGCAGGTCAAAAACGGGGCCTATCAACCAGTTCCGAACGACGGCTCCGGCCCTCCCGGCGTCAAATCCGTGCAGACCGAGACGCAGTTCACCGACTTTGTTTATGATGCCCAGGTGGCGGTCGGCCCGCAGGGCAACGCCGGGCTGCTGTTTCGCGTGAGCCTGCCCTCCATCGGCCCCGATGCCTATTCAGGCTACTACGTCGGCCTGAGCGCCGAAACGGGCGTGGTGGAGATCGGCAAAGCGAGCGAAGTCTGGACTTCACTGTCGAAGGCCCCGCTGGCCCTCAAAGCCGACACGCCGTACCCGGTGCGCGTCCGCGCCGTCGGCCCGCGCTTGCAGGTCTTCGTGTCCGACATGACCAAGCCCGTGCTGGACATCACCGATGCGACCCACACCGGCGGGGCGATTGGCGTCCGGCACTACTACCCGGACTCGCACAAGATCATCGCCGCGTTCTCGAAAATTAGTGTGACGGCGGTGTAGGAAACCTCACCCCCGCCCTCTCCTTCGGCAAGGAGAGGGAGCCGGAAGGGGAAAGAGGGGAGGGGCTACGCCGCCAGCGGCATCAGGTCGTCCCAATCATCCAGCGGCAGCAGGCCGGCTTCGGCGGGGGCAGGCGGAGCGGCGGACGCGCCCATCATGTCCAGAAACACGGACACTAGGGCCGGGTCAAAATGGGTCCCCGAGAGGCCGCGAATATGGTCCAGCGTCCGCGCCTCGGGCCAGGCCGAGCGGTACGGGCGGTCGGAGCAGAGGGCGTCCCAGACATCCGCGATGGCGAACAAACGCGCCGCCAGCGGGATTTGCTCGCCTTTCAGGCCGCGTGGGTAGCCGGTGCCGTCCCACTTTTCGTGGTGACACCACGGAATATCCAGCGCCGGGCGCAGAAAAGCAATCGGGGAGAGCATGGCGTGGGCATCTTCGGGATGGCGGCGCATCAGCCGCCATTCGGTGGGGGACAGCGCATCGGTTTTCAGAAGAATGCGGTCGGGAACACCCATCTTGCCGATGTCATGGAGCAGAGCGCCCCGGCGCAGAGGCACCAGGGCCTCGCCGGTGAGGCCGACCGCCTGCGCCAGCTTCAGCGTCAGGGCCGTGACCCGCTCGGAATGGCCCTGCGTTTCCTGATCGCGCAAGTCCAGCGCCCGGCCCCAGCCTTCAATCGTGGCATCATACGCGGCCATCAGCTCGGCGTTGGTGCGCTGCAAATCCTGACACAGACTGGCGCTGTCCAGAGCAATGGCCGCCTGCCCGGCCAGCACTTCTAGAAACTCATACCATTCGTCGCCCACTTCCTCGGCAGAGCGGCGGAAAACTTCCAGCACTCCCTGCACCGCGCCGTGTGCGATCAGCGGCACGGCCCAGTAGGCCGCAAAGCCCGCACGGGCGACCGCCGGGTCATGGGCAAACACTTCGGGAGTCCAGGACAGCCGCAGCTCCACCGTGCGCCGCTCGCGCACCGCCTGCCCGGCGTAGCCGAAGCCGCGTGTCTGCGCGGCACGGCCTTCCGGCGGGCAGTCCAGCCCGGACACGGCGGCGCAGGGCAGGCCGTCCCCGCCGGACGGGTCCGTCAGCAGAATGGCGGCGGCCTCGGCCCCAAGCTGCTCGCGGGTCTGCTCCAAGAGAGTAGTCAGTGTGGCGTCCCGAGTTTGCCCGGAAATAATCGCCGTATCGATCTTGTGCAGGGCCGCGATGCGCCCGATGCGCCGTTCTAAATCAGCATTCAGCGCCAGAATGCGCGTTCGCGCCCGCCGCCGCTCTTCGCCGTCCTCCACAATGCCGATAGAAAAGCGCGGCTGCCCCGGCTCGTCGCCCTCGCGCACCGTGGTCAGCGTGTAGTCCGCCAGAAACGGGCTGCCGTCGCGGCGGCAGAGTCGCTTTTCGGTGCAGCAGCTTTCGCCGCAGCCTTCCTGCGTGTCCCCGTGAAGCGAGGCATTGGCGGGCGGGTCGTCGGGGTGTGTCAGCCGGGCAAAGGCCATCCCGGTCAGCTCTTCCGGCGCGTAGCCAAGCATTCGGGCCAGGGCCGGGTTGGCGCGTGTGATTTTGCCTTCGCCGTCCAGCCGGACAATGCCGACCCCTGCCGCCTCAAAGACTGTCCGGTTTTCCTCTTCGCTGCGCCGCAGCGCTTCCTCGGCCTGCCGCCGGGCCGTGATGTCCTGCACCGTGCCCTCATAGTACAGCAGGCTTCCGTCGTCGTCGCGCACGGCGCGGGCATTCTCCGAAATCCAGACCGTGCTGCCATTCAAGCGGCGCACCTCCGCCTCAAAGTCTCGCACCGTCTCCTGCGTTTCCAGCAGGCGGCAGAACTCTTCGTGCCGACCGGGCTGCACGTAGAGACTGCGGGCGGCGCTGACCTGCTGCGAGACGAGCGTTTCCGGCGAATCCTCGCCGTAAATCCGGGCCAGCTCCGTGTTGGCCCGCAGATAATGACCGTCGGGAGTCTTCTGATACAGGCCAATCAGCGCCGAATCAAACAGCCGCCGGCTGCTTTCTTCCGAGCGGCGCAGCGTTTCCTGCTCCGGCTGACGGCGGGCCACATCCGTCAGCGCACAGACCCAGAACCGCTGCGTGCCTACCCGCAGGCGCGTCAGCGCCACTTCCACCGACAGCCGGGAGCCGTCCTTCGGGCAGGCATCGAGGCGCAGCAGGCGGCTCGTCGAATCGGGGGCCTGCCGCAGCAGAACGCGGGGAAAGCCAGGCAGAAGCGACCAAACCGTCTGGCCGACGGCGTCGCCCGCCCGGCAGTGAAACAGCCGCTCGGCCTCCGAATCAAAAGACTCCACCGCGCCGTCTTCGCCGAGTAAAATCGTGGCCGCCACATCCGCCCCGCCGGAGGCGGCGACAGATTCAAGGCGCAGGGGCAGGGGGCTGGGTTCAGGCATAGGGTGTTCCGAGAAAAGAGTGATTATTCTTTTTATCGGCACGCCCCGGTGTCTTCTTCAGGCCCAACCTACCTTCCTTGTTCCTTCGTCACAGGGTCCTCCCTAAAGGAAGGATACAGACAAATCAGGATGGGAGGGCGGGGGGACCCCGCCCCTACGCGTAAATCCTAATCCTCCCTTTAGGGAGGACCCTGTGACGAAGGAACAAGGAAGGTAGGTCTCCGTCTCCCCAGTATCGGGGCAGGAGACTGTGGCAGTTCTACGCCACCAGCCCATGCACCCGGCGGATTTCGGCCAGCAGCGGCGCGATGTCCGGCTCGCGGACGTCGCCGGGGGCCAGGCCGAGCGGGTCCGGCGTCTCCGCGTCGCCGAGCCACACGCCGAGCGTCGCCAGAACGCCCCAGGCCAGGGCTTCCAGATCGTAGCCGCCTTCCAGAATGCCCACGAGGCGACCCGGACAGTGCGCGTCGCTGATTTCCTGGAGTGACCGCGACAGCGCCGCCAGCCCGCGCACCGTCAGCCGCTCCCGGATGCCCTGCACATACGGCGCATTGCGCCAGTGGGCGTCATAGCCCGCCGACACAATCACTATCTCCGGCTGGAAGCGATGGGCCACGGGCCGCAGGATTTGGTCGAACGCCTGCAAGAACCCCGCCTCCCCGACATCCGGCGGCAGGGGAACATTGACGGTGTACCCAATGCCCGCCCCTTCGCCTGTCTCCCCAATGGCGCCGGTAAACGGGTACGCGGGGGATTGATGCGTGGAGAAATACAGCACTTCAGGCGAGCCGTAAAAACAGTCCTGCGTGCCGTTGCCGTGGTGAACATCAAAGTCCACCAGCAGCACCCGCGACAGGCCGTAGGTTTCGACGGCATGAGCGGCGGCGACAGCGGCGTTATTTAAAATACAAAACCCCATTGCCCGGTCGGATGGCGCGTGATGCCCCGGCGGGCGCACCAGGGCAAAACTCGCGTCCATGCCCCCGGTCATCACGGCATCCACCGCGCCGACTGTGGCCCCCGCCGCTGCCGTGGCGGCCGCCCAGGAGCCGGATGATGCGAACGTGTCCCCGCCGTCAAGATACCCGCCGCCTTCGGCGACCACTTCCTCCACAAAGTCCAAGTAGGCGGGCGTGTGGACGCGCTCGAGCTGCGCCCGCGTCGCAGGCGTGACGGGCAGGTGCGTGACCCGTTCCAGCATTCCTTCGCTCTCTAATAAATCCAGGACGGCCTGCACGCGGGCGGGCCGCTCCGGGTGTCCGCCGGGCGGGCGGTGTTCCAGCACGGCGGGATCGTAAAGAAAGCCGAGGCGGGTGTTTGGCATAGCGGTCTCTAAATAGGCAGCAAATCTGCTGTCAGCAAAGCGAGATGCTCAGGGGGCATGGCACAGCCTGCGACCAGGTGTTGTGGATTCATCGGGTGCTTAATATCAAAGCCCGGAAAGCCTCCCCACCGGAAGCACTCACGTAAATACTCAACAAAGCTCGCTTCATGCCACTCGTTAAGCATGGCGTCGGCGGACAAACTTGGCATCTCAATGCTATAAGGTCCTCCACCGCTTGTGTCGTTTTTGTGATAAAAGTCTGGCGCAATTGGAATGCCGAACGGGCCGACCTCTTCCAGCCCTTCGTCGGCGACCATCTCCTGCCAGTCGCTATACTCCGTAAGGGCAACTTCAACCGGGTAAATAACGAACGGGTCCGTATATGCGTCCGGCCAGAGGTCATGGGAACCAAGAAAGTTGATGCTACCGCCGATCGCGTACCAGGCCCGTAATGAAAGAGGGAGGGGGCCAGCAAGACTTTCAAGTTCTGCGACTTGCTCTACGGCACTTGGTGAAGGGGAATAATAAGGAGCATCGAACGCATAGCTTCGTTCGTCTTCGGGGTCGTAATCAAAACGATACCCAATGCTTTTTAAGCGAGCGGCAATCGTCTCAGCATTGTGTTTCACGCGGCGCATGGTCTCATAAGCAACAGCAAGCGCGTCCGGCAGGATGTGTTCCTGCCGGACTTGCTCGCCGAGTGCTGTAAGTTCCGCCCAAACCTGCTCCCGCTCTCCGCTCTGGTAACGGGCAAGGTAAGATGCCATTTGTTTGGTCCTCGGACTAATCTTCAGGCCGATTGCCCGCCGGGATGCCGCGTTCGCCCGCCCGGTCCGGCGGGTCGATGGTCATATCCCCGGTGACGCGCACCTGACAGGAAAGGCGGTACTCGCCGAGCAGGCCGTCCTCGGTGAGCGTCTTGCGCTCGGCGTCGTTCATTTCGGACGGCTCGCCGCTGAGAAAATGCACTTTGCAGGTGGTGCAGCGGGCAACGCCGCCGCAGCGATGCAGAATGTCGTAGCCGGAGTCTTCAATGGCGAGGACGAGCTTTTTGCCATCCTCGACTTCAAACGTGTCCTGGCCTTCAATGGCAACTGTGGGCATAATGGGTGCTTTCTGTGTGTGCGCCAGCGAAGAAAGGGCGCGATAAATCGCGCCCCTGCTGTCGAATCTGGCTCCCCCAGAATTGGGGGCAGGGGGGCGATCTTACCGGTTCCACCACTTGCGGCCTGTGTCGGTCACCATCTTGTCGGCGGCGTCTGGTCCCCAGGAGCCTGCGGGGTAGTTGGGAAGCTCGGGGGCTTTCGTTTTGGCCCAGTGTTCCAGAATGGGCGTAATCAGGCTCCATTCGGCTTCCACTTCGTCGTCACGGGTGAACAGCGCGGCGTCGCCAATGAGCGCGTCCATGATCAGGCGCTCGTAGGCATCGTGAATGCGCTGGCCGAAGCTCGTGCCATAGGTGAAGTTCATGTCTACGGGACGCACGACGGTTTTCTGGCCGGGCGGCTTGGCCCCGAGACGCATGGAGATACCTTCGTTGGGCTGAACGCGAATGGTAATCACATTCGGGTCGGCAGTGTCGTCGGTCTCGTTTGCCAGCAGCACACGCGGCACGTCTTTAAACGTGATGTTGACTTCCGTGACCCGCTCGGGCATCCGCTTTCCGGCGCGGACATAGAACGGAACCCCGGCCCAGCGCCAGTTCTGGATTTCCAGCTTCAGGGCCACAAAGCTGTCCGTCACCGACTCTTTGGGCACATTCGGCTCGTCCCGGTAGGCAGGCACGTCTTTGTCGTTCATCTTGCCCGCGCCGTACTGCCCGCGCACCACGCACTCTTTGCAGTCATCGGCCAAAACCGGCTTGATGGCCCGCAGGACTTTGGCTTTTTCGTCGCGGATGTCCGTGGCACTCAGCGTGTTCGGCGGCTCCATCGCAATCAGGGCCAGCATTTGCAGCGCGTGGGACTGCACCATATCGCGCAGCTCTCCGGCATGGTCGAAGTAGCCCGCCCGCTGCTCGACGCCAACAGTCTCCGCGACCGTGACCTGCACATTGTCCACGTACTTGGAGTTCCACAGCGGCTCGAACATCAAATTGGCGAACCGGAACACAAAGATATTCTGCACGGTTTCTTTGCCCAAATAATGGTCAATTCGGTAAATCTGGTCTTCGTCAAAAACCTGCTTCAGCTCGGCATTCAGGGCGCGGGCACTGTCCAAATCCGACCCAAACGGCTTTTCGACAATGATGCGGGTGAAGCCCTTGCTGTCCGGGGCATCACCGCTTTTGACCAGCCCGGCTGTGCCGAGCTGCTGGATGACCGTGGTGTAGGTGCTGGGCGGCGTCGCCAGGTAATACAGCCGATTGCCTGCCGTGCCTTCGCTCGCATCAAACTTTTCCAGTCGTTCTTTCAGCCAGTTAAAGCCCTGCGCGTTGTCAAAGTCCGAGCGATGGAAAACGATGCGGCGGGCAAATTTGGTCCAATGCTTGTGCGACTCTTTCCACAGGTCTGGCGCGAACTCTTCCGTCGAGGCTTGCAGCTCGTCGCGGAACGAATGGTCGGAATACTCGCGCCGGGCAAAGCCGACAATTTTAAAGTGGTCCGGCAGCAGCCCCTGCGCTTCGAGTGAAAACAGCGCAGGGATCAGCTTGCGATGAGTTAAGTCCCCGGTCGCGCCAAAAATGACGAGGGAGCAGGGAGGAATAGGGCGCTCGATCAGCAGTGTGTCGGCGGCGGTGGCTTGTGTGTCCGATAAGCCTTGATCGGTCGGTTCTTTCGCGGGCATAAAGCCTCCCTTAATATGCTCTTTAATATGCTATTTGAGCGTTTGTATATAGGCGACCAGCGTGTCGATCTGGTCTTTCGTCATCGTGTTTTTGTAGGCGGGCATCTTCTGCCCGAAGCCGTTGGCGATATGCCGGTACACTTTGGCATCCGGGTCTCCCAGCGCGTGCAGATTGGGGCCAATTTTGCCTTCCGCGTCCTGTCCGTGGCAGCTCACGCAGTTGGCGACGTAAAGCGTGCGTCCCGAGGCGACCATCTGCGTCGTGTCCGGCGCGGCAGGGGTCTTGTCCCCTGTTTTGTCTCCGGCGGCCTGAGTGGGTGTCGGCTCGGCGTGCGTGACTACGGCGGACGAGACATACGCCAGCCCCACCACGCCCAGCCCTGCCGCCAGTCCGAGCGCCAGCCCTTTAAGTTCTTTTGCCACTATTTCTTTTTAACTCCCCATCAGCTCGCCGCCCCAGTAGCCTGCCGCCGCCATTAAGCCTGCCGTAATCGCAGCGCAGGCAAGATACACGGCAAACGCAGGCCGGGAAGCGGTCTCCCGCACCACCAGCCGCCACACGGCCAGGGCAATCATCAGGCCGAAGGCAGGCCAGACGTAATCATGGTGCGCGGCCAGCGTGCCCTCCCCGAAAAAGACCCAGGCCGAGATGACCAAGCCGGACACGACGGCCACAAACGCAGCCGCCGCGCCCAGCAGAAGCGCATAATAGCCCGCCGCGTGCAGGTCCCGCCTGTACGGCTCGCGCCCGAAATACGCCGCTGTGTCAAACAAAAACGACGCGATCATCAAGGCAATAGGAAAGTGGGTGCTTCCCCCGTGCAGGTTGGCCCAGAGCGTATCCAATGTTGCGCCTCAGAGTTATGCTTTCGGCGTCGTGGTCGTGTCTGTGGCGTGATCAATCGTGTCAATTGTTTCCGCCGCTTCGGCTGCCGACGCGCCCGGCTGAATCTGGTCCGCCGTGCTGTCCGACGTGCCCGTGTAGGTGACGCCGTCGCCCGACCCCGTTGCGTCGTGAACAGTGCTTTCGGTGGATTTGACGGCGTGCCCGCCAAATTCGTTCCGCAGGGAGGCAATGACTTTGGCCGCAAAGTTTTCCGGCTGCCGCGAATGGAACCGCTCATACAGCGAGGCCGTGATAACCGGGGCGGGGACGTTGTGATCAATCGCTTCCTGAATAGTCCAGCGGCCTTCGCCCGAGTCTTCGACGTAGCCACGCACTTTTTGCAGGTTCTCATCGCTCTTGAACGCCAGCACCAGCAGGTCCAGCAGCCAGGACCGGACCACGCTGCCGTAGCGCCACGCTCCGGCAATCGCTGTCAGGTCCAGCTTGTATTCGCTGGCATGGAGAATGTCAAAGCCTTCGCCGTAGGCTTGCAGCATTCCGTACTCAATGCCGTTATGCACCATCTTGACATAGTGCCCGGACCCCGACGCGCCGCAGTAAACATAGCCGTCATCCGGGGCCAGTGTTTTAAAGACCGGCTCGCAGAACTTGGCCGCGTCCGGGTTGCCGCCGTACATCAGGCAGTAGCCTTCTTTCAGCCCCCACACGCCGCCCGAAGTGCCGCAGTCGATGTAGTGAATGCCATCTTTTTCCAGTTGCCCGGCCCGATGCACCGAATCTTTAAAGTACGAGTTGCCGCCGTCGATGATAATATCGCCCGGCGACATCACCGCTTTGAGCTTGGCAATGGTTTCATCCACCGGCTTGCCCTGCGGAACCATGATCCAGGCCACTTTGGGCGTTTGGTTTTGCTGCGAAATGGCTTCCGCTAGGTCAGTGACCCCGACCCCGCCGCGCTCCTTGACTTCTTCCATCTTTTCCGGCGACGTGTCAAAGCCGTAGACTTTGTGTCCATCTTTTGCCAGCCGCTCCAGCATATTCATGCCCATGCGGCCCAGCCCCACCATTGCGATCTCCATGCGTGACTCCTCTGGGTATTACCCCTGCAACATTTTTGATTTCCCCGTATTCATACCCGGACACCCTTCGCCTTTAACCGACCATTTTCCTGCGTGCTACTGTGCCTGCTGTGCCAGATGCAGCATCTCGTCCAGCAGTGCTTTCAGACTAGGGCATTTGTGATAACTCTCCCGGCTAAAGCACGGGAGCTTCTACGGCTTGTTTCAGCCGACGCAACGTTATCCCAAAGCGAGTCGTAAGATGTTAATGGCGGCATTGGTCTTTCGTTCGAGTCCTACTGCCATCTGGCTATACAAGGCCTCGATAATAATTTTGGCATTCTTCCCGCTTGTACCGACTCGGTATATTGACTTGTGAGGACGTACAGTTAGATTTGCATCGGGGCAGACAGTCTTTACATAAACGACGAACTGTTCTAACAAAACGCGACCCCCGACCAACTCAATTCTGCTGACATGGTGACGCTTCCCAGAAAGTAAACCTATACAGCCGTCACCGTCAACAACGCCTCGCCAGAAGTGACTTGACTTTTGCAGTAACGGAGAAGGTGAACGATCAAGTGAGCCAACCATGCCGAGTTGGGTTAGCCTGTCGGCAATACGCTCAGACCTGAAAGAAAAGCGGTGATTTGCTCCGTTGCCAAAACCTGTCGAGTTAGGCTGAATATAAGTTATAGCGTGGGTGCTACCCAGAAATTGTCTAAATCGCTCTAAATGGGAACGGTCAGTATCGCCTAGAACAATCGCAATTTCTGGACTTCCTGAACGTCTAACAATAGTGCCGTCCGCAAAAAGAAAGCCTATCCAATAACAAGCCTCAGGAGTGAGTTTTGCAAAAGCATCATGGTTCAGGGTGCAAGTTGCCCCGCATTCTTTACGAGAACGCCTCTTAACATTTCGTCGGTCAAGCAAACCACAGATTGCAGGAACAGAAACTTGATAGTAATCTGCTAAATCCGGTGTAGTTTCGCCTGACTGGTATCGATGACAAAGTTCTTCTTTTTGAGAAAGTGTAAGCCTGTGTTGCATATCTACATTGTAACGCAGTATTAAAGATTTGTCAAGGTGTTTGATGAATACAACCGAACTCACTTCGTTCGGGCTAAAGCCTCTGTTCGGGGGCCTTTGGGAAGCCCGCCTAACGCCCCGCTAAAGCAAGGGTGCTTGCGGCGGGCTAAATACGGTCATAAGCCACTTCCGGGTCCAGCTTGGCAAATAATTCTTCGCCATTCGTTACTTTTTTGTAATGCCGTCTGTGTTTGCTCAGAAACTGTATAGAAAGCTGTCAGCAGGAGCAGATCGCCCCCTAACCCCCAATTCTGGCTCCCCTAACTTCTGGCTCCCCCAGAATCATAGATTTTATTGGGGGCGGGGGGGGCGATCTGCTCCTGCTGACAGCTTTCTATACAATCTCTAAGATGCCGCGCCGAAAAAGCGGCACTAAAGAGGATTTGCGGCGGCCTGCGGCGAATATCGGCCTAACTCTCAGAGAGGAAAGACACACTCGAATGCAGCGATTGGATTATGCAAAAATGCGGGCGTTTCCGACAGCGGATTTTGCGGACCGGCAGCCCTTCCCCTGGTTCAACTTTTCCCAGATTTTAACACCGGACGGCTTTGACAGCCTGCGGACCCAGTTTCCGCCGCTGGAGCTATTTGAAGCCCATGTGGGTTTGGAGCGTCCCGGTGGGCAGCGGCCCCACGACCGCTATTATCTGGCCTACGAACACTCAATTTACGATCACAAAAAAGGCGCTTCGGGCAAAAGCACTCCGGGCGAGGCGCGGCACGGCGACCTGCCGCAGCCCTGGCAGGAGTTTCTGACGGAGCTTCAAACCAGCACCGAGTATCATGCCTTTATTGAGCGGCTGCTGGGCCTATCCCCGCTGACGGCGCGGTATGCGTGGCACGTCGGCGTTTCCGGCTCGGAAGTCTCGCCGCACCGGGACGCCGACAACAAAGTGGGCACGCATATTTTCTACTTCAACACGTCGGACGACTGGGACCCGGCCTGGGAAGGCTCGACGCTGGTGCTGGACGGCAAAAAGACGGACGCGCTGAACCCGGATTTTTCGGATTTCACCGGCGAGACGGCCTCGGACATCCGGGACAACCATTCGTTCCTGTTCAAGAACACGGCAAATGCCTGGCACGGGGTTCGCACGCTGACCAGCCCGGAAGGAAAACAGCGGCGGCTGTTCAATGTCATCTTTCAGGAAGTGGAAACGCCAAAGGCGGGCGGCCTGGGCGCAAAGCTGCGCTCGGTGCTGGGGCAGAAGTAGACGTATGAAAGAGCTGACCCAATGGTGGCAGGAGTTTGGCGGGGCCGACCGGCAGTGGCTGGTGCTGGGCAAAGGGCCGTCGTTTGAAGCGCGGGACCAGTACGACCTGACGCCCTACACGACGCTTGCCATCAATCATGTCGTGCGCGAGATGCCGGTGGAGGTCGCCAGCGCCGTCAACTTTGAGGTCGTGGAAGACTGCGCGGACGCGATTTACCAAAACTGCCGCTTTCTGCTGATGCCGCGCTACCCGCACACCATCCCCGGCGAAGGCCCGGCGCTGCTGGAAACCTACTTTGACAGCATTCCGGTCCTGCGGGCGCTGGACGAAGAGGGCCGCCTGGTCTGGTACAATCTGTCCACGGACCCGCCGCTGCCGGAGTCCCCGGTGATTCGCAATTCGGGCTTCAGCGTCGGCATCTTGTTTTGCCTGCTCGGCTCGCTGGGCGCTCGCCATTTGCGGACGCTGGGCGTCGACGGCGGCGCGGCCTATGCGGGGTCGTTCAAAGACATTGAAGCCCGGACGCGGCTGGCGACGGGTAAATCCAGCTATGATTTTCAGTTTGGCGACATGATGTGGGCCATCCGCGAGTATGGCCTGGACTACGAGCCGCTGAAGCAGCTAACCTCGTGGCAAAAGCTGCGGATGTACCTGACCACCCCTGCTTCCCGCCGCGCCGTCAAAGGCTGGCTGGGGCGCGTGCGGTCGCCTTAGCTTAGCCGTTTTAGATTCAGCCACGGGTTAAAACCCGAGGCTTGGAAAAGCCCACCGTCCAGGGGACGTAAAAACAAGAGAGGTGGGCCACCTTGTTCTTTGTCTTGTGTCCCCTGGACACTGGGCACTTTTGAGCCTCGGGTTTTAACCCGTGGCTTCCGATTGCGGAAACTTTGAGGAGAGACACTTATGCTCACTGCCGCCCAATGGTGGAAGGACTGGACCGGGGCCAGACGCCCGTGGCTGATTTTAGATGATGGGCCGACGCTGGCCCGGCGGGGCGAGTTTGATCTGACGCCTTATGCCACCGCCGCGCCCGCCGGGGCGGTCGGAGTCGGCGACACCGACGCCGTGCTGTTTGGTGACAACGACGAGGCCATCGCGGGGGCGGCTCGGGCCGCTGCATCGGCAAAATATCTGCTTGTGCCCGGCACCAGCGCGTCCGCAGACTTGATCGGGCGCACTCCAGCGCTCCGAGAGCTGGACGCCGAAGGGCGGCTCGTGGGCTACGACAGCCTGCCGCCAGGCGTAACGGGTGCGGCGGCGCTGGTTCACCTGCTGGGCAGCCTCGGCGCAAAGACGGTCCGCACGCTGGGGGTGGACTTTGGCTTCGTGCCGACGCCGGAAAATGTCGCCGCCGGGGACCAAGTGGCGGCGGCCATCCAGAAGTATCAGCTCACCTGTGGCCCGCTGACTGCCGAAGTGCCCGCACGGATTTATATTGGCACGGACCCGTCGCAGATGCTCGGCGCAAAAGTGCTGGAGTATTCTATTCGCAAGCACGCCACGCTTTCCACCGAGTTTGACACCATGCAGCAGGTGGCGGTCCCCCAGCCCAAAGACGCCAAAAACCAGGCCCGCACCCAGTTTTCGTTCAGCCGCTTTGCCATCCCCGCGCTGGCCGGGTATCACGGGCGGGCACTGTATCTGGATGCCGATATGCAGGTGTTCGGCGACCTGCGCGAGCTGTGGGAGCTGCCGTTTGGCGACTCGACCGCCATGTACGCCCCGTCGTCCAGCCCCAAGCGCAGCAAGCAGACCAGCGTGCTGGTGATGGACTGCGACAAAATCCGCTGGGAAATTGACTCCATCGTGCGCGACCTGGACGAAGGCCGCTACGATTACGAGGGCCTAATGGCGGACATCAAAGTGGAACCCGAAGGCGCGGTGCAGGCGCGTGTGCCGACCGACTGGAACTCGCTGGAAGAATACAAGCCCGCCGAGACGCGCCTGATTCACTACACGGACATGAACTACCAGCCCTGGGTCAGCCGCCGCAACGAAAACGGCGACCTGTGGACTTCGCTGCTCTGCGAGGCCATCGCGGGCGGCGCGGTGACGCAGGCGGAAGTGCAGCAGGCCATCGCCGACGGCTACATCCGCCCGTCGCTCCTGTGGCAGATACGCCTTGCCCCGGCCCAGTGGCCGCTGTTCCGCAAAGTCGTCGCCCCCCTGCTGGACTCCCGCTACAAGCCGCACCGCGCCCTGCGAAAGCGCAAAGAGAACGCGGGGATTTAGACGGCCCACTCTTTCTGCCTGCCATCTTCCTGCTGACGGTGGCGGGCATACCCTTCTTTTTAGAAACTGCATAAAAGCCCCCGGACTGCCCCCCTGCCCCCAATTCTGCGGGAGCCAGAAGTTAGGGGAGCCAGAAGTTAGGGGAGCCAGAACAGAAGAGGAGCAGCCACCTCCTCACTCTCCGGTTCCCCCAGTATTGGGTCGGGTGCAATTGCTCCGGGTTAGGGGGCGATCCGGGGGCTTTCTATACAGTTTCTTAGGCTACAAAAATGGTTGACTTTCTTGAAAACACGCAGGTATACTTCGGCCTCTCAACGGCTCCTGCTTTCCCGGAGACTCGACCTTAGAAAAACCATTGACCAATGGCCTTGACCGCGTCCGCCCCTGATACGCACGTTCCCCCAACTCCATCTTCCGCCCGGCGACTGCTCGGGATGGTTGTCGTCGGCCTGCTGCTGTCCACCTTTGTCAGCGACAGCCGGATTGCCAAGCTGCCCCTTCAGCACCTGCTTAAAGTTCACCTGGGCCTGACACCAATCCAGATGTCCGAGTTTTTCGGCTTGACGGGGCTGGCCTGGTACTTCAAGCCCGTCGCCGGGCTGCTGGCCGATGCCGTGCCCCTGTGGGAGTCGCGCCGCCGCAATTATTTTCTCCTGAGCGGCCTCGGCGCGGGCGCAGCCTGGGGCCTGCTGGGGCTGGTCCCGCGCCACGCCGGGCCGCTGGTGTGGACGCTGGTAGCGGCGAATGCGTTTGCGGTGCTGGCAAGCAGCGTGTCCGGCGGCCTGCTGGTGGAAGTCGGGCAGCAGCGGGGCTGGACCGGGCGGCTTGGAACCCTGCGCGAGACAATCATCGCCGGGACCATTTTGGTGGCGCAGCCTATCGGCGGCTACCTGGTCGGCCATGCCTTTGGCCTGACCTGCGGCATCAGCGCCGCCTTGTTTCTGGGAATGGTTCCGGCGGTTTTGCTGCTGCTGCCGGAGCGGCGCGTGGTGACCACGGCGGATACCCTGTACCCGTCCGCGACCTGGGCAGACATCCGGGCGCGGCTGAAGCCGGTGCTGGGGGCGCGGGCGCTGTGGCTGGCGGCGCTGTTTATTTTCCTCAAAGACTTGTCGCCGGGCCTGGGGCAGATTAGCACCTCGCTGTATTATTACCAGACCAATGTGCTGAAGTTCGACTCCGTGTTTCTGGGCTGGCTGGGCGGTTTGTACCAGGCTTGTGCCGTCCTCGGGGCATTGCTCTACGGCCTGCTGTGTACCCGCGTGCCGCTGAAAACTCTGCTGGTGGTCAGCATCCTTCTCAGCGTCCTCGGCTCGCTGCTGTTTCTCGGCTACCATTCCCGCACGTCCGCTATTGTCATTCAAGCACTGAGCGGCCTGCTGGGCATTTTTGTCTCGGTCGCGCTGATGGACCTCGCGGCCCGCGCTTCGCCGGTGGGCGCGGAGGCGATGGCCTACTCGCTTTTGATGAGCGCCGCGAACCTCGGCAACACCGGCGCGGACATCGCCGGGGCCTGGCTGTTTGAGCGCGTGCATTCTTCTTTGCCGCCGCTCATCTGGATCAGCGCCGGAACGACCGCGCTGTCGCTGCTGTTTTTGCCTCTCCTACCGCGTGCCATTTTGGCGCGTCGAGATGCGGCGGGGTCCGCTCTTTCCAATTAGTTCCGAATAGTTCCTGCTGCCTTTTAGGTTAGAAAGCCTTTGTCTTATGTTCACTCTTCCTTCCCCGAACGCCCCCCGGAAACGGGCTGGGTTTACGCTGATTGAGCTGCTCGTCGTCATCGCCATTATCGCCATTCTCGCGGCGATACTCTTTCCCGTGTTCCAAAAAGTACGCGAAAACGCCCGCGCCATTTCCTGTGAGTCCAACTTGAAGCAGATCGGCCTCGCGCTGACCCAGTATTCGCAGGACAACGATGAGGCGATGGTCAACCACTACATGGGCGCCTGGCTGGGCGGGGCACGAACGTCCCCCGCTGGCGACGCTAAGGGCCAGCATTATCAGTGGATGGATGCGATTCAGCCGTTCGCCAAAAGCCCCCAAATTTTTACCTGCCCCGACCAGACCAGCCAAAGCGAATTCTTGGACCCCGCCGATACGCATTTCAATGCCATCGCCCCGGCTACCGCCCGGTCTGGGGATACATCATTTGGCACATATATTCCCTGGACACAGCTTCAAGACGGCGTCCCTGCAATGCGCTCCGGCTCGTATTGTATGAACTCCGTTTATTGGAATACTGGTCATGGCGCGGGCCATGCCCCCACGAGCGACGCTTCTCCGCCAAGCATCTACAGCCTTGCCCAGTTGGAAGCCCCGGCCTCTACTATTTGGGTGGCCGATGGCGACGGTGCTTTCTCTGCGGACGGCTACAACGTTGTCTCACTGGGTGAGCAGTCTAGCCAGTTCAGCGACACCGCTCCCCCCCTGAACACTTGGCACGGCTACCCAAAGCTCGGCAACCTTGTGGGCCGTCACACAGGCCGCTGCAACGTGCTGTACTGCGACGGCCATGTCAAAGCCATTCGCCTCGATGCTACCCGCAGCCAGGTCAGCAACCTGCCCGGCACCAACGGCAACCTTGTCCTGTCCCCGTTCACCGTGCAGGCAGACCCGGATTAGAAGCCCCCCTGCCCCCAATAATGGGGGAGCCAGATAAGGACAAGAATAGGAGGGCGCAGCAAGCAGCGCCCCTACATATTTATCTGGTTCCCCCATTATTGGGGGCTAGGGGGTCCGAAGCGCCCCGTCAATCGCCGCCAGCAGCGAACGGTCCCCGGCGGCGTCTTGGTCCACCGACCACACCATGACGCCCGACAGCCCTTCGGTCCGCACATACTGCATCTTGGCCCGGATCGTTGGCAGACCATTGTAATAAATGGTCTGCCCGACCGCGTCCGCACTTTCCGCGCCGGGGTGCGCCGCCACAATCTCGGCATACGTGTAGCCCTCCGCCCGAAACGCCGGGCCGAAGCCGTAGCCATAAAAGGGCACGCCCAGCACGGCTTTGGACTTCGGCAGCCCCCGCCCCAGCCAGTACGCCGTGCTGCTTTTGGCAAATGCCAGCGTCGAATGCGGCCCCGGCTTGTCCCGGTTCCACGGCCCGGTGGCGTCATAGGCCATGATGTTGACCCAGTCCAGGTCGGCAAACACCGTGTCCGGCACAGATGCCCCGCCGTACCCCTGCGACAAAGCCGCCGTCAGCAGCCTGCCCGACGGCTTCAAGGCTTTTGCCAAATCATGCACAAACGCCCCGTAGTCCGGCCCAATCGCCGGGCCTTCCAAGTCGACATCCAGCCCGTCCAGCTTGTGCGCCGTCAAATAGTCGGCAATCTTCGCCACAAACCCCGCCCGATGGTTTGCCGACATCAAAAGCTGGTACCGGGCCATCAGCACCTTGTCAGCGGGAACCCCGCCCCCGGCAATCGACAGCAGCACCGGGACATGGTGTGCGTGCGCGGCCTCAATCAGCGCCGCGTCCCCGGCCTGAAACGACAGGTTGCCTGCGTCGTCCGTGGGGTTCTCAAACGCGATATTCAGGTGCGTGATTTTGCCATAGTCAATCGTCTTCGCCAGCCCCGCCGCGTCGTTCCAGTTGGGTATATAGGCCACAACTTTCAGGCGCGGCGCGGCCTGCGTGGAGCCGGAAGTGCCGACGAGTGCCAGCACGGCGAGAGCAAGCAAGGCGAGAAGTTGGGGTTTTATCAATGGTTTTCCTTATGGCTGAGTGCCGAGGGGCTGAACCCCCTCGCTGGGGGGCGCAGACGCCCAGAACCCACCTACGTGGGTGAAGAATTAGAAGATACAAAGATGGAGACGGGTTCCATATTTATCCGTACCCGCGCAGGCGGGTTGTGGGCGCTTCGCCCCCCAGCGAGGGGGTTCAGCCCCTCGAACTTTTAGAAAGAGCGTCAACCTCGCGGCGCAGCACGTCGTTCTCGGTCGCTTGCGCTTCCAACTGCTGCGACTTCTCCCGCAGTTGGGTTATCGCATAAGCAAGCTCGTCGCGCAAGCCGTCTATGTCTCCGGTGCTATTGGGAGCAGACCCAGCAAACAAAGCCGCTTCTTCCTGGTCTTTCTGGGCGTACCAAGCTTCCAGCTGGGCCCGCTCGGCTTCCGTCAGCACGCCGCCGCGTGTTGCTTGGTCGTGAAGACGCTCCACCGATTTGTTCTCAGTCATCATCGCTCCTTTCCACAAACTCCCCTCCATTGGCGAGGCGTTCGACGATCTTAAACATCACAAAGCCATAAACAATTTCTGGCAAGCTATCACTGGCTTGATACTGAATGCGGCAAACGGAATAGTTAGCCATGTATTTCTGGTTTGCCAAGTCCAGACCTTCCAGAACGCTGCGAACAATCTCCGCCGGATTGAGTTCTCCATGCCCGCCGCAAGACCCTGGCAAGGCTTCTGTCTGCGGCTGTTTGTCGTCAGCGTTAAAAGATAGTTCTACGGATAGAAAATTGTGTCTTGGTCCCGTGACGCGGGAAGCCTGAAAATAGGCTCCCCGCCGAGAAAATTGCATTTGGTTACCCTTCTGCGCGTTTTAATCCGTGGTCTCGACCCCGTGCTGTGCTTTGTTTTTCGGCTCCTGCTTTTCGTCGGCCCACTGGGAATGGAACGCGCCGGGTTTGTCGATGCGCTCGTAGGTGTGGGCACCGAACAGGTCGCGCTGGGCTTGAATGAGGTTTGCGGGCAGGCGCTCGCGGCGGTAGCCGTCGTAGTAGGCCAGCGCGGACGAGAACGCCGGGATGGGGATGCCGAGCTTGGCCGCTTCGCCAACCACGCGCCGCCAGCCGTCCTGACCCGTTTTAATGGCGTCGGTGAAGTAGGGAGCCAGCATCAGGTTGGCGAGGTCGGGCTGCTGGTCAAAGGCGTCTTTGATGCGGTCCAGGAAGCGGGCGCGGATGATGCAGCCGCCGCGCCAGATGGTCGCAATCTCGCCGGGGTGGAGGGTCCAGCCATGCTCTTTGGCGGCGGCCAGCATCTGCTCGAAACCCTGGGCATAGGCGACGACTTTGGACGCATAGAGCGCCTCGCGGATGTCATCGATAAACGCTTCCCGGTCGCCGTCGTACTGGCCGTCCGGGCCGGGCAGGACTTTGGAGGCCGCCACACGCTGATCTTTAAATGCGGACAGAACGCGGGCGTAAACGGCCTCGGTGATGGTGGTGACGGGGATGCCTAAATCCAAAGCACTCTGGGCGGTCCATTTGCCGGTGCCTTTCTGGGCGGCTTTGTCCAGCACCATGTCCACCAGGTCATTGTCTGTGCCGTCGTCGTCTTTTTTGGCGAAAATCTGGGCGGTGATTTCAATCAGGAACGAGTCGAGGTCGCCTTCGTTCCATTTGGTAAAGACCGAATGCAGCTCGGCATTGGTCAGGCCCGCGCCGTTCTTCAGCAAGTCGTAGGCTTCGGCAATGAGCTGCATATCGGCGTACTCGATGCCGTTATGCACCATTTTGACATAGTGCCCCGCGCCGCCGTCACCGATATAAGTGCAGCAGGGGGTGCCGTCTACCTGCGCGGCGATTTTGGTGAAAATCGGCTCCACAATCTTGTACGCTGCTTCGCTGCCGCCGGGCATGATGGACGGGCCGTTCAGCGCCCCTTCCTCGCCGCCGGAGACGCCCGTGCCGAGGAACAAAAAGCCGTCGGCTGTGAGTTCTTGGACCCGGCGCTCGGTGTCCGTGAACAGCGAGTTGCCGCCGTCAATCAATAAATCCCCTTTAGACAGCAGGGGCTTGAGTTCGGCAATCACGTCGTCAACGGGTTTGCCTGCCTTGACCATAATCATAATGGCGCGGGGCGTCTGCAAAGCGTTCACGAACTCTTCCACGCTGCCGGAGCCGACCAGTGCGCCCTCGCTCCCATGCTCTTCCATGAACTTTGTCGTTTTCTCGGTGGTGCGGTTATGCACCGCGATGGGAAATCCTTTGTGGGCAACGTTCCGGGCGAGGTTCTGCCCCATGACTGCCAGCCCGGTCAGTCCAAAATTCGGCTTGTCCGCCATAGTGTGTGTGTCTCCATTATCTGTCTGTATCCACAGACGCTTAGAACTTACCCGGATTTGTGCCCCGGCATCACATTTTCTGACTAGACAATCAGTAAACGCTAGCCAGAGTGCCGGGGGTATAAAACCCCCGGCAGTGAAGTTCCGCCGCCCTCCGGGCGGAAGAGCTTAGTCAAGAGCTTAGTTCGGTTATCCTTAGCCCGGCAGGGCGTCTGCTTTTCCTGCCGGGGGTTTTATACCCCCGGCACTCTGGCTAGCGTTTACTGATTGTCATTTATGCAGCAGCGTTGGGAAAGACTGCAACAAAACGCCGTGCCGGTTGTCATACACTGCGAGACATCTTAAAGTTGAGATTGAAGTTTAGAAGCAGGACGGGAACTTTGGCACAGAATACTGGGGACATAACAGTCCCGATGGCGGATTTACAGGCACAGCACCAGGCTTTGCGCGGGGAGCTGACGGCGGCGTTTGAACAGGTCATGGACACCTGCGACTTTGGCGGGCTGGGGGCAAACACCACGGCGCTGGAGCGCGAAATCGCTGACTTCTGCGGGGCCAAACACGGCCTCGGCGTCAACTCCGGCACGGACGCCCTGCTATTGTCCCTGCTGGCAATGGGCATCGGGCCGGGCGACGAAGTGATCACCTCGCCGTTCACGTTTATTGCCACCGGGGAGACCATCTGCCTCGCAGGCGCGATCCCGGTGTTCGCCGACATCGACCCGCAGACTTATAATCTTTCCCCCGACGCCGCCGAGGCGAAAATTACGGATAAAACAAAGGCCATCCTGCCGGTGCATCTGTTCGGGCAGCTCGCCGACATGACCCGCTTCGCACAGATTGCCCAGACACATAAACTGCAACTCCTGGGCGACGCCGCGCAGGCCATCGGCGCGACTCATTCGGGCAAGCCGCTCGGGTCGTGGGGCGATGCCAACACGCTGTCGTTTTACCCGACCAAAAATCTGGGTGCCTGCGGCGACGGCGGCATGGTGCTGACCGACAATGATGCACTGGCCGAAGAAATCAAGCTGCTGCGCTTCCACGGCTCCGGCGGCAAGGGATACTTTCATAAAGAAATCGGCTACTGCTCCCGCCTGGACGGAATGCAGGCGGCCCTGCTGCGCGTCAAAGCCCGTCGGCTCGATGACTGGAACGAACAGCGCCGCGCCAATGCCGCCCGCTACGAGGCGGCGCTGACGGACCTTGCTGGTCTGGTTTTGCCCTGCGCCGAAAGCGGCAGCCGCCATATCTACCATCAGTACACAGTGCGCGTTCTCGACGGACGGCGCGACGACCTGCAAGCGTTTCTGGCCTCGCGGGGGGTGCAGTCCGCCATTTATTACCCCCTGCCGATCCATTTGCAGGAAGCCTATGCGTTCCTCGGCTATGCCGCCGGGGACATTCCCGAAAGCGAGCGGGCCTCCGCGAAGTGCTGTCCCTGCCAGTCCACCCGGAGCTTTCTGAAGAACAGGCCGAGTACGTCGCCGCTCAGGTCCGTGCTTTTTTCGAGCAGGACTAATCGGGCCGGGCGTCGAAACGAGGGATTGAAATCCCTCGCTCGGTGAGGCGTCCTTCGGACGACGGATAAGACAAACAGCCTATCACGGTCGGCATTCTCTTTCGTCCGAAGGACGCCTCTCCCAGCGCGTAGTTTTCAACCACGCGCTACGGATGGGCTTTTAGAGCAAAACAAAAAACTGCCCGCGCTTCCCCCGCTGGAGCGTTCCGAGGCCGTCAGAGGAGAGACACGCACACATGAAAGCCATGATTTTAGCGGCGGGGGTCGGCTCCCGCATGGACCCGCTCACCCGCGCCATTCCCAAGCCGATGGTCCCCATCGTCAACCGCCCCGTGATTGAACATATTATTCTTGATTTAAAGAAGCACGGCTTTACCGATATTCGGGTCAACCTGCACTATTTAGGCGGCGTCGTGCAGAAGCACCTGGGCGACGGCTCGCAGCTTGGCGTCCATGTGACTTATTCGCTGGAAGAAAAGCTTTGGGGCGATGCGGGCAGCGTCAAGCTGTCCGAAGACTTCTTCGCGGGCGAGACGTTCTTGGTGGTCGGCGGCGACGACATCTCGGATATTGACCTGACGGGCCTCTTGGCCCTGCACCGGGAAAAGAACGCGGCGGCGACGCTGGCAACGACGCGGGTGGAGGACCCTTCGCAGTTCGGCATCGTGATTACCGAAGACGACGGGCGCATCACACGCTTTCTGGAAAAGCCCAAAGGCGGCGACGTCTTTTCCAACACCGCCAACACCGGCGTTTACGTTTTCGAGCCGGGCGTCTTTGACCTGATCCCGCCGGGCACGTTTTACGGCTTCGGCAACGAAGTCTTCCCGCAGCTTCTGGCCGAAGGACGGCCCGTCTATGCCTTCCACACCGAGTCGTACTGGCAGGATGTCGGCAACCCCTTAGTCTACCGGCAGACCAACTTTGACGCCCTGGCCGGGAAAGTTCATGTCGAGATGCCCTTCACGCAGGACGCCACCGGCGTCTGGCGCGGCGAGAATGTCACCGTTGACCCCACGGCTAAACTCGGCAAATTAGTCGCGCTCGGCAATAACGTAACCGTGGGCGCAGGCGCGACGCTCGGCGAGAACGTGATTGTCGGCGACGGCAGCGTGATTGAAGACGGCGCGACGCTTATCAATACAATCCTCTGGGACAATGCCCGCGTCAGCCAGAACACCCATCTGGAGCGGTGCATCGTCGGCACAAACGCGCAGGTGCAGTCCAATGTCGCCGTCTTTGACGCGGTCATCGTGGACCCGACCCGGCGGATGACGGCGAAGACGTAAGAGCGGACCCCCTAGCCCCCAATAATGGGGGAACCAGACAGTTAGGATTTGGGCCTTTCTGTTCTTTATCCGGTTTCCCCATTATTGGGGGCTAAGGGGTCTCCTGTCGCCCCGCCGGGTATACTCTTTCTGTGTCTGCCTTTCAACCTAAATCCCCACTAACTTCCCCCGAAGACGGCCCGCCGCTGGACGCTTTAGAAGGCGTCATCGAGCGCATCACCTTCCACAACGAAGACAACGGCTACACCGTGGCCCGCCTCCTGCCGCCCAATGCCCGCGACGTCATCACCATTCTGGGCAACTTTACCAATCCCGTCGTCGGCGAGTCCCTGCTGTGCCACGGGACGTGGATCAACCACGCGCAGTGGGGGAAGCAGATGCAGGTGGCCCGCTACGAAGTGGTCCGGCCCGCGACGGCGTTTGCCATTGAAAAGTATCTGGGAAGCGGCATGGTTAAGGGCGTCGGCCCCGTGACGGCGAAGCGCATTGTCGCCAAGTTCGGGGCCGAGTCTTTGGATATTATCGAGCAGCACCCGCAGAAGCTTCTAAACGTGCCGGGGCTGGGCAAAAAGACCCTGGCGAAGATCACGCAGGCGTGGAAAGACCAGCGCGAGGTGCGAAACATCATGCTGTTCTTGCAGGCGCACGGCGTCTCGCCCGCCTACGCGGTCAAGATTTACAAGCAGTACGGCGGGCAAGCGATTGAGATTGTGGAGCGCAACCCGTACCAGTTAGCCTCGGACATCTGGGGGATTGGGTTTAAAAGCGCCGACAAAATCGCCCGCGCCCTCGGCATTGCCGAGGACGACCCCCGGCGCATTGAAGCGGGCGTGGTGTATGTGGTGAACGAAGCGGTAGACACCGGCGGCAATGCGTTCCTGACGCAGACGGAACTTGAAGACAAGGCCAACGAGATACTCGGCGTTGGTGATGTCGCGTCGGCGATGGCCGCACTGGCCCAATCGGGCCGCGTGGTCGCCGAAACGTCTACCCTGATGGGGCAGTCCGAGACGGCCATCTATACGCCCTCTCTGCACAAGACCGAAATCGGGCTGGCCGACAGGCTGAACGCCCTGATTGCCGCGCCGCCGCCCGCGCCCGCCAGTAAAAAATGGCTCACCGATTTGATGGACGCGCACGAGTTTCCGCTGTCGGACGAGCAGCGGGACGCCGTCCAAACCGCACTCACGTCGCGCTTTTCGGTTCTGACCGGGGGGCCGGGCGTCGGCAAAACGGCCACCACCAATGTCATTGTCGCGGCGTTTGAGGCGCAGCAAAAAGACGTACTCCTCGCGTCGCCCACGGGCCGGGCGGCGAAGCGCATGACCGAAGTGACGGGCCGGGAGGCCAAAACCGTTCACCGGCTGTTAGAATTCAACCCCGAAGGCGGCGGCTTCAAGCGCGGCGAAGACCTGCCCCTGGAGTGCGACGTGCTGATTGTGGATGAAAGCTCCATGCTGGACATGGTGCTGACCTATTCGCTCCTGAAAGCCGTTCCCAAAGACGCCCAGGTGCTGTTCGTGGGCGACGTCGACCAACTTCCCTCGGTGGGGCCGGGGAACGTTCTGCGCGATTTGATCGACAGCGGCGCGGTCCCCGTGGCCCGCTTGACCCAGGTGTTCCGGCAGGCCGCCGAAAGCCTGATTATTACCAATGCCCACGCCATCAACGCCGGTAAAATGCCCCAGCTCCCGCCGCCCAGCGCGGGCCGGGACTGCGCGTGGCTGAATGCGGACGAGGCCGAAGAAGTCGCCGACAAAGTGGTGGCCGTGGTTGCCCGGTCCCTGCCGAAGCGCGGCTACGCCCCCGGCGACATTCAGGTTTTAACCCCCATGCAGCGCGGCAGTGCCGGAGCCGCCCACCTCAACACCCGCCTCCAAGAAACCCTGAACCCCGCCCGGCCTGGCACGGACGAAATCCAGCGCGGCTCGCGCCTGTTCCGGGTGGGGGACCGCGTGATGCAGGTCCGCAACAATTACGACAAGTTTGTCTACAACGGCGACATCGGCGCGGTGCTGGCCGTCAACCACGACGACGAAATCCTCACCGTTGGCTTCCCCGACGCCGCCGGAACCACGGAAGTCATCTACGAGTTTTCCGATTTAGACGAGCTGACCCTGGCGTATAGTATTACATATCACAAAAGCCAGGGAAGTGAATACCCTGCCGTGGTGCTGGCGATGCACACGCAGCATTATATGCTCTTGCAGCGCAATCTGCTGTACACGGGCCTGACCCGCGCCCGCAAGTTTGCCTGCCTGATCGGCCCGCAGCGGGCGATTGCGATGGCCGTCAAGAAGCAAAGCGACATCGGGCGGCACACGCGCCTCAAAGAACGTTTGCAGGGGCTGATTTAGGACCCCCCCGCCCCCAATAATGGGGGAGCCGGATAACTAGGACAGAGCCGGAAAAGAGGGGAGGGCGGGGGGACCCCGCCCCTACGCTCGCCAATCTGGTTCCCCCATTATTGGGGGCGAGGGGGTCCGAACTCTCAGGCCGTGGCGGCATCAGGGGAAAACAGGCCGCGTGGGCGCAGGACGAGCATCAGGTCCTCGGCGTCGCCGGGCAAGGGGAAGCGGGTGGCTTTGACATTGCCGCAGCTCATCAGATACACATACACCGGCGCGGTGCGGGCGTAGGGGCCGAGCAGGGTGGGCAGGTCGTGGAAGCGGACGGGTGTGGTGACGGTCGGCAGCATGGTCGCGTTCTCCTGTAGGTAAAAAAGTTTAGGAACACGCACCGCCGTTGGTGAGAGATAAATGGCTGAGTATGGCGCAGCACTGCGGTGTTAGGGAAAGTATCGGGTGTCGATGCGGCTTTCTTTAGGAGGCAGCAGATCGCCCCCCCGCCCCCAATTTTGGGAGAGCCAGATTAGGAACGGATACGGAGGGCGCGATAAATCGCGCCCCTACTTCTAACTGTCCGGCTCCCCCAGAATTGGGGGCGGGGGGGGCGATTTGGGCGTCAAGCGCCACACCGGGCCGCGTCCGCTTTGCCAGGCCAATGTGCGCGTGTACGGGCGCAGGAGGCCGCTGAGGTCGGCGGTCGTCAGGCCGTGACGGTGCAGGAGCGCCGCCTGCGTGTGCCGGTTGTGGGCGGGGCCGGGGATGACTTCGTCCAAAGCGTAGACGGCGTGGCCGGAAGACAAAGCCGCGTCCATTTGTGTCTGCGCTTCGCGGAGCGCAGCGGGGCGGTTGTCGCGGGCGCGGGTCAGCAGGCCGTGCAGAGAGACCACAGCGCGGTCGGCGAAGTAGGGGAGGGCAACTTCCACCGGGCCGCCGTCGCCTGCCCCTGCCACCAGCACCACGTCGCCGGGGGCCGTATGGGCGCGGACATCGGCGGCAATGCGCCGGAACGGGTCCGAGGCCGGGGTCAAGTGCGGCTTGATCCCCACCTGCCAGTTCAGCAGAGCATACAGCGCAATCCACACGCCCAGCAGCGAGTTCACCCAGACGCCGCCGCGCCGCGCCCGGTAATGCGCGAGAGCCAGCGCCAGCAGAACGCCCGTCGGGGCCAGTACCGGAACCCAGAACACGAAGTAGCCAGGGGACCAGACCGTGAAAAACGCCCCGTACAGCACCGCCCACAGCACGCAGACGCTCATCAGAGGCCGGTTGTGCGAGCGCCACAGCAGCGGCAGCGCCGCGGCCCAGGCATAGACCGCTGCCAGCCAGCCTAGCAGAGACGCAAAATACAGGCCCTTCAGCGCCCAGGGGATATGGGCCGTCAGGTGGAACGTCCCCGCCTTGCCCGGCGGCTCCACAAACGCCGCGTGCCGCAAGGCATACATATCCAGCCGCAGGTTGTGAAAAATCCGAAAATCCCACCACCACCCCAGCTCCGCGTACTCATTGCTCCACGCTCGGAAGCTCCCCACCGAATGCAGCCCCAGCCCCCAGACCCCCACCAGCAGGTAGGGCACAGCCACCACCACGCCCCACGCCGCCGCGCAGGCCAGCGTTCGCACCCCCCGCGCCCGCCGCGCCTCGGCGGCAGTTTGCAGGGGATTGGCTTCGGCCAGCCAGACGCCCGCCAGCACCACGCCCACAAACAGGCCCGCGCTTTCATGCAGCAGCACCGCGCCGCCTGCCAGCACGCCGGTTCCGATGGCCCGTGCCAGGGTGGGGGAGGCCAGCGTCCGGGTCAGCGCCCAGAACGCGCACAGCAGCAGAAACAGCGACGGCATATTTACGCGCCCATCGGTCGCGCAAATCCAGTACCCGAACGATCCCGCCAGCCCCAGCGCCGCCAGCAGCGGCAGGGTGCGGCATCGCTGCACGCTCTGCCGCAGAGTCAAATAAAAGACGCTCACACCCGCCGCGCCTAAAACGCCGTTCAGCGTTTGAAGCACCGCCAGACTGCCGCCCACATAGCCCAGTGTTCGGGCCAGACGCCACAAAGCCCAGCCCAGGGCGTTAAATAACAAGTGGTGGGGGTGAAACAGCCAGCGCAGACTGCCGGTGCGCGGATAGAGGTGAGCGATCTGATTGGCATACGAGACGGCATCAAACGTGTTCGCCCGCGTCTGCGTCAGCAGATACACCGCCCCCGTCCCCAAAAACAGCAGCAGGGTGGGCAGCCACAGGTCCAGCCACGCCGCTCCGGCCTTTGCCCCGCTTTGAGTGGCTGCCACGCTGTCAGGTTTTGTTTGGATTGCCATAAGGCGTCACAGAAACGGGCTACAGCGCATGAACAATCAGCGAGGCCGGGTACGCGGAGCCGTTCAGCAAAATCGTCCGCAGACGCACCGTATGCGACTGCCCCGGCGCGAGACGTACCCGCGTCACTTCACGTTCCAGCGGCGGCAAAGCCGGGGCAAACTCGCGCCGGGCCTCGCCCGACACTTGGAACACACCGGCGGCAAAGCCCGCCTCGGGGGTGAAATAGACGCCGACCGTGCGGGCTTTCTCCGTGGGGTTCGTCAGAGTCAGCGTCACGAAATACGAGACGCCGTAGTTGCCCCAGAGCGTTTTCGAGCCATCGGCGTTCTTCAGAGACTCGGCATTGCCGAGGCGCAGGTACTTCCACTGGCCGCCCACGGCGTACTGGCCCGACAGCGATACCAGCGGCGGGCCGAAGACATAAGGCGACGTTTCGCGGATGCTCCCGGCATCCAGCGGCGCGGCGGGGGCGACATCCACATCTGTTTTTGCGAGGTGCATCGCGGAAGACACCAGCGCCTGCCGGTTGCCATCGGCCACGACGCTCAGGCTGGCCGCCCCGGCGGGACCGTCGGTCTGACGCACCTGCAAAATGCCGCTGACGGTCAGGCCCGGCGCGAAGGACTGCACCACCAGCGGAACCCGCGAATGCGGCGGCACTTCCATCACCAGCCCCACGCCGCCATCCAGCGCCGTCAAAAACCGGGACCCGGCCAGCAGCCCGACCTGCACGGTGTCCACCAGCGGCGGCGAGACGCCCGACATCAGATGCACCGAGACGCTTTTATCGCTCTGATTGACCACGTCGGCATGAAAAATGAGCGGGGCCGCCGTGCCGTTCATGTGATGGTAGTCCAGCCGCACCGAGCGCAGCGGCGTCAGCGGCCCCGTGAACAATGTCTGGGCGCTTTTGACAGTTTCCGGGTTGTTGGAGTAATACAGCGCTTCCGCTTTTTCAGCGGGCAGCGGCTGATTAATCACCGTCACGAGAGGGGCG
This sequence comes from Capsulimonadaceae bacterium, assembly GCA_965200075.1. Classification (GTDB taxonomy): domain Bacteria; phylum Armatimonadota; class Armatimonadia; order Armatimonadales; family Capsulimonadaceae; genus JANXMY01. Next base: position 1,560,110 of record OZ241338.1, read on the forward strand.
GCTTCCACCGGCAGCAGGTTTGGCCCGGCGACCCGCAGGGGCAGGCGGCGGGTCAGCGACGCGCCTGCCCGCAGGGCGGCCCCGGCGCGGGGCGTCTTCAGCAGGCGCACCTGCGCCCCATCTTCGGCGTTCAGGGCGTGCTTCAAACCCAGATAAATGGCCGTCTGCACCAGGGCGGCAGGCGCATTGGGGCGGCCAGTCACACGCACCGTCACGCGGGGCGCGACATAGGCGGCGTAGCGGCGCACGGACACGGCAAAGGGCAGGGCCTCGCCGCCGACGCGCACGGCCACGATGGCCTGGCCGGGACCGACAGCGTTCAGCGTCAGCCTGCGGGCTGCCGGGGCATACGCCGCTGTCAGCACGGTGGTGTCGCTGGAAGTCACCGAAACATCCGCGCTGCGGGCCGCGCCGCCAATCGTCACCGTCCGGCGCTCGCCGGAGGGAATCAGGGCAGGCCGGGCCGACAAAATCAGCGCTGGCTCGGCGAGACGCGCTTTGATAGCCCGTGCCCACTGCATTGCCAGATGGCGCGGCGTCTGTTTCTGGGCGCGGGCTTCGGCGGGCGTCACCATCAGGAGCGGACCGCCCATGCCCCGAATTTCCCAGCCCGCTTTGCCGCGCTTGCCGACCGGGCCGAGGCTGATGCCCGCCGGGGTAAGGCCCGCCGCCGTCATGTTTTCCAGCCGCTGTTTGACACCCACGGCCCGCTGGGCGGCAGTCTGCCCGCCCGCCGTGGTGCGGAGCGTAGCGACCGGCTGGTCATTGATCAAAACGCGGGCAATCTGCCCGCGAGGCGTGACGTAAGATTTTGCGCCGATGCGCGGCTGAAACGCGCCCGCCGCCTGGGCCGGGACTGTCAGCAGGGCCAGCAGGGCCAGAAAAATTCGATAAGGCAAAAAAAACTCTCCCCGGTTTGCGGAAACCGTAGAAGTATAGGCTTTTTTGGGGTCCAAAGTCAACCCGCACTGGCGCTTGCAGGGCGGTTATGGTATGATAACTAACATGAACAGCCCACAAAATGACGCCGATGCGGCCCCTGCCGAACTGCCCGCGTTTCGCCAGAAACGGCGGGACGACCCGCCCCGCGCCCTGGTCCTCGGGGGCGGGCCGCTGGGCCTGGAAGCCGCGCTGTATGCCTCGCGCCTCGGACACAGTGTTACGCTCTTTGAGCAGGGCACGGAAATCGCCCCGCAGGTGCGGACCTGGGCGCACGTTTCCATGTTCACTCCCTGGGCGTCCCTGCGAAGTCCGCTCGGCGAGCTAAACATTAAAGAGGCGATCCGGGACGGCAAAGTGGCCGTGGACAAGTTCCCCGAAGAGCGATTTTATCCGCTGGGCGGCGAGTTCGTGAGCTATTATCTGGAGCCTCTCGCGCACCTGCTGGGCAAAAACATTCACCGCGAAACCCGCGCCGTGTCGCTGGGCCGCTCGTATCTGTTCCCGGATGAACACGCGGACGTGCCCGAAAAGCGCACCTTCCGGCGTTTTCGCCTCTTGACCCGCTCGCCGCTGGAAGAAAAAATCTACACCGGGGATTATGTGCTGGATGCGACGGGGATCACCCGCGCCCCGCGCTGGATGGGCGCAGGCGGGATGCCCGCGCTGGGCGAAATGGGCAGCTTCCGCCCTATTTTCCACGTTCTGCCCGACATCAAAGGCCGCGACCGGATACACTTTCGAGGCAAAACCACGCTCTTGGTCGGCAGCGGCACGTCGGCGGCGTCTGCCGCCGTCTTGCTGGCCGAAGTTGCGGCGCAGGAGCCGCACGGGCAGGTGATCTGGGTTTCGCCCTCGCACGACCCGCTTCCCGTTTCGGTCATCCCCGGCGACCTGCTCTCGCGCCGGGACACGGTGTTGAAAAAAGCCAATCTGCTGGTCACGAACCATCACCCGCAGGTGCGCTACAGCCCGGTGACGCAGATTGACGCCGTCCGGCACTCGCTGGCAAACAACTGCTTCCATGTGACGCTGCAAGTCAATCTGGAAACCAAGCGGCTGACGGTGGACTCGGTGGTCTCACTGGTGGGCTACCGCCGCGATGCGCCGTCGTATGAGCGGGTGCTGGCTCCCGAAGAGACCGGGGTGTATGTGATTGGCGAGCAGTCCGCCCCGCCCGGCGACTTTCTGCTGGCGGCGGGCCGCACCCAAATCCGCGATGCCTTCCGCGCCATCACCGGCGACGCCGATCTGGATTTGTACGCACAGGCGGCAGAGACGCTGAAACAGGAGACCTACCACCTTGCTTCGCAGGGTCCTTCCTAAAGGAAGGATTATGATACCGAGGTGGAGGGCTATCTTGTTTTGTTCGTATCCTCCCTTTAGGGAGGACCCTGTGACTGAGGTACGAAGGAACAAGGTGGTAGGTCTCCTGCAACTTTTTCGCCCTTCGCGTGTCCTCGGTAGTGGAGGACACTTTTGATGACCCATAATTGCCGCCCCGCACTCATCCTGCCTGCCCTGGCCCTGCTGCTGCCCGGCACGCCGGGCCAGGCCGCCGCGCCGCCGCCGGACTTCAGCAATCTGCCCGCGTATCTGCGGGCGCTGACCGCCTCCACGGACCCCGCCGCCAAAGCCATACGCCGCGAAATCGCCGACGGCCCCGCCGCGCTGGCCCGCGAACGCGCTTTGTGCGCCAAAGTCGGCCTGCCGACCACGCTGGCGCAGCTCAATCAGCCTCTGCCGCCTGCCTCGAAAAATGCCGCGCCGCTGTATGTGCAGTGGAACGCGCTTCGCTATGCAGAGCCATTGAAGCTGCCCCGGTTTGCCGGGTCCACCTGGCCCCTGAGCCTGCATCTCGCCTACACCCCCGCGCAGGAGGCCGAAGTGCGTGCCCTGTTTGCCGCCCGCCCGGACTACACCGGTCTGCTGGACGCCGCCGCCGCCCGGCCCCGGTGCGTCTTTGTCACCGACTGGACAAAATACCCGGACATCAGCCTCTTCACGGAAACGAGCGGGCTGCGCGAGGTGGCACGCACCTATGAAGCCCGCAGCTATCTGCTGTCAAAAGAAGGGCGCTTTGCCGACGCCGTGACGATGCAGGCGCGGGGCTTTGCCGTGGCCCGCCAATCAGCCGATTCGTACCCCGCTTCTGTCGGTTTTCTCGTCGCCTCGGCTATTGACAACATCACCACGGACGGAATGACGGGCGTTCTGCAACTGGCGGGGCCAAACGCCGCCGCGAACGCGCAGGCGCAGACGGCGCTCGCCGCCGCGCCGCGCTTTTCCTTCGGCGAGTCGATGCGCGGAGACGGGGCCATCGCTGACGGCACGCTGGTTCGCCTGCGCCAGACTTCCCCCGCCAAGTTCGTCGACGTTTTCTATCCCGACACGCCTCGCAGCCCCAACCCTGCCTCCGCCGAAGCCCGGTTCAATCCTGATGAGCAGCGCACTGTGGATGCGCTTTGCGACGCTGCCGAAGCGCGCACGCTGGCCGAGCTGCGCGGACTGCGGGCGGCTGCCCTGCTGCCCCGCGCCGCCCGCAATGCGGCGTTTGTGCGCCTGTTTGCCGAAGCAAAGGACACCCGCGCCAATCCCGTCCGCCTTCTCAGCGCGGCGGTCAACCCGATGGTGACCCTTGCCAACATTTCCGGCATTTCCGGCAAAACCCTGGGCGACCGCATGGACGCCGTCCCTGCCCGCCACGGCGTCCTCGCCGCCGGAGCCGCCGTGCTGGCCCAAAAAGCGCAGACCGGCGCGTTCCCGGAAACTCTGCCCGGCGGGTTCACAGACCCGTACACCGGCAAGCCGCTGGGCTACCGGCGCGAGGGGGCGAATGGCTTTGTGGTTTACAGCGTCGGCCCGGATGGCAGGTACACCGGCGGCGTTCCCGGCGACAGGCCGAAGCGGGAGCAGGCTGTTTTTCGCTATCCGGCCCCGCCGCCCCGGCCTTTGCCCGCCGATGCGCTGAAATAGGTCCCCAAAAAAAGCGCCCCCGGCACTGCCGGGGGCGCTTTTTAACGTAAGCTACAGGCCGATGCTGACATCTGTGCCGTTGGCGGAGACGGTGTAGCCGTAGGCGGCGTTGTAGAACTCGGCGGGCACATACAGCTCGCCGCTGTCCACATACGACGGGGCGGGGAAGTTCACCGTCGTGCCATTGACATCGGCGGTGTCGGAGGCCAGCATGAACGTCGCTGTCCACTGGCCGATAGTGCCCGTGGCGGTCTTAGAGTTGTTGTCCCAGGTGACGCTGCCGCCGAGGGCATCGGTGACCTGCTTGAACGGAACATAGACCGTGCCGTTCTGGTCATGCGGCTCTTCGGCGATGGACCCCGGCTGTCCGTTAATGGTGTAGGGCATGGAAATCTCCTCCGGCGGTTACGGCTTGACGGTCATTTGGTCGATGACGTTTTTGACGCCCTGCATCTTTTTGGCGTCGGCCACGGCAGCCTCTTTGGCGGCGGCGCTGCTGACTTCGCCTTTCAAGACGACCGTGCCGCTTTTGGTGTCCACGTTGATGCCCGTCGCGCCGACTTTGGTGTCGGCGATGATCGCGCTTTTAACTTTCGCCGTGATGACCGCGTCGCCCGTCGCGCCGTTCGGGTTCTCCGAAGGCTTGTTCATCATCGTGCCGCCTGGTCCGCCGGGGGCCGCGCCGGGTGTGCCGGAGGGGTTCATGCCGGGCGTAGACGGTCCGCCTGCGGTGGGAGTAGACGAGTTCATCGGCGTCGTCGCCGGGGTTGTCGTCGGCGTGGTGGGCGTGGTTGCGGTGTCATCGCTCTTGTTGCCGCAGCCAGCCAGAGCGCCGGTCAGCAGCAGACCAGCCACGGGCAGAATAGCCCAGCGTGTTTTGTTGGTGTTCAGTGTTCGCATTGTTTGCTCCTTTGGACCAGTGAGAGATAGTCTGGCCCTGCGCCAATACTACCCGCGAAAGAGGCAGGCATAAACGCCCTCCCCTTATCGGTTATGGTTTGCCCAGCGGATCATAAAAGCCTGCTCGGACGCTGTGCGGAGCGCCAACCGTAGACTGCACGCGCAGGGTATGAGCCGTCTGCCCCAGGCGGGGAGCCAGCAGGCGGTGAATAGCCGCAAGGCCCAGGCCCTTGACGGGGGTGCCGTCTACCGCTAAAATCTCATCAAAAACGTGCAGTCCCGCCTTTGCCGCAGGGGATTCAGGCTTCAGGTCGGCCACGGCCAGATGCGTGCCGCCCTGCGGGTCTTTCGTTTCCAGCAGGCTGATACCCAGGGTGCGCGTCTCAAACGGCGCTTTCGTCGCCGGGCCTGCCGCGAAAAAGGCGCGGGCGTGCGGGTAGTCCAGCGTCAGCACGAAGCGGGACAGCAGCCCGGAGCCGAGCGACCCGGCCAGCACCTCTGAGGCGCCGCCTTTGGGGTCCAGCGAAAAGTCTGCTGGCACGTCTTTGAGCGTCACGCCCGCGATAGTAAACGAGCCAATCCGGGTCTGCCGGGACCGGGACACGCCGCCAATGCCGCCCCCGAGGCTGATTGGCCCATGCGGGTACTTTTTGGCGAGGCCATATTTTGCCACAAAGGGGCTGTAAAGCCGCAGGTTGGCCTCATCGCCGGTGTCGATTAAAAACCGCGCCGTGGGCAGACTGTCCAGCCGGGCCGTCAGCGACGGCACGTTGTTGTCCAGCTCAATCGGGATCGCTTTGCCGTCAGCGGCGGCAGGTTTGAACGTGTCGGCATCCAGAAACGTCAGCGTTTTGCGGGCGAAATCAATCCGCACCACGAACCGGGACAGCAGATCGTAGCCCACAAACCCGGCGGAGGGCCGGGTGAAGTAAGAATCGAGCGACGCGGGCAAATCCAGTGCAATCGCCGCGATATTCGTGAGCTTCACCGCGCCGGGCACTTCAAACGTGTCAATTAAAATCGGGTGCAGGTCCGCCGAGCCGCCGTAGCCGCGTGCTTCCAGAACGCCGCTGCTTTTCAAGCCAAGCTGCGTGGCGACCCGCTGCGAAATAGCGATACCGCTGGCCCCGCTGTCCAGAAAGACGCGCTCGGTCTTGCCGTTGATTTTGACAGCAAAAGCAATCTCGCCGTCATCCATGTCAAACGGAACCGTGGCTGACTTCTTGCCGGGCGTCACAAAGCTGTAATTTCTGGCGGCAGCGGTGGGCGGCGCGAACAGGCCGGGCGCAAGCGTCACATTGTTTTCGATTTTGGTGACGGTCCCCGTGATGTCATAGCGCGGCGTGCCGTTGGTTGTTTTGGTGAGAAACGGAAACCGGACGCCGTCCACTGTGCGGTAGTCCGCATAAGTCGTCGTGACCGGCACATTGTCGTCGAGGTGCTGCTCTTTGACAATGAACCATGTTTTCGGGTCAAAAAACAGCGTGGTCGGCTTGCCGCCTTCGGGCAGCGCGTCCACGATCCAGTTGCCGGTGACGGGTTCCGGCGCGGGCCGCAGGGTCAGCGTGCCGGGGATACGTCCGGGGATCACATACGAATTGGTGTCAAAGTAAATCTGGACGCGCAGGTCGCGCAGCTCTTCCCCGGCCAGGGGGCGGATGTTGCCGTTGGTGTCGCGCTGCCAGGCCGTTTTGCCGTCATAGCCCTGCGTGATATGCAGGATGCCCAGCTTGTCTTCTTCAAACTCTTTGTCCGGGGCGGCAAACACCGTCACAATAGTTCCTTTGATGCCGCCCGTTTCGACATCAGCGGAGACGCGGGTATTGGTGATCGCTTCCACCGCCGCTTTTCCGCCCAGAGCTTCCAGATGATGCGCCAGCAGTTCGGCCAGCGTCGGCGCGGCGGCAGGAACAGCGATGGCCGGGCGCACCTGCTGTGTGAGGGGCATAACGCGGCGCAGGGAGAACGGGTAACTTTCGGCAGCTACCAAAATAATCAGTCCGTGGGTGTAGTCAAACGTCACCACAAAGCGGCTCAAAATCCCGTTGCCGAGGCCGCCCGCGTGGCTGGAAACGCCGCTGATGCCGCCGCCCGTCATGGTGGCGACAGAGACGTCTTGAAGCGTTCGTGTGCCAAGCTTGAGCGTGTGGCCGGGCGAAACCTGCTCGCGGAGCGTCCCGCCGACCCCGACCCCCTCCTGTGACAGAACACCGGGTTCGCCGTCTTTGGGCAGCAGGCCGTTCGCCGTCGCATAGGGCGTGTACAGGTGCAGTGCGCCGGAGTCGCCGGTGTCTACCAGAAACCGTGCCGGAGTTTTGCCGTCTACCGAGGCCAGAATCGTTGGCGTCCGCGTTTCCAGCTTCAGCGGCAGCACCACAACTGCGGGTGAGTCAGGTAGTTGTGAACTGGTGAAAGCTGAGCGAATATGCTGCAAGGCCGGGTCGGACAAAGTCACCGTCTTTGCGGCGTAATCAATGCGGACCGTGAAGCGCGAAAAAACCTCGTAGCCCACCGCGCCGTCGACACCGACGGCGGAAAGCTGTTTGGTCAGGTTCTCGTCTTTGATGACATGGAGAACTTGATGGGGCAAAGACACGACCTGCCCAATCTCCAGCGTGGCCTCTTTGGCAAGGCCGGTCGCCGCCGCGCCGCCGTAGCCCATCGCGGGCAGGTCGCCTTCGGTGGTCAGCCCCGCCGTCCGGGCCGCTTCTGCCGTCAAAAACGCGCTCCCCGCGCCGCTGTCTAAAAGCATTCGCAGCGTGTGGCCGTTAATCGTGACCGGCACGATAATTTCATTGTCTGCGAGAGTGAAAGGGAGGACGGCTTCTTTGACGCCCGGCGGCAGGAACTTCCAATCGCGGGCTGTCGGCGGCGGCTGAAACAGGGCATAGCTCACCTGCGGCAGCGCCGTCGCCGAGGCCAGCGTGGCCGTGACTTTCAGCGGCAGGCCGCCAAAGCCAATTTCCATGCGGCTCGGTATCTGCGTGCCAAACTTCGGCTGATAGGCCAGAAACTTGACGATGCTGTCCATGCCGCTTTTGTGCTGCGTCACCTGCCGCACCAGGTAGGTCTTCGGATCAATCAGCACCGTCTGCACGGAGCCGCCTTTGGGCAGAACGTCCAGCACATAGCAGCCCGTCGCTTTGTCCCGGCCCGGCCTGAGCTTCACCGACGTGCCGGATTTGGCCGTGCTAAGGGCGTCGTAGTCTTCCAGCGAGAACCCGGCATCGGCGCTGTCCTCGGACAGCTCTTCGCCGCCCAGAATCCGCACATTGCCCGCGCCGTCCTGCTCCCAGCGGCGCTTGCCGTCGCTGCCGGTCGTGAGGGCGATTGGCCCCATCACCATTTCAGTGCGCGTGCGGTGCCCGGAAGCCTCCCAGGTCGTCAGCGTTCCCGACAGCCCGCCTGCCGCCACGGTGTAGACGACTTTATGAGCGCGTTTGTCTTTGCGGGCGGCGGGCGTCTGCGCGGCTTTGTCGTGCCGCGCCAAAAGCTGCGGCAGGGTCAGCGCCGGAGCGGCCTGTGTCGGCATCGGGGCGAAGAGGCCAAGAACGACGCCGGGAAGGAAGCAGAAAAGTTTGGTTAGTTTCACAGCCACAGTGTACCGCATAAATGCTCACAGTGGAAATAATTTTAGGTCCATCGCCTGCGCGGCGGCCAGCCGGTCCAGAAAGACTGCGCGGGGAAGCTCGTGCGCCCCCAGAACCGCCATGTGCGGCGTGAGCTGCTGAATATCTATCCAGGCCGCACCCTGCGCCGAGAGATGCTCCACCAAAAACAGCAGGGCCAGCTTGGACGCATTGCCGACCGTGTGAAACATACTTTCGCCGCTGAACACGCCGCCGACCGAAACGCCGTACAGGCCGCCCACCAGCGCCCCGGCCTCGTCCCAGACTTCAACGCTGTGCGCGTACCCTGCCGCGTGAAGCCGCTGGTAAGCCTCCACGATGTCCGGCGTTATCCAGGTCCCGCCGCTGCCCGGACGGGGGGTATCCCGGCAGGCAGAAAGCACACCGGCGAAGTCCCGGTCCAGGCTGAATGTCAGCGGCGTGTTCCGGCGCAGGCGGGCGAGACGCGGCGGCACGCGCAGCCGGTCAAAGTCCAGCACGGCCCGTGCGGCGGGGCAGAACCAGAGCAGGGGAAAGTCGGCGTGCGGCCACGGAAAGATGCCCTGCCGGTAGGCAGTCAGCAGAACGGGCACGCTCATCTCGCCGCCGATGCCGACAATCTCCTGCCGTCCGGCCAGCCGGGGCGGCAGAAAGTCCGGGGGAACAAAGCGCGGAACAAAAAAAGGCATAGGTAAAGTATCCTAAACAGATGATACCCACTCCGCCGCCCCTCTCGCCACAGACGCCCACGCCCTCCCGGCCCGCGCTGACCACACTGCTGCTGGCCTGCGCGGCGTCGCTGGCGCTGTGGTATGTTCCCTACGCTTCCATTTTGCTGTATCCCCTGCGGCTGTTTGTGACGTTTATCCACGAAGGCAGCCATGCCCTCGCGGCGGCGCTGACCGGCGGCGTGGCCCGGCAGATATTTATTCAGCCGGACGCTTCGGGCGTCACGGAAACCCTGGGCGGCTGGAACATTGTGATTGTAATGGCCGGGTATCTTGGCGCGACGGCCTACGGGGCGCTGCTGCTGACACTGGCGCGGCGTCCGGCACTGGCCCGCCTGGCGCTGGGCCTGTCCGGCCTGATTATGGTCCTGCTGGATTTGCTGCTGGTCCGCAACGGGTTCGGCTGGGGGTGGGGGATTGCCCTTGCAGCGGGCCTGCTGCTGGCCGCCAATCGCCTGCCCGCAAAGGCGGCGGAGCTGACGGCCATGTTTCTGGGTGTGCAGTGCGTCTTAAATGCCCTGTTTGATCTCAAAACGCTGGTGGGCCTGTCCGTGCCGGGCGGGCCGGTGTCGGATGCCGTGCTGATGTCGCAGATGATTCCCCTGCCGCCGGTGGTCTGGGCGGTTCTGTGGGGTGCCCTCTCGCTGGGGATTTTAGGGGCCGCCCTGCGCCCGTTCTGGCGGGCCGCCAAACGGCCTGCACGTTTGGTATAATATTTGGTATAATAAACATCTATGAGCGAAGTGCTGGACACAGGAGCGGACGCATTAGGGCGTCGGGTACGGGAGGCGCTGGACGCGGGGGCGGAGACGGCCCGGTTTGCCGTTGGCTACTTGTTTCTGGATGGCCTGGCACCGCTGCGGGCGGGTCTTGCGGCGACGCCCTGCGTGGAAATCCTGATTGGCAACGTCGTCAACCGCCTGACCGAAGAGCAGGTCCGCGAGGAAGCAGGCGCACGCGGGCGCGGCGGAGAAGACACGGTCAAGGGCGGGGAAGATGTGGCGGCGACCCTGCGGGATAGTCACGACCGGGCGGCGGCGGAAACCGCGCTGAACCTGCGGCAAACGATTGACGCCCTGCCGCGCACCGAGGAAAACCGCCTGCTTCTGCTGACCCTGGCGGCGCTGGTGGCCGAAGGACGGCTGCGGGTGCGGCTGTATACGCGGGGACGCATCCACTCCAAAGTCACTCTCCTCACCCACTCGCTGGGGCGGGCAGGAGCGGAGGGGCTGGCGATTGTGGGTTCCAGCAATTTGACGATGAGCGGCGGAGCGCACCCGACGGAGCTGAATGTCGTGCTGACGGACTGCGTCAGCGTGGCCGACCTGCAAGCCTGGTACGGGCGGCTGTGGGCCGTTTCGCAGGACTTCCACCGGGAGCTATTTGAGGAGCTGGGAGGCTGCTGGGCGCTGTCCCCGGAGGCAGCGGGGGCCGCTACGCCGCCTGCCGACCGCGTGACAGCGGCAGCATCGGGCGGTCTTTATCCACAGTAAAGAGCGCAAACTCGTCGGGGGTTTCTTCATCCAGCCAGGGCTGGGCGGCAAAGCGGTCTTTCAGGGGGCCGCCGTCCGGGACGGCACCTGCAAAGGCGTCAAACAGGGCTTCCGCCTGCGCGGGTGGGATCAACATCATTGGCTTCATACGACCTCCTCGTCGCAGGGCAAAGCAGCATAAGAGCGTGCGGGCGGCGACACTGCCGCGTCCACTTCTATTTTACTCATTTTCATACAGTTTTACACCTTCTGCGTCACACTTTTATTTATAATCGGCAGAGTGTGTTCGTTCTATAGCTCGTGATTATGCCTGAGTCTTTTATGCCTGAGTCAACTTTTACTGAGACTGCCGACAGTGTGCTGACCCACCTGCGGACGCTGCCACGCGGAGCCGTGGTGCTGACTCTGGGCGCGACCGACCACGGCAAAACGACCTGGGTGCGCGACACGGCGCAAGCCCTCACCGCCGGTGGTCTGAGCGTTGCGGTGGTCGACTGCGACATTGGCCAAAGCGAGATCGGCCCGCCGGGAACCGTCGGCGCGGCCCTGGCCGCCGCCGGAGCCGAATGGAAATCTCTGCGGGACCTGACGCCGCTCGGCGGCTATTTTGTCGGGGCCGTCTCGCCGGTGCGCCAAATCCTGACCGTCTGCACCGGAGCCGTGGCAATGGCCCGCGTCGCCAAACGCGCCAAACCTGATCTGGTGATGGTAGACACTGACGGCCTGGTGACGGGCGGCGCAGCGCGGGCCTACAAAAAAAAGCTGGCCGAGCTGCTGCTCCCGCAGGCGGTCGTGGCGCTGACACGCGGCTCCGAATTGGACCCGTTGCTGGCCCTGTTCTCTCATCTGGACGCCCCGGACATCTGGCGTGTTCCCGTGCCTGCCGAAGCGCGGCGCAAAACCCCGGCGACGCGCACCACCCGCCGCGCCGCCCGCTTTCTGTCTGCGCTGGAAGGGGCGCGGTCACAAACGTTTTCTTTGGACGAGGTCGCGCTGGCAAACACGGGCTTCGGGGTGGGGGAGCCGGTCCCGCACCATCTGGCGCGGTTTCTGGGGGAGACACTGGGACGGTCCGTGCTCCATGCCGCGCAAACGGGCGACGGCGGGCTGTATGTGGTGGTCAACGGCGACGGCTGGCGCACGGCGGAGCTGGCTTCTATCGAGCGTGAGTTCGGCACACGCTCTATCACAGTTGTCCCGGCCCAGCGGTTTGCACGTCTGTTGGTCGGCCTCGTGGCGGCCAGCGGCGCACTGCTGGACATTGGCCTGATTGAGCGCATCGACTTCGCCGCCCGCACGCTGACGGTGCAGACGCCCTGCACGCGCCCCCGCGCCGTCGCCCAGGTCTGGCTGGGGGCGCTGCGCCTCCACGCGGATGGCCGCGAGATCGGCGAAGTGCGCCCCGGCGACCTGTAGGCTGCTCAGGCAGGCCGCTTACGCCGCCAGACGCATCGCCGGGCAGGCCATCTGCGGCAGGGGGCGCACCGTCTCCGGCGGGTTGGCAGGCCGGGCAAACAGGAAGCCCTGCAGGAAGTCCGCCCCGGCCTCCTGGCACAGCCGAAGTTGCCCTTCGGTTTCAATGCCTTCGGCGATGACCAGAATGTCAAGCTGTTTGGCCTGGGCGACAATCAAATCCAGCGTCTGCCGCGCACTGCTGTTATGCTCGGCGCGGACCACCAAATCCCGGTCCAGCTTGACAAAGTCCGGGCGCAGGGCCGTGAGATATTCCAGGCTGGCAAAGCCCGCCCCCATGTCGTCCACCGCCGTGCCGACGCCGTGGGAGCGGTAGTAGTCCAAAATCTTCATCAGCCGCTTCATATCCGGGATGTTCTCAGTTTCTACCACCTCAAACACCAGAGAAGACAGGTCTGTGCCGCACTCCTGCGCGGTTTCTATCGTGGTTCGCAGGCAGATTTCCGGGTCGTAAATCGTATTGGGCATGAAATTGATAAACAGCCGTGTCCGGGGCAGATGCAGGGCAGCGGCGTTGCGAATGGCGGCTTTGCGGGCCTGCTGGTCCAAAACGTGCTGCAAGCCAAGCCGGATGGAGGCTTCAATAATCGGCCCCGCGCCGATAGTCTCGCCGGTCTGCGGATGGCGGGCACGAATCAGCGCCTCATGGGCAAATACCTCGCCCGTTGTGGCACGGACAATCGGATGAAACAGGCTGAACAGCCAGTTGTCTTCCAAAGCGTCCCGCACCCAGTCATGCTGTGCCCGCTCAATCAGCGCCGTCAGCGGCTCGGCCCGCACAAACGCCGACAGCGCCGCCGTGGCATCATCCAGGTCGCCCGAAAAGAAGACGCCGTGCACATCCTGCGTGGTCGCCTCCGGCAGGTGCTGCAAAAATGCCGCCGTCAGGCCGGACACGCGGGCACGCAGAGTCGGCAGTGCCAGCACGTTCTCCCGCACCAGATACGGCGTGTTGGCCGCTTCCAGCGCCTGCGTGATGGCTTCCCGGACATGGGCATTGTGCGGGCCGAGCAGTAGATAGGTCGGCTGACTCGTCGCTTCTTGTTTGGACAACTGGCAGCGGGCGCAGGAGTCTTCGCGCCCGGAGCAGGCAGCGCGTCGTGGCAATGGTCGCATCGTGTAAAACTTTCTTGCGGTGGTGTAAAGTAAATGCTGTAAAGTAAATGCTATCTGTGGTATTGGCAGCCTGTTAAACTTTGCTCAGGGTCAGCGTGTATCCCAAGATGCTTTTGTGCAGGAAAACGCCCAAGCAGCGGCGAATGGCCCCCTATTATGACAGACTACATTCCGCAAAAATCAGACAAGTTTACGTTTGGCCTGTGGACCGTCGGCAACCCCGGCGCAGACCCCTTCGGCGGCCCCGTTCGCGTGCCCGTTTCCCCCGTGGAGCGCGTCCGCAAATTAGGGGAGCTGGGCGCGTATGGCGTCAATCTGCACGACAACGATCTGGTTCCCTTTGACGCCACGCCCGCCGAGCGCGACGCGATTGTCAAAGAATTCAAACAAGCCCTTTCGGGCAGCGGCATGGTCTGCGCGATGGCGACCACCAATCTGTTCACGCACCCCGTCTTCAAAGACGGCGCGTTCACGGCCAACGACCCCGAAGTCCGGGCGCTGGCCCGCCAGAAAGCCATGCGCTCTATCGACCTCGGCGTGGAGCTGGGCGCTCCGATTTATGTCTTCTGGGGCGGGCGCGAAGGGGTGGAAGTGGAAGCCAGCAAAGACCCCGTCACTGCCGCCAAACGCTTCCGGGACGCTTTGGACTTCCTCTGCGAATACTCGATAGATCAGGGCTACGATTTAAAGTTCGCGCTGGAACCCAAGCCCAACGAGCCGCGTGGCGACATTTACCTGCCCACGGTCGGCGCAATGCTGGGCTTTATTTCCACCCTGGCGCACCCGGAGATGGTGGGCGTCAACCCCGAGTTCGCGCACGAAACGATGGCGGGCCTGTCATTCTACCACGCCGTCGCGCAGGCAATGGACGCCGGGAAGCTGTTCCATATCGACCTGAACGGCCAGAAGCCGGGCCGCTACGACCAGGACTTCCGGTTCGGCCAGGAAGATTACAAGCAGAACTTCTTCCTCGTGAAGCTCCTCGAAGACTACGGCTACGACGGCCCCAAGCACTTTGACGCCCACCCCCTGCGGACTTCCGACCCTGCCGACGTCTGGGAGTTTGCCCGTGGCTGTATGCGGACCTATCTCATCTTTAAAGAACGCGCCCAGCAGTACAACGCCGACCCCGAAATCCAGGCTCTGCTGGCCGAAATCAATGCTGGAGACGCCGCTTTAGAGACTATGCTGGGAGCCAAATACACCCCCGAAAACGCGCAAACCCTCAAAGCCCGCGCCTTTGACACCGATGCCCTCGCGGCTCGTCCCAAGCCCTACGAAAAGCTGGGCCAGCTTGTGTTTGATTTATTGATGGGCGTGCGTTAGGACCCCCTAGCCCCCAATAATGGGGGAACCCGAATAGAACAAGAAGGCCCTTCCTCTTCTGCTCTGGCTCCCCCATTATTGGGGGCGGGGGGGGCCTTCTCGGCGTTACAGTTTCTCCGCTTTCCGGGTACAAAGCAAGCATACGCTTACCCTGCTCTGACTTCTTGGAAAGCTGGCCCGCCATGATCCTGCGCCTGTCCCTGGAATTGCCCGAAGACCTCGCCTATATCCGCATCACCCGCCTGCTGGGCCGCGCCCTGCTGGACCATTTGCAGGTCGTCGAGCCGGACATTGAAGACGTAGAGATATTGGTGGGCGAGCTGTGCGGCAATGTCATCCGGCACGCGCAGTCCACCGAAGACCGCTACATGGTCGTGCTGGAATACTTCAGCGACCATGTCAAGCTGATTGTGCAGGACCGGGGCACAGGCTTTTTGTTCAAAGACGTGCCGCAGGCAGGCACGCCCCGTGCCGATTTCGACGGCGGCCCCCGCATCGGCGGCTACGGGATGCAGATCATCCAGGGCCTGTCCGACAAAATTGAGTTCCACCGCACCGACCCCCACGGAACCACCGTCTGCGCCGAAAAAGCCCTCCACTACAAAAGCGAGGCCGCCGCCCACGACGCCGCCGCCCTCGACCGCTCCGACGGCAAAGCGGTGGTTACCGTAAGCTGACCGCCACCCCGGTTGACAGCCGCGCCCTCGCGTCGGGTATACTTTCCCGAAACATTTAAGAGGGTACACCAATGGAACAGACGATCTCGCTGGGGGGAAACAAGAAGGCGCGGCGCGTCTATGGCTTTGATGAGGTCTCGCTGGTTCCGTCGGCCCTGTCCGTGGACCCCCGCGATGTGGACATGGGCTGGACCCTGGGCCGTCACCGCTTCCAAATCCCAATTGTCGCCAGTGCGATGGACGCCGCTGTGAACCCTGCTATGGCCGCCGAGATGACCCGTCTCGGCGGCTTTGCCGTATTGAATGGCGAAGGGCTGCAAACGCGCTACGACGACGCTGAAGGCATCTTGCAGGAGATCGCCGAGACGCCGTCCGAAGGCATCATTGAAAAGATGCAGAAGCTCTACACCGCCCCCGTCCGCGAGGACTTGGTCGCCCGGCGCGTGCAGGAGATTAAAGCGTTGGGCGGCCTCGCCGCTGTCGCCGCCATTCCGCCCACCGCCCCGCGCCTTGCCGCCGCCGCCATTGAAGCCGGGGCAGATTTCTTTGTCGTCGCCTCGCAGGTCGCCACTGCCCGGCACTACTCCACCCATGCTGAGACCGTAGACCTCGCCAAGTTCTGCCGCGACTCGCCCGTGCCGGTGCTTGTCGGCAACTGCGTCTCGTTTCAGGCCGCGACCGAGCTGATGGAAATGGGAGCCTCCGCGCTTCTGATTGGCGTCGGGCCGGGCGCGATCTGCACCACCCGCTCTGTGCTGGGCGTCGGCGTCCCCCAAGTCACCGCCGTGGCCGACTGCGCCGCCGCCCGCGATGCCTTTCAGGAACGCACGGGCAAATATATCCCTATCCTGGCTGACGGCGGCATCCGAAACGGCGGCGACCTCGCCAAAGCCATCGCTTCCGGGGCTGATGCCGTCATGCTCGGCTCCTCCATCGCCGCCGCCTCTGAAGCTCCTGCCCCCGGCTACTCGTGGGGCATGGCGATGTCCAATGCCGACCTGCCGCGAGGCACCCGCATCGCGGTCCCCATCATGGGCACGCTCCGCGAGATTCTGCTCGGCCCCGCCCACAAAGACGACGGCACGATGAACCTCGTCGGCGCTCTGCGTCTGTCAATGGCAACCTGCGGCGCACGCACGCTCTCCGAAATGCAGCAGGCCGAATTAGTCGTCGCTCCGCAAATCAAAACCGAAGGCAAATCCCAGCAGCGTGCCCAGGGCGTCGGCCAGGGACGGTAAGAGGGCCTTATTATGAGTGTCAATTTGATGCCCGAAGCAGCGGCACAGGAACAGTCCGAAGCGGCGGAAAGCCTGCGCCGTGGCCTCGCCGACAGCGATGCGGGCCGAGTGCGCTTGTTTTCGGAAGTAGCCGCCCAATGGCGAACTAAATATAACTTGCCCACGCATCTTTCAGACGAAGAGTTGTCAAAAGGATGACATCGTATTATGCGGTTCGAATGGGATGAACAGAAAAGCCGTTCCAACTTTCAAAAACACGGCATTGAGTTTGCAGATGCCGTGACTGTTCTGGACGATACGGCAGCTCTCACACGGCAGGACACGGACTCGGATGAGATACGCCATATCGCGCTCGGCATGGATGCTATCGGCAGGCTGCTGGTTGTTGTGTATACCTATCGGGACGAAGAAAGTATCCGAATTATTTCTGCGCGGCGGGCAACCCGCCCGGAACGAGCGTCATACGAAAGGTAAGCTATGAAAGAGGAATATGATTTCAGCGATGCCAAGCGCGGTCCGGTTGTCCCGCTGTCGTCGAACCAAACAGAAGTCAGGCTTCGACTAGACAACGATGTCCTGGACTGGCTTCGGGAGCGTGTCAGCAAAACGGGCGGAGGCAATTATCAGGAAATGCTCAATGCTATCCTGCGGACTCACATACAAACGCAGGAAGATGCTGCCCTGCTGAAAGCGATCACCGAAGGCGAGCGAACCGGAAAAGTCAGCCGTGCAGACGTTTTTGCCGTGCTGCAAGGGCGACCATAAGCGACCAAGAAATCGTTGAAATCGCTGCCCGGCACCTGAAAGACAAGCATCCCGGCGGGGCAACCCTGGAAGCATTAGCGCAGGGCATCCGGCACGAGCAAGCCTGGTGGTATGTCCCGGTGCGCCCCTCGTTTGAGCCGCCACGCCAATATGAGTATTATGAGGCACTTGCGGATGCCGAGGGGGAACTTGAAGACACCGAGCATCTGACAGTGCTGTTTATGCCAACCGCACCGGAAGAGAGCCAGAAGTAGAGGATAGAAAAATATGATAAAATTTGCGAAAACGAACTGCCCCGCCTGGGGACGAATGGGGAGCGTGCGATGTCTTTGACCCCTCAGCATCAGGACCAGCCGATCTTGACCAATTATGAGCCGCGTGGCGCGGATGTCTTTGACCCGGTGCTGACGCCGGAGCTTGTCATTGTGCTGGACTTCGGCGCCCAGTACACCCAGCTCATCGCCCGGCGCATCCGGGAATGCCACACGTACTGCGAGATTTTGCCCTATGACACGCCGCTGGAAACGATCACCGCCCGCAAGCCTGCCGGGCTGATTTTGTCGGGCGGGCCGTCGTCGGTCTATGACGACGGCGCTCCGCAGATCGACAAGGGTGTCTACGAGCTAGGCCTGCCGGTGCTGGGCATCTGCTACGGAATGCAGTCGATGGCGCACGATCTGGGCGGCAAAGTCACAGCGGCAACGATGAAAGAGTTCGGCAAAACGCAGCTTGAAGTCCTGGACCCGGCGGTGCTGTTTGAGGGCCTGAACCCGGATTTGATCTGCTGGATGAGCCATGGGGACACCGTCGAAGCGCCTCCGCCCGGTTTTGTGATTGCCGCCACGACCGAAAACTGCCCGGTGGCTGCCATGTATGATGCCGAGCGGCGCTTTTATGCCGTGCAGTTTCACCCCGAAGTTGTCCATACCCCGTGGGGCACGGAGGTTATTCGCGGCTTTTTAGAGAAAGCCTGCGGCACGTCCGGCCTGTGGCAGATGGAAAGCTTTGTGGAGCAGCAGATACGGCTCGTGCGTGAACAGGTCGGCAGCTCCAAAGTCGTCTGCGGCCTGTCCGGCGGCATCGATAGCTGCACCGTCGCCGCGCTCGTTCACAAGGCTATTGGCGACCAGTTGGTGTGCATCTTCGTGGACCACGGCCTGCTCCGCAAAGGTGAAGCTGAAGACGTGCAGCGCCGCTTCGCCGCCGCGCTGAACATTAATCTCATCACTGTAGACGCCGAAGCGCGGTTTCTGGGTCGCCTCGCGGGTGTGACTGACCCCGAGGAAAAGCGCAAGATTATCGGCGAGGAGTTTGTGCGCGTCTTTGAGGAAGAATCAAACAAGCTGACCGATGCCGACTTTCTGGCCCAGGGCACGCTCTACCCGGACGTGATTGAGTCGGGCACGGGCAAGGCCGCGAAGATCAAGACCCACCACAATGTTGGTCTGCCGGAAGACATGAAGTTCAAGCTCGTCGAGCCTCTGCGGTATCTGTTCAAAGACGAAGTCCGCGCCGTCGCCGAAGAGCTGGGCCTGCCCTCCGACCTTGTCTGGCGACAGCCGTTCCCCGGCCCCGGCCTCGCCATTCGCATCACCGGCGAAGTCACCAAAGAGCGTCTGGACCTGCTGCGCTCCGCCGACTGGATCATCATTGACGAGATCAAGCGGGCGGGCCTGTACCGCAAAGTCTGGCAGTCCTTCGCCGTGCTTGTGCCCACCAAAAGCGTGGGCGTCATGGGCGACCAGCGCACCTATGCCTACCCCATCGTCATCCGCGCCGTCACCTCCGAAGACGCCATGACCGCCGACTGGGCACGCCTGCCCTACGAAGTGCTAGACCGCATTTCCAGCCGCATTGTCAACGAAGTCCCCGGCGTCAACCGCGTCGTCCTGGACATCACCAGCAAGCCCCCGGCCACGATTGAATGGGAATAATAACTGAGTGGGAGTAACGACCAATGCCACGGAAGGGAACAGAAAATCCTGCGGAAGTGTATAAGGAAGCCGCCAGAGAACACAAAACTTTGGCCGCAGAACTCCATGCTTCCGGGCGGTATGTCATGGCCCACTACGTTGCAGGGCTTGCCGTCGAATGTATTTTGCGTGCTTACCAGTATCGAATCAGCCCGGTTTTTAGTGGTCGCCATGATTTACTGGTTCTTTATCGAGAGTCGGGGTTCGCTTCCATCGTTGCTCCCGAAGAAGAACAAAAGGTGACGGCTGCGTTCACCGAAGTAGTGCGACGCTGGAACAACAGTCACCGGTATCGCTCCGAGGCTGCTTTGCGATTGTTCTTGCGCCGGGTCAACCTGGGACGGAGCGGTAAATTTGTGCGTGAGAGCAGCCGACGCATCGTGGGAGCCGCGATTGTCATTGTGGATCAAGGAGTACTGAAGTGGAAAGACTAAGAAAACAACTGGAAGAATGGCTTACGTCTCAGTTCCCGCAGGCCGAAATTTTGCTGGACCCGGCACAGCGCGGACGCAAAATTGGCGGCGTTCTTGCCTGGGAAGGCTTCGCAGGCATAGAACCCATCGACCGTCAGGAACTGCTTTGGCGCTCTCTGCGAACGCACTTCAACCGCGAGGACCAACTGCTGATTTCCTCGCTCATTACGCTCACGCCTGCGGAATACGCTGGCTACCGCGAGCCGCAAATGGCGTGAAGCAGATACAAGAGTAACATTCGATGAGCCGCCATGAAGTTTCTGGATTATCACAACCCACTGAGGTCAGCAATCGGGAAGTTCGTGTTCCCCTGAACACGGCAAAGTTCCGGGCTTACCGACATATACAGCGTATCACAGCGACAATGGGGATGGGAATGGTGTTGCTGTTTTTCGTGATTCTCGTCTTTTCTCTGTACAGCATTTTTTCTGGTACTGTTTTGGATGGCTGGATTATTTTGGACAGCGTTCTTAGCTTGTGGCTTGTTGTATTTATCAGTCTGGCGGCGTGGCCTGCTTTGCTTGTGGCAAAATCCCGGACGAAGACGCTGAAAGGCAATTTGCCTGCGCTTGTTATCAGCAAACAGGGCATCCAAGATAACGCCTCCGAGTACGCTTTCGGCTTCATCCCGTGGAACGAGATTGAGGCGGTCACAACCAGCAGCCGCTATGCGCCACATATTAACAAGACGTTCGTAGGGGTGGCGATTGTGCTGAAGAACAAAGAGCTTCTGCTGAACAAGAAGCCGCCCATTCTGCGGATGTGGCTGGAGATGGACGACGAGATCAAAAAGAAGCATTGGGTGTTCATTCCACAGGGACGAATTGAGATGCCGGTGGAAGAAGTGGTAAAATTGGCAAACGAAATCAAGGAAGGGAAATAGTTATGACAATCACACTGGATTTGCCGCCGCAGACGGAGTTGCGGCTAGAGGATGCAGCCACGCGGCGGGAGAAGCCTGTCAAGGAGTATGCGCTGTCTCTGATTGAAGATGGGCTGCCCCCTCCCGATTCGATGCCGGAACTAAAGACCGGAGCGGATGTCATCGCTTTCTGGCAAGCCAATGGACTCATTGGCGACTGGGCGGACAGGGAAGATATTGGGGACAGTTTGGAATATGCGCGGGACCTGCGGCGTCAGGCGGAAACGCGAGGGCACGGCTGATGCAGCTCTTAGACACGGATGTTTTAGTGGATATTCGGCGCGGCTTCGCCCCTGCTGTTTTCTGGTACAGCAGCTTGACCGAGCGACCGAGCGTGCCTGGATTTGTGGCAATGGAATTGATCAACGGCTGCCGCAATAAAGCGGAACTCGCCCGGCTGCAAGTTTTTCTTCTGGGCCTGCCCATCCTCTGGGCGTCCGAGGCGGATTGTCAGCGTGGTCTGGAATTCTTGCGCGACTACCACCTCAGCCACAGTTTAGGCTTGGTAGACGCGCTGATTGCCGCAACCGCGCTGGGGCAGGGGGCGTCGCTTTGCACATTTAATGTCAAGCATTTTGCCGCTGTGCCGGGGCTGATCACAGAGCAGCCTTACGGGCGAAGCTGAACTGATAGCCGACTAGTGCGTTGCGCCGTTAGCCTGCACGATGCCGACGAGAAGGCAGACGTCGTCACGGAACTCGCCCTGGGAGTAGTCCTCGGCCCCATGAATAATACGGTCGGCGATCTCGCGGGCGGTGTGGGCGTCGTCCGCCATCAGCGCGGCCAGGCCCTGAACGCCAAGCAAATCTATTCGATTGGGTCCCGCTTCGGTCAGGCCATCCGTGTACAGCGCAAAGGCATCGCCGGGGACAAGCAGCAGAGTTTCTTCGGTGTAGTGGGCGGTGTCGGTCATGCCCAGAATCGGACCGGTCGGCGGCAGCTCTTCCACTTTGCCGCCCGCCGTGCGCCGCAGGAGCGCCGGTTCTTGGCCGCAGGAAACGTAGGTGAGCGTTTTTGCGCCAAAATCAAATGTGCAGACCACCAGTGTCGCAAAGCCGGACAGCAGGCTGTTGGTAATCAGAATCTGGTTCAGGCGTGTGACGGCTCCGGCAATGGTGCGCTCGGTGTAGACGGCGTAGCGGAGCATATTACGGACGACGGCGACCTGCGCGGCGGCGGCGAGGCCCTTGCCGGACAGGTCGCCGACCACGAGGCAGTGGCAGCCTTTTTCGAGGGGGAAAACATCGGAAAAATCCCCGCCGACATTGGCTTCATGCAGGGCGGCCCGGTAGTAGAAGGCTAAATCCAGGCCCGGCACGCCTTCGGGTAGGATGGGCTGAACGGTCCCCTGCAACGCTTCGGCGATGGTGCGCTCGCGCCGGGAGACTTCGGCCAAATCGAGTTCAGCCCGCTTCTGGTCATCAATGTCCGTGCAGGTCCCAAACCAGCGACTGATTGTGCCATCCTCCGTGCGGATTGGCTCGGCCCGGCCCAAAAACCAGCGAAAAGTCTGGTCGGAAGCGCGGCAAATGCGGTACTCAATCTCATATGGCTCGCCGGTGTCCAACGCACGCTGCCAGCGGGCCAGGCTGCGCTCCAGGTCGTCCGGGTGCAGCAGGGTCGCCCAGCCCGTCCCTTCGGTCTGCTCCGGCGTCGTGCCGGTGTAGTCGTACCAGCGGCGGTTGTAATAGTCGTGGTAGCCATCGGCCCGCGTACTCCACACAAGCTGCGGCATCATGTCGGCCAGCACCGCAAGCCCGTCCGGGCTATCGGCTAGAGAGGCGGCAAAGGGTTTGGGGGAAGACTGTTTCATAGCACCTTCATTATAGCCGATAAACACACAGAAAATACACACTTGATGCTTACTCCTTTGCCAGAAGACATCCGCCCCGTCCTGGACACACTGGCCGCCACTTACCACGGGCGCGGCGCGGTCGAGCTGGGCGACCCCTACCAAGTCCTGATTGCTACCGTTATCTCGCAGCGCACCCGCGAAGAACAGACCACGGCTGTCTCCGCCCGCGTCTTTGCCGCCTACCCGGACGCCGCCGCACTGGCCCTCGCTGATGAGGCGCATCTTTACGATCTTCTGAACGGCTCCGAATACCGCCACGAGAAAGCCCCGCGTTTGATTGCCCTCGCCAGGATTTTGGTAGACAAGCACGGCGGCCTGGTCCCCGACGATTTGGACGCACTTCTCGCTTTGCCGGGCGTGGGCCGCAAGACTGCCAACTGCGTCCTAATCTATGCGTTTAAGAAAGCCGCTCTCTGCGTGGACATTCACTGCCACCGGATCGTCAACCGCCTGGGGTGGGTGACCACCAAAACGCCCGACGCCACTGAAAAAGCGTTAGAGAAAGTCATGCCCCGCGACCTGTGGGCCGGTTCCAACCGCCTGTTTTTGCAGCATGGCCGCGCCGTGTGCCTGCCTGCTGTGCCCCGCTGTCCGCGCTGCCCGGTGCGTCAGCGGTGCGCTTACGGGCAGGACGACGAAACGAAAAAGCGGCAATGATCACGCTTTCGTTGACAACACTGCTGGCTTTGTGGAATACTCTAGACATATGGTCAGCAGTCCGGCAAACAGCACAGGCCGACCCCGGCGGCGACTCTTGGCAGCGATTCTTGCGCTGCTGTGGGCGCTGTACACTCTTCTGGGGGCGTCCAGTCTCTGCACCCGCGCCTCCGCCCACGGAACCGTGCCGCCAAGCCGCGCTGTTGTTTCCACCTCCCCTTCTGCCCCGGTGTGCCACTGCAAGATGTGCCACGGCATAAGGCGCGATGGAAAAATGGTTTGCTGCTGCGGCAAAGCCGCCCAGACGGCCCAGCAGCAAGCTGTGATTGCCGTCCGGTGCGATCAGGGAGCGCCTGCCGCGCTCGCCGCCGTGACCTCCTGGCCCGTCGTTCAGCCCGTGCTGGCGGCTGCCGTCTTTCCTAGCTTGACCGGGCAGCAGTTTGCCCGCCCCGCTGACTCTTCTGCACTTTCCCTCTCGCCCCGCCCGCTGACTCCGCCTCCGTGTGTTCTCTGAGCTATCGCACAGAAAAACACTACTAAGAGGGAGTCCACTATGAAGCACACCCACGCCCGTCAGGGTTTTACCCTGATTGAGCTGCTTGTCGTCATCGCCATTATAGCGATTCTCGCGGCGATCCTATTTCCCGTCTTTCAGCGCGTCCGCGAGAACGCCCGCCGCACCACCTGCCTGTCCAACTGTAGGCAGATTGGCCTGGCTTTTATGCAGTACACGCAGGACTATGATGAGCGCTATCCACTGGCGTCCCAGCCCGCCGCGCCAACTTCCTGGACTGACACGGTGCAGCCCTATGTCAAGAACTACGGCATCTTTCGCTGCCCCGATGATGCCAGCACCAACTGGAACACGCCCCTGGCCGCCCCGACCTTTGAGCAGAAGGGCCTGCGCGTCTCGTCGTACTTTATGAACCTGTGGATTGACGGGCGACGCCAGTACAACAGCCTCGCGTCGATTGCCAGCCCGGCCAGCGTGATTTACCTGAGCGAAAGCACGGACAACCTGACGCGGGACAACTTTTTTCCCGTCTACTGGAACCCGGCGGACCCGCTCAACACGCCCGGAGCGATGACTTCGTTCATGCAGACGATGACCTTTGACAGCGCCAAAGACGTGACCAAAGAGCTGGCACTCAGCCGCCACGGCGACGGCATGAACAATGTCTACGCCGACGGCCATGCCAAGTTTGGCCGCTGGCGTCAGCTCTGGTTCCAGGACCCCGCACGGGGCGTTTATGAAGGCGCGTTTGACCCGCGCCAATAAGACAGCAGGAATAAGACAAGAATAAGACAACAAGAATAAGACAACAGGAGAATAAAATGGATCGCAAGAACGCACTGAAACGTATCACGCAGGGCCTTACCGGGCTGACACTCGCTGCCCTCGCTCCTGCCGCCACGGCGGCGCCTGCGCCCGCAAAGCCGCAGAACATCGTCGTTCACCTCAGTAATTCCGAAGGCGAGAACGCCCTGCATGCTGCGATGATGGGAATTGGACTGGGAACGTCTCTGCGCCAGAGGGGGGCAAAGGTGACGCTCATGCTGGATGCCAGCGGCCCCAACCTTGCCAAAACCGCATGGAGCGGCAAAGGGTTAGCCTCGGCCCCCGCCTCAGCCCCCGCCTCGGCTGCGATGCCGCCCATGAGCTTGGGGGCTGTTCTTGCCAGCTTCGTGAAAGCCGGGGGCATCATTCGCCTGTGCCCGCACTGCTCTCGAATGTGCGGCGTGATGCCGGGAAACGTCGTGCCGGGGGCACAGATCGCGGGGGAAGGGGAGCTTGCCCAGATCGTCTTTGACGCTGATAAAATCCTGGACTATTAAAGACAAAAAAACGCCCCGGCAACTGATATTGCCGGGGCGCTCTTCCCTATTACTTCACGCAACGCTCCACGCTTCCGGGAAGAAGTGCTGCCGGAACTTCATGGCGGCATACCGGTCGGTCATGCCCGCGATGAAGTCCGTGACGCGCCGGGCGCGGTCTTCCACAGACAGCTCGCTGAACTCGGCAGGCGCATAGCCATCTATTGGCAGGCTCATTTGCTGGGACCCCATATACAGCCGGAACAGCTCTTTGAGCATAAACTGCGCTTTGTGCAGCTCGATGTTGCCGCGTGTGTCCATCGTGTAGACGTTGGCGTACATATAGTCTTTCAGCCGGTTGGTGGCTTCCAGAACTTCGCCGGTCATGCGGACTTCATTCTGACCGACGCTTGACTCTAACACATTCATCACCATCGTGCCGATGCGGACCGAGTGCGAGCGGCCCAGAACATCTAAAGAATCCTGGGGCAAGTCTTCGATTTTCAACACTCCGGCGCGGACGCTGTCATCAATATCGTGGTTGATATAGGCAATCCGGTCGGCGATGCGAACGCACATCCCTTCCAGCGAAGTCGGCAGATTGGTTCCTTCCACAATGCCTAAATCTTTGCTGCCTTTGGAATGGCCCAAAATACCGTCGCGCACTTCCCAGGTCAGGTTCAGCCCGCGTCCGTCGCGCTCCAGCACATCCACAATCCGCAGGCTCTGGTCGTAGTGCTTGAAATCGCCGTCCGGGACATATTCGCGCAGCACTTCGTCCAAAGCTTCCTCGCCGCCATGCCCAAACGGCGTGTGGCCGAGGTCATGCGCCAGCGTAATGGCTTCGGCGAGGTCTTCGTTGAGCCGCAGGGCGCGGGCCAGAGTCCGGGCGATGCCCGCAACTTCCAGCGTGTGCGTCAGGCGGGTTCGGTAATGGTCCTCTTCGGGATCAATAAAGACCTGCGTTTTGTGCTTCAAGCGGCGGAAGGCTTTAGAGTGCAGAATACGGTCCCGGTCCCGCTGAAACTCGGTGCGGATGGGGTCCGGGTCTTCGGGGACCGCTCGCCCGCGTGAGTGCGCGGCCTGAACGGCATAAGGAGAAAGCGTTTGTGCTTCAAGGCTCTCCTGATGCTCCCGAAACTGGGTCGGGGCAAGTGTGTCGGCAAGTGTGTCTTGGCTCATGGGCCTATTGTACCATGAGACAGAACATTGCGGGTACAATACCCCTATGGGAATTACTTTAGACGCTCCGCGCCCCACGGCTGATGCCGTGCCCGCCGGGATTGACGATGCCGTCAACGCTGCGATTTTGGCCGTCTCCGAAGACACTATTCAGGGCTTTTTGCCCGATCCGCTTTCCGAAATCTCCCGCCAGTCCGGCGTTCCCGTGAACACAGTGATTGCACGCATTCAGGCCATGCTCCGTGCCGGGACCATCCGCCGGGTGCGTCAGACGCTGCTGGCAACTAATTTGGCCCACGGCTCTCTCGTTGCCTGGC
This sequence comes from Capsulimonadaceae bacterium, assembly GCA_965200075.1. GTDB lineage: Bacteria > Armatimonadota > Armatimonadia > Armatimonadales > Capsulimonadaceae > JANXMY01. The sequence goes on from OZ241338.1 coordinate 1,586,543, forward strand.
AGGTTCCTGCTGATAAACTGGATGCGGCGTTCAATTATTTGTTTGAGGAAGACCCGTTTTCGGGCCACGTCGTCATCCGCTCCACCGACAGCGCCATCGCTGGCTCCCAGTACAAGCTGTGGACGACGCTGAAAGTGCCGCAGGGCTACTCCCTCGCTAAATATGCGGACTTCCTGGCCGCCAAAATCGGTGCAGACGCCTATCGCCTCATGCCCGCCAAACACCTTTTTGCGCTCGGCGTCGGCCATATTCGCCGCAAAGGTATCGCCATCGGCAGCCTCGCCCCCGTGCCCGCCGACGTTTTGAACACAAATATCGTCGAGCTATCCGACCTAGATTGGCAGGTCTTGACGGCGCTGAAGCGCGAATTCGAACCCGAAGAGCTGGCCCAAAATCTGTGGCAGGCCCGCGCCGAGGAGGCGGGCGTCTCTCTGGAAACATTCCTGTCCGTCGGCCATTCGCTTCACGACCGGGGCGTGATAGGCCGCTTTTCGACGTTCCTGGAACACGTTAAGCCCGGCGCAGGCGAGCAGCGCGTCACCCGCTATAACGCGCTTTTCCACTGGGCCGTCCCGGAAGGCCGCGAGCTGGAAGCAGGCCGCGAAGTGGGCCGATTCCACATTATGACCCATGCCTACTGGCGCGAAGGCGGCCCGGAGTTCAAGAACGTCAATATCATGGGCGTTGCCCACGGCCTCGACAAAGCCGTCCTGCTCGCTCACAAAGCCGCGATGGACGCCCATCTGGAAAGCCTCGGCATTCCCATCGGTTACACCAATGTGTTCTGGGGCGGGCGCAGCGAAATCAAGCCCTCCGAAATCGCCCCGGCGGCTTACCGGCAGTTTTGCCGCGAAAATGGCCTAGACCCGGACGCAATGCGAGAAAATTGACCAAAAAATTGACATACAGAAAAAGCGTCCTCGGTACTCCGGGGGCGCTTTTTTATGTATCTTAACCTGAGTTGCTACCAAATGATTGGTAGAGGAGAGGCACATGGCTGAACCTCTGGTAAAGTGTTAGTACCACCTAGCACGAACCGAGGACAGCCATGCACCTTCATATTATCATACTCTACTGCGTTTGCGACGATTTTTTGCGTGCCATCAAATATCGAGACGATCCACAGTGCCAAATGACGACCGCCGAAGTGATGACCGTGGGCCTGGTCGCCGCTACCTACTTCGACGGCAACCAGGAAAAGAGCCGTGTTTTGCTTAAAGATCACGGCTATATGCCCCGAATGCTCGGCAAAAGCCGCTTCAACCGCCGCTGGCATCAGGTCCCGGAGTTCCTGTGGCAGAAAATGCTCTGGCTGTTAGGCCAAGCGGCCCAGCAGAACACGCAGGAAGACATTTACGCCATTGGCAGAACACGCAGGAAGACATTTACGCCATTGGCAGAACACGCAGGAAGACATTTACGCCATTGATAGTGTGCCGCTGGCTGTCTGTGACAACATTCGCATTCGCCGCAATCGCCTGTATCCCGTGCGGACGTGGGGCAAGCAGTGCCGGGGTTACTGTGCCAGCAAACGGCGTTACTACTATGCCAGCAAACGGCGTTACTACTATGGCCTCAAAGGACATCTGCTGATCACCGCCGAAGGTATGCCGGTGGAGTTTACACTCACCCCTGCTGCCACGGCAGACATCGTGGGCTTCCGAATGCTGCCGCTGGACCTACCTGCTGGGTCTGTCGTGGCGGCAGATGCGGCCTACACCGACTATGGGTATGAGGATGCCCTCTTTGAGCAGGATCAGATACGACTGGTAGCCGCCCGCAAAAAGAACAGTTTGCGCCCACACTTGCCGTTTGTGACTTACCTGGCACAGCACTACCGAAAACGCATCGAAACCACGTTCAGCACGCTGACAGAGTGGCTGGGCCGTAGGCTCCATGCGGTCACGGCGCAAGGCTGGGAGCGCAAAATCTTCGTTACGGTACTTGCTTATGCCCTGCAACCAGCATAGTAGACACTCGCAGGCACGAAAATACTTGGTAGCAACTTAGGTTATCTTATTTGCTACGGTTGATCTGTAGTATTTTCCTTGCCAAAAATTAGGCGGATTGTATCCATAGGCAACGTAAGATAGCTGCTTCCAGCAGTGAGTTCCTCAAACCCGAAGTCACGCCGTAGGTACCAATCTTTTGCATCTTCATCTAACGCAGTCAAATTCAGAGCCTTTACTTTGGTTTCAGGCGGCAAACTGAGCATTTGCACAATTAAACGAACTAACAGTGTCTCACCAAGCCCTTGCTTCTGGTAGCTGACGTCTACGGCGAGGCGTTCAAGTTGGATTACTATTGCATCAGCATCTTCGTCGTCGTCTCCACCTAGTTCAACTGGATCAGGAGCAACGGTATAGTAAGCGATTATTTTAGGCGAACCCGGATTTGGCACAACAACCCATGTCTCGCCGTATGACTGGGAAAGACCGTTCTTAACAAGAAAGTCGTTCATACTGCTCTTATTGCAGTTGAACGACTTCCTGTTGTGCTTTTGAGCAATTCGCTCTATGTAATACTCACCTAAAGGTTCAGGCTCATAATTCGTCACGAAGTTCACCCAAATCTACAGGCTTTTTGTGGACTGCTTGTAGCTTGCGACAGCGTTTTTCAAAGCCTGCGTGGGTGCTTTGGGATTGTCCAAAATATGGCGTAGCCCCAGACGCTCTTCGCCAGAGAGGATCACGCGCCGTCTTTGAGCCGAAGAAGTAATGGTTCGAACTGAGTCTTGGCAACGAACTTCTGCGGTACGATCTGTTAGTTGCAGCATATTATACCTCCGCATAGGTCGCAGGTTTTAACATATCAAGATATGAATCCCTGGACAAAGTTATTATAGCCCAATTTTCCCTGTTTTAATAGGGAATGCCAAAAACTCTTTTAAAATCAGTGCAATAAATTCTGAATGACTGTTTTACCCCGGTGCATTCTTTTCCAGCTCTTCCAGCCACACGGTTGCCACGGAGTCGGAGGGCGCTCGCCAGTCGCCGCGTGGGGAGAGGGAGCCGCCGGAGCCGACTTTGGGGCTGTTGGGAACGGCGGTGCGCTTGAACTGACTGGTCTGGAAGAAGCGGAACAGGAACAGCGCCAGCCATTTTTTGATGGTCGGCAGGGCGTATTCGTTCTTTTTGTCTTCGGGAAAGGGGTCCGGCCACGCGCCGTGCGCCCTGTCGCCCCAGGCTTCGTGGGCCAGGTAGGCGACTTTGGAGGGGCGGAAGCCGTAGCGGGTGAGGTAGTAGAGGTGGAAGTCTTGCAGCTCGTAGGGGCCGATTTTCTCCTGCGTGCTTTGCAGCGGCGAATCGGCAGGGTCCCCGGAGTGGGGGACCAGTTCGGGGGAGATTTCGGTGTCTACGATGGCCTGAATAATAGTCCCGGCAGCGGGGCCAAATTGGTCGCTGGCGATGACCCAGCGCAGGAGGTACTGAATCAGCGTCTTGGGCACGGAGGCGTTGACATTGTAGTGCGACATCTGATCGCCGACGCCGTAAGTGGCCCAGCCCAGGGCCAGCTCGCTTAAATCGCCCGTGCCGAGAACGAGGCCATTTTGGAAGTTGGCAATGCGAAACAAATGCGAGGTGCGCTCCCCGGCCTGCACGTTTTCAAACGTGATGTCATACAGCGGGCTGCCGTCGGCGGCGAAGGGGTGGCCGATGTCGCGCAGCATTTGCAGACACGACGGGCGGATGTCGATTTCGCGGGAGGTGACTCCCAGCGCCTCCATCAGCGCCAGGGCGTTAGACTTCGTGCCGTTGCTTGTCGCAAAACCGGGCATGGTGTAGCCGAGAACATTGGTGCGCGGCAGGCCCAGCCGGTCCATCGTGCGGGCCGCGACAATCAGGGCGTGCGTGGAGTCCAGGCCGCCGGAGACGCCGATCACAATCTTCTGAATGCCCGTGCTTCCTAGCCGCTTCATCAGGCCGTGGACCTGGATATTGTAGGCTTCGTAGCACCGCTCATCACGCTCACGGGCGCTGCTGGGGACATAGGGAAAGCGTTCCAAAGTCCGCCGCAGCGGGCCGGGAACGGTCGGCGCGTCAAACGTAAACGGCACGCGGCGCAGGGCTTGGACGGCGGCTTTGTAGTCGCCGACAATGTCATGGAACGACGTCAGCCGCATCCGCTCCTGCGCCAGGCGGTCCAGGTCAATGTCCGCGACTATCATCTGCTCCTCCGCCGGGAACCGCTCGGACTCGGCTAACTGCTCCCCGTTTTCATAAATCAGCGCATGGCCGTCCCAGGCTAAATCGGTGGTGGACTCGCCCGGCCCGGCGGCGGAATACAGATAGGCGGCGACGCACCGGGCGGACTGCCCGGCGCAGAGCGTTCTTCGATACTCGGCCTTGCCCACGGTGATGTTGCTGGCGGAGAGATTGGTCAGCACCGTGGCTCCGCCGAGTGCAGCGAGGGTGGAGGGCGGCAGGGGCGTCCAGACATCTTCGCAGATTTCGGCGTGCAGGGCAAAGTTTTCTACGTTGTCTGCCGTGTAGATCAAATCATTGCCCAGCGGAACCGTCTCGCCGAACAGCGTCACATCGCGGCTGATCGCCTCGCGGGCCGAGGCAAACTGCCGCTTTTCGTAAAACTCCCGGTAGTTCGGCAGGTAGCTTTTCGGCGTCAGGCCCAGTATTCGGCCCCGGTAGATCGCCACGGCGCAGTTGAAGAGCTGCCCGTCAAAGCGCAGGGGCGCACCCACGAGCAGCAGCGGCGACAGGGTTTTGCTTGCCATTACGACGGCCAGCAATGCTTCGCGCACCGCGTCAAGAAGCGCGTCCTGATGGAACAGGTCTTCATTGGTGTACGCCGACAGACCTAGTTCCGGGAACAGGGCCAGCGCCGCCCCGGCGTCCGACGCCCGCCGAGCCAGCGTTAGTGTCCGCTCGGTGTTGTAGGCAGGGTCAGCGACGCGCAGGTGCGGCACGCAGACGGCAGCCCGGAGGAAGCCGTGGGTGAAGGGTGAGAAAAAGTCGTTCATGGTTGGTTTTCTGTGTAGGGGCGGGGGAACCCCGCCCCTACATTATGTTCCCGCCGCCGCGAAGGCCGCGCCGACAATCTCCTGTGCTTCGGCCTGTATCTGGTGCAGGTGCGCCTCACCCTTGAAGCTCTCGGCGTAGATTTTATACACCGGCTCCGTGCCCGAAGGCCGGGCGGCGAACCAGCCGTTTTCGGTGGTCACTTTGAGGCCGCCGATGGGCGCATCATTGCCGGGGGCACGGGTGAGCTTGGCGGTGATGGGTTCTCCAGCCAATTCGGTCGCCATGACTTGTTCGGGCGAGAGAGCGGCCAGCATTTTGGCCTGCGCCAGTGTCGCGGGGGCGTCGATGCGCTCATAAACGGGGGAGCCGTACTTGCCTTCCAACTGCTGATAATGCAGGCCGGGGTCGCGGCCCGTGACGGCGGTGATTTCAGCAGCCAGCAAGCAGAGCAGAAGGCCATCTTTGTCGGTGGTCCAAACGCTGCCGTCTTTACGCAGGAACGACGCGCCCGCGCTTTCCTCGCCGCCGAAGCCGTAGTCCCCCGAGAGCAGGCCGTCCACGAACCACTTGAAGCCCACGGGGACCTCGGCCAGCCTCCGGCCCAGCCCCGAGGCCACGCGGTCAATCAGGCTGCTGGAGACCAGCGTTTTGCCTACGGCGGCATCCGCCCGCCAGCCGGGGCGGTTCCCGAACAGATACGAGATGGCGACGGCCAGATAATGGTTTGGGTTCATCAAGCCAACCGAGGTCGTGACAATGCCGTGCCGGTCAGCGTCGGGGTCGCTGCCGAACGCGATGCCGTAGCGGTCTTTCAGGCCAATCAGCGAGGCCATTGCCGAGGGCGAGGAGCAGTCCATACGGATTTTGCCGTCTTTGTCCACGGTCATAAATCCAAATGTCGGGTCGGCGTTCGGATTGACGACATCAATGTCTAAGCCGTACTGCTCGGCAATGCGTCCCCAGTAGGCGAGACTTGCGCCGCCCATCGGGTCCGCGCCGATTTTTAGCCCCGACTGCGCGACAGCCTCCATATCCAGAATGCTGCCGAGCGCGGCGACGTAGGGGGCCGCAAAGTCATAGGGCCGCGTCGTGTCGGTGGCGAGTGCCTGCGCGTAGGACACGCGCTTGACTTCGGACAGGCCGCTTCGGAGCAGGGCATTGGCCCGGTCCTGAATGCGCTTTGTGGTGTCCGTTCCCGCCGGGCCGCCGGAGGGGGGATTGTATTTCAGGCCGCCGTCGCCGGGCGGGTTGTGCGAGGGTGTCAGCAGCACGCCGTCGGCCTGCCCGCCTGCCTGCGCCGCATTGTGGGTCAGAATGGCAAGCGACACGGCGGGCGTCGGCGTGTACCCGCCGCCTTCCTGCGGGCGCACCTCCACGCCGTTGGCGGCAAACACTTCCAGCGCCGTCCGGTGGGCTGGCTCGGAGAGCGCGTGCGTGTCCATTCCCAGAAACAGCGGCCCGGTGATGCCGTCCGCCTGCCGCTGCTCGGCGATGGCCTGACAGATCGCCAAAATATGGTTTTCGTTGAACGTGCCCGTCAGCGATGCCCCACGATGGCCGGACGTGCCGAACGTCACGGCCTGCGCGGGGTTGTCGGGGTCAGGCTGCTCGGTGTAGTAAGCAGAGATAAGCTGCGGCACATTGACAAGCAGACTGTGCGGGGCGGGTTTTCCGGCAAGCGGGCTGAGGGCCATAAACGAGTTCCTTTGATAAATAGGCTGAAGAGATGCTGATAGTTTACACCTAATGCCCCCGAAATCCTGTCATGTCTCCCTGTTTTGTCTCATTTGGTGAGTATTTTGCAAAAGCATAGGCGCTGACCTGCTGCCGTCGAGAGAGAATGGGTGGGCGCTTGGTATACTGGACTTATGGCGTGAAAGAATGCTCCCTGGCTCCACACGCATAGGAACCACGTATTGAAATACATGGCTGAGGGGCGCAGACGCCGAACGTCCCTCCGGGACGCAGGAAAATAAGACGCAGATGCCAGTCCCGGCGGGCTTGTTTGTCTTTTGTCCCGCAGGGACATTCAGCCGAAGGCTCTTCAGCCATGCATTTCAATGCGTGGCTTCCCTGTACGATTTTACGCCCTGGTTTAAGGAGAACCGCCATGACATCTGTGCTGCTTTATGATGAAACGCTGGGGGGCGAGCGCACCGCCTCCCTGCGTTTGGACCTGCTGACATCCACCGTCACCGTGCGCGAGCTGATCCGCCGCCGCGTCTATGAAGAAGTGCAGCAATTCCACGCCGCCCCGCCCGACGCCGTCTTTCGCGGGCTGGTGACGCCGACCGCTACCGAAATCGCCCTCAACGGCGAAAAGCCAACGCACACGGTCAAGCGGCGCGTGGACTGGGAAGCGCAGTACGAGAAAGCAGTGCAGGCGTTTGAACGCAATGGCTTTTTTGTGCTGGTCGGCGACCGGCAGGTAGAAGATTTGGACGCGCCGGTGACGCTGAATGTGGACACGGAAGTCTCGTTCGTCAAGCTGGTTGCGCTGGTGGGAGGGTAGACGCATGGGATTGAAAGAAATGACCGCAAAGGTTCAGGATGCCCTGCACCCACCGAGCGCCGAAGCCGCCGAAGCGCGTCGCTTGATTGCACAGTATCGGGCTGAGACAGATAATAATGGGCGCGAAAAGCCATTTGCTTACGACAGCAAGCCAAGCGAGTTTCCCGGAGGCCGCGCCATTTTGGAAAGTGCGCTGGAAATGCAGACGGCGGTGCTACTGGAACTCGTGAAGGACAAGAACAGCGCACGGTATGGTTCTCCGCTGGTGCCCTTAAAATCTCAACTTTTGAGCCGAAAACTTCCCCTTTCGCTTTCAGAGGTTGAAACGTTGCTGGACCGGGCTGCCGAAAGCAATTCTTGGGACGGCAACTGGGGAGCCACGATCAAGAAAACTCGCCAGTATTTAGAAGACGGCGGGGCGCTGACGCCCACTTTAACAAATGGCCTGGAAGCAATTCGTACCCAAGCCACGGCTTATAGCAGCGCCGAAAACCGCAGGTTTGTCATGCAGATTGATGAACTGCTAAGTAGTCATGCGAAAGAAAGTTGGTATTTGTTTTCAGGTTTGGTTCCGACCTGCGCCAGAATGTCTTTGACGCTTTGGCACAGGGTCTCAAAGTTCTGGTAGGCGTCCGGGGCCAGCCAGCGGTACTTGATCATCCGCCACAGGCTCTCAATCAGGTTCAGGTGCGGGCAGTACGGCGGCAGAAACAGCAGGCGTAAGCCTTTCTGCTTCCACTCTTTGCGCTTTTGCTGGATCAGCTTCGAGCGATGCACCGAAGCGTTGTCCAGCACCAGCACTGTCGGTCTCGTCAGGCTCGGCAACAGTGCCTCCACGCTGTCCAGCACAAACTGCGCGGTGATGCGCCCCTGGAACAAGAAGGTATGCAGGTCGCTGTTTCGAGACGGGTCGCTTTTTGTATCGCTGTTTCGAGACGGGTCGCTTTTTGTATCGCTGTTTCGAGACGGGTCGCTGTTTGTCTCGCTGTTTCGAGATAAAAAGCCCAGTACGTTGAGGCGGCGCGAGTGGGCTTTGGCGGGAAGGCCAAGTGTTTTGCCTTTCGGTTGCCACAGATAAGGCACCACGGACGAGAGGCAGAAGCCGCTTTCGTCACCGTAGAAAACGCTGCACTTGCCCGCCTTTTCCAGGCGGTGCAGATGCAAAAGCGCCTTCTGAACACGCCGCTTGTGTTTGGGACAAACTGCTTTTTCCGGCACACGCCGCGCCCGGCGAAAGGTGAAGCCCAGGCGTTTGAGGCAACGCTTTACGGCGTCCCAGCCGACCTGGATGTCTTTTTTTTAAGATGCGCCTGCACCACCGCCTTCAGATCGGGCGTCGGGTTTTGCAGCAAGTCCAAGAGTTCGGCTTCGAGGGCGGCATCGATTTTGCGGCGGCGACCGGGCTTGGGCGCGTCAGCAAGTCCATCTAGGCCACGCTCCTGCCAGGCATCAAGCCAGCCACTGACGGTTTCAGGATGCACGTCGCACAAGGAGGCCAGTTGTTCGAGCGTAAAGCCTTTGGCAGAAAGCAAGACGGCCTGTGCCCGCTGCCGCAGCCGATGAACCGAGCCGTACCGATGCACTTGTTCCAGGGAAGCCCGCTGGGTATCTGAAAGAGCAGAAACAAATTTCATGCTGGAAGTTTACCCCAAAGGCAAATCCCAGCTTTCTTTTGCACGATTACTTAGGTGGTAAAACTCTGATAGAACCCGATGCTGGGGAAGCGTGGGGCGACAGGGCGCTGGCAGATTTGGCGGCCATGACACCCGAAGTGCGTTTTTGCTGGAACGAACTGTTTGCTCATGCTGTCACTGCCGAAACCGCGAAGCCGAGCGCCAAATGGCTGGCAGAGGCGGCGCGTCACAAAGAGGCGAGTGGCGCGGCGGAATTGGCCGAACATCTTACGACTTGGCTTAACTTGGCTATCCCGCCGCCCGCGTTTACACTGGCCGCTCCGAGATACCCTATTGCTTTGAACCCTTTGGAGGCAGCAGACAGCCCTGGTAACGCTGCGATCCGTGCGGAGGCTCAACGGGCTTCAGCAGAGTATAGCGCAGCCTTGCGGGAATACCATAACAGCATCAGCGACAAGAACATTGTGTTGCTCAAAGGGCTGGCGTGGTACGCCTCGCTGTGCCCGACGCCGCAGATGGCGCGGGCGGTGGGGCATTTGACGCAGGCGGCATTTACCAGCGTGGTCGGCTACGGGACGTGGGCGACGAAGGCAGGCAACGCAGGCATCTGGGCGCTGGGGCAGATGCCCGGCGCGGTGGGAGTGGGGCCGCTGGCGCGGCTCCGAACCCGTCTGCGGGACCGGGGGGCGCTGAAGCTGATTGCGGCGGCCATCGAAACGGCGGCGAAAAGCGCGGGCATGACCGTGGATGAGCTGGAAGATTTGGCAGTTCCCACCGGCGGGCTGGACGCAGACGGGACGCGGCGGGAGGAGTTTGGCGAGGAAGGGGCGGCGACGCTGACACTCGACGCCAAAACGGGGCAAACGCGGCTGGAATGGTTCGGGGCGGATGGCAAAAGCCGCAAGGCCATCCCTGCCGGGGTCAAGCGCGAGTTTGCCGCCGAGGTCAAGGCATTGAAAGCCGCCGAGGCGGAGGTAGCGTCGGCGATGTCCGCGCAGGCGGCGCGGCTGGACGGGTTTTTGGCGGCGGAGCGGGTCTGGCCGCTGTCGGTGTGGCGCGAGCGGTACGAGCAGCATCCGGTGCTGGGCAATCTGACGCGGCGGCTGATTTGGACGGTCGGCGGCGTCCCCGCATTATCCGGCGGGGCAGCGTTTGAAGGGGCGGCGGACGACGCCGAAGTGACGCTGTGGCATCCGATTAACGCCGCGCCCGAAGAAGTCATGCGCTGGCGGGACGCTTTGGAAGGGCAGGGGATTGTGCAGCCGTTCAAGCAGGCGCACCGGGAAGTGTATCTGCTGACAGACGCGGAGCGGAACACACGAACCTATTCCAATCGCTTTGCCGCGCACATCTTAAAGCAGCATCAGTTCAACAGCCTGTGCGTCCTGCGCGGCTGGAAAAACTCCCTGCGGCTGATGGTAGACGACGAGTACCCGCCTGCGACCCTGCCCCTGCCGAAACACGGCCTGCGGGCGGAGTTCTGGGTGGAAGGCATCGGCGACAATTACGGCACGGATACCAATGAGACGGGAACCTATCTGCGGCTGTCAACAGATCAGGTACGGTTTTACAAAGCCGAGGCCGGGACCAATTACGCCCATGCGGGCGGCGGGGGTTACCGTCCGGGCTACCGGGCGACGGCCCCGGAACCGGTTCCGCTGGACGACATCCCGCCGCTGACCCTGTCCGAAGTGATGCGGGACGTGGATTTGTTTGTCGGCGTCGCCTCGGTCGGCAATGACCCGACCTGGGCAGACGGCGGGCCGGAAGGGCGCTACCGGGATTACTGGCGCGATTATGCGTTTGGAGACCTCACCGAGACGGCCAAAACGCGGGCAGTGGTGCTGGCTCGGCTGCTGCCGCGCCTCAAAATCGCAGGCCGCTGCCGCCTTGACGGCAAGTTTCTGGTCGTGCGCGGGGATTTGCGAACCTACAAAATTCATCTGGGCAGCGGCAACATCTTGATGGAGCCAAACGACCAGTATCTCTGCATCGTACCGGGGCGCAGCGAGGACAGCGCGAGCGGCGATCTGTTTCTGCCCTTTGAGGGCGACCGGATGCTGGCGATAGTTCTCAGCAAAGCGTTTCTGCTGGCGGCGGACAAAGCCATCAAAGACACCACCATTGTCAGCCAGATCAAACGGGGCGGCTGACAGCCGCTATCTGTAGTGTCTCTCTTGACAAGCGGCCTTATCTCTTGTATACTCGTTTCTAATAAACAACGACACAGAACAACGACCGGCGGGCAGCCCCTCTTGCGCGAGGGCACACAGGCCCGCTGGCGTTCTGCTCATATTTGGAGGTCACGCCTTTGCAGAAAATTCGCACCGTCGGCGGACGACGCTTAGAGGGAGAGGTCCGCCTCAGCGGCAGCAAAAATGCCACCCTCGCCATTCTTCCCGCCGCCATCCTCCCCGCGTCGGGCTTGACCGTTCTTACCAATGTTCCCCGGATTTCCGATGTCCTGACCCTGCTGGAGCTGCTCCGGCACCTCGGTGTTCAGGCGCAGTTTACCCCCGACGGCACTGTCACGCTGGATGCCTCGAATCTCGTGTCCCAGGAAGCGCCCTATGAGCTGATTCGGCTCATGCGGGCCTCGTTTTCGGTGCTTGGCCCCATGCTCGCCCGCTTTGGCACGGCGCGGGTGGCCCTGCCCGGCGGCTGCGACATTGGCGCCCGCCCTGTGGACTACCACCTGAAAGGGCTGGAACGGCTCGGCGCACAGATTAGCGTCGAACATGGCTTTGTGCAGGCGGACGCGCCGCGTGGCCTGCGCGGTGCCAGCATTTATTTAGACTTCCCCAGTGTCGGTGCGACCACGCATTTAATGTCTGCGGCGGCTCTGGCCGACGGCACGACCACCATTTCCAATGCCGCCGAAGAGCCGGATGTCGTCGCCGCCGCCGACAGCCTGAACCGCATGGGCGCGAAAATACGCGGGGCAGGCTCCAAAGAGATTTTGATTGAAGGCGTCGCCGCGCTGCACGGCTCGGAAAAGAAGATTGATGCCGACCGGATTGAAGCGGGGACGTTCGCCGTGGCGGCTGCCATCACCGGGGGCGATTTGTATATCCGGGACGCGATCAAAGAACACGTTCAGCCGGTCACGCGCAAGCTGGCCGAAGCCGGGGCCGAAGTGCGCTTTGACGACGACGGCGTGCGCGTGTGGGTCCCGCGTGGCCGCAGCCTGAAAGCCGTCAATGTCAGCGCCAGCCCGCACCCCGGCTTTCCGACCGATATGCAGCCGCCGTTTGCCGCGCTGATGACGCTGGCGGCGGGAACGTCGGTCATCACCGAGACGGTCTATGAGAGGCGTTTTCGGTATATTGATGAGCTGTCCCGCATGGGCGCAGACATCAAGGCCGAGGCGGCGTCGGCGGTGATCAAAGGCGTGCCGCGCCTGACCGGCGCTCCGGTGGCAGGGTCTGACCTGCGGGCCACAGCGGCACTGGTGCTGGCGGGGCTGGCCGCCGAAGGGACGACCGACATTACCGGCGTGCAGTATCTGGACCGGGGCTATGCCGGGTTTGAAGAGAAGCTGCGCGGGGTGGGGGCTGAGGTAGAGCGGCAGGAAGACGGCAGCCTCATCACGGCTGAAGCACTGGCCGCCGTGGTGGGAGCCGCCACCTGATGCGACTTTCACAGGACATCGGCATTGATCTCGGCACGGCCAATGTGCTGGTCTATGTCCACGGCAAAGGTATTATTATGCGCGAGCCGTCGGTAGTTGCCAAGAATGTCAACACCGGCAAGGTCATGGCGGTCGGCGAAAAGGCGCGGGAGATGCTGGGGCGCACCCCCATGAACATTGTCGCCGTGCGTCCGATGACCGACGGCGTCATCGCCGATTACACCACCACGCAGCAGATGCTGGAGCATATCCTGCAAAAGGTCTGCGGGGTCAAGCGCCTGTTCAAGCCCCGCGTCCTGCTGGCCGTGCCTTCGGGTGTGACAAGCGTGGAGCAGCGGGCCGTCAAGCAGGCGGCGCTGGCGGCGGGCGCGGGCGAGGCGCTGACGATAGAAGAGCCGATGGCGGCGGCGATTGGCGCGGGCCTGCCAATTTCCGCGCCGGGCGGCAACATGGTGGTAGACATCGGCGGCGGCACGACCGATATTGCCGTGCTGTCTTTGGACGGCATTGTGCTGTCCCGCTCGCTTCGCATCGGCGGCATGAAGCTCGACGACGTGATTATCCGGCATATCCGCACCCATTACAACCTGCTGATTGGCGATCAGATGGCCGAGGAGATCAAGCTGGCGATTGGCAGCGCGGTCCCGCAGCGCGAGGAAGCGGCGCGGGAAGTGCGCGGACGGGATTTGCTCAGCGGCCTGCCGCAGACCATCACCGTGACCTCGGAAGAGATACGCGAGTGCATGGCCGAACCGATTTCTCAGATTGTGCTGCGCGTCAAAAATGTACTGGAAAAGACGCCGCCGGAGCTGGCCTCGGACATCATCGAGCGCGGCATTGTGCTGACCGGCGGAACGGCCCTCCTGCGCGGCCTGGACCAGCTTATTGCCGAAATCGCGCAGGTTCCGGCCTATGTGGCCGATGACCCGCTTTCCTGCGTCGCCCTCGGCACGGGCCGGGCATTAGAGCAGCGGCGCGGTATCACCGAAGATTTGTTTGCAATCTCCTAAGAGGCTCTTTATGAAATCGCTGCTGCTCACCGTTTCCCTGCTCTTTGCCGCTGCGCCGCTGGCGCTGGCGGCCCCGAAGCCTGCGCCGCTCCCCAAAGACGTGCCTGCCGGGCACTTCGCCGCCGGGGCGGTGGGCCGAGTCACGCATGAAAAAATCATGGGCCGCGCCGTGGACGGGCGCTTTCAGGGCGACAAGCCCGTGACCCGCTACGAGCTGGCGGTGACGCTGGACCGCTTTGTGCGCTACATGGAAGCCGCCCGGAAGCCGCTGCATCCCGCCGCAAAGCCGGTGCCCGTCAAAGCCCCCGCCCGCGCTTCCCAGGCCGAAGCGGCGGCGCTGACCCATCTGGTCTCGCAGGGCTTTCTGCCGAAACGCAGCCCGCTTCTCACCGGGGACGGCCACAAGCCGGTGACGGCTTCGGAGATGGCCGACGCGCTTGCGGCTGTCACGATCCGGCTGTCTGACCGCGCCGAGCCGCCGCACGTTTTTTGACGCCAACAAAAAACGCGGGCGGGGAGAAATCCCCGCCCGCGTTTTTGCGTCTCGGCTACAAGCTCGCTGCCTTGTCCGAGCGCAGCAGCACAATCGGCTGGCGGCGCAGGGCGACAATCTTCTCATGCTGGGTTTTCGCGGCGGTGTAGGCATCCGGCGGTATCTGGCCGGGGTGCGAGGTGACCGCGAGATGCTGTGTCAGCGTGTCGCCGGTAAGCGTTGTTGTTGCCAGCACGTCGCCAATAGGCGTCGTCTCACGGATGTCTTCGGGCTTGTCTTCCAGCGCGTAGCCGGACGGCAGCGTAATCACCGTGTCATCAGTCGCGCCGCCGGTTTTGCTTTCATAGAGCGGGAATACCCGGTCGCTGCGGTCATACGGGGCCGCCGTCATGTCTTTGCCGGTTAAAATCAGCAGGTGGCTGGTGTGGGTCGCCCACAGCGGCGCGTGGTACTTGATGGTAAAGATTACGGGCTGATCCCGGTCGGTTAAATCCGAGAGTGTGTAATCGGTCAGCGTCGAGTTTGGGCTGAAGCCGCTCACCATGTTCTGGAAGGCGGGGCGGACCTGCGCGGTTTGCAGGCCCCGGAACGAGATACGCGCCCCGAGGCCCGCGTCGCCGTTCAGCGTGATTTTGGTCACGCAGTCCGCGCTGCCGTCGGCGTGCAGGTCCACGGTGGTCAGCGTCGCCTGCGAATTGTCGGCGGGGCTGCCCAGAGGGATTTTTTCAAACGTTCCGACGCCGTCGCGGACAACCAGGGCATCCACGCCCCGGTCACCGCCGGGAATGTCGCCAAAGGGGCACATCTGCGCGGTGGAGTCCAGCCAGTACGGCTTGCCGTCAATGTCGGCGCGGACGATGGCATGGTTGAAGAACAGCGGCGCGGCCAGGTAGCTGCTCACCGGCTGCTGACTGCCTGCACCGAGGAGGACCGGCCAGGCAGTTTTGATGCCTGCTTCGTGAAGCATCGTCACCAGCAGGGTCGCCATGTCCTTGCAGTCGCCGTACCGGTTGCGGCAGACGGCGGCGGCGGCGTGCGGCTTGAAGGCCGACAGGCCCAGCTCCAGCGCCACATAGCGCGTCCGGCCTTCCACCCAGTAGTAAATCGCCCGCGCTTTTTCCGTGTCGGTCGTCTTGCCCGCCGTCAGCGTTTTAACGGTCTCTTTGATTTCGGGAGACACCGTCATCTGCCCGGCGGCGAGGCCGTGATACCACTTCGAGATCGCCTGCCACGACGGAACCGTCGAGATTTCCACCCAGGGCAGCAGCGAATTGGCGGGCGGCATCATCGGCTCAGGAACCAGCGGCGGCAGGCCCGCCATCTTCCAGGTATAAGTTACTTTTTTGCCGTCCGCCGAGACTTTGCGGGTCGTGGTCATGCTGCCCGCGTTGTGCGGGAGGGTGCTGAGCTTGACCGACAGTGGCGCGGTCAGCGTCATTTTGCTGGACACTACCGGGTCTAACCCGTCGCGGAAGCTCCACAGGGAGCTAAACTGGCCGGGCAGGAACGCCTGTGTGATGCGGCGCGTGTAGGTGTAATCTACAATCACGCCGTCTTCAATGCCGGGCATAGAAACGCTGATCACTTTGGCATCGTCATACATCGCAAAGTCCGAAAACGGGGCGCTCTGGTGAATATCGCCTGGCTGCGCGGTCAAAACGGAGCCGTCAGCACGGATGGTGCGGGCGTGCAGGTTGGTGATTTTTTCGTTGGACGCATTGAAGGGAATAGAGACTTCGCCTTTGTCGTGGCCGCGCTGATTGAAGATTTTGAACGTTTGATGGGTGACATCCGTGCTGGTCCCGTCAGCGTTCAGCGTCACGATGCTTTCATCGCGCAAGGTGATCGCCGAGGCATCGGGAAACGCAGACGCCGCAGGCGCTCCTTTGGCAAGGGCAGCGGGGGCCGTGTCAAAAACTGCCGGGGCAGCGGCGGCGTGCGTTGCGAGGGGAGCGGTCAGGCAGGCCAGGGAAATAAGCAGGACGGAAGATCGATTGTGCATGAAGCAGCCTTTCGTTAAACAAAAAGAGGGCGTATCCTAAGATACGCCCCCGAAGACTAGAATGTTACCGTCGCCTAATGCCCGCCGCCCGCGCCGCCGGGTGGGGCCTCTTTCACGGGTTTGAGCAGGAATATCGCCGGGATCGCAATTACGAACGTGATCCCCAGCAGCAAAAACGCATCGTTGTAAGACATCACCGCCGACTGGGCGCTGACGGTTCGGTTCAGCGAGTGCAAAGCCGCCTGCTGGGCATCAGCCATGCTCATGCCCGCCCGCTGCACCAGGCTGGCCGCGATTTCTGCCAGCCTTTGCGTGTATACTTCGTTTCCAGCGTAAAGGTTTTCCACCATATTTGCCCGGTGATATGCCTCCATGTTGTAAATATAAGTATTCAGGACCGCAATGCCAAACGAGCCGCCGAGCTGCCGGGCCAAATTGATCAGCCCCGACGCCTGCTGGATTTCGTTTGGCTTGAGGGCCGCGAACACGACGAAGTTGATCGGCGTGAACAAAAACCCCAGTCCGAAGCCGCGAATAATCAAAGCCAGCCGCGTGTCCGGCTCGCCGGAGGCGATAGACAAGTGGCCTAAATCCCACATGGACCAGATAAACAGGCCCATCCCGAGCAGGATCAGAAGGCGCGGGTCAACCGCAGGCTTTTCCCCTGCCGTTGCCCGCCCGCAGATGATCACAGACACGCCGGTGGCAAGCCCGCCAGGCAAAAGCACCAGACCCGTTGAAGTCGGCGAGAACCCGAGGATATTCTGCGTGAACTGCGGGAAAATGAAAACCCCCCCGTACAGGCCAAAACCGAGTGTCAGGAACAGCACCAGACCCGCTGTCAGGTCCTTGTTCTTCAGCACGCGGAAGTCAACCACCGGAGACTTGTTGCGCGGCGACAGCTCCCAGGCGACCATCGCAACCAGCGCGACGCCCGCAAGGATGGACAGTCGCACAATCCAGACGTCATTGAACCAGTCGTCCTGCTGCCCCTCCTGCAAAACGTATTGCAGCGAGCCGAGACCGACCGTCAGCAGGGCAATTCCCGGCAGGTCAATCGGTCCCGCTTTGGCCGCCGTCGGGGCGTCGTGCAGAAACGTGGCAACCAGAAACAGCGAAAGGAGACCAATGGGGATATTGACAAAGAATACCCAGGGCCAGTTGTAGTTGTCGGTAATATAGCCGCCCAGCGCCGGGCCGAGCGTTGGAGCCATCACAATCCCCAAAATAAAGATGGACTGAACGAGGCCCTGCTGCTCACGCGGAAAAATCTGCCGCAGCGTTGCCTGCGCGGTAGACAGCAGCGCCGCGCCGCCCGCGCCCTGCAAAATGCGCCAGAAAACAACCTCAATCAGCGATTTGGATGTGCCGCAGAAGAACGACGCAAAAATAAACAGCCCGATGGAAAAACACAGGTAGCGTTTGCGCCCGAACCGCGCTCCCAGCCAGGCAGTCATCGGCAGCACAATGACATTGGACAGAATATACCCCGTCGAGACCCAGGCGATCTCTTCCACCGTGGCATTTAAGTTTCCAGCCATCTGGGGCAGGGCGACGTTGATAATGGTGGTGTCCAGCACCTCCATAATTGCCGCCGTAATCAAACCGATTAGAATAATCCATTTGGTTGAATTACTCGCGGCCTGCACGGCCCCGGCCTTAGGAGGGCCGCCGCCCTCCCCGCCGCTGCCGCCGTCTTTGCCGCCGTCTGAAGGTGGCGTCCGGGGACGGCGGTCCCTCTGGTCTATGACTTGTGTTGACATAGCTTCTTTCTAAGATAGACTGTTCGCTGACTGTTTAATGACGTCCACTGCTGACATCAATCGTGGCGACGACGGACATTCCCTGGCGCAGATTGTGAATGTCCTGCGCGTGGGCATACTTTTTGTCGTCGCTGCTGTCCGCCGCTTTCAGCTCAATCCGAACCGGAATGCGCTGGACCACTTTGGTGAAGTTGCCAGTGGCGTTGTCTGGGGGCAGCAGGGCGTTCGTTGCGCCGGTCGCTTCATTGATGCTGCGGACATAACCCTTGAAGATCAGGCCGGGGAACGAGTCCACTTCCACCTCGACCGGCTGGCCCGGCTTGACATTGCGAAGCTGGGTCTCTTTGAAGTTGGCTGACACATACACATACTGGCCCTGCGTGATCGTCAAAATAGTCTGTCCGGGCGAAAGCGAAGCGCCGACATTGACTGTCTTTTTGACGACCGTGCCGTCGTTGGGCGTATACAGGTAGGTGTCGTTCAGGGTGACCTGCGCGTTCTGCAACGCGGCTTTGGAGGAGTTCGCCTGAGCCTGATACGTTTTGATCTGGTCGCGGCGCACCCCGACCTGCGTTTGTCCGGCCTGAGCCGTGGAAAGATCGGCCTGGGCGCTGGCATCCTGGCCGAGCTTGTTGACGACGTTCGCCTGCTGGACACCGATCTGCCCTAAATTGGCGCGGGCGATGCCGAGCGTGGCCTGCGCGACGGCGACGTTCTGCTGGGCTGCTTCAGCGGCCCGCAGCGCGGCCTGGTACTGGGCCTGCGCCTGGGAAACATTGGCCCGAGCGGCGTTGACCTCCGAGTGCGCCTGCGACGCCTGATAGCGCACGGCATCTAACGTAGACTGGGCGCTGACCGCGCTGGCGGCGGAAGAATCGTACTGCTGCGGCGTGACCGCTTCCTGCTTGACGAGAACGGCGTACCGCTTCTGGTCATTGGCGGTGCGGATGGCGTTGGCACTTGCCCCGGAAATCTGGGCATCGGCGGCATCAGCCGCCCGCTGGGCCGTTTTTACGGTCTGCTGCTGGGAATTGACGGCGGCCAGGGCGCTCTTAGCCTGCGCCTGATACTGCTGGGCCTGCCGCCGGGCCTGCTCGACCTGGCTTTCTGCCTGCACGACCTGATTCAAGACCTGGCCCCGGCTGAGGGCGACCTGCTGCTTTGCACCGGCTGTGGCCGCCCGCTGGGAGGCGAGGTCCGCCTGCGCTTTGCGGATGGCGGCATCCGTCGCCTGCTGCTGATAAATGAGGTTCTGCTCGGCCTGCGGAAGCTGGGAAAGCGCGGCCTTGTAATTGGCCTGGGACTGGGCATAAGCAGCCCGCTGGCCGCTGTCTTCGAGCCGTCCGATGAGCTGGCCTTTTTTGACAATGTCGCCTTCCTCCACGGTCAGCGAATTCAGCGTGCCGCTGATGAGCGGGCTGACATTGACGAGGTTGCCGGTAACATACGCATCATCGGTGCTGACATGGTTTGCGGCGTACTTGAAGTATGACAGGCCGTAAATAACCGCCACAATCAGCAGCGCCGCCACCGCCGCCCAGATTAACGCTGTTTTGAGCGGACGGGACGGCTTTTTCTTGCTTTTGTCGTCGTCCCCTTTGTCGCCATCGCCCTTGTCGTCTTCGCCTTTTTTGTCTTCGCCTTTTTTGTCGTCTTCCTTCTTTTCGGCGTACTTGGCTCCGTCGTGCCCGTTGTGGCCGTTTTGTTTGTTGGCCGGGAACTTGGCGGCGCTCTGGCCGTCTTTGCTCTGGCCGTCGTTTTCGGGGGCGTCTTTTTCGGGGGCGTCGGCCTGGTAGACCTGCGACCGTGATTGCTGCTCTTCTGGCATGATCTTCTCCTGAACTCTCTGCAAAACGATGATTAACGAGTCTGCGGGGTTCCCACAGCATTCTGAAACTGGGCGCGGGCCACCAGATAATTGTAAACGGCGTCCACCTGGTTGTTTTCGGCCTGCACCAGAGCAGCCTGGGCATCGGTCACTTCCAAATACAGCCCGACCTGGCCTTTATAGCGCAGCTCGGCAAGCTGACGAGCGCCAATCGCGGATTGCAGGGCGGCGCTTGCGGCCCCGATCTGCTGGGCGGCAGTGGCTAAGTTCAGGTACGCCTGCCGGACATCCAGCGCGACATCCGAGCGGGTGGAAGCCAGGCTTGTTTGTGCATTCTGCGTCCGCAGCCGGGCTTCCTGCACCCGGTCCCGCGTCGCGCCGCCGTCGTACAGCGGAATGGTCAGCGTGGCCGTGAGCTGGGCGGTGCGCTTGCGCGGAAACTGGAACGAAGGTGTGGGGTAATAATTCCCCGCCGCGCTTAAACTAAACGTTGGCTCCAGTCCGGCGCGTGCCAGCTTGATACCCGTTTCTGCGACCCGGACATTGACCTGCGCCTGCAAAATCTCGGGTCGCTGGCCGTTCGCCGTCAGGAGAGCTTGGTTGACGTCAATGGCGCTGACTTCGGCGGGGGCGTCGGGCAGCGGGACGGCGTCTTTGACGGTGGGGGCGCCGACACTGGTGAAGTCTGTAATCGGCTGCTTGAAGACGACGCCGGGCGGGTCAGCAAGCCGCACCGGAGCGTCTAGGGGGCGGCCTACCAGATTGTTGAAGCTGATGACGGCGATGCCCTGGTTGTTCTGGGCGGTCTGCAAGTTCTGCTCAGCGGTCGCCACCTGTGTTTGTGCCCGCAAAACGTCAATTTTCTGGCCGACTCCTGCTTCGTTCAAATTGTTGGCATCGGTGAGCTGCCGCTGAAAGTTGATCAGCGAGGCGGCAGCGACATCGACCTGATGCTGGGCACGCAGGGTATTAAAGTAAATCGTTTGTGCCCGCAGAATACGCGCATTGCGAATTTGACCAAGAATGAACTGGTCAGCGAGGCTTTGCAGGCGGTACTGGCTGACGGCAGCGCGAATCTGGCCCGTCAAATCAAACCGGTTGGAGATATTGAGCGATAAAATCTCCTGGTGGTTCGGTGTTGTCTGAATGGCAGGCCCCATGCCGAGGGCAATTTTGGTGGCCTGATCGTAGCGAATGGCTGTGCCGGACGCATCCACGTTGGGCCTGCCCGCTGCGCCCGCCTCGTCGGCGCGTTTGCGGTCGATCTCTACATTGCGGGTCGCGGTCTGCACATCGGCGCTGCTTTGCAGAGCGCTTTCAATAGTGCGCGGCAGGTCGTAGTCCTGCAAGCCGCCCGTGGCTCCCGGTCTGGGCAGACTGCCCTGCGCCCCGCCGATGCCCGAAGCGGCGGTGGTTCCGGGGCCGCTGCCTGTGCCGCTGACGCCGCTGGTGCTGCCGCCGAGGCCATTCTGGCCGGTCCCTGTGCCGTTCGTCCCTGCGCCATTTGTGCCTGTAGCGTTTGTGCCTGTACCGTTTGCACCCGTGCCATTGGCGTTGCCGACCCCGGTGGCCGTGCCGGGGGCAGCGACTCCGCCGCCCGCGCCGGTGGTCCCGCCAACGTTGCCGGTTGCGCCAGCCCCAATGCCCGTGCCGCCGATGCCTGCCCCGCCAACCCCGGCTCCGCCCGTGCCATTGGCACCGGTTCCCGCTGTGCCGTTTGCTCCTGTGCCGTTTGCTCCTGTGCCGTTCGCTCCTGTGCCCGTTCCTGCTGCGCCAGCATTGCCTGCCGCCCCGCCTGCGGCGTCACCCCCGGCGGCTCCTGCGCCGCCGCCTGCCGCCTGCTTCAGCCAGATAAAGCCGGGGGGCAGGGGGCCAGCCGCATGGGCAGACAGTGTTGTCAAAGAAAGCAAGGCCGCCGTGATGGCAGCGCGTCGTCGAGCGCGTGTTCGATCAATCATTTGCGAAGTCCTCGTGTCGTCAGTTCTACAATTTTATCAATTTCCGGCGCGATTTCCTGTACGGAGGTCACGCAGGGATAGGGAGGCAGAAAGCCCAGACACATCATTTTCAGCGTCCGTGCGGCTTCCAGCGTATCAGGCACGTCAAAGACGCCGCTCTGGTTGCCTTCGTCCAGCACCGCTGCCAGCAGCGCGTACTCCTGCTCGGAGTAGGACAGCATAAATTCGCGGATATTCGGCTTGACAGTAACAATCAATTCCAGTGAGGCGGGTGACTGCAAACATTTTGTGCAGGCATCCACCAAAGGCTGCCAGAGCATTTCTTTGAGCTTTGCTTCCGGCGATTTCGCGCCGTCGGCGGCGATGGCCGCTATTTTTTCCAGACTCTGCTGTTTGAATTTTGCCATGATCGCCAGGGTGATGTTTTCTTTGCTGTCGAAATGCAGGTAGACGGTTCCCTTTCCGACACCCGCGTCGGAAGCGATCTCATCAATGGTAGTTTTCCTGAAACCATAATGCCAGAGCCGCTGCTCGGCGGCTTCAATGATTCGTTCCCGAACGCCTTCGTGCCGTGCCATAATTTTTTTGCTCGCAACCAGAAAAATGACTGATTTAGTATTCTGGTCATATTCTACCTCGCTAACACCTGTTTTGCCGCCCCTGTTCCCCACTTGTCAAAAATAATTTTTTCGGTCACACTGTCAGCAAAACCTTCCGGGAGACAACTTGCAATGCCTAGCCCTGCCCTGTCTGTGCCATTTTTCATTGTCGACTCCTTCACCCGCACCCGTTACGCAGGCAACCCCGCCGGGGTGGTGCTGCCGGACGCGCCACTGACGGAGGCTCAGATGCAGGCCATTGCGGGTGAGCTGCATTTGGAGTGCGCCTTTGCCGTGCCTTCGGCCACGGCGGACGCTGACTTTGATGTCGCTTATTACACCGGAGCCAAGCGCATTCCGCTGTGCGGCCATGACACCATTGCGCTGGCGACCGTGCTGGCAGAAACGGGCCGCCTGCCTGCGTCCGGCACGGTGCGGCTGGCGACGGATGCAGGCATTCTGGCGGTAACGGTGGAGAGGGACGGCGTGGTGACGATGACGCAGGCGCTGCCGATTTACGGACAGACGGTTCCCGCTGCTGCCGTGGCCGAGGCGCTGGGGCTGCCCCTGTCCGAGATTGCAGAGACGGGCCTGCCGGTGCAGGTGGTGTCCACGGGGACGCCGTTTGTGATTGTGCCGGTGGTGCATCGGGCCGCGCTGAACGCGCTGGCTCCCAATATGGCCGTGCTGATCGCTTTCGGCGACAGCCTCACCGACTACGCCGATGGCTTTTATGTGTGGTCATTGGAAACCGAGAGTGAAAACGCCCTGCTCCATGCCCGCTGTTTCTGCCCGGCGGCGGGCCTGCCGGAAGACCCGGTGACCGGCACGGCCAGCGGGG
Organism: Capsulimonadaceae bacterium; assembly: GCA_965200075.1. Taxonomy (GTDB): domain Bacteria; phylum Armatimonadota; class Armatimonadia; order Armatimonadales; family Capsulimonadaceae; genus JANXMY01. The sequence goes on from OZ241338.1 coordinate 1,609,793, forward strand.
CTTTGGGAGCCTATCTTGCCCGGTTGGGGCGGCTGACGGCGGATGCCGAGGGCCTGGCGCAGTTCCGCACGGAGCAGGGTTATGTGATGGGCAGGCCGGGGAATGTGAACGTGCAGATCGGCACGGCAGTGGGCGAAGTCAAGGGAGTGTCCGTCAGCGGCACAGCGGTGTTAGTGGGGCAGGGGACATTGTGGGTATGAGCCGCCCTTTTAGGACAGCGCGTTAGGACAGCTCGCGGGAGCGTTTTGCGGAGGCTTCGACAGCGTCTATCAGGGCGGTGCGGATGCCCGCACGTTCGAGGACGTGCAGGGCGGCGATGGTGGTTCCACCGGGCGTGGTGACGTTGTCTTTAAGCTGGGCGGGGTGTTCGTCAGAAGAAAGAACCATCTGGGCGGCCCCGGAGACGGTCTGCGCGGCGAGCAGGCGAGCGGTGTCGCGGGTGAGTCCCTCTTTGACGCCGCCGTCGGCGAGGGCTTCGATCATCAAATAAACATAGGCCGGGCCGGAGCCGGACAGACCGGTGACGGCATCTAAAAGCCGCTCGGGGACGACAACTGAGACGCCGACGGCGGCAAAAAGGGACTGAGCCAGCGACAGATGGGCGTCTGTGGCGTATCTGCCCTGCGAGATAGCGGTCGCGCCGTGCCCCACGAGGCAGGGCGTGTTCGGCATGGTGCGGATGACGGGAGTGCCTTCCGGCAGCAGTCCTTCCATTGTCGCCAGGCGGATGCCAGCGGCGATAGACAGCACAAGCTGACCAGGCCGCAGGGCCGGGGCGATTTTGGTCAGAACGTCAGCGACCATCGGCGGTTTGACCGCCAGCAGGACAATGTCGGCCTCTGCAATCGCCTCCGCCGCCGAGGCCGCAGCGCGTGCGCCTTTTCCCAGGCTTTCGGCGAGCGCAGCCGCTTTCGCGCTGTGCGTGTCAAAGAGCCGCAGATTGGCCGGGGACATGGCTTCGCAGCCGACCAGCCCCCGCGCCAGCGCCCCGCCCATCATGCCCGCGCCCAGCACGGCCAGCGTTTTCTGACGCAGCATGGCCGGTTATTCCCGCGTGAAGACAGCGGCGCGGACGTTGGAAGCCACGGGCTTGTCTTCAATATCAATCACGACCGAGGCCGGGGTGAACAGGTAGACCTGATCGCCAATTTTCTCCACGCTGCCGTCCAGGGCATAGGTCGCGCCGTTGAGGAAATCGGTGATACGCTCGGCCATTTCGGGCGGCGTCTGCTCCAGATTGACAATCTGCTGCTGGCCGTCTTTGAGGCCGTCGGCGGCGCGGCGGGCGTCGTCAAAAGTCTGCACGGAGCGGCGCACCGTGATGCGGGTCTGGCGGGCCTGATCAATTCGCAAGGTGTTCCCCCGCTTCAAAGGGCTGTAGGAACCGCCGCTGGCACGGGTCTGGGGAGGGATGGGCTGAGTCTGGTTTTCGGGGATTGCCACGTCTTCCTGCTCCTCCTCGTAGTCGTCGTTGCCTCGCAAATGGCCGAACAGGCGGGACATTAATCCCTCACTTTTGGCTGGTCCGTTATCATATTCTTCCGCTTCCGCGTGCTGGCTCATGCTGGTGCGTGCCTCCCATCGTGTCTGAGTGTCTTGCTTTTTTGTCTTGCTTTTTTGTCTTACTGTCTTGCGCCGAAAATCGCGGTTCCAACTCGAACAAGTGTTGCGCCTTCTTCAATCGCGGCTTCGTAGTCCCCGCTCATTCCCAGAGAAAGCGTCTGCCGGGCTGCCGGGGCCATTTGCTCGAAAATTGTTCGCGCCTGTGCGAAATAGGGGCGCGGGTCCTCGCCGAGCGGCGGCACGCCCATCAAGCCGCGCAGCTCCAGCCCCTGTATCTCGGTGAGCGCCCCGGCGATTTCTAAAGCGGCTTCGGGCGGGATGCCCGTTTTGGCGTCTTCGTCGCCCAGATGCACTTGCAGAAGTACGGCCTGCGTTTTGCCGATTGCCTGCGCCTGCCGACCAATCTCGCGGGCGAGTTTAAGGCTGTCCACGCTTTGGATCAAATCAAAGAGCGTCACGGCCAGCTTGGCTTTGTTGCTTTGCAGGTGGCCGATTAAATGCCAGGTCCCGCCGTTCACCAAAGCACGTTTGTCGGCGGCTTCCTGCACGTAGTTTTCGCCGAACTGTGTCAGCCCTGCCGCCAGTGCTTCGGTGACGGCTTCGGCGGTCTGCCGCTTGCTGACGGCGACCAGCGTGATGCCCTCGGGCGAGCGTCCGGCCCGCGCTGCCGCCGCCGCGATCTGTTCGCGCACTCGTGCCGCATTTTCGGCAAGCTCACCCGGCATCATTCGGGCCGTTCGCCGGTGCGGCCCAGCGGCTTGCGGCTGCCGGTTTCGATATAATACACCCGCTCGGCGATGTTGGTAGCGTGATCGGCGATGCGTTCCAGATAGACAACTGCCAGCAGCAGGTACGACGCCGGGAAAACATAAGACGGCTGTTCGGCGGTCATGGTCAAAAGCTCTTCGCGCTGCACTTTGAACGTGTCGTCAGCCAGATCGTCATTGTCGCACACTTTGGAAGCCAGTGCGCTGTCGTGCCGCACGAGTGACTCCAAACTTTCGCTCACCATTGTCCCGGCGATGCCTGCCAGCGGACCGATGTCTACGAGCGGCGCTTTCTGGTAAAACTCCTGCGTCAGCTTGCGCGAAATCTTGGCGATGTCTACGGCGTGGTCGCCGATGCGCTCCAAATCCGTGATGACTTTCAGGGCGCTTTCGATGAGGCGCAGGTCGCGGGCCAACGGCTGCTGCAAGGCCAGAAGGCGAATGCACTGGGCTTCCAGCTTGCGGTCCAGCTCATCGACGGCGTCATCCTGCACCAGCACGGATTCCGCCAGCGCCATGTCCCCGGTTTGCACCGATTCGACAGCCTGCGCCAGCATCGTGGTGGTGAGCGTGCCCATGTGAAGAAGCTCCTGCTCCAGCGCCGCCAGCTCATCATGGAAACTTTGTCGTATATTAGGCATCGATGCGTTTTATTCCAAGATGTTACGAACTTTGCCCATTATAGCACAGCTATTGCTATTACACAAGCAAAGTTCAAGTTTTTTCGTCTATATATACGATTTTTTTTGTAAGTGGGATACCAAATATAGAATCAAGCGAACAAAGAGGGATAAAAGGCTGCGTCCTGGAAAAGACTGCCATGGAAATTGGAATCTGTACCGGGGCCGCCCAGGGGGGCGTGGCAGACAAAAGCGGCGCGGACTACATAGAAATGACTGTGGCTGTTGACCTGCGGCCCGAAGAGCCGCAAGAGACGGTTATGCCCCCGCTGCTGGCCGCCGCGACGCAGTTTACTCCGCAGGCCGAAGCCTACAATGTCTTCCTGCCCGGCTCGGTGAAAGTGGTGGGGCCGGACGCCGACGCCGCCCGGCAGGAGGCTTATCTGGACGAAGCCTTGTCCCGCGCCGCTGCGCTTGGCGGCTCCGTAGTCGTGTTCGGCAGCGGCGGCTCCCGGAGCATTCCTGACGGCGGGAGGCTGGAAGACGCCCGGCGGCAGACGCTGGCATTTCTGAAGCGGGCCGGGGATGCGGCCCAGAAACAGGGCCTCGCCATTGCCATTGAGCCGCTGAACCGCAAAGAGTGTAATTTTATTAACAGTGTCGCCGAGGGAACGGCGCTGGCGCAGGGGCTTGGTCATCCCGCTGTGGGCGTCCTCAGCGACCTGTACCATGTCACTGAAGAAGGGCAGTCTTATGACGAAACCCGCGAGGCCCTTCCCTGGCTGCGGCACGTCCATGTGGCCGGGCTGGGCCGCCGCGCCCCCATTGCCGCCGACCATAAATACCTGCGGGGCTTTTTCGCGGTGCTGAAATCGGCAGGCTACGCGGGCCGTGTCAGCATCGAATGTCACTGGCAGGACCTCGCCGCCGAAGCACCGGTGGCCGTGGCCGTCGTGCGGCAGGCGTGGGACGCAGCCTAGTTCTGAGTTAGTCCCAGGGGTCGTGAAATCGGCCCCGCGCTATCAGCTCCCGCTCTTCGGCGGACGTCAGCACGGGAGCGCCCGCTTCGCGGAGCTGACGCAGACGCGCCGACACCGTCCACGCCGACAGGCCGGTTTCTTCGGGCAGAGCTTCCCGCCCGTGCGCTCGCCACTGCACCCAGGTCAGCCACAGCAGGTCGGCCTGCGTGGGGTGGGGGACAGCGGCGGAAATCGTGGCCCGCACGGCCTCCGCTTCCGGGCGGCGGCAGATGGCGGCAATGCGTTTGGCTCCGGCGCAGGGGTGCGCCGCTTTGGCAAGGACTCCAGACATAGAAATAGGCTCACTTTCAAGTAGTGAGCCTATTATCGGCAGAGCTGCCCGGCGTGAGGCACGGCAAAAATACGGGATTAGGCCAGTGGGGCCACTTCAATCCGGTCTTCGGACAGCGCCAGGCCCCGTGCCTGGGCATCGCCTTTGTTGATTAAGAGCAGGGGCACGCCCGCCTGTGCGGCAAGCTGCGCGATAACCGGGCCAGGCAGCACGACGGCGTTGCGGCCCGCGCCTGCATCCCACGCCCGCAGAGCCTCATCGGAGGTAAAGCAGAGCAGAGCGTCGTCTTCAGTCAAAAGCTCCAGCTCCTGGGGCGTTTCCGGGGTGTCTTCGGGAGCGCCGGTGCTGAGAACCACGCACTCGGCGTCTTCGTCCATGTCGCCCGCAATGGGGATGCGGCTGAACTCCTCCAGAAACGACTGCACGACGGCGCCTTTGGTTTCCGGGGTCTCTTCGCCCGCCAGCGCGGCCAGCGCGACTTCCAGCCGCTCATTTTTACCACCGGCCTGCTCCTGCATCTGCGACATCATCTGTGCGGTCTGCGCGATGGCCCGCATCTCTTCGGGAGAGACTTCGGCGTGAATGTCCGGCCCGTCGATAAAGAGCCGATGCTCGCTTTCGGCCAGAATGCCGCAAAGCTGAACGCCATTCAGAAACATTCCATGCTCGAGCTGGGGTAGGGCGGCTCGCAGGACGCCAAGCTGGGTGAAGGCCGGGACGCCGGAGACGCCTTCGGGGTTGGTAGCGATGATAAGCTGAATGTCGGCATTGGGCGCGATGGCTCCGTCGGGCGTGGTTTCGACAGGGTTCATGGTGGGGACGGCCAGCACGCTTTCGCGCAGGACGTCCAGCATCTGCCGCCGCGTCTCGGCGGCTTCTTCGTCGGTGAGGGCCATCTTCATGCCCATCACAGCGGATTCGAGAGCGGCGTTCTTCAGAGGCTCTTCAGTCGGGTCTTGTTGCATAAGTCTTCTTTCATCAGAGGATTAATCAAATAAGTTTACCCAGCGGATCACGCGGGCTGCCTTTGGGCTGCTTGCCGAGGCGCTTCAGGCGGCCTAAAATGCCGTGGCGGGCTTCTTCCTGAATGACCGTTTCGAGTTCGGCCCGCTCCTGCCGGTCACGCTCTAGGCGGTTTTGGGCGGCTTTGGTCTGATATTCCGGGTTGTCAATTCTGGCCCCGCACCAGTTGCACAGGGCGCTTGTCTGGGTCAGAAGGCGGCGCTTGCAGGTCGGGCAGACGGCAATATCGGCAGCCCCCTCAGCGGCAGGCGCATGCTGCGGCCCCGGCGCGGGGGGCGAGACTTCGGCGTTATCGTCCATAGTCTTTATTTTCTCAAAGCCCGCAGGCGGGCGACGGCGGCGGGCAGGGCGTCCAGAACAAAGTCAATCTCTGCCTCGGTGGTAAAGCGCGAGACGCCGAAACGCACCGAAGAATACGCCCGCGCATCGTCGAAACCGAGCGCTTTCAGAACGTAGCTTGCGGACAGTGACTCGGACGAACAGGCGGACCCGGTCGACAGGGCAACATTCGGCAGAGCGGTCAAAAGCGCATCGCTTTCAATGCCTTCAAACGCCACGTTCGCGTTGTGCGGCAGGCGCTCCGTCCGGTGGCCGTTCAGGACTGCGCCGGGAACGGCGGACAACAAGCCGTCAATCAGGCGGTCCCGCAGGCGCGTCAACTCTATCTGCTCAGCAGCGAGTTCGTTTTGACAAATTTCGCAGGCCCGGCCAAAGCCAACAATGCCCGGCACGTTCAAAGTCCCCGAGCGGCGGCCCTGCTCATGCCCGCCGCCGTCCATCTGCAAAGCAAGGCGCACACGCGGGTCCCGGCGGCGCACATACAGAGCGCCCGCCCCTTTCGGGCCGTGCATCTTGTGGGCGGTGAACGACAGTAAATCTATCGGCAGCACCGACAGGTCCAGCGGCATCTTGCCCACGGCCTGCGTGGCGTCGCAGTGAAACAGAACGCCTTGAGCGCGGCACATCGCGCCGATTTCGGCGACCGGCTGCAAAGTCCCGACTTCGTTGCTGCCGAGCATGATAGATACCAGCGTCGCGCCCTCGGTCAGTGCCTCTGCCAGTGCCGCCAGAGACAGGCGGCCTTCGCCGTCTACGGGCAGATACGTCACCCGATGCCCCGACCGTTCCAGATGCTTTGCGCTGTCTAGGACGGCTTTGTGTTCGGTGACGCACGTAATCAGATGGCCGCCGCCGGGCGCGTACTGCTCAAAGACACCTTTGAGGGCCAGATTGTCCGATTCAGTGGCTCCCGAAGTCCAGACAATCTCGCGGGCGTCCGCGCCAATCAGGGCAGCGACCTGGGCGCGGGCCTTTTTGACCGCCGCTTCGGCGGCCCAGCCAAACGCATGGCTGCCGGAGGCGGCATTGCCGTACACTTCTCCAAAGTACGGCAGCATAGATTCCAGCACACGCGGGTCGGTGCGGGTCGTAGCATTGTTGTCTAAATAGATGGTGTCGGTCATAGCGGGTCAGCTCACACGCAGGCCCGCTGCAAAGCTGCGGGTGGAAAAGTCTGGCAGCGTGGACCAGTCTTCGGAGGGGGCGGGGGACGTCCCGCTGACATCGGCCAGCGTCATTTCGTCCAGCAGGCTTTTGACGCGCCGCTCGATTTCGGCCAGCGGGTCCCGGATGGTGCAGTGATTGAACTGCTTGCAGGTCCCCCCCTGTCCGTTGGAGCAGGGCAGAATGGACAGCGGGCCGTCAATCGCAGACAGCACTTCGGCGATGCTGACCGCTTTCGGCGCACGGAGCAGCTTGTAGCCGCCGGTGGGGCCGGGGTGGGAAGCAACGATGCCATTGCGGGCCAGCGTTTGCAGCAGCTTTGCCAGCAGCTCGCCGGGGATTTCGTACTGCTCGGCAATTTCTTTGGTGTTGACCAGCCGTGCGGGGTCGGTGGCCTGAGTGACGGCCAGGTGCGACAGGGCCAGCAGGGCATAATCAGCACGCTTGGATAAACTTAACATCGTTTCGTCACTCCTTTCTCCGACCCTAACAGTCGTGTGTTTCCAAATAGTATACCGAATCTGCGTTCGGTGTGTCAATCGCAGATGCGCTCTAAAATGGGTCCACGGTGACGGCGGCTGACTTTTTCGTGCCAGGGGGCGGAGTCCAGGTGAAGGTGCCGGGCGGCACGGAGGCGGGCACGCGCAGTGTGGTCAGCGTTTCTTCAAACGCAATCTGCATGCCATCGGTTTTGCCGGTCAGATCAATGCGTTTGAGCGTGCTGGTCTGCGAGTCCACATAAAATACATAGGCCAGCCCCTGCTTGCCCAGGTTCATGTGGTAGACGAAGTAGTCCACGCCGCCGACTGACTGTGCTTTGGCGGTGAGCGTGACCCCTGTATCGGTGAGAGCAGACAGCACGGCGGCGCTGTTGTCTTTGGTGATGTCGCGGAAGGCTTCGGCCAGCTCGCGGCCATCGCCCAAAAAGAAGCCGCCGACCGCAAGGCCCAGCGCGGTGACATCGTCATTGGCGTCAACAAACGACTGCCGCGAGACCACGGAATAGGCTTTCTGACCGGGCTTATAGGTCCAGACGCGCAGGCCGTCGGAGACTACCAGCAGCTTCGGCCTCGGCGTGCCGTCCGTCCCCACCGGGGACAGCTCGGCATGGAAACGTCCGGGAGAGCGTGCCAGAATGTGGGCGTTCTGACGGAACGTAAAAGTCGCGCCGCCCCGGCTGCCGCTCATTTTGAACGACGCCTGCGTTTCCAGCAGGCCGTTCCCTGCCAGCGGGGCCAGTGCTTTTTTGAGCGGCATCAGGTCAGGAAGCGCAGCGGCGGACGGGGGCGCGGCAGGCGGTTCTGCCTGGGCAGAAGTTGGGACGGGGCAAAACGCCAGCAGAAAGAAAGCCGAAAGAAAAAGAGCCGAAAGCGGCAGTGCGAAACGGCGAGACAACAATGGGAGGCCCTCCTGGTCGTGCGTATTTGCACCCATTGTACCCCAAGATTGCCTGCTTGTGCTGTCAGCTCAGACCGGCCAGCCGGGTCAGCGTGCGGCTGAGGGCGCGGGAAAAGAAGCCGACGGCGGGGACAGCGCGGTCGTAGTCCATGCGGGTAGGGCCGACGACGCCCAGCGTGCCGCGCCGCCGCGTGCCGACACAGTAGGAGGCCGTTACAAAGCTGCACTCGCTCATGGCCGGGATATGATTTTCCGCGCCGATGACGACCGAAACATCCGGCCCGAGCAGCACCCGCGACAGCGTTTGAAAAACCAGCGTGCCGCGCTGAAGGGTTTCCAGCACGCTTTCAATCTTGGCGACATCGCGGAACTCCGGCTGACGCAAAATCTCGCTGGCCCCTTCCAGATACACGCTGTCTTCCTCGGCGGCGGCCTGTGCCATCTGCCGGATGGCTGCCGCAAGCAGGCCATACAGCGTCCGCAGGGCAGGGGAAAGCGCAGGCGGGGCGTCGAGCGTCAGGGCCGCAAGCGTATCCAGCTCCTGCCCGGACATCGCTTCGGTGAGCGCATTGGCGAGCCGCACGGCCTCGGCGGGGGAAACGGGCGTGGCGGCGTCGGGGTCCGGGCAGAACAGCCGGTTTTCCATCTGCCCTGTGGAGAGCAGCAGAACAATCAGCAGGCGGTCTTCCCCCGCAGGGGTCACAAACACCTGGCGCACCTGCGTGTCGGCGGGGCGGGGCGGGGTTGCTACGGAGGTATAGGAAGTCGCCTGCGTGAGCAGGGCGCAGGTGCGGCGCAGCAGCCGCTCCATTTCTAATGCCTGCGTGTCTTCGCCGGACAGGGTCGGCTCGTCGATCTCCCGCGCTGTCAGCAGATGGTCCACATAGAAGCGGTAGCCGAGGTCCGACGGAATGCGTCCGGCGCTGGTGTGCGGCTGGCGGAGCAGGCCGAGTTCTGCCAGCTCCGCCAGCTCATTGCGGATGGTCGCGCTTTTGATGCCCCACTGATGCCGCGCCGCCAGCTCCTCGCTGCCGAGCGGCTTCACGGTCTCCACATAGTCCCGGACCACCGCGCCCAGTATCTTCTGTTTTCGTGCATCAATGTCCATTTTACTGACAACAGTATACCGTTTTGGCGGGTAAACTGTCAATCCAAACGCGGCGCGGCGCGGCGGCGGCGCACCACCGCCACACCGCCCGCGCACAGCAGCAGCAGGCCAAGCGAGATCAGCGACGATGCCTCGGGCACGGGAGCCGCGTCGCCGAAGACAATCCCGTCCATCGCGGTTCCACGGGGGCTGGTGCTGTCTACGGCCATGAATGTAATCGGCGTGGTAGACGTAAACCCGAGAAAGCTGTAGCCCGTGCTGAACGTAAACAACTGGTCGTTGATATCCAGCGTGAGCGGGCTGCCGTCCAGGCTGGCAAAAGTCGCGCCAAAGGCGGTGGCTCCCGCAGGCGCTCCCCAGTTCATCTGGTTGGTGCGTCCGCTGTTCGCAGTTTTCAGGCCGACCAGAAACGAATGCCCGCCAAACAGGTCCCCCTCGCCGGAGGTCGGGCTGAGGACTTTCAGAGACGAGCTGGTAAACATGACGCCGTCAAACGAGGCGACTCGCCCATAAGGGCCTGTCATCTGGCTGTCAAAATGAAAAGGGCTGGTGGTGTTGACCGTTGCCGCCTGAAAGGCGCTGGCCGACGTATAAGCGGTGATCTGTGCCTGCGCGGCCTGCGGGCCGAGGGTCAGCCCGCCCAGCAGCAGCAGCCCCGGAAGGAGCCGCCCGGAAATCCCATGTGGGGAAAAAAGCATGTGCATGAAGAGCCTTTCCATAAAAGCCGGTACTCTGGGAATAGAGGGTCTTATGCCCCCTCGCTTCCTATCATACAGCATATCGGCGGTTTCGTCTACACTTCTCGCATTTTTTATGGCTTTCCCGTAAATATGCCAGCAGAAAGTAACTTTTTATGAAAGTTCTCCTCACCGGGGGGCGGGGCTTTATCGGCCTGGCCGCCGCCCGTGCCCTGCGCTCACGCGGTCATAGCGTTCGCCTGCTGTCCAGTACACAGGCGGAAGCCGTGGACGGCTTCCCCGCCGTCCGGGGCGATGTCCGCGACCCCCGGAGCCTGCGCCCGGCCACTCAGGGCGTGGAAGCCGTCGTGCTGGCCCATCAGTTTCCCGGCTTCCCGGTAGAGCGCCCCCGTGCCCATCAGACCTTTCGGGAAGTCGATGCCGACGGCACGCGGAACGTCCTGTCTGCCCTGCACGCATACGGCGACTTGCAGCACGCTGTCTACCTCAGCGGCGCGGCGGTCGGCGACGAGTTCACCGGGCAGCACCCCGGCATCGACGCCAAGCTGGCCGCCGAGCGGCACGTCCGAGAAAGCGGCGTTCCGTGGACCATTCTGCGGGCGTCCATTGTCTACGGCCCCGGCGACCATTACTTTTCCGCCCTCGCCAAACTCATCAAATATGCCCCCGCCGTGCCTGTTCTGGGCAATGGCCGCACGCTGTCCGCCCCTATCCACGTCGCCGACCTCGCCGTCACCATTGCCGCGTGCTTCGAGAACCCCGCCGCCCGAAACGCCCTGTGGGACGCCTGCGGCCCGAACATCCTCAGCACCAATGCCACGCTGGCCCTGCTGATGCAGGTCTTGGGCCGCCGCCGCCCCGTCGTTCACCTGCCCCTGCCGCTGGTCAACGCTGCCGCTGCGCTTTTGGAATATCTGCCCCATCCGCCGCTGACACGCGGGCTGGTTGCCTTCACGCAGTTTGAGAACATCAGTCGCGGCGTCAACGCCGCCGCGCCGCTGGGGCTGACGTACCGCTCGGTAGACTTTGGCGTGCGGGAGGTGTATGGTAAGATGGAAGCCATCTACATCTAATTTTAGCACGAGTGAACGGAGTGGAGAGTGGAAAATATATCAAACGCTGTGAGCCGCAAAACTCCCGTGGGAACAATCTCATTCAGCTTGCGGATATGCTCTGCGGAGCGATTGCACGCCCTTACGACAAGCCATTGAAAAAGGAAGAAGAGTATTTGACAATAATAAAGCACCGAGTAGATTCGGTGCTTGAATGGCCTTGATATTGTCCCTTGTCTCTATCGGATTAGCCGAACGCTCCATTACACCCAACTAAGCCCCGTTTGGATACGAGGGGGTGACTATTCGAGAACAAAGGCGATTTGGTTTTATTATGACACAATTATGAAAGTTTTGCAGAACTTCTACAAAAAGTTGTGCAGAACTTTTTGTGCCATGCTAAAGATTTTCAGTTGTATACGTTATAGAGCAGTGAGAAGAGTAGAAACGACGAACAAGAAAGCCACAGTCAATGAGCAACCCATCCAATTCTGAAACCCAAATTGACCTCAGCAGCATTCACCCTGGTGAGTTGCTGCGCGAGGACTTTCTGACGCCACTGCACCTGACCGCCTCTCAGCTATCCCAAAGTATCGGTGTCCCGCAGACGCGCATTTCGCAGATACTCAAGGGCAAGCGCAGCATCAGCGCCGATACCGCGCACCGTCTTTCCCGTTTTTTTGGCACGTCCGCGCAGCTTTGGCTGGGTCTGCAAAACCAGTACGACTTACAGAAGACCGAGGCCCGGAATCGGGCGGAGTATGAGAATATCCGCACTCACGCTTGACGAACCACAAACAAAAAGGGCCGCCGGGATTTACCCCGGCGGCCTTTTCACTGTGCCTAAGTCAAGACCGCTTCCAGCGGCTGATCTCATCGGAAGGACTATTCGGATCGTGGGAGGGGCGCGGCATCAAAAAGGCGCTGACGGCTATTGGCCCCAGCGTGATGAGCGCATAGAAAGACCGCCACGGCTCATGGGCGGCGACGATGCCGTAACAGACCGCTAGGCCGGTCAGAGCCAGCCCGACATCGCTGATGCGCTGGAATGTGCGGCAGGCTAAATACAGGCTGACAAGCGCCCCGGCTCCCAGCCACAGCACGGAAAACAAGGTGCTTTGCCAGCCGAAAAACGGCACATGAATACGAGAGTAGCCGATCCAGCGCACGGGAAACAGGTCAAAGCACAAATGAACCGCCGTGGCGAGGCAGAAGCCCATAAAGGCCAGACGCAGGCGCGGGTCAGTCTGCTTACCCGTGATATGCGGCCTGAGCGCGGCAAACAGCGCCAGCGGAATAATCAGGCCGTGCGTCAGCAAAGAGCGGTGCATAATAAGAGGATACCAGCGAAACGCAAGGTCAAAGTCGGGCAGCTTTAGCCCAATAAAGGCCCCAACCACAAACAGAAATAACCCAAATATATAACGCATTAGAATCCCATTTCAATTCATTGCCGTTAGCTGCGATGAAGCGTCCCCAACAAACAGCAGGCTGTCCAAAGCAACAAGCACTTGTTTATGTGTAACTTTTCTTTGACACTGCAAATGTTCTGCGCCTTTCAGGGGGCAGTGTTCTTTGTAGCAAGGCGCACAGGGCACAGAAGCGTCATACAGCAGAACATGAGGGCCAAACAAAGGTGTATTTATGCTGGGGCGTGTGCTTCCGTAGATGCCTACTACGGGGATTTGCAAAGCAGAAGCAATGTGCAGCATGACCGTGTCCCCCGTCACAATGGCGCTTGCCTGAGCGGCCAAAGCGACGGTCAGTGCAACACGGTTCAACTTGCCTGCGGCAATAATTGGCAGCGGAGCGTGTTTCGCGGGGGGGGGGGGGGGGAGAAGAGGAGGACAATTTGTTTGCCTAAATCTGCCTCTTTCGTGCTGCCCGTAATGACGATATTGTAGCCGGGCAGGTGAGCCGCCACCGCAGCGAAATGCGCGGGCGACCAGCATTTGCTCTCCTGGCTGGTACCGGGATGCAGAAGAATGAGCGGAAGGCCGGGACGGTATCCCGGCTGAGAATTCAAAAAGGCAGCCGCCTCCGCAATGTCTTGTTCCGACGGTGACAAAACCATTTGACGGCTGTAAGGGCCACTCAACCCCACTGCTCCTGCGCCGTCAAGGTAGCGATCAGTGTGATGACGCTGGCTGAGAACTCGCTGTACGGTTTGAGTGTAGAAAAAGCTGTTTGGGTTGAAGCCTTTTTTGCTTGGCAATCCTATTCGAACCGGGGCCTGACATAAAAGGCGCGTCCAAAGCTTGTCCGGGTGGTAATTGAGCGCAATATCAAAACGCCGCTTGACCATTTCAGTATACAGTTGACGAGACTGTATCAAATACGGCTTCAATTTGCCACGTCTGAGTTTGCGCCGCCATGCGCTAAAGTCGACAGCAATAACCTCGTGCAACAGAGGATGTCCTTCCAGAATGGAAGCGTGCGTCGCGTCCGCAACCCAAGTGATCTGCGCCCCGCCCTCAATCTCGTGCAATGCCCGGAGGAGGGGCGTCGCCATGAGCAAATCGCCCATTGCCCACAGTTTCACGATCAAAATACGTTTCATAGAACACAAGTTATACCCGAAAGCCGGGCTTTTTTTAGTTCTCCATCAGCACGGCGGGGTCGGCTCCGAGGAAGCCTTTGAGGCTGCCGACGTAGTCGGGACGCTCGGCGCGTTCGCACTGGGTCTGGGCGCGGTGCAGGCGGGCGGTGACTTCCTGGCGCAGGGCGGGCGACAGGGGGTTCGGCGTGTTCAGGAAGCCGCGCAGGTAGGCGACGTGCCGCCGCCACAGGCGGACATCAACGGTCTGCTGGGTTTGCAGGCGCTCGGCGTACCAGTCGCTTTCCCACAGCGCCTCGCGGGTGAACAGGGCGCGGAGGGCGGGATCATCGACGGTTTTGCCCTCATACTCGCCGTCGCGCATGACGTGGAGCAGGGCGCGGAGGGGCGGGCAGGCCAGAGACACGGAGCCGTCCTCAAAGTAGTTTTCGGCAATTTTCTTCTGGGTTTCCACGATGTTGTGGATGCCGTCCACAAACGAGGCCAGGTCCTGTTCTTCGGGGCGCAGCATGGCTTCGGTGAAGACATCGTTGGGGTTGTCAAAGACGATTCCGAAGTACGTGCGGACTCCCTGCGGCGTGAGGCGATAGCCGAGGCGGGAGGCCAGCACGGGCTGACCTTCGTGTTCAAAGTCATCCATTTTCTCGAAGTGGCCGCTCGCCAGAAGGGCGGCGGGGTCGCGCTCGGAGACTTCCATGCGGGACCAGATTTCGGGGATAAGCAGGCTGATGTCATGGTCCACGCGCAGATGCGGGCCGACAAAGCCCGCCGCCGTGGCGAAGGCTTTTTCGTCGGTCAGAATATGCGACACCAGAGCATTGTTCAGGTCGATAATCGGAGGAAGCGCGTTGAACGGGCCTTTGGTCAGCGCCCCTTCCGACCCGGCCCCGGTGGTGGAGGGGGACTTGCCGGTGAGGCTGCTAATCAGCTCCATGAACAGCTCGGGCGTTTCCTGATAATGCACCGGGTTGTAGACCGCGAGAGACCGGATGCCCGGCTCGGGCGGGTTCAGGCGGCGGCCCGGCAGGACGGCGTTGACGGGCGTGGGCAACGGCTCGGTCCACGGGGTTCGCCGGTACAGGCGCATGCCGACTTCGGACAGGTATGAGGGGCCGGGGTCCTGCAAGTCGGCACGGATTTGCAGGAAGCGCGGGTTTTTGGTGGCTTTGCCGTCGACAATGCGCGGGTGGGCCGACGACACAAAGTAGCCGGGCGTCTGGGCGGCGCGGACGACCACCTCCTGCATGGCCGGGGTCCATTCGGCCACGGAGATTGGCTGGGACACAAATGTTTCGGCGTCGCTTTGCGTCAGCGGGGCGTAGTTCGAGAAGAAGTTGTCGGGCAGGGCAAAATGCGCCTCGGTGACTTTGTCGTAGCCCCGATGAATGGCGTCATCAGGCCGCTGAAACAGGCGGCGCTCGGTGTTTTCCACGATTTTGTAGGCGAGAGGGCCATCGTAGCGCGGATTGCGGTTTGGCAGCCGCCCGGCGGGCACAACCAGAGAGGCTGAGATGTCGTCCTCGCGCTGAATCTTTTCAGCGGGCACAAAGTCGGAGCGCAGCGTGAAGATGCGCCAGTCCCCGCCGGGCGTAAAGCCCACCCGCGCAAAGTGCGCCACCAGCTTTTCGCCCCGGAACCGAAGCTCATTGCCGGGCCGTCCGTTGACGACGTCCACGCTGAACTGCCCGCGCCAGTCTTCGCCCATTTCGGGTTGGTAAAACCGCTTAATCAGATAGACCAATTCGCGGATGGGGTGGGGGATCGATTCCAGCCAGGCATTGTATTTGTCGGTGTACAGGGGCGACGACGGCGTGAGCAGCTTGATGACCGACCCCAGCGAACGCTCCGGGCTGAGGATGGGGCGGCTTTCGGCGGGCGGGCGGTTCTGGAAGCGGTCCGAATAGTCGTGGGTCAGGAGCGTGGCTGCCGCATCCATGTCTTTCTCAAAGTCGGCGACAAAGAACGGCGCGTGCATGACTGAGTCAGAGATAGACTTGGAAATCTCGGACTTGCCGCCGCCGGAGACGGTAGACGGCTTGTGGCAGAATGTCCCTTCGGCGGTGGTTCCAATCAAGCGCCACTGCCCCGACGCCGCCTCTTTTTCCAGCCGCACTTTGTAGCCCGCCGGGACCACATAGCTGACACCGGGATCGAGCGGAAGCGAATGCCGCCCGGAGAGGTTCTGCCAGGTCACCGTCTGCGTATTCAGGTCAATCTGCACCGTCTCAGGCACGTAGTAGATGTTTGCGTAGGCACGGTCGATGCCGTAGCCCTCCGGCATGAGCTGCATCCGGTCACCGAGCATCCGCTTGACGCCTTCAAACGTATGGGTGCTTTTCCGCAGATGCGTGGCCGGGGTGAACGTTTTGCCGAGGTCGTAGCGCGGATGTACCAGCGCCCCGCCCGCGTGTTCCTCTTCCGCCATGCCCAGCAGATTCGCGGCAAAGCTGATCTGCGTTTTGACTTCTTTTTTGCAGTAGCCGTAATAGTTGTCCGCAATAATCGTCACCATGACGCCGCGCCCGTCACGGGCGGTGATTTTAAACGCATCCCCGTTGTTGTAAAGCTCATCGGGGGACGCCCAGCACATCCGGTCGCGCTTCTGCCGGTCGGTGGCATCATCGAAGTGCGGCAGGCCCAGGGACTTCTTGGAGAGCGTCGGCAGATGCGGGGCCAAAATCACATAGCCCGTGTGCCCGGTCCAGCCGTCAATATCCAGCCCGGCATCGCTTTCCGGCAGGTGCGGGTCGCCCGCGTTGCCAAAGATGCGCTCCACAAAGTCCAGATTGCTGACCAGGTTGCCGGGGACCATAAACCGCACTTCGGTAGTCCGCGCCGGGGTGACGCCGGGCACGGCGGGGACGACGAGGGGCCGCAGCATCAGCGACACGAACGACGCCATCGGCGCGGCGCTTCCCGCCGTGAATGGCAGCATCAGCAGGCTTTGCGGCGGGGCCAGCGCGGCCCGGAGCAGGCCCGCGAAAGCCACTTTTGGCACGGCCACTTTGTCGTTCGGGATGGGAGCGCCGCCTTCGGCGACATGGAAGACACCCTGCGTCGTCCGCCGGTCGCTTTTCGGGTTATGCAGGACGCCCTGCCCATTGCCGAGCCGATAGGAGCTGACAATATCCGACTCAAACTTGTCCCCGCCTTCAGGCAGCGACAGCTCGCGGGCCATACCCGCTCTGTCTAGGATGAGGCTCTGGCCGAGGCCCGGCAGCTTGATGGGCGCTTCGCCGCTGAGTTCGGCAAGGTAGCTGTCCAGAAAGTCCTGCACGCGCTTGTCTAAAGGGCTAGGCTCGCCGTAAGACAGCCGGATGCGCTCTTTGAGGTGCGCGACGACTTCTTGGGGGATGGTCAGCCGGGCGATAAACTCTTCATTGCCCATCTCGCCGCCGAGGACCATCAGCTTGAGCTTGAGGTAGTCGGTGAGTTCCTGCACATTGACGTTGGATTGGTTGTCAGTCATAGGGATATGTTCCATAAAATAGCCCCCCCGCCCCAATTCTGGGGAGCCAGAGGTGGGGTAGGGGGGCTGCATTGCCGCCGGTGTTGGCTAAAAAGAAAGAGGGCGCGATAAATCGCGCCCCTACGGTCAGGGCAGGCTGGTTTCGCCCATCAGGTAGCGGTCGCATTCGCGGGCGGCGGCGCGGCCTTCGTTGAAGGCCCAGACCACAAGGCTCTGGCCGCGCCGGGCATCGCCCGCCGCGAAGACGCCGGGAATGCTGGTAGTGAACTCACCGTAGGCAGCCTGCACGTTGGAGCGGGCGTCGCAGGCAATACCCATCTGGTCCAAGAGAGACTGCTCGGGTCCCAGGAAGCCCATCGCCAGCAGGACAAGCTGTGCCGAGGTCACTTTCTCCGTGCCGGGCACTTCCACGGGCACGAAGCGGCCCTTGTCGTCGTGCTGCCAGTCGATGCCCACGGTATGCACTTCTTTGACATAACCGTTTTCATCGCCGACAAACTTCTTGGCGGTGGTGCAGTAGACGCGGGGGTCGGAGCCGAACACGGCCAGCGCCTCTTCCTGCCCGTAGTCCAGGCGGTAGACTTTCGGCCACTGCGGCCACGGGTTGTCCGGGGCGCGGGACTTCGGGGGCTTGGGCAGGATTTCAAGCTGCACCAGGCTGCGGCAGCCGTGCCGCATGGAGGTCCCGACACAGTCCGTGCCGGTGTCGCCGCCGCCGATGACCACGACGTCTCTGCCGTCCGCCGTCACGAATTGGTCGTTGGGCGTGCCGTCCAGAACATTCTGCGTGTTGGCGGTCAGGAAATCCATCGCAAAATGGATGCCCTTCAAATCGCCGCCTTCGATGTCCGAAAGCCCGCGAGGCTTGGTCGCACCGGTCGCCAGCACCACGGCGTCGAACTCTTTGAGCAGCCGGTCGGCGGGGTAGTTTTCGCCCACGGTGGTATTGGTCAGGAACGCAATACCTTCCTGTTCCAGCAGATCCACGCGCCGGTCCACCAGCTCTTTGCCCAGCTTCATGTTAGGGATGCCGTAAGTCAGCAGGCCGCCGACGCGGTCACCGCGCTCGAAGACGGTGACCATATGACCCGCCTTGTTGAGCTGCGCGGCGGCGGACAGCCCGGCAGGGCCAGAGCCGACGACGGCCACTTTCTTGCCGGTGCGCTTGGCGGGCGGCTCGGCGACGACCCACCCTTCTTCAAAGCCTTTGTCAATAATCGCGCACTCAATGTTTTTAATGGTGACCGCCGGGCCGCTGATGCCCAGCACGCACGCCCCTTCGCAGGGGGCAGGGCAGACGCGCCCGGTGAACTCGGGGAAGTTGTTGGTCTTGTGCAGCCGGTCCAGCGCCTCGCGCCACAAGCCCCGGTACACTAAGTCGTTCCATTCAGGAATCAAATTGTTGACCGGGCAGCCCGAAGCCATACCGTTGAGCAGGGTTCCGGTGTGGCAGAAGGGGATGCCGCAGTCCATGCAGCGGGCACCCTGCTCGCGGAGCTTTTTCTCGCCCAGGTGTAGATGGAACTCTTTCCAGTCCCGGATGCGCTCGGTGGCGGTCCGGTCCAGGGGCAGCTCGCGCAGGTATTCAATGAAGCCGGTTGGTTTTCCCATGTATGGTCTCGTGTGTTCTAAAACGTGTGTCTAACTTTCGGGCCGTTCGAGCAGTTTTCAACTGCTCGCTAGGTGAGGCGTCCTGCGGACGGAGGAGAGTTAGGAAAAGGCCAACGGCCTCCGGCTCCGTATATCTTTCGTCCGCAGGACGCCTCACCTAGCGAGGGATTTTAATCCCTCGCTAAAGGCGCTTATGATCTGCTTAACCCCCGCCCGCACGGGCGGTGCTGCGGGCGTTCTCTTCAAAGGCCGCCAGCAGGGCCTCGTCGCCGCTCAGGCCGGAGGCTTCGACGCGGGCGATGGCCTCGTTCATGCGCTTGAAGTCGTGTGGGATGACCCGGACAAACTTTGGCACAGACACTTCCCAGTCGGCCAGAAGCTCCGAGGCGTGCGAACTGCCGGTGTATTCGACGTAGCGCCGAAGCATCTGCCGCAGTTCCTCGATTTCGGCCAAATCCGCGAGTTTTTCCAGGCCCACCATCTGCGTGTTGCAGCGGGTGGCAAAGTCGCCTGCGTCATCTAGGACGTAAGCGATGCCGCCAGACATTCCCGCCGCGAAGTTGCGGCCTGTCGTGCCCAGCACGACGACGCGCCCGCCGGTCATATACTCGCAGCCGTGGTCGCCCACGGCTTCCACCACGGCATAGGCCCCGGAGTTTCGCACCGCAAACCGCTCGCCCGCGCCGCCGCGAATGTAGACCTCGCCCGCCGTTGCGCCATACAGCGCGGTGTTGCCAATAATGATATTGGTGCGGGCCGCGAACGTCGAGCCAGCCGGGGGCTGAATAATCAGCTTGCCGCCCGACAGGCCCTTGCCCAGATAGTCGTTGGCGTCGCCTGAGAGCCGCAGGGTCATTCCAGCGGGGACAAACGCGCCGAACGACTGCCCCGCCGAGCCTTCAAAGTTCAGCTTGATGGTGTCTTCGGGCAGGCCCTGCGCTCCGTAGCGCCGGGTCAGCTCGCTGCCGACAATCGTGCCGACCACGCGGTTGACATTGCGAATAGGCACAGTGGCCTCGACGGGTGTGCCATTATCCAGCGCAGGCTGGCAAATATCCAGAAGCGCCGTGTTGTCCAGCGCCCCGTCCAGCCCGTGGTCCTGCGTCATCTGCTGGTAGCGCCCGACTTCCGGCCCCGCTTCGGGCTGATAGAACAGGTTCGAGAAGTCCAGCCCGCGTGTCTTCCAGTGGTCCAGCGCCCGCTCCGCTTCCAGAACATCGGTGCGGCCAATCATTTCATTGACCGTGCGGAAACCCAGCGAGGCCATAATCTCGCGGACTTCTTCGGCGATAAAGCGCATGAAGTTGACGGCGTGGGCCGGGTCCCCGGTGAAGTTCTTGCGAAGCTCTGGGTCCTGCGTCGCCACGCCTACCGGGCAGGTGTTCAGGTGACAAACGCGCATCATAATGCAGCCGAGCGAGACCAGCGGGGCAGTCGCAAAGCCGTATTCTTCGGCCCCGAGCAGCGCGGCGATAATCACGTCGCGGCCCGTTTTAAGCTGCCCGTCGGTTTCCACCACAATGCGCGAGCGCAGGTTGTTCAGGACCAGCGTTTGATGCGTTTCGGCCAGCCCCAGCTCCCAGGGCAGCCCGGCGTGCTTGATAGAAGTCTGCGGAGAGGCCCCCGTGCCGCCGTCGTGGCCGGAAATCAGAACCACATCGGCTTTAGCTTTGGCAACCCCGGCGGCGATGGTTCCGACCCCGACTTCGGAGACCAGCTTGACGCTGATCCGTGCGCCGGTGTTGGCGTTTTTCAGGTCATGAATCAGCTCCGACAGGTCCTCAATCGAGTAGATGTCATGGTGCGGCGGCGGCGAGATTAACCCCACGCCGGGGGTCGAGAAGCGCACTTTGGCGATCCAGGGATAGACTTTCGAGCCGGGGAGCTGACCGCCCTCGCCGGGCTTGGCCCCCTGCGCCATCTTGATTTGCAGCTCTTTGGCGTTGACCAAATAGTGGCTCGTGACGCCGAAGCGGCCAGACGCCACCTGCTTGATGGCCGAATTGCGCGAGTCGCCGTTGGCGTCCGGGATAAACCGGGCGGGGTCCTCGCCGCCTTCGCCGGTGTTGGATTTGCCGCCGATGCGGTTCATGGCGATAGCCAGCGCTTCGTGCGCCTCCTGGCTGATGGAGCCGTAGGACATGGCCCCGGTTTTGAACCGCTTGACGATGTCCGTCCAGGGTTCCACTTCGTCCAGCGGCACGGGGGCGAGGTTAGATTTCAGCCCCAGCAGGCCGCGCAGGGTGGCTTTCTGTTCGAGCTGCTCGTTGACCAGTGTGGAATACTCGCTAAACGCTTTGTAGCTGTTGGTACGGACAGCTAATTGCAGCTTGTGTATGGTCTGCGGGCTGAACAGATGGTACTCGCCGTCCGAGCGCCATTGATAG
This sequence comes from Capsulimonadaceae bacterium, assembly GCA_965200075.1. Taxonomy (GTDB): domain Bacteria; phylum Armatimonadota; class Armatimonadia; order Armatimonadales; family Capsulimonadaceae; genus JANXMY01. The sequence continues at coordinate 1,630,860 of OZ241338.1, forward strand.
TTGCCGCCGGTGGGCAGCGCCCCCGGCTTTTCGCCGCGCTTCGGGAACGCCGCATCGTGCCGGATTTCGGCTTCCCGCGCCAGGACCGCCATGCCGACCCCGCCGATACGGGACGCCGTCCGGGTGAAATAATGGTCAATGACCGATTTGTGCAGGCCCACGGCTTCAAATTGCTGCGCTCCGCAGTAGCTTTCAATCGTCGAAATGCCCATCTTGGAGATGACTTTGACAATCCCCTTGACGACCGCTTTGACATAGTTCTTGCGGGCATCGTAGGGCAGGATGTCGCGCAGCATATTCTCCCGAATGGCGTCGTCGATGGTCTCAAAGGCCAGATAGGGATTGATTGCGGCAACCCCGTAGCCGACAAGCAGTGCGAAGTGATGCACTTCACGCGGCTCGCCCGACTCCAGCACCAGCCCGATGCGCGTGCGTGTGCCCTGCCGGATGAGGTGATGATGCAGGCCCGCCGAGGCCAGCAGGGCCGGAATAGCGGCACAGTCGGCATCAATGCCCCGGTCGGACAAGATCAAGATGTTCTTGCCGTCGTTAATCGCCTTGTCCGCCGCCGCAAAGAGATTGTTCAGGGCGGCGACCAAACCCTCCGCGCCGCTGCCTGCCGGGAACAAGATCGGCAGCGTGACCGACTGAAAGCCGGGGCGACTAATCTGCCGCAGCTTCGCCAGCTCTTCGTTGTTGACAATCGGAGAGTCGAGTGAAATCAGGTTGCAGTTTTCGGGGCCAGGCTCCAGCATATTGCGCTCGGTCCCAATAGTCATGCCCGCCGACGTCACAATCTCTTCCCGGATGCAGTCAATCGGCGGGTTGGTCACCTGCGCGAAGAGCTGCTGGAAATAGTTGAACAGCGACTGCGGCTTGTCGGACAGCACCGCCAGCGGCGTGTCCGTGCCCATCGAGCCGATAGCCTCCGCGCCCTGCCGGGCCATCGGGGCCATAATAATCCGCAGGTCTTCAAACGTGTAGCCGAATGCCTGCTGCCGCTGCAACACTGTTTCGTGGGTCGTGGTCGGCACATCGGTCGGGGTCGGCAGGTCGGCCATCTTCACCAAATGCTCGGCCAGCCACTCGCCGTAAGGATGCTGGCGGGCCACAGCGTCTTTGATCTCTTCATCGGCCACAATGCGGCCCTCGGCGGTGTCTACCAGAAACATTCGGCCCGGCTGCAAGCGGCCTTTGGACAGGACCCGCTCCGGGGCGATGTCCAGAACGCCGACTTCGGAGGCCATGATCACCAAATCGTCTTTGGTGACATAGTAGCGCGACGGGCGCAGGCCGTTCCGGTCCAGCACCGCACCGATTTGGACGCCATCGGTAAAGGCGATAGACGCCGGACCGTCCCAGGGTTCCATCAGGCACGAATGGTACTGATAGAACGCCTTGCGCTCGGCGGACATACTCTCATGCCCCGCCCAGGGTTCAGGGATCATCATCATCACGGCATGAGGCATGGACCGTCCGCTGAGGGTCAGAAACTCCAGACAGTTGTCGAACATCGCCGAGTCGCTGCCTTCGTCGTTGATAATCGGCAGCATCTTGGGCAGGTCATCGCCGAACAAGTCCGACGCAAACTGCGCCTGCCGCGCCCGCATCCAGTTGACATTGCCCCGCAGGGTGTTGATCTCGCCATTGTGGGCAATCATGCGGTACGGGTGCGCTCGCTCCCAGCTCGGGAACGTGTTGGTGCTAAAGCGCGAGTGGACCAGCGCCAGGGCGCTTTGCATCTCGGGGTCGGACAGGTCGGGGTAAAACTCGCCGACTTGCTCGGGCGTCAGCATTCCTTTGTAGACCAGCGTGCGCGAGGACAGGCTGGGAATATAAAACTTCTCGCTGCCGCCGACCCCGGCCAACCGCACTTCATGGGCGGTCCGCTTGCGGATGACGCACAGCTTGCGCTCAAAGTGCGCCGTCTCGGTCACGCCCGCGCCCCGGCCCACAAAAAACTGCCGAATAACCGGGGAGGCGGCAATCGCCGTGTCGCCGAGCGTCGACGGGTCTGTCGGCACATCGCGCCAGCCTAAGAATGTCTGCCCTTCTTCGGCGGTGATGCTTTGCAGCTTGCCTTCGCAGAGTGCCCGCTCGGTGTCGTCCTGCGGCAGAAACGCCGTGCCGACGGCGTACTCGCCCGGCGCGGGCAGGGGGACGCCCGCCGCGCTCATCTCGCGGGCCAGAAACGTGTGCGGGACTTGCAGAAGTATCCCGGCTCCATCGCCAGAGTTTTCCTCGCTGCCGGAGGCGCCCCGGTGGGCGAGGTTCCGCAGGATGGTCAGCGCCTGGCTGACGATTTCATGCGAGGCGTTGCCTTTGATATTGACCACGAAGCCCGCGCCGCAGGCGTCATGCTCAAAATCCGGGTCGTACAGCCCCTGCTTAGGGGGCAGGCCAGTCGGTCTCATGGGGGCAGCGTTCCTCTTCTAATCTCGGTTGCGGGGTCATCAAACACTGGGTTTCGTAAACTTATGGGAGAAGAGTATAGCATATTGCGCCCGTCCGCGTCAATCGCCGAGGCGAGTGCCTTCTCATTTGGTGCTGGGTATTTGCTGCCCGCCAGGGTTCGAGGGGTTAAAACCCCTCGCTGGAAGGCGCTTCGCGCCGGGCGGCCAATCGGATAATAAACCGAGGCTATCTATTCTCACTCTTTGGCTTCCCGGCGTCTTCGCCTCTTAGCGAGGGGTTTTAACCCCTCGAACTCCTGGCCCTGTGTCAATTCCTGAGTGGGCGAACTTACGTGCCCCCTTTGGGGGTAGAATAAAGTATGCCCGCCCCGATTTCTCTTCCTATGCTGTTCAATCCTGTGCGCGATACCTACCATCGCCCCCTGCGCGACCTGCGGGTGTCGGTCACGGACCGCTGCAACTTTCGCTGCACCTATTGTATGCCCAAAGAGGTCTTCGGGCAGGGCTTCCAGTTTTTGCCCGCCGCCCAGATTTTATCGTTTGAAGAGCTGGCCCGTCTGGCCCGCCTGTTCGCCGACCTGGGCGTCCAGAAAATCCGCCTGACCGGCGGTGAGCCGCTCCTGCGCCGCGACCTGCCCAAGTTAGTTGAAATGCTTTCGGCAATCAGCGGCATCGAAGAGATCGCGCTGACCACCAATGGCGCACTTTTGGCAAAGCACGCCCGCGCCCTGAAAGACGCGGGCCTGTCCCGCGTCACCGTCAGCCTCGACTCTTTGGATGACGCCGTGTTTCAGTCCATGAACGATGTGTCGTTCCCCGTCGCCCGCGTCCTGGGCGGCATCGACGCCGCGCTGTCTGCCGGTCTCGGCCCGGTCAAAGTCAACACCGTGGTTCAGCGCGGTGTCAATGATGAGGGCCTGACCGCGCTGGCCCGGCATTTCCACAACACGCCCGTCATTCTGCGCTTCATTGAGTTTATGGACGTCGGGGCCACAAATGGCTGGCACTCCGAATCCGTCGTGCCTGCGTCTGAAATCATTTCGCGCCTCTCCTCCGCGCTGCCCCTTGTCCCGGCTGCGCCGAACTACCCCGGCGAAGTCGCCACCCGCTTTCGCTACATCGACGGCGGCGGCGAAGTGGGCGTGATTGCCTCCGTCACGCAGCCCTTCTGCGGCGACTGCACCCGCGCCCGCCTGTCCGCCGAGGGCAGTCTGTATACGTGCCTGTTCGCCGCCGAAGGCCGCGACCTCCGCGCCCCGCTGCGTTCGGGGATGACTGACGCCGACCTGTCCGCCACCCTCCGCGCCGTGTGGGAGCGCCGCACGGACCGCTACTCGGAAGTGCGAACCGAAGAGTCGGCGCGGCGGCCTAAAGTGGAAATGTCGCATATCGGAGGATAGGGAACCGGGCCTCAGACAGCCAAGCGAACACAGAAAAGCCTCGGGTTTCAACCCGAGGCTTCTTGCTGCTCTTCTCCGGGTCGCCCCGCGCTTCTCCCCCGCCTTGACTTCCCGCCGCCGGTTCGGCTACAATATCGGCAGCATTTACTCGGCTATTTTGCCGCCCGGAGAACTTTTCATGTCTACGCCGCCTCAGCAAAAAATGCTGTCCCAGCGTGCGCTTCACGCCGCCCCTTCGCCGACCCTCGCCATCACCGCCAAAGCCAATGCCCTCAAAGCCGAAGGCAAAGATATTCTCAGCTTTGGCGCGGGCGAGCCGGACTTCGATACCCCCCAGAATGTCAAAGACGCCGCCGTCGCCGCCCTGGACCGGGGCGAGACCAAATACACGCCGTCGAGCGGGACCGTGGCGCTCAAAGAAGCGATTATCGCCAAGCTGAAGCGCGACAACGGACTGACCTATTCGCGCAATGAGATTATCGTCTCCTGCGGCGCGAAGCACTCTATCTATAATCTGATGCAGGCGCTTTTGGACGACGGCGACGAAGTGGTTATCCCCGCGCCCTACTGGGTGTCCTACCCGGAGCAGGCAAAGCTGGCGGGCGGCGTGCCGGTGATTGTTGAGACTGACGAAAGCACGGGCTTTCTAGCGACGGCGGCGCAGATCGAAGCTGTGCTGACGCCAAAGACAAAGCTGGTGGTGATCAATTCGCCGTCGAACCCGACCGGGGCCGTCTATGCGCCGCAGACTTTGCGCGAGATCGCGGAACTGTGCGCGGCGCGGGGTGTGTATCTGATGTCCGATGAGATTTACGAGAAGATACTGTACACGGGCAGCGAGTTTGTGTCGCCCGCGTCGTTCTCCGACGAAATCAAAAAGTATGTCATCACCATCAATGGCTTTTCCAAAGCGCACTCCATGACCGGCTGGCGGCTGGGCTACGCGGCGGCGGAGTTGGACATCGTGGCCGCCATGTCCAAAATCCAGGACCAGAGTACGTCGAACCCGACGTCTATCGCGCAGGCGGCAGGCGTCGAAGCCCTGAACGGCCCGCAGGGCGATGTGGAGACCATGCGGCAGGCATTTGAAGAGCGCCGCAATTACATCGTTCCCGCGCTGAACGCCATCGGCGGCGTCACCGTGCAGCAGCCAGGCGGGGCGTTCTATGTGTTCCCCAACGTCTCCGCCCTCTACGGCAAATCTTGGACACCCGAAGGCGACGCGACGCGCACCATCACCGGCTCGGACGACTTTTCCGCGTATCTGCTGGAAGCCTACGGCGTCGCCGTCGTCCCCGGCTCCGGCTTCGGGGCCGATGCCAACATCCGTCTGTCGTATGCGACTTCACTGGACAACATCAAGCGCGGCGTGGCTCGCATCGCCGACGCCGTGCAGGCGCTGTCGTGATTACCATTGATGATGCCAATCCCGAAGAGACGCTGGCTGAACGCTTACGGCGCGAAGCCGAAGCACGCCGCCTGCCCCTCAGCGACCTCGCCGCGCTGAAGCAGGCGCTGACCCACAAGTCGCTGGTCCCGGAACACACGTTAGACAGCAACGAGCGGCTGGAGTTCCTGGGCGACTCGGTGCTGGGCATGGTCGTCGTCGAGTTCCTCTATGACCGTTTTCCGAAGCGGGGTGAGGGGGAGCTGGCACAGGCCAAAGCCCTGATTGTCTGCAAAGACGCCCTCGCCGCCGCCGCCCGGCGTATGGACCTTGCCCCCCTGATGCGCCTGGGCCGCACCGAGGAGGCGATGGGGGGGCGAAACCGGGACTCGATTATCGCGGATGCCGTGGAGGCGCTGATTGCCGCCGTCTACCGCGAGCGCGGCTACCCCGCCGCCCGCGACTTTGTGTTAGAGATACTCGCCCCCGAAATTGCCGCCGTCGCCGAAGAGCGCGACTGGCGCGACCCCAAGACCGTTTTGCAGGAGCAGCGCCAGGCCGCGCATTTGTCCTCGCCCGAGTACGTTCTCACTGCCGAACGGGGCCGCCCACACGACCGGACGTTTACCATTGCTGTCAAACTTGACGGTGTGACGGTGGGCATGGGGCAGGGCAAAACCAAAAAAGAAGCGCAGCAGGCCGCCGCCGAGGCGGCTTTGGGTATAGCGGTGAATGGGCAGAAAGACGAGCAGGCCGAGGGGTTGAAAACCCCTCGCTAGGTGAAGCACCCTCCGGGTGGAAGAAGTAGGGGCGGGGTCCCCCCGCCCTCCCATCCTGCTCCTAATCCCTCGTCCGAAGGACGCCTCCCCTAGCGAGGGGTTTTCAACCCCTCGTGATATTGCGACAGAAAATAAACCTATGACACAACTGGCACAGCAAAACCGGGCGGAAATCGGCATCTTTGGCGGCAGCGGCTTTTATGACTTCGCCGAAGGCGACGTGGAAGAAGTCTATCTCGATACCCCCTACGGCCCGCCGAGCGACAAAATCGCCCTGATGACTGTCGCCGGGCGGCGCGTTGCCTTCCTGCCCCGGCACGGCAAAGCGCATACGATCCCGCCGCACAAAGTCCCGTACCGGGCCAACCTGTGGGCGCTCCAAAGCCTCGGTGTCACCCGCGTTCTTGCCCCAAGCGCTGTCGGCTCCTTGCAGGCCAATATCGCGCCGGGCGACATTGTCATTAACGACCAATTCGTAGACCGCACCACGGGCCGCCCGGATACATTCTACGACGGCCCGGTGGTCACGCACGTTTCGTCGGCCAATGTTTACTGCCCACAGATGCGTCAGTTGGCCGTGTCTGCGGCCAAAGAAAACGGCGTCCCCGTCCACGAAACCGGTACAGTTGTCGTCATTCAAGGCCCGCGCTTTTCGTCCAAAGCGGAAAGCCAGTGGTTTACGCAGATGGGCTGGAACATCGTCAGCATGACGCAGTACCCCGAAATGATGCTGGCGCATGAGCTGTCGCTTTGCTATACCACGCTGTCGCTTGTTACCGACTACGACGCTGGGCTAGTCGCCGATGTCGCCGCCGTGCAGGCCCACGATGTTCTGCAAGTCCTGACACAGAACACCGCCAACGCCAAGCGCGTTTTAAAAACCATGCTCTCGCAGATGCCGACCACCCGTGACTGCGGCTGCGCCGACGCCCTGAAATATGCGCGGATGTGACAAATATGCACAGATGTAGGGGCGGGGTCCCCCCGTCCTCTTTTCCAGATCGGAGGGCAGGGAAACCCTGCCCCTACGAGTTTTGGCCCTTAGTTTGGCCCTTAGTATTGTCAAGGAGACACACGCCCCCATGAAAGCACTGCTGCTCGCCGCCGGACGCGGCACACGCCTCGGCCCCCTGACCGCCCATCAGCCCAAGCCCATGATCCCCATCGGCGGTGTTCCCATGATCGAGCGCATCATGGGCGGCATTGCTTCGGCCACTCCCATCCGCGACTTTGTGCTGATCACCGGCTACAAAGCCGATGTCCTGCAAGACTATTTTGGTGACGGCTCTAATTGGGACTGGAACATTGAATACGTCCCGCAGGAAACCCCGCGTGGGGTGGGGGATGCTGTCAACACCGCCCGCGACGTGCTGGCCGACGCGCCCTTCCTAATGACCTACGGCGACATCATGCTGGACCCCATCAACTATGGCCGCTTCGGCGATGCCTATGTCGACACCGGCACGCGGGACATCAAAGCCTATGTCGGCCTGAACTACGTCGATGATCCCTGGGCGGGCGCTGCGGTCTATTTGGACGAAAACAACCTCATCCAGCGCATTCAGGAAAAGCCCCCTAAAGGCACGGCCACGACCCACTGGAACAACGCGGGCCTGTTCATCTTTGACCCCCTGCTGTTTGACTACACCGCCAAAATCGTCCCCTCCGCACGCGGCGAATATGAGCTGCCCGACGCCATCACCGCCATGATCAACGACGGCTACGCCACCAAAGGCATCCCCCTGGAAGGCACCTGGCGCGACGTCGGCACGCCCGAAGACTACGCCGCCATCAACGCCGAGTATGACGCAGCAGAAAAAGCGGAGTTATGAACATCTCACGCCGCCTGTTCCTGCCATTCCTGACCGCCGCCCTGTTTGGCAGCGGCTCCCTGACACACGCCGCCCCGCCCCAGACCATCCAATTTTCTGGCTATACATGGAACGTGCGGCCTGCGGAAGTCAGCGGCCCCGGCCCAAACCACTGGGACCCGAACAACGTCCGCGTGGACGCTCAGGGCCGCCTCCATCTGACGCTCAACAACCACGGCGGCGTCTGGCACTGCCCGGAAGTTTATACCCAGCGCCGCCTCGGCTTCGGGCGCTACCAGTTTCATGTCACCGGGGCGCTCGACCGTCTGGACCCCAACGTCATTTTGGGCCTGTTCAACTACCCCGCGCCCGGCATGGGGCCGGACGGAACCAACGAGATTGACATTGAATACAGCCGGTGGGGCGACCCGGCGGCTCTTCCGGCCAGCAGCACCATCTACCCCGCCCGCTCCGGCCTTGTCCCGCCCTCCGCTTCATACTCCTTCGCCATGCCGCCGGGGCTGACCGACACCACCCAGCGGTTCGACTGGAGTTCCGCCGCCGTCCATGTCCAGTGCCTGCGCGGCCACCTAAGCGCCGCCCGCCGCGACCGGCAGGGCGAATACGCCCGCTGGAACTTCGCGCCCGCTGATCACGCCCGCCTCCCGCAGCAGCCCTTGCCCGTCCACATCAACCTGTGGCTGCTCAACGGAGCCGCCCCACAGAACGGCAAGCCCGTCGAAATTATTATCAAAGCCTTCTCGTTCACCCCGGAAGCACCGGCCAAACCCTAGCCACGGCTCTTCTCTTTCTCCTTTTGTAGGGGCGGGGTCCCCCCGCCCTCCCTGTCCCTGCCCTCGAAACCTGGGGGCATTGACATCCACCGCAAAGACAGATAAACTACATCCTGTGAACGCCAAAAAATGCTAATCGCGGTTTGAGGTGAAACCATGCGTCTTTCTGTAGAAACCGAACAAGAAGAAGATGGCCGCTGGCTCAGTGAGGTTCCCGATCTGCCGGGCGTGCTGGCCTACGGTGCGACCCGTGCCGAGGCGATAGCTCATGTGCAGGTGTTGGCGCTGCGGGTCATCGCAGACCGGATTGAACACGGAGAACCACTGCCGAAAGCCGCAGATGTCCTGCCGCAAGTCTTTTCGGTTGCGGCTTGAGTGTGCCATTCTGGAGATGAATTGTGAGCCAGTGGCCTTCTACAAAATCAGGGCGTGTTTTGGCAGCATTGCTTCGCATCGGCTGGGCAGTCAAGCGTCAGAGCAGCGGGTCACATAAGACTTTGGAGCGCCCGGACTGGCCGGATTATGTGTGGGCTTTCCACGACGGCGTGGAGATTGGCCCGGTGATGCTGTCCCGAATTGCCAAGCAGACCGGGCTGACGCCGCGTGATTTATGAGCCGTAAACTTATTTAGTGTTGACTCACCTCAATCGTAGGCGAGTTCACTATGTCTGGCTACTTCAACGCACCCCTGCCGAAAGAAATTCTTCGGGACTTTGAGGCAAATGACATTACTCTTAGACACGAATATATTTCGTTCTTTATCACGCGATTTAGTGTCACTTTAAGAAACTGAACTGAACTGGAATGTGGTATAGGACAGCATCTACAAATATTGGGAGAAACTCTAATGGCAAAACGTAAAGAGACGCGAGACTATTTTGCGGAACAGTTCGTGGCGGGGGTTTTTGCAGATGCCGAATGGAATATCTATTTTCCACGTCGTGACATCGGCTTTGACTTCATAGTAAGCAAGACAATTGGCGACAGTGTTGTTATCAGACCTATCCAAGTAAAAGGGAAATATCCTGGCGACGGCAAAAAAGATAAACCTGTCTACGGGTGGATTGGCCCGTTGAGTGCCGTCCACAAAGATATGGTGCTCGTCATTCCCTATTTCGCGGTACAAATCACATCTCCCTCGGAAGCCATTGGAACAGCGCCTAGCTGTATCGCTTTCATGCCGCGCAACCAAATCAGACCGCAGGCAAGTAGGGATTACGCCTGCCAACCTGCGAAATTACAAGATGGAGTGCCAAAACCGAGAAGAGATTTTTGCAAGTATTTTGATGCAGAAGGTCTTCAATATGTTGAGGACTTGGGTTGGGGTAAGCAAGAATAGGTGTGCTTCAGTTATGAATCTTTTATACTTACAAGATTGTGAAATTGGAATAGACCCAATCGAAATTAACGAGTGGAAAACCGTCGATAAAATAGATATGTCTCCAGTATGGCTGAATATGAAGCAAGTCGTTTGGACTTGGATCAACGCTGATCAAACTTGCGCTCAATGCTATCTGCCTGATGGAAAACCGTCACAACTTACGACACTAAAAGCGTTACTGATATTATTGAGTGGTTGTTGACTAACGTACAAAACTTAGAATCCTGACAAATCTCATTCGTGGTTGTGCTACGGCGGATGATTGCAGAGTAAGTTAAGCGTAGACAGCATATTGAAATTAGCACGAGGGCCTGGCGCGGACCGGGCGGAAATGAAGGGGAAGTCATGGCACTGGTAGACGAAGCGGTCGGGGCCTATGAGAAGCGGTTTGGGGTGCGGCCCACCACCGCCGCGCTGGCTCCGGGGCGGGTGGAGATGATGGGCAACCACACGGACTACAACGGTGGCTTTGTGCTGCCTGCCGCGCTGGACAAAGGCACGGTGGTGGTCGGCAGCAGGGCGGACGACGATGTGGTCATGCTGGTTGCGTCAGACTTCGGGCGCGAAGCGATGTTCTCAACAATGGACGTTCAGGCCGACCCGCGCAGCTCGTGGGCCAGTTATATGCTGGGCGTGGTCGAACAGCTCCAAAAAGAGGGCATCCATATTGGCGGGTTCACGGCGCTGATCCACAGCAATGTGCCCGGCGGGGCGGGATTGTCGTCATCGGCGGCTTTGGAAGTGGCGACGGCGCTGTTTTTGCAGCAGCTCTTTCCGTTTGACAAAGACAAAATGCAGATTGCGCGGCTCTGCCAGAAGGCGGAAAACGAGTTTGTCGGGGTGCAGTGCGGCATTCTGGACCAATTTTCATCCGTGTTCGGGCAGGAAAACAGCCTGCTCTTTCTGGACTGCCTGACGCTCGAACACACGCCCGTCAAGATGGGCCGCGACGACATTGCGATTGTGATTTGCGACTCGAATGTCAAGCACGCGCTGACCGGCGGGGACTACAACACGCGCCGGGCGGAGTGCATGGCGGCGGCGGCGCATTTCGGCAAGACGCTTCTGCGGGAAGTACCCTGGGACGAGTTTGAGGCCCGCGCCCATGAGCTGCCCGCCAACCAGGAAAAGCGGGCGCGACACGTTCTGGCCGAAGACCGGCGCGTGCTGGAAATGCGCTCGGCGGCAGAAGAAGGCGACGCGGAGAAAATGGGACTTTTGCTTTTGCAGGGACACGCCTCGTGCCGCGATTTGTTCCAAAACTCCACGCCCGAGATCGACACGCTGGTGGAAATCGCGCAGACCCTCCCCGGCTGCTTCGGGGCGAAGCTCACCGGCGGCGGCTGGGGCGGCTGCACGGTCAATCTGGTGCAGGCCGACGCCGTGCCGGAGTTCTGCCGCGCTCTGGCTTCTGCCTACAAAGCCAAAACCGGGAACACGGCCAATGTCTACGCGACCCGTGCCGGGGCGGGCGCACACGCGGTGAAGCTGTGACCGACCTGCGCCGATTGACACCCGAGGACGACGCGGCCCTGGCCCGACTGGAAGCCGAGGCATTCTTCGGAGGCCGCCGCTCCGCGCCGCCCGCGCCGGATTTGGAGAAGCCCCGGAGCCTCGCTCTGGGCGTCTTCGACGGTCCGCGCCTCGTCGCGGCGGCGACCATCCATGACCTGCACCTGTGGTGGGGCGAGCGGCAAGTTCCGATGGGCGGCATTGCCGGGGTCGCCTGCGCCGCCGACGCACGCGGGCGCGGCCACACAGGCCGCCTGCTGGCTGAGTCCCTGCGCCTGATGCGGGACGCCGGGCAGTACACGAGCGGCCTGTACCCGTTCGCCTATGCATTCTACCGCCGCTTCGGCTGGGAGTGGGTGGGGGAGCGGCGGCGTAATTCGGTTCCGACGGCGCACATCCCCGCGTTTCCCGAAGGCCGTTCTGTGCTATGCTATGATGGCCCGGAAGCGTTAGACGCAGTGCGGCCCGTCTATGAGACGTTCGCCCGGCGGCATCGCGGCATGATGACGCGCACCGACGCTGACCCCAATTTCTGGGAGCGGACTTTGGCACATTCGGACAACCGGACGACGTATGTGCAGGTCTATCACGCCCCGGCCACAGACGCCGCCGAGGGCTACCTGACCTTTCGCTACTCGGACAACGGCGACACCGGCCACGTTGGCGAGTTTTTTGCCAACACACCTGCGGCCTATCGCGGCTTGCTTTCTGTCCTGCACTATTACGGCACGCAGGTCGAGCGCGTGACGTTCTCGGCTCCCGCCGACAGCCCGCTGCCGCTGTACGTGATGCACCACGATTTAGAAACCACCGTTCGTCCCCTTTTTATGGGCCGATTGGTGGATGTGGCTGCCGCCCTGTCCTCGCTCACGCCGGACCCGGCGCAAGCCGGGACGCTGAACCTCTGCGTTTCCGACCCCACCTGCGACTGGAACAACCAAGCATTCGCCGTCACGGTCGAAGCCGGGCAGGTATCCGCCGTGCCCACGCCGAACGTACCAGGCGTTACGCTCGACATTCAGACGCTTTCACAAGCTTACTGGGGCCAGCCCGCGCTCGGTTTGCTCCGCGCCGCAGGGCGTGTCGCTGTCACCGACGAAGCGCAGTACGTGCTTTTGTCCCGCCTCCTGCCCCCGGTGGTTTGCTACTTACAGGATGGGTTTTAGAGACCTACCTTCCTTGCTTCGCAGGGTCCTTCCTAAAGGAAGGCAGGTCTCCGAAAGCCTCGCGCACTACTAGAAAGCAGTTATTTATGCCCAATAAACCCCTCGCCGTCGTCACCGGAGCCAGCAGCGGCTTCGGGGCGGCTATCGCCAAAACGCTCGCCGAAGCGGGCTACAGCCTCGTACTCGGAGCGCGTCGCCTGGACAGATTGCAAGCCGTCGCGGAGCCGCTGGGCGCAAAAGCTATCATATTGGATGTGACCGATGCCGACAGCGTCAAGGCGTTCTGCCAGCAAATCCCGAACGTACATATTCTCATCAACAACGCAGGCGGGGCCGTGGGCACGGAGCCTATCGCCGAAGCCCTTGACGACAAATGGCAGACGATGTACGACACCAACGTCTTAGGCACGCTGCGGATGACCCGCGAACTTTTGCCGAAGCTGGAAGCGTCGGGCAAGGGGCACATCGTCAACATTGGCAGCATCGCCGGGCTGGAAGTCTACCCCGGCGGGGCAGGCTACACCGCCGCCAAACACGCTCTGCGGGCGCTGACTGAGACACTGCGGATAGAGCTGGTCGGCAAGCCGATTCGCATCACCGAGATTGACCCCGGCCTCGCCGAAACCGAGTTCAGCCTAGTCCGCTTCGGCGGCGATGCCGAAAAGGCCAAAAAACCCTACCAGGGCATGACCCCGCTCACCGCCGATGATATTGCCGACACCGTGCGGTGGGTGGTGTCCCGCCCCGCGCACGTCAACATTGATCAAATTGTTATCAAGCCGCTGGCCCAGGCCACCGCCACGCTCGTACATCGCAAGTCTGAGTAAAGGCCCTCTTATGTCCAAACTTGTCATCCACGCCGAAGACACTGTCGGCACAATCTCGCCTTATGTCCACGGCCACTTTGCCGAGCATCTGGGGCGCTGCTGCTATGATGGCCTCTGGGTCGGCCTCGACTCGCCCATTCCCAACACGGGCGGCTTTCGCACCGATGTCATTGACGCCCTCAAAGTCATGGGCGTGCCGCAGCTTCGGTGGCCCGGCGGCTGCTTTGCCGACTCGTACCACTGGCGCGACGGCATTGGCCCCGCCGAATCCCGTCCCCGCACCTGGGCGGAAAGCTGCGGGCTGAACGTGGTCGATGACAATTCGCTGGGCACGCATGAGTTTATCGCGTTCTGCCGGGCCATCGGCGCAGACCCGTACTTTGCGGGCAACGTCGGCTCCGGTTCGCCGCAGGAGCTGGCCGACTGGATTACCTACTGCAATGGCACGGCGGATACGACCCTGGCCCGTGAGCGGGCCAAAAACGGCCACTCGGACCCAATGGGAGTCAAGTTCTGGGGCGTCGGCAACGAAAACTGGGGCTGCGGCGGCAATTACGATGCCGAGACCTACGCCAAAGAGTTCAAGCGGTTCGCCACGTTCCTGAAAATGGCCGATAAGTCTGTGGAATTAGTTGCCTGCGGCCTCGAAAACCGCGACTGGAATATCAAGCTGATTGAAACCATGCGGAACCATCTGGGCCTCATGGACCATGTCTCGGTGCATCAGTATTGGAACGCTGGCCCGGCGGTGGATTTCAGCGAGGACCAGTATTACAGTACGTTCAAGGCGGCAGCCTCGGTGGACGAAGACATCCGATTCACCGATGAAGCCCTGCGTTTTTATACGTCCCACCACTTCAAAACCATCGGTATTGCCTTTGACGAATGGGGCATCTGGCATCCCGAAGCCGTGACCAGCAACAATTACGAGGCTCCCAGCACCCTCCGCGATGCCGTGGCCGGGGCAGGTGTCCTGGACATTTTTCACAAGTGGGCCAGCCGTGTTTCCACGGCAAATATCGCCCAGATTCTCAATGTCTTGCAGGCTCCCATTCAGACTTCGGGCGACAAGATGTGGCTGACCCCCACCTACCATCTGTTCGCGCTGTATGCCCCGCACCGATCCGCGCAGTCTCTGCGCGTGCAGGTCGAAGAAGCGCCGACGCGCACCGTTCCCACGCTGCCGAACGTTTCTGCGGGCGATGTCACGCTGCTGTCCGCGTCGGCCTCCAAGCGCGATGGTCGGATTATTGTTAGCCTGAGCAACCGCGACAAAGACAGCGCCCAGGACGTGACGATCTCGCTGCGCGGCGGCACGCTGAGTTCTGGCACGATGCAGACCCTGGCCGGAGCCGCCAATGCCCACAACTCCGCCGACCAGCCCGATGCCGTGGGCATCACCAAAACCGACGTGTCTGCCTCCGGCGACACGCTGACACTGGCCCTGCCGCCCTGCTCGGTGCAGACGCTGGTGCTGGGTCTGGGATAGACCTACCTTCCTTGCTCCGCTCATTCTTCGCTTCGCAGGGTCCTCCCTAAAGGGAGGATACAGAAAATGCCGAAGCGCGAGGAGCCTGCGTCTCTTGTCCGTATCCTTCATATCTGTGAACCACTTATGCTTTGCTACTACATCACCGGCCACGGCTTCGGCCATGCCATCCGCACCACGCAGATACTTAGAGCTTTGCCCGCCGACCTGCCGCTGCTGCTCAAAACCACCGCCCCGGAGCGGGTCTTTCGGGAAGAGCTGCCGGGGCGGGAGTTTGAGTATATCAAAGCCGAGTACGACTGCGGCTGCCTGCAACGCGACAGCGTTCACGTCTTGCGGCGCGAGACGCTCACCCGCTACGCCGAAATTGCCCGGCGCAATGCGGGCCAGCTTTCTGACGAAGCGGCGTTTCTCAAAGAGCGCGGCATTCGGTGCGTCGCCTCCGATATTCCCGCGTTTCCCCTCCAAGCCGCCCGCGTGGCGGGCGTTCCCGGTGTGGCCGTCGCTAACTTTACGTGGCATGATATTTACGCGGAGTATGTCGAAACGCCCGAAGACGCCGCCCTGCTGGCACAGATGGCGGCTGAGTATGCCGAGGCAACGCTGGCCTGCCTGACGCCGCTTTCGGTTCCCACGGTCGGCGATGTATTCCCCCGCTCGCAGCGCGTGCCGCTGGTGGCTCGCCGGGGCCAAAACCACCGCGCACAGATTTGCGAGGCGCTGGACATCCCCGCTGGCAAGCGTTTGGCCCTGCTGTATCTGGGCGGCTGGGGCATGGATATTGACTTTGCGGCGCTGGAACGCTGGACCGACTGGGTCTTTCTGACTGACGCGCCTCTGCCTATCTCCATCGCCAACGCCCGTGCGTTTGACCCGAAGCTCCTGCGTTATGCTGATGTCGCGGCCTCGGTGGATGCCGTCGTCTCTAAAGCGGGCTACGGGACACTGACCGAGTGCATCGCCAATGGCGTGCCGCTGATTTATCTGCCCCGGCACGGCTTTGTGGAGCATGAAGCCCTGGTTCTGGGTATGAACGAGTGGGGCGGGGGCATCGAAATCAGCGAACGCGCCTTTTATGCCGGAGACTGGGGCGACGCGCTGGTGCGGACACAATCCGCCAAGCTCGACCCCGCCGCGTTCCCGACCAATGGCGCGGACGTGATCGCCCGCATTCTCACCGATTACCACAGAAAGTAGTAACCACTATGAGCCAGCCAAAAATTGTCATGTATACCCGACCAGGCTGTTCCGATTCCGCCCGCACCATGCAGGATTTAGAGGAGCGCGGCCTGACCTGGACCGAAATCAACATTGACGAAGACAAAGAAGCCAACGACAAAGTGGTCGGCTGGGTAGGCCGCGCCGCCACGCCCACGCTGTTCATCGGCGACACCATGCTGGTGGAGCCGTTCGCCCCGGAACTCGACGCCGCGCTGGCGGCGCAGTGACCTACCTTCCCCGCTTCGCTGGGGTCCTTCCTAAAGGAAGGATTAGGAGCAGAGGCAGAGAGCTGTATTGTTTGGTCCGTATCCTTCCTTTAGGAAGGACCCTGCGAAGCAAGGTGGTAGGTCTCCTGCGCCAGCCAAAATATGCTATACTAACCCGTGCCGGAGCCGCAAAACACACCCTTAGAACTGCCGCAAGGCTGGCAGGAGCGCGTCGCCCTAGTTGGTCCCACCGCTTCCGGCAAAACCGCCGTCGGCATTTATCTGGCCCGGCTTTTGGGCGGCGAGATCGTCTCCGCTGACTCTATGCAGGTCTACCGCCGCATGGATATTGGCACGGCTAAACCGACCGCCGCCGAACGCGAGCAGACCATTTTTCACGGCGTGGACGTAGCCGACCCAAACGACGAGTGGACACTGGCCGACTACCAATCGCTCGGCGAAGCGGTGTGTATTGACATTCATACACGGGGCCAAACGCCGCTGATTGTCGGCGGCACGGGACTGTATGTGCGGGCACTGACCACCCGGCTGGAAATCCCCGCCGTGCCGCCCGATGAAGCCTTTCGCACAAAATGGCGCGAATTTGCGAAAACGAACGGCCACGCCGCCCTGCTGGCCGAAGTCGCCCAAAGTGACCCGGACACCGCCGCCCGGCTTCATGTCAACGACATTGGGCGGCAGATACGCGCCCTGGAAGTCTACGCCGCCACAGGCCGGACGCTCACTGAGCTGCACAAAGGCAATCAGGCGCGAATGCCGAAACAGTCGCCGCGCCTCTTTGGCCTGACGTTTGCCGACCGCGAGGCGCTGTATCAGCGCATTGACGCCCGCGTGGATGCTATGCTGGCCGGCGGCTTTGTGGAGGAAGTGCGCGGCCTAATCGAGGCCGGTTACATGCCGACACTCAAGCCCATGCAGGCGCTGGGCTACAAACAGATTTGCGCGTATCTGGCCGGTGACCTAGACTTACTCACCGCCGCCGCGCTGATGAAGCAGGAAACGCGCCGCTTTGCCAAGCGGCAGCTTATCTGGTTCCGGGGCGACCCCCGCGTGCAGTGGATTGAAGCCGACGGCAAAACGCCGGAGCAGTTGGCTGAACAGATTTTGCAGCACTTACGTGAACACCCAAAGGGAGCATTAGTCGACCTATGAACAAACCGCAGGTAAACCTTCAGGATACGTTTCTCAACCAGGTCCGCAAAGAAAATGTCGGCGTGATGATCTACCTCATCGGCGGAGTCCAGCTTCGGGGCAACGTGCGCGGCTTCGACTCCTTCACCATTTTGCTGGACAGCCCCGGCAAGCCCACTCAGCTTGTTTATAAGCACGCTGTCACCAGCATTGTGCCGATGCGGCCCCTGCAAAACCTGTACGCCGAAAGCCAGCGCGAGGCAGTGCCAACTCCCAGCCCAACTTCGCCGGGAACCGTCCCCGCCGCGTCGGCTCACCCCGACGCCACCGTGACGGTGCAGACGCCGACCCCCGCGCCCGCACCGCAGACACCCGCAGCCGCCAGCGTGCCGCCGATTTCCTGAACGCAGAAAAGGCCCCCCCGCCCCAATTCTGGGGAGCCAGGGTAGGATTAGGAAAGGCTGTTTCCTAATTGTCTGGTTCCCCCATTATTGGGGGCTAGGGGGTCCTGCTCCTAATTTCGGCTCTGTATTGCTCCCCAGAATTGGGGCGGGGGGGCCTGCTCCTCCCATCCTAAAAGAAACGCACCTATGCACTTTACCAAAATGCACGGTATTGGCAACGACTTTGTCATGATCAACTGCCTCGGCAACGACGGCGAAGATTTGCTGGCCGAAGCCCAGAAGCGGGCCGTTTTCCTCTGCGACCGCAAGTTCGGCGTCGGCGGCGACGGCGTGATTGCCCTCCTGCCGGGCCGCTCCGCGCCGTTTGAGATGCGGATGTTCAACCCCGACGGCTCCGAGGCCGAGATGTGCGGCAATGGCATCCGCTGCTTCGCCAAGTTTCTGTATGACCGGGGCCTGACACGCGGCGAGACCCATATTCCCACCGAAACCGGCGCGGGCCTGCTGCACCTGGAGGTCACCCCCGGCCCGGACGGCAAGGCCGCAATGGTCAAAGTGGACATGGGCGAGCCGGTGTTAGTGCCCGCGCAAGTTCCGACGACGCTGGGCGCGGGCGGCGACGCGCCCGCCGTCAATGTCCCGCTGGACCTCGGCGACCGCACCATTCAAGTTACCGCCGTCTCAATGGGCAACCCCCACGCCGTCACGTTTGTCGACGACGTGCAAGCCTACCCGATTGAAACCGTCGGCCCCACTGTCGAAAAGCACCCAGCGTTCCCCCGGCGCACCAACACTGAGTTTATCCAGGTGCTATCTGACAGCGAAATCAATTTCCGCGTCTGGGAGCGCGGCGCGGCGGAAACCCTCGCCTGCGGCACCGGAGCCTGCGGCGCGGTCGTCGCCTGTGTGCTGAACGGCAAAACGGGCCGTCAGGTGTTGGTCCACCTGCCCGGCGGCGATTTGAACATTCACTGGTCCGAAGCCGACAACCATGTCTACATGACCGGCGCGGCCACGGAAGTCTTCGAAGGCGAGATTTGATGACACTCGGCGAAATTGAAGAGTGGATTGGCCAGCCGCTGCCGGAGCCGTACCGGACATTTCTGGACGGCTTGCCGGTAGAGCGTTCTGTCGGGGACTGCGTTTTGCTGTACGGACGCGAGATTTTTGTGGACAAGAACGCGCTGACGGAAGCCAAAACCTATTGCCCCGGCTTTGTCACCGTGGGCGATGACAGCGGCGGACAGCAGTTTATTTTGTCGCTGTCTAATGGCCGCCTGTCTCTCGTAGATGCCGGTGCGCTGACACCGGACTGCTTTCACCCCATCGCAGACGATTTCGGCAGTTGGCTGTCGGCGGGCTGCCGCTTTGACGAGGACGACGAAGAAGTTTAACGCTTCTATCGACGACGCTTTGTCCGTAGTGTCGCAGACACTTTTTCCGTTTACTAATAGACCGGCACTTTAGTGCCGGGTTCCATATGAACACACTTGACATCATCCACAAAAAACGCCTCGGCGAGACGCACACAGCAGACGAAATCGGCTTTCTGATAGACGGCTATGTCGCAGGCCGCATCCCCGATTATCAGATCAGCGCGTGGCTGATGGCCGTGCTGTGGCGCGGGCTGAGCGATGCCGAGACGTTCGCGCTCACAGATGCGATGGTGGAATCGGGCGAGACGCTGGACTTATCCAGCCTGCCGGGGCCGTGTCTGGACAAGCACAGCACCGGCGGGGTGGGGGACAAAACGACGCTGGCGGTCGTGCCTATCCTCGCCTCGGCGGGCGTGCAGATGCCCAAGATGTCCGGGCGCGGCCTCGGGCACACCGGCGGCACGCTGGATAAATTAGAGGCCGTCGGGGCGCGGGTCAGCTTCACGGTGGACGAGATACTGGCGCAGGTCAAAGCCGTAGGCGCGTGCGTGTGCGCCCAGACCGACACGCTGGTCCCCGCCGACCGCAAGCTGTATGCCCTGCGGGACGCGACCGACACCGTTGAATCCCTGCCTCTGATTGCGGCCAGCATCCTGTCCAAAAAGATCGCGGGCGGCTGTCCGGCGATTGTGCTGGATGTGAAAGTCGGCGGCGGGGCTTTTATGAAGACTCTGCCCGAGGCGCGGGCGCTGGCCGAGACAATGCTTGCCATCGGCAAAGCGCGGGGCCGCAAAATGGCCGCCGTCCTGTCCGATATGGATGCCCCGCTGGGCCGGGCCATAGGCAACCGTTTGGAGGTGTGCGAAGTGGCCCGGCTGCTGACCGGAGACGCGGACACCGACCCGCGCCTGCTGTCTTTAACGCTGACGCTGGCCGGAGCGAGCTTTTTAGTGACCGGCAAAGCTGCGACACTCGACGAAGGCCGAGCGCAGGCGACGGCGCAGATTGAATCCGGCGCGGCGGCAAACAAACTGCGAGAGATTATTACCGCGCAGGGCGGTGATGCGGCGCTCCTAGATGCCCCGCCGAACGCTTCCATCGCTCGTGAGGTGCGGGCGAAGCGGGGCGGCTTTGTGGCGGGCATTGACGCCGAAGCCATAGGCCGGGCGGCGATGCGTCTCGGCGCAGGCCGCGAAACCAAAGACCAAACGATTGACCCCGAAGCGGGTATCGTTCTGGGCCGCGTCGTCGGCGACAGCGTGGCCGAGAACGACGTGCTGGCAACGCTTTACACGGAGCGCGGCGGCAGTGCCGACGCTGAGGCAGGAGCGATTCTAAGATGCTTCAGGCTCACGAACACCGCGCCCGCCCCGCAGCCTATTCTGCTGGAAACGATTGGCCTTGACGCCTGAGCAGGACACTTTGCACGCGCTTTTGTGCGCCGAGTTTGACCGGCTCAACGCCGCGCACTTTGGCGCGACTTTGACACCGCCGGAAATTGTCGTTTCCCTGCGTAAGACCTACGGCGGCTACTACCAGCCCGGCAAGCACCGGATTGTGATAAGCTGGCAGGCGCACGTCGAACATGGCCTGCCCGAAACCTTAAACACGTTTCGGCACGAAGTCGCGCACATTCCGCACCGCAACCACGGCCCGCAGTTCTGGGCGCTGGCGCATACGCTGGGCGTCACTCAGAAGTACGCTTCCCATCCCCAGATTCGGCGCGGCAAAGTGTATGTCTACGCCTGCCCCGGCTGCGGCAAACGCACCGAGCGCCGCCGCCGCCTGCGCGTCGCTGCCTCCTGTGCGGCCTGCGACCGGCGCTACAACCCGAAGTTTATCCTGCGGCTTGTCGTGGAAGGGCAGGCAAGCGAGGTTTCTCCAAGTTCTGTGCCGGGTACAAGCAACACCAAAGGGGAACCCGATTTATGACGCTTCGTATCACTCGCTCCGGTCGCCTGGCCGTCCTTGCCGGAAGCGCCGCGCTGGCTGGCCTGCTGGCCGCTGGCTGCTCCAAAGAGGAGACGCCGCCGACGACTGTGACCGCGCCTGCCGCGCCCGACACTACCACGGTGGTCACACCTGGCGGCTCCTCTACAATGACTACGCCGCCCGGACCCGACACAAAGATTAACACCAATGCCGGAGCCGGGACTTCCAATGGAACCGACACCGCCACAGCGGCGGCGATCAACAAAGCCGTTGTTCAGAACAAGCAGATGACCGGCTCCCGCGTGGAAGCGGTCGTCACGGATGGGGTTGCTACGCTGAACGGTCAGGTGCAAAATCAGCAGCAGAAGGCGCTGGCCGAAAAGGCCGCCACGCAGACGCCTGGTGTCACCAGTGTCAAAAACAAGCTGATGATTGTCACCACCGGGGGCGCGAAGCCTAAGCCCCAAGTGATTACCAAAACCAATACGGTTATCATCCACGACAAGGCCCCCGCCCCGCCCAGCGAGGGTAGCACTGCACCGGCGTCTGGCGCTCCGGCCCCCGGCACGATGCCGCCCGGCCCGTCGGACAGCCCAACGACCCCGCCCGCCAGCGGTGCAGCCGCTCCCAGCGGCACATCTACGCCGTAGTACTCAGCCCCCGGCTCTTTCTCTGCGAAGAGCCGGGGGCTTTGTCTGTGTGTTGACACCTGCCGGGCCGTGTGCCATAATCAACCGGGCACACTCAAAGGACAGCAGGCATGAGATACAAAACAATTTTGCTCTTCGGAGCGCCGGGCAGCGGCAAAGGCACACAGGGAAAAATCCTCGGCAGTGTCCCGCAGATGGTGCATATCGCCTGCGGGGACATTTTTCGGGACCTGCGTGTCGGCTCGCCCCTGGGCCGGGCGTTTTTGGACTACAGCGGGCGCGGCGCTCTGGTGCCCGACGATTTCACGGTGCAGCTCTGGCATGAACACGTTGAGGCGCTGGTCAGTGTGGGCCGCTACGACCCCGAAAGCGACCTGCTGATTTTGGACGGCATCCCGCGCTCCGTCGCGCAGGCGCGTCTGATGCAGGAGCATATCGACGTTCAGCGGCTGTATTATCTGGACTGCGCCGACCGGGAAAAAATCCATCAGCGGCTGAAGCGCCGTGCCCTGCATGAAAACCGCCTGGATGACGCTTCGGACACCACTATTGCCGCCCGGCTGTATGTCTACGAGGCCGAGACTGCTCCGGTGCTAAACTTCTACCCGCCGGACATCGTGCGCCGCATTGATACGGGCCGCACTCCGGTCGAAGTTCTGGCTGATATTCTCAGCGACGCCCGAACGCTCATGGCAAACATAGAAAAAGAACACGAAGACGGCTAATGGGGAACAATTTTCGCGCAAAATCGGTTATAATAGCAAGTGTCAGACGCCCGCAGGGGCATGGGTTATGGGGGCGATTGGTTTCGATCGGGAGATTGATCGCTTGGGTTGCGAGCCGAGGCGCCGCTGGCCTCGTTAAAAGCGGCAAAACAATAAACGCGAAGAACACCTCGTTCTCCACGCAGCGCTCTTATGCGCTGGCTGCCTAGTTTTTCCCGCAAGGGCCTAACTAAACAGTAAAAGCGCCGCCCACGGGCGGCCCGTCCTCTCCCTCCACGCCCATCGGCGGGATGCAGGATGTCACCAATTTGGGCTACTGCGTGCGAGCTGCGGATCGGCGCACGCGGGAACCAAAGAACTGCTAGTGCGACGGGCAGCCTGCCATCCGGCGGCCCCCGCATGAAATTCAAATGCCTGGCTATGCTTGTAGACGCCTGAGTATTCGCTGCCTGACACGGCGGTTCAAATCCGCCCGCCTCCACCAACTGACACAAGAAAGCCGCGCCCTCTCATTAAGACGGCGCGGCTTTTTGCTGTTGAACTTAGCTCCAGAATACCGGGGGTATAAAACCCCCGGCAAGAACAGCAGACGCCCTGCCGGGCTAAGGAGTGGATAGTAGGGTCTCGCACTTCTGTCTTCCGCCCGGAGGGCGGCTGAACTTCCTGCCGGGGGTTTTATACCCCCGGCATTTGGCTGATGAGTGCTAATTGGTAGAAGGGCTTCATGGCTGACTAATCTGCAACAGGGGATGCCGACGATGGCGACCTCTTGAACTGCGTTCTTTCTCTGCGGGCGTCTTGTGGTAGCGAAACCAGGCCAGCTTTTGTGCTTTGCCTCTGCCATTGCGGATATAGCGGATACTGTAAAATGCCGGATGCTTTCTGCGTCGCCGCCGATACGCCGGGTGCTGCTTCTCCGGGTGCGGATGCCATCTTAGCACCTCTTGGCCTTCCATAGCAGGCCTACCGTACTCCGAGAACTGCCAGCGGTGCGTGTAAACACTAAGGCGAACTTGAGAGTTTGTATAACGGTGCTTCTCCCAGTTCATCATAGTTACGTCGCCCGCAGCGTCACCACGGTAGCCCCCGCGCCGCCTTCTTCGGGGTCGGCGGTGGCGAAGTCATCCACGAGCGGGTGGTCCTGCAAATACTCCTGCACGGCGCGGCGCAAGGCTCCGGTGCCTTTGCCATGCACGAGGCGGGCGCGGCTGAGACCGGCGGCGTAGGCGTCGTCTAAATACTTCTCGACGTTGTGGACGGCCTCTTCGGCCCGCTGGCCCAGCAGGGTTAATTGGGGCGTGATGCCGACGGACTTCTGCATCGGGATAGAAAGCGTGTCGCCGTCTTTGGCGCTGGCTTCCACCAGCGGCGGGCGCGACGGCGTGGTGCGCGGGCCGGACGGTTTAGGCGCGGCTTTCTCTTCGGCCCCAAGCAGCATCAGCGTGGCGGGCGGGACGGAGACGCGCATGGCCCCGACCTGCACCGGAACGGGCGCGTCGCCGTGGGCGTCTTCCAAAAGCTCTCCGGCCATGCCGAGCGTCGTAATCCGCACCTTATCGCCACGCTTCAGCGGTCGGTCGGGAATGCTTTCGACGTAGGCGGGCGTGTCCACCGTGAGCCGTCCCTGAATGGCGGCCTGTAAATCGGTCCCAATGTCCTTGATTTTCTGACGCGCCCGCTCGGTCTGCCGCCCTTCGGTGTTGACGCGGCGCAGCTCGGCCAGCGTGTTATCAAGCTTGTCCCCGGCGCGTTTCAAGAGGGCGCGGGCTTCGTCCTGCGCTTTCTGGCGGGCTTCGCGGCGCAGGGCTTCCAGGTTAGACAGCTCCTCGGCATAGCGGCGGCGCAGCATCTGCGCCTCCACACGCGCCTGCTCGGCAGCGCGGGCCTCGGCCACGGCCTTGCGGCGGCCTTCTTCCAGCTCGCGCAGCAGGCCCGCCGTGTCGTCGGTGCCGGTCTGCTCGGCACGGGCATTGTCCAGAACGCTCTGCGGGATGCCCAGACGCCCCGCGATGGCGAACGCATTGGACGAGCCGGGGATGCCCTGCAGCAAGCGGTAGGTGGGCGACAGCGTTTCCTCGTTGAACTCCACGCTGGCATTCTGCACGCCTTCGGTGGTGAACGCATAGGTCTTTAGCTCGCCGTAGTGGGAAGTGGCGATCACGCGGGCGTCCCGCGCCCGCAAGTCATCCAGCAGGGCGCGGGCCAGCGCGGCCCCTTCGCCGGGGTCGGTCCCGGCACCGACTTCGTCCAGCAGAACCAAAGCGTTGCGGCGCAGGTCTCTGAGGATGCGTACAATGTTGGAGATATGCCCGGAGAACGTCGACAGCGACTGCTGCAAGCTCTGCTCATCGCCGATGTCCGCGAACACCTGGTCAAAAACGTTCATCTCCGCCCGTGACGCCGGGACGTGCAGGCCACATTGCGCCATCAGCGTGAGCAGCCCCGTGGTTTTGAGGCTGACCGTCTTGCCGCCGGTATTCGGGCCGGTGATGAGAAGAATGTGGTTCGCGGACGTGCCCAGCTCAATATCAATCGCCACCACTTTGTCCGGGTCAAGGAGTGGGTGACGCGCCGACAGCAGCCGGGTCAGACCAGCGCTGTTCAGCGACGGCTCCACCGCCCGGTGCGCTTCGGCGAGCTTGGCACGGGCGGCGATAAAGTCGATCTCGCCCAGCGTCTCAATGCTGACGGACAGGCCCGACGACACTCGCGCCACGCTTTCGGTCAGGCGGCGCAGAATGCGCTGGACTTCCTGCTCTTCTTTGATGGTCAGCTCGCGGATTTCGTTGCCAATGTCCACCACCACCTGCGGCTCCATAAACAAAGTCGCGCCCGACGACGACGTATCATGCACAATGCCACCGAACGCCCCGCGATGCTCGGCTTTGACCGGCACGCAGTAGCGGTCGCCGCGCTGCACAATCACCAAGTCTTGCAGCATCGCCCGGTTCGGCCCCGAAAGGATGCCATTCAGCCGGTCGGTCATCCGGTGCGATGCCGTCTTGCGCTGCGCCCGTATCCGCCCGAGGTCCGGCGAGGCCGTATCCAGCACAAAGCCGTTGATGCCGATAGAGGCGCTGATCTCCGATTCCAGCGACGGGAACTGCCCCAGCCCTGTGGCCCGCTCGGCCATAATCGGGTACTCGACGGCCAGCTTTTGCAGGTACAGCTTCAGCGAGCGCGACGCCGATGCCGCGCCCAGAATATCAAGGAGGCCGTGCGGCTCCAAAGTCGCCCCAATGTCGGCGGCTCTAATCAGGGGCCGGATGTCGGAGACTCCGCCGAGCGGCAGGCTGCCACGGGCATTGAGAAGAGTCCGGCACTCGGTCGTTTCATCCAGCCGGGCCTGCACCTGCGGCAGCCAGTCCGAGGGGGCCATCTCCTCGGCCCGCTCCCGTCCCAGCGAAGACGCCGTCTGCGCCGCAAGCTGCTTGCGGATCGCCTCAAATTCCAAAACGCGCAGCGCGTGTGTGTCCATCATTGTCATAGTGTAGTATATTCGTAGTCGCCGAATGCCCAGAGAAAAGATCGAGGGGTTGAAAACCCCTCGCTAGGTCAGGCGTCCTTCGGACGGAAGATCAAGAGAACAGCAGCAGGGTCGGGGAACCCCGCGTCTATTTGTTGTATAGTGCCTCGCGGGAACCAAACCAGGGCCGGTGGTGTCGTATACAGTGTAAACACCTATTCACAGGAGAACACTCCCGATGGCTTTTCGCTTTTACCCGTATTTGCTGCCTGCGCTTCTTAGCGTGCCTGCCTTGTCCGCGCAGGCCGCGCCGGACATCCATACGCTGACCTCAAACAACCTCAAAACGCTGGAAGCGTCCAGCACGATTGTGACCGAAAATCAGGACGAACTCAAAAAAATCCCCGGCGATATTGCGCTGGCCTATCGCCTGCATCGCGGGACGCTGGCCTACAAGCAGCCGGGAATGCTTCGCATTGAAGCCAGCATTCCCCATATCGCTACCGGGTATTATATCATCAATGGCAATCAGAAGCTGACCGTCGCCCCTTTTGTCCATAAAGTGCAGGACACGACCGGCGCACCCGGCAAGCGGCAGACGCTTCTTGATTTCGGCCTCGTCCCGCCGGAGCTTTTAAACGACTATAACATCACCTTCCAGCGCCGGGAAAACGGTCTGCTCTGCTACAAAGTGCAGCCGAAACAGGCCGGGGAAACCAATTATGATCTCATCTGGATTGACCCCAAGACACATATCACCGCGCAGCGGTATAATTACGACCGGCAGGGCAAGTTCGTCAAGTGGTTTTTGTACAAGAACCCGGTGCAGGCCGCGCCCGGCGTGTATGTCCCGACGCGAGTTGAATTATACAACGCGCAGAACAAGCTGGCCGGAGCGACAGTCTACCAAAACGTCCGCGTGAACCAGCCGATCAGCGACTCGCTGTTCAAGATTTAATGACCCAACAACACACGACACCTAACCCGACTGCACAGGCCGCCCGCCGCTGGGATCGCTCCGATCTCGCAGCGGGCGGCCTGCTCCTGTTTCTGACCGCGTTCCGCTTCTGGTACGACACCCGGCACGAGCTGGTGCAGGACGAAGCCTATTACTGGCAGTGGTCCCGGCACCTGGACTGGGGCTACTACGACAACACGCCGCTGATGGCCCCGATTGTCCGCTTTTTTACGACGTTCCTCGGCACGAATGAGCTGGGCGTCCGTGCCGGGGCGACCGTGTGCGCCCTCATCGCGTCCGTCTTTATCTACCTGCTTGCCAAGCGTCTCTACGGGGCAAAAGTCGCCCTGCTTTCGGTGGTGCTTGCGTGTGTCATGCCGCTGTTTGCCGCCGGGGCGGTGCTGATGACGCAGGACCCGGTGCAGCTCGCGCTCTGGGCGGCGGCGCTGTTTGTGACCCACCGGGCGCTGACCGACCGGCCCTCGTGGGGGTGGTGGCTCGGCGCGGGCGTACTGGCGGGGCTGGCCGCACAGGCGAAGCTCAATGCTCTGGCACTGCTGGCAAGCATCTTTTTGTTTGTCTTGCTTTCGCCCGCTGCCCGCGCCCGCTGGCTCCTTCGCCCGCAGCCGTATGTGGCCGGGCTGCTGGCCCTCGCTCTCTTTGCGCCGTTTTTGTGGTGGAACCACACCCATCAAAACGCCTTCTGGATACACGCGCACGCGATGGCCTCACGCGGCTCCGGGCATGACGGCCTCAAGTGGGTGGGGCGCTTCCTGGGTGACCAAGCCCTGCTGCTGTCCCCGTTCGTCTTTTTGACCTATTTGTATACTTTATACGACGGCATCGCTGCTGGCGCTAAAGAAGCCAAAGTGGGCCATGATAATGCGGTGTTTTTGTGGTGCGCCAGCGCCGTGCCGTTCGCGGCTGTCATCGCCACGGCCCTGCATTCCAAAGTGGAAGGCAACTGGGCGGTCGCGGCCTATATCTCGGGGCTGATTGCCGTCGCTGTAGTGTGGGTGCGGCTCTGGGAGCGCCGGGCGGGGTGGGGGCGGGCACTGGGCCGTGCCTGGGTCGGGGGCGGGGTTAGTCTAGCCGTGGTGCTGGCAAGCGCTGCGCTGTTTCCGGGGCTTCTGTATAGCGCGGGCTTGAAGTTCCCGCACGCGGCTGATGACCGCACCAATGAGCTGTACGGCTGGAAGGCGCTGGCGGCACGGGTGCAGGCAGAGCGGCAGGCGATGGGCACGGACCCCTTTGTGTTCAGCATCAACTACCGGATGCCCTCGGAAGCCGCATTCTACCTGCCGGACCATCCCGAAACGTATGCCCTGTTTCTAAATTACAAGGCCAGCCAGTATCTCTTCTGGGAGAACCCGGACGCACTCAAAGGGCGTGACGCCATTTTCCTCAACGATACCGACACGCAGGACCACTTTGGTGACCTGCGGGCCGTGTTCACCCGCGTTGAGGTGCAGCCGCCGTTTCTCGCTTATCGCAATCCGCCCTACGCCGCCCCGATCCGCACCGTGCAGATTGTCCGCTGCTACGGCTTCAAGGGCTACAACCGGCAAAAGTGGCAGGACGGGTGGTAGAGCTGAAGATTAGGGCGTCTTTGCCTCGCTCTGAACCTCGCGGGTGTACTGTATCGCCTTTCCACTGCTGTCGCGCAGATAAACCGTGCTGTCATCAGGGCCGACACTGAAACGCACTTCCTGGTCTTTGGGACCGCCGTACAGCATCAAATTACCCCCAACAATGCGCCACAAAAAATCCTGCGTGGGCAACTTACCGGAAACACTGCCCTGCGAGCCGCTGCCGTTTGGATTGAACACATAAAAATCGCTGTCTTTTGACTGCCAGCGCCCGGCCAGCCATTTGATGCGGGTATCGTCCGCCGCCGCTGTCGTGCTGCCCGGCAAAACCGTCGGGCTGCTCACCGGGGTTGCAGGCGTCGGCGGCACAGGTGCGGTGACCGGCAATGCCGTGGAGGCCGTGTCCGTGCCACCGTCCAGGTTGCGCGAAATCAGGTAGCCGACAAGGACCAGCAGCAGCACAAACGGCAGGGCAATCAGCAGGATTTTCGGCAGCGGGCTGGCGGACCGGCGCGTGGTGTACGCCTGTGCGCCGCCGGTCGGCAGCGGAGGCGGGGAGTAGGCGGGCGTTGTCGAGTAGGACGGCGGCTGATACGCAGGGCGCTGATACGGCTCTTCCTCGGCAGGTGCGGGAGGAAGCACGGTCTCCAGCGCCGGCTCTGCCGCTGTGACGACAAAGTCTGGGGCAGGCGGGGCTTCCAGCACAGTTTCTTCTGGCAGGGCGACTTCGGCGGCAGGGCGGGGCGTGTCCAAAACCGCTTCCGGCAGCGGCTCCAGGGCCGCTGCGGCAGGCTCCGCTGGGGCAATGGCGGCGGCGGGGGGCGCAGGCAAAACGGCGTCTTCAGGGACAGGGCCGTCGAACTCGGCGCCGCAGTCCGGGCAGGCGGTGTGGCCCGCTTCCTGCGGGGCATGGCAATGAGGGCATTCGTAGATCATGGCGCGGGTTGCCTCCGGTGGGGTCGATAACATCAGGGCGTGCTGGACTGGCTCCAGTAATGCTCGTTTTCCAGCAGGGCGAATTGCAGGCTGGCGCTGCACGGCTGCCCGGCATTGCTATTGCTGAGGTCCCAGGCATCCGTGTCCAGACAGGTTTGCGTGGGGCGCAGGGCTTTGACATGACCGTCGGCAAAGAGCCAGTTGCTGCGGCCCGTGTGCCCGGCAAACAGGTCGGTGCGGGCCTCTCCCGCCTGCAAGTCGCAGCCCATGCAGCTCGGCATGGAAAACGGCGAGTTCGGCGGATTGTGCAGCCGGTAGCCCAGGCTGTCGCTTTCGCCCAGCGTGAACATCTGGGCGGGAGACTGAATATCGTTCAAAGTCACGACTTGCCCCGGCAGTCCCAGGGCAGGCTGCGGCAGGGCGGAAAACACCGAATCGTTGGCCCCGTAAGACACATCAAACTCCAGCGGATTGTCAATCGTAGGTATCGTGTTCAGCGAATTGGACGGGCACCGATACACACCCTGACTCTTGACATAGGGATAAATCGCCCCGCGCCAGGTGACAGTTGTGCCGTTCGGCGTGTAAGCCAGCAGCGGCATCTGCTCATCGCTGTCCTGCGTATACTGCGTCAGCGCCAGCCCAAGCTGCTTGAGGTTGCTTTGGCAGGAGGCGCGGCGGGCATTCTCGCGCACTTTCTGGAACACCGGAAATATAATTGCGGCGATGATAGCGATAATAGCGATGACGACGAGCAGTTCTATCAGCGTAAACGCTCTCTGGCCTCTTTTAGATTGTCTGTTCTGGGACATTGCCTGTTTCATATCTGTAGTGATTATTCCACACCGAATGCTATAATACCCTGCCACGACAGAAAAAGGCGCCTGCTCGTTTTATCCGTTACCCGCGCCCGCTCGCTGAGGCAAAGCCCCGGAACCCACAGCAGCCCGCGCCGGTCGGCCACCAGCGGCAGCGTGTGCCGCACTAAGCGCGGCACTTTGGCATCCGTAAATATATCCGACAGCTTCTTGTGCCGTCCGCCCATGCCCACCGGGTCAATTTTATCCCCCGCTCGCCAGCAGCGAAGATGCAGTCCTGGCAGGTCCACGGCTTCGGCGTCCAACCCCACTGCCTCGGGGCCATCTTCCCAGCTTGCCTTCACCGCCCCGCTCCCTCCTGGCAGCATCGCCGTGCCGGGCACGGCCAATGGAACCTCGACCCCCGAAACCAGCGGCTCCGGCAAAAGCCGCGCCACTGTCACCGTCTGTCCGCGCACGGTCAGCCTGCACGCGGGCGCAGGCAGCGTCATCCCGAACGGCGACCTCGCCGCGTCTTCTATCGCCCGGCACGCCGCCTCGATATGCTCAAACGTTATCCCGGCATCCGTCCCGCGCACCTCGGCCAGCGCCCGCCGCAGCACCCGCCGCCCTATCGCCGGGTGCAGCCTAGCCAGCCCCGCCCGGTCCAGCACCACCGCGCCCGCCGCACGGCGCACTGTCACCCGCGCCAGCGCCTCCGCCGCCTGCTCCTCCAAATACGCGCTGTCCCGCCCGGCAACCTGCGACAGCCGCACTAGCGCATCCGCCACCGCCGGGTTATACTCCCGCGCCAGTTGTGGCAAAAGCTCCAGCCGCACCCGGTTCCGCGTGTACGCCTTGCTCTCCAAATTAGACGGGTCCCGCCTCGGCGTTAGCCCCTGCGCCGCGCAGTACGCCTCCACCTCCGCCCGCGATACGTCCAGCAGGGGCCGCACCACCCGCCCTGACCGCGCCGGAATGCCCGCCAGCCCGTCCGTGCCCGTCCCGCGCAGAACATTCATCAGCACCGTCTCGGCTTGATCGTCCCGCGTGTGCCCCGTCGCAATCCAGTTTGCTCCGACCCGCGCCGCCGCTTCCTCTAAAAACGCATAGCGGACCGCCCGCGCCGCCGCCTGCTTGCTGATTTTGCCCGCCTTCGCCCGCGCCGCCACATCCGCCGTGCCGGCCTCACACACAATCTCTCGCTCCGCGCACCACGCCGCCACCCACGCCGCCTCCGCCGCCGATTCCGCCCCCCGCAACCCGTGGTCTAAATGCGCCGCTTCCACCCCCGTTAAGCCATGCGCCAGGCCCTGCGTCCAGAGAAAGTGCAGCAGCGCCAGCGAATCTGGCCCGCCCGACACGGCCACCAGAATCCGACTGCCGGGCGGCACTAAAGACCAGCAGAATTTGTCAGCAAGCGGCATGGGTTTATTTAGCAAAAGAGAGATCAGCAAAAGAGGAGAGGGCAGGGGCAAGCCCTGCCCCTACGGGTTTTGTTCCTGTTCTTAATCCGGCTCCCTCTCCTTGCGGAAGGAGAGGACTGGGGTGAGGTTCTTCCGGGCCTTCCTCCATAGCTTTTAAGCGTTCACGCTTTGTAAATCACGTTTTGTAAATCGCGCACCTCGACAGGCAGAGCCAGACGGTTACCAATTTGCTCGGCTACCGTCCCTGCCTCCACTGCCGTTTCGAATTGTGCGATGCTCGCCGACATCCGGCCACTTCTTTTCCATTTGAGGTATACATAAGCACCATGATTTTTGGAAAGACTCACGCGCACAGCAGCTACTTCGGACTTGTCCACATTGCGCGTCCGCGCCAGCAGAGGAAAGCCTGCATGGTAACTGATGCGCCCTCGTGCAAAGTCAAAGCGCGTGTCTCTCGGACCCGTACTCAGTACCATCAACACTTCAAAAAGTGAAAGGAATATCAGCCCGAATACTCCCATTGCTGTATCCTGCGGATGCTTGCCAGGCAGACACAAGTGAACCCAGTAAGCGATGCCCTTTCCAAGAGCAATCGCTATTGCTCCTGTAAATATGCGACTCGCAACAGGCTTGCGGAATATCGCTTCCTCCTCATTAAGTCTTACCAGCCAGCTTTGGCCGAGCGCCGAGAGCATCACAATCCAGAACAGGTAAAATCCGAACGGCAGGGCAATGGCAAACAGCAAATCTTTGCTCAACAAATACAGGATCAAGCTAAACAGGAGCGATCCGCCCAACCCTTGCAATAAACCTTGCTTGTCTTCCTTGTTCATAGATTGCATTTGCCGCCTCCCAACGTTTGTTCACGCCCTCAGAAACTATACCCTGAATAGCAAGGCTTTTTATTTCTTGCTATGTGCCACGGGCCGATACACCGGCAGGCGCAGGCTCACGGTCAGCCGCTGCAAATTGACCCTCTGCCGTACCACCAGTGTTAGCGTGTCCAAGTGCGTCACCGTTCGCAGGTTCGGCAAGATAATCGCAATGGTATCGTAAGTGTTGTCGGCCTCGTAAAATTCGTTCAGGTTAGGCAAGTCACAGTCCAGCTTGATTTGAACCGGATTTTGGTATTTTTGGTAGAGCGGTGACTGCGGCAGGGCCGTTTCGCGCTGATTGGGCGTGGTGTTAATCTTGATAAACAGCGCGTTGGGGTTGCCTGCGAAAATGTGAAACATTGAAAGAAAAGTTTCATGCTGTGCGGGCAGGGTAATTGTGATGCCGCTCGGCGTCGTTGCCGTGACCGCCGAGTCCAGTGCCAGAACACGCGGCGAGACATCCGGCGTGAGCTTGTATTCGTCTGCGAGCGGTGCGAGGTCCAGATTATGAAACGTGACGCGCTCTTCCAGCGTTGCGTACTGCCAGAGCGTGACTTTGACGATGGTTTCTTTGGCTTTGCCGTAAGGCAGGCGGCTTTGCGCGTGAGAGAGGCCGCCGCTGTAATGGTTTAAGTTCGTCGCATCCTCGTCCTGCCACCCTTCGGTCATGTCCCAGTGCGTTGGGCTGTCCTTTGCATTCACGACCGTGATGTCATAACGGGAAGACGCCCACTCAGACGGGTCAATATACGCCCGCGCCTCGATTTTGCATTCGGCCCAGGTGGAGTCGGTGTACTCGCCCTGCGCCTGACACGCCGGGGCCACGATTAGGGCAAAGAAGCAAAAAATTACCAGAAGCCGCTGCGTGAATATCATTGCCATCTCCTTTTCGACAAGTCTGCCACGGGTTTTAATCTGTGGCAGAAGGCTTCATTCTGCTGGACAAGAAAAATAACCCGGCTCCCAGTATCACCAGCACCATCCCTGCAATGATGCCGCCCCATGTTCCGAAGCTTGTACCGGGCTGCAAGATAGAGGTTTGCTTATCTTGTGGCGAATAGTACACGGCAACCGACGAGCCAACCGGATACTTGCGGGTAAGTGCCTGGGCTTGCTTTAACGTATAGGAGTCATCAGCCGGATCAGCAAATCCCCGAAAACTCAGTCGGGTGCCCTCAAAAGCGTATGGGTAGCGGTCAGACGATGGCGGCGAATACTCATAGCGAACGACAGCCTTGTAAAACGCAGCCTGGCCGGAGGCGTTTTTCACCGGCAGCACCTGAGACTGAATAATCTTCCCATTCACTGAAGGCCAATGTCCGCTGTTCCAGCCCACCCACAGACGCGGCCCGGAAGCCAGAGCCATTCCTAACCCGCCCAGCATCCAGATTAGACCAACAAACGGCAAACACTTCTTGAAAAACGAGGATGTTTTCATAGCAGTTGTTTTCGCACGGAGCCGGGCCGTTCAGGTCTCTGTCAAAGGCGGGGCGGCAGGGCTACCTGCCAGGAGCCAATCACGGACTCCAACGATGCAATAGCTACCAGCAGTTCGTGGGCGATGTGGCAGTAGTGCAGGCTGCCTGGGGCGGCGGGGCTGTCGGCGGCGGTGAAATACGTTTCAGGCCGGTTAATCTCAGCGTAGGCAGCGCCTTTTGGGTCAGTCATCTTGAGCAAAAATGGGTATTCAGTGTTGGCTTCTTCCGGCCCAAAGTTTTTGTCGCCAAACTGGGTTGGCTCCAATTTTTCCATCTCGCGTACTTCCATAGCGAGGTTGCTTCGGTAAGCATCCAGGTCTGCCCCCAGTTGTTTCAAGACGGGGTGGTTCTCAATTTTCGTATAGGGCTTGTGCGTATTAAAGATAGCGTAAATACCCAAAGCATTGTGCAAAATTAAGACCGATTTCGCGCCCAGTTCAGCCGCTTTCATAGCGGAGCTGATTGCCCCGGCAGCAGAGCCACCTTTGTGCAGGCAATAGGCGTCGCTCAAATGTCGGACAGCCTCCTGATAGAATGCACGAGCGAGACTATCCGCACTTGGGAACAGAGTGTTCATGAGAGTCAGACCGCCATTTGATGCTGTAGGAATGAAAGGGGGTCTTTCTCCGGTTCCGCTTCCATCGCCAGTTCCACAATCGGCATCTCATCAAAGCGGCGCATGAGAGTGTAGGCGTATTCAAATGGCTTTTCCCGGAGAACAGCATAAGCCGGGCGAATACGCGACAAAAGCTGGGCACTCGACCATGCCTGTCCGGGCACAGTTTTCAGGCTAGGCTGCTCAAACTCCTCCGGGGTCAAAAAATAAAGGTTGAGCCGCCCTCGCAGGGGAAGCGCCTCCGTGGAGCCGTAACTCACAAAGCGCGGTCCCTGCCAGCCGTCCACCACTTCCAGCAGGTTGATGTCCTGAGAGCCGCCCGTGGCAACGATTTCACCGAAAACAATCACGGCCCGCAGGCTTCGCTCAATCTGCGGGGAGTTTGCCCCCAGCAGTTCGCGGATAGCACGGTATTCTTGATAGGGAATGTTTTCACTGGTGTAGAGCATTGTCTTGTTCCTAATCTGCTTGCAGCGCTGCCAGCTTCTCATCAATCAGCCGGTTCACGGCGTCGGGGCGGGCCTGGCCTTTCATGGCTTTCATCACCTGACCCGTCAGCGCATTTTTGCTTTTGTCGTTGCCGCCCTTGATTTTGGCAATGATGTCCGGGTTCGCGGCGATCACTTTGTCCACTTCCGCGCCGAGGGCGGTGTCGTCGGAGACGGCAGCCAGCCCTTTTGCATCCACAATAGATTGGGCCGACGCGCCGCTCTCAAACATCTCGGCCAGCACGGTTTTGGCCGTGTTGTTGGTGATGGTCCCGGCGTCGCGCAGGGCCAAAAGCTCGCCAAGCTGAACGGGCGTGACTTTGGTTTCGGTGATGTCCTGCCCGGAGGCGTTCAGGAGGCGGGCGAGGTCGCCGGTGACATAGTTGGCGACGGCTTTGGGGTCTACCCCATCCCCCACGGCCTGCTCGAAGTAATCCGAAACGGGGCGCGAGGCGGTCAGCACGGCGGCGTCGTAGGGGCGCAGGCCGTATTCGGAGACAAACCGGGCGAGCTTGGCATCCGGCAGCTCCGGCAGGGCGGCGCGGGCGGCTTCCACGTCGGCGTCTTTAAAGTGCAGGGGGACCAGATCAGGTTCGGGGAAGTAGCGGTACTCCTGCTCCTCTTCCTTGAAGCGCATATGGTACGTTTCGCCGCGCAGGTCGTTCCAGCCCATCGTTTCCTGCCGCACCGTGCCGCCGGTGTTCAGGGTTTCACTTTGGCGCTCCACTTCGTAGCCGACGCCCTTGAACACGGACTTGAACGAGTTGAGGTTCTTGATCTCGGTTTTGACGCCCACGCCGGTCGTGCCTTCAGGCCGGATGCTGACATTCGGTTCCGCCCGCAGGTGGCCTTCTTCCATTTTGCCATCGGAGACGTCCAGATAGAC
Organism: Capsulimonadaceae bacterium; assembly: GCA_965200075.1. Classification (GTDB taxonomy): domain Bacteria; phylum Armatimonadota; class Armatimonadia; order Armatimonadales; family Capsulimonadaceae; genus JANXMY01. Next base: position 1,667,002 of record OZ241338.1, read on the forward strand.
CAAAATCGAGCGCAGCTTCTCTAAATAGGCTCGCCCTTCCTCGGCAGAGGTCAAATCCGGCGGAAACTCGGTGACAATCTCCATCAGCGGAACGCCGCTGCGGTTGTAGTCCACTTCGGATTCGTTGCCGCCGACGTGTGTGAGCTTGCCGGTGTCCTCTTCCAGATGCACCCGGCGAATGTGAATACGCTTGGACTCGCCGTTTTCCAGCGTAATGTCCAGGTAGCCGCCGACCCCAATCGGGTTATCGTACTGCGAAATCTGGTAGCCTTTGGGCAGGTCCGGGTAGAAGTAATTCTTCCGGGCGAACAGGCAGTCCCGCGAAATCTCGCAGTGCAGGGCCAGCGCTGTCCGCAGGACAAGCTGCACCGCCCGCTCATTCATCACCGGCAGCGAGCCGGGCAGCCCCAGGCAAACCGGGCAGGTGCGGGTATTGGGGGCGCCGCCAAAGGCGTTGGCGCAGCCGCAAAACATCTTGCTTTCGGTCAAAAGCTCGGCATGGCATTCCATACCAATCACGGGTTCATAATGGGTCATGGCTTATCGATTCTCAGCTTGGTCTATAAAGTGTTTGTGGTCAAGATAGTATTTGTACCATTCTGCGACCGGCGGGTCTTGCAAAGCCGCCCGGACCTGATCTTGCAAGGTTTCTGCACCAAGAAGATTTGCTTCTTTGACAGCAACATAGCGGTTGTAGCTGTCAGCGTCGGTCAGCATTCGGCTGACACAATCGGCATGGTCAATGTCTGGATGGTGAAGGAGTGCGAGAAAAGCGCGTCGGCGTACATAGGGGTCTTCATCTTTTGTGCCCAACTCTAAAAGGGCTTGTGTCCTGACATCAAGGGGGTGCAGGTCACGGAACACGTCATACGCCTGCCACCGGGTGTCTGAGTGTACGCTTTCGGTCAGGTGTCGGACTAGTTCCTGAACGTGTGGTTTTTGGATATTCTCCCGTGCCCAGTACGCGCAATCTTCACACTCCTCCGTAATCGCCCAGCACCGCCCCAGCAAAAGCAAGGCGTGTTTGCTTGGATGCTCTTGTGCCATGACCTGCACGGCTTCCAAGACAATCTCACGCCATTCTGGAAAGTCGCTTTCCCAATCACTCTCGCGTTTGTCCGCCGTGTTTGCCCACAGATCAAACTGTTCCAGCCGTGCTTGCAGCCGCCGCTCCGTATCACGGGCGGGTGGGGACGATGTGCGCCCCTCCTGTGTTATCATAATGAATTACTCCGCGTGTCGTTGGCGTTCTCGTGCCTGTGAGCGGGTCAACATGAACGCCAATCAATATCCCAAAGTCAACCAGTTCTCGATGCCCGTTACTTGTTCCTGTGCCGCTAAATTGATCCAAAAGTGCCTGAGGGTTCGGGTGTGTCCATTCGCTCTTACCAGGCTGAAAATTGTTATGTCCGGGTATATGTTTGCCCTGTTTGTCCGGGCGAACAACGGGTCCCGCGCCAAGCGGCTGTCTCATCTGTTTATTTTACCTGATACGACTGACTTTGCCACTGCCCGCGCCGCCAGGCAAGCCATAGCAAAATCACGCCTGCCGTCGTGCCGACCACGAGGCACGGCAGGGAGGCTTCCGGGCCAAACGCGCCGCCGGTCAAAAGAAACGGGCCGCTCGTGCGGTCCAAAAACAGCGTGTTCGGCGCATCGCCCCACGAGCCGGTGTTGGGCAGGCCGAACACGGAAGACTCAAAGAAGTTCCAGCCCCAGTGCAGCCCCACCGGCAGCCACAAACGGCGGGTCAGTAAATAACCGCCTGCAAACAGCAGGCCCGTCTCAAACGTGATTAAAATCGGCCCCAGCAGCCACTGCGCCGTGGTCAGCCCGTCCACCGCAGCGCCCAGATGCAGCAGGCCGAACAGGGCCGAAGTGACGCCCACCGCCCAGGACGTTCCCCACCGCCGCTCTATCGTTTGCAGCAGGTAGCCGCGCAGGGGCACTTCCTGAAAGATGCCCAGCGCCAGAAACAAACCAAGCGGCACGAGCGGCTGAAAGTGCCCATTGACCCCGCCGATGCGGTAGCTGCCGAAGCACTCCATGACCCCGATGACCGCGCAGAACAGACCACCGCCGATGACCAGCCCGGCTCCGGTTTCCGTGAGCATCCCCCGCAGCCTCAGCCCCGCCGACGCCAGCGAGCGCCCGTCCACCCGCCGCACCATCACGACAAAGGCCAGCACCACGGCCAGCGCCGCGATGGCGTACCCTGGCGCAATCGTGGATTCATCATCCGGCCACAGATGCACCCTTGCCAGCGACAGGCCGCCCCAGACCGCGCCGCCGAAGCCCAGCAAAAGCAGCCCGCACAGGCCAAAGTAAGCGAGTATTCGTGTTACGGGGTGGTTCCAGAGCCGCCGCCCCCACGAGGGCACGGTCTGGGCGGCGTTGACTTGCTCAAACATAAAACTTAACGTGAAAATCCAATGTGCCTAGGCCGTTAAGGCGGCAGCATCATTCTCGTCCTCGCCGTTCCCCCTTGCGGCGGATTTGCCGGGCGTGTTTCTGGCTGTCCTTGATGTCGGGGCGTGTGCCAATCAAGCCCTCACGCTCCCAGTAGGCCACTAGGTCAGCCCCACTCCATTGCTTTTCCTCAGGTTGCTCAGAATTTTCCCCGTCAAAGAGCCGGGCCAGCGCATAGAAGGGTGTGTCCATGTTCCGGGCGCGGGCCTCGTTTTCAATCTGCCGTTCTTGTTCAGGTGTCAGGTCTAAAATAAGTGTCATTGTGCATCCCTGTTCACTATGTTAAAGCCAATTTCGTTAATATCTTCCGACAAATCCGCTAAGGTTAAATCCGGGTTCAATGCCGCTAAAACACTCGGTGTCAGCGGCTTATGCTCATAGACGTGCCGTACTGCATCTAAATCAACTTCCCGCTCGTAGTATTCTGTCGCCCACTTCTGATACGACTTGGGGTTTCCATCCAGCAGCGTAAGCAGGTCCAGCGAACCGTCACGATCCTCGCCGGGAGGATAAACAACATTGCCGCGTGTCCATGCGATGTCTTGAGAGGTGCGCCAGAAGCAAAACGTCACGTCTTCCATCAACAGTGCCGGATCGGCCAGCAACGATTTTAATGTTTCTGGCAGGCTATCAAGCACCCCCGGCCAGACGGAGGGTGGCTGAATGCGGTAGGGACTCATTACAGACTCGTGGGCAAACCCTTTGATTAGGCTGCCGGGCGAAGCGAACAGGATGAACCAGTGATCGCCTTCTCCGTCACGCATTGAGGCAAGAGCTATGTCGCTACTCCAGTGATTGTTAAAGGAGTAGTATCGCCCTTCCCACTCAGGGTAAATAATCGCATCCAGCATGGCTAGTGACTGGCAGAGGGTTTTCAGGTTCTCCACGCTGGGCAACTCGGTCAAGCGATATGAAGCTTTTGGCACAGAGGAACCCCCCGCCTTCTATTGCACATCAAGGATTACAACGTCGCCCGGCGCGTGTGCCAGTCGGTGGCCTGTTCGTAGGCGTGGGCGAGGCGCAGGAGCGTCTCTTCGCCGAACGCCGGGGCCTGAAGCTGAAGGCCGATGGGCAAGCCCTTTTCGGTGAAGCCGCAGGGCAGGGACAGGGCGGGGATGCCCGCCATGTTGGCGGGGATGGTCAAGACGTCGTTGAGCTTCATCGCCAGCGGGTCGGAGACTTCGCCCATTTGGAACGCCGCCGTCGGCGCGGTCGGCGAAATGATGGCGTCGACGCTCTCAAACGCCCGGTCGAAGTCCTGCTTAATCAGCGTGCGAACCTGCTGGGCTTTGAGATAAAACGCATCGTAGTAGCCCGCCGACAGGGCGTAGGTTCCAATCATAATGCGCTGCTTGACTTCCGGGCCGAAGCCCTCCTCGCGGGACTTTTCGAACAGGTCAATATGGCTCGTGGCGCGGGCCGTCCGGTGGCCGAAGCGGACACCGTCGTAGCGGGCCAGATTGGATGACGCCTCGGCAGGGGCGATAATATAGTAGGTTGGCAGGGCATACTCGGAGTGCGGCAGGCTGATTTCTTTAATCTCTGCGCCCAGCTCCACATATTTATCAATGGCGGCACGCACGGAGGCCGTCACTTCGGCGGAGACGCCCTGCGCGAAGTATTCGGCGGGGACGCCCAGCGTCATGCCCTTGATGTCACCTGTGAGGGCTTTGGTGTAATCCGGCACATCGCGCACGACACTGGTAGAGTCCATCGGGTCGTGGCCGCTGAGGACGTTCATCAGCAAAGCCGCGTCGCGCACATCGCGGGTGATAGGGCCAATTTGATCCAGCGACGATGCAAACGCAATCAGGCCGTAGCGGGACACGCGGCCATAGGTGGGCTTGAGGCCAACGACGCCGCAGAACGCGGCGGGCTGACGGATAGAGCCGCCGGTGTCCGAGCCGAGCGCCCAGATGGCTTCGCCTGCGGCGACCGCCGCCGTGGAACCGCCCGACGAGCCGCCCGGCACGGCCCCCAAATCCCAGGGGTTGTGCGACGCGCCAAAGGCCGAGTTTTCGGTGCTGGACCCCATCGCAAACTCGTCTAAATTGGCCTTGCCGACAAAAACGCTGCCTGCCGCATCCAGCTTCTCTACCACGGTAGCAGAGTAGGGCGGCTTGAAGCCGCGCAGCATTTTGGACGAACACGTCGTTTCTACGCCCGTCGTACACAGGTTGTCTTTGACGGCCAGCGGAATGCCTGCCAGCGGCGACAGGGCTTCGCCGCGTGCGCGGGCGGCATCGACAGCGTCCGCCTGCGCCCGTGCGGCGTCCGCCGTGACGGTGACATACGCATGGACGCGCTCTTCGGTCCGGTCAATGCGGGCCAGCACGGCGTCGGTGACTTCGCGGGCGGACACGGTGCGGGCGGCAAGCTGCTCAGACAATTCGTGGGCAGTCAATTCATAAAGTTGCATGGTTATTCGTCTAGTCTTCCGTTAGTCTTCCATAATTTGAGGCACGATAAAGCTGCCGTCGCGGGTTTCGGGGGCGCTTGCCGTGGCTGCCTCGCGGGGCAGCGACGGGCGGATTTTGTCTTCGCGGAAGACGTTTTGCAGGGGCAGTGAGTGCGACGTCGGGGCAACGCCCTCGGTGTTCAGCTCCTGCAGGCGGGCGAACTGCCCGAGAATGCCGTTCAGCTCGCCGGTCAGGCGCTGTTTTTCGTCGTCGGAAAGCTCCAGCCGGGCGAGAAAGCCCACCCGTGCGACTTCGCCCAGTGTCAGTGTTGGTGTATTAAATTCAGCCATAGGCTTTTGTTTCGCCTCGGACGCCCCGTTTTCCTGCCTTGCGAAAACAAATAGGGGTATAATTGTCTCATGCAAACGCTGACACTCACCCGCGCTAACCCCCCGGCGCAAAGCTTTGGGCAGGATATAGACTTGTCTCTGCGGGTCCGCTCGCTGGACCCCAAGCTGGATTTGGAAGCCGAAATCAAGCGGCTGAAATCCGAAATGAACGCCGTCATTCTAGCGCACTACTACCAGGACAGCGATATTCAGGATTTGGCGGACCATGTCGGCGATAGCCTGGCTCTGGCACAGGCGGCGGCGGCGACCGATGCCGAAGTGATTGTCTTCTGCGGCGTTCACTTCATGGCCGAGACCGCCAAGATTTTGAACCCCGGCAAGCTGGTGCTGCTGCCCGACCTGGACGCGGGCTGCTCACTCGCGGACCGCTGCCCGATTGACGAATACGCCGAATGGCTCAAGTCGTATCCCGGCCACACGGTCATCAACTATATCAACTCATCGGCGGCGGTGAAAGCCGTCTCGGATATTATCGTGACGTCGTCGAATGCCGCCGATATTGTCAACCAACTGCCCAAAGACGAGCCGATTGTGTTCGGCCCCGACCGGCACTTAGGAAAATGGGTGGAAAAGCAGACGGGCCGAAGCATGGTGCTGTGGCCCGGCTTCTGCATCGTCCACGAGCAGTTCAGCGCCCGCAAGCTCGCGGGTCTGCGGGCGGCGGCCCCCGACGCGCAGCTTATCGCACACCCGGAATGCGAGGAAGCCGTGCTGGACCAAGCAGATTTCATCGGCTCCACGCTGGCACTCTTGAAATATGTCAAAACGAACCCGCAGCAGACGCGGTTCATTGTTGCCACCGAAGTCGGCATCCTCCACCAGATGAAGCAGGCGCGGCCCGATGCCGAGTTCCTGTGCTCCCCGCCGAACTCCGGCTGCGACTGTGCTTCCTGTCCCTATATGCGCCTGAACACGCTGGAAAAGCTGTATCTTTGTCTGCGCGACCGTCAGCCCGAAATCACCCTGCCCGAAGACATCCGCGTCGCCGCCCTGCGCCCCGTCCAGCGGATGCTGGACATGAGCCGCAGTCTGTCGCCAGTCAAGCAAAGCGGAGACTAAACGGAGACTGACATGAAGCGGCAGGAAGCGCTGGAAATACTCACGGCCCATCAGGACGAATTAGCCGCCTTCGGTCTGCGCCGCCTTGCGCTGTTCGGCTTCATCGCTTGTGATGTGTAAAGGTGTAGAAGATACCTATGAATGCACACCGCAGGGTTCGAGGGGTTGAAAACCCCTCGCTAGGAGAAGCACCCTTCGGGTGAAAGAAGTAGGGGCGCTGCTTGCTGCGCCCTCCTATTCTGTCTCTGTGCCTTCGTCCGAAGGACGCCTCCCCCTAGCGCGGGGTTTTCAACCCCTCGTTCTCTTTTCCGCCTTTCTCTATCCGTGAGACCACCTATGACAACACCTAACATTCCCCTGCTTGGCGAAGCCTTAGACCAGACTGTGACCACGCTGATGAAGCCTCTGCTCGGCGCACATATGCCCACGGCGGGCGGACCGCACAATGCCATCACCAATGGCGTCGAAATCGGCTGCCGGGCCGTGCAGATTTTCACGGCCTCGCCCCGGCAGTGGCGAGCGCCCGTCATCGCGCCCGATGTGGCCGCGAAGTTCAAGGAAGTGGTCAAAGCCACCGGCATCACGAAAACCGTTGCCCATGACTCGTATCTCATCAATCTGGCTGCCGAGCCGGGCAGCGAGACGCTGACAAAGTCGCGGGCGGCATTCAAAGCCGAAATCGAGCGGGCGGAGGCGCTGGGCGTGGACTTTTTAGTGTCGCACCCCGGCGCTCATCTGGGGGCGGGGGAAGACGTCGGGATTGCGCGGCTGATTGAAAGCCTCGACGTGATTCATGCCCAGACCGCCGGGGCCAAAGTCCGGGTCGCTTTAGAAACCACGGCGGGGCAGGGGACCTATCTTGGCGGGCGGTTTGAGCATCTGGCGCGGATTATTCAGGGCGTCCAAGACCCGGAGCGGCTGGCGGTCTGCCTGGATACCTGTCACGTTTTCGCGGCGGGCTATGATCTTCGGACGCCGGAAACTTACGCCGCCACGATGGCGGAGTTCGATAAAGTTATCGGCCTGCGCTGGCTGCAAGTCATCCATGCCAACGATTCGCAGAAGGCTCTGGGCAGCCATGCGGACCGGCACGCGCACATCGGCGACGGCGAGATTGGCCTGGAAGCGTTTCGCCTGCTGGTCAACGACCCGCGCCTTTCGGGTCTGCCGGTGATTGTAGAGACGCCCGACGGTGAGACAATGCACGCAGTCAATGTGCAGCGCCTGCATGATTTGATGGTTTAGGTCCAAAAAGGAGCGCGTGATGCATTCAACAACCGGAGACTGGCTGGGATTTTCTATCGGCTTTCTGATTATTGGCTTTATCGCCACCGTTGGCATCGCGGCAACGGTGTTCTGGATTGTGGAGATCGTAGACGTCGCCCGGCGGCAGTTTACCGACCAGACAACGAAACTGATCTGGCTGGCCGTAATTATTCTCCTGCACCTGCTGGGGGCGATTATCTACTACTTTGCCGGCAAGTCGCAGGGCTGGCTGCCGGGCGAGCGGCCCGACTACCGGGCGTGATGCAAATTGCAGGCAAAAGACACGCAGGAATACGGCGCTTCGGGGCGTATCTTAAAGCGTGACTGACGCCAATTCAAACATTACACATTCGATGCCTTCGGAAGATGTTCCTGGGTTGTCCCGCCTGCAAGTGCGCCGCGCCCTGCGGATTTGGACCGTGGAAGGCTGCATTGCCACCGTCCAAATCTCGCTGACAGGCGGCGGGTTCCAAACCGGCTTCGCGCTGCTCTTGGGATGCAGCCCGTTCTGGATCGGGGCGCTCGGCGGCATCCCCGCGTTTGCCGGGCTGATTCAGCTCGTCTCGTCGTACCTCGCGCAAAGCTACGGACAGCGCAAGCCGCTGGCCCTGTGGTTTTCCTACCTCGCCCGGCTGCTCTGGCTGCCGCTGCTGCTCATCCCCTTTGTCCTGCCGCGCCCCTGGTGGGTCGGGACATTTCTGGGTCTGACGCTGCTGTCTTCCCTGTGTGCCAACATTTCCGCGCCGCTGTGGACCGCCTGGATTACCGATTTAGTGCCCGAAGATAACCGGGGACGATATTTCGGGCGCAAAAATATGTTCGGCGGCTGGGTCGGCATGATTGTCCCCGTGGCAGGCGGCTTCTTTCTGGACGCTGCCGTGCGGCACCACTTCTCCTCCCGCGAAGCCTTTGCAATCATCTTTGCCACGGCCACGGTGTTTGGCACACTGTCGTTTCTGCTCGGCACGCGCAGCCCGGATGTGCCGACGGCCAATGACCGGCCCGCCGGGTCGGGAGCAGGCGGAGCCGTGTCGTATTACCGCGCCCCGTTTGCCGACTTAGCGTTCCGGCGCGTCATGGCTTACACGGCAACGATGGTGTTCGCGCAGTCCGTGGCCGGACAGTTTATCACGGTCTATCAGCTCAACTATCTTCATCTCAGCTATACGGCGTTCCAGCTTTTGTCGGCGGTCTCCACCCTGGCAAGCCTGGCGGTCATGCCGCTGTGGGGGTATCTGGCGGACAAATACGGCAACAAGCCAATTCTCGTCATCTGCTGCGGGCTGGTGCTGGCCCCGCCGCTGCTGTGGATTTTAGCCGCCCCAGACGGCATCCCCGGTCTGTGGGGGTACGCCGCCGATGGCGCTCTGCGAGTTTCGCTGACCAAGCTGGATATTATCGGCCTGAACGCGCTGGCGGGGATCGGCTGGGCAGGGGTGGGGCTGACGCAGTTCAATCTGATGATCGGCTCCGCGCCGAGCCAGACGCGCACGGTATATGTCAGCGCCATTGCGGCGGTCAGCGGCCTGGCGGGCGGCGTCGCCCCGCTCGTCGGCGGGGCGCTGATGGAGGTGCTGGGGCGGCTGGCGTTTCCCGCGCATGGCTTGATCACCAGCCCCTACCATGTGCTGTTCGTGCTGTCGTCGGTCCTGCGCGGCGCGGCCCTGCTGCTGGTCAGTCCCATCCGCGAGGTCGGCAGCCGCAAAGCGGGCTATGTGCTGCGTCAGCTTTCGGCGGCCAAGCCCGTTGGCTCGTTTGCGGGCATCCAGAAGCTTTCCAAAGCCTCCAGCGCCTCGGCACGGGCACAGGCGGCGGGCGATCTGGCCCGGCTGAAAACGCCGCTGGCGGTGGAGGAATTAGTACGGGCCTTAGACGACGTCGCCCTGCCGGTGCGCGAGCAGGCCGCCGCTGCGCTGGGAGAAATCGGCGATGCACGGGCGACCATGCCTTTGGTCTGGAAGCTGACCGATCCGGCCTCGGGCATCAGCGGGGCGGCGGCGACGGCGCTGGGCAAAATCGGTGACCGGGCCGCCCTGCCGTCGCTGGCCGCCGCCGCGCAGCTTGGCCCGCCCCTGCGCCGCCTCGCCGCAATGGAGGCCCTGGGCCGCCTCGCGGACCCGTCGGTGACCGAGATTTTAGCCAATTTGATGCAGGACCCCGAAGCCGCCGTCCGCACCGCTGCCATCCGCGCCCTGGCCGAGCGCGAAGACCCGGACAGCCTGCCCCAACTTATCGCCCAGCTTGCCGCCGAATCAGACCCCGCCAACCTCGCCGTGCTGGCCGATGCGCTGGGGCGTCTCGGCGAGTCCGAAGCCGCCCTGCCCCTGCTGGCTGCGCTGGACCGCACGCAGTCGCAGACCGTCAAGCGCGAGACACTGAACGCCATCGGCAGCCTCGGCGGCGGGCGGGATGCGTTCTATCCTTACCTCGCGCTGGACTCGTATGCCCGCGATGAAACCGTTGGCAAAATCCTTCTGAACATCCAGCGCCGCTTCCGCTCCCGTGCCACGCAAAACAAAGCGGAAAAGCGCGAGCCAAATGCCGCCCGCATCTCAGTCTATGCGGGCTGGGCGCTGGCCGCCTACACCGTTGGCGACAATGCTCTATGCCTGGCGCGTCTGGCCCGCCTCGCCCGCCTGCTGCCGTCCGACCCGTCCCTGCCCGCCTGCGAGATATTGCTGGCCCTCGCCGCCCGTCCCGGCCCCGTCTCCGCCGAAGAAGCCCTGCTGGCCGTCTTCCTGACCCGGCGACTGACGGGGGGATAGTGTATGCAAAGGATGTACGCTGTGTTATACTCTCATTAAGTTCAAGGAGGTCAGATATGAAGGAGTTTGAATGGACAGCGAAGAAGCTTGGGGCCGCTGCCATTATCACTGATGAACGGGGTTACATTCTGATGGTCAAGCACAGCTACGGAAAGCTCAACTGGGAAATACCAGGCGGGGCAGCGGAGGCGAATGAGTCTATCGCTGACACTGCCATCCGTGAGGTACACGAAGAAACGGGTCTTGTTGTCATCGCCGAGCGGCTGACGGGAACCTATTTCTGGGCAGACAATGATAGCCACCACTTTGTTTTTCTGTGTTCAATAGTGCAGGACGGGCAGAAACCGCTGTCTCTTTCCGGCGAGACGACCGGCTGTGGGTTTTTCCCTGCCGATGCCCTGCCGCGCCCGATCAGCGACTTTACGGTGCGGCGTATTCGAGACGCACTATCGGAACAGACCGCGCTGCTGCCGGTCACTGTAGGGCCGCGTCAATGGCTAGACTGATTCTTCCCTCCTTTGTCCCGGCATCAGGCGTGCGCCTGATGCCGGGACATTTTGTTAGTGCCGTCCGCCGCGCATGCCGTCGCGGTGCTGATGGCTGGCGCGGGCGGCATTGGCGCGGGCGGCGCGGGCATCGGTGCGAGCGTGTTTGCCCGACGCGGCTTCGGCGGGGCAGAAGACGTGGCAGGCGTTGTGCTTTAAGACCACCGGGGCGATTTCGGGATCGGAACCCGTCGCGGCGGCCAGCAGCGAGACGAACTCGTCGGGGTCGGCGGTGTTGCCCGCAAACATGCCGTAGTGCATCGGAATAACTTCACGGGGAGCGATTTCGGCGGTCAGCTTCGCGGCCTGCGTTGCATCCATGTTGCCCCAGCGGCCATTGATGGGGACCAGCAGGACGTCCGGGCCGAACTCTTCCACGGCGGACGCCAGCGCATCAGTGTATTCGGAGTCGCCAACATGGTAGACGCTCACGGTGTCCGCACTGCTGCCTTCGCTCGCATCGCTCCACTCAAAGACATAGCCGACGCTGTCTTCGGAGTGCTGCGCGGCGACGACATGGACGGCGAAGCCGGAGAACTCCAGGGTCTGCCCCGGCATGGCGGTCTGGATTTGGGGGGACGGGACGCCGAGCTTGGTCAGATGATGGCACGACGACGGTGGGCAGACCACCGGGGCGTCGGGGTTCCTCTGCGCGATGGCCGGGGCGGTCAGCGGGTCGGTGTGGTCCACATGGTCGTGGGTCAGAAAGAGATAATCGAGCCGCACGTCTTTGGGCCTCACGGGGATGTCCGCAAGGCGCGGGGAGTCGCCGCCGCCGTTGGCGCTGTCGGACAAATAGGGGTCCACCACAATCACCGCGCCGTCATGGGCTTTGAGGGCGAACCCGCTCTGCCCGAGCCATTGCAGGGCCACCCGGCCCGGCTCCACTTTGCATTTGATCAGCTTTTCCAAAAGAACACCTCCGCAAAAGTACTTGCAGGGGTGTTCTCTGTTTGCTGCCCGGAGTCCTTCTTTACTTGCCCCCCTGAATGTGCTACAATGGCGCGTGGCAGTGGCCGAAATGAGTGAAGACAAAACGAGCAGTGAACTGACGGCAGAGACAACGCGGCGGGCAGCGGGGCTGGCGGCGCTGGAAGCCGAATGGCGGGCACTGGCCGCCGCGTGCCCGGCGGCGACGGTGTTTCAGACATGGGAATGGAACGCCGCCTGGTGGAAGCATTTTGGGCGCGTGCCGGGGCGGGCGCTCCGAGTGGTGACGTTTCGGGACGCGGCAGGAACTCTGGTGGGGCTGGCCCCGCTGATGACCGCGTTCTGGTATGCAACGCCCCTGCGGCGCTTATCGTTTCTGGGCACGGGGACCTCGGACTATTTGGATATACTCGCCCTGCCGGGCCGGGAACAGGAAGCCGCCCGCGCCCTGTATGAATATCTGGAAGCGAGCCGAGGCTGGCAGATTGCAGACTTTCAGCAGCTTCGAGAAGGCAGCCTGCTCCGGCAGTACGCCCCGGCGGAGGGCAGCACGCTGACAGTGCTGGACGTGCCGGGTGAGGCGTGCCCCTTTCTGGCCCTGCCGGGAAGCTGGGAAATGCTGATCCAGGGCCTGGGCAAGAAGACGCGGGCGAATATCGGCTATTACGACCGGGGCCTGCAAAAAGTGTACCGCGTAGAGGCCGACCCGGTGCAGGACCCGAACGCCCTGGACGACGAGATGAGCCGCCTGTTTGACCTGCATCAGCGGCGCTGGAATCAGCGGTGGCTGCCCGGCGTGTTCGGGGGGAAGCGCGTGCAGGCGTTTCACCGCGACGCTGCCCGGCGGCTTTTAGAGCGCGGCTGGCTGCGATTGTTCTCGCTGAAGCTCGACGGCACAACGCAGGCATCGCTGTACTGCTTTGCATTTGGCGACCGGATGTGTTATTATCAAGGGGGGTTCGAGCCGACGCTTTCGCGTCTCAGCCTGGGAACCGTGCTGACCGCCCGCGCCATGCAGACGGCGATTGCCGAGGGCCGGGACGTGTTCGATTTTCTGCGGGGCGATGAGCCGTACAAAGCGAAATGGACCGGGGCGTCCCGCGCCAATCTGCGCCGCATTGTGACACGCACCCAGTCTCCGGCGACGGCGATGGCCCGGCAGGCCGCCGTCTGGGAAGACACGATTGAGCGGCGCGGCAAAGAATGGATGCACCGCAAGCCCAAGCCGCACCCGAAACAAGGGGAACGCCCATAGTACGCCGCTTTTTCACCCGTTTTCTAATTGTACTCTTGATCGGCTTTTGCGGCTATAACTGGGTGCAGACACGGATGCTTCAGGCACAGGTGAACGACCTGGAAGCGCGGCAGATCGTGCAGGCGAAGCAGGTGCGGGAGCAGGCCGACTGGATTGCACGGGCCAATGCTCAGGCGCAAACGGCCCGCGAGGCCCTCAGCCGCTCGGACTGGCGCGGGGCGGAGCGCGGTTTGAGTCAGGGTGTTCAGGACTTGCAAAGCGGAATTCGGGCGGCGGTGCAGTCTCCGCAGACGCGCCGCAGCCTGCATACGTTACAGGATTTACAGAGGCAGGCAGATGCACTCTGGCAGCGGACAAAATCGATGCGGGAAAGAAAGTAGTTTCCATGTCACTCTCTCTTAACTCACTCTCTTTTAACTCACTCTCTTTTAACTATGTGCGCCGCCCGGCGCTGGCTGTTTGTGTCCTGCTTGGACTCGGCTTGCTGCCGGGCTGCCAGAGCGGACAGATCAAAAACAACATGATGAGTCCCGAGCAGGAAAACGCGCTGGGGCGCGACTATGCCAGCCAGATTGACTCGCAGGTCAAGTTTGTCCAGGACGGCAAGATTAATCGGCACGTTCTGGATGTGGCGGCTCCCGTGCTGGCGCAGGCCCAAAAAGACCGGCCTGACCTGTCGTTCCGCGTGCGGGTGATTGACAGCCCGGACCTCAATGCGTTCTCCATCCCCGGCGGCTACATTTATATCTACCGGGGCCTGCTGGATAAAATCGGCACGGATGACGATGCCCTGGCCTGCATCATCGGGCATGAAGCCTCGCACGTCGTCCGCCGCCACGTTGCCAAGTCTATTTCCGATTCGCAGAACAAAGGGCTTCTGGTCGATGTGGCATCGCTTCTCAGCCGTGACTACCGGGTGGGGCAGGTTGGCGGGGCGCTGTTTCAGCTCGATCAGCTTCACTACAGCCGCATCGCCGAGTTTGAAGCCGACCGCTGGGGCGAGCGGTTCGCCTACAACGCAGGCTACGATCCAACCGGCATGGTGCGGACGTTTGTGATCTTTGAAGACGAAGAAAAAAAGGGGTATTCTCAGGCGGCTTATTCTAAGGACCACCCGATCAACGAAAACCGTATCCTGCGCGTGGAAGAGCAGCTTCGGGAGCTGCGGGCAAACCACGGCACCTACATGACCGAAGAGTACCATCCCGGTGAGGACCGGATTGCGGCAGAAAAAAACGGCATTGACTACAACGCGCTGGTACTGGCAACCAAAATGCCTTCGCCCGCAGCCATCATGCACGACACCAAGAAGACAGACGCGGTGAAACCTGCCGCTGCAAAGACAGATGCGGCGAAGACCACTGAAAACGCCAAACCAGAGTAATGCCGCTTGCCACGAGTGAACCGAAAGCTAAACAAACCGTCACGCCGCCGCACGTTAGTCTCCGGGGCCAGACTATGAGCGTCGCTGCCATTATCCCGGCCTACAACGAAGAAAGCCGCATTGCGGCAGTTCTTCGAACGCTGACGGCTTCCCCCCTGGTGGGGGAGGTGATTGTCGTCGACGACGGCTCCTCCGACGGCACGGCAGCGGCGGCGCGGGCCGTTCCCGGCGTGCAGGTCGTGACCCTGCCGCGCAACCGGGGCAAGGGGGGAGCCATGCAGGAGGGCGCAGGCCGCACCGAGGCCGATGTCCTGCTGTTCTTTGACGCCGATTTAATTGGCCTCAAGCCTGAGCATATTGCCGATCTTCTGGCCCCGGTCTGCGCGGGCGAGACGGTGATGTCGATGGGCATCTTCAAAGGCGGGCGGCTGTGGACGGACATGGCGCAGTTTTTCGCGCCTGCCATCACCGGGCAGCGGGCCATTCGCCGGGACGTTTTTCTCAAGGTTCCTGATCTGGCCTCGGTCGGCTATGGCATTGAGCTTGCCATCAATGACTACGTCCACTCGCAGGGCTTTGTCCGCAAAGACGTAACGCTGCGGGGCGTGACGCACCCGATGAAGGAAGAAAAACTGGGCTGGGCGCGGGGGGCGGCCTCGCGGGCACGGATGTACTGGCAGATGCTTTTGTTTGGCGTCAAGCGGCGTAGAAGATAACAAAACGGGCGCGGCGAAAGCCGCGCCCGTTTTGCTGTCATTATTGATGAGTGGCTGCCCAGTGCTGCCGTAAAGCTTCGGCAATCTCGCCGGGCTTCTGCAAAGGCGTCCAGTGCCCGCAGTCCAGTGTCAAGACTGAGGCGTGCAAAGACGCGCCCATTTTGTCCGCATAGGCAACGGGGCAGGCTTGGTCATCCCTGCCCCAGAACACAAGGCCCGGCACGGTCACCGTTGTCAGCCCCGGCTCCCACTCGGCCCCAACTGTCAGCGCCGACCGGTACAGCCGCAGAATGCAGTCCTGCATCAGCGGGTCCAGGCGACCTGCCGCGTCTCTTGCCAGGGCAGCGGGGACACCTAATTCCTGCAACTGCTGACTGAGCATATCCGGCTCCATCTCCGCCATCCATTTTTCGCCGACACCCGGCGTCTGCCAGAGTTTTGCCAGGGGATGCCATTCGTACTCGGCGCTAACTGGACCATCTCCGCCCGCCCAGGTCCGAAGCAGATCGGGCCGAAGCGACGCGACACGGGCCGTCAGCAGGCATCCCCAGTCGTGGCCGACCAAATCTACGGGTTCACTGAACTCCTCGAGCTGATTTATGATCCAATCTACGTATTCTTCTTTTGTCGCCGTGAATCCTTGCGGGATCGGGCAGCCGAAGCCGGGCAGTGCGAGGGCCGTGGTTTCCAGCGTGGGCATCTGCCCGCGCACCTGGTCCCAGACATGAAACGTATCCGGCACGCCATGCACAAAAACAACTGACATTCGTGTCTCCTTTTCCTGCTGTGGTGTTTGTATAATTTGTATTACAGGGACGTCTGGGTCGCGGCAATCAGCCGCGAATCTTCCAGCGCTGCTGCCCGATGGTGTTCTGCGTGGGTTTTATAGTCCGCACTCTCAACAATTCTCCGAAACGCCGCAAAGCTGGGGTATTCCACCAGAACGATGTCGTCCCAGTGTTCCCCTGCGGGGGCAATCACATTGGCAAGGGCAGTGCCGAACCAGATCACTTTGGTTTCTTTCGCCCCTTCCACTTGATTGAAGGCAGCGACGTACCGCTGGAAATAGGCTTCTCGTCCGGTGCATGGAGCTTCTCCGGCACGGTCGCCGTAATCCGCCTGCACTCGGTAGCGGAGCAGATTGAGCATAGTCACCGGGACGTCCTCGGGGATCACAGTGGCAGCGGCCTGAATGTCGTCGGGGTGCATTTCAACGGTTGGCATATCTGGTTCCTTGCGGGTTTTTTATTTATGACATTTTGTGTCAATTTGTCTAACATAAACATTGTGACACAAAATGTCAAGGTTCTAAACAAAATGTGATATGATTATTTTATGAGCAGTGAAAAAGAGCAGCGTATTCTGGAGGCGGCGCAGACCGTCTTTTTTCGTTATGGGTATGCCCGCACCACAATGGCCGATGTGGCGGAGGCGGCTGGTATTTCCCGGCCCGCTCTGTATCTGGTATTTCCCGGCAAAGAAGAGCTGTTCAGCGCCGTGCTTTACTGCATGAACACAAATACATTGCAGGCCATTCGAGAGGGTCTTTATGAGCAGGATACGCTGGAAAAAAAACTGCTGTTTGCGTTTGAACTCTGGGTGGTACGGGCCTATGACAGTGTGGATATCAGCCCTGATGCCAAAGATTTATTCAGCTACGCTTTTCCCGCGATGCGTGAGGTGGCCGGGCAGTTTGAGACGTTTCTTGCAGATTTAGTGCGCGATGCCGTGGAAAATTCTTCGCTGTCAGCAACAGCCGAAGAGCTGGGGCGGGCACTTTTGCTGGCGGTCCACGGGTTCAAAGCGACCGCACAAAACGGCGCGGACCTGCGGCGCTTGACGGCGCTGCAAGTCCAACTAACCGTGGCGGCTTTGGAAGGCGGCAAGGGAAAACGCGGCTAAAGCAGCGGCGTGGCGAGGATGCGGGAGGCGATAGCGTGAGAGTCCGGCAGGACGATGTCATCGGGGACGCGCTGCCCCGTCGTGACAAACGCCAGCGGCAGACCGAACTTGGCCTGCAAGGTCAAGAGGCGGCCAAAGCAGGTGTGGTCCGAGGCTTCGTCGAGCTTCGTTAAAATCACGGCGTCCGGCGTGAATGTATGCTGAAACTTGGTCACAATGTTGTCCATGTCCCGCTGGCCGAGCGTCGCAGGCACGGTCAGATACTTCTGCACGGCCCCCACGCCGTCAAACAAATGGGCGGTCTCGCCCAGAGGGATCATTTCGTTCGGCGAACGGCCCGCCGTGTCCAGCAGCACGATCTCCATGCCTTCTTTGGCGTAGTCTTCCAGATGGCGAATTAATTCCAATTTGTCGTGGGCGACTTTGACGGGAACGCGCAAAATCTCGCCGTATTTCTGAAGCTGTTCGGCGGCCCCGATGCGCTGCGTGTCCAGCGTGATGACGCCGACTTTGCGGCGCTCCATCAAGGCAAAGCGAGCCGTCAGCTTGGCAATCGTCGTGGTCTTGCCGACGCCGGTGGTCCCAACAAACGCCAGCAGGCGCATCTTGCCCTGCGCCGGAAGGGCGTCAATGCCACTGGCAATCCGAAGGCGCTGCGACAGCACCGTTTTCAGGAACGTGGCGGCATCGGCGGGAGACAGGCCATTGGGAACTTCGGCGAGGAGCTGCCGGGCCAGCGGCGCGGCGATGTCGGCATCCAAAAGCTGCTGCATCAGCGCCGGATAGCCCTCGGCGACGACCGGGGGCACAGTCATAGCAATGGTGACATCTTTGCGGCGGCGGGCGCGGGGGGCAGGCGGAGTTTCGGCGACGAGGCGGGCGACAGACTCCTGACCGGACAGCGACGGGTCGGCTTGCAGCGCGGCGGGCACAAACGGCTCCGGGCGGCGGGCGGCAGCTTTTTTTTCAGGCGGTGCGGGGGCCTCTTCGATGCCCTTGACGCTGGCCGTCAGCCGGGCGATTTTGGCTTCCAGCTCGGCAATCCGAGCGGTTTCAGCGGCATCAGTCTTGTCCGCCCCGCCCGCATAGCGTAAGTTCGGGTTTGCCGCCGGGTGCGTCGGCGGCAGGTAGGTTCCGAACACCATCTCGACCATGTCTTTGCCGCCCCACCTGCCGAACAGCGCCCCTTTCTTATACGTTTTGCGGCTGACGATGATCGCGTCCGCGCCCAGTTCTTCTTTGGCTTGCAGCAGGCAGTCGGTGACGGTACGGCCCGTGTAGGTCTTGGTCCGCAGATTGAACCGACCCGTCTTCTCATAGCGCTCCTCGGGCACGCTCGGCATGATTGTTCGATTGCCCATCAAAGTTACATTGCTCATCAGTAGTTCTTTCTGAATAGTTCTAGCCGGTCACCGCGCCGACGGCGCGGACTTCGGTGTTGGGGACAATTTCGTTGTACGACAAAATCACAAGGTTGGGCAGGGTGCGTTCGGTCAGCCGCCGCAGGGGCAGACGCAGGGCGGACATCGACAGCAGAACCGGCTGCTGATACCCCAGTGCCACCATGCGCTCCATCTGCCCGCTCAGGTCCTGAATAAACGCACGGGCCGAAGACGGCTCCAGCGTCAAGTTTGGCAGGCCGGGCGTGACGCCTTCCAAAAGCTGCTGTTCTAACGCCGGGTCCAGCGTCAGCGTCTGCAAAGCGCCGCTGGCATCGTCCACATACTGACGGCAGATGGAGCGGGCCAGCGCAGCACGGACCCATTCGCCCAGCATATCCACGTCTTTGGTGCGTCCGGCATGGTCGGCCAGGGTTTCCAGAATGGTGACCAGATCGCGGATCGAGATGCGCTCCCGAAGCAGGTGCTGCAGGACTTTCTGCACTTCGCCCACGGTCATCAAATTCGGGATCAATTCTTCCACAACCGCGCTGTTGCCCTGCTTGATATGGTCAATCAGCGCCGACGTATCCTGCCGCGTGATAATCTCCGAGGCGTGGCCTTTGATCACTTCGGCCAGATGAGTCGTGATGACCGAAGAGGGGTCCACCACAGTGTAGCCCGCGATTTCAGCCCGCTCCCGGTGCGAGCGGCTGACCCACTGCGCGGGCACGCCAAAGGCAGGCTCGCGGGCGGGGATGCCGTCGGTGATGGGGTCGATGACGCTGCCGGGGTCAATCAGCATGACCGACTGCGGGTGAACTGTGCCCGTCGCCAGCGTCGCGCCTTTCAGCTTGATCGCATAGTCGTTGGCTCTCAGATGCAGGTCGTCGCGGATACGCACGGTAGGAATAACAAGGCCAAGCTCCAGCGCCGTCTTCTGCCGAATGACCGTGATCCGGTCCAGCAGGTCCCCGCCCGCCGCCTGATCTACCAGCGTCAGCAGGCCATAGCCGAAGTTCAGCTCCAAAACATCGACGTGCAGCAGCGGCAGAACGCTTTCGGGCGTTGCCAGCGGGGCGGGGCGGGCGGCAACCGCGTGGGCGGCGGCCTCCTCGGTGGCGAAGGCTTCTTTCTGGGAGCGCGTCAGGATAAACCCGATGCCGCCCAGAACGCCCGCGACCAGCACGGTCTGGGGCAGGGGAAAGCCGAAGGGGACGAACAAACAGACCAGCCCGGCGGCGATAAACAGGGGCCGGGGAGACGTAAAGAGCTGCCGGGCGATGTCGCCGCCCATCGCCGTGTCCGACGCCGCCCGCGTGACCATCAGGCCCGCCGCCGTGGAGATGAGAAGCGCGGGGATTTGCGCCACCAGCCCTTCGCCAACGGTCAGCAGGGTGTAGTTTTGCAGGACTTTGAGAACGTCTTCGCCTTTGCTCAGGCCCATCGCAAAGCCGCCGATGATGTTCAGCACGATAATCACAATGGCGGCAATCGCATCGCCGCGCACGAACTTGTTGGCCCCGTCCATCGCGCCGTAAAAGTCCGCTTCCTGCCCGACTGCTTTGCGCCGGGTGCGGGCCTGCTCCTGTGTGATCACCCCGGCGTTCAGGTCGGCGTCAATCGCCATCTGCTTGCCAGGCATGGCGTCCAGGGTGAACCGGGCGGCGACTTCGGCGACGCGCCCTGCGCCGCTTGTGATGACCACAAACTGCACGACGACGAGCAGCAGAAAGACAATAATGCCGACGACGTAGTTGCCGCCAATGACAACCTGCCCAAAAGTGGCAATCACATGGCCCGCGCTGCCCGTGCCAATAATCAGCTTCATGGCCGACACTTCCAGCGCCAGCCGAAACAGGGTCGTCACAAGTAGCAGGGCAGGAAACACAGAAAATTGCAGCGGCTCGGTGGTGTAAAGGGAAGTGAGGAGGATCAGCACGGCCCCGGCGAGATTTAAGACAAGTCCCAAATCGAGAAGCGCCTCGGGAAGCGGCAAAATCAGCATGGCGATCATGCCGATCAGGGCCAGCGCCATGCCGATGTCAGATTGTTTGGCGGCTTTGGCAAAGAAGCCCATCAGCCCGCCGCTGCCCTCTGTGTTCCCAGCGGTCAAAGGTGGTGTTTGAAGTGTCACGCCGGGATTATTCCACGGCGGACGCCAAATTCCCCATAAAATTGCGAGGAACTTGTGGTCGTTTCTGTCTGCCTGTTAGCTTCGGCAGTTTTTGGGGTAAAACAAAATCAAGGAAACATTACGGATATGCAAACCCTGAAGACTTCTACACTGACGCTTCTCGCTGCCTCGTTTGCGCTGTGTGCTGCGCTGCCAGGCACTGCTGCCCCTAAAAAAGCGGCACCCAGGAAGGCGCCCGTGCAGGCCGCTGACACTCTAACGATTATCAACTCCGGCGACCGCCTTTCGCCGGGCTACCGCGTTACCGTCTCCCCCGCCGGGGCCGTTCATGGGGTCGTGCGGACACGCACCGGCAAGGTGACCATTGACCGCCGGGACCAGATGATTGGTCCGACCCGCGACCGGCTGTTCGAAGACCTCAAGGATGCCGCGCCGCTGGATGAGCTGCGAACCGATGAGAACAACTCCCAGAACCGTCAGCAGGGACGACGCGGACGGCGCGGCAGCCGCACGCCAGCACCGACCTACGCCGGGCGCGTCACTGGCCCCCAGGTTTATGTGATTTATCGCAGTGTTCGCTCCCCGAACCTGCGTGCCGCCAGAGATGACAAGGGCAAAGAGCTGTATCAGCGGGTTAAACAGGCCATTGAAGTTGTCCGCCTGCCTATTCCAAACGTGCCCTAAGCCCAGGCTATAGTACGCTGTTTCCAGCTTCGCCGGTGCGGATGCGGCGGGCATCCCCGGCGGGCAGGACAAAGATTTTGCCGTCGCCTTCTTCGCCCGTCCGTGCCTGCTCCAAAATAATCTCAATGACTTCGGCCACGGCATCATCACGGACGACAAGCTCCAGCTTGACTTTTGGCGGCAGATGCATCACGTACTGCTCGCTGCGAAAGCCGCCCAGTGCCCCGCCATCCGGGCGGCCTGAGCCGCGCACATCACTGGCCGTCATTCCTGAAAGCCCCGCCTCGGCCAGCGCCGTTTTGACCGGCTCCAGCCGCAGAGGCCGAATAATCGCTTCAATTTTCTTCATGGTCTCTTCTGCCTACTTGGTATCATTTAGTGGAAACATTTTGTGCTAAAAGCTGTCTAACCCATTAGTTAAGCTCGTATTTCGGAGTGTACCCCAACCGGACACGAAAGGATTTTCGTCCCATGTCTCGCTCTACCCGGTGCCTGCTTCCTTCGCTTCTCGCGGGGGCGCTCACCGTTTCTCTTGTTTCGACTTCTGCCTTACCCCTCTTTGCCCAATCCGCAAAATCGGCGACTAAAAAAGCAAAATCGGCGAAAAAGAAGGTTCAAACCGCACCCACAGGCCGTTTGTCTCAGCGCCTGCGCCTCGGGGACGGCAAGCAGACGTGGCACCCGACCCGTGCCCAGCTTGGCGTCACCTATGCCGCCGGGGGCAGCGACGCTTCGCCGTTTGGTCAGTTCAAGTTCACGGTCAATCGGGCCAAAACCCGCGCCTACTTTGACGGCATCGCCCCGTATGTCCGCCGCGCTCCCAAAGATGCCCGCGTGGTGGTCGCGGACCCCAAAGCCGGGGATGACGGCGCTCAGGAAGTCGCCGCCCAGGTTTTGCCCGGCTACGACGGCGCGGTGCTGAACGTCGATGCCGCCGTGGATTTGGTGCAGAAGTCACTGGAAGCCAGCCCTGCCACGATGCATCTGGTTCTGCCCCTCAAAACAAAGCCTGCCGCCATCACGACGGCCAGCTTGCAGGGCATCGACTCCCGGATTGGCTACTTTGTTACCCGCTTCAACCCCGGTGACGCGGGCCGCACGGACACCGTGCGCCGCGCCATCAAGATTATCGACGGCACGGTGGTCCCCCCCGGCGGCATCTTCTCGGTGGACAAAGTGGTCGGCCCGCGTGACTCGGAACACGGGTTCAACGGCAAAGGCCATGTCTTTATCGACGGTCACATGGAGCTGCAAAGCGGCGGCGGAATGTGCCAGGTCGCCACGACGATCTTTAACGCCGCGATGCTGGCCGACTTGAAAATCGTGGAGCGCCATCAGCACGTCCGCACTGTGCCGTATGTCGATCCGGGCCGCGATGCCACGATCTACCACGGTCAGAAAGACTTCAAGCTGCAAAACAACACCGGAGCGCCGCTGTATATTTCGTACCGCACCAACCGCAGCCATGCGATTGTGTCGCTGTTCGGCAAGGGCACGCCGGGGCGGCGTGTCAAGCTGGTAGCCTCGCATCGCCGCGTTGGCGAGCGGCACTATGTGGGCACATTCAACCGCGTTGTCTACAGCCCCGACGGTACCGTGCAGAAAGGCCAGCCGTTCCACAGTGACTACAAATGGCCGGCATCGCTGGATTATAGCCGCTGATCTAAGCTGCCCAGACAGGAGAGTGTGTCAGTAGTGGCACACTCTTTTTGTTTTTGAGCAGGCTCCCGGAACCCAAACCCTGCCATTCGTGTTCGGGTATACTAGAACTTATGGCAATGAACTCCGAAAACACAGTCCGCCGCGATTTTCGCGCCCTGCCGATGGCGGACGAAAAAGTCGTCACCAAGCAGGTCAAGGCGGACCGGGCGCGGGTGCTGACGCTGGAGCCGGACTTTCCCGCCGCGCTGGCCGGGGTGCAGCTCCGGGACACCCTCACACACGTCAACGGGCAGCCAGTGCTGGACATCGTCGATTTTGCGTTTCTGTCGGCAGGGGAAAACGTCACGCTCGATGTGGAGCGCGAAGGCGTTGGCCCGCTGCACTTTGAGATTTCCAAAGGCTACGATGAAGACTTGGGGATTGAGTTTGGCGACGACCTCTTTGACCGCGTGCATATCTGCAAAAACAAATGCGTGTTTTGCTTTTTGTACCAGCAGCCGAAGGGCCTGCGCCCTTCGCTGTATATCAAAGACGACGATTACCGGCTCTCTTTCCTGCACGGCAACTACCTGACCCTGACCAACATGGGGGAAGAAGAGTTTCAGCGGGTCATTGACCAGAAGCTGTCGCCGCTGTTCGTGTCGGTCCATGCGACGGACCCGGAAGTGCGCGGGCGCATGCTGGGGCGCAAAGGGCCGGAGCCAATCCTGCCGCGCCTGCAAATGCTGGCCGACGCCAAAATCCAGGTACACGGGCAGGTGGTGCTGTGCCCCGGTTACAACGACGGCCCGCAGCTTGCCCAGACTGTGCGGGAGCTTGCCGCCCTGCACCCGGACGCCCGTGAGACCTACGGCGGCGTCCTGTCCGTGGCGATTGTGCCGGTCGGCCTGACTCAGTTTCGGGACCGTCTGGCCGCGCTCAAAACCTGCTCCCCCGACTTCTGCCGCTCTCTGCTGGAAGAAGCCGAAACCTGGCGCACCCGCTGCCGCCGTGAGCTGGGGACCAATTTCGCCTTCCTGAGCGACGAGTTTTATTTAAGCGCCGGCCTGCCCGTGCCGGGCACGAAGCAGTATGAGGGCTTTCCTCAATTAGAAGACGGCGTCGGCTTGGTACGGCTGTTCTTAGACGACGCCCAGAAAGTTGCCCGCAAGCTGCCTGCCCGCCTGCCATCTCCGCGCACGGCGACGCTGGTGACCGGCGAGCTGGCCGCGCCGTTCCTGGCTGACCTCGCCAGCACGCTGAACCGCGTCGAGAACCTTTCGGTCAACGTCTGCGCGGTGCATAACACGTTCTTCGAGGGCAACATCAGCGTCGCGGGTCTCCTGACCGGCCATGACATCGCGGAGGCTCTGACAAAAATGGGCGATGCGTTAGGCGAGCGCGTTGTCCTGCCGTCTATTATGCTGCGCGACCCTGACCGCGACATCTTCCTGGACGACATGACGCTCGGCGAGTTCGAGGAGCGTGTAGGCCGCAAGGTCCACATCGTTGAGCGGATGCCCTCCGCAGCAGCAAAGGCAATTCTGAATTAGACAAGAACCGCCACTTCTCTGGAAGCAATTTTGCCTGCCTGCTGTTCCTGGGCGATCTCAGTCATATTTTCCAGCACTTCATAGGCATCCCGGATGCCCCAATCATCCGGGTGGTCATCCACCCATTGATCAAGTTCACGGGTTGCTATCTCTATTTCTGCGAGCGTTGTTGCACGTAATGCCTGGTGAGCAATACGGTTGCGCTCGATGTCATTGGCATACTTCATAAGATAAACTCTTTCAGCACCGAATTTGCAGTTGAAAAAAGTTTCACAAACGCAGCTTGTTCTTCCAGCGGAAACTGAAAGCGACTGCTGAGAATAAAGCCTGCTCTGTCCTTGATTTTTGTCGAAAGCAGAGTTATGTAAAACGTCTGCAAGGAAGTAGTTCCTATCGCTTCGCGTAGGTGTTCTAATGTTTCAATGTACCGGTTGAAGACATAGTCTACCTCAGCCTCTTGGAAAATGGCTTCGTCAATGCGGATGTTGAGACGGTCTAAGATAGAAGGGCGTAAGAGGCGCTGAAGTTGTTCTACTACTCCTTCCTCCCAGCCGCGCCACAACTGGTAATCTTGGCTGTTATATCCGGCAGAGAACGAATGCAAGGCTTCGTGAATGAGAGTGCGCCATCGGATTGGGTTATTCGCAAGCTGCTGGTTGAGGACAATCCGGCAGGAAAAGGGTTTGCGCCCGAAGATACGAGTGTCCTGCGAGAGTTCCACGTCACCGTTCCAGCGAGACGATAACCCTGTCAGCTCACTGAGTGCATCAACGACGGCACTGATTTCCTGCTGTATCCGTGCTTCTTCTGCGCCCAAAAGCCTCATCTCAGCCTAATTTCTCTACACTCACTACTACTTCCAGCTTTGTTTCATTTGGCAGAGGCTGACCCGGCGCGGCGCGGAGCAGCCCTTTGGTCGGGGGCACATCGGCATAGTCGCGGCCTACGGCAACTTTGATATGCCGGTCGGCGACCAGAATGTTATTGGTGGGGTCGAAGCCTTTCCACACGTTTGCATGGGGCAGGAACAGCTCCACCCAGGCGTGCGTGGCCCCTGCGCCGTGCGTGCTGCCTTCGGAGCCTGCGTAGATGTAGCCGGACACGTAACGGGCAGGGACGCCGTGGGCGCGGGCCTGTGACAGCATCAGATGCGCGTAGTCCTGGCAGACGCCGCGCCGCTGGGCCACAAACTCGGCCAGCGGTGTTGTGGTGTCTGTGGAGCCGGGGACGTAATCAAAGCCCTCATAAATGGCCTGCGAGAGTGCCTGCCCGTATTGCAATACGCTGACAGCCGGAGGCGGGCTGTTCGGCCAGACAGAGGTAGGGGGCGTGAGCAGGGTGGGGGAAAGAAACTCGGCCCAGCGCGAGCGCAAGGCCGGGTCCGCGAGGGCGGCCCAGTCTTCGGCCAGCAGGTCCAGGCCGTCAAAAGGATTTTCGGAGAGGGTTTCCACTTCGGAATGAGCCGCGACGGACAGCGAGCGGTGCGTGTCGCCGCGCAGAATAAAATGGTTGACATAGCCCATCTCCCCCGGCTGGTCGTAGCCGAACAGCAGGGCGGGCGGGTCCAGAGTGACTTGGTATTTCGGGCAGAGCTGCTCACCGGAAACAGAGAGAGGCCGCAGGCGGGCCTCCATGAAGCACTCGCCGAGCAGCGGGGCGTCGTACTCGTAGCGGGTTAGATGGGTGAGGCGGAACTTCATAGGCGCTTAACGCGGCACTTCCAGGCCGTCCAGGATGTTTTCAATTACCCGGTCAGCCGTCACGCCTTCAATCTCCGCTTCCGGGCGCAAAAGGAGGCGGTGTCGCAGAGTGGCCGGGGCAATCGCTTTGATGTCGTCGGGAATGAGAAAGTCGCGCCCGCGCATAGCGGCCAGCGCCTTGCCAACGCCCAGCAGGGCGATGGAAGCGCGAGGCGAGGCGCCCAGCACAAGCTGCCGGTGGTCGCGGGTGGCGGCCACAAGATTGGTGATGTACCGGAACATATCCTCTTCCACGCGCACGGTTTTAATCAGCGCCCGGCAGCGTTCAATCGCGGCGACATCGGCGACGGGCCGTACCCCCGCTGTCTCCAGATCGTTGGCATCAAAGCCCTGATGGTAGCGTTTCAGGACAATTTCTTCGGCATCCTGCGTGGGGTAGGCCACTAAGATTTTCAGCAGAAAGCGGTCTAATTGCGCTTCAGGCAGGGGATAGGTTCCTTCAAACTCAATCGGGTTCTGCGTGGCGAAAACCATAAACACCGGCGGCAGGGGATGGGTCTCGCCGTCCACCGTGACGCGGTGTTCCTGCATGGCTTCTAAAAGAGCCGCCTGCGTTTTGGGGGGCGTCCGGTTGATTTCATCGGCCAGCAGCAGGCCCGTAAACAGCGGGCCGGGTTTAAACACAAACTCCATGGCCTGCTGGTCAAAAATCCGCGTGCCGGTGATGTCTGAAGGCATCAGGTCGGGCGTAAACTGAATGCGCTTGAATTCGCCGGACACGGCGGCGGCGAGGGCACGGACCAGCAGGGTTTTGGCCGTGCCGGGAACGCCTTCGAGCAGCACATGGCCGTCGGCCAGCAGGCCCGCCAATGCGTTTTCAATGGTCTCATCCTGCCCGACCACGGCTTTATGCACTTCGCGGGTGATGGCGTCGGCCACGCGCTGCACTTCGCCGCCGCTTTGATACGACGGCGTGCTTTCGGTCTCGCGGGGCGGCGGCGTGAAAAAGTTCTCCGAAGGCGGCTCCCACGACGGCGCGGGAGAAGTTTGAGAGGAAGCGAGAGTTTCGTCGTCAGCCATTCTATCGTCAGCCAATACCGATGTCCTTTCTGATTGCCTCCATCCGCCGGGTTAAATCCAGCAGGGCGGCTTCCGTCACTTTTCCCGTGTCTAAATGCTGTTCGCAGGCGGCCAGCAGGCCGCGCAGCTTTTCTTTGTTGACCTGCCCGCGCTTGGCGGCGACCTCGGCCAATCGTTCCAGACTCACATCCGGGGGCAGCCCCAGCCGTCCGCAGATGTCGCGCAGGAACTGCCGGTAGAGCGTTTCCAGCGCCGTCGGCGCAGCCTCGGCCCGGCGGTACAGGTTTGCCAGCGACAGCACGTAATCCGAAGAGGTCCGCGCCGCCGGTCGCCCCAGGGGAATGGGCGGGCCGAAGCGGCCTGAGAGAAGCACCAGCAGGGCGACGGCGGCCAGCCCAAGCTGGATCAGCGCAAGCTGCAAGGGCCGCCCCAGGGTGCTCCAAACGGTGTCGCCCGCGTCGCCTGCCGCATCGCCGTGGTGGTACTCGTCAAACAAAATGCGCCCGCCGGGACGGCTGTAGTGGGACAAAATGTTTGCCAGAAACAGCGCGTTTTCCGAGCGTGGCAGGCTGGCATTGGAAAACAACTGTGAATCAGAAACAGCAATCAGCCGCCCCTTGCCGACCGGAATGTCCAGCGCCACGGCCCCGGCCCCGTCGCCGAAGAGGGCCAGGGCATCCGGGCGCGTCCGTACTAAGCGAGAGCCGGAGTCGCTGTAAATGCTGAGAATGCCCTGCGTGTCCCGCACCGGCTGAAGCGGGGCAAACTCGGTGCGTGTGCTGGGCGGCGAGGCGGTCTCCGCGACCAAATCCAGCGCATCGGCGAACGTCTGCGTGTCGTCGTCCGAGGGCGCCCCCCCGCCGCGCCCGCTGCCGAGGCGTGTTGCCAGCAGAATGGCCGTGTGCCCGGAAGAGAGCCAGCGGCGCAGGACGGCGGCGTCCTCGGGTCCAATCTGCGTTTTGTCGACCTGGCTGTCGCCAGTCAGCGAGGCGGCGTCAGAGCGAAACTCAGGATCAATACATAGCAGAACGTCACTGGCTTCGCCCCCATTTCCAAGCTGGCTCCAGGGCTGACGCCAGGCCAGCGGCGCGTAGCCCCGCTGCGCGGTCCACTCAAACACGCCTTTGCTTCCCGTGCCCCGGTCATTGGTAATCGACGGGTTCGGCTGCTCTTCCACGCCCGGCACGCGGGCGGGCGTGCCGCCGTGCCCGCTCAAAAACAGGCTGCCGCCCAGAAAGATAAGCAGCAGCACGCTGATTGCGATCAGCTCGCGCCCGTTACGCATGGGCAGACGCCTCCGCTGGCTTGCTCACGGACAGAAGCGCGTCGTACTGCGCCCGCGCCCGTGCATAGCGTCCGGCATCAGCAACCCCGAGGCCGTACCAGACCTGGTCGAACTCGCGGGTCAGGGGCGTCATGGCCGCATAAATGTCGCCGCGCCCTGCCGCCCGCAGATATTCCCAGTTTGTTTTGGAGCGGTCAAAGTGCAAAACGCCGCCGGTGTCCAGCGCCACCAGTGCGGCCAGATAGACCAGCCGGAAGGCCCGGCGGTAGTCGCCCGCCTGCGCCTGCTTTTCAGCCAGCGCCAGCAGGCTGTCGTTGTCGCGGGCTTCCATCAAAGTCACTTCGGCGGCGTCCAGCTCCAGCGGTTTTGCCCGCGCTTCACGCCGGGAAATCGTCTGCACCAGTGCCGCCACAAGGATAGCAAACGCGGCGGCGGCAATCGTCACCAATATCCAGTAAATCACAGCCGGGTTGATGTTGGGCACATTGGGCGTCGCGGCAGGCTGATGCCGGTTGAGCAGGCGGTCAATCCACGCGGCGATTTTCTCGGTGAACGACGGCGGCGGGGGTGGGTCGGCGGCAAACTCGGGCCGCGCCAGAGTTTCGCGGACGCTCTGCCGCACAGCCGCAGGGTTGACGGGGCTGGCCCCTGTGCCCAGGGAGTCACGCAGAAACTGTATCTGCGTGTTTAAAACACGCAGCGCCTCCACTTTGGCGTCTTTATCTTTGAGCGCCTCGGCGGCGGCAATGGCTGCAACCAGAGAGTGTGTGCTGATCAAGCGCGGCGGCTGACCGGGGGCGGCGGTGACGCTGTGAATGGGACCCAGCACGCGCTTTGCCACCAGTGAGGCTGCATCCCCCGGCGGCACTTCTTCGGCGGCAATCGCCTGCGCCTCATTGGAGAGTGCCCCTTGCACGGAGGCCAGTGCCTGGCTGTATTCGTCCGGCGTCTCGGCACGCCCCGTGCTGACGAGGCATAGTGCGAGGCCAATCAATAGCAGCGTTTGGGAAAGTCTCATCGCGGCCCTCCCAGGTTCTTCGTCGAAGGCGGGGGCGCTGTCACGACAGGACGCGGCGGCAGGTAGACCGCCACCGGCGGCAGGAACGGCCCCAGCGCCGACAGTGGCGGGTAGTTTAAGCCTTCGGCCATCAGTTCCACATCGTAGCCTTCTTTGCGGACACGCAGATCGTAATACAGGGCGGTCACCACGCACACGATAAAAGGCTTCAAAAGCATGGCTGCCAGGCCGCCCGTGATTGCCTGCACAATCAGCCCCCGCGTTGTCGTGTCCGTCGCCGGATCGGCCAGTGCGCTGACTGCCGCCGGAGTAAACTTCAAGATCGCGGAGAAGAAATAATCCAGCGGCAGGGTCACGCCGGTTTGGACCGCCGAGACGATCAAATTAATCAAAATCAGGCAGCCGAAAATGCGGCTGCCGTAGCCGCTGACAAGCCCTGCCGAACGCTTTAATGCACCCAGCCCGCTGCGCCCTTCCATGAGAATCGCGTGCAGGCTGAACAGGTACAGCGTCGCCGCAATCGCTGCGCCGACCAAGCAGAATACCATCCCAACATCCAGCGCCAGGCATCCCAGCACCACCACGATCAGCAGCCCCGGCAGACGCCGCAGGCAGTGTCCATAGACCTGCCGCAGCGTCACAGGCCGGTCCAGATACAGCGCGGAACAGGCGGCCACCAGCGGCGCATCGGCCAGCAGAGACAGCGGCAGGGCGAACACCACCTCGGCCAGCACCCGGACCAGCGAAGCGCCGAACGCATCCCCGCTGGCAGTGGTAACACTGAACAAATCATACAGCAACGGCAGGAGACGCGGCAGAACAAGGGCCGTCCCAATACTAAGTGGAACGACAACAATGGCTGTTGCAAGCAGCAAAAACACAAAGTTACGCTTGTAAAGATCGAACCCCTCGTCGAATATATCACCAACGCCGAGGGGCCGCAGCCGCTGTCCGTTCATCCCACCGCCTAGCTTTTACTGTGCTTGTACTATTCTGATGCCTAGCTTTTCTTGGCAACTTTGACCAGAGACGCCCGGATCACGCGGCCATTGAGCGTATAACCCCGGCGCAGCTCCCCGGAAACAGTTTCATCGGGCTGATCGCTGTCTTCATCGAGCATGACGGCTTCATGGACATCGGTGTCAAACGGCTCGCCCACCGCAGGAATGGGGGCGACACCCTGTTTAGTCAGTGCCTCCATGAACTTGCGGGAGACAGCGGTGACGCCGCCAATGAGCTGTTCGTAGCTTTCGCTTTTGCGGGCAGCCTCGAGGGCCAGCTCAAAATCGTCCAGCGTCGGCAGCAGCTCTTTAATCAGACGCTCGTTGGCATCGGCGATCACGCGCTTTTGCGTTTCCTCGCTGCGCCGCCGATAATTCTGGGTGTCGGCCTGGTTTCGCAGCAGGGCATCTTTGGCTTGAGCCAACTGGGCTTTCAGGTCTTCCACCTCTTTGGCGCTGGCCGCAGACATCTCTTCGGCGGCGGCGGCTTTGGGCTTGGTGTCCGCGACCGGGGCATCCAGGTCAATCGGCTGACGCCCATTGGTTTCATCGTCCATGTCGTCCATCACGACAGGAATGGCATTGGCAGCTTCCAGCGAGCTGTCCATGCCGTCATCAAGGTCTCTTTCTTCGGCCATAAGAAATAAAATTGCTCCTTACAAAATCAACATCAATAATCATGCTTTCGGTGTTTGCCTGCTCTATTCGCCGGGCAGCCGCCGTTTTCCTTCTCTATTATACCCGAGGTCGCCTCTCGGGTGACAGGCTTGACAATTCCCTGCCGCCTTCGCTATACTTAACTCCGAAAAGCCTCCTTACTCCAACTGGTAGAGAGAATGCGTTTAGGCCGCATACAGTGTCGGTTCGAATCCGATGGGGGGCATCAGCAATTACCGCAGTGTGCTGAAGCACAAAAAGCGCCCGGCCTCTCTGTGTGAGAGGACCGGGCGCTTGTTTCCCGTTTCCGGGCTGTTACTTGACGCCCTTCTGCTCCTGCATGATCGCCGTCTGCGCGTCCAGCAGGGCTTTCACCCGCGACAGCCCCAGCGCGTTCGCCTGCGCCCGTGCCGCCTTCGCCCCCGCTGCGTCGCCTGCTCCGGCCAGCACATCGCCCAGATACGACTGCACCACCGGCGAGTTTGGATACAAACGCGCCGCCTCTTTGAGATGCACCACCCGCTCCGCAGGTTTTAGCTCCTGCGTATACAGCGAATGCACTCCAAGCCCTACTTGAGCCAGTGCCTGCAAGCGCGACGAGGTGTAGGCAATCTGCCCTTGCTCCGTGCCGAACAATGGCAGCAGATAGCCTTTGCTCGGCCTGTTGTCCGTGTATTTAAGCAGAGTCGCCGCGTAGTTGTAAACCGTGACCGCCTCCGCCGTCTGACCATCTTTATTTAACAGCAGGGCATAGGTGAGCAGCGTGGTGGTGTCATCATTACGAAACTCACCTTTGGATGGATCACCCTGGTAAGTAAAGGCCCGGTAGTATTTTAGCTCGCCCGCGCTGTCCCCGACAAGCTGGTAATACTGAACCATACCCCACTGTGCCTCATAATCGCCGGGATAACTGCTGGGATACTTTTCCAACGCTTGAAGAAACAGGCTCTTTGCTTGCTCCCAATCCCCTTTGGCCGCAGCACTCTTACCCGCAGCGGTCAATAGGTTGCTGGCAGCAAAGTCACGATGTTCTTGTGCCCCCTCTGGCAGGCTCCGCCCCCCGTTGCTGATCCCCGGCTGATCTTTTTGAGCTGGCGTAACACCGGTCTGGGCTTGTGCCCCTGTTCCGAGCAGGAGTGTCCCCAAAAATGTCCAAAGCGTTATGTTTTTTGTTATCATCATTTTCTCCTAAAAGACGCAGAATTGTTAGAAAGACGCAGAATCGTTAGGGGATTGGCGGTTTCGGTGGCGGTGGCCCCATTGGAGGATACAGAGGAACAGTCCTGTCCCACTGCGGAAAGTCTGTTGCATCGGCTGCCTTACCGGTCGGGTCAATCTTTGGCAGTGCGCCAGCCCATTGAACGTTGTTTTTGGAGTCAAGCACGGGATTATCGCTAGCGTCGACAACGACTTTCATAGAGCCACTCCATCCCCAACTCAATTTTCGGAGAGGAACCCAAATGGTTCCCTGTGTACCGAAAACTGGCGGCTTGTACATCGTCCATGTGTCAAATGTATCGCTTGCCGTAGATGCCCGCCACTTATGGCCGCCAGTGTCATGAGGAACAAGAGGCGGCTCACACGCTATGCTAGGATTATCGCCACCTGCTCCTGGATTTATGCCGCCAGTAGCCGTACTCACATCCCATTGTGGAGGAGATTTTACAGTGTATTTACCATTGGCATCAGGCACCAAGTCTCCGTCTTTATTTAGCTGATATGCAAAATGGTATGGAAAACCAGTATCCAGACCTCCTGAGACCTGTATCTTCGTCCCGCTGCCATCTGGGGATGGCATCAAGGGAACGTAAGTATTCAACGTCCCATCGTCAGCCTTGCGAGTATCGACGCGATTAGAAGCGGTTATGATTTGTACAAGACAGGCAACACCACCCGTGAATGGGGCAGGGACAGTAATGTTGATAGGATTCCACGTTACTTGTGCGCCGTACAATGGATTGAATGTTGTGCCGTCTGAATTGTAATTTCGGGCATAGGGACCATCCTCTTTAGTGAGGGTAAGCACCCCCCATGTCTCCATTGGTTTCAAGAAGGCAACGGGTACAGATTGAGCATTGACGGTGGCCGTCGTGCCATCCGGGAACTTCAAGCCGACGGCACACTTGACCGTCACATTATCCGCCACATCATCGTAGAAGCTTACCGGGTTGACAGAAATGCCGCTGCCGCTCGTGTCTGTTCCTTTCAGGTCGGCGACGGTCAAGGGAAAAAGCTGCTGCGGCTTCCCACTGGCGTCAGTGCCGTTGCCGTCCCAGTTTTTGATGGGGTTGGGAGCCGTTGCGCCGCTGAACGACCAGGTGTAGCTTGTCACTTTCACGCCGGAAAGGACACCGTTCAAGGTTGCTGTGATTTGCTGGCCGGTCAATGCCTGGTTGGCGGTGTTCTGCCCAGTAAGATTGATGGTGACGGGGTAGGCGTTGATGGTGTACCAAACGGTGCAGTTGGTGAAAGAACTCGCCGGAGCGTGTGCCTGTGCCCCCACCAGGTCCACCATGATCTTGCCGGTCGCGTCCGGGCTGACAACCCGGTAATGTGTGCCACTCGATTTCCCTTTGTAAGTATCTCCAGAAGATGAATCGACCAACGGGTCGTCCAGACCATTGCTACAGGGATCAGCGGGGGCGGAGGCAGTTTGGCACAGGTAGTTGGCCTCACACGTCTGCTCAATGACGACGGGCGGGGCAGGCTCCCCGGCATAACTGGGCTGCCAGGTGTAGACGGTCCTGATTGTGCCGCTAGAGCTTATCTGCCCGGCATAGCCGCCGGTTTCGGCACTGCCGCCGCTGCCGGAGTAGCCGATGCTGTAGGGCTTCGGGCTGTCACCGTAGGTATACCAGAAGCCGCCGCTGATCACGGGACTGCGGGCAGTGACAGTGCCGCTGGCGTCGGTGGTCTGCCAGACATAGGTTCCGGCACAGGCGCTGGGGCAGCAGAAGAGCAAAGAAGCCATCAGGCTAAGAGCAGCCAGGCAGAGGCGCACGGGCAATGAGGCGCACGGGCAATGAGGCGCACAGGCGATGAGGCACACAGGCAGAGCAGTGGGACATGACGAACCTCCTAGACATCAACGGCAGGGCCAGCAACAGCAAGGGCAGCGGTCACGGCAGCAAGTGCGAAAGACGCCCGGCGTTCAGCGTCATGTTCCTCATGCTCCTATTGTATCACGGCCTGCCGCGTGTGTCAAGAGCTATTTTTGCCGCACTGACTTGAACATTTCTCAATTTGCCAAACTTTATTTAGTAAACCCCTTGACAAACGTGCCGCGTCCGGCCATAATATCCCTCGTAAGCGTTCTTCTGGAACGTATTGCTCCACTGCGGGAGTAATTCAGTGGTAGAATGTCTCGTTGCCAACGAGAATGTCGCCAGTTCGAGCCTGGTCTCCCGCTTCCCCATAGCCGCCCTGAAAAGGGCGGCTATTCGTGTTTTTGAGACCGTCCATGAAAATCCTGCTGGCTCCTGACTCGTTCAAAGGCAGCCTGTCCGCCGCCGAGGCCGCCGAGGCGATGGCAACGGGTATTCATCGGGCCGCACCGGAAACGTTGTGCGTCCGTCTGCCGCTGGCGGATGGCGGCGAAGGCACGCTGGAGGCGCTGGTCACGGCCACCGGCGGACGCCGCGTGCCGGTCACGGTGACGGGGCCGCTGGGCGGTCCGGTGGAGGCCGCGTTTGGCCTGCTGGAGCCGTCAGGCGAAACAGCGATGGTGGAAATGGCAGCGGCGGCGGGGCTGCTTCTCGTGCCGCCCGACCTGCGCGACCCGCGCCGGACGACGACTTATGGGGTGGGGGAGCTGATAGCACTGGCCGCCAAGTCCGGGGCGCGGCGGCTCATTGTCGGCCTCGGCGGCAGCGCGACCAACGACGGCGGGGCCGGGGCCTTGCAGGCACTCGGCGTGCAGTTTTTTGACACGGCGGGCCGCTTGATGCCCGCCCCGATTACGGGCGGCGCTCTGGGGCGTCTAGGGCGCGTTGACGCTTCGGGCCTGCCTTCTATGCTGCCATCCCTCGTGCTGGCCTCGGATGTGACCAACCCGCTTCTGGGAACGAGGGGAGCGACGCGCATCTTTGGGCCGCAGAAAGGCGCGACAGAAGCCAGCGTAGAAGAGCTGGAAGCGGGACTGTCCCGGCTGGCCGCGTGCCTGCCGCCGGGTGCTGCTGACCGGCCCGGCGCGGGCGCGGCGGGGGGCCTCGGCGCAGGGCTGATGGCGCTGACCGGGGCCGAGATGCAGAGCGGCATTGATCTGGTGCTGGATACACTTGGCTTTGACGCGCACTTAGAAGACGCCGACTGGGTTTGGACTGGCGAAGGCCGCATTGACGCGCAGACACTGGACGGCAAAGCGATCTCGGGTGTCCTGCGCCGCGCCCGTGCGCGGGGCGTTCCCGTTCTGGCCTTCGGCGGCTCCGTGGAACAAGGCGCGGCGCAGGCACTGTCGGCGGCGGGCCTGCGGGCGGCCTTTCCGATTGTGCCCGGCCCGGTGCTTCTGGATGACGCTCTGCGCGGCGGGGCCGCAAATCTGTCGGCGGCTGCCGAGCGGGCGATGCGCCTGCTCATGCCCGTAAAATAACAGTGCAAAATAACAGTGCAACTTTTTCTCTTCTGCCGTGTCTGAAACTCAATAGGACCTTTCTCCCGTAATGTTTAGGGACCGCACACGCCTGACCTCGCCGCTGCCGCCTCGCCTGGACCCCGATGTCGCCCTCGTGCGGCAGTACCGGGCGACGGCCAGCCCGGCCGTGTTTGAGATTTTGTTTCGCAAGTACCAGACGCAGGTATTCAGCCTGGTCCACCGGATGGTCAACGGCGAAGAAGCGTATGATTTAACGCAGGAGGTCTTTGTGAGGGCCATGCGCTCGCTGGGCGGCTTCCACGGGGATGCCAAGTTTCGGACGTGGCTGCTGACCATCGCCCGCAATGTCTGCCTGAACCATATCCGCGAGCAGCGGCTGCGGCTCGGGCTGACCGAAGGGTCGCTGGACTCGGAGCCGGAAACGCCGGGCTATGTGCCGGAGCCGTCCGACCCTGGCGCGGATGTGGCGCGGATTGCCGAGACGCACGAATTGCAGCGAGTCGTAGACGCGGTGCTTTCGCAGATGACCCCGGAGCAGCGGCTGCTGCTGACCCTGCGGGACTTGCAGGGATTGTCGTATGAAGAGGTGGCCGAGATTACCGAGCTGTCGCTGGCAAATGTCAAGTCCAAGCTGCACCGGGCGCGGCTGGCTTTTAAAACAAAGTTTCAGCCGTATTTGGACATGGTTGACCCGGATGCGCTGCGGGAGCCGGAAGGGAAGGAACGCCGATGACACGCGAACAGGCCCGAGACAAGTTTTCGGACTATCTGGAAGACGCGCTGGCCCCGGATGCCCGCGCCGCCCTTCAGGCACATCTTGCCCGCGACCCCGAGGCGGCGTCGGAGCTTCTGGCGCTGGAGCGGACAATGACGCTGCTCCGCCGCCTGCCGGCCCGCGAGCCGTCGCTGGATTTGTGGCGCGAGTTCGCCCCGCAGGCCGCCGCCTACAAAGCCGAGCGCCGCCTGCCGCTCCCCGACCGCCTGCGCCTGCAATGGGAACTCTTAACGGCGAGCTTCGGCGACGGCATTCTGCTGTGGACCCACGCCCTCGCCGACCGCGCCGGACGCCGCTGGGGCCGTCACGCCCCCCGTGAGACGCGCCGGGCGGAGGACTAGCCGCCATGCTGCACACCGAAAACGAGGCGTATGCGTCCCTGCTGTGCGGGCACTTGCAGGGCATGGTCTATCGCCTGCGCCTGCTGCCGCAAGATAAATGGGACTGGACGCCTGCGCCGCCCGCGCCCACGGCGCGGATTTTGGCCTCTCATGCCCTGCAATGGCTGTTTTGTGACCGGCAGCACCTGGCCGAAACGAACGCTCTGCGGCACCCGCCTGTGCCGGAGCCGCCCGCTGGCCCCGCCGCGCTGTGCGATGCGCTGGCTGAGGAAACCGAACAGTGGCGGATGCTGATCTTAGAAATGACCCCGGAACAGTTTGCCGAAAAGCGAAGTCAATTCAATGGCTACCCCATGAACGGGCGCGATTTTGTCTGCCACATGATCCAAAACTGCATTTACAAGCACGGCCAGTTTTCCACGCTCTTTTTCGCCCTCGGCCTCGACGGCGACGCGCCCTATGACGCCCCGTGGCCGACCCCGATTTATACTGAATTGAAAGCGGGACGGCTATGAAAGCAGCCCAGCTCTGGCTGGCGATCTTGTGCCTGCTGTGCTTTGCGCCCCCGGCGCAGGCCGCGCCGCCGCGTGTGGTGGTGGTGCAGGTTCACGGCAATGTCTGGCCCGGCACGGCAGCGTTCGTGAAGCAGCAGCTTGACGCGGCCTACCAAGACGGCGCGGCGGGAGTGATTTTAGATTTAGACACACGCGGCGGCTCTGCCGCTGCCGCCGATGAGATCAAACAGGCCATACTGGACCACGCCGGGGCATTTCCCATCGCCGC
Source organism: Capsulimonadaceae bacterium (assembly GCA_965200075.1). GTDB lineage: Bacteria > Armatimonadota > Armatimonadia > Armatimonadales > Capsulimonadaceae > JANXMY01. The sequence continues at coordinate 1,704,727 of OZ241338.1, forward strand.
GTTTGTGCATGACCACGCCCTGGGGCCAGGGGCGCTGATTGCCGTGGCCTGCAAAACGCTGGCGCTCGCGCCGGGGGCATCGCTCGGGGCGGCGGCGGGAGTGTCACAATCCGATTTGGCGGGCGCGGCGACGGCGACGGGGCGCAACCCGGCGGTGGCGACGGCGTTTGCGGCGGCACAGTCGGACATTCCGGCGCTCGGCGTTAAAGCCGGGGACAGCCTGACATTGACGGCGCAGCAGGCACAGGGCGCGGGCTATGCCGACCTCGTGACGGCACTGCCGTCGGATGTGGCCGCAAAGATGGGGCCGGGGCTGACCGGGGCGCAACTCGTTCCAGTGTCTCTGGACCCGTGGATGGCGGCGGCGCTGTGGGTGACTCAGCCCTGGGCAACGATTTTGCTGCTGGTCGTCGGGCTGGCGCTGGTCGCGGTGGAGCTGCTGACGCTGCATACCTGGGGCGTGGCAGGGATCATTGGCGGCGTGATCATCGCCGCGATTTTTGCGGCCTATATTGCGGTTGGCGCGGCAACCGTGATTGGTGTTCTGCTGTTTCTGGCAGGGGCGGGCCTGCTGCTGCTGGAAACGCACGTTCTGCCGGGGCATGGCTGGCCCGCGTTTCTGGGGCTGACGCTGATTTTTGCCGGGCTGTTTTTCGCGCTCGGTGGGCAAAGCGGCGGGGCGCTGTACCCGATGGCGATTTCGCTGGGCACGACGCTGGCCGTGCTGGTTGGGTTTTTCATGTACCTGCCCCGGTCCGGTGTCTGGAAGCGTCTGGCGATGCCGGGCCGGCAGACGGCGCTGGCCGGGTATGTGTCGGGCGACGACTACACAGGCTATCTGGGGCAGTTTGGGGTGGCGGCAACGCTGCTGCGGCCTTCCGGGGTCGCCGAGATTGACGGCATCCGGCTGTCGGTGGTCTCCGAAGGCGAGTTCGTCCCGGTGGGTACACGGGTTCAAGTCGTGCTGGTGCAGGGCAGCCGGGTCGTGGTACGCGCTGTGGAACAATAATCACAGCGTCTTTTTGAATGACAGCGGCCTTTTTTGCATACTCTTAGCATACAACGCAAAACGCAGTTTCTTTCCCTTGAGAGGGGTTTATATGGCACACTTCACCGAGACCGAGTTAATCAGTCAAAAATTGCAGCAGGGAATGACCGATTGGAACCCCAGCCCGCTGGTTCCCAAAACCTTCCAGTCGACAGTTCAAAGTGCGGCGCTGAACGACGCTATTGAGCGTATTACCGCGCTTGCCCGTGCCCCTTTGGAGGTCATTCTACAGCGTCAGCAGAAACAGATCGAAGCCTTGCAGGCGCTGGTGCAGAAGCTGGAAAGGACTGTGCATAAGTAGCGGCTTCGGGGCGGGTATACTAGGCGTATGCCCCGCACACCCGCCCCGCCGAAAAAGCCCCGCAAGCCCGAGTTTTCCCCGACCCGCCTTCGCACCTATCTGTCGTGCGCGATGATGTACCGTCTGGATTATGTCGAAAAACTGGGCCGGATTTATCACCGCGCCCGCGCCGGGTTCACCTTCGGCAGCACGCTGCATCAGGCCCTGCAAACATTCCACGAGCAGGGCGGAGCCGCCGCCGTCACGCCCGAGGCGCTGGTCGCCGGGATGGAAACCGTCTGGCAGTCACAGGGCTACACCGATGTGGCTTCGGAGCAGCAGCACAAAGCTGAAGGCGCCCGGATTTTAGAGACTTACCACGCGCAGGCCGTGGAGCGGGCCGAGGCGACGCGCCCATTTCTGATTGAAAAAATGCTGAAATGGGACATGGGGGCGTTTGTCCTGACCGGGCGGATAGACCGTATCGACGAGCATCTGGCCGACGGCGCTTTGGAGATTGTGGATTACAAATCGGGCCGTCTGGGCGTCACCGAGGGCGATGTCAAATCGGCGCTGGCGATGTCGGTGTATCAGCTTCTCGCCAAGCGCAACAACCCCGACCGGCGCGTCTACGCGACGATTCATGCCCTGCGCGGCGGGGTCACGGCATCGGCGTCGTTTACGGACGACGAGCTGCTAACCCTGGAAGAAGACCTGCGCGGCATTGGCCTGGAGATTTTAGAAAAAGACTTTGAAGCCGTCCGCCCCATCCCCCTGCCGCACGTCTGCCCGCACTGCGACTTTCTGCCGCTCTGCACCCGCACCTGGAAGCGTGAGGGCCGCGACTATGCGGCGGAGCTGGCGGTGGAACCAAGTTAAGGGGCCATTTCCGCGCCGATACCGAGGGCTTTCAAGTCGCGCCGGGACTGGTCATCGGGGGCGACCAGAGAGCGCATCTGCTGGGCCACTTCGCCTTCGGTCAGGCCCTGCCGCTGCATGGCGTCGTGGACAAACGCCAGCCGGTCCGGGGCCATCAGGAGGTCCAGACTGGAGATGTCTAAAATATCGGCCAGAGCGCCGAGGGCGGGGACGGTTTGGGCAATGTCGCTTTCCGCCCGCGCTTTGAGCAAAGTCTGGGCATATTCCAGCTCCCGCATAGCGGTTTCCAGCGGGGCGCTCATCACCCGGTACTCATTGACTTTCTCTGACAGCCCCGCATTGACTGTTTCACCCACCATGCTGTGTTCCCCTCTGTTGATGCGCTGTTTTGTCTGGCAGCAGTGTACCCCAAAAGCCGCCTGCCGTGTGTGCTGCCGATTGTCAAGGGTTGACAAAGACCGCGCCGGGGCTGTAAGATAACTTTATGCCTTCCTCGATTGCTTCTGCCCTGCCCCCGGTCGCGCTGGCGGCATTTGAAGGCCCGCTGGACCTGCTGCTGCATCTCATCCGCGAACACCGGGTCGATATTGCCGACATTCCCATCCTTCAAATCACCGACCAGTATTTGACGTACCTGCGGGCGATGGAGGCCATGAACCTCATGGTCGCCGGGGAGTTTCTGGTCATGGCGGCGACGCTGCTGGAAATCAAAAGCCGAATGCTGCTGCCCCGCCCCCCGCGTGCGGAAGACGGCGAGGAAGGCGTGGACCCCAAGCAGGAGCTGATTCAGCGGCTCCAGGAGTATGAGCGGTATCAGCTTTTGATTGGCACGCTGACCGAGTGGGAGACCGACCGGCGGGCCTTGTTTTTCCGGCCTGAAACGGACTACGGCGGCCTCTACGAAGTCCCGCCCGGCTTTGGCTCCCTGTCCCCGAACGTTTTGCTGAAAGCCTTGCACCGCCTGCTGACCGAGGCCGGGGGCGGCGACGGGGCGGGGGTGACGAGTGTGCGCCGCCAGAAAATGACTCTGCGGCTGGCGATGGCCGCGCTGTGGAGCCGGGTCCGCGAGGCGGGCACCGACGGCGTTCTGCTGGAAGAATGTCTGCGGTTCCCGCTGGTGCGCCTGGAAGTCGTCATGCTGTTTTTGGCCCTGTTAGAGCTGCTCCGGCACGGGCGCATGGACGCCCGGCAGGAAGACCATTTGGGCAGCATCCGGCTTCTGTCGCAGGAGGAAATTGTCGTTGCCTGAGCCGTCCCCGCCGCTGCCTGAGCTGGACCTGCCGCCGCTTTTGGAAGCCTATTTATTTGTGGCTTCCGACCCGGTGACGCCCGCCGAGACGGGCCGCCTGCTGGGCGTTTCCGCCGCCGCCGTAGAGGAGGCGCTGGAAGACATTGTCAACGCTTACGCCCGGCGCATTCACTCGGGCCTGCACGTCGTTCGCATTGCCGGAGGCTATCAGATGGCGACCCGGCCCGCGCTGGCCGAGGGAGTCGGGCGGCTGCTGGCCGCGCCGGGCGGCAAATCGCGTCTGTCCCGGCCCGCTTTGGAGACGCTGGCGATTGTGGCCTATCAGCAGCCGGTGACGCAGGCGGAGATTGAAGCCGTGCGCGGCGTCAGTGCCGACGGCGTTCTGAAAACGCTGTCCGAGCGCGGCCTGATCGTCGAAACGGGCCGCAAGGAAGTCGCGGGCCGTCCGATTTTGTACGGCACGACCCCGCAGTTTCTGCACTATTTCGGCCTGCACACGCTCGAAGACCTACCGCCTCTGGATGACCTCGTGCCGTCAGAAACGGATGTGGCGTCCACCCATGACGCCCTGGAAGCTGTCGGGCTGGGGGAGTAGGACCCCCTAGCCCCCAATAATGGGGGAACCAGATAATTAGGATTGGGCTTTTCTTCTCCTCATCTGTCTCCCCCATTATTGGGGGCGGGGGGTTCCTATCCGCACATCACTTGTTTTATGACTAAACACCTGAAATTATTCTCGCTCCTGACGCTGCTGCTCCTGCCCACGGCCCTTCACGCTGTGCCGGTCCCGGCTCCCGCCGACCCCGAAGCCACTGAAGAAGCCCTGCCGCCTGCCGCGCCGACAAAGGCCCTGCCCGCGCCCAATGCGCCGCGCCCGCCGGTGCTGGTTCCTGTCTGCCGCAGTCAGTATGCCATTCTCGTGGATGCCGTGACCGGGAAAGTGCTGTGGCAAAGAAACAGCAACGCGCCGCGTGCGATTGCCTCTACAACCAAAATGCTGACGGCGATTCTGCTTTTGGAACGCGGGCATTTAGACGACATCGTGACCGCCCCGCCGGGCATCCAAAACCTGCCGGAAAGCAGCCTGCATCTGAAGCCGGGCGAAAAGATGACTTTGCGGGATTTATTGTACGCCATGCTTTTGCGCTCGGCCAACGACACAGCGGTCACCGGAGCGGTGTATCTGGATGGCAGCGTGCCCAAGTTTGCCGACGACATGAACCGCAAGGCCAAAGAGATCGGGGCGACGCACTCGCATTTTGTCACGCCGAACGGGCTGGGAGCGCCGGGGCACTACTCGACGGCGGCGGATTTAGCGAAGATTGCCTGTTACGGTGTCAACACGTTTCCGATGTTCAATACTATTGTCAAGACACCGGCATACAAAATCAAACGCTCCCTAAACACCAAAGATGTCTGGGTCAAAAACACGTCCCGGACGTATCTGGCGAAGTTCCCTGGCGCAGACGGCATCAAAACCGGGTATATTCGGGCGGCGGGGCACTGCTTTGTCGGCTCGGCGACTCGGGGCGGCTGGCGGCTGATTGCCGTGGCTCTGAACAGCGGAACGTGCCGCGAAGATGTGGAGTCGCTTCTGGATTACGGCTTTGACAATTTCAAGCCCGAGCCGGTTGTCAGCAAAGATGACCTGGTAGGAACGGTGAGCGTGCCCACGGCGGCGGCTCCGGTCGCGGTCAAAAGTGCCAAAAGCTTATTTGTCGTGGTGTCCAAGCGCCATCCGGCTCCGGCCTGGACGCTGAAAGTCAAGCCCCTGCCTGCACTGCCGTCAGCCCCGATTGCAGCGGGGACGCCGCTGGGGACGGTGACGGTGCTGGTTGCTGGCAGGCCATCGGCGACAGGCACAGTTCTGGCGGCGCGGGATGCCCCGCTGATGCCGCTGACAGCTCTGGCACGGACAGGCAAAACCGTGGGAATGACACTGGCGAAAATCGCCGGGGCGCTGGGCGCTCTGGCCCTCCTTGTGCTGGGAGGCATGATACTCTACGGAAGAATAAAGTATGGAAGAACGATTGCAAAAGACGCTCGCCTCGGCGGGGATCGGGTCGCGGCGGACGTGCGAAACGTGGATCACTGAAGGCCGCGTCCGTGTCAACGGCAAGGTCGTGACCGAGCTTGGCATCAAAGTTGATCTCGACAAAGACAAAGTGCAGTTTGACGGACAGCTCATCCGGCAGCCCGCACGGCGCTATTATCTGGCCCTGAACAAGCCCAAAGGCGTGGTGTCGTCGCGCTCGGACCCGCACGCCGGGCGGCTCGTGACGGACTTGGTGGACATTGGCGGAAAGCCGATGCTGCGCCCGGTGGGCCGTCTCGATGCCGACAGCGACGGCCTGATATTTTTAACCGACGACGGCGATTTTCTGTTCAAGATGACCCATCCCCGGTATCATGTGCCGAAGACCTACCGCGTGGAAGTGCAGGGCGTCCCCACTGCCGGCGCCTTGCAGCGGCTCCGCAAGGGCATCATGCTGGACGACGGCATGAGCAAACCGGCAGAGAATGTGCGGCTGCTCCGAGGAAAAGAAAACGCCGACGGAACCGGGCGGGCCGCTTTGGAATTAACCATCTACGAGGGCCGCAACCGGCAGGTGCGCCGCATGATGCAGGCGCTCGGGCATTCGGTCACGCGCCTGACCCGCGTTCGCATCGGCACTGTGCAGCTCACTGGCCTGCCTCCCGGCGCCTGGCGTCACCTGACGGCGGGCGAGATTGAAACTTTGACTGCCGAGATCGCCTCGGAAAAGAAGATTTTCCGCGTGCCCGCCGCCGTGCCCGCCGAAAAGACTGACCCGCCAACACCAAACCAGCCAATAGCAAAAAAGACCACATCCAAGGAGACACACTTATGGCCCAAACCGCCACTTTCGACACCACACAGGGCATCATTGTCGCCCAGCTCGCTGAGGACGACGCGCCTCTCACCGTCGCCAACTTCGCCCAGCTCGCCGGACGCGGCTTTTACAACGGACTGACGTTTCACCGCTACGTCCCCGGCTTCGTCATTCAGGGCGGCGACCCGAGCGGCAACGGCACCGGCGGCTCCGGCACGAACATCAAAGGCGAGTTCACGCAGAACGGCGTCCCCAACAAACTCAAGCATGACAAAGCCGGAGTGCTTTCGATGGCCCGCTCGGGGGAGCCGAACAGTGCCTCGTCGCAGTTTTACTTCACGCTGGCCCCCGCACCGCACCTGGACGGCGGCTACGCCGCCTTCGGCACAGTGACCGAAGGCGTAGAAAATGTCCTGAAACTGCGTCAGGGCGACCGCATCAACACAGTCACGATTTCGTAGGACCTCGAAGCGCGGCCTGGCTTGATGATCGTGTCAGGCCGGGCCGCGTTTGTGTGTTAGACTCTTCCTCAGACTTCAGGGGCAGCGCAGGGAACTTTTTGCGGATGATGAACGCTTTCTACATTACCAACGTCTCCGAGGAACAGGGGACGTGCCGGGGGCTATGAGATTATTTTCACGCTCCCCCTCGCCCGATGGCTCCGGGGGCGGCGACCCAACTGAAGATGATGTCGACGTTTTTGCCCGCTTGCTGGCCGCGCACGAGGACAAGCTGTACCGCGTGGCGTTTCGAATGACGGGGGACGCCGACGACGCGCAGGATTTGGTGCAGGACGCGCTCGTGGAAGCGTTCCGGTCGTTTAAGCGGTTTCAGCGCGGGACTTATTTCGACAAATGGCTGTACCGGATCATGACGAATACGTTCATTGACCGGCAGCGTCACCGCAAGCGGGTGGGGTATATCGAGTCGCTGGATGCGCCCGTGGGCGGCGACGACACAGGCGGCGGGCGCGAAATCGCGGATTGGGAGGCGGACCCGGCCCGGCAGGCAGAGCGGAACGTGTTTCATGGCCCCTTGCAGGCGGCGCTGGATTCGCTGCCCCCGGAGTTCCGCATGGTCTTGATTTTGGCCGATGTGGAAGAGTTTTCTTACGAAGAAGTCGCAGAAATGATGGACACGCCGATTGGAACCGTCCGGTCCCGGCTGCACCGCGCCCGGACCATGATGCGGCAGGCGCTGGGCGACAAAAACAGCCTGTATGAGTAGCACAACCATGAAAAACGAACAGCAGCAGCACCCGCACCCGCACGGGGAATACTTGTCCGCCTATGCCGACCACCGGCTTGACGTGGCCCGGATGCATGACATCGGCCTTCATCTGGGGCAGTGCGCCGCCTGCACGCAGGAAGTCAAGCGGTTTGAGGCGCTTCGCGCCCACCTGCGCGGCGTGCCCGTGCCGCCCCCGCCCTCGCAGTTCTGGACCAGTGCCTACCGCCGCCTGCGGGCGGAGCAGCACGCCCGCACTGCCCGGCCTCGCCGGGGCAGTTTTGTCCCCGCAGGACGCTGGGCGGCAGGCGTGGCGGCAGCAGCCGTGGCAGTTGGCCTGGTATTCTCCCCGCTGACTCATACGCCGACAACGCCCCCGCAGAACGCGGCGACTGTGGCTTCCGCCCCGGTCTCTCTGGACGTGTCCCCGGATGTGGCGGTGCTGGTGGCCTCGCACACAGATTCGGTGTCCCGCCTGCCGCTGGCGGATGTGGATCGGCAAAAGATGATTGCCGCCGATGCCCGCCAGGGTCCTGACCTGCCGGATGTGGCGGACACTGCCGATGGCTCGTTTTAAGCTGCTTTTAAGCCTCTGCGGACTGCTGCTGCTGTCCGGGCAGGTTTCTGCCGCGTCACCAGCCCCAAAGCTCTCTCCAAAGAAGCTTTCTCCCAAAGTGCCCACGGTGGAAGCCGTGTTTGTCCGCGTCCTGCATTCCGAAGAGTATGCCTACAAAGGGCGGCAGGTGATAACTTCCTGGCGCAGCGGCACGGCCAGCGAAGTGGAAGTATTTCATCAGCCTGCGGAGCTGCGGCGGCTGCAATACCTGAACCCCGTTTCCCGGCGGGGACGCCTGCTGGTCAGCGATGGGCGGCAGGAATGGCAGTACGACCCCCACAATAATCTTCTGCGTCACCGCCGCCTGACACCGGGGGCGCTCGACGACGACGACTACCTCAGCTACACCCTCCTTCGCGCAAATTATGTGCTGTCTGTTGCCCCCGGCCCGCATCGGTGGGCGGACCGTGCCGTGTGGCTGGTCACAATCAAGCGGCCCGGCAGGCTGACACTGGCCCGGCGTCTCTGGGTGGATACGGGAAGCGGACTGATTTTAAAGCGGGAGCATTACGGGGAAGATGGACGGCTTGCGGTCACCGTCGCGTTTACAGAGATTGCGTACCATCTCAAGCTCAGCCCCGCGCTGTTCAATCTGGCGGGCCTGGGGCACAAAAAAGGGACAAGACTGGTCGAGCTGCCGTCGCCCTGGGAAGGCCCCGTGGCGCTCACGGCGGTGGGCAGACAGCTTCAGGGAAATGCGCGGGCTTGGCCGCAGCTTGCGGGCTTTCGCCTGATTGGTGCGACAAAAACGGTGGTCAGCGGGCGGCCTTTGCTGCACCTGCGCTACTCGGACGGGCTGAACCTGGTGTCTGTCTTTGAGCAGAGCCGCACGCAGACCCGCCGCCCGACCTCTGTGCCGGGCCGTTTGATCACGCTGGGCGGGACGCCGACCCATGTGATGCAGCACGGGGCGCTGACGACGCTGAATTGGGACACGCAGACGCTCAACATCACCCTGATTGGCGAGGGGAACCAGGCCGCCCTCCAGAAGCTGGCGCTGGCGGCTCGCTAACTCCCGAGGCAGCAGCTTCCCGGATTTCCCGCTGGAGCGTGTGGCAGAGTTTGGTCATCAAATGCCGCGAAAAGTCGTCATTGGCCTGTGTCAGCCCCGCCTCGGCATAGGGCAGGGCCTCGGCGGGCCGATGCTCGGTGTAGGACAGCAGCATTGCCATTTCCCGGTACAGCTCCCACTCGTTCGGGTTTGCTTTCAGGCCGTCCCGCAGCACGCGCTCTCCTTCGGCGGCACGGCCTGTGCCCGGCAGGATCGCTCCGCCCATGATCTCATACGCCTGCACGAAATGCGGGTCCAGCGTAATGATGGTTTGCAGCAGCGGCAGCAGGCTTTCATTTTTGGACCAGTCTCCTCCGGTTGCCATAAATTGATGATGGTAATGGTCAATCACCTTGCTCCACAGCAGGTTCGCGGCTACAATCCGAAACTCCCCGCCCGCCTGTGCCACAGCGGCCTCCCGGCCTTGCGCGGCGCTGGTGACCAGATACCCCTGCGCCTCCCCGGCGGGCTGCAAAGCCGCTTCAAAGCCGCCCGCCAGCGCCAGAAACCCGGCGCACAACGTCAGGGCAGGCAAGTTTTTCCGCCATTGCTTTGTCATACCTCGCCTGCCTTTCGCCCGGTGCGCCCGCGCCGGGCCAGCAGCAGCACGGGAACGAGCAGTGCCGCCATGCCCGCCATTTGCAGCCGCGCTTCCCGGCTAAACTGCGGGTCGCCCCAGTGTTCCAGCAGCTCATCGCCATCCCCGTCATCGTAGGGGACAGCCGCAGCGGGGTGGGGGGCGGCTTTCGGCGCTTCCGCCCGTGCGGCGCGGGGCGGGGCCAGCAGTGTCACCGAAGACAGGGCCAGCAGAACGCAGGGCAGGAGTGCCCACGGGGCGTGTTTCGCGGTTGGCATTGCGTTAAAGCTCCTTGCGGTCGAACGACAGCGAGGCCAGCGTCAGCATCGCGCCGGTGTAGCAGAGGCCGTAAGCCGCCGTCTGCCACAGGTAGGCATTAGGGACGATCAGCCCGTGAACCATCGCGTCTTTGAAGTTGAACGACTCTAGATTGGGCAGCAGGTGATACAGCAGGCCAATCGTCAGCTTGTTAAACTCATTCTGAGGCCGCGCCATCAGGGACGCATACAGCGGAAACTTGACATTGCCCAGCAGGCACAGCAGAACGCTCAGAAACCACGCCAGCGGCCACGAGGTCAGCGTGGACAGCCACAGGGCCATTGCACCCAAAATAGCCGTTTCCAAAAACAAATAGGGCAGCACGTACAGCAGCGTCCAGTTGATGCCGCCCAGATAAAAGACCTGCAAAAACGACACCGCCACCGCCATCACGCCCATGCCGACGGCAACCGTCCCCATCGCCCCGGCGAACTTGCCGCAAATGAACTGCCAGCGGGCGACGGGCTTGGCGATGACCGGGTACACGGTCTTTTGCTCTACTTCGCCGGGCACGCCCGTCACCGTCACCGTGATCGCAATGATGGCGCTGACCAGAAACACCGAAAACAGGCACAGGTCATTGAGCATTTTGGCCTGCACATGGCGGTCAAACTTTGCCAGCGTGGCCGAGCCGAAGATCAAAAAAAGAGCAAACAGCATCAGGACATGAAAGACCTGCTTGCGGGCGCCTTCCAGCAGCGTGATTTTGCCGATGATGCCGATATTTCGTAAAGCCTGCATTTGACTACTCTCCCACCAAGCGCAGAAACGCCTCTTCCAAAGTTTCCCGCCCCGGAGACACACCCACGAGCTGTGCCCGCCGCCGCTCCATGAGCTGCATCAAATTATAAACCAGCCCCGAGGGCACGCGCAGGGCCGTCCCGCCGCCTTCCAGCGGCTCCGCTGACCCGCCCCATTCGGCCACCTGCGCGGCCAGCACGGCGTCCCGCTCGCCGGGCGCAATCTGCACCCGCACTTCGCCCCGCTCCTGCGTGATCTCGGCGGGCGCTCCGCAGGCGACCAGTGTGCCGCGTGCCATGACGCCCACCCGGTCGCAGACCGGCTCCATTTCGGTCAGCAGGTGCGACGACAGAAAAATCGTCTTGCCGCCAGCTTTCAGCGCCAGCAGCAGCTCGCGCAGCTCCTTGCGGCCCACGGGGTCCAGCCCGGACGACGGCTCATCCATAATCAGCAGGTCCGGGCTGCCAACCAGTGCGGCGGCCAGGCCCACCCGCTGCGTCATTCCTTTGGAGCATTTGGCGAGCGTCAGAAAGCGGCTATCCCACATCCCAACCTGTTTCAGGCACTCTTCGATACGTCGAGGGGTGTCTTTGCTGTTCAGCCCGGACAGTCCGGCATGGGCGCGGACGACTTCCAGCGCAGACAAAAACTTGGGGAAATAGGGCTGCTCAGGCAGGTAGCCGACCCGTGCCCGCGCCCGGTCATCGCTGACGGGCCTGCCAAAGAGCCACGCCTCGCCTTCGGTGGGAGCAATAAAGCCAAGCAGCATTTTGATCGTGGTTGTTTTCCCCGCGCCGTTCGGGCCAAGAAAGCCGAACAGGCTGCCTTCCGGCACGCCGAGCGTGAGGTGGGACACGGCAACGCGCTTTGCTTTCTGGCGCGGCACAGGATACTCTTTGGAAAAGTTCTGAATAGAAATAGCAAGCTCAGGCATACTGTCACTATCGGCAGGCCGGATGTTTTTCGTTAGGGGCCGCTTTTCGGGTACAATGCGCCATGCCCTTTCACGAAATCAGCCCGCAGGAGGTGCAGGCGCGGCTGGAAGCAGGCGAAATGCTCACGCTCGTCGATGTCCGTCAGCCCTGGGAATATGCGCGGTCTCACATTCCCGGCGCTTTGCTTCTGCCGACAGACCTGTTCGCGGCTAACTACGCCGCGCTGCTCCCGCTCGACGACGAAATCATCTGCGTCTGTGAACACGGTGTTCGCAGCGAAGCCGCTGCCCGGTTTCTGGCCGCGCAGGGCTACGCGCACGCCGCCACGATGACCGGCGGCATGAGCATTTATGCGGGGCCGGTAGAAACAGAATAACACAGAGTAATTATGCCCCTTCAGCAATTAGAAACCGTTCGCACCCCCGACGCCCTCAAAAGCCTGTGTCAGACTTTGCGCGAGGCAGGCCGGTTTGCTTTGGACACCGAGTTTGTCGGCGAGCGGACGTATATCCCCCGCCTGTGTCTGGTGCAGGTAGCCACCCCCGAGGTGATCGGGCTTGTGGATACGCTGGCTGTCAGCGACATGACCCCGCTGTGGGATTTAGTCTGCGACCCGGACATCCTCGTCGTCCTGCACGCGGCGCGGGAGGACCTCCGGCTGGCGTTCTTTGGCAGTGGCCGCCGCATCCCGGCAAATATCTTTGACACGCAGGTTGCCGCCGGGCTGGTCGGCCTGCCGTCATATCCGCTCTCCTATGCCCGGCTGGCCGAGGCGATTATGGGTGTCAAGCTCTCCAAAGCCGAGACGCGCAGCGAGTGGGACCGCCGCCCCCTGACCCCCGCGCAGCTTGACTATGCCCGTGATGACGTGCGCTACCTGCTGCCTATCCAGGACAAAATTGGGGCGCTGCTGGCCCGGCTGGGACGCACGGAGTGGATGACTGAGGAAATGGCGCGGTTTTCCGAGCCGCGCACCTACGAGACGGCTCCCGAAGAAGCGTACCTGCGCCTGCGGAACGCTCGCGGGTTCGGGGCACGGGCGACGGCGCTTCTGCGCGGCGTGGCAGCGTGGCGCGAGGAAGAAGCACGGGGGCGCGATGTGCCTGCCCGGTCGGTCCTGCGCGATGAGCTTTTGATTGAGCTGGCCCAGCGCCCGCCGCGCCGCCTGAATGACTTCACGCGCCTGCGCGGGTTTCCCCCCGGCGAGGAAGGCACGCTCGGGCCGCCGCTGCTGGATGCTTTGAACGAGGCTCGCGCCCTGCCGGAAGAGCAGTGGCCGCTGGCGCTGTCGCCGTCGGGGCCGGACGAGACGCCGCGTGAGCGGGCGCTGGGCGACTTGCTGTTTGGCCTCGGGGAAGTCTTATGTCTGGAGCGCGGCCTGGCCTCGGAGCTGGTGCTGACCAAAGCCGATGCGCTGGCGCTGGCGCGGGGGCAGGAAGCCGGGGCACTGCTGGCGGGCTGGCGGGCTGAGGCAGTCGGCGCGGATTTGGCGCGTCTGGCACGCGGCACAGCGACGGCGCGGGTATCTGTGACCCCTGAAAGCCTGTCTGTTGTGCTGGATTCTGTGGATCAGCGTTGATTATTGGGAAAACTGTGCCGAAGATAACAGTATTGGTACAGGCAGGCATGGTATATATGGAAGACAAGACCGCCGAGATTTACGCGCAGATTGGCAGTGACGGCCCGTTTTATACGCTGGTTGACCACTTTTACGCGGGGGTTGCTGCCGACCCGGTGCTGCGCCCGCTGTATCCGGCAGACCTGACCCATGCCAAGCAGCATCTGGTCTGGTTTCTCATTCAGCGGTTTGGGGGTCCCACCCGCTACGGCGAGGAGCGGGGGCATCCGCGCCTACGAATGCGGCACATCCCGTTTCGCATCGGGGCGCAGGAAAGCGCGGCATGGCTGCGTCACATGGGGAACGCTCTGGACGCCCTGCCGGAGTTTGCCCCGTTTCGGGCAGACTTAGATCGTTATTTCGCCGACTCGGCGGCGTTTATGATCAACCATTCGGAAGTGCCCGCCATCACGCTGAAATAAGTGCGTGATTTGCTGCTAAACACGGAATTGGCACAGTTCCTGCACAGAAAACAAGTGTCCCGCAGAATTTCATTACCCAGGACCTCAATTTTAATGACCTCTTTTACCAAACATTTTCTGTATGCCGGTGCCGCCGTCTTCAGCAGCCTGCCGCTGTCCGCTTCCGCTGTTCCGGTGAACGCGGTTGTTCCCGCAGACTCGTTTATCAATCAGCCTGTCAATACCGAGGGGCAGATGGGGCAGCAAATCACGCTGGACCCGGTGGTTCGCCGCCGCCTGGCCCGCCATTTTCACACCTCTGGCCCGGCGATTGTGCGCTACATTCAGAACAATCTGGTGCTGAAAAACCTGCAAACCGCAGGCACATATCAGGTTTACTGCATTTCGCCCGAAGGGCGCGAGTACACGGTCAACTCGCATCTGGCCGCCGGGACCCCGGTATTTGTGTCCAAGCTGACGGGCAAGCCGGTGCTGAAGCTGGCCTGCGGCAACCCGATGATGGCAAGCCTGCCCCCGGAAGTCAAAGTCTCACCGAGCATTGAAGGAACACCTCAACTGGCCTCCACGCCGTCCACGGAGAGCCTCACCGGCGTACCTGACCTGGCTCCCAACGGCCCGGTGGTGGTGGCGATGAACGATGTTCCTGGCAATGTCTTCACCCCAATCACCAAAGTATCCCCATTCCTGCCAACGGCACTCGTCAAAGGCGGCGGGGGCTTTCCGCTGGGCTTCCTCGCGGGCATTCCCGTCATCGCGGGCATTCTCGGCCATAATGGCAGCAATGGCAACACGCCTTCCGGCACGACAGGAACCACGGGAACGACAGGCAACACGGGCACTACTGGCGAAACAGGAACGACTGGCGAAACAGGCACAACTGGAACTACTGGCGAAACGGGCACTACGGGCACCACCGGCGAGACCGGAACGACAGGCAATACCGGCGAGACCGGCACAACTGGCAACACAGGAACGACCGGGGAGACAGGAACAACCGGGACGACTGGAACCACGGGGGAAACCGGAACGACTGGAGAAACGGGGACGACCGGCACGAATGGCAGCACCGGGGAAACGGGGAATAATGGCCTGCAAACAACCGGCACGAACGGGACAAACGATACCGGGATGACCGGGAACACTGGCACGACACCCGTGCCCGAGCCAGGTACGCCGGTCGCGTTCCTCGTCGGAGCCGCCGGCGTGGCCCTCCTGATAGCCGCTGCCCGCCGCCGCTCCTTCCGCCGCACCCGCTAAAGCGCACTCGTTACAGAGGAAACGTCAGAGTTTTTGGAACCGGCGCGGAGGGCAGACTGCCTTCCGTGCCGGTTTTTTTGTATGCCGTAATCAAGTTATGTGCCTGACGGGTCGGCTCCGGCAGGCGATAGCCGCGCAGGCACTCTTTCACCAGACGCGCCGCTGAGGCCACACTCATTTTGTGCCCCGGCGACACATACAGCGGGTTTGTGCGCGGCTTCGTCTTCATCACCGTGCCCAGAATATGCTGCCGCCCCCGGTCCCAGAGCGGCGTCTCATCGCCCGCCTCGCCGACCGCTGCCGCGTCATAATCGCCGTACAGAAAGCTCTTAGCAACTCCGATGGCGGGCACATCCAGCAGCACGCCCAGGTGACAGGCAATGCCGAACTGACGCGGGTGCGCCTGGCCCTGGCCGTCCAGCATAATCACATCCGGCACCGTCTCTATCTGCGCGAAGGCTTGCAGCGCGACGGGGGACTCCCGGAAGGACAGCAGGCCGGGAATATAGGGCATCTTCAAGGCATCCGTGGCATACCGCGCTTCCACCACGTCCAGTGCCGGAAACGACAGCACGACCACGACGGCATATCCCTCATTCTTCTCTTCATTGAACGACAGGTCCACGCCCGCGATGTGCCTGATATCTGACATTTCCCCAAAACCGTCTTCCAGCGACACCAGAGGCCGCATCGCCGCCTGCTGCGCCCGCGCCTCTTCCGCCGTCATGTCCCACGAATGCAGTGTTTGGTAGTTCAAGTTTAAGCCAATCTCTCCGATGCCAGCGTGTCAATATCCAGGCCGTCGATTTTGCCTGCCTGCCAGTGATAAAAGCCCGCGCAGGCAATCATGGCGGCGTTGTCCGTGCAGAGCCGGGGCGGGGGCACAGTCAGCGTCAGCCCTTCGCGGGCGCAAGTCTCCCGCATCAGCTCTTGCAGCCGGGAGTTTGCCGCGACGCCGCCCGCCAATAAGATGTGATCGACACCAGCGTATTTCGCTGCCTTGATTGTTTTGGCAACCAGCGCATCGACAATCGCTTCCTGGACCGAGGCCGACCAGTCCGGCAAGGAAACATCGGCGTACTCCGTGCCGCGCCGGGCATTCAGCACGGCGGTTTTGAGGCCCGAAAACGAGAAATCCAAAGAGTCCGGCCCAAGCTGGGCAC
The DNA here is from genome assembly GCA_965200075.1 of Capsulimonadaceae bacterium. GTDB lineage: Bacteria > Armatimonadota > Armatimonadia > Armatimonadales > Capsulimonadaceae > JANXMY01. Next base: position 1,720,960 of record OZ241338.1, read on the forward strand.
GGGGGAAGGGGATGGCCTTCGGGTTGCCCTGCTCTTCCCGCGCCATCTTATCCATCAAAATGCCACCGGGGTAGGGGAGGCCGAGCAGGCGGGCGGACTTGTCAAAGGCTTCCCCGGCGGCGTCGTCGCGGGTGCGGCCTAGAATCTGGTAATCGCCGTGACCCTTGACTAAAAATATCTCGCTGTGCCCGCCCGACGCAACCAGGCACACCACGGGAAACTTGATATTGGGGTCTATCAGCCAGTTGGCATAAATATGGGCTTCGATATGATGCACGGCCATCAAGGGGATTTGGAGCGCGTAACTTAAAGATTTCGCTGCCGAGACGCCCACTAAAAGCGCCCCGAGCAGACCGGGCCGGTTGGCGACTGCAATGCCGTCCAAATCCTGAAAGCCAATCCCGGCCTGTGCCAGCGCCTCGGCAATCACGCCGCCGATCTGCGCGACGTGCTGCCGCGAAGCCACTTCCGGCACGACGCCGCCGGTCTTGGCATGGAGGTCAATCTGCGACGCAATGACATTGGACAGCAGCTCCCGCCCGTCCCGCAGGACAGCGGCGGAGGTTTCATCACACGAGGTTTCAATGCCGAGCAGGTTCATGGGTTTCTTCTTCTGGGTCTGAAGCGGAGACGGGCGGGTCAAACTCGATTTTTTCGTAAATCTCGGTCATCTCTAGTTCACAGCCGAGCGAGGGCAGACTGATTTTGCCGTCCATTGCTGTGGTTGCCGTAAACTTCCACGCGCCGCCCTCCTGCCGCGTGTAGACTTCCACGAGCGGCGCGTGCTGCGAGACCAGCACATACTCTTGCAGAGACTCAAGCTCCCGATAGTTTGCCCACTTTTCGCCCCGGTCATACCCTTCGGTGGACGGCGACAGCACTTCAAACAGCACCATCGGGTTAATCAGGCTGTTGGTATCTAATGGATGAAAGTACGGCTCGCCGCACACCACAGTCAAATCCGGGTACGTCTTCAGCCCGGTCTGCATAATCGTGACGCGCAGGTCGCTGGTGTAAATCTCGCACGGCTCACCGTCCAGTGCGTTTCCTACCCGTCGTATGATGTTGGCGGCAATCCGGCTGTGGCGGGGGCTGCCGCCGGACATGGCGAAAATCTGGCCGGACAGATACTCGCTTTTGGTTTCGGCCTTTTCTTCCAGTTCCAGATAATGTTCCACCGTGTAAAACGGTTTCGGCAGAGCGGACATAGATGAGTTCTCCTAAAAACGCAGCATTGAAGGGAGGCAAGAGTTCGAGGGGTTGAAAACCCCTCGCTAGGGGAGGCGTCCTGCGGACGAAGGAAAAGATAAAGAGCCTGTTGTTACAGGCATTTTCTTCCACCCGGAGGGTGCTTCTCCTAGCGAGGGGTTTTCAACCCCTCGAACTCTTGGCCCTCGCCAAAGCTTTGCACAACGTTATAAATTATCCTTCTCCCTGTCATATTCCTGCCTGGATTGCACGCAGGAATAAGCGGGTACAACGGCGAACAAGACACACATCACAGTTTGTTCTCCTTTAGCAATTCAGAAGGAACCACGCCCCATGTTCAACCTGCCCGTGTTCGGGTCGCGCAAAGCCGATCCAAAGCCGCATGGCCCCCAGCCGTTCAGCAAGCAGACCCTCACCAAAGCCTCCCGCCTTGACGGCGCGACGGTGACGGAAAGTGTCTGCCCCTACTGCGCGGTTGGCTGCGGCCAGCACATTTATACCAAAGCCGGTCAGATTATTGACATTGAAGGCAACCCGCATTCGCCGATCAATGAAGGGACGCTCTGCCCCAAAGGTGCGAACGTCTTTCAATTAGCAAGAAATCCGCACCGGATCAAACACGTTATGTACCGGGCGCCCTATGCGACCGAATGGGAGCAGAAGCCATTAGAGTGGGCGATGGACCGGATTGCCCAGAAAGTCAAAGACGCCCGCGAGCGCGGCTGGACCGAGACCGACGACCGGGGGCTGACGCTGAACGCGGTCCGCAGCATCGGGACGCTCGGCGGGGCGACTTTAGATAACGAAGAAAATTATTTAATCAAAAAGCTGTTCACGGCGGGCTTAGGCGTCCTGTCCGTCGAGAACCAGGCTCGCATTTGACATTCTGCTTCTGTGCCCGGTCTGGGTGCAACGTTTGGTCGCGGCGCGGCCACCTCTTATCAGCAGGATTTACAGAACAGCGACGCGGTTCTCATCATGGGGTCCAACATGGCCGAGGCGCACCCGGTCGGCTTCCGCTGGCCGATGAAGGCCAAAGCCAACGGGGGCAAAATTATCCATGTTGATCCCCGTTTCACGCGCACGTCGGCGCTGGCAGATCAGCACGTTCAAATCCGGGCCGGAAGCGACATCGCTTTTTTAGGCGCATTAGTCAATTATGTCTTGACGCAAGAGCGGTGGTTCCACGACTACGTGCTGGCCTATTCCAACGCCTCCACCATTGTAGACCCGCGCTTTCAGGACACGGAAGATTTAGATGGCCTGTTCAGCGGCTACGAGGCCGAAGACCGGGCCTACGACCCGTCCGAGGGACACTGGAGCTACGAACACAAAGAAGGCACGGAAGAAAACAGCGGCGGAACCAGCGGCAAAAGTTCGGCCAAATCTTCCGGCCTGCATGGAGCGGGGATTGAAGGCGGAGCCAGCACGCATAACTCGCCGCAGGGGCAGGCCACGCTCTCCAAAGCCGGGCAGGTGGTCAAAGACGAGACGCTGCAAGACCCAAACTGCGTCCTGCAGCTTTTGCGCCGCCACTTTTCCCGCTACACGCCCGCAATGGCTGCGGAAATCTGCGGCTGTACGTCCGAGCAGATAATCAAAGTCGCCGAAACCCTCTGCGACAACTCGGGCCGGGAACGCACCAGCGCCATCTGCTACGCGGTCGGCTGGACCATGCACACCACGGGCGTGCAGATTATCCGCACGGCCAGCATTTTGCAAACGCTGCTCGGCAACATGGGCCGCCCCGGCGGCGGCATCATGGCCCTGCGCGGGCACGCCAGCATTCAGGGGTCCACGGATATTCCGACCCTGTATGACCTGCTGCCCGGCTACCTGCCGCAGCCAACGTCGGAGCATTCCCACGACACGCTGGACTCATACGTCAAATACGAGGGCCTGCCGACCGGGTACTGGTCCAACTTTAAAGCGTTTACCGTCAGCCTCTTGAAAGCCTACTACGGTGCGGCGGCGACGCCCGAAAACGACTTCTGCTACCATTGGCTGCCCCGGCTTGACGACGACTATTCCATGCTGCTGACGTTTCAGCGCATGGTCAAAGGTGACATCGAGGGCTTCTTCCTGTTCGGCCAAAACCCCGCCGCCGGGTCGGTCAACGCCAAAGTCGCCCGCGAGGGCCTGCGAAAGCTGGACTGGCTGGTAGTCGCCGACTGGTTTGAGACCGAAAGCGCCGTCTTCTGGAAGAACGACCCGACCGGGCCGCCCCCGGAAGAAATCGGCACGGAAGTCTTTTTCATCCCCGCCGCCTCGTCGCCTGAAAAAGAAGGCACGCTGACCAACACGCAGCGGCTGATTCAGTGGCACGACAAAGCCATCGACCCGCCCGGCGACTGCCGCTCCGACCTCTGGTTCCTGTACAATCTGGGCAAGCGTTTGAAGAAGCTCTACGCAGGCTCGACAGCCCCCAAAGACCAGCCCCTGCTGCATCTGACCTGGGACTACGACCCCGACGAGACGCCGCGCCTGCCTGACGGCACGCTCAGCCAAATTGAAGGCGAGCCGGACGCCCTCAAAATCTTGCAGGAGATTAACGGCTACCACACGACGCAGGTAGACCCGGAAACGGGCAAATATAAGCTGCTGTCCGGCTTTTCCGAATGCAAGGACGACGGCACGACCGCCTGCGGCGGCTGGATTTACTCCGGCGTTACGCCCAAAGCGGGCGTCAACCGCGCCCGCAGCCGGGTCCGCACCCCGGACAACCCGCAGGACCCGGAGTGGGGCTACGCCTGGCCGCACAACCGGCGTATTTTGTACAACCGGGCCAGTGCCGACCCCGAGGGCAACCCGTGGTCGGAGCGCAAAAAGCTCATTTACTGGGACAAAGACCAGAGCAAATGGGTGGGCCAAGACGAGCCGGACTTTGAGCCGGACAAAGACCCATCGTACCGTGCCCCGGAAGGCGCGGTCGGTATGAAAGCCATCGGCGGCAATCAGCCGTTCATTATGCACGCCGACGGGCTGGCCTGGCTGTTCGCGCCCGGTGGAACCAAAGATGCGCCCCTGCCGACACATTACGAGCCGGTCGAATCCCCGGTCCGCAACCTGCTTTACGGGGCCACGCAGGACAACCCGACCACGCGCTACTTTGCTGGTCTGCCGGGCAACCAACTGGCGCGTTACCCGGAAAGCGATTTCCCGGTGGTCGCGTGTACGTTCCGCGTGACCGAGCAGTACCTCAGCGGCCCGATGTCCCGGTTCAACTCGTGGCTAAACGAGCTGATGCCGTCGATGTTTATTGAGATCAGCCCGGAGCTTGCCGAAAAGCACGGCATTGAACACGGCGGCTGGATGACCTGCGAATCGAAGCGCGGCTCGATTGAAGCGCGGGCGATGGTGACCAAGCGCGTCAAGCCCATGGTGATTGACGGCCAGACGATCCACCAAATCGGCATCCCGTTTCAGTGGGGCTTCGCCGGGGAGGTGGTTGGCAGCAGTGCCAATGACCTGACTTCGCTGGTCGCGGACCCGAACGTCAGTATGCACGAGGCCAAAGTCTTCGCCTGCCGGGTGTCAGCAGGCCGTGCCGAAAACCAGCCAGTCGCGCCGACCCAGAAAGAAGAGCGGTGGGCGAACCGCGAGCCGGTCCCGGATACTCCGGCGGGCGCACAGCCCGAAGGGCATCTGGGAAAGCATCTGCGTCAAGATGGGCCGAATATGTAAATGCTAACCAGAACACGAGGGGTTAAAACCCCTCGCTGGAAGGCGCTTCGCGCCGGGCGGCCAACCGAACAACAAATATGGCCTTCTGTATCCAACTCTTTGGCTTCCCGGCGTCTGCGCCCCACAGCGAGGGGTTTTAACCCCTCGGCCTTTGGCCTTTATTTTACGAAAGCAAGTCATTATGATCCAACTTGAAATGCTGCAAACGCTGCAAAATGCGTTCCCGCCCCAGCGCACCGCCGTCCCGGAGCGCGGGCCAGACGGGCAGGGGCAGAAGGGGTTCTTTACCGACACCAGCCTGTGTATCGGCTGCAAAGCCTGCGAAGTGGCCTGCAAGCAGTGGAATCAACTGCCGTCGGACGGCTTCAAGTTCACCGGGCACTCTTACGACAACACCGAGGCGCTGTCGGCGACGACCTGGCGGCACGTCGCGTTTCAGGAGCAAATCGGCGAAGACTCCTCGCGCTGGCTGATGATGAGCGATGTCTGTAAACACTGCGTCGATGCCCCGTGTGTGCAGTCCTGCCCGACGGGGGCACTGATTTACAATGAGTTCGGCAATGTTTACGTGCAGGACGACATCTGCAACGGCTGCGGATACTGCATCTCCGCGTGCCCGTTCGGTGTGATTGGCCGGTCCTCGGAAGATGGACACGCCCATAAATGCACGCTCTGCTATGACCGGCAGAAGGCGGACATGACGCCTGCCTGTGCTAAAGCCTGCCCGACCGCGTCTATTCAATTTGGTCCCGTCGAAGAGCTGCGCGAACACGCGAGGGTAAGGGTGGAAACGCTGAAAGCGCAGGGCAACGACAGCGCGTATCTGTACGGGGCCGACTCGGTGGGCGACTACGGCACATTGAACTCGTTCTTTCTGCTGGAAGACCACCCGAACCGTTACAACCTGCCCGAAGCCCCGCCGCAGCCATTAAAGACGCAGAACAAACGCTACGCCGCCAGCCTGATGACGGGGCTGGCCCTGACCGCGCTGGCCGGACTGTTTCTCGCTAAAGGAGGCACGGATGCCGCCTGAAGTGGAAACACGGGGACGCTGGGATGCCGTCAATGGCACGCCTGTGAATAAACGGCTGGACACAGAGACGCCGCTGGAGCAGACGCTTCGGCAGAAGCCGTTCACCGAAGGGCTGCCGTCGTTCAGTACTGGCGACAAAAAGGACGGTACGCCCGCGTATTACGATATTTCTCTGCTGAAAGCGTCGGTCTGGACGCACGAAGTCGGGACCTATTTCTTTCTGGGCGGGCTGTCGTCGAGCGCGTTCAGCCTGGCCCGCATGGCGGACCGCTTCGGGCGGGGGCGCTACCGAAACGTCACGCAATACGGCACATTAATTGCCGCACTGGCCGCGCTGCCCTGTGCGCCATTGTTAATCTGGGACCTCGGCGACCGGCGGCGGTTCCTGCATATGCTGCGGGTCTGGAAGCCGTCGTCGCCGATGAACCTGGGAAGCTGGACGCTGACCATCTATACCCTGATGGGCGGTATCGCGGCCCTGCGCGAGCTGCTGCGAACACTCCGCAAAGACGCGCCGCTAACGGGGGCCGCGAAAGCTATGGACGAGACGGCGGGCATCATCGCGGACGGCGTCGGGGTTCCGCTGGGCCTTCTGCTGGCGGGCTACACCGGCGTGCTGCTGTCTACCACGGCAAACCCGCTATGGAGCCGCAATTCGTGGGTGGGGGCTTTGTTCAGCGCCAGTGCCGTGGCGGCGGGGTCCGGGGCCATCAAGCTGACGCTGGAAGTATTAGGTCAGGAGGGGCCGGGCACGGAGGCTCTGGGCAAAATTGAGACCACGGCTCATGCCGCCGAAGCGGTCTGCCACGCGGGTTTTCTGGCGCAGGCGGGGCCGCTGGCAAAGCCGCTGACGTCGGGCGAGTACAAGACGCAGTATTTGCTCGGGGCGATTGGCGCGGGCGTCGTTTTGCCCGAGATTTTGAGCCATCTGCCGGTCTCCAAGCCCGCCAAACGGCGGCTGGCAATCGCGGCGGGGCTGCTGTCTCTGGCCGGGGGGCTTGCCCTGCGCCTCGCGTTTGTGGCGGCGGGCAAACCGGCGGGCAGCGACCCAGACTTGGCGCGTCTGGCAACGGGCGAGCGCGGGGGCACGACATGAAAGTCCGCTGGAACGAAGCGAGTTTGCGCCTGCGGATTACGCCTTCCGAGTTATCTGCGCTGGGCCGGGGGGAAGAAATCGGGCAGCGGCTGTCCGTCACGGCTGATTTTGCGTGGGCGGTGACGGTGCGCCCAAATACGCCGCAGACGGCGCTGATTGCCGAAGCACACTCGGTGCTGCTTACACTGACGCCAGGTGATTTAGAGGCCCTCGTTAAGCCAGATGCTGAAGGCGTCTATTTCGGAGCCGACGCGCCGGGCAGACCGCGCTACTATATTGAGAAAGACTTCCCCTGCACGCACCCCCGCGCCGGGGAGGCCGCTGAAGTGGAGGCGGAGACGTTCCCCGGCCCCCCGGCGGCGGTGGAGTTTGAGATCAACGGGGATTAATAGGACCGGCACTTTTAGTGCCGGTTCTTTTATTTTGCCGGAGCCAGCACCACCCCAACGCGGCTGGCGACGGCCTCGACAATGAGGTGCATTCCCACCGGGGCGGCCCCATCTTCGTCAAAAACTACCAGGCGGTTTCCAGTTGGCCGCAGGAGCGACGGCGGGAGGTAGACGCCCTCCACAGGCGACTTCTCCGGGTAGCGGCCCAGATTGCGGCCATTGAGCCAGACAAACCCGCGAGACATTCCCGCCATCGACAGGCGCAGCACCGGATGGGGGCCGACCGGGCCGGGGGCGGCGGCCTGAAACGTGGTCGCGTAAAACGCCGGGGCATTGGCGGCAGCAGTCGGGGCGGTCGGCTTCCAGCCCGGCGAACCTGCGGCAGGCAGCACCACGCCGCCGCGCATTTTCCAGCCCGCGATGGTCTCGCCGGGCGGCAGGGCCGTGTCCAGACGGAGTGCGCCAATGGAACCCGGTCCGCCGGTGTTGTGGACGGCCACGGCCAGTACGTTCGGCCCCCCTTCTTTCCACGCCTCATCGAGAGACACATCCCGGTCGGCGTTGATCGCCACATTGGGGTCAATCTGCTCGCCGTTCAGGAAGACAATCCCGTAATCGTCAATCGACGTGAAATGCAGGTGCCGATGCGGCCCGGAAATATCGGGCAGGATGGCCCGATACCACGCCCAGCCCGCCGCGCTATTGAAGACATCTTTGCTGTTGTCCGCGTCCTGCCACTCTGCGCCGGACGTGTCGAGCGTCGGGGACGCTTTCGTATCGCTGTCCAGCGGAGCCTGCGGGTCAAGATGCCAGCGAAAGGCGGTAATCTGCGCTCCGGCGGTTCCCGAAGGCGGCGACAGCGTCACGGGGCCAGAGATACCTTTGGCGTCAATCGTAGTGAGAGAGTCGTAATAATTAAACAGCTTGTTGCGGCCATAGTGGGCGGTCAGAAACGCCACCGTGTTTTTGCCTGCGACGAGCGACACTACCAGGCGGCGCGGGGCGGCGCTTTGGTAGCGGGTCCGAGGGCCGTCGCTGGCGGCGTGTTTGCCATTAACGAAGGCTGAAACCCAGTCCCCGGCATCGCTGAGATTAAGCTGATAGTCCCCGGCTTTGGGCACGGTAACCGATGTGCGATACCAGGCGTAGGCGCTGTAATCGCCGTCCGCGCCCATCGGCAGGGGCGCGGCGCTGGCTTTCCATTTGGTATCGGTGAGGCCCGGCTGCGCTTCCGGGTTGCTGACCTCCACGCGCCAGGCCGTCAGTGCGGGCGCAGTCGCCGGGGCCAGGCGCGGGCCGGGCACAGCCGCAGAAACCAGTTTAGCCGGAGCGGCCCCGGTGTCCGTATAAAGAAGAGCGGGCAGAGCAGGGTTGGGGTCCGGGCCGAGACCGCGCTGCTCGGTGTCAAGCCGCAAGCCTTTCGGCGTATCCTGCACTTCGCCGACATAATCCGGGCCGCAGGCAATCAGGGCATCGTCTTTCAGAAACCACGTCCGGTCGGCTAGTTCCGTGGTCATCGCCAGCACACGCACCAGTCGGCTGCCGACTTTGAAGACGCTCACGGACGGCGTTGTGGCCGGAATGGCTGTTTTCAGCACCACTCTGCCGGGCGTCATGGTCAGCGGCTTGCCCACAGGCTGCTGAATGATTTTCGCGCCTGCCGCCGCAAAGTGCAGCTCGGCAGGCTCGCCCGCCGCGCCGTAGACAATCAGCGTGGTCATCGGCCCCGATTGGGCAATGCCCAGAATGCGGGCGGCGGAGAGTGTCAGAGTGACGCCGGGAACAAGCGGGAAGCCTTTGACGACCGGCATGATCTCGCCCGGAGCCAGCGTCACCGGCCCGGCGGCGGGGAACACTTTGCCGTCCGGCATCTTGATCTGCGTTTTGACCGCCTCGCCGGTGCGGTTGTCCAGAAACAAAATCTCCCCGGCTTTGCCCGTGCGCTTGGTGATTTGCAGGCGCGGGTCGGTAGGCATACTGCCCCCGCCGCCAGCGGCGGCGAGGGAGTTTGCCAGGATAGGGGCCAGGCTGGTCGCAAACATCGCCGCCCGTTTGCAGAAATAGTAGTCATCGCGCAGGTCCCCGGTCTGGCCGATGGGGGAGCCGAAGTCGTAGGACGCCGCCTGCTCGTCGTTGTTCCAGGTGTCAAAGTCCGTGCCGCCCGCCATTGTGTAGTGCGTGTAGCCCGCGCCGCCAAAGGCGATTACTTTCCACGTCGTCCGCTCCAGCTTTTTGCCCCGGTCGGGGTCCACGCCGTAGCGGCCCACCCAGCCTGTCCAAAACTCGGTGCTGTACCAGGGGGACGTGCGCTGCGACGTGTCAAACGGCGAGTCCCCGGCGGGGTCGTCGTTGTGGTTCAGGCCGCTGAAAAAGAGCGGGACCGTCATGCCCATTGACCGCGCTTTGGCGTAATAGTGCTTGTAGTAGGCGTTCGGCAGATCGGTCCCGCCGCCGACCCCGCCGGGCAGGACGTGTTCGTTTTCAAGCTGCACCATGATAATCGGCCCGCCCTTTGTGATCTGGTTGGCGGCGAGTATCGGAAACAGCTTGTTCCAGTAGGGGGTGACGGCGGCATAGAACTGGGCATTGTCGGTCATCGGCAGGAGGCCAGGTTTGAAGCGCAGCCAGACCGGCAGCCCGCCCGTGTCCCATTCGGCATTGATATACGGCCCGGCCCGGACGATAGCGTACATATTCAGCGACTTCACGGTCTTCAGAAACGCATCTAAATCTTTGTCGCCCGAAAAATCAAACTGCCCCTCACGCGGCTCATGGAAGTTCCAGAACGCATAGGTCTGCACCGTGTTGTAGCCCGCCCGTTTGATGCGAAGCAGCCGGTCCCGCCACAGGGCGCGAGGCGTGCGCGGGTAGTGCATATCGCCGGCCACGATAAACGTGCGCTTGCCTTTGATAATAAACCCTTTGCCGTCAAAGTTGATATACGGCTTCGCAGCAGCCAGCGGCGGAAAGATGCTGTCGTTGTTGTTCGGCCACCCAAACGCCTGCGTCCGGGCGGCAGGCAGGGCCAGCAGCAGAGCCATTAGGGCCAGCGGCAGCAGGGTGGGGAGGAGATGGGGCAGACGAAGGGGGAAAGATTGCGTCATGCCTAATTATAACGAAGGGGGAGGCGGGTGTCAAGAGGCGCGGTTATGCCCAGACCTTTTCGTCGAGCGCAAGGTGGCCCGCGTCAAGGATGCAAACTTCGGCATTCGGTACGTCGCTCTTGTACCTGGTGTTTATTAGAAAGGATTCCCACATTAGCTAAAAACAGGGTATAAAAGTTTCAATTCCAGCCTGATTCTGTTAAAAGTTGGCTGCATATTTCAAGCTTTTGGCTTGCGACCGTCGTTCAGGGCACGGCCTGTTGGCTCGCGCCCCTCACGACGAATATGCTAGTCGGTGTGTGCGACGACGCGTATCTCGATCAGCATTTCCGGGTAAAAGAGGCCGGTCGTCCCGATAACGGTCGCGGCTGGCCGGTGATCGTCGAGATACTCCAGCATTATCGGCACGAGCAGTCCAGACTGTGCATGCATATCTGTCAGGTATACCACTAACTCGGCTATGTTCGATCTCTTGATGTCAAATCCCGCCAGCACCCGGTCGATGTTTTCCAGGGTCTGACGAGCCTGGACTTCGAAGTCACCCGCGCCGACGATCTCATCCTCCATGTTGTGCGAATACTGGCCTGAGATATAGATTGTATCGTTTATTCTATAGCCCTGACTGATAAGACCGTTCGCCTTTGCGGACCCGGCGCCGTGATTAAATGTGCTGACATTGGGGTTCATCTTGATACTCCTGAGTAAGAGGCGTTTTCCAAAAATTGATTTCTGCGAATTGACGGCGTATGTGGGCCGACAAATGTTCCTGATCGTAACATGGCTATCCCTGCCATGCTTGCTGCCGCCAGTGGGCGAAAAGACCCCTATAGAATCCGTGCGATCACCTTGATCTCAAAGGCGAAGTCATCCGAGGCTTTAACCTTTGACGACCTTGAAAAGTTTCAATTGCAACCTGCTTTTATTGAGAGGCGTCGTAAGCCTGTAAACAAGTAAAAACTGCAAAAGGTTTCAATTCCATACCGGTTCTATCAAAAGTGCAAACATTGGATTGTCGCTGTCGGGCTGAAAGTCATCGGCCTCCTTTGCGGCGTGGGGCTGCTGAAGGCCGACGACGGGAACAACCTGCGTGTTAGTCAAACAGCACGGGCTGGCCGGTTTTGGCGGACTCGTAGATGGCTTCCAGGATTTCGGAGACGACAAGGGCCTGTTCGGGGAGAACTGTGGGGTCAGTGTCGCTGCGGACAGCCTCAATCCACTGCTTGGCTTCCTCGAACGCCGTGTCTGTGCCTTTGGCGTCGAAAAAGGCGACGCCGCCGCCGTCGGTCTGGATTTCCTGCACGTACATCTGGCCGTTGTGTTCGCCGTTGATCCGCAGGCCCTTCTGCATATCGGCCCCGGCTTTGGTCCCGGCCAGGGTGCAGTTGGCTTCGGTGGTGTTCAGCAGGTTGATCGCCCAGGCGGCTTCCAGCACGATGGTCGCGCCGTTCTTCATGGTGATAAAGCCGAACGCCGAGTCTTCCACGGTGAACTTCTGGGGGTCCCAGGGTCCCCAGGCATTCGCGGAGTTCGGGTTGTCGCCGAGCTTGCGGTAGACGTTGCCCATGACGGACTTGGGTTCGTAGTTGTCCATCATCCACAGGGTCAGGTCCAGGGCGTGCGTGCCGATGTCAATCAGCGGGCCGCCGCCCTGCTTTTCGGCATCCAGGAAGACGCCCCAGGTCGGGACGGCGCGGCGGCGCAGGGCATTGGCGCGGGCAAAGTAGATTTCGCCGAGGTCCCCTGCTTTGCAGGCTTTTTTCAAATACTGGCTTTCGGCGGCTTGCCGGGTCTGGTAGCCAATGGTCAGCTTTTTGCCGCTTTTGCGGGCGGCTTCGAGCATCCGGCGGGCGTCGGCGGCTTTCTTCGCCATCGGCTTTTCGCACATGACGTGCTTTCCGGCTTCGAGGGCTGCGATGGTGATTTCGGCATGGGTGTCATTGGGGGTCAGGACATGGACGATGTCGATGTCGGGGTCTTGGAGCAGCTCTGTGTAGTCGGTGTAGACTTTGGCGTCTGCCGTGCCGTATTTGGCCGCTGCCCGGCGGGCTTTGGACTCTTCAATATCGCAGAACGCGGTCATTTCCACCCCGTCCAATTTGGCAAGCGAGGGCATATGCTTTCCCCCGGCGATGCCGCCGGTTCCGATGATGCCGATAAGCAGTGTTTCTTTCACTAGATAAACTAGCCTCCTGAAAATGTGTCTGGCAGACTAGTTCTCGGCAGAGGCGGCAATGTCCTTCCTGAAAGCAAAAGAAAATGCTTGACAAACTTTATAAGCGCAGGTATCATTTCTATAATTATGGAAATGTTGCAATGTGCACCGACGGAGGCAAAGCGGGCAGCGATGTTCAAGGCTTTGGGGGACCCGACCCGCCTGCGAATTTTTGAGTTCCTGCGTGCCTGCTGCACCCCGGTTGCAGTGGAAGACAGCGGCGAAGTGCGCCCTGTCTCCGGGCCGACCGTGGGCGAAGTCTGCTGCCGGGTGACGGGCGCGGAAAAAATCACGTCATCGGTGTCGTTTCACCTGAAAGAGCTGCGGATAGCCGGGCTAATCACGGTCGAGCGGCGCGGCAAGAATAGGATTTGCGGCATCAATCAAGACGCCGTGGCTGCTCTGGCAGCTTCTCTCGGCGTAGTGAAAGAAAATGATGGAAGTTTCAACTGTTGTGCTGACTGACCGGGACGATGTGCGCGAAGTCGTGCGTCAAAAATACGGCGCAGCGGCGCTGACCGTGCTGCAAGGCGAAGGCGCGGCCTCCTGCGGCGGCAATGTCGGTGGCGGCGGGGCAGGGGACTCGTGCTGCGGGGGCGCTGTTATCACGGGGGATTTGTACTCGGACACCGAAGCGGAAGCCATTCCTGAAGCGGCCCTGCTGGCGTCGCTGGGCTGCGGCAACCCGACGGCGCTGGCCGCACTCACAGCGGGTGAGACAGTGCTGGACCTCGGCAGCGGCGGGGGCATTGATGTTCTCCTGTCGGCGCGGCGGGTGGGGCCGACCGGATTTGCGTATGGACTGGACATGACCGACGAAATGCGGACGCTGGCCGAGCGCAATCAGGCCGAGGCGGGCGCGGAGAATGTGCGCTTCTTGAAAGGCCATATCGAGGACATCCCGCTGCCCGAAGCCAGCGTGGATGTGGTGATTTCCAACTGCGTCATCAATTTGTCTGCCGACAAAGACCGCGTGCTGTCGGAAGCCTTCCGCGTGCTGCGGCCCGGCGGGCGCTTTGCCGTCTCCGATGTGGTGGTGGAGGGCGAGATGCCGGAGGCAGTGCGGGCAGACATGGAAGCCTATGTCGGGTGCGTCGCGGGCGCTCTGGAAGTAGAAGATTACAAAGCGCGTCTCGCGGCGGCGGGCTTTACCGAGATTTCGGTGGAGCCGACCCGCCGCTACTTGTTTGCAGACTTGGAAGCGACGACCTGCACGACCGACGCTGTCGCTGCGCTGCCTGCTTCGGAGAAAGCCGCGCTGGATGGGCGCATCATGGGGGCCTTTATCCGGGCGGTTAAGCCCGGTGAGCAGACTTAGCCCTGCGCCGCCTCCCACTGCGTCCAGCCGCCGCCGAAGTCCGTCACAGTCCCGCCGGGGCCGAAGACGAGCATTCGGGTGGCGACTTTGTCTAAAAAGAAGCGGTCGTGGCTGACGACAATCACTGCGCCGGGGAAGTTGACCAAAGCCCGCTCCATAACCTGCGTGCTGGGCAGGTCCAGGTGGTTGGTCGGCTCATCCAGCACCAGCGTTTGTGCCCCAGACAGGAGGCACTGGGCCAGCGCGACGCGGGCCTGCTGACCGCCGGACAGGGTGCCAATTTTCTGGCTTTGGTCCATCTCGGAGAATTGCAGCAGGCTCAGAAAATGGCTGATTTGCTTGCGCCGCGCTCCGGTCGCCAGCGCTCCCGCCGTGTTGACGGCGTGCGTGACGGTGTCTTTGGGGTCCAGCGCAGCCAGCAGGACATTGAAATCCGCCCAGGCCGTGCCGCCGGGCCACTGGGTTGTGCCGGTGTCGGCAGCTTCCTGGCCGATGAGGAGCCGCAGCAGGGTCGATTTGCCGCTGCCGTTGGGGCCGACTATCGCCAGCCGCTCGCCTTTGCCGACCTCAAACGTCAGGTCTGAAAACAGCGTCTGCGGGCCGTAAGCTTTGGTGAGATGCGTGGCCGACAGCATCCGGTCGGGGATACGAATGCTGTCATACAAAGCAGAAACGATCAAATCCGTGGGGCGGGGCGTCCGCTTTTTTTTGATGTCGGCCAGCTTGCGGGCCGCGCCGGGGTTTGCTTTGAGGGCGTCGCGGTCGGTAATCGCCTCGGCTTCCAGCGTCAGCAGCTCTTCTTCATGCAGGAACTGTTTCTCTAATGTCTTGAACCGAAACTGCTTTTCGCGGATATAGTCGGTGAAGCTGCCCGCGTAGTCATGGAACGTGTAGTTTTCGATTTCCACAATGCGGGACGCGACGCCGTCCAAAAACTGCCGGTCATGCGAGACCAGCAGCAGGCCGCCGCCAAACTGCGACAGCCAGCCTTCCAGCCAGGCCAGCCCTTCCACATCCAGAAAGTTCGTCGGTTCATCCAGCAGCAGCACATCGGGCGCTTCCAGCAGGATTTTCGCCAGGGCGGCCCGGTTGCGCCAGCCGCCGGAAAGCTGATCGACAGGCCGGGCGCGGTCCTCGGCACGGAAGCCGAGTTTGGTTAGCACCGTGTCGATATGGCGGGGGTATTCCCAGCCGTCCCGCCGGGTCATTTCATCCAGGGCCGCCGCCTGCCGCGTCAGCAGGGTTTCCATTTCATCCGGGTCTTCGACGGTCTCGAGCTGCGTGCCAATGGTCTCCAGGTCGGCTTCGAGTGCCTGGAGGTCAGCAAAGAGGTCTTCTAAAATCTCCTGCACCGACTGCGTGCCGTCAAGCGCGGAGAACTGCGAAAAGTAGCCGAGCTTCAGCGACGGCTCGCGTTCCACGGTCCCCGACTGCGGCTCAAGCTGGCCCAGAATCAGCTTCAGCACGGTGGTCTTGCCCGTGCCGTTTTTGCCGATGAGGCCGACGCGCTCCCCGGCGCGTAATTTAAAGTAGACGCCGCGCAGCACGGGGCGGTCTTCGTAGCGGAGAGACACGTTGTTTAGTCGAATAAGGCTCATAAGGAGTGTTATACCCGGCAGAGCAAAACTCTCCTAAATAAGTTTGTGAATATAATCACAAGATAGCCGAAAC
Source organism: Capsulimonadaceae bacterium (assembly GCA_965200075.1). GTDB lineage: Bacteria > Armatimonadota > Armatimonadia > Armatimonadales > Capsulimonadaceae > JANXMY01. The sequence continues at coordinate 1,736,676 of OZ241338.1, forward strand.
GCAGGAAGCTATGAGGTACAATGACGACATACAATTTCTGTGCCCTCGCTTTTTCTGTGCCCTCGCTTTGCCGACACTCTATTAGGAAGCCCCGCCCGCTATGTCCATCACCTCACTGATGCCGTCGCGCCCGAAAGACCCGGACTCCGGCCATTCCCCGGCCCAGACGCTCTGGGAAAAGCTGGACCGCCCCGATTCCGCCGCCCTGCACGGGCTGATGAGCGGCGCGGTCTGGTTTGTTGTCGGCGTATTGTATGGCCTGCTCATGTCCAATGAGCTGGTCGCGCCGGACCTGTTTTCCGGCATTCCCGCGCTGGTGTTCAGCCGCCTGCGCCCGGCGCACGTCAACATCGTGCTGTTCGGCTTTTTGTCCACGGCCATGTTTGGCGGCTGGTACTTTATCGTGCCGCGCCTCTGCAAAACGCCCCTGCGCTCCAACCGCATGGCGAACCTGCTGCTGCTCTTCTGGAACCTGGCTGTGGTGGCCGGAGCCATCGCGCTGGCCTGCGGCGACACGCAGGGCAAGGAATACACCGAGTTCCCCTGGTGGGTGGACTGGCCGGTGCTGCTGCTGATGTGTGTCAACGGCGTGATTATTTTCCAGACCATCGCCGCCCGGCGCGAGCCGAAGCTGTTTGTGTCGCTCTGGTATATCGGCGGCTCAGTGGCCTGGATTGCCATGATGTACTTCATCGGCAATGTCATGTGGCATCCGTTTTCGACGTATCTCACGCCCGACGGGCACAGCCACATTCTGTGGGACAACAATGCGTCCACCCTGCCGCCGGGGGCGATGGGCTTTCAGCGCACGGGATCGTTTGTCGGCCTCGATGATGCGGTCTGGAACTGGTTCTACGGCCACAATGTCTTTGGCCTGTATATTACCACCGGCGGCATTGCGATTATCTACTACCTGGTCCCGAAAATCTCGCGCCAGCCGCTGTATTCGCACCTGATGTCGCTGATCGGGTTCTGGTCTATCGCGCTCTTTTACACCAGCACCGGCCAGCACCACCTTTTGCAGGCACCGATTCCGAACTGGCTGAAAGTCATTTCCATTATCGGCTCGATCTCGCTATTTATTCCCGTGTTTACGTTCAGCATCAATATCCTGATGACTATGCGCGGGCAGTGGGGGCAGATGCTGGAGAATATCCCCTTGCGCTACGTTCTAACCGGCGCGTTCTTTTACGGTGCCGGGTCGTTCCAGGGGTCTATTCAGTCGTTCATGTCGGTCAACCGCTTTGTACACTTTACGCAGTGGACCATCGCACACTCGCACATCACGCTGCTGGGCGGCTTCGGGTTCGTGGCGCTGGCGGCGCAGCTTTACATGGTTCCGCAGATTATGAAGCGGCCCCTGTGGAGCCGGAACCTCGCGGACACGACCTACTGGCTGATTTTGCTGGGTATCAACGGCTACTTCTGGGACATCACGGCAGCGGGTCTGGCGCAGGCCAGCGCCTGGGTGACTCTGGGCGAGCAGGTTGTTAAAGCCTATCCCGTCCTGAAGTTCTACTTTATCCTGCGTTCCATGTTTGGCGGCATGATTGTCGTCGGCGTGGTGATGCAGCTTATCAACTTAATTCAGACCGTGCGGACCCCCAAGCCAAATCTGGCCGACAGGCGGCGCGAGGCAATCGCGGCTTTGCAGGAGATGCCTGCCCCCATTCAGAACTATGATGACCGGGTGACCTCGTAAGTCTGCCGCGCCACCGAAAGTATAGAACCGAAAGTCTAGAAACGTTCCAAATCAGCCATGAAAATGACACCGCTGACAGTTTTGTTCGGCTCGATCACGATTGCGTTCACGTTCATCTTCCTGAACGCAATCCTGCCCGCCGCCGTGTTTCATCCGGCCCCGACGCCCAATGCGATCCAGTACACCGCGCAGCAGCTTAAAGGCCGCGAGATTTATGTCAAGAACGGGTGCGTCTACTGCCATTCGCAGGCCACCCGTGCGATGGACTGGGGCGAGGGCAGCGGCCTGGCGGCACAGCCGGGCGACTATGCCTTTGATTCGCCGCATGAGATCGGCTCCTCGCGCAACGGCCCGGACCTGTTCCGCGAAGGCGGCTACCACCCGGACGACTGGCACGACGCCCATTTCCAGAACCCGCGCTATACCCGTCCGCAGTCGTTCATGCCGTCGTACAGCTATATTCAGGGTGAGGACCGCAAGAACCTGATTGCCTATGTTCAGTGCCTCGGCGGCAGGGACGGACAGAAACGGGCGAAGCAGCAGGCGGACCTCAAGGTCAATCTGGTCAAGTACTACGAAAAAGGCCCGGCGGCGAACCTAGCCTATCTGAACTCCACCATCCCCACCGCCTGGCTGGATATGCCAAACCCGGAGCCGGTCACCGAGGGTTCTGTGGAGCGCGGGCGCGTGCTGTATGTGGCCTACTGCGCGGGCTGTCATGGCGAGCATGGCGACGGGCGCGGCCCGGCCAAACTGTACCTGAACCCGCCGCCGATGGACTTTACACTGGTGCAGGCATCCGGGGCCAACCCGCAGGGCGGTCAGCCGGGCTACAATTACAACTACCGCAAGAACCAGGTGTCGTCGATCTCGAACGGCGCTATCTACGCAGTGGTGCTGTATGGCATTCCTGGCAGCGCGATGCCGCAGTTCAAGGGACAGTTGCCGTCTGAGAAAATTTGGGATGTCGGCAACTACGTCGGCTGGGCCTTCATGGGCTGGAAGATGGAGCCATACAGCGGGCGCTACGAAGAACTGGCCCGCGCCAAATATCCGTGGGAGCATCAGTTCGAGATTGGCTCGCCGCAGGTGGCATCGGCCAGGTAATCAACCGCTAAAGCGCCGGGGGCAGTGCCCCCGGCGTTTCTTTTGTGTTGGAGAGGCTGGGAGGTTACGCCTGCTGGCCGCTTTGCAGCTGCGCGGTGATGTTGGCGGCCAGCAGGGTCAGCAGCAGGGCCGTGAGGCTGAAGCCGAGAGCAGGGGCGGCACTGAATACCTCGGTGATAATAAAGCCGCTGACAAGCAGACCTGTGAGTGCCGAGAGCGTTCCTGTCAATCGCCGAACCCCGACCGTGCTGCCCGAAAATGTGGCGGCCAGAATGGCGGTGAGGAACGCATACCCTATCGCGGCAATCATGGCAGTTTCCGAACGGGTGGGCAGCCACACGAGGAGTCCAAGAACGGCCAATGCAAAAGTGCTGCCGACCCAGTTGGAGGCAAGAATCTGGCGCGGGGTCAATGCATAGCGTCCGTAAGGGTCCCAGCGCAGGGTCAGGTTGACCAGAGGCTTGGCCGTCCAGGTCAGAAATGCAAAAGCGATATACAGGGCCACTGCGACCGCCGTAAACGGCTTGATCGGAGATTGTGGCGGAACAATGCTGTTGAGAACACGCGGCAGGAACCAGAAGCCGATCACAAAAATCCAGCGGCCCTGCCGTGACAGCCTGGATGACCACAAAAAATAGCGAAGCATCAGCCGGTAAAGCGGGTTGCGGGCGCGGAGGGCTTCCAGAAGTCCCTGCCGCGCCCATTCCATGTCCGGGGAACGGCGCAGGCTCTCGCGGAAGTGGACCAGGGCCGCCCGGTGATCGCCCGAATGCAGCGCGGCCCAGCCTTGATTGGCGTGTGCGGCGGCATTTTCGGGGTCCCGCGCCAGAGCGCCCCGAATGGCCGACACGGCTTCGCCGCGCCGGCCAAGCTGCGTCAGGGCAATTCCCTGAAAGTTGGCGCAGGTGAGGTTTTCAGGGTCGCAGGCCAGCCCCTGCTCCGCAAAGCGAAGGGCTTCTGCCCAGCGGCTCTGCTGGACATGGATGCCCGCGAGGAGCGCGTATGTGTCGGCATCTTCCGGGTCCAGTCGGAGGGCTTCGTGCGCCGCTGATTCTGCTTCTTTCAGGCGTGGAACATCTTTCAGCACGCCGCCCAGAATGTAGTGGGCATACGCAAAGTCGGGGGCAAGGGCGGTGGCTGTACGGGCCTCACGGACGGCCTCCTGATGCTGCTTCATCTGAGACAGGCATAAAGCCAGCAGGCAGTGCGCCCCCGCATCGTCCGGGCTAGAGGCCAGGTGCCGCCCCAGTTCTTCCGCCGCCAGAGAAAAGCGCCCCTGCTCCAATAGCAGATGGGCGCGGGTAAGGTCAGTCGTCATACGCCAATCGCTTTCTGAAAGTACTTTCTGAGCGTCACAGCAGGCGGCGGGCACGCAGATACTCTACCAGCTCGTCGTAGATACCGCTGTCGTTGGAGTAAAGCGCGTAATTGCGGGCGGTCTCAAACCAGGGGCGGACGCTGGGACGGACATCTTTCAGGGCACGCTTGAAATCATTGCCGGTGATGGCCCGCACCCGGCCCGAGGCCAGCGAGTCTTCCATCGCCAGCTCGGCGGCGGACTCGCAGAGGTGGGTCAGGTCAGCCCCGGAATAGTCTTCTGTCTTGGCGGCAAGGTCGGCAAAATTAATGACGTCCAGAGGCCGGTCCTGCGACTGCATCCGCAGCATCGCCTCGCGGGCGGGGGCGTCCGGGGGCAGCACCAGCAGCGTCCGGTCCAGTCGGCCAGGGCGGCGCAGGGCGGTGTCGATGTCCCAGGGATGGTTGGTCGCCGCCAGGATAAACACGCCGTCATTGCCGCCATTCACGCTGTCCATTTCCGCGAGAAGCTGGTTGACGACATTGCGCCCGGCGTGGTTTCGCATCTGACTGCGCTTGTGGCCCAGGGCGTCGATTTCGTCAAAAAACAGGACGCAGGGGGCCTGGCGGCGGGCCGTCTCAAAAATCTGGTGCAGGTTTTTTTCGCTGCTGCCAATCCACATATCCAGCACATCCGACAGGCCAATCGCCATGAACTTCGCGCCAAGCTCGCCTGCCGCAGCGCGGGCAATGTAGGTTTTGCCGCAGCCGGGCGGACCGTAGAGCAGCAGGCCGCCGCGCAGGGACTTGCCGTACAGCTTTCGCATATCCGGGTTCTTCATCGGAGCCAGAAAGGCCATATTGAGCCGCCGCTTGACGGCTTCCATTCCGGCGACGTCGGCCAGTGTAATAGAAGGCTTTTCGGTTTCCCATTCCAGGCCCTCGCCGCTGCCGGGTCCGTCGTCCTCCAACGCCGAAACGGGCACGCCCATTCGCTCGGCTGGGCGCGGCGCAGGCTCCGGGAATGAAAGCAGGGGCGGGGGCGGCTGGTCTGTGCCGAGGGCATCGAGGAGGCGGCCATAGCCAACCGCTTTCACGGTGTCGCCAAGCTGAAAAGCGGCTTCGGCGGCTTTTTGCAGGGCGTCCCGGTTGTCCGGCTCGCGGCTGAGGATTTGGGCGCACTGCGCGTGTGCATCGCCGGGGCGCCCGGCTTCCAGCAGCAGCGCGGCGAGATGGAGGCGCAGGGGCACATTGTCCGGGCTGGCCTCCACGGCGGAGGCAATCGCGGGGATAATGCTGGGGTCAAAAGCCATGGGCGGGTTTCCTGCCCCGGCCCCGTGCGGGGCCAGGGCTGACGGGATCAAGAAGCGTCGTCAAAAAGCGTCGTCAAAAAGCGTCGTCAAAAAGCGTCGTAACGCGCAGCGACGACGGGCCAGTTGACGGTGTTCCACCACGCGGCCAGATACTCCGGGCGGCGGTTCTGGTACTTGAGGTAGTAGGCATGCTCCCAGATGTCGTTGCCCAGCAGAGGCGTGTGGCCGTCGGTGAGCGGGTTGTCCTGATTGGCGGTGCTGACAATCGCCAGCTTGCCGTCTGCGCCCTGGACGAGCCAGGCCCAGCCGCTGCCGAACCGTTTGACACCGGCGTCGTTGAACTGCGTCTTGAAGGCATCAAACGAGCCAAACGTGGAGGTAATCGCCTCGGCCAGTGCGCCGGTCGGCTCGCCGCCTGCGTTCGGCCCCATGCTTTCCCAAAATAGCGTGTGGTTGACGTGGCCGCCGCCGTTGTTGCGGACAGCGGCTTTGATGTCTTCGGGGAGGGTCGCCAGATTTTTGACTAAATCTTCCGGGGAATGTGAGGCAAGCTCCGGGTGCTTGTCAATCGCAGCGTTCAGGTTGGTGACATACGCCTGATGGTGCTTGTCATGATGCAGGTGCATGGTGGTTTCGTCAATGTGCGGCTCCAGCGCGTCGTAGGCGTAGGGGAGCGCGGGGACTTCAAATGCCATAGTGGGTGTGACTCCTTTGGGTGTTCGTGTCATTTAGTTCGCCGCCGGGCCGGGAAACTCCTTCCCGCCGCCCTCGGCGAAGAAAGCCTGCACTTCAGCCAGGTCGAAAACGCGCCGAGCCGGGGGCAGGAACTTCAGAAACCGCTCGCCGTACCGTTTATGCACCAGCCGGGTGTCTAAAATCGCCACTACGCCCCGGTCGGCGTGGGTGCGAATCAGGCGCCCAAAACCTTGTTTGAGCTTGAGCTGTGCCTGCGGAAGCGCGAAATCGCCGAACCAGTCGCCGCCCGCTTTGGTGATTTCTTCTACTCTGGCCCGGTGCAGGGGGCTGTCCGGGACAGCAAACGGAATGCGGTCGATGATGACTAATCGCAGGTCTGCTCCCGGCACATCTACTCCTTCCCAGAAGGACTGCGTTCCTAACAGGACGGCGTTCTTTTCTTCTTTGAAGACCTGCACCAGCCGGGCATTCGGCATCTCGCCCTGACGCAAAAGCGGGAAGGGGAGTTCAGACTGCGTCAGGTGGTCATAGGCGGCATTGAGGGCACGGTACGACGTAAACAGCAGAAACGCGCCGCCCTGCGAGGCTTCCAGCAGGGCCAGCATTTCGTTAGCCGTGTCGTAAGCATAGCCGGGATCATCCGAAGGCATCGGCAGGTGACGCGGAATATAGAGCAGGCAGTTTTTGGCGTAGTCAAACGGCGAGCCGACCACTGTTTCCGTCACTTTGGGGTCTTCGAGTGGCAGACCCAGCCGCGTGCGGACATAGCCGAAGCCGCCGTCGGTGGAAAGAGTCGCGGACACCAGAGCCGCCCCGACTTTCCGGGGCTGTTTCCAGAGAGCGGCCTCCAAAATCGGGGCGACTGAGATGGGCGTCCAGTGGATAGTTGCCTGCGGACCGCGCCGGGTGGCACGGGCGAGAGACCCCCAGCGCACAAAGTTTTCGTCATCGCCGCCGAGCGACAGCGCCAGCTCTTCTTTGGCGCGGACGCACTGACGGCGCAGGCCGTCGATGCGGTCTTTCAGGGCAGGCTGCCCGCCGGCGTCCTGTTTTAAAAGCTCCGTGGCAACGGCATCCAGCAGGGTTCCAATGCCCGCCGCCTGAGCGCGGGCGGACTGCATCTCGCCTTCGGTTCGCAGCAGGTCCGAGACAAAGAACTCCGGGCGTCCGCCGGCCACAAAGGGCTGAAACAAGGTTTGCGACTGCGCTTCAATCGCTTTCAGGCGGTCCAGGTTCATGTCCAGCGTGCGGGCGGTGCGCCGGAGCTTGTCCAGCAGGGTAGGCAGGCGCGAGGACGAAAACGCGACTCCGAACGCGGCGGCGGCGGCGGTTTCCAGATGGTGCGCCTCGTCAAAGATGACAAAATCGTAGTCGGGCAGCAGCTTGGCTTCGGGTTCGCCGCTGCGTCGCACGGCGAGGTCCGAGAAAAACAGGGCATGGTTGACTAGCAGCAAGCTGGCATCCTGTGCTTCGCGGCGCATTCGGTAGTAAAAGCAGCGGTCAAAAAAGCGGCATTCCTGGCCTTTGCAGGTGTCGGCATTGGCGCGGATGTCGGCCCAGCCGGGATACGTAAAGTCCAGCTCTGCGGCATCTCCCGTTCCCGTTCGGCGGCTCCAATCACTGATTTGCGTGAACTGCGGGTCGCCGACAGTCCACAGGTCGCCCCGTGCGGCATCAAAGTCCTGCAAGCACAGATAATTGCCGCGTCCTTTGACGACGGCGGCTTCCACTTGGCTCTTCCAGGTGGACTGCACAAGCGGCACGTCTTTTTCGGCAAGCTGTGCCTGCAAGGCCAGTGTGTGGGTGGAAATGACAATGCGGGCATCGGGCTTGGCATGACGCAGGGCGGGCAGCAGGTAGGCCAGCGTTTTGCCGACTCCCGTACCTGCTTCCACGAGTGCCACGCCGCCTCGCCCGGTCATCGCGGCTTCCACAGCTTCCGCCGCTGCAAGCTGCTGGGGGCGGGCGCTGAACCCCGGCAAAGACTTTTGCAGCAGCCCTTTGGGGCCAAGATACCGAGACAAATAATTGCGTGTAATCATAAAGAATTTTTTCAGAGCCGCTTCAGGTGTTTTGTTTCTGTGGTTTGCGAGGTATAACGGGGTAAGAATACCGGGACAAACCACGTTTTAATCTTCCCATCAAGTTTCTCAGCAAAAAGGAGCATTTTCTCATGCAATTTCGAAAGACAAGCAGCTTGGCGCTCGCCGCCGCCGTCACCGCCATGTTTGCGGCCTCTCAGTCTGGTGTCCGCGCACAGGACGCGACCATGACGCCCCCGGCTCCGGGCGCGATCACAACGCCTGATACAACTGATACCACGGGAACGGCTCCGATGCCCATGGCCCAGCCTATGGCCCAGCCCATGACAGATTCGATGCCTATGAGCGGCTCTATGTCCAACACAGCGATGCCCAATTTCTCGCTGCTCAACAACATGAGCTACAATTATGTGGACTTGCAGCAGGCAAAGGCGCGTGGCCTGTCCGAAAACCAGATTGCAACAACCGCCAAAATCGCGGATGAAGCCGATGTGCCTTTCAGCAAAATCGCGGCGGCGGTGGTGCGCGGTGCAACGTTCCCGTACCTGGCCGGTCAGTACAACCTGAAGCTCGGCGATGTCTACAAGAACGACAAGTACAAGCAGCAGATCGCCGAATACATGGCGGCCTACGATGCGGCCAGCCTGAAATCGGCGATGATGCCTCCGATGATGCCTATGGGCGGCGATACTTCTTCGATGCCCATGACACCGCCAATGACAACGGAGCCGATGACTCCGCCGATGGACAAGCCTATGGCGAAGCCGAACACGGCGACCCTGGACATTGTCGAGACCGCGATGGCGGCGAAGAATCTGACCACGCTGGTCAAGGCCCTCGAAGTCGCCGGTTTGGTGGACACGCTGAAGACTGCTGGCCCGTTCACCGTTTTCGCGCCCGATGACAAAGCGTTCTCCAAATTGCCCGCTGGCAAGCTGGACGAGCTGCTGGCCGATCCCGCAATGCTGAAGTCGGTTCTGTCCTACCATGTCATCCCCGGTGAGATCATGGCGGCAGACGCCAAAGCCATGACCAGCCCGACCTCCCCTCCCACCGTGGAAGGCGGCACGCTGGAAGTGACCAAAGGCCGCAAAGGTCAGCTCATGATCAACGGCGCCAAAGTCACCAAGGGTGATATTCGGGCGACCAATGGTGTTATTCACATCATTGACACTGTGCTGATCCCGCCAATGGCCGCCCCCGCCGACACAACAGCGCCGATGGCTGCCCCCGCCGATGGAACCACGCCGATTGCCCCTCCGGCTGACGGTACCACGCCGATGGCTCCTCCGGCTGACGGTACCACGCCCGCGCCTGCACCTGCTCAGTAGAGCGGTATAGCCTGTGCCCCCCGTTCGCTTCAGCGACCGGGGGGCATTTTTCTGTCTGCTCTTAAACCGACAAGCCCGCACCACACCGGAAGCACACATAAGGCCCCGGCCACGACCCCGGCATCGTTGAGCGCTACGCACGCCCCCACAGCGGTCAGCCCTGCGGCTCGCAGCGCCCGGTCAGCGGCTGTCTTAGGCTGCCGCGTGAATACTACGCAGGCCAGACCGATCCAAAGCGGCGCGGCCCACGCGCTGTGCCACGCCAGCCGCGCTTCCACCGCCACCTTTCGCAGAATAATACTTTGCGCTTCGCCCCAGCCGCTGGAACCGATGCGCCGGGCCGCTTCGCCCAGATGCGACGGCGCGTGTCCGTGTGACAGCAGCAGGTCCAGCCCAGCGGCCCCGGCCAGCAAAGCCGCTGCGCCCAGCCCCAGTCCCAGCATCATCCGAGCGGACCACTTTCTGCCCCGCAGCATCAAAAGCAGCGTGCCAAACGCCAGCAGTGACACCGGCACGCCGCCTGCCTTCGCGCCCGCGTTCGGCGCTCCGAGCAGCAGGCAAATCAGCCCCAGCCCGCCCAGAATGGCCCCCTGCTTTGCTTTGGAGCCAGTCCAGAGCCGGGAAGCCAGCACCAGCAGCGAGCCAATCAGCAGGCCCATGGCTTCATTGCCGATGCCGTAGTAGCGTGCGCCTTCGATGGCCGAATAGCCCAGCAGGCTCCGGTGCATCAAAGAGCTGCCCGTCAGCATATCCAGACACAGCACTGCCACGATTATTCCAAAAAGCGACAGCAACGCTGTATGTGCGCCCCTCTGCTTTACTCCAAACCATGTGGCGGTCAGAAACAACAAGTTAGCTGCCACCCCCGTCGGTGTCGCGGCGAGCAGCAGCGCCGCCAGCACGGCGGCAATGCCGAGCGGCCACACCGGCGGCAGACTGCCCCGTAAGGCCAATACGGTTCCCAGCGCAACTGCCAGTGCCAGCCCGAGAGCCACATAGGGCAAAATCGCCAGGCTATGCGCCTGCCGGACAGCCTCGGCTTCCAGACGGGTGACAGTGTCCGCCGCGTTCGGCGCGGCCACGGCAGTCCATGCCTGTCCGAAGGGGCGGCTCGGGAAATTGGCGCGGGTCACTCCGAACTCAGCCGCAATCGCCGGGGCGAAATCGGTATTGGTGACAAGTCCCGCCCGGTGCGTGGAGGGGGAATACAGCAGTCCCGCGCTGATGCCCGGTCCCCAGACCAGCACGGGTGTCAGGCGGCGGCCTGCGCGGTAATCGGCGTCACCTGCGTATGGCGACAGCACGACGAGCCTGCCGCCGCTGCTTTGAACCTCGGCAGCGAAGCGGGCCAAAAGCGCGTCGGCGGCGGCAGCGTCCGGCCCGGCATCCCAGACCGTCAGACCGGGCACGCAGGCTGCTGGGGCAGGCACACACTGCCCGGAGCCGGAGGCGGCCAGGAAAGCGGCCCCCGGCCCGCCGCCCGCATACACCCCGACACCAGCGGCAGTGAGGGCATCGGTCAGGTTACCCAAGCACACGTCGTAGCCGAGATGCTGGTTTTGCCTGACTAATGCAGGCCAGTCGGCCTCGATATTTGCCCCGGACGGCGCGGCGGCGCGGGAGCCAGCGTTCAGGGTCAGCAGAGCGCTTGCGGGCGTCTCACGGGCATGGTCTGTGGGCAGACGGGCCGTGCGGGTGTTCATCACGGCCAGCGCCCCGCCTGCCATCAATCGGTGCAGGATGGGGGCATTCGCGGTGCGCCACTGCGTCAAACTTGTCCCCGGCAGCAGCACAACCACCACGCGCTTCGGCGCAGCGTGAGCTGCTGTCGGCAGTGTCAGCAGAAGCAGCAGAAGCCAGCGTCTCATGCCCCAAGCCCTCATGCGCGGGACAGCCCGGCATCAAGCGCCTGCCGAACGGTGTCCACGCCGATCACGTTCAAATCCGGCGTTCGCCGCAGGGCGGCTTTGCTGCGGGCACAGATAATCGCCCGCTTGAAGCCCATCCGGGCGGCTTCGCGCAGGCGCAGGTCCACCTGCCCCACGGCCCGCACCTCGCCGCCCAGCCCGACTTCTCCGGCAAACACCGTGGAAGGGTCCACCGGGCGCTCCTGCAAGTTGGAGGCAACAGCGACGGCGACGGCCAAATCGGCGGCAGGTTCCTCGACACGGACGCCGCCCGCGAGATTGACAAACACGTCTTGATTAGCTAGGCTGATGCCGACCCGCTTTTCCAGCACGGCTAAAATGAGATTGACGCGGTTGGTGTCTACCCCAGACACAGTGCGGCGGGGGTTGGCAAGAAACGACGGGGCAACCAGCGCCTGCACTTCAATCAGCATGGGCCGCGTGCCTTCCACGGTGGCAAGGATAGCCGAGCCTGCCGTGTTCTGCGTTCGCTCGGCCAGCAGCATTTCGGAGGGGTTCGGGACTTCGACCAGCCCTTCCTCGTGCATCTCGAACAGCCCCAGCTCATCGGTGGAGCCGAAGCGGTTCTTGACGGCCCTCAAAATGCGATAGGTGTAGTTCTTGTCGCCCTCAAAGGTCAGCACGGTGTCTACCATGTGTTCCAGCACACGCGGCCCGGCCAGCGTGCCTTCTTTGGTGACATGGCCGACGAGAAAGATAGGAATGCCGTCGCCTTTGGCGACCTGTGCAAGCTGCGCCGTACACGCCCGCACCTGCGAGACGCTGCCCGGCGCGGACTCGATTTCCGGGTGCTGCATGGTCTGAATACTGTCAATAATCGCAAACGCAGGCCGCTCACTTAAAATCGCCCCGGCCACTAAAGTCACATCGGTTTCGTTGTGCAGCAGCAAATCGCCGCCGGTGATGCCCAGCCTCTCGGCGCGGAGCTTGATTTGCGTGGCCGATTCTTCGCCGGAGACATACAGCGTTTTGCCGCCGTGCATTGCAAGATGCCCCGCGACCTGACTGAGAAGTGTGGACTTGCCGACCCCCGGCTCGCCGCCGATGAGGGTCAGCGCCCCGCGCACAATGCCGCCGCCGAGGACGCGGTCAAACTCGCCGATGCCGCTGAGAAGACGGCCTTCCTGCGCGGGGGAGGGGACTTCATCGAGGCGCAGCGGTTTGGTGCGCCCAACAAACGACGACGGGGCGGCGGCGCGAGCCTGCACGGATTTGGGCGTCGCCAGAATGGCGGCCTCTTCCATCTCTCCGTTGCCGCACCGAGGGCAGTTGCCGAACCATTTTCCGCTTTCGTAGCCGCAGTTGCGGCAGACAAAGCGTGTCATCGTTTTCGCCATAGTTTTTCCTACCTTCATTGTACCTTATTTGACATCTGCTCCATTTGACATCTGCCGCTGGGTCTGCTAGAATCAAACCACTATGCCAACCGTCCCCGAAACCCTGCACGCCCTGTATGCCGTGCAGTTGAAAGATACACTCATCCAGCGGGCCAAAAAAGCGCAGACTGCGCTTGACAACGGCACGTCTGCCGCCGCCGCCTCTGCCGAAGCGCACGCCGAAGCCGCCCGCCTGACTTCCGCTGCCCACACGCTTCAGGGCGAGCTGAAAGACAATGAGCTGAAGCTGGAAACTCTGGAAACCAAGCGCAAGAACTACCAGCAAAAGCTCTATCAGGGCAGCGTCACCAATGCGCGTGAGCTGGCGAACATGGAAAAAGAAATCGACATGATGGGCCGTCAGCGCTCCGATTTAGATAGCAGCGTGCTGGAACTGATGGAGCAAACCGAAGAGGCGCGGGAAGCACAAACGCTGGCCGAAGCCCAGGCCGCCGAGGCCGAAGAGCATCACAAACAGGTCGTGGCCGCCTTTCAGGCTCGCTATGCGTCGCTGGGCCAGGAACTTGTGGGGCTGACTGCCGAGCGGGAGGAAGCGTCCGCAAAGGTCGAAGACCTGTCAGCCCTCAAACGCTACGAAACCCTGCGGGCCAAGCTCGCCGGGGTCGGCATCGCCAAAATTGAAGCCGGAGCCTGCGGCGGCTGCCACATGACGCTCTCGTCCACAGTCATCAAAACAGTCAAAGAAAACGCCGCCATTCAGACCTGCGAAAACTGTGGGCGAATGCTGCTGGCTTAAAAGTGATGACACTTACGTTCGCAACTACTGCCTTGTCCGGCGACACCCTGCGAGTGAAATTCACTAAAGAGCCATACGAACATGATTTGAAAATCCTGCTCCTACAATGGTGGCTTCCGCTGATGATTTACTCCTTTGTTGTCGTCTCGGTATTGTTCTGGTTCAGGACGTTTGTTCCCGCGTTGCAGATGTGTGGCGTGGTCACACTTCTTTGCGGGACTGTTTTTTATCAGATTGCCAGAAATGGCACTCAGAGAGCAGAGTACACTTTTGATGGCGCGTTCGACGAGATAAGCCGCAACGGTATCTTGGTAGCACGACTGAGTGCAAGCAAGATTGTTCTGCAAACCAGGCTGGGCTGGCAGGGAAATCGACGCTTTCGACTGGTGTTGAGGCAAAACGAAAAGCGCGACATCGTTTTGACCGAAACACCGCTGCTAGGACCTGAAAACAGGGCACGCCGATACTATGGGCAGACCCACACTGAGAATGTGCGTACTATGTTTCATGGCTGGACAGATGATAGCGGGCGGCGCGATGCAGTAGATGAGCGCGATGTGGGCATTTTTGCGCTTGCCAAAACGCTCGAAGATTTTATAGGCCAAAAAGCAGTATTGCAGTAAGTTGAATAGCGAATTGACGCGGCGGCGCGGGGCGTGCTATAATGCCGGTGAGGTACGCTGCTTTCCATGTCGCAGAACTTGCCCGATCCGAACTTGACTGACCTGCCCGATGCCCCTACGCCTGTCTTCGAAGAGCGCCGGCAGTATATTGAGCGGCTGGAGCAGGCAAACATTCATCTGGAGCAGCGCATTCACGCCGTGGAGACCGCCGCGCCGCCCGTTCCGCCGCCGCCCCCTCTGCCCCCGTCGGCGCTGCCCCTGCCGTCGCCCGGCGAGTTTGAGAACATCCTGCGCCGCCTGGTGGATAAAATCGCCAAGATTTTGCAGGCCGAAAAGTGCGTGTTTTTTCTCTATGACGCCGCCGCCGGGACGCTCTATGCCACATCGCCCGCACTCGGGCTGACACAGGAGCAGATGGCGGCGATGGAGCGGCCCGTGTCGGCGGAAGGCGTTTCCAATGAAGTGTTCCGCACCACCACATCTCTGATTACCTACGATGCGGCGCTGGACCCTCGCGCCGCCGCCGAAGGGCTGGCCCGCTACGGTATTCGCAGCGCGGTGTCCGTGCCGCTGATTGTGGAAAAGCGCGACGAGGACAACCGGGTGCTGGACCGCACCACGGTCGGCGTGCTGCACGTCTTTAACAAGAAGTACGACGGCCTGTTTGTCGAGGAAGATGTTCGGCTTCTGGAGCAGCTTGCCCGGCAGGGAGCGGCGGTCATCGCTTCGGCGGAGATGTACCGGGAGGTCGTGCAGGAAAAGCAGGAGCTTCTGCACACCATCGACAGCCTGTATGCCGGGCTGCTGATGGTCAGCAACAGCGGGCGCGTCCTGCAAATTAACCCGTCCGCCCGCGCTATTTTGAGTATCGCGCCCTCTCTGCCGCTGATTGATACGCCCTACACGCAGGCTATTGAGGACCCCCGTGTGCGTGCTATTCTGGCCCGCGCTCTGGTCGCCAAAGGCGGCGAGGTGGCCGATGAAGTTTCGTTTCCGGTGGCGGACAGCGCCCCGGAAGATCAGTTTCAGGAGCGCATCTATCAGGTGCAGTGCGCCAAAGTGCGCGAAGACGACGGCTCGCAGGCGGGCATCGTGGCGATTTTCAACGACATCACCGAGATACGCGGTGTCGAACGGATGAAAACGGCGTTTATTTCCACAGTGTCGCACGAGCTGCGGACGCCGCTGACCAGCATTAAAGGCTTCGTGTCCACGCTGCTCGCCGACTCGGAAGGCTACTACGACGAAGAAACGCGGCATGAGTTTTACGGCATCATCGACGCCGAATGTGACCGGCTGACGCGGCTGATTCAGGACTTGCTGGATATTTCGCGCATTGAGCAGGGCCGCGCCATGCAGATGAACTGGGCCGAAGTCGATGTGGCTGCTCTGACCGAAAAAGTGCTGACGACGCAGCGGGCCTATGCGCGTGATCATGTGCTGTCGGCAGAGTTCCCCGAAAACTTCCCGCGCATTGACGCGGACCCGGACAAAATCGAGCAGATTTTGACCAATCTTGTCAACAACGCCATCAAGTACGCCCCCGGCGGCGGGCCGGTGCGCGTGACCGGGGAAGTGATTGCCGACTCCGCGCCGCAGACGGTGCGGGTGCGCGTCTCCGATGAAGGCATGGGCATCTCGCGGGAGCATCTGCCGAAGATTTTTGAGCGGTTTTACCGCGTGGACAACCGCGACAACCGCGAAATTGGCGGAACAGGGATTGGGCTGGCACTAGTCAAGGCGCTGACCGAAGGGCACGGCGGCACGGTCAGCGTGGAAAGCGAGCCGGGGCGGGGGACAACGTTCCTGCTAACCTTTCCTGTCCGCCGCGTGGTCGGTGACGATGTGCTGACCGATGAAGAGGCCGATGGAAATACTTATTCAGCGTGACTCGGAGGCGCGTGACCTGCCTCTGCCGTCGTATGCGACTGCGGGCGCGGCAGGCATGGACCTTTGCGCCGCACTCACGGAGCCGCTGACCCTGCTGCCGGGGGCGCGGGCGTTGGTTTCCACGGGCATCCGAATTGCTCTGCCGGAAGGCTATGAAGCCCAGGTGCGGCCCCGCAGCGGGCTGGCTCTGCGGCTAGGGGTGGGCCTGCTGAACGCACCGGGCACGATAGACTGCGATTACCGGGGATTGATTTCTGTGATTTTGGTCAACTGGGGGCAGAAGCCGGTCACGCTAAGCCGGGGCGACCGTGTGGCACAGCTTGTGGTGGCCCCCGTCCTGCGCGTTGCGTGGCAGGAAGGGGAAGTGCTGACAGAAACCGTGCGGAGCGCGGGGGGGTTTGGATCAACTGGTGTTGGAGCAAGTCAAGCAAACAAATAGCGGACAAACAACCAGCGTAGGAGGCGACGCGCTGGCGGCGGCGCAAAGCGGCCTGTCGCGGGAGGCGTATGCCCTGCTGGCGCAGGCCAACCTGCTGCGGGTGCGCGGGCACTGGGCCGAGGCGGTGGACGCCTGCCGGGCCGCCCTGCGGCTGGCCCCCGACAGCGGGGCGGCGCAAAGCCTGCTGGGAGACATCTACGAAAACCAGGGCGCTCTGGATGAGGCCGCCCAGTGGTACCGCATGGCGCTGGACAGCACCCCGGACAGCGCCGCCGACCGAATGAAGCTGGACCGGCTGCTTGGTCATCAGGAGGCGGCCAGCCCCGCCGCACTTCTGCCGCGCCCGGCGGCCCCGGAGCGGATTATCCGCGCTTTGGCCCTGGCCGCCGCGCTGATGGTGCTGCTGATTTCGGGGCTGGCGTTCAGCGCGGCCCGTCGTCATGCGGCTTCTGCGCCGCTGGATACTGAAGTCAAATCCGCGCCGGTCGTTGTCGCTTCCGCCGCCGGGCAGGCAGCCCCGGTGCGGGACAGCGCCGAGCAGTCGCTGATGGATGCCCTGAACGCGGCTCCGACCTTTCGGGAACAAACGTTGGCGGTGCAGGAGGTGCAGATTGACCCGCGCAGCGGGCGAACCAGCCTCACTGTGGGGCTGCAAGCGCCGGTCTCTGGCCGAACGAACATTGAGCGGGCGGCGCTGCGAGCGGCGCTGGCGGCGTCTGCCGCAACGGCCTCGGATTTCACGATACGCTGCGTTTTTCCCGCGCCGAGCGGTGCGGGAACACTGGTTTTTGTGGGGGACGTTTCCCATGCGGCCCTCCCTCCTGCGCCGATTGGTGGGGGCAGCCCGGTGGACAGCCTGAGCGATACACAGGTAGACACGCTGTTCGTAAATCCGTGGTGGTCGCTTTCAATTCCGTCGTAGTCTTTCTGGGAGAACCTCATCGTGAACAGTATCAGCCCGAAGGTTCCTACCCCGACGCTGGAGCGCCTGGCAACTTACCTGCGTTACCTGATCGATCTGACGGCCTCGGACGTAGAGACGATTTCTTCTACGGACGTCGAAAAGCAGACTGGAATCAATGCCGCGCAGTTTCGCAAAGACCTGTCCTACTTTGGCGAGTTTGGCAAGCCCGGCGTGGGCTACAACGTCCAGGAGCTTCAGAACCGCATTGCCCGGATTTTAAAAATTGATCAGATGCAGCCGATTCTGGTCATTGGGGCGGGCAATCTGGGCAGTGCGCTGATTGGCTACCCCGGCCTCGGGGACCACAAGTTCCATATCGCGGCGGCGTTCGACTCAAACCCGGCAAAAATTGGCAGGCAGCAGAACGGGCTGGTGATACAGAATGTTGTCGATCTGCGCCGCAGTAATATCAAGATTGGCGCACGAATGGCAATTTTGTGTGTTCCTGCCGCCGCTGCACAGGCGGTCGCGGGAGAAGCGATTGCCGCTGGCGTGCGCGTGATTTTGAACTTTGCGCCGCTGATTTTGCGCGTCCCAGAACGAGTTGTGGTTCGCAATGTCTCATTCCTGCAGGAACTCGCCGTGCTTTCGTACCATTTATCCCGTGAAATAACCAAATAACAGAACCAAATAATAGAACTGATTTTATGACAAACACACGCACTGAAAAAGACTCGATGGGAGAGTTTCAAGTCCCCAACGATGCTTACTATGGGGCACAAACCGCCCGCGCCGCCGCGAACTTCCCCGTCTCCGGTATCCGTTTTTCCCGCCCGTTTATTCAGGCAATGGGCGCGATCAAACGTGCCTGCGCCGAAGTGAACGTGGACATGGACCTGCTGGACCCCAAACTCGCTGAAGGCATTTACGCCGCCGCTGAGGAAGTCATGGACGGCAGGCTGGACGCGCAGTTTGTGGTGGACATTTACCAGACCGGCTCGGGCACGTCCACCAACATGAACACCAACGAGGTGATCTCGAACCGGGCGATTGAGATTATGGGCGGTGTCATCGGCTCCAAGTCGCCGGTGCATCCGAACGACCATGTGAACAAAAGCCAGTCGTCCAACGATGTCATCCCAACAGCTATTCACGTTGCCGCCGCAACCGAACTAACAACGCGACTGCTGCCTGCCCTGCGCGGCCTGCACGGGGCACTGACCGCCAAAGCGCAGGACTGGGATGAGATCGTCAAAATCGGGCGCACGCATCTGATGGACGCAACGCCGATCCGTCTGGGCCAGGAGGCGTCCGGCTGGGCACGTCAGGTGGCGCTTGCGATTGCGCGTCTGGAAAACGTTCTGCCGCGCCTGATGGAGCTTGCCGTTGGCGGCACGGCAGTCGGCACGGGGATCAACTCGCCGGAGGGCTTCGGCGCGGCGGTGTCTGCGAAGCTGGCGGCCCGCTTCGGCCTGCCCTTTATGGAAGCCGAAAATCACTTTGAGGCGCAGGGCAGTCAGGACGGCGCGGTGGAGCTGGCAAACCAGTTGTCCACCGTGGCAAGCGGCCTGCTGAAAATCGCCAACGACGTGCGCTGGCTGTCCTCCGGCCCGCGCTGCGGCCTCGGGGAGCTGTCCCTGCCCGCTGTGCAGCCCGGCTCGTCCATCATGCCCGGCAAAGTCAACCCGGTGATGTGTGAGCAGCTCATGATGGTCTGTACGCAGGTCATCGGCAACGCCGTGACTGTCACGGTCGCCAACACGCACGGCAATCTGGATTTGAACGTGATGCTTCCTGTCATGGCCCGGAACGTCCTGGAAAGCATCACGTTCCTGGCAAACTCGGTGACCGTATTTACCGAAAAGGCCGTCGAGGGTTTGACGGCCAACAAAGAGCGGGCAGAAAGCCTGGTAGAATGGTCTATGAGCATGGTAACGAGCCTTGCCCCGGTGATCGGTTACGATGCCGCCGCCAAGCTCGCCAAACGTGCCGTGGACGAGGGCCGCACCGTGCGCGACCTGTGCGTGAGCGAACATATCCTGCCCTCTGAACAGCTAGACGACCTGCTGGATGCCCGCAAGATGACCGAGCCGGGCGTCGGCGCGGGCGGCGAATAAACGAATTGGAGACCTCTATGCCTGAGAATATGCCTGAGAACCCTGTGCGCGTTTTAGTGTGGGACGAAGCCCCGACCCATGCCCCGAAGTCGGTGTACCCGAAGTCTATCAACGGCGCTATTGCCGATGGCCTGAACGAATCGGGCGGCGGCAAAATCACGGCCACCGTCGCCAATTTAGATGACCCGGAGCAGGGCATCACCGCCGAGGCGCTGGCAAACATTGATGTTTTAATATGGTGGGGCCATGCCCGGCATGACGAGCTGGCGGACGACAAAGCCGACTTGATTAAAGAGGCGGTTCACAAGGGCCTGGGCTTTATCCCGCTGCACTCTGCCCATTATTCCAAGCCCTTCAAGCGCGTGCTGGACTGCACGGGGCATCTGATGGGCGGCTGGCGCGAGGCAGAGCCTGCCGACACGGAAGAGCTGACGCTGTGCGCCCCGCATCACCCAATTGCGGAAGGCGTCAGCAGCTTCACGCTGCCACAGGAGGAGATGTACGGAGCGCCCTTTGGCATTCCCTATCCCACGGCCCTGATTTTCCAGTCGTATTTCCCGCTCGGCGGCGAATACTTCCCGTCGTTTGTGACCACGGTAGGGGAAGGCATAGACCCGGCGTTTACGAGCGGCGGCGGCAAAGGCGCGAATCGGGGCGAAGGGGCAGGCCGCGTGTTTTACTTCCGGCCCGGCCACGAAGTATTTCCAACCTATTTTGACAAGAACGTTCAGCGCGTCCTCCACAACGCCGTGCTGTGGTGCGCGAGGCGGAGCTAACCGATGACGTTTTGGAAACGGGCGATCATCGTGGGCGCGTCTTCCGGCATCGGCGAGGCGCTGGCCCGCACTCTGGCCGCCGACGGCACGCAGGTGGCGCTTGTCGCCCGGCGTCAGGACAAACTGGAGGTGCTGGCCTCGGCGCTTAACGTCAGCGCGGGCACGTCACTGGCCCGTGCCTATGCCCATGACGTGACGCAGCCTGAGACCGCCGCGCCGCTCTTTGAGTCCATCACCCGTGATTTGGGCGGCTTAGATTTAATCATCTATGCCGCCGGGATTATGCCGCCGATTGGCCCCGAAGAGTACGCGACGGCCAAAGACGCTGAGACTATTGCCGCTAACTTCACCGGGGCTGTTGCCTGGCTCAATGAAGCCGCCCGGCGCTTCGAGAAGGCGCAGGCCGGTACGATTGTCGGCATTTCCAGCGTCGCTGGGGATCGGGGCCGTCGCGGCAACCCCGTGTATGGGGCGACCAAAGCGGCGTTAAACGCCTACTTAGAGTCGCTTCGCAATCGTATCGAGCGACGCGGGGCGTTTGTGGTTACTATCAAGCCCGGCCCCGTCAAAACGCCGATGACCGAAGGGCTGAAAATGCCCGGCATGATCTCCGCCGAACAGGCGGCGGCGGAGATTTTGCGGGCCGCGAAAGACCGTGTGCGCGTTGCCTACGTGCCTGGCAAATGGAAGCCGATCATGGCCGTCATCCGCGCCATTCCTGCCCCCATTTTCAAGTATCTTAACATCTAATGCCCACTCCTCCACCAAAATTACCTAAGCCACCGGTTTTGCCGCCTACATATCTGTATGTTCCGATGCCTAAACCCGTGGACGGCATTCTGCAATACAAGATGGCTCCGAACGGCAAGCTTTCTCCCCTCAAGCCGCCGCTAGTGCGTATCCGCAATTCGCAAACTTACAGCTTTTCCGTGACAGACCCAAAGGGCCATTTTCTTTATCTTGGCACCCATCCGCTTCAGCAGTTTCGTATCAGCAAGCAAGGGCAGATTATACCTCTCAAGCCTGCCACGGTTGCCGCGCCGGAAGCGCAGACGATGACGTTCACTCCCGATGGGCGCTTTCTGTACATAACACACACCCATTTCGACGATAACGGCCCGACCGACAAGCCGGATGACCTAATTGTATTTCGTGTAGCGAAAGATGGAACGCTGCACCCTGTTCGGGGTGGAACAATTCCCAGTGGCAATCAGGTAACAGCACTCGCGGTGGACAATACAGGGCGATATTTGTATGCCTGCGTTTACAATTATGATCTCTCTGGCAACCTGGCCTACACAATGGAGTTTCATATCAATCCTGACGGCACTCTTAAACTTCTGCCTACCAATGAATATAACTGCCTGCCAGCCCCGGTGGCGCTGAAAGCAGCAGCTTCTGGTCCTTCTATGTATATGGCAAGCAAAGATGGCCTTTCTGTCTGGCACATCAAGCCCGACGGAACACTGCATCTGGTAAAAGAGGAGGACGACGCTCTCGGTCCGAAGATAATTTCATCATTCGTGGTGGACGCTGCCGACAAAATGCTCATCAGCATTGGCAATGACGAGCTGGCTTTCTGGCATGAACTGCCTGATGGCACGTTGATGACACCCTTTAGCTTGATAATTGCGAGAGATGGGTTTTTGTATGGCAGTGACAAAGACATTCCTGATGGCAAAGCCGCCGCCGCAGTAGGAATTGTCTATGATGCACCGCGTCGAATGCTGTATGTAAAGGACAGCAACGAAAGCCGAGTTTTTCGTTACCTTGTCAAAGACAATAGTATCACTTTGCAAAATCCATGGCTTTCTACCGGCAAAAACACTTTTATGCAAAGTTTTGGGCCAGCTAATAATCCGCTGTTTACGGGCAGAGGTCACTGAACTTTTCAGCAAGCAAAGACTATGACATTACCGCAAGACCATTTAGAGCGTCTGGAAGGGTGGGGGATGTCGTCCTCCGCCCTCAGCTATGTGTACCGGCCCGTCAACACCGACGGCGTGTGCGCGGTGTTTGACCGGGCGCGGGCCTCCGGGCTGTCCGTGGGCCTGCGCGGGGCGGGGCGCTCTTATGGAGATGCCTCGCTGAATGCCGAGGGCATTGCGCTGGATTTGACGCGCCTAAAGCGCATTCTGGACTGGAACCCGGATACCGGGGTTATTCGGGTCGAGCCGGGCGTGACCATTCAGCAGGTTTGGCAGTATACGATTGAAGACGGCTGGTGGCCGAATGTCGTTTCGGGGACGATGTTTCCGACGCTCGGCGGCGCGGCGGCGATGAACATCCACGGCAAGAACAATTGGAAGGCGGGGCCGATTGGGGACTGGATTACCGAGTTTGAGCTGCTGACGGTGGGCGGGGAGTTGAAGGTCTGCTCCCGGACCGAGAACGCCGATTTGTTCCACGCCGTCATTGGCGGCTTCGGGATGCTGGGAGTGATCACGCGGCTAGATTTGCAGCTTAAGAAAATCTATTCGGGCCTGCTGAACGTCACGCCGATTGGCGTCCGCAATTTAGCGCAGATGTTTGCCACGTTTGAGGAGCGCCTGCCCGGAGCCGACTATCTGGTAGGGTGGCTGGACTGCTTTGCCACTGGGGATGCGCTGGGGCGGGGGCAAATCCATCAGGCGGATTACCTGAAGCCGGGCGAAGACCCGAACGCGGCGCAGACTCTGCGCGTCGAAAATCAGGAGCTGCCGGATAGCCTGTTCGGCGTTGTGCCCAAATCTCTGATGTGGCGCCTGATGAAGCCGCTGGTCAACGACCCCGGCGTCCGCGCCCTGAACTTTGCCAAATCGCTGACCGCCACAACGCTCGGCGATGGGCGCACGCACACGCAGTCTCACGCAGGCTTTGCGTTTCTCTTAGACTACGTCCCCAACTGGAAGCACACGTACAAGCCGGGGGGCCTCATTCAGTACCAGAGCTTTGTGCCCCAAGAACACGCGCAGGCTGTTTTTACGGCGCAGATCAAGCTGGCGCAGGCGTATGGTATTGTGCCGTATCTGGGCGTCTTCAAGCGCCACCGGCCCGATGACTTTTTAATGACCCACGCGGTCGACGGCTACTCGCTGGCTCTGGATTTTGCCGTTACCCCTGCCAAATCGGGCGGCCTGCTGTCGCTGGTCGCTGAAATGGACCGGCTGGTGCTGGAGGCCGGAGGGCGTTTTTATTTCGCCAAAGACAGCGCCCTGCACCGGTTGTCTGCGACGGAGGCCCTGGGGGCAGAGCGCGTGGATAAGTTCCTGGCGCTGAAGCGCGAGCATGACCCGGACAACTTGCTGCAAACCAACTTGTACCGGCGGCTGTTTGGCTGCCAGCAAGTTTAATCGGGGCTTAACATAAGTTGTTCGTGTTTTCCTGTATAATAAACGGGTGAATACACCTCAAAACGATAACTCAGACAACTTAATATCCCGCCGCCAGTTTTTGCGGGCCGCTGGCGGCGTCACCTTTCTCGCTCTGACACCCATCGGACGCGGCCTATTTGCCGCCCCGGACCCGACGCTTCCCAAGTTCACCGCGCTCCCCTATGTGCAGCCCGGCACCTCCAGCAAGCTTGTGGATGGACGCGAGGCCGTGGTCATCGCGTGGCAGACTGAGGCGCAGCCTGCCGACTTCGTGCTGGAATACGGTCCTACAGCAGCCCTGGGCCACACCGCTATACTGACACGCACTGAGCGGTGGGGCAGCCCCATGGAGCGCCGCTTTGGCTACGCCGCCGCGCTTTCCAGCCTGCACCTCAGCCGCCGCTACTTTTACCGCCTGCGCGGGGCGGGCCAGACCATTGCCGAAGGGTACTTTTCCACCCGCAAGAAACGCGGCGAGCGGACACAATTCGTTTCTTTTGGCGACAATGCCTTCGGGCAGCCCGGCGAGCGGGCGGTGGCCTATTACGCTTATAAAACGCACCCCGATTTCATCATGAACACGGGCGACAACGTCTATGACGGCGGGCTGGACCATGAATACGCGAAATACTTCTTCCCGATCTACAATGCCGACAAGGCGGACCCGGCCCTCGGCGCTCCGCTCCTGCGCTCGGTCCCGTTCTACACCGTGCTGGCAAACCATGACGTGCGCCACCGCGACGCCCACCACCACCCCGCCGCCGATTTCGACGAGGCGCGTGACTCGCTGGCCTACTACACGGCCCTGCACCTGCCGCGCAACGGCCCTGCGCCCAATCCGACGCCCCTGCTGGGCAACCCGGCCCTCGTGAGCGACTTCAAGACCGCCTGCGGCTCCCGTTACCCGTCGATGGCAAATTATTCATTTGACCACGGCGACGCCCATTTCCTGTGTTTGGACTCGAACACGTATATTGACCCCACGGATACAGCCCTGCAACGCTGGATTGCCGCCGATTTGAAGGGGACCGATGCGCTCTGGAAGTTTGTGGTGTACCATCACCCGGCGTTCAATGTCGGCCCGAACCACTACACCGAGCAGCATATGCGGGCTTTGTCGCCACTGTTTGAGGCCCACGGTGTTGATTTTTGCCTGCACGGCCACGAGCATACCTACCAGCGCACGCAGCCCCTGCGCTTCCGGCCCACAGATTTGTCCCGCGTTGGCCCGGAGCATCATTCCGACCGCCTCCTCCCCGGCGTCTTCCGCGTAGACCGTGCTTTTGATGGCCGCAAAAACACACGTCCGCAGGGAATTATCTATATCACAACAGGGGCAGGCGGCAAAGACCTGTATGACCCCGGCTTTGATGATGCGCCGGAGAAGTGGCTGCACCCCGAGGACAACAACGTGGCCTACTGCGCCCGGTTCGTTTCCAGTGTGCATTCGTTTACGGTTATTGACATCCACGGCCCTTCGCTCCTGCTGACGCAGGTAGACGAGAACGGCAAAGAAGTGGACCGTATCCATGTGACGAAAGCCTGAGTGTGCAGGCTTTCTTGCAGCAAGGGCCGCCTCGTCAAGAGGCGGCCCTTTTAGTTTGTGGCGCTTGGCGCGGCGGGCCGTGTGCCGAGCCAGGGCATTGCCGGAACGGGGGCAGGGGAGGGGAAGCAGGCGGCGTTGATGGCGTTCAGGTAGGCATCCGTGGCTCCGTCGCGGGTGATGCCGCCGTAGCTGAACAGCACCACGCCCTGTGCGCCGAGGCGGCGGGCGGCGGCAATTTTGGCGACGGTGGAGGCGGCGGGGATGTGCCATGAGCCGAGGCCCGCGTAGGCATAGCGGCCCGAAGCGTGGGCACAGGCGACAGCGTCGGCGACCTGGGAGGTTACGAGCGGAGTGCTGGCCCCGTAGGCCATTGGCAGGACGGCGTCTAAATAGCCGCGCTGAAGCCATGTTTTCCAGTCCTGCCCCCGCGTGGTGCGGGCATCCCGGCTGTCGGCGAACACGGCGGCGGAGACGATGACCCAGGGCTTCAGGGCGTGGATGTCGGTGGAAATGGAGCCGACCATTTCCGTGACCTGCTGACGGCGGAACTCCTGCCATTCGGCGGTATACAGGTGCGGATAGGCCAGGCGGTCCCGCCGGGCACGCAGGTCGGCGCGGGTGATTTCAGAAGCCGTCAGGCGGCCCCGCATCCAGACGCGGAACCAGAGCAGGGCGGCATTGGAGTAGTCGTAGCTGGCATTCGGGTAGCGAACGTAGTCAAAGTGAATGCCGTCCACATCATAGCGCCGGGCGACATCCAGAAAAACGTCGTGGATGTGCTGCCGGGCGGCGGGGTTAGCGGGGGACAGAAACGCGCCTTCGCACTCAGGGGCGGTGCGGAGGACGTATTTATTCTTGGCGTCTCGTGCCAGCCAGTCCGGGTGCTGGTTGACGACGTGCGCGGCGGCGTAGGGCTTGCGGCCTGCGCCCCAGACGTAGCAGGTGTTCATCCAGGCGTGGATTTGCAGCCCGGCGGCGTGGCCGTCGCGTACCACTTCGGCCAACGGGTCAAAGTCTTTGGGCGTGTGGGCCAGCTCCTCGGCACGCGGCTCCAGAGAAGACTGGTAGTAGGCATCGCCGCGTCCCCGTATCTGCACAAACAGGGCATTGAAGCGGTGGGAACGCGCTTCGGTGACGATGCGCTTGATGGAGGCCGGGGAAGTGAGGCTGTCGCGGACAACCCACAGGCCGCGCAGTTCGCCGGGAGGAGTGGTGTCTGCATGGACGGGTCTGACAGCGGCAGACAAAAGCAGAAGGCAAAGCAGGGCAAAGAACAGGGTAGGGAGACGCGGGACTTTCATGCGGTGGCTCCGTGGGGGCGAAATCAGGGTTTTTGCTGGAACAGGACTTCAATCGGGGAAAGGGAGGCGCTGTCCGGGTCGGAGGCGACGCCGTTGGCGGCCTGTTGCGAGCTGACCATGTTTTGAATCAGGGCTTCCTCGGTCTGACGCAGGCGGACGATTTCCTCTTTTTGCTGGCTGATCACTTCGTCCGAGCGGGTGAGCTGGCGGGACATTGAGTCGATGCATCGCTCCACCTGAGAAAGAGCTTCGCGGACCTGCGCCGGGGAATATCCCCCGGCGCTGACAGTTTCAAAAGTCAGCGTGTGCAGATAACGGCGCACGCTTTCCACAGAGTCTCCCAGAACCGCGCCGGTGACAGGCTGCCCGGACGGGGTATTTTCCAGCCGGTGCAGCAGCATCCGTCCGGCGACATGACCGGGATAGCTTCGGAGCAGAGAAATCAAGGTTTGCCGTGCTTCCGGGCGGCGCCCGGAAGCCAGATAGGCATGGGTCAGGTTCATTAAAAGCTCGGCAGGAGCCACGCGGCCCGGCTTGACCTGACAGGCGCTCTCAAAGGCCCCTACGGCGTCTGAGGGACGGCCCAGGGCATACAGGGCTGTGCCAAGATAGGCAAGTGTATCAAACCGGACTGCCTGCGAGACGGTCATTTCCGCTTCCACAGACGCTGCCTGAAGGCGATCCACCGCTTCTCGGGTCCGGCCTTCTTGGAAGGCTTGCAGTCCAAGTTGCCAATCAGTCATGGGTTCCTACTGAGTTTATCGCCGGAGCCTCGGGCGGACTGGATACCGGCGGCGGGCTGGCAAGACGGCGCGTGGTGGCCTTGATCCGCTTGACCCGTGCCCCGTCGCCGGGGCGGCTGGTTCCAAGATCGGCAAGCTGGCCCTCCATTTCCTGTGCCAGTGCGTCTTCGCCTAGCTTGTGAAG
The DNA here is from genome assembly GCA_965200075.1 of Capsulimonadaceae bacterium. GTDB lineage: Bacteria > Armatimonadota > Armatimonadia > Armatimonadales > Capsulimonadaceae > JANXMY01. The sequence continues at coordinate 1,764,100 of OZ241338.1, forward strand.
CTGGCGGGTGGCGGCTCCCAGTTTTTCGCGGGCTGTTTCCAGATCGCCTTTCTGCTGGGCGCGCTGCGCTTCGCGCTCAAAGCGGTACACCGCAAAGCGGTCCACCAAGTCCTGCACCGCCGGGTTCACTTCTTCCCAGTCTGCGGGGTTGTCCGTGAACTTTGCGCTGACTACGGCGCGGTCATTGCCGCCTGCCCCGGTCCAGGTCAGCAGGGTCTCCAAAAGCGCGTGTTCGCCTTTGGGCAGAATGGGGGGCGCAAATTGGACGATGATGCCCGCCGGAGCGGTGCTGGAAACATCGCCGACACGGGTGCGAAGCCAGCCGTCTTCGGTGTGGACTTCCTCAAACAGAGTCATGGCCGGGCGAACCATGAAAATCTCCTGCACGACCGCGCCTTCCAGGCCGCGCACGGCCAGGTACAGGTCTGTCACCGAGGTTGCGGCAAGCGTTGCCATTTCCTGCGTCAGACGCTCGGCGATGTCGGCGCTGACCGGGGCATAATGGTATTCGCCGCGTGTGATGTCGGCGACGCGGGTAAGAAACTCTTCATCAAACTCTTCGCCGACGCCGATAGTCGTAATTGCCGTGCCTGCTGACTGGATTTCCTCCACGGTTTGAATGGTTTCGTTGGCGTCCTGCACGATGCCGTCGGAGATGACGATCAGGCGGCTGATTTTCTGGCCGCCCTGCCCCTGGCTGAGAGCCGTCTGGGCCTGCCGCAGGGCTTCCGCCATGTGCGTTCCCGTGCCGATGTCCACCGGAAGGCGACGCTCACTCAGCAGGTCAAGCTGCGTGAGGCAGCCTTCGGGGAAGTTTGCCCAGTCCTGCCGTGTGAACACGGTATGCACGCCGTCGGCAAAGGCGATTAAGGTGAGCTGATCGTCTGGCTTCAGCGTATCCAGCAGAGTCTTGATCGCCGCCACCGCCTGCGCCATTGCGGTGCGGGCGACGCTCTGCATTTCCAGCAGGGTCTGGCCGGTCCAGTAAACGGCTTCAGCCTCATCAGCCTCCCCCCGCTGGAGTTCGTCGCGGGAAATAGCGACGCCGAGCCAGTATTCCTGCTCTTCGTCGGACAGATGAAAGTGGTGCATCGTCGCCGAAGCGTCAATGACCAGAACAAGGTTGAGCGGCGGTCGGCTGCTGGATTGGGGGTCCGCGACTGGCTGCACGTCAAGCAGTGCATACAGTGAGTCCTCGAGATACTGACTCGAGGGAACAGCGGGGTGGCTCAGTGATGTGTGTACCGTCAGGCTGCCATTCACGCGGGCATCTCCTTCGATTCCAAATTAGCGTTTTGATTGTATTCTCCACTCACACCGCTAATTCCTTCCTCGCTTGTATGCTATTTTTTTGGAATTGACTTGCGCGGGGCGCTGTGCTATAATGACGGCAGATTGACCTGGTAATTCAAGTGGAGAAGCGACTGGCGTACAGAGAATTAACTCTGAGGAAGCTTCTCTTGGAACTGGCCGTCCGCCTGGGCATTTTGACTTCACTGCGATAATTGCAGGAGGCAAATGTCCAGGTTTTTTTGTGCGTATTGAAGAGCATTAAAGGAGAAATAACAGTGACAACACCAATTAAACGGGCGCTGGTCAGCGTTTCGGATAAGGCGGGCCTCGTTGATTTCGTGCGCGGACTGACCGAGATGGGCGTGGAGATTATTTCCACAGGCGGCACGGCCAAGACGCTGACAGAAGCCGGTCTGAGCGTCATCGGTATTTCGGACGTGACGAACTTTCCCGAAATGATGGACGGGCGGGTCAAAACCCTGCATCCGGCAGTGCATGGGGCGCTGCTTGCAGATCGCTCCAAGCCGGAGCATATGGAGACACTCAAAGAACACAGCATCGTGCCGATTGACCTGGTTGTCGTCAACTTGTATCCATTCGCGGCCACGATTGCCAAGCCCGATGTCACCCGTGAAGACGCTGTGGAGAACATCGATATTGGCGGGCCGTCTATGATCCGCTCAGCGGCCAAAAACCATGCTTCAGTCACGGTGGTTGTCTCGCCTGATGACTACGCCCCGGTGCTGGCTGAAATGCAGGCGCAGGGTGGGGGAGTGTCGCAGGGAACGCGAAACCGACTGGCGGCGGCGGCGTTCGCGCATACGGCGGCCTATGACACCACGATTGCCGCCTATCTGAAAGACCATGAGGCAGCAAAATGAGCCAGACAGAGTTGACACTTCGCTACGGCACTAACCCGCATCAGACCCCGGCGCGGGTCTTTATGAGTGAGGGAAAACTTCCCTTCAGCGTTCTTCAGGGGGCACCAGGCTATATCAATTTGCTGGATGCGATGAATGCCTGGCAGCTCGTCCGCGAGCTAAAGCAAGCCACAGGGCTGGCGGCGGCGGCTTCGTTCAAGCACGTCAGCCCCGCCGGGGCCGCTGTGGCGGTCCCTCTGAGCGACGCGCTGCGGCAGTCTTACGCCGTGGGTTCGTCCGAGCTGTCGCCGCTGGCAATGGCTTATGTGCGGGCGCGGGGCGCGGACCGGCAGGCGTCGTTTGGGGACTTTGCGGCCCTCAGCGACATTGTAGATGCAGAGACGGCGCAGGTGCTGCGGCGCGAAGTCTCAGATGGCGTAATTGCGCCGGGCTTCACCCCGGAGGCGCTGACCATCCTGCAAAAGAAGCAGGGCGGCAAGTACCTGCTGCTGGAAATGGACCTGGACTACACGGCTCCCTCGACGGAGACGCGGGAAGTCTTCGGCGTTTCGTTTCAGCAGACCCGCAACGAAACGCCCCTCACGACCGCACTTTTGCAGGAGCGCGTGACAGCCCGCAAGGACCTATCCCCGGAGGCCGAGCGCGATCTTTTAGTGGCCCTCGTCGCCATCAAGTACACGCAGTCGAACTCCGTGGGCCTGGCATTGGACGGCCAGATGATCGGCATTGGAGCGGGCCAGCAGTCGCGCATCCTGTGTACGCGGCTGGCCTGCGGCAAAGCCGATCAGTGGTATCTGCGTCAGCACCCAAAGGTGCTGGCCCTGCCCTTCCGCGAGAAGCTGTCACGCCCAGAGCGGGACAATGGCATCGACCTGTACCTCTTAGATACTCTGTCGCCTGCCGAAGAAGCCGCCTGGCTGCCATTGTTTGACCGCACGCCGGAGCGCCTGACACTGGAAGACAAAACCAAGTGGCTGGCCGGATTTAGCGGCGTGTCGCTTGGCTCAGACGGGTTCATTCCCTTCCGAGACAACATTGACCGGGCTTCGCAGAGCGGCGTCTCGTACATCGCCCAGCCGGGGCACTCGGTACGTGACGAAGACATTATTGCCGCCTGCGACGAGTACGACATGGCGATGGCCTTTACGGGCCTGCGTCTGTTCCACCACTAAAGTAAAAAGGCATCGCGTGTAAAACGCGATGCCCTTTTATTTGATATACAGCTTTCTAACTTTAATATAAAAGTTAATATAACTTACATAAACCAGCTTAGAAACGCACGTCATCAGGCTGCTACAAAAGGGTACACTGTAACAACAAGCTAAGACGCCGACTTTGAGTGGAAAAAGTGTTTATACGCGGCTAATCTGAAAAAGTGGAACACAAATAATGAACGGATCACAAGCTGACCTGCGGCCTGCTACTGCTGCTGACCGCGACTTTGTCTTTCAAGCCTGGAAGGCAGCCATGCAGGAATACGTAGAAGCAACCTGGGGGTGGAATGAGGATTCGCAGTTTCGGTGTCAGCAAGAAGAGTTTGATCTTGCGACATACCAGATTATCATGATTGCGGGGCAATTAGCCGGAACGCTTATCATAAAGCGTCACTCTGACTATCTTTATCTGTCTGGCTTGTACCTTCTGCCGGAGCATCAGAGGCAGGGCATTGGCTCACAGGTTCTTGCGAGATTGTTAGCTGAGGCACGGGTACAGAGCAAAATTATTCGGCTGCGAGTGTTAAAAGTAAACCCTCAAGCGCAGCGCCTTTATGAGCGCATGGGATTTATTGCCACAGATGAAGCAGAAGAGGATTTTATCTGTATGGAAAGTACCTGAGCGAAGAGCTATGACAAACTGGTTGATTTGGATCGGCGCAGTTCTCACAAGTGATAATTTACCATAATATCCATTATCGGAACCAAAAATACACAAAATAATAGAGGGCATAACTACACAGTTACGCCCTCTGCGGTGTTCACTTAGCCCTGTTCACTTAGCCCTGTTCATTGTTCATTTAGCCCTCGCGGCCAGTTTGACGCTGCAAGTCTGCTTCCAGCTCCTGCATCCGTGATTGGCACGAGCGCAAAATATCGTCTACATCGGTCAGTGTCCGGCGCGTGGCCTGATGCCGGGATAACCACAAGGCATATGCACCGGTCGCTACTGCGGTTGCCGCACAGGCGGCACTAATAGAAACCATAATCGTAATTGTTGTGCCGAGACGCTGCACAGTATCTGCGGCATCCGCGACAGCGGCCCGCGCCTCCCGCGAGTCCACAGCCGCATCGTCCCACAAATCCGGGTTGACGTCGCCGCCAATCATCATCAAACGGCCAGAACCTCTGCCAAGACTCCTAAAGGTCGTATCGCTTCTCATCGGCGACTCCTTCCTCCATCGAGAAAATTCGCTTCACAAAGGCAATCAGCTCCATTGGGTTGAAAGGCTTCGTCAAATAGCACTCTACCCCGGACTGCCAGCCGCGCAGAACATCAGCGTCCTGAGCGCGAGCCGTCAGCATAATGACCGGGATGTTTTCAGTGTCGGGGTTCTTTTTCAGAGCTTCCAAAACCTCAAAACCAGTCATCTCCGGCATCATGACGTCAAGAACGATCAAATCCGGCTTTTCTTCCGCGACTTTTTCGAGGCATTCCGCCCCGTTATAAGCCGTCACTACCTCATAGCCCTGCCGTTCCAGATTGACCTGAATCAAGCGCACAATATGCTTTTCGTCGTCACACGTTAAAATCTTCCGCGCCATGAGTTTTCCTCGCTGCTCCTCTGTCCCGCTGACCGGAACTTAGTGTATCATACCGCAAGCGCGGCGTTTGCGTCACAAGTTTTTTAGTCCCCTGCCCTGCCAGCTTCACAGCCTACTCACCCAAGTAGGCTTTTTTGACCTCTTCGTTTGTCAGCAGTGCCTGAGCAGTGTCGGCCAAAACGATGCGGCCAGTTTCTAAAACATAAGCGCGATGGGCCACGCCAAGCGCCATGTGCGCGTTTTGCTCCACCAGAAGCACCGTGGTTCCCTGCGCGTTGATGTCCTTGATAATACTGAAAATGTCGCGCACCAGAAAGGGGGCCAGCCCCAGTGACGGCTCATCGAGAAGGAGCAGCGCCGGGCGAGCCATCAGCGCCCGCGCCATTGCCAGCATCTGCTGCTCCCCGCCCGACAGCGTTCCCGCGTTCTGCCCAATCCGCTCCCGCAGGCGCGGAAACAGTGTCAGCCCGCGCTCTAAATCTTCGCGGATGCCCCGTGAATCGCGGCGCGTATAGGCACCCAGCTCCAGATTTTCGCGCACGGTCATATTCGCAAAGACCCGCCGCCCCTCCGGGGAATGCCCGATGCCGAGGCGCACAATTTTGTCCGCAGGCCGAACTGTGATGTCCTCGCCGCGAAAGAGTATTTTTCCCTTACGTGCCGGGGCAAGGCCGGAAATGGTGCGTAGGGTCGTGCTTTTGCCCGCGCCATTCGCCCCAATGAGCGTCACAATCTCGCCTTCCTGGATAGTGAGCGAGACAGATTGCAGGGCGCGAATAGCCCCATAGTTGACGTCAACATTTTCCAAAGAAAGCATGGCAGGCTGTGTCATCAGGCGGCGCTGGCCTCGCCGAGATACGCTTCAATGACACGCGGGTTTTCGCGCACTTCACGCGGCAGACCCTGCGCGATAACCTGGCCCTGATCCAGCACCAGCAGCCGCTCGCAGATGCCCATCACCACTTTCATGTCATGCTCAATCAGCAAAATCGTCAGCCCGAAATCCTCCCGCAAGCTTCTTATCTGCGCCATCAAATCGTTTTTTTCCTGCGGGTTCATCCCGGCGGCTGGCTCGTCCAGCAGCAGCAGGCGCGGACGGGTTGCCAGGGCGCGGGCGATTTCCAGACGCCTCTGCTCGCCGTAAGCCAGGTTGCGGGCAGATTCCTGGGCATACTTGTCCAGCCCAAAGCGGGCGAGAAGCTGATGTGCTTCGGCCTCGGCCTCCGCCTCAGCAGCGGCAAACTTGGCCCCGCGCCAGATCGCTGCCCCGACCGAGGGCTGGTAATGCAGGTGCGCGGCGGCACGGACATTGTCTAAAACCGTCAGCGAGGGAAAGAGTCGGATATTTTGGAACGTTCGCGCTATTCCCGCCTGTGCGATTTGATGCGGCTTTTTGCCTGGCAGCGGCTGCCCGTTGAATTCAATCGTGCCGGTCGTCGGCGCGTATACACCCGTCAGCAAATTGAACGCCGTGGTTTTGCCCGCGCCATTGGGGCCAATCAGGCCAACCACTTCGCCCTGCTCCACAGACAGCGAAAACCCGTTCACTGCGGTCAGGCCCCCGAATTTTTTGACGCAGTCGCGCACTTCCAGCAGTGACATAGCCTACTATACCCCAAACCACTGACTCTGACAAGGCTTGGTTTCTGTCTGCGGGTCTCTTGACAAGGGGCCAGGAAATCGTTATAATGGCTTACCGTGCCGACCAAATTTGCCGCCCCCGAGGCGGTGCAAACGGAACCTGTGCTAAGCTGGCGCGTTCACCTGCTCCGGCAGCAGCCCCGGCGGCTGCCGCGAATCCTTGCGGCGGTGCTGTGTGCCTTCGTGCTGAGCCTCATCTTGTTCCGGTCTGCCTGGCTGGCGCTGCTGCCCGCTCTGGCAACTGTGTTCTCACTGTCCGAATTCCTCTTCCCCGCTCGTTACACGCTGACAACGCAGTCCGCAAAGGCCAGTTTTGGGTTGACCACACTGGAGATTTCCTGGCGTGATGTGCGCCATGCGTATCTGGCCGAGGACGGCATCAAGCTCAGTCCCCTCACCTCGCGCAATGCGCGTTGGGAGCCGCTGCGCGGCGTCTTTCTGCGCTTTGGGGACTCAGACAAAGACCAGATTATCGCCGCTGTGCGCCGCCTGCGCGACGCGGCGCAGGCAGATAAACACGATGTCTGACAGGCTCTTTTATGTCTAATGGTCTTTTTCAATTTGACTGGGACGCGCCGCTGTCCGACGAAGACCGGGACAAGCTCCTGAACGGGGCCGTTCGAGCGGTACGAAAGTGGCGGCTGGAAGTGCCAGCGGCGCTGTTTCTGGAGTCAAGCGCCCCGCTCGGGCGGATTGCCGGACAGGGCCTCGTGGCGTTTTCGCCCTTTGTGGCCCCTGCCCTCCCCGGCGGCCTCGGCGATGTGCAGCGGCTGCATAAGCTTTTGGAGCGGCCTGAAAACCTGCGGCGATTGATTGATATGTTGGTAGACACAGAAACAAATATAGAAACAAATACAGAAACGAACACGGAGCAAAATGCAGCACGCAAGTGACAACTGGTGGGTCAGCGGCCTGATTGTGCTGCTGTCTCTGATTATTATTTACCGCATTGTGGCCGCGCAGGGCGGCAACTGGCCGGTGCGCGTTCTTACATCCGCTTTGATGGTGTTTATCATGGGTGAAATGGTGGAGACTGGCCTGCATCGGCTCAGTCTGCCCCGGCACTCCGCAGCAGCAGGGATTTATGCCGTCCATTTCGGGCTGCTGCTGGTTCCAGCACTTTTTATTTACCTAATGCTTTCCAACCGGCACAGCGGACTGCCGTTTATCCGGCGTATCCCTGGCCTGAACGCGATTGATGAGGCCGTCGGGCGGGCTACTGAAATGGGCCGCCCTGTGCTGATGGTACCCGGCATCAGTGGACTGGATGTGGTAACGCTGCAAGCCCTTTCCATCTTCAGCTATGTGGGCCGGGCCGTAGCCCGTTTTGGCAACAAGTCCATCATGGCGACGATTGACCCGATTGTGACCGGCATCGGCCAGGAAACCCTGCGTGATGCCTACGCCGATGCGGGCCGCCCGGAGCTGTTTGATGACGGCGATGTGCGGTACCTCACGGGTCAGCAGTTTGCGTTTGCCACAGGCGTTGCAGGCATTTTGATCCGCGAGCGCGTGGCGGCTTCCTTCTTGTTCGGGGCGTTCTTCGCCGAGTCGCTAATTTTTGCCGAGGTCGGCCAGCAGGTCGGGGCTATTCAGGTGGCGGGAACGACGGAAACCAATCAAATCCCGTTCTTGATTGCCGCCTGCGACTATGTCATCATCGGCGACGAGTTTTATGCCGCGTCCGCCTATCTCTCCCGCGATGCCACGCTGCTGGGCAGCATTGTCGGACAGGACTACTGCAAGCTGCTCCTGCTGGGAATTATCCTGATAGGCGTCGTCAGTGTCAGCTTGCTGGCGGTGGTACACGGCGGCCCGCTCCTGCCGGTCCTGCACTGGATCGTCGATTTTCTGAAAGTCAAATGAGGAGCCGAGACTGAACGCCCTGCAAACATTTTTTCACAGCTTTTTCGCGCCCATCAAAGCGCATAACGGCAGCTACTACGGCCATCTTGTCCTCGGCCTTGTGCTGGTGTTCGCTGTTCTGGCCGCGCTGCAAGCCGCGCCGCGCCGCGCCCGCAAAGTCATCATCGCGGTGTTTACTTTTCTCGGCGGCCTTTACTACGCCGCCGAGTTTTTCTGGCCTGCCAGCAAAGCCACCGGCGAGAACTTTTTGTCCCCCTACCAGCCGATTGTCGCAAACATTGCCGCCGTAGTCGGGTCCTTTGCCATCGGCCTCGGCGTCGTTTCTCTGGTGCAACTTCACACTAAAACGATTGTCCGCACCCGCCCCGGCTGGGGCTACAGCCTGGTGCTGATGGTGTCGTTTGTGGCAATGGCCGTGTTCGGCCTGATGAACGAATACTCAGCAAGTACAACAGTCATCCCCGCTGTGCCGGGTCTGTGGGCCGCGCAGAACGCCCACGGGATGTTTCGGTTTTTATTCAGCGGCGGGCTGTCCAACCTCGGCTCGGCAACGTTCTCCATTATCGCATTTTACATTGCGTCGGCGGCGTATCGGGCCTTTCGGATACGCTCGCTGGAAGCCACTCTGCTGATGATTGCCGCGCTGATTGTCATGCTCGGTTCCGTCGGCTTTGGGACGTGGCTGACCCATGCCATTCCAACGACGCTGCCCGGCGGTGCGGAAAATCCGTGGGCCAACCTGCGGCTGGAAAATGTCGCGCAGTGGCTTTTGGTGGAAGTCAACTCTGCTGCCCAGCGGGGTATTCTGTTTGGGCTGACTTTGGGACTGCTGGCAACCTCGCTCCGCTACTGGCTGAGCCTGGAGCGCGGTGCGTACTTTGATAAAGAATTATGAAATCAACTTTCTGGGACCGCATTCAAACCATTGACCGGCGCATTGTCTACGCGGCGCTGCTTGTGTCTATTCTTGTACCTTTGTTTGTCAATGTCAGCCTGCCAAACTATCCGGCCAAGCAGTCTGTCGACTTCTATGAGACCATCCAAAAAATCGGCGACGATCCGGCAGCCGCGAATAAAATCGTGATCATCAATGGAATGTGGTCGCCGAGTACGCGGGGCGAGAATCAGTGGCAGGCGGAGGCGGTTGTGACGCATCTGATGCGCCGCCACATCCATTTTGCCACGATTGCCTTTGACATCCAAAACAATACGATCATGCAGAATGCCGTTGTGCAGCCACTGGCAAAAAAGTACGGCTATGTCTATGGCCGCGATTATGTCAACTGGGGCTTCAAGCCGGGGTCTGTTTACGCTGTCACAATTAAGGGCCTTGTGAAAGACATACCGGGAACACTCAAAACAGATGTCAATGGCACGCCGCTGTCTCAAATCCCGGTAATGAAAACCATCAAGACACGCGCCGATGTTGCGGCGGTTGTAGACATTACCCCCGTCGCCTCAACAGAAGCCTGGCTGGGACTGTTTCAGCAGAACAACACCCCGCCCTATTTGCTGGCCCCAACGGCGGTGGGAGCGCCCACCTATTACCCCTATCTGGACTCCAAGCAGATTGCAGGGATGCTCACCGGCATCAAAGGCGCGGGCGATTACGAGTCGCTGCTGGGAACACGCAGCTTTGGGACGCGGGCGGCAGGGGCACTTTCAGTCGTCTATGCGCTGATTATCCTGCTGATTGTTCTGGGCAACCTCGGCTACTACATGGCGCGGGCCGCCCGGCGGAGGGCGCAGCGATGATAGCTGACTATCTGCATCACTTGTTTAACCCCATTCTGCTGTTCGGCGCTCTGGGCACGGTGGCAATTTTGTCGCTGGTGTTTAAAGAAAACCGGATGTACCGGCTCTTTGAGCATATCTTTCTGGGGCTGGCGCTGGGTTACGATCTGGAAACCACCTGGACGCTGGTTTTGAAGCCAAACTTCTGGGACCCGCTAACTGCCGGGGGGCAGTGGGCCTGGATCATGGCCGTTCCCGTGGGCCTGATGTTTTACGGCGTCTACACGCAGCGATTCCAGTGGATGAGCCGCTTGATCTTCGGCGTCTTCTTCGGGCTGGCCGCCGGGACCGTGTTTCAGGATTTCGCCGGGCGGTTCATTCCGCAGGTGACAAAGTCGTTCTCACCGTCTAAGTCGCTGGTTCCGCCCCCGCCTGCGGCGGGCGATGCTTTTCCTTTTTTGCACCAGATGTCGTTTGTGCTGAATAACGTGCTTTTTCTGGCAATCGTTGTGGCGGTGCTGGTCTACTTCCTGTTTGCGTTTGAGCAAAAAAATAAAGCCGTCCTGGGGACGGCTCAGTTTGGGCGCTGGGTGCTGATGTTCTCCTTCGGCGCGATTTTCGGCTCCACGATTATGACCCGCATGGCGCTCCTGATTGACCGAATGTATTATCTCTTCCATGACTGGCTGCGGATTGCTGGCTAGTGAGCGGTCAAGCCAAAGCAATGACGCTAAACGCCGAGGCTGTCCGGGCGGGAGGAAGATCGGGGCCGCAGACGGGCGACGCGCTGGGCCATCCGCAGGTCCCGCGCTGTCTGAAACCGGGTCCAGGCTTTCTGGCAGCTTGCTTTCAGAGTCCCCCACCCCGACATCGCGCAGGGCGCTCCCCATTCATCGAGCGCGGGCAGGCGGCGCGACGTAATGTGTTCCAGCCGCACTTCCTCAAACTGCTGCTCCAGCCGCTGCCAGGCCATCGCCCGCAGCGCCAGGTCTTCCAGAAATGCCCCGTGCCAGCGGCAGGTCCAGCACTCGCCGTTGTTTTTATGGTTCAGTGCCCCGCACAACGCGCAAAGCTTCACGCTGTCCAGACTTAATTTTTTGTGTGATTTTGTGTGCGACGTTCGCGTTTTCAAGTCCGTAGTCCTTCTAGGCATGAGTGTCACTTTGGTATTACCCAAAACCCGACACACACCTGCACTTCCTTTGCTGCTCTTATTATTGCCGGTCTGACGCTGTTTCTTCAGGTTCAGGCAGGCCAGAACTTGACTTTTTCGGTCCCGGCGAAGTATACTCCGTAGTCTCCTCTATTGAAATGCTCTATTTGAAGTGCCATGTTTGAAAGCCTCGCAGATAAACTACAGAACGTGTTCGGAAAGCTCCGAGCTAAAGGGGCGCTGACCGAAGCGGACGTCGCGGAGGCCATGCGCGAAGTGCGCCTGGGCCTGCTGGAAGCCGACGTCAACTTCAAAGTCGTCAAGGACTTTGTCGCCCGCATCCGGGACCGCGCCGTTGGCGTGGACATTCTGGAAGGGCTACACCCGGCGCAGCAGGTCATTAAAATCGTGGACGAGGAGCTGACCGCGCTTCTCGGCGGCGAGCAGGCCCCGCTGGTCTTTTCGCCCCGCCCGCCCACGGTGATTATGCTTTGCGGCTTGCAGGGTGCAGGCAAAACAACCCACGCGGGCAAGCTGGCACAGTGGCTTCGCAAGCAGGGCAAGAACCCGATGCTGGTCGCCGCCGACATCTACCGCCCGGCAGCGATCAAGCAGCTTCAAATTGTGGGCGAACAGGTCAAAACGCCCGTGTTCACCCTGCCGAACGCGAAGCCTGAGCAGATTGCCCGCGAGGGCGTCGCCGAAGCGGACCGCAAAGGGCACGACGTTGTGATTCTGGACACCGCCGGGCGTCTCCAGATCGACGAAGCCTTGATGCAGGAGCTGAAGCGCATCAAGGCGACGGTCAGCCCGCAGGAAATCCTGCTCGTCGTAGATGCGATGACCGGGCAGGAAGCGGTCAATGTCGCGCAGGGCTTCAACGACGCTTTAGACGTGACCGGCTTTATCCTGACCAAGCTCGACGGCGACACACGCGGCGGCGCGGCTCTTTCCATCAAAAGCGTGGCAGGCCGCCCCATCAAGTTCGTCGGCGTCGGCGAGAAGATGGACGCGCTTGAAGTCTTTTACCCGGACCGCATGGCCTCGCGCATTCTGGGAATGGGCGACGTGCTGACGCTGATTGAGCGGGCCGAGCAGGCGCTGGATCAGAAGCAGGCCGAGGAATTAGAGAAGAAGCTTCGGGCCAACAAGTTTGACTTTGAAGATTATCTCAATCAGATGCGGCAGATGCGGAAGATGGGGCCTATCGGCGACATTCTCAAGATGATCCCCGGCCTCGGCGGCGCGGCGGCGCTCAAAGACATCAACATTGATGAAAAGCATCTGGCGCACATTGAAGCCATGATTTTGTCGATGACAACCGGGGAGCGGCGCGATCCAGGCATTATCAATGGCAGCCGCCGGCGGCGCATTGCCAACGGCAGCGGGCGCACCATTCAGGATGTCAATCGCCTGCTGACTCAGTTCGAGCAAATGAAAAAAATGATGCGGGGCTTGACCAATCTACAGCCCGGTGCAATGCCGTCGCTGGCTGGCATGGGCGGCAAGCACGCGGGCAGCAACAAAAACGCCGCCAGCAAGAACAAAAAAAAGCAGCCGTCCAACTTCAAGCTTCCGTTTGGACGCCGATAATTTTACCGCCAAGTTTCGCAAGATCAACCTACCTACCAAGAAAAGAGCCGCAATGTCCGTCAAAATCCGTCTGCGCCGTATGGGCGCCAAAAAGCGTCCGTTTTACCGCCTCGTCGTCGCCGACAGCCGCCGCGCCCGTGATGGCCGCTTCATCGAGACCCTGGGCTACTACAACCCTTGTGTCGAGCCTGCCGAGCTGAAAATCGACGACGCCCGCGCCACCTACTGGCTCGGCTGCGGCGCACAGCCCACCGAGACCGCACAGGCGCTTCTGAAGCAGCAGGGCGTGTACGAGCAGATGGCCGCCGCAAAGGCGGGCACTCCTGCCGAAGCCGCCGCTTAAGCGCCGCACACTGGCCGGGATACGCCAGATAAAACAAAGTGTAAGGCTTTCGCCGGTTGTGCGCCCGAATTATCTCCACGGGACGCTCCGCAAGGCGGCGAAAGAGAATGAAGGGTCGTTTTTTTGAAACCCATGATCGAGTATCTCGTGAAAGAGCTTGTCGATGAACCGGATGAGGTGACTGTCACCGAAATCCCCGGCGATGACACTACTACCTATGAAGTCCACGTCGCACCCAGCGACCTCGGCAAAGTCATCGGCAAGCAGGGGCGCATTGCCAATGCCCTCCGAACCGTCACCAAAGCAGTGGCGATGAAAGATAAAAAAAAGGTCTACGTCGAAATCGTAGCCTAGTTTCCTATGTCTGATACCACTACTCCCTCTGAAATTAGTGACGATTACACCGTTCTGGCGGCGGACCTGGCCGGGGCGCATGGCGTCAGCGGCAGCCTGCGGATGCGCCTCGTCGGCGCGTCCAAGCCTGGGGAAGACACCGGCGAGGACAATGCTGCCGCCCGGTCCCTGAAACCGGGGCGAAAAGTGCGTTTGCGCCGCGACTCGGACGGCTTTGAGACCGAGTTGACGCTGGCAGCCTTGCGCCGTCAGCCAAAAGGCGTCTGGATTGGCCGCTTCAAAGAAGTCACCGACCGGACGGGGGCTGAGGGCCTGCAAGGCTGCGCGGTTTATATCAAGGAAGGCGAGCGTGCTATCCTGCCCGACGGCGAGTTTTACGTAGACCAAATCCTGGGCTTTCCGGTCACTGGAGACACGGGACGCGCATTCGGCGTGCTTTCGGATGTTTTGACGAATCCCGCGCACGATGTCTACGTGACCGACCAGGGTGCGATGATCCCCGCTGCCGGGGACTTCATCCTCGGTGTGGATTTAGTCGCAAGAACGATCACCGTGCGCGATGTACCGGGTCTTTTTCCGGCTGATGCGCCCGAGTGATACGAATAGATGTTATCACCATCTTTCCAGACATGGTGCAGGCCATGCTGGAATACAGCATTCTGAAGCGAGCGCGGGACGCTGGCCTGCTGAACGTGCAGGTGCATAACCTGCGCGACTGGGCACCCGGCGTGCATCGCTCCACTGACGAGTCCCCTTTCGGCGGCGGGGCGGGAATGGTGATGCGCCCCGGCCCGCTTTTTGATGCCGTAGAAAGTCTGTCCCCCACCCCGGAAACGCGGGTGGCCCTGCTGACGCCGCAGGGGAAGACGTTTACACAGGCCAAAGCGCAGGAGCTGGCCGCCTGCGGGCATCTGGTACTGCTTTGCGGGCACTATGAAGGCTTTGACGAGCGGGTCCGGCAGCATCTGGCGACCGAGGAAATCTCCGTCGGCGACTATGTGCTGACCGGCGGCGAGCTTCCCGCCCTGATTGTGATTGACGCCGTCGCCCGGCTTCAGCCGGGAACGCTCGGCAACTCTGAAAGCGCGGAAGACGACACGTTTTCCGAGGGCCTCTTAGAATACCCGCACTACACGCGCCCTGCCGACTTTCGCGGCTGGGCCGTGCCCGAAGTTCTGCTCTCCGGTCATCATGCCGAGATCGCCAAGTGGCGACGCAAGGAGCAGTTCCGCCGCACGCAGTCGCGTCGGCCTGACCTCTGGGCGGAATTTGTCCCGTCCAAGTCCGACCTCAAGCTGCTGACGCAGCTTCGAGACGAACACCCGCCTGTCCCCGATGGGGACGGCGCTCAGGAGACCCTGCCCGATGCATCCGTTAATTCAGGAGATTGAGAAAGCCCAGCGTAAGGAGTCCGTGCCGGACTTCGGACCAGGCGACACCGTGCGCGTTCATGTCAAAGTGGTGGAAGGCGGCAAAGAGCGCATCCAGATTTTTGAGGGAACCGTCATTTTCCGTAAAGAGGGCCTGTCCCGCTCGGCGTTCCTGGTCCGCAAGATCAGCAACGGCTACGGCGTGGAGCGAACCTTCCTTATTCATTCCCCCCGTATTGACCGAATTGAAGTGACCCGACGCGGTCTGGTGCGCCGCGCCAAGCTGTTCTACCTCCGCAAGAAGGTGGGCAAGGCGGCCCGCATCAAAGAGAAGCGGAACTTCTCTTCGTAAACTATGCGTAAACAAGTCGCCGGGCCAGCCCCGGCGGCTTTCTTTTTTGTGCTGCTCAACTTAGGTAACCTTATGCCCCCTGAAGCCTCTGCATCGCCCGGTCTGACGGAAACGCTTGCCAACCTCAATATCTTCTACATTCTGGCAATTGTCGCGGTGCTGACTGTCCTGCGCCTGGCGCTGGTCGGGGTCAAAAACGCGGCTGCCCGCTCGGTCGCCGAGATATTTGAGTCGGGCATGATCGCCGTCGCGCTGGTATTTTTGATCATCCGTCCGTTCATTTTGCAGGCGTTTTACATCCCTTCCCCATCGATGGAGCCGACGCTGCTGGGCAAAAACAACTCGGGGGACCGGATTTTAGTCAACAAATTTGAGTACCGCACCGAGCAGCCGCACCGGGATGACGTCGTTGTTTTCCGCGCCCCACCAGCCGCCACGCGGCCAGACCTGCCCGATGATTCCGAGTTTATCAAACGGCTGATTGCCATGCCCGGCGACCGGCTGGAAGTCCACGGGGGCTATATGATAGTAGGCGGCCTGCGAATTAACCATTTCAAGCTGCGTCAGACGCTCGCCCAGGCCGGTGTGTTTGGGGTGGACGCGCAAAATCTGGCAAATCAGGACATAGGGATAGATCAGGCAGACCATCATGCCAAATATGTCCCGAACGGAGTGATGGCGGACGCACATCTGGTTACTAAAGAACAGTTGTCGCAAATATTTTCCAATATGCCCCATACTTCGGTAGAAATACACCCAGGATACACAGTTCTCAACGGTACCACGCTAAAGGAGCCATTCATCGCAGAGGACCCGGATTATGATCTCAAGATTTCAGATGGGCAGTCGCTCAAAAATGATTTTGGAACAAACAGCTTCCGGCTTCAAGGCGAGAGCATTTCGCCTAGCCAGTTTGCTCTACTGTGGGCCAAGCCGACGGAGCCGCTTCCTGCCGGGCACTACATGATGATGGGCGATAATCGAAACGACAGCAAGGACAGCACCGAATGGGGGCCGCTGGAAGCCGCACGGGTGGTAGGCCGCGCCCAGTTTATCTTCTGGCCTTTATCCCGGCTCGGGGTCATTCACTAATGTCTTTATGGGCGTATGAGCAGGAAGCCTGGGCGGCAGGTTACACGGTCGTCGCCGGTATTGACGAGGTCGGGCGTGGCCCGCTGGCCGGCCCGGTCATGGCCGCCTGCGTGGTTTTGCCGCTGGACTTTGATCTGGAAGGCATCCGGGACTCCAAAAAAATGACTGAGCGGCAGCGGGAGCGGGCCGAAGTGCGTATCCACTCCGAAGCCGTCTCTGTGGGCCTCGGAATTATCGAAGCCGACGAGATCGACCGCCTCAACATTTTGCGAGCTACGCACGCCGCCATGCGTCAGGCTTACGCGCAGATTGCCCCGGCCCCGGACTGCGTCTTGATTGATGGCCTGCCCGTCCGCGACTTCCCCGGCCCGGCCCAGAAAGCGATTGTGCAGGGCGATTCCTATTCCGTGTCTATCGCCGCCGCGTCTATTGTTGCCAAAGTCGCCCGTGACCGCCTGATGGTCGCCTACCACGCAGTCTATCCCGAATACGGCTTTGCCGGTCACAAGGGCTACGGCGCAGCCAGGCACCTCGCCGCTCTGCGGGAACATGGCCCCTGCCCCCTCCATCGCCGCTCCTTCGCGCCGGTGGCGGCGTCCGTGCGGGACGTGTAGGGGCGGGGTCCCCCCGCCCTCCTGTCTTCTCTCTTATCCCGGAGGCACAAACATATGCCCCTCTACGAAACTTCCAAAAACCGCCTTTGGCCGAATGTCTGGAAAGGCATCAGCCTTTTGCTGCTTGTACTGGTCTTTGTGTCCGCTCTTATCGGCAAACGCTGGCAGTCGCAGGGAGATCGCCTGCGGCTGCTGTCTCCAAGCGAATGGGGCTTTGGCGTCGTCTATGTAGACGGTATGAACCTACGGACACATCAGGGGTGTGGGGGCTGCCTTTATCACTATGGCGTGATCGAAAGAGAGCCAAAGAGCGTGATCGACTCCTGCGGGGAATGATCCCATGAACAACAAAGAAGCGGGTGCGGCGGGTGAGGCGGAAACGGTTGCTTTCCTAGAAGCGCAGGGCTACCGGGTGGTGGATGTCAATGTCCGGCCTGAAGGCGGGCGGGCGCGGGGCGAAATTGACGTGATCGCCTGGGACGGCCCGTTTCTGGTGTTCTGCGAGGTCAAGACTCGCCGCACGGAGCGCGGGGCGCAGGGAACGCCTGCCGAAGCCATTGATGCCCGCAAGCAGCAGCAGCTCACGCGGCTGGCGGCGGCCTATCTTGCCAAGCACAGCATTGACGACGTAGACTGCCGCTTTGATGTGGTGGAAGTCGTCCATACCCCACCCCGCCCGCCTCGTTTCCGCCTCTGGCGCGATGCGTTCGCCGCCTCGGAAATCTCTGATTGACGCCGCCTGCCCGCGTATGCTAGAATGGCGGCATGGCGCACACGCTCACAACTACTCTCATCTATCCTGCCCATCTCCCCCTCCTGCCGGTCCCCGGCCCTGCCAACGCCGCTGTCACGCTGCCCGGCTCCAAAAGCATCACCAACCGCGCCCTGCTGCTGGCGGCTCTGGCCGTCGGCCAGAGCCGCCTGCGTGCCCCCCTGCATTCCGAAGACACATTTTATATGGCGCAGGCCCTGCGAATGCTTGGCGTCTCGGTGGACGAAGAGCCGAATGGCGACTTTATAATCACTGGCCGAGACGGGGAACTTTCTGCCCCCACTGAGACGCTCTTTATCGGCAACTCGGGAACCACAGTGCGCTTTCTAACCGCCGCCGCGTGCCTCGCCCCCGCCGGGGCGGAGGTGGTGCTGGACGGCGTGGCCCGAATGCGGGAGCGGCCCATTCGGGATTTGGTGGGGGGGCTGCTGACGCTGGGCGTGGACGCCGAATGCCTGAACGGCGGCGGCTGCCCGCCGGTGCGTGTGCGGGGCGGCGGCCTGCCTGGCGGCCCCTGCCGCCTGCGCGGGGATGTCAGTTCGCAGTTTTTGACGGCGCTTTTGCAAGTGGCTCCGTATGCCAAGCAGACGGTGCAAATTGAAATTGTCGGCGAGCTGATTTCCAAGCCCTACATTGACATCACGCGCTCCGTCATGGCGTCGTTTGGCGTGGAGCTGGTCAACGTGGACTACAGGCGGCTGTCTGTGCCGTCGGGCCAGCGGTACGCGGCACGGGAGTTTGCTGTGGAAGCCGATGCGTCCAATGCGTCCTACTTCCTCGCCGCCGCCGCCGTCACGGGCGGCACGGTGACACTGGACAATCTGGGCACGGACTCCATTCAGGGCGACATCAAGTTTGTAGACGTGCTGGAACGGATGGGCTGCACAGTGACACGCGGGCCGCAGATTACGCTGACCGGCCCGGCCCAGCTCAAGGCGATTGAGGCCGACATGGAGGCCATCCCGGACACAGCGCAAACGCTGGCCGTGGTCTGCGGGTTCGCCGACGGCCCTTCGCATCTCACAAACCTTGCCAGCCTGCGTGTCAAAGAAACTGACCGCGTGGCGGCGATTGCCAAAGAGCTGCCCAAGCTCGGCGTCCGTGTGGATGAAGGCCGCGACGACTGGACCATTCACCCGCCCGGTGCATACACCGGCTCGGCAATAGACACCTATGACGATCACCGGATGGCGATGGCTTTTGCTGTGGCGGGACTCAAGATACCTGGTGTCGTGATCAACAACCCCGGCTGCGTCGCCAAGACGTTCCCGGACTTCTGGCAGCGATGGGAGACAGCCTTTGGTTAGTGACGGCGAAGAGTTTTCTCCTCTGGGCGTCGCCGGGGCCTTAGCCTCGGCCTATGCCCGCGACACACGCGGCTTTCTGCCCCTGCTGGCCGTGGTGCTGGAAGGGGCACTGCCCGAAGAGACCGAAATCACGCGCAAAGGCGGCCTATTCGTCCGGCAGAAGCCCATCCAAAAAGTGGCGGTCACGCTCGGCGACACGGTCTACGCGATGGAAGACACCGGGCGCGGCCCCCTGTCCGCCCAGCGCGTCAAAGTCGTGCGCGGCATTGTCTTGAAGACTGAAACAGTACCTGTCGATGAATGGCTGACCGAACTCAGCGCCCATGTCGCCGCCCGCGCCGGGCAAAACGAGCGGGCCTTTTTCGCCTTAAAGAACGTGCTGGAAGACTAAAATAGATGGTTAGAGTTCAGTTAAATGGCTGGAAGCGTGGCTTGCTAACAATTGCGTTAATCAAGCTGATCAAGGCACAGGCGGAATTGTCTTTAAGTGTGGCAAAAAATCATGTGGATCGGCTGTTGAATGGCGAAATTATAGTCCTTGAGTTTGCAGACTTGGGGCTGGCAAACGCTTTCCTGAAAGATGCCAGATCGCTTGGGGCAATAGGTGAGAGCGAGATATAATGCCTCTGTTCGGCAACCGCAGCAAAACGCAGAACACTAACACCGCGCAGGATTTGGAGCGGCTGGCACGCGGCCTGCTGCCCCTCGGCGCGGAGCAGCGCCTGCGGCATGACGCGGAGACGCCCGGCTTTACGGCGACTCTGGGAGCGAAGGAGTTTGCCCTGCTGGCCGGGGACGACGTTCTGCCCGTCGGCATCGTCACCGGAAGCTGCGTCTACCATGTGGGCACGGTCTGGCCGCCGATGCAGCAAAGCGCCGAGCTGACGGTGCTGACCACCGCCCATGTGCAGGTGCGCCGCCGCGCCCTGGACCGCTTGCAGCAGGAGGCCGCCCTGCTGGGGGCACACGGCGTTCTCGGCGTCAAGCTGGCATTCAGCACGCGGCAGGTCCCCGCAGAGCAGGGCGGGGAGCTTTTGGAGTATTCGGCCACAGGAACCGCTGTGCGGATGACGCAGGGCACACCGCCGCCGCGCCCTTTTTTGTGCAATTTGACCGCCTCCGAGTTCTGGACCCTGCGCCGGGCGGGCTACCGCCCCTGCGGGATTGCTTTGGGAGCCTGCGCCTGGTATCACGTCGCTTCCCCCACCCTGCGGCAGCTTCGGGCATCCCGGCTGGGGCGCGGGCCGCTGGAGAATATGGAGTTTCCAGAGTATTCGCAGGCAGTGCAGGAGACGCGGCATCTGGCAAACGACCGGCTGACCCGTGACGCCGCACAGGGGCTAGGCGAGGGCGTCCTCGGCTTGTATTTGGACACGAAGCTGACAGCGGGCTACAAAGCGAGTGAGACTGATTACAGCCGGTACAATTTGATTGTGCGCGTCCTGGCCCTGGGTACGGCGATAGTCGCGCACCGGGACCGCTGGCCGATTTTAGACTATGCCGTGCCGCTGAACGGATAGGGAATAAACACCAATGGCTTTATTTGGCAAACAAGACCCCGCGCAGGCAGAGGCCGCCCGTGCAGACAAGGAAGACCAGCAGCGGCTGGCGCAGGGCGGCCTGCCACTTGGCGCGGAAACACGTCTGCGGGAGCTGCGCGGCAAGCCGTTTTTCACCAGCAGCCTGAGCGTCAATGAGTTTGCTCTGGCCGCCACGGAAGGCGTCCGCCCGCTGGGGCAGGTCATGGGCAGCACGATTTATCATGTCGGCTGGCAGTATACGCCGGTTTACCAGAGCGCCGAGATGACTACCCTCAGCCATGCCCAGTATCAGGCCCGGCATCTGGCCCTGTCCCGCTTGCAGCAGGAAGCCCGGCTGCTCGGCGCTCACGGCGTCATCGGCGTCCGGCTCATCCGCAAGTCCCACGAATGGGGCGAAAATCTGATTGAATTCACCGCGCAGGGAACCGCCGTGGCTCTCACAGACAGCCCCGTTCCCGAACATCCCTTTGTCTGCGCCCTGTCCGGGCAGGACTTTTACGCCCTGCGGCGCGGCGGCTTCTTCCCCGTGGGCTTTGCGTTTGGAACCTGCACCTATTATCACGTTGCCTCGTATCTAACCCAATGGGCCGGGCAGGGCGGCTTTTTCGGCGGCGGCGCGATGCAGAACATGGAGCTGACCGACTACACGCAGGCGGCCTATATCGCCCGTCATGCCGCCACCAGCCGCCTTGCTGACGAAGCCCGGCAGGTGCGGGCGGAAGGCGTCGTCGGCATGACCATCGAGGACAACATTCGTATCTACGAAGTAGAAATCAACAAGCAGCAGCGGCGTGATTTGATCGTAGACTTCGCGGCCTACGGAACCGCGATTGTGTCCACCGGCAGCGACGTTCCCGCAATTGACTATGCCCTGCCGCTTGGCTGAAAGAAAGTCACTTTCCGTGTTTGTCAGCCGCCTGAGCGTCAGTGAGTTTGCCTTGCACCCGGAACTGACACTGCTGGGCACGGTTAGCGGCAGCATTGCCTATTTGGCCGGGGAAGAAGAGCCGCCCGAAGTCAGCCGCGTGCTGAAAGGGCTGACGCGCAAGCGCACGGACTTGATACGCACGGCCTATGCCCGCATGGAAGCCGAGGCCGCCCGGCTGGGTGCTTCCGGCGTTCTTGGCCTGCACGAGACGCGCCGTGAGATCGCGCCCGATGTGTGGGAGCATTCCGTGCAGGGAACCGCCGTGCAAACCGGCTTGGCGCGGGCGAAGGGCGAACGCCCCTTTCTGACCACGTTCACCGGGCAGGACTACTTCGCGCTGACTGCCGCCGGGTATCGCCCGGTCGGCATCGCGCTGGGCGTCTGCGTTTATTATCAGAAGTTTCATCAGCGCGTGGCGCAGAAAATCAGCGACGCCAATCAGAATGTCGAGCGCAGCGATTTCACACGCGGCTTGTACGCCGCCCAGCGCACTGCCTTGACTGCCCTGGAAGCCGATGCCGTCGCGCTGAACGCTGCCGGAGTGCTTGGCATCACTGTGACTGCCGAACGTAAATTGCACAGGCCGGGCCGCGACAGCCTGGGCATGACCATCGAGTTTACCGCCCTCGGAACCGCCGTTGTCCCTGTCGCTGAAAAAACGCCGCCCGTTACACACACACTGTTTTTGTCCAAGTAGAGGAGAAATCACCCATGCCCGCTCCGTACACCCCCGGCTCCCAGGAGGGCCTGCCCGCCCATGCCCGTGGCCGCCTCGCTGCCATGCGCCCCGGCGCGAACCAGAAAGGCTTGTTTACCAGTGACCTGTCGGTCAACGAGTTTCTCTTGGTCAAAGAAGCCGGATTCGACCCGTTAGGATTAGTGGTTGGCTCGTCCATCTATCATATCGGCTGGCAGCGGCCCGCCATGAACCAGAGCATGGAGCTGGAAACGCTGACCCAGGCCATGTACCATGCCCGCGAGCTGGCGATGACCCGCATGGAAGAAGAAGCGGACAGCATCGGCGCAGACGGCATTGTCGGCGTCCGTCTTGAAGTCGGGCGGCAGGAATGGGGCGAGCATCTGGCCGAGTTTATCGCTATCGGCACGGCCATCAAAGCGCGAAACGGCGAAAGCCACCGCGCCCCGAACGGGCGGCCCTTCACGAGCGATTTGAGCGGGCAGGACTTCTGGACACTGACCAAAGCGGGCTACCGGCCCGTGTCGTTTGTGATGGGCAACTGCGTCTACCATGTGGGCTATCAAGGCGTCAAAGCGTGGTTTTCGCAGATCGGGCAGAATGTGGAGATGCCGACCTACACGCAGGCGATCTACGATGCCCGCGAGCTGTCGCTGGCCCGGATGCAGGCGGAAGCCGAGCAGATTGGCGCGGACGGCATTGTGGGTGCAACGCTCAAAGAAAGCTCCCACGGCTGGGGCAGCCATGTGATTGAGTATTTCGCCGTCGGCACAAGCATCATCGCCACCCGGCCCGATCACACCATCCCTACCCCGTCGCTGGTTCTGCCGCTGAACGGGTGATGAGAACCAATCGGCGCAAAAAAAGGGAGGCCGTAGGGCCTCCCTTGTCTTGGCTTGCTTTGCGATTAGCCCTGCGGCTTGGGCGCGGTCTTGCTCGTCGCTGGCTTCTGGGCCATCGCGCCGGTCAGGTAGGTGGTTGTTCGTGCGGCGGGTTCGCCGCCAGTGTATTCTTCCTGCATAGCCGGGCCGAGTTTGATGACCACGGCTTGCGGGGAGGCCATTTTCACGACAGCGGTTTTAGGAGCAGCCTGTGCCGAAGTTCCGAGCGCGAACAGTGTCAGAGCGGTCATCACGTATCCGAGATTTGCTTGCATGGAGTGTTCCTTCGTAGTTCTCGCAGTTCGGTAGCCCGGCGGCCTTGCCCCGCTTCCCAAAACAGGGAAATGGGAGACAGGCCCGTAGCTTTGCGTCCCGCCCTTTCGGACGGTTTGCCCTGTTCGCTTGCGAAGGAGGACGGCTTAATGGCCGTCTACCGGTAATTATGCCGCTTGTACGAATTTTCGTTAGTGCTTAATTGCTAGGTTTTTCTAAAAATTAAGCGGGCCGGGAAGGAATACTACGCCCGTATGTAGAATAACAGGCCAGAATAGAAAGCACGACAGGACGTTGCCCGTCGTTCAGGAGGAACAGTAGATGCTTGCTCAGGTTGATTCGAGTGCCATTCTCGGCATTGATGCGTATGTGGTGCGCGTAGAAGTCGATATTTCGTCGGCCCTGCCCATGTTCACCATTGTCGGTCTGCCCGACGCCGCTGTGCAGGAGTCGCGGGAGCGCGTGCGAAGCGCGATCAAGAACACGGGGTTAGAGTTTCCTCTGCGCCGGATTACGATTAATCTGGCCCCCGCCGACATCAAAAAGCAAGGGCCAGCGTTTGACCTGCCTATTGCGATAGGCATTTTAGCCGCCACCGGGCAGGTCCGCACCGACAGAATCAGCGAAGGAATGTTTGTCGGCGAGCTGGCCCTCGACGGCAGTGTCAGCTCCGTATCCGGCGTCCTGCCGATGGCAATCAAAGCGCGGGCCGATCAGCGGCCCTTTCTAGTGGTCCCTGCCGCCAATGCCCGCGAGGCGGCGATTGTCGGCGAAGTGCAGGTCTACGGCGTCAAATCGCTGGCCGAAGCCGTCATGCTGCTCAATGACTCGGAGTCGCTGACGCCGCTCACCGCCGACCCGCTGGCACTGCTGGCCGGAGCCAGCACCAGCGACACTGACTTCTGCGAGGTCAAAGGGCAGGAACACGTCAAGCGTGCCCTGGAAGTCGCCGCCGCCGGAGGTCATAATATCCTTCTGGTCGGCCCGCCTGGTTCGGGAAAGACCATGCTGGCGCGGCGTATTCCCTCAATTCTGCCGCCGCTGTCGCTCGATGAATCGCTGGATGTCACAAAAATTTACTCGGTGGGCGGCCTGCTGGGAACGCAGACCTCGCTGGTCTCGCAGCGGCCTTTTCGGTCGCCGCACCATTCCATTTCCAATGCCGCGCTGGCAGGCGGCGGCAGCGTGCCGCGCCCCGGCGAAGTGTCGCTGTCCCATCACGGGATTTTGTTTTTGGACGAACTGCCGGAGTTTAAACGCGATGTGCTGGAAGTTTTGCGTCAGCCGCTCGAAGACGGCCATGTCACGATTGCGCGGGTGGCGGGCACGATGACCTATCCGGCGCAGCTTATGCTGGTTGCCGCCATGAACCCCTGCCCCTGCGGCTATTTCGGGGACACCGTCAAGACCTGCGCCTGCTCGGCCTCGACTATCGCCAAATACTTGCAGCGCATCAGCGGACCGCTTTTGGACCGCATCGACATTCATATTGAAGTGCCGCGTCTGCGTCAGGACGAGATGATCCACGGCGGTCAGCCCGGCGAGCCGTCGGCCAGCATCCGCCGCCGCGTGATGGCCGCACGGGAGCGGCAGGCCGAGCGGTTTACGGGAACCAAGCTTCATTCCAATTCGCACATGGGAGCTAGACAGATCAAAGAACACTGCCGGGTCGGCGACGACGTCAAAGACCTGCTCCGCGCCGCCATTACCCAGCTTGGCCTGTCCGCCCGCGCCTACGACCGCATCCTGAAACTCGCCCGCACCATCGCCGATTTAGACGCTGCCCCCGATATTCAGCTCGCCCACGTCGCCGAGGCGATCCAGTACCGGGCACTCGACCGCAAGCTCTGGGGGTAAAAGTGCCGATGCCTATGAGCGATCCGCAAACGAATTATTTGTTTTGGAACCTTAACAAAAAGCCAATCACACAAAATATCGTTCGTGCGGTGACAAGCTACGCAGTTGATGTTCTCTTGATTGCGGAAACAGACTACAAAACCAGGCCGAATTTGCTGGTTCAGGCTTTGAATGATTTGCCGCACGGTACGGGAGAAAACGAATTTTCATTTGTTTCTGCCAGCTCCGAGGCCAGAGTGCAGATATACTCTCGCCTCAAAAATCCACAATGGCAGCTCAGGGCATCGCGTACTTATTATGACATCTGGGAGTTTGGCTCCGATGCTGGAAATAGTTTGTTCTTGGCGGCTGTTCATTTTCCATCTATTCAAATTGATCAGGGTGATGGACAACGCCGAGTTTCGTTCGAACTCATACAGGATTTACAGAAACAAGCATCAGCCAGCAATCAACTGTGGGAAACCTTTCCGGTCGTGGTTTGCGGGGATTTCAATGCCAATCCATTTGACCCCGGTATTTCCGGGGTTTCGGGGTTTATGGGCTAAACGCAAGCCTTTCCCGCGAAATCGTGCAACGAGGTCATGGAATTCGGACCGAGCCTGCTAAGATCATTCCGAGACGAGGATATGAATGTTCTGACACGAGATGCAGAAAATGGTGGGGTTTCTATTGTCTCAAGAAACGGCATTCCAAGAACGCCAAATTATCCTGATCACCTGCCACTGCTTTTCAGGCTTCGTCTATAGCGGAGAAATATTATGACTATTCAAATGCCGGATTACCTCGCTGACTTAAACACTCAAATTACCCAGCGGCCTCCCCTTGAAGTTTTGCATGAAGCGGCTGAAAAACTCAGTGACAATACAAAAGGCTTGGTAACAGGTCTCGTCTCCGTTCTCAATCCTGGCGGGGCAAAAATGTTTCGCTATACGTTTTATTTGCTTGCTCCCCGCTTAAACGACTACACGGACCCATTATTCTATGTTTGGCATGATGATCGCCTATACCCAGTAAATGTGATGGTGGCTGGCGGAACTCAGGGGCAGGATGATAAGCCGTTTGGAACGGAATATGAGTTCGTTGAAGAACTCCAGCGGATATTTGAGGGGGAAGTGGCAAAAAGACGCATTCAGTCTTTGATAGTCACCGCAAGAAGTTAAGCGCGTCATTCCCAAGATGAAGGGAACAAAGGGGGCAGGACGGGGGTACAATAGGGATATGCCGCGCAGCGTTTTGTGAAGTTTTTGAGCAGCGGCGCGGTCTTTTCTGGAAAGCAAACTGTGATGCGCTATAACACCCCAAATACGCCGATGGATCAACTGCGGGACTTTGTCCGGCGCGGCGGCGCTCCCGTTACGATGACGCTTCTGGCCGTCAACATCGTGACCTTTCTGGCAGCATTCTTTTCGCCACGGTTGATGGTCCCGTTTCTAGCCAACGAAGTGGCCTTTAGTGTCGCCAATGTTTTTCATGCGCCCTGGACACTGGTGACCTACCCGCTGGTGTCTATCCCGCCGTTCTCTTTTTGGATGATCCTGAACTGGCTGTTTTTGTGGCTGACGGGCAGCAGCCTGGAGCGGGGCTGGGGCAGCCAGCGATATGGAGTCTTCTTTTTGGGCGTGACAGCCTTTTCGGCCCTGTCACTGCTGCTCGGCGGCCTTCTCCTGCATCTGGGTACGCCGCCGCTGTCTGATGTATTTCTCCCGCTGACCGGCCTGATTGTGGCGTTTTGTATGCTGAACCCGGAGCAGCAGGTCACCGTCTACTTTTTCCCGGTCAAGGCCAAATATCTGGCGATTGGCGTGACAATCTGGACATACCTCAACTACGGCAGCCTGCTGGGACCGGTGCTTGGGCTGTTCGCCCTCGGCGGCATTCTGGCGGCCTATTTGTATGTGCGCTTTGCGCGGCCCTGGGACACCATTGGCTATTATAGCGCCCCCCGGCAGGCGTTCCGTGGCCCCGATTTAGGTGAGCCACGCTCGAACGCGGCAAAGCCCCGGCCTACATTCCGCACGACGCTCGACGGCTCGCCGCAGAAGCGCAGTGCATTTGACGTGCGGGGGCGGCTGCGGGACTGGCGGGACCGGCGGCGGCTGGAAAAACTGTGGAAGAACTCCGGGCTGTCTGGCTCTGAGCCGGAGTGGCGCGATGACGAAAAGCGCCGTCGATAAGAGCGAATATATCTGTTCGCGGAAGAACGGAGCGAGGATAAGCGACTTGAAAAGTTATACGGCAATAGCCCTGCTGATGCTGACGACCGGGGCAGTTCACGCGCAGACGCCCCCGGCGGCTCCCGCCGCCCCGGCCCCCGTGGGCGACTACCGGGCCAACCCCGGACACACGGGCGTCTCCAAAGAGTCGCTGACCGCCCCCCTGACCCTGCTTTGGCGGCACACGGCCGCCGCCGCCAAGAACAACCCCGCTTCGGCGGTCTACGGCAATGGGCTGGTGTACTTTGTCTCCGGCGGCGTCGCCTATGCGCTGGACTCGGCGGATGGCACGACCCGCTGGCAGTATCCCGCTGACGGCAAGCCGCAGGCAAACTTCGGCGCTACCCCCACCCTGGACGGCACGGGGCTGTATCTGGCCGACGATACCGGGCAGGTGATCCGGCTGGACGCGGCCACAGGCAAAGCCGTCTGGGTCTCCAAGCTGGAAGGGGCCATCCGGTCTTCCCCGGCAGTCAGCGGCGGCGTGGTGTATTTGGGGAGCGGCGGGAACCACTGCTACGCTCTCAGCGCGGACACCGGCAAAACGCTCTGGGATCAGCAGACCGCAGGCGCGGTCACCACCGCCCCGATTGTGATTGGCGGCATCGTGGTCTTTGCCGCCGCCGATGGCAATGTGTATGGTCTCGGGACCCGCGATGGCCGCAAAGCCTGGGCGCAGTCCTTTGACCCCGACCCCAGCACGCAGGCGATGGCCTATGACGGTCAGTATCTGTATGTGACCTCCGGGCCGGTTTTGGCCCGGCTGGACCCCAGCAATGGCACCCGAAAGCCCACCGTGACCCTGCCGACCCTGCTGGCCGCGCCGCCGACAGTCAGCGCCGCCGGGCTGTATGCGATCACCCAGTCCAATGTGCTGTATGCGCTTGCGCCGACAGGCAGCGTGCGCTGGAAGGTCACTCTGGATTCGGCTTCTTCTGCCCCGCCCCTGCTGGCAGGCAGTGTGATTTTGGTGCCTACTCAGGGCGGCGTGGTCTCCGGGTATGATGCTGGCTCCGGCAAGCTGGTCTGGCAGTATGCGGTGCAGGCCAGCGCCACCGACAGCCAGCCCAAAGCGCAGACGGCGCAGGTCAGCGACGCGCCAATGCTGGCGGATGGCACGCTGTATGTGGTCAGTGACGACGGCACGCTGAGTGCTTTCCGCACCAATGCCCCGGACAATATCGGACCGCAGTTTCCGCAGCTTGTCCCGGCGGAAGGGCAAACGGTCCAAAGCGCCGGTCTGACTTACGGCGCACTGCTTGTCGATGAAGGCTCCGGCATCAATCCAGCCACTCTGAGTATGAGTGTGGACGGCCAGCCGGACACAAAAGCGCAGTATCAGGCCGGTCCCGGCTCCCTTTCCAGCACTCCCGCAACGGCGCTCAAAGAAGGGCAACACAAAATTACCGTCACCGCCACCGACTGGCGCGGCAACAAAGCGACGCAGACGTGGAGCTTCCGCGTGCGCGATTTCGGCGGCTTTGACCGCGGCGGACGCGGCGGCAGAGGCGGCGGCGGCTTTAACCCCTTCAGCCCCGACTACCCTGGACGTGGGGGACGTGATCCGAACGCGCCGCCGCCCCCGCCTCCGATTACACCGTTCTAACGCAGACGATTTAACCGACGGAAAGAAATAATTAGGAAAGAGAGACTTATGGCTACGGAAGGCCCCTGCCCCCCCGACACGCTCACTTATACCCCCACAGACCACACCGAACTCTGGCTGCGGCTGAACTCGCTGGAGCTTGCCCCCTACCGGCTCCATGCCATGCTGGAAGCCTATCACGGCGACCTGGCAGCGCTCTTCGCCGACACACTGAGCGGCTGGCGTGAGCGCCTGCCGCTGCTGAATGACAAGCGCCGGGAAAAGCTGGCCGCAGCGAAAGCACGGGATGTTAGCAAAGACCTAAGCGCCCTGGCAAAAACTGGCGCGGACCTTGTCACCGTGGCCGATGCCCATTACCCCGCTAATTTGCGCTCCCTCCCCGATGCTCCGCCTGTCCTTCTGGTGCGCGGCACACTGGTTCCCGAAGACAAATTCAGCGTAGCAATCGTCGGCTCCCGCCGGGCGACCAATTATGGCCTGACCCTGGCCCGGCAGTTTGGGCGCGAGCTGACAGCAAGAGGGTTCAGCGTCGTGTCCGGCGGGGCGCTGGGGGTAGATACGGCGGCTCATCACGGGGCGCTGGAAGGCCGGGGGCGCACGGTGGCTTATCTGGGCTGCGGCGTGGACATCTGTTACCCGCCTGCCAACCGGGACCTGTTCCGCGACATTGCCACAGGACGCGGAGCGCTCGTTTCCGAGTTTCCGATGGGAACGAAGCCGGAACCCTGGCGCTTCCCGGCCCGAAACCGATTGATTTCAGGAGCGACACTTGGCACATTGGTGATTGAAAGCCCCGCCGACAGCGGCTCCATGATTACCGCCCGTATTGCGGGCGAACAAAACCGGGAAGTCTTTGCTATCCCCGGCCCGGTTGGTATGGGCCACAACTCCGGCTGCCACAAGCTGATCCAGGACGGTGCAAAGCTGGTGGAGACTGTGGATGACGTCTTGAATGAGCTGGGCGTTCTGACCCTGGATGCGCCCGAAGAGCGGCCCGTCGTGTCTGCCCCCACCCCGCCTTTGCCCCCCGAGCAGCGGCGCGTGCTGGATTTACTGACGCTCCAGCCCCGGCAGCTCGAAGGCATGATTGGTGAAAGCGGTCTGGCCGCCCCGCAGGTGATGGGCGTTCTCACGCTTTTGGAAATGAAAGGGCTGGCAAAGCGCCTTCCCGGCAACACATTCGTGCGGGTGCTTTGACAAAAAAAGCCCCCGCCAGATGGCGGGGGCTTTTTATCTGTCTTTACTGCGGCAGAGAGCGCTTGCGGCGCAGGGCCAGCACGCCCAGACCAGTCAGCAGAGCGCCCAGGGAGACCACTGTGGAGGTTTCCGGGACGGCGGGAACAATCGGAACCACGGGCACATCGGGCGTCCCACCATTAGTTCCTCCGTCGCTGCCGCTGCCCCGGCTGCCCAGGACGCCTGCGAGAACGGGGATGCCCGCCAGGTAGCCCAGCGGGAATCCACCGCCGCCGCGAATAGGGAGGGTTTGGATAATATCACCCACCTGAACCACCGGCGGTACGCTGAGAGCATCCGTCGTAAAGGCATACTGCGGGTTGACTGCACCGGCCAGCAGCGGCGCCGGGGTTGTTGGGGCAGCCAGCGTCGAAGGTACTGTCGCTAGCTTGGGATTGGTGTACAGCGCGTTTGTGTCGCTGACTTTAGTGGACGGGGGCAGAACGCCGACCATTGGGTTGCCGCAGGCCAGCTTCAGAATGGGCTGCCCGGTAGCGCGGGAAGCAAAAATCGGGGTTCCTGCGGGCAGCCGCTCCTGCATCCAGTATTCGGAGCCGTCCGCCCGGACGCAGGCAACGCGGTAAGACCCGGTCGTTTTGAGCCGGGTCAGGACCAGATTTTTGTCCACATACGTTGTCATTTGCTCGGGAGTGACATGAAAATGACGGGCCAGACGCGTCCGAACGGCGGGGTCCAGGGTCACTTCCTGAGACAACTCACGCACTGTCGCCGCGTGATAGTTGATAAACGAGTCCGGCGGCACAGCGACATGGGGCAGTGCCAGCGCCGGAGCCACTAGAGAAGGGGCAGCGGCGGCCAGACCAAGCAAAGAAAATGCGGCTAAAATTCGTGGCATAATTGTCTCTCACATCCCGTGTTGGCAGTCAAAGTCTAGGACTATCACAATGATACCACAAGTTATGGTATTTAATTGTGTCCTAGCACTCAGACGTGATATAAATTAAAATGTTCCCAATAACTTTATTGTCTGGTAAACATCCCTGCAAATTTCGTGCCAAAGTCCAGGCGCTCACCCAGACGAAGTCTTGGTAACAAAAACCTTGCATTGAGTGTTATAATAGAGACAAGCACCGGCCACTGTGCGCCGGGAAACTGCGGGAAGTAGCAATTTATGGCAAAAAAGCTGATCATCGTTGAGTCGCCCGCCAAGACAAAGACCCTGAAAGGGTTTCTGGGCAGCGACTATCAAGTGGAAGCAAGCATGGGGCACGTCCGGGACCTGCCTGAAAAGAAACTGTCGATTGACATTGAAAACGACTTCGCGCCCACTTATGTCATCATCCCGGAGCGCAAGGACGTGGTCGCCAAGCTGATGACGGCGGCGAAAAACGCCAGCGAAGTGTTTCTGGCCTCTGACCCCGACCGCGAAGGCGAAGCGATCTCGTGGCACTTGCAGGAGGCGTTGGGCCTCAAGAACGCCCGGCGCATTCAGTTCAACGAAATCACAAAGCCCGCCGTGCAGGCCGCTCTGCTGAACTCGCGTGAAATTGACATGGACCGCGTCAATGCCCAGCAGGCGCGGCGCGAGCTGGACCGGATTGTCGGCTATAAAATCAGCCCTATTCTTGCCAAGAAAGTGCGCCCCCGGCTCTCGGCAGGGCGCGTGCAGTCGGTCGCCGTCCGGCTGATTGCCGACCGCGAGCGCGAGATTTTAGCGTTCAAGCCGGTGGAGTATTGGTCCATCACGGCGAACCTTACGCCTGACACGGCCCGGCACAAGTTTGACGCCGCGCTGCTGCTGGGGCTGGACGGCAAGAAGCTGACGATACCTAATCAGGACAGCGCCGACGGCATTTTGAAAGACCTGGACGGCGCGGAATACAAAGTGCGAACGGTCAAGCGCAGCGAAAAGCGCCGCAATGCCGCCCCGCCCTTTATCACCAGCACCTTGCAGCAGGAAGCCTCGCGCAAGCTCGGATACAACGCTAAAAAGACAATGCAGGTGGCCCAGAAGCTGTATGAAGGCGTCGACGTGCCCGGTGAAGGCCATGTAGGTTTGATTACCTACATGAGAACGGACTCAACGCGCATTGCCGACGAAGCGCAGGCCGCCGCCCGGCAGCTCATTGTCGAGACCTACGGGCCGAAGTATGCACCCGGCACGGCCAAGCAGTTCAAGAAAGCGGGCGCGGCGCAGGACGCGCATGAAGCCATCCGGCCCACCGATGTCCGCCGCCTGCCCGAGCGCGTTCTGGAGCTTCTTAGCAGCGAGCAGGCCCGGCTGTACAAGCTCATTTGGCAGCGGTTTGTCGCCTCGCAGATGTCTCCGGCGGTCTTTGACGTCGTGACAGTCGACATCGGCGCGGCAGGTTACACGTTCCGCGCCACCGGGTCCACGGTCAAGTTCGACGGCTTCCTGCGCGTTTACTCCGAGGGCAAGGACGACGCCAAAGTCGAAGACGAAGAAAAGCAGCCCCTGCCGCCACTGACCGACGGGCAGCTTCTGAAGCTTTTGGCACTGACCCCCAAGCAGCACTTCACCGAGCCGCCGCCGCGCTTCACCGAGGCCACGCTGGTGAAAGCTCTGGAAGAGAAAGGCATCGGGCGGCCCTCTACCTATGCGTCTATTATTGCTACTATCCAAGATAGGCAGTATGTGGAGCTTGCCGAAAAGAAGTTCAAGCCCACCGAGCTTGGTTTGACGGTCAACGACCTGCTGGTCAAGCACTTCCCCGGCATTTTAGATGTCACGTTCACCGCTGGCATGGAAGCCCAATTAGATGCCGTCGCCGAGGGCAAAGAGGACTGGGTGCAGATGATGCGCCGCTGGTATGACCCGTTTGCCATCGACGTCAAAAAAGCGGGAACGGACATGGAGACCGTCAAAAAGCCGCCGCGTGAAGCTGGAATAGAATGCCCCACCTGCGGCAAGCCGATGGTTGTCCGCGAAAGCCGGTACGGCGAGTTTGTGTCCTGCTCGGACTACCCGAAGTGCAAAACGATTGTGCGCCCGGAGCCGACCGAATCGCAGGGGGACTGTCCCAAGTGCGGCAAGCCGATGCTGGAGCGGGCAGGCCGGTTCGGCAAGTTCATCGCCTGCACCGACTATCCCGAGTGCAAGACGACCAAGCAGCCCGCCGCGCAGCGCGTCGATGTCCCCTGCCCCAAGTGCGGCGGCGAGATTGTGCAGAAGCGCAGCAAAAAAGGCGCGGTCTTCTTCGGCTGCAACAATTACCCCAAATGCGACTTCGTCGCCTGGGGCAAGCCGGTAGGCCGCAACTGCCCCAAGTGCGAATCGGTCTTAGTAGAAAATACCTTCCGAGGCGGGCGCGTTTCCGGCATTAAGTGCCACAACAGCGAGTGCGACTACAAAGAAGCCGCCCCGCCTAAAAAGCAGGATACCGACACCGACGACCTCGGCGAGCGCACCGACGCCGACGCCCCGCCCGCCGAGCGCGAGCTGGCGGCGGTTTAGGATAGAGGCCCCCTAGCCCCCAATAATGGGGGAACCAGAGTAGGGGCAGGGCTTGCCCCTGCCCTCCTGTCTGGCTTATCTTGATAGCGAAAGAGCAGACACACGGTTATGTTAGCGTTGAACTTTTACTCGGAACTCTACGGCGATGCCCTCAAAAAAGGCCGCAAGTCGGCCACGATTCGCCTCGGGGACAAAAGCGACAAGTACCAGAATGGGCAGATCGTCTGGGTCACGGTCGGGCAGCGGTTCGCCCGCCGCAAAAAGATGTTCTGCGCTATCTTAGATGCCGTCGAAGTCAAGCCCTGCGGCGAGCTGTCCCCCCGCGATGTGCAGCGGGAGAACCCCGACCTTCGCACCAAAGAAGAGGTCATTGCCCTGCTCAGCCGCATCTATGGCCGCGAAGTCACGGGCGACGACATCTGCACCGTGGTCTACTTTTCACCTGTGGACGAGTACGACTTGTGACCGCGCAGGACGGGCCAAATCTTGAAGATTGGGTATTTGTCAAAGAACGTGGGGCACTTGCTCACTTTGGAGATGTTTATCGCTCTGCCGACGGCGGGTTCTACCTGCGGACAGGACCTGCGGAAGCCCTCACTACCGAAGCGGAGTTTGGCTGGGAAATGGAACGGCAGGGTTTTCCCGTGCCGGAAGTGACCGAAATCGGCAAGCTCCCCGATGGCTTAGGCTACTTCATTGAGAAGTCGGTCGGCACAGACAACTTCGGTACTCTACTTGGGCGCGAATGGGCGGCAGTCGGCAGTATCAACGACATGATCTTTGATGCGTTCTGCACAATCAGCCTGCGGTTTCTCGCCGCGCAGATCAGCCTGCCCTGCCGTCAGCCGGGGCCGTCGCAGATGTGGGCTGGCATTCAGTTTGAGAATGTCCTGCACCAAAATCCCGATGTCGCCAGCTCGTTGCAGCAGGCCGTCGCTAAGGCCGAAGATAAGATGCAGGCTATGCCGCTTGTGCTGACACACGGAGACTTATCGCCCTTCAACATCCTGCCGGGCGGCGTTATTGATTTTGAGGCGCGTTTTATTGCGCCTGCCGGGCTTGATGCGATTACTTGCATCGCCTTTCAGTGGCTTTGGGACCATCCGATGCCGGATGGAACAGGAACGATGCG
The DNA here is from genome assembly GCA_965200075.1 of Capsulimonadaceae bacterium. Classification (GTDB taxonomy): domain Bacteria; phylum Armatimonadota; class Armatimonadia; order Armatimonadales; family Capsulimonadaceae; genus JANXMY01. Next base: position 1,799,024 of record OZ241338.1, read on the forward strand.
CTTGTGGGACTTTAGCTGCCACCAAATCGCGTACTTTCTGGCGCAAGCGGACACGTTGTTTTTGGCGGAGGGGCTTCCCGCACTTTCGGGATTCTTTGACGATTTTTTGATGCTCAAAGCAATTTGGGCGCTGAATTATGAAAAACCCGATGACCTGCAAAGCCCGCAGGCGCAGCGGTGGCTGTGGCGAAAGCGCGTGGCTGCTTACTGTGCCGAGTGCATACTCGCTGACACGCCTATTGAAAGCAAGGCGTTCCGGGCTATTGGGCTGAAAGAAACAGAATGACAGAAGAAATAACAATCATTGGTGGCGGTCTGGCGGGCAGTGAAGCCGCGTGGCAGGCGGCGCAGGCGGGCGCGAAGGTGCGGCTCTGGGAAATGCGCGGGGTCAAGCCCACACCCGTTCATGTCGGCGACAAGCTGGCCGAGCTGGTCTGCTCCAACTCGCTGAAATCCAACCTGCTGACCAATGGCGCGGGGCTGCTGAAAGAAGAAATGCGGCGGCTGGACTCGCTGATTGTCGCCGCCGGGGACGCCGCCTGCGTGCCTGCCGGGGAGGCGCTGGCCGTGGACCGGGACCTGTTCGCCGCCGCCATCACCCATAAACTTGAGTCGCACCCGAATGTGACTATTGAGCGCGGCGAAATCGAGCGCATTGACGAAAGCCGGGTGCATATTGTCGCCACCGGGCCATTGACGTCCGATGCACTGGCCGCCGATGTTGGGCGGCTGACCGGACAGTCGCAGTTGTTCTTTTATGATGCCGTTGCGCCGACGATTGACGCTTCCACCATCAATCTGGACATTGCGTTTAAAGCCTCGCGCTACGACAAAGGCGACCCGGCTTACTTGAACTGTCCGTTCTCCAAAGACGAGTATCAGGCGTTTCACGAAGCCTTGCTGACCGCCGAAATGGCTCCGCTGGGTGACCATGAAGCCAAAGTCCCCTACTTCGAAGGCTGTCTGCCGATTGAAGTGCTGGCGGCACGCGGCCCCAAAACGCTGTCGTTCGGCCCGATGAAGCCGGTCGGCCTGAACGACCCGCGCACCGGGCACCGGCCCTGGGCCTGCTTGCAGTTGCGGCAGGAAAACCGGGCGGCAACGCTCTACTCGATGGTCGGCTTTCAGACCCGCATGAAGTGGGGCGAGCAGAAGCGCGTCTTCCGCATGATCCCCGGTTTGGAAGAAGCCGAGTTCGTCCGCTACGGCGTCATCCACCGCAACACCTATATTCAGTCCCCGCAGGTCTTAAACGACACGCTGCAAATGCGTCAGTACCCCAATGTCTTCTTCGCCGGGCAGATTACGGGCGTGGAAGGTTACGTCGAGTCCGCCGCGTCGGGCATCCTCGCGGGCCGCAACGCCGCCCGGCATTTGCAAGGCCAGCCCCTCATTACCCTGCCGGAAACGACCATGCTGGGGGCTTTGTCTGCCTATGTGGCTCATTACGATGGCAAGGACTTTCAGCCGATGAACGCCAACTGGGGCATCGTGCCGCCTCTGCCGGACCGTATCCGCGACAAGAAAGAAAAGAACACCCTGCTCGCCGAGCGCGGCCTGGCCGCGCTGGACGCCGTGCTGCCGACGCTGTGAGGCCCCCCCGCCCCCAATAATGGGGGAGCCAGAGTAGGAGCGCTGCTTGCTGCGCCCTCCTATCCTTGTCCTGTCGGGTTCCCCCATTATTGGGGGCTAGGGGGTCCGCCTTATGCTCGAAGCCGCCCGCGATGCTTTTCTGCACGCTCTCACCGACATTGCCGGGGCCTCGCCGCATACGGTTAAAGCCTATGCCGAAGACCTCGGCCAGTTTATCCTGTGGGCCGAAACACGCGGCGTCACGGACATCCACGCCGCCGACCCGCCCCTGCTGCGTGCCTATCTGAGCCGCTTGCAGGAATTGGGGCTGGCCCGCGCTTCCCGCGCCCGCAAAACCGCCTGCCTGCGCTCGTTCTTTGCCTGGTCTGCCCGCCGCTCCCTGATTGCCCGCTCCCCCGCTGTTGGCCTGCGGACCGTCAAGCAGGAACACCGGCTGCCCAAGTTCCTGCGAACGGACGAAATCAACGCGCTTCTGGCCGCCCCCAATCCCGACAAGCGCCTCGGCCTGCGCGACCGGGCGCTGCTGGAGACGCTGTATGCCTCGGGGATGCGGGCCGGGGAACTCGTCACGCTGTCTGTGGGAGATGTCGATTACGACGAGGGAGTCATTCGGGTCGTCGGCAAAGGGGACAAGGAGCGCATGACGCTGCTAGGCCGCCAGGCCGTGTTTGCCTTGCAGCGGTATGTCCGTAAAGAGCGCCCCATCTTGGTCTCTCTCGCGGAGAAAGATGACGGGGCGCTCTTTGTCAATCGCTACGGCGGGCGGCTGTCCGACCGGGGTGTCCGCAAACTGTTTGACCGGTACTGCGGCGCAGCCTCGGAGCATCTGAAAATCACCCCTCACGTCCTGCGCCACACCTTTGCCACGCATCTGCTGGCGAATGGGGCGGACTTGCGCTTGATTCAGGAGCTGCTCGGCCATGCCAGCGTTGCTACTACGCAGCGGTACACGCACGTTACGACCGAGCGGCTTCAGGAAGTCTATGCCGGGGCGCATCCTCGGGCGAAGACAGAGGGCGGAGAGACAAGACCGTAATCCGAGGAGTTTTCAACTCCTCGGGTCCCTTCGGCAACACCTGTCAGAACTTCACCGTCGTGTCCTTCGGCAGCGCGTCCAAACGCGCTTTCACGTCCTTTGTCGCGTCTTCAAACTTCGGCTTGCCGAGCAGCGCAAACATATTCGTCTTGTATGCCTCCACGCCCGGCTGATTGAACGGGTTAATGCCCATCAAGTAGCCCGACACGCCAATCGCCCGCTCGTAGAAGTAGATCAGCGCTCCCAGCGAATAGGCATCCAGCGTTTCCAGATGAATGGTCCCATTCGGCACGCCGCCGTCGCGGTGGGCCAATGAGGTGGCCGTGTAGGCCGCTTTGTTGACCTCGGACACCGGGCGGCCCTGCAAGTAATTCAGGCCATCCAGGTCGTTGTCGGCGCTCGGCACCTTTAAATCCGGCTCGCCGCCGTCGATAATCACGAAGGTTTCGATAATATTACGACGCCCTTCCTGTATCCACTGGCCCATTGAATGCAGGTCGGTCGTCAGGTCCACCGAGGCCGGGAACAGGCCAATATGCGACTTGCCTTCGCTTTCGCCCGTGAGCTGCTTCCACCACTCGGCGACGTAATGCAGGCGCGGCTCAAACGACGCAAAAATCTCAGTGCTGTAGCCCTTGCGGTAGAGTAAGTTGCGGGCGGCGGCATAAAAGTACGCCGGGTTCTTGGTCACATCGGGGGTGTCTGTGGCCGCCGCCACGTCTTTGGCCCCGGACAGCAGGGCGTCAATGTCAATGCCCGCCACAGCAATCGGCAGCAGGCCCACCGGAGACAGCACCGAGTAGCGCCCTCCCACGTCGTCGGCGATATTCAGCGTCGCATAGCCTTCTTCTTCGGCGAACTTTCGCAGAGCGCCCTTCTTGGCATCAGTCGTCGCCACAATGCGCTTTTTGGCGTCGTCTTTGCCCGCCGTCTGTTCCAGCAAATCGCGGAACAGCCGAAACGCGACCGCAGGCTCGGTGGTCGTGCCGGACTTGGAAATGGCATTGATCGAAAACCGCTTGCCGTCCAATGCCTTCAGCGTCTTGGTCTGATCATGCGCGGACAGTGAGTTGCCCGAAAACAGCACATCGGGGCCGTCGCCCGTGCCCAGCGCCTCAATCACCGCCCGTGCGCCCAAATAAGACCCGCCAATGCCGATAGACACCAGCGCATCCGAATCGTCCCGGATTTGAGCGGCCAGTGTTTTGATTTTCGCCACTTCCTCCGCGCTGACAATCTTGGCCGGGTCCACCCAGCCCAGGAAGTCATCGCCCAGCCCCCCGCCCTGCGTCACCTTTTTGTGCGCCAGGTCCACATCGGCCTGAAACGCCATCACTTCCTCTAAATCCACATCGGGGGCCAGGTAGCCATAGTCGTAAGAAATCGGCAGCGCCATAGTTAAAAATCTCCTTTGATGCCAGTGTACCCAAAAACAGTCAAAGGCTTGTACGCTTCCCTGCTGCGTTTCAACCAATACCACCTGGGCCACAATAGAAGCAGAGGACCCCAACCATGCCTGATACCCCCTACACCGAAGATGACCGCCTGCCCCTGCTGCCGCCCGACTCCCTGACCCCGGCCCAGAACTCGCTCCACGAGCGCATTCAAGCCGACCAAATCCCGTGGGCTGAGAAGTCTGGCTTCGAGGCTGCCCTGCCCGATGGCCGCCTGCTTGGCCCATTCAATGCCCTGCTCTACGGCCCGGAAGTCGGCGCGGCCTATCTCGACTACTTCGCCGCCGAAAAGAAGAACACCAGCCTGTCCGAGCGCGTCCATGAGATCGTCATCCTCACCGTCGGCGCGGCCTGGGGGTCGGCTTACGAGCTGTACGCCCACACCGCCGTCGGTAAATCCGTCGGCCTGTCCGAGCCAATTATCAACGCCATCCTCGCCGGGCAGACGCCGCAGGGCCTGTCCGCGCCGGAGGCCGCCGCCTACGAGTTCACCCGGCAGCTTGCTGAAACGCGCCGCGTCGACGCCGCCACCTACGCCCGCACCCAAGCCGCCCTCGGCGACAAGGGCCTGGTAGATATTGTGATGCTAACGGGCCTGTATCTGACCACCTGCGCCCTGCTGAATGCTTTCCAAGTGCCAGTGCCGGAGTGAAGTTTAGTCACAGGAACAACTGGCAGGATTTTGGGGATGCGGCATTGAATACACAGTATTACTGACTACCGACTTGGCAGCCGAAATAAGAAAGTATAAACCGTGATGTCTGGATCGAACATAACTTTCCGTGAACGCGAAGAAGCTATCCGATTAATCAGTGAGCGCAATTTGCTCCTCAAAGCAATTAAGACCGCTCAAAGAAGCCTCGAAAATGCCCAAGATCAGGAAAATACCCTTCAGGATATGCAATCCTCAGTAGCGCAGTACGATCTAAAAATCGACGGTTTCAAGTCTCGGATGCGTGAGCAAGAGCAAGCATTTCGCCGGGCAGTCCAAATTAATCAGCCAGGAATGGGGCGGAAGCCAGAAGCCGCCATTAAGTTTTTGGCGGTATTTTTGACGCTTTTTGCCGCCACGTTGCTGTTGCTTTGGCTAAAGTAAAGTTTGCTCACAAATAAGCCAAGTGAAGAACAACAGCAAAAGCCGGGGGCAGTTTCCCCCGGCTTTTGCTTTACAGCCGCTCCAAAACGGCCCGCGTCCGCGCCGTCTGGACTGTGCCGGTGTTCAGTGTCGTCCCCGGCTCAAAAAGCAGTACGGACACTTCGCTGTCTGCGACCGGCAGATGCTCAATGCCGTGCGGCACAATCAGAAACTCGCCTTGCTCTATCACAATGTCCCGGTCGCGCAGGCGCATGGTCAGCGTGCCGGACAGGACCAAAAATAATTCGTCTTCGGTCTCGTGGTGATGCCAGTCAAACGCGCCTTGCAACTTGACGAGCTTGACCTGCATCGCGTTCACGTCGCCGACAATGCGCGGGTTCCAGTGGTCGCCGATTTGGGCCAGCTTTTCAGCCAGATTGACTTTTTGCACTGTTTCCAAAATTATTTGCCACGGAAAAATTTCTTGAACTTATAGAGCGTGACGTCCCGGTTCATCTCGGCAATGGCTTTGGTCAGCGGGATTTCTTTGGGGCAGGCTTTGACGCAGTTCTGGGCATTGCCGCAGCTTGTGACGCCGTCCGCACCGGCAATGGCTTCCAGCCGTTCTTCTTTGTTCATACTGCCCGTGGGGTGGCTGTTGAAGAGGCGCACCTGACCGATGGCGGCGGGGCCGATGAAGTTGGAATGCGTGTTGACCTGCGGGCAGGCTTCGAGGCACGAGCCGCAGGACATACACTTGGCGAACTCATACGCCTCCTGCCGGTCCCGCTCGGCGATGCGCGGGCCGGGGCCGAGGTCATAGGTGCCGTCAATTGGTATCCAGCCCCGAATTTTCTTCAGGTTCTCGAACATCCGCGAGCGGTCCACGGCAAGGTCCTTGACGACCGGAAACTTGGACATTGGCTCCAGCGTGATAGGCTGCGGCAGGTTGTCCACCAGCGTCGCGCAGCTCTGGCCGACTTTGCCGTTCATCAGCATGGTGCAGGAGCCGCAGACATTTTCCAGGCAGTTCATCTCCCACACCGGGGCGGAGGTCTGCTTGCCGTCACGGGTGACGGGGTTCTTGCGAATCTCCATCAGGCAGGAGATAACGTTCATGGCGGGCCGCCACGGAAGCTCGAACTCTTCCCAGTAGGGGGCCGAGTCCTGGTCCTTCTGGCGCTTGATCTTGATGAGAATGTTCTTTTTATCAGACATGGTTCTGTCTTTCTAATAGCGCGAACTAATGCGTTGGTAAAGGGTGTCGCGGCATATTCTTAATGCCTAATTTTCCCACAATGGCTTGAATGTCATCCCGCAGGGCGGTTGCCTGTGCGCCACCGCCGCCGGTCAGGTCCGGCGACTTTTGGTTTTTATAGGTGATAAATGTGCTGGTCCCAAAAGATGCACTCCGCATCCCATGACGCACTGGCAGTTTGGTCAAAGGCATCGCGGCGTTCAGATCGGCAAACAACTTGCTGGTCAGCTTATTGGGCACGTATACGATAGAATACGGTTGCCCATTGGGGTTTAGCCGCGCATTGCCGTTTGACGCGACAGCAAGTGTATACCCATAAGCATTAGTCGAGCCGGTATTTTCAATCAAGGCTATCTGCATAGGTGCCTCGGTCGTATTGGTTTTCGGCGGGGCAGGTTTGGCAAAGGTCGGCAGGGCCGCGAGAATCAGCCCTACCACGCCCAACGCAAGTAAATTATTGTGCGTCAACATCTTTTTCTCCCGCGACGGCCACCGGGTTGGACTTCTTCACCGGGTCGGCATCGTCGGCGTCATTTTTGCCCGTCAGCCAGTTGTCGTCGGCCTCTTTGACCTCGACCTTGTCGCCGTCGTAGGCTGTGTCGCGGCGGGCCTCCGGGGGGCGGGTGGTGAGCTGGTCGCCGCCGCCGTTGACGCCTGCGCCTGCTGCCGTCTGCATCTCCTGGACGGCGGCTCCGGTCAGGCCCGCGCCCATTGCCAGAACACCGTTTTTGCCATTAATGCCCGCGCCGTTGCCATTGGCGTGGTGGCCGTTGCCGTTGGAGCCGTTGCCGTTCTTGCCGTTGGTGGTTACAATCAGCGTTTCTTTAGCGGCTTCGGCGGTCGGGGTGGCCGTGCCCCCTTCGTTCTTCTCGGCGGCATAGTTTCGCAGGCGCGGCTTGACCAGCGACGTGTCTACCGCCTCATAGGACAGCACGGGGCCGCCCGGCGTCCACTGCGCCAGCGTGGTTTTCAGGAACTTCTCGTCGTCGCGCTTCGGGAAGTCCGGCTTGTAATGCGCCCCCCGCGATTCGTCGCGGGCCAGTGCCCCGTTGACAATCGCCCGAGACAGGTGCAGCATATTTTTGAGCTGCCGCGTGAACGGGATGAGCTGATTGGTCCAGTTCGAGCTGTCGGCGATGGAGACGCGCTCGGTGCGCTCCATCAGCTCCTGGATTTTAGCGTCGGTCGCTTTCAGGCGGTCGTTGTAGCGGACGACAGTGACGTTTTCAGTCATCGTGTCGCCCAGCTCTTCGTGAATACGATAGGGGTTCTCTGTCCCCGTCGACGCCGCCAGCCCCTCATACTTGGCCTGCTGCGCTTTCAACTCGCGCTCAAACAGGGACGACGGCAGATCGTCTACGCTCTTCGGCAAATGCTTAACATAATTCACAACGCCCGGTCCAACAACCTGCCCGGTGGTCAGACAGGACAGGAGCGAGTTCGCCCCAAGACGGTTCGCGCCGTGGTACTGATAATCGCACTCGCCAACGGCAAACAGACCCGGAATGCTCGTTTGATGGTTGCGCGGGTCGCCTTCGGTCAGGCCCCCGGTGGTCTCGTTTTTGGCGAAGTCTACCCAGAGGCCGCCCATCGAGTAGTGGACGCCGGGGAAAATCCGCATCGGGGTCGTGCGCGGGTCTTCGCCGACAAACTTCTCGTAGATTTCCAGAATACCACCGAGCTTGATGTCAATCTGCTTTTTGTCCAAGTGCGTCAGGTCCAGATAGACCTGGTTTTCGCCGAAAACGCCCATCTTGTCGTCGACGCACACCGAGAAAATCTCGCGGGTCGCAATGTCGCGGGGGACCAGGTTGCCGTAGGCCGGGTACTTTTCTTCCAGGAAGTAAAATCGCTCGTTTTCCGGGATGTTCTCGCCGCGCCGCTTGTCGCCCGCCTCGCGGGGAACCCAGACGCGCCCGCCCTCGCCGCGTGCCGACTCGGACATTAGCCGCAGCTTGTCCAGACCGGGAATAGCCGTAGGATGCACCTGAATAAACTCGCCGTTAGCATACGTCGCGCCCTGCTGATAGACCGCAGACGCCGCCGTACCGGTGTTCATTACCGAGTTTGTGGAGCGGTTGTAGACAATGCCCGGCCCGCCGGTAGCAAGCACTACGGCGTCGGCCTTGAACTCCTGAATGGTCATCGTCCGCAGGTCCTGCGCGACAATGCCTTTACAAGTTCCCTCATCGTCTTTGACAACGCCCAAAAACTCCCAGAACTCGTGCTTCTTGATCTTGCCTTCCACTTCGAAGCGCCGCGTCTGTTCATCTAAAGCGTACAGGAGCTGCTGCCCGGTGGTCGCGCCCGCATAGGCCGTCCGGTGGTATTGCGTCCCTCCAAAGCGGCGGAAGTCCAGCAGGCCCTCGCCGGTGCGGTTGAACATGACGCCCATCCGGTCCAGCAGGTTGATAATGCCCGGCGCATGGTCGGCCATGTGCTTGACCGGCGGCTGATTTGCCAGGAAGTCCCCGCCGTACACCGTGTCGTCCAGATGCTCTTCGGGCGAGTCGCCCTCACCTTTGGTGTTGACCGCCCCGTTGATGCCGCCCTGAGCGCACACCGAATGGCTGCGCTTGACCGGCACAAACGAGAACAAATCGACGGGCACGCCCGCCTCGCAGACCTTGATGCTCGTCATCAGTCCGGCCAGTCCGCCGCCGACCACAATCACCTTCGGTTTCGTATTGCTCGCTACTGTCGCCATAATAAATGCCTCTTATCTTATTAACAACCACCAACTACTCACAGTTCCTCATCAGTCTCAAATGGAATCCGCCGGTAAATATCTGCCAGCTTCAGCGAAATAGACAGAGCCGGAATGCTCAAACTCGTTTCCATCCCGGAAACAGCGTCATAACTCCAGCCGCCATCCTCGCGGCGCGAAAACATCTCCACACGCGGCTCGTTTTCAGTAACTAAAAGATAGACTTCCAGAGTCTCAATCTGCAAATAGTCGCGCATCTTTTCGCCGCGATCTACGCCGCTGGTGCTGGGTGACAAAACTTCTGCGATCAGAATAGGGTTTGTAATTACCACGCGGCTCCGGCCATGATAGACTGGCGCACCGCAGACGACGCTCACGTCCGGGTAAAACATATTGCCTGCGGCCCGAACTTTCACATCAGAGGATGTTGCAGCGCACTCTGTATCGGAAAGTGCTACGTTCAAGGCAGTGATCAAATGTCCCGAAATCGCGCCATGATAATAGGTTCCGCCGGACATAGGCCGTATCTCTCCATTGATATACTCTGACCGTTCTTCTGCCGCTTCTTCCCGCGCTAGATACTCGTCCTCTGTATAAAGCCGCTTGTGCGTCGGCGGTGCAAGCTCACGTTCTGCGATTGCCACAATGCACCTCCTTAGTCAAACTCAATCAGATCGTAAATCTCGCTCAGTGGCAGCGACACAGACAGCGTCGAAACATCCAGCATGGCATCCAATCCAATGATTTCCGAATAATCCCAGTGTCCATTCTCGCCTCGCAGATACATCTCTACACGCGGCGTATCCTGACTAATCAACAAATAGACTTGAAGCGTAGAGATGGCCGTGTAGTTGCGAAACTTTGCTCCCCAATCCGTTTTTTCTGTGCTTGGGGAAAGCACTTCCGCGATTAAGAGTGGGTTACAGACCACGGTGCGATTGGCTCCGTGATAAATGCGCGGCCCCCGAACGACAGAGACATCCGGGTAGCGCATCGCGCCGTCCGCGTAAACTTTCATGTCAGAGCCATAAACGCGGCAGTCACGCCTGCGAAGTATTGCCCGCAGCTCCCCATAAACATTCCCAGAGATCAGATTGTGATCATCAGTTCCGCCTGACATAGGCTGCAATTCTCCGTGGACATACTCTGACCGCTCCTCGGCGGCATCTTCGCGCACGAGGTACTCTTCTTCCGTGTAAAATTGCTTTCGCGCCTGCGGGGCGAGTTCGCGCTCGGCGATTGCCATTGTCCGGCCCTCCTGAACCTAGTCTGCCCGGCTTAGTGCTTCACATACGAAGCCACAGTGGTTGGCGTGTACAGATGGTTGACACCGGCGTTATGCAGGCTGATAATGGTCCACAGGCCCATGCCGGTGAAAATGGCAAACAGGCCCCAGCAGACATACTGGTTCATGCGCTGGGCGTGCGCCGATATCGTGATGCCCCAGCGGATGCAGAAGTTCCACAGGCCGTTGGTGAAGTGAAACACCGTGAAAATGATGCCGATGGCCTGAATGATGTAGTGCGCCGGGTCCGCCATCTGCCGCGCCATTGCGGCGTAGCTGATCACCTGGTCTGGGTGCGGGACACCGTTCCAGAGCAGGATATACTTGTGCAGGCTGGTGTTCCACACATGGTAGCCGATATAAAAGAACGCCACCACGCCGCTGACCCGCTGCATGAAATAGTTCCAGTTGCGGCCATATTTGTACTTGCCCAGATTGGCCTGCCCGTAGGCAGTAATCCAGAAGCCGTAAATGGAGTGGTACAAAATCGGCAGGTAAATCAAAGTGATTTCCAGCACGGCCACGAACGGCAAGCCGCCGTAAACTTTGATCACGCCGTTGTAGTACGGCTCCCCGCGCAGGGCGTAGGAGTTGGCGATCAGGTGCTGGATCAAAAAGAAGCCAATAGGGAAAATCCCGGACGCGGAATGCAAACGATGCCATAAATACGAATCGTGCATGCGTGTTTTGACACTGCTTGTTTCGTTTTCGCGGGATGTCGGCTGGGGCGCGGTCGGCTCAGGGGGGGCAACTGCCATTAATAAAACCTCTCACGGTAAGTGATAGCCCAGTATACCCGGCGGCTTGGAAAAAGTAAAATGAATTGTTTTTGCGGGTATCATAAGTCAGGCTTATAACTAATTTATGATTAATTTAGAAACAGTGCGGCTTTTTTTGGACCTCGTGGACACCGGCAGCTTTTCGCGGGCGGCGGAGAAAAACTTCGTGTCCCAGTCGGCGGTGTCCCAGCGCCTGCGCGTGATGGAGCAGGAGTACGGGCAGGTGCTTCTGGACCGGGGACAGGGCCGGGGACAGGTGACGCCGACGCCCGCCGGGCAGGCGCTGTATGACGGCGCACGGCCCCTGCTTCGCGCCGCGCAGGAGCTGGATGCCCAGATGCGGGAGCTGTCCGATGACGCGGCGGGAACGGTGCGGGTGGCAACGGTCTACTCCGTCGGCCTGCATGCCCTGCCGCCCCGGCTCAAGCCCTTTCTGGCCGCGCATCCGCGCATCAATGTTCACTTAGAATACGCGCAGACGCAGAAAGTCGCCGACGATGTGGCGGCGGGTCTGGTCGATGTGGGCATTGTCGCCTGCCCCACCGCCCGGCGCGGGCTGGAAGTTTTTCCCTTTGCCGAAGAAGATATGGTGGTGGTCTGTGCGCCGGAACATCCGCTGGCGGGGGAAGCCGAAACGACGCTGGCGCGGCTCGACGGCCAGCCGTTTGTGGGCTTCGCCGACGACATTCCCACGCGGCGGCTGGTAGACGAAAAACTGAAAGCAGCGGGGGTGCGCGTCAAGATGGTGACGACCTTTGACAACATTGAGACAATCAAAAATCTGGTGGAAATCGGCACCGGCCTGAGCCTGCTGCCCGCCGACACGGTGCGGCAGGAAGTCCGCGCCGGAACCCTCTGCGCCGTGCCGCTGGCGGGGCCGGATGCCTTCACCCGGCCCACTGGCCTGCTGCTGAAAACGACCCGCGCCCGGCGCGGAGCCGTGCGGGCATTTGTGGAGGCCATGCGCGGCTGATTGCCGGACGGTCACTCTTTGCCACCGGCACTCTCCAAAACAGCCACAGTCGCATCGCGTGCGCCATCCGGGACGCCCGGATACGGACGCTTGGCCCAGTACAGGGCAGTCTTGCCGTCTTTGTCTTTAGCATTCAGGGGGGCACCGAGGTCCAAAAGCGCCTTTGTCGCCGCCGCCTGGCCGTAGGACCCGGACCAGAACAGCGCCCCGCCCCGCCCGCCGTTATCGCCAAGCGTCATGCTGGCACCCCGGCTGACCAGAAGATTCACCACCGGCACATGGTCGAAGCGAGCGGCCCACATCAGGGCGGTTGCCCCGCCGCCGTTGTCACCGGGGGCGTGCTGGTTTTTGACATCCACAATCGCGCCTTTGTCGAGCAGCGCCCGCACCACATCAATCTGCCCCCACTGCGCGGCCAGCATCAGGGCCGTGTTGCCGCCTTTATCCAGTGCCGACACATCTGCGCCCTGCGCCAGCAGTAGTTCGGTTCTTTCGAGATTGTGGTTCTGGATTGCCTGCATCAGCGGCGTCACACCATCGGCATTGGGCGCGTTCACTTCAGACGCAGCGGCCTGGGTTTTCAGTGCCGTCACCTGCGCGGTCAGCGCGGCGACCTGCCGCCGCAGGTCGGCAATCGTGGCATCCTTCTGGGCAAACTGTTCATGCACCGTTTCTGTCGTCGGAGCCGCGCCTGCCGGGGCACAGAGCAGAAGCGGCAAAGCGAGAAGGCCGCAGGAATAAAGGGCAAAGCGTAATCGCATAGAACACCAACCTTGTCTGTCAAGTTGGGCTATTATACCACTGAAAGTCATGGTACACTGAGGCACAAAAGAAAAAGTAAGAGCAGGAGAAAACGATGAGCGGCAGTCAGTATCTGGCAAAAAAGAGTGTGGCGGACCTGCAAACGGAAAAGACGGACGGCACGGCCCTGAAACGCACGCTGGGACCCTGGCGGCTGCTGGCCCTCGGGGTCGGAGCGACTATCGGCGCGGGGATTTTTGTGCTGACCGGAACGGCGGCGGCGCAGTACGCGGGTCCCGCCATCATGCTGTCGTTTATTCTCGGCGGCATCGCCTGCGCGTTTGCGGGCCTGTGCTATGCCGAGTTCGCCGCGCTCCTCCCCATCGCCGGGAGCGCCTACACGTATTCGTATGCGACGCTCGGGGAGCTGGTCGCCTGGGTGATTGGCTGGGACCTGATTTTGGAATACGCGCTTGGCACAGCGACGGTCGCGGTCGGCTGGGCGGGCTACGTTTCTAGCTTTCTGGGCGACCTCGGCGTTCACCTGCCTGTGCTGCATGGATTTCTGGCTCACCTGAACTGGGTGGCCCTGCTGGGCGTGCTGGGCGTGACGGCCCTGCTGGCCTTTGGGGTGCGCGAATCGACGAGCCTGAACGCCGCGATTGTGGCCGTCAAGCTGTGCGTGATCGGGCTGTTTCTGGCGTTCGGCGTCGGCCATGTGCATCCGGCCAACTGGCATCCGTTTGTGCCGCCGAATGCCGGGCACTTTGGGCACTTCGGCTGGAGCGGCGTCCTGCGCGGCGCGGGGGTGATCTTCTTTGCGTATATCGGCTTTGATGCGGTCTCCACAGCGGCGCAGGAGGCGAAAAACCCACAAAAGGATATGCCGATTGGCATCCTCGGCTCACTCGCCCTTTGCACAATTTTATACATCGCCGTGTCGGCGGTGCTGACCGGGCTAGTCCCCTACCCCCGTCTGAACGTCGCCGACCCTATCGCCGTCGGCGTCGCGGCGACCGGCCTGCCCTGGCTGACACTGATCGTTAAGATCGGCATTATTGCGGGGCTGACTTCAGTGATGCTGGTGCTGCTTTATGGGCAGTCACGTATTTTCTTCACCATGGCCGGAGATGGCCTTTTGCCCGCCGTGTTCAGCCGTCTGCACCCCAAGTTTCAGACTCCGGTCTACGCCACCTGGCTACTGGGTGGCATTGTTGCTCTGATTGCCGCCCTTGTCCCGCTGCACCTGCTCGGCGAGCTGGTTTCCATCGGCACTTTGTTTGCCTTTATCCTGGTCTGCGCGGGCGTCCTGTACCTGCGCTGGACGCAGCCGGACCTGCCGCGTCCGTTTAAATGCCCCGGCGTCCCGTTCGTCCCGATAGCGGGCATCCTGGCCTGTTTGTATCTCATCAGCGGACTGCCTTTAGACACGATGCTCCGGCTTGTCGTGTGGCTGCTGCTCGGCTTCGTCATCTACTTCGGCTACAGCCGCCATCACAGCAAGCTGTTTAAGGCAAAAGACTAACGATTTATGGCTGGGACATCAAACGCTACTCGTCGGCCACCGGAAGCAGGCTGAACGAAGTGGGGTCCGGCTTCCAGACCATCCAATCGCAAGTCGCCAACACCATCGGCACGAACCACCGTGGGCCAAAGCAAATCTGTGAGTGGCCCGGCGGGACGGTCCAGAGAAACTGTCTCGCCCGGCGAAAGGTGCAGCGTCACCGAAGGGCCAGGCGGAGCAATGTCCAGCGCCAGCGGCGGGACGAGAGCGTTGCCTATTGTGACTGTCTGCGATGCCGAGAGCCAGATGCCGTCCCGCGCCGCCTGGACTTGGTACGTTCCAGGCGTCAGGCCATTGAGCGTAAATGTTCCATCCGGCTGACAGGTCACATCCCGGCAGAGCAGGTCATTCAGCCGACCGCGCCCCTGGTATTCTGCCCGAACACGCAGCGTTCCCATCAGACCTGTTGCAGGCTTTCCGCCAAGTGTAACGCGGCCAGCCGCAGCGTTTGCCGGAGGCAGCACAATCCGCACAGTCTGGCCCGGTGTCCAGGGCAGCAGGGTCGCCCCGGTCAGGCCCGGCAGCCAGGCGACAAGCGTGGGAACCGCCGGGTTATCCTCCGGCGGCGAAGGCAGCAGTGGCCCCTCGCCGTTATCAAAACTAACCGCTGTGGCGGCTCCTGTCAAATGGCCCAAAGCATCCGCCGGTGTCTGCGCTGTGAGTGTCGGATACTCAGGATAATACGGAGAGGGCGAAAAGAGAACCACCTGAGCATTCCAGGCGGGCGTTGTGCCGTCGCTGAGGAATACCGTACCAGTCACCGCTTCCGGGTAGCTGCTGACGGGAAGCGGAGGGGCTGCGAGAGAGCCGACCGAGACAATTTTCCCTCGCGGCACCGTGGTGCGGATAGCGCGAATCGGGACAGGTCTGCGGAGGTTCATATCTTCGCATTCCAGCGTCAGCGTCGCCGGACCGGGCGGCAAAGGGCCGTAGACGAATGCCCCCGTCTTCGCATCAATGATTCCGGCGACCGTAGCTTCGCCGGTCCCCAGCAGGTAATTCGGTTTCAGCAGATAAGTGTTCAGCGGCGTTCCCGCCGCTGGCAAAATCCGGCCCCGGACAAAGCCAGCGGGAACGGCCCGCAGGACAATACGAGTCTCTGTGTCTAATGCCACCTCTGCCTGCTGTGACACGATGCAGACTTGACCGGACAGCGCGGCGTCCGTCGGCAGCGGCGCGTCGTCCGCGCCAGGAAGCATACTAAGAGTGGGAAGCGTCTGCTGCCCAGTCAGCCGCCCTGAAACGGTGTAGGTTCCCGCTGGCATACCTGTGAAGACGGCCTCGCCGTGGCGGTCAACCGTCGCCGCATAGCCGGGTTCGGCGAAGCTGCCGAGGACAACGACCGTGCCCGCTGCGGGGCGTCCGTTCAGCCCTTGCAGATGAACACGCAGAACCCCGGCGGTCCGATGTCTGGCCCGGAGCTGGAGAACCCCGGTCGGCGGCAGTACGGGCGAGAGTGCGACAAGGGCACTTGCGGCATTGTATGGCTCTGGAATGCTGGGGGTGTAGCCAACTGACAAGTGTGCAGCCTCGCGGTAATTCGCCGTGATCCGCCAAAGCCCCGGCTTTTCTCTAGCAGCCGGGAGCGTTGCCTTGTCTGCGTCATCGGAAGTGCGTTCTGAAAAAAGCCGGGTGTCTTTCACTCGGCTGCCGGGTTCCAGCATCATGCCCTCCACGGCAACCGGGTTTCCCTTTGGCGACAGCACCTGTACGGTCGGCACAAGGGGGAGCGGCGCTAGGCTGAGTGTGCAGGACAGTGCCTGTCCGGCCTGCACAGCGACGGCCCGGCTTTGGGCCGAAACGGGCGGGATGAAAAACAGCAGGGTGCGAGAGTCTTTTGTCTGCGAGGCGTCGGCCTCGACGTCCCACAAGCCAGGCAGGATGTCTGTAAATTGCACGACGCCTTCTACTCCGGTAGTGCTAGACGGCATGAACAGGCGGCTCATGGCATCCGGTGTGCTGCCACGAGAGGCAAAGAAAGGGGACAGCGGGCGATCCCCCGGCGGTGCGGCGACGATGCCGGGAAGCCCGGCACTCGGGCGCAGGTGCACGCTTGCGCCTGCGGCTGGTTTTCCCTCCGGCGTCGTGACATGAACCACTACCCGCGTATGCCGGGTAGACAGCACAACCTCTGCCAATACGTCTCCTACCATATCCTGTTCGATCCGGGCCGCCGTAAGGGCAGGCGGATAGCCGGGGGCGGACGCCGCGAGGGGGACAAGAAGCGCGGAAGAAGAGCCAGAAGAGGGAGCGTCGACATTCTGAAAGACGTAACTGCCGTCGGCTCCTGTCACCGTGGAGTTTGGCGGAGGGCCACCAAAGAGATTGGCCGGGCCGGAAATCCTCGAAGGCTGGCTCGGCTCCGGGAGTTTGGCGTAGACTGTCGCCCCGACGACGGGCTTGCCATGATCATCAGTGACATGGCCCCGCAGCGTGACGGCGTGACTCGTCGGCGGAACATAAGGTGGAAAGGAAAAGCCATTCCGAGGCAGCGCGAGAACAACCGCCGCCCTGTTCTCGCCCGGCGCAACACTGTAGTAGAAGTAGAGAGTCCGTCCCGAATCGCCCCGAGAGAGTTCCAGCCCGACCTGCCCCGCCCGCAGAGTCGTAAGCGTGAACCGTCCCTGGGCATCTACCGGCACGGGCTGCGAGGGCTGACGACCGGTGCTGTCCTGATTCGCCAGGAACAAGGTCTCGCCGGGCTGCCGGAGCGCGGGCGCGATTGTACCGGAGAGACGGGCAAAAGGGGCGAGCGGCGGCAGCGCTGCCTGTGTTTCCGGTCCTTGTCCCATCTCAATGCTGCCGGTTATCCCATAGCCAACGCCGGGGGCTAGGACGCGCAGGCGCACGAATCCGACCGGCATCTTCAGTCTCACCTGCCCCTGAGAATTGGTTGTCATGGAGACATCCGGGACATCCGGCGGAGGAAACCCGATGCGCGACACTGTCACGGCGTGATTTTTGAGTGGCTTGCCGTTTGGCCCGCGCACGGCAAGCACCAACGCACCGGTATTGTTTGCGTCCTGCCCCTGGGCCATCAGGCTGGGAGCCAGCAGCAGACAGACGGCGACTGGCAGCAGCGCCCAGAAATGCCGCGTTGATCTCCGATTTTTAATCCAATCTCCAACAGGGTTCATAGTTGATTTTTCCTGATGTTCATAACGAGGACGGCAAAGCGTGCAATGAGGTGTTCGGGATAGGTTCTTAACGTCTGTTAGGTTCAACAAATGCTTTATGGGTGACGGGGACACGCAGAGCAAAGGGGATTTCGTGGGTGTAAACTCTCTGCTGAACAACAAGCCTCAGAATGCCTGTGTTCGGGCCGTACTGCCAGGGCTGATTTGGCTGGTTGTATAGCGACATCCAGCCCTGGGGATTGGGGTCAGAAAAGGGGTAATCATAGGCGCTGCCGTTTGAGGTCATCGCCCCTACTCGGACCAGGACCGGCTTGCGGTATTTCTGAAACAGCGGCGACTGCGGCAGCTCAACCGGGCCACTGGGCTGCATCTGAAAGCTGAGGCGCAGCACACTGCTGTCGCCGGAATTGCCCCCGGAGGCCAGCAGGCCCTGCGGCGGCAGCGTGACGGTCACACCACTGGGCGTTTGCTGTGATTGGCTTTTGCTTCCAGCCCCCTCCAGAGTTTCCGGCGTCTGGAACGCCAGCGGCTCTTCGTAGTCTTCTGCCTGGCGCAGCAGGCCGCGCACGATTAAAAACTTCGGGGGCTTCCCGGTAATTCGAGGCGTCTGAATGATTTCCGCTTCCTGGCCGGTTCCTCGTGGCCGTAAACCGGCGCTGGCAAAGCTTTCCCCGGTTTGAGTGATGCCTTCCGCGCTGAGGCCGTTTTGATTGAGTTCCCACGAGATATTTTTGACAGCAACGCTTGACGAGTTTGCCGTGAGCATCGTTGTGATATGAGGTTTTTCTTTCCGCTCGTAGGAGGAAACCGGGGAGCCAAGAGCGCCCAATGCATCCGAAGCCTGAGCGGTGACTGTAAAGCCAGCGATTTGCTGTGTGGATGGCCCCGGCTTGGGACCTATCCCTGACAAAGCATACGGCAGTGGTTCACCGGGAAAGCTTTTTTCCCACCGTTCTTTGCGGCTTTGCGCTTCCGGGGAGGCAAGGGCGGACGGGGCCGGACGTGCCGCAGGCGACACGGCGGCGGAAGGCGGGCGCGGAGAAGCCGCAGGCATAACAATAGGCGCAGAGGCAAGAGGCACGGAGGGAAAAGAAGGGGAAAGGCGCTGCGGCGGGGCAGCGGGACGCAGCTGTAAAAGCCACGCCGCGCCGCCGCCCGCCGCGATGCCAACGACTAGAAGGCCAGCTTTCAGGCCCGCAGAACTCATGCGCCAAGCGCCCGCTTGACGAGGCCAGGAATGTCGGCGGTGCTTTCGGCGATATGCACTCCGGCGGCTTTGAGCGCATCCACTTTGGCCTGCGGGCTGCCGGACGTGCCGGAGATAATCGCGCCCGCGTGGCCCATCCGCTTGCCGGGAGGGGCGGTCAGACCGGCAATAAAGCCAATCACGGGCTTTGTCATCGTCTTGATATACTCAGCGGCGACCTCTTCGTCGGAGCCGCCGACTTCGCCGCACATAACCACGGCTTTGGTTTCGGGGTCTGCCTCGAAGAGCGGCAGGACGTCAATAAAGCGCGTGCCGGGCATAGGGTCACCCCCAACGCCAACACACGTTGTCTGCCCGAGGCCCGCACGGGTCAGGGCGTCTACCGACTCATACGTCAAGGTGCCCGAGCGGGAGACGATGCCGACCGGGCCAGGGATGAACATACTCGCCGGGATGATCCCGATTTTTGCGCCGCCCACCGTTAGAATGCCGGGGCAGTTTGGGCCGAGCAGGCGGGATTTGGAGTATTTGACGACGTTCACCGCCCGGATTTCGTCTTCAATCGGGATGCCTTCGGTGATACAGACAATGAAGTCCACGCCCGCGTCTACCGCTTCCATGATGCCGTCCGCCGCGCCGCGTGCCGGGACGAAAATGCAGGTCGCATCCGCCCCCGTCGCGTCTTTGGCCTCGCGCACGGTGTCAAACACCGGGACTCCCTGCACGGTCATTCCGCCCTTGCCGGGCGTCACGCCGCCGACGACCTGTGTGCCGTAGGCGATCATCTGCGTGGTGTGGAACTCGCCTTCGCGCCCGGTGATGCCCTGCACCAGAACTTTGGTGTTTTTGTCAACAAGAATTGCCATGTTTACCTCTGAAGCGCGGGCCTCTACTCTTTGGCCCGCTTGAAGTAGAATACCGTCACAGGCACGTTCTCGTCTTCGGAATCGTCCTCGGCTTCGTCGTTGGCGCGGACATCGGCAACGGCATTGACCAGCTCCCAGCCCTGTGCGCCGTGCCCGTTCAGGGTCTCTTCGTCGGTCTCATCGTCCGAATCGCTGACGATAATCTTGTACTCAAACATAGCAGCCATTTGTGTCTCCTCGTGTGTGTCGAAAAATCAATCTTCCCGCAGATAGTACCCAATAAGCCGCGCCGTGTCTACCAGCGCGTCCGTGTGCGTGCGCTCATACGAGTGCGAGGCGTCCACGCCCGGCCCAATCAGCGCCACCCGCACGTCCGCCCCGGCCCGCCACAGCGCCTCGCCGTCAGAGCCGTAGTAGGGGTAAATATCGGTCTTCAAATCTATCTCATGCTTCGCGGCCAGCTTGCGTAATCGGCTGCCAAACTCCCGGTGATACGGCCCGCCGCTGTCTTTAACGCACAGCGTGCAGTGAAACTCATCCGACGCCTGCCCGTCGCCAATCGCCGCCATGTCCACCGTCAGCAGCTCTACCAGATCGGCGGGAAAGCCGCCCGCTGCCCCGTGCCCCACTTCTTCATAGTTGCTGATGTGAATAGTCGTCGTCTGCGCGGGCATCTCCCCGGCTTCCTTCAAAGCCTTCACCACCGCCAGCACGCAGGCTACCGCCGCCTTGTCGTCTAAGTGACGGCTTCGCACGAACCCGTTGACACACTCCACACGCGGGTCGAGATACACAAAGTCCCCGACTTCAATCCCCAGTGTCCGCGTCTCCTCGGCATTGATCGTCCGCGCATCCAGCCGCACTTCCAGGGTCCCCGCCTCGCGCTTGGTTTCATTCACCGCCGCGCTGTGAACGTGTGACGACGCTTTGACAAGCTGCACGCTCCCGCGCACGCTCGACCCGCCCTCCGTGCGAACCGTCACGCCCTCGCCTTCAATCGCGTTCCACGCATAGCCGCCAATCTGCGACAGCGCCAGCCGCCCACTGGCTTTGATTTCCTTGACCATCGCCCCCAGCGTGTCCACATGAGCCGTCACCGCACGCGGCTCCGCAGTGGACTGCCCCGCAAGCGTCGCCAGCAGCGCCCCCTTCACCGTCCGCCGCGTTTCCAGCCCCAGCGCGTGCAGCGCGGCTTCCGTGTACGCAATCCCCGCCTCCGCATCCCCGGTTGGAGAGGGCGTGTTCAGCAGGCCGATCAGGAACTCGGTCATGTAGTTTATGTCAATAGTCATGCCGTCTCCCACGGAGTCGCCTCATCATGCCCCGGCCAGGGCGGGGCATCGCAGCAAAGAAAAACCAGATCGTTCAGGCCGGTATTTTCCACCCAGAAGCCGCAGCCGGTCGGGATAAGCAGGGCGTCGCCAGGGCCAACGTCCTCCACTTCCTCTTTACTGCCGTCAGGTGGAAGCCGGTGGAAACGGCCCGTCCCGCGCACAATGTACCACACTTCTTCAATGGTCTTGTGCGAGACGCAGGCCGTGCGTGTGCTGGGCTTGACCAGTGCTTCCGCCACGGAAAGCCGCGTCGCTCCCTGTGGCTGGTCGATTAAAATGCGGATTTCGGCCCCATCAGGCGCAATGGCGTCCGGCGTTTCGGAGCGTCTGGACTTCCAAATTGGCAGGGTCATTCCAAAATATCCTTCAAGTCCAGCACAAAACTGGGAAGTACGTCTTCGCCGGAGAGCGTTGCAGGATAGTCCAGCACCTCTACGTCTTGGCCGGGCCGGTAGATTTCTGCCTGCTTGCGCCGTGAGTTGATCAGCCAGCCCAGACGTGCCCCATTGCTAATCCATTCGTGCATTTTGTCCTGCGTTTTGGAGAGGCTATCACTGGGAGACAGCACTTCTACGACAAAGTCCGGGCAGAGCGGGGGGAACTTCTTTCTTTGCTCTGGTGTCAGCGCCTCCCAGCGAGTGCGAAGAAGCCAGGCAGCGTCGGCAGAGAGGGTAGCCCCGTTGGGCAGGATGAAGCCGCCGTTGGCGTCAAAGGTCATCCCTGTCCCGTCCTGGCGGCTCCACATAAAAAGGAAACCGCTGACGGTGCTGCTCTGATAACTCGACTCTCCTCCTGACGGTGGCATAATACTTAACCTTCCTTCCCTGGTCAGTTCCATCCGCAAATCGGGGTACGAAGCCGCCAATGCGGTAAACTCTTCCTGCGTGTATGGCTCCGGCGCATCGTCCCACACAACGGGGCTGGCAGCCGAAACGGGTGCTTCTAAAACGGCCACGGGTGTCCTCCTAATCCAGAATGTCCTTCAAATCCAGCACAAATCCCGGCAGCACATCTTCGCCAGAAAGCGTTGCCGGGGCATCCAGCACCTCGACCTCTTGACCGGGCCGATAGATTTCAACGCGATTGCTTTGCGGGTCAATCAGCCAGCCCAGACGTGCGCCGTTGTCCCTATATTCGCGCATCTTCCGCTGAACCGCGCTGAGGCGATCAGACTGCGAACGCAGCTCGGCCACAAAATCCGGGCAAATATCAGAAATTCCGTCGCGCTGCTCCTCCGTAAGCGCCTCCCAGCGCGACTTTTCAGCCCACGCGACATCCGGGGCGCGAATTGATCCATTTGGCAGGGCAAGCAGGGTAGACGACTCAAATCCAATTCCTAAATCATTGGCCTCCGCCCAAATTCCGAGGCGGACAGTCAGTTTGAAGTTCCGCATTCCCGATTTGGTCAAAGTTGGTGGCATGATAATCAGCTCTCCCTCGCTCGTTAGCTCCATCCATAAATCCGGGTATCCGGCCACAAGGTCCAAAAACTGCTGTATCGTGTAAGGCTTTGCCTCTTCCACGCCAGCCCGTGCCTGCACAGGGGCGGGCGCTCGTTCCGCTTCCAGAACTGCCATCATGCCACCTCCATTCGTTTACTTCGCGTAGGCCAGCTCCACAATCTTGGCCGCCGCTTCCTGCATGGTCTCGGCGGGAACCAAATTGGTGTCTTTGAGCAGCGCGGCCCCTTCAGCGGCGCGGGTCCCGGCCAGGCGGATCACGATGGGGACCTTGATGTCCAGTGACTTCGTACCTTCGATAATGCCCTTTGCCACTTCGTCGCCGCGTGTGATGCCGCCGAAGATGTTGAACAGGACGCCCTTGACATTCGGGTCGGACAAGACAATTTCCAGGCTGTCCGTGACCGCCTCGGCCTTGGCCCCGCCGCCGATGTCCAGGAAGTCGGCAGGCTGACCGCCCGCCCGCTTGACCTCGTCCATTGTCGTCATCACCAGCCCCGCGCCGTTGCCGATGATGCCAATGTCGCCGCCTTCGAGCCGCACATACTGAATGCCGCGCCGCCCGGCCTCGGCCTCAATCGGGTCCATCTCGGCCTCGTCCTTGAACGCCGCGAACTCAGGATGCCGGTACAGAGCATTCTCGTCCAAATCCCACTTCGCATCGCCCGCGATAATCGTCCCGGCTTTGGTAATCACGAGCGGGTTGATCTCCGCCAGCGTCGCATCGGTCCCGACGTAGGCGGCATACAGCGCCTTCAGCACGGGGATAGCCTTGCCAATGAGAGCCTTGTCGAAGCCCGCATCAAACAGCACTTGACGGCAGGCATAGTCGGGCAGGCCGAGCAGGGGGTCAATAAAGAGCTTGGCGATGTCGGCAGGGTTGTTGTGTGCGACTTCTTCAATATCCATGCCGCCCTGCGTGGACACAATCAGCACGTCCTTCTGCCGCACCCGGTCCTGCGTGATGGCGACATAAATCTCCCGGTCAATGTCCACGGCTTCTTCCACCAGCAGCCGGTTGATCTTCATGTCCGCCCCGGCCTGCGCGAAGAACAGCGTCTTGCCGAGCAGGTCCTTCCCAATCGCCTCCGCCTCGTTGGCATCGGCGGCCAGCTTGACCGCCCCCGCCTTGCCGCGCCCGCCGCTATGCACCTGGCCCTTGATGACCACCCGCCGCCCCATCTCCGCCGCGACGCTTCGCACCTCGTCGGGGGTGGACGCCACCTGCCCGTCGGGCACGGGCACGCCGTACTGCTTCAGCAACTGCTTCGCCTGATATTCGTGAATCTTCATTGTGTTCTCCTATTACTTTCCGTGACATCGCTTGAACTTATTTCCACTACCGCAAGGGCAAAGAGCATTTCGTCCAATTTTTGTAAAATTTTGATAAGGTGTATTTACCTCAGATTTTTCGTCCGGCATAGTTAGCCGAGAAAAATCTGTATCAGGATACTCCTTGAAACTTTCTGTGCGTATGTGAACATTATTGAGTATGTTTTTCTCTTCTTGTATTTGTTCAGCTTCTTCTTGTTGTTCCTTCGACCAATCTACTACATTGATATAAATCAAGTCTCCCGACCTAGATTTGTCGAGACCTGATTCCGTAGCTATACCTACGATGTGTTCAGCGTCAGTACATCTTAGTTTAACCACTTTGCAATAGTCTATCAAGTGTTGACGACGAAAAATTCGGTTATCTTCTTCTGATTTTTGTTTTAAACCAGGAAATAACATAAAGAGATAATATACCCCTAGTTGAAACGGGGATTTAGACACACGAACAGCTCGCTTGCTGGTAGGCGTTTTTTTTATAATCTCAGATAAGGCTTCCGAAAGGATACGGCGGCCTAATCTGTTCTCACTTGCGAGAAATCGGACAGCCTGTTCGATTTCTCGCAGACTATGGCTTACATAATAGTGAGTACCAGCGAGATTGTGTTTGTTGAACGTCTCTATCAAATCATCCCATGCGTAGCTGACTTCGTTCGCTTTTAACTGAGCTTTTCGTTGAGGATTTTTACAAAAATCGTCCCATTCACCCTCTGCCAATGATATAAATGTATTTTCAGAAAACACAAAATCATGTTCATCTGCTGTATTCATGTGCGTGAGGTAGTAAGCTAATAATTCTTCTTCACCTGCCGCATTCAAAAATTGTTCAGAAGAAACAAAAGCTTCTTTCTTCGTCAAGTAGTCTACAAAATCACTTGTCGTATCAAGTGTCTGCAAAACAATGTCAAGAGTTGTATCATCAAAAATATGTACAAATCCTTTAGCGGGATCAGCTTGCCCTACCGTGAAGAGTGTCTTGCCTGGCTCACTGAATATGCCAGAACTCAGACGACTGCCCCTGATCATTAAGCTACCGCTTCCCCCATATTCTTTCTTGCAAGATTCCGAAGCTCCATGAGCGACAATAACTCGATGATATCGTGCCTGTGAAGCGTCTGGAAAAGCGAGAGGAAAGCTTTGAGTACACAATCTATCTATAAAGATCAACTCAGGGTATTCTTTGATCCAGCGTTCTGCACCCCAGATTTGCTTTGCACCAGCAAGTACTGCCTCTTTATACCAACGCTCCCATTTAAGCTGCAAGTCACCACTTTGTGTAAATTTGCAGTCTTTGTCCTGAAAAATGATGATGTCGTTGCCAAAAACGACGAGTAGATCACACAATTCTTTGCCGTCACCAACCTTTACACCATCTTTATTTGTCGTTCTGCCTTGATCTCTTGTCAGCGATGAATAGCTCCAAAGCGACAAAAATGATTTATCACAAAGTTTAGCCAGGTATCGCTCAGAATCATTAAGACCTTCAGGGCGAATGATTGGAACGATTTCCACTTTGTTTTCTGATTGTGCTTGTTCAGGCATTGAAAAAATGTTCGAGGTAGTTTTAGTTGGACGCTATGCTATAATACTTGCTAAAGCAAGGCAACGTCAAGGTCAGTGACAGGAGGAATGCCGATGGCTGTCGCACAAATGCTGCCCGCAAGGCGCGGGACGATGACGGAAGCGGAGTTCCTGCGCCTGCCGAAAGACGGGCGCAAGTGGGAGCTTGTGCAGGGGGAGGCTAGGGAAGTGCCCGCAGGACACAAACATGATGCTATTGGCATTCAGGTGGCGACGCTGCTGAAGCCGTTCACGCGGGGGCGCGGCGTGGTCGCCGGGGCACAGGCGGGGTTTCGCATGGCTTCGGGCAATGTCCGCTCGCCGGACGTGTCGTTCACCCGCCGGGAGCGGATGCCGGGCGGAGAACCCTCCGATGGGTTTGAGGATTTTGCACCCGACCTTGCCGTCGAAATTATTTCGCCCTCCGAAGTGCCGGACGAGATGGCCCGCAAGGTCTCTGAGTATTTCGGCGCAGGCACGGAACAGGTCTGGCATCTGTTCCCGGATACCAAGCGGGTCACGGTCTACCTTTCCCCGTTTGAGACGGTGGCCTATGGGCAGGAAGAAACGCTGACCGCAGGCGACCTGCTACCCGGCTTCTCCTGCCGCGTGGAAGAGTTATTCGACTGGGAGTAGACGCACAGCCGGCGCGTGACCTTCCTCGAAATGACAATCTACCGCCTCGCGGATGTTGAAGCGCAAAGCGTCCAGCGTATCCGCTTCGGTGAAGATAGATTGCCCCAAAGCGCGGGCCGTGTAGCCGCCCTCCGGGGCTTCTTTGACGAGGAAGGTCAATGGGGTCAGGGCCTGTGTTGCGCCGTCAGCCGTCTTCGGTGTCGTCTTCCTCTAAAACTACCTCCGCCAAAGAGCGGGAGCCGTGGATGACCGCGATGACATCAATTTGATCCGGCCTAATGTGGTAAATGATGCGGTAGGCATCTTCAATCACCTCGCGCACCTGCGGGGCCTCATACTCCGGGACAGCCCGCCCGGAGAGCGGAAAGGTACCGATTTGCTCCGAGCGGCGAGTCAGTCGGTCTACCATGCGAAGCGCATACGGCGGGGAGGCTTGGGCAAGGTAGTCGTGAATGGCCCGAAGCTGCTGCACCGCGCCTGCTGTCCAGTGTACTATCATTGGGGCAGCCCGTACTGAGCGCGGACTTCGCCCACGCTGACCGTGCGCCCGGCTTCACTGTCGGCAAGGCCCGCTTCTACGGTCTGCCGGACATAGATTTCGCGCATGAGGTCGTCCCAGGTTGAGTTATCGGGCAGGCGCTCAATAAGCTGCTTGGCTTCTTCTTTTACGTTGACGGTTTGCATCTCGTTATCCTTCCTCCGCATACTTTTCTTTCAGGCTGGCAACCACGGTGGGGTCTGCCAAAGTAGACGTGTCGCCTAAAGCGCGGCCTTCGGCGATGTCGCGCAGGAGGCGGCGCATGATTTTTCCGCTGCGCGTTTTGGGCAGCTCGGCGGAAAACAGAATGTCGTCGGGGCGGGAAATCGCGCCAATTTTTTTAGCGACGTGGTTTTTCAGCTCCCCGGCCAGCTCCGAGGTGTTCGGAACGCCGTCTTTGAGGGTCACAAACGCCGCAATCGCCTGACCCTTGATTTCGTGGGTGCGCCCAATGACGGCGGCTTCGGCGACGCTCGGATGGTCCACTAAAGCCGATTCAACTTCCATCGTGGAAATGTTGTGGCCCGCGACAAGCATGATGTCGTCGACCCGGCCCAGCAGCCAGTAGTCGCCGTCCGCATCGCGCCGCGCCCCGTCGCCAGGGAAGTAGTAGCCTTTCCCCTCGAACTTGCTCCAATACGTGCTTTGGTAGCGGGCGTCGTCCCCCCAGAGCGTGCGGAGCATCGACGGCCAGGGCTTGGTGATAACCAGAATGCCGGTCTGATCCGTGCCGTGGGGCAGGGGGTCGCCCGCTTCGTCCACCACTTCGGCGCTGATGCCGGGGAAGGGGCGCGAGGCCGAGGCGGGCTTCAAAGTGCTGAGGCCCGGCAGGGGCGTGATCATAATCGCGCCGGTCTCGGTTTGCCACCAGGTATCCACAATCGGGCAATGATTCGAGCCGATGTGCTTGTGATACCAGAGCCACGCTTCCGGGTTAATCGGCTCGCCCACCGACCCCAGGAGGCGCAGGGAGGACAGGTCATGCTTTTCAGGCCACTCGGTCCCCCACTTCATAAAGGCCCGGATCGCGGTCGGGGCAGTATATAGAATCGTGATGCCATACTTTTCGACCAGCGACCAGAAGCGGTCCCGCTGCGGCCAGTCGGGAGCGCCTTCGTACAAAAAGACCGTCGCGCCCAGGGCCAGCGGGCCGTAGACGACATACGAGTGCCCCGTCACCCAGCCGACATCGGCGGTACACCAGTAGACGTCGTCGTCTTTGAGGTCAAAGATGTACTTGGTGGTCGTCGCCGCCCCCGTGAGATAGCCGCCCGACGTGTGCAAGATGCCCTTCGGCTTGCCCGTCGAGCCGGACGTATACAAAATATACAGCGGGTCTTCGGCCTCCATCGGCGGCGCGGTGTGCGTCAGCTTCGCCTCGCCCATCAGCCGGTGCCACCAGAAGTCCCGACCCTGCTTCATATTGACCTGTTTGGCATCTTCAGTGCGGTTCAAGACAATCACTTTCTCAATGGTTGTCTCGCCCGCCAGGGCCTCATCCGCGATGTCTTTGAGGCGCACCGGTCGCCCGCGCCGCCAGCCGCCGTCAGCGGTAATCAAGAGCCGTGCCCCGCTGTCCTTGATCCGCTCGCCCAGCGAGTCGGACGAGTACCCCGCAAAGACCACCGTATGCACCGCGCCAATCCGCGCACAGGCCAGCATGGAAATCACGGCTTCGGGCACCGACGGCAGGTAGATCGCAATCCGGTCGCCCTTCTTGATCCCCAGCCCTTCCAGAACGTTCGACAGCTTGCAGACTTCCCGGTGCAGGTCCCAATAGGTCAGCACCCGCGTGTCGCCTGGCTCGCCTTCAAACACAAGCGCCGCCTTGTTGCGCCGCCCGTCGGTCAGGTGCCGGTCCAGGCAGTTGGCGGCGACATTGAGCTGCCCGCCCACAAACCATTTGGCGTGCGGCGGGTTCCACTCGCAGACGGTTTCCCAGGGCTTGCTCCATTCCAGCAGTTCTTGGGCCTGCTCCGCCCACCACCCTTCCGGGTCCGCAGCAGCTTTGTCATAGATGCCGAGGTCTTTCATATTGGCCTGCACCGTAAATGCAGGCGCGGGCGGGAATGTCTTGTCGGTTGATTGGTCTGCCACGGTGCATTGTCTCCTGTTAAATTATCAGTTAGTCCCGGCGCGGCGGGGATAGGGTTTGAACGGGTGTCGCTGACGGGCTGAAAATCGCCGGATGAGGACCCCCTAGCCCCCAATAATGGGGGAACCAGATAAAGAACAGAAAAGGCCAAATCCGAACTGTCTGGTTCTAACTGTCCGGTTCCCCCATTATTGGGGGCTAGGGGGTCCTGTTGTTCTACTCCATCGGGTACTTGAGGCCCCACTGGCCGCGCAGGGAGTCCATGGTCTTCATCAGGGACAGCGTTTCGCTGAGGGGCAGCTTGTCGCTTTCGATTTTGCCCGCCCGCAGGCAGTTCCCAACTTCTTCGGCTTCGTAGTTCATGCCCTGCCCGACAAAGGGGATGGTCACTTCTTCGGTCTTGTCCCCTGCTTTGATCGTAAACTTGGACGGACGCCAGAACGGCGGCTCCAGCGAAACCGAGCCGTCGGTTCCCAAAATCGTCGCACTTTGAGGCGTGTTCGTGCGCGTGCCGCAGGTGATGGCGGCGACTTCGCCGTTTCCGTAGAGCAGCGACAGCGCCGCCTGCTCATCCACGCCCGTCTCGCCCATGTCGGCGACGCCCACCGCCTGCGTGGCCTCGCCGAACAAAAACGACGCCAGCGAAAGCGGGTAAATGCCGACGTCCAGCAGGCCCCCGCCCGCCAGGGCGGGAGCGAACAGGCGGCCTTCCGGGTTGACCCCAGTGCGGAAGCCAAAGTCCGCCAGCAGCATCCGGGGCTGCCCGATCACGCCGTCGGCCAAAATCTTTTTCAAGTGGTCCATTGCGGGAAAAAAGCGCGACCACATGGCTTCCATGAGAAACACATCCTGAGCGCGGGCCTCGGCAATCATTTCCTCGGCCTCGGCGGCATTGACAGCGAACGGCTTTTCCACCAGAACCGCCTTGCCGTGGCGCAGGCACAGCAGCGCGGCGTCCTTGTGCTGCGGATGGGGCGTAGAGATATAGATGGCGTCCACTTCGGGGTCAGCAGCCAGCGCCTCATACGAGCCGTGCCGGTTGGGAGCGCCGTGTTCGTCGGCGAACTTGTCGGCTTTTTCCTGCGAACGCGAGCCGACCGCTTGCAGCGTCGCCCCGCTCACCGAAATCAAGCCCCGCGCAAACGAGATAGCGATAGAGCCGGGGCCAAGAATGCCCCAGCGGACGGTATTGGTAGAAAGTGGTGTCAAAAGAAAGTCCCCCGGCGGTGAAAGAGTGTGGAAGCTACTTTCGCCGTTCCAGGGGACTTTTCCTGCCGCCTGCCGCGCATTCAGCCGCAGGTTTTCCAGTCACGGTTTTTTATCCATGGGCGGAATAGTCGCTATGCCCCCTTGTGGCCCCTTGTAGCCCCGATCATCGGGGAAGCTGCCGGTCTGCATAGAATAGGCGGCTTGCTTGTGCAGCACTGCTAGAGAAGCGTCCCCTTGAGTCAGCGCAAGGAGCCGCCGGAGTGTGTGGTTTCTGTTTGGCGTGTCCCCTGCCATTTGGTAGCAGAGGGCCAAAAGCTGCAACCCGTAAGCGTAATGAACACGCTCATTGCTGCGCTGCCAGGGTAATGCCTCCCCTTGTGACATCAGCGCCAATGTCTGCGCCTGCCAGTACGCCGCCCGCGCCCGGAACTTGTGCTTCGCTGCCAGGAAGACGGCGGGATGACGCTTCTCAATGGCATCTGCGGCGTTGACCGTTTTCATATCAATGCGGATTACACCGTCTGGTTTCAGCACCCCCACTGTCCCATTCGGGTTCACTGACCCAGCCTGAATAAGCCAGGGCGCAATTTGCTTGAACGCCGTATACTTGTAGTCGTAACCCATAGAGTAATAAATGCGCCGCACGCTAGCAAGGTCCAGGGCCGAGGGGAACTTGACCGGCAGCATGGCAACGGGTTTGGGCAGAGGCAGTTGCCAGGTAAATTGTTTCGCCAAAAGGTTCTCTGAGTGTGTAGAGGGGCGGAGCGTTCCATCCGACACAACCACATCCGATCCGCGCACCCGAAGCTGCGGCGTCGCCTGCATACTCAGCGAGAACGTATCAGGCAGAGCAGAGGCGATTTCGGACGGCTCCAGAGGCGCGAAAGGCATCAGAATATCTGCATTTGGCAGCAGCGACGAATTAGTCGCATATAAATACTTGATTGACTGACCACCTCGCGTCGCCGAGAATGTGCCGTTATAAGGCTGCACGTCCAGGCTAAACTGGGAGCCGGGCAGCAGGCGGTTCTCACCCAGCCAGCCACGAGCGGCAATGACAAGATTGCCTGCCTTGTCAATGGCGACGGGGGCGGCGGAGACGCGGAAGCTGCGAAACGGCGGCGCGGATGGCGATAGGTCCACCACCGCGCAGCCGCCCGCAGTCGGCGGTGCGAGAACGGTTTCCGGCAGGTCCATTCCATAGCGGACCGTCAAAAACTCGGTGTCCCGCGCAAACGTCTTGCTATCGTAATGAAGCTGATAGGTCGTCGGCAGCCAGTCGCGCTTGCCGATGAGATACAGTTTGTTAGCATTCACTCCGGCCCCAACACCTTCCGGGTACTGTTCGCGGAACCGCGCTTCGGTGAGCGTCTGGGCATAGAGCTTAGTGAAGCCGTCGCCAAAGTTTGTTTGCATGGGCTGCACAGCCGCCAATGTCTGATATGCCGGGTCCGCGAAGAAGCCCCCGCCGGGAGCTTGGTCCCAAGTCGTTTTGATTATCAGCCCCTGCGGGCGGTTTAAGGCAGGGTTGGGCGCAAAGACGCGCACGAACTGCTTGCCGTCCGACCAGGAAACCGCCTCTCCCACCCGCTCGTAATACAGAAAAGGAGTGCGGCGGCCCCAGACTTCCCAGCGGACTTTCTGGCCGTCAATCAGCTTCCAGCCGGAAAAGTGCCAGGTGTTGACCCGCCCCAGCGCGGCGGCGATAGCCGCGCCGGGATTCTGCGCGGCTCGGTGGTTCTGGTAGAGGGCGGGCAACAGCAGCAAAGCGGTGACAAGCAGCAGGGCAGCGGCAGCAGCCAACACGCGGCGGCGGGGCGGTGTCCGGCGCGGCGACAAAACAGCGGCAGGCTCCGGCGGCACGAGGTCGGCCCGGCGCAGCGTGTCGGTGAAGGCGTTCAGACCGGCCATCTTGGCCCGGCAGTCGGCGCAGGCGGCCAGATGGCGGCGGACGGTCCAGGCTTGGAGCGGGCCAAGTTCACCGTTGGAGTAATCCAGCAGGACGGCAAGGGTGGTGTCACAACGCATCTTTTAGCTCCTCTCGCAGGCGGGCCATGCCCGTGTGCAGGCGGGATTTGACGGTTCCGAGGGGAATGTTCAAAACAGCAGCGATTTCGCGGTACTTGAGTTCTTCGTAGACAGAGAGGATAAGCGTCGTTCGCTGCTCGTCGGGCAGTCGGTCCAGCGCGGCCCAGACCAAAGGCTGGATTTCCGCCTGCTCGGCGGCGGCGTGGGGGGAAAGCGCCGGGTCGGGCGTGTGGGCGGCAAAATCCCAGGGGACGAGTTCCAGCCCGCGCCGTTCGCGGTGGCGCAGGACGACATGGATGGCGATCTGGTACAGCCACGTATACGCCGACGCCTCGCGGCGGAAGGCCCCAAAACCCTGAAACGCCCGCAAGCTAACTTCCTGGGTCAAATCGTCAGCGAGGTCTTGGCTTCCAGCCAGACGGGCGACCAGCCGCCAGACGCGGGGCCGGTGCGGCTGCCAGAACCGCTCAAACGCGGCGCGGTCGGCGGGGCGTTTTACCATTGCGGTCCTCTTTGCCGTCCATTGTTCCAGCATTCCCCTTGCTCCCCCATCAGTGTCCCTCTGCTCTGTTAGATACAGCAGGCGGCGGTTTTGTTCATGGGGCGGGGAAAAGTTTAAAACAAACTAAGCTGCAAGGCGGTGTGGCCGGGGGTCCAGAGGGCGGAAGGGACATCGCGCTTGGCGACATCAAAGATGACGGGGCAGTTGGTCTCCACGGCCACGGTGGCTTTGGCGTAGCCCAGGGCCAGCTTGGGGGTGTTGTTTTCTTTGGAGAGGTGCGCCAGCCAGACCGTGTGCGGGCCGTGGTTCAGCGCGTGTTCACAGAGCAGCACGGCGGCGGCTTCATTGGACAGGTGGCCCCGGTCGCCTAAAATTCGCGCTTTCATGGGCGGGGGGTAGTCGCCGCCGCGCAGGCGGTGGACATCGTGGTTCGCTTCCAGCACCAGCAGGTGCGCCCCGCGAATAGCCTGCCGGATGGTGTCGGTGACATGGCCGAGGTCCGTCAAGTGGCTGACTTTCTGGCCGCTCGGCGTGTGAACGACATTGACGCCCACCGGGTCGGCGGCGTCGTGCGGGATAGGAAACGTCTCAAACTCCAAGTCCCCCACTCGCCAGCGGTCGCCGGGTGGCAGCAGCAGATGGGTGGTTTCCGCTTTGCGGCGAAACAGTGCCGCCAGCGTCTTCGGCGACGCCACCAGCGGAACCCCATACCGTTTGGCGAGCGCATGGGCGCTCTGCACATGGTCGGAATGCTCATGCGTGATGACTGCGCCAGTCAAATCGCCCGGCTCCAGCCCCTGCTTTGCCAGTGCGGCCACTAATTTGCGAAGGCCGATGCCGACATCAATCAGCACGGACACATTGCCCGCCCGAATGAGCGTGGCATTGCCGGAGGAGCCGGACGCGAGGGCATGGACACTAAACTCAGCCATGCGCCTATTGTACCCAATCCCGCTTATTTGAGAGTCGGCGTCACGAACAGCAGAATATTCTTGCTGTTTTCTGAGGAGACCGCCGGAGGCAGGACGATAACAATCGTATCTCGGTTTCCAATTGTGCGAAGCGTGCTGATTTCGCGCTTGACCGAACCCTCTGCAAGCGTGAGGCGCAGTGCCAGAGTAGTAGAGCTGTCACTGTTGAGGCGCGGCGTCACAGAAAGCCCGGTCGACTTTGTTTGGCCCGAAGGCGGTGTTGTGGAGAACTCAGCAAGGGCAAGATTATTGTTGGTTGTTGTTATCTTGGAGGGCTGGAGGACCGCCGGTTGTTTGGTCAGCGTTTGCAGAAGCCGGGCGGCGGGTTCGCCGCTTGCATATCGGACAAAAACTGGCACCGCACCGGCTCCGGGCTGGTCTTGCGGAACCCATTCAAATTTGATCCCGGAAGCCTCCAAGTCGGCCTCCGAAACATCCGCATACGCGGTTTGTATCAGCACCTGACGCGGCTCAATGTCAAGCACTTTGAGAATTTCCCGCACTTTGATAAGACCCGCAGGAAGTGCGGTGACGGCAAGAGCATTCTGGGCAGGCACCGCCTCAACCTTTGTCACTCCCGCCGGCAGTTTCGCGGCTTGGTCCCAGTGCAAGAACTTGATAATTTGGATAGGGACAGTATGCTGAAGCACAATGGTTTGTGTTCCTGTCGCATGAGTGGATGTCTCTGCCAGCGGCAAAGGGGCAGCAAGGCCAGGATGGGCCGTACTTCCTAAAACGACGCAGGCGGCAAGAGCAGCCACTTTTACTTGAAGGATTTTCATGGTGTGCGTAACTCCTTTCGAGAAAGGGCTTTTATACAGCGAGGCCCTCTTATCCTATTATATGGCCGAAAGGCAAAAAAGCGAACAAAACACGAAAAATAAAATGAGGGGGACGCGGGCAGACAAGAGAAGACCCGACGGGAGGCGGCAGGTTCGTCGGGTCTTCGGCATCTTGGGCGATTATCAGTTCATACAGCAATCTGTAAGCTGTAGTGAGTATTCAATCCTAGTATTTAGTTTTCCGTAGCAGTTTCTGACACCCTTATCTTCGGCGTCCTTGCACAGGCCGCACACTGCAAGAGATACGGGGTTTCGGGTGTTTTTACGGTTGGGAGATTTGCTGACCGAAAAATTACGGGCTTGACTGCCAGGTCCAGCCTGCTGCCAGTGAGGTTTCCTTGCCGCCCTCGGCCTGTTTGCCTCCGGCGGCCAGCACCAGGCCAGTCGGAAACACCAGCAGAGCTTCGTCGTGAGCGCCTGCGGGCAGCAGCGGCGCGGGCAGGAATGTCTGCGTTTTCGGGTCAAACCTCTCAGGATGGCGCGTCGTCGCGGCTTCGGCGATGCTCCATCCGCCGGTCAGCAGAACGCTTCCGCCGGGCAGCGCGGCGGCGCAGTGGGCCATGCGCGGGGTCACCAGAGCGGCGGGCAGGAGGGTGAACGTCTCCGTGGCCGGGTCGAATACCTCGGCTTGCCCCGGCTCTGCCGTCCCGTTCTGGCCCCCGGCCACCAGCACCGTGCCGCCGGGCAGCAGGGTCAGCGTGGGCCGGTCACGGGCAAAATGCAGCGGCGCGTGCGTCTCGTGCCAGCGGCCCGTCGCGGGGTCGTAAATCTCTGCCGACGCCAGCGGCACGCCGGGCTTGCCGACAAACCAGTGCTGCCCGCCCGCCACCAGAACGCGCCCGTCGGAAAGGCGCACGGCATCCTGCCCGAAGCGGTCCGTTGCCAGAGACCCCGTGGGCGTGAACGTTTGCGAGTTGGGGTCGAAAATCTCTGCCGTCGGCAGCGTCCGGCCCCGGTGCGTATTGAAGCCCGCGACCAGCAGAACGCGCCCATCGGTGAGCGTCGTGGCGGTGTACAGCTCACGCGGGGCGGTCATGCGGCTTGGCAGGCGGGTGAACGTCCGCCTCTTCGGGTCGTACAGCTCGGCGCTGCTGAGTGAGCCTAAGATCGTGTTGTAGCCGCCGGAAATAAGCACCCGCCCGTCCGGCAGCAGATTGGCCTGCGCGAAGTTGCGCGGAACCACCATCTGCCCGGCACAGGGCACGAAGCGGCGGGTGTCGGGGTCGAACTCATCAGCGGTGGCGACGCAGCGGTCTGTGGGGAATGAGTACCCCCCGGCAATCAGCGCCCGCGTGCCGCCTGCCAGCAGGCTATACGCCGGTGCCCAGCGCGGGTCGGACATCGCGTTTGGGGTCTTAATCCAGCCATCCGCCCCGGCGGGACCGGCAGCAAGCATCCATACTGCAAAAGCAATCCAGAGTTTCATACAGCCAGCCGATCTGCCTCTGCCGCGAGAGCCATATCTTTGATAGTTAGTCCGCCGACATCGTGCGTGGTCAGCGCCAGTGTGACTTTGCGGTAGCGAATATCGATGTTCGGGTGATGGTCGGCAGCCTCTGCCGCGTCGGCCACGGCGACGACAAACGCCACGGCGGCCCGAAAGCTCGCAAACACATAAGTGCGGCAGATCGCGTCTTCGCGCCGGGTCCATTGGGGCAGGTCGGCCAAGTGGCGCTCGATCTCGGTTTCTGGCAATTTGGGGACGCGCATCGTGGGCCTCTCTTTTTCGGGCAGTGTACCCGATAATCTAACCAGCCGGTAGGTGTACTGGCTTTCCACTTTAACTGCATCAAGGAGACCTTTCCGATGGCCTATATCCAGACTTCCAAGCTGCCTGCCCTGACTGACGCCCCGGTCAACCCCAAACCGGCCCTGTCAGCGGCCCCGCCCGCCCCCAAGCCTTCCCCGGCGGCGGCGCTGGACCTGTCCCCGACGGCCAGCCAGCTCCTGCTGCGCGAAAGCAACAATGTCCCCTGGGGCAACTCGCCGGTGCGGGATAAATAGAGCGTGCGGCTGTCGGTCCCGGCTCCTGCGGTATACTCTCGGCCATGAGAGCCGTTTTGCAGAGAGTTGTTCACGCCGCCGTCACGCTGAAAGCCACGGGGGAGTGCCGGGAAATCGGGCCGGGGCTGATGGTTCTGCTGGGCATCGCGCCCGGCGATACAATCAGCGATGCCCGGTGGCTGGCGGAGAAGCTGGTCGGCCTGCGGGTCTTTGAAGACGAGGCGGGCAAGATGAACCGGGCGCTGACGGACTTAGTCAGCGAAGAGACCGGCGGGGCGATGCTGATTGTGTCGCAGTTTACGCTCCTCGGTGATGCCCGCAAAGGCCGCCGCCCGTCGTTCACCGGGGCCGCGCCGCCGGAGGTTGCGGAGCCGCTGTATCAGCAGTTTGTAGGCGAAGTGCGGCGCTTGGGCATTGAAGTCCAGACCGGGGAGTTTGGGGCCGATATGCTTGTTGAAGTGGCTAACGACGGGCCGGTGACGCTGGTGGTGGAGTCTCCGGGGATGAGATTTCTGGGGACACCGGCAGGCCCGTAATCACGAGCGTTTTGCCTTCAATCTGGAGCGACTGCACGGTCAGGGGCAGGCGGCGGTGCGAGCGGTGGACGAAGCCCCGCAGGATGGTCTGCGCCTGCGAGGACACCACGCCCGGCGGCAGGGGGAAGTGCCCGGCCTGTGCCTGCGTCGCGGCAAAGTTGACGCCCTGCGTCGGGTTCGGGGTGAGCAGACCACTGATTTGCACCGTGCGCGGCTCCCCGTGCAGCACAAAAATTGCGTGCAGGGTGACAGCGTTTGGCGGGGTCAGGACGATTTGGACGGCCTCTACGCCGCGTGATTTGAGCAGAGCGCGGGCAGCGGCATTGCCCGCCAGATAAATGTTGATATCGTCTTCGGAGACGCGCACCGTGCGCGGCTGAATGGGAGTGTGCTGATTTTCGGCGTGCGGTCCGGCAGCAGGGGGCACAGTCTGGAAGAGCGTTTCCAGCCGGTGCGTCGCCTGCGCCACCCGCTGCACCGTCGGATGCGGCACGACCGGCGGGGGCGGGGCGGTCCGCAGGCTCGAGTAGAAGTAGCCGCCCAGCATGGAAACGAGGAACAGGCCCCCCAGAAACGCTGCCGAGAGATTGCTCATCACGCCCGGCCTTCCAATTTAAGTGTGCGCCTCGGCGAAGACGTGCCGAAGCTGCGACTCTTCGGCGGCGGCGACCATGATGATAATCGTGTCGTCCACCTCAAAGTGCGTGTCCGCCTGCGGCAGCAGGGCATTGTCCTGACGCACCACCGAAATAATCAGCGCCTGACCGGGCAGCGGCAGGTCCCGGATGCTGCGGCCCAGCACCGGCGAACGCTGCGACAAATTGATCGCCACCACTTCAATGTTTCCATTACGAAGCGCCCCCAGCGGCACGATTTCGCCCGTTTCAATCTGCTGATCCAGTAAATTAAAGATAATCTGCGTGGACGATACCGTGGTATCAATGCCCAGCTTCTCAAACAGCGTCAGGTTGTTCGGGTCGTTGACACGCGCCACAGTGCGCGGGGCCTGAAACTTCTTTTTCGCCATCTGGCAGATGACTAAATTATCTTCATCGTCGCCGGTCACGGCCACAATCACATCAGCGCGGCCAAAGCCCGCTTCGGCCATGATCCGCACTTCGCAGCCATCGCCCTGTACCACCACCTCGCCAAGCTGCTCGGAAAGAGTCGCCTGCCGCCGCCGGTCTTTTTCCAGCAGCAGCACTTCATGGCCTTCGGTCAAAAGCTGCTTGGTCAGGTAAAAGCCGACCTTGCCGCCGCCCACAACAATCACGTACATAAAAACCTCTTCGTTGAAACGCTGCTCACGCGCCGCGCTGTTCTAAATACTGCGCGTCCCACGCCTGCGCCGCCGTTTGCAGCGCAACGGCATCGCCGACCGCCAGCGCGGAGTCATGGATCAGCCCCGCCGCCAGCGTCGTGGTGCAGACGGTGGTAATTCCCATTTCCCGGTACGCCTGAGCGCGGTTCGGGTCATAAATCCGGGCAATCACATGGGTCGCCGCAAACACTTCGCGGGCAATCTGCGCCGCCATAATGTTGGTGTTGTCGCCCTGGGTCACTGCGATAAAGACGTCGGCGTGGTCCAGCCCTGCTTTTCGGAGCAGGTCCTGGTCCAGCCCGGAGCCGGTGAACCGCTGGCCCTTGAACTTCGTGCCGAGGCGGCGGAAGGCATCGCTGGTAAAGTCAATGACGGCAACGTCATGGCCTTCGGCGGACATCTGCCGGGCCAGCGTGGACCCCACCCGCCCGCAGCCGAGGATAACTATTTTCTGAGGCATACTGCTCCTGCTGATTTCTAAACGAACTTTAATTAAGCCAGGCTTTAGGATACACCCGAACGGCCACAAAGTCAAGCCCTGTGCGTTCCGGGAACAGAGGGGGTGGGGTATACTCAGTTTGAGAAAGACCAACACCGTGAGCAAAGCAAAGTACGACGCCGTTGTAATTGGGGCCGGGCCAAACGGCCTGGCGGCGGCCATCCAAGTCGCGTCGGCGGGCCGCTCCGTGCTGGTGCGCGAGGCGGCGGACACGCCGGGCGGGGGCTGCCGCACCAAAGAACTGACCCTGCCGGGCTTTCGGCACGATGTCTGCTCGGCCATTCATCCGCTGGGCTACGGCTCGCCGTTTTATCAAACGCTGGGGTTGGAACGCTACGGGCTGGAATGGATATTTCCGCCCGCCGCGCTGGCCCATCCCTTCGACGACGGCCCCGCCGCCCTCCTGTACCCCTCGGTGGACGAGACGGCGGACACGCTGGGGGCCGACGGCGACAACTACCGCAGGCTGATGGGTCCGCTGGTTCCCGACTGGGGCGAAGCCGCCCGCGCCCTGCGGGAGCCGCTGCGTCTCGCCCGCTACCCCTTCGGCTTGGCCCGCTTCGGCCTCAAAGCTATTTTGTCGTCGCAGGCGCTCACCGAGGCGGCCTTCACCGGCGGGAGGGCGAAAG
This sequence comes from Capsulimonadaceae bacterium, assembly GCA_965200075.1. GTDB lineage: Bacteria > Armatimonadota > Armatimonadia > Armatimonadales > Capsulimonadaceae > JANXMY01. Next base: position 1,838,195 of record OZ241338.1, read on the forward strand.
CGTTCTTCTCCGGCATGGCCGCCCACTCCATGCTGCCGCTGACGCAGTCCCCGAGCGCAGCCTTCGGCATGGCATTAGGGCTGGCCGGGCACGCGCTGAACTGGCCGTTCCCACGCGGCGGCTCGCAGGCGATTATTGATGCTTTGGTAGCCCATCTCAAATCGCTGGGCGGCGAGGTTGAGACAAACTGCCCGGTGACTTCATTGGATGAGCTGCCCCCGTCGCGTTTGGTCTTTGCCGACATCACCCCGCGCCAGCTTGTCGCCATCGCCGGGGACAAAATGCCAAGCGGCTATAAAGCGCAGCTCGAACACTATCGCTACGGCATGGGCGCGTTTAAATTAGACTATGCCCTCGACGGCCCCGTGCCGTGGAAGTCACCCGAAGTCGGCACCGCCGCCACGGTGCATCTGGGCGCGACTCGGGCCGAGCTGACGGCCTCCGAGCAGGCAGCGGCCTCGGGGCAGATCGCTGAGCGGCCTTATGTTCTAGCCGCCCAGCAAAGCCTCTTTGACCCCACCCGCGCCCCGGAAGGCCAGCACACCCTTTGGGCCTACTGCCACGTCCCGAACGGCTCCACGGAAGACATGACGGGCCGCATTGAAGCGCAAATCGAGCGGTTCGCCCCCGGCTTCCGGGACCGCATATTAGCCCGCGCCGTGATGACCCCGCAGGCGATGGAGCGGTACAGCGCCAACTACATCGGCGGCGACATCAACGGCGGCGTGCAGGACTGGGCACAGCTTTTCACCCGGCCCCTCCCCCGCTGGACCCCCTGGTCCACCGCTATTCCCGGCGTCTATCTCTGTTCGTCCTCTACCCCCCCCGGCGGCGGCGTCCACGGAATGTGCGGCTACTACGCCGCAATGGCCGCCCTGGCAAGTCATCCGTGAGAGCAAAACACATGGTATATACAACATCCTCGGCAAACTCTCGAACGCGGCGGCGTGCAGCACTCACCGTGGCTGCTTTTGCGGCACTGGCTTTCTGGACGCTGCCCCCGGCACGTTCTCAAATGCCTGCCGGTGATAAGCAAATTAGTGGCCGCGTTGTCGATGACCAGAATCAGCCGGTCGCAGGTATTGTCGTTGACCTCACCTGGTACTATTCGCTGACGCCACCGAAAGACGGGGAGACTCCACGGGCTAGCCTTGTCGCTGAGACGCTCAGCGATGCTCAGGGGCACTTTGTTTTTGCCAGGCTGCCCGCCGGGCAGTTTATGTGTCAGGCGTCTTCTCCGGCACACGACTATGTCGCCCGCCCGGCTCCGTTGGTCATTGGAGACAAAGACACGCAAAAACCCCTGCGCGTTCCCGTCACCCGAGGGGCCATCATTACAGGCAAAGTGGTGGATGGGCTGACCGGCAAGCCGCTGGCAGATGTCTATGTCGTGTCTGGGCCAATCCCACCGGGCGGAAGTTTGACGGACTGGGACACCTGGGAAATTGCGTCCATCATCAAAACCAACCTTCAGGGCCTCTATCAAGTGCGTGTTCTGCCAGGCAGCATTTTCGTCGGCCTCGGACGCATGAGCGGGGGAACTGCCCGCAGCCAGCGGATGCGGGAGGCCGTGCGCCGAGTCACCGCTGACAGCGGACAGACCGTTTCCGTACCCGACCTGACAGTGCTGCTGCGTCCGATGGTCCTCTGCGTTGGCCCGGACGGAAAGCCGGTAACTGACACCGCGTTTCGCCTCGTTCCCGACGGCGTTGAACACAGAGGCTTTATCACCGAAGACCACACGGACGCCGCCGGAGAAATTGTGCTTTCACAGGGAGGCGGCGATGGCTTGGTCCAAAGCGGCGCGTTCAGCATTGCGAAGGGCACTCTGGCGGCATCGGGCAGATTTTACTGGACTATTCGCAGCCCGCTCACTCTTGAGATTGACGGACGAAAAACAAGCTACCCGGACGGGTTAGGAACGATTAAGCTGCTGCCCGGCTTGACGTCTTCGGTCACAGGCACGGTCGTGACTGAAGCCGGAACCCCTCTCTCAAATGCGCGGGTGTGGATTTATGAGACCGATTCTCGGAACCATACGGAGCTTGACAGCAAGCATGTGAGAACCGATAGTGCAGGAGCGTTTCGGGCGCCGTTGGGTCCGGGTGGGGAGTATCAAGTCGTAGTGCGGGCGGACGGCTTCAATCAAGTCTATGCGACGCACAGCCCGCTGACTTTAGTACCGGGTCAGTCGGAGAGCTTTGGCCCGATTCACCTTGTTCGGGCCGATGGCTCTGTGTCCGGCACAGTAGCAGATGCCGCCGGGAAGCCGATGGCAGGCGTACTGGCTTATGTGCGGGGCGATAAAACCGGCACTTCTGCCGCCGTCACTGATGCACAGGGCAAGTTTCGTATTCCCAACGTTGTTGTCGGCGAGCGCGTCTGGCTGCGCCTTACTCTGCACGGCGAAGCCCCGGACAGCGGACAGCCTGAAATACAGAGCAATGTATCGATGGATGTTCGCAATACCTACGCCAGCGCGACACCGCTGAAAATCGTGTGGCGGCCAAACTAGAAAGCCCCATCATTCCCATTATTGGGGCGAGAGGAGCCAATCCGCTCCGCGCCCGCGTAAATCGTGAAACCGGTATCGCGCAGGAAGCCGACCAGGGTTTGATGGCTGGCTTCGGCCAGCTCCACGGCCAGTGTGGAAGCCGCAGACACGGCGCAGACGATGGGGATACCGGCCATGAGGGCCTTTTGCGTGATCTCAAAACTGGCACGGCCACTGACCAGCAGGATCAGCGGGGCGTCGCCGGTCCAGGGCAGCCAGCCTTCCCCCACCCCGAAGCCTATCGCTTTGTCCGTGGCATTATGGCGGCCAATGTCCTCAAAGACGCAGCGGCAGGTCCCATCAGCGTCAAAGAGGCCGACGGCGTGCAGGCCCCCGGTCTGCTCAAACAGCGGCTGACGGCGGCGCAATTCGTGCGGCAGGGACAGCAGGGTTTCCGAGGTGACGTTCGGCAAGGCGGCAGGCGCGGGCAGGGGGCAGGCGTGGGCGGAGACGGCGGCGAGCGCCGCTTTGCCGCACAGGCCGCAGCTTGTGCCTGCCATCAGTGTGCGCTGCCACAGACGCTCGGCTTGCGGCGGCGTTTTGAGGCGCACGGTGACGATGTTTGCCTGGTCGGCGTCGCCCGCCTCGCCTTCGTCGCAGGGACGTATCTGGCCGATGTCGGCATTCGAGCCAATCACGCCTTCCGTCAGCAGCAGGCCGCGTGTCAGCTCCAAATCCGCACCGGGGGTTCGCATCGTGACAGTAAAACGCTCGGCCCCCAGCCGGATTTCCAGCGGCTCTTCGACCACCAGGGTATCCGGGAAAGACGTGAAAGACCCGTGGCGCAGGCGCGTCACGGGCTTTGTTTTGTAGGAGCCGTCAGCACTCACAAGTGTTCCTCAGCAATAATTAGCGGAAGCGGATGGGAATCGAACCCACCACCCGCACGAGGCGGGTCACAGGTTTTGAAGACCAGGGGGGCCACCAGACCCCGAACACTTCCATTACGTCACCGTCACAGCTACGTCACCGTCACAGCTACGTCACCGTCACAGCGTTCTCGCCTAATTTGGTGACCCCGCCCACAACGGCGGGGGCGAGGCGGGCTTCTGTCAGCGCGGACAGCAACGCCGGTAATTTGTCCCCGGCCACGCTGAAAAGCAAACCGCCCGACGTCTGCGGGTCAAACAGCAGGTCAGCCAGTGCCGGGTCTATGCGGTCCGGCAAACGAACGGCCCCGCCGAAGTGGGCACGGTTGCGGGCCGTGCCGCCCGGCCCCACCCCGGCACGCGCCAGTGCCAGCGCCCCCGGCAGGAGCGGCACTTGCGCCGAGTCGATGCGGGCGCTGACGCCGGATGCCCGGAGCATCTGCGTCAAATGGCCCAGCAGGCTAAAGCCCGTCACGTCTGTGCAGGCGTGAACCCCCACCGATGCCCCGGCGTCCCGCGCCCCTTTGTTCAGTGTTCGCATGGTCTCAATCGCGCCGTCCAGAACGTCCGCCGGGGCAAGGCCCGACTTGGCCGCCGTTGTAATCGTGCCGACACCGAGGGGCTTGGTCAACACCAGCGCATCGCCGACCAACGCCCCAGCGTTGCTCCACACCAAATTGGGGTGAACCGTGCCGGTGACCGCCAGGCCGAACTTGATTTCGGGGTCATCGACCGTGTGCCCGCCCAGCAGCGCGACACCTGCCTCCTGGCACTTTGCAAGCCCCCCGCGCAGTATCTCGGACAGAATAGCCGTGGGCTGAGTGGACGGAAAGCAGACAATGTTCAGCGCCGTCAGCGGCGTTCCACCCATCGCGTACACATCAGACAGCGCATTGGCGGCGGCGATTTCGCCGAACAGATACGGGTCGTCCACCACGGGCGGGAAGAAGTCCGTGGTCTGCACCAGCGCCAAATCCTCGGAGAGCTTGTAAACCCCGGCGTCGTCGAGCGTTCCAAAGCCGACCAGCACATTCGGGTCCGGCGGCACGTCCGCGAACAAGCCTTTGACGGCGGCGCTGAGGGCCGCCGGGCTGAGTTTCGCGGCGCACCCGGCGCAGGACACCATCTGTGTCAGCCGTGGCTTTGTATTTGTCATAGAATGTTCCAATAGCGTAAATCGCCGACGCGGCGCAGTGTGCCCGTAGATGTGAGATGTTCCAAAAGCGGCACGGAGAACTTGCGGGTCAGCCCCAGTGTTTGGTTGATTTCCGAAACCGTCCGCCCCGCCCCGTCCGCCAGCACGGCTTCGAGCCAAGCAGCAGCCTGCGTCAGCGCCTCGCGGTGAAAGACCACGACGCGGCCCGACAGCCGTTCGGTAACAGGAACCAGCGTCCCCGTTTCGACCAAATAGGCATACAGACGCTTGCGGCGGCGGTCACGCTTTAGTACGGTGTCTAAATCCGGCGGCGTTAAGCCACCGTCCCGAAAGGCCGCTTCCAGGTCGCGGGCGATCCCGCACTCCACTTCCGTCAAATGGTCATTTGGAGTGTACCCAAAGATGCGCGTCACGCCGTCACGCGTTTCCAGCACGCCGCGCTCCGCCAGCACTTCCACGATGCGAGCCAGCCCGGCAGGCGGCAGGGCGCGGGGCAGGCGGCGGCGCAGCTCATCGGCGGGCATTCCTAAATGCAGCGGGTGCGCGGCGTGATAGGCCGTCACTGCCGCCTCGGTCTGCCCGGCAATCTCCGTGAACACGTCTGTGTGCAGCGCCAGGCCGCCCGCGCAAAGCACTAGGGGCACATCAGCAGGCGGCTCCGATTGGCCGAGGTCGGTCAACAACTGCCGCCACGGACGCCCGGCAGGGCCAGCTTCCAGCAGCTTGTGCGCGGCTTTCTCTGCCGCCGTGCCCAACGCCATTACCTGCACACCTGCCAAAGTCGCTAGGTCCGATTGCGTGTGCTTGATCGGGTACGGGTCCACAATCCGCCCGCCGCCGAGCGTCTCCGGCGGCGACGGCAGGCGCACCACGAATGGCTCCCCTTCGGGCACGGCAAAGTCAGATGTCAGCCGAAACTGCACCAGCCCGCTTTGCCCCGGCGTGATCTCCGGGACGCCCAGCGGGAATGCCCGCACGGCCACTTCCGCCGTGCCGCAGTACAGGGTCAGCGCCTGCCCGCGCTTTATGGGGCGCGACGCCGACGCCAGCACGGTCAGCGCCCCGTCCAGCAGGCGCGTGGGCCGCAGCGCCCCCGGCGCGGCCAGCAAACTCCCGTGCGGAATGTCCTCTTTGGCAATGCCGCGCAGATTGACCGCCACCCGTGCGCCCGGCGCGGCCTCGGCGACCGCCTGCCCGTGCCCCTGCAAGCCGCGCACCGTCGCCGCCTGCCCGGACGGCCAAATCTCGATTGTCTGCCCGGTCTTCAGAACGCCGCGCCGCAGAGTCCCCGTCACCACCGTTCCCTGCCCCGTCAGTGTGAACGCCCGGTCGACGGGCAGTGTCCAGAATGGCCCCGGCGTGCTTTCCACTGCCGCCGACAGCCGCGCTGTCAGCGCGTTCCGCAGACCGTCCATGCCCTCCCCCGTCACCGCCGACACGAACAGCACCGGCGCGTCATGCAAGAACGTTCCTGCCAGGAACTGCCGCAGCTCATCGCAAACACGGGCGCGGTCGTCGGCTTCCGGGACTAAATCGCTTTTGCTAACCACGACGATGCCGCCCGGCACACCCAGCAGCCCCAGCAGGGCCGCGTGTTCTACCGTCTGCGGCTTGATCCGCTCATTGGCCGCGACGACCAAAAGCGCCCCCTCTAAACCCGCTGCCCCGGCAATCATGGTTTTGACAAACTTTTCATGCCCCGGCGCATCAATCAGGTCGATCTCGCCGCCGGGCAAGCTCAGATGCGCGAAGCCCAGCACAATCGACATCCCCCGTTCCTGCTCCTCTTTGAGCCGGTCGGTGTCGGTCCCCGTGAGCGCCCGCACCAGCGCCGTTTTGCCGTGGTCGACGTGCCCAGCGACGCCGAGGGTAAGGTGTTTCATAAACTCCCAACAGCCCCGCGCACTGCCTCCGCAATCAGCCGGAACTCGTCGTCGCGCACTGTGCGAACATCCAGTATTAGCCAGTCGTCGTCGATAACCGCAACCACCGGCGGGTCTGCCCGTCGCAGGGCGGCGGCCATTGCCTCGGCGCTCACGCCTGCCGCACGCGCCAGGACGCGCTTTGTCGGCAGAGGCACAGTGGGCAGCGCCCCGCCGCCGGTGAAGCCGTCGCCGTCGGCCAGCCGCGTTTCCAGGCCGTCAATCTTTGTCAGCATCGCCCGCAGACGCCGGGCGCGGCGGGCCAGTTCGTCTTTTCCCATCGCCAGCATTCTCAATACGGGAACCGTCTCGGTCAGCCGTGCCGGGTCTTGGTACAGCCGCAGGGTGGCCTCTAACGCCGCCAGCGTCAGCTTGTCGGCGCGTAATGCGCGGTACAGCGGGTTCGCGCCGAGCCGCCCGATCAAATCTCGCTTGCCCAAAATCAGGCCGCACTGCGGCCCGCCGAGCAGCTTGTCCCCGCTGACTGTCACCACATCTGTCCCCGCCGCCAGCGTTTCTTGGACAGTCGGCTCCGGCGGCAGGCCGTATTGTGTCAGGTCTATCAGCGCCCCGCTGCCGAGGTCGTTCATCAGCACCAGGTCGCGCTCCTGTGCCAGCCCTGCCAGCGCGGACACTGGGGTTTCTTCGACAAACCCGATTAGCTTGTAATTGCTCGGATGCACCTTCAATAAAACTTTGGTGTCTGCCCCCGCCGCCCGAGCATAATCCGAGAGCCGCGTTTTGTTGGTCGTGCCCACTTCGGTCAGCCGCGCCCCGCTTTGCGTGATCACATCGGGAACCCGGAAACCGCCGCCAATCTCCACTAACTCCCCCCGCGAAATCACAACTTCTCCGCCGCTTGCCAGCGTCCCCAGCGCCAGCAGCACCGCCGCCGCGTTGTTGTTGACTACCAGCGCGGCCTCCGCCCCGGTGAGCGTTTGCAGCAGTTCTTCGATCTGCCCGCCCCGCCCGCCCCGCTTGCCGGTCGTAAGGTCCATCTCTAAATTGGTGTACCCCCGCGCCGCTTCGGTAACCGCTTTAACTGCCGCCTCGGCCATCGGCGCACGGCCTAAATTGGTGTGAATGACAATACCCGTGGCGTTGACCACCCGGCGCAGGCGTTTGATGTCTTTGGCGGTCAGCCGTTCGCCGACTGCTGCCAGCACGTCGCTTTCCGTAACAGCAGGCGTTTCCCCGGCCAAAATCTGCTGCCGCCGACTGTCTATCTCGGCGCGTGTCTCGGCCAGCACCCAGGCGCGGGGCCAGTCGGCCAGAAGCGTCTGCGCGGCTTCTGTTTCCAGCAGGGTATGGACCTTAGGCAGGGCGCGGAGAGCAATTTGTTGGGTTTTGGATGGTAATGGCATAGGGATCGAGAAGCAGCCACGGGTTTCTACCCGTGGCCGCTCTGCACTCTCGTATTCGCTAAATCTCCGCCCAGTCTACTGGCAGGAGGGCCGGGTTGTCGGCGGCTTGGCGGCCCACTTTGGCGAGGTCGCGCCACTCGTCGCCGACTTTAACGCGCACAATGTCTGCGGTGAAGTCGTTGTTCGTGCCATCTTCGACCGAATTGCTGAACAGGTACGAGCCGACGCCGTAGACATCGGCGGGGACATCGTTGTCCTCAAATTCGCGGATTTTCTGCGGCGTGAAGCCGCCCGTCACCGTGATTTTGACGTTGCGGCAGTAGGCGCGGGCGCGTTCCAGCCAAACAAACGGCACCTGCCAGCTTTCATAGGCGCTGTCCATCGCCTGGCGCAGGGTGAACACCAAACGCGGGTTGACCCCTTTGTCCAGCCGCCGGTCGCCCAGCGGCTCCAACGCTTTGTCCCGCAGTGTCCCACTCGTGTCCGGGCGGACGCCGTACAGCACATACTTCTGCGCTTCCTCGTGCTGCCCGGCATTGGTCAGCTCCATAAAGCGCGAAAACAGCACACGCATAGTCGCCAGGCTGTCGCCGACGCAGTCGTTGTTGAAGTCCACCAGCGCAATGCGCGGCACGGACGCGGGCAGGACGCGGGCGAATTGCAGGGCCGTCTCGGCGGTGTTGCCCAGAAAGCAGGCAATCGCCGCGTGCGCCACCGTGCCGCCACCCGCGCCGCCCCACCAGTCGCCCTGCTCATCGGTAGACACGGAGCTTGTGACCGTGTGCCCCGCCGTGTGATTGAAAAGCTGCACCGCGATATGGTAGGCGTAGCCGTCGCTGGCCTGCACCTCATGGGCATCAAAGCGGGCGGGGAAAAACAGGACTTCCTTGCCCCGCGCCGCGTGCAGAACTTCGTAGACATTGGTGGCGACGCGGGTTCCGCGTGTCAGCGCCCCCAGGGTCGGCGTTTCCAGCGGCGCGAAGTCCCGGTAGCGGCCTCGCACCTTCAGCACGGGGGTCACCTGTCGGGGGTCCCCAGCGTAGGGAGCCAGAAACCCGTCCTGCACCGCCGTCACCTCTAAGTTTTCATTGGTCGGCACCCACGCCCCTGAGCCGTCAAAGTACCCGGTGCAGGCTTTGAACATCGCCAGCGCCTTGTCCACGCCGACCACGACCGAGAAGGGGGCGCGGCGGGTGAACCACTGCATTTCCACTTCCAAGTCGCCCGTCTCCGCCCCGCCGCAGGTGTAGCCTTCGCCGGACAGCGCCGATAAGAGGGTCACAATGTTGTCAAAATACTTGTCCGAGTACCACCCCCGCCGCATCCGCTCGGTATCTAACTTAAACGTCTCGGCCTGAATGCGCGTGCCGTCAAAAATGCTCATGGAACCTCTTGGACACAGATAATAGGACACATAGCAGCTACAAACGGCATTGTGGCCCCAATACCCCGATGCAGAGTGCCGGGGGTATAAAACCCCCGGCAATTAAGTTCAGCCGCCCTCCGGGCGGAAGAGCTTGGTTTTGCTGTCCTTTGTTTTGTTGTCTTTAGCCCGGTAGGGCGTCCGCTTTGCCTGCCGGGGGTTTTATACCCTCGGCACTCTGCATCGCGCCGCCAAGTTCCTTCCATGCCTTCTGGAACGCCAGCAGCTCCGGCTTCTGGAACAGGGCAAACACCACCCGCGTCAGCGACGTGTCCGGGTGCGTCTCCAGAAACTCCTGCGCCGCCGAGAGCGCAATCGGCGCGGCCTGCGCCAGCGGGTACAAAAAGACGCCCGTGGAAATGGAGCAGAACGCGATAGACGTCAGCCCCTGCGCGTCCGCCTTTTCCAGACACGAGCGGTACGATTGCGCCAGCTTGTCGGCTTCTTTCGCCCCGCCGCCCTTCCACACCGGCCCGGCCACATGGAGAATATACGGCTGCGACAGGTTGTGCCCCTTCGTCAGCACCGCCGCCCCGGTCTTGGCCCCGTTGGGCGCGACTTTCCGCAGCTCTGCTAGCAGCCCTTTTCCTGCCGCCTTGTGGATCACGCCGTCAATCCCGCCCCCACCCTGCATGGCCGTATTGGCTGCATTCACCACCACGTCCACGTCTTGGTCCAACACGCTTCCCGACACGATCTCTATCTTGCTGTTTGGTGTGGTCATGCCGCCTCCTCCGTGCAGGCTTTGGAAAAAGCGTCGTACTCCTCCTGGGCATACATCGCAAAGATGATACGCTCCAATGTCGTCTCCGGGTGCGCGTCCAAATATGACCGCACCGTGGCAAAAGCAATCGGCGCGGCTTTGCCGAGCGGAAACCCGTAGATGCCGGTGGAGATGGAGCAAAACGCGATGCTTTTCAGCCCGTTTTCGTCCGCCACTTCCAGACAGGAGCGATACGAAGACGCCAGTTCTTTTTCCTCTCCGCTCCTGCCGCCATGCCACACCGGCCCCGGCGTGTGGATAATATGCGGCTGTTTCAAGTTGTGCCCGCCCGTAATCACAGCCGTTCCCGTCGGCGTCCCCGTTGGGTACTTCTGCTTGATCTCAGCGGGCAGCCCCGGCCCAGCCTGCTTGAATATAATCCCTGTGATGCCGCCGCCGTCGGACAGAGTAGGGTTGGCGGCATTGACGACGGCATCAACGCGCTGATGCATCATGCTGTCATGGACGACTTCAATTTCAGTATTGTGGATTTTCATAAGTTCACCTGCTTTATCTGTATATGATAGAGGCTTGGCCTCCATGTTTAGAAGCTACCGTAGGGTCTTCAAGAATATGAACTGCATTTGCGACGCTGGTGCTTGCATCATAGTTGGTATAGACGTAGACCGTTTGCCCTTGATGCACGATAGACACAAATGAACGGTCTGAAGACGGTGCTGACGTGTCGATTAGCTTCATGCTCTGCCCCGCCCTGTCTGCATAAGGTATAGTAAGAGCCGGGTTCGTTGCGAGTGCGTACTTACAGCACTCCGTCAAGACATCCTTCCAATACCTAACAGGTATTATTTGATTGTTTGGAAGCCGAAGTTGCGAAGGACTGGCATTTCTCACAAGAATTTGCGGGGCAAGCGATACCCAATTCAGCGGAGGTGGAGGGGGTGGAGGGGGCTGTCCTGTTGGGAGTCGGGCCACCTGTTGTGTCAAGTCACGCAAGTCGCTTTCCAGTTGACCAATGCGCTGTGCGAGAACGTCAACATCAGGCTGTTCGGGCCAGAATTTGGCGGCGTCCAGATTTTCAACAAGGTAGGCAGCGATGTCTCCGAGGTCTTCATTCTCTAAATCCAGCGTTTTTGTAGGCTTAAAGCCTTGCGGCTGAAAGTCAGTGAAATGCTGCCAGATGATTCCGTCTGTCAAGAACACACTCGAAATTTGAAAAGCATGACCGTACTGAATTGTCTGCGAATCGTAGTTGCTGAGTTTCTTGTTCAGCGACTTCGCTTCAACAACAACCTGCACTACGCCACTGTAATCTCGAACCGCGTAGTCAGTCCTTGATTGCTTCGCAGTTTTTTCCACCTCTACCATGTTAGGATTAGCAATATCCCAGCCCAACGCTTTGAGAACAGGGTCTATCAAGGCTGCTCGTGTCGCGGCCTCATTGGACGGTAACGTTGTTTTGTAAAGATTGGCTGTGACCTTAACCTCCGACAGCACTTGTCTAAGGTTGCTTAACGGGCTTTGAATTTGCATTTGTTTGTCCTTATCCTTTTGTATCGTCAGTTGTAAGTCGTGCCAGAGCGTCAGCGTTCCAGCCATACCCGACATCATCATAGGTCACGCCGGACACGACGCGCTGGCTGGTGCGAGCGTTTTGGCCGCCCATCGCTTCGTAGAAGGCGCGGGCGGGGTTGCGGATGTGGGTCCAGAGCATCAGCGCGGGGTAGCCGTCGTCGCGGAGGCGGCGGGCCATTGCGGTCAGCAGGCGGCGGCCCAAACCCTGGCCCTGTAGGGATTGAAGCAGGTACAGGGTGTAGACTTCGGCGGGAAACTCGGTGTCGCCGGTGCGCTCGGGGCCGCCGGAAGAGAAGCCAACGACCTGGCCCGCTTCGTCTTCGGCCACCAGAATGCGCGTTTGGCCTTCGGCCCGGCTGTCGGCAATCCGGTTAGCCCAGTCGGCGGCGAATTGGCCGACGGAGAGGGTGTCCAAATGCTCCTGCGGCATGATGCCGGGGTAAGTGGTGCGCCACGTTGCCACATGGACCTCAGCGATGGCCTGCGCGTCGAAGGGCGTCGCGTCCCGGAGAGTAGTAGTCGGCATAGTTACTGGCCTTTGAGCTATTGGTTTTTGAGCGTGCCGACGACGCGGCCCTGAATAATGGTATCTACGTTTGTCGGCAGCGGGGGATAGTTTTGGGCGCGGTTCTCGGAAAGCAGCCAGCCGGTTGTGCCTTCATAGCGCAGGCGTTTGACGACTTCGCCGCGTGTGCCCAGATGCGCCAGCACCAGGTCGCCATCCTCGGCGGTTTTGGCACTTTTGATGAGCAGCAAATCGCGGTCGTCAATGCCCGCATCCACCATGCTGTCGCCGGTGACCCGCACCAGAAAGTCCGCCGTGCCTGGCGTTAGCGTGGTGGTGTGCGCGTCTTCGTCAAGCTCGGCAGACTGCTCCGGCGTTCCTGCCGCCGCCAGGCCGCGCACGGGCAGACGCACCGTGGCAAACGACGGCAGCGGCTCGGCACGGCGCACGGAGGCGGTTTGGAATGTACGTGCCGGTTCGGGTGAGGCAGGCGCTTCGGGGATTTCAAGCAGGGCTTGCAGGCCGAGGTCGCCGGTGAAGATGCGCGTTCGGTCGGGAAGATAGGCTTTGCTTTGGCCGGAGGCGGCTTCTTTGGCGGCTTGGAACTGGAACAGGCGGGCGCTCATCCGGTCGCAATGCGCCAGCACTTCGGCTTCGGGAAAGGCGGGAAGCACCGGCGAGCCGAACTCGCGGCTGCCGTGGTGCGACAAAATCATGTGGTTGACGGCAACGCGCAGGGCTTCCGGGAAGTCTTTCAACCGGCTGCGAATAAAGCGATTGACCGTGTCCGCGCCGAGGGTGATGTGGCCGCCGAGCAGCCCGGCATCGGTGTAGCTTCCGGCCAGCAGGCCGTGTTCCAGTTCTTCCAGCTTGCCAATATCGTGGAGCAGCGCACCGGCTATCAGCAGGTTTCGGTCTAGCTGCGGGTAGATGAGGCAGTGCAGCACGCACGCTTCTGCCACTTCTACGGTGTGATGCAGGAGGCCGCCGCCGTAGGCATGGTGCATTTTTTCTGCCGCCACGGCGTCGCGGAACTGCGGCCACCGTTTGCCGTTTTTGTCAAAAATGACGTCTAAAAGCGGCTTCAAGTTCGGCTCACGAACGGAGGCAGCCAGCGCCCAGAAACGCGCTTGATGGCGCTCGCTGTCAGCGTGGAGCGGGGGCAGAAAGGCAGAAATATCTTCCGGCGCATCCGCTTCCTCGAAAGACTCCACCGTCACTTCGCCCGCATAAGCGCCTTCCCAGGTCACCGGGCCGCTCACACGCAGGAACGAAGCGTCCCGAAGCCGCGCCAGGTCGCCTTCGAGCGGGTTCCACATCTTCGCAGGCCGCGTTTGCAGGCCATCGTAGAGCGTGAGTCTGACCTTTGGCCCTTTACCTGTGCCTTCGCTGACGCCGGAGCAGAGGCACAGTCGAGATACGAAACGGTCGCCGGGTTTGAGTTCATTTGATAGGGATTTGGACACGCGCAGGGTCTCCTTGTCGGGTTCTCTACCTCACACTCGCATTGAAGCGCGGGAAACCGGAAACGGTGGGGTTATTTTACCCGAAAAGCAGGGGCGGGCGGCAGGAGGCGGGGCATAAAAAAAGCAGGTCTTCGGAGACCTACCTTCCTTGCTTTGCTCATTCTTCGCTTCACCCCGTCCTTCCTAAAGGAAGGATTAGGATACTGCGTAGGGGCGGGGTCCCCCCGCCCTCTTGTCCTGTGTCTCAATCTGGTTCCCCCATTATTGGGGGCTAGGGGGTCTGCTCCGTGTCCGGGGCAGGTCACAGCTCCGCCTGCGTCACCGCGCCGTCGGCGTCGCAGGAATACAGGAGCGGCTTGCCCTCGGCCACGGTCTCTAAATGCACCGGGCGGGACCAGAGCTTTTGGATGTTACGCAGGACGCGCTCGGTGTAATCGGGGTCCAAAGCCTTGCCGTCGTAGGCGTGCTTGAGGTACATCTCGCCGCGCCGCCGCCAGTCGCCGTCTTCCACGGTCAGCACCGGCTGGCCGAAGTTTGTCATCGAGTCCACAATGGAATCCCGGACGCGCCGCCAGTCGGTGTCCTGCACCACCCACATCTCCTCGCCGTCGACTTCCTGCAATTTGTAGGTATATAAATCCAGCTTTTTGACCAGGCCCTCGGTCAAATACTTCCGCAGGAATGTCACATCGTTGTCTTCTTCGCAGACCTGAAAGATTTTGGCGCGGCCTTGCCCTTCGGGGCGGGCGATAGCCCGGCCCATCCAGTCCACGTCCTCCTCGTCGCCCGGCTCGGCATAACCATCCCAGCGGCGCTCAATGTCTTTGAGTATCTGGAAGCCGACATAGTAGGGGTTAATCTGCATTTTGGACCCCGACGGGGACAGCACCGACGAATGCAGCCGCCGGAGCTCCCAGTGTTCCTCGGAAGTCAGGTCCAGCGACTCCAAAATCTTCTCATGCCAGTACGACGCAAACCCTTCGTTCATAATCTTGGTTCGCATCTGCGGCAGAAAGTAGAGCATCTCCTCGCGGATGATCTGCAAGATGTCGCGCTGCCACTCGGTCAGGTCCCGGCCATACTCAATCAAAAACCGCAGCAGGTCCTTTTCCGGCTCTTCAGGAAACTTGCGGGCGTGGGGACGGGGCCGCTCCCCTTTGCCAGCGACTTCCCAGATGTCGTCGTAGTCGGTGCGTCCCGGCTGCCCGGCGCGGAGGCGGTCTGCCTCGTGCTGCTCCGGCGTCTTGCGGCGCAGGGCCGGGGCAGTCGGGTCAAAATGCTCTTCAATGGTCATCACCGTATCTAAGAACTCTTCCACCACGCGCCAGCCGTGTTCCTGCTCATAGCCGCGTATCCGCTCGGCATGAAGCCGCATCTGCTCCACCATGCGGCGGCTGGTGTGGGCAAAATAGGTGTTATGCTTGAAAAAGTGGCAGTGGCCTAACACATGGGCCACGACAAACTTGTGCGACAGCATGGAATTGTCTTCGACTAAGAATGCCTGACACGGATCGGTATTAAAGACAATCTCATAAATCTTCGACATCCCGTACTCATACGACGTTTTCTGCCGGTGGTAGTCCCGGCCAAACGTCCAGTGCGAGAACCGCGCCGGCAGCCCGTAAGCCCCCAGCTCATAAATGACGTGCTGCGGCACCACCTCAAAATGGGTCGGATACGGGTCCAGGCCAAACTCACGCGCCTGCGCCCAGATCGTCTCCATCCACCCTTCCAGTTCCGTCGCCTCGGCAGAAGAAAAAGACATTTCGATTTATTCCTTTGGCCGTTCTAACGCCCCCGCCTCTATCAATAGCTTTTCAAGTGCGGGCTGCTGATACATTCGCGCCATGTAAAGAAGCGATGTTCCATATGTCGGAAGTAGGTTTACATCGGCCCCATGCCTGATGAGCAACTCTGCGGTTTCTGCTTCTTCCATTTCATCCATCGCACAAAAAAGAGGGGTCCTACCGCTGTAGCTCGTCGCGTTGATGTTGGATCCATAGTCCAGCAGCAGCTTGATTGCTTCCCGACGGTATTGGGTCGCCGCGCCATGAAGCGCAGTCCAGTCGCTTCGGGCAGAGTTACTGCCAAGTTCTAAATCAACGGCTTTATTTACATCCGCCCCGCTGTCCAGCAGCAGTTTCAGCACATCCAATTTATCGTGCCAAGCCGCGTAATAGATCGCCGGAGTGCCGTGTTTGTCCAAAGCGTTTACGTCCGCCCCCTCGTGGATCAATTTTGAGACTGTTTCCAAGTCGCCTGTTCTCGCGGCCTCAAATATGTCCATATTCTCCCCGCGCCGCGTAGCGCAGTGCCTCCTCCACGTCTTCCCCTGTAAGATGAGCATAGGAAGCCAAAATATCTTCCCGGCAGGCTCCCGACGCAACCAACTCCAAAATAAACTCAACACTGATGCGCGTTCCCCGGATGCGCGGCTTGCCTCTCAGCACCGCAGCGTCCGATACAATGCGGCTATTCATTTTTGCTTGCCTTCTTTCCAAAGCCGCACTATCTCACGGCCAGCATCGGAGACATTCGGCTGACCAGCGTTTCCAGCGCGGCGTACATCTCAGAAGCGTTCTGAAACTCGTAGTGCGTGGTTTTGATTTCTTCCGTGTACGGGTCTAAAACATGAAACTCACCAAAGCCGTAGTCCCAGATTTCGACGGTCGCCTCGCCAGATTCGGCAAAGAAGTCAGCGTAAGTTCCATTTGCGGCAGGACCTTCGGGCAGGTGAACCGTCATCTTGTCACTGGCAAGCCTAGCGCGGTTTGCCTCAATCCAGCGAATGAAGAGCTGCGTAAAATTTTCTGTCATGGCTGTTTTACTTTCGTTATCACCAAGCTATCCACGACGGGCAGTTCGGTGATCAGTGTTCCCTTGTTAATCGCATTCCGGCCACGCGGGCTGTTGGGGCCGTAAATGATAAACCAATCCTCACGCCCGCCGGGCGCTATCTGCCGGTCGTCTACATTGAACTCGGCAAAAACGCTTCCCGCATCCGCAGCCAGAAAGCCATTCGGGTTTGGCGGCAGGGTAACGTGCTTCATTTCGCGGCCATCCAGATTTGGCTGCACTTGGCCTGCTGCCGCCATTGCGTCATATTCGGCGCGGCTCATCCATCTGCCGACACGCACACTGCTCAAACGGTTTGGCTTTCCTGCGCTTCGCGGATCATGGCAACCAGTATGCTGACAATTTGCTCCGGCTGGGCAATCGAGTATTCGGTCTGGTCCACAGTGACAGTGGTATCCATCAGCCGCAGGAACTTCCAACTGCTTCCTGTGGTGACCACTCCGAAAACAGCAGGCAGAGCCGCCCCACGAGCGGCGTTGAACCGCTGCGCGGCCAGCATCTCTGCGATGCACTGCCCAATACCTGCCTTGATGTTCTCGTTTTTGGCCTCCACGATAGCTACAACGGGAGCCTGCACGGAAAGCTGCAACGGCGACAGGCTAAACAAGAAGTCGCACACGCCGCGCAGTCCTGCCTCGGGGTCAACGGTGAAGTCGATGCCGGAGAAAAGACTGATCTGTCCTCCCAGTTGACGCCGCACTTCCGCCAGCACCGGGGCGATAATGAACTCCGAGCGGGCCTTCTCGGTGCTGACTTCGAGGGCAAGCGGTACGGACTCTGCCAACGTCCCCAGCAGCAGTGCGCTGAGTAGGACAGGAGCGGCTTCACCAAAGGCGTTCGGGCGCGACTCGACGCGCAGACCGAACAGACGAATCATCCCGTCCAAAGTAAACTCATTGTAGGCCATAATTTGCTTTCTTAGTGCGCGATCTCCGGGTGGCCTTTGGCGAAGAACTTTTTGAGGGCGGGCCAGACATCTTCTTTGTCGTTGATCTTGACCAAGACCACGCGGGGGTCGGTCTTGAAGGCTTCTTCATAGGCTTGCCCCAAAGGGGCAAAGCCGAACGACGACTGCCAGGCATCGCTGCCGATCTCGCCGTAGCCGATCAAGTTGCACATCTTGCTCATGCGCTTCATCAAGTCCACGCACTCGGCATCGCCCCAGTTGTAGCCGTCGGAAAACAGGAACGGGTAGATGTTCCATTCACGCGGGTTGTACCGCTTGTCGATGATGTCCAGCGCCAGCCGGTAGGCGCTGCTCATGCGCGTGCCGCCGCTTTCGCCGAGGCCGAAAAACTGGCTTTCGGTGACTTCTTTGGCTTCCGTGTGGCAGGTGATAAAGACAATCTCGGTGTTGGTGTACTTGGTCCGCAGAAACTGCGTCATCCAGAAGTAAAACGAGCGGGCGATGTACGCCTCAAACTCCCCCATCGACCCCGAAACGTCGCGCATGGCAAAGACGACGGCGTTGCGCTGAGGCTCCGTGACCAGCTCATAATTCTTGAACCGCTTGTCTTCGGGGCGCACTTCCCATTTGTTTTCGTTGCCCAGGCGGGAGTTGCGCCGGTAGGCTTCCAAAAGCGTCCGCTTGCGGTCCAAATTCGACGCAATGCCCCGGCGGGTGATGGTGTTGAACTCGGCGTGTTCGGACACAATCTGCTTGATGCCCTTGTCTTCCAGGTTGGGCAGGGAGAGGTCTTCAAACACCATCTGCGCCAGCTCATCCAGCGTGAACTCGGCCTCGTAGTAGTCCACGCCGGGGTCCTGCCCGGCCTGCTTGCCAACGCCCTGCCCGTCTTTGTCCGACGGAGCGCGGCCCAGAACGTCGCCGGGCTTTGTGCCGCCGCCGCCCTGCCCCACCCGCTCGCGGTCATGCGGGTCAAAGCGGATGCGGGGAAGCTCTAAGCCCCGCACCGGGACTTTGACGATTTTGCCCCGGTCAGCCGTGATAATATCCTGCTGCGAGATGATTTCGCCGAGGTTTTCTTTGATGACTTCCTTGATTTTTTCGTTGTGCCGCGCCCGGTCTCGGTCGGCGCGGCGATGCAGGTCCCACGGGTCCGTGGACAGCGAATACAGCGGCTCGGCCATTTGTCAGCCTCTTTCTTTTGCTCAGTGCCCCCGGAGACCTTCCTTCCTTGCTTCGCTCATTCTTCGCTTCACCCCGTCCTTCCTAAAGGAAGGATACAGAGAGTGCCGAGGGGCCTACGCCTCTTATCCTGTCTGCTCCTAATCCTCCCTTTAGGGAGGACGGGGTGAAGCGAAGAATGAGCGAAGCAAGGAAGGTAGGTTCCTACGCCCGCCTGCCCCAGTCCCCGCCTCCCCGCGTGTCG
Organism: Capsulimonadaceae bacterium; assembly: GCA_965200075.1. Classification (GTDB taxonomy): domain Bacteria; phylum Armatimonadota; class Armatimonadia; order Armatimonadales; family Capsulimonadaceae; genus JANXMY01. The sequence goes on from OZ241338.1 coordinate 1,856,939, forward strand.
GGCGGGGCCGCGCCGTCACGGGCGGCGACAATCTGCTTGACAGCGAAATACTCCGAAATGTTGTCGCTTGTCACGACGCCCACCAGCTTGTCGTCCTGCGCGGGGTCCAGCACTAAAAGTGCCCCGCCGCCGAGGGCCTGCAAGGCGGGCAGCGCGTCGGCCAGATCGTCATCGGGGGCGGCGCGTGCGAACTCGCGGGACATCGCCCCGGACACATAGCCGGATGGCCCTTCGGTCGCCAGCCCGCGCAAAAGTCCATCGCGGGTCAGCAGGCCCATCACCTGTTCGCCGACCAGCACCGGGAAGTTGTGCTGCGCGGTGTCTAAAAGCACATCAGCGGCTTCCTTCAGCGTATTACCTGTTTTTAAAGTCCGCACATCGGTCATCATGGCCTTTCGCACCGGGACGCCCTCAATCAGCGCGGCCTGCTTGTAGACAAACGCCTCCTGCCCTGCGCCGATGTAGATAAAGAACGCAATAAACATCAAAAACCACTGCCCGCTGAAGACCGCCCAGATGCCTGCCACAATGGCTATGCTCTGGCCGATGGACGCGGCAATCGCGGTGGCCTTTTCCGGGGCCATGCGGAGGGCCAGCGCCGCCCGCAGGACCCGCCCGCCGTCCATCGGAAACGCCGGAATCAAGTTAAACAGCACCAGCCAGACATTGGCTTTGAGAATACTTGCCACAAACCCCAGCCCCGTCCCGGCGCTGAAGTGCAGCAAGTCGGAGGCCAGCGGCAGCTTGCCCTGCGCCCCCAGCACCACGGCTAAAACCGCTGCAATGACGACGTTGACCGCCGGGCCAGCCACCGCAATTGCCAGCTCCTGCCGGGCCGCAGGCCGTTTTTCAATCCGCGCCACGCCGCCAATCGGGTATAGCGTGATGTCCGCGACGGGAATACCATAGCGCTGCGCCACGATGCTGTGCCCCAGCTCATGCAGGACAACGCACAGGAAAACGGCCAGCACGTAGCCGACGCCGACCAGCCGCGCATTGGCGGGGCTGGCGACATAAATCCACAGCAGAAACAGCAGAAACGTAAAGTGCAGGCGGATCGGTATCCCTGCCACAGTCGCAATGCGCGGCGCGGACAGGCCCCCTGATGCGGAAGGCGGCTGACCAGTGGGTTGATTGGCTGAAAGGTTGTTAGGTTCGGGCATAAGTGTTGTTTCTGAGTGATCACGGGACCACGGGGCTGAACCCCCGTGGTTCTTCTATTCTGCAAACTTCTCCGCCATCTCCGGCGGCATACAGTCGGGCGTGCCGGACTGCTCGGACTTGCGGATGACGCTGATGGTTCCGTCCAGCTCCAAAAACGCATACCGCACATCGTCCAGCGTGATCATGTTCTGCCCGCGCAGGCCCGCGTCCAGGTCCGGGCGCGACACGGCGTACTTTTTCAGGCTGTCTTCCAGCGGCTTGCCATTATGCACTAATAAAATCGGCTGCCCTTCCAGCAGGCGCCGTGCCTCTGTGCTTTTTGCCGACAGCCGGTTCAGGGCCGTGGACATAAAAATCAGTGTGAGCGCCCCGGCCAGTGCGCCGAGGACGGAGTTGTCGTCGCCAATCATCGCGTTCTGCACGATGTTGGAGAGCAGCAGCACAATCAGCAGGTCAAAGGTCGTGTTCTGCGTCAGGTCCCGCTTGGACAGGAACCGAAAAAACAAAAGCAGGACGACGTAAACGAGAACCGGACGGAGGATTTTTTCCAGCCACGAGGGCTTGGGCAGCAGCAGCGTGTGCCACGGAATGTGAAATAAGTTGTGAAAAAGCGCGTGTTCCAGTTGTTATTCCTCCGGCGCATCTTCGCGCCCTAGCAACGTATCAATCGTCCAAACGGCGTCCGGCAACGCCAGCGCCGAGAGCGTATCCGCCCCGGAAAGCCGCGTTACATGACTGTACCCGCTCGGCGTCGGCTCCCGATGCACCACGACCGCGTTTTCGCTCACCAGCACAGCCCAATAGTCTTCAATGTTTGCCTCGGCATACAGCCGGGCTTTCTCGCCGAGATCGTAAACGCCCGTCGTGTGAGAAATTTCTACGACAAGGACAACTGCGGCTTGCGTGGGATGTTCCCGCTCGTACTCTTCCTCTCTGCCCGTGGCGACAAGAATATCAGGAACCGGCTCCCCGTCCAGCGCCAGACGAAGCGGGCTTTCTTCCATCACCAGAAACGGCGGCTCCATTGCCCTGCGAAGCAGGCGGCCCAAGCGGCGGCGCGACGAGGCATGAGGCGCGTTCTGTGGCATCTTCTCGATAATCCTTCCGTGTATCAGTTCGAGGCGCTCCGGGTGTTCAAAGACACCTGCGTCGGTCGCCCGCTCCAAAGCGTCTACCGTCCAATGGTACGGGACAGGATCGGCCTCGGACTGGCTTGCCTCCGGCTCTTTAATTTTCGGTCGTTCAAGCAGTGCTGTCGCCATGCATTACTCCTTTGTTATTGCGCCCTGTACGAAAAACCGCAAAAAGTCATGTCAGACCGGGCAAGAGTAGGCAAGTTGTCCTCGTTCCGCCCGTACTGAACTTTGTCCCAAAACACCAGATCAACCCCCGCCCCGACTCGGAACCGCTCGGTGGTGTCATCGACCGTCCAATCAATGCGCTGAAAGGGAATGCTTGCGCCCTCTAAATCTCTGAGGGCTTGCCTAACCGTTGTATTTTCATTCAGCACCCACGGGTCTAAGTTTATAACTTTGCCGCCGTCTAGCGTGTCTATGCTGTCAGCATGAATGAGCCAAATCAGATTATCGATCTGGAAGTGAAACTCAACGTCGCCATACTTCCAGAGGCCCGCTTCGTGTTTTGTTGGGGATGGCCCCCAATTTTCCGGCTCGCCCAGCAGACCCCGAAGCTGGCCCCGTGACATTTCCAGACGCACGGGGCCGAACTCGCCGGTTCGCAGAAAGTCCTGCATCGAAATTTTGATATTGGTCATAGCGTTAACGGTTCAGCAGCGTGCCGACGTACTTTAAGAGTTCATTGGCGGACTGTTCGGTGTAGCCCTGGTCTTTGACGAGGCGGTCTACCACGTCGTTGATGCGCCGAAGCTGTTCCTGATTGGGCGTTTTGGTGCTGGTCGTGATCTTGACGATGTCTTTGAGGTCGGCGAACAGCTTCTTTTCTAACGCTTCTTTGAGGCGCTCGTCGCTGCCGACGCCGAAGGCCCCGCCCCGGCGGGAGACGGAGGCGACGGAGCGCATGATGCCTTCGCGGAACTCGCGCTTGGCGTTCTCGGAGACGCCGATCTGCTCTTCAATCGAGCGCATCAGGCGCTCGTCGGGTTCCACGTCGTCGCTGGTGATCGGGTCCTTGACTTTGGTGCGGTTGCAGAAGGCGTCCACGTTGTCCAGGTAGTTATCTAAGAGAGTCGTGGCGGACTCTTCGTAGGAGTAGACAAAGGCCCGCTGGACTTCCTTTTTTGCCAGCTCGTCGTAATCTTTACGGGTCTCGTCGATAAAGCCCAGCAGTCGCCGATGCTCTTCTTCGTTGGTGGTATGCTCCTGCAAGCCGTCGCGTAGGGAGCGCAGAACGTCGATGGGCGTGACGTAGCCTTTGCCGCCTTTGACTAACGCTGCCGAGAGGCGGTTGATCACAAAGCGCGGGGAAACGCCGTTCATGCCTTCGTCCATGAACTCCTCTTGCAGCTCGCGGATGTGCTTCTGGTCCCAGTCGCCCACCTGCTTTTCGCCGTCGTAGAGCTTTAGCTTGGTCATCAGGGACAGCCCCGACTTTTTGGACGGCTTCAAGCGCGTCAGCAGGGCGAACATCGATGCCGTGCGGAGCGTGTGCGGGGCGATATGCACGGCGGACAGGTCGGCGCGGTCATCGGTCTTTCTTGTGTCGGAAAGCTGGGACTGGCCGATCAGCTTCTCGTAGATTTTGATTTCTTCGGTCAGCCGCAGGTTGTAGGGGACGCGCACCACAAAGATGCGGTCAATCATGGCCTCGTTTTCTTTGTTGCCAAAGTAGGAGTTGTACTCGTATTCGTTGGTGTGCGCCAGCACCACGAGGTCCGCATAGATGAGAGCAAAGCGGGAGGCTTTGATGGTCTGCTCGCCGGCCACGGTGTTCAGCTCATACAGAAAGCGTTTCTCGGCTTTCAGCATTTCAATAAACTCGATGACACCCCGGTTGGCGATGTTCAGCTCGCCGTCGAAATTGTATGAGCGCGGGTCGGATTCTAACCCGTACTCGGTGAGGGCCTGAATGTTGACCGACCCCGTGAGTTCGGCCACGTCCTGGCTTTTGGGGTCGGCGGGTTTAAACGTGCCGATGCCGCGCCGCTCGCGCTCGGACAGCGTGATGCGCTGCACGGGCACGTCTTCAATACGCCCGCCCCATTCGTGCGACAGGCGGTAGCGGCAGACGGGGCACAGGTCGCCTTCCACATAGACGCCCATCTCCGTCTTCAGGTCACCCCGCAGGTCTTCAGGAATCAGGTGCAGCGGCTCCTCATGCATCGGGCAGCCGGTGATCGCATAGATGCCGCCTTCGTCGGCTTTGGAATACTTTTCCAGGCCCTTTTTGAGCAGCGTGGAGAGCGTGGACTTGCCGCCGCCAACCGGGCCGACGAGCATTAAAATCCGCTTGCGGATGTCCAGGCGGCGGGCGGCAGGGGCGAAGTATTCTTCGACCAGGTGCTGCAAAGTCCGCTCCATGCCGAACAGCTCGCCCTCAAAGAACGTGTAGGTGGTGGGCTTGCCTTCGGGGCCGGGCACAGATCCGGCGGCGGCAATCATGTCATACATCCGGGCGTGGGCGAGGTCGGCGACGCGGACGTTTTTGCCGACGATGTCTAAGTAGTCTTTGAACGTGCCTTCCCAGTGGAGCTTGTCCACGAGGGTGCGATGCTGCTCGGCCTGTTTGAGAATGTCCCAGTTGCTCAATTCCGTGTCCTTTCCGCGTCTGCTGAGTGACCAAAAGAATATCAAAAAAGTCGAGGGGTTGATACGCAGTAATGGCGTAGCCATAAAACCCCTCGCTCGGGGACGCGTCCTTCGGACGAAGGATTTGGGATAGGAGGGCGGGGGGACCCCGCCCCTACTTCTTCCACCCGGAGGGTGCTTCTCCCAGCGAGGGGTTTTTAACCCCTCGGTATCTGTGCTTCAAACTGACAAGGCCCCGGCGCTCGCAGAGAAATCTACGAGGTCGCCGAGGCCGCAAGATGAACCGTGTGCCGTGAAGTGTGACTATGACCCGCCCGCGCTGCCTCGGATGATCCGCCTGTGAAGGTGCATAACTGGTGCGTGCCAGACCGTCATTGTCCGTGTGTCCTGCCTCCTCGCCGGGCGCGATGGCCCGCCGAGATGGGGTCGTGTGCGTAAGAGTGTGATACTTCTATTGTACCACGCTTTTTGGCGTCTGTTTGTTTTCTGTTACGAAGAAGCCGGACGATTCGTTTCCGACGGGTCGGGCCGCAGGTGATGCCAGAGCCAGAACGCGAACAGCGCAATCAGCACCACGGCCACGGCAATGTCCGCCTTTTGCAGCCACGTATGCACCTGTTCCCAGTGTTCGCCCAGCTTGGTTCCCGCCCACGTCAGCAGGTAGCAGAACGGCAGCGCCCCAACAAACGTATACACACAGAACTTGGGAAAGTTCATGTGGGCAATGCCCGCTGGCAGCGAGATAAATGTCCGCACAATCGGCAGCACGCGGCTAAACAGTGCCGTGACTTCGCCGTACTTGTGAAAGAACGCCTCGGACTTATCCAAATCCCGCTTGCGAATCAAAACAAACTTGCCGTATTTCTCCAAAAACGGCCTGCCGCCGACGTGCCCCACCCAGTAGGCCACCATCGAGCCAAGCAAATTGCCGAAGGCCCCGACAAACGCCAGAACGTGCAGATTAAACCCCCGTGCCGGGTCAATTTTCACCAGCGCCCCCGCAAACGGCATAATCGCCTCGCTGGGAATGGGGATACACGCGGATTCGAGAGCCATCAAGAGAAGCACGCCGGGGTAGCCCGTCGCCGAGATAAAATGCGTAACCCAGTCAATTAAATGCTGCACGAGTTGATAGTGTCTCCCTAAGTTTGGATAAAGCTTGCAGGCATTATACCCCCCGCAGGCAAGAGACCCCCGCCCCAATTCTGGGGAACCGGAGTGAGGAAATAAGGGCGCGATTTATCGCGCCCGGCATTTTTGCGGCGGTTCAAAGAAGCCGTGGGATTGAAATCCTCGGCTGTGAGGCGCAGACGCCAATTGTCCACCTGCGTGGACACGGAACAGATTGCTGCGAGTATCCTACTCTTTCTCCTTAACCTCGGAGACTTGGCCGCAGGCCGCACAGCCGAAGACTTCCAGTCCCACGGCTCTGAGGGCGGGGGGACCCCGCCCCTACTCTGGTTCCCCCATTATTGGGGGTTAGGGGGCGATCTTCGCCCGCGCCAACTTCTCTGCGCCGTCTTTGTCGCCCGGAGCCAGGCGGCCTTCGACGACTTCGCCTGTCAGGTAGTCTTTGACCTGCCCCAGTTGTTTACCGGGCTGGAGACCCAGACGCGCCATGATCTCCTGACCGTCCAGCGGGGACGTGAGGGCGTTGATGTCTTCGGCCTCTTGGATAGGGGCCATGCGGGCACGAAGCTCGACGCCCCGCGAGATGCCGACACGCTCCGGGGCGAGGGCGGAGACATCTACGCGGTTGATCTCAAACAGGTCGTCCAAATGCGGTCCCAGGTCGCGGATGAGGCGGCGCACGGCGGCATCGGTCCACGCCGGGCGGTAGTCGCCGATTCTCATGTGCTGGGCGACCAGGGTAGAGACCGCCGTGATGATGTCGTTCGGGTACTTCAGGCGGGTCAAAAAGCGGCGGGCGATCTCGGCCCCGCGCTCGGCATGGCCGTAGAAATGGACTTTGCCGTCGCCCCCGACGGCTTTGGTGGGCGGTTTGCCGACATCGTGCAGGAGCGTTGCCAGCCGCAGGGTCAGGGAGGCATCAGCATTCAAATTGCCGAGCGCAATCAGTGTATGCTCCCAGACGGGGTAAGCGTGGAACTCGTTTTGGGTGACGCCGACCATCGCCATCAGCTCCGGGGCGAACTCGGCCAAGAGGCCGCTGTCTTTGAGCAGGTTCAGGCCGAGCGGGGCGCGGTCCGTGAGCAGCGTTTTGGAGAACTCATCGCGGATGCGCTCTTTGGAAATAATCGCCAGGCGCGGCGCGGACTGCCGGATGGCTTTCCAGGTGAACGGCTCAATCGCAAACCCGAAGCGGGCGGCAAAGCGGACGGCCCGGAGCATTCGAAGCGGGTCGTCTTCAAACGTCACTTTTGGGTCGGTCGGCGTCCGCAGAATGCCCACCTCTAAATCGGCAAAGGCGCGGCCCAGGGGGTCCACAATTTCGCCGGTATGCAGGTTTTGCAGGAGCGTGTTGAGGGTGAAGTCGCGCCGGGTGGCGTCCTCGGCCAGCGTGCCGGGGCGCACTGTGTCCGGCTTGCGGCTGTCGGCGGCATAGGACTCAATCCGGGCGGTCACGAGTTCCACATCGCGGCCTTTGACCACAATCATGGCCGTGCCGAAGCGCGGGTAGACCACCGGCGCGAAGTCCGCCGCGCCGCGTGCGCGGAAGAAATGGGCCAGCACCAGCGCGTCGCCTTCCAGCACGAGGTCAATGTCTTCGTGGGCGCTGGGTTTGCCCAGAACGCGGTCCCGCACGAAGCCGCCGACCAGAAACAGCCGCCCGTCGTACTCGGTCCCGCGTGTCGCGTCCCGCAGAATGTCCAGAATGGTTTCGGTATTGCTCGTGGTGTCCATAGATTCCATAGGAGGATTGTACCCGACTGTAGGGGCGGGGTCCCCCCGCCCTCCTGCTCCTGCCTTCTTGGGCTTGCCTTTTACGGGCGGGGAAACCCCGCCCCTACTTTCTGGCTCCCCCATTTTGGGGGCAGGGGGGGCATATCGGGTACACTCTGCCTACTATGCTTAAACACTTTATTCTCCAAAGCCTGACACGGGGGCTGAAAACTGGCGTCGTCCTCGCTGCCGCCACCAATGCCGCCATCATGGTGGCCTCCGACCGCGAAACCGGCTCCCCGTGGGCCGCGCTCAACTGCGTCGCGCATATCGTCGACGGCGACGCCAAAGTGCAGCCGGTCGACTACGCCCCCCGCGAGTCCGGCCTCGGCGTGTTTATCAACGGCACGGCCATGTGCGCGTGGGGCGTCCTGTACGAAGGGGCGCTGGGTCTGCTGGGCCGAAAAAGCAGCCCCGTCGCGGCGCTTCTTGCCACGGGGGCGGCCTATTTCATTGACTACAAGATCGTTCCCAAACAGTACACGCCCGGCATTGAAGCGCGGCTGTCCCACCGCTCCGTGCTGATTTCCTATGCCGCCTTCGCGGCTGTTCTCGCGCTGTCGCCGCTGTGGAACGCGCCTCTCGCTGAAGAAACCGGGGATGCCGAAGACTGACGCCGTGCCGCGCATAGAAGAGCCACGCATAGAAGAGCCACGCATAGAAGAGCCACGCATTGAAATGCATGGCTGATACGAAGTAATGCCGCAGGCATAGGAGCCTTTGGCTGAATGTCCCTGCGGGACAAAAGATTCAAGACCCGCGAAGCGGGCGTCCCGCAGGGACGTTCGGCGTCTGCGCCCCGCAGCCACGGATTTCAATCCGTGGTACTCAGACGGTGGCTCTGCAATCCGGGGTGGCAAAGGAAACAAATTCTCATCTGATGCGAAAACTGCGAAATTAACCGCCTGCGGCCTGCCCACGGGCGGACGGACGCGCCGTGCCTGCGGTACACTCATTGGCAGCAACACCCGTTCAGGAGAGAACCCCAATGCCAGACCCAACCGCCAGCACGCGCCTGTTTTACCGCGACGGCTCCTCGGACAAAGAATATCATGCCGCCATCAACGCCGTGGACGGCGGCTTCACGGTAACCTTTGCCTACGGGCGGCGCGGCAGTGCGCTTTCGGCGGGCACGAAGACAACCGCGCCGGTGACACTGGAGCGGGCGACGCAGATTTACGACAAGCTGCTGGCCGAAAAGACGGCCAAAGGCTACACCCCCGCCGGGGCAGGAACGCGGTTTGCGGGCACGGACTACGAACAGCGCGTGTCCGGGCTGGTTCCCCAACTGCTGAACTCTATCGGCGAAGAGGAAGCAGGGCGGCTGCTGGCCGATGAAGCGTGGTGCTTGCAGGAGAAATTTGACGGGCGGCGTATCATGGTCGCCGTGCGGGGCGGCGTGGCCGAAGGCTCAAACCACAAGGGCCTGTGCGTGGCGCTGCCGCAGGAAATCGCGGATTCCCTCATGCACCTGCCGGACTGCGAGCTGGACGGGGAGCTGCTCGGCGGGGAATACGTGGGGTTTGACCTGCTGAAACTGGACGCGACAGACCTGCGGACCTCCCCCTACCGCGTCCGCGAGGAAGTCCTGCGGGACCGGCTGCGCCCCGGCTTCGGGCCGGGCGTGCGCGTGGCCGATACGGCCTGGGGCACGGCAGAGAAACAAGCTTTGTACCAAAAAATCGCCGACGCAGGCGGGGAAGGCGTCGTGTTTAAGAAAGCCAATGCGCCCAGCGTCGCCGGTCGGCCCGCGTCAGGCGGGGCGCAGGTCAAATGCAAGTTTTACGCCACCTGTACCTGCCTCGTCGCCGCGCAGAACGACCAGCGCAGCGTCCGCCTCTCGCTGTGGGATGCGGCAGGCAAGCCCGTCGGCGTGGGCAGCGTGACTATCCCGCCCAACAAAACGATCCCGCCTGTCGGCGCTCTGGTAGAAGTGCGGTATTTATATGCCTACCCCGGCGGCTCGCTTTATCAGGCCGCCTATCTGGGCGAGCGCGACGACCTGGACGCCGCCGACTGCGTGCTGGCTCAGCTCAAATATAAGCCTGCCGACAGCGAGGCAGAGTAAAAAACGAGCAGTCGTGTTATAATAAAAGCATCACAAGCGTTGGAGGAGACCGCTCATGCCGATCCGCGTTGCCCAGGCCGCCCTGCTTGCTTTGTCCCTGACTTTTCTGGCCGCCCCAGGCCGCCCGGCGTTCTGCCAGGAAACCTCGATGACTTTGGAACAATGGATCATCGAAAACCGGCAGGAAATCGCCCTGAACCCCGGCGACGCGCAGGCGCACGCGAACGTCGCGGAGGCGCTGCATCAGCAGTTCAAGGACAAAGAGGCCGTCCCGGAGTATCAGGCCGCCGTGCGCCTCAGCCCGGACACTGCCGCGTTCCACAACGGCCTCGGCGTCGCGCTCTTCCGAACCAAAAAGCCCAAAGACGCCGAACAGGCGCTGCGCGAGGCGATCCGGCTGAAACCCGAGTACGAGGACGCGCACTTCAATCTGGGCGTGCTGCTGGACGCGACCCGCCGCAAAAAAGAGGCGCTCGCGCAGTTTCTCGCCGTGACGCAGCTCAAACCCGAAGATGCCAACGCCCGCCGGGCCGCCGGTCATGTGCTGATGGCGCAGCAGCATTTCCCGGAAGCCGTCGCGCAGTACCGGGAAGCCGTGCGGCTGAAGCCGGACGATGTGCCAATTCAGGCTGAGTACGCGCAGGCGCTCGGCTTTGCCGGCAAATCGACGGAGTCGGTGCAGCAGTGGGAGAAAGTGGTGCAGGCGGCCCCCGGCGATGCCAACGCCCACCGGATGCTGGCGCAGGCCTACAAAGAGAAGAGGGACTGGAAAAATTGTCTGGCCGAGTACGCGACTGCTGTGCATCTCAGCCCGGACGACCTGGACCTGCATGAAGAATACGGAACCGCCCTGTTCGGCGGCGGCGAAAAATGGAAAGCCATGCAGGAGTGGCAGTATGTCGCCAAGCACGGCACGCCCGCGCAGGCCAAAACCGCGCAAAACGACATCAACACGTTCCAGAACGCCGACCCGCCGAAGAACTGAACCCCCTCCTGCCGGGGTGCGGCACGAGAAGAGAGCGCGGCAGAGATACTCTCATTCGCAGATGTCAGCAGGCACAATTCCACTTTGCTTTGTCACCTCACCCGTTTCCGTGTTATAATAAGCCATGCGTTTTGCCCGGCTGTCCCTGCTGACCTGCGGCCTGCTCCTTGCCTCCGTGGGCATGGGCCAGGCGCAGGAAGCCACTATCACTCCGAACCCTGCCCCCAGTCCCACGGCGATCCCGGTGCCCGGTCCGACCGTGGAGCCGTCTGCCCCGATAGATATTCCCGCGCCTGCCGCCGGGCCGGTGCTGGCCCCGCCGGTTCCGGCGTCGGCATCTCCCAGCACCAATACCACGCCGCCGCCCATTGGCACGCCCGGCGTCAGCCCCCTGCCGCCGACGCAGTCCGAAAAAGCACTGCCAGGGCTGACGCCGAGTGCGAACCCGGACGATGTCAACGCCGAAGTGGATGTGGACCGTTCCGTGATTTTGGACAACGCCGACACGTTCAGCCAGACCGAACAGGGGAAGTTCACGGGGGAGGGCCACGTCAAAGTGCGCTACCAGGGCTACACGCTGACCGGCGACCGGGTGGATGTGGACACCGACCGGGGGCTGGCGACGTTCACCGGCAATGTGCATCTGCTGGCCCCGAATGGACAAAAGGCCGACGCCGGGCAAAATGGCGTCCTGCGCGTCAACCTGCGGCGCGGGACCTACACGCTGACCGGGGCGCGCTCCGTGGTGCAGCCGGAGGAAACGCAGATTGGGCTGATTTTGCCGGTCTATGTCTACGGCGGCGTCGTGCGCGGGCGGCCCGGCTTCATTGATGCGCGGGGCGGGCGGTTCACCACCTGCGACTTTCTGGACCCGCATTACTCGTTTGCCGCCCGCGAGATTTATATTATTCCCGGCAAGCGGATTGTCGGGCGCAATGTCTCGTTTTACCGCAAGGACCGGCGGCTGTTCACGATCCCCTACTTTGTCGCGCCGCTGGACCAGCGGCTGGCCCGGCAGACCATTTTTCCGCAGGTGGGGCAGACCCCGGACGAGGGGTATTTTATCAAGTTTGCCTTTGGCTACGCGCTGGCATCCAGCCTGCCGGGCATTTTAAGAATTGACGAGTTCCAGAAAAAGGGGACGGGGCTGGGCTTTGACCAGTCTTACGGCGATTCGTCGCGCCCCCAGCGGGGCAGCGGCACAGCCTCGATTTACCGGCTCTACGACCGGAGCCGGGGCGTGGAAGACGTCAACGGCAGCATTAATCACATCCAGCAATTCGGGACCATCAATGCCTCGCTGACCTCGCAGTTCCAGCAGAACTCGTATTACGCGGGCCTCAGCAAAAGCCTGTCCCAGAACACGTCGCTGAACCTATCGCGGGCCGTCGGCAGCCTCAGCACGTCGCTTCTGACCACGCTGACGCAAAACTCATTTGGCCTAGGCCGCTCGCAGACACTGACATCGTCACTGGATAACACCTACCGGCCTACGGGGCTGTCGTCGCTGGAGACCCGGTTTGACTTCTCCGAAAACCAGTCCCCCGGCCTCATCGGCAACCTCGGGGCCACAGACAGGCAGGAGCTGGATTCCAATTTAGACTACCGGCAGACAGGCCGCGTCGCCGACGTCGAGCTGCTGGCGACCAAGTACACGGAGCTGAAAAACAGCGGAGGGGCGTCGCAGTTCTTCGGCGGCCTGGAGCGCCTGCCGGAGTTCCGCATCGCCACCGATGCCATCCGTCTGGCGGCTCTCAGCCGGTTTCTGCCGAAGACCACGCGCCTGGACCTGTCTCTGGGCGCATTCAACGAGCCGTCATCGCAGACCAACTCGCAGCGGGCGCGGTTCAATTTTGACCTCGGGACGACCACGCAGAAGCTGTCGGCACGCAGCGATTTTGACTACGGCGGCTCGTTCCAGCAGGGCTTCTACGGCAATGACACCGCGCAGTATGTGCTGAATGGCCGGACGGCGTACCGACTGCGCGTCGGCAATAAGTCTACGCTCGGGGCCACTTACACCTACCTGCGGCCTTATGGCTACACGCCCTATCAGTTCGACTATGCGGGCAGCACCAACCTGGTTGGCCTCAATCTGGCCGTGCAGGAGCGGCGCTCCTTCCGGCTTTCTGTGGGCACTGGCTATGACCTGAACCGCCTGCACGCCCCGGAGGGCTTCCGGGCGACGCCCTACCAGACTTTGTCCACGCAGGCGCTGTATACCCCTTCGCCCGCGTTTGCCTTTCGCACGACGACTTCCTACGACCTGAACACCAACCGCCTGCTGGACCTGACCAACACGCTGCGGGTGCGCGGGTCAAACGCCCTGACCCTGGACGCCTCGGGCCGGTTCTCGCCGACGCTGCACCGGTACACCACCATCAACGGCTCTTTGAGCCTGCCCTTTCTGCGGGACCCCAATCCCCAGGAAGAGTCCGGCTACCGCCTGCGGGCCATCGGCGGCTACAACGGCATCACCAGCCGCTTTGACTACAAGGGCCTCGCGCTCACCCGCTCCTGGCACGACTACGAGCTGTCCGCCATCTACCAGGACACCCCCAACGGCCTGCGCCCCGGCTCCACGTTCACCCTGAACTTCCGCCTCAAAGCCTTCCCCGCCTACGAGCCATTCGCCACCGGCCAATACGGCCAGGCGCTTGACACGGGAATTGGCGAGACGCTGTAAAATGAAAGGCACGCAGGTTGTTTTTTAACAAAACTATGGTATAACAACTGTAGAAACCTAAACGCCGACCCCAAATACGGGCGGCAAATCCTAGAGCCACCTTCGGGTGGCTTTAGCTGTTTCTGGGTTTTATTTTGGAGCGTTCATGCATATCTGCTATGTAGACGAAGCCGGGGACCTTGGAGCGTTGTCATCACCGGCGGCTCCTAACGATCAGCCGGTGCTTGTGGTAGGTGCCCTCTTTGTTGATACAGCCCGGCTGGAAGCACTGACAAATGACTTCCTCAATCTGAAATATCTTTTCTTTCCCAGATTGAACTACCCTTCCGCAAGCCATCTGGATCGAATTATTCCCGAAATCAAGGGAGCAGACCTGCGAAGAAGTGCCTTGCAGGGCAACCGAAATCAGCGGCGTCAGGCTTATGGCTTCATAGACAAAGTGTTGAAATTGCTGGAAGCGCACAACGCCCGTCTCACGGCCCGTCTCTGGGTGAAGGAGCCAGGAAAGCCGTTCAACTCAAAATCTGTTTATACCTCTTCTATTCAGGCGATTTACAGCTATTTTGACAGCTTTCTGGCAGAGCAGAATGAATTTGGTTTTTGCATTGCAGACAGTCGGGACAAGCTCAAAAACGTGAACGTATCACACTCTATCTTCACGCAAAAGTTTCAAGCGTCCACTTCATTTTACAGCCGGGTGCTTGAACTGCCGACATTTAGCCACAGCGACAATCACGCCTGCCTTCAAATCTGCGATATGATTTGTTCCGCGCTGTTGTTTCCGATTGCCTGTGAAACCTATTGCGCTGGTACAGTGGCAAACGTCCATGTGCAGCCCTCGGCGGCCCAACTCAAGGCTGAGTTTGGACAGCGATTGAAACAAATGCAGTATAGATTTCAAGAGCCTAACGGACGCTACAAAGGCGGCCTTGTCGTCTCTGACCCTGCCGGACGAAATTCTTCGCTGATGTTCAAGTAAAGTACCGCCTCAAAGCCTTCCCCGCCTACGCGCCCGGCCAATACGGCCAAGCCCTGGACACGGGAATTGGCGAGACGCTGTAACCTGCGAGAGATGACCATGCAAATACTTTTTAGTGGTGACCCATTCCACCCCAAACTGCCCGATGATGCCTACGCCCGCGAGGCGGCGGCGTGCGCCGCACTAGGCATTCCGTGGTTCCCCATCAACTTTGAGGCTATTGTTTACGAGCAGGACATGGCACAGGCCGTGCGGCGTGTGCCCATTGCCGAATCCGAGCGGGACACCGTCTATCGGGGCTGGATGCTGACACCCGCGCAGTACGCGCTGCTTTACGCCGCCCTGGTCGCCCGCCGGATACGCCTGGTCAGCACGCCGGAGGAGTACGAACGCTGCCACTATCTGCCCCGCTGGTATGATTTACTGGAAGGGGAAACGCCGCGCTCGCTCTGGACAGAAGCGGGCGAAGACCTGTCGCTGGCCCACTTGATGGATCGCCTGCGCGTCTTTGGGGACAGCCCGGTGATTGTCAAAGACTGGGTCAAGTCGCGCAAGCACGAGTGGTACGAGGCGTGCTTTATTCCCTCCGCTGCGGATGCCGACGCCGTAGCACGGACAACGCGCCGGTTTCTGGAATTGCAGGGTGAGGATTTGAACGTCGGCCTCGTCTTCCGCGAGTTCGTGCCGCTGGAGCCGCTGACCGCGCACTCCCAAAGCGGAATGCCGCTGGCAAAAGAGTTTCGCTTGTTCTTCTGGCAAGGGCAGCTTGTGTCAGCGTCGCGCTACTGGGACGAAGGCGAGTATGTTAACGAGACCCCGCCGCTGGATCATTTCCGGGCACTGGCGCAAAAAATCGGTGGCCGCTTCTTCACAATAGACATTGCCAAAACCGTTGATGGCCGGTGGCTGGTGGTAGAGCTTGGCGACGCCCAGGTCGCCGAACTGCCCGCTTCCGCCGACCCTGAAGCATTCTACGCCGCGCTTGCGGCAGGAGCGATGCCCGCAAACCTGACCGATTAGAGCCAATTAGGTCCAATTCGGGCCGATTAGCCGCGCAGCTCCCCCGCCAGAAGCCCATACAAGTAGTGGTCGCGCCAGCCGCGCTCGGGGTGATGCATCGCGTGGCGCACGGTTCCTTCGCGCTGGAAGCCGAGGCGGTCTAACACGCGCTGGCTGGCGACGTTTTCGGTGTCCACATAGGCCGTGACCCGGTGCAGGCCGTCGGTGCCGAATGCCTTTGGCAGCAGGCCGCGCAGGGCTTCGGTCATCACGCCCTGCCCTTCGTACTCGGTGCGGAGCATATAGCCAAGCTCCGCGCTCAGGTTCGTGGGGTCGATGTCGTACAGCCCGACACGGGCAATCAAGCCCTCGGTACTGGTCAGCACCACATAATGCCGGGCGGTCCCCAGCGCCATTGCATCCACCATCTGCTGCGTGTGTTCACGCACCGACTCGCGGGTGCTGCCCCGTGCCCAGCCGAACCAGCGGGCAAACGATTCGCGGGACGCAGCAATCAGCGCGTCAATCGAGGGAACATCGGCGGCGGTCACCGGGCGCAGGGTCAGCCGGGGGGTATGAATTGTGGGCAGGGACGAAGAAGACATACGGCTATTGTACCTCCGAGGGACGCCGGGGAACTACCACATAGCCTGCCGTCAAATCCCCCAGCACCTCCGCGCCCGCCGCGCCCCAGCGCCAGTACCACAGGACAATATAGGCACACGTCAGCGCATCCAGCCCATCTTCCCGCCGCTTTAGCGCCCCGCCGAGAGTGCCCGTAACGTCCGCAGGCGGCCAGTCCGGGGGCAGGTCCAGCGGCGGGTCAAAGTCCGAAAGCCCCCGCAGGAGGCGTGTATACTCGTTCATCGCCGCCCAGCGGCTCCCGTAATCGCGCCCCGGCTTGGCTTTATATTTCAGCGTCCGCTTTAAATCAAACAAGACAATGTGCGCCGGGTGCGGAAACACCTCCATTATCTGCCGCCCGCCCGCCGAACGCGGCTCGTTTAGATACGGGTTATCTGAGATGCCGTCCTCAGCCAGTCTTACTGCCAGTCGCTCGCCGCGCACGTCGTCCTTGAAAATGGTCCGGTTGGCCGGGTGCGCCCCGGCCTGAAACTTGGCAAACCGCCGCCCCAGCTCCGTCTCGCAGGGCCGCTTGCCAGTGAGGTTCGGCACAACGAGCGGCGCATCTATCCCCAGCAGCAGCCCCTCGCCGCCCGCTTCAGCATCCCAGCGGCGTATCCACTGCACAATCGTATCATCGTCCCCCAGCGCCTCGGTGACATCAAGCACCGACGCCCGGCTGCCGGGCCGGGTGTCGCAGGCCAGCGCCACGCCGCCCGAGGTGTTTTTTCGGCCCCAGGCCAGGTCTAATCCGAGAAAAAGCATAGGGGAGTTGTACCCGGAATGAAGCAGACCCCCTAGCCCCCAATAATGGGGGAACCAGAACAGAACCGCAGGGCCATTCCCTAACTGTCTGGCTCCCCCATTATTGGGGGCGGGGGGGCCTCCTACATCTCTGCAATTTTACCAAACGCGATCTTGTCCTCCGCCGCGCCCCGCACCGGAACCACCGACGCCAGGGAGAGACTGCCGCGCCCGTACTTTTGGTTCAGCGCGTCCACCGCCCGTGCCGCATCCAGCCGCCGGGTATCCGTCTCAAACAGGGACGTGGTCGCCCCGGACAGCGGCAGCAGATCATACAGCACGACGCCCACCTGCCGCACGCTTGGGAACGGATGTTCCCAAAGAGAGACCAGAGACTCCATCAGCGTCCACGTATCCGCGCAGGCTGTCAGCCGCGACTTTGCCGTCCACGTCCGCCCATCCTCCGCCCGCGCATGGACCGACAGGCCCCGCGCACAAAAGCCCAGGTGACGCATCCGCTCCCCCGCCTTTTCCAGCAGACGCCGCACCACCGCCGCCGCCCCCGCCGGGGTCCGCAGGACAGGCGGCAGAACGTGCGAATGGCCCACCGAGCGGCGCACCGAAGGCGGCAGGCAGATGTCGTGCCCCCGAAGCTGATGCCACCAGCGGTCGCCCCCCACTCCGCCCCAGACTTCGTGCATTTGTGCCCGTGTCAGCCGGTACATCTGCTCGGTCGTCCGCACCCCCACCGCTGCCAGGCGGGCTTCCATACGTGTGTTGATACCGGGAAAGTCCGTCAGCGCCAGCTTGTAGAGCTTATGCGGCAGGTCTTCCTCGCTGATCACCACCAACCCGTTCGGCTTGTGCAGCTCGGCGGCCACCTTCGCCAGAAACGGGTTTGGCCCCAGCCCCACCGAGCAGTGCAGGCACTCGCCGACCTCGGCTTTAATTCGGGCTTTGATCTGTTCCCCCAGCCGCATCGCATCCCACAAATTACGCTCGTTGTCCCACAGGCGGCAGACCATCTCATCCACCGACCACACCTCCGTCACCGGCAGGCACGCCCCGACCACGTCCACAATCCGCGTGTGATAGTCCCGGTACGGCCCGTGCTTGGCTTCGATAAGCATGATATTCGGGCACAGCCGCTTGGCCTCGGCGACGTTGGTTCCCGTCTTGACGCCAAACGCTTTGGCCTCATACGACGCCGCAATGCAGCAGGTCGTGTCCGTCAGCAGCGGGACGACGGCCACAGGCCGCCCTCGAAGCTCCGGGCGCTCCTGCTGCTCCACCGACGCAAAAAACGAGTTCATGTCTAAAAACAGCCAGTTCAGGGACATTGGAGGTAGACTCTATTCTACTATCAAACTGTCTGATTATAGCAAATGTCTACTATTCCTGTCAAGCTGTAAATGGCGTGTTTGCATGGGGAGCGCGTGGTATAATGGTTTCATGTGGAAACCGATGCGTGAGGATGAAATACAAGAGGTTATTGATAATGCCGAGTGGATGATGGCCCCCTCAACCAGAACATTCTGGGACAAAATCAAGGTCAAGCCGCAAAAATGGCAACTGCCGCCGATGGGAGACATGGGCGGCGGCTTCTGGGTCGTTGCAGTTGTTGGTCAGAAGTGTATCTACTATAACGATATTGAAGAGGGCTTCAATCTCAGCTCTTACGAGCAGGTGGGCCATATCAATGACTACTGGTGCAATCAGTCAGATTTGGCTTCGTTTGCAAACTCGTATTGCCAAGATTTCATTGCGTCCGTTTCTGAAGAATAGGATTATTTGCCATGATTGCTCTTGACCTGACCCCAACCGAAGAAGCAGAGATTAGAACGATAGCCCAGCAAATCGGGCTGGCCCCGGCAGACTATTTGAAGAGGCTGGTGAAAGAACACCTGCCGTCTGCCCCTGCCGCTCCGCCGCTGCTGGAACCGGACTCACAAGAAAAGCGAGCCGCTGCCGTGGCTCTGCTAGAATCGTGGATTGCCGCTTTGCCGACGGACCCGGAAGAAATACGGCGGGCCGAGGCGGAGCACCATGAGTTTCTGCAAAACCTGAACCGGAACCGGATTGAAAGCGGGGAAAGGCCCCTGCTGCCATAACCACAGACTGCCTCGCTTCCATCACCAGGAACCATGCCATAAATGGCACGGCTATTGGGCGAGGACGCCGAAAACTACCGCTTCGCGGCACTCAGACTCCGCCTATCCTAACTCTTAGCCCCGCGAAGCGAGGGGTTCCTGGCGTCTGCGCCTGGTAGCCGTGTCCTTCAGGGCATGGTGACTGCTGGCAGGAACAGCGATTTATGCAATAAAGCCATATCAAGATATAAACAATGGCGCTCCGTGAGAAAACGAACTGGAACTCTAAATGTCTGAATTGACCCATATTGACGAACACGGCAAGGCGCGGATGGTGGATGTATCGGGCAAAGACACCACGCGGCGGGTGGCGACGGCGCAGGCGGTGGTGACGATGACGCCGGAAACGTTAGCCAAAATTTGTCAAAACGAACTTACCAAAGGCGATGCGCTGGCCGTGGCGCGGGTGGCGGGCATTCTGGCCGCCAAGCGCACGGATGAACTGGTTCCCCTGTGCCACTCGCTGCCGCTGGCCGACGTGTCGGTGGACTTTGAGTTTGGCGATGGGCAGTTGGTGATTAAGACTTCGGCGACCACGGCGGCGCAGACGGGGGTGGAGATGGAGGCGCTGACGGCGGCGACGGTGGCAGCCCTGACAATCTATGACATGGCAAAGGCCGTGGACAAGCGAATGGTGATTGGCGAAGTGCATCTGGTCACGAAGACCGGCGGAAAGAGTGGGGATTTTGCATGGGAGAAGTGATCCGAGTCGGCGTCCTGACAGTCAGCGACCGATGCAGCCAGGGCGAGCGGACTGATGAGTCCGGCCCGGCGGTGAAAGCGGCCCTGCCCGCCGAGGGCTTCGTGGTGGCCTTAGAGGCCATCGTGCCCGACGACCGGCGTATTATTAGCCAAACGCTCAAACGCTGGTGCGACGAGTACGGCTGCGATGTGATTCTAACCACCGGCGGCACAGGCTTCAGCCCGCGTGATGTGACCCCGGAAGCGACGCGCAAGGTTTTGGAGCGGGATGCGCCGAATATCAGCCAGTTTTTGCTCTGGGAAAGCTTGAAGCAGACCCCGTTTGCGGCCCTGTCACGCGGCGCGGCGGGCGTCCGGGGCGCGACCCTGATTGTCAACCTGCCGGGCAGCCCGGCGGGGGCAAAAGACAACACGGCCAGCCTCGTGCCCCTGCTCCCGCACGCGGTAGACGTTCTGCGCGTCCGCGAAACCGGCCATCCCACCGCGTAGGGGCGGGGTCCCCCCGCCCTCCTTTCTGTATACGTCTGGTTCCCCCATTATTGGGGGCTAGGGGGCCTCTTTGCTCCCCTTGAAAGCACACGCCTTATGCTCACTTACGACGATGCCCTCGCCCGCATTCTGGCCCAGATTAGGCCCCTTGCGCCGGTAGATAGGCTGCTGACCGAGGCTCTCGGCCTCGTGCTGGCCGAAGAAGTCACGACGCCGTTCCCTCTGCCGCCGTTTGCCAACAGCAGCATGGACGGGTTCGCCGTGCGGGCCGCCGACCTGACGGCGCGGTCCACAATCCTGCCCGTCGTCGGCGACATTGCCGCCGGGGCGACTGACGTGCCGACGCTTCTGCCGGGGCAGGCCCTGCGGATTATGACCGGCGCTGCCGTGCCGCCCGGCGCAGATACGGTGGTTCCAGTGGAAGATACGGAGACGCGGGAGGATAGCACGGCATTTCTGGAAGCGGTCAGCGAAGGGCAGTGCATCCGTCCGGCTGGCGAGGAAGCGGCGGCGGGGAGTGTGGTTCTGCGAGCAGGAACAGTCTTGCGGCCCGCGCATATTGGCATGGCGGCGACGGTGGGCCGGTCCACTCTGCGAACTTATCCGCGCCCGCGTGTGGCAGTTCTCAGCACAGGCGATGAGCTGATTGAGCCGGGGCGGGTGCTGGAGTTCGGGCAGATTTACAACTCCAATGCCTACGCGCTGGCCGCGCTTGTGGCCGACGCGGGCGGCGTGGTGACACACCGGCTGCATGCGCGGGACACGCCCGAAGCCCTGCGGGAAGCGTTTGACGCTGCCGAAGACGCCGATGTCTTAATCACAAGCGGCGGCGTCTCGGTCGGCGACTATGACTATGTCAAATCGGTCTTTGCCGAGCGCGGCACGGTGGACTTCTGGAAGGTTGCCATCCGGCCCGGCAAGCCGGTGGCATTCGGGCAGCGGGGCCGCACGCACTTTTTCGGCCTGCCCGGCAACCCATCGTCTACCATTGTCACGTTTGAGCTGTTCGTGCGTCCCGCCCTGCGCCGCCTGGCCGGGCAGACGGACCTGACACGGCCTGCTATCACGGCGACGCTCACTGAAGACGTGAGCCACACACCGGGCCGTCAAAGCTATCAGCGGGCCGTGGTCACACGCAAGGCTGATGGGGCCGCCGAAGTGCGGGCGCTCACCAAGCAAGGCTCGGGAATGCTGCTGCCGATGACCGAGGCCAACGCGCTTTTGGTCCTGCCCGCCAACACCGAAAGCCTGCCGCCGGGGGCGGCTGTCACCGTGCTTTTGCTGGATTAATGCCCGTGCTATAACCAAGCGTCTATTGGCCGCCATAATTAAGCACAGAGGATGCTTGAGCTTATGGCGGCACTGCACACAGTAGAAATGGGAGAAACCGGCGTGGCCGGGGCGGCGGAGGGACGCTTGCAGGCATGCGGTCTCGGGGCGTGTATTGGCCTGTGCCTGTATGACCCGCTGGCGCGGCTGGCCGCGCTGGTGCATATCGTCCTGCCGCAGACGCTGCCGCCGGTCAGCGGGGCGTCGTGGACACCGCCGCCAGGCAAGTGCGCCGACACCGCCGTCGGTCATGCCCTGACCGAGATGGAGCGCCGGGGCGGCAGCCCGGCCCGCACCGTGGCGGCGATGGTCGGCGGGGCAAGTATTTTTACAGCACCGGCGTCTGCCGGAGCGGCTTCCCGTCTGGAAATCGGCCCGCGCAACGTGCAAGCCGTGCGCGAGGAGCTGCGCCGCCGGGGAATTGCGCTTTGCGCCGAAGAAACGGGCGGGCACGGGGGCCGGACGGTGGCGATAGACGCGGGGACGGGTCAGGTCTGGGTGCGCCCGGTCGGCCTGCCGGAGCGGCTTCTAACAACGCTGCGCCCGGAGCCAGTAGAATTTATCCTGCGGCCTGCGGCTGTGATCGAACCTGTATCTCAGAAAGAGGCGGCGTATGCCCACTGACACCCGTTTGGACACGCTGGTCCGGCAGGTGCGCGACCTGCCTGCTCTGCCCACCGCCGTCACGCAGGTGCTGCGGCTGACTGAGGACCCCAAAGCCGGGGCCGCCGAAGTCGCCCGCGCTTTGGCTGCCGATCAAGCCCTGACGGCACGCGCTCTGAAGCTGGCGAACTCGGCCTTCTACGGGGTCAGCCGCCGCGTGGCGACGATCTCCGAGGCCGTGGTGACGCTGGGGATGCGGACCACCCGCAACTTCGTGTTAGCCACCGGCTGTCAGGAGGTGATTGACCGGCCCGTCCCCGGCTACGCTCTCCCTGCCGGGGCGTTATGGCGGCACTCGCTGACCTGCGCGGCGGCGGCGCGGGCGCTGGCCCTGCGGGCGGGGTTCCGTCAGTCCGAGGAAGCGTTCGTCGCGGGCCTGCTCCATGACATCGGCAAAGTGGTGCTGAACACCTACTGCAAAGACCAGTTTATCCGGGTCTTAATCCGGGTCTCGGGCGGCGAAGTGACCTATGCCGAGGCCGAGCAGGAAATTTTAGGCTTCGACCACGCCGAAGCCGGGGCGGCTTTGCTGGAACGCTGGAACCTGCCCGCCCCGCTGGTGTCCGCCGTGCGCTGGCATCATCAGCCGCTGGACGCGGGCGGCGACCCGTCCCTGCCCTGCCTGGTCCATCTGGCCGATGCCATCTGCCTGACCCTGGGCGTCGGGCTGGGCCTGGACGGCCTCGCCTACACCCTGCACCCCGAGGCACTGACGGCACTGGGGCTGACTGAAGAAGATTTCGAGCAGGTCGCCGGGCAGGTCTGCGACACGCTCACGCAGGCGGGGCCGGTGTGGTAACGCCGATTTAAAAGACAGCGAGGGGTTGAAAACCCCTCGCTGGGTGAAGCACCCTCCGGGTGGAAGAGAAGAACCCGACGCCGCACGTCTGGATTTCCTTCGTCCGCAGGACGCCTTACCTAGCGAGGGGTTTTTAACCCCTCGGAAGTTTGGCTCGGAAGTTTGGCTCGGAAGTTTGACTTACGCCCCCACTCGCTCCCGTGCGCCGCGTCCCTGCTCGGCGTTCTGGCCTAAGCCCGAATTGCCCCGGTCCACGTTCTGCCCTTTGGCCGTCTGCACGACTTCGCCGATGGCGACCGAGCGGCGGACATCGGTGAGGCGCACTTTGACGGTCTGCCCCTGGAAGCGGGCGCCGTTGGACAGCTCGATTTGCAAAGCCCGCTGCGGCAGCAGGTGTGAGGTCGCCCACGGGGCGCGATCACCCTGCGGGTCGTCGCGGCCCACCTGACATTCCACCATCTGCCCCCGGCGCGGCCCGGCCAGCGCGGTCTCGAACTTTTGCAGGCCGCCGCCGTCAATATCAAACTTCTCAATGTGATGCCACGACGGGACCGAGCGGACATAAATCGACCGGCGCAGGTCGCGCTCCAAAGCTTCAATGTCCTCGCCCTGGGCACCGATCAAATGGGCGCAGACGTCCGGGTGGGCGCTGACCACAAACGCTTCGTGCTGGGTCGTCGCGGCCAGCTTGCGAAGCTCCCGCTCCACCATCAGCGACACGGTCTCGGCGGAGTCGATGCGGCCTAAACCGTGGCAGTACGGGCACACTTCGGTCATAGCCGTATCCACCGTTTCGCCGGTGCGCTTGCGGGTCATCTCAATCAGGCCGAGCGCAGAGATGCTGGAGATTTTGGTGCGCGAGCGGTCATCTTTGAGCGATTTGACGAACGCATCCATGACTGCTTTTTTGTCGCGGGCGCTGTCCATGTCGATGAAGTCCAGGACAATCATGCCGCCGAGGTCGCGCAGGCGAAGCTGCCGGGCAATCTCTTCGGTGGCTTCCAGATTGGTCTTCAAAATCGTGTCGGACAGACCGACCGTGCCGGTGAACTTACCGGAGTTGACGTCAATAGAAACCAGCGCCTCGGTCTGATCGATAATCAGCGAGCCGCCCGACGGCAGCGGCACTTTGCGCTGCAAAAGCCGCTGCACATCGGCTTCAATCTTGAACTGCTCAAAGACGGGCTTGTCGCCGTCGTACAGCTCAATCCGGTCTTCCAGATCGGGAGAGAGGCGGGCGATAATCTCATGCGCCTGCTCGTAGTCGGTTGGCGAGTCGATCACCAATCGGCTGACATCGGAGCCGAAGGCGTCCCGCAAAATCTTCAGCACCAGCCCCATGTCCTGATGAATGAGCGCGGGCGCGGGTGTCACTTTGGCTTTGGCCGTGATGGTGTTCCACGTCTCCAAAAGCATCAAATAGTCCTGCTTCAGCTCGGACGCCGTCCGCCCCTCGCTTTCGGTGCGGACGATGACGCCCGTGCCCGACTGCCGGAACTTCTGCACGATCTTTTTGAGCCGATCCCGCTCTTTGCCTTCTTCAATCTTGCGCGAGACGCCTAAATTGTTGGCGTCGGGCATCAGCACCAGAAAACGGCCCGGCAGAGACACCCGCGACGAGACGCGGGAGCCTTTGGTGGAGCGCGGCCCTTTGACGACCTGTACTAAAAGCTGATCGCCCCGGCGCACCAGATCGCCGATATGCAGGTCGCGCCGGTTGCGGCGCGGTGCGCCGTCTTCGTCCTCTTCGGGCAGAATGTCGGCGACATACAGGAACGCATTGCGCTCCAAACCAATCTCCACAAACGCCGCGTCCATGCCGGGCAGGACATTGTCCACTTTTGCTTTATAGAGGTTGCCGACCACGCGCTGTTCGCGCTCGACGTGCAGCTCGGTCAGTTGTTTGTCCAGCAGGACAGCGATTCGCGTTTCGCGCTGCCCCACATTGACAATGATTTCTTTTGCCATTGGGTGTTGTTCTTTCTGAAAGGCCGGGGGGCTTTGGGGCCGCGCCCGGCATAAATTGACTAATGCCCCGTCAGATGACGCCAGAACCGGCGGGCGGCACTGCCGTTTGCAGCAGGGGCGGCGGCGGGGGCAGGAAGGGAATGAGGCACCGGCTCCGGCGCGAGCCGGGCGTCGGGCGTCGTCAGCCCTTCCACCACAATCGGGATTTCGCCGGGGCGCAGGTAACCCATTTTACGGGCTTCCGAAGCCACCCCATTGCTGGTTTTTAGATAAGCGATGTGGCGTGTCAGCAGGGCATTCTGCGCGGCCAGGGCGCTGCTTTCTCGCTGAGTCCGGGCAAGCTGAACGCTCTGTGCCCGCGCCTCGCGGTACGGACGCACAGCTTTGGCGACGAGCGCCACCGCCAGAAACGCCAGCACGCCGAGGAAGCAGACCAGGAGCGCCACACGCGCCCAGACGCCCAGAATGCGCGGCGGCTTTTTCCACTGCGACTTGCGGCTTGGCTTGGCGCGGCGCGGCGCTCGTCCGGCAAAGTCTCGGTTCGTGTCTTTGGAAGTGTCACTGTCTGTATCGCGGGCCATAAAAGTCTCATTCTGGCCGCAGAGGCTGGCCGATGCGATGAATTTTGATGAAGTTGGTGCTGCCGGGGCGGCCCACGGGGACGCCGCCGGTGATCACCACGATGTCGTCGGTCTGCACCTGCCCGGTTTGCCCGGCGGCGTCAATACACGCCTGCATCATGCTGTCCGAGTCATCGGCAATGTCTACCATCACGGACTGCACGCCCCAGACGAGCGCCAGGCGCTGATAGGTGTCGGCCCGATTGGTCGCACAGATAATCGGGGCGCGGGGCCGGTAACGGGACACAACGCGGGCGGTGCGGCCCGTCGCGGAGGCGGTCAGAATGGCCGCGCAGGTCAGGTCATGGGCAATATCGCACGTTGCCTGCCCGATAGCGCCGGTGATAGACTTGCCGGTATCAAAGCGCATCTTCTCGTCCAAAATCTTGCCATAATCCATCGACGCTTCTGTGTGCGTGGCAATCTTCGCCATCATCCGCACCGCATCAAAGGGGTACGCCCCCATCGCCGTTTCGCCGGACAGCATGACGGCATCGGTCCCGTCAAAAATGGCGTTGGCGACATCGCTGACCTCGGCGCGGGTCGGGCGCGGGTTGCGGATCATGGAGTCCAGCATCTGCGTGGCCGTGATGACCGGCTTGCCCGCCCGATTGGCCTTGTGGATCAGCATTTTTTGGATGATCGGCACTTCGTCTATCGGCACTTCGACGCCGAGATCGCCCCGCGCCACCATGATGCCGTCTACCGCTTCCATGATGGAATCAATGGCGTCCACCGCTTCATGCTTTTCAATCTTGGCGATAATCGGGATTTTGGCGCGGGCCGCCTCGCAGACGCCGCGCAGAACGGCAATATCGGACGCGGAGCGCACAAACGATGCCGCGACATAGTCCACTTTCTGCGCGATACCGAACTTCAAGTCTTCCAGGTCTTTGTCGGTGACAGCGGCTATCGGGAGTGAGACATGGGGGACATTGACGCCTTTGTGCGACGTCAGCCGCCCCCCAACAATCACTTCGCAGACGAGCCTCCCGGCCCGCTTGGACTTTACTTTTAGCTCTAAAAGCCCGTCGTCAAGCATCAGGTGCGTGCCGGGCACGACGGCCTCAAAAATCTCCGGGACCGGCAGGTTGATTTCATGCTCGTCCCCCGGCACATCGTCCATCGTCAGCGTGATTTCCGCCCCCGGCGTCAATACGACGCCGTCGCCCGCGATAATGCCGACCCGCACTTTCGGCCCGGACAGGTCCTGCAAAATCGCCAGCGGCTGCTGCATCTCCTCGGCCAGTGCCCGAAGCGAAGCAACCACTTCCGCGTGCTGTGCCTGTTTGCCGTGCGAGAAGTTCAGCCGGGCCACATTCATGCCCGCCTGTAAAAGCTGCCGAAGGGCTTCCGGGCCGCTTGTCGCCGGCCCGATAGTACATACAATTTTCGTTCGGCGCATGGGTAAGAACAGCCTTTAGAAGTGTTATTCAGCACACTTCTTCCTTATTATAACCGATTGACGGGAGTTCGTCAATAATAGCCCATCGGGGATTTGAACCACCGGTTTCCGCGCCGAGAAGCGCAGCGTCCTGGGCCAGGCTAGACGAATGGGCCGCATGACGCAAAGTATACCAGCGATGCCGGTGTTATGGCAGTTTTTATGGCAATGTTTATTGAAAAGCGTTCAGGCCGCGAATGTCATAGTTTCCAATCCCCGCCCGCCACGCGGGAAGCGCCGCGCTCTGCGAATTTGCAGCGGCGGCTCCCCGCGTCAGCAGGATGTCTCGCAGAGGTCTGTCTCCATTATTGTAAGCAAACCAGAGGGCCGTATGACCGGCACGGTTGACCGCGTTCACCTCCGCCCCATTGTCAAGCAAAAGCCGGACCATTGCCAAATCTCCTTTGTCTGCGGCCCAGGTCAGCGCGGTGTTGCCGTCCCGGCTCCGAGCGTGAATGTCTGCGCCATGCGTCATCAGCAGAAACGCGAAGCTCTGCCCGGTGGGTCGGCCCGCTCGGGGAACAATCATCAGCGGGTAGAGCCGGGTTTCACCCGGCACAGACATCTGGTTTCCATCAGGCACATTTGGGTTTGCTCCACTTTCCAGCAGGAAGCGAACAAGCGGGGCGTTCAGATTTTGAACCGAGACAGTGAGCGGCTGTGCCGGTAGCTGACCTGTTCGCACAGGATTGACCACCGCTCCGTGACCGACCAGCAGGCGAGCGACAGCAAGGTCACCGTGGCGAAGCTCCGAAACGTTTATTGTTTCTGTGCGCCTTCCCATCTTGAAATGCTGCGGCTTGTTGACATATACTGGGGCATTGCAGGCAGCGGCAAGTGCCCCAACGCCGAAATCGTCCAGGGCGTTGACATATGCGCCTTTTTTCAGCAGAAGGTCGACAAACGCAGTGTCGTTGCGCTGGGCGGCGTCCATCAAAACAGTTTCATTGCCCGTGCGCGTTTTGTTGATGTCGGCCCCGCCATCGAGCAAGGCGCGGGCTATACTCACGTTGCTGTTGATGGAAGCACTTAGCAGCGGCGTCCATTCGTGACTATCTGCGGCGTTTGGGTTCGCCCCATGCGCCAGAAGACTTTGAGTGATTGCAGGGTTATCGCGCAGCGTGTGCAGTTTCTTCACTTCAAGCAAAGTGCTGTTTTGCAGCGAAGGAGGCGTTTCCATGCCCTGATAATCGTAACAGTCCCAGTAAACGCTAGGGTTATCGCTGAGTGCCGCGACAATCAGCGGCGAAAGCCCGCTGGAGGTCGGCGACGCTTTGGCATTGACAGGTTGAGTGCGGCTATATTGAACGTTCAGGTCCGCGCCCTGCCTCAGCAGCCGTTCCACACGGGGCGCGTCATGGCTGAGAATGGCCGCTCCAAGCGGCGATTGCAGGTAAACAGGTGGTTTGGCGGGCGGTTTATGTTTCAAAAAAACTACGATAGCAAGCACGGCCAGCAGACAGAGGCCCAAACCTGTCAGGAAAAAGCGTTTTTTCATGCCATTATTATACTACTAAAGTAGTCATAACACAAGCGGCTTCATGGCCGCCCCGGCACAGCCCAGACAGCGACGCCGTGGTTTGAGTAGAGCGGCGGGCCGGACCCCTGCGTCAGCGCATAGACCCAGGCGGTGTAGTCGTTGGCCCCCGGCGCGGGCGGGGTCCAGGGGAAATACTGCGTGTTGACCAGCAGGTGCGTGTAGCCGTGGGTCGTCAGAAAGACGCGCAGGTCTTCGGCGGAGTGGAACGAACTATAGGGGATAAACGTGCCGTGCGACGGCTCGCCCCAGACATAGGGCCGGTCGCAGTAGAAGCCCAGCGGGTTGCCGTAAAAGACCAGCTTGGCGTTCGCGGGCAGTGTGGTGTTGACAAACTGCATCGCCGGATACGGGGCAAAGCCGCGTGTGATATAGGCGTCGCGTGATTGCTGCCCCAGCACGACGGGGGCCTGCACGGCCAGCAGCGAGCCGCCAACTAAGAGCGAGAAACCCAGCGACAAAATGCCCAGTCCGGCCAGCGCATAGCCCGCCCGCCAGCGGTCTTCCACGGCCCGTACCAGCACCCACGCGGCCAGCAGGCAAAACGCGGGCAGGGCGGGCAGGAGGTAGCGGGCATACTGCGCCGCCGCCAGCCAGAGCAGCCCCGAGCCGAGCGCGAAGCAGCCTAACGCAAGCACTGCTGACGGCACTTTTGCACCACGCGGCAGAAATACCGGGAAGAACAGCACCCCCAGCAGCAGCGGCGACCAGCTTTGCAGGGCCGTCTGGTAGTCGTTGAACGGCTTGGGGAACGACGTCGGGTGGCCGGGAACCAGAAACAGCGTCATGTTCCAGGGAACCAATACGGCGTCGGACAGGCTGTGCCCCATGCCAAAGGACGCATTCCAGGTGGTGTAAAAGTCGGCGGCAAAGGCACTCCAGCCGCGTCCGCCAAACAGGCCATAAGCAAACGGGTACACCGGATTGCCGGTGTAAATCGCCGATTTGACGAGCCACGGCGAGCCGACCAGCAGAGCCAGCGCCCCCCACCCCGCCGTCGCCAGCAACGCAGGCACGGCAGGCTGACGCAGGCCGCGCAGACGCCACAAAAGCAGGCCAATCCCCAGCAAGCCCAGGGTTCCCAGAGCCGTGGCTTTGGTGGACAGCGTCAGGCCCATCAGCACCGCGCTCAGGCGCACGGCTTTGTCGTCGCGGGCGACTAACTCCGACGCCAGCGCCAGGCCCGTGAGTGCTGTGTAGAAGACCGTCGCTAAATCCACATAGGCCGTGCCCGCTTCCCAGAACACAAACGGCGTCGCCGCAAACGCCAGCGCGGCCACTTTCCCCACGGTCGGCGATAGATGCCGCGCCCCGAACGCATAGATCGCCAGACACGCTCCCGCCCCGCAGGAAAAATGAAACAGCTTCGCCAGCGGCACGCCTGCATCGGTTCCGCCCAAAAGCATCGCCCACAGGTACCACATTTCCGCCGTGAAGCCGAAATTGGAATGGTCTTCCCACGGAATGTAGTAAATCTTGTGCGCCAGCAAATACATCTTGGGGTCCGCCAGATGGTAGGCGATGCTGTCCCACTCTAAAAGCGTCGGCGGCGCAAAGCACCCGGTCAGCGAGATGATCGCAAACGCCGCAAAGCACAGCGTCAGCCCCCACCCGCCCGGCGACAGACGCGGGCGGCCTGCGGCAAACATCCGAAGCTCACCTGCCATAACGCCGTGCTGCCGCGCCCCGCCCAAGCCGAGCAGGGCCAGCAGCCCCCAGCCGTACACCGGATACAGCGCGTGGGCCAGCCCCAGCGCCAGCATCCCCGCCGCCAGCAGGCCCAGGCCTAGCCCGAAAGCGATTAAATTGATTTCCAGCCGCGTCCACTCGCCGCCGAGCCGCCGCCAAGCCAGCAGAGTGCGCCCAGCAGCCGTCGCCGCCCAGGCGGTTATCAGGAAAAGAATGAAGGTGATCATAGTTGTTGCGAGTGAGCCACCCGCCGCTCCGAGTCGTTCCAAAGGCGAGTTCCAAAAGCGAGGGGTTGAAAACCCCTCGCTAGGAGAGGCGTCCTGCGGACGAAAGAGAAAAGTTTGCGGCGTCGGGTCTTTTCCGCTGTCCGAAGGACACTTCTCCTAGCGAGGGGTTTTCAACCCCTCGCTTCTGTCGGACACATTTTTGTCGAGGAGTTCTACCAGCCGCCCGGTCACACGCGGCTTCTCGCCCGGCGCGTTCCACGTCAGCTCCGTGACGCCCAGATAGTGCCCGAACCAGCCCGCCTGCATAATTGGCACACCTTCCACCACCGACGGCTCAAACAGCTTGTGGTGGCTGTGGCCGCCGATAATCAAATCCAGCGCCGGGCAGGCGCGGGCCAGCCGCTCGTCTTCGCGCAGGCCAATATGCGTCAAGGCAATCAGCGCATCCACCGATGGGCGCAAAATCTCACTCTGCTTTTGTGCCACGGCCACGGGGTCGTCAAAGACAAACGCGCTGACCAGCCGGGCCGTCATGCGCGGCGTCACCATTGGCACGGTCACGCCGAACACACCCACACGCAGGCCGCTTGGAAGGGTGAACACCTGAGACGGGACCACGGGCAGCGTCTCGCCTCGATCTTCGCGCCACCGAATGTTGGCACACAGGATGGGAAACTGAGCGCAGCCGATTTTATGCCTCAGCAGCGTATCCGCCACATGAAACTCCCGGTTGCCGAGCGTCATAGCATCATAACCCGTCTCGGACATCAGCGTCAAAATCGGCTCGCCGCCGGGGCGGACCCCGACATTACCCGCCGAGATGGCGTCGCCTGAATCGAGAAGCAGCACATCCTCGCCCCGTGCCAATCGTTCGGCCTTTTCAGCCCCGATGCGTGCCGCCTGCGCGGGCGACAGGTGATTGTGAAAATCGTTGGTGTGCAGAATGGTGAGGGTTGGCATAGGCGGTGACTTCAGGGCAGAAAACGAGAGGCGTGAGTGCGAGGCCACAAGTGCGAGGGGTTAAAACCCCTCGCTGATAGGCGCTTTGCGCCGGGCGGACAATTGAATCGAACGGTGAATAGGGCCGCCCGTATGAGCTTTTTTGGCTTTGAGCTTCTTTGGCTTCCCGGCGCGAAGCGCCTTCCAGCGAGGGGTTTTAACCCCTCGTTCCTAAACGCCTTTTCTCCTACTGCCGCCCCGCGCCACCCGCCCGGTTGGTTTCCACGTACACGGCCACGGCGTCTTCCAGCCGCCCCTGACGGCGCAGGATTTCCTCAATCGCATCGCGCACCGCGCCGTGCCCGCCGGGGCGGGGCGTCACCCAGTCCGCCCGCGCTTTGACAAACTCCGACGCATCGGCGACGGCGATTTTGACACCGGCCACGTCAAACGCGGGCAGGTCGTTGATGTCATCGCCCACATAAGCGGCTTCGTCAGGCGTCAGATGGTAGCGTTCCAATAGCTCCCGCAAGGCGGCGGCTTTATCGCCGCAGTTCTGCACCAAATCGGTGACGTTCAGATCCGCCAGGCGCGTTTCCACGGCCCGGCTCGCCCGGCCCGAAATCACGGCCACGCGCAGGCCCATTGCCTGTGCCATCACGATACCGAGGCCGTCAGCGACATGGAAGGCTTTGGAATGCGCCCCGTCCGGCCCGTACAGCAGCGTGCCATCGGTCAGCGTGCCGTCCACATCCAGCACAATTAGTTTGACCTCTTGCATTTAATCCAGCTTCTTTTGCACGATTTTGGCCTGTCTCTTCCGCCACCATCCCCAAATGTTAAGTGCTGCCCCGAGTACCATTAAAGCATAGCTTACTGTATAGTTGATTTGAGGAATAAGAGTGAGCATAGCGGCTATGGCAAACAACACGAGTGGTACAAAAAGATAGGTACCAAACTGCCAAAACGCAAAGCCAGCGAAGATAAAGACATAAGCAAAGTCATGGTGCTGCGAGTGGAGCGGCGAGAAGATTTGCAGGTATAGCCCAGGCACTATCAAAGCCAATCCCAGATAAAATCTAACCTTTTCTGCCAAAGTTGATTTAGAAAACATAGCAACAGCCTCCTTTTTGATCGTCTGACCTAAAAGCGAAGTCTCAGCAAATGCGCGAGTTGATACGCCACCAGGCACAAGCCCGCCGTGCCCAGCGAGACGACTAAACCCAGCCGGGGCAGGCGCGAGCGGCAGTGGAGCAGGCCGCCAAAGACGCTATACATCCAGCATATCAGCAGACCGCCGAACGCGGCGGCGAACGCATACGGCCACCACGGCGGCGCGGAGTGCGGGCCGGGAACCACGAAGACCAGCACGGCGTTGATCGGCAGCAGGGCATCGGCAATCAGGGCGGCAGCCAAAATGTCCCGATGCTCGTCCGGCGGCGGCACAGGTGGCGCTTGCTGCTGTTCGGGCGGCGGGGGCCAGATTTCGCTCACGGCTTACACAATCCCCGCCTTCACCAAATCTTTCAGCGTCAGCAGGCCCAGCGGCCTGCCGTCGTCGTCCACCACCGGGGCATCGCCTGCTTTCTGGCCGGGGAGCGGGTGGAACTCGTCCAGACGGCGCAGGCCCTCGGTCGCCAGCATCTCCGGGCGGACCACGCCGGGGGCGCGGGTCATGGCATCAGCAGCGGAGCCGGTCAGCAGCGGCGTGTGCAGCAGGTAGCGGCGGATGTCGCCGTCGGTGATGAGGCCCGAGACTCGGCCCTCGGCGTCGGTGACAATCGCCGCCCCGGCGTGGGCAGTAGTGATAGCAAACATGGCGTCCATGACGGTGCTGCGCTCGGACACGACGGCCACGGCCTCGCCGGTCCGCATGACATCAGCGACGCGCAGGGTCAGGCGGCGGCCCAGCGTCCCCGCCGGGTGCAGGCGGGCGTACTGGTCCGGCGTGAAGCGCCGCGCCCCCATCACGGTCACGGCCAGAGCGTCGCTCAGGGACAGCATGGCCGTGGTGCTGGTGGTCGGCGCTAAGTTCAAATAACACGCTTCGCGGTCTACAGACACGTCTAACACCACCAACGCAGCGCGGGCGAGCGTGGAGCGCATCCCGCCGGTCAGGGCAATCAGCGGCGTCCCAAGCTGCCGGATGGCGGGCAGCAGGGCCAGCAGCTCCTCGGTCTCGCCGCTGTACGAAAATGCCAGCACGACATCGCCGGATTGCAGCATTCCCAGATCGCCGTGGACGGCCTCCGCCGGGTGCAGGAACAGCGCGGGCGTCCCCGTCGAGGCCAGCGTGCCAGTCATCTTTTCAGCGATTTTGCCACTTTTGCCCATGCCCGTCACCACCACCCGACCCGGCGTGGCTAAAATTAGCCGGACAGCCTCGGCCCACGCCGCACCGTCGAGACGCGCCGCGAGTGTGTCCAGAGCCTGGGCCGCCTCGGTCAGCACCCGCTGCCCTTCGGCCCGCCATTCTTCCTGTTCGGTCATACGCCTATTATACAGAGTTTGCCTCCGAATAAGCAAGCCGACGGCTTCGGCGAGAATACACAAAAAAAGCAGGAAAAACAGTCTTCAATGCTAAACTATCTTTCAACAAACCACCCAGTTGTCCCGAAAGGTTACGCCGATGAATACTGCCTGTCGCCTGGCCGCCCTTTTCTCTTGTTCGCTGTCACTTGCTCCCGGCCCACTGCTCCGGGCACAGGACGCCGCCCCGAATCCGGCACAGGCGAAAGTTCAGTCTCCGGCGCAGACCAAATTTCTGGCAGGCATAGCTGCCTTTCAAGCCAAACACTACCCCGAAGCGGAAGCCAACTTTGCCGAGGCCATCCATCTCAACCCCAACGATCCCGATGCACACAATGCGCTAGGCATAGTCTACGACGCCGAAAGCAAGCCTGCGGAATCCCTGACCGAGTTTCAAACCACCGTGCGCCTGCGCCCGGATAACCCCGATGCCCGCTACAATCTGGCTGTTGCCTTTGACCGTGTGGGGCAGACCGATGACGCCGTGAAAGAAATGCAGACCGCGACCACCCTGCGGCCCAAGTTCTACACCGCCCAGTATATGCTCGGGCGGCTGCTGGAAAAGCAGGGCGACCGCGACGGGGCCATTGCCGCCTACCGCGCCGCCGTTGAGTCCAAACCCGATTACGTCCCGGCCCACTATACTCTGGCGAACGCTCTGGACGACAGCGGCCAGCACGACGCAGCGATGGCTGAGTACCGCGAGACCCTGCGGCTGGACCCGCAGAACGCCGATGCCCACAACGCCCTCGGCAACGTGCTGGACGTGCAGGGAAGCCATGCCGAAGCCGCGCAGCAGTACCGCGCCGCCCTGCGCTTGCGCCCGAACTTTGCCCTGGCGCACTACAATCTGGGGCTGGCGCTGGACGCGCAGGGCCAGACCGCCGCCGCCATTCACGAATACCGCACAGCCCTGAAAACCAGCCCGCACCTGCTTCTCGCCCAGACCTATCTGGACAAAGCACTCGCCAAACAAAAAGGCGCAAGCGTAAAAGTCGCCGCTCGCCCGGCCAAACCCGCCCCCTCCCGCGCTGCCCGGCTCGCCGAAGCCGACCGGCTTGCCCGGCAGGCGCAGACCGCCCGCGAAGCGCAGACCGCGCCAAAGCCCACGGCTGCCGTTTCTGTTCCGCCCCCGGCGCGGACGCGGCTGGCACGGGGCACGGCGCTGTATAACGCGGGGAATGTCCCGGCGGCCATTATGATTTTGCAGCTCGCCGTCGCCGACGCGCCCAGCGACCCCGTCGCCCGCTATCGCCTCGCGCTGGCCCTCGATGACAGCGGGCAGGAGGCCGCCGCTCGGCATCACTACCGGACGGCTCTGCATTTGAAGCCGACCTATGCCGCCGCGCTGATCAGTCTGGGCACTTCGCTGTACCTGTCCGGCAGCCGGGCCGAAGCGCGGCAATCCTGGCAGAAAGCGCGGGCGGTGGGCAGCCCGGAAGAGAAGTACAATGCGGAGACACTGCTAAAAACATATCCGTAGCGAGTATGATATAATCACGTCAGGAGAACACACCTCATGCCCGCCCCGCCCGAAGCGGTTCTGATTATCAATCCCACCGCAGGACGCGGCAAAGCCGGGCGCTCGGAAGCCGCCATCCGCACCCTGCTTGGCGAGCGCGGCGCGGGCTGGCAGTGGCAGCACACCCAGAAAAGCGGCGACGCGCAGCGTCTCGCCCGTGCGGCGGCGGAGGCAGGCGTGCAGCGGGTGATTGCGGTCGGCGGCGATGGAACCCTGCATGAAGTGGTCAATGGCGTGCTGGGCACGGGAGCCGCCGTCGGCCTCATCCCCTTTGGGACGGGCAACGATTTTGCGCGGGGCGTGGGTCTGCACGGCAGCCTGGAGCGGGCCTGCGCGGCGGTGGCGGGCGGGGAGACCCGCCCGATGGATGTGGGCGTGATTGAGGGAGAGGGCACGCAGGGTCCCAAGCATTTTCTGGTGCTGTCTGGCACAGGCTTCGATGCCCGGACGGCGCAGACGGTCAACGCGGGCATCCGCTTCCTGTCCGGCCCGCTGGCTTACGTCTGGGGCGCGGTGCAGACGCTTCGCACGTTTTCGCCGTTCGCGCTGACACTGACGCTGGACGACGATGCCCCGCGTCAGCTTCGGTGTATGTTCGTGTCGTTCGCCAATGTCGAGACAACCGGCGGCGGCATGAAAATCGCGCCGGGCGCACGGCCCGACGACGGGAATTTGGACATCTGCCTGGTCGGCGCAGTCTCGAAGCCGACGCTGCTGTATCAGCTCACGCAGGTCTTTTCGGGCAGCCATGTCAAGCACCCCGCCGTCACGCTGTTGCGGGCGCGGACAATCCGCGTGGAAGCCGACCCGCCGCAGCCGCTGCTGATTGACGGCGAGGTGTGCGGCAGGACGCCCGCGACGGTTTCTTTGCTGCCGGGCGCTTTGCCGTTTCTGGTCCCCGCGCCATGACCGTCTATGATGTCGTCATCCCGGCAGGCGGCACGATTGACGCCGCTTTCGCCGCTCGTATCGGCACTCGGTACCGCGCCCTGGCCCCGCTCGGTAAAAGCAGCACGCCCGTTTTGCAGCACGTCGTTGATGCGCTGCGGGCGTCGGGGATGGTAGGCCAAATCGTGTGCGCCGCACCCCCTGCCGTGCAGGCCGCTGTTTTCAGTGTAGACCACTGGCTGCCCGCCGGGGACAGCGGGCCGCAAAATATATTGGCCGGGCTGCGGACACTGCCGCCCGACGCGCTGGCGCTGGTCGGCACGTCTGACCTGCCGCTCATGCTGCCCGAAGCCGTCGCAGGCTTTGCCGCCGCGCTGACGCCCGATGCCGCTGTGGCTGTTGGTCTGGTTCGCGCTGAGGCTTACAACGCGGCCTACCCGGACGCGCCGCCGTCCACGTTTGTCGAGCTGCGCGACGTTGGGCCGGTGACGCTGGCGGGCCTGTTCGCGGTGCGCCCCGCCGCGCTGTTTCAGCGGCAGGCACTTTTGGATTCCCTATTCGGGGCACGCAAATCGCAGGCACGGATGGCGGGGATACTTGGGCCGCGCCTGCTGCTGGCCTGGCTGACACATCGTTTAACGCAAGCCGCTCTGACCGCTCGCGCCGAGACGCTTCTGGGAGCGGCGGTGCAGGTCGTGGACCACACCGCCCCCACGCTGGCGTATGACATGGATACAGTGAGCGATTACGACTACGCGGCGCAGCACTTATGGCACAGCATTTATGGCAAATAACCTGACCGAGACCCCTACCCCCACCGCCCGGCGTGGCGGCTTTCTCAGCGAGCGCGGCATGATCACGCGCATCGTAGTCGGCCTGCTGCTGGCCGCGCTGTTTATCTTTCTGGTGTTCGCCACCAACGGCCTGCCGTTCGCGCTCTTTGTTACCCTGCTGTCGGTAATCGGAGTGCTGGAGCTTTTTTATGCCGTCAAAAATCAGGGGGGAGCGCCGAATGAGCTGCTGGGATGCGTCGCGTGCCTCGCGTTTCAGCTTTCCGCGTGGGCCTATTACGGCCAGAAGTTCGGCCCGTACCTGCCCCCCCTGATGCTGCTGCTGGTGCTGGCAACGCTGCTGTCGGAGCTGGGCAAACGCCGCCCCAAGCCGATTATCACGATTGGCTCCACACTGCTGGGAGCGGTGTATGTGGGCTGGCTGCTGTCGTATCTGACCCTCCTGCACGGGATGCAGCCGGGCATGATCCGCCTGAGCGGTGCGGAGACGCCGGTGCTGGTTCCGCCGCTGCCGCACACGACGCCGGGAGAATGGCTGGTAATCTTTGTCGCCGCCGCCACGATGCTTTCCGACACGGGGGCGCTCTTTGCAGGTAAAGCGTTTGGCAAACACAAGCTGGCTCCCAGTGTCAGTCCGGGAAAGACCTGGGAAGGGTCGATTGGCGGCGTTCTGACTTCGCTGGTCGCCGGGGCGCTGTTAGGCCACTGGCTGCAAATGCCGTGGGTTCACGCGCTTGGCCTCGCCGCCCTGTGCGCCATTGCCGGGCAGGTCGGCGACCTGTGCGAGTCGGCCTTGAAGCGTGATTTGGGCGTCAAAGACTTCGGGGCCATTCTGCCCGGTCACGGCGGCATTCTGGACCGGATTGATTCGCTCCTGTTTGCCGCCCCGCTGGGCTATTATTATGTGCTGTATTTCCTGAAGTAGGTTACGCCCCCAAATGCTGCGCCAGCCAGGCCACGCTCCGCGCCTGCATTTCATCCGTGTACGAATGCCCCAAGTCAGGAAAAAGCACCAGCGACAGCCGCTCCGGGAACTCGGCATAGGCGGGCCGCAGGCGCTCTTCCAGCGCCCGCACCCCGTCCACAGAAACCGTCGTGTCCGCCGTGCCGTGCAGCATCAGGAGCGGGCGCGGCGGGTACACCCCCGTCGCCACTTCCAGCGGGCTTTGCCCGGCGGCAAGGTCATACGCCGGATGCCCCGGTCCCAGGCCGAACGCCCGCAGGGGGGCCAGCCAATCCGGGCTGCCCAGCGCCACGGCGGCGGCTTCCAAACGAGGTTCCGCCAGCAGCGCCGCAAAGGTCACATAACCGCCCAGCGAGATGCCGTGAATGCCCGCTTTGGCCGGGGCAAATTTCGCGGCGTAATAGTCAATCGCCTGCGAGATGTCCGCCGTCGTCCCCATAATAATCTCCGTGGTCATGCCGAAAAAATCTGTCTGGGAGCGGCCCTCGCGGAGGTCCGCGCCGGGCCGCTCCCCGTGCAGACGCAGGTCCAGAGCAACGGCCCGCATTCCGGCGCGGGCGAGGTCATACAGCCCCGTCAGCATCCGCTCTTTGTGGCTGCCCAGACCGTGCAGGACAAACGCCAGCGGCGCGTCGGCGGCGAGGTCAGCACGGGCCACAGACAGGCCCGGCAGGCCATCGGCAATCAGTTCGTGGGTGAGCATATAGTTAATCATAATATGTTTTTACAAAGGCCGTGCCGGAGGCCCCCCCCGCCCCCAATACTGGGGGAGCTATAGTCAAATTAAGAGGCAAAAGTGTAGGGGCAGGGCTTGCCCCTGCCCTTCCTATTCCATCCGGTTCTTATTTCGGTTCCCCAATAGAAACGAGGGGTTAAAACCCTTCGCTGGAAGGCGCTTCGCGCCGGGCGGACAATCGGATACCGAGCAAAGCCTACCGTCCTAATTCTTTGGCTTCCCGGCGTCCGCGCCTCATAGCGAGCGGTTTTAACCCCTCGTTCCTACGTGCCCTTGCCCCCCACCCTACTCCACCGTCAGCGCCAGCAGGACGAGCAAGATTTTCTGCCCTAGCGGCGTAATGGCATAACGCGAGCGGCCCGCCTGCGTCAGAAGACCCGCGTGCATCAGGTCGCGCAGGTGATGATACAGGCTGCCGGTGCTTAATCCGGCGGCGGCTCCGAGGGTGGAGGCACTTTCGGAGTCGTGCCCCAGCAGGGCGCGAAGCAAACCTACTTTTTGCGGCGACGACAGCGCGTAGCCAAGCTGCGCGGCGGCGTCATCGGTGACGGCGGCAATCTGCGCGGCGCTGACGGAAAGCGTGCCGGTCTTGAAGGCCGTGTCATCGTCGCCGGATGCAGGCCGGTGGACACTGTACTGCACGAGTGCCTCGGATTTGGACTTCGGCGCAGGGTCCGGCACTGTGGTTTTATCGGCGGGGCGGTCGGTAAGCTGTGCCTGAAGCTGGCGCATTTCAGCCTGCATTTGTTTCAGGGCTTCTTTGGTTTGTTTGTCCATGTTTTTCCTAAACTGGAATAGTGTAACATCAAAATACGAAGCTGTCAAGCGGCACTAGACAAGATTGGGAGTGAATGGTATACTGAGCACAGACAGGGGGAAGCAGCGCATGACTAAAATCCTGGTGGTGGATGACGAAGAGCCGATAGTAGACGCGATTTCGTACAACCTCAAGAAAGAGGGCTTTGCGGTGGACACGGCGGGCGATGCCGATGAGTGCATGAGCCGCTACCTGTCTGGCGCTCCCGATTTAGTTTTGCTCGATGTCATGCTGCCCTCGGGGAGCGGTCTGGATTTGTGCCAGCGCCTCCACAAGCACAACGCCGCCCTGCCCGTGCTGCTCCTGACCGCCCGCGCTGCGGAAGCGGACTGCCTGCGCGGCTTTGACGCCGGGGCCGATGATTATGTCGTCAAGCCCTTTTCCATGCGTGAGCTGATGGCCCGCGTGCATTCCCTCCTTCGGCGCTCTCAGTCCCGCGCCGCCGAAGCGCCCTCCCAGGCTGCCGCTCTGGTGGTCGATAATCTGGTCATCGACAGCGACCGGCGCGAGATCACCAAAGACAGTCTGCCCCTCAGCCTGTCCCGCAAAGAGTTTGATTTGCTGCACCTGCTGGCCTCCCACCGGGGCCGCGTTTTTGACCGGCAGACGCTCCTGTCGCGGGTCTGGGGCGAAGACTGCTATGTGGACGACCGCACTGTCGATGTCCATATCCGCTGGCTGCGCGAAAAGCTGGAGCCGGTCCCCGCCCGCCCCGAAACCCTGCTGACAGTGCGCGGCATCGGCTACAAGTTTAAAGGCTGACGCTTTTGAGCCTCTTTTCCTGGCCCCGCCCGCCCCGCGAAGAACCCCTGCCGGACAGCCCCGACCCCGGCCCTGCCGCCCGCTGGAGCGCCCTGCTGGACACCACGGAGGACGCCGTCCTGGTGGCCGATGGCGCGGGGCAGATCAAGCAGTCCAACGCCGTC
Organism: Capsulimonadaceae bacterium; assembly: GCA_965200075.1. Lineage (GTDB taxonomy): Bacteria > Armatimonadota > Armatimonadia > Armatimonadales > Capsulimonadaceae > JANXMY01. Next base: position 1,897,546 of record OZ241338.1, read on the forward strand.
GCCGCCGCCCTGTTCGGCACGGCGGCAGGCGGAACTTTGCTGGCGCACACCCTGAGCAGCGAACTCGAAGACCTGTACCGGCAGGCCGTTCGGCGGCAGGTTCCCGTCGAGCGCGAAGTCACCCTGAGCCGTCCTGCCCCGCGCACGCTGCACGCCCGCGTCACCCCCGTCTCCGCAGGCGAGTATTTATTTGTCCTGCGCGACCTGACCGAGCTTAGACGTTTGGAGCGCGTCCGCCGGGACTTTGTCGCCAATGTCTCGCACGAGCTTCGCACCCCGCTGACTTCTATCAAAGCGATGGCCGAGACGCTGCTGGACGGCGCCCGCACCGATGAGGCCGTCGCCCCCCGCTTTTTGCAGACTATTATGCGCGAATCGGACCGCCTCGTGCGCCTGTCGGCTGACCTCCTGGACCTCTCCCGCGTGGAAGCCGTCGGCATTCAGAAAAGCCCGCTGGACCTTGCCGCCCTCGCCGCCGATGTTGCCGCCCGGCTCGCCGGGCAGGCCGAGAAAGCGGGCCTCACGCTCGTCAATACCCTCCGCGCCCCGCTAATTGCCCCTGCCGACCGCGACGAGATGGCGCAGGTCTTGGTGAATTTGCTGGACAACGCCATCGCCTACACCCCACCCGGCGGCACCGTCACCCTGAGCGCCGCCGAGACCCGCGAGACCATCACCCTGTCCGTCACCGACACCGGCATCGGCATTTTGTCCCACGACATTTCCCGCCTGTTTGAGCGGTTCTACCGCGCCGACAAAGCCCGCAGCCGCGCCTCCGGCGGCACAGGGCTGGGCCTGAGCATTGTCAAACACATCGTCGAAAGCCACGGCGGCACAGTGGCCGTGGACAGCGAATACAACAAAGGCAGCGTCTTCAGCTTCACCCTGCCGAAGTCATAGTTTCTCTTTGCTCTGCCGCCAATCCCGCCACCAGAACTCCAAGCTGTTATATAATAGTAGGGTGCCACCTATTACCAGATGAGACTGCCAGCGGGGCGAGTGGCTATGCTGCATAAGGGCTAAGGCGTACTTTATTCCCATCACTATTACATAAGGCGGCACGCTGTCCTTGAGAATGCAAATCAGCCACCCCTGCAATTTAGACAGCTTTAATAGCTCCCGCTCCGGCGGCGGCAGGGTCGGCGCGGGCGGCCAGACGTTGGGCGGTTCGGGGGTGTCCATAGCGATCAGTTTTCCATTTTCAGATAAACTACGGCGTTGGCCCAGGGCATAACGAGGCTGTGGTCCCACAAAGAAATCAGCGAACGGATCAGTGCCCCAAAATTGTTAGGCGCGATAGAAAGACTGTCCACAAAAATGACGCCTCCGTGGTCAGTCCCTGCGCTTCCCCATTGCACCAAAACAGGCATGATTGTTTTCTGATCATAAGTCACCAATGTTAGCCCTGCCGCCATTGCTTCAGCCAGAATAAGCTCATCGGGCTGGCCCATGAAGCGGCCTTCCTGCCAGGTGTGAACACTAAAGGCAGCGATTTCAGGCCGTTTCTGTGCGATCTGCGTGACAATTTCCGGCGAGATATTTTCGTCTAAGAGAAGAGAAAGCATCAGGAACGGCTTTCTTCAGCAACGGCTTCCGAGGACACGGTGAAGAGAATCGCACCGGGCAGGGAACGCTTGAGAGCATCGTAGCCGATTTGGTTGTCTTCTATCGCCCGATCAATCTCATCACGGTATGCCTCAAAGTAGTCAAAGGCGGCTTGAACGGAGCTGTGGGAGAGATGGTAGTCCTGAGCCATGCGGTCGGCATCAAACTGGTAGCTGCGGGCAACCAAGATCATTTCCCAGACCGCCATGCCGGAACCTCGCACACAAGGCTGCCTGCCGACCGCGCTATCCCGGTATTCAATCAGCGGAAACTCAGCTTCGCGCAGGCTCTCCTCCAGAAGTTGGATGCCAACTTTGGTGCGCGTCATTCCATTACCCCGATGACGGGCGAGACGCTCCAGGCGTTCCATCATTTGATCCGGCACACGCAAGCTGAGAGTTTGAGACATGAGATGGCTCCTATTCAAATTTCCTATTGCGGCTTTGCCAGCCGCTCAATATACTGCTCGGCGCTGTAGCCGATGGTGTGAATGGCGCGGTCAAAGATGGCGCGGAAGCTTTCCAGAAGCGGCAGGGGGACTTCGACGCCGAAGCCGACGCGGCTGGGATTGTTCGGCTCTGGCAAAGTCACTTTGATGGCCTTGACACTACGGTTGACATCGTTGGCAGCTTCCAGCCCGGCCTGCCGCGACGGGACGCGGCCCTCGAAGTCAAAGTAGCAGTAAACATTGAAAAAGAGCGGGTCGCCGGGGTCGGGGAAGGTAGAGTACGTCCGGCCTTCTTTTTTGAACGCAATCCCTTCGCCGTCCGGCAAAGGGTTGTAGCCTTCTTCCAGCAGATAGGACATCAGCATTTCTTTGGGGGTCGCCATAAACAGGTAGCACTTTCTTGGGTTAAGGGTGGAGGCCCCCCCGCCCCAATTTTGGGGAGCCGGAAGGAACCTCACCCCAACCCTCTCCTTCAGCAAGGAGAGGGAGCCGGATAACTATGTAAGGGCGCTGCTTGCTGCGCCTCTGGTCCTTTCCGGTTCCCCCATTATTGGGGGTTAGGGGGTCTTGTGGTTAAGCGCCGTCGCGCAGCCAGCGGGCGGCGTCTTTGGCGTGGTAGGTTAAAATAATGTCTGCCCCGGCGCGTTTGATGGACGTCAAAATCTCAAGCGCCGAGGCCCGCTCGTCAATCCAGCCGTTCTGCGCGGCGGCTTTGACCATCGCGTATTCGCCGGAAACGTTGTACGCCGCCACGGGCAGGTGGGTCAGCTCGCGCACTTCGCGGACGATGTCCAAATAAGACAGCGCGGGCTTGACCATGATCATGTCCGCGCCCTCGGCGATGTCCTGCGCGGCTTCTTTGAGCGCTTCGCGGCGGTTCGAGGGGTCCATCTGATAGGTCTTGCGGTCGCCGAACTGCGGGGCGCTGTCAGCGGCCTCGCGGAACGGGCCGTACATCGCCGACGAGTATTTGGCGGCGTAAGACAAGAGCGGCGTGTCCGAAAAGCCCTGGGCGTCCAGCGCGTGCCGAATGGCGGCAACCCGCCCGTCCATCATGTCCGACGGCGCGACCACATCCGCCCCCGCCGCCGCATGGGAAACGGCGGTGCGGGCCAGCAAATCCAGCGAGGGATCGTTTAAGATGCGCTCGCCGGAGACCACGCCGCAATGCCCGTGCGACATATATTCGCACAGGCAGACATCGGTGAAGACCAGCAACTCGGGGTTATCGGCTTTGAGTGCCCGGACAGCCCGCTGCACAATGCCGTCGTCGGCATAGGCTCTCGTGGCCTCTTCGTCTTTGCTCTCGGGCAGCCCGAACAGCAGCACGGCGGGCAGGCCGAGACCGGCAATCTGCGCGGCCTCGTCCCGCAGGGCGTCCACCGTGAGCTGAAAGACACCCGGCAGGGACTTGATTTGATGCCGCTCCCGACCTGTGCCAGGGACGACAAAGAGCGGATCAATCAAGTCCAGCACGGACAGCGTCGTTTCGCGCACCATCCCGCGCAGGCCCGCCGTCCCCCGCAGCCGCCGCGAACGGTGCGTGAGAGTAGGAATCAGTGCCGGGGTTAAATTGGGGGTTTGCATAAGAGCAGTATACCCGGCAGGCAGCATACACATCGTTCGCGTAGTTGAAAACTACGCGCTGGAAGAGGCGTCCTTCGGACGACGGAGAAGAGCCAGCGATTGCAGTCTCCTGCCCTCTTCCGTCCGAAGGACGCCTCTCCCAGCGAGGGATTATTAATCCCTCGCAATCGCCTCTCGTCACGCTTGCTCCACCACCAGCCCGGCGTTGGGCGCGGGGAACAAAATCGCTTCGGCTCCGGCGGCTTCCAGCGCGGCGACGGTGCGGGCGGGGTCCTGCGTCAGCGCCAGAATGGTCCCGCCGCCGCCTGCCCCGGCCAGTTTGGCGGCCTGTGCCCCGCCGTCTAAGGCGGCGGCGATCAGGGCTTCGTTGGCCTCGCCGCTACCGCCGAGGTCGCGCACCAGCGCGTGGTTGCGGGTCATGCAGGCGGCCAAAGCGTCCCAGTCACACGCCAGCAGGGCGCGTTTGGCACGCCGCCCTAGAGCGGCAATCTCGTCATACGCCTCCACCACTGCCGCCTCACCATTCAGCCAGCGTTCGCGGGGGGAGGTATGCACCGACCCCGAATGATGCCGGACACCCGTATGCGCCAGCACCAGCGGCAGCGGCTCGGTCAGGTAGAACGACAGCGGCTCGACAGTCGCAAACGGTGTGTCCGTGTCCAGCGGCGCATCGCTGCGGCGGCCCCGGAAGTCCATGAAGTTCAGGCCGCCAAAGACAGTCATGTGGTGGTCCTGAAAGCCGCAGACGATCCCCAGCACGTCGTATTCGATCTGACGTACCAGCTCTGCCGTCTCGTAGCGGTTCAGTTTTAGCCCCAGATAAGCGAGCAAACTGCCCGTAATGCAGGCCAGAATAGCGGTAGACCCGGCCAGCCCCGCCTGCATCGGAATGTCGGTGTCGGCGGACAGGGCAAACGGCGGCGTCTCGGCAGGGTCCACTTCCAGCGCCGAGAGCGCGGCGCGGGCAACATTCAAGTAGCTGCCGTCCTGCAAAGTCAGGTCAGCGGTCGTTCGCAGCGTTTCCGTTTGGCCGCCGATGCTAACGACAAGGCCGTCGCCGCCGGGCGAAAGCGTGCAGCGGGCACGCTCCTTTGTGGAGCAGGCCAGGACGCTGCCGCCGTACATATCAGTCGGGTTGCCGACCAGCCCGCAGCGGCCCGGCGCAGTGGCAGTAATCATTTGTTTTCCAGTATCCAGTCTGCCAGCGCGGGCAAGTCTGCCAGTATCAAGTCCGGCGCGGGCTGAAAGTCGCCCGGCGCATAGGCGCGTGTGCCGCCGGACAGCAGCAGCACTGTGGAGCGAACACCTGCCGCGTGTCCGGCGGCAATATCCGTCGGCGAGTCTCCGGCAAACACCGTAGCGGCCAGGGTCAGCCCAAAGTCGCGGGCGGCTTCCAGCAGCATCCCCGGCCCCGGCTTGCGGCGGGGCGAGTTTTCGGCGGCAAGCTCCGTGCTGTAATAGCAGCGGTCCAGCCATGCCCCCGCTTCATGCGCCAGCGCCTTCGCCATTCGCGCTTCAATCGCTTCGAGATCGGCAAGCGTCATCAGCCCCTTGCCGACCCCCTGCTGATTGGAAATCAAAATCACTGGCAGCCCGGCATCATTGAGCCGCCGGACAGCCCCCGCAGCGCCAGGAAGAACCACAAGCTCATCCGCACGTTGCAGGTAGCCGCCGGGGATATGGGGGTTCAGCACCCCGTCCCGGTCTAAAAAGACGGCTTGGATTAGCATAGTTTTGGACCTCCCCCCGCCCCTCCTTCAGAGGGGAGCCAGATTAGGATAGGAACGGCCACCTATTAGCTTTCTGGTTCCCCCAGAATTGGGGGCCAGGGGGCGATCCTCTGCGGCTCTTAACTCTGACTCCCCTCTGAAGGAGGGGCGGGGGGAGGTCGCTACCCCGCGGCATCGCCCAGCAGGGCCGCGCCGGAGGCGACGGCGGCGGGGACCTCGGACGCGGCAGACGGGGAGGTGCTGCCCCAATCCAGCGGGATGTTTGCTTTGATACGGCGGACAGCTTCTTCGAGAAGCTCTCCGTTTTTGTCGCCGCTGACGGTCAGGGACATCCGCACATAGCCGTCGCCGTGCGGGCCGTAGCCGAGGCCGGGGATTGCCAGCACGTCAGCTTTTTCCAATAATTCGCGGGAGAACGTCGCCGACGTGTAGCCGGGCGGGACGGGGACCCAGACGTAGAACGTCGCTTTGGGCTTTTCCAGGTTCCAGCCCAGCGCGTTCAGGCCGTCGACCAGCACGTCCCGGCGGCGCTGCAACAGAGCGCGGGCGGGTTCATTGGAAGCGTGGTTCAAGGCCCACCCTGCCGTGAGGGCCAGCGCGGCGAACTGCTTGGAATCGACATTGCCTTTGATGGTGTTCAGCGCCCGCAGGGCGTCCGGGTTGCCGACCGCAAAGCCGATGCGCCAGCCGGTCATGTTGAACGTTTTGGACAGGGAATGCGTCTCAATCGCCACCTCTTTGCCGCCGTCGGCCTGCAAGATGCTCGGGGCCATGTAGCCCTCAAAGCCCGCTTCCGAGTACGCGCAGTCGTGGATAATTAAGATGCCCGTCTCGCGGGCAAAGTTCACAGCGTCCTGAAAGAACTCCGGGGTCGCTACCGCGCCCGTGGGGTTGTTCGGGTAGTTCAGGTACATCAGCTTGGCTTTTTTAACCACATCGCCGGGGATCAGCGAGAAGTCCGGCAAAAAGCCGTTTTCCGCCAGCAGAGGGAACTCATAGGGCGTGCCGCCCGCCAGCAAAGTGTTGACTTTGACCACCGTGTACGCCGGGTCGGGGACCAGCGCCACATCGCCGGGATCAATAAATGCCCACGGCGCATGGGCCAGCCCTTCTTTGCTGCCGATCAGCTCCAAAATCTCCGTGGCCGGGTCCAGTTCGACGCCGAAGCGGCCCTGAAACCACGTCGCCACATCTTGAAGAAACTCCGCCCGGCCCATGTTGGACTCATCGTAGCGGTGCGTCGTCGGGTCGTGGGCAAACTCGGTCAGCTTGTCGATAATATCCGTGGGGGTCGGCTGATCGGGGTCGCCGATGCCGAGATCAATCAAATCGCGCCCGTCGGCCAGCGCCTGCGCTTTGAGCCGGGCAATTTCGCCGAACAGGTACGGCGGGATGAGTCCTAATCGTTTAGCACGCTGCAAATCTGTGATGCTCCTCGGTGTGTAATAAGTTGTAACAAGAAAAGATGCCACCTAGTCCAAGCCAGCAGTTTTATTGGTCTCAAGAAAAATAGGGTGATGCAACCACGGCAAGATTCAGCGTTTGGGCCATTTGCGCGGCATACTCTGCTGCGTGATTTAAGTCAGTAAACTGGCCCAGACAGGGAAGACACGATTGCTTGCCTTGCCACTTCAGACGGACATAAAACCACCGGCTATTTTTGAGGTCAACGTTTTGAATAAATACACCAGAGAAATCCTGCCAGCCCCCGGCAGTTTCCCGCATCCAAAAAAGCCAGCCCCAGCGGAGGCGATAGGTGCGCCGCTCCAAGTCTAATTGTAACACGTTGCGGCGAGCCGCTATTGCCAAGAACAGGGTTCCGAAACTCCCTATGAGAAAAATCACAAAGCCGCAGATACCCCAGCTATTGCCTAGTCGGTTTCCCTCTAAAATCAAATCTGGAATAAAAGCTAAAACCCACAGCCCAAAAGCCGCGCAGCAAATCTTTGTGAACAGGGATGCGCGGAAGACCATCAAGCCACAGCGCATCCGGCCTCCCGGCCCGTTGGCCGCAACACTGCTCCCCATGAGCAGCACCGTCAGCACGGCCATCAGTGCCATCATCAAAAAACCAGTTTCACCTCTGAAAAGCAAAGCAACGTCTCCCTATTACGTCACTTCTCTGTCCCTTTTTTCATTGTACCCCAGGACTTGTTCGCCCAGTATAGCAGCAGCGCAGGCGCAGTGAACAAAAGAAACGCCCCAGCCCACCAGCCCCAGCGTCTGGTTTGCCGCCGCGCATCGCGCACGGTGACAGCAAAAGCCACGGCGTAGCACAGCGCATAATCCAGCGTCACCAGTTGAAATGCCGCGTCCTGACGCAGGCGGTGCAGAGCCGCCAGATGCCAGGGCCAGAAGCCGTCCCGAAGCAGCGGCGGCAGGGCCAGCGCCCATTCCGCCGCCAGCCAGAGGAGCGCGAGGATGGAGAGAAAAAGGCGCATAAGGTAAGTAGTTGTGCATAAAGAATGCGGTATTTTGTGTGGGCGGCTTCTTGGGGTAAAATCACCCCATGAAATATGTGCCTGCTCTGACCGACGATCAACAAGCCACTCTGGAACACCAGCATTCGCATGGGCCAACCCCGCGCCAAAGGCAGCGTGCCCACGCCGTTCTGCTGTCTGCACGCGGCTACACCCTCACCCAACTCGCAGACATTCTGCGCGCCGACCGAGACACCATCAGCGGCTGGCTCGATGACTGGCAAGAGCGCGGCCAGGAAGGTCTGGCGGATGCTCCTATTCCAGGGCGTCCGCCCAAGATTGATGCCGTCATCCGCGAGTACCTGCATGAGATGCTGGAGAACCCCTCGCCTAATATGAAAGCACTGGTTTATGAAAGCACTGGTTCTCGACGAGCTTAAAAAAAAGACATCCGCGTGACCTGGGCCAGCATCCGCCGCGTGCTGCGAAAAGACGGCTACTCGTTTCGGCGGGCACGGCGTGTGACCGCCCGCCCTCCCTCTGCTCATCGGCAGGCCCGCGCCCAGCGCGTTCTGTGCGGGCTGCATCAGCAGGAAGACGCGGGCCAGTGCCAGGTGCTGTACGCCGATGAGAGCGGCTTCTGCCTTTCGCCTGTTGTGCCGTATCTGTGGCAGAAGAAGACCAAAAAGGGCGAAAAGGACCAGACGGTGCGCCTGCCTGCCCAGTCCCATGCCGAGCGCGTCAATGTGCTGGGCTTCCTCTCGCGGCGCAGCAGACTAGACAGCTTTTGCCACTCAGGGCGGATGACGGCGCAGTTTCTGGTGGACAGCATTGATGCTCTGCTGCCCTCGCTGACGGGGCCGACGGTGCTGGTGCTGGACAATTCTACGGTGCATCGTGCCAACTTGGTGAAAGCCAAGCGCGGACAGTGGCGCAGGCAGGGTCTGCGCCTGTTGTTTTTGCCGCCATACTGCCCGCACCTGAACTTGATTGAAGTGCTGTGGCGGATGATGAAGTACCACTGGCTTGCGCCAGGCGACTACAAGGACTTTGACACGCTCTGCCAGAGCGTCCAGAACATCCTGAAACAGTACGGCACAAAATACCAGATTGCTTTTGCATAACTACTTAGTATATGGGCACAAGAAAGATCAGGCTAAATACGAGGAGAAATGACGCAAAATCAGGTGATCCTTATGGCTGAAATGGCTGAAAATGATCAAGTAATCGTTGGGCAAGTTTGTAAACGTGTGTGCCAGGAAACTGAGGCCATCTCACGTTAGTGTCTTGCTCAAGTGCTTGCGCTCTTTTTATTGCGAGTGCAATATTTTCCGATGTGTATAGTGTCAGGTCAAGATTTGCCCAGTTGTAGCTTCCTAATTCTGCTTTCAACCGAGCTTTGAGTGCTTTGCAATTGGTGTCCTTGATGTCTGCCTCCGCAAAGTGCAACCGAAGCCACAACTCAAAGCAAGGGTTGCTGATTGCAACAAAAAATCCTTTTTGTTTAGCAAGACGGCAAACCGCCTTCAGTTCTTTCATTTCCCAACGGTCTACATCTATCATCAGCCATAATTCATCGTCTCCGTGAATATCATAGCTTTTCTTGTAAGCATCGAGCCTTTCAAAAATATAGCGTGGTGCTGACTTATCCTCTGGTTTAGTTTCCAGGATTTTGACTTGAATGATTGGACTGTTAAAGAGGTTTTCGAAGTATTGTTTTTCTGTTTTTTCTCCTTCTGTCGCTATTACGATAAGACGCGAGTCCCTAACATTCGTTTTACGAGGGATCAGTTTTGCCCGGCTAATTTTCATGTCACCCCAGAAGTCTATCCACATGTTTCTGCTTTAGATGATTCTTGGGATGCCCAGCCGAGACTAGTCAGGTCTGTGGCGAATGGAATCGCGCCGAAACGCCCGTTGAGGTAACCCTTTTCGATTTTGAGATCAGGCCGCACTTTGAACTCTGCAAGTGAATAGAGATGCGAAGCACCCGCTTTGTCTTTTTCGATGAACCAGATTTCATCTCTTCGCAAGAGTTCCAAATCCAGCAGATTGGTGTCATGCGTTGTGAATATCAATTGACTGTATGGATGCTCCTTGTCACAGTTGAGTGCCGCTTGAATGAAGAAACGGGATAGCAAAGTGTGAAAGCGACGATCTAATTCATCCAAAACGACTACTTTTTCTGATTGCAGTTTCAGCATTCGGAGAGCAGGAATCAGATGAATAAATCTCTGTGTGCCTTCGGACAATTCATCCATATCTAAAGATACCAACTGCCCATCTACGGCGCGATGATAAATTTTCATTAGCAGGCGAACAGGTTCTCCATCGTTTCCTTTCCTCAGAGTAAATTGTTTGCCATTACTCGCAGTAATATCAATTATTTCTGACGGCTTGAGTTGAGCTATTTCCAGCAGAAGGCGTTCTTTATCTTCACTAGAGAGGTTGGGAGCAAGACTCTCCAAATCAAACTTTACTTCTTCTATGCTGATGTGATCAATACCTGTACCTGCCGCCTGGAGGCATTCTTTGACAAAATCAGCTTGCAGTTCGGATTTGTGCAAACCAACTTCAAGCCCTCGGGCACGGACTTCGGCTGGAATGACAACTAGCACGCGCTCAAACCATTGGGAGATTGGCTGCACTGCCGGTACATTACGCTCAACGGCTTCCGTCAGGAATAGCTGGTTAGGACGTGTCCCTTGCGCTACGAACTGCAAAAACTGTTTGTTTTTAACAGTGTTTCCGGTAAATCTATTACCAAATTCGATCTCAACTTTTCCACTTTTAGACGTTGTGCGCTGAAATAGTAGCACTTCTTGCGTCTTAGGGGTCGCAAAGAGCCATTCTTCCAGAACACGCGCCGAGTCAACCCGAAAACCGTAATTATAAGTAACACCTTTGGTTTGGAATATGAATTCGAACTTGCTTGATCGCCCTGTTTCCTGTGTCAACTTAAAAGGACGCACAGGAATAGCTTGACCCGCACGAGTTCCCGTCGAAATGAAATCTTGGGCAAACTTTATGGCTTTGACCAAACTGGATTTTCCGGCCCCATTCGCTCCATAGATTGCCGCTGCTCGCAAAACATGGTCGCTTTTGCGCGGCACATCACTGACCAAATGAGACTTGTGTTGCGTGTCGCTTGTCGCAAGAAGGCTAAAAATTTGTTCTTGGTTTATCGACAGGTGGTTTTCAACAGAAAATTGAATTAACATACCTAGATTATAGCACAAACTCAACAAAAAATCCAGTTTTGGAGATTATTTCTCCAAAACTGGATTTTTGGGCTACTTCGCCGCCACCTTTGCGGGCACGCCGCCGGGGTCGCGGGCGGTGAGGTGTTCGCGGTCCAGGGTGTAGTGCAGGAAGGCAATACACATTTCGTCGGTGGTCTGCTCGCCCCAGGTGACGTTTTTGGGCGGCGTGTTCGGATTACGCGGGTTATGGGCCGAGTTGTCGTAAACGGCGGTCATGGAGATGCGCGTGCCAGGGGGCAGGGCCAGCGGGTGCTTGTAGAAGTAGATATACTGCCAGTTGAAGTCCCAATGGGAAATGGAGATCAGCGGCAGGACTTTCCCGGTGGGCAGAGTGGCTTTGAGGGCCATTTTCTGGCCCAGCAGGTGCATATGGGGCGTCACCGCCAGCAGGTGATAGCCCACGGGGGAGGCAGGCATGGTGGTGGTGACGGTGTAATTGGGGTCCCCGGCGGGGATGTTCAGGCCGTGGATGAGCGGGACGACGTGCAGGGTTTTGGTGACTTCGCCTTTGGCAAAGTAGATGCCCACGCGGCTGAGGTCGGTCTCCGGCTTGCCGTCTTTGTGATAATGGACTTGCAGCACAATCCGCGCCCCTTTGGGAACCAGCGTGGCAACCCCGGCAGGCAAATAGTGGGCGGTGATGCCCGGCGCCCAGCCGCCGAGCGCCCCGGTGGGGGTGAAGCCGACGCCGCCAAAGCTGGTGTAGCCGGGTTCTTTCTCGTGGCCGTCGAGCTTGGCCGAAGCACCGTCGCCGTCGATGAACGCGATGACGTGATGCACCACGGCGCGGTTGCCGGGCTGCACATCGACGGCGGAGACATAGCGGTCCTGCGTAAAGTCAGTCGGCACGACAAAGCAGCGGTAGACATCCGCCCCGTCAGCGGCGACATGGTAAGCGCGGGACGGCTGAATGAGCATATCCGGCTCGCCCAAAGCCCAGCCTTCGGCGAAGTGCGGGGCCGGGGGCAGGTCTTTCGGGTCGCCTTCGGGCGCTCCGGCGTCGGCCCATTTCGCCAGCGTGGCGATCTGCTTTGCCGTCAGGCGGCGGGTGTCCTGAAAGTCGCCCGCGCCGGGGTCGGCTTTCCAGGGCGGCATGGTGCGGCTCTGGGTGTAGCGTTTGATGTCCCCGCGCCACGCCGCTGCCTGCGCGTAGTTGGTCAGCGCCATCGGGCCAATCTGACCAGGCCGGTGGCAGCTTTCACACTGCGACTGCAAAATGGGGGCGACATCGCGGGTGTAGGTAACGGTCTGCGCGGAAGCGGTCTGCACAGCGGCGGGGCGGCGGATGACGCACCCAAAGGCTTGCGTTTTGGGATGGACCACAGCCCGCCCGGCCAGCACATCACTGAGAGCCAGCCGCAGGTCGGGGTGCTTGACCACGGCCCCATCGAAGCTGTCGTCAATGCGTCCGGCATAAACCACGGCTCCGGCAGGATTGACCACAAACGCCTGCGGGGTCATACGGGCGCCGAATTTCTGCGCCAGCGACGCATCCGCATCGCGCACGACCGGGAAGACAAAGCCGCGTCCTTTGGCGAACGCCTGCATCTCCGCCGCGCCTTGCTGCATATTAGAAAAGACGCCGACAAAGCGCACGCCCCGGTTGCCGAAGTCTTTTGCCAGCGTGTTCAGACGCGGCGCATAGACTTTGGAGATGGGGCACTGCGTCGATAAAAACACATAGACGGTCGCTTTTGTCCCGCGCTGTGTGTCCGGGACTGTGACCGGAACGGCAGCCTTCGGCGCACCGCCCGTCAGCAGCAGGGCCGCGCCGGACAGCAGGACGAGCGGAGCCAGAACAATGACAAAGCGAGCCGTTTTTTGGAGCAGGGGTGACTTCATCAGCAGGTGTCTTTTCCGTAAAGAGAGGCGCACGATTTGCGTTGCTTATCATAGCCTAATTCGTCCCAATTCGTCAACTTTTTTTGGCCCCTCGTGCGTAAAATCTCATCGGTTCAGCCACTCCTCTTGGTTGATGGTCAGCAGTGCATTCGTGTAGTTTGGTGATACTCTGTGGCTGCACTGAAAATGCAAAGGCAAAATGCCGCCCGAATATCACCCGCCGTAATGTCACCTGCCGTGCAGGCACAACTCTCGTTGACAACCTTCTGCCGACTGGGGTACACTCTCTGGCAATCCATAGCCGATCAATAGTCAATCAGAAGCCGCGTTTTCCCCATTAAAACACCACGTTTTCTCGACTGTCACTATAACTCAAACTATATTCATGCACACAGGAGCAGCGCTATCATGCAGGTGACCAAAGAGGCCCTTGACCCGTGTCAAGTCGCCCTCACGATTGAAGTAGAGCCGGACAAAGTCGGTCAGGCATTCGACCGCGCCTACCGCGAGTACGGCAAATATGTCAGCGTCCCCGGCTTCCGCAAAGGAAAAGCCCCGCTGTCGTTTGTCAAGCAGCGCATCCCCGAAGCCGATGTCCGGCAGCGCACCGCCGAGATGCTGGTGGAACCCGCCTATGCGGGCGCACTGGAACAGGAAGGGATTGACCCGTTCGCCCTGCCCAAGCTCGAACTCGTACAGCTTGACGCCGACGGGAAGCCGTTCATCTTCAAGGCCGTCGTTCCCCTGCGCCCCGAAGTGGAGCTGGGCACCTACACCGGGCTGACGGTGGTAAAGAAGAAGTACACGCTGACCGACGAAAACGTGGACGCGCAGCTTGACACGATGCGCCAGCGGGCCGCCGAATATCCCATCGCGGAGCGCCCCGCACAGACCGGTGACCTGGTGGTCGCCGAGCTGTCCGCTCTCGTGGACAGCCGCCCCGAAGCCGCCGAGCCGCGTCCGACGATGATTGAAATTGGCGCGGACAACATCCCCGGCTTTGATGACCAGCTCCTGGGCATGAACAAGGGCGACGAAAAGACGTTTGCCCTGATCTATCCCGAGACCTACCCGGACGCCGAGCTTGCGGGGCAGGACGTGGAGTTCACGGTTGTTGTGAACGAAATCCACGAAAAGCAGGTGCCGGAGCTTGATGACGCCCTGGCGACGAAGCTTTCCAATGGCCGCTATGAAACACTGACCGCGCTGAAAGCCGATCTGCGGGCGGACATGGAAAAATCGCTGGTGCAGAGCAGCGAAAGCGAATCGGACAGCAGCCTGCTGGACCAAATCATCGAAGGCTCCACGGTGAAGTTCCCGCCCGTGCTGGTGGAAACCGAAGTGGATGACGATGTCAAGCAGCTTTTGGAGCGGCTGGAGCGGCAGAACGTCACCATTGACGAGTATCTGGAGCGGATTGGTAAAACCCGCGAGCAGATCGTGGCCGAGTTCACCGAAGCCGCCGCAAAGCGCATTCAGATTGGCCTCGTGCTGGGCAAAGTCTCCGAAACCGAGACGCTGACCCTGTCCGATGCTGACCTCGATGCCGCGCTGGCCGAGCGGGCCGCACAGGAGCGGACGACGCCTGCCGCCGTGCGGGCGATGCTGGAAAACAGCAGCGGCATGGATGAGCTGCGAAACCGGGCGCAGGCTAAAAAAGTGCTGGACTTTTTGCGGGGATCGGCCATAATCGAAGAGAAAGAGGTCTCCGCAGACAGCGAAATGGACGCAGACGATGAGGACGACGCGGAGGCAGCCACGGAAACCGTGGAAGCCGCCGCTGAACCCGAAACGGAAGCGCCAAAAGAGAAGAAGCCCCGGAAGTCTAAAAACACAACCGAGGAGACAACAGAGGGAGCAGCGGAATGACCTTTATCCCGACCGTGATTGAACAAAGCCCACGGGGCGAGCGTGCCTACGATCTGTGGTCACGCCTGATGAAAGACCGGATCGTTTTTATTGGCGATCAGGTCCACTCGACGATGGCAAACGTCATCGTCGCGCAGTTTTTGTTTCTGGAAAAAGAAGACCCGGACAAAGACATCGAAGTTTACATCAACTCGCCCGGCGGCGATGTGATGGCGGGGCTGGCGATTTACGACACCATGCGCCATATCAAGCCCGATGTCGCCACCACCTGCGTCGGCATGGCCGCGTCGATGGGCGCGATTCTGCTGTCCGGCGGCACGAAGGGCAAGCGTTCGGCGCTGCCAAACTCCCGCGTGATGATCCATCAGGGCAGCGCAGGAACGCAGGGCACGCCCAAAGATATGGAAATCTATATGCGGCTCGTCATGTCGTTCCAGGACCGGCTGACGTCCATCCTGTCCGAAAACTGCGACCGCGAGTATTCGCAGGTGCAGAAGGACCTGGACCGGGACTACTGGATGACCGCCCAGGAAGCCGTGGATTACGGCATTATCGACCAGATGCTGACCCGCTAAGTCAGCAGACACATACCGAAACCGAGCCGAATGCCGAGGGGTTGAAAACCCCTCGCTAGGTAAGGCGTCCTGCGGACGGAAGAGAATTAGGAAAGAAAAGGCCGATGGTCTCTGCTCCGTATTTCCTTCGTCCGCAGGACGCCTTACCTAGCGAGGGGTTTTCAACCCCTCGAACAACGCAATTTCCTAAAAGGCAAACGAAGGACACACATGGCGAGACTTGGGAACGAGCGCAACGACAGCCGCTGCCTGCTGTGCGGTAAGGGCCGCGAACAGGTCAAAAAACTCATTCTGGGCATCCACGGCGGCGTGTGCCTGGACTGCGTCGAGCTGTGTAACGAGATTGTGCGAAGCGACTCCGCCCCGCCGGAAGACACGCTGGCTCCGGTCGGCGCGATCCCTGTCCCCAAAGAGATTTACCGGATTCTGTCCCAGTACGTGGTTGGGCAGGATGAAGCCAAGCGCTCCCTTGCCGTCGCCGTCTACAACCATTTCAAGCGCATCAACTCCCCGGCTGGCGACGTGGAGCTGCAAAAAAGCAACATCCTCCTGCTTGGCCCCACCGGCAGCGGCAAAACGCTTCTCGCACAGACCCTCGCCAAAATCCTCAATGTCCCGTTCGCCATCGCCGATGCCACGTCGCTGACCGAGGCGGGCTATGTGGGCGAAGACGTCGAGAACATATTGCTCAAGCTTCTGCAAGCCGCCGACGACGGCGGGCCGATAGGCAGCGTCATCAAAAACGCCCAGCGCGGCATTATTTATATTGACGAAATCGACAAAATCACCCGCAAGTCTGAAAGCCAGAGTATCACCCGCGACGTCTCCGGCGAAGGCGTTCAGCAGGCCCTGCTGAAGATTTTAGAAGGAACCGTTGCCAATGTCGCCCCGCAGGGCGGGCGCAAGCATCCCCAGCAGGAATATGTGCAGGTGGACACTACCAACATTTTGTTCATCTGCGGCGGCGCGTTTGACGGCATTGAAGAAACCATTGAGCGGCGTGTTCACCAGAAGTCGCTTGGCTTCCGGGCCAGCATTGAAAGCAAGCGTGACCGTCGGGCCGGGGATTTGCTGGGCCATGTCCTGCCCGAAGACCTGATGCGCTATGGCCTCATCCCGGAGTTTATTGGCCGCCTGCCCGTCGTCACTACGCTCCGCTCCCTGGATCATGCGGCTTTAGTGTCCATTATGACCGAGCCGAAGAACGCGCTGGTCAAGCAGTACGGCAAGTATTTTGAGTACGACGGCGTGGATTTAAAGTTCACCGAGGATGCCCTGCACGCGATTGCCGATGAGGCCATCAAACGCTCCACCGGAGCGAGGGCTTTGCGAACGATCATCGAGCAGGTCATGGGCGACATCATGTACGAAATCCCGTCGCAGCGCGAAATCCAGAAAGTTCTCATCACCGCCGAGATGGTCCGCGAGCGCGTCCTGCCCCGACTCGTGACGACCACCGCCCCGGCCCCGCTCCGGGCGGCGTCGTAGTCCCGCTTTGCATCTCGGAGACCTACTACCTTGTTCGCTCGTCCCTCGCTCACAGGGTCCTTCCTAAAGGAAGGATTAGGATACTGAGGCGGAGGGCTTGCGTGTACTGTTCGTATCCTTCCTTTAGGAAGGACGGGGTGAAGCAAGGAAGGTAGGTCTCTTTCCTAAAGGTAAACATTCTATTTATGGCCCGCACCACGACCTCCGCGCCCCGCGCCAAAAAGACCACCGGGCGGCGCACCGCCGCCCCCGCGCTGCCAACTGCCGACTTCCCGGACGTCCTGCCGTTGCTGCCTATTCGGGACAACGTCCACTTTCCCGGCATTATTTTTCCGCTCTTTGTGGGCCGCGAAAAGTCGGTGCTGGCCCTCGACGAAGCGATGGCAGGCAGCGAGCATATCCTGCTCATCGCACAAAAGCAGATGGCGACCGAGGACCCCGACCCGGAAGACTTGAACGACATCGGCATTGTCGCCGAGATTATCCAGATACTCAAAGTCCCCGACGGCACGGTGCGCGTCATGCTGGAAGGCAAAGAGCGCGTCCGGGTCACCGAATGGCTCGAAACCGACCCCTGCTTTCAGGTGCGTTTGGAGCGCCTGCCCGTGCCCCCCACCCTGCCGCTGGAAGCCGAAGCCCTGATGCGCTCGGTCATGGCCGAGTTTGAGCAGATCGCAAACACCGCCAAAAATATCCCGCCCGAAGTCGTCGTCACTCTGCTGAACATCGAAGAGCCGGGGGCACTGGCCGACCACGTCGCCTGGCATCTGCCCTCCCTGCGCGTCGAAACCAAGCAGGAGCTATTGGAAACGCTGGACGCGGGCGAGCGCCTGCAAAAGCTGTCTGTGCTGCTGTCCAAAGAGTTCGAGATACTCCAAATTCAGAAGAACATTCGGTCCCGTGTCGAAAAAGAGATGGGTGACACCCAGCGCGAGTTCCTCCTGCGCGAGCAGATGAAGGCCATTCAGCAGGAATTAGGCGAGCGCGACGAGCGGCAAAGCGAGGTGGATGACTACCGCGCTAAAGCCGTCGAAGCCAAGCTGCCGGAAACGGTGTCGGAGCGGGTCGCTAAAGAAATTGACCGGCTGGAGAAGATGCCCTTTGGCGTCCCGGAAGGCGTCGTGATTCGGAACTACTTGGACACGCTGCTGGCCCTGCCGTGGTCCAAAGTCTCCGAAGAAACGCTGGACGTGGACGCCGCCGAGGCGATTTTGGACGAAGACCATTACGGCCTGTCCAAAGTCAAAGAGCGCATCTTGGAGTTTCTGGCCGTGCGGCAGCTTGCGGGCACGCTCAAAGGCCCGATTATTTGCTTTGTCGGCCCGCCCGGCGTCGGCAAAACGAGTCTGGGCAAGTCCATTGCCCGCGCTTTGGGCCGCGAGTTTGTGCGCGTCTCGCTCGGCGGCGTGCGCGACGAAGCCGAGATACGCGGCCACCGACGCACCTATATCGGCGCTCTGCCGGGGCGCATTCTGGCGGGTCTCAAGACGGCGGGGACGCGCAACCCGGTTTTTGTCTTAGACGAAATTGATAAGATGGGCGCAGACTTCCGGGGCGACCCGTCTTCGGCGCTTTTAGAGGCACTGGACCCGGCGCAGAACGCGGAGTTCACCGACCACTATTTAGAGGCCCCGTTTGACCTGTCCGACGTCATGTTTATCACGACGGCCAATTTGATGGACCCGATCCCGCCCGCCCTGCGGGACCGGATGGAAGTGATCACGTTTTCGGGCTACACGGAAGACGAAAAAGTGCAGATTGCCCAGAAGTTTTTGATCCCGAAACAGATCAAAGACCACGGCCTGACCGACGCGCATATCGTCATCCCGGAAGACACCGTGCGGCGCATCATCCGCGAGCATACCCGCGAGGCGGGCGTGCGCGGCTTTGAGCGCGAGATTGGGGCGCTGTGCCGCAAGATCGCCCGCCGCGTGGCGTCCGGCAAGACCGATTTGACTACTATTGGCGACGCCGAGCTGCGCGAGCTGCTGGGACCGCGCAAGAACTCTTACGGGGTGATGGAAGAGCTGGATGAAATCGGCGCGGCCACGGGATTAGTTTACACCGAGTCGGGCGGCGACGTGATTGCCATTGAAGTGTCCCCGATGAAGGGCAAAGACGGGCGCTTGATTTTGACCGGGCAGCTTGGCGACGTGATGAAAGAGTCGGCGCAGGCGGCCATGTCGTATGTCCGCTCCCGCGCCGCGATGCTGGACCTGGCCCCGGACTTCAATGAGCATTTAGAAATCCACGTCCATGTCCCGGCGGGTGCGGTCCCCAAAGACGGCCCTTCGGCGGGCATCACGCTGGCAACGGCCCTCGCGTCTGCGCTGACGGGTCGCCCGGTCCGCAAAGACCTGGCGATGACCGGCGAGATCACCCTGCGCGGGCGCGTTCTGCCGATAGGCGGCCTGAAAGAAAAAGTGCTGGCCGCGCACCGGGCAGGCATTCGCACGATTATTCTGCCGCTGGAAAACGAAAACGATTTAGAAGACCTGCCTGCCAACATCCGGGCAGAGATGACGTTTCACCCCGTCGCCCACGCCGATCAAGTTCTGCCGCTGGCGCTTTTGGAGAAGCCGGCCAAATAAAAATGTGGCCCGTCACACAGCCCCCGCTTCGCCCCCATGCGACGCGGGGGCTGTTTATGTTTTTGCCGTGTGGGTACTTAAACTAAAAGCCGTGGGAACGATTATGACCCTCGAAACGCTCAGGCACAATTAGTTAGGCACAAACACACAACTACCACGCACAAATACCAGGAGAACACACAATGCAGTTAAACAACAAGGTGGCGATTGTCACCGGGGCGGCCACGGGTATCGGCCAGGCCATTGCGATCCGCTTTGCTCAGGAGGGCGCGTCAGTCATCGTGGACTACGTGGGGAAACTCGGCTCCGCCGATGATACCGTCAGCAAGATCACGAATGCGGGCGGAAAAGCCGCCGCCGTGGAAGCCGATGTCTCGCAGCCCGATCAAGTGGCGACCCTCATCAGCGAAGCCGTCAAGCAGTTTGGCAGTGTGGATATTCTGGTCAACAACGCCGGGATTGAGTACAAGCATCCCGTCACCGAGTTTCCATTAGATCAATGGAATAAAATTATTGCGGTCAACTTGACCGGGCCGTTTTTGTGCGCTCAGGCCGCCGCCAACCAGATGATCAAGCAGGGCGGGCCGGGCCGGATTATCAACATCTCGTCGGTCCATGAAGACCTGCCGATGCCCACCAATGCCCCCTACTGCGCCTCCAAAGGCGGCCTCAGAATGCTGATGCGGACAATGGCCGTGGAGCTGGCCCCGCACAAAATCACCGTCAGCAACATCGGACCCGGCGCGGTCTACACCCCCATTGATGCCGATATTCAGTCGCACCCCGAGCAGGAAGCGGCCCTGATGGCCGAAATTCCCCTGGGACGCTGGGGCAAGCCGGAAGAGATCGCCAGCCTCGCCACATTCCTGGCCTCGGACGAAGCCGCGTATATCACCGGCAGCACGCACTTTATCGACGGCGGAATGCTGCGTCAAGCCGGAAGCCTTTAGGAACAAACAGAAATGCCAGTCACACGCGAAGTCGGCCCCAGCCACCGGGGCGGCATCTATGAAGTCCCCGACAACGAATTTGCCATTGGCAGCACTCTGGGCGGGCCAAAAGCGGTCTGCATCATCAAAGCCACCGGGGCACTCCAAACGGTCTACTCGATTGACATCGGGCAGGCTGTCTTTGGCACTGTTCTGCTGCGGCATTACGATGCCGGGACCGGAATGCATCTGGCGCAGGAGCAGCCCGGCAAGTTTGTCATTCACCCCGAATATCAGGAACACTTTTTTTACCTGCCGCGCAAAATCAGCACGCACGAGACAGTGTTTGTGCTGAATGGCAAGCCAAACGCCGACGGCAGCGTGGACCCGCCGGGCGTGTATCTGTGCCTGGAACTCACTAACATCGGGACAGAATCCGCAAGCATTGTCACCGAGCTTTATGCGGACCTGCGCGGCGGGACCGGGCACGATGTCTGCGCTGAATACGATGCCGACCTGCACGCGCTGGTCGCCTGGAACAAAGCCAACCCGGACTGGGTGCGCGTGATTGGCTGTTCCGAGGTCCCAAACAGCTACGAGACGACCCTAGATTATGGCAAGGCGGTCGCAAACATCGACCCCGGCGAGATGTCCGGCAATGTAAATGCGCCGACCGATCCGCTCGGCTCCTTCCGGCACACGCGCACGCTGGCCCCCGGCGAGACGGTGCGCTCGTACTACTTGATGTCGTTCGGAATGGGGCGCGATGAAGCCCTGCAAAACTTCCGGGCCTGCCCCCCCGCCGCCGAAGCGCTGACGCAGACGCAGGCGCACTACGCTGAGGTGCTGGGACACGCGATGCTGCTGACGCCAAACCCAGAAGTCAACCGGGGGGTGTTGTGGGCGAAAGCCAACATGATGCGAACGCTGGCAAAGGCCGAAACCGGCTGGTGCTTTGTCAATGACCCCACCCGCTCCAACAACAGCGTTGGGCGCGATACCGCCTGGTTCGCCAAGGGCGGCGATTACCTGAACCCGGCATTTGTCCGCGAGTCGCTGCTGGCTTATGTGCATAATCAGGAGCCGAGCGGGCTGATTGTCGAGTATTACGATATACGCACGGGCAAAACCGCCGATTACAACTTAAACGTCAACGACAACACGCCGCTTTTAGTGCTGGCCTTGTGGCACCACTATAACACGACGGGTGACAAAGATTTTCTCACCGAAATCTACCCCGCTGCCGTGAAAGCCGTGCGCTACCTGCTGTCTCAGCGCAGCGACACAGGGCTGGTCTGGTGTACGGCGACGGGGACTTCGGACTGGGGCATCATTGGCTGGCGCAACGTGATTGCCAATTACCGCCTGTCGGGGGCAAGCACCGAAGTCAACGCGGAATGCTGCGCGGCCCTGAAAACCGTCTCGCACATGGCGCGTATTCTCGGAAAGCACGACGAAAGCGCGGAGTTTCTGGATGCCTCGGAGGCTCTTAAAATAGCCATCAACACCCATCTGAAAAACCCCGGCAACGGCCTGTATTATCTCAACATCGATGTCGACGGCTTCCCGCGCAGCAGTGTCACTTCGGATTTGGTGTTCCCGGTCATGTTCGACGTGGCCGATGACGAGACCGCCGCCCGGATTATCGGGCGGCTCTCCGATGCAGACTTCTGGACGACTTCGGGCATTCGAACGACGCCCCGCGATGCGCCGGATTACGACCCGGACGGCTCCAACAATGGCCCCTACGGCCTGATGGGCGGCGTCTGGCTCGGCTGCTCGTTCTGGTTTGCGTTTGCTGCCGCCAAATACAACCCGGAGTTTATGGACCGCGCCCTGTCGGACTCGTTCCAGAACTTTTCGCGGGACCCGCGCCGCAACAACACCGTGCCCGGTCAGTTTTCCGAGTGGCTGCACGGGGAAACGCTGACCAATGAAGGCATGATGCTGTCCCCCTGGGACCCGCCGCGCTACCTGTGGGCTGCCGTGGAAGGCGTCGGCGGGCTGGACCCCTCGGGCGACGGGGTGACACTTACCCCGCGCCCCGCGAGCGACTGGAAATGGCTTGGCCTGCAAAACCTGCCCTACCGGGGGCAGTCTTTGACCTATTTTGCCGTTCGCACCCCGAACCTCAAAATCTACGCGAATTTTCACCCGAAGCAGTCTCTAGAAACCGGCCCCGAAAACTACGAAGCGTATGAAGCAGACATCAGCACAGATGTCCATGTCGGTCTTGATGCCGTGTGCGCCCTGGGGCTGCGCCAGGACAACAAGCTGGTGCTGTTTGCGGGCAACACTGGCGAACAGGCGGTCAACACCTCCCTGCGCGTATCAATCCCCCTCTCGGGTTCCTACCGGGTGCGCGTCTATGAAAGCCTGCTGGGGCGCTGGTCGGACGGCGGCCTCGTGTCCGCCGCCAGTCTGGCGCAGGGAACCGTTCTGAAAATCGAGCGCAAAGGGTTCAGCCTGCTTGAGCTGACCCAGGAAGTGTAATTAGCCATGCCCGCTCCCCCTTATCGTTTCGGCATCAGCGAGTTTACGACAAATCCGTGGTCGTTCGAGAACGACGTGACGCAGTACGCCGCCCTCGGCGTGGACACCATTGAAGTCTGCGAAGCCAAGATAGACCAAACCAAATTGGACGCCCAGATGCGCCTGATCGGCGAACACGGCCTCCAGATCAGCTCCGTACAGCCGGTGACGCGCACGCTCTATCCGAGCCAGTCTCAGCCGGAGCCGAAGCCGCTTCCCGAGCGGATGGCCCGGTTCCGGCAGACGATCAAAAACCTCGGGCCGTGGGCCGAAAACGTGCCCTTTGTGACCAATCTGGGCATCGCGCCAGGCGGCAATATGCAGGAGGCGCTGGACACGGCGGCCAAAGACTACCGGCTACTCGCTGAGTTTGCCGCTGACCACGGCGTCCGCGTGGCGGTGGAGCCGCTGAATGCTTCTATTGTCAACATTGAAACGGCCATCTGGACCGTGGCGCAGGGCCTGGAGCTGATTCGGGCCGTGGACCACCCGGCGTTTGGCCTCTGTCTGGACTGCTGGAATGTCTGGCAGAACGCGGATTTAGAAGCCGCGATTCATGCCTGCGGCGACAAGATATTTCTGGTGCAGGTCAGTGACTGGCGCACCCCGCGTTCTTTTCTGGACCGGCTGGTTCCGGGGCAGGGCAAAATCCCCCTGCCCGCCCTGCTCCGTGCCACCCACGACAGCGGCTACACCGGGCCGTATGTCGTCGAGATTTTCTCTGATGGCGTGCCCAATGCGCTCTGGCAAAGCGATCTGACGCAGCTCCTTCGAGACTGCCGCACCGGCCTTGACGCCGCCTGGCAGCAGGCATTTGACGAGAGGAACGACAGATGAACACAAAATTGACCGCTGCTGCTCTCGGGCTGGCGCTTTTGACCGGGCGCGTGGCCCACGCCGCCCCGAACTCCAACGCCGTTTTTATCGGCGGCACGCCGATTATGCGTGTGCGCGTTCCCGTCGCGGGCTACACGGCGGAGCAGCGGGCTTCGGCCATTCAGGAGCGGCTGAACCATATTCTGGCGTCGGGACCGATCCATCCCGAGGACATCACCGTCAGCGCCCTGGGAAACGAAGCCGTGGTCAAAGTCAAAGGTCAGCTTTTGTTTACCGCCGACCATGCCACCGCCCGCTTCAATCAGGCAACCCCGATGCAGCTTGCGGCCCAGTGGGCTGACCACATGAAGGCCGTGCTGCCGGGCTTGACCACCGCCAAATGACAGAAACTTGTTTTGAAGAGGAGACACATGAACGTGCAGACAACGTTTCGAGTGCTGGCCGGGGGCACGGTTGCTGCGGCTGCCTGCCTGCTCACCGCCGGGTGCGGACGATTGGCCCCGAGCAATTCCACTTCGTCTCAGACGGGCGGCTCCGCCGCCGTCGATCAAGCTCTCGCGCCGCCAAGCGCCGCGCCGCCGAAAAGTGGGGACACGTCGGCAGCGGCAGGCACAAACTTCGTGCGCGGGATTGCCTCCAAAATCAAACCGGCGGTGGTGACGGTGCATACGCTGGCCGCCATCCAGCGGCAGCCGATGAGCATGCAGGACCTGATGTTCGGTAGGGGCGGCGGGCGGCCAGAAATCCGACAAGGCGCGGGGTCCGGGGTCCTTATCAGCCCGGACGGCTATATTATTACCAACAATCATGTCGTCGCCGGAGCGCAGCAGGTCACGGTCATGGTCGGTGATACCGGCTACCGGGCAAGTGTGGTTGGAGCCGATGCGCTGACCGATATTGCCGTAGTCAAGATTACCCCGCCGAGCGGGAAGACATTCCCCGTGGCGCAGCTTGGCGACTCGGACACGGTGCAGGTCGGGGACTGGGCCGTGGCGGTCGGGGACCCGCTGGACATCGGCTCCACGGTGACCTTCGGCATCATTTCCGCCATTGGCGAGCGCGGCCCGCGCTTGCAGGGGGACAGTGCCTCTAATGTCCTTCAAACGGACGCCGCTATCAACCCTGGCAACTCCGGCGGCGCACTCGCCAACAGCGACGGGCAGGTCATTGGCATCAATGAAGCGATTGCTTCGCCCACGGGGTCGTCTATCGGCATTGGCTTTGCTATTCCCATCAATGCCGCCCGCGATGTAGCAAAACAGCTCATCGCCAGTGGCCGCGTCATCCGGCCATATCTGGGCATCAGCTACCAGCCTGTCAAATCCGTGCCGCCACCCGTCCGCGCTCAGGCGGGCATTGACCCGAATCTGACGACCGGCCTGATAGTCGCGCAGGTCGCACCGGGCACCCCTGCCGCCGGAGTGCTGCGCCCCGGCGACGTGCTGCTGAGTGTGGACGGCAAAGCCCTAGACGGCACGGACACACTCAGCAAGACGGTGGCCGCACACAAAGTCGGCGACGCTGTGAAGATAGAAGTCCAGCGCGGCACGCAGAAAAGCACTGTCTCGGTGACCCTGCGCGAGCGCCCCGCCGCCTACGGCATTCGGCCAAACGGTCAGCAGCCGTAAACACAAGACTCGTAAACGCAAAAGGCCGCAGGAGCAAAACGCGCTTTAAGAACGCCGCCGGTCCAGGGCCAGATTGAGTTCCAGCACGTTGACCCGTGGAACGCCCAGAATGCCCAGCGTCGGCGCTTTGGCCGTTTCACGGATGATGCGCTGCACGTTCTCCACAGCCGTCCCCCGTGCGCGGGCAATTCGCGCCGCCTGCGCTTCGGCGTTGGGCAGGCTAATGTCGGGGTCCAGGCCGGAGGCCGAGCGCGTGACGGCATCCACCGGCACGGGGGCGTCGGCAGGCAGCCCATTCTCGGCACGGTAGGCTTTTGCCAGGTCCCCTACCCCGTCAAAGTTTGCGGGGTCGTCTTTGCCGTCGGCCAGCTTGGGGTTATGGACGCCGTCCAGCAGCTTGGCCGAGGTCGGGCCGAGGTTTGTGCCGCCGCTCGAAGTCGGGTCGTAGCCGCTGCCCGCCGCCGAAGGGCGCGGATGAAAGTACTGAGGTTTGGTGAACCCCTGTGCCAGCAGGCTCGAGCCGACCACGGTGCCGCCTGCGTTGACGGCAAGGCTGCCATTGGCCTGCTTCGGGAAAATCCCCTGCGACAGTCCCCAGACTACCAGGGGATACAGGCCGCTCACCAGGAGCAGTAAAACCAGCGTCATTCGCGCCGAAATCCAGAGTTGTTTAAGCATTATATTTGCCTTTTATTATTCTTTTCTTACTGCGCGGGCGCACAGTGCAGCAGGACCAGCAGCCAGTCCAGGGCGTAGATGAAGGGGAACGGGACCAGAATGCCGCCCAGCCCCCAGACCAGCAGGTTGCGGCGCAGCACCTGCGCCGCCCCCATCGGGCGGTACGGGACGCCCCGGAGCGCCACGGGGATCAGCGCGACAATCACGAGCGCGTTGAAGATTACGGCGGCCAGCACCGCCGAGTACGGCGAATGCAGGTGCATGAAGTTTAAGGCCCACAGCGGCCCGTGCGTCTGCCCGCTCACCAGGTACAGCGTCGCAAACATGGCCGGGATAATCGCAAAATACTTTGCGACATCGTTGGCAATGGAGAACGTCGTCAGCGCCCCGCGTGTCATCAAAAGCTGCTTGCCAATCTCCACAATCTCAATCAGCTTGGTGGGGTTGGAGTCCAAATCCACCATGTTGCCCGCCTCTTTGGCGGCCTGCGTGCCCGAGTTCATCGCCACGCCCACATCGGCCAAAGCAAGCGCCGGGGCATCGTTTGTGCCGTCGCCAGTCATTGCGACCAGCCGCCCTTCGGCCTGCTCCTGCCGGATGCGGGCCATCTTATCTTCGGGCTTCGCCTGCGCCATGAAGTCGTCGACGCCCGCTTCCTGAGCGATTGCAGCGGCGGTCAGCGGGTTGTCGCCCGTGATCATAATGGTTTTGATGCCCATCGCCCGCAGATGGTCGAACCGCTCGCGCATTCCGCCTTTGACCACGTCTTTGAGGTAGATAATCCCGAGAGGCCGGTCGTTCAGCACCACGGCCAGCGGGGTTCCGCCCCGGCGGGAAATCTCGTCGGCGCTTTCCTGCAAGGCGGGCGGGACCGTGCCGCCCGCCGCCTTGACGGCATCAATGACGGCCTGCACCGCGCCTTTGCGGACGCGCTGACCGGGGGTGTTGATGCCGGACATCCGGGTCTGCGCCGTGAACGCAATAAACTCGGTCGTCGCTTCGTCGAGATGCCGCCCGCGCAGGCCGTACTGCTCTTTGGCGAGGACGACGATGGAGCGGCCTTCGGGGGTCTCATCGGCCAGCGACGAAAGCTGCGCGGCGTCGGCCAGCTCGCTCACCTCGACACCCGGCAGGGGCAGGAACTCGGCGGCCTGCCGGTTGCCCAGCGTGATCGTGCCAGTTTTGTCCAGCAGCAGAACGTCCACATCGCCCGCCGCTTCCACGGCCTTGCCGGACATTGCCAGCACGTTATACTGCATGACCCGGTCCATGCCCGCAATTCCAATCGCCGACAGCAGGCCGCCAATGGTGGTGGGGATCAGACACACAAGCAGGGCAATCAAAACCGCCAGTGACAGATGCACCCCGGCATAAAGGCCAAACGGCAGCAGCGTCACTGTCGCCAGCAGGAAGATAATGGTCAGCCCGGCAATCAGAATGTTCAGCGCGATTTCATTCGGCGTTTTCTGCCGCGAGGCACCTTCCACGAGGCCAATCATGCGGTCGATAAACGTCTCGCCAGGGTTCGCCGTGATTTCCACTTTGATGCCGTCCGAGATCACTTTCGTGCCGCCCGTCACGGCGCTCCTGTCGCCGCCCGCTTCCCGAATGACCGGGGCGGACTCGCCGGTAATCGCCGATTCGTCGACGCTGGCAATGCCTTCGGTCACCGTGCCGTCGCTCGGGATAATATCGCCAATCTCGCAGACCACGATGTCGCCCCGGCGCAGGGAGGGCGCGGGGACTTCCTCGATTTGTCCACCCTTGCCCAATTTCTTTGCCAGCGTCGTCGTGCGCGTCTTTCGCAGCTCATCCGCCTGCGCCTTGCCGCGCCCTTCGGCAATCGCCTCGGCAAAGCCGGCAAACAGCACTGTGAACCACAGCCACAGGGCAATCTGCCCGACAAAGGCCGTTTCCCAGCCGCCGACACGCCCGAACAGGTCCTGCGCGAACAAAATCGTCGTCACTACGCTGCCCACCCAGACCACGAACATGACCGGGTTTTTGGCCTGCACACGCGGGTCCAGCTTGCGGAACGCATCCCCCAGGGCACGGCGCACGATGGGCGGATCAAACAGGGGCCGGGCGCGTTTCGTCCCCGGCATCGGGGCGGGCGCGTTTTCAGAATCCCTCTGTGGGTCATTGACTATCACTGCCATTAAAATATTCTCCTAAAATGTCCTGCCGCCGTGCATCAAGAAATGCTCCACGACCGGACCGAGCGAGACGGCGGGGAAGTAGGCCAGTGCGCCTACAATCACTACCGTGCCCACCAGCAGGCCCGCAAAGAGCGTGTTATCGGTTGGGAACGTGCCGACACTGGCCTGCGCCCGCTTCTTTTTCGCCATGCTGCCCGCAATCGCCAGCAGCGGAATAATCATCAGGAACCGGCCCACGAGCATGGCAATCCCCAGTGTCAGGTTCCAGTACGGCGTGTTCGCCGACAGCCCGGCAAAGGCGCTGCCGTTGTTGCCGGTGGCTGAGTCGAACGCATACAAAATCTCGGAAAAGCCATGCGGACCGCTGTTGTTGACATTGGCCGACGCCAGCGAATTGGCCGTGCCACCGACCGTGTTCCAGTACGCCGCATTGGGAACATGGGTCACGCTGGAAACCGCCGTGAAGCCCAGAATAGACGCGGCTAAAATCAAAGCGGCCAGCATCGCCATTTTGACCTCAAACGCTTCCACTTTTTTGCCGAGGTACTCCGGCGTGCGCCCCACCATCAGGCCCGCGATAAAGACCGCGAGAATGGCATACATCAGCATCCCGTACAGCCCCGCGCCGACCCCGCCAAAGATGACTTCGCCGGTCAGGATATTCGCCATTGGAACCAGCCCGCCGAGCGGCGTGTACGAGTCGTGCATGGAATTGACCGCGCCGCAGGAGGCATCGGTGGTGATAGTCGCAAAGAGTGTCGAGCCAGCCTCGCCAAAGCGGACTTCTTTGCCCTCCATGTTGCCGCCGCCGTCGCCCATCACTGCCGCACGGTCTTCGACGCCCTGGGCGGCAATCAGCGGGTTGCCCCGCGCTTCCTGCACATAGGCCACGGACGCGCCGAGCAGAAACAAAAAGGCCATCGCGCCAAACAGCGTCCAGCCCTGCCGGACATTGCCAACATAAATGCCGAACGTATAGGTCAGCCCCGCACCAATCACAAAAATCATCAAAAGCTGCAAGAAGTTTGTGAAGGGGGTTGGGTTCTCAAACGGGTGTGCCGAGTTCGCATTGAAGAAGCCGCCACCGTTCGTGCCCAGCTCTTTGATTGCCTCCTGCGAGGCCACCGGGCCGCCCGGAATGCTCTGGGTAGCCCCTTCCACCGTGGTCACCGTCTGGTACGGATGAAAGTTCTGCACGACGCCCTGCTGCACGAAAACCAGCGCCAGCACGAGGCACAGCGGCAGAAGCACATACAGCGTCACCCGCGTGATGTCGGTCCAGAAGTTGCCGATGCCCGCCGCCGAGCGCCGGGCCAGCCCCCGCACCAGCGCGGCGGCCACGGCCATGCCAGCGGCAGCGGAAAAGAAGTTGTGCGAGGCCAGCGCGACCATCTGCGAGAAGTACGACATCGTGCTTTCGCCGGTGTACGCCTGCCAGTTGGTATTGGTGGTGAATGAAACCGCTGTGTTGAACGCCAAATCCGGCGACATTTCTTTGGTGCCGAACCCCTGCGGGTTCAGCGGCAGATGCCCCTGCAGGCGCAGGAGGCCAAACGTAATCACCAGCGTCACGATGCTGAACGCCAGCAGGGCCACCGTGTACGTCGTCCACGGCATGTCTTCGTCTTCGCGGACGCCGCTTGCCCGGTAAATCAGCCGCTCCACGGGCTTCAGCACCGGCGACAGCCATGTTCGCTCGCCTTCAAAGACGCGGTGCAGGTATATTCCCATGGGCTTGGTGAGCGCCAGCAGGATCAAAAAATACGCCAGGATTTGTCCCCAGCCCAATAATGTCATCGTCAGCTCCTAATTTTCAGAGACCCAATTCTCAAAAACTCTCAGGCCGCAGCAGGGCGTACATCAGGTAGCCAAACAGGCCCACCGTTGCCGCCCCGGCCAGCCAGTAATCAAACAGCATTGCGTTTTTTCCTCAGCCCTTTTCTCTCGCTCAAAGCCTCGCGCAGCCACGGGCCATGCCCCAAGCCAGTGCGAAGAACACCACAACGACCGCAAGAAACAAACCATCCTGCATAATTATTCTTCTTTCTGCATCAATCTTTCTTTGCCTGCCCGCTCAGGCGAAAACGAACTCGGACATCGCCGCTGCGGCAGTCCAGCTCCACACGGCTTTGGCCGGCTTCCATTCCGGCAATGCGCGAAATCAGCGCCTCCAGCGGGGCGTGATGCACTTCGTGCAGGAGTGCATAGACCGTTTCCAGCGCCTCCACACCCTCGGGGGTGCGGGCCAGCACGCGGCCCAGCGGCGACAGGGCGTGCGGCAGGCAGATCGTCAGCACCCCATCGTGCCGCTCCGCCTCGGCGTCGTCCGGTGACAGGCCAAACTCGCGCCGCAGAAACGCGGCAGTTTTGGAAGCCGCTTCCGGCTCCCAGTTGCGGCGACCTGGAGAGCGGGCTGTCAAAATGTTTAAATTAGCCATGTGCCCATGCCGTAATCAGCGCCGCGTACACGGCGGTTGCCAGCGCGATGCGCTGAATAAGCGGGTCCTGAATAAGTTTCACTGTCGGCTCTTTTCCCTTCGTTTGTGACAGAGTAATAGTAGCCCAACGCGCATAAAGACGGTGTAAAGGAAGGAAGCGGGGATATAAAGATTGTGTAAAGATTGTGTTAAGATTGCGTGGCAATTGGCAGCGAGTGCCGGGGGTATAAAAATATATTAAAACCCCCGGCACTTGAGGCGGCGGCAGCAGGAAAAAATTTCAGGCAGGAGCATCGGTGCTGCGGATGCGGTAGCCGACACCGGGTTCGGTGACGATCAGGCGGGGGCGGGCGGGATTGTCTTCGACTTTGCGGCGCAGGTTGCCGACATGAACGCGCAGAAGCTGGGTGTCTTCGGAGTATTCCGCGCCCCAGACACTCGACAGCAGGAGGCGGTGCGTCACCACACGGTCAATGTTTTGCGTGAGAAAGCGCAGAATATCGTATTCCAGCGGGGTCAGCTTGATTTCTTCCCCGGCTTTTGTCACCAGCCGCCGCGCATAGTCCACGATTAAGTCGCCCCAGACGAACGCGGCGATCTCGGCGGCGGGCCTCGCCCCGCGTGCCCGGCGCAGGGCGGCCCGCACCCGCGCCGTCAGCTCATCCATGCCGAACGGCTTGGTCAAATAGTCGTCGGCCCCGGCATCCAGCGCGGCCACTTTCTGCCGCTCCTGCCCGAGCGCCGACAGCATCAAAATAGGAACCTGACTCCACTCCCGCAGGCGGCGGCAGACTTCCAGACCGTCGGTGCGGCCCGGCAGCATGACGTCCAGGATGACCAGATCAGGCGCGTCGGCGGAAGCCGAGCGCAGCGCCTCGTCGCCGTCGGCGGCGGTCTGCACCCGGTAGCCCTGCGCGGTCAGCCCGGCGCGGACGGCACGCAGTATTTCCGGCTCATCGTCCACGACCAAAATGGTATCGGCGGCCTGTGTCATCGCGTGTCTCCCAGTGGCAGAAAGAACGAAAAGACGGCTCCCGGCGGCTGCCCCGGCGGAGCATTCGCGGCCCAGAGCCGCCCGCCATGCGCCTGCACGACGGCAAGGCACAGGGCAAGACCCAGGCCAGTGCCCCGCAGGCTGCTGTTTTGATGGCGCGGGCTGCGGTAAAATCGCTCAAACAAATGTACCTCTTCGCCGGGAACCAGTCCCAGGCCATAATCGCGCACGCGCACGGTCACGCCGGGCGTTTCAGGGTCAGCCGCACTGACTTCTAACGCAATCGGGCTTCCCGCAGGCGTATATTTGACGGCGTTTTCGAGTAAGTTTGTCAGCACCAGCGCGATCTGCGTGTAGTCGGCTTGCAGGAGCGGCAGATCGGGCGGGGCGGTCACCTGAACCCGCGCTGACTCCGCCGGGGGCAAGCGGTCCAGCGCCGTGCCGGCGACTTCCAGCAGGTCGCACCAGTCTTTGCGCGGCTGCCACGCCCCGCCTTCCAGCCGGGACAGGTCCAGCAGGTTGCTGACCAGGCCGCCCAGCCGGTCAGCCTCGGTGTCGATGGCCCGCAGAGCCTCCCGGCGGTCTGCTTCCCCCCAGTCTGAACCGGGCTGAAGCAGGCCGCTGGCCGAAGCTTTGATGGAGGCCAGCGGTGTTCGCAGCTCATGGGACACCAGAGACAGCAGCGAGTCTTTCAGCGTGTCTGCCTCCCGCAGCGCCGCCGCCTGCGCCGCTTCCGACGCCAGCAGGTCACGGGCGAGGACCACGGCGGCGTGGTTTGCCAGTGTCAAAATCAGCCGCTCTTCCAGCGCCGAATAAGACCTGCCGTCGTCACGCGGCCCGACATACAAAACGCCGACCCGGCCATTAGCCGTATGCAGCGGCACAAAAACGCCCGGTACCGCCGCCGTTTCGGCGGCCAGTGCCCGCGCCCAGAGATGGCGGCTGTCGCCAAACCCGATAGTTCGGTCGTGGGCAAACGCGGCTTCGGCCAAACTCAGCACCGACGAAGAAACCTCCGGGGAGGGCAGCAGGGTCGTGCCAGCCGCTTTGAGTACCTGGCAGTGGGTGGCGTGGCAGAGGGTTTGAAGCTGCGTGGTCAAAGTGCTGAGGAGCCGGTCCGCCCGAATTTCGCGGCTCAGCGTTTCACTTGCCTGAAACAGCGTGACGATTTCAGTCTCTCGCGCCTGCGCCTGATGGGTTTGCTCCCGCGCCCGTGCGGCAAGCTGCGCGGTGGTCACCGCCGCCAGCAAAAAAATCAGCAGGGAAAGCCAGTCGCGGGGGTCGGCGACAATGAGCGTGTAGAAAGGCGGCAGGAAAAAAAAGTTCCAGCACAAAAAGCTCAGTCCCGCCCCAGCCACCGCCGGGCCGAACCCAAAGCGCACCGCGCAGGCCAGCACCACAGGCAGGTACAGCAGCGATGCCTGCCCTTTGTCAAGGTAGGCACGGGCAAACCAGAACCCTCCGGTCGCCGCCCCGATCCCAAACACGGCCCACAGGTACCCGTCCATGTGCTTCAGCAGAGACGCCGGTGCAGTTTTGCCCGGTGCAGTTTTGCCCGGTGCATTTTTGGGAGATGCCACGCGAGAAGTATACCCGCTTCAGCGTTCTCTGGAAGCGGCTTTGCCTCTGCCCTTCTCAGCGGCTCTTGATGCGGTTCCCCCGGAATTAGGGGACAGGAGGCCGATTAGAGGCGTGCCGTGCCGCGTTTCGCGTCGGTTCCGGCGGCTTGCTTGATGTAGTCCGGCGAATGCGCGTGCGCCATCGCCGTCTCATAAGTGATAACCCCCTGCTGATACAGGTCAAGCAGTGACTTGTCCATGATCTGCATTCCATCCGCACGGCTTGTCTGGATTGTGCTTCGCAGCAGGTTGGACTTGCGCTCCCGAATCTGGTTGCGGACCGCCTGTGTGCCAATCAAAATCTCCGTTGCCAGCTTGCGGCCCTCGCAATCTACACGCGGCAGGAGCTGCTGGGCGACGATAGCCTGAAGGCAGGACGCAAGCTGGGTCAGCACCTGCTGCTGCTGGTCGCCGGGAAAGGCGTCCACAATCCGGTCCACCGTCTGGGCCGCGTCCGGCGTATGCAGGGTGGCAATGACGAGGTGCCCGGTCTCGGCGGCGGTCAGGGCGGTCGAGATGGTTTCAAGGTCGCGCATCTCGCCGACGCCGATGACGTCCGGGTCCTGCCGCAGAATGTGTACCAGGGCCTGGCTGAAAGAGCGCGTGTCTGAGTGAACCTGCTGCTGAACGATCAGGCTCAGCCGGTTCTCATGGACGTACTCCACGGGGTCCTCAACGGTGATAATTTTGCACTGGCGCTGCCGATTGATAATATCAAGCAGGCAGTTGAACGTCGTCGTCTTGCCGCTGCCGGTGGGGCCGGTAATCAAAATCAGGCCGCTGCGCCGCTCGACCAGCTTGCCGACAATGTCGGGCAGGCCCAGTTCTTGGGGTGAGCGCAGGCTCAGGGGGCAGACGCGGATGGACGCCTCCACGCTGCTCATGTGGTAGTAGACCGTCACCCGGAAGTGCCCGATGTCCGGCAGAAACAGAGAAACGCAAAGCTGCCACTCTTTTTCAAACTCCTCAATCTGCCCCGGCGTGAGCAGAGAATACACCAGCGACCGGGAATCCTCGCGCCCGAGCGGGGCACCCTCCCCCGCAATCAGCTCGCCATCGATCCGCAGCATGGGCGGCAGCCCGGCGACCAGATGAATGTCCGAGGCGTGCCGCTCCACGGCCCGGCGCAGGATCGGAGTCATCGGCGCGGACAGGGCCGTTTGTCCCAGAACCTCCGCCTCCTTTTGAAGTTCCAGTCCGCGCATCCGTCCGTCCCGGTGAAATGTCAGCTCGGTGGTGGTCATCTCGGTTTTTTCTTCTTTCTTGATAGACTTATCGTGACAGACTTATCGGGGAAACCAGCGGCGATGGGCGGGCGGGTCCAGAATGCCCAGCACGCGCCCTTCGATGCTGCTGGTGCTGAGAGTGACAAAGGAGGCGGCAGGCGGTGGGCCGCCGCCTTCGCCCGCCTCGGGATACTGGCCCGCCGGGACCTGCCAAAGGCAGACCTGACCGGCGGGCACGACAGCACTGAATGTGCCTGCTGCGCGTCGCGCTGCGCCGCTGAGGGGCAAGCGGTCTGGCCCAGCCTGAACACCGTTTACCCAGAGCGCCCCGCCCGCGTAGTCTACCCGGTCCCCCGGCAGGCCCAGGACCCGCTCGATAATCGGGTTTTGGGCGGGCCGTGCCAGAACAACATCGCCGCGCCGCAGCACAGGCCGGGACAGGCGCTGCTCAATGACATCGTCCCCCGCCTGAATGCCGGGTGCGCTTGCCTCGGTGGCGAGATGGTACACCGGATACCATTGCCCGGCGAGCCAGTACAAACTCGCCAGCGTACCTGCGACCGTCCCGAGGCTCAGAAAGCCGAGGCGCAGCGTGCGAAAATAGTGTGCTTCGGGGCTGCTGGCGGCAGGCGGAAAGACCCGGCCTGCGACCTCCCACACGGAATACAGCGAAAGGCCGAGCGCCGCCCAGAGCAGCCAGTTGGACATCCAGGAATGCATCAGCAAAACAAATAAGCCCAGCGCGGCGAAAAAGCAGGTGAGCAGCCGCAGGCCGCGCCAGAAGTCTCCCAGAATGAAATGCCCCGCGCCCGGCAGCAGAGCCGCCGTCATCACCAGCCAGGGGCGCAGAGACGCCCCCATCGCGGGCAGTGGGTTCTGGGCGGGCATCACCGGCAGCCGGACGCGCTCTGGAATCCGAACGCGCCGCTGCACCTTGTCCCAGGCGCTCAGGTCCCGCGCCCGAGGCGGGTACAGGCTTTCCCCGAGGCTGCCCCCCGCCCGCAGCGTGGGACGCGACAGGTCCATCTTGCATTTCCCGCAGGTCAGCGCCTGCGGAAGATTGAAGTAGCCGCATTGGAGGCACTTCATAAAGCATTAATCCTTACAATCGGTTTCGCTGCATAAATGCCTGCTCTTAGACCATGCCGTCAGGAACCATGCCGTCAGGAACCATGCCATAAATGGCACGGCTACCGGGCGAGGACGCCGAAAACTACCGCTTCTGCACTGGCAGACCCGGAGGGCGCGGCACTAAGATTGGGTTTCGTTCAGCTTCACCTTACGAACTCCGGCGCTGATGGCCGTGAATTTGATGGCCCTGCTGGACGCGGCTTTCGGCTTCGTAGTATTCCGCCGTCAGCGTTTCTTCGGTGACCGGGCCGAGCATCTCCCGGAAGATTTCGACATAATCGAGGCAGCGTTTGCCCTTTGATCCCTTGACATGCACCTGCACCTGCCCCAGGGGGTCAATCTCGATTTCCAGTTCTTCCTGCTGTGCCATACTTTTCTTCTCTTTCTATGCTACTTTTTGGCCCGAATCTGACGCCACATCTTCGAGAACACGCCGGTTGCCTGAACGCGGCTCAGGGCCTGCTGGGCCTCGGCAAAATCCCGGCGGGCGGACGCCGCACGGCCATAGTAGCCGGAGGCCAGGGCAAGCTCCCCCAGGCCCTCGTGCGCGACGCCCAGGTGATACAGCAGGAGGCAGTTGTCGCCGGGATCGGCTGATCCCGGACGACGGTCTTTCTCAAAGCGGTGCTGGGCGGACAGCAGGGGGGCGCGGGCCGAAGTGTAGCGATGGGCACCGTTGTAGGCCATGCCGACACGCATCTCCATGCGCCAGTCCTGCGGAGAAAGCTCGACCGCCTTCAGGAAGCAGCGCGGGGCATTTGCTTCCGAGAGATGCGCCCCCAGCAGGCCCTCGCCCCGTGCCAGCCACACCCACGCCGAAGGCGAGCGCATGGCGACCGCGCCGTCGAGGAACTCCATGCCCTGCACCGGCTGACCGCCCAGCACCAGCGCCAGCCCGCGAGCAGCCAGAAGATCGGGCGAGTTAAAGAACTTCTCCAGCGCCCGGATGCTCCAGGTGACGGCTTCCGGGTACTCCCCGAGGCACAGCAGGCAGCGGGCCTGCCCCAGCCAGGCCGCTGGAAGTCCCTGATTGAAACGCAGAGCGCGGGAGTAGGCCGTCAGCGCGGCCTCGTACAGCCCCCGGTCAAACGCCTCGTCGCCCGCCCGCAGGCAGCCCGCTTCGTCCAGCGTCGGCCACGGGTCAGCGGCGTCCGGGGAAACCGGGCGCCTCGCATCGGGGTCAAAGTCGAGATTGGAAAAACGTCCCATAGACTCACTAATTCCGAGGGTTTTAATTCCAGCGGCGGACGCGGACGCGGATGGCGTTGTCCGCCGCCACTTCCTGCGCGACGACCTCGAAGCCCCGCTCTTCCAGCTCGCCCATGACTTTGGCGTAGGCGAACTGCTGACGCACACGGTCCATCAGCTCCCGGCCCGCCTCTTCCAGCTCCCGGTCGGACTTGCCCGCACCGCCGACATGGACCGTACACTGTCCGCGCCCGTCCATGCGGAAGGTGGCCGTCAGGCCCTCGCGCTCCAGCGTGAACGCCTCTCCCCGCAGCAGGGTTTCCGAAACCACCTGGCTGTTTTCCATGACAAGGCTGACGCCTGCTGAGACCGCCCCGCCCATCTCCCAGGCAAGGCTGGCTTCGGCCTGTTTGGCAGCGTGATAGCCCATCGCCGCCCCCGCCGCCACAATCGCCGCCGAGATCATCGGCCAGCTCCCCGCCACCACGGGGATTACCACAAAGACTACAGACATCGCTTCAGCCCTCCACTCGTTTCAGCGTTTGGTCCTCGGACCCGAACTCTTCCATTTCCAGTTTCCGGCCTCCCGTCACCAGAGGACGGACCGTGGTGATCACGCCCGTGGAGGCTCGCCGGGCACGCCCGTCCGCCCACTCCCGCAGGCGGTCAATCGGCTCTTTCATCGTCCGCGACAGCGGCACCATATTTGCGGCGCAGCGGGTCAGGATGGCGGTCGTCAGGTCCGACTTGGCCGAATACGCATCGAACAGGCCCGCGATGACGCACTGCTCAATTTCTGCCCCGCTGTAGCCTTCCGTCGCCTCCGCCAGCGCCAGGGTGTCGAAGTCGGACGGCTGCCGCCCGCGCTTGGACAGATGAATGTGGAAAATATCGCGCCGCTCAGTCACATCTGGCAGGTCCACGAAGAAAGTCTCGTCCAGCCGCCCCCGCCGCAGCAGCTCGGGCGGGAGCTGGTCAATGCTGTTGGCGGTCGCCACGACAAACACCGGCGCGGTTTTCTCCTGAAGCCAGGTCAAAAACGACGACAGCACCCGCGCCGACGTACCCCCGTCGGTCTGGCCGCTGCTCTGGCTGCCCGCCATCGACTTTTCAATCTCATCAATCCACAGCACGCAGGGCGCGGTCGACTCGGCGACGCGGATAGCGCTCCGCATATTCTCCTCCGACGAGCCGACGAGGCTGCCGAACAGGCGGCCCACATCCAGCCGCAGCAGCGGCAAGCCCCAGTACCCGGAGATGGCTTTGGCGAGGGCGCTCTTGCCGCAGCCTTGAATCCCAATCAGCAGGACCCCTTTAGGCGCGGGCAGCCCGAAGCGGGCGGCGTCCTCATCGAAGGCCACACTGCGCTGACTGAGCCAGTCCTTCAGAACGTCCATGCCGCCGATCTGCTGCAAGCTGGTGTCGGCATGATAGTACTCTAAAAGCCCCGACTTGCGGACCATTTGCTCCTTTTCGGACAGGATAATTGGCAGGTCTTCATCGCTGAGTCGCCCCGAGATGACCAGCGTTTTGGCGAACACGTTTTCCGCCTCGCCCAGCGTCAGCCCCGAGGCCGCCCCCAAAATGCGCTCGCGGGCGGCGGGCGAAACGCTCAGGCTGCGCCCGGTGCTTTCATTCACTTCGGTCAAGGTCCGGTCCAGCAGCGCCCCCATGTCCTCGCGGTCGGGCAGGTCAAACTCAACCACGGTGACATCTTTTTGCAGCTCCATCGGCAGGCACAGAGTCGGACCGATAATCACCAGAGTCTTGTAGCTGTTTTTCAGGTAGGCCGCCAGCTCCCGAATACGGCGGGTGACGCCGGGGGCATTGAAGAAAGCGTGCAGGTCCCGGAAGATATACACCGCGTTTTCCATGCTGTCCAGCACATGGTCGAGGGCAACCTGCGGGTCCGTCGTGCGCTCATCCACGCGCTTTTTGCTTTCTACGGGCGTACCCCACTGCTGAAGGCCCCGCGAGACGGACCACAAGTAGAGCTTCTTTTCGCGGCGCTGGGCGATTTGTGCCAGCGCCTCCTCAACGCGCCCTTCTTCCCACGTCACCACATAAATGACGGGATACCGTGCCCGCAAAAGCACTTCGAGTTCCTGTACCGAGCGTGTTGCCATGCTATTTATCTCCACTCTTTCAAAAATTGTCTTAGCGGCTTTGACGGCTCTGAACGCGCCGGTTATTGGAACCCAGGGCCGCCGCCACCGGCAGCAGGTCGGCCAGCAGGCGGGTAAAGCTCACGCGCCCGTCGCCCTGAATGATGATGTCTACGGCCTGTCCGTCGCCGGACCCGGCTGCCTCCGGCCCCGGAGGCTTCCCCAAGCCTTCCGGCTCCTGATAGAGATTGACGCCGATTTCCTGGGCCATCGCTTGGGCCTGCTGAATCTCCTCCGGCGACAGGAACCGCCCCAGCACGGGGTCATGCACGGCCCGGAAGTCCGGGACGTATTGGAACATCAGGTGAAATGGCGTTTCCGGCAGGGCCTGCGCCGCCCACTCCATCGCCGGGCGAGCGCAGCAGTCAAGATGCCCCGGCACGACCAGGTGACGAATAATCACGTCGGCCCTGGAAGACGCGGCAGTCAGGAGCGCGGCCTTGACCGAAGGGAGGTAATCGGGGATCAGCCCGAGCCGCTTGGCGCAGTCGTCATTGCCGAAATGAATGTCTCCCAGAAACAAATCCACGACGCCGTCCAGCAGGGCCATCGCCTGCGGCGTCGCGTACATATTGGAGTTCCAGATGACTGGCAGCGGCGCGGCGACCTCGCGCAGCATCTTCAGGAGGTTTGGAATATGGACTGTCGGTTCCCCGCCGACAAGGTTCAGGTTGGAGGAACCCTCGCCGCGCCTTCGGTCCACGCATCCAGCGATTTCCTGCGGAGCCATCGGCAGGCCGGACATGGGGCGAGTAATATGCAGATGGGAATAGCAGAAGGCGCAGCGCATGGTGCAGCCGGACAGGAAGACCTCATGCGAGGCCGCAAGCTCGAGTTCCTCCCCGTGCAGGATGCCTTCCCAGTGGACAGCGGTTTTGTCCGCAACGCCGCAGAACCCCGTCTTGCCCTGATTCCGATTGACATGGCAGTGATGGGGGCAGAGATCGCAGTCCTCCAGCATCCGCTCGGCCAGCGAGATTTTCAGGTCCAGCAGGCTCGGCCCCGGCCCTTCGGGGGAATGGGCCTTCTGGAATGGGACGTTCAGCGTGAGCGTATGCGCGGTCCAGGGATAGGGGTCTGGGTCCGCCGCTCGGGTGCGTGACTGCTGAAAGAGCGGCAGGCACTGGCCGTCCCGAACGGCCCGGAAATGAATCAGGCTTTCCGGCGGTCCATTAACCGCCGCGTCCTTGTCCCTGCCGCCATTTTTTCCGCACTGCTCCCCCGCCACTTTGATACCCATAAGTTCTTAAACGCAGTGGCACAGGAAAAGGGTTCGGTCTGAGGCAAAAAAACAAAGTTTTTAAAACAGAGTTTTGAGAGTGAAGCTGGAGCCGCTGAAACGGCGACGCTGGCACGCACGTTTATTTACGAAGCGGCGGGGTAAAGCCAAATAAGTAAAGCCAAATAAGTAAAGCCAAACTGGCAAGGCTGAAAGAAGGATTGAGAAGGAGAAAAGCATGATCTACGAATATGAAGTGCAGACCGAGGGTGGGTCTTCGTTCGACAATCTGGAACGGCTTGGGGATCGCCTCCAGGAAAGTCTAAATGGTCAGGACGCAGCCTCTCGCCTGGCATCAGGCTGGGAGTTGTGGCAGGTAAATACCCTCAACGATCACCAAGGTATCAACGGCTTGGTTTTGATTTATCGCCGCGCCAAAGCGTGAGACGCTTCGCAGCCTCAAATAAAAATCAAAAAATCCTCAGCGCCCTTTCTGGCACTGAGGATTTCTCCAATTTGGTGTATTTTGGTGTGATGGATTACAAACAATTACATAGGCCGACACCCAGATTCGAACTGGGGACCTGCTGTTTACGAAACACACTTTTGCAGCCTTCGCCCTGCTTTCCCTGTTATACCCATTTCGATGTCAGTTGATTCGTTCTGAGGCATGCTGTTCAAATTTTTATCCAATTTTTTACTAGGAGAAGCAGTTGACCTGAGCTAGCCGTGTTCGATCTAGAGACTAAAACGACGTAAGGGAGGCTGAATATTCTTTCAGCCTCCCTTACGTTTGCTTCCTGGATGGATCATTTTGGAATGTTATGCAGGAATGGCGAGAGAAGCCACAACACTTCAGAATTCCAAGTGTTCCAAGCAAAGTGCTGAAGGGCGGGACTGCCAAACCCATCCAACGCTGCCCAAGCCCAGATACTCAGAAAAATCCCCGAAACAGGGAGAGCCTTTTTTGCTCGATTGTTAAACATAGCAATACTCCTTTCTATTAAGATAATGGTCTATACGATTATCTGCTTTCAAGAGTTTCAAAGCGTATCAGCAAAATAAGCCATAGGCTCTAAATGCTGATTATGTTTAGAAGTATCTTATATAAAAAATATCATATGCAGAGTAATAATTCAGATAATTGACTACATTTTCCTGAATGTGCTATACTAACGATATGCACAAGTCTGTTTACGATAAACTGAAGCGACTAATCGAAAAGCGCCCACTTGGTGCCGTTTTCGTCACACGCGAGTTCTTGGAGCTGGGATCACGCGCCGCCGTGGACGAAGCTCTCTCCCGCCTGGCCCGCGGAGGAGTAATTCGCAGGCTTGGTCGTGGTCTCTACGACTATCCCCGGTTTCATCCTGTGCTTGGGCCGGTCCCGGCTGCCCCCGACCAGATCGCCGCTGCACTCGCCCGCAAAACGGGCAGTCGGCTTCAAACTGGCGGCGGGGCGGCGGCAAACGCTTTAGGGCTTTCCACACAGGTTCCTGCCCGCGCCGTTTATCTGACCGATGGGCGACGCCGCCGCATCCAGGTTGGCGGACAGACGATTGAACTGCGCCATGCTGCGCCCCGGTCCCTGGTGGGAGCAGGCAAAACTGAAGGAGCGGTTATCCAGGCGCTGCGCCATTTGGGAATTGAACAGATCACCACAGACGTCATTGAGCATCTGAGCCAGACCCTCACCACCCGCGAAAAAGCGTCCTTACGGCGGGAAGCCCTGAACGCACCGGCCTGGCTTGTTCCGACTTTGCAGAAGATCGCCCAGTCCGAGAAGAAAAGCCAATGAACCTTGCCACCGAATCTGCTGACACCCGCCGGGATGCTTTTGCTATTGCAGGTGAAAAGCGCGGCCTGCTGCCCTTACTCATTGAGAAAGACTTCTGGGTCTGCTGGACGCTGGAGCAGCTATTCAGTCTGCCGGAATTTCGGGAACATCTGCTGTTTAAGGGCGGCACCAGCCTCTCCAAAGTCTATGGTCTAATTCAGCGCTTTTCTGAGGATATTGACCTTTCTCTGAGCCGGACTGCGCTGGGTGCAGGTCTGGCTGACCCGGAGCAGGCAGCCAGCACCACTCAGCGTAAACAATACTCCGAGGCACTGGTCAAGGCGTTTCAGGGAACGGTCACCAGCCGCCTGCTGCCTGCCCTGCACACAAGCATCGCTCAAGAGTTAGGGCCAGCAGGGTCATTAGAAACCGGGTCATTAGAAAAGAGCTGGACATTGGTTCAGGATCAATCAGACCCTGGAACACTCCATTTTGCTTACCCGCGTGCTGTCGGTGGGGAGACTGCTTACATTCGCCCGGAGGTAAAGATTGAATTGGGGGGCCGTAACGACGACTGGCCCGCTGAGGATCGAACCGTGACCGCCTATGTCGCCGAGGAACTTTCCCAAATCTTACCCTCGTCCGTGTCGGTGCGTGTGCTGGCCGCCCGGCGTACATTCTGGGAGAAAGCAACCATTCTTCATGCGGAGTATCACCGGCCCCTAGACAAAACTTCAAGTGAGCGGTTATCTCGCCACTATAGTGATCTGGCGCAGATGGCAGGCACCGAGGTTGAAGTTCAGGCGCTTGCTGATCTTCCTTTGCTGACACGGGTGCGTCAGCACAAGGCCGCGTTCTATACCGCCCGCTGGGCAAGCTATGAGACGGCCCAGCCAGGTCAGCTTCATCTGGTTCCCCGACCAGAGCGAATGGCAGGTCTTCGCGCTGATTACCGTGGAATGAGCGCCATGTTCTTTGGGACAATTCTCTCATTCGAGTCGATGATGGAAAAGATCACAGCACTGGAGCAGCGCATCAATGCGCTCCCTCTCCATGCACCATCTCAGTAATTCTGTGGTTGCTATTACTTATAGTTGCCGTCAAAGGATGGTTCTGAGCGACCTCTTTAAGATTTAGCTTGGGCGGTCACTTACTCCCACCCGATTGTTTTGATGACAAATGGCTTTTCCCAGAGTTATTCGCATTTTTTAAGCATGGCGTGCCGGATGGCATGCGTGGACGAAGACAGCAACCGATTTATTTTTTAGGAGCGGCCGCTCATTTCCCCATTGGTCATGTTCGTTCAGACCCCTATAGTTGCCGCGAACATGATAATCCAGTAGTGAATATACGAGTTCTTGTTGCTGACCAGTATCAACAGCGCTGTGGGCGTTGCCAAGAGCAGGCCAGAGATAAAAGGCTCTGAATCATCAGTGCCTTGCGGGTTTTTAACCAT
This sequence comes from Capsulimonadaceae bacterium, assembly GCA_965200075.1. Classification (GTDB taxonomy): domain Bacteria; phylum Armatimonadota; class Armatimonadia; order Armatimonadales; family Capsulimonadaceae; genus JANXMY01. The sequence goes on from OZ241338.1 coordinate 1,940,940, forward strand.
AAAGTTGTTAGTCAAGAATTTGTCAGGAAACAAACTCAGCCTCCATCTCTAGAGCGCGGGCAAATTCCTCAAGTTCAGGGGTAATTTGCCTGTCGTCCATGCCCGCCCGCCGCAAATTCTACGCAACAGGCGGCGGATGGACAGTTGCTCGCAAAGCAGATTAAAGAACATCCAGAAAAACGTTAATCATGCCTTGATTTACTGCCGTTTCCATCTAATTACTTACACATGAACCATTTCTTCATAAATCTCTTTGCGTATATTAGAGAGTGTTCCCAGGTCAATATGCCCCGCCGAATAGGATGCATTTGAGTTGGATTTTTCCGCAAGTGACATTTCATGTTCAATCCCTGACACGGCGACAGGGCCGATGGACACGAGATGATCCCAGATTTCTGTCCTTTTATCCCCTGGATAAGAACACCGGCGCAACGCACGCAGAAGCGGCGGCACGGCCTTTGCTCCAAGGGCGGGAATGTTCAATGCCTCCAAAGCCTTTCGCGCAAACTCAGGCACGGTTCCATCTTCGTAGTTATCCCGCAGCCCATACAGTTCCTCGATCGCTTCAGGCCCACAATAAACCATTGCTTTGATAAAGGGCAGCGCCTCTGCAGGGTCGTCGTGGGTTTTCTGATACTGATCAAAAAGAGCCGCAAAGGCTGCGGCTGCGCTCAGGCTGCTCAATGGCTTCAGGAGCGCGATCTGCCCATCCAGCATAGCCATAATCCGTTCCTCATCGCTTGGGCTGGGCGGGGCGGGATCCTCTGAGTTGAGCGCCGTAGAAGGTGCGGCAACCTCAGAGAGCGCAGCGATATCTGTGATCGCTTGGGCGATCGCTTCATCGCACTCCTGATGGGAGCCACCAGTTGCATCCCATCTGTCAAAAACAAGCTGAATGACGTGGCGAAGTGGCTCGGGCTGGCAGCAATATTCAAGTACTTCCCAAGCAAATTGATTGTATTCGTCATGCAAGCTAAGGGTAATCGGCAGTAAACGTTCCGCAAAGTGCCATACAAGTTCGTGGGAAGAATCATTCAGAATATCGATCAGCATCTTTGCGGCTGTATTCTGAATAGCTTGGCTATTGTCCTGCTGCACATAATCGAAAACAAGATCAACCACACGTGCATCATCAATCCACCCGAGCGCACGCGCTACACTATCCGGGTCAAAATTGTTCGGCGGATCAAAATATAAGTCAACGAGCGGCTTTGCGGCAATCCATCCGATTTGCCCCAGGGCACATTCAATTTCCTCCCACTCAAACTCACAGGCAAGCAAAAGACGTATCATTGGAGCAAGCACCACCTCGCCGGGCATCCGAGACAGGATGGCTAATGCCGCAGCCTCGCCATAGAAAAAGTTGCTGACACCCTCATCTACAACTTTGTTTAGAAAGGAGCTGGCTTCCTGCACAAAGTGCCCTAATGCCCCCGCGCTCATCGTCACCACGTCCACGTCCACGGCGGCATTCCAGTCACTGAGCAGATTAACAATGGGTTCAATACATCTTGCGTCCCCGATCTGTCCAAGTGCCCAGACTGCGGCCTCGGTCACAAAGAAACGCTTCTGCTCGATTATCTGCACTAACGGCTCCACGGCGCTCGTTTTGCCGATCTTGCCCAGAACGTAGGCCGCTGCTGCCGCCACGTGCCATGAGGGGTTCTCGAGCGCTCCGCAGAGAAGATCGACGGCACTCTCACCGACTGCCAACAGCGCCACTGTGGCCTTCGCTCGCTCTGAGGTACCGAGGCATAGGATGATGTCTGCAACAGAGTCCACTTGATCGACGGAAAGCGGAGGAGGTTCTACAGAAGGTTGCATAGCGAAACGCGTGAAGACCTGCCTCTTGGATACGTCCCACACAAAATCGCCGGGCCAGGTGGGATCGAATTCGCCAAGGCCGCCGTACCCATTTCGTCGCGCCAGGAAGTAGTCCTCATAACTTGCCATTTCGTTAGGACTTAAAGGGACACGTTCACCATTCTGATCGAATGCCTCAATGTTCTGGATTTCTGGCCCCTCATCCGCTTGCGAGACCGTATAGTGAATCTTCGAGACGTTTGCCTGACGCGCTTTCTGCAGCCAATCCGCTTCGTCGATCCAGAAGCATACTTGGTCTTCGTCACACCCGAACGCTTCATACCAGGCGGTCTGCCCTTCATTGTTCTCAATGTCGAGCGCCGGATCGAGGCCGAGAAGGCTAATCAGTGCCCGAGACGCTTCCTCATCGTTGCCCATACGCCGACGCACCTCATGCAGATGCTTTACTGCTAGGTGCAAGGCTGTATTGCCTTCCTGGTTTTGAGCATTAATGTCCGCCCCATGCTCGATAAGCAATATCATTATGGTGTGCGAATCCCATCCAGTCTGACCGCCCTCGACGTGGGCGTGTAGCGGCGTGTTGCCGTCGCTCCGTTCGGTGGCCAGTTCTGGTGCCTCCTGAAGCATTCGCTTAACCGTCTCAACGTCACCGCCCAGGACGGCTTGAAAGAACTCGTCTTGCATAATTTTCTCCTGAGTATTCTCTTTGCACAAACGGTGATCGCAGACAACCAAGGACGTGGTAAGGCGGCAGGCGCGTTCAGCGCCATTCCCGCTTGCGGAATGCCTTGACGACCTCATGGATGTCGGCGCTGCTCCAGCGCAGGAGACGCTTCACCATGGCCTTCTCCCGGCGGGTCAGCTCGCTCAGGTCAGGCACGTCTTCATACACGCCGACGAACTTATCGCCTGGAAGACCGATTGGGCCGGCTTCGCCGCAGACGCAGCCGGTGACCTCACGGAGTGCGTCCGTGTAGCCCTTGTGGTAGAAGGCGAGGGCCGCGATCCGCTCGCTGTATTCGGTTCGGAAGTCGCTGTAAACCTCCCTCTGTGCGTCTTCGTCCAAGTCCTCGTTTAACTCCATGCCCACGCCATTGTGATCGATGAGGTACGCTAGGAAGAGCCGCGCGTGGGCGCGTTCCGCGCTCTGCTCGATGAACCCCGCCTGCTCACGCAGTACCTGGATCAACCGCTCTTCGTCGAGCGCCCCGCCCCGCCGGATCGTCGCCGAGCTGCCGAACGGACCCGCAGTGCCCACCGGCAGGTCTTCATACTCACTGAGGTCGGACGCCTCCCGCTCCGCCGCGTGCAGCAGGTCGGCGGTGGACTGGTGACCGGCCTCGTCCGCGAAATCAGCCGGTGTATCGCCGACTTCATCCTCGGCGCAAACATCCGCACCTCGTTCCAGTAGTTGCGTTGCAGCCTCAGCGGACCCATTCCACGCCGCATAATGCAGCGGCGTTTGTCCCGTGTTGTCGGCGACGTTTATATTTATGCCTGCATCTAACATTAGGCTCAGGAGACCCGTGTTGCCTTGCACTGCCGCCAGATGCAGCAGCGTCACGCCATCACTATCGGTCGTGCCGATGGCCATCGAGCCCTCACTCAGTAGCGCTTTCGTTTGCACGAAGTCCCCTGCGTCTACGGCCTGCCATACAGCCCGTCGCAATTCTTCATCGCTTGTTCCCATTGGCCATCCTTTCCTGGCAAGCAGATGCCGGTGCCATTTTCCGTCGCATCGTGAATGCCTGCGTGTCTTCGTCACGCACCTGTGCCGCTGGCTGCGCCTGCCGCAAGAAGCAGACCGGCAACGCCTGGATTCTCTTTTGCCAGCGCGATACTCAGCGGCGTTTCGCCTTTGCTGTTGACTGCGTTGACGTCGGTCGTTTGCTTAATGATGCGCTCCGCAAGTTCCGCGTCGAACTCATCCATGTAGCTGATCCAGTGCAGGGGTGTGTTCCCGTCCTTATCGTGAACATTGAAGTTTGCGCCGACAGCCAGAAGGCGCTCGGCAAGGCACTCGGCAAATTCGGTTTCCCAGGTGATACTGCCTTTTCCAGAATCAGTTATCCGTTCGAGAGAAGCCAGCAGTGGCGTCTTGTTGTCGTCATTTCGTGCTTCAGTGTCCGCCCCTGCCTGTAAAAGCATCTGAACGACTTCATCGCCGCACAAATAGACTACGTGGAAGGGCGTATTATTGGAATTGTCTCGTGCATTTACGTCGGCCCCCGCTGCTAAAAGAGCTTCTATATCCGACGCATTCTGACCGTCTTGGACCGCAGCATGAAGCAAGGTTTCACCAAAACCATCCTGCTGATTGGCAGGAATGCCTGCTTCCAGAAGGAGAGAGGGATTGAAGGCCTTGGTATTGTCAGTAAGTGAGAACTGGTCCTTCGCACAATAAAAATCCACGAAACGCTCCGGCAAGACAGCTCCTGCATCTAGGAGAATGCGTATCGTAGATGCCTTCAATGCCAGCAACAGGGGCGTGTCCCGGTCCTGTTCGTCCCCACCGGCATCAACGTCAGCGCCTGCTTCCAGCAAAAGCCGCACGATGTCATCGTGGCCGTGCTGCGCCGCGATCTGGAGCGGCGTCATCTGGGAGGGATACGTTGCCGAGAGATACTCTATGTTCTCGCCTTTCAGCAACTCTTCGACACGCGCGCGATCGTTGTTCTCGACTGCTGCAAGGAAGAGATGGTATGGCCTTTTAGCCTCTGCCTCAGAGAGTTTAGCCCCCGCCTCAGAGAGAGCGTCGATTATCTCATTACAAGTTTCTAGGGCGCTCTCATCGAACACATCGAAGTTGTGTTTTATATTTTCCTCCCGATCAAAAGCAAGACTAATGGGTTCATGCCCCTCAGCGTCTTCCGTTTCGGTACTCCCGCCTTTCTCGAGAAGCAGACGCACCGCATTCAGAGAGCCGTGCTGCACTGCCACGTGCAGCGGCGTCCGACCTCTGGCATTTTGAGCATTGATATTTGCTTCTGCTTTTAAGAACGACTTAATGGTTTTCGTATCATTATTCGCTGCTGCAATATGCAGGGATGTATTGCCACGTGCATCTTTGACATCGGCATCCGTCCCCGATGCCACAAGCGAAAGGGCATCTTTAAGATTTGCAGTATGAAGCGGAGGCAAGTTTAGAAGATGATCAAGATGGATAGCCTCTGAGCTTGCGAGCTGGGTGTATGCGTCACCGGTTCCGAGCACGACGAGCGCCATCTCTTGATGATGGAAGCGAAGTGCTATGTCTAAGAGAGTAGCCTCATCGTCACTGTTGTCCGGGCTGGACAGACCATCAAGTCTGAACGTTGCGTGAATATGAGAAGGGTCTTCGTGAAGCTTGTCCTCGATAGTATCGGCGTCACCTTTGAGGGCGGCCGCCAACAGATCGTCGTGCCAACTCGTGTCCGTTAGATTCATTGAGATGCTCCTAGGGCTGCTCATCCGTTTCGAGGCTCTTGACAATCTCGCCGATTTCGTTTAAGGCCTTCACATATCTGTCCTCATCTCCGGCTCCCTGTCCTGCGGCTTCCACCAGGCGACCCGCAATGCTATCAAGCCGATAAAGTATTATAGGAACGTGCTGCTTCACGTTCAGGCTGACGGGAAAATGGCCTAATCCATAATGCCGTAGAGTCGCCTCAATTTGCTGTGCAACCAGTGAGCCGTTGCGGCGCTGACAGAAAACGTCGCGCACTTTCTCCATCGAGGTTTCCATCACCCCAGCAGTCTTGTCCAGAGCAGACAGCATGGCTTTCAGGTTGTCTGCAACATCATCGGTAAGGCGCGGCTCAGTCATCGGAGTTACATCTTTCTGAGGCATTGTTTGCTGCGGACGGTCTGATGGACTTTGCCGGGCGGCGAGGTCAAACACCCCCCTCTCGAGCTTGACGAAACGGGAATCCATAGCGACCGCTCTCCGAACGTTCGCGTACAAGGTTCCTGAGTTATTCGTGGTGCGCTCAAGCAGGCCCAGTTTGATGGCCTCGTCCACAATTATTTTGTAGTGCATCGGAGTGCCACTCTCTTTCAGAATCTGTTCGGCTACATCGGGTTGTGTACGCATTATTTTCTCCTTGCTCAAAAAGTTCGGCGAGGAGGCGACTGCGTTAGCCGCAGTCGCTTGCCCCGCGCCGTGCCGGTTATTCGGCATCCTCTTATTCGGCATCCTCTTTCTTAAAAACCCGGACGAGTTCGGCCTGGTTATGGGGCAGATTGGCGGGTTCGTGCCCAAGGCCATACGCCTGCAAACTGTCCTCAATACGCCGGACGATATGCTTACCGGCGCGGCGCTGGCCGGAGGCGTTCACAAGTTCTTTCATCGAGAGCAACACGCCATCGGGCCTCTGCTCAACCCGCGCCTTGATTTGGTCGAAGTCGCACAAGGGCAGGTCGGGAGAAGACGGACCGGATAAAGAATGGGGTTCCTTTATGTCTGCCATAAGTTTCGAGACAACGGCGTCGATATCCTCCTGCGAGCACCGGGGCTGCTTGGCCTGCTTGATTTTCTCGAGGGCCTGCGCCGGGGCAATGTCCCGGTAGAGAACGTCCACGATCCCAGGGTAGAGGTTATCGTAGAAGTTGACGTTCTTTTTCACCAGATGGCGGATCATTCGCGGCGAAAGCTCGGCGGCATCAGCAAACAGTGATGTTTTAAAGCAAAGGTCTCCGTCGTCATAGTCAAGCTGGAACGCGCCGATGCCCAGACCGTAGTTAGCCCTTGCAACGAACTCCGCCGCCGCCTCGAATTTGTCTTTGGCGACAACAATGCCGGAGCGAGTGATACAGCTCAGGTAGCCACTCTCCTCATCAACGCGGATGGTGCAGGTAACACAGGTGTGGTTCAGGCGGTAACAGACGGTGAATGACGTGCAATCCTCGGTGCGGCTATAGCGCAGGTTCCTGGCCGTCAGGTAGTCGCTGACGATTTCAAATAGGGAGTTCATTTTCTTTTGTTTGCCTTCTGTTCTTCGTATGATACGGCTGATTTTGCGGTTGTTCTGGATCCGCTGCCGATATCTTTTGTAAGGCCGCTTGAAATCGTTGTGGGAAATTTGCTTTTTTAGAAAATATTTTAAATTATTTTCTAAATTATTTGAGGGGCAGCCTACTCCTTTTCTCAGAGGTTAGTAAGCGACAGGAACGACGTGAAGTCGTCTTAACCCAGCGACGGCCGCCATCGTGCTGTGGAAAGCCGTCTACCTGGAACGAGCGATTCAGGCAATGAAAGAATAGGTAGTAATGAAGGAACAGGTAATCTGGAACACGGCCCGCCTATCAATCAAGCACTCCTCTGAAACCTCTGTTCGTGAGCATTCTCGCAGACATGCGCTGGGACCACTGCCGCCGGTTCCGGGCAAGCGTGTTTTGGACTGGACGGCACCCTTTGGATGAGACACCAAGTTAAGGTGTGATGGTCTGGTTCTTGGACTGCACTCCTGAAGTGAGACACCGAGTTAGGGTGAAGGGCCATACGTGAGGGCAATCGCCATCCCGAAAACGCTCTTTTGTGGAACAGCCCACAGTTCATCCAATGGACTAAACCACAGCGTTCAAGTCAGCACACAAATTATCAAGCTACGCCACGCTCTCTGACCGGTTTAGAAAAAACCTGAATGCACAGTCATCCTGTCCCTTCTACGTTTCTACTTCGTGAAGAACCAGCTGCGCATGTCACTCTCTCCCAACCTTTTGCCCTGATGACGAATGGTTTTTCCACAGAGTTATCCACATCTTTTGGATGTGATCTATATTTCTGTCTCTCTGTTTCTTTTGTTGTATGCGCTTTTGCGTGTTCGCTTTTGCTGCGAATATCCGATGTACTTCCCCCCGGCTCAAGCCGGTAATATAGGCGGCCAAGATGACGCCGCCTTTCAGCCGAAGTTCGCAACGGAGCACCAAACCGATCCAGAACGCTAATGAGGCGAGCTTGCACCAGCGCGTCTATGGCCCGTGCGACAGCCCCACTTGCCCGGCCGGTTCGGCGCATAAGCTGGCTCTGCGTCAGCCAGTCCTTCCCTTTCCTTTGCGACATATTGGGTCCGTCCTGCCATCCCAGCGTTTGACGGACAACCACAAGCAGCACCCGCAGCTCAGTATCCCGCAGGGTCGGCATTACTCGGTCGAGCAACTCATTCGGCACAGGCGTAGTTTTTCCGGGGGCGATTTTCCTGGTTGTTGGAAAACTTGTGATTTCAGCCATAAATGATCATTAAATCTGATAGTAAATCTTGATAAGAAAATTCGATAACAATAGGCAAATAGAAGTGCATCTCGAAAAGGCTATGACTATGTGCCTTCTGACGGCAAGCTCTGTTGAACCCGAATAGCCACGGGTGGATCATAATTATTTTCGATGGCAGAGATTAAATAGCGGCCTGGGTTTTTGGCTCCCCGGTGCGGCATCCAGTCGAGTTGGTTGCCAACAATTTCCAGGTCAAAGCGGCTTAGAATATCCAGCGCCTGGTGTTTGGTCATACCCTGCTCGTCAAGACGCGCATAAAGAAGCCGCTTCTGTGCGGCAATTTCCGGCGGGTCGTCCGTAAATGCCGGTGGCCCCCAACCCATCCGGGCTGCGATATCAGCTTCCACCGCAGCGCGAGGAGCAGCATATCGAGATCTGCTGTGAGCGATTAGCGTCTCTCTTCCTGCACGAGGCTCAGTAGGGACTGGCGGCACTGGTTCGGTTCTCGCTTCAGGCTCGTCATAGCTGACAACAAGATGCTTTGCGGGAAGATAGGCATCCAGGCCGTTCGGTCGGATCAGCTCCCGGATCACGGGTTGCCCTTGCCACTGGCAGTGCGACAGCCGAATCATCCGAGCGCGTGCTTGGGCGGAGGAGACCCGCATTGCTTCGGAAAGCTCTGGCAGAGTCGGTTGAATACGGCCGTTTGGAGTCAGAAACGTCAGCATTAGAATGAGGTCGCGCAATTCGTCTATGGAAAGAGCGTTCCACAGGCCAGAAGTCCGCAGGCCAGAAGTGAGCAGCAGCCGAGCGGCCGGTCGAAAGGTTCCGCCTGTCCCCAGCACTTCCCGATACTGCTCTACCACGAAAGGGGCATTTCTATAAGACCCTGGCTGATCGAGTTCTTGCTGCATAGTGGACTGATGCGTGAATGGTTTGCTTTATGCAGTATGCTTCCCTGTAAGATGGGTGCCTGAACGCAGCGGCTTTTGCAGCTAAATTTCCCCGCAGTATTCTGGTGCCGCAGAGTGTCGTGCCGGTCATTACCGCCTGTGCATTCCCTCTGTGCTGGCACAGTACTGGGGCCGCGTTGCCGCCGACGACTTGATCTCAATTGGGACAGGCTCGCGGCGGGCACGGCACTTTGTTTTTTTCCGGCGTCCTTACACTTTAGGTTGCAGTTTCAGGCTCATCTGTATCTGCTGACTGCCCCTCATACTCCGACTGCCCCTTGTTTTCTGAGTGAGTACCTTGTGTGGGTGTGTCTTCCAAAGGCTGTCCGGCAATCAGCCAGACCAGCGGAATATCACCTGCGAGAAGGGTTAGCGACCGCTTCAAGCGGGTGCGGTCACTGTAGCGAACTTCGGACCAGGCTAGACCGAGCAGTGCGTAATGAAGTACACGCGACAGCCGGGCACATAGGACCGCCTGAGAATGGACAGCAGCAGGATCAGACGGGATTTCATGGTGCGATGGCACGGGAAGTAGTGGCGTATGCAGGAGGCGCTTATGGGAGAAAGTACGACGCATGTAACGAGAATTCATAAAGCAGGAATTTAGGATAAGGGGTTTAACAAGAGGAAAAGCGAGATGAGAAGTAAGATGGAAATTACGGCTGCGTGATCAATCCAAGCAGCAACAGGAGAACCGGCAAGAGAAGACAAGCAAAAACGGCTTGCTCGGCTGCCGAACCGGTTGTCAGCCGCCATCCCGGAGGAAGCAGGTGCCACCGACCAGGACGTGGGTAGAGAAGCGGCACACCGCTTTTCGTACTGGCATCTCCCAGCAAATGGGAAATCATCCCAAGCATCAGGGCAAGCGATGGCTGCCAGCCGAGCCACAAGAGCGTCGGCAGCCCTAACCAGAGCCAGAGAAGCCCCAGCCCCGCGAGCGAATGCAGCGGCCCCCTGTGCGTAAAGTGCGCTGATAGTATGCGGGCAGGCACCCGGAACGGCTGGAAGCGAGCGCCCAGGCGCAAATATTTGACCGTGGAGTGCGTCGCATCAAGGTCCGGCAGAAGCGATCCAAGAACGGCTGCGCCAACGAGGAGGCCCGGACTGCTGCCATCTGTAACCGATAAAGTACCAACTACACCGGGTACGAGGCGCAATAGCCAGACGCTGCTCACCCCCAGTGCGATGTGGCTTGGACCTGTCATTTTGGCAACGGTTGAGCGGTCTTACTCATCGCTTCCGGGATCGCTTTTTGAGGCCACTCTTCCCTGCATCTTGATTCGTAGATTCATCTTGATTCGTCCCTGCATCTAAGGTGATAGAGAAATGAAGCACAGTTGGACGGACTTCCTTGCGTGTCATAGGAGAAGGCGCAGCCAAATGTGCGTAAGACTCCCCCCGTGCTGAAGTACCCGCCTGTGAGGTTTTGGACGTCGAAATGCGTTCCTTCCTTTCTGCGAATGCCTCTTCTGGCACATCCAGCGTCTTGAAGAACACAGAGTCGACCTTCCACTTTCCACTTTTGGCGAGGGACAGGCCCAGTTTGTGACTGAAAAGTAGGTCCAGCAGCCGCTCTCCGTCGATTAGAGTCACGGGAGCAAGGACCGATGCCTCGGCAGCCCGGCGTGCCACGGGGGAGAACTGGGAAGTGGTAATCAGTAATCCTTGCCCAGCCCCAGTACGCAAGCAGCATCCGCGTAGTTCATCCACCGTGCGCTGCTGGACGGACAACTCTGTAAATTGTTTGGCCTGAATAATGCAGCGGATGCGTGCCTGATCGCTTCCGAGGCTGCTGCAGAGAGGCATCACTGTCTCCAAATCCCAGCCCCCTGCCCGATTACGTCCTACAAAGCCCTTTCTCCCTGACAGACGCACATCTTGGTGTCCCATCCGTTCAAGAAGCTGAGAGATCACATCTAAAAAAGCAGAATAGGACAGATTGAGGAGACACTCTCGCAGTTCACGCCGCAGCATGTCGGGAGGCAAGAAGGAAGTACCAGGCTTCTCTCGCGCAGCGACCGGGAAGACATCAGGGAAAACATCTTCATATTCGGGAAAGACGCTTTCCTGATCGATTGCTTCAGGCTCTGATAGTTCTGGCTCTAGTAAATCTGACTCTAGTAAATCTGGTTCTATAGCGGGGTGGTTCATAGTAAATGTGGTTAATGTAGTTCCTACGCATCAGGCCAAAAATAGCAAGAAGCGGCTGTTCCCCTATCTGTAAAAGGCGGGTCAGCACTCATTAGATCACCGCTCATCAGATCACCACTTACCAAATCAGCAGACATGGGAATCTACTTCTTGGGTTCAGCACTCTCCATTTCTTGCGGCGACAGTGACCAGTCCCCTGGCCGAGCATATTGCCATTCCGCCTGACGGCGCCCGTGAACGTCGAACGCCATTTCCGGCAGACAGCCAGCACATCCGCTTAAACGGCAGCCGGATCGTTCATGGTAGAAGCCGTCCTGCGAAAACAAATCGCGTGGGACCAGTGACTTTTTAAGATGCACTGCAAGGGCATCCGTCACGGCCTGGACCAGGGCAAAAGACGGACTGGTTTGCCCGTTGATCATCCGGCTAATCGTAGACCGGGATACGCCCGCATCTGCTGCAAGGCGGGCACGGCCCTGAAAGCTGTAGCGGCTGACATGCACCATCACGGTCTGAACCCGGTTATGCAGCCGGGGCCGTGCCTTCCGAAGCATTGACGCTTTTGTGTCTGCGCCTGTCTGTGCTTCGGGTCCTTGTAAATTCCCTTGGCTGCTTCCTCCTTTTCCTCGATGTTCTTTGCTCATTGGCCTCCTTGGCTTAGGCGGGTTGATGGAGCTATCCTGCCAAACAAAAACCGAACATGCAATGCCTGTTGCACGTTCGTTACTCGCCCAGACACTGATGCACAAAGATAACAAAACACCCTGGAAATAATACTTCTGTCTATGGTTAAGGCTCGCTCCACTTACGATCCACCCATAGCGCTTACCAGTTCCTAACCGCATGCCGATGAAACATTCTAAAGACACCACAAGTGCAAAGTTGACTACTCAGGAGCAAAAGATGCAGGAGCCAGGGAGTCAGGAACTAGAAATTGTAGGATTTGACCCAGCACTTTATGAGCGTTGGGAACCACGGACATCAGAACCAAGAGCTTCAATATTGGAAGCTTCGAGGGTCAGAAATAAATCTGGCAGCATTCCTCTATTTGTACGCCGTAGTCCTAGTGAGATAAGCAAAGCGGAAGCAGTCCTTTTCCTAGGGCGTTTGACGCAGGTTTATTTGGAGCTTGCTCGAATATCTGAAGAAAAGGATGCGGGGCAACTTGATCCCACGTTAGACACGAGGCCAATTACAGATCAAGAAGTTGGCTTCGTTCCTTAAACTACCTCATGGACAGTTTCAATCGCATTGGAACTCGCTGCACGATTCGACTCTTCCTTCAAACACTGATACGGTCTGAGCGGCGCTTACAACTTGGTTTGAGTGCAAACACATGGACAATAAATAGGACTGTCGATGCTTCGATCTTAAATTTGAGAGCATGGTGAGTTTGTATTTGATGCACTTTCGGAACAGCCATCTTCATCTTCATTATTCTGAACCCCTCCTACAATGAGCATTCAGTATGTCGCCTACGCCCGCGTCTCTACCTCCGAACAGGCCGAGCGCGGGAAATCCATTGAGGACCAGCTCGCTAAACTCGAACGAGAAGCTGGCGAGCGCGGCGGCGTTTTACTTCGCACGTTTGCAGACCCCGGTTTCTCCGGTAGCAATCTCAATCGACCACAGCTCTCAGCGCTTCTCGCGTTCTGCCGAGAGCAGGACGTTGACGCTGTCCTTATAGTAGATACAGACCGGCTTGCCAGAAAAACTGAGCACCACTTTGCGATTAAAGCACAGCTTAGAAAGTGTGGAGTGCGTGTCGAAAGTCTGAACCAGCCAATGATCGACGACACGCCGGAGGGGGTGTTCCTCGACACCATTCTTGCAGCCACGAATGCGCTTTATCCTCAAATCACAGGCCGCAAGACGAGCCTCTCGATGGCGCAAAAGGTACAAGCAGGATGGTGGCCGGGACCAGCCCGGCTCGGCTATCGCAACGCTGATAATCCGCAGCCGACTTCCGCGAATGACCGCCGCATTATTGTCCCCCATGAAACGAATGGGCCACTGGTCACCCGCGCCTTCTCGGAATATGCGACTGGAAAGCATTCCTTGAAGTCGCTATGCGCCCTACTCGAAAGCTTGGGCCTGCGAAGTGTCTGGGGTAAACGTGTGACCCAACATCACTCAGAAAAATGCTGGGCGATCCGTTCTACCTTGCGCGTGCCAGCTATAAGGGTGAGATGCGATGCTGGAACCATCAAACCCTAACAGATGAAGAAACCTTCCGGCGCTGCCATCTGGTCTTAGGCGAACATAACCGCTACGCTGACCGCATGCGAAAACACACGTTCCTTTTGTCCGGCATTTTGCGATGCGGCAAGTGCGGCGCACCTCTTACGGCCTCCGTAAATGCGTGCAAGGGCAAATCCTACTACCACTGCCCCTTGAACCGGGTTCCTCATTCCAACGCAGGTCAAAACGTGACCGTGGAAGAGCTGGACGCGCTTGTCGGGGGTCTGCTTCGGAATGTGTCTCTCACACCGGAAGCCGCTGATAAGATCATTCGGTATGCTCGGTCAGTCGTGGAGCAGACCCACAGTGGGCATGATGTGAAGCGCCGAGAGCTTTCAGCGCAGCAAAGCATTCTGGAAGCACGCCGGAGCCGCATGGAAACCATGTATTTGGATGGAGCCGTGTCTGAAGATACCTATCACAGGCAGTCGGTTGAGATCAGGGAAAGCTTGGAAAATATCCGCCTGGAAATGACCCGGCTGGAACTGGGGCGAGAGGCCAACATCGGGACGTTCGAGCAGCTCATGCGTGTGGCAACCAACGCTGAAGAAGCATATCAAAAAGCGCCAGTAGCGTTGAAGCGGGCCTACCTCTCACTCTTTTTTGAGAAGATTGTGATCTGGGACAGAAAGATTGCTGGCGCGTCGCTGACGCTTGCGTTTAAGACACTTCTCGATGACTATTTTATTTACGATGAAGTTGTCGGCGAGCAGACGTATCTCAAAAAAAGCGAAGTCCCAGCACTTTTCAGCACTGGGACCACAATCAACGAGGTTATAAATTCAGAGGGATGGCTGCCCAGTCCTTCGGCACTTATAACTTTGCTTCAGGATGCAACCTATTGGAACCAGGTACGGAAGCTACTTTGCTGAACATATTGATCATAATAGTTCCGGTGGAAAACCGTGTTTTCGAATCATCTCGAACAGTTGGTACTCAAACTCTTCGGATGCCTGAAGCAATGCGGCCCTACTTATCTCAATTTCCAGGTTCGGAAATGGCGGCCCGCCTAAGCCAAACTTGAAACAGATGGTGACGGATGCTCCCGTTGAGAACGTAATAGAGATGCGTTCAAAATCCGGCTCGATAAACGTTAGGCAAGGAAACTGTGGTTCTGATCCTTCGCGATGTTCTGGAACCATTTACCCATTTCATAGGCCTCACCCGGCAGCGTTACCCCATGAGTTCAGCAATTACTACAACGATTGGATCTATCTCCTCCCAAGGTCACGACTGACGTAATCTAAAACGCTACTTTCCTTCTACACCTCGATGTTTATATGCTATAATCAGGGCACTATGCAATTCACATCAATCAGAATCATCACCGACAACATTGAGGGTTTAGTTGCCTTTTATGAAACCGTTCTTGGCGTAGCCGCCAATCGTCCTGCGCCGGTATTTGCAGAATTTAAAACGGCAGCAGGCACGTTGGCTATTGGAAGTACGGCAACGGTCGCAATGCTTGGCACGAATGCGCCCAAGCCGGGATCAAATAACTCGGTGATCATTGAATTCCAAGTTGACGATACCGACAAAGAATTTGAACGGGTTCGCTCCTCACTGGAAGATATCGTTTTGGAGCCAACGACAATGCCATGGGGCAACCGTTCCACTCTCTTCCGAGATCCAGACGGTAACCTTGTAAATCTGTTTTCAAAGCCAGCCTCTTAAGCGTGTTTAGAAATTCAAGGTGCCTCTTTCATCTCTCATGATGGATCAGGGAGCGGCACATCTTCTTTAAATTGGTAACACCTGGCAACGTTCTTTAGAGAATCCATGCCCTTCCCTACTACCCTTTCCGTATAGGCTTTAATAAGAAAGACTCACGCTTGCACGTGAGTCTTTCTTATTGGCTGCCCGTAGATGGTCAGGTCCAGCCCCGTCTGGTCTTTGGCCTCATCATGCGCCTTCAGGAGCAACAAGCCGGAACCGCAGGCCAGGTCATGGATCGTCTGGTCCGCACGGGTGGCACTTCCGATACCAACTACCCGCGCCAAAATGCGCGACACTTCGGCAGGCGTGTAGAACTGGCCTTTGCTCTTGCCGGACTCAGTGGCAAAGTGGCGCATCAGGTACTCATAGGCATCGCCCATGATGTCGTCGCCTTCGGCCATGTTACCTTTGAAGTTCAGGCCGGGCGTGTCGAAAATGGCAACCAGGTCTGAAAGCCGGTCCACCATATCTTTGCCTTTGCCGAGCTTGTCCGCGTCATTGAAGTCCGCGACATCGATCACACCCACTAAATCATTTGCCTTAGCAAGTTTCCCGATGAGCGTGTTGATCTTGTCGCCGATCTCCTTGTCCCCTTTCAAGGCTACCATGTCGGCAAAGCTAGCCCCTTCAGGAACATCGAGCAGCACATCCTTCTGACCGCCATATTTGTCCGAGACATATTTCACGAAGAGCAGGACCAGCACATAGTCCTTGTACTGGGAGGCATCCATGCTACCGCGCAGCTTGTCGCAGCTCTGCCAGAGCGAGCTGTACAGCTCGGATTTCTTAATCGCCATTGTGATCCTTAAAAAAGTTTCTGAGTCTGAGAGTTTGTTGAAAAAGTTTAGCGGAAGGTCCGCTTGGAGCGCCCTTCTATTTTGCTCAGGATTTCTCCGATTTTACCACACGAGGAGCGGGAAGCTTCTCGTGTGGTATATCCAATCGTGATCTCAACGTTCAAACCAGCCGCTTTCGCTGCTTTGCCACTCGCTTATTTCCTAAAATATCGCGGATGACACCGACGCTGCTATGTACGCCGCGCACGAAGTCCGGGTCGAGCTGAGTATAAAGGAGCGTGGTCCGCGTTTCTTTATGCCCCGCGATCTGCTGGGTTGCAAGCAGGTTCACCTTTGCCAAACGGTTGAGCGAGTAGCGGCGCAGGCTGTGGAGCGTGATGTATTCACTGATACCGGCGAAGCCAGTCACTTTTTTCAGCGACTTCAGGAAGCGTCCTTCATCGAGGCGTCCGCCAAATTCGCTGACAAACAGCCAGCCCTCATCCTCCTGCCCAGCCATGATCTTGCTGCGCTGCCTTAGCCAGATGTCGAGCGCGTCCACCCATTCGGAGCTGACCGGCAGCACTCTGGGTTCACGGCCCTTACTCTCGCGGATAACGATCTGGCGCTCTTTAGCGCGGTAGTCGTCGACTTTCAGCGACAGCATCTCGCCGATGCGAGCGGCAGAGTCGAGCAGGCCGAGGATGACCGCGTAGTTGCGATCTCGGTGAAAGACGCGCTTGGCGACTGGGCTGAAGCGGCTAGGCGGATTCTTGGTGGGGTTCCAAAAATCATGGACGCTTTTCAGCAGTATTTGCATGTCAGCGTCTGTTGGCATGTATTGAGCCGGCCTCGGTGCATGGCGCACCTGATAATCCGTCAGCAGGCTGCGCTCGATGATGTCATTCTTCTGACACCAGTAGAAGAAGGCTTTCGCGCAGACGGCGGCGTGGTGGAGGGTTAGCGGCGCTTTGCCCTCTTCGGCACGGCTGACGAGGAAGCGGTCCATGTGGCGCTTGCTGAAAGTGTCGAAGGGAATTTGCTGCTCAATCGCCCAGCGGGACAGCCCGCCGATTTGGACTTGATAGTAAAGCTGAGTTTTTTTGGCGCGAGTGGCCTGAAGGTGGAGGAAGAACTCGTGGAGTGCTTCTTCCCAGGTAAAGTGGGGAATAGCGGATGACATCTGTGCCCGTTTCGCCTCTCTGTTAATGACGATGTGTCAATAGCAGCAGGGCGAATGAATTACTGGTTAAATGTGTGAATAGGCCGACACCCAGATTCGAACTGGGGACCTGCTGTTTACGAAACAGCTGCTCTACCACTGAGCCATGTCGGCAGGGACGCACTTGACGCTGACAGGTATGATTATACTCGCTGATAACGCGGCTGTCAAGAGGCGGCGGGTGCGGCGAACGGGACATTTGCCGTTTGATTTGGGGAATTGGTGATGAGACCATCCACTTTACAGACATCGCGCATTCGGCGCACGTCTTCGCTGAGGTCTACGGTCCAGGCATACACGAGAATGTCCCGGCGATGCAGGACTTCGACCAGCGCCGGGGTCAGCAGGCGGTGATGCCAGGTGACGGCCTCGGTGTCCAGGGCCAGCAGAAACGCCGGAGTAATGACCCCGCCCTGGTCCATATCCAGTGTCAAGCTGAGCGGAATACGCGGGTCCAGGCCGCGCAGAATGCGGCGGCTCGCATCCCCCGCTCCGGCGACCAGCAGCGACTCGCGGGGAAAGTTGTGACGGCGAATGGCGCGGGCCAGCAAATTTTCTGTGCCCGGTTCCTTGAAGTCCAGCATTAACCCGACACGCTCCTGCCGGGCCAGGTCAAACGCTTCGTCCAGGGTTGTCAGCGTGTCGCCCCAGTCGCCCCCGTGGAGCTGCCACTGCGAAAGGCTGCGGTCCCGAAGTGCCACTTCGGCTCCGTCCAGCAGATGCACACTGTCATGGTCCAGAACCAGAATGTCGTCGCGGGTGCGCCGCACATCCACTTCCAGCATCCCCGCTCCTGCCTCAATCGCCCGGCAGAGAGAAGCCAGTGTATTGCCTGGCGGCGCTAAATACGGCGCTCCGCGATGACCGACAATCGGAAATGTACGCAGCAGGGAGGGCATAGACGTGTGCGCTTCTAAGTACCAAAAATCTAAGTATCGAAAATCTAAGTACCAAAAAAGGGAGAGCAATGCTCTCCCTTCTTGCATTTTAAATTGTGAACTGGTGGAATGTGCCGCCTACCGGACTTGAACCGATGACACCTCAATTTTCAGTCGAGTGCTCTACCAACTGAGCTAAGGCGGCTTAATCAATACTACGTCAATACTGCGTAACGGGCAGATTATACCTGCGGCTTCCAGAAAAAGCAAGAGGCAGAACGAGAAAAAATGCTCCCTGACAGAGTTGAACTGCCACTCGCAGAGTGTAAATCTGATTTGCTACCGCTACAACAAGGGAGCCGGTTCTGTTTGCGAAATGAGTATACCCCGCCGCCGCAAAAAAAACCAGCCCCCAAACACCAGCCCCCAAAACCAGCCCTCTGCACTATCGCACCCGCACCGCCTTCCCGTCGCGGCGGCGGATGAGCGAGTAATAGCGGCCTGTGCGCGGCGGCGGGTCGCTGCCTACCGGACCGAGGCGCAGGCCCCAGAGAGCCAGGCCATACAGCCCAAATGCCCACAGCCACGCCAGTCGGCGCGGCGCGGCGGCCAATAGCTGCCGGGACTGCGCCGGGGCAGGCGACGGCGGCACAGCGGAAAACAGCATTGCTTCCTGCGTGCTGGCCGAGGCAGACGGAAGCGAGCAGCGGGCCAGCAGATGCACCAGTGCCACATACATCCCTTGCCGCCTCTGGAAATCAGCCGTGTCCGAAGGGCTGCCGTAGTGCGTTTCCACGAGAGCGCTCAAATAGCCCTGCCGGGCAAACCAGCGGTGCGCCAGCGATGGCTTGGCGTCATCCCCCCAGGCGGTCGGGTGAACGGCGTAGCCAGACACGGCCAGCGCCCGCACTGCTTTCTGCTGCAAGGCGTGTTCGGCCCGGTCCTGCGCGGTGGCGGTTGCACGGGGGACTTCCAGGCAGTCGGCATCGTATTCGTCGTCGCCGTCCCAGTTGTGGGCGTCAATGACCAGTGCCGGGGCAATGCGCCGCACGGCCCCGGCCAGCGCCCGCGTTTCCGGCTGCTGAAACGGTCCCCAGTCCCGGTTCAGGTCCGCCCCCACCCCGCTTGTGCGCGTGTTCGCCGCCGCGCCGTCGGGGTTTGCCATCGGGACAAAGTAAAACGTTGTCTGCGTCAGTGCCGCCCGCAGCGGCGCATCGCCGCCCTCGGCCAGCCGGTCAATTAGCCCCAAAATCGCCTCCGTGGAGGCCGGTTCGTCGCCATGCTGACGACACAGGAAGAAAATGCGTGTGGCATGGGCGGCGTCCGCACCGGAAGCCTGAGCGCGGACCAGCCACAGGTCGCGCTTGCCGTGGGCGGATTTGCCAATAGACACGACTTGCAGCAGAGACGATTTGGCGGCATCGGCCTTGAGCCGCGCCGTCAGCGCCGGGTAGCTCGTGACGGCAGGCCGGGCGGCGTGAGCGGGAAGGCAGAACAGGAAAGCGAGGAAAAGGAAAAAAAGCCTCACGTCCCGTCCTCCGGCAGCGCGTCGGCGTAGACACGCGGCAGGCGGGCACTTGCCAGCAGGCGGCGGGCGGGGACTGTCACCACATCGCCGACCGAGACGCCGGGTACGTCCGTCACATCCACCGTGCAGATTTGCATTGCCACGCGCCCCAGCACCGGCACGCGCCGCCCACGCACTGTGAGCGTTTGGGGAGTGGGCCGCAGCAAAGCTTTCAGGCCGCGCAGGCCCTTCGCGGCGCTTGCAGGAGACACCGAAAAGCCGTCGGCGTAGCCCACCGGGACCACCGCCAGCGTCGACGCCCGCCGGGTCACAAACTCGCTGCCATAGCCTATCGGCGTCCCCGCCGGGACGGAGCGCACCGAGACAACCCGTGCCTGCATTCGCCACGTTTCCTGAAACGTCACCGAGCGCGGCACGGCAGCGGAGGGGTACTGCCCGTACAGCACCGTGCCGGGGCGGACGGCGTCCAGCTTCATTTCGGGAAAGCGAAATAGGGCTGCCGAGTTGGCACAGTGCCGCAGGCCGGGACTAATCCCCGCCGCCGTCATCTCGGCCAGCACGCGCTGAAACACGGCAAACTGCGCCCGCGTGTGCGCGGCGTCCGCTTCCAGCGCCCGGCCAAAGTGCGTGTAGACCCCGGCCAGCGTCACGCCCGGCGTTTCGGCAATCTGCCGGGCCAGCGTCAGAGCGTCAGAAGGCAGCACGCCAAGACGCCCCATGCCCGTGTCCACTTTCAGATGCACTGAGGCCGGTTTGCCCGTGCTGGCAATTTCTTTGAGGCCGTCGGCGTCGCACACGGTCAGGTCCAGATCGGCCCCGCTGACTGCCGCCGCCTGCCCCGGCAGGAGGGGCAGAAAGACCAGGACGCGGCCCCCGATGCCTCCCTCGCGCAGCTCCAATGCCTCAGCCAGCGTCGTGACGGCAAAGAAGTCTGCCCCGGCGTCCGCGAAGACCCGCGCCGCTTCGACCGCGCCGTGCCCGAAGGCATTGGCTTTGACCACGGCGATTGTCTGCACGTCCGGCCCGGCCAGCGTGCGGATGGCCTCAAAATTGTGCCGCAGGGCGGCGCGGCTCACAGCAATCCAGGCATCGTGCAGAGTGTCAGGCATCATGGCGCGGTGTCATCTCCAGGGGGCGGTTCGGTCGGCGGCGTCACAGGAGCCGTCTGTTTGCCCTGCCACGCCTGCGCTTCGGCGATCATGGCGTCGCGGTCGCCCGCCGCATAGCGCAAAATTGTCAGCATGAACTCTTTGTGCGCGGCGGCGCGGGCGGCGACGGTGCGGCCTGTGCCGTTCAGCCTTTGCGTCTCAAACAGCACGGTTGGAATGCCCCCCTTCAGACTGACCCAGCGGTGCGCCAGCCGTGCCGGGTGCGTGTCCGTGTCCGTGATACGCCCGACGGGGAAGCCTTCAGCCTGCATCACGTCCGCGACTGTCGTTCGCTCGTCTTCCAGCTTGGCAGTGAATGCTTGGCTTGCCCCGCTGCCCGGCCCGACAATTTCCAGAAAGTCCGGGTGCGTGTCGTTTGGGTACAGCTCATGCTGATCGGTCACAAAGTCCGGGCGCAGGCGCAGCACGGTCCGGTACAGCACCCGCGTCTCCGGCTGCGTGCGCCTAATCCAGTCCCGGTTCAGATCGGCATCATGGGCGTTGTGCCGCCGGAATGCTTCCGAGCCGTCCGGGTTCGCCATCGGAATGACATAAACCGTGGCCCGCGTCAGCTCACCGGCCAAAACTGAGCCGTCTTGGGCCTTGACAAGTTGTGTCAAAAACGCCAGCGCGGCTTCCGTCGAGGCCGGTTCGTGCCCGTGCTGACGGCAAATATACAGCACCTTCTTGGGCGCGGCGGCCCCCGCTTCGGGCGCAGCTTTCACCGTGACCAGCCACAGCGAGCGGCCTTTGACCGACGTGCCCACCGTAGACAGCGTCATCCGCTTGCCATGCGCTTTGTCATAATTCCGCAGTGCTTTGAGCTGCTGCCCCATTGCCGCGTAGCGGGTCGTGCCCGGCGGGCGTGTCAGGTTCTTTTCGGCACGGGCGGGGCTATGCAAAACAACCAGCGCGAGCAGAGCGGCAAAAGCAAATAATCGTCGAGGCATAACGTGCATCCTCTGTTTCTAAGTATCGGGGAAACCCCAGCAATTTTGCAGGGAGGGGGCCTATTTGCCCTTCAGCTTCCGCACCAGCTTTTGCGCGGTCGGCTTGCCTTTGGTATACAGCCAGTACGCAGGCTTGTTATAGACCAGGTCAAACTCGCCGACATACTCCACATAGCGTGTGCCAAAGCCTTCCTTGAAGCGGTTCAGGCCCTGCAAATGGTCTTCTTTTTCCAGGTCCGCCGCCGCCTCGCCTTCCTGACGGCGGCGCGGGGAGACGCCCCGGAAGTCATACCACGCACAGCCCGCTTCCCGTGCCCAGCGGATCATCGCCCACTGCATCGCGTAGTTTGGCATCACGTTCCGGTGTTCGTTGGACGACTCGCCGTAGACATACCAGCACTTGTCGCCGATGAGAAAGCACAGTGCCCCCGACAAAATCTGGCCCTCGTAGCGCGTCATAAACAGCTTCGCCAGCCCGGCGGGCACGAGCGTATCCCACAGCGTCTGGAAATACGACAGCGGGCGCGGGCGAAAGCCATTGCGCTGCCCCGTCACCTGCATCAAGTCGTTGAACGTCTTCAAATCCTCCCGCGTCAGGTCCGTGACCGTTTCGACGCCGTGCTTCTCCGTCGCCAGCTTGATATTGCGCCGCACTTGCGGCTTGAATGCCGCCAGCAGATCGGCTTCAGAGCGGCCCGCAAGATCAAGCTGCATGACGCAGCGCGGCTGCGTCCCGCCGAAGCCCTGCACATCAAAGTCCGTCGGCGGCGCGAAGCCGTGCTTTTGGAGCAGAGCCGTGACATCCGTGCGCTCAACGGGAACCGCCGGGTCAATTTTCAGAAACGCCGCCCCGTCGGCGCGGGCACGGTCTTTGATGGCAGAAAGCAGCGTCGTCAGCGCGGCCTCGTCGGCCCAGTTTTCCAGCAGCGGCCCGCGAGGGGCATAATAAAACGGCCCCACCAGCGGCAGCGTCCGGCGCAAAATCGCCGCGCCGCCGATCAGCGTTTCGCCCCGGAACAGGCCCAGACGGATCGGCATCCAGTCCGCCCCCTTGACCGCGCCCCACTCCCACGCTTGCAGGACATCGCCTTCGGGCACGCGCCCGACAAAAGCGTTCCAGGCCGCATGGTCGGCCTCAGTTTTCAGCTCGCGGACGGTGAAAGATTTATGTGTCGGTTCAGTTGTGGATACGGAAGAAGTCAAAAAGAAGTCGCTCCTGTATTGGTGAAAAGTAAACTAATTTGGGTTGGGAATGTCTTCGGGGTGAAGTGTTGCCAGACTTGCTTCGTCCAGCACACCGGTAGAAACCATGCGGTTCGCGTGTGCGTTGATTGCCTTCTCAAACAAGTTCCGCGCCAAACGCGCATTTCCGAATGTCTCATCGCGTACTTGGTAAAGAGAAGTAAAAACATCCATCAGCTTCAACTCCGTCGCCGGGTCCAGTTGGTAGTCGCTTGACGAAGCAAAGTGCCGGAAAATCTCGGTGAGTTCGTCGGGCGAGTAGTCATTGAAATGCAGGAATTTGTTGAAGCGCGATTGGAGGCCGGGGTTGCTGCGGATGAACTTCTGCATCGGCTCGGTGTAACCGGCGACAATGACAATTAGGTCGTCGCGGTGGTCTTCCATCAGCTTCAAGAGGGTGTTCACGGCTTCCGCGCCGTACTGATCCTGCCCGTGCCCGCTGTCAGTCAGGCTATATGCTTCGTCAATGAACAGAACGCCGCCCAGTGCTGACTGAACAACCTCTTGTACCTTGAGCGCAGTTTGCCCCAGATACGCTGCGACCAGCCCGGAGCGGTCGGTTTCCACGAACTGCCCTTTGCTTAGGATACCCAGGCTTTTATAGATTTGGGCGATGAGACGGGCGATGGTCGTCTTGCCCGTGCCAGGATTGCCGGTAAAGACCATGTGCAGGCTTTGTTGAGGAACTAACAAGCCTTTGGCTTGCCGCATTTGCTGGAATTTGAGGAAATTGATGAGTTGTGTAACTTCGGCTTTGACACCATCCAGACCAATCAAAGTACTCAGATTGTTTACAAGAGCGTCTACATCTTTGGGGGAAGTATCTTCTCTGGAAATCTGTGTCTTGTCTGATTTGCTGGCAGGAGATAATGACGCAGAAGTTGCAACCGGCGAGCGATACGCAAAATTTCTGATGAGATTAGCCACTTCATTATGTCCGTGTGCCTCAGCTATACCAATAGCAGTTGCACCGCTTTTTGTGTCAGACTTTGCGCCGTTCTCAAGTAAAAGTTTTGTTACCGTCATTTCACCCTGCAAGGCCGCGAAAACCAACGGGGCATCACCATTATTGCCTATCTTATTCACATCAGCGCCTCGCGCAATCAGAAACTTGATTGCAGAAATGTCTCTGGTGGAAATAGCAGCTACTAGTGGCAGACAATTTTTATTGTTAACATCTGCACCAAAGCCAATAAGAATGTCCGAGATAATTGTGTTCTTCAAGCAGAGCGCTGAACTTAACAAAGATATACTCGTTTCGCCAAAAGCAGCCATAGCATTGGGATTTGCTCCATGTTGAAGTAGCATCTCGACTATTTCGACTTGGTTTGACATAATGGCTCTAGCCACTGGCATCAGCCCATCAGAAGCCTTCGCGTCAATGACTGCACCATGGCATATTAGGGATTCCACAACTTCGATTTTTCCTGCAAAAGCAGCCCAAGATAAAGGCGTTGAATTATCAGCATCTTTCAGGTTGACATCACTGCCGTAATCAAGCATCAATTCAACTACATGAACATGACCATTTTGTGCTGCCGCTGCGAAGGCGGAAACCCCTTGTCGCCTTGCGTTGGGATTTGCTCCATCATCCAACAACTTTTTAACTTGTTCAACATTACCAGCGGCTGCGGCATTCATAAGTTGTTGCGCGGAATGGGTTGCCTCCTGAATTGGTGAGGGGTTTTTCTGTGCTTGTTTCTGAGCTGACACTGTTTTTTCGGGGGTAAGCAGTTTGACTACTTCTTTGTGACCGTTGAGATCGGCCATATATATAGGTGTCTTACCACGGTTGTCTTTTCTGCTGGCATCTGCACCATGTTCAAACAATAATTTGACAACTTCCGCCCAGCCTTTAGACGCCGCCCAAGCTAATGCAGTGACGCCGTTTTTATCAGCGGCGTTTGGGTCTGTTCCTTCTTGCAAAAGAGTGAATACGGTTTCTGTGTCGCCTAAATAAGCGGCTTCGACTAATTGTTGGGAAGGGGATTTTGTCATTTTCAACAAGCCTTGAGGTTGCTGATTTTATTATACACCGTTTGCCTGAAATCTGCGATAGGGCAGTGTCAACCGCGTGGGCGGCTGGCCCGGTGCGTTTCCACAGTTTGCAGGAAGTTTGCCAGTGCGGGCGAGGGGTCTTCCCGGCGGGACACGACGGCCAGCGCGGTATGCGGGGCAGGCTCCCGCAGAGGCATATAGACCAGCCCGTCCCGGTGCAGGTGGCTGACCGACGCGGGCAGGAGCGTGATGCCGATGCCCGCCACGACTAGCCCGATGGCCGTCTGCATTTCGCGGACTTCCTGCGCGACACGCGGCGTGAAGCCTGCCCCCTCGCAGGCGGCGCGGACGGCTTGGGCGTAGCTCGGCGCGAGGGCTTCGGGGAACGACACAAACGGCTCGCCCGCCAGCGTCGCTAAGTCTAAGTCACTCTCCCCCACCCTGGGGTGCGCGGCGGGCAGGGCTACCAGGAACGGCTCTTCTAAAACCGCGTGCGTCTCAAAGTCGGTTCCTTCAATCGCAGGCCGGGCCAGACCAACGTGAATACTTTTATCCCGCAGAGCCAGCGCCTGCTCGGCAGCATTGAGTTCCCGAAGCGACAACTGCACTTCCGGGTACGCCGCCCGGAAGTCATGCAGCACGGTCGGCAGCAGGTCATAGGTCGCCGACGCCGCAAAGCCGATGCCCAGCCAGCCCGTCTCGCCCCGTGCCGCCCGCCGCGCCGCGTCCGCCCCGGCTTCCAGCCCGGCCAGCGTCCGCCGCGCTTCTTCCAAAAAGACTTCCCCAGCAGGCGTAAGCTGCACCCGGCGCGAGGTTCGGGCAAAGAGCATCACGCCCAGTTCGCGCTCTAACTGCTGTATCTGCTGCGACAGCGGCGGCTGGGCAATAAAGAGCCGCTCGGCGGCCCGCCCGAAGTGCAGCTCTTCGGCCACGGCCACGAAATAGCGCAAATGTCTCAGTTCCATACGCACAGCCTCTTAATCATGCCATAAAGATATATTGGACACATATAAGATTATAGCGCATAATGGAGGAGACCTACCTTCCCCGCTTCGCTGGGGTCCTTCCTAAAGGAAGGATTAGGAGACAGCAAGTAAGGCCCCCGTGTTTTGTCCGTATCCTTCCTTTAGGAAGGACCCTGTGAGTGAGGCACGAAGGAACAAGGAGGTAGGTCTCCTGAAAGGCAGCACATCATGAACACCGCACCCGCCCGCTCGGCCCGCGCTCAATTTGACAAACAAGCCGCCCACTATGACACGCAGTGGAGTATGTGGAGCGAAGAAACGCTGGACTGGATGCTCCGCGCCGTTCCCTTGCTGCCCAAGTTCCGCGTGCTGGATGTCGCCACGGGAACCGGCTTCACCGCGCTGGCCTTTGCGCCCCAGGTGCATTCCGTCGTCGGCGTGGACGTGTCGCCGGGAATGCTGGCCGAAGCACATCAGCGGGCCGAGGCAGCGGGCATTACCAACGTCACCTGGACCGAGGGCACTGCTGAGGCGCTGCCGTTCCCGGACGCCACATTTTGCCTGGTCACCTGCCGCATCGCCCCGCATCACTTTCTGGATTTGGGCCAGTTTCTCGCCGAAACCGCCCGCGTCCTGAAGCCCGGCGGGCATCTAGTCTTGGTGGACACCACCGTGCCGGACGACTCGCCCGAAGCCGATACCTGGCAAAACGCCGTGGAAGTGCGGCGCGACCCGTCCCATGTCCGCAACTACACGCCGACCGAATGGCGCACATTCACCGAAGCGGCGGGGCTGACCGTGACGGAAATCACCACGGCAGGCGGCGGCATCACCATCCCGCTGTCCGACTGGCTGACAAAAGCCGGCTGCACCCCGGAGCAGGCCGACAGCGTGCGCCAGCTGTTCGCTGACGCCCCCGAAAGCGCCAAGCAGGCGTTCCAGATTACCACGCAGCCCGACGGCGAGACTGTGTTTACCTGGCAGCGCGTCGCCCTGCACGCGATGAAGCCCAAGTCGGAAGATTGACGGGGTACAATAAGTTAATCATGCCTGAAGCAGCCGCGAGACAATTACCGGAGAACGCCTCGGATGAAGAGATACTAAGCGTTATTCGGGACTGGGTCGAACTGCTGGCCGCCGATGATTTTGAGGCTGCCTACGTTATGTTGCATCACGAGCCGGACGATTCAGCGACACCGGATTTCCTGCGAATGTGGATTTCCAACTACGGCTGGCATGATCCTATGAAAGACGGCTCCACATACCATGTGACTTCCTGCAAATCAGCAACGGGGAGAGAGACACATTATCAGAGTGTAAACCGATACGTTCCAGCCGACGCCAATGGCTTCGCCGGTGATGCGATGTTCGATCTGCCCTTGAATGGAGAATGGAGCGACCTAACAGCCCTGTTTTGGATTTTGAACCGCGAAGGGTCCCTCGTGCTGCGATTAGACGACGTTCATGTGTTGTGACATGGCGGCCCGGCAGTTCTAATTCCTCGCCCGCGAAGGCGGGGCTTGCACCTTTAAAGCACGGGGGTTCAGCCCCGTGTTTCCTATCTAGAAAGATACACCATGCGCCCTTTATTTGTTGCTCTCTCCTTGCTATTCTTGCTCCTGACAGTCTCTGCTGGGCAGGCCGCGCCGACACAAATCACTTGGTACGGCCACTCGGCGTTTAAGATTACAACACCGTCCGGCCATGTGCTGCTGCTGGACCCGTGGATCACGAACCCCGCCAACAAAAACGGTGCGGCGGATTTGGCGGGGATCACGAAGGCAAATTATATTCTGATCACGCACGGCCATTTTGACCATGTGGGCGACTCGGTGGCCCTTGCCAAAACAACCGGCGCGAAGCTGGTGGCGACGGGCGATCTGGCCGGGGCATTGGTGGCCTACGCGGGCTACCCGAAAGACCAGGCGGGGATGGACACGCAGGGCAATTTCGGCGGCGAGCTGTCGCTTTTGGACGGGGAAATCAAAGTGCTGTTTGTGCCTGCCATCCACTCGTCGGCGGTCACGCCCCCGGCGGGCAGCGCGGACCTGGACCCGCACTTTGCGGGCAACCCCGGCGGGTTTGTGATTACCATCAAGAACGGACCGACCATTTATGATACGGGAGATACGGATGTCTATTCGGACATGGCGCTCATTCCCCGCGCCCACAAAATTGATGTCATGCTCTGCTGCATCGGCGACCACTACACGATGGGGCCGACACGCGCTGCCGAAGCCGTGGGGTTGGTAAAGCCCAAACTTGTCATCCCGTGCCACTACGGCACGTTTCCGATTTTGACCGGCACACCCGCCGCGTTCCAGGCGGCGCTGAAAGCTAATGGCTCCAAAGCCATGATGACCGCAATGACGGTTGACGAAACGCTGATGTTTGCTAATAGACCGGCACTTCCAGTGCCGGGGCCATTTCATAATTAGGAGAACCCAAACCATGCCACAG
This sequence comes from Capsulimonadaceae bacterium, assembly GCA_965200075.1. GTDB lineage: Bacteria > Armatimonadota > Armatimonadia > Armatimonadales > Capsulimonadaceae > JANXMY01. The sequence goes on from OZ241338.1 coordinate 1,969,182, forward strand.
ACGATGTTCCAGAAAATCTGGGATGCCCATGTTGTCCGCGCCGAAGCGGGCCAGCCGGTGCTGCTGTATATTGACCTGCACCTTGTCCATGAAGTCACCTCACCGCAGGCGTTTGAAGGTCTGCGACTGACGGGCCGCACCGTGCGCCGCCCGGATTTGACGGTGGCGACAATGGACCATAACGTGCCGACCACCAGCCGGTCGCTGCCGATTGTGGACCAGATTTCCAAAAAGCAGATGGAAACGCTGTCCGACAACTGCAAAGAGTTCGGCGTCACGCTCTACGACATCCACTCCAAGCGGCAGGGCATTGTCCATGTCATCGGACCGGAACTGGGCCTGACCCAGCCCGGCATGACCATTGTGTGCGGCGACAGCCACACCTCCACCCACGGCGCGTTCGGGGCGCTGGCCTTCGGCATTGGGACCAGCGAAGTGGAACACGTTCTGGCGACCCAGTGCCTGCCCCAATCCCTGCCGAAGACCATGGAAATCCGCGTCAGCGGCACGCTGGGGCACGGCGTCACGGCCAAAGACATCATTCTGGCAATTATTGGCAAGATTGGCACGGACGGCGCGACAGGCTACGTCGTTGAGTATACGGGCGAGGCCATCCGCTCGCTGTCGATGGAAGGCCGGATGACCGTCTGCAATATGTCGATTGAAGCGGGCGCACGCGCCGGGCTGATTGCCCCCGACGAGAAGACGTTTGAGTATATCAAAGGCAAGCCGTTTGCCCCCGCTGGCGATGAGTGGGACGAAGCCGTGGCGGGGTGGCGTCAGCTTCCCACCGACCCCGGCGCGACCTATGACACGCTGGTAGAACTCGACGCTTCCGAGATCGCCCCGCACGTTTCCTGGGGCACTTCGCCGGGCATGGTGGCCCCGATTACGGCCCTCGTCCCCTCCCCTGACACCTACGCCGACCCCGCCGACCGCCGGGCCGCTGAGCGGGCTTTGGAGTATATGGGCCTCGACGCGGGCGCACCGCTGAACGGGATTGAACTGGATACCGTGTTTATCGGCTCCTGCACCAATGGCCGCATGGAAGACCTCCGCGCCGCCGCCGCCATTCTGAAAGGCCACAAGGTGCGTGCGGGCCTGCGGGCGCTGGTCGTCCCCGGCTCCGAGCAGGTCAAGCAGCAGGCCGAAGCCGAGGGGCTGGACGTAGTTTTCAAAGACGCAGGCTTCGACTGGCGCGAGGCAGGCTGCTCCATGTGCCTCGGCATGAACCCGGACATCTTGCAGCCCGGCGAGCGCTGCGCGTCCACCTCCAACCGCAACTTCGAGGGCCGTCAGGGCAAGGGTGGCCGGACGCACTTGGTCAGCCCCCAGATGGCTGCCGCCGCCGCCATCACCGGACACTTGGTAGACATCCGGGACTGGGAGAAGAACTAGCTGAGGTCAGGAGACCGAGACTATGGGACCTCTGGAATGGAAAGCCTACCTGCAAGGTTGTAGCCGACAGATCATCGAGGACGGAGATGATGCCGGAAGTCCCACTCTTCCTGAAACGGTAGTTCAAAGTGGGTGGCTCGGATACGAAGGTGCTTCCCCAAAGGCCATTCAGCAGGCGGAAATTCGTTTGGGCGTCCGCCTGCCGCCCTCTCTACGCCTCTTCTATTCAGTGACAAATGGATGGAGAACTGTCGGCTGCTTCATTTGGGAAGTGCTGCCTTTAGAAAAATTGGGGTGGATTGCAGACTTGGAAACAGATATGTGGGAAATGGCTGTTTCTTTGGAGGAGCAGAATGCTCACTATGAACGGGTAGATTTGCGTGAATGGGCATATGAAGAAGGTACACGGGTCAAGCGTTCACTTGTCATCGCTCAGGACGGTGATGCGTCTACCTGGCTGCTTGACCCATTGACAGTCAGCGCAAAGGGTGAGTGGTCAGGTGGCCGCTGGTCATCTTGGAACCCCGGCATGGAATGGGTCGCCGGGAGCTTCGAACAACTGTTCCGCGACGAGTACGAAACTTATCTTCGTCTACGCGCAGAAGAACAGTGAAGGAGACGTTCGCATGGCAAACGGACAGTTCTTGATCATATCTAAGAGAGAAAAAGAGGCCACCGCCCTGCTCTGGACTGCATTTGAAGCCGCTGTTCATTTGTCTCTGACTGACTTGGGGCAGCAGACCGACGATCCCATTCGGGTCAGCGAGACGCCCCAGGGATTACTGGTACAGGCTGTTGCGTATGGCGTGATCGACCCGAAAGACCGCGAGATGCTGCTATGCTTTTTGTCGCAGCGTGACGCTGTCAGTGGACCTGATGAAGCCGTTGACGCGGAGACCCTGAGCCGGATTGAATACATCACTAAGCGGACGATAGATGAAATGCAGCCAAAGGAGTAAGCACATGGCACTTGCGGAAACAGAACTTGGCATATTAGCTGATGTCCCCGGCATCACGCGCCCGATGACGTATGAAGAATATATCAGCGGGCCGGAGGAGATGGCCCGCTATGACATTCTGGACGGATGGAAAGTTTACAGACTGTACGGAGACAAACTGTTGCCAAGCCCGACACGACAGCATCAGAGGATCGCGGGTCGCCTCCTGCGCCTCTTTCAGAACTACGAAGCAGCCTTCGCTCTCGGAGAGGCCATTATCGCCCCCTGTGATGTCGAAGTTACCTATCAGCCGCTCCGCAGTCGCCAGCCAGATTTACTGTTTATCAGTCGGGAGCGGCTGGCGCAGAATGCACCTTCGGATGAATACGCGCCGCTGTCCCCTGCCCCGGAGCTAGTCGTCGAAATCGTCTCGCCCTCCGACACGGCTTCGGTGCTGGCCGCGAAGATGGCGGACTACCTGGCCGTGGAGGTGCGGGAACTCTGGCTGGTGCGGTCCGAGGCGCAGACGGTGGAAGTGGTAACGCTTGGCGAGGGCACAAGCCGCGTGTTTGGGCGCGGCGAAGTAGCAACGTCGCGGGAGTTTGCGGAGCTGACTGCCCCGGTAGACGCAATTTTTGACGAGAATTAAGGCTTATTTAAGGAGAAATGATGGACGCATTTACAACGCTGACGGGCCTCGCGGCCCCTTTGGACCGGGTCAACGCCGACACCGACCAGATTATCCCCAAGCAGTTCTTAAAGCGCATTGAGCGCACGGGCTTCGGGCAGTTTTTGTTTTTTGACTGGCGCTTTGAGGCCGACGGCAAGACGCCGAACCCAGAGTTTGAGCTGAACCAGCCCCAGTATCATGGGGCGCAAATACTTGTCACCGGCAAGAACTTTGGCTGCGGATCGTCCCGCGAACACGCGCCCTGGGCGCTGGCGGATTACGGCTTCAAGGCGATCTTGGCCCCGTCCTACGCCGACATTTTCTACAACAACTGCTTCAAGAACGGGATGCTGCCCGTCACGCTGCCGGAAGATACTATCACGATGCTGCTGGAGCGGGCCAAAACTCCGGGCTACACGATGACGGTGGATTTGGAAAGTCAGACGGTCTCCGACGCGCAGGGGTTCACGGCGTCGTTTGAGGTGGACTCGTTTCGGCGGTACTGCCTGCTGAACGGGCTGGATGACATCGGCCTGACGTTGCAGCATGAGCCGGACATCACGGCCTACGAGACCAAGCGCCCGGCGTGGAAGCGCGGCACGGCGGCGGCAGGGTAATGCCTGAGACATGGACAGAGCGGGAGTGTGCGGGCGAGGATTTCGGGGAGCGCGACCTTGCCGAAATTACGCTCCGGCGCTGCCGCTTTGCCGAGTGCCGCTTCCGGGGCGCGACGCTGACGGAGGCACAGATTGAGGGCTGCCACTTTGAAGACTGCGACTTTGTTAGCGCCCGCCTCAACGCCGCCGAGTGCGTAGGGTCGTCGTTCACAAGATGCGTGTTCACCGGGGCCAGTTTGTTTGCGGCGAGCTTCGACGAATGCCGCCTGTTCGGGTCGTCGTTCCCCGATGCTGACCTGAGCGGGCTGTCCGTGCGGGGCGGCGACTGGTCCTGGGTCAACCTGCGCGGTCAATCGCTGTCCCGGCAGGATTTGAGCGGCATCAAGTTTGTCGGCGCGGACTTCTATGGCGCGGATTTGACAAAAGCCGACCTTCGCAAGTGTGACCTCACGGAAGCAAACTTGGACAGTGCCAGGCTGCACGGCGTGGACCTGCGCGGGGCGACTTTGGAAAAGATTGATCTGAAAGGGCTGGACCTGAACGGCGTCCGCATGGACATGGCGCAGGCGGTTCTGCTGGCGCAGTGTTACGGGGTCAAGGTGGGGTGAGAAGCGGGCGCGGCAGATGCCGCGTTGCATAAATCTTGGCAGGCAATCGCCTCTACCGAGTACCGGGGGTATAAAACCCCCGGCATTTAAGTTCAGCCGCCCTCCGGGCGGAAGAGTTTCTTTCAGTCATCCTTAGCCCGGCAGGGCGTCTGCTTTTATTGCCGGGGGTTTTATCCCCCCGGTACTCGGTAGAGGCACATTTATGCAACAACGCCATGCAGGACTGCTACTTCAGCGCCTCTTCGGCCTCTAGCTCGCGCAGGAGCGGGTCGGCGTGGGTGACCATTTCTTCTTCCCGCGCCCGCAAAGTGTCGCGGGTTTTGCAGTAGATACGCAGGGCACCGAGGGGGTCGAGGGACTCGTTGAGGAGCTTGGAGCGGACGGCGTCGGTGTCGCGGACGATCTCTTTGTGCAGGGAAACCACGATAAACGCCGGGCTGAGGGCGGCACGGATTTCCGGCTCGCGGACGGCGGCCTGCTGCTCAGAGTTGATTTTGTAGGACACTTTGACAATCGCATTGTCTAAGGGCTGCTTTTTGAGGGCGGCGAGGATGACGGGCGTGGGGTCGTCCCCGGAGTCGGTGGCGTCCACGCTGATTTCCACAAAAGGGCGGGTTTTGACGACGACGTGCTTGACCTGCGTATTCTGCGGGGCTAAATCCACGAGCGCAAAACCTTTGTCTTCCGAGCGTTCGCCGAAGTCGATGCGCTCGATGCTGCCGCTGTAGACAACGGGCGGCTGCTGGCCTTTATTCAAATCCTGATAGCGGTGGATGTGGCCGAGCGCGACGTAGTCAAACGGGCGCTGCGTGAGCGCGGACAGCGGCACTTCGGGTTCATTGGTCAGGTAGCCCACTTGGTTAGCACTCAGCTTGGCATTGGCGACGGAAAAGTGCCCCATCAGCACGGTGGGCAGGTCCGGGTCGCAGGCTTGCGCGAGGGCGTTGATGCCGGACACGTAGCGGTCGACGATAAGCTGCGTCGTCTCGCGCACCCCTTTATCTTTATTTTCCTCCCGTGACAGCACCAGACTTTTAATCAGATACGGCATGGCGGCGATTTGAACGCGCTGACCGTGCTTGGTTTCCACGACGGTATAACCGGGCTGGTCAAAGACGCGCAGGCGGTCGGCGGCCAGCTCGCCAAAGATTTCAATGGAGTTGGCCCGGCCTTTGGTATTGGGGATGTCGTGGTTTCCGGCAAGCATGACGACGGGAATGCCCGCACGGGTGAGCTTGGCGAGGCACTGGGCAAACTCGCGCTGATGGGTCTGGTTGGGGTCGCGGGTCTTGTAGGCGTCGCCCGCGAAGACGGCCAGCTCAATGTCAGCGTCCAGGGCGGTTTGGATCGCTTCAGACAGGGCGTTGCGGAAGTCTACGAGCCGGGACGGCAGGCCGGTCTGCGGGTCGAAGCGCCCGTAGTTTTCGACGCCAAAGTGGACGTCCCCAAAGTGCATAAGTCGGATTGCGGTTGGCATGGGGCTATTGTACCCGAAGGAGGGAGAGCCAGAGTAGGGGCGCGATTTATCGCGCCCTTCTATTTATCGCGCCCTTCTATTTATCGCGCCCTTCTATTTATCGCGCCCTTCTATTTATCGCGCCCTCTGCATGATGCGCTTGAACGCATTGGCCCAGAGTGTCGCCAGCGCGTCCGTGCCGCCGTTGCCGTTCGGGTGCAGACCGCCGTAGAGGCCGTATTCCTGGAACAATGTGAGGCGCGTGGAGAAATAGGCGAACGCCTCAGTATCGCCGAGAAAAACCCGGCCCGGCACACGTTTGGCGAATGAATCGACAATGGCTTTCTCGCCCGGCTGATAGGATTGCAGCAGGGCCAGGGAGTTTGCATCCCATTTGACACCGTTGAAGGCCGTGGATGTGTTGAACGACGGGGCCTGGTTGAGAACCACGTTGTAGCCCGAGGCTACCAGATCGTCGGTGATGGCCTGCAAGTTTTTCTGATGGGTTTCGGGCGGGAACAGCTCGCCGCTGCGAACATCGTTAGTTCCCAGCATCACCAGCACCCACACCGGATTTGTTTTGGGGTTCGGCGGGCCGAATGCGGCGGCAAACGCCGATTTGGCCCTGGCTTCCAGACCATCAGGCCGGTCCGGCAGCCAGTCCCGCGTGGAAGAGCCGCTGTTGCCTCGGTCATACAGGCTCCAGGGGACACCCGCATTGGCGCGGACGAATGCTTTTGTCTGGGCCAGCTTTTTGATCGTCAGCGCCGCGACATCGTTTGTGCCGGGTGTGATGGTCTGCCCGGCCTGATTATAGCCTGCGGTGATGCTGTCGCCAATGAAGCCGATTTTGGGCGCTGCGTCCGTGCCAGGCCGCTGCCCCGGCGGCAGGGTGCGGACTGTAAACCGTGAATACGCCATCAGCGCGGGACCTGGCCCATTGCCACTGACCCACGAGTCCACGCCGACCCGGCCTGCCTGCATAATCGGGCTGGAAGCGTCTGCTACGCTCAATGTACCGATGGATTTGCCGGTGCGGGTGTCCTGCACCGCAGCGGCCAGCGTGACAAGGCTGTCCGCGTTCGTGGCGGAGCCGGTCAGGGCGTAGGAATGGCCGAAGTCGGGGCGGGCGGGGGCGGAGCCAAGCTGCGTCACTGTGGCTGCGCCGCTGATTTTGTAAATAAACAGCGTGTCCTGGGAAAGCTGAAACAAATAAAACGTGCCGTCCGGCTGATACCGCAGGACGAGGCCATTGCCAATGCCGGGGCCGGGCAGACCGTTCGGCACTTCTATTTTGGCTTCGACGTCAGGCGTTTTAGCAGTCTCAGAGGCGGGCCGGAGGGCCAGTGCTTTGAAGTAGCCTCGGGTGTCCGTGCTGTAAGCGTGAAGCGTGCTGTCGCTGACCGAATAGACGCCGCCGGACAAATCGGTCCATCCTGGCGCAGCGGCCTGTCCGGCGGCTACGGAAGCGTGTGGTTTGGCGAAATCTGCCTGAGCATGGCTGTCATAGGCGGGCGTTTGTGCCTGTGCAGTCGCCGCTGCCAGCAGAGGCAGGCACGCCCATCCCAAGTATTTGATTTTCATGCCAGTGTGATACCCGATGACAGCCGAAATAAGCCAGGGCACGCATGGCGCAATTTTATATAATTTTTTCGTGCCCTGCTGCCTGTGACAGCCGCAAGATATGTTAGGATATGTGTTACAATGGGCGTATGAACCCAACATACTCTCGCCGCGCTCGCCTCACGCTCGGTTTGTCAGCGATTAGTCTGCTGGCCGCCGCTTCGTTTGCCCCCGTTCAGGCGGCTCCCAAAGCCGCCTCGGCTCCTGTCGAAGCCCTGCTGTATTCCACCATGCCTTCCACCGCCGCGCATCGCCTGCAAATGGCGATGGACGGCGACGCCAGCACCTATTTCCAGACCGTGTATGGCATGGGAGACGGGGACGATTTTCTCATGCTGCTGTCCCGCGCTATCCCGGTGCAGTCGCTGCATATCGTCAGCGGCACGCCCGAAGGCGACGACCTGCTTACCAACGCGATTGTGGAAACTTCGGTCGACGGGGTGACGTTCACCAAAGCGGCGTCGTTCACAGCCGCCGGTGTGGCCGATGCAAATCTGAAGGGCGCTCCCGTCGCGTTCGTCAAAATCCGGCTGAACCCGAACTCTTCGGTGTCTTCGCTGGCGCTGCGCGAGGTGACGCTGACTTCGCCGGAGACCGTGACTCATGTGGCGGAAGGGCCGGGGCGCGGGTTTTATGACATTTCCGCCGCGCCGGACCTCGCCGCCTGGGCCAAAAAGGCCGAGCAGCAGATGGAAGACTTCTGGCCGGACACCGATGCGCTGCTGTATTCCGACGATTTTATTCCGCCGAACATGGTCAATGTCATCTACAAAACCGGGCCAAACGTGACTGGGGTAGCCGCGACCGGCGGCGGCGTGATGACCATCAACTCGGCATGGGCACGCGCCCATGCCGATGATACCGGGCTGACGGTGCATGAGACCGCCCATGTTATTCAGGCAATGTCGGCCTATAACCCGGTGTGGCTCATCGAAGGAACCGCCGACTACATCCGCTGGATCAAGTTTGAGCCGCAGAACTTCACCTACCGGATTGATCCCAAAAAGTCCACCTACCATGATGCGTACCGCACGACGGCGGCGTTTCTCGCCTACTGCGAGCTGCACTACGACAGCAAACTGGTGACCAAACTGAACACAGCCACCCGCTTCGGCAAATTCGATATTTCCATGTTCAAGACGTACTGCGGCAAAGACGTGGATATGCTGTGGTCGGAGTTTGTCGCAGCTTATGTCGCCGACCCAAAAGGCGTTCTGCTTCCTCCAATGGCGGCGGCGGACCGGCCCCGCACGCTTCCGGCGGTGACTGTCGGCAGCAGCAGGCCGGTCTCCCTGGCTTCGGTGTTCAGCGGCACGGGGGTTTATGCTGACGGCAAAGCGCCGGGCACGGGCGGGGTGGACGGGGAAGGCAGCGCCTATTCAGCGGCGTTTTTGAGTGGAACCAAGACCTACAAAGACGTGCAGTTTCAGTTTGGCCCGGCGGGCGGGCCGGATTTCGTGTCCTGCACCGGGCAGGTGGTTCCGGTGAGTAGCGGCCCGGGGTCGTCCCTGTGGCTGATGGCGACGGCGGTGGAAGGCAATCAGATCGGGCAGACGCTGCTCGTCACCTACACCGACGGCACGACGGACACGCTGGCGCAGAACTTCAGCGACTGGTTCCAGCCGCGCAATTTCCCCGGCGAAGGCCGCGCCGTGCGGATGCCCTACCGCCTGCTCGCCGACGGCAGCAAGGACCCCCGGACGTTCTATGTCTATGGCTACGGCTTCGCGCTGAATGCGTCTAAAACAGTGAAAAGCGTGACGCTGCCAAACAACGCCAACGTCAAAGTGTTTGCCCTCTCACTGGCAAATTAGCCCAAGCCTCTTAAGCCGCCCGTATCAGCGGGCGGCTTTTTTCTTCGGGGGCCAGAAGCCGCAGGAACACCTCCACCAGACGCGGCTCGAAATGGCTTCCGCTCAAAGCGTGCAGATGGTCCAGCACGCGGCCCGGCTCCCAGGCACGGCGGTAAGGCCGGTCTGAAGACAATGCATCCCACACATCTACCAGCGCAAACAGCCGCGCCGCCAGCGGGATATTCTCTCCGCACACGCCACGCGGGTAGCCGGAGCCGTCCCACTTCTCGTGATGACACAGGGGAATGTCCAGCGCCGGGCGCAGAAACTCAATCGGGGCCAGCATTTCATACGCCAGCGACGGGTGACGGCGCATCAGACCCCATTCTTCTTCCGTCAGCGGGCCAGGCTTCAGCAGCACACTGTCTGGGACACCCATCTTGCCGATATCATGCAGCAAAGCCCCGCGCCGCAGATGCACAATCTCGGCAGTGCTGACACCCAGCGCCGAGGCCAAACGCACCGTCATTTCCGTCACGCGGCGCGAATGCCCTTCCGTTTCATGGTCGCGCAAATCCAGCGCCCGCGCCCAGCCCTCAATCGTGGCGTCGTAGGCACGGGTCAGATCGTCATTGAGACGATAAATATGCGCTTCAGCGAGCCTGCGAGCCGTTATATCCCGCCCAATCCCGGTGATGCCGATGATGTTTCCCTCAGCGTCCTTCATCGTGCTGCCGCTGAAATGATAGGCAATCGAAGTGCCGCCTGCGGCGAGAAGATTGGCGTCCGCTTCGGCGTACCCTGTCTCAAAGGCCCGCATAATCGCCGCCTGCACCGCGTCCCGCTCGGCAGGCACAACCACCACAAGCGGATTGAGGTCCTGGAGTTCTTCCGGGGTTAGCCCGGTCACGGTTTCCATGCGGCGGTTCCAGCGAACGAGACGCCCCGACAAGTCCAGCCGGAACAAAATATCGGGCACGGTTTCCATGATATTCTGCCGCTCGGCGGTTTCTATCTCCAGTACCCGATGCACCTCCGCCAGCGCTGCCTGCTCGCGTTTGCGGGCGGTGATGTCCACAATTAATCCTTCGCCTTGAATGCTGCCATCGGCCTGCCGCTCGGCACGGGCGACGCCCTGTATCCAGACGGTATACCCAGCGCGTGTAATGACACGTCCCTCCCACTGCCAGAACGAAGCGTTTGCCAGGAGGGCGTGTATAGACGCTTCAAACTCTTGTCGGTCTTCGGGGTGTATGATTTCCATGAGCAAGCCGGGATCAGCGCTAATCTCAGCAGGTGAAACGCCGTAAATCGCCCGGCAGCCATCACTGACGTAAGGAAATTGAATCGACCCGTCCGGCTGCAAAGCTAACTGGAAAATCATGCCCGGCACATTGGCGGCAATCCGCTGATAGCGTGTCTCGCTTCGGCGCAGGGCTTCCGCCGCCTCGCGCCGGGCCGAGATGTCTTGAAAGGTAACAACCGCACCGACGACCCGGCCTTCTTCCAGCAGCGGCGTGGCAATGTATTCCACGGGAAACGAACTGCCGTCGCGCCGCCAGAACACCTGGTCCTCTACCTGACACGCTTCCGCGCCGCGAAGCACCGCATAAATCGGGCATTCTTCCACAGGAAATAAGGAGCCGTCCGCATGACAGTGATGCAGCAGCGCGTGCATCGAGTGGCCCAGCAGGTCCGCTTCCGGCCAGCCCAGCATCCGGGCCGCCGCCGGATTAACAAAGGTAGTCCGCCCGTCAGCGTCCAGTCCGTAAATCCCCTCGCCTGCCGCCAGCAGCAGCGATTCGTTTTGGCGGCGCACTGTGTCCAGATCGTGCGTGCGCTCCTGCACCCGCGCCTCCATCTCCTCGTGCGCCTGCTTCAAGGCGGCTTCGGCTTCTTTGCGCTCGGAAATATCGCGCAGGGTAGCGGTGAAAAGCGTCCCCGACGCCAGCCGCAGCGGCGTGATGGCAAGCTCCCCGGGGAATTCCCGCCCGTCAGCCCGCAATGCCGTAATCTCAATGCGCCGCCCCAGCACCGGCCCCTCGCCGGTTGCCAGATAATGCTTCATGCCGCGCCGATGGGCTTCCTGGTAGGCGTCGGGAATAATCAGCTCGGTCAGCTCGCGCCCAGCGGCCAAAGCAGACGGATAGCCAAACGTCGTCTCGGCAGCCGGGTTCCACTCCACTACCTGCCCGCTCGCGTTGATTGTGATAATGCTGTCCAGTGCCGTATGCAGAACAGCCGCCTTCAGCGCCTCGCTTTCGCGCAGCTTCTGCTCGGCACGGGCGCGGGCGGCAATCCCGCGCCGCAGCTCCAGACGGGTGATAATCTGCCGCGCCAGCGCCTGAAGCGCCGACTGCTGGGCGCGGGTCAGCGTGCGCGGCTCCTGGTCAATCACGCACAGCGTTCCCAGCGCGTGCCCCCCCGCCGTCAGCAGCGGAGCGCCTGCATAAAAGCGCACGAACGGCTCGCCGGTCACTAGCGGATTGTCATAAAAGCGCGGGTCGTTTTGAGCGTCTGGGACCAGAAACACTTCGGTGTGGTGCAGGGCATGGGCACAAAAAGCCACATCCCGGCACGTTTCGGGGACTTCCAGCCCCAGGCGCGATTTGAACCACTGGCGCTCTTCGTCAATCAGGCTGATCAGCGCAATCGGCGTCCCGCAAATCTGCGCGGCCAGCAGCGTGAAGTCGTCGAACTCGGCTTCAATGGGCGTGTCCAAAATGTTATAGTCACGAAGTATTTGGAGGCGTGCGGCCTCTGTGTCCGGGAGTGTGGCTTGCATGGCAGTGTTATTGTCGGCAGAAAGGCGGCGAATTGACAGGGTACAGGTCAATCGGCTATACTGAACTTTATAGAAAGGAACCAATCTAATGGTTCTTACCTGGGATCAGGACCCGCAGGAGTTATATTCCGGCATTGCCGTCGGCGACAGCGTGCAGACACTGGTGCATGAAAAATTGACCGTTCACACGGAGGAGCCGCGCAGCCGCGAAGGTGAGTTCCCGGAAGGCAACATCCGCCTGCTGGCGGACGCGGGCCTGCTGGGCATGAAAACGCCCAACGAGTACGGCGGGCTGGGCCTGGACACGCTAAACGTTACCTATGCCGTCGAGCAGATTGCCCGCGTCGCCCCCGCCACGGCCTTTGTGCTGCTGCTGCACACCCTCACGGTCAACCGCATCGCTAAAGCGGGCACAGAGTACCAGAAGGCCAAATACCTGCCGCGCATTTCGGGCGAGAGCCTGGGCGCGTCGGCGTGGTCGGAAAGCGGCGTCGGCGCGGACAAAAGCGTGCTGAACACCAAAGCCTACCGCGAGGACGGCGTGTGGCATTTGAACGGCCAGAAAGCGTTCTGCACCGGCGCGGGCCATGCGGGCGTTTACATGGTGATGACCGACACGACCGAAGGCAAAGGCTTCTTTTTAGTGCCGTCGGACAACCCCGGCCTGCGGATCGGCGAGCCGATGGACTCGATGGGCTTGCAGGGCACGCACAGCGGCGCGGTGGCTCTAGACAATGCCCTTGTCCCCGATGCCGAGCGGGTCGGCGAGCCGGGCCATATCGGCCCCATTATTGACTTTGATATGCAGAGCGGCCTCCATTCCGGCATCGTCGCTACCGGCATTGCGCTGGGCACATTCGGGCGGCTTTTAGATATTGTCAAGGCCAACAATTCGTTTGACAAATATGAAAGCGTCCGCGTCCGCGTCTCGCAGCTTGCCTCCACGCTCAGCGTGATGCGAACCCATGTCTACGCCCTGGCCGCGATGGCCTCCCACCCCAACGCGGTGGAATTGGGCGTTGCAGCGGCCACCATGTCCGCCAAGCTGTTTCTGTCGGAGAGCGCCCTGCAAATGACCACCGACGCCATTGCCATTGCCGGGAAAGCGGGCTACCTGCGCGAAAACGGCCTGGAGCGCCTGCACCGCGACGCCCTCGGCATTGTGATCGCCGCCCCCATCAACGGGCAGGTGCTGGGCGCGATTGGCGAATCCCTGCGCCGCACCGACCGCTCCTCGCATTTGTATAAAGTGTAACCACCATGCTAAATATGCAGCGCACAGCAGGCTGGCTTCTCGCTGTTGCGGCCCTGTTTCTGACGCCCCCGCTTGCCGCCGCGCCCCGGTCATTCTTGCCCGCCGCCTCGCCTCTGCCTGCCGGGGTATCCGCGCAGCACGGGCGGCTGCGGCTGACCTATCCCCGTCATGCGCCGGTGACAGTTGCGGGCATCCAGGGCGCTTCCGAGCCGTGCTTGTCGCCGGACCGGCGGCACGCTGCTTTTATCAAGGCTGTGCCAGGCGTGACTATTGACACGGGCAGCGGCAGCAGTGGGCCAAATCAGCTCTGGGTGCTGGATACGGCGACGCAGAAAGCCGTTTGCCTGGTTAAAAGCCGCAGCGATGACGACATGACGCGGGTTCTGGCGGGCCTCAGCCGCCCGGAGTTTTCCGCTGACGGGCGCGAAGTTTACTTTCAGTCGTCCGCCTGGGCCGTCTCGGACGCCGTTCACGCTGTCAGCCTCGCCACACGGCGCGTCCGGTTTGTCTGCGACGGCAACAGTTTTTCTGTCCTCCGCCGAGGCCGTTATCGCGGGATGCTTCTTGTCGAAAAGCACAAATATCATTCCGGCGAGGGGGGCGCGTATGACGCCCTGTGGCTGGTTGCTCCGTCAGGCCGCGAAATCAAACGCTGGGGCAAAGAAGAAGAATGACCACTACTCCCAAGATATTAGGCGTTATCCCCGCCCGCTACAACTCGTCCCGCCTGCCGGGGAAAGCCCTCCGCGAGATTGCAGGCCGCCCGATGATCCACTGGGTCTACGAGAACGCCAAACGCTCCCCGCTTTTGACCGATTTAGTCGTTGCCACGGACAGCCCGGAGATACAAGCCTCCTGCGCGGCGGGCGGCATTCCCGTCTTTCTGACCGGTGAACACCCGTCGGGCACAGACCGGGTGCATGAAGTGCTAACCAAGACCGATGCCGACATTTATGTCAACATTCAGGGCGATGAGCCGACCCTGCGCCCGGACCACCTGGACCTCATGCTGCGTCCCTTTTTCACTTCTTCTTTGGGGGACGGCAGCGGCACGCAGGTGACGACGCTTCGCGTCGCTATTTCCGCCGCCGAAGCCGCCGATCCGAACAATGTCAAAGTCGTGACCGCCGACACCGGCAACGCGCTTTACTTCTCCCGCTACCCCGTCCCCTATGACCGTGCCGGGACCGGGCAGGTCCAGCATTTCAAGCACATCGGCCTGTATGCCTACACCCGCGAGGCTTTGGTACAGTATCATCAGTGGCCGCAGTCCACGCTGGAGCTGTCTGAGAGCTTAGATCAGCTTCGCTTCCTGCAAAACGGCGTGCCTATCTATGTCGCCGAAACACCCCATGACACGGTAGGCGTGGACACCGAAGCCGACTTGCAGCGCGTGATCGCGCTGTTTACGCCGATGAATAGCGCGTGACACTACGCACGACATTCTAAAGCCACGCATTGAAATGCATGGCTGAAGGGCGCAGACGCCGAACGTCCCTGCGGGACGCAAGAAGTTAAGATATAAGATTAAGAACCCGCGAAACGGGCTGTTCTTTGTCTTTTGTCCCGCAGGGACATTCAGCCGAGGGCTAATCAGCCACGGATTTCAATCCGTGGCTTCATGGGGCATCTCCGCGTCGAAACACCACCATCTATGTACTTACTCTATAGCCTCCTGTTCGGCTCCTGGGTCGTCCTGCTCACCCCCTACTTTCTGTACCGCGCCTGGAAGCACCAGAAATACCTGCCTGCCCTCAAACAGCGTCTCGGTCGCCTGCCGGACACACTGAAGGCCGACGGTCGGCCCACCATCTGGATACACTCGTGTTCCGTCGGCGAGACTCTTAGCGTTGCCCCTCTCGCGCACGCCCTCTCCCAGCGGTTCCCGCAGGCGCGGTTCGTGTTTTCTACCATCACGCAGACCGGGCAGGCCATCGCTAAAGACCGCTTTGCCGTCTACGGCGAAGGAAACACGTTCTACTTCCCGATTGACCTCGCCTGGATTGCCCGCAAAGTGCTGGATACGGTGCAGCCGAAGCTCTTTGTCACCATTGACACCGAAATCTGGCCGAACGTCCTCCATGAATGTCATTCGCGGGGCATCCCCGTCGTCATGGTCAACGGGCGGGTGTCCGCGCAGTCGTTCCAATACTACCGCTGGGTGCAGCCCGCATTGGGCCGCGTCTTTGAGAACTATCGGCTGCTCTTAATGAAGTCGCAGGAGGACGCCGAGCGGGTACAGCGCATGGGGGCACGGCCTTCCCGGATCAAAGTCAGCGGCAACATCAAATACGACCGCAGCCTGATAGAACGCGAAGTCACCGAAGCGCAGGCGCGTGTGCTAGATGCCTCGCTGGCACTCACCGCAAACAATGCCCCGCTCCTTGTCGCCGGGTCCACCCACGAGGGCGAAGAAGCCATTCTGCTAGACGCCCTGAAATCCATTCGGCAGACGCCCGGCCTCGAAACCACGCGCCTGTTAATTGTCCCGCGCCACCCGGAACGCTTCACGCCCGTGGCTTTGCTGGCCGAACGTGCCGGGTTCCAGGTCAAGCGCCGCTCCAACCCCGCGCCGGGCGATCCGGCTGCCGATGTTCTCATTGGCGACAGCCTCGGCGAACTGTCCACGGCCTATCAGTTCGCCACCGTCGTCTTTGTCGGCGGTACGCTCATCCCCCACGGCGGGCAAAGTATCATGGAGCCAGCGGTCTATGCCAAGCCTATCGTGGTCGGCCCATCGATGAAGAACTTCCCGCAGATTATCGACGACTTTGTGGAGCGCGGCGGCATCGCCCAGATTTCTGCCGATGAGACCGACAAGCCCGCCCAGACGCGCCAGCTCACCGAAGCGTTTGTCCACCTGCTCTCCAACGCCGACGCCCGCGCCAAGATGGGCCAGGCCGCGTATTCGGTTTTTGAGGGCAGCCAGGGTGCAACCCAGTTCACCGTAGACCACCTGGCAGACATCTTTGAGGAGGCACTGGCGAAATGAGCGAGATTTTAGCCCGCATCCGCGTCCGCGAAACCCAGGGCATCCGGCGGTTTTTGTATCCATTGACGACGACCGTTTATATTCCTACGGAACTCACTGGGGACGTGGTTACCACATATGATGAGCTGTACGGAAACGTCTGCCTGCAAGACTTAAGCGGGCAGGGCGTGCCCTGCCAATTCGTTGACATGACAAAGCGGGCACAACTGCCTCAAACTCGTCTGGATTTTGCGCTTTCGCTTGCGCCGGGGGAAACCAAAGAAATCCTAGTTCTGCGGGAAGCCAATTCAGCCGTTGTTCCTGACCCACTCCGGCTTGCGAACAGCATCAATGACGGAGACGAAGGCTTAAAAAACACACAGAAGCGCTTTGCGGTCACTATTGCGCCGGAAGGAACTGTCGGCGAGGTTATTTACGACGGCATTCCCCACCTGCGCGGCCCCAGCCAAGTTCTGCGGAATGGCAAATCGGCCTGGTTTTCCTCGGCAACGTCCCTGCCAGGCGGAAACGCTTCGCTTGCGGCGTGGCTTTCGGCAAAAAGCCGCTATGACAACGGAGGCTTTGCCCAGACCCGTGTGGAGCTGACCGCCTGCAAATCATGGGCAACGGTGACGCACACGCTGGAACAGCCGAAACCGGGCGACGAGATTGTCTTCACCCTGCCTCTCGCAATCACTTCCCCCACTCTGACCTGCGACTTTGGCGTGGGCGGCTACGTGTTCGGCAAGTTGGACGAGAAAACCAATGAGATTGTCTGGCACACGGAACTTGGAGAAGCGCCCTATGCCAAGTGGACCGTGGCGACGGCGGGACGGGTAGATTATGTGGGGGAAGTGGCGACGGCAGAGGAGTTCCGGTCTCAGCGGTGGTTCCACTTGATAGACAGCGACAAGGCGCTGGCGGTTGCTATTACCGTCCTGCCGGACGACTGCCAGGAACTGACTGTGCGGATGACCCGCGAGGGCGACGTATTTGTAGCGTTCAAGTTAGGCGAGACTGTCACCGGCCCAAGCGACTTCGGCGTTTGCTACCATTTTCTAAACGACGTGCCTGCGATTGCCGCCGCGACTAATCCGCAGTCTATTCTGCTGCCGCCGACCGTGGAAGTGCTGCCGGTGTAGGCACCTCACCCCCCGCCCTCTCCTTTGGAAGGAGAGGGAGCCGGAGCCGGAGCAAGAAAAGAAGGCAGGTCTAACTTTCCCGCACATCCTCTTTAGCCGCTTTGGCCTGCGCCGGGTCTTTATCCCGCATTTCCGCAAGCTCCGCTTTGCGCTGCTCGCCCAGCTTTTTCAGCGCCGTTTCCCAGTCGTCTTTGTAGGGGCGCAGGGTATGGACCAGGGTTTCGGCAATGGCGAGATTGCGATACCATTTGTGGTCGGCGGAGACGATGTACCACGGGGCGTTGTCCGCCGCCGTCGCGCCGAGGGCGGCTTCATAGGCGTTCGTATAATCGTCCCAGAACGTGCGCTCGTGCCAGTCGGCAACGGACAGCTTCCAGGCTTTGGCGGGGTCCTGCTCGCGCTCCAGGAGCCGCTCTTTCTGCTCGTCTTTGGTGATATGCAGGAAGAACTTCAGGATGATGGTCTTTTCGCCTGCCAACAACTGCTCAAACTGGTTGATATACTTAAAACGCCGCTCGGCTTCCTTGTCGTCAATCAGCTTGTGAACCCGCGTCACCAGCACATCTTCGTAGTGCGAGCGGTTGAAAATTGTAATCATGCCCTTGCCAGGCGTCTGTTTGTGAATACGCCATAAAAAGTCGTGCCCGGCTTCATCAGGCGTGGGCACTTTGAATGACGCCACCGCGCAGCCCTGCGGATTGACACTCCCCATGACGTGCGAGATCGTGCCGTCTTTGCCCGAGGTGTCCAGGCCCTGCAAGACGATGAGAACGCTGTGCGTCTGTGCGGCATACAGCCACTCTTGCAGCATATCCAGTTCCGCGCCGAGGGCGTTCAGCTCTTTTTCCGACTCGTGCTTTTTGGCGCGGCCCGTGTCGTTCGGGTCATAGTCGCTCAGGTCTATTGTCTGCGGCTTGTCTAATTTGGCGGCGTAGCTCATAAGTTCTTTCTTTACGGTTTCAGCGAGAGCTGCCAGGTTTGCTGGAACTGGGCGATGTTTTGGTTGATGACGTGGCCGTCGCCCATCAGCTCATTGTAACGCTTCTGGCTGGCGAACACGCCGCCGTGCCAGGAGCCGTTGCCGTCCATTAGGACATTGACTTCCGCCCCTTCATGGGGCGTCTTTGCGGCGTCCTGGCTGTAGGCGACCAGCGAGCCGTAGCGAGTTCCAAGCAGGGCTATCTCCGTGCGGTACAGGTAGGATGTGCCGAACTTTTCGTAGGCAGTCGGTGTGGCCGTCGGGTACATCGGAACACCTGTGCCGCCGTTGTAACTGCTGATGTCGATGTCGGTGTAGCCCTTGTCAGCGGGGCAGTGCCAGAGCTGCGGATTCTTGATATACGGCGACAGAATATCCTGCAGGAAGGGCATCTGATGCACTTTGGCCTGATACAACGGCTGCGAGGCCCAGATGTCGGGGGCGCCGTAGTCGTCCGAGGGGTCCTTGCCCGCCGGGTACAGCTCGTCGTAATCTTCGGCGTACATCCCCACGGCGAGGCCGATCTGCCGCAGGTTGGAGATGCAAACCGTCTGCCGCGCCTTGCCGCGCACGGAAAAGAACACCGGCAGCAAAATCGCCGTGAGGATGGCGATAATGGCGATGACGATGAGCAGCTCAATCAGCGTGAAGCCGAACACAAAGCCTACGCGCCGAGCGCGGCGAGGTACTCGCGCAGCTTCGCGGCGTACTGCGGAAACGCGATGTCGGGGTCTAAAAGTGCAGGTATCCACCGTTTCTCCCATTCCAGGTTAATCCAGCCGTCGTAGCCGCTGCTCCCCAGCAGGCCCAGCATTTCGGGGATCGGCACATCGCCGTCGCCCAGCAGGCAGTAGGTCCCGCCGGGCAGGCTGTCTTTGACGTGTGTTGTGCGTATGTACGGAGCCAGCGCGGCAAACGTTTCGGCGGGCGGTTCGCCCTGCCGGTAGGGATGGTGCAGGTCCCAGAGCGCCCCCGCATTGGGAGACCGGACCTGCCCCAGCGCCTCCGCCGCCTGCTGCCCCGTCGAGAACGCATCATGGGTTTCCAGCACCACAGACACAGCGCCGCATGAGGCCGCGTGGTCGCCCAGCACGTTCAGCGCGTCGGCCACCCGCCGGGCGGCTTCAGCGCGGTCCTGCCCATCCCCGCCGCCAAAGACGCGCACGAACGGCGTGCCCAGCGCGGCGGCGAGATCAATGCCGCGCCGCCCGTCGTCAAGCTGCTTCGCCCGCTGCGCCGGGTCGGGTTCAGAGAGCTGGCAGGAGGTGTCCAGAGCGCAGATTTCCAGCCCGGCGTCCGCGAACTGACGGCGCGACGCTTGAATGGCACCTGGCGTGGAGAAGTGCGGCGACTGCGTCAGGTCCAAATCCGGCCCCAGCCCGCGCAGCTCTACTCCCTGGTAGCCCCAGCCGGGCAGACGGGCCAGTATCTCGTCCAGCGTCCAGGTCGGGCAGCCCAGGGTTGTCACGCCAAGTTTCATAGGGGTTAATTCGCCGCCCTTCATGTTAATTCCTCCCGGCACAGACACAAAAAAACGGGCCTGCCATCAGTGGCAGGCCCGTCTCTATTGCTCACGTTCAGCGATGCTTGGCATGAGTGTAATGGCGATGCGTCCGGTGGTAGCGGGCCTGATTGTCGCGGGCCGCCCGCTGCTGGCTCTGGTGATGCCGGTCGTCCTCGTACCGTTTGGCCGAATAGGCCGCCGCGCCGAGGCCCAGCAGGGTCGTGGTCTTGTCGTGGTTGTGCAGGCCGTACAGGGCCGCCGCGCCGCCGCCGATGGCCCCGTTGCGCCACAAGTTCTTGTTTTTCTGGTCGGCATGGGCCGCCATTGGAGCCAGGGCTGTTCCCGTTACCACTGCCGCCACGCTCAGATATGTCAAAATGTTCAGCTTCATAAGAGTAAATCCCTTCCTTCGTAAGTTTGCCCGCCCTCACGCGGGGCAGGCAGATTGTCCGCGTCTGTTTTTGACAGACTGACAGTAACCACATTTTGTTCCACGCTAACCACTCGCTCGCCGTCAATAAAGCCGTGCTTTCCCGCCAAAAAGCCGTGTGCCAGCACAATGCCCCGAAACACGTCCACCCCGGCATCGGCCACGACTTCGGCGACTTTGCCCAAGTCCCCGTCGGTCCCGCGCACTGTCATCCCCGGCTCAATCAGCAGATAGCTTCCTGTTTCCATGCTTCATAAATACCCCTGCCCGCTGCCGCCCAAACGCCACCGCCCAGAGCTTGGTACTTTTGCCGGGGCACTGCGTTTCGTCTTGACAGCGAGGCCGCCTGCCGCGTATAATAACCTTTCTCACTTGGGGACAGGTGCCGGAGTGGTCATAACGGAACTGTCTTGAAAACAGTCGAAGGCGCAAGTCTTCCGTGGGTTCGAATCCCACCCTGTCCGCTGCAACGATTTTCAGAAAGCAACAAGCTAAGGAGGGCAGGCGCGTGTGAAAGTCAAAGAAGTCATCGAGAAACTGAGGGCAGACGGCTGGGTACAAGTCCGCCAAGAAAGCAGCCATCGCACATTTAAGAAAACCGGCGTTTCCAATAATGTCGCAGTTGCCGGCGGCAACAACGATCAGGTGTCACCAGGCGTTCTCAGCAAAATCCGCCGGGATTCAGGACTGGAGCTGCGATGAAAACAGATGTTATTTTAGAGTGGGCGGGAACCAACTGGTGTGCCTACGCCCCGGACTTGGAAGATACCGTTTTTGCCACAGGTGATACCCGCGAGGAAACGATCACCCGCTTTCGAGATGCCCTGCACGGCCTGATACGGTACAAGCAGGAAGAAGGGCTTCCTGTCCCGGACGTGACCGAACTGGAAATCCGCGAACTGGTCGCGGTTTGATATTTTGACAGAGAAAAGGCCCGGAGCGTATGCTCCGGGCCTTTGTGTTGACAGCTTGGCAGCTTGTAACGCATAATGAATTTGATTTTTAGCTTCTCTGAGAAGACTAAGAGCAACATTGTTAAGGAGAAATCTTAATGGTTTACGAATGTGATGAATGCAAAAATGCTTTGCCACCTAGTGTTACTGTCTGCCCCAATTGCGGTGAGGTCTTTGATAATGCTGTTCCCGCAGATGCAGAAATGCCACGCAACGGTTTTTCGCCAGCGGCTTCTCACACAACACCTTTATTTGTCTCACCAAAGCTGCCTGCTTCCAAAGTCGGACCGTCGTCTAGCTTTTCGGGTACACGTGTCTTAATTGCATTACCCATTGTACTAGCTGTAATGATTGGTGCTGTAGCTTTAACGTCATCCAAAACGGATTCTACTAGCTCAAGCACAACTTCTTCACCTACGCATCTAACGAAAGGACCAACGGATACAGCAGTAACAACCAGCAGACTTTCTGTAGCCAACAACCCTGCTAAAGGCAATGTTGATAAAGCCGCGCAAGAGGATAAAAAACAGGCAGCAGAGAGAAAAAGTCAACAGAGAACTGCACAAAAGAAACAGCGTCAGGAGCAACAAGAAAAGCAACAACAAGAAGCTAATGCGAATGCAGAGGCAGATTACAAAACCAAGTTTGTCAGTAACGCACTCCAATTGAGTAACTGTTTGACGACCTTTTCTGGGCTTTGTCAAGAACATCGGTTTTTTGATGAAGATTGGCGAGTCAAAATGGCTGTTTCACTCGTTGAGATGAAGCAATTATCCCATGAAGGACAAGCTATCTCTTGCCCCAAACGTTTCCGGGCGGTACAAAAACGTTACAGTGAGGCGTTAAATGAGTATGAACACATCTCTGATGATATGCCTGAAGCCCTAGACCATATGGACGCGGATAAGTTGCAAGAATGCCTTGCACGGATGAACAATGCCGGTGAGCTTATTAAAAGCGCTCAAGCCAAATTAGATGAGCTAGATGAAGGCTAACATAATACCTCTGAAACAAAACAAAGGCCCGGAGCGTATGCTCCGGGCCTTTGGTGTTTGTCGTGTTCATGTGTCAGTTGCTGCTGAGGGTCTGCTCGGCGGGCATTGCAGCCACTTCGGCGGCGACTTCTGCCGCCGTGACCGGCAGGGAATCGTGTTCGCCTTCTTCGCCGAGCGGAGCGCCCTTGCGGAAGACGATGCCCTTGTCGTCGTCGAGGTCCACCACCACCGTGTCGTTGGCGTCAAAGCGGCCCAGCAGGATTTCCTCGGCCAGCGGGTCTTCTACCAAACGCTGCACGGCGCGGCGCAGGGGGCGGGCGCCGTACTGCGGGTCGAAGCCTTCGCGGGCCAGGTACTCTTTGGCGGGCTGCGTCACCTCGAAGTCCATGCCCTTCTGCGCGACCTGCTTGGCGACCCGGTCCAGCATCAGCGTCACGACTTCGTTGATTTCCGACTGCGACAATGGGTGGAAGATGATCGTCTCATCCACACGGTTCAGAAACTCGGGGCGGAAGACGCGCTTCAGCTCGTCGGTAATCCGGCCCTTGATGCTGTCCATCTGCCGGGTAATCTGCTCGGGCGTCTTCGGCGCTTCGCCGGACCGGCCAAAGCCCATCTCGCGCTCGCCCTGAATGGACCGCGCCCCGATGTTCGAGGTCATAATCAAGATGACATTCTTGAAGTCAATCACGCGCCCGTGCGAGTCGGTCAGGCGGCCATCTTCCATGATTTGCAGGAGCAAATTGTAGACTTCCGGGTGCGCTTTCTCGATTTCGTCGAGCAGCACGACCGAGTACGGGTTCCGGCGCACGGCCTCCGAGAGCTGGCCGCCCTCATCGTAGCCGACATATCCGGGAGGCGCTCCAACCAGACGCGACACGGCGAAGCTTTCCATGTACTCGGACATATCGATTCGGATCAGGTTGTCCTCTTTCTCAAACAGATACGAAGACAAAGCGCGGGCCAACTCTGTTTTGCCAACACCAGTGGGTCCCAGGAAAATAAACGAGCCGATAGGCCGCTGCACATCACGCAGACCCGAACGGGACCGGCGCACGGCTTTGGAGATCGCCACAATCGCCTCGTGCTGCCCGATAATGCGCTTGTGCAGCTCTTCTTCCATGCGGAACAGCTTTTGCGTCTCGGCTTCCACCAGACGCGCCACGGGGATGCCAGTCATCGAGAAGATGATGGCGGCCACTTCGTCCTCGTCGACGGTCTGCTTGACATCTTTCTTGGTCTCGGTCCAGCCTTCCTCAAGCTCCGTGACGCGCTCTTCCAGCTCGCGCTTGCGGCCCTGAAGCTCATAGGCTTTCTCATACTGCCGGTTGTTCGGCAGGCCGTTCAGTTCCTTCTGCACCGCGTTCATCTCGATTTTGGCATCACGCAGTTCCTGCGGCGGCATCGCGCCGCGCAGGCGGACACGGGAGGCGGCCTCGTCAATAACATCAATCGCCTTGTCCGGCAGGAAGCGGTCGGAGATATAGCGGTCGGACAGCCGGGCGGCAGCGTCGAGCGCCTCGTTCGTGATCTCGACCTTGTGGTGCTGCTCGTAGCGCGGGCGCAGACCCTTCAAAATCTCAATCGCGTCGTCGACCGACGGCTCTTTGACCTGAATGGCCTGGAAACGGCGCTGCAAGGCGGCGTCACGCTCCACATATTTGCGGTACTCATCCAGCGTCGTCGCGCCGATACACTGCAATTCGCCGCGTGCCAGCGCGGGCTTCATGATGTTAGAGGCATCAATCGCGCCCTCGGCGGCTCCGGCTCCGACCAGCGTATGCAGCTCGTCGATAAACAGGATGATCTCGCCCTGCGCCTTTCGCATCTCTTCCATGACACGCTTCATGCGCTCTTCGAACTCGCCCCGGTACTTCGTGCCCGCGACCAGCGCAGCCAAATCAAGCTGAATAACGCGCTTGTCTTTCAGGAAATCGGGGATGTCTCCCATGATGATTCGCTGTGCCAGCCCCTCAGCAATGGCCGTTTTGCCGACACCCGGCTCGCCCAGCAGGCAGGGGTTGTTCTTCATGCGGCGCGAGATAATCTGAATGCACCGCTCAATTTCATTGGCCCGGCCAATCACCGGGTCCAGCTTTTCGTTGCGGGCCAGCTCCGTCAAATCGCGGCCAAACTCATCCAGGGTCGGGGTGCGCGTTTTAGTCGCCTGACGGCTGCCGCCGCCCGCGCCGCCCTCGCCGCCGCCTTCCTGAAGGTGCATCACTTCGCGCCGGGTGCGGTCTAAATCGACGCCCAGCTTGGACAGAACCCGCCCGGCCAGCCCTTCGCCCTCGCGGATGAGGCCCAGCAGCAAGTGTTCCGTGCCGATATAATTGTTATTGAGCTGCCGCGCTTCGTCGTAGGCCAGGTCAATGACCCGCTTGGCGCGGGGCGTAAGCTGCATATCCTGCCCCAGCCGCCCGTCGCCGCGTGCCACCTGCCGCTCGATTTCGGAGCGGATACGCCCGAGGCTGACCCCGATGCGGTCCAAAATCCGCGCCGCGACACTGTCATTTTCCCGGACTAATCCTAAGAGCAGATGCTCGGTGGAAACGTAGTTCTCCCCTAGCCGTCCCGCTTCTTCCTGTGCATAAAACACGACCTTGCGGGCGCGTTCGGTAAATCGTTGCCACATATGTTTTCCTATCTGTGATTAGGTCCTATAAAAGCCGCGTGAGCTGTTCGCGTATCTTGTTGCGAATCAGCGCAGGCCGTCGTGTCTCTTCGTAAAACGTATACTGCGCCCGCTCGCCCAGCACGAACTGGGCGCCGAGTCTCAAAGAAGCCAGAAGCTCATTGAACACCCGGCTTGTGATGCCGGTCGTCAGCCCGCACTGCTCGCCGAAGCGCAAGTCCGACAAAATCGCCATTGAGTCCGCCGCCGACAGCCGCTCGGCAGACTTCAAACGCCCCTGCGCGTCCGCCACATTCTCTTCTATAATAGAACGCTTTCCGCGCCAGAGCAGTTCCCTCGCGGCCTGCTCGTCCGTTACCAGCAGCGTCGCCGTCGCGGCCAGCCGGGTGAGAAGCTGCCGCTCGGTTTTGCCCGTCGACACGGCGTTGGAAATCTGGTAGACATTGCCCGCCGCAACGCTGCCCTCGCCGTAAGGCCCGCGCACCGCCCCGCCCAGTGTCCGCGCCGCTTCCAGCGTTCCGTCAAGCTTCCCCGACAGCGCCAGCCCCGGCAAATGGGCCATGACCGACAATCTCAGCCCCGTGCCGCAGTTGGACAGCGACGCCGCGAGGTAGCCGTAATGGCTGTCAAACGCATAGTCTAAAGCAGCCCCAAACTGGTCATCCATCTGATCGGCTATCCGGTACGCGGCGTCCAGTTGCAGCCCCGGCAAAATCGCCTGCAAGCGCAGATGGTCTTCCTCGTTGACCATGACGCTGACCGTATGCTTGTCGTCGGCCAGCGCCCAGCGGTGCGGCCCCGCCATCGCGTGCGGGACGCTGATCAGATGGCTGTCTACCAGCGAAGACTTGTCGCCGTCGGAGAGCTTGTGAATATCAATGGCCCGCAGGCTAACCTGCCCCTTGTCCCGGCTTTTCGTGACTGCAATCACGGCTTTGGCAACGGCCTTTAAATCGGCTTCCGACGCCCGCGACGGGAACGCGAACCCGGCCAGATTTCGCGCCAGCCGCGCCCGCGTGGACACGATGACATCCGCCTCCCACCCGGTCTCGCCCGCCCACGCGGGCAGCGTAGGCACATCCGCGTTTTTAGCCTGCGTTCTTGCCGATGTGGCGGGTCTCACCGTGGATTTCCTCTAAAGCGCGTTTGACTT
Organism: Capsulimonadaceae bacterium; assembly: GCA_965200075.1. GTDB lineage: Bacteria > Armatimonadota > Armatimonadia > Armatimonadales > Capsulimonadaceae > JANXMY01. The sequence goes on from OZ241338.1 coordinate 1,995,087, forward strand.
CGGCGGCGAACGTCTCGTAGCACGTCGCGCACCCCATCTGCCCCTGCTGGTACAGCCCCCGCCGCGTCAGCCCGCATTCCGGGCAGGCTTCGTCTTCATTGCTTTCGGCGGCGGCTTGGTCCATAGGCTATGCGTCTTTGTCCGTTTCTTCCAGCAGCAAGGGCGGATCGTTTTTGCCTGTCAGTGTTCTTCGCTCGGCACGCAGCAAAGTGACTTCCAAACGCAAAAGCAACTTTTCATGTTCATGGGCTGCGTTTTCGCGGTCGCGTCGGTTCTCAAACCTCATCTCACGCAGTTCTTCTATCAAGTCTTGCATTCGTTCCTGCAATTCTTTGATGTCTGCCTTATTCTTCTGGGTATCTTGCACGAGAAACGCAATTCGTTTGGCTAAGTCTCCTACCAGTTTCCACATGGCTTAGACCGCCTTCCGCTCCGGCGAGGTCCGCATTGCCTTGATTTCCGCAAGTAATTCCCGCGTCCGCACCTGTGACCGGGCGATTTCGATGTCATCCCGGCGCATAATTTCCCGAAGACGGTCGATCTCTGTGATACACTCCGAAAGAGTCGCTTTCAGTTGTTCCGCCTCTTTGGCACTCGGCATTGCCAACACATCTTGCATTGCTACTTCCTCCCAAGCCTTTGCTTACTTCTATGACCCTATTTTACCCGGAAACGGCCCGAAAGTTCAGAACCATTGTGTGAGCAGTCAAACGAGAGACTGACGCCGCCGCCATGTTTGGAGGGAAAGGAAGGCTCCGCCGAGAAAGCCAGCAGCATAACTCGCCGTATGCATCCAGAGCGCAACCAAAAATGCTTGCTGCTGTGAGGCCGAAACCGCTGATGCCATCTCCCCGGCTAGATAAACCCAATGCTGACGCGCTGCAACAAAGCCTGCCAAACCGGCAGCAACCGCCCCGTAGGCCATGACAAGCAACAACCGGCCTACGGGGCGAACCAAATCCCGCGCAGTCAGTTTGGGGCGCGGCCCCAGCCGAGCCGCCATAGCGAGAGGGATGCCCAGCGAGAGGGATGCCCAGCAACAGGCCCGCCCACCACGTCGCCACAATCCCCCAGCCAATTCCCAGCAGCGTGGGTGAGTCGGTTCCGAACAAATCAGGATGCCCGACCGTGAAGTATTCGACGCAGATACGGGCCGTTACTTCATCATGCAGAATGCCGTACCCGATGGCCGCCCCCACACACAGCAACACAATGACAGTCGCCTTCACGGATTTGCCCCTACTGGAGTGTATTCAGCCTGACCTGCGCTCTTTGGGCAACAAGACCATGATCGCGGGCAATCGCCGCCTTGAAAAAGGGCCGCGCTTCGGCAGAGCGCCCAGCGTTTGTCAGCGCTTCCGCGTAATACCAGAGGGCCAGCGGATTATGGGGGATCAGTTTCAGCGCATGATGCAAGGCCCAGACACCGCTTGCAGGGTTGTTTTCGTCCACATACACAATCCCGCGCCACAAAAACAGCGTCGCCTCCAAGCCATTCGGCGTTGCCGTGGAGGGCAGATAGCTCTTGAAATCTTTATGGCGCACAAGAAGCGAGTGTTCCCGGTACTGATGACGTGCTAGTGCGGGCTGGCCGGATTTGTCGAACGCCAGAGCAGAATTTAAGTTGTAGCTTGGATACAGCGTGTACAAAGAAGCCAGTTGCTTGTACTGCTCGACGCGAAAGTAAATCGGAGCGAGATCATCGATAATAAACGGGGCAGGAATGGTCTGCGGCTTGCTTTTAGCCAGAAGTAACACAGTTGCGTCAGCCGCCTGCCGTGCGGCAGGCAGGTTGTTCTGGCTGAGGAGTTTTTGCGCCGTTCGCACCGAACGCCACACCGCCGCCTGCTGCGCGATTTCGGCAGGCGTCAATACGGGCGGCGTCATCGCCCTGCCGGGCAGGGCGGCGAACACTAAAACAGCCACAAAAACCAGGCTGACACTCCAAGTTGCCATGATTAATCTCCTAAAACGCCTCCACGCCCGTGGTGCGCGTGTGTTCCCGGAAGGCGGCGATCAACTCGCGGGTGATGGGGCCGGGTTTGCCGTCGCCGATGAGCCGTCCGTCGAACTGCACGGCGGGGATGACTTCGGCGGCGGTTCCGGTCAGAAACACTTCATCGGCGTTGTAGACATCGTACTGGGTCATCAGCGGCTCGGTAACGGAATAGCCGCGCTCGCGGGCGAGGTCAATCACGGTATCGCGGGTGATGCCCTGCAAGATGCCGAGGGAGGCGGGCGGCGTGGTGATGGCGCCGTCACGGATGAGAAAGATATTGTCGCCGGTAGCCTCACCGACATAGCCTTCGCGGGTGAGCATCAGGCCCTCGCCCGCCCCCTGCCGGTTGGCCTCGGCTTTTGCCATGATGTTGTTGATATATTTTCCGGTGCATTTGACACGCGGGTCAATCACATCGGGCGACGGCAGGCGCGTAGACACCGTAGCCACGATGAGGCCGTTTTCGTACATCTCCGGCGGATACAGGGCAAGCTGCTCGCAGGAAATGTAGACATTGGCGTCGCCTTTGATATGCTTCGGGTCCAGCCCCAGCCCCGTGCCGCGTGTGACGGTGACGCGGACGTAGCCGTCCCGGTGGCCGTTGGCCCGGACGGTCTCTAAAATTGTCTGCCGCATCGTGTCTGGCGTCTCGGTCACGGTGATATTGAGGGCGCGGGCCGAATAATAGAGCCGGGCGACGTGTTCGTCGAGCTTGAAGACCCGGCCTCCGTAGACCCGGATGCCTTCAAACAGGCCGTCGCCATAAAGCAGGCCGTGGTCATAAAACGGAAGCCTCGCCTCTTCCTTCGGTGTGAGCGTCCCGTTCAGGGACACAAATTGCTGCGCCATTCGCCTGCCTCCAAAACCGTGTACCGCGTGTGCGGCGTTGGCAGAGTATAGCGGCGGGGGCCTCTTTTTGTCAAGGCAGGGCAGGCATTAACTGCCCCCCCAACTGGGTAAATAGGAGTATGCCACACACAGACCCAGATGCAGTGATTGAGGAGTTTACCGGCGGCGGGCCGCGTGCCGACGAATGGCGGGAAATGCGCCGGGCGCTGGCGGGCCGTCAGGCGGGCCTGAGCCGCGAGCGCGAGGAGACCGAGGACCCGGTGCGCCGGGCGGCTCTCGAAAAAGAGCTGGCCGCGCTCGCCAAACAGCTCAGGACACTGGAAACCGAAGAAGTGGTGGCGCGGTTTGTGGAGGATTCGATTAAAGTCAGCCTTGCCCGCGCCCCGGCCTGGGCCGAAGACGATGGAGAAGAAATTTAAGAAAGATTTAAAAACAAACCGCCGCCGGGTGCGGGGATACACCGGGCGGCGGCGGCAGCGGAAGCGCGGGGAGACGCTTGACGCTGTTCGTAACTCTCACCGGGAATGGGATACCGGCGACATATTTACTATAACACAGGTTTGGGCCTCTGTCAACTGGTTTGACAATTTTTATTTTTGGAAGTCAGCAGGAACACAAATTATGTGCGGACGCTACACACTGTATCACGACCTTGAAGAAATCGAAGAGCGGTTCGCCGCCCAATTAGTCCCCCATTTAGTGGCTGAGACTGGGCCGCGCTACAACATTGCTCCCACTCAAACCGTGCTGACGGTGACGCAGGCGCGGGACGGAGCGCGGCTTTTGGACGGCTTCCACTGGGGGCTAGTTCCGTCGTGGGCCAAAGACCCTGGCATCGGCGCGAAGATGATCAATGCCCGTGCCGAGACGCTGGCCGAAAAGCCGTCGTTTCGCACCGCCCTGTCCCGCCGCCGCTGCCTCCTCCCTGCCGACGGCTTCTACGAATGGCAGGACGCAATGCCTGCCGAAGGCACTTCTAAAAAGCCGCCCAAGACGCCGATGCACTTGCATCTCAAAGAGTGTGACCTGTTTGCCTTCGCGGGTCTGTGGGACGAATGGCATGCCCCCGACGGCTCCCCGCTCCGTTCCTGCACGATTATCACGACGTCCCCCAATGCTGTCGCCGCGCCCATTCACAACCGAATGCCAGTCATCTTAACGCCCGAAGACGAGGCCCTCTGGCTGGACCCGACCGTGACCGACACCGCTTCCCTCCTGTCCCTCTTACTCCCCTACCCCGCCGCCCTGATGGACGCCTACGCCGTCTCCCGCGCCGTCAACACGCCCACAGTGGACGATGCGGGGCTGATTGCGCGAGCGGCCCCCTAGCCCCTAATTTTGGGGGGAACCTTCCCAACTGTCCTTGTAGGCCGGGGGTATAAAACCCCCGGCAGGAAAAGCAGACGCCCGCCGGGCTAAAGACAAAAAGGCTATGACAAAATTGCCAGCCCCCTGTTTCTTTCATGCTTAGCCCGGCAGGGTGTTTGCCCTTTCTGCCGGGGGTTTTATACCCCCGGCCTACAGTGGAACTCGCTACCAGACTACAACCGTAACCAGTCCGCGCCCTAAAAGGAGTTTCCCATGTCCCCTCGCCTCCCGGCCCTGCTTGCCCTATCCGCTCTCGTCTTTGCCGCCACACCCGCCTCGGCCCAGAAGCCAGCTTATACGCTGACAGCAACGGAGCATACCGACAGGAAGACAGGCACCTCTACATACACGCAAACGCTGCGTAAAAAGCGCACAGGCCGGATAATTTGGGTGCGGCATTTCCCCGGCGCGGGCAACGTCACATGGTCTAAAGACGGCAAAGCAGTTGCGTTTGAAACGGGTATTCTGGACAGCGACCGGCCCCAGCATCAGTTCGACATCAAGTTAGCGATATGGCAGGAGGGCGAAAAGGTTCAAGCCTTCTTTACACGCCCATCTATTCACGCAGACTATGTGGAAGATATGTTTTGGTCGCCTGACAATCAATATCTTCTGATACGCACAGGCAACAGTGGAGCGAGTACGGATAATGTAGGCAACGTTGACTGCCTAAGTGTTAGAACACATCGGATAGTTCCAGTGCGAGGGGCTGCACGGCGGGTGCAGTGGGTATGGAATAGTGAGGTGAGGTTTTGGCCGATCTATTTCGGCCACGGAAGCGTCAGTAGCCGCTGGCCTTATGAGTCTTCCAAGCCCCGCCTGTGGCGGCTGCCAAAGGGGTTTTGAGGTGGCGGGAGGTCAATAGAGAAGAGGGCGGGGAAACCCCGCCCCTACAGTTCCGGTTCGGTATCAGGCTCCCCCATTATTGGGGGCGGGGGGGGCCTCTCTAATAATTCAGCCGCACCCCGGCGATGACGGGATGGTCAGTGTTGGCGGCGGACAAGTTGGTGTCCGTAATCTGGCCGTAGCCTACAAAGACCGCCGCCTGCGGGGAGAGGCCAAGGCTTGGCTCAATCCAGTAATCCACATAGCCGCCGCGCCCGCCGTGGCCGGAAGCGAGGTGCAGGTCGGTCCGCAGGCTGATTTTGTGGCCGCGTGTGGCCCCCAAATCGGTTTCGCCCTGAATGTCGGCGTCGTCTTTATACTCCGACGCAAGCTGATGGACATGGACATAGTTTGCCAGGGTTACGGCCAGTTGGGTTCGCCCGACAAGTTTCTGGTAACGCAGGGCCACCATGTCCCAGCTTCCCTGAAACAAATCTTCGCGGTCAATGTAGTGCGCGGACTCGTGCCGCACCAACAGGGACAGGGGGCGGACACCGAGAAACTGGGTCGCGCCGACTTCAAACGTGCCGACCAGCCGCTGCGGGCGGAACGTCGAATGGTCGGCGTCCTGCCCGGCTTCCACATCTACATCGGCAAAGGCGTACAGCGAAGAGCCGTGGACATGGGCAAAGCTGGCGGCGACGGTGTATTCACCCTGGTAGCGGAACGTATGCGTCGTCGGGTAGTAGCCGAGCCGGACCTGGCCGTGGGGAATGCCGATTTTGGGGTCGATCACGGGCAGCAGCGGCCCTTCCGGGGACTGGGCATGAACGGCAGCGGCGGGGGCAAGAGCGTAGAGAATTACTGGGAGCAGGAGGCGGGCGGAAAAACGCATAAGGTTCCTTTTCGGGGTCCGTTCGGGACAGGGGGCTGACTTGTGTTATAGATTTGTGTTGTAACACAGGCGGCGGAGTTTGTCAACTGAAAACGGGGGGTGGCAGAAAAAAGGCGAGATGATTGCGAACGAAGCTTGTTCATGCCAACCTTTTCGTGTCCGTTTGGGTCTTAATCAGTGGCGGTGGGAAACACATGGAGAACACAGAAACGACACGGCAGGTAATTCGGGCGCGAGCAGGTGACAAAGATGCTTTCGACTGGCTTGTTCGGCACTTTCGGGGCCGCGCCGTCGCCTACGCCTATTCCATTCTTGGTGGCATAGAAGCGGCTCATGACGCCGCCCAGGAGGCCTTCGTAGAGGCGTATCTGACGCTCCCCAGCCTGCGTCAGCCCGCCGCGTTTCCGGCCTTGCTGCGAACGCTGGTCTTTAAGCACTGCGACCGGCGGACACGGCAAAAGCGGCTGGACACTCTGCCCCTTCAGGCCGCCGAGCAGGTCCATTCCCCTGAACCCGGACCAGCGGAAGTCGCGGAGCGGCGCGAACGGGAAGAAGAAATTGCCCGCGCCATGCAAAGTCTGCCAGAAGGACAGCGGGCGGTTGTCGCCTTTTTCTACCTCGGCGGGCGGTCGCACCGGGACATCGCCGAGTTTTTAGGGTTGCCTTCGGCGACTGTTAAAAGCCGTCTGTATCAAGCCCGCCGCCGACTAAAGGAGAAACTTTTTATGCTCAACGACAACTTACAAAACGATGCTTTCGTAGCCCGCGTGAGCCGAAGCATTGAAGAGGCTCTGGCCTCGGTAACACCCGACACGGGCCGCACAACACTCTACGCAGAACACCCGGTTGGGTCTCTGCAAAACTCTTGCCTTGTGTGGGCGATTGAAGCGGGGGCGTCCGAGATGCGCCTCCTGCCCAGCCAAAGGCAGGTTCAACTTGTCGCCTCGGAGACCGCCGTGCAGACACTTTTACTGCCAGAGGCACTTTACGGGCCGCTTCTTTATCGGCTCAAGGTCTCAGCGGAGATGAACCCGGATCAGACCGACGCACCCCAGGAAGGGACATTTCCAATCCGCTACAAAGAAGCCGAGTACGAGGCGTTCGTCTCCAGCCAGCCGTCCGAGCAGGGCGAAGCCGTTCGTATTCGGATTGTCGCCGGGCCATCGGGTGAACACTAACGCAGCAAGTCAGCCCGGCACTGAAAGTGCCGGGCTTTTTTGTTACTTCACCGCCGCCTTCACCGCGTCGGCCAGTGTCAGTGTCGGGCGGCCAATCAGCGAGCGCATCGCGTCCGAAGGGCCGTCCAGCTCGCCGTGGGCTGCGCCCGTCTCGGCATCCACCAGCAGCTCCGGCAGCGGGGCGGGCACGCCAAAGCCTTCCAGGGCTTTCTGGTAGTCAGCGGCAGGCAGGTTGACATAGGCCACGGGTTTGCCGGACTGCTTGGCCGTTTCAGCGGCTAGCTCGGTCAGCGTGTACGGCGTGTCCCCGGCCAGCTCGTAGATTTTGTTCTCCTGGCCTGGCAGGGTCAGCGCCGCGACTGCCGCCGCCGCGTAGTCGGCCCGGCCTGCGGAAGCAAACTTCCCCTCCCCCGCCGCGCCCATAATCGCGCCGTGCTGAATGGCCGGAGCCAGGGCCTCGGTCTGGTTCTCGAAATACCAGCCGTTGCGGAGGAACACAAAGGGCAGGCCCGAGGCCCGAATGGTATCCTCGGTCGATTTGTGGACTTTGGCAAGCCGCAGCGTGGACGTGTCGGCCCGCAGAATGCTGGTGTAGGCCAGCAGCGAGACATCTTCGGCTTTGGCGGCGTCTACGACGGCTTTGTGCTGCGCTGCCCGCGCCTCGGAGCCGGTGGAAAGGTCGCTCGACGAGATCAGCAGCACTTTGTCGGCCCCCGCGAGAGCCGGGCGCAGCGTTTCGGGTTTGGTATAGTCGCCCGCCCGCACTTGCACGCCCAGTGCGACGAGGTCAGCGGCCTTTTCGGGTGTTCGCACGACGGCGATAATTTCCGATGCGGGCACAGTTTTGAGCAGGCCCTCAATCACAAGACGGCCTAAGTGGCCCGTCGCTCCGGTGACAGCAATCATAGTTGACTCCTTTATCTTGACAGTTCTTATTAAGAAGCAGGTAACTTCTTGTAACTAGGGTACACTATAACCCAAAGTGCTGTCAAGACGGCATTTTTAAGTCACTCAGTTCTCGGAAAGTAATCACTATGACCAAAAATGCCCAAACGACTGCTCTGTCAGCCGCCGACAGCACCGCCGCCTGCACTGCCGACGGCTGCCCTCTGCGCGATATTCTGGACCGGGTGGGCGACAAGTGGAGCGTTCTGGTGGTGGTGCTGCTGGGGGACGGCACGCGGCGCTTCAGCGATTTGCGCCGCTCGGTAGAAGGCATCTCGCAGCGGATGCTGACCCACACGCTGCGGCAGCTTGAGCGCGACGGCCTGATTAGCCGCACGGTGTACCCGACGATTCCCCTGCGCGTGGAGTACGCGCTGACGCCGCTGGGGCAGACACTTTTGGAGCCGCTGGCCGCCCTTGCCCAGTGGGCCGGACAGCACCGGGAAGCCGTGCTGTCCGCCCGCGTGGCCTACGACGGGCGGGGTTAGGCCATCAGCACATAGAGACCCGCGTGGGCAGGCTGCGCCGGGTCAAACAGCACCGTCACCGGCTGACCGACCTGAAACAGCTTCCACTGCTCCGCGCCGACCTGCTCTTCGCGCTCTAGTCCTTCCCCCGCCGCTGAATAGCCGTAGGTGAGGAAGTAACGCGCCGCGTCTTCGGCCTCGGTGCGCTTGTCCGTGATTGTGCCCACGGTCGCCTGCCCATGCTGAAGCAGATGCAGATAGCCGCGCAGCCAGTGCAGCAGGCGGCGGCCCAGACTCGCCGTGACCAAGAGAACCAGAACGCCGATAAACAGCAGCGTCGCAATCCGGCTGCCCGGCGCGGCAGCCCAGGGCTGGCTGAGAACGCTCCCAAACCACGGCGCGTACCGAACGGGCAGCGTCTGCCCAATATGAACCGCAGGCACGGGGGCCGGGAGCGCCCGCGCCGGACCGCCCGGCAGCGTCGGCTCCCCGGCCAGGCTAATCCAGCCCCGGCGCTGAAGCGGGCCATGAGGGCCAGCGAGAGTAACGGTGTACCAGAGGCCCAGAGGAACCGGCGGCGCGGCTTTCTCCGGGGCAGGCTGCGTTACAATTTGGGTGACAGTTCCTGGCACGGTGCGTCCCGCCCCCGCCAGCCAGCCCAGCTTGCCCGCTTCCCAGACCGCACGCACGCCGCCCAGAGCGAACAGGCTCATCATCAAAATGGCAAGCGTCATCAGCAAAACCAGGCGCGGGGGCAGCGAACGCCTGCGCGGCGGCGGCGCGGCCAGCGCGGGTTCAATGATGTGTTCACTCAGCGTTTCCATGCGAATTCAGCTCCTTGCAGTCGGTTCAATAGGGCGGCTTCGTCGGGCAGGTCTGCCGCGCCGAGCGTGTCCAGGGCGTGCCAAAGGCGGGCGGCCTCGCCGCCGGTGAAGTCGCGGGCGGCGAAGGGGTCTCCCGGCGGACTCAGGCGGTACACGGGCAGCCCTGAGTGGGCTAGCGTCAGCACCGCCGCCAGATTGACTAGATTGGCCGGGCCAAAGGGAACATTGGCTATCACCACGGCGTCTGCCGACTGTGCCAGTGATACGCTTTCGGCTAATGCCGCTGCGTCCGGCGGCGAAAAGGGCGCGGCGCGGGCGAAGGGAATGTTTAGTATCTTGCACGTCTCGGCATCCGGGTCAGGACCGCTGAGAGCAGCCACGGTGACGGCGAAGCCTGCCGTGCGAAGTGCAGGCAGCAGCATCGCCCCCGTGCCGCCGCCGCAGACGACGTGAACGTGCCGCGCCTCGGGGCGGGGCGGGGGCAGCGGCTCCGGCAGGGGGACAATCAGCGGGCGGCCTGTGCCGGGGGCGGGGCGAACGCGGACAGGGAGGCCATACACTTGGAGCAGCGTTTCCGGTGTCAGCGCCTCGGCGGGCGTGCCCTGCGCGGCAATTTCGCCTTCCGAAACCAGCACGATTTCGTCGCACCACGCCGCCGCCAGATTGACATCATGCAGGACGGCCAAAACCGCTTTGCCGTGCGTGTGTGCCAGTGAATGCGCCAGTGCCAGTGTCTCCGATTGATGCCGCAGGTCCAGATGCGAGGTCGGCTCATCCAGCAGCAGCACGTCGGGCTGCTGCGCCAGAGCGCGGGCAAAAAGCACCCGCTGCCGCTCGCCGCCGGACAGGGTCGGCACAACACGGTCCGCAAGCGCGGTCAGGCCGACGGCGGCCAGGGCGTCCGTGACAATTTGTTCATCCCCGGCGCTTTCGGCGGCAAACGGGCGGCGCGGCAGGTGCGGCGAGCGGCCCATGCGGACGACTTCGCGGACAGTGAAGTCTAAAGAGACCGCCGTTTCCTGCGGCATGACCGCGAGGTGCTGCGCGGCATCAGGGGCCGTCCACTCGGCGTACAGCTCTCTGCCATTCAGAAGCACCGCCCCCTGTGCCGGACGCAAAGCGCGGGACAGCGCCCGCAGCAGCGTGGATTTGCCGGAGCCGTTTGGCCCGACAATGCCAATAAACGCGCCGGGGCGCACCGTCAGCGAGAAGTTTTGCAGCACGCAAAGACCGCCGGGCAGGTAGGAAACCATCAGCGATTTGGCTTGCAGCTCAGTGGGTATTGATGCGTAGCTCACGGCTTATTGTAGCAGAAGAGAGCCTATTTTCAGGGGGCAAAAAAGAGAGTAAAAAAGCGGGAAGGAAAACAACGCGGCACTGTCGAACTAAAGGGCGGTGTCAGTGCGGACACGGCAGCAGCCCACGCAGTATTTAGCGGGATCAAGCAGCGCATGACCACAACAGCCAATCAAACTTTTTCAGGAGCGCCCGACGGCCCGGACGCCGCAGGCCCGGCACGAACTGCCGTCGTCGAGACGGTCGGCTCTTTTGTCGACGACTTCGCCTCCTATATCAACCGCCTCACCCGGACCAAGCTGCTCACTGCCGCCGAAGAAAAGGCGCTGTCACGCCGCGCCCGCTACGGCGACCTGATGGCAAAAGAGCGCCTGATCGAAGCCAATATGCGGCTCGTGGTGTCCATCGCCAAAAACTACATGGCAAGCGGCATTCCCCTGGAAGATTTAATTCAGGAAGGCGCGATTGGCCTGATGACCGCCACCGAGCGTTTTGATCCGCGCATGGGCTACCGCTTTTCCACCTATGCGACCCAGTGGATACGGCAAAGCATCGGACGGGCTATCGACAACAAAGCCAAGTCCATTCGCCTGCCCGCCCATATTTCCGAGTCCCTGCGTAAAATTGAAAAGTCACGCGCCGAGCTGATGCGCCTTTTGGGGCAGGAGCCGACCACGGAAGAAATCGCCGAACACGCGGGCCTGTCTCTCAAGAAAATGAACAGCCTGCTGCAAACGACGCAGGACCCCATCTCGCTCGATATGACCGTCGGCGACGACGACAGCACTTCCCTGGGCAGCCTCATTTTGGACCGCAGTGCCCCGAACCCGCAGGATGAGCTGATCGCGCAGGAGATGCGCGGCGAGATTGAAGCGATTTTGGACACGCTCGATGAGCGCGAGAAAATCATCATGCGGAAGCGGTTCGGCTTCGACGAAGACGACAAATCCGTCCTGCAGCAGATTGGCGACGAGCTGCATATCTCCCGCGAGCGCGTCCGCCAAATCGAATCGCAGGCCCTCCGCAAGCTGCGCTCCGCCGCCCGCAAGAAGCGCCTGCGCGATTATTTGCAGTCTTAGCAATTAGCCCGGCACAGACTGTGTCAGACTCTTATTTAACTGCCTGCCGGATGCTCGTGCGCCACCGCCTCTTCAAACGCATGGACAATCGTGCTGTCTTCGCCCGTGTGCTGCGCCAGCGCTTGCTCTATCACCGGCAGGACGGGGTTCGCTGGCTCCTCGCTGCCCCCGGCGGCCTGCACCGCTGGCTTTTTCTGCCCGGACTGTCCGATGAAATAAACGGCCACCGCTGCACCAATCAGCAGCAAAAACGTACTTGGTTTCATTACGTATCCTCCGGCACTCTTCCTACCCGCTACCGGATTTGCAGAAACTTGTGCGTCTGCAACGACAGCCGCAGGAGCGCCGGATATGCCCGCACCGCCTCCACGCAGAGCGCTACAGCGGCAGGGTTCAGGGCATTGGGCTGAACAAACGTCGTCCGCCCGTGCCGCCGCACTCCCTCCAAAGCCCGCGCCAAATCCGCGTCGTCATCCACCACATACTTGAACTCGCGGGCATGGGCCTCATACCACGGGTGCAGCCGTCCGCCCTGCGGCTGCTTGGGCGACACCGTCACATGGTCCACGTCCCACGCGGGCCGGGGCCGCGTGCCGTTCGTTTCCATTTGAAGCGAATACCCCCGTGCGTGCAGCAGGTCGCAAATCGGCTGCAAGTCGTGAATGGTCGGCTCCCCGCCCGTAAAGCACACCCACCGGCACTCGCCGCCGATCCGGGCCACTTCATCGGCTAACTCCTCCGGCGCGAACGTTTCTTTCACGCGAAAGTCCGTGTCGCAGAACTCGCAGGCCAGATTGCACCCGGCAAAGCGCACAAAGACCGTCGCCTGCCCCGTTCGCCCCCCTTCGCCCTGAAGCGAATAAAAAATCTCCACCACCGGCAGCCGCCCCGCGTGAACCGCCGCCATCGCCTCGCGGGTCGCTTCGGCGGGGTCAGGTGTCGCGCCGAGATAAGGCTTGCCAGAAATCGTCTGCATCATTTTTTGATTATACCCGAACCCTTTTGCCCTCCGCCCCCGTTTAGGAGACTATGACACCTCAAAAACGCCCAAAACGCTCGTGGTCACGCCGCGAAAAGCAGCTCATGATTGTCCCCGGCATTCTGTCAGCGCTGGCCGTCACCCTGTTCTTTTGGCTCCTTGCCGTCAGCGCACCGCCCGCACCTCTGCCGCCGCCCCACTCGATGCCTGCGGTCAACGCCCGCGACTCCTATCTGGCTGCCGCGAACGCACTTATGGACAGCAGCAAAATAAACGACGCGGTTATGCCGAGCCAGACGCCGGTGAAGCCTCCTTCGGGACAGCCGCCCCAGCCACATTCTCAGCCGGGCCGCTTCCCCGGTGGGTCATTTCCTGCTGCCCATGTCTATTCCCTGGGCGAAAAAGCCAGTCTTGTCGCCGCTAACTCGCAGGCCATCTCGCTTCTGCATCAGGGCTTCCAGTATCCTTATCAGGAACTGCCCATAACGTCGTTTGATATGCCCACCTCGCAGTATGCAAAATTCCGGCAGCTGGCCCGGCTTTTGTCCCTGTCGGCGCAGGTCAAAGCCGCGCAGGGCGATTGGAAGGAGGCCGTGAATGCTGATCTCGACGCCGTGCAACTCGGTGAGACCCTGCCCCGTGGCGGGCCGCTGATTGGAATGCTGGTGGGCGCGGCGTGTCAGTCCATTGGCCGCAAACAAGTCTGGCAGGCTATGCCTCATCTGTCTGCCGCCGAAGCACAGGCGGCAGCACGGCGACTGGAAGCCGTTCGTGCGGCTCATGTGTCGTTTGCAAACACAATGCAGGAAGAAAAATGGGGAACTCAGACCAGCCTGCGGGAAGTGATGGCGAAACCGGATTGGTCCCGTGCCCTCTTCAACACATTCGAGGGAACTGATTACGACGCTTTGGGGGAAGTAGAGACAGTCCCGCCCTCATGGTGGGCGCAGCAGGCAGGCTCGGCCTATTTTCAGCTCCTCGGCAAACGGCACATTCTGGCGAACAACGCACAGTGGATGGACAAAGTCATCGCACAAGCGCGTCAGCCTTACCCGTTACATCCCACGCCCCCGCCGCTGCCAAACGATCTGGTCAGCCAAATTTTGCTGCCTGCTTATCTGAAAATACGGATACGGGAAGTATCTGCGAACACGCAAAATGCCCTTTTGGTGACAACGCTGGCCCTGCAAGCCTACCATCAAGACCACAAAGCCTACCCGCTGTCGCTGACGGCCCTTGTGCCGGGGTATTTAAAATCTGTGCCGACGGACCCGTTTGCGCTGTCCGGGCTATTACGCTATAAGCGTGTTGGCGCGAAGTATGTGCTGTACAGTGTGGGACCGGACGGCAAAGACGATGGCGGCAAGGCAATTTTTGACAGCACGAAACCTCCGCCTAGCCAAAGCAGTACGAGCGACCAACGGTATTGGACTCAACAGGACAGCACGGGAGATGTGGTGGCAGGGGTGAATACGCTATGAGTGGGGAAGAGGCCCCCCCGCCCCAATTCTGGGGAGCCGAACACATACGGAGAGGATAATAGGGCAGGGAGACCCTGCCCCTACGGGCGTGGCTCTTAATCTTAATTCTGGCTCCCCAGAATTGGGGCGGGGGGCCTCTCTACCCATTCCACGGATGGGCTTTGTTTTTGGCGGGTTCGGTCGGGTCGCCGCCCTGCCCCGTTTCATCGGCGGCGCGGGTTCCGTCGGGGTCGATGTCGCCCATCGGCAGCTCGTCCCCGGCGGTGGTGGTCTCGTCCGTGGTCGTGTTGGGGATAATGCCGTCGGCGGACGGGACGGTTTCCACGTCATTGAGCGGATTGGAATTACGCGGTTCCATCAGGCTTTTCTCCCGTCTTGTCGCTTTCGCCGCCGGGGCGGGGGCCGGGGTATTCCTCCTGCCCATGCGACATCTCGTAGGCGCTTTGCGCGGGAGCATCTTTGCCGCCAGGGGCATCCGCGCCGCCGGTGGCGGTCTTGTTGGGGTCGGCGGGCTGCTGGTCCGCGTCCGGGGCGGTCGGGGTGTCTTTGGCGAGTTCCATAAGTCTTGTTCCTGTCTGACAGCAGGATACCCGCAGGAAGGCGGCGGGCAAACGCGAGGCAGGTAGGAAGGGCGCAGCAAAGGAGGGCGGGAAGACCCCGCCCCTACCCTACACGGCTGCCACGTTTACCGCTCGCGGGTCAGCGCATAGTCAGCAAGGGCATAGAGCGAGTCGCGGTACTCGGAGGGCGGCAAAGCGAGAAGCGCGTCCTGCGCCGAGGCGACGTAGCGGCGGGCGGCGGCGGCGGTGCGCTCAAAACCGTCGTGGCGCTCAATCGCGGTGCGGACGGCGGCAATTTCGGCGGCAGTCAGGGCTTCCGGTTCCTCTAAAATATGCAGCAGGTCATCGCGCTCGGCGGCGGCCATGTCGCGCAGGGCCACAATCAGCGGCAGGGTCATCTTGCCTTCGCGCAGATCGCCGCACAGGGGCTTGCCGGTTTTGGCGGGGTCGCCGGTGTAATCTAACAAATCGTCAGCAATCTGGAAGGCCAGCCCGCAGTTCAGGCCGTAGGAGGTCAGCGCGGCGACCGACGCGGGCGGCGCATCGGCCAGCATTCCGCCGACTTCGCAGCAGCCCGCGATAAAGCCTGCCGTCTTTTTGGCGATAATCGTCAGGTAGGTCTCTTCGGAGGTGTCCACATCGCCTTTGGCCGTGATTTGCAGCACTTCGCCTTCGCTCAGGCCCACAGTGACTTTGGAAAAGACGCGGATGACATCAATACGGCCTTCCCCGGCGGCCAGGTAAATGCTTTTTGCCAGCAGGTAGTCGCCCACTAAAACGCTGATCTGATTGCCGAACGTGGCATTCGCTGTGGGCTTGCCCCGGCGCTCGGCAGAGCCGTCTACCACGTCGTCGTGGATCAGCGAGGCCATGTGGATCAGCTCGGCGGCGGCCCCGGAAGCATGAACGGTATGCGCGGGGAACACCCCGCAGGCGGCGCGGGCGGCCAATGTCACTAGCGCCGGGCGGAGGCGCTTGCCGCCTGCCGAGAGCGTGTGGCCGGAAATGGCGTAGGCGGCGCGGACATCTGAGCGGATTTCGTCGCCCAAGAGGGCCTCAATCGCAGTCAGGTCGTCCGCGACGCAGTCCAAAAAATGCACCCGAGCAGGAGCGGCAGGCATCGTTGTCGTTGATTCAGCAGTGGCTCCCATAGTTTTTTCCATTCTAATCCAGGGCTAATCGGCGGGTTTGACACCGACATGAACGCACACCAACCCGAACGTCAAATCTACCCAGCGGACATCGGTTAGCCCCGCGTCCCGCATTCGGGCGGCGAGGCGGGCGCGGGTATCAAAGCGTTTCATCGACTCGGGCAGATACGCATAGGCATCGGGCCGTCCGCTGATTGTCCCGCCCACGGTCGGCATGATATATTTTGCGTGCAGCTCGTACAGCGTATTCAGCAGGCCGGGCGGCGGCTGCGAGAACTCCAAACAGACGACGCGCCCGCTGGGCTTCAGCACGCGGGTCATTTCCCGAAACGCCCGGTCCCGGTCAGCCACGTTGCGGATGCCAAACGCCACGGTCACGGCCTCAAACGAAGCGTCGGTGAACGGCAGCCGGGCCGCGTCCCCCTGCACTTCTTCCGAATGGGTGCGCTCAAAACGCCCCGCCCCGGAGCGCAGCATCGGCAGCGAAAAGTCTGCGCCGATGACCTGCCCCGTCGGTCCGACCGCTTCCCGCAGCGGCACGGTCCATTCGCCTGTCCCCGAACACAAATCCAGCACGGCGTCTCCGGCTTTGAGCAGCGTGCAGCGGGTCGCAAACGTGCGCCAACTGCTGTGGATGCCCGCCGAGAGCAGCGCATTCAGCAAATCGTAGCGCGGGGCGATGTCATCAAACATCTGCCGCACGAACCGCGCTTTCTCGTCTTCGGTGACGGGCCGGTCTAATATGTCAACCCCGGACGGGGCGTGTGTAGTTCCCATTTGGCTTCGTTTAGGCTTCTAAAAACGGACTTTGTGAAAAATCCCGCAAACTATCTGAAAATTATACCCCCAAGCAGGGGAACTGTCAACGCGGGCGGTTAAGTACCTGAATATGCTATCATACAGCAGACACAAACTATCTTTCCCCGAGAACAAACTTTATGAACATTACCATGCACGCCACGACCATTGTGGGCGTTAAACGAGACGGCAAGGTCGCCATCGCCGGTGACGGACAGGTGACGTTGGACAAAACCGTGATGAAGAACACGGCGAAGAAAATCCGGCGGCTCTATCAGGGCAAAGTGCTGGCGGGCTTCGCGGGAAGCGCTGCCGATGCGATGGCTCTGGCGGACCGCTTCGAGGAGAAACTGGATGCGGCGAGCGGCAACCTGCCGCGTGCCGTGGTGGAGTTTGCCAAAGTATGGCGCTCCGACCGCGTTCTGCGCCGTTTCGAGGCGCTGATGATTGTGGGAAACCCCGAGTACCTGCTGGTCGTTTCCGGCGACGGCAACGTGCTGGACACCGACGACGGCATCGCCGCTATCGGCAGCGGCGGCCCCTATGCTCAGGCGGCAGCCAAAGCGCTGCTTGAAAACACCGACCTGTCGGCCAAAGAGATTGCGGAACGCGCTTTGCATATCGCCGCTGACATTTGTATTTACACGAACAGCAACATTGTGGTGGACGAACTATGAAGAACCTCACCCCAGCCCTCTCCTTCGGAAGGAGAGGGGGTAAGAACCAGAAAAGACCCGAGAGTCTTGATCCTAATTGTCTGGCTCCTAATTGCCTGGCTCCCTCTCCTTGCTTAAGGAGAGGGCGGGGGGTGAGGTTCCTTTTGCTCCTCCTCGCCCTGCCGCTTGCCGCGCACGCCCGCGATAGCAAGCCGAAAGACGCCGTGCCCGCCGTGCCCCGCGTGCAGGCGCAGGCGTTCGCCCTGGGCTATGCCCTGCGGACGGCGGACACACGGGCGCTGGCCTTCACGCAGTCTGTCGAGCAGCTCAAATCGGTGGACGATGATGCGCTGGCCGGGGCCGAAGTGGCCCGTCTGAGCCGCAATTCTGTGGCCCTGCGGCTGTCCGAGAAGACCGCCTACGCCCAGGTCGCCGCGCAGCTCAAAACGATGGGCGCTCCCGAATCGCTGCAAACCTGGGCCACAACCACAGTGGCCGGGCTGAGTGCGCCGGTGGTGCTGACCAAAGACGCCAAAGAGCTGCAAAAGACCGAGCCGGACACCGCGCAGGTGCTGTCTACCCTGGCCGAGCTGCAAGCGCTCAAAGCAGGCACGAACAGTCGGCAGCAGTCGCTCACCACCTGGCTGGCGCTGACCGGCGGCAAAGTGGCTGTCTGGTCCGCCGAAACGGGGGCCTACACTGCTGACCTGCACCGGGCGGCAACGGCAAACCGGGGCGCTCTGCCCTCCGGCGCGGCCCGCGCCCTGCTGGTTCATGCCCCCGCCAATGCGCCTGCGGCCACCCGACAGGCGGTGGCGGATTTGATCCCCACCGGCGGCGGCAACTTGCAGAGTTTAGCGACTGTGCCGCCTGCGGACTTCACGCCGGAAAAGCTCACACGGGTCTGCCAAACACTGCTGGATTTGTACGGCGCGAATAGTCTGTCTGCCGCGCTCGATGAAGCCGCCAAAGACGGCGAATAAAAATCGTGAATAAGAGATTGGGTATACTGTGAATATGGCTGAGATGAAGACGGAAATGGAAGAAATGACCCCGCGCCAGATTGTTGCGGCGCTGGATAAATATATCGTTGGGCAGCAGGCCGCCAAGCGTGCCGTTGCCATTGCCCTCCGCAACCGCTACCGGCGGCGGCGGCTCGGGGATGACCTGCGGGACGAGGTCAACCCCAAGAACATTTTGATGATTGGACCCACGGGGGTCGGCAAAACTGAGATCGCCCGGCGGCTGGCGACGCTGGCCCATGCACCGTTTGTCAAAGTGGAGGCCACCAAGTTTACCGAAGTCGGCTATGTCGGGCGCGATGTGGACTCGATGGTGCGCGACTTGGTGCAGGCGTCTCTGAGAATTGTGGAAGCGGAAAAGCTGGCCGAAGTCAAAGACGAAGCCGCCGAACGAGCCGTAGATCGCGTGGTGGACCAAATGCAGCCAAAGCGCGAGCCGAAGCCGGTGCGTTTAAAAATGCCCAAGTCCGGCGGCGGCGAAAACCCGATGGATATGCTGGCACAAATGTTTGGCGGCCCCGCGCAGACCAACCCCACTGCCCCGGAAGCCGACAGCGAGGCTGGCGAAGAAACCGAAGCCGCCGAAACCGACAGCGACAAGCGCAAGCGCGAGCAGGAAACCCGCGTCCGCGAGCGCCTGCGGACGCAGATCGCCTCGGGCGTCAAGGACGGCGACAGCATTGAGATTGAGATTGAAGAAAGCGGCCCGCCGCCGTTCATGCAGGTCATTTCCCCAATGGGCGGCGGCGGGGGTGGCATGGACGACGGCGGCGGGATGGATATGCAGGGCCTGTTCGGCTCGATGATGCCCAAAAAGCGCAAAAAGCGAACGATGACCATCAAAGAAGCGCGGGAGTATTACGCCAATGAAGAAGCGCAGTCTTTGATTGACCACGATGCGCTGACCCGCGAGGCGGTGGCGCGGGCGGAGCAGTCCGGCATCATCTTTGTGGACGAAATGGACAAAATCGCCGGGCGCGGCGCGGGCGGCTCCTCCGGCGGGCCGGACGTGTCCCGCGAGGGCGTTCAGCGCGACATCCTGCCGATTATCGAAGGCAGCACGGTGCAGACCAAGTACGGCCCGGTCAAAACTGACTTCGTGCTGTTTATTGCGGCGGGTGCCTTTCACCTATCTAAGCCCTCCGATTTGATCCCCGAGCTTCAGGGCCGCCTGCCCATCCGTGTGGAGCTTGAAAGCCTGACCCGCAGCGACTTTCAGCGCATTCTGACCGAGCCGCGTAACGCTTTAATTAAGCAGTATAAGGCGTTGCTGGGAACCGAAGGCGTCGAACTGGAGTTCACCGACGACTCCATCGCCGAGCTTGCCCGCGTCGCCGCCGATGTCAACGCGCAGATGGAAAACATCGGTGCCCGCCGCCTGCACACGATCATGGAGCGGCTTTTGGATGACCTCTCGTTTGAGGCCCCGGACTTAGAGGACAAATACAAAAAAAATCGACGCCGCCTACGTCCGCGAAAAGCTGGATGACATCGTCAAAGACGAAGACCTGAGCCGGTATATTTTGTGAGAGGAAACCATCATGGCCCTTCTGGAAAAAGAATTAGCGTCCGCCCCGACCCCGGAAAACTGGCAGGAGGCTATCAACAAGCTCTACGGCGACGTGACACGCTGGGCGCGGGAGTGGCTGGGAGAGGGCGGGGAGGTCCGCCTGGACAGCGCCGCCAATGCTGGCCGAACTGGCCTCGGTGACACGCAGGTACTCGTGATAGACATTCCGCCCCATGAGGGGATGCTTGTGCCCAAAGAGGAGCTTGCTTTGGAGCCGAAAGGGCTGAACGCTCAAGCGGGAAATGGCTTCGTGGACTTCTTTGTTTGGCCTGCCCATCACCGTGTCCGCCTTGTCTATTCGTTCAACGGCCAAACCTGGTCAGTTAGAACGGACTCTGGGCTATTCTGGCCGCATTCATGGAGCCAGGAGACATTCGTAGAGATTGCAGAAGGCTTTTTGCGGGCATGATTTTTTGCAGCACAGAAAGATCGCATCTATGAAAACACTAGCTTTTGTAAGTTTTGTTGTCTTGGCTTGGCTGGTCACAATAGCACCGGTGCAGGCACAAACGTTGCGAATTACGGCGGGACAGTGGGATAGAAGCGCATCTGTCAAAAGCGGGGCTTTAACCTACCATTGGATTACAGCCAAACCAAGCAAACTTTCGATAACAGCACAGTCTATGGCTGGTTATGATAGCCACGTTGCAAAGGTTGTGATGACACCCGCACAAATAGCTTGGGTCAGGCAATGGGAGCAGCAGTACAAAGTGTTTTCCCTGCCGCGACATTATGCAAAGCCGCACCGCCCCTGGAACTATGGAGCGGCTTTCGTCAACAGCCTCAGTATACAGGATGGAAGCCGATCTTTGGTAAGTACTTGGAACGGAATGGATCAGGCAAAAAGGGCGAATGCGGCATCAGAAGCATTCTTCACTTGGGCGGAACATCAGACGACGGGGCATTAGTTTTTCGGGTACTATATAGATATGATAACCGTGCGGATGCTGTTTTTTGCCCACTTGCAGGACGTGGCGCGGGCGCAGGAGATAGCCGTGACGCTGCCAACAGGGGCGACGGTGCGAGAGGCCGCCGAAGTGCTGGCGGCACAGGCGGTGGGGTTTGAGAATCTGATGGCGCACACACGGGTGGCGGTCAATGCTGAGTTTGCGGACGCGGACACCGCGCTGAAAGACGGCGATGAAGTGGCCTGGATGCCGCCGATGAGCGGAGGGCATGATGAGTGACACCGTGCCGCTACTGACGCGGGAAACGATTAATATAGAGGCTCTGAGCCGGGCCGTGGAAGGACCGGGAGCCGGGGCGGTGGTGACGTTTGCGGGCAATGTCCGGGACAATGCGCGGGGGCGGGACGTGCTGTACTTGGAGTACGAGGGCTACGAGCCGCTGGCGGAAAAAGAGCTGGCGGCGCTGGCCGCAGAGACCGAGCGGCGCTGGGACGTTAAATGCGCCGTGCAGCACCGGCTGGGGCGGCTGGAAATTGGCGAGTGCAGCGTCGGGGTTGCGGTGGCGTCTCCGCACCGGGGCGAGGCGTTTGAAGCGTGCCGGTGGCTGATGGACACGCTCAAAGAGACGGTCCCGATCTGGAAGCGGGAGTATTTTGTCGGCGGCGCCCACTGGGTCGAGGGCTACGGCACAGTTGCGATTGAACCCTCTGCGGAGAAGTTAGAAGCAGGACCATGATCGACAGCACCACGGAGCGGCCCCTGTCCGAATTATCCGAAGAGGCCGCCCTCGAAGCAGCCCCGCCTGCCGTCCTTGTGCGCCGGATGCGGCTGGAAGACATTGAACACGTTTCGCGCCTGGAACGCCGCTGCTATAGCCTGCCGTGGAGTTCAAGCGCCTACGTCACCGAAGTGGGCAACCCTTCGGCGTATTACATCGTGGCGACGCACACGAACAACACCGTGATTGGCTATGCCGGGATGTGGGTGGTCATGGACGAGCTGCATATCACGACCATTGCCGTGGACCCCAGCCAGCGCGGGCGGCGCGTCGGCGAGCGCCTGCTGCTGGATTTGACCGAGGAAGGCATCAAGCGCGGAGCCTCACGGGCAACCCTGGAAGTGCGCGAGCGCAACGCCGTGGCACGGCGGCTGTACGAAAAGTACGGCTTTGAGGATGTTGCCATCCGCAAGAATTATTACAGCGACAACGGCGAAAACGCAATTATTATGTGGGCCAATGACCTGACCCTGCCGCCCTATCAGGTCATGCTCGCAAACTTTAAATCTCAATTTGACACCTAAACTTGGTTAGATAGCAGGACACGAAAATGCCCCAGGGAATTGATCTTCTGCCCGCCGTTCGCCCCCAGGAACGGATTTATGACGCCCCCGATGAGACCACCGAGCGGACGCCGCCCGGACGGACCGGGCCGTACATGGTGATTTTGTACAACTGCGAGTGCCACACGTTTGAAGAGGTGGAAGAGCAGCTTCAAAAGGCGACCGGATGCACGCAGGAACGGGCCGAAGCGCACGCGCAGGAAGTCCATGAAAAAGGACGCTCCGTCGTGTTTTCCGGCTCGGAGGTGGAATGCGAGAAAGTCGCAAACATTCTGCGCCAAATCCGCCTGCAAGTGGAGACGGACCGCTCCGCGTGAACCCGCTTCCCCCCACCCTGCCCGAACTCGTCACCGAAATCCCCGGCCCGCGCTCCCGCGCCCTGGCGAAAGACCTGCGCCGCGCCGAAAGCCCCAATGTCACCTACCTGGCCCCGGATTTTCCGGTGTTCTGGGAGAGGGCTTCGGGCTGCCTCGTGTGGGATGCCGACGGCAACCGCTTCTTAGACGCCACATCTGCCTTTGGCGTCGCCTCGGTCGGCCACAGTCATCCCCGCGTTGTAGCCGCCGTTCACGCACAGGCGGACACGCTGCTGCACGGCATGGGCGATGTTCACCCGTCCGCCGTCAAAGTGCGCCTCTGCGAGCGTATCGCGTCTCTGGTTCCCCTGCCCGAAGCGCAGGTTATCTTAGGACTGAACGGCGGCGACGCCGTGGAAGCCGCGCTGAAAACCGCGATGCTGGCGACACATCGCCCCGGCGTGCTGGCCTTTGAAGGCGGCTACCACGGGCTGACTTACGGCGCTTTAGATGTAACTGCCCGCGCCGATTTCCGCACGCCGTTTCTGCCGCAGATGGGCGGCTTCACCACGCATCTGCCCTACGGCTGCCGTTTGGAGACGATTGAAGCGCACCTGCACGAACACAAGCCCGGCGCGGTGCTGGCCGAGCCGCTTCAGGGCCGGGGCGGCATTGTGGTTCCGCCGCCCGGCTGGCTGGCCGGGCTGCGTCAGCTTTGCACCGAGACCGAGACACTCCTGATATTGGACGAAATCTTCACCGGCTGGGGCCGCACAGGAACCCGGTTCGCGTGTGAGTTTGAGGGCGTTGTTCCCGATATTTTGTGCGTCGGCAAAGCGATGGGCGGCGGCCTGCCACTGTCGGCGTGCGTGGCCTCCAAACCGCTGATGGCCGCCTGGGGTGAATCCACCGGCGAGGCGCTGCACACCAGCACATTTTTAGGCAGCCCGCTGTCCTGCGCGGCGGCACTGGCGGCGCTGGACGTCTTGGAAGAAGAGCATCTGGCCGCACGAGCCGCGCAAATCGGGGCCATTTTTGCCGAAGGTCTGCGGGCCGTGCAGGCGGCGTTCCCGGACAAAATCGTAGAGGTGCGTGGGCGAGGCCTGATGCTGGGAATTGAGATGGCTTCGCCGGGCCTCGCTCTGCCGCTGGTCCCCGCCGCCCTGCGCCAGGGCCTGATTGTGCTGCCTGCGGGTGACGGGCGCGTGCTGGAGTTCGTGCCGCCGCTGGTGATTTCCAAAGAGCAGATAAACTGGTGCCTGGAGACGCTTTCGTTTCTGCTGGCAGAGCAAGATTTATGAATACGCCTCTCATTATCGACGGCTCGCACGGCGAAGGCGGCGGGCAGACCCTGCGGACAAGCCTGACGCTCTCTGCGCTCACGGGCCGCGCCGTCACGCTCACCCGCATCCGGGCAGGCCGTGACAAGCCGGGGCTGAAAGCGCAGCACCTCGCCGCCGTCCGGGCGGCGGCGGCAGTCTGCGCGGCAGACACCGAAGGCGCAGAGCTTGGCTCGACGCAGCTCTCGTTTCTCCCAAATGCACCCGTGGCAAGCGGCGTGTACCACTTTGACATCGGGACAGCGGGCGCAGCCACGCTGGTGATGCAAACGCTTCTGCCCCTGCTCGCCCTCGCCGACGGCCCTTCCCGCATGACGGTCACGGGCGGCACGCACGTCTCGTTTGCGCCTCCGGCGGAGCATTTGACCGAAGTGTTTCTGCCGCTTGTCGCCGCGCACGGCTTGGACGCCGAGATAACACCCGCGACGGTCGGCTTCCTGCCACGCGGCGGCGGGACGCTCACGCTGACCACGCCGGGCGGGTCGTGCCTGCGGCCTTTCACGCTGACCGAGCGCGGGTCAATCCAAGCCGTTACTGCCCATATCTTAACATCCGGCCTGCCCGCCGAAGTTGGCAAACGCGGCGCGGCGGCAGTGGAAACGGCCCTGCGCGGCCTGCCGCTGACGGTGTCCGTGCGCGACGTCCCTTCGCCCGGCACAGGGGCAGCCGTTGTCATCATCGCCGAGTGCGAGGGCAGCCGGGCCGGGTTTTCGGCGCTGGGGCAGCGGGGCCGTCCGATGGAGGCCGTCGCCGGAGAAGCCTGCGGGGCGCTCAAAGAGTGGCAGACCACGGGGGCTGCCTGCGAGGAGCATCTGGCAGATCAGCTTGTCCTGCTCGCCGCCCTGACGCCGGGCACGAGCCGGTGGACTACGGCGCGGGTGACGGACCATCTGCGGACGGTGCTGTGGGTCGTGCCGCAATTTTTAGATGTGGAAATCGCGCTGAACGAACGCGGCGACGGCACGGGCGAAGTGACGGTCACGGGGATAGGACACGGCGTATGAAACAGTGGGTAAGACTGGCCGCTCTGCTGGGAGCGGGCATTTTCGGGACGGCGGCAGGGGCACGGGCGGATGAGGGAATGTGGCTGTATAACGATTTGCCCACGGCTCAAATCCAGCAGAAGTATGGGGTGACGCTCACCCCCGCCTGGGCGGAGCATCTGCAAAAAGCCTCAGTGGAGTTTATCGGCATCGCCTCCGGCTCCTTCATCTCGGCGGATGGGCTGGTGATGACAAACCATCATGTCGGGCTGGACACTCTGCAAGCTCTGAGCGATGCCAAACACAATTACGCACGGGACGGCTTTTATGCCCGCACCCGTGCCGAAGAGCGTCCCGCGCCTGACCTGGAGCTGGACACTTTGGACAGCATCGTGCCCGTGACCGACCGCGTGCAGGCCGCAGTCACCCCCGCGATGACGCCCGCGCAGGCCCTGCTCGCCCGCCGCGCCGTGATTGCCGCGATTGAAAAAGAGGCGCAGGACAAGACCGGCCTGCGGAGCCGGGTCGTGACGCTCTTCGGCGGCGCACGCTACGACCTGTACCGCTACAAACGCTACACCGATGTCCGGCTGGTCATGGCCCCCGAGCAGAACATGGCCTTTTTTGGCGGCGACCCGGACAACTTTGAGTATCCGCGCTATGATCTGGATATGTGCTTTTTCCGGGTCTACGAAAACGGCAAGCCCGCGAACATCAAAGACTATCTGCATTGGAGCCGCGAGGGCGTGCAGGCGGGAGAGCCGGTCTTCGTGTCCGGCCATCCCGGCCACACCGCCCGTCTGGACACCGTGGCCGATCTGGCGCTGGACCGGGACGTGCTTTTGCCCCAGGCGCTGAATTATCTGCGCCGCCGCGAAGTGCTGCTGTCGTCGTGGGGAGCGCGTCTGCCGGAAAACGCCCGCGTCTCCAAAGAGGCTCTGTTTGGCACGCAAAATGCCCGCAAGTCGCTGACGGGGGCGCTGCAAAGCTTGCAGGACCCAGCAGTGATTGCCGCAATACAGACCCGGCAGGACGCGCTGCAAGCAAAGGTTGCCGCCGACCCGGCGCTGCAAGCTGCCTACGGCACGGCCTGGGCACAAATTGATTCTGCTGACACTGCCCAGAGAAGCCTGCAAAAACAGTATGGGATATTCGGCGGACGCGGCTTGCAGTCAGAGCTGTTTGGGATTGCCCTGACACTGGTGCGTCTGGCCGAGGAGCGCGGCAAGCCAAATGGGGAGCGTCTGCCAGGGTTCAGCGATGCCAACCGGGCGCTACTGGAACGCGGCCTGTTTTCGCCTGCGCCGATTTCGCCCGCGCTGGAGCGGGTCACACTGGCCGATTCGCTGGCGCAGATGGAGGAAACGCTGGGTGTCAACGAACCCCTCACCGCGTCCGCGCTGGCCGGGCAGTCTCCGCAGGCACGCGCTTTGGCGCTGGTCAGCGGTACCACACTGGCGAATGTCGCCGAGCGCCGCCGCCTCGCAGACGGCGGCCTGCCCGCCATTCAGGCATCCACGGACCCGATGATCCGCCTCGCGCTGGCACTGGACCCGACCCTGCGGCAAATACGCACGCAGCGCGAGCAAAGCGTGGACAGTGTGCAGGAAGAAGCCTATGCCAAAATTGCCCGTGCCCAGCTAGCCGCCGGTCTGCCGGGTCTGTATCCCGATGCGACCGGGACTCTGCGGCTGGCGTATGGGACCGTGAAAGGCTACACGCAGGACGGCGCGGCTATTGCGCCGATGACGACGATGGGCGGCATTTACCCTTATGCTGCCGCCCATGACAATGCCCCGCCCTATCAGCTTTCCCCGTCGTGGGTCGCGGCCAAAGCGAAGATTGCGCCGAACACGCCCTATGACTTTGTCTGCGATGCGGATATTGTCGGCGGCAATTCCGGCAGCCCGGTGGTCAACCGGAACAACGAAGTGGTGGGCCTGATCTTCGACGGCAATATCCAATCGCTGTCTGCGGACTACTATTTCGACGACGCGCAGAACCGGGCCGTTGCCGTCTCCTCGCAGGCGATTGTGGAAGCCCTGCGCCATGTCTACGGCGACACCGCCCTCGCCGATGAGATCGTCACCGGCCACGCGAAATAAAAAGAAATCAGCAAAAAAGCCGCCGAAGATTTAATCTTCGGCGGCTTTCGTTTGCCTGCCCCCAGTAGGACTCGAACCTACGACACTCCACTTAAGAGGCGGATGCTCTAACCAACTGAGCTATGGAGGCATTAGCATTAGTAACGCTGTGTGCGACGGTATTATACCCGCTCCCGCTGTGTGATGCAATCCCCCGCCGCACGAGTTCACAAAAAATATTCGTGGGCCGCTTTTTTGACCGCAAGGCTTGACTTTTTTCGGCTTTGCCCGTATAATTGTTTTGTTGCGGGGCTAGTTTAGTGGTAAAACCCCAGTTTTCCAAACTGATGTTAGGAGTTCGATTCTCCTGCCCCGCTCTTTTCTCTTTTCTCCTCCCACTCCTCCTTCCGAACCCCCTGCCCCTGTAGCTCAGCGGATCAGAGCATGGAGCTTCTACCTCCAGTGTCGGGAGTTCGATTCTCTCCAGGGGCGTTTTTTCTTTACTTATTTCTTTACTTCTGATAATCCCTGTTTTATTGCGTGTTTTGGCATACATTGTGCAAGAGAGTGACAGCAAATGTCACAGGAATTATTCTCACATTGGCCTGACGACCCCGCCCTGCCCCCAACCCCTGCCGAGGAGCGCGAACGGATGGAGGCTTTGCGCCGGTACGGAGCCTTTGGCCTCATCCGGTCAGCGGCGTTTGACGACATTGCTCGTCTCGCCGCCTTTATCTGCGAAACCCCCATCGCCCTCATCAGTTTGATTGACAGCAACCGGCAGTGGTTCCTGTCCAAAACCGGCATTGACGCCTGCGAAACCTCCCGCGATGCGTCATTCTGCGCCCATGCCCTCGTTGGAACCGATATGCTGATTGTTGAAGATGCGCTTCAGGATGCCCGCTTTGCTCACAATGCGATGGTGGTCGGTGAGCCGTTCGTGCGCTTCTACACGGGCGCTCCGCTGCTGACGCAGGACGGCTACGCCCTCGGAACGCTCTGCGTGATTGACCGCGTTCCGCGTACCCTCACCCCGACCCAGCAAAAGGCACTGCTGTCCCTCAGCCGCCTCGCCGTCAGTCAGCTTGAATCCACACGCATGAAACGCGAGCTTCGCACCCTCAAACAGTCGTTTGGCCCGCGCCCTGCCCCGCGCTGAACGAAAAAGAACGAAAAAAGAAAGTTTTACAGAAAGTTTAATGACACCCACCACGCTGCACCACGCCGTCTATTTCTGGCTTCAAAATGGCGGCACGCCGGACGATACTCAAACAATCATTCATGCCTGTCAGACGTATCTGCCGGAAATCCCTGGCATCCTGCGCCTTGTCGTCGGCACCCCTGCGGGCACCGATGGACCACCGGTGGAAAAGACTTACGCCGTGGCGCTCTTGATTGACTTTGTCGACAAAGCCGCCCATGATGCCTACGATGTCCATCCCAATCATCAGCGGTTCGTCGCCGAGTGCGGCCCATTGTTTGGCCGCGTTCAAGTGTTTGATGTCGTCGGTGTCTGAATATAACCGCCCCGGCTGCCACGAGAGCAGCAGGGCAGTTTTTTGAACAACAACTGACAAATGTTATATTTTGTCAGTTGTCCGGGTATAGTGGGTCTATGAGCGAACCGCTGACACGCGACAGGATACTGGAGGCAGCGGAAGACGTCCTGCGTCGCTACGGGCCAGGCAAGGCGACCGTGCTGGACGTAGCGCGGGCGCTGAACGTCAGCCACGGCAGCGTCTACCGGCATTTTGCCGACAAAGCCGCCCTGCGCGATGCCGTCGTGCAGCGGTGGCTGGCGGGAATAGACGGGCCGCTGGAAGCGATTGCCGCCGAAGATGGCCCCGCCCCCGAGCGCCTAGGCCGCTGGCTGCGCGAGCTGTCGCTGATGAAGCGCCAGCGCCTGCGCGACGACCCGGAGTTTTTCGCCGCCTATGTCGTCCTGGCCGCCGATGCCCGTGCCGTCACGGAGCGGCACGTCGCTCGTCTGCTCGCTCTGGTGACAGCGATGATCCGCGACGGCATGGCACGCGGCGAGTTTGATGCTCCTGACGCAGAAGCTGCGGCACGGGGCGTCCTGCTGGCAATGGCTCACTTCCACCACCCCGCCCACGCCGCCGAATGGACACGCATGGACAAAGACATCGACGCCTATTTTGACGATGTCTGGACGATTGTCCGGCGCGGCCTCAGCCCTTCCCCGACACAGAAAGCACACGGAGCCACACAATGAAACTGACCGACAACACTCTTTTAATCACTGGCGGCAATTCCGGCATTGGCCGGGCGATGGCCGAAGCGTTTCACAAGCGCGGCAATAAAGTCATCATTGCCGGGCGCACCCAGAAAACGCTGGACGAAGTGACCGAAGCAAACCCCGGCATCGAATCGCTGCGCCTGGACATTGGCGATGCGGGCAGCATCAAAGCGTTCGCTGCCACGCTGACCGAGAAATACCCCGCGCTGAATGCCGTTATCCATATGGCAGGCATCATGCAGAACGAGTACCTGCAAAACCCGACAGCCGCGCTGGAAGTCGCCGAAGCCACGGTTGCCACCAATCTGCTTGGCCCAATCCGCCTGACGGAAGCCTTGCTCCCCGCGCTGCTGAAACAGCCTGCCGCCGCCATTTTGACCGTCTCCTCGGGCCTGGCCTACGTGCCGCTGTTTATGACGCCCACGTATTGCGCCACCAAAGCCGCCGTCCATTCCTACACCCAGTCCCTGCGCTTCCAGCTCAAAGACACTTCGGTCCAGGTGATTGAGCTGATCCCGCCCTATGTCCAGACTTCGCTGATGGGTGAGCGCCAATCTGAAGACCCCAACGCCATGCCGCTGGCCGACTACGTCTCCGAAACCATGCACCTTTTGGAAACCCAGCCCGACGCCGCCGAAATTTTAGTGGAGCGCGTCAAGATGCAGCGGTTCGCCGAGCGCGAAGGCAAGTACGATGCTTTCTACAGCCAGTTCAATAGCACAATGGCAAAAGCGCGGCACGAAGAGTGGGAGAGGCTGGCGAAGAAGTAAGTGGAACAAAAACCTGCCTGCAACATCAAATTTCTATTGCTCGTCTCTTTCAAGTTTACACAAAGGGCATAGTGTTTTGTCGGTTTGGGATGACCGCAAGCGAGATGCGGGTCTGCGGAAAGAATGACCGCATTCCAATGAAATCTGGACAGCAGAGCCAAAGTGTCTTGTTGCTTTGGCTTTCTCTACGGAAACAATTTGTCGCCACATTAAATCGACGACTTGAATAGCTTTCCATTTATAAGAAAGGGCTTCAACGGGGCAGGGGCCGACATAATCTAGGAAGTGCTGTACACGACCGCCTCGCAGATACAATGAATTATTTTGTTTGAGGCGAAACTGTAGGTTTTGCTCTTGAAGTTTTGACACAAATCCTGATAACGCTTCCCGGTCAAATCCATATGTTCCAAATTCAATATGCTGGACTTGTTTTTCTGGATTCGCCATTAAAAACCCGTCTCCAAGATATTCATTTAGGAGCAGGGATGGAGTGACTTGCAAGTCTGAAGGTAGAAGTTTTTTGCCCTGCGGATACCAGTATTGATACGCTGAGACATAAATAGGGCTTGTTCGAGTACTTAACAGCCAGTATTGGTATTTGCCAGAGGGATGAGGGCCGCTGATGCGCGATTCTGTAGGCAGCCATGAAGCGACCCATTCCAAAAAAGTCGGCTCCTTGCACGTTTGCTGGTAGCGGGGGTAGTGGCATTGACCGGGAACAGTCAGGTTGCCATCCGACATTAGGATACCGTCTAGCAGTTCAATCCATGACATTGGAATACCGTCCGTGAAAAGATACAAGCCGGAAGCGAGAAATCGCTTCCGGCTTTTGTCGTCAAGGCTACGAGCAGCCTAGAGAAGTCCCGCAGGAAACACAGCGGTAGCAGGCTCCGTTGCGAATGGTAATCGCGCCGCATTCAGGGCACGGCGGGGCATCGGACTGGGCGCGGTAGATTTCGCGCTCGTGTTCGCTCAGCGTCGCCGTCCGGGTGTCGGCGAGGTGGGACAAGTCCCCTGTGCCGTTCCCATTTTTGATCCCGCTTCCGTTGCTGCCGTTGCTCAGTGTGCCGCTGCGGGCATCGTGCGCCGGGTAGGCATCGTCTGCGGGCTGGTCGGCGAGGAGGCCGACATTGTGGCGGTCTTCGGCTTGCAGGAAGCGCAGGGCCAGATAGCGGAAGATATAGTCCATGACGGACTTTGCCATCGGTATCTCTTTGTTGCCGGTGAAGCCCGACGGCTCAAAGCGCGAGTGGATGAACTTGTCTACCAGCGTTTGCAGCGGGACGCCATATTGCAAAGCCAGCGAGATCGCGGTAGCGAAGCTGTCCATCAGGCCCGAAATGGAAGAGCCTTCTTTGGACATCCGAATGAAGATTTCCCCTGGCTGGCGCGTGTCCGGGTACAGCCCCACCGTCAGGTAGCCCTCATGGCCGCCGATGCTGAACTTGTGCGTTACGCCGTCCCGCTCATTGGGCAGGCGGCGGCGGACAGCCTTCGGAACCGCCGGGATGAGCGTCGCCGAGGATGTTTCCACTTCGTCGGTCTGTACGGCTGCCTTGTCTGCGGCAGGGGTTTCCTTGCCCATGTTCAGCGGCTGCGTGCGTTTGGAGCCGTCCCGGTAGACAGCGACCGCCTTGATGCCCAGCTTCCACGCCTCCATATAAGTCTCGGCAATGTCGTCGGGCGTCGCGCTGTTCGGCAGGTTGACCGTATTATGGTTGACGATGCCGTTGCCCACAAAGGCATGAGTGACGGGCACAGACACATCGTAGACCGTCTGCACCCCGGCCTCGTTGACTTCGGTGACGGGGCTGAAGCGCAGGTTGTCCCGCAGGACGCTTTGCAGCCATTCCGGCAGGACGACGCCCGGACGGGCAGCAACACGCTCCAGGGTGCGCCGACTGACCTGCTTCGTGCGCGGGTCGGCCAGGAAATAGAACTCGGCCCGTGCGCGGCCCGCCGGGATCAGGGCTTGCAGCGCACGGCCTGTGAGACCCGGCACGACATCCGCCGTGCTTTGCGCGAACGTGCGGGTCAGCAAACGCGCCGCCGAGGCGGCTTTGTCCGGCTCCATGAAGGGAACCAGACGCGCAAACTGCTGCGCCCATTCCCCGGCCAGATACACCTCGTCATACGTCTTGCCGTTGGTGTTGTTCTTTTTGGAGATGCGGCTGTGAACCAGACCCAGGTTAGTGAGAATGGCCTGCAAGTCGTCGAGCAGCAGGGGCGCGTCGAGGCAGAGTGCCACGCGGGCCAGTGTTCCCTCTGGCACGGCATAGCCATCCAGCATCAGGCCGGACAGGAACGACAGCACCATCGGGCGGGGCGACTGCAAAATCGCATCGGGAATGCGCTTGGCCGAGGCCCGCGCCCCGCAGCCCAGGGCTTCCATCCACAGCACAATGCGCTTGGAGGACACTTTAACCCCCGGACATTTGCCTGGCTGACGCTCGATCACGGCCTTGACACCGAACTCGGACTGCCAGGCGCTAACCGCCCGCTCCAGAACGGCGTCTACTGAGTTAGTCAGCGTCACAGTCCAGTTGGAGCGCGTCGTGTGCCCTTCGGCGGCATAGGCTCCCAGCAGCCAGGCTAGCTCTTCGGTCATGGTTTCGGGCAGCGCGACGCGCTTTTCAGACCCGTGCAGCGGCGTGGTCAGAACCGGCAGACGCGGCGGGGTTTCGGCCCACAAATCCGTGCCGTACTGCGTCGCCACGGCTTCGCCCGACTCGATTTCGTCCAGCCGCACCCAGTCCAGCCGCCCGGCGCGGGCCACCAGCAGGCGATGGTTGGGTGTGCCGGTGATGCGATGCCCGGAGCGCAGGGTCACGCCCAGGGTCGGCTTGCCGCCGCCGTAATAGAAGGCATCCGTCTCCCGCGTACCGCCCAGGGAGGCCAGCGGCAGGCGGGCCGGGCGGAACGTGTCCGGCTTTTCGTTTTGGTAGAGGCTGCCGATCCGCACCAGACCCCGACCCGTCGCCAGCAGCGTGTCGCCGGTAACGCATTTGCTGATCGCTCCCGAAATGAACGGCTGGGCCGCCGCCATCATTTTGATGTGGCCCCGGTAGTGGATCGAGCGGGTTCCGTTCATGGGCCGGAAAGCGCAGTCAAAGATGGGCAGATGCTCGGGCTTCAAATCAGTCGCGCCCTCGATGGTGTCATGCTCATCAATGAAGCCGATGATACTCTGCCGCTCGGCTTCCGAGTAGCCCAGACGTTCCAGAGCTTCAGGGACGGTCTGGTTGACAATCTTCATCATGCCGCCGCCGACCAGCGACTTGTACTTGACAATGGCGATGTCCGGCTCAATCCCCGTCGTGTCACAATCCATCAAAAAACCAATGGTGTTATGGGACACAAAACCCTGCGCGATATAAGTCACGTTGGCCGGGACCGACAGGTCATAGGTCAGCTGTTCGCCGCCGTCTTCATTGGACGCGATTACATCATAGAAGAAGCGCAGGGCATGACCGACCCGCGCCTCCTGCGTCGCCGCATACAGCGCCTCGGCAGACCGGCGCGTGATCGCCCCAGGATGGCGCTTTTGCGACAGCGTAATCGCGTTGTAAAGCGGACTGTTTTTGGGCACAAGCTCGGCAATCACTTCGGGGGCCAGATAGATATAATCGTGCCGGGCCGCCTGTTCGCTCTGGCTTTTGGAAACCAGCCCTGCCTTGCGGGCGCTCATAAAGCCAACAGCTTCACGGTAGCGGGCCGTGTACGACGTATTCCGCAGGCGCAGCACCCAGAGCGGCGACTGTCCCCAGCCGGTCGTGTCCTGCTTAGTGGAGGTCGGGATGCCCAGCGCCAGCAGCAGGGTTTTGACTTCTTCGGAGAAGGGCCGATGCACCGTACTCCAGCAGGGCACGCCGCCCGTCACCGTACCGTCGGCTTCGTACAGGCCACGCAGGAACGCGCCATAAACCGCCGGGTCGTTTGTCGCCAGCACAGCGTCAGGAATGCGCGGCAGGTAGCCTTTGCCCGAATGCTCCGGGCCGGGCGACAGCTTCGCAAAGCCGCACGCCTCCCACCACAGTGTCAGCGGCACGGAATGCACCGCGACCTCGCAGTAGCCCTGCTGCGGCGTCAAATGCGCGTCCAGATTGAACAGCGATTTGACTAGGAATTGCACACGCTCCGCCACATCCAGATCAGTGTTTGCTACGCAGAAGCGCGGGCCTTTGGCGTGCATCGAGCCGTCGCCCATGAAGTAGCCAATTAGCTCCGCCAGGTCCGCCGTCATCGTCCGAGGAACCCGCGTGGTGTAGTCACCGGTCCAATACTCCTCGCCCAGCGGCGGCAGCGTGACGGCCTGCGGCTCGCCGAGCATCTGTCCCATTGAGAGCGCCACTACATCGCCCGGCGCGATGTCGCCGAACCGTTTCCAGTCCCAGTGCCCCGTGGCGGCGTCCACCACTTTGATTCGGTGCTTGGGCGTGCCCTGAATGGCATAGCCCGTTCGCGTGGTAATGCGCCGCGTGGCGTCTCGCCCGTTGACATAGAACTTGGTCGCCTGCTGCTGGCCTGTGTCGGTCAAAACGCCAAAGTTGACATCCTGCCACTGCGAACCGTGCACGTCACCCAGCCGGTTCAGCCGCACTACGCCCCGGTCGGTGATGACCAGTGACCCAGCCACTAGGCAGCCCGTCGGTGCGAGTACCGTGGCCTGTGCGTTGCGGTAGCCGTGTAATTCCCCTAACGCGACCGTCTCGTCCCAGGCGGTCCGGGCGGCTTGGAGCAGCGTTTCGGGGATGAGGGCGGCGTCGATGTCGTCCACGGCGGCGCGGTGCTTGCCCATGACCCGCAGCATCGGCTCGCGGTTGTGGGCATAGCCTGCGAACGGTCCGCCGCAGTCGCGGGCGACCTGTGCGGATTGATGATACGCCCGCCCCGTCATCAGCGAAGTCACGGCCCCGGCGTAGGCCCGGCCCGCGTCGCTGTCATAGGGCAGCCCCGCCGCCATTAGCAGTGCCCCGAGGTTCGCGTAGCCCAGCCCCAGAGGCCGGTACTCATGCGAGCGCGATGTGATTTTCTCCGTCGGATAGTGCGCGAACCCGACCATCATCTCCTGCGCCGTGATCATGATTTTGACCGCGTGTTCAAACGACGCCGTATCAAACGCCCCGCTCCCCGCCTCCCGGAACTTCATCAGGTTCAGCGATGACAGATTGCAGGCCGTGGAGTTCAGGAAGAAGAACTCGCTGTTGGAGACGACGATTGAGAGCAGCCCTGCCGAATGACCATCCGTGATAGCAAAATTGTGTGTGCCTTCCACTTCCATATCATAGACGGCTACGTCATCTTCCAGCGTCAGCGGCGTCACCGACAGCAAAACATCGGCGGCCTCGGCCAGCGTTGCCACCAGGGCTTCCGAGTTCTCCGGCAGGTCTTTCGCCGCGCAGCGCAGAGAGCAAAGCGCCGTGCCGACAGCAAGATGACGCGCTTCTACAAACTCACCACCTTGCGTCAGGAACCGATGCTCCGGCGTACAGCGGAAGGTCAAGCCCCGCTCCGTCTTGACTTCTACCAGCTCCCGCGTGTGGCCCGCAATCCAGACTTTGTTGATCGCTTGCAGTGCAGGCTGCCGATTGTGCCGATCAAAGGAGAAGACCGTCGGCAGGTCCTCGCCCGCTTCGTGCCGCGCATAGAGCGAGGCAAACGGGATTTGCCCTTCGGCGGTTTCAATCAGCGTTTCCCCCACAAAGCAGCAGGGATTACTGGCGTAGATGCGGTCGGTGTTGGCGCAGGTGTGCCAGTCGTTCGAGATGGTGTCGAACTGCATTCCGGGGTCACCGCACGTCCACGTTCCTTCGGCGATGGAGTGGAGCAGGTCTTTGGCCCGCAGGGTTTCGGCGGTCTCGCCGGTGGTGCGGAACTTGGTGTCCCAGGGGCCGTCGGCCTCCGCCGCCTGCATAAACTGGTCAGTAACGCGCACGCTGTGGTTGGCATTCTGGAAGGGCACGGTGTCATACGCACCATTCGCCACATTGAACGCCCCCGAATAGCCTGCGTCAATCAGCGCGTGGGCTTTCAGCTCGGCGTCTTTCTTGCAGTCCACAAACTCCTGAATATCGGGGTGGTCGGCATCCAGAATCACCATCTTGGCCGCCCGGCGCGTGGAACCGCCGCTTTTGATGCTGCCCGCCGAAGCGTCCAGCCCCTTCATAAACGCTATCGGCCCGCTGGACCGCCCGCCCGCTGCCAGCGGCTCTTTGGACGAGCGCAGGGAAGACAGATTCTGGCCGCTACCACTGCCGTCTTTAAAGAGCATTCCCTCAGTCTTGTAGAGGTCTAATATGCTCTCCATTGTGTCATTCACTTCCGTGATATAACAGTTGTGCAGGAGGATGCCTTCAGCCCAAAATGTCTCACTTTCGGTCTGAATGTCATAGACGTATTCGGAGCCGCCCTGCGTTTTGCTGACTAGCAGCACGTCCGAGGCCCGCAGCGAAGACGCTATCGCAAGCTGCCGCTCGGTCATCCGAGCCTGCTTTTCCGCATGGGTGA
Source organism: Capsulimonadaceae bacterium (assembly GCA_965200075.1). Classification (GTDB taxonomy): domain Bacteria; phylum Armatimonadota; class Armatimonadia; order Armatimonadales; family Capsulimonadaceae; genus JANXMY01. Next base: position 2,031,515 of record OZ241338.1, read on the forward strand.
AGCCGACATGCACTTCAAACTGCTCCACAGACAGATTGTCGTGAATACCCAGCGAGTAAGAAGTCTTACGGGCGTAATCGTCGCGGGAGTCTGTGTAAGCCGTCAGCGCGGCATAGATACCCAGCGAGCGAAGCAGGGTTTGCGCGGCCTGTACCAGCGGCAGGCTGGTGTTGGAAAAGACGGGCAGGCGGCGGTTTTCGTTTTGCGACACATGACCATCGGCGTCAAACAGACCGCCCAGGAATGCGCCGATATTTTTCGCGCTGGTCCGGTAAATCCATTCGGGAACCTGTTTGTCACCGACGCGGCCCCATAGGCCAAGTGCCGACCAAAAGGCGCGGCTGACTGCGCCATGTCCGCGCAGGCAGAAGCCCCAGGATTTGATATGAGTGCGGAACGGGACGCCGTACTTGGTCAAGACAGCTTCGGCCCGGTCCTTCTCCGGTACAGTATTAATTTTCAGGTCCCAAGTGTCGCTGGTCAGTGATTGAGAGCGCCCGCAGTAGCCATCACCAACCATCAGGCCGGTCAGCCAGGCGAGGTCTGTGTCGGGCGTCAGCGAGTGCAGGTCTTGAACGGTCGTTTTCGGCAGCAGCACCGAGCGGCTCAGGATAAGCCGATCTACGCCAGCCACCAAATTTCCCGCTTCTTTTTCCACAATCTCGCCCTTGTAGCCGCGCACAAAAACGCGGTGGTTGGACGTGCAGCGCAGGGTCGATCCGTCGGCCAGGTGGTAGCGGAACACGCGCTTGCGGCCATTGCACACAGCAGCCACAATCCGCGACGGGGAGCCATCGGGCGCGAAGGTGAAGATTTGGGCTTGGGGGTTGGCCCCGAACAGCCGCACAATCTCACCAATCGGCAGCAGGCCCCGGTCAGTGTTGACACGCACGTCATAGGGCAGGCACGCACTGACCGCCTGGCGGCGGCCTGCCCAGCCCAGGTTGAACCAGACGGGGGAGTTGAAGGCAGCGTACTGGTGCAGCAGAATGTAGCGCAGCTCGTCGTGGAACACTTCGGCGTCGGCGTCGGAGGCGAAGTAGCTGCCCTCACGGCCCCATTCAACGATGCGGTCAGCGACGCGGCCAATGAGCTGCTTGACGCTGTATTCGCGCTCTAACGTGCCAATCTGGCCCCGGAAGTATTTGGACACCACAACGTTGGTAGCAAGCTGAGACCAGGCTTTGGGGATTTCGACGCCGCTCTGCTCAAAGACGACTTTGCCGTCGCTGCCGACGATGCTGGCGGTTCGCAGCTCCCAGTCGGTAGTTGCCCAGACGTCCTGGCCAGCTTCGGTGTAACGGCGCTCAAACGTCAGGCCCGGCGCGGGCGTGTCGACGGGTGCGGCTTTGGCCTTTTTGGCGGGCGCGGGAGGCGGCTCCGGTGCGGCCAGCAGCTCAGGCTCAAGCAGGGCTTCGGCGGCGGCTTCGGGCAGGGCTTCGGCAAGAGGCGGCTCAATCTCCTGCTCGACTTCGGGCGCGGCCACAGGGTCCGCAAAGGCGTCCAGGTCTGGGCCTGCCTCGGTCATCGGCTCCGCCTCTATTTCGCCCACTGGCTCCGGCTCAGCCAGCAATTCGGGTTCGGCTAATTCGGGTTCGGCTAATTCGGGTTCGGCTAATTCGGGTTCGGCCAATTCGGGTTCGGCTAATTCAGGTTCGGCCAATTCGGGTTCGGCCACTGGCTCCGGCTCGGACATTGGGGCGGCCTCGGCGGGGGCTTGAAAATCTTCGCGGGCGGCCCGCAGGGGGCTGGCTATCGGGGCAGGCTCATCGGCCAGCATTCGGGCCATGACGCTGTCCTCAAAGGGGTCTTCCTCGCCGAAGGGGTCCGACTCGGCGGCCTGCGCGATTTGCGACGGTGCGGGGAAGCTGCCGACGGGGACGTCCGCCGGATGCCTGGCGGTCAGGTCGACGTCTTCGCCACCAAATAGCGCCCCAGCCGGTTCCGTATCAGGCGCGGTGAGAGGGGCGAGCGTCGGGGCAGGCTTGCGGGCGGCGCGGGGCTTCATCGGCTCTTCGTCGCCGAGCAAATCGAGCGTAGTTCCTGTGGTGTTTTTCTTGCCATTGCTTCGTTCGGGCATGATGTTTCCTATCGTTTATAAGTGAATAAATTAATTTTTGGGGTCAATCTTTTCGCAGACGACTGCCCTGTTTTTTGAGCAGGTTCACAATGTCGCGGAACTGGGTGGCGTCTTCAAACTGGCGATACACGGAAGCAAAGCGGACATAGGCGACATGGTCCAATCGGCGCAGGTGGTCCATGACCAGCTCGCCGATTTCCGCCGAGGGCACTTCTTTGTCCAGGCGGTTGGTCAGGGTTCGCTCAATGTCATCCGTAATGTCTTGCAGCGTTTCTTCCGAGATGGGCCGCTTCTGGCAGGCCACGCGCAGGGAGCGCAGGAGCTTGTTGCGGTCAAACGGCTCCCGGCGCTGATGGCCGTCGCGGTCGGGCTTTTTGACCACCGTGAGCTGCATTTCTTCAATGGTCTCAAATGTGGTGAAGCGCCGTTCGCAGTGCTTGCATTCCCGGCGGCGTTTGATTGCCTCCCCATCGCGCAGGGGCCGGGAATCCAAAACCGCATCGTCGTCATGGCCACAGTAGGGGCACTTCATGGAACCTGCTTTGTTGAGACCTTCATTTGGGACGGCGCTTCCTATATCTTGTGCAGAATTCTAGTATAACATACTAAATATAGGCTGTCAAGGAAGACTGGGGAAAGCCATGAGATTCTTTTTTCGGCGGCTCACAAAAACGGCGGTAGAACAATTGGTGTTTGCCCGGTCATATTTTCTCTTCTTCTGATTAGACTACTCATAAACCGGGTACTGGATTTCAAACTGGAGAGGGTAACCCGTAAAGCAGCCTCAAAAACTGGAACCAAAAAATAAGGTATTGCCATGAGCATTATTCATCCCCGCGACACCGTCAGCGACTTCGTAATTGACCGCCTCCTCGAATGGGGCGTTGACCACATCTTCGGCTTTCCCGGCGATGGCATCGGCGCCTTTGATGGCGCTCTGGGCCGCGCCGATAGTGCTGACTTGCCGCTGAAATACATTCGGCCCACGCACGAAGAAATCTGCGCTTTGATGGCGACTTCCTACGCCAAATGGACAGGCAAGCTTGGCGTGTGCGCCGCGACTTCCAGCCCTGGCGCCTTCCATATGCTCAACGGTCTCTACGACGCGCAGATGGACAATCAGCCCGTCGTAGCTATCGTCGGGCAGCAGGCGCTGGAAACGCTGGGCAGCGGCTATCAGCAGGAAAACAACCTGGAACGCACCTTTGCCGATGTCGCCGCCTATGTGCAAACCATTGTAACACCAGGGCAGGCTCAGGTCGTGATTGACCGTGCCTGTCGTATCGCTCTCACGCACCGGCAGCCCTGCGTCGTCGTGATCCCACACGACGTGCAAAAGATGAAACGTCAGGAGGCGCCCGACAAGATGGATGTTTCGCGCTCTTCGCCAGCGCCGACCTCGATCAAAATCACGCCGCCTTTGGATGAACTGATGCGTGCCGCCGATATTCTCAAATCCGGCAAACGCATCGCTCTCCTGGTAGGCGCCGGAGCGCTGGGCGCGACCGACGAAGTGCTGGAACTTGCGAACAAAACCGGCGCGGGCATCATTACGGCGCTGCGCGGCAAAGACGTAATTCCCGGTGACGTTGATTTCAACTGTGAGCAGCTGGGGCTTTTGGGCAGTTTGCCTTCGCTTAAAATGATGCAGGAATGCGACACCTTTGTGATGATCGGCTCCAATTACCCGTATGGCGGCTATTTGCCCAAAACCGGTCAGGCGCACGGAATTCAGATCGATTTGCGACCCGGACAGTTGGGCGTGCGCTATCCAATGGAAGTTAATTTGTGGGGCGACGCCAAAGCGACTTTGCAGGCGCTTTTGCCGCTCGTCATACAGACCGAAGACCTGAGTTTTCAACAGAAAGTCTCTGAGGGCAGGCGTGCCTGGGACGGCATAATGCACGATTTAGCCTACGACCAAGCCGATCCGATCAACCCGCGCCGCGTGTTTTATGAGATGAATGAGCGTTTGCCCGATGGTGCGGTTGTGACCTGCGACGCCGGTTCAACCGCCGATTGGTACGGGCATCATGTCCACTTGAAAAAGGGGATGCGCGGCGATTTGTCGGGTCGCCTGGCGACGATGCTGGCAGCGATGCCCTACGCGGTGGCGGCGAAGTTCGCGTTTCCTGATAAGCCCGTTGTCTGCACGATTGGCGACGGCGCGTTTCAGATGCTGGGCATGAACGAACTCATCACGGTCAAAAAGTACCAGCATCTGTGGCCCAACAAACAGTTGGTCGTGATGGTCTTGCACAACGACGATTTAACGCAAGTCTCGTGGGAAATGCGAACCGAAGATGGCAATCCGCGCTGGGAAGGCTCGCAGGCTATACAGACCGTGGATTATGCGGCCTACGCCGAAATGCTGGGGTTCAAGGGGATCACAGTCACCGACCCGAACAAAATCGGCGAAGCGTGGGACGCGGCGTTCGCGCACGACGGTTTGACTTTGCTCGATGTTCATACCGACAAAAACGTGCCGCCGCTGCCCCCGCATATTTCGTTCGAGTTTGCACGCAACACCGGCGAGGCTCTGCTCAAGGGCGACCCCGATGAGAAAGGCGTCATCGTGGATTCGGTCAAGGCGCTGGTTACAGAGAAAGTCTCCGAAGTCAAAGAAGCGCTGCATTTGGGACACCGCACACACGAAGACGAGAATTAAAATGGTGTCGCTTTCCGATTCGCAGTGCCGTGTGCTGCACGACGCACGGCAGCTTCTCGCGGAACAAATTGAGCTGGCGAGCGCGGCGCCTTCGACGGGACCACTCGCCGAAGTCGCTGCGACGCCGTTTGGCTGCGGTTATTTGATAGGGGTGGTGGATGCGCTTTGCCAAATTCACGGCGCTCCGTTCGATGCGGTCGCGCTGGGGATATTCGGCGTGCTTTTGGATGAAACGTGCGGGCGCGATGCTGCCGCCGAGCGCGACTCGGCGATTGATGCGCTCACGGCACCGACCGAATATTTTGATAACGGTTATCGCTACGGCGGCAACGAAGCCCTGGGGCGGAGTCGCCGCAAGTGCGTGCCTTCGGCGCTGGTTCTGATGGCACGCAAAAAGTAGAAGATGGAAAAATTAAGTGTCCAGCCGCCGCAAGTGGCGCAGCACAGTGACCAGCGATGTGGCATCCTGCACTTGACTGATGACCGGCAGTTCAACGGCCACCCAAAGACAGTGTGCCGGGTCGTACTCATATATCTCCTCCCCCCAGCATCACCTGCTTGCGGCCCTGCGCGATGAGGCACAATCTCGGCTTGTAAACGCCGTGGATGGACTTAATTGGGGCTGTGGAGCGGTACAAGTTTAGCGCCCTGATCGCTGTCGGAAATGCCCATCTTGCCCTGTCAGCCGCTCTAGTGCAGCCGCAATCTCCGGCGACGGCAAAGCCTTCGGCATGGTTTTTCTCCTTTAACTGTTTTGTCAATTTGCCCCAGACAACATCCATTTTGTGCGTGCGCCGTAGGATGAGGCAAGGACAGACGAATTTCGGGGATTGAAATACAGCGCACACGGACATAATTGCTGCACTGCGATACAAGAAAGTGAGTTACCGGCTTTGATAGACACCCGACATCTTGTCGATCCCGAACTTCTTCCGCTCGTTGACCAATATGCCAGTCAGGCAGTGAACACGCAGACATTGGACGCCCTGCGCCAGTCCATGACTGAAGCCGCGCCGGCTGATGACGGTGCAGGCGACGGCCTCACCGTCCAAGTCGAGCGACGCTCAGTGCCTCGGCGCAACGAGTCCGGCTCCGTCCCGGTTGTGATCGTCAGGCCGTGTACCGCAAAACAAAATCGTGGCGGCATTCTGCATCTGCACGGCGGCGGTATGGTTATGGGAAGCCCCGATGCGTGGCTTTCGCTGCTGCGCCAGGAAGCCTTTCAGCTTGACTGTGTGATCGTGTCGGTAGATTACCGCCTCGCCCCGGAAGCTGTCTTTCCGGCAGCGATTGAAGACTGCTACTCGGCTCTCTGCTGGATGGCCGAGGAGGCCGCTGCGCTCGGCGTTGACCCGGCGCGGATTGGAGTCGCCGGGGAAAGCGCCGGCGGTGGCCTTGCTGCCGCTCTGGCGCTGATGGCCCGCGACCGCAGCGGCCCGCCTCTTGCATTCCAGAACCTGCTTTACCCAATGCTGGACGACCGCACGGGCAGTGTCGGCGACAGCAACCCCGTGACCGGCCAGTTTATGTGGAAGCGCGAAGACAACCGCTTTGGGTGGGCCTCCCTGCTCGGCACCTCTCCCGGAAGCAGCAATGTCTCTCCCTATGCCGCGCCTGCCCGTGCGGATAACCTTGCTGGCCTGCCGCCAGCCTTTATCGCGGTCGGTTCGCTTGACCTCTTTGTTGACGAGGACGTCGCTTATGCCATGCGCCTCTTACGTGCTGGAGTGCCGGTCGAGCTGACCGTGCATCCCGGCGCAGTTCACGGCTTTGATTACGCCGCCGATGCCGCCGTGTCCAAACGCGTTGCCATGCAGCGGATGGACGCTTTCTTACGGGCGCTCACAGCACCGGCCACGCATTTACAAAATCCATAAGACAAAACCTATAAGACAAAACCCATAAGACAAAATCTATGAGCAATAAGGAGAAAATGATGACAGCCACCATACTGCCGGATATCAATTTTACCGATGCCGAGCGCCAAATTGCACAGTACCGTCCTACTGATCTCGCGGCACTGAACCATAATGACCTGCGCTCATTTGTCCACGCCTGGTTCGCTGCCTTTGATCACGCCGATCCTGCCGACTTCTTTTTAGCCCATCTCGACGATACGGACATGACGTTCAGCATGGACGGCCAAGCGCTGGCCCATGACCATGCTTCGTTTCGTGAATGGTATGCAGACGCGCTCAGGCATATTCCGTGGGATTTTCACGACATCCTCGGCATCACCATCACCGGAAATTATGAGACCGGCTGGGGCGTCGAGTTCTTCTTCCGGCACGTCGGCGAATGGGTTGATACGCCGCAAGATGGCGCGGCTGAAGGCAAGCGGCGCGGCTTCAACCGCATCCTGCACGCCAACTGGCAGGTCGAGCATAAAGGGCACAAATACATTATTCGCCGCTACACGCTTGCCATCGCGCAGAACATCATCCCAATCTAAAAACAAAGAAACCTGTAATGACACAATAAACTTTGTTCATTACAGGCGTCACCTGGCTCGGTTCAGATAATTCGTGCTGTCCTGCCTTTTTAAACTTCAGCCTTTATCACACAACCAACGGAGGCATTGAGTTGCCGCTGGCGGAACCTGGTCTGCCCCACACCAGCATCGGAGGCGGATCGGTCAAACTGCCACTGTGACGCTCCGGCGCCGATAGACACGCGAAAAACGGGTACAACAACGGTATCAGCAGAGGCATTGGAGGTAACTGTATGCGCGTTTTATTTATCGGCGGGACGGGTCTGATTTCCACCAGCATTAGTCGGCAGCTATTGGCGGCGGGGCACAGCGTCACGCTGTTCAATCGGGGCAAATCGGAAAACCGTCTGCCGAACGGCAGTGGGGCCGAGATTATCACCGGCGACCGCAAAGATTACGCTGCGTTTGAGCAGACGTTCGCGGATAAGCACTATGATGTGGTGGTAGACATGGTGGCCTTTCACCCCGACGACGCCGCCTCGGCGATCCGGGCGTTCAAAGGCCGCTGCGGGCAGTTTATTCACTGCTCCACCGTCTGTGTCTACTCCGGCCCCGTGGCCCAAATCCCGACTACGGAGACCGAGCCGTACCATTCTATCGGCGGCTACGGGCAGAACAAGATCGCCTGCGAGAAGCTGCTGTTTGAAGCCGCCGCGAACGGCTTCCCTATGACGATCATGCGCCCGTCGCACTCCTACGGCGAAGGCGGAGACATCCTCCGGGCGTTCGGGCCGGGCAATACTTTTGTAGATCGTCTGCGGAAGAAAAAACCGATTGTGGTGATGGGCGACGGCAACTCGCTGTGGGCCGCCTGCCATGTCGACGATGTGGCCGTGGGCTTTATCGCCGCAATGGGCACGCAGAAATGCCTCGGCGAAGCCTACAACATCACCGCCGATGAATGGTTTACGTGGAACCAGTACCATGAGCAAGTCGCCGAAGTCTGCGGCGGCACGTTCGCCCCTGTCCATATCCCCGCCGACACGCTCTTTGAAGCCGCCCCGTCGTGGTCCGGCACCACCTACGAGATTCTGCAATGGCCGTCGGTCTTTGACAATGCCAAGCTCAAGCGCGATACGACGTATCCCGGCCAGACCATCAACTTCCGCGAAGGCACACGCCGGACGCTCAACTGGCTGGAAGAAAACGGCAAGCTCAAAGACAGCGACACCGCCGACTACGAGGACAGATTAGTTGCCGCGTGGCAGGCGAAAACGGGCGAGCTGCCGAAGCAGTAAGACCAGATGACCGAGCAAATCCAAAAGCGCCTGCGGGCCAAACAGACACCCGAGCGCATCAGCGCCGTCCGGCAGGCCGCCGCGCTGGATAGCCCCGACCGGCAGGCGCTCCTGCTGACGGCGCTGGCCGACAAGTCCCATTACGTCGCCGCCCTCGCGGCGGAGGCGCTGGGACAACACGCCGACGACACCGCCGCCGCTGCGATGACCGACCGGCTCACCTACCTCAGTGAAGATGGCCCCGCCCAGGACCCCGGCTGTCATATCCGAAGCAATTTGGCGTTTGCCCTGGGTCGCCTGCACTATTCCCCCGCCGCCACCGCGCTGAAAATCGGCCTCCGCACCACACAGATTGAGGCCGTCGGCGGCGTCCCTTTTGACACCGCCGCGCACCTGCGCGGCAACTGCGCCCTCGCGCTGGCCCAGCTTCGGGAAGGGGACAGCATCCGCGACATCGCCCTGCTGCTGTTCGACCGCAGCGGCAACCTGCCCGGTCACCTGGAGCCGAAAGTCAAGATGGAGCCGCGTAAAGCCGCCGCACGGGCTTTGTCCCTGACCGGCAGCGCCTCGGCCCGCCTGCCGCTGACCCTGCGGCTGGTCCACCCGGAAAATGAGGAGCCGGAAGTCTTGCAGGAGTGTATGCAGGCATTGGTGGATTTAGAAGACCCCCACGCTCCCGAGGTGCTGGCCCTCTACCTGAAGCACCGCGACTTGAACCTCGCCGCCTTCGCCGCCCTCTCGCTGGCCCGCATGCAGTCTCCCGAAGCGGCGGCTCTCATCGGCGATGCCCTCCCCCGCTTCACCGGCGACCCTTTGAAGGCCGTCGTCCTGGCCCTGACCACTCTACGCACTCCCGAAGCCACGGAGCTTCTTTATGGCCTCGTCCGATCAAACCGCGAAGCCGTCCGCCTTGCCGCCGTGGACGCCCTGCCCCCGAACTCTGCCACCCGGACTGTGCTGCAAGCCCTCGCCGCCCACGACCCCTCCCCCCACGTCAGGCAGGCCGCGCAAGCGGCGCTGGATACAAGTTCGGTTATTTTATCAAGTTTTTCAGGATGAATGCGACATTCGCGGGCCGCTCTGCCAGACGGCGCATGAAGTACGGATACCACGCGCCGCCAAACGGGACATAGGCACGGACGTTGTACCCTTCCGCCGCCAGACCTTCCTGCAAATCGCGCCGGATACCCAGCAGCATTTGAAACTCGAAGCCCTGGCTGGAAAGCTTTTGCTCCCGCAGGAACTGTTTGGCCTTGTGGATAATCGCTTCGTCCTGCGTGGCGATGGCGGGGTAATCGCCGTCCAGCAGCAGCGCCTGCATTTGACGAATGTACGCGGCATCCACATCCGCTTTGTCGGAGTAGGCCACGGAGGCCGGTTCGGCATACGCGCCTTTCACCAGACGAACCCGGATGCCCTCGGCAATCAGCAGCTTCAGGTCGGCGTCCGTGCGGTACAGATACGATTGCAGCACCGTTCCCACTGCGGCAAACTCGGCATGAGCCGCCCGCACAATGTCCAGCGTTCGCTGCGTGTAAACCGCGCCCTCCATATCGACGCGCACAAAAACATCGCCTGCGGCCTGCGCCGCCGTTAATAGGCGTCGCAGATGTCCGGCGGCCAGAGCGTCGCCGAGGTCAAGACCCAGGGCGGTCAGCTTGATACTGATATAGGGCGACGGCAGGCCACTGCCGGCCAGCGCCTCCAGCACGGCGATATAGGCGGAGGCAGCCGCTTCCGCTTCCGCCTCCGTGGCAACGTTCTCTCCCAGCAAATCCAAAGCCGTATTGATCTGATGCGCTTGCAGCCCTTTTGCGGCGGTCAACGCTTCGGACAGCGTCTCTCCGGCGACAAATCGCTGGATCAGCCCTTTGGAGAGGCCGTTCTGAGAAATTGTCTGCCGAACAGTTGAATTATCGGCGAGTGATAAAAGAAGGCGGCGGGCACTTAAAGGCATGGCAGGTAATTCCTATCCGCATCAGGGAGCGAGCTAGATTCCTGCGTCATCGTCCGCAGGTTCGGCGAAGGGCTTGTAGGCGCGGTAAATGGTTTTCCACAGAACGTAGCCCAGGACCATGTTTTCATCAAGGGCCGGGTTGCCGGAGCCTGCGCCCCGGTCGCCGCCAAAGCGGGTGGCCCAGAAGGCCCCCGTGCCATGCCGCCCGTCGTCGACGCGGGTGCGGAGGACGCTCTGGATGAAGTGTTCGGTGGCGTCTTTGTTTTCGCTGTCGATGCAGGCCACGATGCCGATTTTGGCGTTGATGATTGTGATGGCTTCGGCGACGTTTTTGACTTTCGTGAGGACGCCGACGGGGCCGAACAGCTCGGTGGCATACAAAATGTTGCCGGGGGCGACGTTCTCTATCAGCGTGAAGGGAACATAGCAGCCTTCGGCAGAGAGCACCTCGGGGACGGGGACTTGATGGGCGATGCCCGCGCCTTCACGGACGGACTGCTCAATCAAACCTACGATGCGGGCCTGCTGCTCGCCCGATACGACCGGCGGGAGCGAGTACTGGCCGGGGGCAGCGTCGGCGGCAGCCAGTTCGGCAGAAGTGCCGTCGCCCATGACGATGCCTTTGGCTTCTTTTATCGCGGCGGCAACGAAGGCGTCATAGACAGAGGCGTCGCAAAGGACTTCCTGGATCGACGTACACCGCTGACCTGCCGTGATGGTCTTGCCGTAGACAAAGTTTTTGGCGGCGCGGGCGATGTCGGCATCTTTGTGAACGTAAAAGATGTTGATGCCCCCGACTTCCTTCATCACGCGCTTGCCGAGGCCACTGGCGGTGGCATCCACGGCGTCGCCCACGGCCTTGCTGCCCGTAAACGACAGGCACTTGACCAGCGGGTGCTTGATAAGGGCCTGCCCCGGCCCGACATCGCCGCTCACAAGGCTGAACGTGCCGGGGGGAACGCTGACGCCCAGTTTCTCTTTGGCCCAGTGGAAGCACTCGTCTAAAGCCGCCGCCACCGCCTGCGAGGATTCGGGAATGAGGTGCGAGGGCTTCCAGACAACGGTGTTGCCGGTGACCAATGCCGACATAATCTGGGCAATCGGGATCGCCACGGGGAAGTTGAAGGGAGTAATAATCGCCGCCACGCCGCGAGGCTCCAGGCGCGACTCCATCACGACGCCGTCAATGTTTTTGGCGTAAGTCTCGCCTTTCAGCGACAGGCCCTGCGGGGCGACGCACTCAATGACGCCGATAGCCTCGTCCAAATCCAGCTTGCAGTCAAAGAGAGTTTTGCCCATTTCCCGGCTCATGGTCTGCTGGAAATCGTCAAACCGGGCATACATCACCTGTGCCAGATGCAGAAAGAGTTTCGTCTTCATGTTGCCGCTGACCGCCCGCCAGGCCGGGAATGCGGCTTCAGCGGCCTCCACGGCGGCGTTCACTTCGCCGTCGGGGCATTCGGCGACCTGCCCTAAAACGTGCGCGGTGTGCGCGGGGACGACGTTGGGCAAGAAGTCAGCGGCTTCTGAGTCCTGCCACTGTCCGGCGAAGTATATCTGATACTGCCCGGCGGCGTTGAGCTTCGATGAGAACATAGAAAAAAGGGCCTTTCAGAGAATTATATACAAAGGGTCAAACAGATTAGTGCGCCAATTTTGGCAGTCGCGCCAAGCGCGGCGCACTTGGAACGCAGTGCGTTCTGAATCCAGCGGGCTGTCAAGCGGGAGTCGTCAGCTCATCCTCATCTAACACCATGTCAAACGCCCGGCCCTCGGCGTCTTGAAACGTCGCATCATAGGCGGGCGGCGTTGTGCTGTAAGAAACCCAAATCACGCCGATGTTACCCGCCGACAGTCCGAGGCTGGGGTAATTCTCTTTAAGGGCAACCGTATCGCCTTCACTGAAAAGAAATGATGTCAGCGGCTTTTCGCTAAGGGTTATCATTTTGGTATCCAATCTCGCTGGCAAAATCCGGTGCGGAAGGTGCAAGGTGGCTAACCTGTCCGCGCAAGAACCTGGCTCGCTCCAAATTGTATCGCCAGGCCAGTTCCGCCTGCACACCGACCATTTGAGCTGCAAGCTGTTTGTACTGTTGCGCTGCCGTAGCGGCTTCTTTTCCCCAATCAGTGTCCTCTATTCCCTGCCGGAACAGGCGGGTCGAGGGACTGGAAGTAGCGGCGGACATCGCTGCGGTAGGCGGGCGGGATGTCTTCTTTGTCCATTGTGGTCTCGGCGCTTTTTTTGGCCGGGGCGACGTAGTCGTAGTACGGCACGCTGCTTGGCGCGGCCCCGCCGGGGTCGTGCCCGCCGCCGACTTTGCGAGTGGGGCCGGTTTTGCTGGGACCCGCGTTCAGCGCCTTGCCGAAGTAGACTTTGGCCGTGCCTTTGCCTGCGGGGGCATGGCCGAGGTGCTTAATAGGGCTGCTGCCCTGACCCGTATCGGAGGGCTTGCCGCCCGCTTTGCCGCCGCCGCCGGAGCCGCCGTTGCCTTTGCCGCTGCCCATCTTCCCGTTCGCCTGCTGGCCCTGACCGATGCCGTCGCCAAAGCCCTGTCCGGCTCCCTGGCCCTGACCGCTTCCCTGTCCTTTGCCTGGATTTTTGCCGCTCCCATCGCCGGGCTGGCCGGAGTCGTTCTGGATGTCGCCCGCGCTGCTGGCCCCGGCCATCTGGCTCTGGGCGTCTTCAGCGGCGCTCTGGGCATCCTGCATGGCCTGCTGGTCGGCCTGGGCGCGGGCCTCACGCTCGGCGGCCTCGGCGGCTTTTCGCATCTCCGACGCGGCCCCTTGCTTGTCGCCGCGCTTTAAGGCATCGGCGGCGGCCTGCGTGTGCTTCTGCGTTTCCGGCATCGGCGTGTCTTTGAGCGCCCCCGACAGCTTCTGCAAATCAGCGGCGGCCTGCTGCTGCTCTGGGGGGGACAGCTTGCCCGAGGCGGCTTTGTCGGCGAGCTGGCGGAGCTGCTCACTCAGCGCCTTCGTGTCGTTCTGGCGCATGGCCTGCGCGGCCTTCTGGACTTCGGGAGTTGGGGACGAGTGCGTGTTTGCCGGGGCGCTGCTTTTCCCGCCGTTCGTCGGCACATTGAAGCCCTGCTTGGGGTCGCCCGGCTTGGGAGCGCCCTGCCCGCCCGCGCTTTTTGCGCCAGCGGCCAGCGACTGCGAGAGCTGCTGCCCGGCCTGGGCCAGACTCTTTTCCCCCGCTCCGGGCGTTCCCAGCGCGGCTTTCTGCTGGGCCTGACGCATCTGCTGGGTGAGCTTGGACATCTGCACCATCGCCTGCTTTTTGTCCAGCTTGCCCGTTGCCAGCTTGTGTCCCAAACGCTTCATGTCGGCGGCAGCTTTGCGGGTGCCTTCCAGATGCTTCTGGTCGGCCAGCTTCTGAATGACGGCGGCTTTCTTCTCTAAATTGTCCCCGGTTTTTTGCACAATCTGCCGCTCCACACGAAGCTGGGGCGGCACGAGCGCGGGCAGATTTGGCACCCAGAGAGCCAGTGCAAGCAGGAGCAGACCGCCCGCCGCCGCTTTGGCCTCCCAGGGCCAGCGCCAGGGCACGGCCTCGGCGGCATTCAAGCGGCGGGCATGCGCGGCGGCGTCTTCGGATTGCAGGCGCAGAAGCAGCGCGGCTTCAGGGTCAGGGATGGCACGAGGGGAACGCTCAAACTCTAACGCCGACGACAGCCGCTCTTTCAGCCCCAGCCGCGACTCCGCCAGCCGGGCAGCCTCCATCAGCGGAATAGGCCGCAAAAGAGCCGTCACGGTCTCCACCCCGATGCCGACGACAAGCAGCGCGGGCAAAAGGATTTCCAGCGGCAGCCTGTCGGGGAGCCAGTCGAAGTGAGCCAGCCCAACGGCAACGAGCGCCAGACCGATACTCACAAGCGCCCCCCGCGAGGCGTGGCGCACCCAGCGCAGACGCCGCAGGCGAGCCGAGACGGCAGCCAGCGCCTGTGTGACGGTGCGCTCGGTGGGAGAAGGAGGGCCGGGCTGCGGCCCGCGTGTGGTTGTGGTCGCCATGAATCTATTATACGCGATTGGGGGCGAAAACGAGACGCAAGCCTTACACAAGCCTTTTACTGCGTGGTCGGGTTTCGCAGGTGGGGCGGGATTTCTGGCGGCGGGGCGGCAGGGAGGGGCACTTTCTGCTCTAAATGGGCCTGCGACGCAAGATCAATCTGCCATGTTTTCGGCAGCACTCCCTGCCCGTCAGCGGGCTGAAAGATGACCTCGTGGCGGCCCGCCGAAAGCTGCGCCCACTGGCCCTGTGCCAGCGCGGGCTGCGGCACGCCGTCCACTTTCACCCACAGCGCGGCGGCACGCGACGGCACAGTCGCTGGAATCCAGCAGGAAACGGAGTACCAGCCAATTTTTTGCGGCGGCGCAGGCACGGCAGCCACTTGGGGAGCAGGGGCAGAGGGCAGAACAATGTGCGCGGTCGCGTACTGACCGGGCCGGAGTGTTACCAGGACGTCTTTTTTCGGCGCGAAGCCGCTGCCGGGCTTGGGGACGAACGAGACCGTGTGCCGCCCCGCCGAAAGCGCCATCCAGCCAGTGTGGGCCAGCTTGCCATCCACCCACAGAGACTGCGGCGGAACCGGCACAGGCCGGGCACCCGCAGAAGTCATCGTCAGGCGCAGGATGTTTCGGTCAGCGACAACGCGCAGGAAGCCCTGCGCGGGAGCCGATGGACGGGGCGGCGGCACGCCCGCTTTTGCCACGCGGCGCGGCGGCAGGGGGTTCACCCGTTTTTGAGGCGGCAGAGAAGCCACGACGGGGTTAGGCTTGACGGAGGCTTTTTGGGGCCGCGCCGGGCGGCGGGCCGTGCGAACCGGAGGCACAGCGGTTTTGGGCATGGGTTTAGACACAGGCTTGGCAGCGACTACAGGCGCAGGCTTCGGCGCAGGCGGGGCAGTGAGAGCGGGCGGCGCGGGTTTCACAGGGGCGGGACTTGGGACAACCGGGCGGCTTGCTTCCGGGGCTGGGGCAAGCACGGCAGGGGAGCGCCCTGGCGCAGACTGCCCCGCCGGAGAATGCCCCGCCGGAGAATGCCCGCTGGTCAGCCAGTAGCCGAGCGCAGCCAAAGCCACTACGAGAGGAACGGCGACGGCTCCGGCAATGGCTCCCCGACGCCTCTGGGTCACGAACACGGCAGCAGGGACGGCGGCTAAAGACGTGCTGCCCACGGCGGCGCGAAGGCTGGCCGCAAACTGGCCCGCCGAAGGGTAACGGGCCTCGGGCGATTTTGCCAGGCCGCGCAGGACCACCTGCTCCACGTCCGGGGACAGGTCCTCGCGGTGAAAGCGCAGCGGCGGCGGCTCGGCAAAGACCTGCCGGTGCATGACCGAAAGCTGGGCCTGCGTGCTCGTGTCGGCGGCGCGGAACGGCGGCGTGCCGCACAGCGCAAAATACGCTACGGCGGCCAGCGAATACACATCGCTGCGGGCGTCCGGTGCCCCCTTGCCGTGAACCTGCTCCGGGCTGGCGTACTCAATCGTGCCCAGAATATCGCCCATAACCGTCAGCGGAGGCACTTCGGGCGACTGGTCATCAATATGGGCCACGCCGAAATCCGTCAGCCGGGCCGGAGCCTGCGGCGGCAGCAGGATGTTGGAGGGCTTGATGTCCCGGTGAATCACCCCGACAGCGTGGGCGCTGTCAAGCGCGGCGGCGACATCTTCAATCATGCCTGCCGCCCGCAGCGGAGCGAGCCAGCCCTCCGCCTCGACCTCCTGGGCCAGCGTTCCCCCCGGCACATATTCCATGACCAGAGCCGCCGGATCGCCGTCAATGAACTGGTACAGGGCGACAAGATGCGGATGCCGCAGACGTTCCATCACGGCGGCTTCGCGGCGAAACCGCTCGGCGGCGACCGTGTCCCCGGTGGCCCGCTGCACTTTGGCAATCACGTCCCGGCGGTTCACCCGGTCCCAGCCCCGGTAGACCGCCGAGACCGGGCCGCGATGAATGGGCGTCGGCGTCAGCGTAATGTCGGGCAGTTCCGGCGGCGGAGCGTCCTGGTTTTTGCTGTCATAATTGCGAATGAGAAGCCTGCTTTCCACGACGGCTCATCACAGTGCGCCCGGCCATTTTCACAAAAAACGGCAGGTCACGCACAAAATAACGGTCCCAGAGCCGGGTCGGCTCCTGAAGGAAGCGATACGCCCATTCCAGCCCCGAATCCTGCATCCAGGCCGGGGCGCGGCGCACGACGCCGCCCGCCATTTCAAACGAGCCGCCGACACCGATAGAAACGGGAACGCTTAACAGGTCTTTATTCGCGGCGATCCATTTTTCCTGCTTGGGAGCGCCAAAACCAACCAAAAGAATATCCGGCTGGGCCGCACGGACGGCGGCGCGGATTTCCGCCTGAGTCTCTGCCGTACCAAATGTCTCCGAGGCCGGGCAGTGCGTCCCGCAAATCTGAGCGCCAGGGTAACGCGCCAGAACGGCGTCGCGGGCCAGGTCGGCGGCGCAGGGGCGGCCCCCCAGATAAAACAATCGCAAACCCGTGGCTTCTGACGCCCGTGCCAGCTCCCAGAACAAATCACTGCCGGTCACCCGCTGCTTCAGTGGGGGCTGTCCGGCACGGGCGGCCAGATGCGACAGCAGAACAACCGGCTTGCCATCGGCCAGCGTCAGGTCCGACCCGGCATAGATTTCCCGGAACTCGGCATCGTGAGAGAGCATCACCAGATGATCCAGATTGCCGGTGCAGACATAGCGCGGCTTTTCCGTCTTCTGCGCCATCTGAACGATGCGGGCGACGGCTTCTTCCATCGAGACATTATGAAACGCGGTATCCGCGACGATTATTTTGCTCAAAACATCCATGCTTTCTGGTAATTTCTATGGAGGCCAGCAGCCTCGGGCGCAGCCGCATCCACATTGCCGTGGCAAATTGTTGTAACCGGGCGTGCCCCAGTGCATCCGCCCTGGCGTCCGTGTCAATCGGGCGCTCAAAGCGCAGGAAGTATACGGGCTTGCCCTGCTGCCCCAGCAGGGCGCTCCACAGCATGGCGGCGCGTATCTGGGTGGCCTGATTGATAATTTTGCCGTCAACGACGTATAAATAAAGAAGGTCCGAGCCGCCGGTTCCGCTGTCGGCAGCGGCATGACAAGAACGCGCCGTCACCGATGTGCCGGGCAGTGATTCAAGATGGTCGTTTTCCAGCCGCATGCCTGCCCCAATCAGGCAGGAGCGCGGGTCGTGCAAAGCGGAGCGGTCGGTGCCCCCAATCAAGACAAAGTTGATCGGCTCGCCGCTTGCCTCGGCGGCCTCCGATGTATAAGTGCGAGACAGCAGGCTGGCCGATGCCAGCGCGGCCTGGACATCCGCAGGCACGGGATCATTCCCGGCAGACGTGTATCCGTGCAGCGTGCGGGGCACATCTGCGCCCGCAATGCCCACAAAGGGCCTGGGCGGGGCGGGATGCCACGCCAGGGCCGTTGCCAGTGCTGCGCCGATGATTAAAATTAAAAGATAGCCCATCCGGCGAATGTGCGGCATCCTACTCCTTTGGCAAGCCCAAACAGGGCGGCAAATCCGAGGGTCAGCGTGATCAGCCCGCTCCAGTCATGGAAGACATGGGCCGAGGCCGGGCTGATACACTCGCCGACGACGCCGATCAGGGCAATTCGCACCGAGTTGACCAGCAGGGCCAGCGGCAGACTGAACAAAAACAATCCGAAGCGTTTGGCGGCGCTGCCGTCGACCAGAAACGCAAACGCCGCGCTGAACGTCAGCAGCGCCAGCAGCAGCTTGAAGCCCGAACACGGCACGTCCACGAATAGCGAATAGTTGTCCATGTGGATGACGTTGCCGGTCAGCGTCGTGCCGAAGCTCATCAGGTGCAGCAGCTTGTCGGCCAGCACGGTGGACAGCATCTGTACGCGCAGCGTGGAGTCGTTTAAGACCGGCCCCGGCAGCGGAGCCATCAGCCACACAAAGGCCAGCGGCAGGAATGCCGCCCGCACAAACCGCGTCCCCAGCGCCAGCCACACTGCCGCCGACAGCGTCAGCAGCAGCCCCGTAGATTCCAGCGCCTCCGCCCGCACTTTGATGGCAAAGATCAGCAAAGCAAGCGCGGGCAGCAGCACGGCCAGCGCTTGAAACGCGGGTTTTTTAGGCGTCGCCCGCAGAGTCTCCCGTTTGTGCCAGAGCATCAGAGCGGCGATCAGCGGGATCGCGGGGGCGTGCCCGTAATAGGATTCCGGCTTGCTATATTCGTAGCCCCAAAATGTCAGCACCGGCCAGGCGAGAATGCCCAGCAGGCCCAGGGCCAGCCCAAACGGTAGCAGTGTCCGCCAGTCCGGTGCTGACTTCTGCGGCGCAAGCGGCGCATGGTCTTCGGCAGTTGCGTGTTCGGCAGTCGCGGGTTCGGGTTGTGTAAAAATAGCAGCCATAGCAGAGGACGCGCCGGAGTTGATACTGGTATCGTTGACTGGTTTTATTTTCGGCAGAAGTGCCGCAGAACCGTTACCGGGTTTTTGAGAAATATCCGAGCAAAAGAAAAATCAGAGCAAAAGAAAAAGGGCGGCGGGTTGCTTCCGCAACACCGCCGCCCCACGCAAGCCGCTTCCGCAGGCGGGCGTTTTCAGGAAACGGGTTCCCTAGACAGCCGCGCCGGAGGTCCGGCGGGACTTGCGGACGACGAGGCCCAGAAGGCCCAGACCGCCCAGAACAAATGGAACCACCGTAGCCGGTTCCGGGACAACAGACGATGCAGGGGAGGCACTGAACACGCCGCTTCCCGTAGACGTAAAGTCATTAAAATGACCGTTCACCACACTGAGAGTGGGTTTTGCGCCAACCAGCGAGAACGAGAAAGACCCCGGATTAACCAGGCCGGAAGCGGTGAAGTAGGAACCGCCGGTATAGACAACATTGACGAGGGAATTACGAAGAACGCCTGCGTCGCTGCCAACCGTCCCGGAAAGCAGGTTGCCGCCGTCGAAAGTGCCAGAAAGCAGCGTGCTGCCACTATTAGACTTCAACAGAAACGTACCTCCAGTAAGGCTCTGCTCATAGCTGTCGCCCCCTTTGCTGACCAAAAGGCCATCGTTCGCCAGACCCGTGAAGGTGAGCGTCGAAAGGTTGTCTGTGCTGAAAGCATCCTGAGCCGTGAAGGTTGCTCCCGGCGTGGTGCTGAAGCCGGTTGCGCCGCTGTAAGAAAAGACTTGGCCGAACCCATTCAGAACCCCGGAAAAGCCAGTCGGTGTCTGTGCGGAGGCCGCGCCGACGCCGACGCCTGCCAGAATGGCGATGCTGAGAAGACTTGTAATTGCTTTTTTGATATTCATTGTGTATTCACCCCCTCTCTTTTCTAAAGTAGATGTGTAAAGTGGATAAAACTCAGTATAACCCGAGTTTTGCTAAAAAAAAGCACGCTTGCTTACAATTTGCTATTTTTATGGTGCGCTGCTGGCAGTTTTTTTGCCCGTGTCCCCGACCGGAAACTGCTGGACCGAGGCGAAGTACGCGGCGTATTTGTCCGAGGTAAACGTGGGGTGCGCGGCCTGATACAGCGTTGCCAGCTCCGCATCCTGCGAGGGGGCCTGTGCCAGACGGGCGGCACGCTCGACCTGGGCTTTGATCTGCGGCAGCGGCGGGACGGTGCCCGCCGACCTTTGTGTCAGACGCAGAATAACGGAATAAGCTCCCGCCGGGAAAATCTTCACATCTCCTACTTTGGCCGCCTTGAGAAAATCGTTCATCTGCTGGTACACAGCGGGCGAAACGGCGGTCTGAATGTTCGGGTTGTAGCCACCGACGCCGACCACACGCAGACGCGGCTGGCGGGCAACCACATCGGGCGGGCTGCCCTGCCGCAGCGCATCAGCGGCGGTCTGGGCATCCACGGGATTTTCGGCGACGACCGTGGCGGTTTTCCACTGCGCGGGCAGGCCGAAGTCGGCTTTGTGCGCGGCGTAATACGCAGACAGGGCGGCAGGGGAAACGGTGACGCCCTGCATTCGCAGGTTTTCCAAAGCGAGAGACGTGCCGAGGTCGTGCCGGAACTGCGCCATCTTCACCGGGTCCGCGCCATAGGGCGTCAGCACCTGTGGGGCGCGGCGCTGAATGGCATCAATGCGGCCCTGAATATCCTGCGCCGTCGGCGTCAGACCCGCCTTTGCGGCGGCCTGCGTGACCAGGCTTTCAAAGACCAGCTTGCTGAGAACCGGCTGCCCGGCCTGGCTTTCCAGCACGTCCTGAAACTGCTTGCGGGAGATGGCCTGCCCCCCCAGCGTCACCACCGGGCGACTCGTGGAATAGCGGAAATACAAAAGCACGTTGGCGGCCAAAGACAGCACCGCGATCACAGCCAATAGTCGAACAGTCAAAAATTTCATAAAGCAAAAGCAGCCTTTACTGACACCGGCGTCTGCATAATCAGGCAGCCCGGTCATTTAATGTGCATAAATCATGCCAAGCGGGGAAGCGGCCCCTATTTTTTACGAAAACATAGTTTCAGGGTGCGGCAGCGGCATCGCGGCGGCGTATCGCCCGGTCTGCCGGGCCGGACGCTGGACGCGACGCCGCGTGGACAGCCTCCGCCAGCCGCCCCGCCCAGCGGTCCAGCGTGGCATTTTCCTCTACCCAGCGCCGGGCGGCGCGGCCCAGCCGCTCCCGCAGGGCGGCGTCGGTCCGCAGGCGCGTGATTGCCGCCCGCCAGCCGTCCACATCGCCCGGCGCAACAGTCAGCCCGGTGACACCGTCTTCAATGACATCGGTTTGGCCGGTGGTGCGAGTGGCAATCACCGCCTTGCCCATCGCCATCGCTTCCAGAATGGTGGTAACACCCGCCTGAAAGTCCGTCTCATACAGCGGCACGACCACAAACAACGACCGGGCGTACAGGTCGCGCAGGCCCGCGTAATCGTAGCGCCGGGCATCGACGTTCGGCGGCAGGGCGCGGTTCTCGGTCTCGTTGCGGCCTTTAGACCAGGGCGAGGCGGCGGCGAGTTTTACCGACAGGTCCGGCATCCCCGCCACGGCGTCAATCAGCGTGGGATAATCGCGCCATTCCAGCCCCGCCGCACATATCTGGTTCGGGGCGGGCATCAAAGGCAGGGGGCGATAAAAATGGTCGTCCGCATGAAAGGGAATCAGCGCGACTTTTTCCGGCGCGATGCCCAGCGTGTCGGTGGCCCAGTCGCTTTGTGCCTGCGCGTAGACAAAGATCGTCCGCAGCTGCTTTTGCGCTTTGAGGGTCTGGAAAAACAGCCGCTTTTTGCCTGCCGACAGCCGGTGTCCAATCGTCACATGGCCCGGCCCGCCGCCGGTCAGCCCCAGCAGCAGGGCCAGCGGAATGCCGACGTTTTCGCCGTTGGAGAAAATGGCGTCATACTGCCGCCGCCGGGTCCAGCCCAGCATCGCCAGCGCCGCATCCGGCCCGCCCGCTTTATGGGCCAGCCGCACGGCAGGCGCGGGGTCCGCGTCGGCGGCGGCGTGGTCGGCAATCTCCACGGTCATGCCGTGCTGCGTTCGGAGGGCATCCGCAAGGGCGTAATAGTCCATTGTCGGATGCCGGTCTTCGGCCACAGCAGCGGTTATGTCAGTTTTGAGGACACTGGGAATGAGGAGCAGTGCGTTTGTCATAGGGGTATCATCCGTGCGCTACAGCTTGAACCGCTTCAATCAAACGGCCATAATTCGTCGCGGCATTAAAGCGGGCGGCTCCGGCGGCCTCGGCGTTTCGGGAAAGCCTGCGGCGCAGGGCCGGGTCCGCAATCAGCAGCGTCAGGGCCGAGGTCAGCGCGGGCGCATCATCGGGGGGGACAATCCACCCCGTTTCGCCGTGCGTGACGGCTTCGGGCAGTGCGCCGACGCGGGTGGTGACCACGGGCAGGCCCGCCGTCAGCGCCTCCATCACGGCCAGCGGCAGGCAGTCGCCGCGTGTGGGAAAAACAAACACATCGGCCTCGGCAAACAATCGCCGCAGGGTTTCCGAGTTCGGCTGAACGTCGCGCCAGACCGTGACATTCGGCAGACCCTCCCCCACCCCCGGCGTTTTGGTGACAATGTGCAGGTGCGCCCCCGCCGACGCGGGCAGGCTTTCGAACGCCTTCAGCAGCGTGTCCCCGCCCTTGCGGGGAAAGTCGCCGCCCACAAACAGCAAATTGACCGGGCCAGACTTCGGCGCGGGCCGCGTCACACGCCACAAGTCGGTGTCGATGCCGGGCGGGATGACGCTGATTTTGTCTGCCGCCACCCCGTAATCGGCGACGAGCGAATCTTTGGCCCACTGCGACCACGCGACAAGATGCTTTGACGCGCCAAACGCCCGGCGGTTCATTCGGGCTTTCAGGGCTTCCAAGCGGGCATTGCCGCTTGGCGTGTGCCCGTAGAACGCCCCCAGGGCGTCGTACTGCACCGGCGTCGCATCCAGCGAGATCACCGACGGCATCTGCCGCATCAGCCCCGGTGACAGCAGCGACGTGACCTGCGTGTGAAACAGCGCGGCGTCCAGCGTGCGTGCCCGCCCGCGCAGGGCCAGATACGCCCCGAGCGACGCCCGCAGCGACCAGTTGGAGCGCACCCCCGGCAGGCGTGTCCACGCCCCGGCAAGGCCGTCATACGGCAGGTCCACATACGCCGGCGTTATCTCAGGCCGCGCCGCCAGCACCCGTTTGAGGTTCTGCGCGTGCGTCGTATGTCCAAGCGAGTATTCCAGGGCGAAGCCTAAGTTCATAGTGTTAAACGAGCCAGAGAGGCCCCCTGCCCCCAATAATGGGGGAGCCAGAAGTTAGGAGGGGTCTCTTATAATTATCCGGTTCCCCCATTATTGGTGGCTAGGGGGTCTTCATCACATCCAGAATGCGGCCCAGATTGACCCGGCAGTCGAAGTGCGTCCGGGCACGCCCAAGCGCCGCCGTGCCCATCGCCTCGCGCCGGGCGGCATCCGTGACCAGCGCGTCTAAATGCGCGGCCAATGCCTCGTAATCGCCTGGCGCAATCAAAAACCCCGTCTCGCCGTCCATGACAATCTCCGGGATGCCGCCGAGGCTGGAAATCACCACCGGCAGGCCGCAGGCCATCGCTTCCATCGCCACCAGCGAGTAGCAGTCCGCCCGCGTTGGCAATACGAAGAGATCAGACGTTTGGTACAGTGACACCAATTCGGGGCTGTTGTTAGAGACACCGTGATACACCTGCACGCCCGGCGTCTTCGGCACAGCATCGCGGGTGACCAGATGCAGCTCCCAGGCGACTTCCACCCGCGTTTCGCGTGCCCAGCGTAAAAGTAAATCGCCGCCTTTGCGCTGAAAATCGCCGCCCACAAACAGCAGGCGCACCGGGCGGTCCCCGGCCCTGCCCGCAAGCGGCGCAGGCTGAAACAGAGTCAAATCGACGCCGGGCGAAATTGGCGTGATCTTTTCAGCGGGCACGCCCCAGTCGTCTTGCAGACTTTGACCGACCCAGGCATTCCACGGGAAAAAATGCGCGGCTTCGGCGTAAATCTTTTGCGTCGCCCGCCGCTTCCAGCCTGCGCCGAGCTTGGCGCGGGCCGTGCCGTAGCCATACAGCGCCCCCATTGCCTCCATCTGTGTCGGGGTCATGTCCATCACAAAGTAGGCCGGAGCGGCGGCGACCAGGTTTGGCACAGATTTAGCGGCCCAGGTCGCCCACAAAACGGCCTCACGCGGCCCGGCGGCCTGCCAGCCGTCCCGGATTTCCTGCACGCCGCGCAGTGTGCCTTTGATGCCCGAGGGCACCCCCGGCAGGCGCGAGAGCAGCCCGCCGCCGCCCGCGTAACAGACGGAAATGAGGGCCGCGTCCATGCCCGGCGTTTCGCGGACCACACGCTCCCAGTTCAGCGCCTGCGTTTTGAGGCCAACCTGCTGGTCCATAATCAGTGAAAATCGGTGCATACGTTCGTTGTCACTGCCCCAGCACGCGGTCGCGCAGGGCCGAGTAAATCAGGTGTCCGATGACCAGATGCGCGTCTTCCACCATCTGCATATTGTAGGACGGCACGACGACTTTGTGCTGCGCTCGTTCGGCCAGCGCCCCGCCGCCGAAGCCGCTCCAGCCAAGCGTCACCGCGCCAACTTCGTGCGCGGCTTCCACGGCGGCCAGCACATTGGGCGAATTGCCGCTGCCGCTGATTGCCACCAGCAGGTCGCCGGGCCGCAGCCAGGTCCGGGCCTGCCCGGCGAAAATCTGGGCAAACTCGGTGTCGTTGCCCCAGGCCGTCAAGAGCGGAACCGAATCGGTCAGCGACAGGCATTCCCAGGGGCGACTGGCGTGCAGAAACATACTTTTCTGGAAGTCGGCAGGCAGGTGGCTCGCGGTGGAAGCCGAGCCGCCGTTGCCGCAAAACACGGCCCGCCGGCCTTCGGCGTAGTTGTCCCAGAGCAGCGCGGCGGCGGCGGCAATGTCGTCTTCCGGCAGGGCTTGCAAAAGCGCCGTCATCTGGCGCAGATAAGTTCGGGTGTCCATTGCCCGCTATTATACATGAATTGTCAAAGGAATTGTCGGCAGGGCGCGGCGAAATCAGCAGGTATTCCTAGTTCAGCAGTTTCCAGAAGGCCGCACTTTTGGCGGCGTGCAGGGGGGAAGTTTTCCAGGCATACCGAAGCGCGGCGCGTGTTTCGGTACGGTCGCCTCGTGCGGCGGCCTCCTGAGCGCGGGTCAGGAACAGATGAACATACCAGCCGGAAGTCTTTAAAAGAAGCCGCTGACGCTGCCGGGGGCCGGGCCGGTGCGCGTCCCGAATGCCCAGATGATGTGCCATCACCCGCGCCTGATCTGCCCGGCGCTCCCAGATGCGGGCGGCGGTGTTGGAATACGAAGGATGCAGGCGGGTCTGCGCCAGAGGGCGGGACACCGCTGCACAGGGGCAGCGGCGGGCCAGGCGCAAAGCCAGGTCGACATCTTCCGCTCCGTACAGGGATTCGTCGAGCAGGCCGACTTCGTCCAGCGCGGCCCGGCGGACCAAAACCGCATCCAGACTGAAAATAGTTTCCAGAAACGCGGCGACGGGATGCCCCGAGGCCAGCGGCAGCGGCGGATAGGGCGGCAGCAGCGGGGCCAGGTCCATGTCCACCGGCACTGTCTGTCCATAAGAGTATCCCAGGTCGCGGTCGGCTTCCAGCGGGGCCAGCAGCGCGGCCAGCGCCCCCGGCAGGCGCACATCGTCGTCATCCAGAAACGCGAGGTACTTGCCCCGCGCCTCCCGGATGCCCGCATTGCGGGTTCCCGACGGCTTGCCGCATTGCACGCGCAGATAGCGCACGGGGTAGCGAGCGGCGACGGCGGCAGTGCCGTCTTCCGAATTGTCATCGACGACAATGACTTCCTGCGAGACGCCCTCCTGGGACAGGGTCGACTCAATCGCAGCAGGCAGCAGGTCGGCGCGGTTGTGCGTGGGAATAATCGTCGAAATCAGAGGCGCATCGGACATATCAAGCCTTTCTTGCCGGTGAAACCGCCTGCCGCACGGCAGCCTCAAAACACCGGCCTGCCTGCTCCGGCCTGAACTCAGCCCCCATCCGCTCCCGGCCCGCCTGCCCCAGTGCGGCAGCCCAGGCAGGGGCGGCCAGCAGGCGGCACAGGGAGTCGCTCAGGCCCGGCACGGACCCCGGCGCGGACAGCAGACCCGTGCGGCCATCGGCAACCAGCTCCGTGGTGCCTCCTTCCGCGTAGGCCACGGCGGGCAGACCCGCCGCCGCCGCTTCCAGCAGGGCCAGCCCGAACGGCTCCTGTCGGCTCGGGTGAACGAAAATATCCAGCGCGGCCAGCAGGCGCGGCACATCGGCGCGGCGGCCCAGAAACAAAACGCTGTTGCCAAGACCCAGCGCCCGAGCCTCGGCTTTGAGCGTTTCGGCGTAGCCGGGATGCCACGGCGTTTCATCGCCGACGACCAGCAGACGCGCCGCCGGGAAGTGGGCGCGGGCCTGAGCAAATGCCCGCAGCGTATCAGACTGGCCTTTGCCGGGGTCCAAACGGGCAACAATGCCGAGCAGGGGGGCATCGGGCGCGATGCCAAGCTCGCGCCGCACGACGCCGCGCACGGCGGGGTCCACCGGGGCGGGCATAGTCATGGCGTTGCGGAGTGTGACTACACGCTCCGGGAGTGTGCCATGCCGGAGGGCTTCGGCGCGGATAAAGCCGCTGACAGTGAGGACCTCGGCACACGTTCGCAGCCGGTGCAGCACGGGCCGATGCAGCCAGGGGCCGACCACATAATGCAGATGAATAATCTGCGGAACCCCCAGCCGCCGCGCCACATAGGTAGCCGCCTGACAGTCCCAAAGCTGCTGACAGGAATAAATGACGTCCGGCTGAAATCGGCGGGCCTGAGCCAGAGCGCGGGGCAGAGCAGCCAGAAAGCGCAGCCGGGACAGCGACTTGTGCCGCAGCGTGCGGTTTGCGGCAGTGGAGCGCCAGCCGAAGTCCAGCGCCCGCACGTCCGCCCCGGAAGTGGCCGCGAAAGTGGGCAGACTTTGCTCGTCGCCAGACCAGCGGTGGTGCAGCACCTGCGCTTTGACTGCTTCAGGGTTTGTGTGCGCCAGCAGGCCCGCAAACACGCGGGCCTCCGGGGAATAGCCGTTGGCGATTTGTAGGCCGAGCAGTCGAAGTGTCATGAACAATTATCTCGCAAGCAAGGAGCAGGCACAGTATACCATGCCTTCTCCCTGCTTAGGGCAGCATGGGAAAAGCGTTCAGAACACTGAAGCCCATGTTGTCCCAGTGCCGCTCATCGCTCCACGGACGGTTGTTGATCCAGTACGTGTCCTGCGGGCTGTAATCCAGCAGCTCGGCCCGGTCATTGGAGCTGTGATAGAGCTGATGCACCCAGTAGACCTGACAGAGCGTAAACGGCAGGGGCGCTGAAAAATCCGCGTCTTTGATGACCACACCGCTTTCTAAAATGCGGCAGTGAGTCCGCGACAGATACAGGTCAAATGTATGCCGTTTGTCCAAATCCTGCATCGTGCCGTTTGCCAGCGGCACGCCGTCCCAGCGGGTCCGGGCGGCGGGGCCGAAGCGGTCCGTGGCTCCGGTGGCCCAGTCAATGTTCAGCAAATCTTCTTCCTGCATCACGGGGGCGGCGGGCGTGCCGGTGTTGTGATAGACCATAAGCTGATGCAGGTCGCCTTTGATTTCCCAGCGCAGCGATTCGCCGGACGTCGTCGCGGGCTGCAAGGGGCGGTCGCCGGGCGTGACCTTGCCGGGCCGGATCAGCAAATCTCCGGCGGCGGCGATCTGCACATCGCACCAGCGGCGGCTGTCCATGTGGGCATCCACTTCAAACGTGACGTGCAGGACGCGCCCGCCCGAAATATCCGCCGTGGCATTGGGCATCATCACAAGCGATGCATTGGTGTTGTGCATGGGGTCGCCAAACCCCGGCGTGCCGCCGTCATAAAGCGTGTCCATGAAGTGATTATTCATAAAGAACACGCGGCTGTTTTGTAAATCGGCCCCGTACTCGCGCACCGTCCATTTGTCGTTGGCGCTTTCGGCAAACTGCCCCGAGCGGCCATAATACTCCTCGCCCTGCGGCGCGGGCAGCGGATGGGCCAGCAGCGGCGCTTCGTCGCGGAACGTGTCAAAGAACACCTGCGAGCCGCCGAGCGTCAGGGGCTGAAGGGTCACCGGAACCGGCGCGGAGGCGGCCAGCACGTTTGGAACGTTTGAGGGGTCCCCCTGCCCGTTCGTCGCCGTGTGCATGCCGTCCATCTGCATCGCACCGGGTCCGAGGCTGCCGTCCATGCGCTGAAATGGCCCCAGCTTGTCTACGGCTTCCACCACCAGATCGGCTCCGCGTGCCGGGTCCAGCCCGTTCATCTCAATGCTCAGGCCGCCGCCGCTGTACTTGACAGCATTGGGACGCTCGATGTCATAGGCACGGTAGTCCACCGCGCCGGGCACGGGGGCAAACGACACCACGGCGCTGTCATCACTCACGCGCACATCCGTCA
The DNA here is from genome assembly GCA_965200075.1 of Capsulimonadaceae bacterium. Taxonomy (GTDB): domain Bacteria; phylum Armatimonadota; class Armatimonadia; order Armatimonadales; family Capsulimonadaceae; genus JANXMY01. Next base: position 2,059,871 of record OZ241338.1, read on the forward strand.
CCTGCACCGGCGCGGCGGACGCAGCGGGCGGGCCAAGCGGGGCGGCCAGCAGGACCGGACCAAACGCCGCGCTTTCCGAGGCCAGCCGCCAGGGCACATTGACACCGCTGACGCGGTACGAATGCCGCTCGCCGGGGCGCACATCGCTGTCAAAATAGTTCAGGCCCCACACGCCGGACGCAAGCGTTTGGCCGTCCCGGTAGACCGTATAGGTGTAGTCCGTGGAGTGCCCGCGCCACGACAGCGCGATGCGCGGGCGGCCCGCGTTCCATTCGGCCCGTGCGGACAGGCTCTCGGGCACGTCCGGCGCGGCGGGCATCCAGGAAGGAGTGCGAGTCGGGTCCAGTGCCCCCTGCGCCGTGGCCGGAGCCGAGGGCAGGGTTTCGGTTCCCCGTGCATCGGTGGCCGTGACCGTGTAGGTCAGGTCGGGCAGGAAGTCGCCCGGCGCAAGCGTGTACGACGGCTGCGAGAGGCCCCGTGCCAGCACGGTGTCATACTGATACACGGTATACGAGACGGCTCCCGGCACCGGGGTCCAGGCCAGCACATCCGAGGCCGAGCCGCGCCACAGGCCGGTGACGCTCAGATTGGCTGGAGCCGTCAGGATCGCCGTGCTGACCGGAGGGGTCGGCGCGGCGACAGTCACCGGCGGGCACAGCGCCCCTTCTCCGCCGCCGTTTTCCGCAGACACGGCGTAGGTGTAGGTCGTGCCGCAGGCCACATCGCCATCGGTCCAGGCTGTACCCATAACACCGCTTTGGAATTTCACGCCATTTCGGTAAATATCATACGACGTCGCACCGGGAACGGCATTCCACGCCAGCGCGATCTGCGGCATCGTCATGTCCGGGCAGTCCGGGCCGCTTTTCCAGCCGGGAGTCGCCGTCAGCCCGGCGGGGGCGGCAGGGGGCGCGGGGGCAGGCGTCAGCGCCATCTCGTCCAGAAAGAACGCGGGCTGTCCCGTGCCCGCCGCGTCGCTAATCCACAGGCCGTCAAAATCCGGGACCTGCGCGACGCCGAGCGTCGCCAGCGGCAGGCTCACCTGCCGCCACTGCCCCGCGACCGGCGCGGCCAGCGTCACCGGAGCCAGCGGCGCTCCGGCTCGCAGAGCGCGAATGCTCAGCCGCTGCCCCCCTGCCGCGCCGCCGTGTATCCAGAACGTCAGCGCGGCCCAGCGGCGCGTGTCCACGTCGGCATGGTGCAGGTAAAGCGCCTGCCACGGGCCGGGGGCGACCCGGATCGCCCGACCCGCCCGCGCCGGGGACGCGCAACTCAAATCCAAATCGGCCCAGCCCCACGCCTGCCAGCCGTTGCGGAGACTGTCGGCATAGATGACGTCCGGCAAACCGGCAGGCACGCGCACGGAAATTGGCGCCCCTGCGGGGCCAGCCCCACGCGGGCCAGTGGCGGTGATCTGATAGGTGTGGGTTTCGCCGCTGAGAACATCAAAATCAGTGGCGGTCAGTCCTGCCGAGCGCAGCACCGGCACGCCGTCCCGGCTGACGGAGTACGCGTTTGCCAGAAGCGCCGGGGACCAGGCCAGCCGCACCTGTGCGCCCACCGGGCTGCCCACCGCACGGGCGGACAGCCGGGGCGCAGGCGGGGACACAGAAACGGGCGCAGCAGAAATCGGCAAGGAAACGGCCAGCAGCAAAGCCGCGCTGAGGGAGCTGATGGAAAGGGGGTAGTGCAAAGCGTTCTCCCGGAAAAGAGTAAAAGACACTTTTATCTTCGGGTCAGCGCAGGTGCGGCAGGAGAAGACCGGGCAAAAACAGGTATGTTTGCGGGGAGGTGCTACCCCTCTCAGCCCAGCGCCTGCCGCACCCAGGCTTCAATCGCGGGGGCGGGGCGTGCGCCGGACGTTCGGGCGGCTTCTTTGCCGCCGCGAAACACCGCCATTGTCGGAAGGGACTGGATTTGGAAGCGTGCGCCAAGCGTGGGCAGGGCCTCCGTGTTGATTTTCACCACCAGCCAGCGGCCCGCGCTCGACTGAGCGACTTTGGCGACCTCGGGCGCGACCATCCGGCACGGGCCGCACCAGGGTGCCCAGAAGTCCACCACCACCGGCAGGGGCGACGCAGAAAGCGCGTCCCACTGCGCCGCCGACGCCACATCCAGCGGCACGCCGGGCATAGTCAGCGCGGCGTGACACTGCCCGCAGGTGGCCGGGTCGGTGAGCTTCGCATACGGCAGGCGGTTCTTCTGCCCGCACTGAGCGCAGGCCATCACTATTCCTTTACCGTCGAGTGCTGGCATTGTCTTGTGCTTTCTCGCTCCAAAAGCGGGCGGCAGTTTCCGTGTGCGTCGAAAACGCCAGCGGCTGCGGGCCGCGTGCAATTACCATTTCAGACGTTTCATTGGAAGGCCGGAAGGGCGGCAGTGCGCCTTCGGCCACAGGAGCGGCCCGGCCAAAAACCAGCACCGTGCCATCGGGGGCGCTGTGAACATCAAAGAGCGTGATGCCATCGGGGTCAATCACAATCCCCGTTTCTTCCTCCACTTCGCGTGCCCCGGCCTGTCGCCAGCTTTCGCCCAGCTCCATATAGCCGCCCGGCAGGGACAGATGCCCCGCCTGCGGCTCCTGCGTGCGCCGCACCAGCAGGAGGCCGTTCGCGCCAATCGGCAGCAGCACGACCGAGACAGGCAGCGGATTTCGATACGTCGTGTTTTCACACACAGGGCAGCGGCGCGGCCAGGGCTGCTCGGGGGCAAAGGCCGCGCCGCAGAATGAGCAATGCGAGTCTTTGGAAAAGGCGGGTGTCATGTTAATTTAAAGACCGGGAACGTGGATTAAGTTCCACTCAGCGTCCAAATTTGGCGCAAAACATGGTAAAAATAAGGGGATGAATACGTTTTTGGTGGCAGGGTTGAAAACAAGCGGCTTTTCAGGGCGGGATGCTCCGGCACTCATGGCGGGCCTGCTGTCGGCGCTGCTGGGGCTGACCGTACTGGCCGGCTGGTACACGCACAACGAGACGCTGCTGCATGTTATGCCGTCGTTTGTGGCGATGGCCTACAACACGTCGCTGGGCTTCTTTTTGTGCGGCCTGAGCCTGACGGCGTCCTCGCTTTCTGGCGCCCGCCTCGCCCGCATCGCGGCCCTCACTGCCGCCCTGGTCGTTTCGGCGCTGAGCCTGCTGACGCTGGCCGAATATGCGTTTGAGCTGAACTTGGGCATTGACCAGCTTCTCATGCACAGCTACACGCGAGCAAGTGTCACCCATCCGGGGCGCATGGCGCTGTCCACGGCTCTGTGTTTTGCCCTGACCGCGCTGCCTCTGGCGGCCCGCCAGTTCCAGCGCACTTCCAGGCCGACGCTGATGGCTCTGGCGGGGTCTCTGGTGTTTACCCTGGGAATGATCGCGCTGTCGGGATATTTCACAGGCATCGTTCGCTCGTATGCCTGGGGCGAACTCACACGCATGGCGGTTCACACCGCGTCCGGGTTTCTGGTGCTGGGCGTCGGGCTGATTTTGCTGGCCTGGCGCGACGAAGTGGCCGCAGGCCGGACAGGGCGGCGCTGGCTGCCGCTGTTTGTGGGGGTTGGGGCCGCCGCCGCCGCGCTGTGCCTGTGGCAGGCATTGGCAGTGGAGCAGGGAGCGCAGGTGGCCGCCCTGCGCCGCCTGGAAGCACAGGATGCCGGGCTGCCACTACCCGCACTGAACGCGATTCAGGAGGCACTGCCGAAAGTGGCCCTGCTTGGTGGCCTGCTTCTCTCAGCCCTGTTGGCCTGGTCGGTCTTTCTCGCACAGGTGGCCCGCCGTCAGGCCGCCGCCCTGGAGGCCGCGCAGGACAGCCTCGAAGCGCGGGTCGCCGCCCGTACCGGCGAGCTGGCGGAAGCCAACAAAGCCCTGCACCGACTGGCAGGCTGGCAGCGCGGCTTTCTGCGGGACGTGTTAGCCTCGGTTACCGAAGGCAAACTGCGCCTGTGCGACACCGCGAGCGACCTGCCTGCCCGGCACGGCTCGCTGTGGGGTACGCCGCTGCACCTGCACGCGGGCACGGGCCTTGCGGACCTACGCCGCCGTGCTACCGAAGCCGCTGAAGCGGCTCAGTTCTCCCCGGAACGTCTCGCCGACTTGATTACTGCCGTCAACGAAGCAGGCATGAACGCCGTGGTCCACGCCGGAGCAGGCACGGTCCATGTCGCCCTCGACGCCGACGCGGGCCTCGTTCAAGTCTGGGTCGAAGACACAGGCTCCGGCATCACGATGGAAAACCTGCCCCGCGCCACGCTGGCACGCGGCTTCACCACGGCGGGTACATTGGGCCACGGCCTGAAACTGATGCTGCAAACCACCGACCGCCTTTGGCTGCTGACCGGCCCCACCGGAACCGTCGTGGTTTTAGAGCAGGACCGCACCCCGCCCCCACCTCTTTGGGCCGCCCCGTGAGACCGCAAAAGAAGCCCTGAACGGCCCCCCCGCCCCCAATAATGGGGGAGCCAGATTAGGACAAGAGTAGGAGGGCGCAGCGCCCCTACACATTTATCTGGCTCCCTCTCCTTTCGTAAGGAGAGGGCTGGGGTGAGGTTATCTTGGGCCTTTCGGCAAAGTTTCTGAACTGCCATTGTGTTCGTTTGAAAGTGGCAGGATAGGTGGCCTTCAGGCGGCGAAACACAGGCTCTCGAATCTCGGCAGGCGGGGCCGAAGGCTGTTTTTTGGAGGCGGATTGGAAAGCTCATAGCGGACGCCGAGCGCGTCCGGTGACTCCAGTGTCTGGCGTGCTGTCTGTGATCAGGGCAGTCATGGGTTTTTCTTTTGCCTTTTTATGATACCAGCAAGCGCGGCAGAACTTCTTCGGCGCGGCCTAAAACTACCTCGTCAAACTCCCCCGCCCCCTCGCCTGCGTCCAGATTGACCAGCACCGTTTTTGCCCCCGCCTGAGCGGCCAGTCCCACAAACGCGGCGGCGGGCCAGACGGTCCCGGACGTGCCGACGGCCAGGAACAAGTCGCAGGCGACGAGGGCCGAATTGGCGCGGCGCAGGGCAAGTTCGGGCAGGGTCTCGCCGAACAGGACGACATCCGGGCGCAGGCCGTGGCCGCAATTCGGGCATTCGGGGACGGCATGGTAGGAGCGCGTGTCGGCAAACGGCGGCAAGTCGCAATGGGGGTTGGTGCAGCGGGTCCGAAACGCCGAGCCGTGCAGCTCTATGGTTTCCGGGCTGCTTGCGCGGGCGTGGAGGCCGTCGACGTTCTGCGTGAACAGAGTCACGGCGTCAGGGCGGGCGTTCTGGAAAGAAGCAATGGCAAAGTGCGCGGGGTTAGGACCGGACGCGAGGGCAAGGGCGCGGCGCTCGCTGTAAAGCCGCCACAGGCCCGGCAGGCTGCCGGGCAGGTTCCGGGCATCTACCAGCGGCGCGAGGTCGTCCTGCTCCCACAACCCGCCCGGCCCCCGATAGGTCGGCAGGCCCGAGGCGACGGACACGCCCGCGCCGGTGAGAATAACAATGCGGCGATATTCAGAAAGCGTCATGGGGCGGGAAACAGCGGGGCGTAGATCGTTTTGATCGTGTTCACATCGCGGGGAGACAGCAGCACGTCCTGATTGGGGTCGTGCAGGGCGAACATCTCATCGGTGGCGACGGGGCTGTGCCCGCCGACGCCGAGGGCGTGGCCGAACTCATGCGTGGCCGTGGCAAGCTGCCCCTGTGTCAGCTCGGTCGGGGTGATGTCGGGCCAGACGAAAATCTGCATGGCGGCGGCGGTCAGCACCGACCCGGTGTGGGCCACGGTCGTGATGCCGGTTTCCGCCTGCCCCTGCGGGTCCGGGACGGTGACGGCGGAAACCGTAATCTGCGCCAACGCGGGGTCGGTGACGACCTGATACGAGACAACGCCATTGGTAGCCGCAGGCCAGCGATCAAAACCCGACTGGAACAGCATGTTCAGCCGGGTCGCCGTGCCGCCTTTGGGGGTGATCGTCAAGTCGTTGGCAAAATAAACGCGCACCGGCAGCGCGGGCCAGTGGTACGGGGTGATGGAGGCGACATAATTAGGCGTAAATGACGCGGCAGCGGGCGCGGGCGCACTGCTGCCGCCACCCCCGCCGCCGCAGCCGGTGAGAGCAAAGGGGAGGCCGAAGGCGGAGAGGGTCAAAGCGAGGGCGGCGTATGTTTTGTTCATGGGTTTGTCTTGCTTGTGCCGGAAAAATGGAACGGCCACAGGAACGAGGGCATGAGGACGAGGACGCAGGACGAGGGGTTAAAACCCCTCGCTGGCAGGCGCTTCGCGCCGAGCGGCCCAAGATTAGGACAGGGCGGCCTACTGTCTGCATCTTAATTCTTTGGCTTTCCGGCGTCCGCGCCTCCGAGCGAGGGGTTTTAACCCCTCGAAAAAGAGCATGGGGGTTCAGCCCCGTGGTCCTAAACGCGGAAGCCGAAAGAACCTTACCCCAGCCCTCTCCTTCGGACTAGATCGGACAGGAGGGCGCGATAAATCACGCCCCTACTCCTAATCCGGTTCCCCCAGAATTGGGAGCTAGGGGCCTTCTACTCCCCCGTAATCTTCAGCACCAATGCCCCATATTTGTCTAGCTTGCCCGGCCCGACGCCGCTGACGGCCAGCAGGTCGTCCTCGGACTGCGGGCGGTGGCGGGCAATCTCCATCAGCGTTTTGTCGCTGAACACGCAGTAGGGCGGGACGGCCTCGCGGGATGCCTGCTGGGTGCGCCACAGCTTCAGCTCGGTCAGAACGTCGTCGCTGCCTGCATCGTTCGCGTTCCACTGACTTGGGTTGCGGGGCAGAGAGACGGGCACGGCGGCCTCGTTCTGCCAGGCCGTGCGGCCTTTGGCGGTGACGGTGCAGACAAAGTAGGCGTCTTCGTCGCCCTGATGCAGCAGGCCCGCCGACACTAACGCTTCTAAAAAGTCGTTGACACCCGCCTGAGTCGAGCCGCGAAACAGACCAAACAGCGGATGGCTTTCCGGGGCCGGGCCGCGCCCTTCTTTAGCGGCAACCCCGCGCAGCAGCTTGTTCAAGCGCGTTTTGCCCACGGCGGGCTTCATGGCGTCGAGGGCGTGCAGGACGGAATGGATGTCGGCGGGGTCGACTTCCACGGGCATCGGCACGGACGGCAGGCGGGGCTGTTCCCGCGCCGACACTTCGGCCTCGGATTTGGGGGCGTCGCAGTTGTCGCAGCAGAACGCCGTCGTCGGCGGCTCCTGCCGGTCCCCGAAGTAGTCCAAAACGGTGCGGCGGCGGCAGTACGGCGTTTTGCAGTAGTCGATGATTTCGTCGAGGCGGCGCAGACGATTGGCCCGCTGCTTCGCTAAATCGGCGGCGATCCCCTGCCGCGCCGACACTGGGAAGTCGCGCCGGGTAAGCGTCAGCGTCGTGCCATCGCCGGTCTGCGCCACGCGGGTCACGAGTTCCGCCCGCTCCAGCTCGCCGAGGGCGAGGCGCGACTTGATATCGCTCCAATCCAGCGCCATCCCCCACCCTTTCGGCAGGCGGGCGGTATTCTCTTTGTCGGTGTGGGCGCGGATAATGCCGAATGCCTGCTCAGTCGCGCCGACGGTCAGGGCCTCGTTGTCGATAAACCATTCGCGGGTGCGCCGGTCCGCGAAGTGGTACAAAATGACGCAGCGGCTCTTTTCGCCGTCGCGCCCGGCCCGGCCCGCCTCTTGGTAATAACTCTCTAAGCTGTCCGGGCAGGCGCAGTGGATCACAAAGCGGACATCGGGCTTGTCGATGCCCATGCCAAAGGCGTTGGTGGCGACTAAGACCTGCCGCTCGCCGTCCAGCCAGTCTCGCTGCATCTGCGTTCGCACATCGGCGTCCAGCCCGGCGTGGTACATTCCGGCCCGCTGCCCGATCTTCGCCAGCGCCCGGTCGGCCTCTTCAAAGACCTGCTCGCACTGCTTGCGGGTCGCCACATAAATCAAGCCGGAGCCGCCCCGCGCCGACAGCTTGGGCAGGGCACGCAGGAGCTTGTCTTCCCGGTCCTGCTCGCTTTTGCACCGATGCACCGAAAAATGCAGATTGGGCCGGTTGAAGCCGCCGACCAAAATTAAAGGGTCCCGCATCCCCAAATTGGCGACTATCGACTCCTGCACCCGCTTGGTGGCCGTGGCCGTCGCGGCAAACAGCGGCGGATTGCCGAGCGTTTCCACCACTTCGCGCAGACTGAGATAGTCGGGCCGGAAGTCGTGCCCCCACTCGGAGATGCAGTGCGCTTCGTCCACCACGAACCGGGCGACAGTAACGGCTTGGAGGGCGTCCATAAACGCCCCCGACCGAAACCGCTCCGGGGCCACATAAATCAGCTTGACCCGCCCCCCGCGAATGTCTCTGAGCAGCGCCGATTGCTCCTCCGACGACTGCAACGACGTCAGCGCCGCACAGCCAATTTTCTCAAACTCAGGCCGGTTGTTGAGCGCATCCACCTGATCGCGCATCAGGGCAATCAGCGGCGACACTACCACCGTCACGCCTTCCGACAGCGCGGCAGGAAGCTGAAACGTCAGCGACTTCCCCGCCCCCGTCGGCATGACGACCAGCACATCCCGCCCTGCCAGCGTCCCTTCGACGGCCTCCCGCTGCAAGGGCCGGAACTCGCCGTAGCCATAATAAGTTTGCAGGGATTGTTCTAAGTTTGGGATAGTCACAGGCCACATCTTTCGCAGGGACAAAAACAAAGACCGAACAGATGTATTATACCTGATAAAGAACAAAGCCATGGGGGTTCAGCCCCATGTTCAGTGGCCTGCCTCTTTGTCTCCATGCTCTTTTTCTTCATGCTCCTGCGCTTCGGCGCGGGCTTCTTTGGCGGCGTTTGTATTAAGGGCAAACTGATGACCGGCAGCGTCGGCGTCGTGCTTTTGCTGTTCGGTGGCGGCTTTTTCTTCGGGGGAGAGCTTGTCCCAGGCTTCTTTCGGCAGGTAGCGGTGCATTCCGTCGGCCTGCGCGGCGGGCTGGCCGTCCTGCGTGGTCCACTTCTCTTCGGTCCACTCGTGCAGGTGTTCCTGCGCTTCGGTCGGCTTCTCGGAGAGGTAGCCGCCGCCCGCTTTTTCGTACTCATGGACCAGAAGCTGCGATTTGCGGGCGCTCCACTGGCCGGAACGACCGCCTTTGTCGACCTCCATGATCTCGTCTTTGAGCCGCTGACGCAAAGCGGGGTCGGTGTAAGTCTGTTCGGGGGATTTCGCGGCCATTGGGATGCCTCGGTTCTAAGCCGCCTGCGGGCGACAGGGCCGTTGTACCCGGTGGCCGCCGCGAGAAAACACCAAAAAGTCAGTGCCAGGTATGAGTGAAACTGACCAGCACGAACAGCAGGAGCGCCCCGGCCAGCAGGCCCAGCACCACGGCCAGCAGCAGCGGGCGGTGGCTGGCTCCCGTCGGCGCAGGCGGCGGTTCCTCGGACAGCAGCTCACCGGGGGCAAGACGGATAAACTGGGTAGTGTCGATTTCTTTCTGCTGGGTAAAGGCAGACTTCGGAGGGGCGGGGCGGCCACAATTCGGGCAGGAAGACGTGCCCGGCGTTAGGGCGGTGAGACACTTAATGCAGCGTGGGGGCATTGGTACTTGAACTTTCTGCGGTTTCTATCCGTAGATTTTCGTCATCATCTGGTCAAACGAGAGTGGGTCCACGCCGAAGACTTCTTTGACCGCCTGCGAGGTGGTGATATTGTCGCGCTCCAGATTTCGGAGCTGATCGCGGGTCACCGGGGGCTTGGACAGGATTTTTTCCATGACGCTCGCCGCAACAAACAGCAGGGGGATGGGGGCGTGGAGCAAACGCTTTTTGGGGACGCCCAGGCCCCGCGCAAAGCCTTTCAGCAGCTCATTGAACGAAAGCTGCGTCGCCCCGCCGACTTCGTAAAGCTGATTGATGGTTGTCCCCGTGGTCAGCGATTTGACCACGCACGACGCCAAGTCGTCGGCCCAGATCGGCTGGAACAAATTGAAGCCCGGTCCCGGCACCGGGATCACCGGGAACGGCCCGGAAGGCAGGCCGCCGTGCAGCACTAAATCTTTCATCTGCGCCACAAACTCGCCATCGGCCCCCAGGACCAGCGAAGGCCGAAAAATGGTGTATGGCAGGCCGCTTCCGATGACAATTCGCTCGGCCTGATACTTCGTGCGGGAGTATTCCGCAGGAGCAGTCTGCGAAGCGCCAATCGCGCTCATATAGATAAAGCGCCCGTCAAAGCCATTACGCTTGGCCTCGTCGACCACCGTGCGGGTGCCTCCGACATGAATACGCTGAAACGTCTGCCCTTTTTTCTTGTTTTCCTGAATGATCCCCACCAGATGTATCAGCGCATCGGCGTCCTTGAACATTTCCGGGGTGAACGTGACGGCGTCGGCAATGTCCACGCCGCGCACGTACTCGACGCCGTCCACCTGATTCTTGCGGACGGGAATCTGGCGCACCAAGCCGCGCACGGGCAAGCCGACTTTCACCAGGGCGGCGCAAATGTGCCGCCCGACAAACCCGGATGCTCCGGTGACTACCACTGTCATAACTGCTGTCCTGCCTTTTGGGAATGTTTAGGAAAAAGAGTCCTACGCTGAAAACCTGCCTTTATGATACCCGAAGATGCCGGAGAAATAAAATCGGCAGGACATTGGGCGGGCGCAGCAGGAAAACTGAAGGAGACATAAACTAGAAAAGACAGCCCGTTACAGGGGCTGTCTTTCCCAATTTGGGCAGAAGGGAGGTGATCCTTATGTCCAGGAAACTGCGGCGGGTCTTTGTCAAAATACGCCCCGTCGCCCAAACCATCGCAACGATTGTGCGGATACTTAAAAGCCTCAGCTTCTAAAATTCGCTCAAGAAGAAGGGGGCCGCCGCCAAGCGGTTCCCTTCTTTTTGCCGCCCTGCGGCAGCAAATCGTACACCTGCATTCCTATCTTGACATATCGGCACGGCCTTGTCAAGACTTCATTTGTATGCCGCGCCATCGGAGCCGTATCTCACGCCAAAGATCGCCCGCGCAGCCTGCCGAAGTAAACCCCTACCGTTCGCCTTGCGCTGCATACTCTGAAGCACCCGCGCACTTCAAATCGTTTGCCCGCCCGAGCGCGGCTGACCTTTTCTTAGCGATTTTATATAAAAGGTTGAAGTTGGAGTGTAGATGTGGCACAATAAGGATACATTTTCATTACGCCACAGTTTTTGATGCGCTTCCAAGCACATTTCACCGGTCCGCGCAGCCGAAGACTCCCAGAAGACATAGAATTTCAGGAGACAATCCCATGCCCGCCGCCGACTTAACATCCGCCCCGAAAACCAGACGACGTATTAAACTTCCCTATCTGCGCCCCCCGCGTAAGCGCGATTCGCTGGCCGAGCGGCGCATGCAGCTTGCCGACGAGACCGTCCGCGATGCCCGCAAAGAGCGGCAGGCGATGCTGCGCTTTCTGGCCTATCTGAAGCCCTACCTGCCCCTGTTCGGGTTCGCCACGCTTTGCGGCGTCGCCAACTACGCCCTCGGCGCGGTCGTGCCGAGCGTCACCGGCTATGTGATTGACCGCATTATCGGACGCACCGCCCCGGCGGCGCATCCGGGGCACACCAACCGGCTGTACCCGGTGCTGGACCGGTTCGTGCATCACTTTGAGCCGCACGCCGGGCCGGTCGGGCAGGCGAACTTCCTGCTGGGGGCGGTCATCGCCGCCCTGCTGCTGGTCGGCGGGGTGGTGTTCCTGCGCGGGTTTTTAGTCGGCATCGGCGGGCAGCTTGTCATCTTCAAGCTCCGCAACGATCTTTATGAGCATATTCAGGGCTTGTCGCTGTCGTTCTTCCAGCAGAACCGTTCGGGCAGCATTGTCTCGCGCCTGACATCAGATATTGCGCTGGCGCAGAACTTTATCGGCAATGCCTGCACGCTTTTGTGGATGGATTCGCTGTCGGTCATCGGCATTGCGATCTGGCTGTTTCTGCTGTCGCCGCGTATGGCATTGGTGTCTCTGGCCGTGCTGCCGATCTGGGTGTGCAGCGTGCGCTTCTTCGGGCAGCGTATCCGCAAGGCATCCCACGCCGTGCAGGAAGGGCTGTCGGAGATGTCCGGGCAGGTGCAGGAGAAGATGGCGGGCGTGACTGTGGTGCAGGCATTCGCCCGCGAAAAACGCGAAACCCGCCTGTTTATCCGCATGAACCGCTCGCTGTATGACCGGCAGGTAACGACGTATCTGTACCAGGCGCTGAACATGGCCGCGTCCAATGTCTTAACAAGCGTCGCGCCCATTACGGTCGTGCTGTTCGGGGCGCATGAAGTCATTGCGGGCCGTATGACCACGGGAATGATGATTACGTTCTGGACCACGCTTGCTTTGTTTTACTTCCCCTTGCAGCGCCTGACCGACATGGCCGCCGTCATCGCCAATGCCGGGGCGGCGATTGACCGCATCTTTGACATCTTTGATATTGCCCCGGACATTGCCGACGCTCCCAATGCCGCCCCCCTGCCGGAGCGCATTGAAGGCCGCGTGACACTCCGCAATGTGTCGTTCGGCTACGACCCCGACGTGCCTATCCTGAAAAACCTGGATTTAGATATTCAGCCCGGCGAAGTCGTCGCCTTTGTCGGCCCCTCGGGGGCTGGCAAGTCCACGCTGGTTAATCTCGTGCCGCGCTTTTACGATGTCACCGGCGGCAAAATCCTGGTGGACGGCCAGAACATCGCCGACGTCAAAGTGAAGTCCCTGCGTAATCAGATCGGCATGGTCCTTCAGGACAACATTCTGTTCACGGGGACCATCAAAGACAACATTTTGTATGGCCGCCCCGATGCCACCGATGAAGAAATTGTGGAAGCCGCCGTCGCGGGCAATGCCCACCACTTTATCGAAAGCCTGCCGGACGGCTACGAGACCGAAATCGGTGAGCGCGGCACGAAGCTGTCCGGCGGCCAAAAGCAGCGCCTGGCTATCACCCGCGCCTTCCTGCGCGACCCGCGCATTTTAATCCTGGACGAAGCCACCTCGGCGCTCGACTCCGAAAGTGAAACGCTGATACAGAATGCGCTCAACAGATTGATGGTAGGCCGGACCACGCTGATTATCGCGCATAGGCTCTCGACCATCATGCACGCGGACAAAATCGTGGCGATGCAGGATGGGCGCATCGTAGAAGTCGGCTCGCACACGGACCTGCTGGCAAACCGCAGTTTGTACTACCACCTCTACAAAGCGCAGTTTGAACATGCGCTGTCCATGCCGCTTCCCGAAGAGTGGGCCGACGGCGAGCGTCTTGTGACGGCTTAATCAGGAAGCATGGCAGAGAACAGGCGTGGGAGTTCCCCGCGCCTTTTTTCGCTCAGCGGCTTCTATCGCTCAAGCTGTTGAGAGCAAAAGGAAATCCACTATGCACTTATCGAAAGCAGAACCATTACCGCCTTCGCTCCTGCTGTCCAGTCGCCCCGCGAGGTGGAATGGGCTGACGCTGGAGCAGCACCTTTTCCTGCCGGGCGAGCGGGAAACACCGGCGCGGGCCGAGCATCTGATTTGCCTGAACCTGAGCGAACGGTGCGATCTCTGGCTTTCCGGGAGCGGGCGAACACGGCGGGTCGTACAGGGACGCGGCGAGATGCTGCTTGTGCCATCCGGGGAGGCAGGCCAGGCACGAAACGCTGTGCCCGGCGAGGTGCTGCACCTTCTGGTTCAGCCCGCGCTGGTGCAGCGCACGGCGCAGGAAATGGGCCTGCCAGGCACGGAACTGGTCGGCGGCGCGGAAATCGACGACCCGCGCCTGCGGCATCTGGGGCTGGCCCTGCGCGAAGAAGCACGGTCCGGCGGCGCAAGCGGGCCGCTGTTTGCGGAGTGCCTGACAACCGCGCTGGCCGCCCATCTGGTGACGCAGTATGGCACGGCGGCAGGCACTGCCGCCCCAAAGGAACCCACCGGCGGACTGTCGGCAGCGCAGCTTCGCCGCGTCACCGAGTATGTTCAGGGCAATCTAGGCGGTACGCTCACGCTGGCGGAGATAGCCGCCGTGGCCGGGGTCAGCGCGTTTCATTTCGCCCGGCAGTTCAAGCAGACAACGGGCGAGACAGTTCATCAGTGTGTGCTGCGTGCCCGCGTAGACGCCGCCGCCCGGCTCCTGCACCGGAACACCCTATCGGTCGGGCAGGTAGCCGCCGAAGTCGGGTTTGCCCAGCAGAGCCATCTAGCGGCCCATTTCAAGCGGACAATGGGGCTTTCTCCCATGCAGTACCGGCGGCAGGCGCTTGCGTAAGCACGTTTCTGCTCATTTTTACGGGCAAAGCGCAGTAATCTGACCGACACGAGCGGCGGGTGTATGCCATACTCTTTCTGACAAACCTATTTCAAGGAGCAAAAGAATGGCAGACAAGAAAATTGCGCTGATTACCGGCGCAAACAAAGGCATCGGCAAAGAAATCGCCCGGCAGCTTGGCACGCAGGGCATGACGGTACTCATCGGGGCACGCGACGCGGAGCGCGGCGAGGCAGCAGCGGCGGAGCTGCGCGAAGGCGGGGCGGACGCCCGACATATCGGCGTGGATGTCACCGACCCGGACGGCCTGGCTGCCGCCGCCGCGTTGGTCGAGCGGGACTTTGGGCGGCTGGATGTGCTGGTCAACAACGCGGGCATCGCTCTGGAAGGGCCAGCGGGCGGGCTGACCCTGGACCTGCTGCGCCGCACTTACGAAACCAACGTGTTTGGCGTTTACAGTGTCACCGAGGCGTTCCTGCCCCTGCTGAAGAAGTCCGACGCGGGCCGGATCGTCAATATGTCGAGCGAACTTGGCTCTTTGACCTCGAACAGCGACCCGGAGTGGGGCTTTGCCGCCGTCAAGCCGCTGGCTTATAACTCTTCCAAAGCCGCGCTGAACATGATGACGGTGATTCTGGCGGCACAGCTCAAAGACACACCCATTAAAATCAACAGTGCCAACCCCGGCTACGTTGCCACGGACCTAAACGGCAACAGCGGCCCGCGCACGGTGGAGCAGGGCGCGACTGTCGCGGTGCATCTGGCGACTTTGCCCGCAGACGGCCCGACGGGCGGCTTTTTTGACGAAGACGGCGTCCTGCCGTGGTAGACGGCGCGAGGCGAGCGCCTTGACAGTTGTTTGTGAAAATGAGTACAATGTCGGCCATTAGTCATTTTGATTCGCTGGCCGACTTAGAAAAGAAACACAGAGAACCGATGGGCGCATTGCAGGCGACACAAGCCCTTCTGCCCGAGCAATTCAGTCTGCCCGAGCAATTCAGTCTGCCCGAGCAATTCAGTCTGCCCGAAGCGGGGGCGCTGCTGGGAATGCCCGCCGCGCCCGGCAAACCGCGCCGCGTGTGGCTGACGGGAAACGCCGGGCGGCGGGCGGAAGCCCCCGCCCCCGGCGTTTTCAGCCTCTATGCGCCCGATTTTTTTCTGGACTCCCCCCGCCCCTGGCTGGTCCCCGAAGACCCTGCCGACCCGCACTGGGTTCGCACGGTCACCGCCTCCGACATCCCTGACACCGACACCGAAACGCCCGCGCTGGACTGGGCCGCGCCTTCTCGGCCCGCCTATGACGCCGCGTTTGCCGATTTGCAGCAGCGGTTCGAGGCCGGAAGGCTAACCAAAGCCGTGCCTGTCTTCTTTGAGCAGACTGAATGGCCCCAAGCTGCCCTGCCGCTGGCACACTGGGTTTCCCGGCTCCTGCGCGTCCCGGACACCCTGACCCCCTATGGCCGCTGGACTGCCGGGGGCGGGGTGCTGGGCGCGTCCCCGGAAGTGCTTTTTTCTATCCAAAACGGTGTTCTCAGCACGATGGCGCTGGCCGCCACCCTCCCTGCCCCGCCGCCCGCCGAGGCCGACGCTGCCGAGGCGCGGTTTCTGGCCGACCCCAAAGAGCGCCGCGAACACGCATTGGTCATTGAAGGCATGACGGCGACGCTGGCTCCGTTTGGCACGGTCCGCGTCGGCGAAACCCGCGTGGTCAAGCTGCCGACGCTGTGGCATCTGCGAACGCCGATTGAAGTCGTTTTGTCTGGTACGCCCTCGTTCGAAGCCGTGACGCGGGCACTGCATCCGACGCCTGCGCTGGGCGGCCTGCCCCGTCAGGCAAGCACCGACTGGCTGCGGCAGCTCGACCGCACGGTTGGGCAGGGCCGGGGCACGTTTGGAGCGCCCTTCGGGGCACAGATGGCCGACGGCAGCGCGTTTTGTCTGATCAGCGTTCGCAGCTTGATGTGGGCGGGGCAAGCCCTCCGCATTGGCGCGGGCTGCGGGATCATCCGTGAAAGCAGGGCCGAGCGCGAATGGGCGGAGTTTGGGCGCAAGCGCGATTCGGTAAAGAAGCTCTTGGGCTTATGACAAACCAAACAGACAACGCAGAATTGGCGGCGCATCTGGCGGACGTGCTGGCCGGGGTCGGCGTGCAGGAAGTCTGCCTGTGCGCGGGTGCCCGGAGCGCCCCGCTGGTGGTGCAGCTTGCCGGGGACACGCGCTTTCAGCGGTGGTCGTTTTTTGAGGAGCGTTCGGCGGCGTTCTTTGCCCTGGGGCGCATTAAAGCGACGGGCCGCCCGGTGGCCGTAGTGACAACGTCAGGCACGGCGGCGGGCGAGCTGCTGCCGGGAACAATGGAGGCCTATTACAGCGGTCTGCCGCTGATTTTAGTCACTGCGGACCGGCCCCGCCGCTTCCGGGGCACGGGGGCGCCGCAGACCGCCGAGCAGGTGGGCCTGTTCGGTGTCTATGCGGAGCAGGCCTTAGATTTAGCGGGCGCGGAGCGTGTCAGCACAGGCGATTGGACCCGGACACGGCCTTTGCATTTGAACGTGTGTTTTGACGAGCCGCTGCTCGGGCCGCCGCCAACACGGACGGCCCCGGCAATTATCGAAACAGCCGCGCCAACGCTGCCGATTGATACCGAAGCGGCACAAAGGCAGCTCAGCGCGTTTCTAGCGGCAAGCCGCTCACCAATGGTCATTGTCGGCCCGCTTGCCCCTGCCGAGCGCGGTCCGGCGCTGGATTTCTTGACCGCCCTCGGCGCTCCGGTGCTGGCGGAAAGCCTCTCTGGCCTGCGGGAGCATCCCCGCCTGGAAGCCCTGGCTTTGCACGCCGGGGCACGGGCGCTCAAAAACGCGGACGGCAAGCCCTGGATGGACGGCGTCCTGCGGCTCGGCGGTGTCCCCACCCTGCGCCTGTGGCGCGATTTGGACGATTCGCTGGCGCATCTGCCCCTACTGTCTGTCAGCACGCAGCCGTTTTCCGGGGCGACGCATGGAGAGTTAGTGCATGGCCCGCTGGCCCGGCTGCTGCCGACTCTGACCCTGCCGCCGCGCCAAGTGCCTGCTGGGCAGGACGCGCTTCTGGCGCGGGACCGGGCGTTTGACGCCGCCCTTCAGCAGCTTCTGCGCGACGAGCCGCGCTCGGAGCCGGGGCTGATTGCGGGCCTGTCCGCCCTCATTCCCGCCGGGGCGCGGCTGTTTCTGGGAAACAGCCTGCCGGTGCGCGAATGGGATTTGGCGGCGACGCTGACGCCTAAAAACTTGGAGATGGCCGCAAGCCGGGGACTAAACGGGATTGACGGGCAGCTCTCAACGTTCCTGGGCTTCAGCGAAGATGGCCGCGAGAACTGGGGGCTGTTCGGCGACTTGACAGCGATGTACGACATGGCCGGGCCGTGGATTTTAGGCCAGCGCCCGGAGCTATCCGCGCACATTGTGGTCATGAACAACGGCGGCGGCAAGATTTTTGAGCGGATGTTTGCCAGCCCCGCCTTCCAGAATCAGCACGCGCTCCATTTTGAGCCGCTGGCGCAATTTTGGGGCCTGGACTATGCCCGCTGGGAAGAAGTCCCGGCGACTGCCCCGACTGCCCGCCGGACGCTGACCGAGATTGTGCCGGACGCCGCCGCCACGCACCGCTTCTGGGCGGCCTACGATGCGCTGACGGTGGAAGTCAAATGATCCACTGCCTGCACGGCTTTCTCGGCTCGCCCCCCGACTGGGATCAATTTGGCGATTTCGGCACGGGGCAGGGTGTGGTCAAGGCTGATTTATTTGGGGCAGACGCTTTTCCTGACGCGCCGACACAAGCCGACTGGGCCGATGCTTATTATGCACAGCGCGTCAGTGCGGGGCCGAATTATCTGCTGGGCTACTCGCTCGGCGGGCGGCTGGCCCTGCATCTCGCCACGCAGTACCCGGATGCCTGGGACGGCGTGGTGATTGTCGGCGCGAACCCCGGCCTGGACAGCCCCGAAGCAAGGGCGGCGCGGCGGGCGCATGACGAAACTTGGGCGCGGCGCTTCGAAGCCGAAGATTGGAACACGCTGCTGGCCGCTTGGGACGCGCAGGCTGTCTTTGGCGGGCGGCCCGGCGGCGAGCGATACGAGGCAGACTTTGACCGCGCCCGGCTGGCCGATGCCCTGCGCCGCTGGTCGCTGGGGGCGCAGGAGCCGCTTTGGGATGCCTTCCCTGCCCTGCCCTGCCCCCTGCTCTGGATAGCAGGCGCGGACGACACCAAGCAGCAGACCATCTGCCAGCGCCTTTTGGACACAGTTCCCACCGCGCAGATTTGGGTTGCCCCCGGAGCCGCGCACCGGGTTCCCTGGGAGCAGCCGGAAGCGTTTGCCGCCCGCGTTCACACGTTTTTGGAGACCTGCCGAATGCCGGGGGTATAACCCCCCCGGCAACAAGATCAGCCGCCCTCTGGGCGGAAGAAGCTAGTTTCGCTGGCTCTACTGTTTCCTTAGCCCGGCAGGGCGTCAGATTTTCCTGCCGGGGGGGTTATACCCCCGCCACTCCGGCGATTTACGAAGCAAAGCCGAAAACACAACCCAAAATTGGAGAACATTGATGAACACCCCCCCCGAAGAATGGCTCCCGCTGGGGCGAACCTACGAAGATATTTTATTAGAGCGCACGCATGACGGCGTCGCCAAAGTCACCATCAACCGCCCGCACGTCCGCAATGCCTTCCGCCCGGAAACGGTGATGGAGCTTGAAGAAGCGTTTAAGATCGCCCGCGAAGACAGCACCATCGGCGTGGTGATTTTGACCGGCGCAGGCAAAGAAGCCTTCTGCTCGGGCGGGGACCAGAAAGTGCGCGGCACAGGCGGCTATGTCGGCGGCGACGGCACGCCCCGCCTGAACGTGCTGGATTTGCAGAAGCAAATCCGCACCCTGCCGAAGCCCGTCGTGGCGATGGTCGCCGGGTACGCCATCGGCGGCGGGCACGTTTTGCACGTCATCTGCGACCTGACCATTGCCGGGGACAATGCCCGGTTCGGGCAGACCGGCCCCAAAGTTGGCTCGTTTGACGGCGGCCTCGGCAGCAGCTATCTGGCCCGGATTGTCGGCCAGAAGAAAGCCCGCGAAATCTGGTTCTTGTGCCGTCAATACGGCGCGGAAGAAGCCCTGCAAATGGGCCTGATTAACGCGATTTACCCGGTGGACACGCTGGAAGCCGAAACGCTGGTCTGGTGCCGCGAGATGCTTCAGCATTCGCCGCTGGCCCTGCGCTGCCTAAAAGCGGCTTTGAACGCCGACTGCGATGGGCAGATGGGCTTGCAGGAGCTGGCAGGCGATGCGACGCTGCTGTATTACATGACCGAGGAAGCCAAAGAAGGCAAGGAAGCGTTCTTGGAGAAGCGCAAGCCGGACTTCTCAAAGTTCCCGCGCCTGCCGTAACTGCTTTTAGGAAAACGAGGGGTTGAAAACCCCTCGCTAGGGGAGGCACCCTCCGGGTGGAAGAGCAGACAGAAAAACAGGCCATCGGTCCTCATCTCCTTCGTCCGAAGGACGCCTCCCCTAGCGAGGGGTTTTCAACCCCTCGGTCCCGGTCGCGTACTTTCTACTGTCCTTATACGCTGACATCGCCTGCCCCCCTGGGCCGTTCCTCCGGCCCCGTCCGGCACGGCGCACTGCTCTGGGTAGAGACGGCAGGCGGGGCCTTCGGCTACGCCGATGTTCACCCGTGGGAAGAACTCGGCGACCTGCCACTGACCGCGCAGTTGTCGAAACTCAGCCGGGGCGAAACCACGGACCTGACGCGGGCCTCGCTGGCCTTTGCAGACTTAGACGCCATAGCGCGTACCGAAGGCCGCTCGCTGTGGGACGGGCTGACTGTGCCGCCGAGCCATTTCCTGCTGCCGGGCACGGCAGACGCGGTACCGGGCGCATTAGAGGCGGCGCTTGGCGAAGGCTTTACCCGCTTCAAGCTGAAAGTCGGCGGCGACCGGGACGCCGAGAAGCGCCTGCTGCTGGCTCTGGCGGACATTCTGGCCGGTACCGGAGGGAAGCTGCGTTTGGACTGCAATGAGCGGCTGAACGCCGCCGAGTTCGCCGCCCGCTTTGCCCGGCTTCAAGACTTGCTTCCTGTGCTGGATTTCGTCGAAGACCCCTGCCCCTTCGACGCAGACACTTGGACAGAACTGAGCCGAGCGACGGGGGCCGCGTTCGCTCTGGACCGGGCGGCAGATAGCCACGGGGCACAATTTGCGGGGACGCTGATACACAAGCCCGCCCGATTTGGCCCCCATCTGCCGCGCACGTCGGCGCGTCGCGTCGTCGTGACTAGCTACCTGGACCATCCCCTCGGACAGCTTGGCGCGGCGTGGGGCGCGGCCCGGTTAGGGACCGCCGAAACACACGGATTGGTCAGCCACCGGGCCTATGCGCGGAATGCGTTTTCGGAGCATCTAGGCTGGCATGGCCCGCACTTGACCCTGCCGGGCGGGACCGGCTTTGGCTTTGACGATGAGCTGGCCCGCTTAGACTGGAAGCCGCTATGACACCGAATGAGTTAGGGCCTATCTGGGACACCGACGAGACCGAAGTGCTGCTGAACCCACGCACGCCGGACGAGGCGCGAAGGCGTCTGTTGAACGCGCAGGCATTGCTGCCAACGCTGACGGCGCACGTCTGGCTGACGACTTCCGGGTCGAGCGGCCTGAAATGGGTGGCGCTCTCCAAAGCCGCGCTTTTAGCTTCGGCGGCGGCGGTCAACACGCATCTGGAAGCGACACGGACTGATTCGTGGGCGCTGCCCCTGCCGCTGTTTCATGTGGGGGGTCTAGGCATTCTGGCGCGGGCGCATCTCAGCGGAGCCACGGTGCATCAGTGGGGCGGCGGTGCGGAGACGAAGTGGGAAGCGCGGGCGTTTCACACGTTTCTGGCGGACACCGGCGCGGCGCTCACTTCGCTGGTCCCGACACAGCTCCACGACCTCGTGCAGACGGGCCTGCCCTGCCCCCTTACCCTGCGGGCGGCGGTGATTGGCGGTGGGGCGTTAAGCGATGAATTAGGCCGTTCCGCCCGCGCTCTGGGCTGGCCTGCCCTGCCAAGCTACGGCCTGTCCGAGTGCTGCTCGCAGGTAGCGACGGCAGCGGTGGGGAATGGCAGGGACGAGTGGGCCGATAGCCCACCGCTAATTTTGCTGCCCCATATCAAAGCGCGGGCGGATGCCGACGGGCGGCTTCAAATCCAGAGTCCCGCACTGCTGACCGGCTACGGGCTAATCGACGCCGACGGCACGGCACGGTTCGTGGACCCGAAAGAAGACGGCTGGTTTTTGACCGAGGACCGGGGCGGCGTCACCCAGGACACACTGACTATCGCAGGCCGGATTGGGGACTTCGTCAAAATCGGCGGCGAAAGCGTGGATGTCGCCCGGCTCAATCGCCTCTGGGAGCGGCAAAACGTACCAGGCAGCGTGCTTGTCGCCGTGCCCGACACGCGCCTCGGGGCGGCTATTCATCTGGCAGCGGCGGGTGATATTTCCGACGAGGCACTGACAGATGCTGTCCGCGCTTACAATGCCGCCGTGCTGCCGTTTGAGCGCGTGCAGAAACAGCACCGGCTGGCGGCTATTCCGCGCTCGCCGCTGGGGAAAGTGCTGCGGACGGCGCTTCTGACTCTCCTCGGATACCCGCCTGCGTGAACGCCGCCCGCACGGCCTCGGGGATGGGGATTTTTGCTCCCGTAGTCTTGCTGATAAACACATGGACAATCTGCACGCGGCAGTGCAGCGTCTCCCCCTGCGTCAGCGTAAACCCTATTTCAAACGCGCTCGTGCTTAGTTGAACTACATCGACGGCGACTTCGTAGACCTGCCCGCCGCGAAGCGGTTTAAAATACTCCGCCTCCGCGTGCTTCACGGGCGAGGCTGTCTCCGGGTGATTGAACCACTCGTCCCACTCAAAGCCGAGCGACTGGATAAAGTCCTCATACACCCCGGCACAGAGGGGGAACACTTCGCCAAAAAACAAAATCCCCGCCGGGTCAAGCTGGCTGAACCGGGGCGTTACAGCGCGAATAAAAGTCATGGAGTATTGTGGCACGCGGGAGCGCCGCTTGGCAAGTGCCTTGAGCCGTGTGGTATAATCGCCTGTATCGCTGAACCCACGTCTGGAACCGGCGAACGTTTTATGATTTATGCGATTGGCGACATTCACGGCGAGGCGGACGCCCTGCGGCAGATGCTCCAAAAGCTGCCGGTGCAGCCTGCGGATTTGGTGGTCTTTCTGGGCGATGCCATCAATCGCGGCCCCGACGCTTACGACTGCGTGGAGCAGATACTGGCGTTCAGTCGCTGCCGGAAAGTCTTTGTGCAGGGCAACCACGAGGAAGCCATGCTGCTCTTCCTGGAAGACGGCGAGGCGCAGGGCTTTCTGGCCCTCGGCGGCCAGCCGACGTTAGACTCCTATACCCGCGCTGGATACGCGCTCACGCCCGGCGACCCGCAAAGCCTGCCTTTCGCGCACGCCGAATTTTACGCGCAGGCACTGCCGTGGACGCTGCCGTTTTATATCACCAACGATTACATCTGCACGCATTCAGGCTTCAACCTGTCGTTGCCCCTGCAAGCACAGTCCGTGGCGGCGTTCCGCTGGGGCAAAGTGACCGGGCAGGAGCAGCCCGTCTGGACACAAACCGTTGTGCGCGGGCACACGCCGTTCCCCAAAGTCATGTTCGCGCACCGCAAGCAGTATATTGGCGTAGACACCGGCTGCGGCTTAGGGGGGCTGCTGTCCGCCGTGGCCTTGCCCTCGGGCGAGACGTTCACCGCACGCCCTGCGTCGTACCGCCCCGGCTGGCAGCCGGAGTGGACCGGAAAAGTTTGGCGGGTGGGTTGACAAGTCACTCGGCCAGCCTGTATACTAAGCGCACGATGCAGAACGGCGCGACAATTCGGACGTGGTGGTGGCGGGCTTCCGATCTGGAAAAACGCTGACCCTCTCTGCCGCCGTGTCGCGGATTGCTGCTGACACCTAACTTGACACAGGGCCGGGGCGTTTTTTCTGTAAAAACTGCCCTGGCCCTTTTGCTTGTGTTATGGCTTTGCCCTGAAAAGAGAACCGAAAATGCCCGCAGTGACGCCGACCCGTGAAGAGTTTATCGAAAAAGCCGCGCTTGGCAATGTCATCCCCGTCTGGCGCGAAGTGCTGGCGGATATGGAAACGCCGGTGTCGGCGTACCGCAAAGTGGCAGGCGGACGGCCTAACTCCTTTCTTTTAGAGAGCGTGGAAGGCGGCGAGCGCCTGGCCCGGTACTCGTTTCTGGGTTCCGATCCGTTCTTAATCTTCCAAAGCAAAGGCAGCGCGGCCACGGTGACGGAAAACGGGCAGACCGAAACCATTGCCCTGACCGCAGGCACACGCGACCCGCTGCACGTTCTCAAAGACCTGCTGGCCCGCTATACCTACGTCCCGGCCCCCACCCTGCCGCCGTTTGTGGGCGGGGCCGTCGGCATGATCGCCTATGACACGGTGCGCTTTTTCGAGAAGCTGCCGACGCTGGCAGCCGATGACTTGCAGCTCGACGACTGCTTCTTTTTGTTCACCGATACGCTGCTAATCTTCGACAACGCCAAGCACAACGTTCTGGCTCTGTGCAACGCCCGCATCGCTCCCGGCGAAGACCCCGGCGCGGCCTATGACGCCGCCGTGCTGAAGGTGGAAGATTTGCTGGCGCGGCTGAAAGAGGCTCCCCTCGCCCCCAATTCTGGGGGAGCCAGAGTAGGAGATGAAGCCGAAGGCTTTACTTCTAACCGCACTGAAGACGACTACAAAGCCGCCGTGCTGAAGGCCAAAGAATACATTGCCGCAGGCGATACCTTTCAGGCGCAGGTCGGGCAGCGGCTGTCCAAAACCCTCCACGCCGATCCGTTTGATGTCTACCGCGCCCTGCGCTCTATCAATCCGTCGCCCTATATGTTCTATTTAGACTTTGGCGACACCAAGCTGATTGGCGCGTCCCCGGAGATTTTGGTGGGCGAACACAGCCGCGAAATCACCATTCGCCCCATCGCCGGCTCCCGGCATGGGCGCGGCGCGACCCCTGCTGAGGATGACGCTATCGCCGCCGACCTGCTGGCCGATGAAAAAGAGCGGGCCGAACATATCATGCTGGTCGATTTGGCCCGCAACGACATCGGGCGCGTCGCCAAATACGGCACGGTGACGGTGGATGAGCTGATGGTGATTGAAAAATACTCCCACGTCATGCACATTGTCTCCGAAGTCACCGGCACGCTCCGGGACGGCCTGGACGCCTTCGACGCCCTCCGCGCTTCATTCCCCCACGGCACGGCCACGGGCGCTCCCAAAGTCCGCACGATGGAGATTATCGAAGAGCTGGAGCCAACCCGGCGCGGGGCGTATGCGGGCGGCGTCGGCTACTTCTCCTTCAGCGGCCACATGGATTTGGCCCTGACCATCCGCACCGCCGTCGTCAAGGGCGGCACGATTTACGTCCAAGCCTCCGGCGGCGTCGTCGCTGACTCCGTCCCCGAGTTCGAGTACCGCGAAACCCTCGCCAAAATGCGTGCCCTGACACGGGCCGTAGAGTGGGCCGAGGGGGGACTGGAATAGAGAGAGTACGAGGGGATGCGAGGGATTGAAAATCCCTCGCTAGGGGAGGCGTCCTGCGGACGAAGGAACATACGGATAGAGAAAATGCCAGCCGCCATCGGCTCTGAACTTCTTCCGTCCGCAGGACGCCTCATCTAGCGAGGGGTTTTCAACCCCTCGCATCTTCGCACTCGCATCTACTTGCACTGCCGCAAAAATCATCACACAACAAACACGGAGGTTGACACATGAGACGAAGCAAAGCAGAATTCTATCTGCACTTGATCTGAGCCACGAAAGACCGGCAGCCGCTGCTCACGCCTGCGCTGCAAACGCAGATATACTCCTGCCTCCGAACGGAGGCAGCTCATCTGCGATGTCAGGTGCTTGCCATCGGCGGCATCTCAGACCATGTCCATCTGGCACTCCGAGTGCCGACGACCGTTTGCCCCGCGCAGATTATGAAGCAAATCAAAGGAGCCTCTTCGACGTTTGCCAACGACCTGCTTCAGCGAACGCCTTATTTTCGCTGGCAGGAAGGCTATGGCGTTTTCAGCTTCGGGCGGTCCTCTTTGCAGGCAGTAATTGCCTATATCGAAAATCAGGAACAGCATCACCGCTGGGGAACAGTAGACGAAGAATGGGAAAAAATCGACGCGGCTATGCCGGAATGACGGCAAGCCACACGACATCGGAGCGTTCGAGGGGTTGAAACCCCCTCGCTGGAAGAGGCACCCTGCGGGTGTAAGAATAAGACGAAGAGAATGCCAACTAACAGAGGCTCTTCTCCTTCGTCTTATTCTTCCACCCGCAGGACGCCTCCCCTAGCGAGGAGTTTTCAACTCCTCGTACTCGCCTCGTCCTCGGTATGTTCAGGGAAAATTATGACCAAAGTTCTTTTGTCCGGCTTTGCGCCCTTCGGCGGCAGCCAGTCTAATCCGTCCCATCTGATTGCCGAGCGGCTGCACGGCGAAACGGTGGACGGAGCCGAAATCATTGGCCTGACACTGCCGGTGCAGATGGGCGAGGATGCCGAGTTGCTTTTGGCGGCCATCACCGAATACGAGCCTGCCCTGGTGCTGTCGCTGGGGCTGGCGGCGGGGACACCGTGCCTGGACGTGGAACGATTTGCGGTCAATCTGCGCTTTACCGGGGAAGTGGACCCGGACAAGCCGGTCCCTGCGGACCTGCCGCAATCGGCTGTGGTGGAAGGCGGCGCGGGGGCGCTGCTGTCAAGCGTTGATACCGAGCGGGTAGCACGGGCTATTCGGGACGCCGGGGTTCCGGCGCGGGCGCACGGCTACGCGGGGGCGTATGCCTGCAACCATGTTTTGTACCAGGTTTTGCACGCCGTGCAGGAACGGGGGTTGGCGTATAAAGCGGGATTTATCCACCTGCCGCTGTCGTCGGCACAGGTAATTGAAGAAAACAAGCTGCATCTGCCGTCCCTGCCGCTGGAAGTGATGATGGCAGGCGTGCGGGCGGCGATAGAAGAGGCACTGAAATGATACTGGTGATTGATAACTACGATTCGTTTACTTATAACCTCGTGCAGTATCTGGGCGAGATGGGCGCGGAACTCGAAGTGCGCCGCAATGACACGCTGACGCTGGCCGATGTCGCGGCGCTGAACCCGGAAAAGATTGTGATCTCGCCGGGACCGGGCACGCCGGATGACGCGGGCATTACGCTGGATTTGATTCGAGAGTTCGGACCAAAGACACCGATTTTTGGCGTCTGTCTGGGCCAGCAGGCTATCGGGCAGGCACTGGGCGGGCGGGTGCTGCGGGCGGACAGCCTCATGCACGGCAAAACGTCGCCGGTCTATCACACCGGGCAGGGCGTCTTTCGCGGCCTGCCCTCCCCGCTGACCGCGACCCGCTACCATTCGCTGATTGTGGAGCGCGGCAGTCTGCCGGACTGCCTGGAAATCACGGCGCAGACGGCAGACGGCGAGATTATGGGCCTGAAGCATAAGACGTGGCCGCTGGAGGGTGTGCAGTTTCACCCGGAAGCCGTGCTGACCGAGCATGGCAAAGAGATGATCCAGAACTTTTTGAAGGGTGAGTGAGGAGTCGAGGAGTTGAAAACTCCTCGCTAGGGGAGGCGTCCTGCGGACGAAGGAGAAGAGCCTCTGTTAGTTGGCATTCTCTTCGTCTTATTCTTACACCCGCAGGGTGCCTCTCCCAGCGAGGGGGTTTCAACCCCTCGCATTCCTGTGGAAAACAACTATGAACCTTTACGAGATGCGACTAAACCGGGTCCGCACGGCCATGTTGGAGCAGGGCTTAGACACGCTGATTCTGACGCCCGGCGCGGCAATGCGCTATGTATCAGGCTTTACGGAACCCGGCTCGCGCTTTCTGGCGCTGGTCGTCCCTGATGACACCCCCTGGCTGCTGATTGCGCCTGCGCTGAACGCCGGGCAGGCGCGGGCAAACGCGGCAGGCATCACGGATATTCGCGTCTGGGAAGATGCCGAAGGCTGGGAAGCCGTGACCGGGCCGCTGCTTAAAGACCTGATGCTGGATATTGGGATTGTGGGCGTGGACGACGACATGCCCGCACGGTTCGTGCTGAAATTGCAGGAGCTGATGCCGACGGCGCTGCTGCGGCCCGCCAGCCTCGCCCTGTCGCCGCTGCGCTCGGTCAAAGACGTGCTGGAAATCGCCACCCTTCAGCGGGCCGCTGACGCGACGGATGCTCTGATTCCCGTCGCGTTTGCCGCCTGCCGGGAGGGGGCCAGCGAAAGCGAGATCAGCACGGCGATTGGGCAGGGGATCGCACGCGCCGGGCACGAGGACTCGTTTGCGCCGATAGTCGGGGCCGGGCCAAATGGGGCCTCGCCGCACCATGCCACGGGCCGCACGCGGGTCAAGCGCGGCGATGTGGTGGTGATGGACTTCGGCGCGATGGTGGACGGCTACCACGGCGACATCACGCGCATGGCGGCGGTTGGCGAAGCCTCCGACGAAGCACGCCGGGTCTACGATGTCGTGTACCGTGCGTACAGCGCCGGGGTCGCCGCCGTGCAGCCCGGCGCAACGGGGCACGACATAGACGCCGCCGCCCGCAAGGTGATTACCGACGCTGGGTACGGCGAGTTTTTCATCCACCGCACCGGCCACGGCATCGGTTTGGACGACCACGAAGCGCCCTATATGATTGCGGGCAACTACGCCAAGCTCGTCCCCGGCAACTGCTTTTCGGTAGAGCCGGGGATTTACCTGCCCGGCAAGTTCGGCGTCCGCCTGGAAAACATCCTGACCGTCCAAGACGACGGCACAGCACACGTCTTCAACGAGGCCATCGCGCCCGAACTGCCTATATTATGAGCGAACTCTCAAACAACAGCCTTTTGCCGGAGGATTACCCCGCCCTGCTCACTGACCTTAAAGAGCATATTCGGGCGGCACAGGTGCGGGCGGGGCTGGCCGTCAACCGAGAATTGGTCCTGCTTTATTGGCAGATAGGCCGCGATCTGCTGGCTCGCCGCCAATGCGAAGGCTGGGGTGCGAAAATTGTGCAGCGGTTATCTGCCGACCTGCGCTCCACATTCCCGGAGATGAAAGGCTTCTCGCCGCGCAACCTCGTTTATATGCAGACGCTGGCACAGGCTTACCCAGACGAAGCATTTACGCAACAAGCTGTTGCACAAATTCCGTGGGGCCATAACGTCGTCATTTTGGACAAGCTGCATACGCCTGAGCTGCGCGAGTGGTACATCCACAAAACGCTGGAACACGGCTGGAGCCGCAATGTGCTGGTGCTGCAAATCGAGAGCCGGTTATTTGAGCGTCAGGGGAAAGCGCCGACTAACTTTGAGCGCACCCTGCCCGCGCCGCAGTCTGACCTCGCCCAGCAAATTTTGAAGGACCCGTACAGCTTTGATTTTTTGACGCTGGGCGAGGGGGCGCATGAGCGCGATTTGGAACGCGGCCTGCTGGAACATCTGCGTCAGTTTTTGCTGGAGATGGGAGCCGGGTTTGCCTTCGTGGGCAGTCAATACCACCTGTCAGTGGGGGACAGCGACTTCTTTCTGGACTTGCTGTTTTATCACACGCGGCTGCATTGTTACGTCGTGATTGATCTGAAGATGGGCAAGTTCACCCCGGCAGATGCCGGGCAGCTCAATTTCTATTTGAGCGCCGCTGATGACCTGCTGCGAACCGAAGGCGACGCGCCGACGATTGGGCTGCTGCTGTGCAAGTCCAGAGACGCCACTGTCGCCGAATACGCCCTGCGCGACATGGGCAAACCGATGGGCATTGCCGAGTTCCGGCTGGAAGAAGCCCTGCCGGAGACGCTGCGCGGGTCCCTGCCCACGATTGAAGAACTGGAAGCCCAGATGGATGCCGTGACCATCGCTTAGAAAGCAAACGCACTTGAAACTGATTGCCGATGCCCTGATTGAACTGCCCTTCACGCTAGATTTCTGTGCGCGGGGGCCAGATGTGGAGCCGCTGGCCTGCACCCTCGACGGCCTTTCGGCCACGCTGTTCTTCCCACCGTCCCTTTCGGAAGGCACGGATGGACAGGGCATCTTTGGTGAATGGGCCTGGTGGACCGGCAAAACCCTGCGGCTCGTCATGGAGCAAAACTTAGAGTTTGACGAGGACACCGAGGCCCTGCGTTCCCGCGTCCGGGCCACCGGGCAGGAGATTTTGCGCCGCTTCCTAAATGCCTACCGCTGGCGCTTCAGCCAGCCCGAAGTGCATCCGATTGTGCTGGACGCCCGCGCCCTGACCCTGTCCCTTCAGCATGACGACGGCACGGTGGAGGCCCTGACCGAGCCGCTGGCCTCGTTCTTTTACCAGAATATGCCGACCAATCCGCCTTTAGAGACTTCCGTGAACGCGACCACGCTGGCAACGCTGACGGCAGACATTCAGGCGGGCATTCCCCCACCCCTCGCCGGGCAGTTGCGCCTAGACGCCGAAGCCCTGGACGCACAGGGCGAGACTGAACGGGCCGAATTGATCCGAGGGCTAATTATCAACAGTAATGAGAGCAGTGGAGAGAGCTTATGAGCCGCCATACCTCGCCTTGTCACATTGTTAAGTGAGATAAGTGGCGTTGTTGCATAGATGCCAATCGGCAATCATCAGCCAGGATGCCGGGGGTATAAAACCCCCGGCAGTAAGTTCAGCCGCCCTCCGGGCGCAAGAGCATAGTGTCCCTCCCTGTCGTTTTAGCCCGGCAGGGCGTCTGCTTTTCCTGCCGGGGGTTTTATACCCCCGGCATTCGGCACTGCGGAATTAGATAGGGCGATATTTATGCAGCAATGCCGAGATAAGTTATCATGCTGTTTTTCATGCTTATGCCTTTGTTTTTGCTGATAGTCGTGCCTCTCTTGGGGTTGTGGTTAGGCACTTGGGCTGCTCTCTGGGCAAAACAAGCGGCAGAACGACACCGGAGCAATATGAACACCTATCCTATATCTGAGATTTTAGACGCGACCTATGAGCCGGAACCCGAGCAGGAAGGTACTTGGCCGCCACAGCCGACTTCCGACCCACCAAGTAGGTTGTGAGCTGCATAGATTAAATTATCAAGTAAGCAGCAAGGAATTCGCTTAATGAGTAGCAAAGACATAACTCTATTGTGCCGAAGTCTGCAAGTGCCAACGTCCGAGCAAATCAAAGACGCCCTTTGCCAAGCAGGCTACGACGCTTCTGTGGAAGCACAGCGCGGCAGCCTGATTACGCTGCTTGAAGTAGAACTCAAGTATGCGTCAGATAAGATGCCAATCAAAATCCAGTTTTACAGCGAACAACTCCACAACCCCCAGTATCAGATGGGTTACGAAGAATGGAGGTGGAGAGAGGATTTAGTGCAGGGAAGAATGGATCAGAAGGACATACTCCGCTCCATCTTTATTGAAGCAGAGAAAGACGTGGACGCGGGCGCTTTAAAGGCAGTGGTTGATTATGTCGCCGAGCAGACCGACGCATTAGTTGGGTTTAAAGAGCGATTGGACTGATACGAAACTATGAAACAAGCAATACAGCATCTGATTGAGGGAAACCATTTGACCGAGGCCGAGGCGGCGGCGGTCATGCGGCAGATTATGGAGGGAGAGGCGACGGACGCGCAGATTGCCGCGCTGGCAGTGGCCCTGCGGATGAAGGGCGAGACGGTGGAGGAAATCACTGGCTTTGCCCGCGTCATGCGTGAGTTTGCCGTGCCAATCGCAGTCAAGACCGACAAGATAGTGGTGGATACCTGCGGGACGGGCGGGGACTCGCTGAAGACGTTCAATGTCTCCACGGCGGCGGCACTGGTGGTGGCCGCCGACGGGCGGCTGGCGGTCGCCAAGCACGGCAACCGGGCGGCGACGAGCAAGTGCGGCAGCGCGGATGTTTTGGAGGCGGTGGGAGTTAAGTTAGACTTGCCGCCGGTGCGGCTGGGGCAGTGCATTGACGAGGTGGGCATCGGGTTTTTGTTCGCGCCGTCCATGCACCCGTCGTTTAAGTATGCCGCCGGGCCGCGCAAAGAAATCGGCATTCGGACCATCTTTAACTTACTGGGGCCATTGACGAACCCTGCCCAGGCACCGGTGCAGCTCATCGGGGTCTATGACGGCTCGCTCTGCGAGACGCTGGCCCATGTCTTGAAGAACCTGGGCAGCGAGCGGGCGCTGCTGGTGCATGGCGTGGACGGTCTGGATGAGCTGTCGACGCTCGGCGAGACAACGGTGAGCGAGCTGCGAGACGGCGAAGTGAAGTCGTACACCCTGGACCCGGAATGGGATTTAGGAATTGCGCGGGCAACCATCGAGCATCTGGCAGGCGGCGAGAGCGCGGCGGAGAATGCGGACATTCTGCTGCATCTCTTAAAAGGCCGGGACCGGGGGCCGCACCGGGACATTGTGATGCTGAACGCGGCGGGCGTGCTGTATGTGGCGGGCGTCGAGGAAAGCATGGAAGACGGCATGGAACGGGCGGCGGCCCTGATTGACAGCGGCGCGGCCCTGGCGACGCTGGAAACATTGAAGGAGTTCACGAATGCCTGAGCCGACGATTTTAGATGCAATTCTGGCGCACAAGTGGGCCGAAGTCACCGTGCGGCAGGCTGCATTGCCGCTGGCGGAAGTGCAGGCGCGGGCGAAAGATGCTCCCCCGCCCCGCGACTTTCTGACCGCTCTGCAAACACCCACGATGGGCCGCGTGGCGCTGATTGCAGAAGTCAAGAAAGCGTCCCCGTCGGCGGGGATTATTCGGCCTGACTTTGATCCGGTGCAGGTTGCGCGGGTCTACGAGGACAGCGGCGCGGCGTGCCTGTCGGTACTGACCGACGAGAAGTTCTTTCAGGGGCACGACGACTATTTGATAGCCGTCCGCGAAGCCGTCGCACTTCCGCTCATTCGCAAAGACTTTGTGGTCAGTGACTGGCAAATCTATGAGTCGCGGGCACTGGGCGCGGACGCCGTGCTGCTGATTGTCGCCGCGCTGTCACCAACGCAGATTAAAGACTACGCCGCGCTGGCCTCGGAGTTAGCGATGGAGGCGCTGGTGGAAGTGCATACCGAGGCCGAAATGGAAGTGGCGCTAGACGCCGGGGCCACGCTCATCGGCATTAATAGCCGCAATTTGAAGACGTTTGTGACCGATTTAGAAACAGTGGCCCGACTGGCGGCGATGGTCCCAGCAGGGGTCACGCTGGTGGCCGAAAGTGGCCTGAAAACGCCCGCCGATGTGCGGCAGGTGGCCGATGCCGGGGCAAAGGCTATCTTAGTCGGCGAGACGCTGATGCGCTCGGCGGATATGGGCGCGGCAGTGCGGAATTTGCTGGGGTGAAAGGAACAGAAAAGAAGGGCAGGGACAAGCCACTGCCCCTACGGGGGCGTTTGAAGAAGCTCCTGCACCTGCCGGGCCGTGACAGGGTAAAACTTGCCGGACGGGTGAACTGAGATGGCAAGGGCGCGGGTGTCTGCTTCGGGGCGGCGGGCAAACTCAAAAGCGATGCCGCGCTTTTTGTCATCATAAAGCGTGGCGTCCGGGTTGGCAGGGCGCAGGTGCGGGAACTGATGCCGGATTTGAGCCAGCGTACTGCCGACGTGCAGGCCAGTTTTGGTGGCGAAGCGCGGCGAGGTCACGCGGATGGTGTCAAAGGTCAGGCCCGACAGCGGTTTGACGTTCAGCGCCCCGTTGGAAACAGCATGAACAAACAGCGTGTTCCGCGTGCCGTGGGCGGCGGGGGAAATCCACACGTATCGTCGCTGGGACATCCCGGCATCGCTGCGGGCGGGCTTCGGCAGGCAAGTCAGCGTGTAGGCCCCATCGTGCCCCAGCAGCGTGTGACCGATGCGATGGCCGGGCACGATCAAATAAGCATTGGGGGGAGGCGGTGGGTTCATCATACTTCTTGGACGGCAGCCAGCACGATTTGTTCCGCTTCGGTCAGCGGGCCGGGAAGGGTGCAGCCGGAGGCCATCCGGTGTCCGCCGCCGCCAAAGCGGGCGGCGATTTGGGACACATCCAAGCCTTCGCGGGAGCGCAGGGACACGCGAATCTGGCCGTCGGCCATTTCGCGGAACAAAATGCCTGCGTCTGCCCCGCGCACGCCGCGCACGTAGCTGACAATCCCCTCGGTATCGGCGTCTTTAGCCCCGAAGGTCTGGAAATCTAAAGCCGTCACATGGGTCCACACGATTTTGCCGTCGGGCGTCTGCTGCATGGCGGCGAGGGCCGCACCGAGCAGGCGGGTCGCGGCAAAGGTGCGGTTGTCAAAGACGTTTTCGGAGATGTGGGCGGGCGGTGCCCCGGCTTCCAAAAGCTCAGCGGCAACGCGCAGGGTATTGGGCGTGACGTTCTGGAAACGAAACGAGCCGGTGTCTGTAATAATCCCCGTAAAAAGGCAGGTAGCAATGTCCGCTGTGACAGGCACGGCCATCGTTTTCAGCAGGGCATAGACGATTTCGGCGGTGGAAGCGGCGCGGGAGTTTAGAACGCGAATGTCGCCGAAGGCCCCGGCGGTGACGTGGTGGTCGATGTCTACAACGCGACGCGCCCGGCCAATGAGAGGCTGCACGGTGGCCCCCACACGCGGCAGGTCGCCGCTGTCTACCACGAGGGCGAGGTCAAAGGCGGGTGTGTCCGTGGACTGCTGAACCATCGCCGCGCCGGGCAGGAAGGCCAGAATATCCGGCACGCCGTCTTCGGACAGGCAGGTCACCGTCTTACCCAGCGACAGCAGAGCCAGTGCCAGACCAAGCAGAGAGCCTATCGCGTCGCCATCCGGGTTGACATGGCAGGCCAGAACAAAGGTCTGACTGTCGCGGATTGCCTGCGCGGCCTCGTTCAGCGCCCCGGCCAGCTCTTCAGGAAGGGGATACGTCACGCGGCGTCCTCGTCTTTGTTCGCATCCGTCTCGGCGTCTTCCTCAGAGATAATCGGCTTGGGCCGGGCGGCGTCATCGCGGCGCACCTGCTCCATCACGTCAAAGATATGGGCGCCGCGCTCAATCGCGTCATCATATTTGAACGTCAGCGAGGGCACATTGATAAAGGCTTTGGAGTGCTTCAGCTCCGTCCGCAGCACGCCCGCCGCCCCGCGCAGAAGGTTCATCTTGCTGCTGCGCTCTTCTTCGGTTCCGAAGACGCTGACATAGACCGTCGCGTGCTTGTAATCGGTGGTCACTTCCACTTCGGTAATTGTCAGCAGCCCTTCCTGAAAGCGCGGGTCGCGCATCTTTCGCAGGAGGATTTCGGACAGCACTTCGCGGAGCTGGTCCTGAAGCCGTATTTTTCGTGTGGCAGGCATAATAATCTACTTTTAAGTTACGCTCTCAGAGCAGCTCGATTTCGGTGTGGGCCATATTCACACGCGGATTGCTCTCGATATGGTCAATGACTTTGTCCAGAACTTGGTGGGCAAAGGAGCCGTCGGTGGCAACGACGGCCACGCCAATGGTCGCCCGCCGCCAAATGTCATGGTCGGCGACTTCGGTGGCCGAGATGTTGAAATCGCGGCGCAGATGCGCGAGCAGGCTTTTCAAGACCTGCCGCTTGTCTTTGAGCGAGTTGGCTTCGTCGATTTGAAGCTCGGCGGTCAGCAGTCCAATGGTCATGTGTTTAACCCCGGTTATGGGGTGTCAGGCGTGTAGTTGAAAACTACGCGCTGAGAGAGGCGTCCTTCGGACGAATGAGGGAAGCCACGGTGACTATCTCCTTCGTCCGAAGGACGCTTTACCTAGCGAGGGATTTTAATCCCTCGGCTACTGACGATGCGCTTTACAGCGTGCGCGGGATGCGCTTCATCTCGTAGCATTCCAGCGTGTCCTGCGGGCGGTCCTGCACCGGCTCCTGCGGGTCGTAGCCGGGGATCAAGATGCCGCACTCGAAGCCCTGGGCCACTTCGCGCACGTCGTCTTTTTCGCGCTTCAGCGTATCTACCTTGCCGTCGAAGACCTGACGCCCGCCGCGCTTGACGCGCACCTGAGCGCCCCGGACGAACTTGCCGCTGGTGATGTACGAACCGGCAATCGAGCCGCCCGCACGGGGCAGCTTGAAGACAGCGCGGACTTCGGCGGTTCCGAGCGCGACTTCCTCGAAGATAGGATCAAGCAGGCCCGCCATTGCGTCTTTGACATCGTCAATCAGGTCATAGATAACCCGGTATTCGCGGATTTCAACATGCTCCGCTTCGGCCAGACGCTGCGCGGCAGGCTCGGCTTTAGTGTTGAAGGCCACAATCAGCGCCGAAGACGCCGACGCCAGCAGAACGTCCGAGTCAGAGACGGCCCCGACGCCCGACGAGATAAAGCGGACTTTGACCTCGTCGTGCTGAATCTTGTCCAGCGACTGCCGGATGGCTTCCACGGACCCCTGCACATCGCCTTTGACAATCAGGTTCAGCTCTTTGAGGTCGCCCTGCTTGATCTGCCGCTGCAAGTCTTCCAGCGTCACCGGGCGGCGCGTGTTCAGCTTGTCGTCGCGGCTGACCACCGCCCGCTCCCCGGCAATCTGCCGGGCGGTCTTTTCGTCTTTCACGACTTCCAGGCGGTCCCCGGCGGCGGGCACGCTGCCCAGACCCAGCACAACAACGGGCGTAGCAGGGCCAGCAGATTTGATCCGCTGTCCCCGGTCATCGAGCATCGCTTTGATGCGTCCAAACGTGGCCCCGGCGACAATCGAGTCGCCCATTTTGAGCGTGCCCTGGTCAACTAAAATTGTCGCTACTGCGCCGCGTCCCTTGTCCAGCTCGGCTTCCACGACCGTACCGGTCGCCGGGGCGCTCGGGTCGGCCTTTGGCTCGACTTCGGCATCGGTGACCAGCAGGATGCGCTCCAGGAGGTCATCCAGACCGAGGCGCTCTTTGGCCGAGACTTCGGCGACCTGCACATCGCCGCCATAGGCTTCGGGCATCACGTCGTACTGCGTAAGCTGCGTCAGTACGTTGGTGGGGTTTGCGCCCTCTTTGTCGATCTTGTTCATCGCCACAACGATTGGCACACCCGCCGCACGGGCATGGTTGATGGCCTCAATCGTCTGCGGCATGACGCCGTCATCGGCGGCAACCACAAGAACGGCAATATCCGTGACCTGTGCGCCGCGTGCCCGCATCGCCGTGAAGGCTTCGTGGCCGGGCGTGTCCAGGAACGTGATTTTGCGGCGGTTGCCTTTGTTCTCCGGGTCGTCCACTTCCACCTGATACGCGCCGATATGCTGCGTAATGCCGCCAAACTCGCCCGAGGCCACTTTGGCCGAGCGGATCGCGTCCAGCAGGCTGGTTTTGCCGTGGTCGACATGGCCCATAATGGTCACCACCGGCGGGCGCGTCACCGGCCCGGCAGGCTTCTGACGGGGCTTTGCGGCAACGACGGCTACTTTTGGCGGGGCGGGAGCAGCTTCGGACGGGGCGGCAGCCGCCGGAGCGACTGTGGCAGGCGGCGCCGTGTTGACAGGCACTTTGTAGCTTTTTGCCAGACGTGCCGTCACCTGTGCATTGAGCGGCTGATTCAGCGAGGCCAGAACGCCGAGGCCCATCAGCTTTTTCTGGATGTCGGAGGCGCTGACGCCGATTAGCTCCGCGAAATCTTTAAGTTTGATGACATCAGGAATGTCAATCGGCTCGGAGGGCGGCGTGTAAACGGCTGCCGGGGCCGGAGCGGCGGCAGTATTCGGGGCTGCGCTTTGGGGAGCCACTGCGCCATTGGAGGGCGTCGCGCCGTTCGACGACACTGCGCCATTGGAGGCCGATTTGGAAGAAACGCGCTGACGCACGGCGGTGGCGGCGGCATCGGGCAGGGTGCTGGACGGGGTCCGGGTCGGTTCGCCCATCTCCTGGAGCAGTTCCAGCAGCTCGTTATTCGTAACGTTTAGTTCTTTCGCTAGGTCGTAAATTCGCACACCTGACATAAACTCTGTTCACCTCTCGCAGCCTGAAGCTGCTTCTTTTCATTAATTCAATCTTTAAATCATGACGCGGTCGCTCCTCTGAGTTCGGCAGCGGTCAATTCCGTTGGGCTGATCCCCGGCGGGATGCTTTTCTTCAAATCGTCCGCCAGGGTCGGCGGAACGGGGGCGGACAGTGAGCGTTCAAAACGCTTCTGTTTCACTGCTTTGTCAATGCACTCAGCGGACGCGCACACATACGCGCCGCGTCCGTTGGCCCGTCCAGTGGGGTCGGCGGCGATGCCGCCGCCGTCCTTTTCGGGGCGGCGCACCACGCGCAGCAATGTTTTCTTGTCGGATGGCTCCCGGCAGACCACACAGGTCCGCAGAGGCGTGTGACGGGTTTTCATTCGGCTTACCCTAACGGGGCTTGGTAATAGGCTGCACCAACCGCCTCGCGCAGCGGCTGTGCCTGCGCCGCATTCAACGGTCCCAGTTCGTTCTCGCAAACGATTGTTCCAAACTCTTCGTCCTGACTGTCTCGAAACGTCACTTCATAAGCAGGAGGCGTCGTCGTGTATTGGCAAAACACAATGCCGCAGCTTCCAACGGGAAGAAAGTCTGTGTGGCCGTCCGAGTTCAATAAAACAACTTCATCGCCTTCTTGGAACCTAAACATGGCTTTTGCCGATTTTGTGCCCCGGCCTTGAAAGGCCGGGGCAGCACTCTTAGTCTTCGTCGTCCTCGTCGTCAAACGCCTTCAGCATATCGGCGGTAATCATCACTTCATCGCCATACGCCACGGCTTCGCCGGTCGGCAGGGTTGCGGCATCGTCGCCCGCCAGCATTTTCGAGGCCGTGCCGGAGGCTTCGCGCTCTTCGGCTTCGACTTCCTCCGCAGCGCGGGTGAACGCGGCTTTGGCTTCCTGCGATTCGGAGCGGATGTCAATGCGCTGACCCGTCAGCCGGGCGGCAAGGCGCACGTTCTGGCCGGATTTGCCAATCGCCAGCGACAGCATGGCGTCAGGAACCAGCACAAAGCAGGACTTTTTCTCTTCGTTGACCCGCACCTGCACGCTCTTGGCCGGGGACAGGCTTTCGGCGACGAACTGCTTCACATCGGCGCTCCAGCGCACAATGTCCACTTTCTCGTCGTACAGCTCTGACACCACCGCCTGCACCCGCGCTCCCCGGTGGCCGACGCACGCGCCGACGGGGTCAATCTTTTCATCTTCCGAGGCCACGGCGATCTTGGAGCGTGCGCCCGCCTCACGGGCGACGCTTTTGATTACCACCGAGCCATCAGCGATTTCCGGCACTTCCAGCTCAAACAGGCGTCGAATCAGGCTTGGATGCGTGCGCGAGACGATAATCTGCGGGCCGCGTGGATACCGATTGACTTCCAGCAAGTATACCTTAATGCGGTCGTTAAACCGGTATGGCTCAGTCGGGACCTGCTCCTTCTTGGGCAGGACGACCTCCTGTTTGCCGACCTGAATAAAGACGTTTCCCATCTCCGTGCGCTGCACGATGCCGGTCACAACTTCGCCGATTTTGGCGCTGTACTCGTCGTGTACCTTGCCGCGCTCGGTCTCGCGGAACTCCTGCATCATCACCTGCCGGGCGGTCTGTGCAGCGATGCGGCCAAAGTTCTCCGGCGTGACACTGACGGGAATAAAATCGCCGAGGACGGCATCCGCTTTAGTCTCGCGTGCTTTTTCCAGCGTCATTTCCGCGTGTTCGTTGTTGACAGTTTCCACCACTTCTTTTTCAGCGGAAAACTTGAACGAATTTTTGGTCGTATCAATATGTACGGCGACGTCGCCGTTGATGCCGTAGTGTTTTTTGTAAGCCTTGCCAAGTGCAATTTCCAGCGTCTTCAGCAGCGTGGCAAAGGGAATGTCTTTTTCTTTTTCAATCTGTCGCAGGGCTTCAATAAAATCGCCGTTCATAGAGTATTTATGCTCCCCCGTATCCCTACACTTTTCCTAATTCTTCGAGACCCACAAAACAGACAGAAAGAGCGGGCACAGGCCCGCTCTTCCAGAAGTGTGTTCTCTGAAGCTGATATGCTATTATAGCACATCGCATCCTCTTTTTCAATGCAGACGTACAGGGTAGAGAACGCACTTCCTGCCGCCGATACTCAAGTCATCACTAAAACAAAGCCTTACTCTGAAAACACCGGGGACAGGGAAACGGTTCCGCCTGTCAATTTTCTCTCACAGGCTGCCGTCGCTGCCAAATACCAGAACGCTGTCATCCACATCGGTTCCCACGGTGTCGCCGCTGATCCCTTCAGGCGTCAGCAGACCCTCAAAGTCTTCTGCCGTCGGCGTTCGGCCTTTCGCGCCGCGCAGGCCATTGGCGGCATCAATACTTTTCTCATACGGCGTCTCAGTGAGCGCCGCATTGCGGTCGCCGAGCGTATGGTCCACCGGAGCGCCCGCAAGGATTGCCCGGTCGGCGGCCTCTTCCGCCTGCCCGCGAAAAGCGGGCTTGTCGGACTGCGTGCTGCCCTGCGTGAAGGTATCAGT
Organism: Capsulimonadaceae bacterium; assembly: GCA_965200075.1. Lineage (GTDB taxonomy): Bacteria > Armatimonadota > Armatimonadia > Armatimonadales > Capsulimonadaceae > JANXMY01. Next base: position 2,099,497 of record OZ241338.1, read on the forward strand.
GTTGGGAACGGTCGAATCGGTTGCCATGATGGTTGCCTCTAGTGGTTGCCTCTAAAGTTTGCTCTTGTCAGAAAGCAGTCTGCTGTGAGTGTTCCCCGGCAGCCGCCGAAGCAAACTTGCTTGCCCTTCATTTGCTTGGCCTTCATTTGCTTTGCTTGACAACGCGGCAAAAGTGCCGGATAATACAGTACGCTATGACCCAAACACTTTTCATGCCAAATCTATCCGCCTCGGAATCGACACGGCTGCTGCGGCAGGCCGCCGCGATTGTGGCCGACGAGACACACGCCCCGCTGGCTCCGCTGCTTGACCTGGTCTCGAAAGCAATGCCGACAGAGGAAGCTGCGCTGTACCGGGTGAGCGCCGCCGGGACGGTGTTCGCCGAAGGCGCACGCACGGACGCCCTGGATGCACTGGCACAAAGCGGCGGCCCCGGCGCGGTCCAGCTGGGGACACTGGGCGTTTTGTGCGCCCCGATCAGCGCGGCGGGCACCGAGCGCTGGGATGCCGTGACGGAGTGTTTGGTCCCCTTCTTTGTGATCGCCCTGCGCCAAAGCGCCTGGGACAGCGAGATGGCGGCGGCCCGTTCGCAGGTGGAGCGGCGCGTCCGCGAAGTCGCCACGGTCTATGACATCGGGCAGGCGATGGACAAAGTCGAGATCGACCGTTTGCTGGATATTGTGACGGAAAAAGCAGCGCAGGTCATGGAAGCGCAGGCGTGTTCGCTGCTCCTGCGCCTGCCGGAATCCGACTCTCTGGTGATCGCGGCTTCTTATGGCCTGGAAGATGATGTGGTGGAAAACGCCCGCATCTTTGTCTCAAACTCTATTGCCGGGCGCGTGGTGGACAGCGGCGAGCCGCTGCTGCTGAACTCTCTGGCTGAGGACCCCCGCTTTCAGGGGTCATCGGTGCATAGCGTTCCCAATATCTCGTCGTCCATCTGTATGCCGATGAAGAACGAAGACGGGGCGGTGCAGGGGGTTTTGTGCATCCGGCGCAGCACGGTTCAGCCAATCTTCACGGAGGAAGACCTGCGCCTGTTTTCGATTTTCGCCACGCAGGCGGGGCTTGCCATCAACAATGCCCAGCTTTATGCGCGTCTCAGCCACAAATTGCAGGAGCTGTCGACGCTGGCCGCGCTGACCGAGGCGATTACGTCCACGCTGGATTTGGAGCAGGTCTTAAACCAGGTGGCCGACAACATCGTGGACGTGGTGCATTTTGACCGCTGCCGGATTTACCTGCTGGACATGGAAACGGGCCAGTTTTCGCCGCGCATCGTGCGCGGCTTCCGCCGCAGTGCCCCCGAAGACCCGGACGGCGCGGTCCGGGCGGGCGAAGGGGTTATCGGCATGGTCGCGCAGCGGCAGATGCCGCTCCACGTCGACGACATCACGCAGACGCTGCCGCTGCTCCGTGATTACGGGCTGGCTCTGGAAATGGAGGCGTTTTATGCCCAGCCGATTGTCGCACGCGGGCGGTGTATCGGCGTCGTGGTCGTCTCCAACACCGGCCCGCAGCGCCCGATAGCTGCGCCCGACATTGAGCTGCTGTCTACGTTTGTGCATCAGGCCGGGATTGCAATAGAGAACGCCCGCATTATTGCCGGGCAGGAAAAGCGCTACGCCGAGCTTGCCACGCTCTACGAAGTCAGCAAAACGCTGGCGGCGACTTCGGGCGTGCAGAAAGCCGCGCAGACGGTCAACGATCTGGCGACGCAGATCACCGACAGCGATGCCGGGCTGCTGCTGCTGTTAGACGGCTCGCAGGAGGGCCTGAGCGCCCTGCACTGGCGCGGCGTTTCGGATGCGCTGGCGAAGCGCCTGCGCGGCTTCCTATCCCCGGTGCGGGTTCCGGCCAAAGCGCGGACACTGCGCTCCCCGCGCATTCTGACCGCCGACGATGCCGAAGACCTGCTGGGGCCGGACTGGCGGCCCGTCTGCGAGGCGTTTCTGGCGCGGCACCGGGCGGCGGCGCTGGTTCCGCTGGTGGTGGACAATGCCGCCGTGGGCTTTTTGCTGCTGGGCAAGCACGGGGCGGACTACGGCGATCAGGAGCTGAAGCTGATTGGCGTGGCTTCCTCGCAGGCCGCGACCGTGCTTCGCAGCGCGTCGTCGTATGAGCGGCGCATCGGCCAGCGGGATTTGGAATTGTCGGCGGTGTACGAGCTGATGCAGAAGCTCCGCACGGCGACCACGCTGGAAGGGGCGCTGTCGTCTATTCTGGACATCGTGGCAAGCCTGGTGTGGAGCGATGATTCGTCGCTCTACACCGTGGACGAAGGCGGCAAAACTATCACTGTGCGGGCTGCACGCGGCGACCGGGCGTGGCAGTCGGTCGGGCGCGAAACGCAGATGCTGGACGGGGACGGTCTGGCGGCGCGTGCCCTGCGGGCGCGAACGGGCCTGATCGCTTCAGAGATGCCGGACCGCTCCCGCATGGCGATCCCGCTGATTGTGGCCGAAGAGATGATCGGCGTTCTGGTGATGGAAAGCCGGACGCCGGACCTGTACGGCCAGGACAGCGTGATGATGCTGCACCTTGTCGCCTCGCAGGCGGCAACCATCTACCGGGAAATGACCTCGCTGCGAAATCTGGCCCGCTACACTGACAACATTCTTCATTCCATCGCTGCCGGGGTCGTGACCGTGGACAAAAACGGCATCGTGGCGACATGGAACAAACGGGCCGAAGAAATCGTCGGTTTCCCGGCGGCGGATGTGATTGGGAAACGCTACAGCCAGCTCATTCGGAAACTGCGTGTGGACGGACCCGTGCGCGGCGAAACCAAGCGCATGATGGAGCTGACAGCCCGCACGGGCAAAGTCTTTTCGCGTTCCCAGCTTTGCTATCATCTGCCGGGCGGCAGCGATATTTATATCAATCTGAGCGCCTCGCAGCTTCGCAGCGAGGCGGGGGATTATCTCGGCGTCGTTGTCGTGTTTGAAGATGTGACCGGCGAAGTGCAGATGAAAGAAGAAGTGGAGCGCGTCTCGAAGCTTGCCGAAACCGGGCAGCTTGCCGCAAACATCGCCCACGAGCTGCGAAATCCACTGGCCTCTATCAAAGGTGCGGCCCAGCTTCTGCGAAAAGAGCTGCCCGCCGATGTGCGCGGCGAACACGGCGAGTTTCTGGATATGATCGTGCAGGAAGTCAATGGCCTGGACCGCATCGCCACAGAGTTCTTGGAGTTCTCGCGGGTGACACCGCCCGAGATGCAGCCGGTGAGCGCCCACGTCCTGCTGACCCGCCTGCTGCAATTTATGCGGGCCTATTTGAACGATCAGGACGTGACCGTGGTGCAGGATTTGGACGACACGCTGCCCCTGCTGCCGCTGGACCGCTCGCAGATTGAGCAGGTGGTTAAAAACATAGTCATCAATGCTGTCCAGGCCATGCCGCACGGCGGCACGCTGACGGTGCGAACCCGCCGCTCGCCGTCGGGCGAGGCGGTGGACATTGATTTTGCCGATAGCGGCGTCGGCATCGCTGCCGACAAGCTGAATAAAATCTGCGCTCCGTTTTTTACGACCAAGACCAAAGGCACGGGCCTCGGGCTGGCGATTGTCCGCAAAATTGTGGAAACCCACGGCGGGCGGCTGATTATCCGCAGCACGCCCGGTGAAGGGTCGACGTTTACTGTGCAGCTTCCGACCACTGCCCTGCCCGCCGGGCTGATGCCCCCGGCAGGAGCCGAGATTACCGATCAGCGCCATGACGGCGCGGGCCATGCTTACGAAAATTGGGCGGTGTTTTCCGCCTGACGTTTGCCTGCGTGCCCGAGAGGACCGATTGCAGTATGCCCACAGAAGTAAACCCAAAGCCCACCGACGGTACGCGCACGCTCCTGATTGCCGATGACGAGCCAAATATCCGGCGCGTCTTGCAGGCGATTTTCGTCAAAGAAGGCTACGAAGTCCATGTCGCTGAAAGCGGCGTCAAGGCATTGGAGTGGGCTTCCGCCAATCCCGTCACACTCTTAATCACCGACCTGATTATGCCGGACATGAACGGCGTGGAACTCATTCAAAAGGTCAAACAGCGCCACCCCGACGCCGTCGCCATTGTGATTACGGCCTACGCCACCATCAAAACCTGTGTCGATGCCATGCGCTTCGGGGCCTCGGACTATATCACCAAGCCCTTTGACATGGACGAAATCAAAGCCGTGGTCAAACGCGCCGTCACCCGCGCCGCCGAGACCCGCGCCAGTGCTTCGGGGACGGGCAAAGCCGCCGCCGGGGCGTCCTCCGCGCCGTCTCTCGCCGCCAGCGCCAGTTCCCCGGCCATGCAGGAGATTATCAGCACCGTTAATCGGGCCGCCGCCTCCCGCGCCACAGTCCTCATCCGGGGCGAAAGCGGCACGGGAAAAGAGCTGGTCGCCCGCGCCCTGCATCAGCAGTCCGACCGCGCTTCCGGCCCATTCGTGCCCATTTCCTGCGCCGCCCTGTCCGAAACGCTTCTGGAAAGCGAGCTGTTCGGCCACGAAAAAAACGCCTTTACCGGCGCGGCGGCAGAAAAGAAAGGCCGCTTTGAGCTGGCCCACGGCGGCACGCTTTTCCTGGATGAAATCGGGGACATTTCGGGGGCCGTGCAGGTCAAGCTCCTGCGCGTCTTGCAGCAGCGCGAGTTCGAGCGCGTCGGCGGCACGAAGACCATTAAAGTTGATGTCCGCGTCGTCGCCGCCACCAATGCCGATCTAGAGCAGCTCATTAAAGACGCCAAGTTCCGCGAGGATTTGTACTACCGCCTGCAAGTCATTCAGGTCGTCATGCCGCCTCTGCGAAAGCGTACCGAAGACATCCCGCTTCTGACCGCGCTGTTTTTAGAAAAGTTCAAGGCCGAAAACGGGGCCACCGTCGAGAAGTTCTCCGCCGAAGCCATGATGCACCTCTTGTCCTATCCCTGGCCCGGCAACGTCCGCGAGTTAGAGAACGTCGTCGAACGCTGCGTCGTCATGGCCGACAGCCACGAGTCGGTGATTGGCGCAGACCTCCTGCCCTCGGTCATCCGCGACGGGCGGCTGGGGTAAAGAAGCCCCCTAACCCCCAATAATGGGGGAACCAGATGGTTAAGAAGCGGCCCTTCCTATCTGGCTCCCTCTCTTTACTTAAGGAGAGGGCTGGGGTGAGGTTTTCCGGGACACACTAATCACAGGAGAAAGCCGCAATGATAGACTCAATCGCTCCCGAATATGCCGAGATTTCTCCTTTGGACCTTGCCAAACTCGCCATGGCAGGCGGGGCGTTCGACTGGCTGGCAGACGAGCCTGATTTGTATGATGACACCTGCGGGGAGGCTATTGACTGGTGAGACGCACTCCACCGCTGGCACGCGGAGACATTGTTCTTGCGGCATTTCCGTTTGCCGACTTGTCTTCGACAAAGCGGCGGCCCGCCGTAGTCGTCCGTACAAACTTTGCGCTCGGTGAGTTCACGCTGGCGTTTGTAACCAGTCAGCACGCCGGGTCTGCCCTTGACGGTGAAGTGCTGCTCCTGCCCTCGCATCCAGAGTTTTCCCTGACGGTTTGTCTGTTCCTTCCAAGATACACGCAGGCAAACTAGCCACACTCACTCCTTCTCTTCTGACACGCCGCCTGGGCCGCCTCGGCCCCTTGCTGACTGCTGAGTTCAACGCGGCGTTACTTGGCGGCGCTTGGCCTTTCTGTTTCCAGTTCCTAAAAACTTTGTTGTCCACATTGCCCCTGCCAGCTAGGGCGTTAAAAAGACCCGGCACTAAAAGTGCCGGGCTAATAGCAAACAGTAAAAGTCGCTCCGCGACTCAGGATTAAGACGCGCCGACTATGAACGTTTCTCTCTTGAGTCGCGGAGCGACTTTCTGCGTTTACTATTAGACTGGCTCTTTAGAGCCAGGGGCTGTTCTAAATCGCTACGGTCTTGCTCGGCCCCGCTGTCAGCACTTCCGCCGGTTCGCGCCAGCCCATGCTCTGGCCGTCGCGCATCATCAGGACGGAGTCGGCTCCCTGAAGCATTTCGGGGTCGTGGGTGACGACGACGACCGTGCCCTGGTCGCGGTAGGCGGACAGCAGATCGACCACCAAATGGCCGTTGGCGTGGTCGAGCGAGGCAGTCGGCTCGTCGGCAAAGATGATTTCGGGGTCGTTCATCATGGCCCGCGCCACGCACACCCGCTGCTTTTCGCCGCCGGAGAGCTGCGACGGCAGCTTTTCGGCCATCTCCATAATCCCGAGCTGCTCAAAGTAGCCCGCCGCTTTTTTGCGGGCGGCGGTGTTCAGGTCCGGTGCCCCCATCAGGACGTTCTCCATCGCGGTCTGCCAGACCAGAAGGTACGGCTGCTGGAAGACGAAGCCGAACCGCTGGCGGCGCAGGTCAATGAGGTCTAAATCGGAGTGCGCCCCGAAGCGGTAGTCGCCCAGATTGACATCCCCGCCGGTAGGGCGTTTCAGGCCGCTGAGAATATACAGCAGCGACGATTTGCCGGACCCAGACGGCCCCATGATGCCGACAAAGCGGCGGTTCGGGATTTCGATGCTGACTTCGCGCAGGGCGTGCGTACTCCGTGCGCCGTCGTTGTAAGTCAGCGAGATTTTATCGGTGGACAAAAGAGAGTCAGACACGTCAAAGGCTTTCTAAAGGGTTCGCAGGCAAGGAACCCCTCTCGCTCGTTCCTCGCTCCCTCCCCTGTTAGGGAAGGGCCAAGACAATTCGAACCGGACCCGTAGGGGCGCGATTTATCGCGCCCTTCTTCTTCTAATCTTAACCCTTCCCTAACAGGGGAGGGAGCGAGAAACGAGCGGGAGGGGTCCTACCGCCGCTCGATAATCGTCACCGGGTCCAGATGGGACAGCCGGTACGAGATAGTGGCGACGGCAAACAGCGTGATAAAGACCGGGATGGGCAGCGTATTGAAGTATGAATACGGGTCACCGGGGTTGATCAGCATCCCACGCGGCTCAAAAACGCTGCCTTTCATGGCGGACAGGACGCCGTAATTGATGGCGACGCCGAGCAGCCAGCCGAGCGTAGTCAGAATGGCCGTCTCGGAAACCGCGTGCCAGACCAGCGTGGAACGGCGCAGGCCAATCGCAGCCAGCACGGCGAACTCGGAAATACGCTGCGTGAAGTAGATGTTGGACAGCATTCCCGCCATCAGCGCGACTACGAAAATCACCGTGCCGTTGACCAGGTGCATAATCAGATACATGGAGGCCAGAGACTTCCGCAGGGTCAGCACCAGGTTGTTGAACGACAAGACCTGCACCTGAAACTTGGGCAGCGTCTTGAACAGCGTGTCGCCGAGGGCATTCTGATCGGTGGGGCTTTTCGTGGTCACTAGCAGGGAGCGCGGGACAGCCGCCAGCTTTTCATCGGTGAACTGCTTGGACGTGAACGCCATCCACGTCGGGCCTTTGAGGATGCCCACCAGCTTGATATTGGCAGGCGCGGCGACCAGCGTGCCCGTGTCCAGCGGCGAGGCGATGATGTCCCCCACTTTGACTTTTTTGTTGTGGGCCAGCCCTTCCGAAATAACGGCTTCCGGCTGACCCGGCGCGGGCATCCGCCCGCCGGGCAGGAGGCTGTCCCCGGCGCGTTTCAGCAGGTAGTCCCGGTTGTCGTCGGTGACGCCAAAGCACACAAACGGAAACGGGCCAAACACCGTGTTGATGTTGAAAAAGAACCCGGAGGTCTCAATCATGCGGTCCACATTCGGCGTCTTCTTGATCTGCGCCTGCACATCCGGCGACACGCGCACCACATCCACCCCCGGCAGGGCGGCGGCGATGCGCGGCAGCACCGGGGTAAAGACTTTGGTGTAATTGTAGATCGTCAGCACCGTCAGGTCAATCGAGTTGACCACGGTAACGACCGACGCGATCAGAAAGACGGACAGCACAATCACAAACGCCAGCGGCAGGGTGCGTCCGAGGTTGCGGCGAAAATAGGTAATCGGGTTCAGTGGGCGTGCGATGGTCGTGGGACCCTTCTAATCTCCAAAAAATCTCCCCCAGTATACCCGTTTCCGACGGGGAACGGTACGAGCAGGAAAAAGGGGAGGTCCTGACGAAATGCGCTTTATGAGTACTCTTCGCTGCAAGTGCGGGCACATTATTCGGGACCGGTGCGACTTCCTGCCCTACAAAGGAGAAGTGCGCCGGGACCAAGACTCGGAAGAGTTCTGGGAAACGGCTTGCAATGAGCTTGCGCTTTTAGTGTCCGCAGTCGTCGAAAGCCGCCGCGATGAGTGGATTGGTCGGCACTTTTTGCCGGGCTACCCGCTTGACGAGCCTGACGATGGGCTGATCTCAGACTTCCTCTCCATGCTGGACAACAAAATAGCGTCAAAGGTCTACGAGTGTGAAGTCTGCGGGCGGCTCTGGGTGCAGGAGCAGCCCAATGTCAACGCTTACTACTCCTACCGCCCGGACACGGATGACGTGAACCAGGTACTCGCCTCAGCCCGGTACGCAAACAGCAAATCAGAGCTGGCCCAAGACAGCCAAAAGCATAAGGAGTAATTATGGCCGCACAGCGTCAGTATCAGGCTATTGAGAAAGATTACTGCACGGAAGCCGAGTATTTCGAGTTCGAGCGCACGGCTCTTGGCCGCTGGGAATATGTCAGCGGCGAAATCCGGCAGATGGCGGGCGGCGCGGACGACCATAACACAATTGTCATCAACGTTGCTGGGACACTGCGAAATGCGATGGTTCCACGCGGCTGCCGCGTCTACGGCTCGGACATGAAAGTACACACCGGCGACGGCAACAACACGTTCCCGGATGTCGCGGTCGTCTGTGGCCCGCGCCGTTACTACGGAGGCCGCACGGATGTTATCTCCAATCCACTCTTGATTGTCGAAGTGCTGTCGCCGTCCACCGCAGGCTATGATCGGGGCGAGAAATTTGACCATTACCGCACGATCCCCACCCTCGCCGATTATCTGCTGGTGTCTGTGGACGAGCCGCGTGTGTTTCACTATAGCCTGCGCGGCGACCTCTGGGTATTTCAGGACACAGCGGGGCTAGACACTGTTATTACTCTGCCCTCGATTGAAACGACGCTGGCTCTGGCCGATATTTACGCGCTCATTGATTTCGAGGCGTAGACAGCAATTCTCGCGTGCCGCCTTCTCTTTCTGCGGCGTATTCTTGGGTACACTGTGCTTATGAATATCGGAGTCCCCCGCGAAGTTAAAAACAACGAAAACCGTGTTGCCGTCGTCCCCTCCGGCGTCGAAACGCTGACCCGCGCCGGGCACGCCGTCTGGGTGGAAGCGGGCGCAGGGCTGGGAACAAGCATCCCGGACAGCGCCTACCTCGAGGCGGGCGCGACCCTTGTGCCGACCGCCGCCGAGGTCTGGGCAGCGGCGGACATTATCTGCAAAGTCAAAGAGCCGCAGCCGGAAGAGTATCCCCACATTAAGCCCGGTCAGACGCTGTTCACCTACTTCCACTTTGCCGCCTCCCGCCCGCTGACCGAAGCCATGCGGGATACCAAAGCCACCTGTATTGCCTATGAGACCGTGGAAGCGCCCGACCGGACTCTGCCGCTGCTGACGCCGATGTCCGAGATTGCGGGCAAAATGGCAATTCAGGAAGCGGCCAAGTTTCTGGAAAAGCCGCAGGGCGGGCGCGGCATCCTGCTCGGCGGCATTCCGGGCGTCCCGGCGGCCCATGTGGTCATTCTGGGCGGCGGCGTGGTGGGCATCAATGCCGCCAAGATCGCGGCGGGCATGGGCGCGGTCGTGACGATTATGGATGTCAATTTGGAGCGTCTGCGCTACTTGGACGACGTCCTGCCCGCGAACGTGACGACGTATTTTTCCAACCCCCTGCACATCCGGGAGATTCTGCCATCGGCGGACGTCGTGATTGGCGCGGTCTTAATCAAGGGCGCTCGCGCTCCGATTTTGGTTTCGCAGGCGGACTTGAAGCGGATGAAGCCCGGCGCGGTAATCGTGGACGTGGCCGTGGATCAAGGCGGCTGCATTGAAACGATGCACCCGACCACGCACGCCGTCCCGGTGTTCACGGTGGACGACGTGGTGCATTACGGCGTTGCCAACATCCCCGGCGCGGTCCCGGCGACGTCCACATTTGCGCTGACCAATGCGACGTTTCCCTATCTGCTGTCGCTGGCAAACAAGGGTATCAAGCAGGCACTGCGAGACGATGCCGGGCTGGCAAAGGGGCTGAACGCGGCGGGCGGGGAGTTCTTTTTGGCCGAAGTGTCGGCAGAGTTCGGGATGCCGCTGGCGGAGTTGGGAGCGTGGCTGGCAGAGTGAGAAATAGGAAGGGCGCGATAAATCGCGCCCCTACAGGCCCGGTCGGTGCGGCTTGGCCGGGTCCGCCTTCGCAGGCAGGGTCGGAGCGGCAAGCGGTGTCAGCACATCAATCCGGGCGGCTTTAATATCCATGCCGTCGCGGGTTCCGACCACCCGGATGTCGTCGTCGCCGCTGAGGTCATGCACCGAAATTGGACGGCCTGCGCGGCGGATCAAAATGTTGTGGCCGACTTTGATTTTGGTTTCAACACCGTCGGCACTGCGGATTTTAATGTCCCGCCCGCGCAGGCGGCCTGAACGAGACGAGATACGGCCAAACAGAATCCGGTCAGGTCGGTCCGGGGCGGGCGCGTAAGCAATGTCCCGGCTCTGCGTGAGCAGTACGGCCAGCACCGTTCCGTCCGGCTGCACCGGCCCGCCGACGCTCACTCGCTCCCCGAGCGTCACGGCAAAGCGGTCAGCCGCCGAAGGCCCCAAAGCCGAAGCATCGGTGTCAGGGGTGACAAACACCGTCCACGGGTGGTCGTTGACACGCAGGGTAAACGCGCCGCGCCGGAAGTCCACCGCCGTGACGGTTCCACGCAGCTTGGCGTCAGGCACATCGGGCGCTGTGACCGGGGCTGCCAGCGGCGGCTTGGCGGCGGCGCGGGCGGGCGGCAGCGTTCCAAGCAGGCAGGAAAGGATAAGAGCAGTCAGCAGGCTTTTGTTCACACGCCTACCTCGTCATTGATAGCACGGGCCGCCGCGCCGGGGTCAGCGGCTCCGGTGATGGGCCGCCCGACCACAAGGTAATCCGCCCCGGCCTCCACCGCCTCACGCGGGGTCATCACGCGCTTTTGATCGCCCGCCTCGGCCCCTGCCGGACGGACGCCGGGGATAACCAGTGTGAAGTCCGGCCCGCAGGCGGCGCGGATCGCCCCGATTTCCAGCGGCGAGGCCACCAGGCCGTCGCAGCCCGCGTCCTGCGCTAGCCGCGCCAGAGCCACGACCTGCGCTTCCACCGAACGCTCCACGCCCAGTTCATTCTTCAGCACATCGGCACTGATACTGGTCAGCACGGAGACGGCAATCACTAGAGGCCGTGCGGCTCCCGCCGCGTCTGCACCTACCTGTGCGCCCGCGACGGCGGCCTCCATCATGGCCCGCCCCCCGGAGGCATGAACATTCAGCATCCAGACGCCCCGCCCTGCCGCCGCCCGCGATGCGCCTTTGACCGTGTTCGGAATGTCGTGAAACTTACAGTCATAAAAAATCTTGGCGTCCGCCCCGGCCATCGCTTTCAGGTCATCCAGAAGTCCGAAGCCTGCCGCATTGATCAGTTCCAGGCCCACCTTGAAGCCTGCGACCTCGCCTTGCAGCGCCTTTGCCAGCGTCAATGCCTTTTGCGCCGTGTCCGTGTCCAGCGCCACTAAAATTTTACTTGTTTCGTTCATAGAGTGCATTGTACCAAAAACAGCCCCCATGCCACAAGGCACAGAGGCTGTTTTTATTCGCGTTAGCTGCGGCGGGAGCTGCCGCCGCCGCTCAGGCTCATCAAAATCTGGATTAAGAACAGGAACAAATTCAGGAAGTCCAGATACAAACCGACCGTCGCGGCCACGTAGTCATTGGGTCCGTAGCGGTGCTTGATGTTCGAGAAGTCGTACAGCGCGAAGCCTGCAAAGAGTGCCGCCCCGCCAATCGCATAAATCAGGTTCAAGCCGGGCGTGAAGGCCACAAAGAAGCGCAGCAGCCCAATAACGATCAGGCCGACCAGTGCCCAGATCAGGAACTTGCCGATGCCGCCGAAGTCTTTGTTAGAAATCCAGACATAAGACCCCAGCCCGGCCATGATCACGGCGGACAGTACGGCGGCCTCGCCAATCACAGCGGCCCCATACGGGTAGCCGCGAGCGATTGCCCCCAGCATCGGCCCGAGCAGCAAGCCTTCCAATACGCTTAGGACATAGAGCAGGACCAGCCCCAGGGTCGGGTTGGTGCGGGCCGCGCCCATTGCAAAGACGCAGACAAAAGTGCCAATCGCCAGCGGCAGAAACAGCGCAGGCGACAGGTTGGCGTTTGCGGCCCAGTAAGCCGCGCCCGCCGTCACCAGCAGGGCCGTACAGAGCAGATACGAGACGCGCTGCATCAGCGCATTGGTCCCCGCCACGCTTTGCCCGGCGGCGTAAGGGCTGTAAGTGTTTTTCGGGTTCGGTGAAAAATTGTTCAACTCGGGTTCTCCAGGCGCGGGGTCAAAAATTGGTTCCGCGTCCTATTCATATAACGTAACTGCCCGCCTGTTTGTTCCAGGGGCGGCCTATCTTCGTACAGGAATTACCCGCCTGAGCGCCGAATAAACCTCGTGGAAAGATTTACGGAGAAACTTATGACTAACTGGCTGCTCGTCTCGTCCTGTGACAACTTTGAAACGTCCCGCGCACGCGGCTTTGACATCGCGGGCATGAAAAGCCGGCACCGCAAAAAGGCCGACCGGGTCGCCCCCGGCGACCGGGTCTTATTTTACCTCACTGTTATCAAGTCTATTGGCGGCGTGGCCGAAGTCACGGGGCCGGTGTTTGAAGACGACGCGCACATCTGGGACAGCAGCAAGCCCAGTGAAGAATACCCGTTCCGGTTCCCCATTCAAATGGTCAGCGCAAGGCCCGCCGGAGACTACCTGCCTTTGACGCCGCTAGTCCCCGCTTTGGACTACCCGAAACGCTGGCCTGCCGCGAATTGGACCCTGGCCTTTCAGGGCAATGTCCATGTGCTGAGCGATGCCGATTTTGATAGAATTGCTGGGGCACTTTGATCCCTGAAAACAATACAAGCCGCGTCCGCGTTCACTTTTTTGTCTGCACCAACGCCCGTGCCGACGGCAGTTCTCTTCCTTCCTGCGGCAGACGCGGGAGCGTCGCCATTCATCAAGCGTTCACGCGGGAGCTGGCCCGGCGCGGCTGGCCGTCCGGCGTCAAAGCCACCGCGACCGGCTGCCTCACCCCCTGCCAGTGCGGCCCCAACGTCGTCGTTTACCCCGCTGGCCTCTGGTACGCCGGGCTGACCCCCGAAGACGTTCCGGCCCTGATGGCTTATTATTTAGACGGCGTTGGCGACGTGACGCATTTAGAACTCGACTCAGAAGTGATTGTTGCCTGAAAGGAGACACGATGGACACACCGGGCATGGATTACGAACGGCTCACCGGAACCATGAGCCAGGAGCGTGTGGACCAGGAGCATCTGGGCACGCTGGCGCTTTGCCATTACATTCTGGGCGGCGTCACTGCCCTGTTTTCTTCGCTGTTCATTATTCACATCGTTATGGGCCTGACAATGGCTCACAACCCGAACGCTTTCACACCCCCGCTTTCGCCATCGGCCCCGACACCGGTACCGGTGACGACGGCACTGGGTTTCCCATCCGGCATGGGCTACCTGTTTGCCATCATGGGAACCATCGCGGTGCTGGGAGGCTGGACACTGGGCGGTCTGACAGTTTATGCCGGGCGCTGTCTGGCCGCCCGAAAAAACTCCCTGTTCATTTTGATTGTGGCAGGTATCAACTGTGCATTTGTGATGCCGCTGGGCACGCTGCTCGGCGTTTTTACCATCGTGGTGCTGACACGGCCTACCGTGAAAGTGCTGTTTGACCGGCAGCCGGAGAAAGAAACACTTTGAAGATGATAGTCATAGCCAGCGCAAACGGCGATGTCGGCATGGCGGCAGCCACCGAAGTCTTACGGAGCGGCGGCGCGGCGCTGGACGCCGTGGAGGCGGGAACACGCCTCGTCGAAGCCAACCCGGAAGACCATTCGGTTGGCGTCGGCGGCTACCCGAATGTGCTGGGGCAGGTGGAGTTGGATGCCTCGGTCATGGAAGGCACGACGCGCCGGGCGGGGGCCGTGGCCGCGTTGCAGGGCTTCCCCCACCCTATCTCCGTGGCCCGCGCCATTTTAGACCACCTGCCGCAGCACCTGCTGCTGGCCGGGGAAGGCGCGGCCCACTTCGCCCGTGAGCGCGGCTTCGCTCCCGCTCCCCTCCTGACACCTGCCGCCGAGGAAGCGTGGCAGCGGGCGATGGCCGGGATGCCCGATGCCGACTCGGCTTCCCTGTCGTTTCAGTCCCGCCGCGCTCAGGACCCGGAGCGGACGGTCGGCACAGTGAACTTCCTCGCCCGCGATGCCGAGGGCCGGATTGCGTCCGCCGTCAGCACGTCCGGCTGGGCCTTCAAGTATCCGGGCCGCGTCGGGGACAGCCCCATTCTCGGGGCAGGCAACTACTGCGATAATCGCTACGGAGCCTGTGCCTGCACCGGCATGGGCGAATGGTCTCTGCGAAGCAACACGGCCCGGCTAGTCGTCTACGGCCTGCAAAATGGCCTCACGCTGGCCGATGCCTGCCTCGCGGCGCTCAATGACCTCGCCGACATTCCGCTGGCCGCGCACGTCGAAAGCGTGATGAGTCTTGTTGCGCTGGACGCCGACGGCGGGCACACGGCGTACTCGACCGCCGAAGGCCGCACCTACGTCTGGCAGACGCCGGACATGGCACAGCACGAGACAGCGGCACGGATGGTGGTGAAAATTTGAGGGCGGCAGGAGCGAGTAAAGCCAGCAGGCGTGCGGGACCAGAGCCGAGGGGTTAAAACCCCTCGCTAGTAGGCGCAGACGCCGGGAAGCCAAAGAGTTAGATATGAAAGCCTTTCGGTGTTATCCGATTGGCCGCCCGGCGCGAAGCGCCTTCCAGCGAGGGGTTTTAACCCCTCGGCTTTTTGGCCTCTCTTGCACAAAAAAGGCCCACCCGTCTTTTCAGACGGGCGGACCTTTTTTGCTTGCGATTGTTTATTCCGCCGGGTTCAGGCCGGTAGGGCCAACGGGGGGAGCGTCGGCGTAAACGCTGATGCGGCGGGTCTGCTTGGAGTGGCCTTCAAACTTGACGTAGCCTTCAATCAGCGCAAACAGCGTGTGGTCGCGGCCCATGCCGACATTGACGCCGGGATCAAACTGCGTGCCGCGCTGCCGAATTAAGATGTTGCCCGCTTTGACGTGCTCTCCGGCGAACTCTTTGACGCCCAGCATCTTCGGCTTGGAATCGCGTCCGTTACGGGTCGAGCCGACCCCTTTTTTGTGTGCCATTTTTCGTGGTTCCCTTCAGTGTCAGCAGTGATTAGCCCGCAGAGATGGTCTCGACCCGGACGCGGGTGAGCTGCTGCCGATGGCCCCAGTGCTTGTGGATGTTTTTTTTGGGCTTGTAGGTGAAAGCGTTGATCTTCTTACCCTTCGTCTGCTCCATGATAGTCACGGTGACGCTAGCCCCTTCGACGGTCGGCTTGCCCCACTGCGGGTTATCCACACCGCCCAGGTACAGCACTTCGCCCAGGGTCGTGGTCGCCCCGGCTTCGCCCTCAAACTTATCAACGGTGAGAATGGCTTTCTCTTCCACCCGGTACTGCTTGCCACCGGCCCGGACTATTGCGTACATTTAACTGCGTTTCCTTTCGCGCCCAACATTTCAGAAAAAATAGATTTGCCCAAAGACAACGGGGATGAGTATGACACGTCAGCAGGCCGTTTGTCAAGATGCGGACGCCTACTTGGTTAAAATCAAATAAAAGCCCATCACAACAAACAGGGCATCAATGACCAGCGCCCGGTGACGCCGGGCCGCGAACGCCTTTTGGGCGCGGGGCGTGTCCGGCACAGAGGGGGCACGTTTGGCGAAATACGCCAGGCTGATGGCCCGGAAAATGCAGCCCAGGGCCACCAGCACGCCGCCGATAATTTTGATAGGGTCCAAAAAAGGTTGCCTGCATGAAACGGGCGTGGTGCGTTGGAACGAGGGGTTAAAACCCCTCGCTGGGAGGCGCAGACGCCGGGAAGCCAAAGAGTAAGAGAAGCCAAAGAGTAAGAGAAGCCAAAGATAAGGACAAAACACGGTAGGCTCTATTCGCCGTCTGATTGGCCGCCCGGCGCGAAGCGCCTTCCAGCGAGGGGTTTTAACCCCTCGTTCCCGCAGCCCCGGCGGCTCAGCGGTAATTCGTATACTGAAGCGGCGTTTCCAAATCCTCGCCCTTCAAGAGCGCCATCACCGCTTGCAGCTCGTCGCGGCTTTTGGCGGTGACACGCACCTGCTCGTCCTGGATTTGCGTGGTCACTTTGAGGCCCTTGTCTTTAATCAGCTTGGTAATCTTTTTGGCAGCCTCGGTGGGCAGGCCGTTTTTAATCGTAATCACCTGCCGGAGCGTGCCTTTGGTGGCCGGTTCTACCTTGCCGTACTCTAAGAACTTGATGTCGATGCCGCGCTTGATGAGCTTGGACTGCAAGACGTCAATCAGCGCCGTCAGCCGGGGTTCGTCGTCCGAGGTGAGCGTGAGCTTGTCTTTGCCGTCGTGGTCAATCTCGCTGACGCTGCCGCGAAAATCAAAGCGGGTCTCAATCTCGCGCTGCGCCTGCTGCACGGCGTTTTTAACTTCCTGCGGGTCGGCTTTCGAGACAATATCAAAGCTGCTTTCAGTTGCCATCTGTGTGTTCTCCTATTCGTGAATTATCTGAGGATGCGAAGCTGGTCGGGGCGGCGGACAATCATCTCAGGGACATTGCCGAAGAAGCCCATTTCTCCCACAGCTCGCACCACACGGTTCTTATAATACCCGGCGGGGTCTACAGTTCCCGCCCGCGCCCACGCCGCCAGGTCTTCAGCCAGAATCGTGACGCGCAGGGCACGCAGCGGGTCGGCGCTTCCCAGCAAAAGCCGAATCGTCCCTACTCCGCGTGTCTCTTCCGCGTGCAGGACGCGGCCTGTCACCAGAACCGTCTGCCCTTCCATCGCATAGGCCTCGCGCCACCAAAACCGGGCGGCGTCGATTCGGGCCGGGGCACGGCGCGGCAGATGCGGCGGGTGGTCCCGGTCGTAGAGGGCCGTCAGGCTTTCCGCGTAGCCGGGGGCGTCCCCGAAAGTGACCCGCAGCGGGGAATGGTCCGAAGCACGCCGCGCCCACAGATCATGGGGAATCAGCGCCGAGTTCGGCACAAACTGCTGACGCAGGGCCGGGGACGCCAGCACATAATCAATTCGCTCAGGCTGGCCCATATAAAGAAATGAGTAGCGGCTGGCCTCGGGAACATCCTGCGCGATCAGATCGGCCCAGGTCTTGTCTTGGAGCAAAGAAGCCAGCGCGGGCGAATCCGCCGTGTCGTTCAAGTCGCCAACAATCGCCGTGAGCGGGTGCGCGGCAAGGAGACCATCGGCGATTTCGCGGACACGCACCGCCTGCGCGGTTCGCAGAGCATTGCCCTCGTCCCCGCCGCCGCGCTTGGATTTGAAGTGGTTGACCAGCACCACCAGCGTCTCGCCGCTAGGCAAAGTGACATGGCATTCCAGGCAGTCCCGCGAGAACAGCCGCCTCGCAGGGCCGCCTCCCTCCGGCCACACTTCGTCCGCGTGGGAAACGACTTGAACCACAGGCAGCCGAGACAGTAAAGCCACGTCAATGCCGCGCTCGGGGTCGTTGCCCTCCCGCAAAATCACCTGCGAGTAGCCCAAAGCGCCAAGCGCCTCGGTGTTCAGCCGCTGCAAAACTCCCAGCGTTTCCACTTCCATCAGGCCGACCACGTCTGCGTCCAGCACTTGCAGCATTCGGCCCAGCCGGGTCAGCTTGTTTCGGAGCTGATTTTCGGTGGGCCGCTCATCAGCGGCTTTGGGATCGTCCACTGCATCAAACAAGTCCTGTACATTGTAGGTTGCCAGCGTCCAGGTATTCGACGCACGGGTCGGCTCAGGAAACGATGACGGGTACACCCTGCGCCTCCTTGCCCGTCGACACGCCGGGGCGGTAAGTCAGCCCCAGCACCGATATGACCAAAACGGCCAAACCCAGCCACTGCCCGCTCGTGACGGGAGAGTGCAGGACGGCAACACCCAGCAGAAGCGAAGTCAGCGGGTAGCATAGCTCGGCCAGCGTCGCCGCCGACGCGGGCGTGCCACGGAGGCCCCGGTAATAGAGCGTCATACCCGTCAAATCCGGCAGCAGGGCAATCAGACCCAGAAACAGGAGCGCGTAGCCGAGCGGCCCCAGCGACGCATGAAGCGACGGCAGCAGGAGCGGCGCGGGGTAGCTTGACGTCGGCACCAGCGTCAGCAGAGCCAGCGCGGGGACAGCCACGGCAAATCGCGCCCCGGCGAGGCTCGGCGGCGACAGCGTCGGCGTGAGCAGCCGCCCGGCGACGGTGGCCGCCCCCCACAGCGCGGAGGCCCCCAACGCAAGCAAGGCTTGTTCAGCCCGCACGTCTCGAAGCGTGGGCGGCTTCTGGAAGCCAATTAGCCAGTACGCTCCGGCCATCGCCCCCGCCGCCCACAGCCAGAACAGCGCCCCGCGCCGCTCTTTGAGGACCCAGCCCGCAAGCAGAATAGCGACCACCGGCTGCGTCTTTTGCAGCAGCACCACGGTCAGCGCCCGGCTGCCGTCTAATGCAAAGGCCGTGGTGTACAGCCACGTCGCCAGCGCCGACCCGCCCCACCCTACAAACAGAAGCGCGGCCCACTGCGCCCGCGTCAGCCGCTTGAACTCGCCCCGTCCCGCCCACAGCGCAGGCAGGAACAGCAGGCATAAAATCAGATGTTCGCCCAGCACCAGCCGCGCCGGGGACCAGCCCGCGCTGAGGGCCTGCGAGCGCAGCAAAACATCGCTGCCCCAGAGCATCGCAGCCAGGGCAATTAAAAGAGGTGACAGAAAACGAAGAGGCATAGCGGGACTACTATACCCGATAGCCAGACTTTGCCCCTTTTCTGTTATAATATAGACACAAGAACGCGAAAGAAGACACGCATGGCCGTTAAACCACCCCCCGCCAATAACCACTCCCCGAAAACCCCGGCGCGTCAGCCGCGCCCGGCTCCAGCGAATAAACCACACACAAGCAGCCGCCCGCGCCCGCCCCGCAACAACGACCGCTTTGCCTATGACCTGACCGGGCTGGGCTTCGTCGCATTCGGCCTGATTCTGCTGGTCAGCCTCATTTTGCAGCACCGGGGCCAGGCGGGCTTTGTCGGCGACCTGCTCGTCGAAGGGCTGCGGCTGGCGGTCGGCATTGGCGCGTGGGTCTTTCCGTTCGTACTGGGAGCCATCGGCGTCATGCTCATTCAAGGCAAAGGAGAACACACGCGCACCAATTTTGCCAGCGGTGCGGGCCTGGCCTTCGTGCTGGGCATCGCCTGGTGGCAGCTCGGGCACACCCCGTTTCTGGACCCGTTCCGCACCCCGGAGCAATACGGCGGCTTTCTGGGAGCTTTGATTTCGGCGGGTCTGCGGCGGATGGTGGGCGACATTTCCAGCCACATTCTGCTGTTTGCTTTCGGGGTCGGGGCGCTCGTGTGGGCGACGGATATGCGCCTGCTGCACATTTTTGACAAAGCCGTGGAAGGCGGGCGGCGGGTATCCGGGCCGGTGACGCAGGGGGCGCGGGCCGCTAAGGCGGGGGCGGCGGTGCTGAAAGAAAAAGCGCAGAGGCCCCCCCGCCCCAATAATGGGGAGCCGGAAGTCAGCAAAGAGCCGGTCCCACCACCACGCCGTAGTCTATCCAGCAAGCCCCTGGATACCGACGACCTGCCGACAGTGCCGCGTGTCACACTGTCCAAGCCGCCTGCCCCTGCACCGCCCGTTCTTATCCCTTCCCCCTCTAACTCCCCCAGAATTGGAGGCGGGGGGGGCCTCCCCGTCATCCCCATCGTCGCTGACGACAAGCCGAAAGCGCCGACCGGGCCGCTGGTCATTCCCGAATCGCTCGGCGATGACGGCACGAAAAAGCCGTTTGTCCTGCCGCCGCTGGAGCTTCTCAACGAGTCCCCGCCGAAACCGGTGCAGCATGAGTCGGCGGCACTCGAAAAGCAGGCCGTGCTGATGCAGACTCTGAATGACTTTAAAATTGGGGCCAATGTCGCGCAGGTAGCGATGGGGCCGACGGTCACGCGCTATGAAGTCCAATTAGAGCCGGGCATCTTGGTTAAGAAGATCGTGGCGCTGGCCGACAACCTCGCCATGTCGCTGGCGGCGATTGATGTGCGCGTCGAAGCCCCCATCCCCGGCAAGGCGGCGATTGGCATTGAAGTCCCGAACGATGTCACGCAGATGGTGTCCCTGCGGGAGTGTCTGGCAACCAATGAGTTTATGAACGCGCCGTCCAAGCTGACCTTTGCGCTCGGCAAAGACGTGTCCGGCGAGTTCAAGTACGCCGACCTGACCCGGATGCCGCACCTCCTGGTCGGGGGCAGCACCAACAGCGGCAAAAGCGTCTGTCTGAACGTGATTATCAGCTCAATTTTGTACCGGGCGACGCCGCGTGAAGTCAAGTTTGTGATGATTGACCCCAAGCGCGTCGAGCTGTCGCTGTATGACGGCATCCCGCACCTGCTGGCTCCGGTGATCAAGGACGTGAAGCAGGCGGCGGGCATCTTCCGCTCGGTCCTGAAAGAAATGGAAGAGCGGTACGACCGCTTTGCCAAGCTCGGCACGCGCAACATCGACGGCTTCAACGGCAAAGTCCCGCCCGACGAGCGGCTGCCCTATATCGTGGTCGTGGTAGATGAGCTGGCCGACCTGATGATGCAGCAGGGGCCGGAAGTGGAGCTGTCTATCTGCCGCCTCGCCCAGCTTGCCCGCGCCACCGGCATTCACCTGGTTCTTGCCACCCAGCGCCCGTCGGTAGACGTCGTAACGGGAACCATCAAAGCCAACATTTCCAGCCGTATCGCGTTTGCGGTGGCGACGCAGGTGGACAGCCGGACCATTATTGACCAGCCCGGCGCGGATAGATTAATCGGACGCGGCGATATGCTGTATATGCCTATCGACGCCGCTAAGCCCGTGCGCGTGCAGGGCTGCTACATCGGCGAGCGCGAGACCGACGACCTGGTCTCATACTTGAAGGAGCAGGAAGAAGCCGTCTACACCATGATTCCGAGCGATGTCAGCAGTGGCGGCGGCTACGGCGGCGATGAGGACGACGACGGCTCCTCCGATGAGCTGTTTGAGCCGTGCGTCCGCTGGCTCGTCATGCAGGGCCAGTGTTCCACGTCCAGCTTGCAGCGCAAATTCAAGATCGGCTACACCCGCGCCGCCCGTCTGGTCGAAGTCATGGAAGCCAAAGGCATCGTCGGCGCTCAGGACGGCATCAAGCCCCGCGAGATTTTGCTGCACAAAGAAAACCTCGAAGTCTTCTTCGGCGGCTACCAGGACGGGGATTTGGGGCAATGACTTGGACCGCAACCACAATGGAAGCGATTTTCCGAAATCAAGCTCAATTCTTCGCGCTGCCCGCCTCAGAACAGCAGGCGTTTCTGCCCGTGTCCATGCCGAAAACTGGTTTTGACGGTTGGGAAGGCTTGCTGGTTACAGAATTTCCTTTACAGGCGTTGACAACGGATTTTCAGGGTTACTGCTTGTATTTCTCGCGCCATATCGTGCGAGAAGACATTGCAAAGAACGATCAGCAGGCTTCTGGCCGCCTTTGCGGTGAGTTGTATGATTCATCTAAACTGTTGCTGGATGATTGGAGTGTCCCCTCGCCTTGTCCGTCATGGGCGGTTTCAGAACTAGCGACTTGTCCCTTCTGGGAGACTTTCCGTGCAAAGGTAAGGCTGGTACTTTTCCTGAATGGCTGGGAACAGGTAAAGCCGGAAATTTATTTCTGGGAAATGATGCAGCAGGGGGAGGACTTTAGAAACTGTATAGAAAGCCTTCAACGAACGCAGATCACCCCCCCCGCCCCCAATAATGGGGGAGCCAGAAGAATGCAGGGGCTTGGTTTTCACTGTCCGGTTCCCCCATTATTGGGGGCTAGGGGGCTGTCCGGGGGCTTTCTATACAGTCTCTTAGCCGATGAGTAAGATGGTGATATGAAAAAATACTTTTATTCAGAAACTAACTCGCTTTACATTGACCTGAGCGACGAACCCAGTGTTAAGTCACAGGAAGTCCTGCCCGGTGTTGTGCTGGACTTTGACTCAGCAGGCCGAGTGTGCGGCATTGATGTGGACCATGCCCGCGACAACCTGGGCGGTCTGGAAACGTATCTGCTGAGTGAGTCGGCGCTGGCGAAAGACAGGTTGCGGCTCGAAGAAGACGAGGCATGGGTAGATTTGTGAGAGGAGCAAACGCATGACAGTGACACTTGACTTGAAGCCGGAAATAGAAGCCGAAGTGACGCGCCAGGCCAACGCGCAGGGCGTGGCGCTGTCGGAGCAGATTGACCGACTGGTTGCGGAAGCCCTCCGGCGGCAGCCGCCTCTCGCGCCGCTGTCTGCCGAGGCGCAAAGGGAAAAGAACCAGCGGGCGCAGGCGGTACTGCGGCAGTGGCGGGCTGAAGACAAGACAGATAACCCCGAAGAAATTGTTTGCCGTCAGACAGAGTGGGAAGCGTTCAAAGCAGGCATGAACCAAAACCACACATCCCATAGGATTGTTTATTCATGAGCCGAATTGTGATTTTGGACAGCGGCCCTGTGGGCTTGCTGACGCAGCGCAAAGATGTTTTGCCTGTGGAAGCCTGCCGGCAATGGCAAAGAAAACTGCTGGCACCGGGCGCTCGTGCCATCCTGCCCGAAATCGTAGATTACGAAGTGCGCCGGGAGCTTTTATGGATCAAGAGCATCAACGGACTTGCCCATCTGGATACCCGCGTCAGCATGATTGAGTATCTGCCGCTCACGACGGCGGCGATGCGGAAGGCGGCGGCGCAAGCACTTTTGCTCGGCGAGGCGGATTTAGTCGTGGCAACAACCAATGTGGGGCCTCTGTCCCGGTTTGTGACGGCCCGGTTCTGGCAGGAGGTGACATGATAGGCCGGGTGACACTGCGGGATGTGGCGGACCGGGCGCAGGTGCATTATGCGACGGCGTCCACGGTGCTGAACGGGGCGAAGGGCAGCACGCGGGTGTCGGAAGACACGTCGCGCCGGGTGCTGCAAGCGGCTCAGGACCTCGGCTACCGGGTCAACCGCACCGCGCAGCAGCTTCGGACGCAGCGCAGTCATGTCGTGGGGCTGCTCACGGGGGACCTGGAAAACCCGTTTTTCTCGCGCATGGTGTCTCTCTGTTCCGGGGAGCTGGAACGGGCGGGCTATGAAGTCATTCTGGCCTCGCGGCAGCAGAACAGCTACCGCGATTTTCACCTGCTGGAATCGCTGCTGTCGCGGGAGCTGGCCGGAGTGCTGATCTGGAGCGAGACCCTGACGGAGGTGCGGGAGCGGGTTCAGAAAAGCGGCGTCTCCAATGTGGTGATTCTGGGAATGACGATTGCGGGCTATGACAGCGCGGCGGGCGTGCTTGATACAGGCATCCAAGAGGCTTTAAAGCACCTGCGGACAGAGGGCCGTCAGCGCATTGCTTATTTCGCCCCCAGCCAAATGATCGGGCGCGAAGGCGACCCACGCGACCGGATTTACCGCGAATGTATGGCGGCTGACGGACAGCCGCCGCATCTGGTGTCGTATCCGGGAAGCGCCTCGGATGTGGCGGCGGCTCGTGTGGCGGCGGAAGCACTGGCTGGCAACTGGAAACGACTGCCGCTGGCCGAGCGCCCGGATGCTTTGTTTTGCTTCAATGACATGAACGCGCTGGGCGCCTTGATGGGCCTGCGCCGCCGGGGCCTGCGCGTGCCTGAAGACATCGCGCTGGTGGGCTGCGACGACCTGCCGCTGGCGGCGCAGCTCGATGTTCCCCTGACGACGATTGCCTATCCGCTGAAAGCCATCTGCCAGGACGCCGTGAAGATGCTTTTGGGACGCATTCACATGGGATGCATTCACGCAGACCACGACCCGCAGGCGAGTTTAGCGGAGACGCACAAGGCGCTCTGGGACGCACATTTGGTGGTGCGAGAGTCCAGCCTTAAGTGCAAATAAACAAAACTTTGCGCTATTTCTCAACCGCCCCTTGACAGAATAGCCCGCACATACTATACTAAGGAGAAGTTGATACCAAACGTTTGGTATCTTGGAAAGGAACAGTATGTTTCGTCTTTTTCCGCACCTCGGCGCTTTGCTTGTCGGCAGCGTTTTTCTCGCCGCAGTCGCAGGGTGCAGCCACACCGATACCCCGGCTCCGCCACCGATGGCGGTTGTCAGTGCCCCGGCTGCCCCGCCTCCGGCGAACCCTGCCGTCGCGCCCGCTTCTTCGGGTGACGCAGATCGCTACAAAAAGCTGCTTCAGGAAAATCCCTCCATCCAGCCAGGCGCACGCGGACCCGCTCAGGCCCCCGGACATTAACCCGGACATTAACTTGCTATAATTTGCCACCACTACTACAGAAGGACGAACCCATGACACTGACGACATCACCGGCACACCGCGCCAAACGAACCGGCTTCACGCTGATTGAGCTTCTCGTTGTTATCGCAATTATCGCTATTCTTGCCGCGATTTTGTTCCCTGTTTTTCAGAAAGTGCGCGAAAACGCACGCCGCGCCTCCTGTATGTCCAACATGAAGCAGATGGGCACGGCCATTGCAATGTTCACCCAGGACTACGACGAGTTCCTGCCCAAAGGCTTCTACAACGACGAAGTCGGCGGCAAGCCAACCGGCTTTCCCTTCACTACCGGGTGGGACGGCATCATTTACTCCTACGTCAAAGCCCCCGGCGTCTTTTACTGCCCCGATGACGACATCAGCCGCACCTACAACGCCGGTGCGCCCGCCAATGCAAAGCTCAACCTGTCGTACCGCTACAACACGAGTAACCAGCCCAACGGTCCCTTCACGGCGGTTTCGCTGTCGATGCTTGACAGCCCCGCAAGCTCAATCCAGATTGCCGAAAGTGTTGCCGGCGTGGATGGCGCGAACTACAACGATCTCGCCACCTGGGCGGGTTCGGACAGAGACTATATTTGCAAGAATTTCACCAACAACATCGCCTTTGACCGGCACAGCACGGTCGGGCGCAGCACCGCCGCTGAGGCTTCCGGCACACCGGAGCCGCAAACTTCGCAGTTCGGCCAGGGCCTTGCCAACTACGTTTTTGCGGATGGCCACGTCAAGTCGATGCGCTACTTTGACACCTGGGTCCGCACAGGGCCGGACACCAAGACGCCTACCGGCAAAACGGTGACGCCCAATATGTGGCGTCAGTACTTTGCAGGAACCAATGATCCCAGCACCGACGACCGCTGCGGCTTTACGGCTCCCTGACAACCACTGCCGCACCTGAGGACCGCTGCCTCAACCGAGAGAAAACAGCCGCCGGTTCTTCGGAACCGGCGGCTGTTCTTGCAAGTCTTCTCCTACAAATCGCGGCGCTGAAACAAAAACAAGCCCAGCACAAAGAAGCCGGTGATGTAAAGAAGAATATAGGTCAGGTCGGCGGTCGAAGTTGCGGCGACTGAGGCGGCCTGAGTCGGGTCACCCAGAGAAAAGATGAGAGAGAAGTCCAGTCCTGCGCTGCCGGGAAGACCGGGCCCGATGGAAAATGGCGGAAAGTCCATGCCGGTCGCAGCAAGACCGCGTGAAATCCAGTGGTTCATGCGCCCCAGTGGCACGAGGTAGCCAGCAATCCGGCTCAGAGTGTCCAAAACAGGCACGTCCAGCCGTGAGGGGAGCGACAGCGAATGCAGCAGGTCTTCGGTGAGCGCAATGCCCGCCACGATGAGCGCAAGACTTGACGACAGTGCCTGCGCGGCAAACGTGGAAAAGCAGAGGGTCAGTGTCGTAAACAGCAAAGGGAACAGGGCCGCCGCAGCGACGCCGCCCCAGAGGCGTGGATGATACGTTCCCGTTTGATGCCAGACCGCAAATGCCAGCAGCCCGCCCCAAAGCACGATGCAGGCGGCCAGCAGGCTCAAAATGCCGAGCCATTTGCCAAGATAAATCGCCGCACGCGGGATTGGCTTCGGCACGATGACTGACAGCACGCCCCGCTCTATCTCGGAAGTGATTGCCCCTGCTGACAGCGCGACCGCCAGCACCGACCCGAAAAACTTGATCGTTCCACAGCCGAGCCAGACCAAAATACGGCCTACATTGTTGCGGGCCAGCTCCAAGCTCAGTCCCAAAAAGCGGTTGGTGTGGATATGGAGCGGCAGGAACGCCAGCAAAAGGTACAGCGCGGCAATCACCAGCGCGGCCAGAAACACACGCCGCCGCAGAGCCTCGCGGATGGTCAGACCCGCCAGCGTGAAGACGCCGGAAAAGAACGCAGGAATCACTAAAACTAGTCCTCTACCACGCGGATAAATAAATCTTCCAGCGACTCGCGGCGCGGCACCAGCGACAGCAGCCTGCCCCCTGTCCCCACC
Organism: Capsulimonadaceae bacterium; assembly: GCA_965200075.1. GTDB lineage: Bacteria > Armatimonadota > Armatimonadia > Armatimonadales > Capsulimonadaceae > JANXMY01. The sequence continues at coordinate 2,126,023 of OZ241338.1, forward strand.
ACCGCCGCCGCCAAATCGGGCACAACACTCTCGTCGCCAATCGCTGCCGTGATGATGTCACCGCTGACCGTGACTGAGTGCGACAGCGACTCCAAAGCCCGCAGCAGCGCGGGCGTCTGGCTTTGCACCCGCATTTCCACTGTGGAAGGCGCGGCCAGCAGGTCGTCCATCGTGCCCTGCCGGATCACCTGCCCGGCCTTGATAATCGCCACGCGGTCGCAGGTCATTTCAATCTCGGACAGCAGGTGCGAGTTCAGCAGGACCGTCTTGCCCTGCGCTTTGAGCTGGGTCACAATCTCGCGCACTTCGCGCCGCCCCAGCGGGTCCAGGGCGCTCGTCGGCTCGTCTAAAATCACCAAATCGGGGTCATTTAAGATGGCCTGTGCCAGCCCGACACGCTGCTGCATCCCTTTGGAAAACTCGCCGACTTTGGAGTTTCGCCGCGCAATCAACCCCACCTGTTCCAGCGTTTCCGGGATGCGCTGTTTCCGCGCCGCCCGGCTCATGCCGTAGAGCTTGCCGTGCAGGTCTAGAAACTCTTCGGCGGTCAGAAACTCATGGAACTGAAACTTTTCGGGCAGGAAGCCAAGTTTGGCGCGGGCGTCGCGGTCGCCGAGCGGCTGCCCCAGCAGCTTTGCTTCGCCCCCCGTCGGCGTGATATTGCCGAGCAGCATATTGATGGTGGTGGTTTTGCCCGCCCCGTTCGGCCCCAGAAAGCCGAACACCTGCCCGCGCAGCACGGTCAGCGAGAGGTCTTCGACGGCGGTAAACGGGTCCTTGCCGAAACGGCTCCCGTAGACTTTACGCAGGTGCGTGGTTTCGATGGCGGGCGATTGTGTGTTCATAGGTGGTGTGTGCGCTTCCGCCGCTCGCGCAGGAAACCCGCAATCATCACAAAGCCCTGCGCGGCCATGATGTTGGTTAAAAGATAAAACAAAAACTCTTCCAGCGGCAGCGGCCCGGCATAAATACCCACCACCCGGCGCGGGTCTACGCGCCAGATGCCGTGGCCCAGCGCGAAGCCGTCACAGGCCCCCAGATACAGCGTGGACAGGGCGATAGAAACGCTCAGAAGCCGCCGCCAGCGCCACAGCTCCCGGCCTGCCGCCGCCCACTGAATGCCAATCACAGGCAAGGCCCAGACCAGCATATACGTCATGTAGTCGGTGGACTTCACAGCGCGTCGTCCCCCGAGGCAGGCTTCAGCCAGCGGGACAGCAAAAGCACCAGCAGGCACATGAAAATGCCCTGCGCGAAGTAGAACGCATATTCTTCCCACGGCAGGTAAAAGACAAAGTGGCTCGGCGGGGCGAACACCGGGTCAAACGTCCACAGCTTCGTTTTCGCCGCGTGGTTATCCCAGGGCGACGTATACACGAACGCCAGCAGGCAGACGGCGCCGCAGGCCAGCCCGTGCCGTGCCCGGAAGCGTCCGCGCAGCAGCAGGGCCAGCCCGGCGATGGGCACAGCGAGAAAGACGAGCAGGAACGAGGCGTAGGTCATAGGGCTATTGAGAAGTTTATTTGACGGTGAACGTCTTCATCGCCGCATCGATTGGCCCGGCATACGATGCGGCCTGCGCTTGTGGCACCGAGGCGACAATGACCAGCTTTCGCGTGCCGTGGCCGGAAAACAGGAAGTAAGTCTGCCGCAGCTTGCGGCCCTGCGGCGCGGCGTTGGTCACCACTTTGATACCGTGCAGGCCGGACTTGGTGACAAACGGCGTTTGACTGACCAGATGGTAGGCAGGCATCACAGACTTCAAGTTGGCGACAGAAACACGCGCATAGTTAGAAAGAGGCGTCGGCGCATCTTCCTCCACGACATTGAAGTTCGCGGCAAAGCCGCCGCTTGGCTTGGCATACGAGATTTTGTATTTGGAGACGGCCATCGTGGTCACTTTCCAGCCGTCCGGGGCAGTGTACGAGAAGCCGCCTGCCGTGTCGGTTACCTGCGGCCCGGCGTGGGCGGCAGTGGCGGTCAGAATAGCGGCAAGCGCGGTCAGAGCATAAAAAGCAGAGAGGGTTCGCATAGATGTCTCCTTTAAGCGTATCTAAGGGGCGCGGCGCAGGACGCGCCCGGACAAAACATCGGTCTGCACGCCGCCGTCGATAGCGAGCCTGCCGTTGACGACAACATAGGGCAGGCCGGTTGGAAAGCGGTGCGGGTCGTCAAACGTGGCGATGTCTTCTACGGTGCGTGGATCAAACACAGTCAGGTCGGCGAACGCGCCAGGTTTGAGGACGCCCCGGTCGGCCAGCTTCAGGCGCTGTGCAGGCAGGGAAGTCATGCGCCGAATGGCCTCGCCGAGCGGCAGCAGCTCCCGGCCCCGGACGTAGCGGGACAGGACGCGGGGGAACGTGCCGTAGGTGCGCGGGTGCGTTTTGTCTTCGGCCATCTCGCTGGCGGGGTCGTTGGCGACCCCGTCGGAGCCAATCATGGTGTGGGGGTCGCTTAAAATAAACTCGACGTCTTCTTCGGACATGGCGAAATGCACGGCGGCGACCCAGCCGTCTTCATCCACCAGCAGGTCTAAAGCCGCCTCGGCGGGTGTTTTGCCCTCTTTTGCGCCCAGGGCGGCGAGGGTCAGGCCCTGCGCCTCGCGGCGGTTTCGGGCAATGCCAATCTGCACCGTGTTCCAGTCCCAGGGCTTCGCGGCGATTTCGGCCAGAATGCGGGCGCGGGCCGACGGGTCTTTCAGCCGGGCCTGCGTGTCTTCCTGCGTGCCGTCTTTGGCCCAGGCGGGCAGGAGTATTACTTGCAGGCCGGTCATAAACGCAGTGTAGGGATACTGGTCGGTCAGCACGTCCAGCCCCGCCGCACGGGCGCGGGCCATCAGGGGCAGGGTAATGTGCGGCTTGCCCCAGTTTTCCATGCCTTCGGATTTGTGGTGCGACAGTTGTAGGGGGATGCCGGTGTCTTCGGCGACCCGCAGGGCCTCTTCAATGCTTTCCACCAGCGTGTCGCCTTCGTTGCGGATATGCGTGGCATAAAAGCCGCCCGCGTCGCGGGCCAGGGCGGCCAGCGCGGCAACCTCGGCGTGCGTGGCGTAGCCGCCGGGCAGGTACTCTAACCCCGTAGACAGGCCAATCGCGCCGTCTTCCAGAGCTTCGGCAAGTAGGCGCTCCATCTGCGCCAGCTCAGATGCGGTCGGCGGGCGGTCTTCAAACTCCAGAACGGCTTTGCGGATCGTGCCATGCCCGGCCAGGGTCGCCACATTGCAGGCGGTGCCGCCGTCTTCCACCCGCGCCAGGTACTCGCGCATCCGGGTCCAGTCCAGCGCCGTGCCGCCGCGCTCCGCCCAGCGCCGCTCCTGCGTGAACACGTCGCGGGGAGTGATGAGACCGATGGACGTGCCGCAGTTGCCAACGACTTCCAGCGTCACCCCCTGCGCCAGTGAGCTTCGCATAGGCCGGTTCGTCAGCAGCGTAAAGTCCGAATGCGTATGGATGTCAATAAAGCCCGGCGCAACGGCCAGTCCGGTCGCATCCACGGTCCGCCCGGCGGACACAGCGGACAGGTCGCCGATCTCGGTGATACGGTCATCCGTGATTGCGACATCGGCAGAAATGCCCGGCCCGCCGAGGCCGTCATACACAGTTCCGCCGCGCAGCAACAGGTCAACGGGGGAAAAAGCAGTCATGCCGGATAGTAGCACACGAGCAGGGGGGAAGTCAATCGGGGGCAAAGAAAAGCCGGGGGCAGAAATGCCCCCGGCAGGAAGAAAAGCCGCCGGAAAATTACCCGGCAGACGCGGCGGCCAGACGGACCACCGGAGATTTAGTCGGGCGCTTCAGTGTTTCAGAAAGCCGAAACAAAGTCGGTGTGAAAGCCAGGCGGCGGCCTGAAGCCGCGCAGGAGACTCCGCCGGGAACGTAGGCCGATGTGCCGCTGCGAGCGGCAGTGCGGCAGGTGCGAATAATAGCCATGTGTGCAGTCCCTTTCTCTGAATGCTGCGTCAGAAGCAAGAGCGTGAACAGTCGTGGTCGGCAGCAATGCCGATCCAAATCGCGTGATACTTTGGTATAGTGCATAGACCATGCCAAGTGGAGTAGTCATTGTAATTGCTGTAACAAATATTGCCAGGGTCAAAATTAACGCTTTCGCAGGGACGTCTGCCGAAGCACAACTGCCCCCGGCCTTGAAAGGCCGGGCTAAGACCGGCTCCGCCGGACAAAGTCCCTCCGGGGCTGAGGGCTGAATGCTAAGGGCTAAATGCCTGGCCGCTTTGGCTTGTTTTTAGCCCCGGAGGGGCTTTGCACACTGTTAGCCCGGCCTTTCAAGGCCGGTTTCTAAGGGGGCTTGATTTACGCAACAACGCCATAATGGGGTATACTTCACGCCTTATGCCTTCTTCGCTATCTTCTTCCAACCCCGCTTCTCCCGCTGTGCTGGCCCGCGACTGGCGCTTGTTTTCTGCGGCCACGTTTCTTTTCAGCTTCGGGTTCTCCATGTACGGCGCCGTCTTTATCAACTTCATCACCGGAGTTCTCAAAGTTGGGCCGATCCACATGGGAATGATGGAGTCGCAGCGTGAAATCCCTGGCCTGCTGTCGGTTGCCATTGCCGCTTCGGTGGCGCGGTTCGCCGAAGGGCGGATTGGGGCGCTGTGCCTGATTTTCAGCGCGGCGGGCGTGGCGGCGACGGGGTTTGTGCATTCGTTCGCGGCGCTGGTGCTGGTGACGGTGTTCTGGTCGGTCTTTATGCATCAGTGGTTTACCACATCGTCGGCCATCCCCCTGGCGCTGGCGTCGGGGCAGGAAGGCGGGCGGCATCTGGGGCGCATGGGCGGGGTCGGCGCGGCGGGAACGGTTTTGGCGTTTCTGGTGGTGCTGCCGCTGGCCGGGCACGTTCCTTACCCGTTCTTTTTTGTCACTGCCGCGTCCTTCATCCTGCTGGGCGGGCTGTGCCTGCTGCCGCTGTCGGAAGCGTCCACGGTCCCGAACCGGCCCCGGCTGCTGTTCCGGCGGGAATACGGGCTGTATTACGGGCTGACTTTTCTGGAAGGCTGCCGCCGGCAGATTTTCTCGACGTTTGCCCTGTTCGCGCTGATTGAGCAGTGGAAAGTATCGCTGGCACAGATCACGACGCTGATGCTGATTAACGCCGTGCTGTCGTTTTTCGTTGCCGCTCCGATTGGCAGGCTGATTGACCGCATCGGCGAGCGCAAGGCGATGACGTTTTACTATGTGGCTATCGCATTTACGTTTGCAGGCTACGCGCTGGTGCCCAGCGTGCTGGTTTTGAAGGGCCTGTGGGTGCTGGACAGCGTGCTGTTTTCGCTGGGAATCAGCATCACGACCTACCTCAATCGCATTGTCCGGCCCGGCGAGCTGATGCCGTCGCTGTCGATGGGGCAGACGATGAACCATGTCGCCGCCGTAGCCATCCCCGTGGCCGGGGGCCTGCTGTGGCATCGGTTCGGCTACCATGCCCCGTTCTGGTGCGGCGTCGTCGCCGCCCTCGTGTCTTTGCTGCTGACTCAATCTGTCTCCGCGCACCGCCGCCCGGCGCTGGCCCCGGCGGCTCAGCTCCCCTGAAATAATCTTCTGAAATAATCTTTTTGAAATAAACGCTTGACAAACTTCGGAAACGTGTTATACTGTGCGTATACGAATACGCAGACGGAACGCGGACGAACGGCGAAAGCAAATTGACCATGCCTGTGACGGCCAAAGATATTGCCCGCGAGCTTCAGCTTTCTCAGCCCACGGTCTCGCGGATTTTAAGCGACACGCCCGGACACCGCGTTTCGCCGCAGACCCGCGAGCGCGTCCTGGACACTGCCCGGCGGCTTGGCTACCGGCCCAATGCCCTGGCGCGGTCCCTGCGCCGTGGCCGCACGGGCATTATCGGGCTGTATACGAATTATAACTACGATGCCCGCAACGACTTTTTAGGGACCATTATCGGGGCCTTGCAGCGGCACTGCGAACAGCAGGATTTGGATTTATTGCTGCACAGCGCCCAGGGCGGGCGGTCTCCCGAGGAGATATTCGGCAAGCTGCGCGACGGGCGCATTGATGGGCTGGTGCTGCACGCGAACACCGATGACCCTCTGGTGTCCCTGCTGCGCGGGTCGTCCCTGCCGGTAGTGACCGTGGCCGACCATCTGGGCGGCCTGCCGTCGGTGACCAGTGATGATGCTCAGGGGATTGCCCTCCTGGTGGACCATCTTTGGGAGCGCGGCCATCGCCGCTTTGCCTATTTGATGCCCGAAGAGACGCCCGCGTCGGTGGTGCGCCGTCATGCGGCCTTTGTGGCGCAGATGGAGGCGCGAGGCGTTCCCGGCAGTGCCTTTCGGGCGTTTCGGACAAACTACGAAGAGATCGCGCCGGTTTGGGACGCCCTGCGGCGCTTTGGCCCCTGCGCCGTGCTGTGCTGGAATGACCGTTCGGCGTATTCGCTCTTGCGGGCCTGCCGCGCTGAGGGCGTGCGCGTCCCGGAAGAAATTGCTGTGGCGGGGTTTGACGGCTTCCGCGACGACAAAGCGCCCGCCTGTGACCTCGTGACCGTCGCCTGCCCCTGGGCCGACGTCGCGGCACGGGCACTGGGAGTGCTGCGCTGTATGATTGAAAATGCAGGGAGTTCGGCAGGAAAGCCGAACGAGGAGGAAATTCGTTTCCCCGTACAGCTTCTGACTGGCGACACCGTTTAACACAGGAAGCCATTGGGCAAGTGACAGACAGTCAGGAACAGAGAGGAACCTAGCGATGAAAACAAAATTGCTGAATACAAAATTGCGGAAAACAAAGTTTGGGGTGGGTGTGGCCGTGCTGGCGGCTTTGACGCCGATTTTATCCGGCTGTCACTCGTCCGAACCTGCTCCGCAGACCACGCCTTCAACGAGTACCCCGGAAGCCGATGCAGCGGCGTCTCGCGGACAAACACTGCCGAGCACCGCGCCCGGCCCAAAAGCGGCTGCCCCCCGGTAGGCTCCCGCCGCCCTGGAAACCCAGGGGCGGCTCACAAGAAAAGTTCTGTCAAGAAAAGTTCTGTCAAGAGAGGAATAAACCCATGCTGTCTCCTGTCTCTCCTCAAAGCCGCAAAGGCTTTACGCTCATCGAGCTTCTTGTCGTGATCGCTATCATCGCTATTTTAGCGGCGATTTTGTTCCCGGTCTTCCAAAAGGTGCGCGAAAACGCCCGCCGGAGCCAGTGCCTGTCCAACGAAAAGCAGATTGGCCTGGCAATTACGCAGTACACCCAGGACTATGATGAGACATTTCCGTTGCTCCAGCGTGATGCCTCGGCTGCCGAAGCTGCGGAGTATGGGGGTAACGCCGCCGTTGATCCGTATACCTGGCAGGTTGCGGTCAACCCGTACATCAAAACCGGGGCAAAAGTGCACAGTGCCAACACCGGTCACATTGAGTTGGCAGGCGGCGTCTGGAACTGCCCGGATTATCCAACTCAGGATGCCCCCCGCCAGTACGGCATGAACGAAAGCATCGGCGGTGATACATCTCAGTTTGCCCATTTCAATCTTGGCCCGACCTACGGGTCAGCCACTCTGGCGGACCTGCACAACCCGTCCGACAAAATCCTGGTGGCGGAAAAAGGAGCAATGGGCGCGGACCCAAATGCGCCGGACTTCTCGGATGTGCGTTTGACCACGCTTGAGTGGGCGTGGCAGAATGGGGACTTTGACCTGAGCGAACCCGCATCAGCCGACACCGATCAAGGTAAGATGGCTAACTACCCGCTGGCCGCGCAAATGCCCCGGTTCCGGCACAATGGCACCTCCAACTTCCTGTTCTGCGACGGACACGTCAAGTCAATGCGTTTGGGCGCACTCAAAGGGGCTGCGGGCTGGTGCAAATACTTGAACGGACCACAGCACGCAAAAGCCGCCTCCTGGTATCCTTACGCCTATGGGTCCTTCCCCGGTGGTCAAGCCGCCTGTGAAAAGTACGAGTAGTCAGGAGCAAGCACATGATGTTTGTGAACAGACTAGCAGCGCGGCAAATCAAATATCTAGGAAGCGCGGCACTGCTGGCGATTTTTGCGGCGTCTCTTGCAGGCTGCCAATCGCCCGCACAGCAGGCGACGCCCCCACCGCCCACAGCGGCGCAGGCGGAAGCTAACCGTGTTCAGGCCGTCACGAATGTTCAGAACAATCCGAACATTCCGCCGGAGGCCAAAGCGCACATCACCGGCCAGATGCAGGGACAGGCGGGGCCGCCCAAGCCGACCGCGCCCCCCTAAGTTCATTCTGCCGCCGCTCATTTTGAGCGGCGGCGTTCTCTCAAAGGAGTACCCGTATGTCTTTTCGTTCGTCTTCTCGCGCCGCTTTTTTCTCGTCCCGCCGACGGGGCGGCTTTACTCAGGGCTTCACGCTCATTGAGCTGCTCGTCGTCATCGCCATTATCGCCATTCTCGCCGCTATTTTATTTCCCGTGTTCCAGAAGGTGCGCGAGAACGCCCGCAAGACTTCCTGCCTGTCCAATCAGAAACAGATTGGGCTTGCCACCGTCCAGTATGTGCAGGACAGCGACGAAACGTTTCCGCCCGCTCAAGTCTGGAGCAAAGACGGGACCACTTCGGGAACAGGGGTCGGCACGATCACGAACTCCTCTAACGGTACGACCCGGACTGGCAACGGCATCCCGGTTGGCTTTTTTGATGCCATTCAGCCCTACATCAAGAGCCTGCAAGTGATGCACTGCCCGGACGATGCCAAGCAGCAAAACTCAGACCCGCTGGCGACCGGTCAGGGCGGCTATACTACCTCCTACACCAGCTATTTCTACAACGCCCGCATTGGCGCTCCGCAAGGCTGGCCCTATATTGGAAACTATAAAACCGGTGGACTGCCCCTGGCGAGTGTCATTCAGCCCGCCACGACCATTATCACCGGAGACTCGTCTTCGTATAACGCCACCAACGCCTACCCCTATGGCAACGGCTTTTACTGCCGGTTCCATGTCACCGATTCGGCGGCGGACCCGAACTGCTCGCCGCCAAATGCTGGCAACGGTTATGGAAGCGGAACCGTCGGGGATGCAGAATCCAAGCGGCACACCGATGGCGCGAACTATTCTTTCGTCGACGGCCATTCCAAATGGACGCGGCCCTCGGCCATCTGGGGATCGCAGTCTACCATCAGCTCCGGCTCCTTTAATGGGGGCGGCACGGTGTATCAGGCCGGGCCTTCCAACGGCGACCCGACATTCAACCCGGATATGCAGTGACCCCTGCTGAACTTTTGGCGGCCATAACCACTATGGCCGCCATTTTGCTGTTGACAGAGAGGAAGAATAGATTGCTGACCAACACTCGCACCCGATTTCTTGTGGGCGGCACTCTCGCCGCCGCTTTAGTCCCGATGGGCTGTGCGGCGTCCCGCCCGGCGCTGGTGAAAGCGGGTGTCACCCCGGCAGCCGCCGCGCCCGTGCCCGTCACACTTGCCAAAACAAACAGCGGCTTTCAGCTTCTGCGGGACGGTAAGCCGTACTTCATCAAAGGCGCGGGCGGCGGCGGCTCCAAAGAGGCGCTGCACGCGGCGGGGGCGAACTCGTGGCGCACCTGGGGCGCGGACAATCTCGACGGGGAGCTGGCGCAGGCGCAGAAACTGGGCATGACGGTCACTGTCGGCATCTGGCTGGGGCACAAAGATCAAGGCTTCAATTACAGCGATGCCGCCGCCGTGGCCGCGCAGAAAGAAATGGCCCGCAAGGCCATCCTGCGCTATAAAGACTCCCCTGCCCTGCTGGTCTGGTCCATCGGCAATGAGATGGAAACCGGCGGCTCGGAAGATGACCCGGCCATGTGGAACGCCGTGGAAGACATCGCCAAAATGGCGCATACGCTGGACCCGAACCACCCGACCATGACCGTGGTGGCGGAAATCGGCGGGGACAAAGTCAAGCAGATCAACGCGCACTGCCCGGATGTTGACATCGTTGGCCTGAACACCTATGCCGGCGGGCCGTCCATCGCCGACCGGTACAAAGCGGCGGGCGGGGTCAAGCCCTTTATCGTCACCGAATACGGCCCGCCGGGAACGTGGGAAGCGCAGAAAAACAGCTTTGGGGTTGTGCCGGAGCTGACTTCCACCGAGAAAGCGGCCCGCTACGGCGAGACGTACACCAAAAGTATCGAAAACCAGCCGCTGTGCCTGGGATCGTATGCATTTACGTGGGGCAGCAAGCAGGAGGCAACCGCGACCTGGTTTGGCCTGCTCCTGCCCGACGGCAGCAGAACAGGGGCGGTGGACACGCTGACGCAGCTCTGGACCGGCAAAAAAGCGGCTAATCTCAGCCCGGCGATTCAGTCGCTCACACTGACAGGGCCAGATCAGGCCGCGCCTGGCACGGTCGTCCACGCCGCGCTGTCCGCCTCGGACCCGGAGAAGGACCCGCTGACCGTCACCTGGATTTTGCAGGCGGAGCCAAAAGCCTTTGGCACCGGCGGCGCCCACGAGGAAGTGCCGCCGACTTACCCGGAGGCGATCACGGCGTCAAGCAGCAGCGGCGCCACCGTGAAGCTGCCCGAAGTCGGCGGCGCGTACCGGCTGTATGCCTATGTCCGCGACGGCCACGGCGGCGCGGCGGTCGCCAATGTGCCCCTGAAAGTCACCGGCGGCAAGGCGGCGTCCCTGACCGTCGCCCCGAAAGCCGCCCTGCCGCTGACCCTGCTCGGCGACAGCGCGGGAACGCCCTATATTCCGGCAGGCTACATGGGCAACAGCGGGGCGATCAAAATGGACCCGGCGTTTGCGACTAATCCCCATTCGGGCAAGACGTGCCTGCAAGCCATGTACACGGCGGGGGATAGCTGGGGCGGCGTGGTGTGGCAGAACCCGGACACCAACTGGGGGGACAAGCCCGGCGGCTTCAATTTGACGGGGGCCAAAACGCTGACGTTCTGGGCACGGGGCGACAAGGGCGGCGAGGCGGTAGAGTTTTCGTTTGGCCTGATCGGCAAAGACAAGCCGTATTCGGACACGGCTTCGGGCAAGACGGGCAAAGTCGTGCTGTCCAAAGACTGGACGAAGTACACGATTGATCTCACGGGTAAAGACCTGTCCCGCATCGTGACGGGCTTCTGCTGGGTCGTCGCGGGAACCGGACAGGGAGAAGTGTTTTATCTGGACGACATTCAGTATGAGTGAGCCAAAGAGGACCCCCTAGCCCCCAATAATGGGGGGACCGGATAAAGAGCAAGAGAGCCAAATCCTAACTTTCTGGTTCCCCCATTATTGGGGGCTAGGGGGTCTTCACCGGGACAGCACCAACCCCACCGTCATCAGCACGCCGTAGACCAGTTCCAGTTGGGCCGTATTGCCCAGCACCTTGTTCAGCGGGCGGCCTTGCAGCGTGCCAATCTGCTTCCACAGAGTCAGCGCCAGCGGCAGAGACAGCCAGGTCAGCAGCACCCAGGGCGAGGCCACGCGCACCAGCGTCATCACCACAGGAATGAGATAGGCAAACACCAGCAGCAGGCGATACTCGGCCAGCGTCGCCGTGCGGCCCATCCGCACGGCCAGGGTCCGCTTGCCCGCGATGGTGTCTGTGTTCAAATCGCGCAGGTTGTTGACTACCAGAATTGCCATCGCCAGCAGGCCCAGCGGGATGGCCGCCAGCCAGGCGGCGGGGGTCACTACCCCTGCCGTCACGAGGCACGTCCCGCAGACCGCCGCCAGCCCGAAGTAAATAAAAACAAACAGCTCCCCCAGCCCGTTGTAACCCAGCGGGTACGGCCCGCCGGTGTAGGCAATTGCCGCCACAATCGCCGTCAGCCCAATCGCCGCCACCGGCCAGCCGCCGACCCAGACCAAATACACCCCCAGTGGCAGGGACAGCGCGAACACCCCCCACATGGCCGTCAGCACGGCTTTCGGAGCAATCAGCCCCGCCTGCGTCACCCGCGTCGGCCCCAGCCGCTCGGCGGTGTCCGCGCCTTTGAGGTGGTCAAAGACGTCGTTGGCAAGGTTGGCCCCGATTTGGAACAAGAGCGCCGCCACAAACGCCGCCACGACCGGACCGACGGCGAACCGGTGCGCCGCCGCCGCCGCACCTGCGCCGACCAGCACCGGCGCGACCGCCGCCGGAAGCGTGCGCGGACGAATAGCAAGGAGCCAGACATTGGTTTTCGGACTTCCGCCGCCGGAGACTAGATTGGTTGTATTGGACACTTTGCGCGGTTCCTCTTCTGTTGCTTTGCAGGTATTCGTGCCTAGACTATACCCCACAGTAGGGCCATCTGTCCGCCTAAAGATTGTCTGAAAAATTGTTCAAAGACCTATTGACACGCCCAGCAATCTATGATATATTTTATGTGAGGCTGGTCACTTTACCATCTGGGCCAGTGCCATCAGGTTTTTTGTGTGAGGTTTCTTTCAATCAGGAGAAGCACAGCCATGACAAGCCGTTTTACCCCCCCCCGCGACTGGCCTGAAACGCCAGTTTGCACGCACGCTCTTTTCTGCTGCCCTGCCCTTGATGCTGGCCGGCTCTGTGCTGGCCGCTCCCGCAAAGCCCATGACTAAGCCGCTTGTGGGTAACATCCCTTCTGCCATTAAAGAGGCAACTCCGCTTGGCTTGCGCCTTGACCCGCAGGTAGAGATTGACATTGCCTTGACCCTGCCGATCCGCAACAAAGCAGACCTGGACGATTACGACGCTCACCTTTTCAACCCGGCTGATCCGCTCTACCACAAGTATCTCACCATTCAGGAGATGATCGACCGATACAGCCCGACGCAGGCCGACTATGATGCGGTCGTCGCCTTCGCCGCGTCACAGGGCCTCACAGTCACCCACACCTCGGCTAACCGGATGCTGATTGACGTTTCCGGTCCCGCCTCGACCGTGGAAAACGCATTTGGCGTCCACTTGATGAAGTTTCAAGACAAAAACGGGCGTGTCTTTCATGCACCGGATAGGGAGCCGTCGGTTCCCACTGCCGTAGCTGCCCGTCTTCTTGGCATTATAGGCATGGATGACGATGCCGTAGTCGCTCCACAGCTATCACGCGGAAAGACACTTTCTCTTAAAGTACGACAGGCTACTGGCGCAAACCCTATGCTTCAGCAACCTGTTGGTCCAGGTGACCCCGGCGACGGCGGGGGTGGCACAACCACAGCCCCTACGCCTGTATTTTCCAGCAACGTGACCAAAGCAAGTGGGGCGGCTGTCAACTCTCATCTTGCAGGTGTCAACGGAGTTTTGAGACCCAGCGACATCAAAACAGCCTACAACCTGAATTCGGTTCCTTCCAACGGGCAGGGACAGATTCTTGATATTGTGGCCTTGAATGGATTTATCCCAGGTGACATTACCACTTACGAGGATAACTTCGGCCTTCCTCATGTGCCGATCCAGATCATTTCGGTGGATGGAGTAAGCAACATTGTCAATAATCCGAAAAGCGATGGGTCAGCGGAGACCGCGCTTGACATCGAAATGGCAGTCGCCGTTGCGCCAGGATTGTCTCTAATCCGTGTGTATGAAGGCCCTCAATCTTCTCAAGGAGTGCTGGACATTCTGAACAAGATAGGCTCTCTTAAAGCTTATCAGACCAGTTGTTCCTGGGCCTCCAACGAGAACAACCTTTCCAGCAGCTTTAAGCAGAGCGAAGGTAACGACTTGCAGTACATGATTACTACAGCAAATTGCTTCTTCGCAGCCGCAGGAGATTGGGGACCCTATGACGATTCTGTTAGTGACCGTGTAACTGCACTTGATCCAGCATCACAAGGCTGGGCGTGTGCGGTCGGCGGCACAACGCTGGTTACAGATCAGTACAGCAATTACGTCTCTGAAAGCACATGGAACGTACCCGCAACCTCTTATAACGCTTTCCTTGCAACCGGCGGAGGCATCAGCGGCTTTTGGCCGATTAGGAACCAGAAGGCGGCCATCACTTCGGCCTCCGGCGGCTCAACTACCAGGCGTAATTTGCCTGACGTTTCACTCAATGCCTACGGAGATTATTTGGTCTACTGCTCAGGCAATGGAGGCGGGTGGGCACTTTACGAGGGAACAAGCCTAGGCACGCCTATTTGGGCTTCTTTCTTGGCACTAGTAAACTCCCGTCTAAACGGAACTTCATATCAGCAAGTTGCTCCTCTCGCTGACTTCACTTCTACACTCTATAGCATCGCACAGGGGCCGAGATACGGAGTGGATTTTCACGACATTGCTGATGGCAGCAACAACCGCAAGTATTCTGGCGGAGCTGGAAATCAGGCCGTGGTAGGCTATGATCTTGCGACAGGGTTAGGATCGTTCAATGGTGCAAATCTGTTCAATGATCTCATAGTTGCAGCCGGAGGAAAGCCATGAGATTCAGACCAAAACTGTTGCAGTGGGCTGGTGTAGTGCCTCTTGTTTCGCTCGTTGCCGGGCTTGCAGGCTGTGGGGGCGGATCAAGCAACTCCAGCTCTTTCAGCACTCCTCCCGCTCAGACTCCGGCAACTATTATGAAAGACAACAACGGTCAAACTTCTATACCGAGTTACTCTATCACAGTAGCCCCTTCCGGGGTGGCAACTTACGGAACTCAAATTGCTGGACAGCAGGCCCAGACAGGGAGCGGCACAGTGCCAGGGCCATTGGTGGCAAAGTTTTTTCAAGACTTAGCTGCCGCACAGCCTTTATCCAAATTGCCTGCGCCCAATGTGCCTGTTTCCTCCCAATCCTCGTTTCTTTTCGTGCAGTATGGGGATCAGAAAGCGAGGTTATCCGACAGCACGGACACAAGAGCACAGGGTCTGGCCGCAGACGCGACAGCCATTGCACAGGCGCTTGGTCTGCCTGCGAATGCGATTGGCGGCTGAGGGCACAAAAGACAAGGCAGGCTGTAGGGCGGGGGCAATGCCCCCGCCCCATTTTTTGTGCGCCGCCGTTCCTTGCTTTGTGCGCCGCCGTTTCTTGACAGAAAGCCGCAGGCCGTTGTATACTATCCCTGTGGGCACTGCCGCCGCACGGGTGTATACTTCTACGCATTCCCCCCGGCACTAAAACGGCTTCTGCCTGCGTATAGGCAGTTGTTAAGCAGCTATGCACTCATTGAACTTATTCTCACATTGCCGCTCCTGAAGGATGACCAACCCCCTATGGCACAAAACACACCTGACCCCGGCGCGAAGATTTATGAGACCGGAAAAATCACCGATGGCGTCTGGCCGCCGCCGTCCCCGGACACCGCGCTGATGACCAAAGCCATCCAAATTAAAAAGCTGGTCAAGCAGTACAAAAAAGTCACCGCCGTCAACGACATCAGCCTGGAAGTCTACGAAGGCGAGATTTTCGGCTTCCTCGGCCCCAATGGCGCGGGCAAAACCACCACCATCAAGACCCTGCTGGGGCTGATTTTCCCCACCGCTGGGGAAGTGCTGGTTCTCGGCAAGCCCGCCGGAAACATTGATGTCAAAGAGAAAATCTCGTATCTTCCCGAATCGCCCTACTTTTATGAACACATGACCGCCGCTGAAGTGGTCGGCTTCTACGGCTCGCTGTTTGGGCTGTCCGGGGCGGCCAAAAACAAGCGTGTAGACGAGCTTCTGGAACTTGTGGGCCTTCAAGGAACCGGCAAAAAGACCCTGCGGTCGTTCTCCAAAGGAATGCTTCAGCGCGTCGGCATCGCGCAGTCGTTGATTAACGACCCCAAGCTGCTGTTTTTCGATGAGCCGACTTCGGGACTGGACCCGGTGGCGCACCGGGACATCCGGGATTTGATCCTGCACCTGAAGGCCGAAGGCCGGACAATTTTTCTGTCGTCGCATCAACTCTCTGACGTAGAGCTGGTCTGCGACCGGGTTTCCATCCTGCACGGCGGCAAAATCCGGCGATTGGGCCATGTGGACGAGCTGATCGCGGGCGGCCATGTGGAAGTGATTGCCGAACACGTCAAAGCGTCCGACGCGCAGATGGCCGCGCTCAAAGATATGGCTTCCAAAGTGGAGCCGGTGGGCGAGACGCTGTCGATTACAACGCACGCCAGCACGGAAGGCAAAAACAAGGTGCTGGACTGGGTGCGGGCGACCGGCGGCGATGTGCTGTCCATGACGCAGACCCGGCGCACGCTGGAAGACTTGTTCTACGAAGTCGTGCATCAGGGCGAGATGGAGACGGGAACGGCGTTTGCCGTGCCCGCCACTTCGGAGAGCATGGAGGTCAAGCCTTGAACACGATCTGGCTGCTGGCCTCCAGCACCTACGGCGAGGCGATCCGCCGCAAAATCCTTCTGGTTTTCCTGTTTGGCGGCCTGGCGATTATCCTGATGGGCGGGGCGTTCGGAGCGTTGCAGCCCTCGCGGGACCTCAATGTCACCAAGAGCCTGGGACTTGGCGTCATCTCGCTGGCGGGCGTTTTTATTTCCATTATTCTGTATATCACGCTGATCCCCACCGAGATCGAGCGGCGCACGATTTACAGCATTCTGTCCAAGCCCGTGCAGCGTTACGAGTATCTGACGGGCAAGTTTCTGGGCGGGCTGGCAACGGTGCTGTCCAATATCGCGCTGATGGGAATTATTTTTGTCGCCATCATGGCCGCGAAGCTGGTGCAGTACCATGAGCCGGTCGCACCCGCGCTGCTGGGCCTCGGCAAGAATGTCCTGGCGATCTTCTTTCAGATGATGCTGCTCGGGGCCGTCGCCATGTTCTTTTCAGTGTTCCTGCCGCCGGTCGTCAACTTCTTTGTGACCTTTGCAGTCTGGCTGCTCGGCACCTCCTCGCTGGTCTCGCCGACCGGGTCCCTGAGCGTTCTGCATTATGTCTGGCCGAACTTTGTCAACTACAGCATTCAGAACCCGTTCATCAACCCCGGTGTCCGCGTGGTGCAGGAGCCGGTTTATCTCGGCTATATTATTGTCTATGCACTGATTTATACGGTGCTTTTGCTGATCGCCGGAACGCTGATTTTCGACCGGCGCGAGGTTTAGATTGGAGAGTTAGAAATTATGCTTACTCAACCACGGCGTCTGCTGCTTCTGGCGGTCGTCCTGCTCTTGTTCGCGCCGATTGTGCTGCTGCAATCGCGCATTGACCCGCTGTATCAGAAAAACTACGCCCCGCAGGGGGCGGGGCTGAACAAGGCCGCGCAGAACCTGCCAGTCGAGTTCGCGCTCGGCGCGTCGACGGGGTTCCGGGAAGCAGTCGCAGGGCTGCTCTGGGTGCGGACCGATGAGTTCTTTCACAATGGCGACTACGAAGCCATTATGCCGCTCATTCGCGTGATTACGTGGCTGGACCCGCACCAAACCGATGTCTACGAGACCGGCGCGTGGCACATGGATTACAACTTTACCGACTCGCAGGAGCGTTCCGACCGGCGCTATATTCCGATGTCGCTGGCCCTGCTGCGCGAGGGCATCGAGAACAACCCGGAGGACCCGGACCTGTATTCGGACATGGCGTTTGTGCATTACTTCCGCAAAATCCAGGACTTTCCCAAGTCCGCCGAATGGTTTCAAAAGGGCTGGACCGTCGTTAAATCTAAAAACCTGAACGATCCCACCGAGTTCACGCAGGCAGACAAAGGCGTCATGACGGTCGGACATGGCCTCGCCCATGCCGACGAGTTTAGCGGCAATATCAGCGGCGCTCTGGCGCAGTGGAATGAGTGTTTAACCCTGCACAATGCCTTGCAGGCCAAAGCGGGCAAAGACGATTTCGCGCAAAATCAGGACACTGCGATTGCTGAAAAGCAGATTGTAGAGCTGAAAGGCCGCATGAAGTACCGGCCTATCGACACCGCCAAGCCGGTCAACATGAACTTCCACCCAGAGCTGGTGCGCGTTGCTCCGAAGGTGTTTGTCGTCAAAGGCACGCTGAACGCCATTGGCGCGACCAAGTTCATTCTGGAAACCGGCGAGCGGACCTTCGGCCCGGTGGACGGCTGCCGCGTCGAGGTGCGCTTGCAGGACGAAGGCTATGTGCGGCCTACGATTACCAATTACGGCCTGAACACAAGCGTGGACCGCTCGGTGACGATTATGCAGGATGCCGTCTCGGTGCGCGGCGGCAAGATCGGCGGCGAGCAGGGCCGCAAAATCGACATGAGCAAAGACCCGGATATGTATTCGTTCACGGCCCCGCGCTATACGGTGACTGCCTGGTTCCTGCCGAACAACCCGAACGACTGCCCCATTCAGGTGCAGGACCGGATCGGCTGGAAGGGCGAGGGCCTCGGCCCGCAGCCCGGCCTGATGGTCTCCGACGGCAAGACGCCTCTGCCCGGCGATGTGACAGCCATTCCCGGCCTGCGCTACCTGGTCAAGACGTGGACGCTGTCCCGTGCGGACATTCTGGATG
Organism: Capsulimonadaceae bacterium; assembly: GCA_965200075.1. Lineage (GTDB taxonomy): Bacteria > Armatimonadota > Armatimonadia > Armatimonadales > Capsulimonadaceae > JANXMY01. The sequence goes on from OZ241338.1 coordinate 2,144,287, forward strand.
CAACGCCAAAAACGTTCAACTAAGAAACGTTCAACTAAGAAACGTTCAACTAAGAAACGTTCAACTAAAACTTGAACTCATCGGGTATAATCGCTTCGTTGCTCCCCCATGAGGGGGCAGACAGACATTCACGATTTGACCGTGCTAGGCGGGGCGTCTGCGGTGTCCTCCACTCCAAACCCGCATTATGGGAGGCGGAACTCCTGCTTTCGGGACGCTTACTGACGAGAGAAACGCACACGCGCAGCGTTGAGGGATGAACCCGGCGCAACGGACGGCCTCCGAACTTCGTCAGGGCGGGAACGCAGCAGCGATAAGGGGAGCGGCCCGTGTGCCGCCGGTGCTTTCAGCCGGAGCCAGCGGTGTGTGTTTCGCGTCAGGCAACGATTTCAACAGCAGGTGCGCGGTCAAAAAACAGCAAAAGCCCCGGCAGAGCATACGCTCTGCCGGGGCCTTTTTTGAGGAACGGCGGGTAGGAATTCGCCGGATTGCCCCCTAGTTCCCAATAACGGGGGGGGCCTGATAATTAGGGTTTAGCCCTCCTGCCCTTTATCTGGCCCCCTCTCCTTGCTGAAGGAGAGGGCTGGGGTGAGGTTGTCCGGCTCCCCCAGAATTGGGGGCGGGGGGGGCGCTCTGGTCAGGGGCGATCGTTTTCTATACAGTCTGTCAGACCGGCGGTGTAGTCACAAAAAAGGCCGGGGCAACTGCCCCGGCCTTTTTGTTTGCCAATCCCAGCCGCACTTACTGCGTCAGGTCTACGGTTTTGATCTCCCCTGCCACCACAGTCACACTTTTAGTTCCGTTCTCGAACAAAGATGATCCCACTGCAATTCGTATGCGGCTGACGCCGGGGGCGACGCGCAGGCGATAATTGCCCCGATTGTCGGTCTTTGCAGCACTGTTGATTGCGCTGGTTTCAGGCGTTTGCGGGCCGTAACTTTCAACATAGATGCCGGACAGATGGACCCCCTCAGCATCTGTGACTGTGCCGGTGATGATTGCCCCCGGTGTCAGCACCAGATCAGGCAGTGGGACAGTGCTAGTTTTGGCCCCAGACGCTCCCTCGATGGCAGCCGCAACCCATCTGCCGGTTGAGTCAAGGATCATTACATTGTAGGTTAAAGCTGCTCCGACTGGCAGTACGTATGTGCCGTCGGGGCGGCTTGTAGCGTGGTTTGACTCCTCTTCCACCTGCTGCTTTTTGGCTGGAACAAAAGGCGAGGCGCTCGCCTCATTCCCTAGCCCGGCTGGGGGCACAGACTGACGCTGAAGACGGAGCGAGGCATCGACCTTTTTCACTACGTCTTTATTCTGTATTTTGGCATAGACGGTAAACCCGCCTGCCGGCCTGCCATCCCCATAGCGGACCTTTCCTGAAAGGGTAACGTTCCGCACCGCGTCTTTTGGGCCAGGGTCCGTAAATATGGTTGGATGACCCGCGTTGATGGGAGACTCTAAGCTAATTCGCGCCTCGGCGGGCGGCTTCGCGGGTTCGTTCTGAGCAAGGACATAGGTAGCGGTCCCGGCAATGAAGAGGGCGGCAGCACCTGCCGCGAGTTTGAGTTTGAGAAGCTTCATCGAGTGAGTTATTCTTTGAGTGATGAGTGCCACTTTAGCCGGGGCAGCCCCAGCGAGAGTGGCGGCGGTAGCCCCGGCCAGATGGTCCGGGACCGGGTGCAGGGCGTGCGCGGACAGCAGCGTGGGCAGCACCGTGCTGGGCAGTGTGACCCCTTCGCGCTCAAAGAAGCGGCGCAGTTTTTCTAATGCCCGCCCGACGCGCTTGCGGGCGGCCTCTTCGGAGAGGCCCAGAACGACCCCCATCTCGGCGAAGGTCAGGCCCTGAAAGAAGCGCAGCAGGACGCCTTCGCGGTCGCGGGCAGGCAGGGCGGCGAGAGACGAGTTCAGCAGCGGCTCGATGTCTGACCAAACGGCATGGTCGTCAGGCGGCGTCTGTATCGCGGCGGCCTTCCCTTCGTAGTGGGCGCGGCGGGCGGCCTGCGTCCGGGCATTGCGGGCGACAAGGTGGGCGGTTTGAAACAGCCAGCCCGCGAGGCTTGGCCCGGCCCGAAGCGTTTTGGCTTTCTGGGCTAAAAGTAAAAAGACGGCCTGCGCGGCGTCTTCTGCCGCTTCGTTAGAATCTAGCTCCCGGCGGCACACGGCATACACCAAGCCAAGATGGCGTTTCGTCAGTAGCGCAAAGGCTTCCTCTGAGCCGTCTTCGGCGAACCGGCGCAGGAGCCGCCCGTCGTCGTCCATAAAGTGTTCCTCCTATAATTATTATGTACGCTGGCAGAGAAAAGCGGACAGAATAGCTTTAGGCTTGGCTTGGGGTACAATAGAGGCGTATGGCCTACATCTCCCTTTACCGCAAATATCGGCCCCAGACCTTTGAAGACGTGGTCGGGCAGGACGCAATTACCACCGCGCTCAAAAATGCCATCGGCGAAGGTCGGGTGGCGAGCGGCTACCTGTTTACCGGCACACGCGGGACGGCGAAAACCACCTGTGCGCGTATTCTGGCGAAAGCCCTCAACTGTATCGGGCCGGACGGGACGGGGACGGCTCCAAACCCCCACCCCTGCGGCGTCTGCGGGCCGTGCCGGGGCATCGCGGCGTCGGCGTTTGTGGACGTGCTGGAAATGGACGCGGCTTCGCACGGCAAAGTCGACGATGTGCGGGATTTGGTGGCTTCTATCAAGTTCCCGCCGATGGAAGGCCGCTACAAAGTCTATATCATTGACGAGGCCCATCAGCTCTCGCGGGATGCGATGGATGCGTTTCTGAAGACTTTGGAAGAGCCGCCGGATCGGGTGGTCTTTGTGCTGGCGACGACAGAGATCGACAAGCTGCCGATTACGATTGCTTCCCGCTGTCAGGTGTACGAGTTCAAACGCGGCTCCGTGGCGCAGATTTCGTCCCGGCTTTTGGAAGTTTTGCAGAATGAAGGCGTCGGCGCGGACCCTGCCGCTGTGACGCTGATTGCACGGGCGGCGGACGGGTCGTACCGGGATTCGCTGTCGCTGTTAGAGCAGGTGCTGGCCTATCAGCGCGAGCATTTGACGGCGGACGATGTGACAGTGGTTCTCGGCACGATTGGCGAGGATTTGCTGGCGCAGGTCGTGGATTTGATCGCCGACTCCGATGCCGCCGGGGCGTTTGGGCTGGCCGGGGACATTCTGGAAAGCGGCAAAGACGTTCGGCAGTTTCTGAAAAGCCTGTCCGAGCGGTTCCGCGATATGCTGTTTGTGGGGGTTGGGGCGCGGCCCGCGCAGCCCGGCGAGATTGACGACAGCGAGACCCTCCGCACGCAGGCGGCCCGGTTCGCCCCCGCCGCGCTGCTGATGGCCCTGGAGACGCTGACCGCTGCCGAGCAGGAAACCAAGCGCAGCACGCAGCACCGCTTGATTTTAGAGATGTCGCTGCTCAAGCTGATGCGCCTGCCGTCCGCCCCCGCCGCGCCGCAGGCCGCGCCCGTATTTGCCACACCCGCCGCCCCAGCGGCCCCAATCAAAAAAACGGCCCCCAAAGCCCCGGTGGTTCCCTACAAAATGCCGCCGCCGCTGGCCGACGCGGAGCTTGCGGCCCTGCCCGATGAGCCGTCCGAAACGATTGGCAATGCAGAGCTGAACGGGGCTGGCGCTCCCCGGCCCGGCGATGATGAGCTGGACCTGCTGCCGTTTGACGATCCCGAAGACCCGGAAGACGCCGAAGACGAGCGGCCAAGCGAGATTGTGGTCGCGCCCCCCGTCGCCGAAAGCGATTTGTACGAAGACGAGCCAGCCGAGGAAGCGCAAGAGCCGGAAGAAGACTTGATGACCGTGCAGCAGGTCGCCGCCGCCCCGGTGACCACTGCGCCGGTGAAGCTCGCGCCTGCTGCTGACGCGCCGCCGGAGCTGCTGCGCCTGCAAAAGTCCTGGCCCGAAGTGGTCAACCGCCTCAGTGCGCGTCCGGCGACGGCGGCGGTCATCCGCGATGCCGAGCCGGTGGCCCTGCTGGGGAGCGTCGTCATTTTGCAGTTTTCCAGCCTTTTCAATGTGGAGAAAATCGAGTCCAATGAAAAGGGGCGGCAGGTCTTAGAAGACGCCATCAACAAGACGCTTGGCGCAGATGCCGGGCCGTTCAAGGTTAAGGCGCTTCTGCAAGGCAACCCCCTGCCGAGCGGCGCGGCAGGAAAGCCCCGCACTACGCCCCCTGCCGCGACGGCCCCCGCGCCGACACGCGCCGCCCCGGAGGCTCCTGCGGCAAACGTGCCCGGCGCATTTGTCGAAGAAGTAATAGCCGTCTTCGGCGGCAGGCTGCTGGACGACGACGCGAACTAAACTGAGACACTCAACAGAACACAAGGACAAAACATATGGCAAACCCCTTTGGAAAAATGCCCGGCGGCAAGATGCCCGGCGGGCTGGGCGATTTGATGAAGCAAGCGCAGAAGGCGATGGAAGAAGCCTCCCGCGTGGAAGCGGAGCTGGACGAAGTGCGGGTGGAAGGACGGTCCGGCGGCGGCCTCGTGGTAGTCACCGCGACTGGCAAAGCCGAAGTGCTGACCATCAAAATCGCTAAAGAAGTGGTAGACCCCGAAGACGTAGAAGCCCTGGAAGACCTGGTGACGCTGGCCGTCCGTGAGGCCGTGGACAAAGCCAACACGATGCGCGAAGAGCGCCTGAAAAGTGTCATGCCTGCGGGCATGGGCGGCGGCAGCGGCTTAGGTGGCTTGTTCTAAAACTCGAAGATTCGAGGGGTTGAAAACCCCTCGCTAGGTGAGGCGTCCTGCGGACGGAAGAACATACGCACCAAGAAAATGCCAATCGCGGCAGGCTCTTTTGACTTATCCTTCGTCCGCAGGACGCCTCACCTAGCGAGGGGTTGAAAACCCCTCGGCAATGCGTTCCCTGAAAGCACTATGGCAGTTTATTATCCCAAGCCTCTGGCCCGGCTGGTTGGCGAATTTGAGAAGCTCCCCGGCATCGGCCCGAAAAGCGCCCAGCGGCTGGCCTTTCATGTCATGCGCCTGCCGGAAGAAGAGGCCCGCGCCCTGGCCGACGCCCTGACCACCATCAAAGCCAGCATCAAGTTCTGCCGCATCTGCCACAATTATTCCGAGGGCGAAGTCTGCGAGATTTGCGCCGATACGCGCCGCGACCATGCCCTGCTGTGCGTCGTCGCCGAGCCGCGTGACCTGATTGCGATGGAGAAGACCGCTGAGTTCAAGGGCGTTTACCATGTTTTGCAGGGCGTCATCTCGCCGCTCGACGGAATTGGCCCGGACAAGCTCAATATCCGCGACTTGCAGGCCCGCGTCGCCGACGCCGACCCCAAAGTCGAGGAAGTCATCCTGGCAACCAACCCGACCGTCGAAGGCGACACGACCTCCATGTACGTCGCCAGCATTTTGAAGCCGCTGGGCGTCAAAGTCACCCGTATCGCCCACGGAATGCCCGTCGGCGGAGATTTGGACTATGCCGACCAGGCGACGCTCATTCAGGCGTATGAATACCGGCGGGAGCTGTAGACAGCGGCTCCGGCTTGCCGAGGTATTTAGGGCGGGGATGGGTCACGGTGGCCTGCCACCAGGCGACTTCGACGGCGGCGATTTCGCGCAGGTCGAAGCCCGCCTGACCGGCGTAGCGATGCCGGGCGGCGTCTACGCCGACCACGTCTAAGCCCATTTTCTTGCCCAGAAACAGGGCGCGGGGCAGATGGTAGCGCTGCGTCACCAAGATCGCCGAATGGACGCCGAAAACATCTCGTGCCCGGTACAGACTGTCATAGGTGCGGAAGCCCGCGTAGTCGCAGACAATGTCGCGGGCGGGGACCCCTTCCGCAATGGCCTGCTGCTTCATGTCTTCGGGTTCATTGTAGCCGTCGCGCCCGTTGTCCCCGGTCATCAGCAGCTTCTGGACTTTGCCCGCTTTGTATAGCTCAACGCCCGTAGTCACACGGTCCGTGAGTATATTCCCTGCCGCGCCGAAGACAATCGCAACGGGCAAGATGGGGGCGGCGGCGACGGAAGGCACGATCAAGCGCCGTGTCTGCTGAACAGCCGCATAAATCCAGAGGCCCCCAAGAAGGCAAACCAAGAAAACAGACAGCAAAATCTTACGCAGAGTAAATCGTTTCCGGCTGCTCCTCTTGAAGATAGGTTTCATACAAACACTATTCGTGAGACGCGCTCGAAATCCTGCTTGCCAAGCGGCGGCGATTTCGGGTAGAATAAAGGCCACTGAACGGCGAAGTTTCGCAAGTTTTTAGAAGGACGAAGACTATTATGGCGGAAGAACAGAAGTCAACCTGGAAAACAAAGGTCGGACTGGCCGAAATGCTCAAGGGCGGCGTCATCATGGACGTCATCAACCCGGAGCAGGCGATTATCGCCGAAGAAGCGGGCGCAGTGGCGGTGATGGCGCTGGAACGGGTCCCCGCCGACATCCGGCGTGACGGCGGCGTAGCCCGAATGTCCGACCCCAAGATGATCAAGGAAATCATGGATGTCGTGACCATCCCCGTCATGGCAAAGGCCCGCATCGGGCACAAAGTGGAAGCGCAGATTTTGCAGGCGCTGGGCGTGGACTTCATCGACGAGTCCGAAGTGCTGACCCCTGCCGATGATGCCTATCACATCGACAAGCACGCCTTTAAAGTCCCCTTTGTCTGCGGCTGCCGTGATCTGGGCGAAGCCCTGCGCCGCATTGGCGAAGGCGCGTCCATGATCCGCACCAAAGGCGAGGCCGGGTCGGGCAATGTCGTGGAAGCCGTCCGCCATATGCGAACGGTGCTGGGCGGCGTGCGCCGCCTGCAATCGCTGCCGTTTGAGGAGCTGATGACGGAAGCCAAGAACCTGGGTGCCCCGTATGAGCTGATCGTGGAAATCCATCGCACCGGCAAGCTGCCCGTGCCGAACTTCAGCGCGGGCGGCATCGCCACCCCCGCCGATGCGGCTCTGATGCGGCAGCTTGGGGCGGAGGCGGTCTTTGTCGGCTCCGGCATTTACAAGTCCGGTGACCCGCGCCGCCGCGCCAAAGCCATTGTGGATGCCTGCACGCACTTCGACAACCCGGAGATTTTAGCCGAGGTTTCCAACGACATCGGCGAGCCGATGGTCGGTATTAATATCAGCACTCTGCCCAAAGAAGAACTGATGGCAAGTCGGGGCTGGTAATCCCCGGCCCATCTCAGAACACAGGGGGCGGCGAGATTGACTCGCCGTCCCTTTTTTATTTATTATGTCATCACAAAAATTAGAACCAAATACGTCAGCCATACATTCAGGAACCGCTGCGCTTTTTATTGATTGGGAGAACTTTAAATACAGCCTCTACGAAGTCAGCCGCCTGCCCGATATTGCCGCACTTCTTCGCACGGTGAAGCAGCGGTATGGACGCCCCGTGGTGGCCCGTGCCTTTGCGGACTGGCAGGACTACTACCATAGGCGGTCCTGGGATCAAATGAATTTGTATCATGCTGGCATTGAGCCGGTTTACGTGCCAACCCGGAAATCACCGTTCGGGCAGGACCGGATCAAAAACAGCGTGGATGTCCGCATGAGCCTGGACTGCTTGGAGATGGCAATCGCGCACCCGGAAATAGAGACGTTTGTGCTGGTCGCGGGCGATGCCGATTTTCTGCACGTCGTCGCCGCCCTGCACCGCCGGGGCGTGAGAGTGGTCATGGTCGGCGTCTCTGGCAGCACCTCGGGGCGTCTCACCGATGCCGTAGACGAAATGGTGTTTTACGATCAGGAAATCGACAAAGAGACTCAGGTAATTGAGCCGGTGCCGCCGCCTGAAGACAGTGCCGAGCCTTTGCCTGCCAAGTCTTTGCCTGCCGTGATTGCCGTTCCCCCGCCTCCGGCCCTGCCGGTGGTGTCCCCACCGGTGCGCCTGCCGCCACCGACACTGCGCCCGGAGCCGACGCTGGAAGCCGCGCACCAAATGCTGGTGCGTCTGGTGCGTGAGCAGCGCGATTTGGAGGGCGGGCGCAATTACCCGCCGCTGCTGTCGTGGCTGGGCATTCAGATGAAAGACCGTCTGCCCCGGTTCAGCGTGGAAAAGCATGGCTTTTCGCGCCTGAAAGAGATGACGCTGGCGATGCAGGCACAGGGAATGCTGCTGGTGGAAGCGCAGGGCATGGTAGACCGCGTCTGGCTGCCCGAAGATGAGGCGCTGGTTGCCAAGCCGCCGCCTGTGCCCCCGGCACTGGCCGCCGCACTGGCCGAGCCGGACGACATTCCCGACTACCAGCGCAATGATTTCGCGGACATTGTGCTGACCGCGATTGACATTCAGAACAGTCACCGCGAGTACATGGCGAAGGGTTTGCTGGCCCGGTTTTTGTACAACAAAGGTCACTGGGACCCCGCCGACCTGCCCCCGCAGGCCGCGCCGCTGCGCTCGGAAGACTGGCGCTACCGGGAACAGCCGGAAATCCATAAGATTATTGAAGATACGCTGGACCGGGGTGTCCTGCGGCGTATTGCCCATCTTGACCCGGACAGCGGCAGCGAAATTCCCGCGCTGGAGCTGGACGAAGAGCATGCCTTTGTCCGCAAAACGCTGGCCGAAGATCAGCTTCGTCGGTAAAGGCACACGCCCCCGGTACACTCTGTACCGGGGGCGTTTTTATGCCGCCGCGAAGTCAGCCATCACGGCGGGCGTGGCCGTGTCGAACCCGACGACGTCCAAAGTTCCCGCGTCGTCCGGGTCCGAAATGCTGAAGCCATTAGAGACCATGCCGCAGACAACGAGCTTCGCGGGAATGCCCATGGCGTCCCGGTACTGACGCAGCGCCTGCACCGGGTGGATGGCCCCGGCCCATGTCTCCGAATCCGTGTAGATCACGAACACATCGGTTTCCACGCGGTTCTTCAGCGCCCAGAGCATCGGCAGGGCGCAGTCGGTCCCGCCAAAGGGCAGGCCGCTGACGGTTTTCAGGACGTCGTCGAGCCGCTGCCGGGGCGTGATCGCCAGCGGAGTGAGGGCGGCCTCGCCGCCGTACATTCCGCCGTAGCCGCTCGCGCTGGACGTGAAGGCCACGGCCTGAGTGTCCCTCTCGGTCGCCGCCGTAATCAGCGCCATTGCGGCACTGGCGACACGCGGGGTCAGACCGGGGACACCAGCGATTTGCCCCCCTTCCATCGACCCCGAGACGTCCAGCGCCAGCAGCCACCGCTTATTGATCGGTGTGAGGCTGCCAAACGACGCATAAAATGCCGCGTCCAGCGCATCCACCACCGAGGCGACAGGAAACCAGGTGTTTGCGCTGCGCTCGCCGTGCCCCTGCGCGTAGGTTTTCAGAGCCGACAGCACCGCTATCGGGTGAACCCGCGCTTTCTTCAAACGGGTGGCATCGGTAAGCTGCGCGACCACCTTCCGGGTCGTCTCGCTTCCTGCCGCCAGCAGGCCCACACGGGTCAGAGTTGCCAGATTGCGGATGAGCGCGGTCATCGGCATCTCGTCCAGCAGGGCCGCCCAGACCTCCGGGTCAGACAGCCATTGAGTTGGAACGGCTTCGCGGGGCAGGCGGTACTCGCGGATCAATTCGGCGAGTTCCCCCGCCGTACTGGCCGACTTGGCCCGCTCCGCCGCCCAGAGCAGCCGCAGGACAGCGTCCGGGTGGGGCGTCTCCCCCACCCCCGGCCAGCCCTGCGTGAGCCAGTAGTACAGCCCGCGCCGGGTGTCGCCCTCGGGCTTCGGGTGCGACAGCCGCAGCAGGTCCCGGTGGCTCCAGCCGTCACGCTGGCCGTACTTGATCGCCTGGTAGGCCAGCTTGTCGGCGGGCATCTGGGCGTACCAGTTTCCCACCGCTTGCCGCAGCCCCCGGCCCCAGCCGCGCATTCCGTCCACGAACTGCGCGAAGTGAAACAGGTGCGTTCCTGTCCGGGCCACAGCAGGCAGGGCCGCCAGCGCCTGGCGCCGGGTGTCGTCGTCGCCAAATGAGGCCGCCACGGCCAGCGCAAACAGCGCGGGGTCGTTCTTCGGGGCACGTCCCGCTTCCGAGACAGCCACGATTTCGCGCACGACCCGCGCCCCGTCGAGCGCCAGGCAGCGGCGCACCGCCTCGGCATTTTCCAGCGTCAGCGCCCGCTCGGCGGCGTAGTAGGAGCCGCCTTCGGACCCCAGCACGAGGAACCGTGCCAGCCGCGTCCAGTCGTCTACGGCGAACGAGAACCCCCCGGCGCTGTTTTTGACCTGCGCCGTGCCGGGAATGCGCTCAGTCTGCGGCGTCTCCTTCTTGCTGAGAACTGTCTTCAAATACGTCATTGTCTTGTCTCCTTTCGGCCCCAATGGGGCAAGTGCCGGACAGGCAAAGTTTCGACGGTGGGAACTACATACTGACTGCCTTTCGGCAAGCGTTCGTTCACGGTAACCCATTGTCTGCGGCCCGTCCGTATCACATCCTGATTACTTTCTATGCAAGTTTCCTACCAAACGCCCATTTTCTATAAAATTGTGAAGAGCGGCAGGACTTGCACCTGCACTGCCTTGCGGCAACAACATCCAGATAACCGTTATCCATCGGCCCGCGAATGCAGGCAAGGGGCGGGAACGGGTATGCCTTGCGGCTGCGTTGCGCGTCTTCTAATTCCGCCACGCTCTTCATTAGTTAGGCTCCACAGTTAAGTTCGGGCAAGGGCATACGCGGGGAAAGTAGACGGATTTACAGTCCGCCTCCGTTGCCGGAAAGCCAGTGAAAGTGGATAACCCAGACGTTTCGGCCCGAACTTTTTGTTTCTGTGTCTTTCACGGAGGCGGTCGGATTCGAACCGACAACCCGGTAACCATTCTCCTGCGGCCCAAAATGGTCAGAAACCAGACTGGGCAAAGAGCGGAAACGGTGTGTCTTCTGCTCTACCGTTGAGCTACGCCCCCTTTGAGCAGTTCAGGCAAAAGATGCGGCTGGGAGTATAGTTTCAGGATAACCCAGCCGCGACGGCCCGAACTTCGTTTTGGCAATTTTCGCTGCTTGCAATTTTTATTTGCGAGTATCGCTATTCAGTTGTGGTGGAAAGCGGGAGGACTCGAACCTCCGACATCGATCATTAACAGTGATAACCATTCTTCAGCGGCCCGCAGAGCAGGCAAAGGGCGAAAAACGGAGTCGCGCTCTACCGCTGAGCTACGCTTCCCAAAAAATCGAACGGGACAGGAGGCCCCCCCCCCGCCCCCAACTCGGGGGGAGCCAGATAGGTCTAAAATCGGAAGGCTGCCGCGCAGCCAACCAGACAAGTCACAATCAATAAGAGCATCAGCGCGTCCCAGACTTTGCGTGTGTTCCGGCACGCTTTGGACTTCGGCGCGGCGGCAAACTCTACAAAGATCAAATTGCCGTCCCGCCCGACGACGCGGCCCAGAAGCTTTGGGCTGGCCGCAGGCGGGTCGGGGCCATGCTCCGAAAAATAATGCACCAGGCACAGCGGCGGTAAAGGATGCTCGGTTGTCTCGTATTCAGTTGGTTCGTGTGTCACAGGTTTGGTCTCCTCGGTGAGATAAAAAAACAAAAACGCCCCCCGCTCGGCTGTCTGCCTAAGCGGGGGGCGTCTCGGTGTTCACGCAAGCCAACAAAAGTGGGCGAGAGTTACGAGTGTCCTCCATCATAGGGAGCAGCCGGGTGGTTTTCCAGACGGGGCGAAATCAGGCTGAATAAGTTCTGGCCGGATGGCTGGAAAGAAATACTGGTTTGTGCGGCATCAACGCTTGTCGTCAAAAATGTATACATGAGGGCTGCTCCTTTCATAATAGCTCGAAAAGTCTTGGTCTCGAAAAGTCTTGGTCTCGTTTGGATGAGTTGCGGGACATCTTACCCGCTGCCCGCCCGCTTGTCAAGCATTTGCAAAAAATAACTTCAAAGAATAATTTCAAAGACTGCTGCGGCGGAAGTTTTGCGAATACAGGCCCCCGCGCAGGGCATCCGCCGCGAGGCGGGCCAATGTCTCCGGGGTCGCGCCAGGGTGCAGGGCCGCATCAGCCGCTGTCATCGTGATGATTGGGCGGTCTGAGACAAGCACCTGCGGGCCGTTGGAGCTGATCTGATACAGAGACAGGCCCGTATCCAGCAGTGTGTTGAACTGGGCAATCGCGGCCTGGGCGCGGACATCATCCGGGTCCGACAGTGCGGGCAGGGTCTTCCCCGCGTATTCAATTTCTTCCCCGCCGCCGACCGCCTGATGCACCGTGGCGCGGGGCGCTCCCGTGGCCTCGCGCACAGCCTGCGGCGTGACGGCGACGTGCAGCTCTTTGAGCTGGTCCGTGATCGCGGAGACACGCTCCGGGGTCAGCGGGTGGTCCTGCAAAATGCCCAGCTCTACCTTCGGGCCGCGATCCCCAATCTGCTGCAAGAGCTGCATGAATGTCAGCATCCCCACCGGGTTGTAGCCCGCTTTGGTCATGAAAATCGTGCCGCCGTGGTCCGCATCGCGCTCGGCGGCCTGGCTATAGCGGGTGTTCAAAATGCCCATCTGCGTATACTGCGTTCCAGCGGCGATATTTGCCATGTCACGCGGGTTCACATGGGCCACAATCGCGGCCAGCAGAATGCCCATCATCTCAGTGGTCATTTTGCTTTGCTCATGCGAGAGCGCCTGCAAATGGTGATGCTCGGAGTGCGTGATTTCATGGGCCAGAACCCCGGCCAGCTCATCATCGGAGCGTATCATCTTGAGCAGGCCGGAGTTGACATACACATAGCCGCCGGGCAGCGAGAACGCGTTGACATCTTTGTCTTCAATCACGAAAAAATGCCATTTAAACGGATACACTTTGTTGTTGCCAAACAGGGCCGGAATCTGGTCGGTGTTGGCAATCGCGGCCAGCTTCTGGCCGATGGTGTTGACGCGCAGAAGAACCGCCGGGTCTGTGACCAGCTTCGCTTCTTTGTTGACCGCAGCGGAGGCGGCTTCGCCCTGCTTGACCTCATCGTCGGCCTGCTTCTGGTCACGCGGCGAAAGCGGCGCGGCGGCGGCAAGCGCAGGGACGCTGAGGCAGAGGGTGAGGCCAAGAAAGGCGGCGGCAAGTTTTGTGTTCATAAGTCAGGTTCCAAAATTAAGCGGTCCAAAATACGGCGCGAGTGTGATATAATGGCGCTATGGCTCGTTTGTACGTGTACGTTCTGCTTGTGCTGTGTTTTATGCGGCCCGCACTGGCCGACGCTTCCCTGGGCGACCTTGTGGCCGCGCATCAGGCCGCGCCAAACTCAGAGCAGGCGACGGGGCGGCTGGAAGCTTCGGTAAGCGCCGGTCTGCCCGCTGAAGTCAAGCCGGGCTGGCTGGACGCGCTGCCGGTGGACAGCACCGCTTTGTCTTACGATCTCGGCACTTTGATTGTTCCCCGCGCCTATCTGCCAACACACGCCGAAGAGCCGCAGCACCAGTGGAAGTTTTCCAAAGTCGTCTATATCTATCTGCCGTCGGACATGACTCTGAAAGACAAGGCGCTGACACAGTTCTGCGCGGTGCATTACAACGGCGAAACGAATCAGGCGCTGGCCGTGCGGGTCGCCCGCCTGCTGTCGCTGACGCATCGTACCCTGGTCACAAACACCGGACACGAAGCCGCAAACGGCACGGCCCCCTTTGATGTCTGGCTCTGCGCGGGCGGGCAGAACGGCGGCGAACAGTGGCGTTCCAATTTGTATCTCTATACCGTGGACACGCCGCGCTCCTCGATTGAGTGGATACGCGAGATTGTCCACGAGTATTCGCACCTCGCCCTGCCCGCTGTGGGCGGCTACACGGCCCCGGAATATTGGGCCAACGGCTATCTGGGCGAGCGTCTCCTGGTCCGCTGGTTCATGCGCGGCACGGATGGCCCCAAAAAAGTGGAGTACGCCTGGGGCGACTTCAGCGGGGCACCAAACTTCACCCGTCTGCTGATTACGCCCGCGCTGGCTCTCTATAAGAAACTCGGCCCCAATAAGACCTGGCTGGCCCGCAAGGACGAGCTGGGAATGCGCTATTTTATCGGGCAGGCGCTGACGTTTGACGACAAGTATGGCGCGAAGCGTCTGGGCGATGCGCTGGCCCGCCTGCCGCATTTCCGCACGGCCACGGCTACTGATTTCGCCGCTGCGCTGACCGAAACTCTCTCTGCTTCCAACAACATTCCATGACTTCTGTTACCCGAAACGCTTACGCCAAAATCAATCTGACGCTCGATGTCGGCCCGCGCCGCCCGGACGGCTACCATAGCATCCGCTCGGTGATGCAGACTCTCGCCCTGCATGACACGCTGACCGTGACCCGCACCCCGGAGCATCCCGGCGTCGTGCTGGAAGTGACCGGCGACGAGGCTGGCGGCGTCCCTGCCGATGCCTCTAATCTGGTGCTTCAAGCCGCTGTCCGCCTGCAAAAGACCGCCGCCGCACGCGGCACGCTTGAGGCAGACCAGAGCGGCCTGCATATACTGCTAGAGAAGCGCATCCCCACGCAGGCTGGCATGGGCGGCGGCAGCAGCGATGCAGCGGCGGCGCTCCTTGCCGTAGCCTCTCTGCTGGATATTCACCTGTCCCTGCGGCGGCTCACGGAGCTGGCCGCGACGCTCGGCGCGGATGTGCCATTTTTCCTGGACGGCGGCACGGCATTAGTTGAGGGTACGGGCGACGAGATTACGCTTTTGCCCCCTGCCCTGCCGTTTGAGGTCGTTGTCGTCAAGCCGCCCGTCGGCGTTTCCACAGCGCTGGCTTACGCCGCTCTGGATGCCGAGCTGACCCGCGAGACCGGCACGGCCACCGAACGCTGGCTGACCGGGAGCGATACGTTTGCCAACGATTTTGAGCGGGTTATTCTGACCGCCTACCCGGAAGTTGCCCGCGCTTATTCTGCACTGACTTGGACAGATGAAACCGGCGAAAGTTTCAGGCCCCTTCTCTGTGGCAGTGGTGCGGCGTTGTTCTGCCGGGCCTCGGATGAGGCCGCCGCCCGGCGGCTGGCGGCGCGGGCCGAGGCACACCAAATCGGCAAAGTGTGGACAACGCGCACGCACGAGGAGATGGAGTGACAACAATAAATGCCGTAAATGCCGTTGTGCTGGCAGGCGGGAAAAACGGGCCGGAGATGCAGGCCGCGACGGGGGTGGAGAACCGGGCGCTGACGCCGCTGGGGCAGAAAACGATGCTGGGCTGCGTGGTGGCGGCTTTGACCGCCGCCCCGCCCGTAGGCCGCGTCTATGTGGTCGGCCCCGTGCCGCCCTCGGAAGAGTACACAACCGTCACCGGCGGCGAGACCATGCTTGATAATTTGATGGCGGGGCTGGCGGCGGCGCAGGACGGCGAGGGGCGGGTGCTGGTCAGCACGTCAGACATCCCGTTTCTAACTCCTGCCTCAGTGGAAAACTTCGTGCGGCAGGCGCAGACATCGCAGGCGGACCTGTGCTTTTCCTATGTCCCCGTCGAGTTATGCTACGCCAAGTATCCGCAGATGAAGCGCACCGCGATCAAGCTCCGCGAGGGAAAACTCACGCTCGGCAACCTATTTCTGGTCAGCCCGCGCTTTTTGATCGCGCATCAGCAGACCATCATGCAGGCTTACGCCGCCCGCAAAAGCCCGTTTCAAGTGGGGCGGCTGCTCGGCTGGGGCTTGCTGATGCGGTTCCTCGGGGCGCAGGCGCTGTCCCCAACCCTGCTGTCCGTGGCGCGGCTGGAAGCAGGTGTCGGACGGCTGATTGGCGGCGGCTGCCGGGCGGCGGGCATTCGCTCCGAGTTTCCTGAAATCGGCACGGACATCGATAAGCCGGACGATGTCGCAGCGGCGCGGCAGATTTTGGACGGAGGCGAAGAGTTCGAGGGGTTGAAAACCCCTCGCTAGGTGAGGCGTCCTTCGGACGAAAGAGAATTAGGAAAGGAAGGGCCAATGACATTCGGCTCCGTATGTTCCTCCGTCCGCAGGACGCCTTACCGAGCGAGGGGTTTTCAACCCCTCGCTTCTGCTCGTGCGTGTTATTTTTACACCGCCCGCCCGAGGGCCGGGCGGCGGGTGAACTGGTACTTGTCCGGGTGATCTAAAGCGTCCGCGTCTACGGTCACTTCCGCCACAGTCGGGTCGCCAGCGAGGTCGTAGCGGGCCTGTCCGGTCATGCTTTTGACCAGCGAACGCAGGGCGCGGACACCGGTTTTCATATTTGTAGCTTTGTCCACAATGGCATCGAGCGCGGCCTCGGTGAACGTTAAGTCAATGCCGTCGCGCCGGAACAGCTCGATCTGCTGTTTGATCACCGAGTTCTTCGGCTCGGTCAGCGCGAGTCGCATCTGCTCTTTCGTCAGCGGCGCAAGCGGAACGATAATTGGAAACCGCCCGGCGAACTCTGGCACGAAGCCGTATTCAATCAGGCTTTCGATCAAGACTTCGGCGGGCGCTTCGGCGAGTATTTCATAATCGCGCTGCGGGTCTCCCGAAATGGCCGACGGGTTGGCCCGCAGGCCCATGGTCCGCTCGGTCTGCCGCTTCATCTTTTTGGCGACAATCTCCGGGAAGCCCTCAAAGGCCCCGCCGCCAATAAACAAAATCTTGCTCGTGTCGATATATTCCGGCGGCGCGTCCGGGTGCTTGCGGCCCGAAGCCCCGAGCGGAAGCTGCGCCATCGTGCCTTCCACCAATTTCAAGAGCGCGTGCTGCACCGACTCGCCGGACACGTCGCGGGTGATACTCGGGTTGGACTGCGACTTGCGGGCGATCTTATCAATCTCATCAATGAAGATGACTGACTTGCCAGCCCATTCCAAATCCTCCCCGGCATCAATATAGGCGGCGGTCAAAATGCTTTCCACGTCGTTTCCGGTGTAGCCCGTGGGCGAGAGGCTGGTGGCATCCGCCGACGCAAACGGGACGCCGAGCGAGCGGGCGAGCGTTTTTGCCAGAAGCGTCTTGCCGCTGCCAGACGGACCCACCAGCATGATGTTCGCTTTTTCGAGTTCCACATCCGCTGTCGTCCCGGCGTCTTTGTGTTTTAAGTCGCCCTGATGGATGCGGTGATGGTCATACAGGCCAACGGCGACATCGCGCTTGGCCCGTTCCTGTCCGATTACATACTCGTCAAGTCGGGCGACAATATCACGCGGCGACTGATTGAACTCGGCAAGCTGAGCGCGGGCTTCGGCACGTTTGGCTTCATTGCCTTCCCGCTGTACGCCTTCTTCCGCCTCCTGCACTTTCTTCTGCAAGTCCACGCCCGCCGTGAACCCCGGCCAATCCCGGTGACAGATATAATGCCCCTGCGCGTCAATTTCAATCACCTGCCCCCGGTCCCGCTCCACGTCAAACGTCTCGTGACAGACCATGCACTTTGCTTTCACTGCCATCAATCTCCTTGCCTAGATGCCGTAACATAAAAGAAGGGACGCATAAAATATGCGTCCCTGGTTGTCTTAAATTGTGATCTTCAAATTATAATCGGGGTGACAGGATTTGAACCTGCGGCATTTCGCTCCCAAAGCGAACACTCTACCAAGCTGAGCTACACCCCGAAATCTCTAATTACTGTGGTTCATGGTAATGTTCAATCGCGTGGCAGTTCGCGCACAGCAACAAACACTTTGCGATTTCACGCTGAACCGAGACCAACGACCGACCATGCGAAGTAGCTTGTGCCACAGCAAACAGCTTTGCATTTTTATCCAGATGATGAAACGCCAGCGCCCGATAGTCAGAATAGCCACACTGTTCGCAGCATCGTTCTTTTTTGTAATTTTCTACCCAAAGCCGAAGTCGCTGAATACGCTTTGTCTGAATTGCATTCTTGCAGTCAGAGCAGCGATGACGCCGGTACAATTTGCCTTTAACAGTCGCGGCTTGACCAAATGTATGGGCGGGCTTTTGCTGAAGACAATACCGGCAAAGTTTCAATTCCATCCTGGAAACGTCTCCTGCTGCGTTCTTTTGTATTATACTCTATAAACCGTGTCCGCGTCAACTGTTACGAAACTTCTCCCACCGGGGTTCGAACCCGGATTGCACGCTTACAAAGAGCAAGCATTGACCAATTATGCAATGAGAGCGCAGACTGCCCGGCACTGAGCGTGCCGGGCAGTAGGAGCCTAGTCTTTGAACGGGTCGTGTTCGTTCTCGCCCGCCATCGCCACGCCCAGCGGTGTCAGCGTGTGGAGGACGCGGACGGAGGCGGCGTGGTAGCCGAGAACGTCCGGCAGGCGCTTGTAGCAGTGGGGCGACTCATCCGTGCCCGCGCCGCGCAGCTCCACGTTTTTCTCGCGCAGCCACTCCTGCATCATCGCCCGCGAGACGCTGCCGGGCGAGATCACCTGCCCCGTTTTGCGGTTGATTTTGCCCCGCGCCTGCGTCCGGCTCATCACGCGGCCCGCGCCGTGGACCGTGGAATGCAGGGCGGCGGTGGCTTCGGGCGAGGCCAGCCCTTCCAAAATGACCGACTGATCGCCCATTGAGCCGCCGACAAAGCCTTTCTGGCCGGGGAACGCCGGAGTCGCCCCTTTGCGGACGACCCACAACTCCCGCCCGCCGTGCCTTTCCAGCCAAGCGTAATTATGGTGGTTATGCACCTCTTCCAGAATGCTTGCGCCGAGCAGGCGGGCCACTTCGCCGCAGACCCAGTCGCGCCCGGCATAGGCATAGCGGCCCGCCAGGGCCATGCAGGCCAGGTAGTCGTCGCCGAGGGGCGTCCCGACTTCCAGCACCAGCGGGTCCACATCCATGCCGTCTTTGGCTCCGCCCGCATTCAGGAAGAATGTCGCCGTTTTGTGCCCCAGACCCCGCGAGCCGAAGTGCGCCCCGACCCAGACGCGGTCCTGCTCATCGGCAAACAGGTCGACGTAATGGTTCCCGGAACCGATGGTCCCAAGCTGATTGCGGGCCATCTGCTTCAAGGGCTGCATGGCTTTGAGCTTCCATGTCTCATCGTCAAACAGCGCGTGTTCGACCACGGTGTCATTGCTGCGCCCGATGCCGAACTCCAAATTGTTCCAGACCTCGTCCATGATGCCCTTGATGTCCCGGCGCACGTCAGACGCCGACACATCCAGCCGCACCGCTTTGTTGCCGCAGTTGTGAACCACCATGCCCTCTGCAAAAAAGCAATGGGCACTGTCTTCGGTGGCGATATCATACACCGGCGCAGTTCCGGCGTCAGTCAGGGACGTGACCGGAACCCAGCAGATTTCGCCTGCTATGTCGGGCGTAAAAACCATTCCGCGCTCACGCCGCAGAATGCCCCGGTTGCCGTACATCGCGTGATGAACAAATCCGCGTGAGACGCCAAAATCGGCGGAAACCTGCGCCAGAATATCTTTCCAGTAGATACCTTCTGTCCGAAGACGGACGGCTTCCTGCCTTGCTGCTTCACGGTGCGCCTGATGAGCGGTTCGCTGCCACACGATACTGGCAACTTCGGCGGCTTTGACGCGCTTTTTATGAGCGTAGCAGAAACCGATTTCCTCAAAGTAGCGTACCTGCTCCAAAGCGCCCCCGACGATTTGCAGCACGCTATCATGCCGCTCTGCGCGAGGCGGCCCGCTGGGGGCGATACTCACCTCAAAGCACAGCGATTCCAGCAGCCGTCCGATAAAGCGTAGAGCATTGTCATTTTCCCCTGCCTGCTTGATTTGCAGGTTCGGAATGTCCGTCTTTTGCGGGCGTGGCGTCATGCACTCCGCACTGCCAAAGCCGGACAGAAACTGAGCGCGAACCCAGGCGGGCATGGCAAACAGCCAGGGCATCGGGTTCTCCGGCCAGGCTTTGCGCCCACGCGGCACTCCAAGCAGTGCAAGCAAAGCGGCGAGTTTCACGGAGCCGACCTTGATATGAATTTCATCCAGATAGCCTGGCTTGCGGGCGCGGGTGTAAACATGGGCCGTGTGGCCCAGCGCCGCAAAATCCCGCACCATCACGGCGGCATCGGCGGCATCAGTGGTGTAAATACTGATGGCTCCTTTGTTTTTAGGAATGTGCCCATCACCGCACACAACACCAAGCAAACGCGCCAATGCAGCGAGACGGGCCGTGTCACAGTACATCAGCAACGCGCCTTGAATCAGTTCGTCACTGACAGTTTCCGAGCGCGGCAAACGCGGCGCGGCCTGCTCATAGGGCAGACCAAACTGCACCGCGCAAGCGACTTTGTCGCCGACAGACATCTTCCCAGCAGGCGTCCAGCCTTCCGGGGTGCGAACTAGATGGTCGGCTGTCAGCGTCAGACGCCGCTTGTTGGCAAGCGTCAGGCATAGCACAGGCTTTGTGCCCGTGGGCAGGCAACCGCCGTGAGACAGCACCGGGCGAACCACTCTGCCGTCCCAGCAGGAAATCTCCGTGCCGCGCCCCAACGACTCAACAGGCAGCGTGTACCCATCGGTCGTTCCCACACGGCTTCCAGCCGCGAGGCAGGCAATATCGTAGCCCACGCCCGAGGGGCTGATGTGATTTTCATAGCCCAGTACGCCGCCGATAGGGACGGCGTAACCCTTATGACAATCGGCTGCAAGAACCGCAGCAACAACTGCTTCATGCTGAATAGCACGTTCCATTTGCACTATTGCTGAGTTCTCCGGCTCACCAAACACTACAATTTCAGATTTGTCCATGATCAATCTCCAAAAACAACAGAATTTGAGCAAGGCATTTATCTTTCCCACTCAAAATGTCGCTTTCCCAAAGGCATAAAACTTTATAGCCGTGACTTCTGATTTTTTCAAGACGGTTTTCGTCTTTAGCACGTTTCTCTGAACATAGCATATGTAACGACTTATGGTAAGTGTCACTGCTGTAAAACTGAGGGTTGCAGTGCCAGTAATCGCCGTAACATTCTATCACCTTGTTCCCAACCACAAAGTCAACAAAATGACCACCTATTTGATATGTGTGCAGATAAGTAACTCCAATCTCGATCAAAATTTGCTCTATAGCTTGCTCAATTTTCGTGTCAACATTCTTTTTGTTGGTTCGCTGACCAGCAGCAATGAATGTCTGCAATCGTTCAGATCGTTCTTTTTCTGTCAAATCCGCCCAATGTTGCTTCTGACGGAAGCTGAGTTGCTTTCGTTGTTCCGGGCTGTAGACCATTTTGTGGTATGTTGCCGGGTTTCGATATTTTGCTGCTTCAACCATACGGCGCCGTGCATCCTCAGTGTGAGTTTTTCCTTGAAACGGATTTCCTTTGACAGCCTGAGAACACTTACGGCAATACTGAATGTGGGACTTTTCTGTGACTTTTCCTCCACATCCTTTGCAAACAGGCTTTGATATTCCGCCACGCCAGTTTGGATTGCTCTCCATTTTGTGGCCGTAGCTTTGTTTCACGCTTTCATCCACCAAGTCAAAACCTGGGTGCTTTGCTTGGTATTCCGCTTCAGTCATTCCACAACACCGGCGTAGGTGTGTATTTGTAATCTTTTTGAAGGTTCCGCCGCACTCGTTGCAGATCATCTTAATCCTCTCATATATTAAACAAAAAGGCCCCTGGCGAATGCGCCAGGGGCCGATTGCGAAGATGCAAGCTTTTTGTGAAATCTAGGGGCATCTCAAGGGAAGCGGCAGGGGTGCAATCGGCGGCGCGGGGTCTATTTGATTATTGCCTGGGGTTTGGCCGAAGAGGGGCGACGTGACGGGGCTTGGGCGCAGGGAACCGCGCCGGGATATGCTGAAAACCAAGTTGTTATGCTGCTGCGTCATCGTCGTAAAGGCATCTTAGCATAGACAGGCAGCGGCTGTCAAGGGTCTTTGGGGGGGGCAAACAGAAAAAAGAGGAGGCGCTGCGGGTTACAGCGTCTCCTCTTCGGCGTCAATCAAGCCATCTTCCGTGCCGACCTTGTGGATATAAACAGGCACATAGCCCCAGGTGCGGTAAAAGCGCAGGGCCAGCTCCGCTTCATCGGCGTCGGCATCCACGATGGTGCCGTTATAGACAGCGACATACTGGCCGTAGTATTCATCGACGACCGGGGCGGGCATCTGATTGAAGGCTGTGACTTCTTTCCAGAACGGGGCTTCTTCCAGCGCAGCACGGCGGCGGGCCTCGGCCAGAAAGGCTTCCAGAGCCGCCTGCGGACTGACAGCAGGCAAGTTATTATCAGGATTGTTCTCGGGCGGGGGCGACATACAAGCTTCCTCCGCCCCCAGTATAACAAGGGCGTGCCTCTCTGTCAAGAGAGGCACGCCAGAAGGAGAAATTAGAGGTTGCCAGCAAACGAAGTGGCTTCGTCTTTATAGGTCTGGAACGGGTTTTTTAGCTCCAGATGCATTCGCTTGTTGATGTAAATCAAATCCCAGTCAATGACATAGTCTCGGGAGTTGGTTTGGAGCAGCTTGTCTACCACAATACCCCGGCCTTTGGCGCGGGTGTTCTGCGGCGGCGTCATCGTGGCCTCGAAGATGCGCCGGTCAGTGGTGGCCCGCACAATCTGTCCCGCCTGCTCTAACCCGTAATACAGGCTGGTCTCGGGGTTGACATTGTGATACTCCAAATCCAGGGAGTGCAGAACGTCGTCGCCCCACGACACGGCCCCGTCTTCGGACTCGATAAAGTCTTCCATCATCTTGCGCTTGGCGACCCAGTCCAGCTTGTCCGCCAGCAGGTAGGGGTCTTTTTCCAGCGCATCCAGGCACTTTTCCCACTCGCCCAGCACATAATCGGTCTGCTCATCGCGGCCTGAGAAGTGTTCCTGCGCGGCTTTCAGGTACATCCTCTGTAAATCGACGGCCCCAATAGTGCTGCCGTCTTTGCGCTTGACTTTCCATTTCCAGGTCGGGTCGCGGGAGACAGACTTCAGGGCTTCCAGGGGGTCCCGCAGCTCTACGTCCGGGAGAAGAATGCCGTTTTCGATCAAATCCAGCACAATGCTGGTGGTTCCGATTTTCAGCAGCGTCGCGTACTCGCTCATGTTGCACTCGCCGAACAGTATATGCAGGCGATGCAGGTTGGAGTAGTTGTAATACGAGTCCCACTTGGGGTTGATAATGGCCCGGTTGAAGCGCACCCGTGAGGAAATCGTTTTAACGATATGGTCGGCCCGCTGCGAGAGCTGAAAGTCCACCGTCGGGTCCACTTCGACGCCGTAGAAATTGCCGACCCACTGATAATCCACCTCGTAGTCCGAGATGGTCATAATGTTGTTTTTCAGGCTCTTGTAATTCAGCCGGTGGCCCCCCACCCGCCCGACACCCGCGAAAATCTGGCGTGTCACCAAGAAGGGCAGCAGATAAGACAGTGCTTCGAGAAAGAACCGGTCGTCGATAGCGACTAAATAGTTCTCATGGCAGCCGAACGTGTGCCCGCCGAAGTGATCTACCGAGTTGGAATGAAACGAGACTTTGTCTTCCAGCTCCAGCTCGCGCAGGAGCCGCTGCAAGATGACCCGTCCGGCCTTATCATAGGCGACAGCATCGGCAAAGTCGGTGCATTCGGGGGTCGCGTATTCCATGTGCGAGCCGACGGCGTCGATATAGAGCCGCCCGCCGGAGCGCAGGAACCCGCCGCAGCGGGCGGGTTCAAATGCATAGTCGCGGGCGTGCAGGTCAATCAGGCCCAGCTTGTCTTTCAAGAAGGCATGGTCTTTGACCATTTCCACGACCTGCTCCGCCGTCCCAACCGAGTCGTCATTGACGAGGCAGCCAAACTCAGTTTCAATGCCAAAAATGCGTTTGTCCATTGTATCTTTCCTGAAAGGGGAATACGGTTCGCGCAGTTGAAAACTACGCGCTAGGTGAGGCGTCCTGCGGACGAAGGAAGCACGGATTTAATCCGTATGGTTCTTCTCTTCCGTCCGCAGGACGCCTTACCTAGCGAGGGGTTTTCAACCCCTCGTCAGCTCTGGTTTATTGGTACTTCGCCAGCGTTTCAGCCATGTCGGCGTCGGACAGCAGGCGGAAGCGACTTTCACGGGTGGTGTTGCGCTCTAAAATGCCCGCTTCAATGATAAAGCCCTGCGCCAGATGGTCTTTGATGTAGCTGGAGACATCCGACTTGGCTTCTTCGGCTTCCGAATAGTCGGCATCGGCACGGTCCTCGGCGTCGAGATGCTTGCGGCCCACACCCCAGGCGTACAGGGCAGCGCTCAGGGCGGCAGCCAAAGACAGCGGGCCGGTCTCAGTTTCGGTCTTCAAATGCTCGCGCATCCGGTCCTCGGCGTAAGCCGTGCCCGCGATGACGGCAGTGCCGGGCGACGAGGCAAACTCGCCGTCGTAGGAGAGCGTCAAAATCTGATCCCGGTCCGGCGTTTTCCCCAGCTCGGCGAAGATGCCTTTCAGCACAATCGGCTGGGCGAACGGGTCGCCGTAGATGCGCTTGATGGCGGGCGAAATTTGGAACGAGACCAGCCGCTGCACGGTCACATCGTCGGGCGAGCGCTGGAAGCCTTCCTGATGGGCGGCGTCAATCGCACCGCGCCGGATTTGCTCCACGTCGCTCTGGTTGCCGATGGCGCTGAACATGAGCTTGTCGTAGATTTCGTAGACTTTGCGCTGGGTCATCCGGGCGGACAGGAGCAAAAGTCCGCCGTCATAGGTCAGGGCGACGACCGGGCTGCCGTCTTTGAGCCGGTCTTCAATGTATTCGTTGCGCTGCTGGATACTTTCGTTCCAGTCATAAGGGCTATTGGAAGGCAAGGGTTACTCCGAACGTTGAAAATAAGCAAAAATGTAGCAGAAAGGGCCAAAGCGTCAGTGCTTTGGTTTCGGCGAAATCACTTTGGGCGCAGCAGGAACCGGGCGGCTATCAAGCCAAATAACGCCATGGGTGGCGTTTGGGCTGCTGTGTCCAATTACTTTGCCAGACGTATCCAAAAGCAGGCGCTGACCAGGCACTTTGACATCAAACGCCGCGACAACATGGGCATCCGGCATCTGCGTCATATTGGGCATCATCGACTGAGGTGTTCCAGGTTTTAGATAGTATGGCTCAAGTGGCGGCATCAGCGGAACAGCCTGCGGCTTTTGCGATGGGGCTGGCTTCGGGGCGGCCAGCGCGATGGCCGCCGCGCAAACAAGCGCCGCAGGGACAATCAAAAGGGGCAGTTTAGTCAGCATGATGTGTTCCTTTCGCAGAAGCCGGTCTCTTTTCTACGACCGCCCCAACGCGGTCTTGATCTCGGCCTCGGTAAAGTCTTTAATGCCGTCCGCCGTGATATACTTGGCGGCGGGCAGGAACTTGGCCGAGCCGCCGGTGGCGGTGTCCAAATCGGCGGCGATGTCAAGCAAAGTCAGCGTCTCGCGCAGGGCGGTTTCCCGGTCCATTTCGCGGAAGGGGCCTTTGGTTTTCAGAATATACTCAAAGGCACCCTTGATGGGAGCCGAGCCGCTGCCTGCCGCGCCGTATTCGGCGGTCTCAAACTGGCCGCCCAGCACATCATAGAAGTAGATGCGGCCCTGATTGGTGTCGCGGTCAAACGTGGACAGCACCGGGATAAACGCGCCGATCCCTTGAAGTGCGGCCGGGACATTGTTGGCGATAACGCGGGACAGCTCCATCAGCTTGCCTTCCTGCGACATGGGCTGGAGCTGGGACCGCTCAAAATATTTGAACGCATGGCGCAGGTAGCGCACGACTTCGACGCTTTTAGCGAACGAGCCGGAAATGGAAATCAGTGTGTAGTCGTCGAGGGCCAGCACTTTTTCGGCCTGATCGTACATGACCGTGTAGCCTGCCGTAGCGCGGCGGTCGGCGACGTTAATCAGCCCATCTTTGTATTTGACGGCGATGACCGTCGTGCCATGCGTGTCAATGTCGGGGGCACCGGGCACATACGGAACCGGCGTCGGCATCGGCAGCCGGTCGTGGGAATTGGGTTTTTCAGCGAATAGGTCGGCAAAGCCGCCCGCGCCTTCATTAAAGCGAAGCATAGGTTGTTACTTTTCAGTTACTTTTCAATCGGTTGCAGTGGACAGCAAAGAACGGACAGAAGGGCGCGATGAATCGCGCCCCTACGTTGAGGCTACTGGCCGCTGCGCTGGCGGTACTTGCGGGCCTGGTCGGGGTCGACACGCTTCATGCGCTTGAGCAGGTCGGAGCGGTCGGGCCGCTGCACATCGGGCTTGGAGGGGCCGGACTCGTCGCCGTCTTTTCGCAAAGGCTCGGCGGGGCCGGACGGGCGGGTGGCGCGGTCATCATCAGTCACTGGCATAATTTTTGTCCTTTCGGTGTCTCATCTACTTTGGAAATTGGCGGGTCAGAGCGTCCAGGGAACCCGCAGCCTGCAAATCGCTCAGTGCGGCGCGGACAGCATCGGGCGTCAGGTAGTTGTCTAAATCCATCATCCACGAGTCGGCCTCGGTGCGAAGGACGACTTTGTTCCAGCCGATGCGCCCCACAGCGTCGCCGTAATGCTCCACCAAATAGCCGCGCAGGGCAGCGCGAGTGTTGGCCGGGGCCGTCGTCATTGCTTCGGTAATCAGTTCATCGGTCGTCAGCCGAACCATCTCCCCGGCCTGTTCCAGCGCATAGTAAAGGCCCTCGTCAGGGTCGACATTGCTGTAGGCCAAATCGTAGGATTGGAGGCTCTCGTCTTTCCAGTCCGTGCCTTCGGCCTCCACGTAATCGGCCAGCAGGCTGCGCTTGGCGACCCAGTCCAGCCGGTCGCCCATCGCCAGGGGGTCTGCTTCAAGGCCGTCCAGCGTCCGCTCCCACTCTCTGAGCGTCCAATCCGTGTCCGCGCCGCGCCCGGACAGCTTTTCTTTGGCGGCGGCCAGATAAACCCGCTGAATATCCACCGCGCCCATCGTGCCGGACGACGTTTCGGCCAGCCATTTGTACGATGGGTCCCGCGAGATTTTCTTGATCGCATCAGTCGGGGACTTGAGAGTCACCGACGGCTGCCAGCCAGTCTCCAAAAGCGACATCACCAAGTACGTCGTGCCGATTTTCAGCGCCGTCGCGTACTCGCTCATGTTGGCATCGCCGCAGATAACGTGGAGCCGCCGCCAGTCACGCGGCCCGGCGTGCGGCTCGTCGCGGGTGTTGACGAGAGGCCGCCGGTGCAGGGTATCGACCGAGGCTTCCTCGGTAAAGAAGTCCGCCCGCTGCGACAACTGATAGACGCCCGCATCGCCACGCGGCTCAATGCCCATCTTGCCCGCCCCGGCATAAATAATCCGTGTCGCAAAAAACGGCAGGAGGCCGGACAGCAGCTTCGGAAACGGCGTCTCTCGCGGGATCAGATAATTTTCGTGCGTGCCATACGACGAGCCGTGAAAATCCGTGTTGTTCTTGAAAATCTCGACGCAGCCCGCGCCGGACTGTGCCGAGCGGGCCTTTGCGGCCTCCAAGACAATGCGCTCACCGGCTTTGTCGTGGGCGACGAGGTCCAAAAGAGACCAGCATTCGGGCGTCGCGTACTCTGGGTGGCCGTGGTCATTGTAGAGCCGTGCGCCGTTTGTCAGCACCCGGTCAGCCCGCTCTTCTTCCACCGGCAGCATCTTCTCGCCGGGAACATCTAATTTAGCGTCTTCCGGGTCAACGTTCAGCTTATCCACATGGAAGCCGCGCATATCGTTGCGGGGGTCTTCGCCTTTGTAGTACCAGGGACCGGCGGCTTTGCCCGCGTAAGCTCGCACCACCGACCGCGCTTCGACCACCAAGTCACCCGCGCCGCGTCCTTCCACGGCGATCCCGTATTCTGTTTCTGTGCCGAATAATGGCAAAAAATCTTCTCCTCAAACATTTGGCCGATGGCCGGAGTGTGCCGGGGGTATAAAAATATATTAAAACCCCCGGCAGTGAAGTTCAGCCGCCCTCCGGGCGGAAGAGCCAAACTCCGTTATCTTTAGCCCGGCAGGGCGTCTGCCCTGAATGCCGGGGGTTTTATACCCCCGGCATGCTGCTATTTTGGGTGTCCCTAAATCACGTTCCGGCGCGTGACCTGCGTGCCCTTCTTGGGGGAGGTCGGGTTCAGGCGCACCACGTTGTCCTGATCGTAGTCCAGGAGCTTGAGCCAGTCCTCAATGTTGTCGGTCTTCGGGAAAATCTCGTTTTCCTTGTACTCCATGCGGACCGCCCGCTCCATGTCTTCCCAGGAAACGCCCTCTTTGGTGCTTTTGACGTCAATCGAGCGCTTGATGGCGAAGTCTTTGGCCCGCTCCACCACCGAGGTCAGCAGAGCGCCGGAAATCAGGTCTTTCCAGTAGAGCGTGTCCACCGAGCCGTTTTTGAGATAAACTTCCAAAAACTCGGTTTCATGCGTTTTGGACCACAAGAACTCGGTCGTCTTGTCGATCAAAAGCTGCCGTGCGCCTTCGACGCCGCCCTGCTCTTCCACCGTTTTGTAGTCCAGCGGCAGGTCTTTATGCAGGTAGATACCCAAAATGTCCGATGTGCTTTTCCGGTCCGGGCGAACCACTTTCACCTTGCGGTCGATGCGCTCAGGGCGCAGGATCGCCGGGTCGATGTAGTCCGGGCGGTTAGACGTCAGCATGACGACGACGTTTTCCAGCGACACCAGGCCGTCCATCTCGGCGCAGAACTGCGGCACGACGGTGTTGGAGATGTTCGTGAAACGGCCCGAGGACCGTGTCCGCAGGATGCTCTCGGCTTCGTCAATAAAGATAAAGACCAAGTAGCCCTCGGCAGCCTTTTCGCGGGCCGTCGAGAAAATCTCGCGCACCTGCCGCTCGGACTCGCCCAGCCACATATTCAGGATTTTGGGGCCATTGATATACATAAAGTATTCTTTGACATCCCGTTTGGTGCGGGCCTTGTATTCCTGCGTAATGTTATAGGCGGTCGCTTTGCCAATCAGTGTCTTGCCGCAGCCGGGAGGGCCGTACAGCAGGATGCCCTTCAGCGGCTTCTTGCCAAACCGCTCGTACAGCTCGGGGTAAAGCAGAGGCAGCTCGATAGCGTCTTTGATGACGCCAATCGCTTCCTGCTGTCCGCCGACCTTGTCCCAGGGGATTTCGGTGATCTTGTCCAGGAAGAAATCCGAGTTTTCTTTGGCGGCGAAGGCTTCGAGAGCGACCCGGAAGTTCGGCTCCATGCGGACTTCCGTGCCGTTTTTGATTTTGGCGTCTTTCAGGCTCTCGCCGCGCATGACCACGCGGGTATTCTGCCCCTGCTGATCGCCGCCGATGCGGAGCCGCCCGTCTTCCAGCACTTCGCTGACTTTAACGACCGGGCCGTTCGGGGCAATCCCCAGATCACCAACGACAGCGTAGGCTTCGTTGACTTTGACGCGAGTGCCCGCCTGAAGCGTGGCAAGCTCGACGTTGGGATCAACGTTGGTGTAAAAATCGTTGTCGCCCATCGCAATATTGGCCGTGCCGTCCTCGTTTGGGGACAGAAACACCGCCACGCGGTTTGCGGGCGCGGTCAGCTTGTTGTAGGCTTCGTCGTATTTTTGGATCAGCTCCTGCGCTTCAGACGCTTGCTGCTCATCGACTTCCAGTTGATGCCGCAAAAGGAGCAGGTACTGATAATTGGGGTCAATCGGGTCGGTGCTTTTGAGGATTTCATCCAGCACAAAGATGGCCCGGACAGCGGTTTCCTGATTGCGCGGGATGCTGCTGCCGCCGTCGTTATTGCTCTCGCGGCGTCCGCCGCCGCGCTTGTTCTCGTTCCGGTCGCTGCGCTCGCTCGCCATGCGTTCTTTCCTCTCGTTCTGTCTTGTCGTCAATTTTTCGGTTTGTTTGTCGGTCTGCTTCTTTTTCGCCATAAGCTGTTGTGTTAGGCTTGTACCCGGTTCGCTGTATTCTGTCACGCGGCGACAGGGTCCAGTCTCCGGTTAAAAGCTCCACCATGCGGGCCGTGTTGCCCTTCTCAAACGCATCCACCCACTGCGCGACAGTCGCCTGCGCGTCGGGGTCGGAGGCAGCCAGGTCCCGCACATCGTCCGGGTCGCCGCCGCTTGGGTGGGACGCCAGAGTTTGCCGGGCACGGGCCAGCGCGTTTTTGACGCCCGGAACCGTCGTCTCTAAAATCCGTGCCGTTTCTTCGGCGCTCCATCCCAGGACGTCCCGCAAAACCAGCGCCGCCCGCTGCCGGGGCGGCAGGCTTTGCACCAGGGCGACAAAGCCGAGGCGGACATTTTCCCGCTCCTGCCCGCACTGCGCGGCATCGGGAGCCGCCTGCTCTACCTCTTCCAGCGACTGCCACAGGGGCGGGCGGCGCTGCACATGGTTGACGCACAGATTATGGGCGATCCGGTACAGCCACGCCCGCAGGCTGGCACGGCCTTCAAACGTTTCCAGTGCCTTGAAAGCACGCAGGAGCGACTCCTGCACCATGTCTTCCGCCTCGGTCAGCGAGCCGGTCAATCGGTAGCAGTAGGCAATCAGCTCGCGGCGGTACGGCTCGGTCAGGCGGCTGAAAGCTTTGCGGTCGCCTCGGCGAGCGCGGTGAATAATTGCTGCTTCTCCAGTCTCAGCCGCAGGGGCCGAGGGGGGAGAAGAAACAGGCGGGTCAAGTGTCGTGGCCACGAACTAATCTCCTGCCTAAACTCTCTTAATCTGTGATCTGTCTTCTGGTCGCGGTGTGTGTACGGGGGTAGTCTTTAAACGTGTCTTTCGCCGTGTTGGTTCCCGTGTCCTCTTTTGTGCGCTCTCAGATAACAAGACACACGGCAAAGCCAAAAAGAACCGGTGTTTGGCAGCAGACAAAAAATAAGCCGCGCTCTCGAGCGCGGCGGCAGTGTTTCTTGTTTCGCTACGTGGGCGAGCTGATTTTCTTGACTAAATACACCGACGCACCGCCAGCATAAGCATCGGCGCGGCAAACCACCATCGCATCGGTCAGGGTTTCCATCAGCGGCAGTCCGCGCCCACTGGTCGCTTCCCACGCTTCCACTGGCATCTGATACGGCGGGGACGGCGGAATAAAGCCCGGCCCGTGGTCTTCGATTTGTATAATAAGATGGTCGTCATAACGCCACAAGCTCAAAAATACGTGCGGGTCTTTCTTCTGCGTGTCTAGCGGCGCTCCATGCACTACGGCATTTGCCAGGGCTTCCCCGAGTGCCAAATCCAGACGAAAACAATCCTCTTCCGTCAGGCTGGATTCCGTGCAGGCTTTCATGGCCTGATGGCGTGCGCCCGGCACTTCTTTCGGATCGGCGGTCAGCCACAGCTCGAGGAGCGGCATCGATGTCAGCGTTTCCATCGCATTCTCCCTTTCTCCGCGTTTTAAGCGGCTGTCTGTTTGGCTGATAAGCTTCCATACCCCGCAGAGTGGCTGAGTAAACGGAGGAACTTCCGCCTGTGCCCGCGAATAGCCCTTTATGAGACCCCGCCCTGCATTCCTGAGCCTGTCCGGCGTGCTGGCCGCCAGTGTCTGTCTTCCCCTGCCGGGCGCGAACGGGCAGGTCGCGCACCTGCCCGCCCTGTGTCCCTTTTACATACTCACCGGCCTCCCCTGCCCCGGCTGCGGGCTGACCCGGTCGTTTATCTGCCTGGGCCACGGGCACTTTGTGGAGTCTCTGCATTGGAATCCGCTGGGCTGGCTGCTGTTCGGCCTGTGTTTGGCCCTTTGGCTGCGGGCGGCCCTGTTTCTCACGCGGGGCATTACCCTCTGGACATTCCCGCCGCGCACGCAAAGCCGCCTGAGTTTTGGCCTTGTCGCGCTTTTGTTTCTTGTGGGCGCGGTCCGCATCGGCTGGCTGACAGCCCATCATCTGCGGTTTTAGCCGCCTCTGCGCCGGGGACACTCCTTCTATGAAACCATACATATTCGCTCCCCTGCTGCTTACCGCCGCCATTCTCGCCCTTGCGGGATGCTCGCAGCAGACCCTGGACAGTGCCCGGCAGGATACCAAGCATAATATCAACGAAGTCAAGCCGCAGCTTGCTAAACTGGACCTCGGGGCGCGGGTCACCACGGCCCTGAAAACCGCCGGGCTGAATGGCATCCGCGTGGACGCCAGCACAAACGGCGTCACCCTGCGCGGCTCGGTCAAATCCGAGGCCGACAAAGCGCGGGCGGGGCGTATTGCCAAAGACACGCTCGGCTCGGACAAAACCGTCACGAACCAATTGACGGTGCGTTAATACCTGCTGGTGAGGTATAATAGAACGTCAGTTCGCCCCCTCAATCGGAGACAGGAGAAAGCTATGACCCACTTGGTAGAGACGGATGCCGAAGGCCGCCTGGTGCTGCCGCCTGAGCTGCTGAAAACGATCAAGCCACAAACACGCTATCACTTGGAAATTGTAGAGGCCGCCGAGGAGCGTCAAAAAGTTTACGAAGAATGGAAACAGAATTGGGACGCACTCAGCGCAGAAATCAGCAAGGTGTGGCCCGAAGGCGTTTCTGCAACTGATATTGTGTCTGAAATGAGGCGCTAATGGTAACGATAGATGCCAACGTTTTTGTGTCGGCGCGTGCCCGGTCTGAAGTCAACCATGCGGCGAGCGATCTTTTCCTAAACCGGATTGTCAAAGCGGCAGTAGAGGTACGCTGCCCAACGCTTGTTCTTCCAGAAACGGCGGCGGCGATCACTCGGCCCGGCGGCAGTGTCGCACTCGCGCAGGCCGCCGTGGTGCAGATAGAGACGTTTCCGTACCTTTCCTTGATAGAATTGACAGAAAACCGGGCGCGTCTCTCGGTGCAAACGGCGCTGACCTGCCGCCTGCGCGGGGCGGATGCGGTGTATGTGGCCGTGGCGCAGAAATTTGGCACGACGCTGGTGACTTGGGATGCCGAGGTGCTGGCGCGAGGCACAGCGGCAGTTTCCGTGATGACGCCGACCGACTGGCTAGTGGCAAACCCGATTTAGGAACAGTTTAGGAAACCAAGTTATGAAATTTGAAGTTATCTCCAAATACACGCCGTCGGGCGATCAGCCCACGGCCATTGATAAGCTGGCGCAGGGACTGAAACAGGGCAAAAGGTACCAGACGTTGCTGGGCGCGACGGGCACGGGAAAAACTTTCTCGGCGGCGAACATTATTGAAAAAGTGCAAAAACCAACCCTGGTGATTGCCCACAACAAGACGCTGGCGGCGCAGCTTTGCTCGGAGTTCCGGGACTTTTTCGGCAAAAACGCCGTGGAGTATTTTGTCTCCTATTATGACTACTATCAGCCCGAGGCGTATATTCCCAGCACGGACACGTTTATTGAAAAAGACTCCAGCATCAATGACGAAATCGACCGCTTGCGGCACTCGGCGACGCAGGCGATTTTGGAGCGGCGGGATGTGATCGTGGTGGCGTCGGTGTCGTGCATTTACGGCCTCGGCTCGCCCG
This sequence comes from Capsulimonadaceae bacterium, assembly GCA_965200075.1. Classification (GTDB taxonomy): domain Bacteria; phylum Armatimonadota; class Armatimonadia; order Armatimonadales; family Capsulimonadaceae; genus JANXMY01. Next base: position 2,177,394 of record OZ241338.1, read on the forward strand.
CCGAATATGCCAGCATTGTGCTGAAGTTTGAGCGCGGCAAAGAGTACGACCGCGACGATATGCTGCGGCGTCTGGTCGCCATGCAGTTTACGCGCAATGATATTGCGCTGACCCGCTCGACGTTCCGCGTGCGCGGCGACGTTCTGGAGCTTCAGCCTGCCGATGAAGAGATTGTGGTGCGCGTGGAGTTCTTCGGCGACGAAGTGGAGAAAATTACCACCGTGGACCCGCTCACGGGCGAAGTGCAGTCGTCCAAAGACGAAGTGACGATCTTCCCGGCCTCGCACTTTGTGTCGTCGCCTGAAAAGCAGGAGCGGGCGATGCTCGGCATTGAAGAGGAGATGCACACGCGGATTGCGCTCTTCAAGCAGCAGGGCAAGCTGCTGGAAGCCCAGCGCATTGAGCAGCGGACGCGCTTTGATTTGGAGATGATCCGCGAAGTCGGCTTCTGCTCGGGGATTGAAAACTATTCGCGCTGGTTCGATGGCCGCGCCCCTGGCACGGCCCCGTCGACGCTTTTGGACTACTTCCCCAAAGACTATTTATTAGTCATCGACGAATCGCACCAAACTTTGCCCCAATTACGGGCCATGTACAACGGGGACAAGGCCCGCAAAGACACGCTGATTGAGTACGGCTTCCGCCTGCCGTCGGCGGGCGACAACCGGCCCTTGAAGTTTGAAGAGTTCCAGGAGCGTGTCGGCCAGTGCATCTTTGTTTCGGCCACCCCTGCCGCCTATGAGCGTGAGCATTCCGAGCAGATTGTCCAGCAGATTATTCGCCCGACCGGCCTGATTGACCCGGAAATCCTCATTCGTCCCACACGCGGACAGGTGGACGACCTGCTGCACGAAATCCGCGAGCGCACGGCCAAAGGCGAGCGGGTGCTGGTGACGACGCTGACCAAGAAGATGGCTGAGGACCTGACCGAGTACCTCTTGGACCTGAATATCAAAGTCAACTACCTGCACTCGGACGTGCATACCCTGGAGCGTACCGAAATCCTGCGCGATCTGCGCCTCGGCATCTATGATGTAATTATTGGCATCAACCTTCTGCGCGAGGGTTTGGACCTGCCGGAAGTCTCTTTGGTGGCTATTTTAGACGCCGACAAAGAAGGCTTCCTGCGCTCGGAAACGTCGCTCATTCAGACCATTGGCCGCGCCGCCCGCAACGTCGGCGGGCAGGTGATCATGTACGCCGACCGCATCACCGGTTCGATGGAGCGGGCCATGGGCGAGACCGAGCGCCGCCGGATTGTCCAAGTCGCCTACAACACCGAGCATAACATCACGCCCTACACGGTCAACAAAGCCGTGCGAGAAGTGATTGAGTCCAAGAAGATCGCCGAGCAGAAGTCCTACTACAACATCTCCCGCAACCGCAACCCGGAGACCCTGCCGCTGGACCAGCTCATGTCTGCGCTGGCCGACATCGAAAAAGAGATGAAACAGGCCGCACGGGCGTTAGAGTTCGAGCGGGCCGCCGAACTGCGCGACGAGTTCAGCCGCCTCAAAAAGCTCCTCCCGGCGGGATCGAAGAAGTAAGTCAATGAACCGAGAAGCCGCCCATCGCCGTTACTTGCCTGCGTTGGGCGTGGAGGCGGAAAGCCAGCCCGGCTCACGCGGGCGTGTCCTGCGGAACAAGCCGGGCATTCAGTACAAGCGGGAAATGGATCGGGCGGAGTTCGAGGCATTGACCCGCGCCCAGACGGATTTTCTGGGACAAGTGACCACGGAAACGCGCTTCACCGTTGAGATGCTGCGCTCAATGCACCGTGCGTGGCTGGGCGAATTATACGAGTGGGCGGGGGAGTATCGGACGGTGGAGATGGAGAAAGGCGGCTTCCACTGGCCTCCGGCGTATCTGGTCGCGCAGAACCTGGCAGCGCTGGAACAGGGCTTGCTGCACCGGCATACCCCCAGCCGCCCAGCCTCTTTGGACACTGTCGCCCGGCGCATGGCCGAAGTTCACGCGGAACTTTTGCTCATTCACCCCTTCCGCGACGGCAATGGGCGGCTGGCCCGCTGGCTGGCAGATTTAATGGCATTACAAGCAGGGTGGCCTCTGCCGCAATATGCTTTTGCAGGGCCGGGGAGCCGCCGGGAGCGAGAGGCTTACATCGAGGCTGTCAAACAGGGCTACTTGACCCGGTATGACTTGCTCACCGACTTCTTCCGAGCCGCTGTGGAGCGCCGCTTGCGAACCGTGGAAGATTGATTTGGCGGCGTAAGACCCTGTGCGCCTTCAAAGACGCTGGATTGATAAGCATTTTCTTCTAGCATCCGCTGGCGCGTTTCGGGGTCACGCAGATAGGGGTTGGTTTCAATGAGCGAGGCCACTATGTTTTCCTTTGCTACTGTAGAAAGAAGCGGGTAATAGATAAGAAGGCAATGTCCCGTAATCCGCTTGCGCGGAACCCGAAGCCGAGCCTCCGGTCCTATTGTGGCATAGAATAACAGGAAGTTCAATACTTCGTTGAGCTATGCAGTGAGTTTTGCCCCCTCAAAAAATGGCTTGTGACCGACGAGAGTAAGACAAGGAACCTAGATAAATAGGGCGAAGATAATCCCCGCCCTTACAATCAATTTTTCTTGCGTTCATCAACAGAATTTAGCGAAGCTAAACAGGGACAAACATTGTAGCTATCCGACTTTATTTATTCTTCGTCTTGGGAATGCTGATAGGCAGCTTTACACCCTTACCAACATTTAACTTACCAAATCCTTTTATTACGTAGCCTGTAATTACGCTATTTCCTTCTGGTGCTTGACCAATTAAGTTTTGCGGCATTTCCTCGTTGTAAAAATACTCAAATAGAAGCTCATCAGGAAGCTCACAATCAGTATCTTGGTAAAGTTCAAAAACTTTCATCTCACACGCAAAGCACCGTTCGACAGCTTTTTCGTAACTATCTTTAGCATGTGCGGAATAGGGATGCCGTCGCCCGTGAAGTAAACTGTAATTTCTCGACGCTCTTGCGTTGGTTAGCTGGCCCGCAGTGTATTCCATTTCGCTCGGTGGTTCGCCAAAATCATTCCATCGATTACCAAAACGCTTGTTTTCAACTAAGACAACTTCAGCGGGTCGTGCAGGACTGTTTGAGGAGCGATCCGTGAATTGATTACGTGGAATGTTGTGGTCATATACGATAGTAACTCTGTCCCCTTGATTGTTAGGTAGCTCCTGGGGAAGATGATTAAACCCAAACCCTTTGATTCCGCGACTAATTTTCTCTAAGTTACCTGAACTACATCGTTTTACTTCAAAGGCTTCTTTTAATTCTTGCATGGTAATTACTAGATACCCGTGTCCATCATCCACTGCTTTCCTAATGTCTTCCATTGATTTGTACATCTACATAATTCTCCTCTTTAGTTTTAGTTTCGTGGCATTATAGCATAAAATTTATAAAATTAATATGTCTAAATTAGATTATTATCTAACCTAAATGATTTAAGACCTAGATTGTCGTGGAGACAGCTAGTTCGGAGCATAACTATCCAAGTCAGTCTTAAATTTCAGTACACCGTCGGTTATTTGTACAATCCCAGGCGTTCGGTTTCAGCCATGAGTTCTTTGACAACCGCCTCGCTGCGCTTAATTTCTTCTTCCGTTACTTCTTCCTGCGGTCCGGCGCATTGAGCCGCCCGAATAACAGCACGGACGGCGGCGATGCCCTCGGCACTGCGGATTTGCTCCATTAGGCTTTCATAAGTTTCGGTGTCCAAAAGAACCACTTCGGCACGTCCGTTGATCGTCAGCACTTCTGGGGTGCGGGTTTCTTTGAGCCGGGCGACGTGCGCTTTGGGGTTGCGGACAAAGTCGCTCAAGGAATGGATTTGTCGGGTATCCAGCATGGTTTGGCCTCGTTTCGGTTTACTTGCAGAGTATTTACAGTGAATTGCATGATAGCACAGCGGAGGCTGACTGTCAATGCTTACTACCACAGGTTAGGAGAAAGTCCATGCCCGGTCCGCTTTCCACTCTTGCGCTCCTTCAGCCCGGCATACGCACGCGGCGCGTGTCGTCGTATGACCGGACGGGCGGCAACAATGATTTTGTACGGATTGAGGCGGGCGAGACGAAGACGCTGGCAGAAATTGGCGGCGCGGGCATTATCAAGCATATCTGGATTACAGTGGCCTGCGAAGACCCGCTAATACGCCGCAATGCGATTCTGCGAATGTTCTGGGATGGGGAGGCAGCGCCGTCGGTGGAAGCGCCGCTGGGGGACTTTTTCGGGCAGGGCTGGGGCGAGAAGTACCTGTATGCCGCTCTGCCGCTGGCCGCCGCGCCTGCCGGGGGCAATGCACTAAACTGCTATTTTCCGATGCCGTTCGGCGACGGGGCGCGGGTGGAGCTGGTCAACGAATCGGACAGCCCTATCGCGCACTTTTATTATTATGTAGACTATGAGCAGCACGCAGGCGGCATCGGGCCGGAACAAGGGCGCTTTCATGCGTGGTGGAACCGGCAAATGCCCGGCCCCGAAGCCGGGCAGGGCGACCGGGAGAACGAATGGGAAACGCTGGGGGTGCAGCCCGTAAACCCCTTGGACACCCAAAACCATGTGTTCGTTCATGCCGAGGGCGCGGGGCATTATGTGGGGGTCAACTACTTTGTGGACTCCCCTACCCCGCTGTGGTACGGCGAGGGGGATGATATGTTTCTGATTGACGGCGAACCCTGGCCCGGCTCGCTGCATGGCACGGGGACCGAAGACTATTTCAACGCGGCGTGGTGTCCGAAAGAGCTGTACGCGCACCCGTACTTTGGCTACGCCCGCGTCAACGGCGAGACGGGCTTTCTGGGCCGGACACACTGCTACCGGTTTCACTTGGAAGACCCGATTTACTTCCAGAAGTCGCTGCGGGCCTCGATAGAACACGGCCACGCCAATTCGCTGACGCTGGACTTGGCGACGGTCGCGTACTGGTATCAGACCGAACCGCACCGCCCGTTTCCGATTATCTTGCCCCGCGCACAGCGTCAGCCGATGCCGGTTTTGCTGCCGACGGACCTTCACAAATGGCGCGATGCGTGGCGGCGCGAACAGGGCGGCGGCCCGCTGTGGGGCCATGAGCCGCTGGGGGACGGAACGCGGATTTAGGACCCCCTCGCCCCCAATAATGGGGGAACCAGATCGGGATTGGATGAGCCTCCTCCTAACTCTCCGGCTCCCCATTATTGGGGCGGGGGGGCCACACACCCACCGCCTCGCTCGGCTCCCTGCTCCCCTCCTCCCCTGCCAGCCGCCCGGCCCGGCGGTTCCAGGCCCAGTGGTAAGGCAGGCAGAACAGGAAAAACAGCGGCGGCAAGGCTAGTACCAAACCAATCAGCACCAGCCGCGTACCGGGGTCGGCAGCCATCGTTTGCAGGGTTGCTTGTGTCTCCGGCAAAGGCGGCGGCAGAGGCTGGTGACGTGCAGCGACACGCGGCACCACGACGACGGCCAGACTGAGCAGCCCCAGCAGGCTGAGGCCGAGCGCCGTGAAGATCAAAAACAGACGTGCCCAAACCCAGGGACGAATGGGCAGGTCGCGGGCCGGGCGCAGAGACACAAATGGCCCCCACGTCCAGTCCTGATCGCTTTGGGCATTGAAAAACTGCTCCCAAAAACTCACGGGGCAGGCTCCCCCGGCGGGGGCGGCCAGACCGTCCCCGGTTCCGCCTCGGGCGCGGGTGCCACCCGCACTGCGTCGCGCCGCCGCCACGCACTTACGCACAGCCCCCAGCCCAGTGCCAGCAGCACTGTTCCCACCACCGGCCCGCCGATGAGTTCCGCCCGGCTCACGCCCATGTCATTCTGCGCTGCTGTGTGCAGCGTCGCCGTTAGCCCCTGCGCGTGGACATCCCAGGCCGCGCTGCCCAGGGCGGCGGCGTCATAAATCCCATGCAGGACCATCGCGGGGAAGATAGACCGACCCCGCAGGACCAATACACCAAGAAGCACGCCCAGCGCCATGCGGACCAGAAAGCCCGGCAAATCCAGGTGCGCCGCCGCAAAGAGGAACCCGCCGACGGTGACGGCAAGGCCCGCCGACATCCGGCGCAGCAGTGCCTTCTGCAATGGCCCGCGAAAGAACACCTCCTCGCTGAACGCCGCCGACAGGGGCAAAAGCGTCACCATCAGCCACGGGTGCTGGGCCAGCAGTGGCAGCAGAAACGCCGCGCCGTCGTCCTGACTGTGCATCAATTTGGGCAGGAGATGGTTTTGCACCACCACCACCGTCTGCACCCAGGGCAGAAAGCCCAGCGCCATCAGCACTGCCCCCACATACTCCCGCCCGCTTGCCCGCCGCCACGAGAACACGTCGCGCAAGTCCTGCTTCCCCACGCTTGCCCACAGCAGCGCAGGCAAAGCCAGCAGCAGCACTTCCGACAGCGCCATACCGCCGATAATGATATAGTCCATCCACGCAGGCAATGAGGATAAAAGAGGCATAAGCAGTTAATTTCGGGTCGGCGGCGGGGGCCACACGCCGGGTAGAGCGGCAGGAACGGCCAACGGAACGCTGGCTTCACGGTTCAAACGGTCAACTCGGCGGTTCCAGGCCCATTGGGTAAGTATGCACAAAAGAATAATAAGAGCAGCTGCGCCCAGCGCATAGTACAGCACAGTGGCGGGCGCTGCCGCGTTCATCCATGCTTCTGTGGCAGCCACGGGGGCAGCCTTCGCCGTATGATGCTTGGCTGTGTCGTAGTCGTACCAGAGCAGCCAGAACGCGAGGGCCACACTGAACGGGGCCGTCAGAACAACAGTCATGCCAAACAGCTTCAGCCAGAACGTCAGGGTCATCCGCACCGTTCGCGGCGGGCGCAGGTAAAGCAGCGGCCCCCACGCCCAGTCCATGTCCATTTGCCAGTTGAAGAAGTTTTCAAGTGCATTGACCATGTGCTATTAAACGGGGAAAGGTACCAAAAGGGTTCGGCGGCAACTTCGCCCCCGCCCTCAATTTTGAGCAGGCGTAGGCCTCTAGCTTTGTGTCGGCGGCGGGGGCCAGACGCCGGGCAGGGCAACGGACATGGACGACGGCAGGGGAACTTGACGGCTCAGGCGGTCCGCCCGGCGGTTCCAGGCCCATCGTTGAAGCAGCGACAGTAGCAGATTAAACATAAACCAGACAGGAAAAAGGATAAATGGGGCATAGACGCCGTCCATTACTTGGTGTGGCCTCAAACGATAAAAAGCAAGAATATGTCTCAGTGGAAAATGCTCATAAAAATAGAAATAAAAGCCGACGCCGACAACAATCGCGCCGTGCAAGCCTTCCACAAAAACGGTTAAAAGGAGCGGCAGGCGCAAAGATATCAGAACAGTTTCAGCAAAAGAAAATTTCGAGGTTTCCAATGCCAACTTGTACGGGAATACCCAGCGGCTTACTTTATCAGGATTGCAGCGGCGGTTCAGCAGTTCTTCTAATTTGTCTTTATTTACAGATAACCGCATAACAACCCCCCTGCCCCCAATTCTAGGGGAGCCGGAGACCTACCTTCCTTGCTTCGCAGGGTCCTTCCTAAAGGAAGGATACGGATAAGACACGCGGGCCTATGCCTCTTGTCCTGTCTGCTCCTAATCCTCCCTTTAGGGAGGACCCTGCGAAGCAAGGAAGGTAGGTCTTTTACACTATCCTCGCATATTCCGACAGCAGGCCGTAGCGCAGGCCGCGCACGCTTAATAAAAACTGGTCGGCGTTGAAGTAGGTCAGCAGTTGGTCTAAAATCAAGGCCCCGGCGACAATCACATCGGCGCGTTTGGGTTCCAGGCCGGGCAGGGCGCGGCGCTCGGACAGCGGCAGGGCGGCAAACTGGGACAGGGCGGCGGCGACGGCGGCGCGGGGCAGTGACGCGCCGTGGAGGAAATTGGTGTGCGGGCGGGTTTGGCCCTGCGTGACGGCGGCGACGTTCAGGGCCGTGCCACCAATGCCCGCGACGTAGGGCGGGGCGTCGGGACGGCGGAAGGTCTCGAAGGCGGCGCGGGCATAGTCGGTGACTTGCTGCAATTCATAGGCAGTCGGCGGGTCGGAGTGCAAAAACCGCTCAGTCAGGCGGACGGCTCCGATGTCTAAGCTCTGGAAGCGCCCTACCCCATGCGAGTCGCCTAAAATCAGCTCGGTGCTGCCGCCGCCGATGTCGAACACGAGCAGAGAAGCGTCGGCGGGGATACTCAAAGAAGCGTCAGAGCGGACGGCGGCGTAAGCCATCTGCGCTTCGCGGTCGCCGGTGATGATTTGGATTTGGACCTTGGTGCGGTCTTGGACGGCTTGGATAAAGTCCGGGCCATTCGCGGCATCGCGCAGGGCGGAGGTTCCGGCCCCCAGAACGACTTCGGCCCCCAAAACGCGGGCGGCGTCGGCAAAACGGACGACGGCGGCCAGCGTGCGGGCCATCGGGACATCGCCGAGGCGGCCTGCGGCGTCTACGCCTTCGCCGAGGCGGGTCACGTCCGAGTCTTCGGCGACAATCGACAGCGTGCCGTCGGCGGCGGCATCGGCGACGGTGGTTTTGGTGGAATTGGTTCCAATATCAATCGCGGCAAGGCGCATCAGAGACCCCCTAGCCCCCAATAATGGGGGAATCAGATACAAGAGAAGAAGGCCCTACCTAGTCAGACTCCCCCAGAATTGGGGGCCGGGGGGCGATCTTCAATGCCGCGCTTGGCGGCTGCCCGGCGGTCAGCGTCAGCACGGCGTAGCGCACACGCTTGTCCCACGAGCGGCCCAGGCTGCCGGGGTTGACCCAGAGAACGCCGCCGATTTCTTTGACAAAATCTATGTGCGTGTGGCCGCAGACGACCACACGGGCGTCCGTGAGAGCCGCCATTTCAGTAATTTCAGCGTCAGTAGTCCAGCGGCCAATGCCGACTTTGGAGATGGGCGAGTAGTGCGTCAGCAGGAGCGGGATGCTTTCCAGCATCCGCGTCTCTTCGTCGGGCAATTCTAAAAGCCAGCGGCGGGTTTCTTCGGAGATAGCTTGGCTGTCGCGCTCGATGGCCTCGAACTTGTCAGGCCGCGCCCGGCCCCATTTTTTGCGGTATTCGGCCTCGCGCTCCGGGAACAGGGCCACGTTTTTATCGTAGTTGCCCTTGACGCTGACCACGTTCGGACGGTCTTGCAGGAAGCGCACGCAGCCTTCGGGGTCGGGGCCGTAGCCGACGGTGTCCCCGGCGTTCAGCACCACGCCGGAGGCGAGGCCCTCGGCCTCCAAAGCCGCCCAAACGGCTTGCAGGGCAGACAGATTACCGTGGATGTCGCTGAAAATGCCCACGCGCACGCAGTTCCCCAAATCTTATTCGCCCAGCGCCTTTTGGAGTTTTTTGCGCCGCTCGCGCAGCTCGTCTACCAGCGCGGCCTGCTTTTTGGGCGAGGGCGCTTTCTCGCGGGCCATGTCTTCCAGCAGGGCGGCGATTTTGTTCAGCCGTGTGACAGCCTCGGCGACCTGGGCGGGGGTCAGGGTGTCCGGGCCTTCGGCCAGCTCGGAGGCGACGGTGTCAATCTTGTCAAGCTGCCGGTCCAGGGCCTTGTCGCGGCCTTTATCGGGAATCGCGCTTTGCAGCGACTGCGAGGCGCTGCTGAACCGCTGAAACATCTCCTGCACATCCTGATTGGCGGCAGCCAGCGCGGAGGCTCCATCGTCGTTGATGGCAGGCAGGGGCGTTGCCACCGAGACATTGGGCATCTCGGCCTGCACGGCCAGCCACTCTTTGATGCGCTTCGCATTGCTGGGGCCAACGCCTTTAATCGCCCCCAGTTCTTCCTCGGTCGCGGCTTCCAGATGGGTACGCGAGGTCATGCCAGCGTCGGCCAGGGCCTTGCGCCGGGCGGGGCCGAGGTAGGGAATGTCTCGCAGTGTTTCGGGTTCATTGCTCATGGGGTGGGTATAGTCTCCTCGGTTGGCTCGGCTTCGGTCAGCATCTGCAAAAACTGACGCCGGAAGCCCTGTTTTTGGATTTTGTTCCAGTAGGCGATAAACGAACGGTATAGCTTGGCCCGCTCGGCAAGCTGCGTGGCAATCAGCCGCTCCAGACCGGGCCGAATTTCAGGTTTGTGGGGCGCGTGACTGTCCAGAAACGCCTGCAAAAGCGGGCCGCGCACGTCGCGGTCGTGGATTTCACCGATCTGCTCCTGCACCGTTTTCACCTGGTCGTACAGGCGGGCAAACTCTTTGCTTTCCTCTTTGCTGGCAAAGCAGGGCTGGAAAATCTCCAGGGTGTAGCGCAGACGCTTGGCGGCGATCCGCATATTATGCAGCTCGTCCACGCGGGCAGGGTCGGCAATAAAGGGCGCAAACTGGTATAATTCTTCCAGCCGGGTGTGCAGCATCAAAGGCGCATTGGAGCGCAGGCTTTCGCGGGGGCTGACGGCGTACAGAGGCAGTGCTTTAGCCACGGGGTTTATCCTCCTTGCCCAGCAGGCGATTAAAGTCTTTCACAAATCCGCTTTTTTCCAGCCGGTTCAGCTCTTTCACGAGAAGTACGCGCTCCCGGTCCCGCTCTTTTTGGAGATGGTCCACAAACGCCCGCAGACCGACTTTTTCGCTTTCGGGGGCGTTTTCAATAGCGGCTTCCATAAACTCAATCTGCACGTCTGAGTCGCGGACGGCTCCGAGCGCATCAGTCGTTTTGGCGACTTCTTTTTCGATCACTCCAAATGGCTTGGGCGGAAACGCGGCGCTGAACACGGAAAGCGCGGCCCGCAGGCGGCGGGAGGCAACACGCATATCGTGCAGGGCCTCAATGTCATCGCCCAAGCGCGTGCCGTCTAAATTGGTCATCATTTCGTGGAGCTGCTGGCGCAGCGAGGTATGTGCGGCCTCTATATAAGTGGCATCGGGAGCAATGTCGTAAGCGGATTTAGCCATAGGTCTTTCTCATCTTAACGTGCGATCAGTCGTTTGTCAATGATAATACCCACCAACCCCTTTTTTCCTACCCTGCCGCTGGCCTTCGGCGAGCGCCCCTTTCGGCGCGAGCCGGGGACGGCTTCGCCGGACAGCGACATCTACGCGGCCTCGCCGGATGACCGGGCCGCCACAATTAAAGCCGCGCTGGACGCGGGCATCACTTTGTTTCATGCCCATTACGAGCGCGAAGCGCAGTCGCTCGGCGAGTCCCTGCGCCGCCTCGGCGTTCGGGACCGTGTGCTGGTCAGCACCACGGACGGCGACGCTTTGGACCGCTGCCCGGACACCGAAGACGGGGCAAAGCAGGCTATTCTCGGCGCAATCGCCCGCAAGCGGCAGCTTTTGGGCGTAGACGTGTTAGACGTGTTCTCGCTGTTTGACATGCGGCCCGATGTTCACACGCCCGCCCGCCTCGCCGGGGCTTGGGCGGCACTGACGGAAGCGCAGGCGGCGGGGCAGATTGCGACGATTGGCGCGACGTGCGATGCCGCTTTTGACTTTCTGGCCGATACGCTTGCCGCCGACACCCTGCCGCTGGACGTTGTGATAGCCCGCTTCTGTTTCCCTGTGCAGGCCGCTTCGGCGCGGCTGTTCCCCCTGTGCCGGGCACGGGGCATTACGACGCTGGCCGCGCACACGTTTTCGTGGTACGGCGGCGTGCCGTTTGTGCGCTTTCCGAACACCTGGCGCTACCGCAACCTGACCAAGAACTTTTACGGCTTCACCGCCGCGCAGGCCCACCTGCACTGGGTTCTGCGTCAGCCGAACATTGACGGCATCTTAGTCTCTATGCAGACCCCGGCGCAGGTGACGGAAAACACCGCCGCGACACAGCTAGTCAAGGAACCGGACGGGCTGGAATCGCTGTTCGAGTCGTTTGTAGACGCCATCACGAAAACCAAAGAAGGCTGGCGCGGCCTGCTCACCGATGAGCTTTGGGAATACCGCGCCGCCGCCGAAGCGCGTCTGAGCCGTAAGCCCAAGTCCTAGAAAGCAAGCCCATGATCGATTTATCAAGCGACACCGCCACCCAGCCCTCCGAAGGAATGCGGCGGGCAATGGCGGCTGCCCCTGTCGGTGATGAGCAGAAGCGCGAAGACCCGACCACCAACGCACTTCAGGAGCGGGCGGCGGACCTGCTCGGCACGGAGGCCGCCATGTTTCTGCCGTCGGCGACGATGGCAAACTTGATTGCCCTGAAAGTCCACGTCAAGCCCGGCGATGAGATCATCGCGTCCCGCAATGCCCATATTGTCAACTGGCAAGGCGGCGGCTATGCCGCTGTGGCAGGGGCGACGGTCAGCGCCGTAGACACAGAAACCGGCCTCTTCACGGCAGCCCAAGTCGAAGCCGCCATTCGGCCCACCGATCCGCACTTCCCGCAGACCCGGCTGGTCTGTCTGGAAAACACGCACAATGCGGGCGGCGGCACAGTCTGGTCCCGCGAACAGTTGGAAGATATTCACAAGGCGGCGAAGCGGCATAGGCTGGCCGTGCATCTGGACGGGGCGCGGCTGCTGAACGCGGCGGCGGCTTCGGGGCTGTCCCCGCGTGCGATTACGCAGTATGTGGACACGACGGCGCTGTGCCTGTCCAAAGGACTAGGCTGCCCGGTGGGGGCAATCCTCGCCGGACCGCGTGACTTCATCGAAGCCGCCTGGCGGGTCAAGCATTTGCTGGGCGGCGCGATGCGGCAGTCCGGCGTTCTCGCGGCGGCGGGGCTGTATGCGCTGGAACATAATCTGGCGCGTCTGCCTGAAGACCACGTTAATGCCCGGCGGCTGGCCGAAGGGCTGGCAGGGATTGAGCGCGTCCGTGTTGACCTCTCGCGGGTACAGTCCAACATCCTATTTTTTTCCGTAGACGGTTTGACCGGCGACGAGGCGCGGGCGGCAGTGGAAGCGCGGGGCGTGCGCCTGAGCGGCGGCTACGGCAGCATCCGGGCGGTGACGCATTTAGACGTCTCGGCAGGCGACATCACGCAGGCGATTGAGGCCGCGCAGGCGGCGTGGGGCTAGAAAGACACCTATGGACATCAGCGTGATCGGAGCGGGCGGCGCGATTGGGCGGGAAATCGTGGCGCAGCTTGTGGCGGGGCGGGTGCTGAAACCCACCGAACGCTTGCAGCTTGTGGGCAAGCGCGGCAGCGCGTCGGAGCGGGTGCTGTATGGTCTGCGCTCGGATTTGACCGATGCGTATGTAGAAAATGCGCCGCTGATTGATATTGCCCTGTGCCCGGAGGAAGTCGTCGGCGACATCATTGTGATGACCGCCGGGCAGACGCCGGGGGCGCGGGCGGCGGGAGACATGACCCGCGATGATGTGGCGCAGGCCAATCTGCCGGTGTTTGAGGAGCATGGACGGGCGCTGGCACGGTACGGACAGGGGCACGAAGTGGTGCTGTTGGTGACAAACCCCGTCGAGCTGGGCGTCTCGGTGATGGCCCGCGCACTGGGGGCCAAGCGCGTCATCGGCATGGGGGCGTATTCGGACAGCCTGCGGTTCCGGCGCGAGATTGCCGCTGATTTGGGCGTCCCGCGTCAGCTCATTTCGGGCTACGTGGCCGGAGAACACGGCATGAACCTCGTGCCGCTGTGGAGCAGCGTCCGGGTGTATGGCCGGGACGACAGCGAAACCGAGGCGGCGGTGCGGGCGCTGCGCGGCAGCGGCACGAGCGGCGATTATCCGGCGCGGGTCAATGCCGCCCGCGAAGCGATGGCACCGCTGCTGCAAACCGACATTCGGGCCGCCTATGAGGCCGTGGAAGCGATGCCGCCGGATGTGCGCGTGCAGCTCCGCCCGGAGCTGACGCATTTGTCGGGGTCGCGGACGGTCATGGCGACGGCCAATGTGACGGTAGACATGGTGCGGCAGATGACCGAAGGCCGCGAAATGAGCGTGGCCGGGCAGGTTCTGCTGGAAGGCGACGGGGTGTACGGCATCCGGGGCGTGCTGGGAACGCCGCTGATTGTGTCGCATCAGGGCGTGGTGCGCGTTCTGGCGCCGCCCATCTGGCAGGAAGAGGCGCGGGCACTGCACGAGGCCGCCGCCGCGATTGCTTCTAAAATTGCCCGCTGGACGGAGGCCGCCCGGTGATACTTGCACCCGAAAAATGGATATTTCAGCTTAAGCTCAGAAACCGAGCGGGCGTGCTGTCCTCGCTGACGGCTCTGTTTTCAGACCGGGGCCTATCGCTGGAAAGCCTGAGCGCCCACGAAGGCACGGGGCCGGGCATGACAGGCACGGCGATTTTGACGCTTGCGGCGACGGCGGCGCGAAAAGACCACTTGACCCGCCTGCTGGGCCGCCTGGACACTGTAGAGCTTGTGGCCGTGCTGCGCTACGACGATGCCGCGCACGCCCGCAAGTCTGCCCTGGCCCGCGTGTCTCTGCCCGCCGCCGCCCTGCGGGCCGCGCTGCCCCCCGGCATTCTGTGCGATGTCGTCTCGGCCACCGACACCGAGACCCTGGCCCTGCTGCTTGGTCCGCCGTTGCTGATTGACGCGGCCCTGGCCGCGCTGACGGCTCGGGAGGCGCTTGAGGACGTGGACGCAACGGTACTTGCAGTGTGAATTTTATCCTTTGCCTTCCAGCCCGTAGACAAAGGCCAGCACTTCGGCGACGGCGCGGCAAAGGTCGGGCGGGATTTGGGCACCGACATCAAACGACGCCAGCGCCCCGGCCAGCGCCGGGTCCGGGCGCAGGGGCACATCGTTATCGCGGGCGATTCGGAGGATGTCTTCGGCAATCGATGGGGCTTGCATGGTGTGTTCACTTTCGGGATTATACGTGCTGGTCCACCCGCGCACGCGGCGCTTGGAACGCCTCGCCGCCGGGCCAAAGCGGGGGCCATTCGGTCTGCACGCGGCAGGACGCTTCGCACTCCGGCCAGCCCGCGCCGCCAAGAGCGTGTACCAGCAGGGCGGCGTGCCGCGCCAAAAGCCGGGCCGTACCCGCCCGCTCCGCGCCAAAGCGGCAGGTGAGCAGGCCGGGGCGTACTCCGGCGAGGTCCGCCTGCACCCGGCCCAGACGCGGCGGACACAGCCGCAGCGTGACACGCAAGGGGGCTTCTTCGTCGCCCTCTTCCGGGTGCGGCAGGGACAGACGTACTTCGGCAATCGAGGGCTGACCAAGAAAGGCCAGCGGCAGGGCGAAATACAGCGGCGTGTCCGGCGCATGGGCGTGGGACGTCAGCGACGCTTGGTTTAAAAGCTGCTGCCCTTCCAGAAGCGAGGCCAGCCCGTCGGCTTCGCCGCGCAGGGCACGGTCCCCGGAGGCAGTCGCCAGCCGCAGAAGCGACGTTCTGAGGTCAGCCACGGGCATATCTTTGAGTTCTGCCGTCAGGACGCGGTGTTCGGTGCTGCGCCCGATTTGGAGCAGCATTTCGCGCAGATGCCGGGTCAAGGCTTCCGGCGGCGTTCCGGCGTCGAGGGCCAGCCCCAGCCAGGTACGGACCGTTTCCGGTACCGCCCCCGGCCCCGCCGCGCTCGCCCGTGCCGGGGCATTCAGCACAGCGGCCAGCGCCCGCAGGGCATCCGGGGAAAGCGGCAGGGCCAGCGTCTTTGCCAGCGTGTAGGCTTCGGGCGGGACGCCGGGGGCATTCGCCAGCGCCGCGTGCGCCGACGCCAGCGTGGCGGCAGTCAGCGGCAGACCCGCCTGCACCAGCGCGGAGGCCAGCGCGACATCGGCCTCGGAGGCGGCCAGCCCCATTTCCAGCAGCAGGGTCCGTACCGAGGCGGCGGTCGGCCCGCCGGGTATCCCTGAGGCTGGCACGGCAGGCGACGAAGCCGTCAGCCTGCCCAGCAGAGCAAGTGCCGCTGCCGCCGGTCCCTGCGCGTTAGAAAAAATTGTGCTGGAAACTTGCATAGAAAAACGGGAGAAAGACGGTCCGAATGATGCTTTATTGTCGGCAATTTCGCCGCGCAACTACAGAGTGCCGCGTCAAACTCTCGTATTTGTGGCTAACGCTTGCGGCTTTGCTCCTTTTCTGCCTGCGGCCAGCCGCCCACGCCATACCTGCCATGACTATTCTAGACAGCCGCACCGGCAAAGCCGTCACGCAGACGGTGCTATTGGACCGCCTCGCCACTGCCGACGTTGTCTTTGTCGGCGAGCAGCACACAGACCCCACCGCGCACGCTTTTGAGTTGACCGTGCTGACCGGCCTGCACACGCGGGTCGGCAAGCGGCTGACACTCGGCATGGAGATGTTCGAGCGCGATGTTCAGCCCGCTTTGGACGACTACACGCAGGGCAAAACCACCGAGGCGGCGTTTCTGAAAGCTTCCCGCCCGTGGTCCAACTACGCCGCCGACTACCGCCCGCTGGTCGAGTTCGCCCGCGCCCACCGCGTTCCCGTGCTGGCCTCTAATGTTCCCCAGCCCCTTGCCACAGCGGTTGGGCGGCGCGGCCTTTCCGCGCTGTCCGAGTTCCCGGCAAGCCAGTACGCCCCCGATGTGCAGACGCCCCGTGACGGCGCGTTTCAGCGTTTTCAGGCCGTCATGCACGACATGGGCGGCCACGGCGGCATGGCAATGGACGCCGCCACCATCAGCCGTTTCTACGACGCCCAGTGCCTGCGCGACGCTACAATGGCAGGCAGCATCACCCGCCGCCTGCAAGCCGCCCCGGACACTCTCCTTCTGCACATCAACGGCCAGTTTCATTCCGACTACGGCGACGGCATCCCCCGCCGCGTGTTGTGGCAGCGGCCCCTGACCAAGTGCGTAATTATTTCTGTCCTGAGCGACCCCAAAGCCCCGCCGGACAGCAAAAAACTAGCCGACTATGTGGTGCTGGCAAGGGGATCATAAGGTACTTTGCCCGCCTACTCTGTTCGGGTATAATGCCTGGCATCGCCCAGATTGAAATCTGGGGCTGCGAAAGGCGATTGTCTGCCTTCGCAGACATAAGATGGTCTGCCGACGGCAATTCCTTTGTCCACGCAGGTGGACATTCGCTTTCTAAAGCCCCAGATTTCAATCTGGGGGCAAAGGGCGCTGAAAGATTACGAAGCGCAAATACAAGCAGAGCGTCAAAAACGAAACGCCACGAAGGACAAGCACTAATGGACCCGCAGATTTATCGTGAGATGGGCTTGAACGATACCGAGTACGCCCAGATTTTAGAGACGCTGGGGCGTGAGCCGAGCATTACCGAGATCGGAATGTATGCCGTCATGTGGTCGGAGCATTGCGGCTACAAGTATTCCCGGCCCGTGCTGCGGCTGTTTGCCAAGTACAAGGAAGCCCAGGACACGGGGGCGGTCGAGAACGCGGGGGTTATCGATATTGGCGATAATATCGGGGTCGTGATGAAGATGGAATCGCACAACCACCCGTCCGCCGTGGAGCCGTTCCAGGGCGCGGCCACCGGGGTCGGTGGCATCCTGCGGGACATCTTTACGATGGGCGCACGGCCTATCGCGGGCCTGAACTCCCTGCGCTTTGGGCCGATTGACGGGCCGGAAAACGCGCACACCCGGTACTTGTTCGAACACGTTGTCGGCGGGATTTCGCACTACGGAAATTGTGTGGGAGTCCCCACCGTGGGCGGAGAGATTTACTTTCACCCGTCGTACACGGGCAACCCGCTGGTCAATGCGATGGCGGTGGGCGTTGTGCCGATGGACCAAATCGCCTCGGCGGGGGCGAAGGGGATTGGAAACCCGGTGCTGTATGTGGGGTCGGCGACGGGCAAGGACGGCATTCACGGAGCGACGTTTGCGTCGGTGGAGCTGGGGCCGGACTCGGAAAGCAAGCGGCCCAATGTGCAGATGGGTGACCCGTTCGCCGAAAAGCTGCTGATTGAAGCCACGCTGGAAGCCCTGGCGACGGGCCATATCGTCGGCATTCAGGACATGGGCGCGGCAGGGCTGACCTGTGCGACCTGCGAGATGTCCGCCAAAGGCGAGGTCGGCATGGATGTCGATGTCCGCAAAGTCCCCCAAAGAGAAGCGGGCATGACTCCCTATGAGATCATGCTGTCCGAGTCGCAGGAGCGGATGCTGGCGGTGATTGAGTCTGGACACGAGGACGAAGTGGCCGCCGTGTTCCATAAATGGGGCCTGAACGCCGTGGTCATCGGCGATGTCACGGACACGGGGCGTGTGGTTCTTAAAGACGAAGGCGTCGTGGTTGCCGATGTCCCGGCCCGGTCGCTGGCTGACGACTGCCCGACGTACACGCTGGCCGCCTCCGAACCCGCCTATATTAGTGAGGTGCAGTCCGCAGACCTAAGCAGCTTGCCCGAACCCGAAGATTACGGCGCGGTGCTGCTGAAGCTGCTGGCGTCGCCGTCGATTGCCTCCAAACGCTGGGTCTATGACCAGTACGATTCGATGGTGCAGACACAGACCACCGTGCTGCCCGGAGCCGCCGACGCCGCCGTGCTGCGTCTGCGGGACTCCGGCGGCAAGGGCCTCGCGCTGACGGCGGACTGCAACCCGCGTTACTGTTACCTAGACCCTTACGAAGGGGCGCGTCTGGCCGTGGCCGAAGCGGCCCGCAATTTAAGCTGCGTGGGGGCCACCCCGCTGGCCGTGACGGACTGCCTGAACTTTGCGTCGCCCGAAAAGCCGGAAGGCTTCTGGCAGTTCGAGCGGGCGGTGGCTGGGCTGGCTGATGCCTGCGAAGCATTCGGCACTCCCGTTATCTCCGGCAATGTGTCGTTCTACAACGAGACGCCCGAAGGGGCCATCCACCCCACCCCCACGGTGGGCATGGTGGGCCTGCTTGCCGATGCCGACAAGCGCGTGACGCAGGGGTTCAAGAACGAAGGCGACGCAATCTTCTTGATTGGGCGTCCTCAGCCCAACACGGGCAGCCTCAAGCCTACATTTGGCGGAACTGAATATCTTGCAGTCATTTGTAGTCAAGAAGTCGGAAAGCCCCCGGCTCTTGACATCGTGATGGAGAAGCGAGTGCAGTCCTGTGTGCGTGAAGCGATAGCAGAGGGTATGGTGCGCTCTGCCCACGATGTCTCCGACGGTGGGCTGGCTGTCGCTCTAGCGGAGTGCTGTATCAGCGGCGGTCAAGGCGCACAGATCACTCTGCCCTTCGACAAGCGAGGTTTCGCCCCCAAAGTGTCACGCGAACTTTTTGGCGAAATGACGGCAAACATTATAGTCAGTATTCGACCAGCCCGGCGGGGGGATTTTATGAACCTTGCGAAGAAGCATGGCGTGCCATGTCTCCCACTTGGCGAGGTCTTAGGTGAAGAACTTGTGATTAGTGGAGGTATTTCCGGCAAGACGCCCATTCTGCTGTCGGTTTTAGACCTGCGTGCTGCCTACGAAGGCGCGATCCCGAAGGCGATGCAGGGCGAGATGCCGAGCGTGGTGCAGGAGATGGTGTGAAGACGGTAGAGCCGGACGGAGCCGTGGGCCATTAGGGGGCCGTGGGATTTAACCGGGTTTTGCGCCTCCGGCGACAGCACCGCAAAAACTGGTACGGGAAACTGGTAAAACGCCGGGGGAAATGAGGAACAAAGTGTTTCCGCTTGGCACAGCCTATGCAAGAGTACCTTCATGCTCCTCGCGGCGAGAACGCGAAGTCACGGAACGTTGGAAGTGCTTTCTGCGGCTTGAAATAGCTGGCAGCGGGGAGGAGCAAAAAGGTAAAGCGCGTCGGATGTCTCCTTTGCAAAGCAAAAACGCGGAACTGTTCGTCTACTTAAGCTGGAACACGCACGCCGGGTATTCTCTTTTTGACTCAGACCAGACGCGCCAAGCGGCGTTTCAGGCGATTGAGGCGGGAACGCGGCTGCGATTCTGCCGCCTGCTGGCGATTGAGTCAACCCCGTGCCAGGTCCATCTGGTGTGCCGCTTCCCGGCGTCGCTGTCGGTCAGCCATCTGGCGGGCATCACGCAAGCCGCCTGTGCCAGTGCCGTGGCCCGGCTGTGGGAAGCGATTGAGCCAAGCCGCCATCTGCCCCGGCGTCTGTGGGAGCCTGCCTGCACCGCCCGAACCCTGGACCCGATGACCGACATGGAGGCCCGCGCTTTTGTGTGGCGCAAGATGAAAGAAGCCGCTCAGGAAGATTAACCCAGAAAGATTAACCCAGGAAGACTAGCCATGACTGCCTCTCCCCTGCCCCTTCTGCTGGATACCGACATCGGCTCAGACATTGACGACGCCGTGGCGCTGGCGTACCTGCTGGCCCAGCCCCGATGTCAGCTTCTGGGCATCACCACGGTTTCGGGGGAACCGCACCGCCGGGCCGCGCTGGCCCGCGCCCTCTGCCGGGCGGCGGGCCGGGAAAATGTGCCGGTTCATGTCGGTTTGGAGTTGCCGCTGGTTGCCTCCCCGCTCCAGCCCCGCGCCCCGCAGGCCGAGGTGCTGGACGCCGACGCGCTGACAGAGTTTACAAACAGGCCGACCGCCGTGGACTTCCTGCGGGAGACCATCCGCGCCCGGCCCGGCGAAATCACGCTGCTGGCGATTGGCCCGCTGACCAATTTAGGCGTTCTGTTCACGCTGGACCCTGAACTCCCCACACTCCTGAAACAAGTGGTGCTGATGGGCGGGGCCTACTGGACCCGCGCCGCCGGGCACACCGGAGCGACGGGGGCGGAATGGAACCTGCGCTGCGACCCGCACGCCGCCGCCGTGGTTTTCCGCGCCCCCGTCCCCGCGCTCAAAGCCGTGGGTCTGGACGTGACCACACAGTGCCAGATGCCGTCGGCGGAAGTGCGTCAAAAGTTCGCGTCGGCTGGCCCGGCGCTCGGCTTGGTCTCGCAGATGGCCGAAGTCTGGTTCCGGCAGCGGCCCGAGATAACCTTCCACGACCCCCTCGCCGCTGCGCTGATTTTCGAGCCGGGCCTCTGCGAGACGACCCGGCGCACCATACAAATAGACACCGACAGCCCCCGTGCCCAGGGCCAGACCTACTTTGACACTGACACAGACGGCGGCCCGCATGAAGTCGCGCAGACGGTGGACGCCGAAGCGTTCTTCCGGCATTACTTTGAGACAGTTTAGAAGTATGTCTCAGCGAGAAAAACCGCCTGACGCGAATGCATCAGGCAGCTTCCTTTGCTGTCCTTTGCAAAGCAAATTGTGCTGTTGTACGGGTATAGCCGTGTCACAACTCGGTTATTCGTGGCAAACCCAGCTAGTCCACATGGACGGGTCGAAATCGCCGTTTGCTGGTAGTTTATCCACTACAACACCGTACCACGAAGGCAATGTTCTAATTCCAATGTTCGTTTGTGAACAAGTGAGCAGTTTGTCAATCACTCTTTTTCCATTGACACATTTGTACCTCTGTTGAATGCCGGTATTGGTGTAAGTGTAGTTGTAAGCTATGATATCAACCTCGCCCCCTACTTTTAGAGTAATAGCGGGTATAAGCTTTGCCGCCCCTGTTTGCGCGTCTACATCGATTGTGAATTTACCATTATCGACAGGCGCAGGTTCCTGCAACTTCCGCTCCGTTCCTGTTTGGATGACTGGATCGTAGACATAACCAGTTCCTTCGCACTTTGTCTTTTCCTCTCCAGCCACAGGGTCTGGATTTTGATCAGCACTACCAGCGAAAATAGGCAGTTCTTTGGCTTGTTCAAGAGGCGCAGCTTGCGGATTTTGGACAACGTATAATGCTTTTGTTGTATAGCCCGTGTTGAGGTTGGCCGCAGGCAGAACAATTTCTTGAAGGCCATCACGCGACCGCGATGCAGCGTTAGTAGTTGCCGTAGTCTGTACCCGCTCAGGAAGCGTCTGACCTGGCCGGACTAGAGAAATCGGCTGGAACTTCAGTTCAGCCAAAGAAACTGGAGGTGCAGTTCCAGGCTTCAGCGCGGGCTGCCATAGAATGCCTTCTGGCATACCGTCAGCGTCAAGCTTGATAGCTCCTTGAGTATAAGGTGTCGATTCAGAACCGGGTATGGAAGCGTTAGGTTTGATCAGAATGTTGATTCTGATTCCCGCCAATTCTGGCGACTTTGGAAATCGGTATTCAATGGTATCTAATCCTCGCGCTGGGATGTAGCGCGGTGCAGTGTATATACCATCACTGGTGATTTTACCGTATTTCGCAGACCACTCGCCATTCGGCTGATAAAGATCATCCGTTTTGTAGGGGTCGTTTTTTGTCGGTACGAAAATGAAATCCGTTGTGGAGACCCGTAGGTTTAGCGTATCACCGGCGGGCAAAAGGAGTACATCCATAAAATGTGAAATCTGCTCCTTTGTGTAGCGGCTGGCAGGCGGCGTCTGAAAGCCTGTAAAACCGTGTGCTGTCGCCATATCTTTTTCAGCATGGCATCCACAGTCATGTGTGGCAAGAGTATTTTTTGACACAGGCAAGGCATGAGCAGTGGTAGAGAACTTCTGGTAGCCGATGCTGAAGCCAATCAGCGTAAAGGCAATCAAGAGCGTGCAAATGACAGTGAGACGGATCATGCCGCTTTGGCGGCTGGCTTGCTGGATGAATTTCTTCATATAAAACTCCTAAAAGATGAAAACGAAAGCGATGTGTTTACCGCTGCGTTGATTTTAGAGCATTCTGTTGAGCGAGATATTCTGTGACGGCTTTGTAGCCTGTAGTATTGTTACTGATGCCATTCCAGCGCAGTGCTTTTTCAATATCACGAGCCGGGGTCAGACCTAAATGCTTTTGTTCCTCCTCCCAAGTTTGATAGAAGCCCATTTGGTAATAGCAAGAGGCCAGATGTTTGTCGATATTATTTTGCCCCGGCTGCGTGGCGGCCTTTGCGTACCAGCGCAGGAGCGGCGCATAAAACCGCCGCCCATTCTTTCCCCACCATGCCGAGTTCAGCGTTTGGACTTTGTCGAGCAGTATTAGCAAATTGTCGGCAGCTTCTTTTTGGGTAGTAGCGGGATGAAACACAGCAATCTTGCCAAAAGGGATTGCCTGCCGAAGCTGTTTTTCCTTTTCCTCCTGCGCTGCCTCCCAGTATTTTACCGTGCCAAAATAGGGGGGCGGCGTTTCATCCACCAAATCCAGCATGACACTTTGCAGAATCGCGTTTCGGGAATAGTTGCGGTCAAGTTTCACCGTCAACGTCATTGGGCCGCGCACAAGAAACCGCTCGTAAACGCCGCCGCAGAAATCTCGAATGCGCTTATGCGCTAGTTCCGGTTGAGTCTCAAATGTGCTGATGTCATCCAGTGATGTATTAGGCTGAGGCCGGATGGAAACGCGATAATCCCGAAAGCGGTTGCCGCCTTCGCCATGAGCATCCTTGTTATAAGCATAAAGCGACAAGGTGAACAAGCCGTTAGGAACCGTCAGCGTCGTGTAAATGTCGGGGCCATCCACTGCTTGGGGATAATCTTCTCCATGATCATCAATCTCCGCTTCCCGGCGGTTCTTATCCGGCGTCGTCAGCCCTTTTTTGACTCGGCTATCCAGGTAGGTCGGCGGCATTTCCAGCACACGCGGGTTCTGCGTGTAAAGTTCAGTCACAAAGTAGCGCAAGCTGTCGGTAGCGGCTGCATGAGGCCCAATTTGCGACTCATAGCTGACTGTTTCCCACCCTGCGCCCCAAAGGTAGTCGTCAGGAGAGCAAATCGCGCACAGACAAGCCCAATAGCGCCCGTATCGCCCCAGCCAGTTCCCCTGAGTCAACCAGTCGTCTTGCAGGACAACGACTTTAGGCTCTAGCTCATTTTTGTTTGGGGCAACCGCACTGACCACTTTCAGCATTTTGTTGAGTTCCGCCAGCGTCGGCGGCGGGGCGGGCACAGGCAAAGCAGCCACCGGCGAAGAAGAAGCAGGGGATGTATCTGCTTCCGCCGTCATGTCCGCAGGCGTGAGCAGTCCCCCGCCGTACTGCCCCACCCATGCCGAACGCCCCGATAGCAGCAGGCAGTTTGCATAGCTGTTCGTCTTCGCCCCGCCTGCCCCTGATTGTAGCCGCTTCCCCGTCTTCGCGTCGAACGCTTCCACGCCCGTCTGACGATGAATTACAAAGATGCGCCCCTGCTCGTCTTCGGCAAGGCTCGTCACATAGTCCTCCGTCATCAAATCGCCGGTATACACAGAAGGAGCCGGGGCAACGCCGGGGCAACCGGGTGGTACAGGCCCGCCAGCTTTGCTTTCCAGTCCAGCCCCCGCACGAATGTCCAACTCTCGCCCCCGTCCCGGCTCTTGGCAAGGCCCGTTGTCGTGCCCGCAAACACCGTGTTGTCCGAAGTCACCAGCAGGCAGTTAATCAGTGCCGAGGGCAGACCCCGCCCAGAGGCAACATTGGGAAGCGCCGAGGGGCCGGGCGTGACACGCCACGTTTTGTAGTTGTCCACGGGAGAGCCGACCGCAATGCCGTCGCACTGCGTTCCGACGTATAGCGTGCCGTCCGCCCCGAACGCGAGGGCCTGCGCCTGGTCGGAGGGCAGGCCGTCGGCACGGGTGAAGTAGGTCCAGCGGGAGTTGACGTAGCGGAACAGCCCGGCTTCGGTGGCTCCCCAGACGCCGCCGTCTTTGGGGCTGACAGCCAGCGCAAAGACGCGGGAGCCGAGCGGACCATCGACGGGGCCATAGGTGCGCCACGCTTTGCCGTTGAAGACCGAGACGCCGTGGTTGAGGGTTCCGACCCAGACGCGCCCGGCCTTGTCGCAGGTCAGGGCATAGGCGTTGTCATCGCTGAGGCCATTGTTTGTAGATTGAGTGGTGTAGTGGGTGTATTGCTTGTCTTTGGGGGCAGACGGGTCACAGCGCCAGACGCCCATGTCTTCCGTGCCGATCCAGACATGGCCGGAGTTGTCGCGGCAGAGGGAAGTAATAAACTGGCCCTGTGCGTTCGCGTTCCAGGTGAGCGGCGCGGCAGAGGAGGGCGCGACCAGCAGAAGTACGAGGCAGCTAGTCAGCGCGGTAAGGCGGGCGCGGTAAGGCGGGCGCGGTAAGGCGGGCGCGGTGCAGAACATTTCATCCGGTAACTCCCCAACACAAACAGCAGCAAAGCGACAGCGAAGAAGGAAGGGCTAACAGCAAGGATTGAACGCAAAATCAGTATAACAGGCGGGTGATAGGCTTGTCAAGGGTTTTCATAAGTTTTTCAAGATATTTTTTGCCTGCCAAAATTATGCGGCGATGGCGGCAGGCGGCGGGTTTTGCAGGTATACTATCGGCTGTATGTTCATTGAAGAAACACCGCTGCCGTCTTGTGACACAGACGACGACGCGCCTAAAGAGGAGTGCGGCGTCTTTGGCATTTTTGCGCCCGGCGAACACGTTGCCAAGCTGACGTTTTACGGCCTTTTTGCCTTGCAGCACCGGGGGCAGGAGTCGGCGGGCATCATGGTCTCCGACGGAGAGCATATCAAGTGGTACAAGGAAATGGGGCTGGTCACGCAGATTTTTGACGAGCGCACCCTGTCTCAGCTTCAAGGGCACATTGCGATTGGGCACACCCGGTACTCCACCACCGGGTCCAGCGTGCTGCGGAATGCCCAGCCGCTCCACTGCGCGTGGGGCGACGGCACGGTGGCAGTGGCCCACAACGGCAATTTAATCAATACGGAAGAATTACGCGCTGAGATGGAGGCTGAGGGCGTTCCGTTTGAGACCACCAACGACAGCGAAGTGATCGCCCGGATGATCGCCACGCAGCAGGACCGGACGCTCGAAGACGCCGTCGCGCACACCATGACCCGTCTGCGCGGGGCGTACTCGGTGGCGGTGCTGACGGAAAACGCATTGATCGGCATTCGGGATGCTTACGGGGTGCGCCCTCTGTGTCTCGGCCTCCTGGACAACAAACATTACGTGCTGGCGTCGGAAACGTGTGCGTTAGAGACAATCGGCGCGGCCTATATCCGGGAAGTCGAGCCGGGCGAGATGGTAGTCATCGACGCCCACGGCCTGCGCTCCCGGCAGGCGATCCCCAAAGCAAAGAACGCCACCTGTCTGTTTGAGTTTATCTATTTTGCCCGCCCCGACTCGGCCATGTACGGGCGCGGCCTCCACGACTGCCGCCGCCGGATGGGGCAGGAGCTGGCCCGTGAGCATCCCGTGGAGGGCGCGGACTTGGTCATGCCCATCCCCGATGCCGCGACGCCCGCCGCCATCGGCTTTGCCGAAGCGTCGGGCATTCCTTACGGCGAGGGCGTGGTCAAGAACCGCTACATTCAGCGCACGTTTATTCAGCCCGACCAGCGGATGCGCGAAGCGGGGGTCCGCATGAAGCTGATGCCGATTAAAGAAGCGTTGCTGGGCAAAAAAGTCGTCATGGTGGACGACAGCATTGTGCGCGGAACCACCACCGGGCAGGTCGTGCAGCGGCTGCTGGATGCCGGAGCCGCCGAAGTCCATGTGCGGATTACCGCCCCGCCTGTGTCCTACCCCTGCTTTTACGGCATTGACATGGCGAATCAGGAAGATTTGGTCGCCGCCCGGCTCTCTATCGAAGAGATACGCCAGCTCATCGGCGCGACATCGCTCGGCTACCTGAGCCTCCCCGGCGTCGCTCGCGCCATTGATGTCCCCCTGGACAAGTTCTGCCGGGCCTGTTTTGACGGCGAGTACCCGATAGAAATCCCCCCCCATGTCCGCGTGTCCAAGTTTGCATTAGAGATGCCAGTCAACGCCAAATAAGCAATGAGCTATGCTGATTTCAGCCTGCGGCTCCTGAAAGAGCGGTTCGGGATCACGGCTACCGACTCGCAGGATTTGTTTGGGGATGTGCCGCCCCTGCCAGCAACCCCTTTTTTTCAGACGCTGCTGACACGGCACTTGCCTATCGTGCGCGGCTTGGGGACGGAAAAGATACGCTCGGAAATGATTATCGCACCGCTCCTGGTGGAAGTGCGCGAACAGAGTGGGCAGCAGATCGGCATCTTCTCGGGCGCGGAGCTGAGCGTAGACACCGCTCAGGGCTTGTATGGTTTTTGTGACTTCTTGATCTCGCATTCACCGACGCTGCTAGCTGTGACAGCCCCGGTTGTGGCACTGGTGGAGGCTAAGCGCGAAGACCTGACGGCGGGCATCCCGCAGTGCATCGCCGAGATGTATGCCGCTGCCCTCTTGAACGCCCGCGACGGCGAGCCGCGTGACACGATTTATGGGGCCGTCACCAGTGGGACTACCTGGCGCTTCCTGCGCCTGCGCGGCCTCCATGCCGAAGTAGATTCCCAGGAATACTTCATCGAAGACATCGACAAAATCCTCGGCATTCTGCGTTATATGACTCTGTAATGGAAGGCAAGTTTATGTCCACTCCCTGCACCCATTTGGGTCAGATTCAAGATGTGTCTCCCGGCACCCCAAACGGCTGTGAGGAATGTTTGGCTCTCGGGGACGACTGGGTGCATCTGCGTCTCTGCCTGGAATGCGGCCATGTCGGCTGCTGTGATTCATCCAAAAACAAGCACGCAACCAAGCACTTCGGCCACACGCAGCACGCGATTATGCAGTCGTTTGAGCCGGGGGAAGACTGGCGCTGGTGCTATGTGGATCAAGAAGAAGTGTAAGAGTGCGAAAACCCCCCTCTCGTTGCGAAGGAGAGGGGGGTTTTTTTGCGATCTCTTAGCCATTTCTTGTCATACAAAGATAATTAAAACACTTAATTAGGATAACCGCAAATGTGTTTTATAGGCTCTTTTGCGAGGGTAAATACAAAGGCGTCTCCTTAGCTCTATACGCCTAGAAAGCCCCCATGACCACTTCTGATGCCCCGTATGATTTGATTTGTTTGTCGCACCTGCGCTGGGACTTTGTGTATCAGCGCCCGCAGCAACTCATGGAGCGATGCGCCCGGACGCACCGCGTTTTTTTTGTGGAAGAGCCGCTCTTTGATTCCGAGCAGCCGCGTTTGGAAGTTCGCAAGCAGGCCGATCTTAACGTAACAGTGCTGGTCGCGCACCTGCCCTGGGGGCCGACGGAAACGCAGCACGGCGAGATGTACCGGGAGCTTCTCGGCGCGTTTATGGCAGAAAACAGCATTGAGAATTATGTGCTGTGGTACTACACGCCCATGATGGTGACATGGACGGCGGACCTGACGCCCCGTGCTGTGATTTATGACTGTATGGACGAGCTGTCGGCGTTTAAAGATGCCCACCCGGAACTGCAAGGGCGCGAATCGGTGTTGTTTCAGAGGGCCGATTTGGTCTTCACTGGCGGGCAGTCGCTTTACGAAGCCAAGTCGGGGCAGCACTCAGCGATTTATGCCTTCCCCAGCAGTGTGGATGTACCGTTTTTCAAGTCGGCACGAACGATCACGCAAGAGCCGGAAGATCAGGCAGGCATTCCCCGCCCCCGGCTCGGCTTTTACGGCGTGGTGGATGAGCGGCTGGATGTGGCCCTCCTGGGGCAGGCCGCCGCGCTCAAGCCCGACTGGCAGTGGGTGATTGTGGGGCCGACTGTTTCCAAAATTGACCCGGCGACGCTGCCGCAGGCGGCAAACATTCACTATCTGGGCAGCAAAGACTACGGCGATTTGCCGAAATATCTGGCGGGATGGGACGTTGCTCTGCTGCCCTTTGCCCGCAATGAATCGACGCGCTTTATCAGCCCGACCAAGACGCCGGAATACTTGGCGGCAGGCCGGCCTGTGGTGTCTACGTCCATTCGGGACGTGGTGCGGCCTTACGGGGATTTAGGGCTGGTGCGGATTGCCGACACGCCGGAAGCGTTCGTCGCGGCCTGCGAAGCGGCGCTGGAGGACAACGCCGAAGAGCGGCTGCAAAAAGCGGATGCGTTTCTGGCCGATTTGTCCTGGGACAAAACGTGGTCTCAGATGGAAGATTTAATTGCTGAAGCGATTGCTTAGGCACACACCTTAGAAAGACTGGAAGCTGTGTTTGATTATTTGATTGTTGGCGCGGGATACGCAGGCAGCGTGCTGGCCGAGCGGCTGGCCTCGCAGCTCAACAAGCGCGTTTTGATTATTGACAAGCGCTCGCATATCGGCGGCAATGCCTACGACCGCTACAACGAAGACGGCATTTTGGTTCACCCCTACGGGCCGCATATTCTGCATTCCAATTCAGCCCGCATTTATGACTATCTGGGCAAGTTTACGGAGTGGCTGCCCTATGAGCATCGGGTTCTGGCGCATGTGGATGAGCAGCTTTTGCCCATTCCTATCAACCGGACGACGGTGAACAAGTATTACGGGCTTGATTTACAAACAGAAGCCGAGTGTGAGGCGTTTCTGGAAACGCTGGCCGAGCCGCGTGGGCATAACTACACCTCCGAAGACGTAGTCATCAGCAAAGTTGGGCGCGAGCTGTACGAGAAGTTCTTCCGGGGCTATACCCGCAAGCAGTGGGGCCTGGACCCGTCGGAGCTGGACGCGCAGGTGACCGCCCGCGTGCCAACCCGGACGTCTACCGACGACCGCTATTTTACCGACACGCATCAGTTTATGCCCAAGCACGGCTACACGCGGATGTTTGAGAGGATGCTTTCGCACCCGAATATCAAGATCATGCTGAACACAGATTACCGGGAGATTAAAGCAGTGGTCCCCTACCGGGAGCTGATTTTCACCGGCCCCGTCGACGAGTATTTTGATTACCGCTTTGGCCGTCTGCCCTATCGGTCTTTGGAGTTCAAGCACGAAACGCTGGACAAAGAGCAGCATTTGCCCGTCGCCGTGGTGAACTACCCGAACGATCACGACTACACGCGCATCACTGAGTTTAAGCAGCTCACGGGGCAGCAGCACGCGAAAACAAGTATTGTGTACGAGTACCCGCAGGCCGAGGGCGACCCGTACTATCCGATCCCCAAGCCGGAATGCACGGCGCTGTATGCCAAATATAAAGAGCTGGCAGATAACACCCGAAACGTCCGTTTTGTCGGGCGGCTGGCGACCTATAAATACTACAATATGGACCAGGTGGTCGGGCAGGCGCTGGCGACATTTGAGAAAATTGTCGATGACAAAATGGTCGAACACCGCACTGAGCGTCTGGTGGCTCCGTCCCGGCAGAGCGTTCCGGCTAACGTCGCCGCCGCACAGGCGGTTTAATCTTTATGGCGACCTCTTTGCTTTTGGATCGGCAGCAAAGGCCGCCGCTCCTAACCTCGCCCCCCGCCCCGCCTGCCCTCTGGGGCGGCGTGGAATGCACCGTCAACCGCGTGGGCGACCGTTATCTGGACCAGCTTGAACAAAGCGGGCACACCCGGCGGCTTGACGACTTGAACTTGTTTGCTGACCTCGGCCTCTCCGGGCTGCGCTTTCCGGTACTCTGGGAAAGGGTTGCACCTCGCGGGCTGGACACGGCGGACTGGACCTGGACCGATGCCGCTCTCCATCGCCTGCATGACCTGGGGATGGAGCCGGTTGTCGGGCTGGTGCATCATGGCAGCGGCCCGGTGCATACCAGCCTGCTGGACCCCGATTTTCCGGCTCAGATGGCCGAGTATGCCCGCGCCGTTGCCCGCCGCTACCCCTGGGTCACCCGCTTTACTCCCATCAATGAGCCGCTGACGACGGCCCGGTTTTCCGGGCTGTACGGGCACTGGTATCCGCACGGCAAAGACAGCCTGCTGTTTGCGCGGATGCTCCTGACGCAGTGCCGCGCCGTGCAGATGGCGATGGAAGCAATCCGCGAAGTTACCCCCGAGGCGCGGCTGGTGCAGACCGAAGATATGGGCAAGACCTACAGCACGCCCGCACTGACTTATCAGGCCGATTTCGATAACGAGCGCCGCTGGCTGTCGTTTGATCTGCTTTGCGGGCGCGTCGCCCCCGGCCACCCGATGCACCATTTTCTGCGCTGGCTGGGCGTGGAAGACGACGAGCTGCGCCCTTTCACCGACTCCCCCTGCCCGCCGGATGTGCTGGGTATTAACTACTATGTCACGAGTGAGCGGTTTTTGGACGAGCGCCTAGAGCGCTATCCCCATATCCAACCCGGCGGCAATGGCCGCAGCGAGTATGTGGATGTGGAAGCGGTGCGCGTCCGCGCCGAGGGCCTGGCTGGCCTAGCTGCCCTGCTCGGCGAGGCGTGGGACCGTTACCGGCGGCCTGTGGCCGTCACCGAAGCGCATCTCGGCTCCTCCGTGGAGGAGCAAATGCGCTGGCTCGCCGAACTCTGGAACGAAGCCTTGACGGCCCAAAAGAGGGGCGTGGATGTGCGTGCCGTCACCGCCTGGTCTCTGCTGGGCGCTTACGACTGGAACAGCCTCGTCACCCGCCCCGAAGGCCATTACGAGCCGGGCGTCTTCGCGCTCGGCGACGACGGCCCGCGCCCGACTGCGCTGGCCCACCTCCTGCGAGACCTGGCTACTACGGGCCGCCCCGCCCCCCGCCCCGCCCTGCAAACCCCCGGCTGGTGGCGATCTCCCGAACGTTTGCTGTACCCGCCGGTCAGCGGCCTATAATCAGCGCCCCGTAATATGCCCGCCCGCCGGGTATATTTGTGTCTGCTCTTCTCTGGCTCCCTCTCCTTGCTTAAGGAGAGGGCTGGGTTGAGATGGTCAGGCGCTCCTGTTTTGCAGGGAGGTATTCAATCTTTGCAAGCTTATTTCAACGTAAACTTGCCATCCGAGTACCTCCGCTTTCTGTCGTTCGTAAGTTGCAGGCAATTAGGGCCAGCGCAAGACCGGGCGCGATAAATCGCGCCCCTACTCTGGCTCCCCATTGTTAGGGCATAACTCGCCTGCCTGCCGGGTATACTCTCCTCATTATGATGAAAGCAATTCGCGTACACGAGTTTGGCGGGCCGGAGGTGCTGCGGTTGGAAGAAACCAATGCCCCGAAGGCTGGGCCGGGGCAGGTGGTGGTCAAGATTGAAGCCGTCGGGGTCAACCCCGTCGACACCTATATTCGCTCGGGCAGCTACGGCAAGCGGCCCCTGCCCTACACGCCCGGCTCGGACGCGGCAGGAACGGTGGAGGCAGTCGGCGCGGATGTGACGGGGTTCAATCCGGGCGACCGGGTCTACACGGCAGGGACGATTACCGGGGCGTATGCGGAGAAGTGCCTGTGTGCGGCGGCGCAGGTGCGGCTTCTGCCGGAGCGGGTGACGTTCGCCGAGGGCGCGGGGGTGTATGTCCCCTATTACACCGCCTGGTTCGGGCTGTTCTTCCGGGCCGACGCGAAGCCGGGCGAGACGGTGCTGGTGCATGGGGCCAGCGGCGGCGTGGGGCTGGCGGCGGTGCAGATTGCGCGGGCGGCAGGGCTGACGGTCATCGGCACGGCAAGCACAGAGCGCGGGCGGCAGCTTGTGGCGGCGCAGGGGGCCAATTTGGTATTGGACCACACACAGGACGGCTATCTGGACACGGCGAAGTCGTTCACCGATAGCAAGGGCGTGGACGTGGTGCTGGAAATGCTGGCGAATGTCAACCTGGGCAAGGATTTGGGCGTCGTGGCCCAGAATGGCCGCGTCGTAGTGATTGGCAGCCGGGGACCGGTGGAAATTGACCCGCGCTTGACCATGCAGCGCAACAGCAGCATTTTGGGGATGAGCCTTTCCAATGCTTCCGACACGCAGCTTTCGCAGATGCACGCCGCGATTGGTGCGGGCCTCTTGACCGGCACGCTGACGCCGCTGGTGGCTGAGACGTTTCCATTGGCCGATGCCCCCCGCGCCCATGAGGCAGTGATGCAGTCTGGGGCACACGGCAAAATTGTTTTAATTCCCTGAACTTTGTTCCGAACATGGAGGCCGTTTGCATCCCGCAGAAATCATTGTCGGCCTGCTCACAGCCGTCGCCGTGCTGGTTACCGCCTCGCGGCGGCTTGGCCTGCCTTATCCCATTGTCCTGGTTCTGGGCGGCCTGGCGCTTGGCTTTGTGCCGGGTCTGCCGCACATTGCCCTGCCGCCGGATTTGGTGCTGATTGCTTTTCTTCCCCCCCTGCTGTTTGCTGAATCGGTCACGTTTTCGTGGCGCGATCTCATTGCCAATGCCCGCCCTATCGGGCTGCTGGCCTTTGGGCTGGTGCTGATGACGATGGCGGCGGTCGCGGTGGTCGCGCACGCCATTGTGCCGGGCCTGCCCTGGGCCGCCGCGTTTGCGCTGGGGGCGATTGTGGCACCGACCGATCCGGTGGCCGCCGCCGCGATTGCCAAGCGGCTGGGGCTGCCGCAGCAGCTTCTGGTGATCTTAACGGGCGAGAGCTTGATTAACGACGCGACGGCGCTGGTGGCGTACCGGCTGGCCGTGGTGGCGGCAGTATCCGGCGTTTTCTCTCCGGCGGGGGCGGCGTGGCAGTTCGTGCTGTCAAGCCTCGGGGGAGTCGCGCTGGGGCTGGCCGTCGGCTTTGTACTGGGACAAATACGACAGCGGATGAAGCCGGACCCGCCGGTGGAAAACACAATTTCCCTGCTGATGCCGTTTGCGGCGTACCTGCCTGCCGAGGCATTGCACGTTTCGGGGGTGCTGGCGGTTGTGGCGATGGGGCTGTATCTGGGGCGGCAGGGGTCGCGGTATTTGTCGGCGACGACGCGGCTTCAGGGAACGGCCCTGTGGGGCATGGTAGATTTTCTGCTGAACGGCCTGCTGTTTATTCTGGTGGGCCTTCAGCTTCGGCCTATTCTGGACGGCATTGCCGGGCATCATCCTCTGTATTTAATCAAGCAGGGGGCGATTATCAGCCTGACGGTGGTTGCAGCCCGGCTAATCTGGGTGTTTACATCGGTCTACCTGCCCCGCCTCCTCTTTCCCCGTCGCTCCAAAGAAGACCCGTACCCGTCGTGGGGTGCCATCCTGATTGTTGCCTGGACTGGAATGCGCGGCGGCATCTCTCTGGCGGCGGCGCTGGCCCTGCCGCTGATGGTGGCAGGCGGGCAGCCATTTCCGGGACGCGAGATGCTGCTGTTTTTGACTTTTGCCGTCATTTTGTCCACGCTGGTTGTGCAGGGCTTGTCTTTGCCGGTGCTGATCACCCGCCTGGCGCTGCCCGAAGACCAAACAACAGCGCAGGAAGTCAACCAGACGCGGCGGCGTGTCGCACAGGCGGCTCTGGATTATCTGGCGGACGCCTCGCCGCAAAGCACGAGCCTGCCGCAAAAACTGCTGGACAGTCAGCAGGAATACTGGACCCGCAAAACGGCCCTGCTCACGGCCCGCGAGCAGGGCCAGCCCGAGGAAGAAAGCGAAGCGAAAATGCTGGCGTTTCGCAGGCTGCGGCGGGCGCTGATTGACACGCAGCGGGAAACCGCGATTAGTCTGCGCGACGACGGTACAATCGGCGACGGTGTGCTGCAAAGCGTTCAGAAGGCACTGGATTTGGAAGAGCAGCGGCTGATTTTAGAAGAAGAATCGGCATAACATCAGGCTTTGCTCGAAGCGGCGAGATGCGCGAACTCGGCCAGAGTCAGCGTTTCGCCCCGGCGGCCTCCGTCAATCCCGGCGGCGTCCAAAGCCGCCTGTGCCTGCTCGCGGGTCCAGCCTAATGCCGGGTCGCCGCTGAGGGCGTTCAGGAGCGCCTTGCGGCGCTGACCGAACGCGGCGCGGACGACCGCGAAGAACTGAGCCTCATCGGTGACAGAGACGGGCGGCAAGGCGTGCGGGGTAAGGCGCACCACGGCGCTGTCTACATCAGGCGGCGGAAAAAAGACGCGGCGGGAGACGATGCCGATAGTTTCCACTGTGGCGTGATACTGTACATAGACGGACAACGCCCCGTAGTCGTCGGTCCCGGCCTTTGCGCCCATGCGGGCGGCAACCTCTTTCTGCACAAGAAGCACGATGCGGGAAAACCGTCCACGCTGCTCTAAGAATGTCGTCAGAAGAGGCGTAGTGATGTTGTAGGGGATATTGGCGATGACGGCGGGCCGGACGCCGGAAGCGAAGTGCGTGTCCAGAAACGCGGGCCAGTCCAGCGCCAGCGCGTCGCCGGGCACGACGAGGACCTGCGGCAAGCCGCCCACGGTCTCGGCCAGGGCAGGCAGGAGCGTTTGATCCACTTCCACGGCCACCACGCGGCCTTCGGGACCGACCGCTTCGGCCAGGGCGTTTGTGAGAACGCCCAGCCCCGCGCCGATTTCCAGCGCCGCCCCGCCGGGTATCAGCTCCCCGGCGGCGACGATTTTGGCGAGCGTATTGCCGTCCACCAGAAAGTTCTGGCCGAAGCGTTTGCGCGGGCGCAGGTCATGGCGTTTGAGCAGGGCCGACACGGCGGCAGGGCTGGAAAGGTTCATGGCCCCAGTGTACCCGATGCCTAGCGTACCCAATGCCTAGCGCGAGGGAGATAGCACCCAGACGGTGACGCGGCGGCGGCCCACATTGGACGCCTCGCGGAAGGTGGTGTGGCCGAGGTCGATGCGGTTGCCTTTGATGGCCCCGCCGGTGTCTCCGGCCAGCGCGTAGCCGTAGCCTTCAATGTAGAGCTTGGAGCCGAGCGGGATAAGCCGAGGGTCCACAGCAACCACGCCGTAGCCTGCGTGCATTCCGTTAGCGCACAGGCCCTGAACACTGCCTTCGTAGGGCGAGTACCCGGTGGCGACCATGCTGAACGAGCGCATCCGGCGGTAGGTCCCGGCGCGGGACGGCAGGGCGCGGGCTTCGCGGACACGGATACCCGCCAGCGTTTCCTGATTGACCGGGGTGCGGGTGACATGGCGGGCGACAAGGTCGTGATGCACCCGCTTGTCGTTGACAAAGCTGTCCCGGTAGGTGGTGGTCAGCACGCCGGAGACGCCGCGAGCGCCGGGGCGAATCTGGCCGGGGGCCACATCGCGGCTCATCTTGAACTCGGTCTTAAAGGGGATGGACTTCGTTTCATCACTGGCGGCAAAGCGTACCCGCGTGATCACGATTTTCTGATGGGCCGACACGGCGGAAGCCGGGCGGGGGGAAACGCGGTCATTCTCGCCATAGGTGATGCCCGCTTCGGTGAGTGCCTCGCCGACGGTGGCCGCGTGGGTTTCAAGCGGGCGCGGGGCACGGTCGCCATCTATCACGGTCAGGGGGACGGTGTGAGGGATTACGGCGTCGGCGGCGGGGACAGCGGTGTCCGGCGCGGCGAGAACGCTAAAGGGAGCGCAAAGCGCGGACACGGAAAAAACGGCGGTGGCAGACAGATAGCCGAGCGTGCGGGTCTTCTTGGGATTGAGCTTGGGATTCAGCAAACGGGTTACTCCTGTGCTTTCTTCATACTGTTGACCGGGGGCCAGAGTGGAGTATAACGCAGATCAGGGCCGATGTCAACCGCAGGCTGGGATTAATTTACACTGCTGTCAATTATTGGCGAAAAATCACAGAAAAAAGAGTGTTGTTTTTCTTGACAGCAGGCCGCTGATAGGGTAAAATAGGAGTGTTTCCGAACAAACGTTTGACAACTATTTTTATGGGCGGCTGAGAGAGGCAGGGAATTATGGACAAAGAAAAAGCACTGGAAATGGCGCTGGCGCAAATCGACAAGCAGTTTGGCAAAGGCGCAATCATGCGGCTGGGTCAGGCGGAAAAGCTGGTCACGGAATCGATTCCCACCGGCTCGGTCGCGCTGGACATCGCGCTGGGCGTGGGCGGCGTGCCCAAAGGGCGCATTATTGAGGTTTACGGGCCGGAGTCCTCGGGCAAAACCACCCTGTCCCTGCATCTGGTCGCCGAAGCGCAGAAGATGGGCGGCATCTGTGCGTTTGTGGACGCCGAACACGCGCTGGACCCGGAATATGCCAAGAACCTGGGCGTCGACATTGACAGCCTGCTGGTCTCGCAGCCGTCTACGGGCGAGGAAGCCCTGGAAATCACCGACGGGTTGGTGCGCTCCGGCGCGATAGCCATGATCGTCGTGGACTCCGTCGCCGCGCTTGTGCCGAAAGCCGAGATCGAAGGCGAGATGGGCGACAGCCACATGGGCCTTCAGGCCCGGATGATGTCGCAGGCTATGCGGAAGCTGTCCGGCAGCGTCAGCAAAAGCGGCTGCGTGATTGTGTTCATCAATCAGCTCCGCGAGAAGATCGGTGTCATGTTCGGCAACCCGGAAACGACGCCGGGCGGCAAGGCGCTGAAGTTTTATGCCTCGGTGCGCCTCGATGTGCGCCGCGTAGAGACGCTGAAGCAGGGCACGGACATGGTCGGCAACCGGGTCAAGGTGAAGGTTGTTAAGAACAAAGTCGCGCCTCCCTTCCGGCAGGCCGAGTTCGACATCATGTTCGGCACGGGCATCAGCAAAAGCGGCGGCATTCTGGACATGGGCATTGAGCTTGGTATCGCCAACAAGTCCGGCTCCTGGTTCACTTACGGCGACACGCGCATCGGGCAGGGCCGCGAGAACGCCAAGTCCTATCTGGACGAGCATCCCGAAGTGATGGCCGAGATGGAAACCAAGATTCGGCAGCTCACGATGGGCACTGTCACCGCGATGCCCGAAGAGGCGGAAGACGAGGACGCCGAAGAGATGGCACTGGCGGGATAATTCACACGACGACTAGGTTTAAGGAGAACTGAACTGTGGCCTTTGATTTCAAGCGGCATCTGATTAAAGTGCAGGGCGGACGAACGTACCTGCCCGTTTCGGCGCGGATTGTCTGGTTCCGGCAGGAGCATCCTGACTGGACCATTGAAACCGAGATGGTGGAGTTGAACCACGAAAAGCAGTACGCCATCTTTCGCGCCCGCATCTCGGACGGCGACGGCAGGCTGATGGCGACCGGAACCAAAAAGGAAGATGTCAAGGGCTTCGGGGACTATTTAGAAAAAGCTGAGACAGGGTCAGTAGGCCGCGCCCTGGCGCTGTGCGGCTTTGGCACGCAGTTTTCGCCGGAGCTGGATGAAACCGGGCCGGGCCGCTTTGCCGACAGCCCGCAGCCAATGGGCGGGGGACGCTTTGGCGGCGGGAGTGGCGGCGGCGGCAGCTATGGTGGAGGCGGCGCAAGCCGCTATGGCTCCCCACCCACTAGCAACGGAAACGGCGGGGGAAACGGTGCCCCCCCGCCGCGTGAAATGAATGTCAGCGCCCCGCCTGCCGACCGTGCCCCTCAGCCTGACCGTGCGCCCGCGCCGCGTGCAGAAGCCGCCCGGCCAAAGTCCGCGCCTGCCCCGCCGCCCGATGATGGGGAGGACGACTTTGAGGCCCTCGTCGGCGGAGCCGCCCTTCTGGATGCCACAGAGGATGACCCGTTCGGCGATGACACGCTGGCTGCGAAGCCTGCCACCCCGGTTCGCGCCGCCGCTGTAAAGGCCGACGGCGGCAGCGCAGTCCCCGCCGGGATGCCCGCCTGCGTGGACTGCGGCAAGGCACTCACCAAGTCGCAGCAGGAGCTGTCCATCCGCAACTTCGGCGAGGCACTCTGTCCGGGCTGTCAGCGCGACAAGCCGCGCCGCGCCGTCGCCGCTTAATCCAATACACATGAAAACAGCCCCGCACTTTGCAGAAAGTGCGGGGCTGTTCTTGTTTCGAAGTTCAATCAGCGAGAAGCCACCGCCTGATGCGCTCGTTCAATCTGCGCGATCATGGCGGGACTGCTGACCGGAATGCGAAGATGCTGGCCGGGAACAAGCGGCACGGCACCGGACAGGTGGTTGAGGCGGGCAATCTGCTCGACGCGCACAGGAAGGTAAGTTTGCGGGTCCCCATAGCGCCGGGCCAGGCTGCCGAGGGTGTCGCCGCGTGCGACTTTTTTGGAGATGACGATGACGGCGGGCGCAGACGGCCCGGCGTAGCTCTGGCGAATGGAATGCAGCAGAGAAGACGCGCTGCTGACCACGAAAAAGGCCGCAACAGCAGCAGCAGAAGCGCCAAGCAGAACAGTCTCAAACTTCTGAAACGGGCTGCGGCGAACGCGGCGGCGCGGGGCGATGGGCTGGCACACCGGCTCTTCCAGGGTCAAATCTTTTAGAATCAGTTGGGGACGATCCGCACGGGAGGACAGCGAAAGCGGCTCGCGGACCTTTGCCGCACGGGGCGCGTCCAGTCTCAAAGGAACCATGTCAATTCTCCTCATATACACCATTCATATACACCATTTCAAGCCTCAAAAAACAAGCTGCGAACAAAAGGGCAAACATTAGTTTGTATATGTGTATTATACGCCTTGGGAAGCAAGGAGTCAAGCAAATTATGCCCCTGTCAGCAAAAAAACAAACAAAAGTTTGCCCGAGTTCCTATTTGGTTAAAACAGAAGAACGTTATTGTGGTATAATGCCCACGACAACGCTTATTCGCACTTATTTCACATTCATACCCATTCATACCCATTCATACCAAAGGACTTATCATGCCTACCCCTCAGTCGCTTTCCGAAAAGCAGCAGCAAATCTGGGATTTTGTTCGCACTCATATCGAGCAGCGCGGCTTCGCACCCACCGTCCGCGAGATCGGCAAAGAAGTCAGCCTGCGCTCTTCCTGCACGGTCAAAAAGCACCTGGACAGCCTGGAAAGCAAAGGCTTCCTGCACCGGGACCGCTACAAGCGGACCCTGAGCCTGATGGACGGCGGCGAGCGCCTCTCGCTGGGCCGGTCCATCTGCGTGCCCCTGATGGGCCGTGTTGCCGGGGGCATTCCGATTGTGGCAGAAGAAAGCCAAAGCCCGGAAATGCTGCCCATTCCGGTCTCTTTGCTCAGCCGGAGCGATCAATCCGGGCGCGATTTGTTTGCACTGGAAGTGTACGGGGATTCCATGCGCGATGCAGGCATTGGCAATGGCGACATTGTGGTGGCTCGCCGCCAGAACACAGCGACAGACGGGCAGATTGTGGTGGCGCGGATCGGAGACGAGGCGACCGTGAAGAAGTTCTACCGGGAAACCAAAGGCTTCCGCTTGGAGCCAGCCAACCCGGAGTTCGCCCCCATTTACACAGACGAAGTGGCTATCATGGGCCATGTGGCAATGGCGATCAAGCGGTTTGCATAGCGGTCTTCTGACGCCCCAGCACTCCCAGCCCGGCGGCATAGGAGGCAGCGCCAATCACAAAATAAAGCAGCGCGGTTCCTGCCCACAGGGGGATTGTTCCGTAGCCAGCCAGGCCGGTCAGGACAAAGCTTTGTGATCCTTGCCCATAGGTTGTGCCAGACGAAGTGACTAACTGAGTCATCGGCACAAAAGGACAGAGGTAAAGCGAGTTGATGCCGACGCTGTTTCGTGCATTAAACGCATCTGTGCCGCTCAGGGTCATGTAGGAAAAGAACGGCAGGCTTACGGCCAGCACCAGAAAAAGAAACAGCAGTGTCAGCGAGGCCCAGCGGTTGCGGAGCAGGACAGACAGCAGAAAGCCCAGCCCGGCAATTCCGAAGACGACAAAAACCAGAAGCGCCGAGGCTTGCACCAGCAGTGCGGCTATCTGCCCGGTCATATTCTGCGCCTGTGCCGCCTGATAAACCGTGAAGCCGGGCTGAGGCAGAAACTGCGGGGCACGAAACTGCGGGGCGCTCGCAGGCATCCCCCATTGCAGCGCCGCCCAGGTCCCGCCCAGCGCCACCGCGCAGAGCAGCAGAGCGAGCGGCAGGCCGGAAGGCAGGGTGGCGTCGCCGAACACGCGGCGCGGGGCCATCGCGTGAAAGAGAGAAGGAACCCGCTCGCCCCACTCTTCCCGGTCCCCCGTCACCAGGACCGGCCCGAACAGCAGAACAAGCACCAGGGCAAGCTGAAGCATCAGCAGCACCTGCGAAAAGCCGAACAGGCCAAACAGAGCGGTCCGCCCGGCCAGCAGCCCGTCGCCAAAAAAGAGGAGCAGCGCCGCAAAAAACAGCGTGACCAGCCGCAGGGGGGCAGCGCGGCGCGTGGGAAAGTCTTCCAGCCGGTTGACACAGGCCAGCACCAGCAAAACCGTCAGCGTGCCGTTGAGGAGCAGGGCCGGGACCCACGCAGGCAGCGTCAGGCCGTAATAACGCTCGGCAAACACTGCCCCGGTCACGGCCCCCAGCGGGTTCAGGGCGCACAGGCCGTAGCTCTGCGGGCCGCCGTTGAAGCCGCCCCCGAGGGCGCCCTGAATAACCGGAAAGGCAAACGGCAGCGTCACCACGAAAAACGCGATCAGTGTGGAATACGACAGCACTGTCGCCGTCGCCGTCGAGGCGGCGTAGGCCGACCAGCACAGGCCAATCGCGCCGAACAAAAAGGCATCTCCGACCAGCAGCAGGTAAGCAAAGAACACTTCGCCGGGCGAGACGCCCCCCAGCAGAAAGCACAGCGAGAGCAGCGGCAGAGAGGACGTCAGCAGCAGCGCCACAAACGACACCGAGGACACCAGCTTGCCCAGCACAATCGAGCCGGGCCGCAGCGTGGTCCCGCGCAGCAGCTCAAAGGTCCGCTGCTCCCGCTCCACCGAGATCGCCCCGGCGGTGAGCGCGGGCGTAATCAGCGCAATCATCACGGCCTGTGAGTAGAAGATAATGCGAAAGAACAGCCGCCCGACGGTATAGCCCGCTTCGCCGCCCCCGCCATTTTGCAGGGTCTGTGCGTTGCTGTTCCACCAGCCCAGATACGAAAAAAACAAAATCAGCGACAGCAGCAGCAGATAGCCGAACAGCAGCCAGGGCGTGCGCGTGCCGCGCATCCGCCCGCGCAGCTCTTTGGTGACCACAGGATTGTCTAAAATCAGTTGCCGCATGATTCCCCCCACTTGTCAGCGATAAGCAAGCATACGACAGTGGGCCGGGAAAATCCTCCCTTTATTCCACCTCCGTCCGCAGGCCGGACTCGCTGCCGTCGGCGATGCCGCTGCTGGTGTCGACAGCTTCCTCAAAATCAGGTCTTTGAGAGGCGGAAGCTGCTCCGTGGATCGGCGTCGATGCATCGATAATGAGCTGGTCTAAATCTCGCTGCGAGACGAGCGCATCCATCACCGGGACGCCCGGAGCGGCCTGCACGGTTTCCAGCGGCTGAAACGCCCCGATCCGCAAAGCGACGGCGCTGACCCCTTCCTGCTCGGCCATGTACCGGCATATCGGCGGGGCAGCCCGAGACGGCGTGAATGGACGGCGCATTCACGACGGGCCAGGGTCGCCCGCTAGACGACCGATTGTGTCTATCCCCGCGCACAATCAGCCGTTTCGTTTGGCTCATCGCTCGCGCTTCTTTTTACCATTCCCGGCCCAACCAGGACGCCGGGTCCTGAGCATCAAAAAAGCAGCCGCTCGCGCCGTCGTCCGGCAGCAGCACCGGCTGGAGCGCCCCCGGCAGAACGCTTTCCACCGTGCCCGGCGCATTTGGCCCACCGAGGTCGGTTCGCAGCCAGCCGGGGTCCAGGGCATTGACCAGAACGCCGCTGCCGCGCAGCTCGGCGGCCAGGTCTCGTGTGTACTTGTCTACGGCAGCTTTGGAGGCGCTGTATGGAGCCAGCGGCGCGACGCCTTTGATCTGCGACGTGACATTAACGATGCGCCCCCACCCGCGCTGCCGCATCGCCGGGGCAAACGCATTGCACAGGGCAACCAGGGCAAACACATTGACCTGAAACGACCGCTGCCATTCCGCCTGCGGGATGTCCCAAACCTCCTGCCAGGCATTCTGGATCGCCGCATTGTTGAACAGCACCTCCACCGGCCCCGGCCCGGCCTGCACCTGCTCTATGACTGCCGCCACCCCGGCTTCCGTGCCCAGATCGCCCGCCGCGATGTGTGTCTGCACCCCAAATGGCTCCAGCAGCTTCCGCGTCCCGTCCAGATGCCCCGCCTCGCGCCCGTGCAGGATCACATGACACCCCTGCTCCGCCAGCCCCACCGCCACCTGCTGCCCCACGCCCCGGCTAGAGCCGGTCACCAGCGCCCATTTTCCGTCTAAGAGTTTGCTCAAATCGTCCCCTCCTCAGTTCGTCCCGTTCAGCAGTCGCGGAGACCGCACCGCTTCGTCTAACTCTGCCTGCCGCCGGAACGGCCAGGCGTCGGTGTCCCCCGCCGCGTTCCAGAGGCGCTTGGCGCGAACGGACAGCACGCCCCAGCACGCCGCCAGCGGCACAGCCACCGCCGCCCCCAGGCTCACAGCCAGAACGGCACAATCGGGCCAGCGATTTACCGCCGAAACTGCCGCCCAGAAGTCAGCGGCCAGCAGAGCCAAAAACAGACAGCTCCAGGGCTGCGTTTGCGGCCAGCCGTAGTCCTGGCCCGAGCGCAGAAACAAAATGGCCCGTGCCACACCCCGGCGGCTTTCTCCGGTGAGCCGGTGTGAGCCAGTCATCCGGTGCGTGGAGTTGTCGTCATACAGCAGCCAGATTTCGAGCGAGATTTCGCGGATTGCAACATCGCTCCGTGCGGCGGTGATGCCGTCGAACCGTTCTTCGTACTGCCGATTAGTCATGCGCCCGCTGATAAACTGACGCACAAGCTGCGCGTACTGCCGCCGCGCTTCCCGGTCTACCATGTGACTGCCCTCCTGCCGCGATTGTACCCATCTGCGCCTGCAAAAGTATTCGAGGAGTTGAAAACCCCTCGCTCGGTGAGGCGTCCTGCGGACGAAGGAAGTAGGGGCGCTGCTTGCTGCGCCCTCCTGCTCTTTGCACCCCTGCCGAAACGTGGTATCATAGCCTTGCCCACCCGTGGAGACTTCACCAGAACCGGAAGAGCCTTTGAGCCGGGAAGCGGAAAAATCCGTCAAAAATCATCACCG
The DNA here is from genome assembly GCA_965200075.1 of Capsulimonadaceae bacterium. Lineage (GTDB taxonomy): Bacteria > Armatimonadota > Armatimonadia > Armatimonadales > Capsulimonadaceae > JANXMY01. The sequence goes on from OZ241338.1 coordinate 2,220,707, forward strand.
CCAGGCGGGTTGCTGCGGCTCGAAAAAGAAGGACAAGGCAGAAATGCCTTGTCTTTCTCTAAACATTGCATAGACAGTTTTTCAGCAGGCGTAGATCACCCCCCCGCCCTCAATAATGGGGGAGCAAGAAGTTAGGAAAGAACCAGAACCGTAGGGGCAGGGCTTGCCCCTTCCCTTCCTGTCTTCTCCATTTCCGGTTCCGGTTCCCCCATTATTGGGGGTTAGGGGGCGAGATGGGGGCTTTTTATACGGTCTCTTGGTATACCGTCTCCCTTGACTATCCCCCGCCCCCCGCAGTATACTAGAGCCAACAATTAGATTGATTACGATTAGGCATAAACACACAATGGCGCTGGACGAAAAGTATAACTTTCGGGAGATTGAGGACAAGTGGCGGGCGCGGTGGGCGGACGCCGACCTGTACCGGGCGGAGACGAACACCGACCGGCCCAAGTATTACGGGCTGGAAATGTTCCCCTACCCCTCCGGGTCCGGGCTGTCGGTCGGGCATTTTAAAAACTATGCGCCGACGGACGCCTTCCTGCGGCTGAAGTCCATGCAGGGCTACAATGTCCTGCACCCGATGGGCTGGGACGCCTTCGGGCAGCCTGCCGAGAACGAGGCCATCAAGCGGCAGCGCAATCCCGGCCCGATGGTGCGCGAGTTTGCGGCGTCCTACAAGCGGCAGATGGATTTGATCGGCATGGGCTACGATTGGAGCCGCGAGATCAATTCCAGCGACCCGGCCTACTACAAATGGACGCAGTGGATTTTTCTGCTGCTGTACAAGCAGGGGCTGGCGTACCGCAAAAGCGCCCCGGTCAACTGGGACCCGGTAGACAAGACGGTGCTGGCGAACGAGGAAGTGGTCAATGGGCGCGGCTGGCGCTCCGGGGCGCTGGTGGAAAAGCGGTATATCCCGCAGTGGTACCTGAAGATCACGGCCTATGCCGAGCGGCTGCTGGGCGACCTGGACAAAGTGGACTGGCCCGACGGAGTCCGGCAGCAGCAGCGCAACTGGATTGGCCGCTCCGAAGGCGCGGAGGTGGTGTTCCGGGCGTTGGGGCAGGATGAGGCGATTACCGTCTTCACGACCCGGCCTGACACGCTCTGGGGGGCGACGTTCTTGGTGCTGGCCCCGGAGCATCCGTTAGTGAGTGTGCTGACGACGGACGCGCAGAAAGACGCCGTGGAAGCGTATGCCGCCAAAGCCGGGCGGGAGACGGAAATCGACCGGCAGGCGGAAGGGCGCGAAAAAACGGGCGTCTTCACGGGGGCTTATGCGACGAACCCCGTCAATGGCGAGGCCGTCCCGATCTGGATTGCCGACTATGTGCTGATGGGCTACGGCACCGGCGCGATTATGGCGGTCCCGGCGCATGACGGGCGCGACTTCCTTTTTGCCCGCAAGTTTGGCCTGCCCGTCGTCCCCGTGTATCAGGAGCCGGGGCAGGACGTGCGCGGCGAGGACATGACGGCGGCGACGACCGACAGCGGCGTTTTAGTCAACTCGGGGCAGTTCAATGGACGCGCCTACAGCAAAGAGACCGTGGCGGAAGTGGCGGCGTGGCTCGAAGAAAACCGCTTTGGCAAACCCGTCGTCACCTACCGCTTCCGGGACTGGCTGCTGTCCCGGCAGCGATATTGGGGCGTGCCTATTCCCATCATTCACTGCCCCACCTGCGGCGAAGTGCCTGTGCCCGAAGATCAGCTTCCGGTGCGCCTGCCCGACGTCGAAAACTATCAGCCGACGGGGACCGGCGAGGGGCCGCTGGCGGCCATTGAGTCGTTTGTGCAGACCCGCTGCCCGGTGTGCGATGAACCCGCCCGGCGCGAAACGGACACGATGGCAGGCACAGCCTGCTCGTCGTGGTACTTTGCCCGTTTTGCCGACCCGCATAACACCGACGCGCCGTTCTCCCGCGAAGCGGTGGATTACTGGCTGCCCGTAGACACCTATGTCGGCGGCGCGGAACACGCGGTCAGCCACCTGCTGTATTCGCGCTTCTGGACCAAAGTTCTCTACGACGCCGGGCTGATTGGCTTTGAAGAGCCGTTCAAGCGCTACCGCAATCAGGGCATGATGCTGGCCTACACGCCCGGCATCAAGCCGTCGCCCGACGCGGCTGAAAGCGGCGAGGCGGACGAGAAAATCGAAGACTGGGTGGCCGTCAAGCCCGACGACCTCAGCCGCTTCCCCGAAAGCGAGATCGTCTACCGCTGGGCCAAGATGTCCAAATCGGCAGGCAATGTGGTCACCCCCGATGAGGCCGCCGAGCGGTTCGGCGCGGACAGCCTGCGGGTCTATGAGATGTTTGTCGCGCCGTTTGACGAAACCGTGCAGTGGAGCGAGGAAGGCATTCGCGGCTCGTCCAAGTTTTTAGGGCGCGTCTACCGGCTGGTCGCGCAGTTCGGCATCGGCTGGTCCCCGGACTGGCGGCAGACGGTCGGCAGCGAGGCGGGCAAAGACCGGGACCTGCGCCGCAAGACGCATTCCACCCTGACCCGCGTGGCTGATGACTTAGAGAATTTTCGGTTCAACACCGCCGTGGCGGGCCTGATGGAGTGGGTCAACACGGCCTACGATGTCGCAAACGTCCTGCCCGAAGGCACGCGCTCGGCGGCTTTGGACGAAGCCATCGAATACCTGACGCTGGCCCTTGCTCCCTTTGCGCCGCATCTGGCCGATGAGCTTTGGACCGAAGGGCTGGGGCAATCGGGCTTCCTGTATCGTCACCCGTGGCCGACGGCTGACCCGGAAGTCGCTAAAAACGACGAAATCACGCTGGTCGTGCAGGTCAACGGCAAAGTCCGCGACAAGCTGACCGCCCCCGCTGACGCCGATCAGGCTACGTTGCAGGCGCTGGCGCTGGCAAGCCCCAAAGTCGCGGAAGCCCTGGCCGGAGCCGCCCCCAAGAAAATCATCGTCGTGCCGGGGCGGCTGGTGAATGTCGTGGTGTAGGCAAAACACGAAGAGCTGAAATGCGAGGGGTTAAAACCCCTCGCTGGGAGGCGAAGACGCCGGGAAGCCAAAGATTAAGAGAAGCCACGCACAGCCTGCCGCTCTAGCTGTTGGGCCGCCCGGCGCGAAGCGCCTCTAGCGAGGGGTTTTAACCCCTCGTTTCTACGGCCTGTCATTACTTTGGCATCCTGGCCCAATCTCATCAACGTTCACGGAGGAAACTCGTTATGCAGAACATCCGCGTCCGCCTCGCGCTTTTCGGCATCTGTCTGGTCTGCGTTCTCGGCAGCGGCTGGATGCTGCTGCGTGGGGCTGGCCCTTCAAATTCGGAAGCTGCGCCCATCATGCTTTCGCCGCCTGCGCTCACAGCCACAGTGCCCGAGGACAGCAAAGGGCACAAAATGCCGATTGCCTCCCCTGCCCCGCCCACGCGGCTGTATGTCGATGTCAGCGGAGCCGTCCGGCGTCCTTCGCTGTACGTCCTGCCCCCCGGCAGCCGGGTCATGCAGGCCATCCGGGCGGCGGGCGGGCCGACCGGGGAAGCTGATTTAGACGCCGTCAATTTAGCCGAGAAAGTCACCGACGGCCAGAAAGTCCTCGTGCCCAAACGTGCCTCTCTGATGCCCATGTCCTCTCTGCCAACTCAGACAGCGGGATTGCGTGCTGTCACAAAAAAGAGTGGTACGGCAAAGGCAGGCAGCACGAAACTCAGCGCGGGCAGTGCCGAGACGGTCTCGCTAAACGCGGCCACTCAGGAACAGCTAGAACGCCTGCCGGGGGTCGGCCCGAGCATGGCCGCCAAGATAATGGCTTATCGCAACCAAGTTGGCGGTTTCGAGAAGCCCGAAGACTTGATGCAGGTTCCGGGGCTAGGCCCCAAGAAGTACGCGAAAATCGCGCCGTTTGTGACGCCGTAAGGCTGAAGGATTTCAAGTATGTCCGTAACCGATATTTCGCCCATTGACGGGCGCTATGCCAGCCAGACCGAGGCGCTGGCCTCTGAGTTTTCCGAATACGCACTGATTAAATACCGCGTGCGCGTGGAGGTGGAGTGGCTGCTGTTTCTGGCGGAGTGCCCCGAAATCACCGCACTGCGCTCTTTTGACGACGATGAGCAGGAATACCTGCGCGGCATCAGCAGCACGTTTGAACCAAAAGACGCCGAGCGCGTCAAGGAAATTGAGGCGACGACGCGGCACGATGTCAAGGCCGTGGAATACTTTTTGCAGGAGAAACTGCGCGGCACGACGCTGGAAGATGCCATTCCCTTTATTCACTTCTGCTGCACGTCGGAGGACATCAACAATCTGGCCTACGGCCTGATGCTGCACGGGGGCATTCACGAACAGTGGCTGCCGCAAGCGCATTCAATGGTAGAGGACGTGGCCGCGCTGGCCGGGAAGACCCGCGATACGGCGATTTTGTCCCGCACCCACGGACAGCCCGCAAGCCCGACGACGCTGGGCAAAGAAATGGCCGTTTTCGTTCACCGCTGGCGGCGGCAGTTATCTCAGATCGCCGCTGTGGAGTATCTGGGCAAGTTCAGCGGCACAGTGGGCAATTACCACACACATTCTATCGCCTATCCCGAGTTGGACTGGGAGGCGCTTTCCAAAACGTTTATCGAGCGGCTGGGGCTGACCTGGAACCCGCTGACGACGCAGATTGAGTCGCACGACTACATCGCCGAGCTGGCACACGCCCTGGCCCGGTTCAACACGGTTCTGCTGGGCTTCGACCAGGATGTGTGGACCTATATCTCGCTGGGCTACTTCAAGCAGCGCGTCGTGGCCGGAGAAGTCGGGTCATCCACGATGCCGCACAAAGTCAACCCGATCAACTTTGAGAACTCCGAGGCGAACGTCGGTATCGCCAACGCCCTGCTTCTGCACCTGGCCTCCAAGCTGCCGGTGTCTCGCTTGCAGCGCGACCTCACCGACTCCAGCGCCCTGCGAAATCTGGGAACCGCCGTCGCGCATTCGTTCGTGTCGCTGCAAGCCACCCGGCGGGGTTTGGGCGTGCTGGAAGTGAACCCGCAGGCCATCGGGCGGGATTTGAACGACGCCTGGGAAGTGCTGGCCGAGCCGATCCAGACCGTCATGCGCCGGGTCGGCATGGAGAACGCTTACGAGCGGCTCAAAGACCTGACACGCGGCGCAGGCATCTCGCAGGAAGCCATTCAGACGTTTCTCAGCGAATTGGACCTGCCCGAGGGCGACAAGCAACGCCTGCTGGCGCTCACCCCGGCGACGTACACCGGGTTGGCGTCGCGGCTGGTGCGGCACGTCGAATAAGTCAAGCGACGGCAGCCGTCGAGATTGGCCCGACCGAAATACTTAGGCCAACCGCCTGCAATACAGCACGTACAGAGCGCAGTTCGGGGTTGCCCTTTTCAGACAGCATTCGGTAAAGCGCCTCGCGTGTCAGATGGGACTTCTCGGCGCATTGGGCCATTCCGCCGTTCGCCTGAACATATTTTCGCAGGGCGACCAGAAACTCTTCGGCGCTGTCTTCCCAGGCGTCCTGAAGATAAATTGCGGCAGATTCGGGGTCCCGCAGTTCCGCCAGCAAAATCTCGTCAAAATCTTTCAGTGCATATTCAGGCATTAAAATTGTTCTCCTATCAAAGCACTGTTGTAACCGAAAAGTTACAGCGATGTCAAGCAGAAAACGTCGTAGGGGTGCTGGCGCGGTTTGCCAAGCAGTGGTATAATAGAAATCACAAAGCAGGTGAAGCGTAATGGGTTACACTCTTTTTGCTGTCATCGCACAGCCGCATCTACTTGAGGCTGATCCATCATGGATTGCAAACTCGAAAATTATTCAGCTTGAACAAGGGCTTCGGATGCTTCCGGTCACAGACTCTCTGTATGACAACTTGGTTCAACAGCATATTCCAATACCAGGGGAAGATTGGGCAGGCTTCATCAGATCACCTGGCCCTCTCTTTGAATCAATCCAAAAACTATCCGAGCGCGGCACTGTGGCCTATGTCGAAGCGGATTTCTTTGGAGGCAGAGGCGATCAACGTTGTGTTGTCTGGCACAAAGAGGTTTTGGTTCTCGGACCTTTAGATGAGCCAGGGGCAATCAACAAAGCCTTACGCCGATTAGGCGTCAGGAAACGTGTTTTTATTGACGAGTTCGACACGATAGGATTAAGCAAGCATCGCAGCAATGAAGAGTGGCTTGAAAGTGCCAGAGACGCAGAAATTAAGGATTAGAAATAGTTATGGCGCAGGTGAAAGTGTATGTGACGCTCAAGCCGTCTTTGCTGGACGCGCAGGGCAAAGTGGTACAGAGTGCCCTGAACTCGCTCGGCTACGACGGCGTAGACGGGGTGCGGATTGGCAAGTATGTGGAAATGACTGTGCCGGACGGGGCGGACATGGATACAAAAGTGCGCGAGATGTGTGACAAGCTGCTGGCAAACCCGGTCATTGAAGATTACCGCTACGAGGTGTCCGAGTGAAGTTTGGCGTCATCAAATTCCCCGGCGCGAACTGCGATCAGGATGCGTTTTTTACGATTAAAGATGTGCTGGGGCAGCCCGTGGAGTACCTGTGGCATCAGGACGCTGATTTGAAGGGCGTGGACTGCGTGGTGGTCCCCGGCGGTTTTTCCTACGGCGATTATCTGCGCTGCGGGGCGATTGCCCGGTTCGCCCCCGCAATGGCGGCAACGCAGGAGTTCGCGGCCAAAGGCGGGCTGGTGCTTGGGGTCTGCAACGGCTTTCAGGTCCTGTGCGAGTCTCACTTATTGCCCGGCGCACTGGTCCGCAATGAAGGCCAGCGGTTTTTGTGCAAGCAAATCCATCTGCGAACCGAAAACTCGGCGACGCCGTTCACGAACAAGCTCACACCGGGGCAGGTGCTGAAAGTGCCTATCGCTCACGGCGAAGGGCGGTATGTGTGCGATGACGACACATTAGACGATCTGTTTTCCGAGAACCGTGTCTTATTCCGCTATTGCGATGCCGAGGGAAATCTGACGCCGGAGTCTAACCCCAACGGCTCGCGGGATGCCATTGCTGGCATCGCCTCTGCTGATTTCAATGTCCTGGGCCTGATGCCCCATCCCGAACGCGCCTGCGACCTGCGCCTCGGGTCTGCGGACGGCAAAGCCGTCTTCGAGTCGCTGCTTGCCTTCTGGAAATAAACTCCGAAACTAACCCAATTTACTGCTGACACTGAAAGAAGAGGGATTTGCTATGAGGACCGTAGACGTACTGCTATATGACGGCGTGGACGAACTGGACTTTTGCGGGCCTTACGAGGTGCTGGCCTCCTGCCGCCGGGTGCTGGAAGGACGCTGGAGCGATAAGCCCGCGTTCCATGTGCAGACTGTGGCGGACCGGCGCTCCACAGTGCAGTGCGCCCACGGGCTGTGCGTGCTGCCGGACAAGTCGCTGGCGCAGGCTTTTGAGGCAGACATTATCATTGTCCCCGGTGGGCCGGGGGCGCGGCGGGAAACTTTGCCGCTCCATGTCAGCGAGTTTTTGATGAGCGCGGCAGACACCGCCGAAGTCATCGCCTCGGTCTGCACCGGCGCGTTTATTATTGCCAAGACGGGCCTCGGCGACGGCAAGCAGATGACCACGCATTTTGCTCATCTGGAAGCCCTGGCAAAGCAGTATCCCAAAGTGCAGGTTGTCAAAGGCTCCCGGGTCGTGGCGAGCGGGCAGAAGCTGATGTCGTCGTCGGGCATTTCGGCGGGCATTGACTTGGCGCTGGCAGTAATTGCCCGCTTTGAGGGCAAGGAAACCGCGCAGCTTGCCGCCAAGCGTCTGGAATGGTCCGGTAACTGGACTGCCGCCAGCGTTCATACGTCTGCTGGCTCTGCCGCACCGGCAAAGCCTGCTGCTCCCGCCCGGCCTGCCGCTCCGGTGGCGGCACGACGGTAGACCTACCTTCCCCGCTTCGCCTGTATCCTTCCTTTAGGAAGGACCCTGCGAAGCGAAGAATGAGCGGAGCAAGGTGGTAGGTCTGCGGTATTATATTGGAAAGAAAGAGTTTATGAAAATCTGGGGCGCGATTTTTCTGTTTTCTACAGGGATCATGTTCGGCCATGAAACAGGAGTGGCGGACCACGGCGGCGAAGCCGCCTGGGCGGCACTGATGGGCGTCAGCGCCCTGGGCTGGCTCTGGTATGCGCTGGCGGCGAGTGCCAAAACGCTCTGGCAGCGGGCCACCTACGTGCTGACAGGCCGCGCCCCGGCCCGGCCCACGACCGACCCAAAGGCGCTGGCCGCCGAAGTGGCCGCGCTGAACGCACAGATTTCCCAGCTTCGGGACACGGCGACCTCGTTTGATGTGTCGTTTGACCAGACTTTGCAGCGCATGGACGAGCGCCTGCGGCGCGTCGAGCAGCAGGCCCCCTATGTGCAGACCGTCAGCACGCGACAGGGCGGCTGACAGGGACGCAAAAAGACGCGGGAGAGGACCCTTCCTCTCCCGCGTCTCTCTGTCTCGTAACTCGGGATGACAGGATTCGAACCTGCGACCCCCGGGCCCCCAGCTCGGTGCGCTAACCAAACTGCGCTACATCCCGTTCCGATAGACCTAGTATAGCATATAATCTCTTTAATTTTCATCGTAGGAGCCAGTGTGACACAGATTTTTTTTGCCCGGCATGGAGAAACCGCCTGGAATGCCGTCCGGCGCGTGCAGGGATGGACCGATATTCCCCTCAGCCCGCGTGGCGAAGCGCAGGCGGAGGCGCTGGGGCGGCGCATGGCGAGTGTGCCGCTGGCCGCCGTCTACAGCAGTGACTTAGGCCGGGCTGTGCAGACGGCAACACCCGCCGCGAACGCCCACGGCCTGACCGTACAGCCCCTCCCCGGCCTGCGGGAAAAGGGCTTCGGCGACTGGGAAGGGCTGACGGCGGAAGACCTGGAGCGCGACTACCCCGAAGAATGGCATCGCTATCACAAGCAGCGCGTGCTGGAAGCGCACGTCCCTGGCGGCGAGTTGTGGCCCGCCGTGCAGGAGCGAGTGGATGCCGCGCTGGCGCAGGTCCTCGCCGCTCATCCTGGCCCGCAGGACTCGGTGCTTCTGGTCGGACACGGCGGCTCGGGCCGTCTGCTAATCTTGAAAGCGCTGTCGGCCCCGCTGCCGACGCTCCTGCACCTGCATTTAGACAACGCTTCCTTCTCGCACTTGGACTTTTCTCCTCATGTCGATCTGGAAACTCCCAGCAGGAGCCGTGTCATGGTGCTGAACGACACCAGCCATCTGGCCGGGATAGACGAGGCGGCTGGTTGAGAGAGCTGGTGATTGGTTTGGACGGCGGCGGCACGCAGACCCGTGCTGCCGTCGCGGACTTCGCGGGGGGCATACTTGGAACCGGGCTGTCCGGTGCCTGCAACCTGGCCGCCGTGCCGCCCGCCGAAGCCCTGGCCGCCGCCCTGTCAGCGATTGACGCCGCGCTGGCCGAGGCCAGAGGGACACGCGGCGATGTCGCTGCGCTGTGCGCCGCCGTCGCGGGCGTTTCGTTCAGCGAGCGGCGGCAGCAGTTCTTGGAAAGCGTGCAGGCGGCGTTCCCGCAGGCAGCCGTGGAAGTCATCCCCGACTACGCGGCGGCGCTGACCGGGGCGACGGGCGGTGGGCCGGGCATGATTGTGATTGCCGGGACCGGCTCGGCGGCGTATGGCGAAAACGCGGCAGGCGAGACGCACCGCACCGGCGCTTACGGGTATCTCATAGACGATGCAGGCAGTGGCTACGGGATGGGACGTGCTGCGCTGGCCGCCGCCCTGCGGGGGCGCGACGGCACCGGAGAAGCGACAACGCTGGGGCCGCGTCTGTGCGCGGCTTTAGAGATGGCGTCTCTGGATGACATCGTGCCGGGCATTTATGGGGGCACACTGAGTCGTGTGGCCGTGGCCGGACTGTCCCGCGTCGTGTCTGACACCGCCCTGAATGATGGCGATCTCGTGGCAGAGGCTTTGCTGATGCGAGCCGGGGGGGCATTGGCCGTGCTGGTGCGCGGCGTCACCGACCGGCTGTTTATGGATGCCGACGCCCCCTACCCCCTCTGCCGCGTGGGCGGCCTCTGGGCGGCGGGCGGCGTACTGGAAGACGTGTTTATTCGCTCCGTGCGCCGGTTCGCCCCCGCCGCCGTGCTGTCGGAGCCAGCAGAAAGCCCGGTGCTGGGGGCCGTGCGAAGGGCACAAATCCTGGCGGCGGCAAAAATTGCGGCAAAAATTGCGGCAAAATAAACGGCGCTCCTCTTGACAACAACAGGGAATGCCGGGTATATTAGTTTTGTTCGCAAGGGGGTGTAGCTCAATTGGTTAGAGCGCTGCCCTGTCACGGCAGAGGCCGCGAGTTCAAGTCTCGTCATCCCCGCTGATCCCTTGATGGAACAGGAAAAGCCTTCGGTTACAGCACACGCTGTTATCGGAGGCTTTTTCGTTTTGAAGCTTTGACAGGGGGAGTGCGGGACCTGATGGCAGCAAAGATGACCGAGGAACAGTGGTGCTTTCCGGCGTTCTAGGGGCTGGCCTTCGACTGGCAGCCGGACCTGAACCACGGCGGCAGAAAGATGTTGTTATTAGTCCTGCGCTGGACACGTAAGCAGCACTACGACTATCCGTTCGGTTTTTAAGGTATACTGGTAGAAATATCACTACTAATAGACAGGATTATTGTGCGCCTATGCGTGTTCTCAGCCAGAGTTGTCTTCAGAACAAACCCCTTTTTCTCACCTTGTTTGCCGCTCTCACCGCCCTGCCCGTTCAGGCGGCACGGCATAAACATCACCCGCACAGCGGCTCGACGGCCACTTATTACAGCCGGGCCGACAGCAACCCGCACCTGGCAAACGGCGACTATTATGGCCGCTCCGGGCCGTGGTTCTGCGCCGTGGACAGCTCGCACCGCGAGCTGCTGAACCACCATATCCGGGTGGTCAACAAGCGCAATGGACGCAGTCATGTGTTTCTGGTGTCCGATCTCGGGAGGTTTGCGCGAGGCAATGTGGACATCTCACGCGGCGGCTCGTCCCGCCTCTCGGGCCGGGGGGCGCCGGATAACTTCCCGGTGGAGTGGCACGATCTGGGGATGGCTCCCGGCAGAACCAAACATAAAAGGCATCACAAAGCAAAGCGCAAATAATACGAACCGGCCCGGAGGCAGATGCCTCCGGGCCGGGTTTGTCTTAACGCGGCATGACGGCATAGTCAAACGCCTGCACCGTCGGCGGGCCGCCGCCGGGCGGGGTGACGCTCACCGTCACGCGCCAGGGTCCCGCCATCGAGAACTGCACCGGCCCCGTGTACCGGCCCGCGCCGCTGTCCGTGAGCGCCGCATGGGTAGTTCCCATATCCATTGACGTCATGGCGACACTTGCCGTCACAGCAGCGCCGGGGATGGGCTGGCCTTGCGGGTCCGTCACAGTGACGGTTAGCCCCGTGCCCGCGCCTGCTTTTGGCGGGTCCGTGGCAAGCTGCGCGGCAAGATGAAGTCCTGTGCCCGGTGCAGGCTTCGCGGCGGGTTTGGCCGCCATCGTCCTAGTGTGGCTCCGCGAAGGCCGGAAGCGCAGATACACCTGAAACGACAGCGGCGTGCCGCTGCCGTAGTCGGTCTTCAGCGCCGAGGGGTAGGTGTTGGCCGTGACCGCAAAGCCCAGCCCGGTGTCAATTCCCGTGCCGTGGGTCAAGTCGCGGACGTACCCTGCCGTGTAGGCCCCAATGGTGAACTTACGGCCATGCAGGCTTTCTTCCGGCAGGGACAGCTCATGGCCGGACTTCTGGATGTTCTCAATGCGGGTGAAGACCGTGTCCCGCCCGCGCTGATAGTCGGCTTCGGCCAGATACGAATTAGATTTGCCCTCAGTGGTTAAATTGTTCTGCCCCCAGACCAGCGCCGTGGTGAAGTTGCTGTCTTCCCCAAGCGGCTTGTTATACAGCCACGAAGCCGTAATCCGGTGCTGATTGGCCCCGTCGCCCTCGGCATTCTTGATAAAGCCATGGGACACCTGGAACGCATTGTCGGCGTCCGGGTTATACGACAGCCGAACGCTCTGGCTGTCAAAGCGGGGCTTATCGAACGAATAGCGGTTTTCGTCGGGTTCCCGGCCCGTAAACACGCTGCTTTCCACTTTGAATTTGCTGCCAAAGTTCAGCCCTGCCGTGGCGACGCCGAATGTGATGTGGGTCGCATCCTGCCAGTGATGCCCGATAGGCGCATCCGCCAGGTCATAAGCCAGCAGGCGGTGCATATAGGTGGGCGGTCCCAGGGCAGGCTCGCCGGGATAGCCGCCGTACAGCGAAATAGACTTGCCGCCGCCAATCAGCCGCGAATAGGACACGGCCAGCTCATCGACTAAATCATGCGGGTGCTGATGGTCATGCAAAGCTCTCCCGTGCCAGCTTTCGCCGGTCTGAAACAGCAGCGGATAGCCTGCGCCGCCTTCGGTGATCGGGTCCAGGCTGAACATTCCCCGCAGACCGACCTGCGATTTGGCGTCCAGCCGGTGTCCATACATCGCCATGCCCCAGTTCGGCGCATCAAAGCGGCGGTCACCCCGCTTGCTGCTGGTGTTGACATAGCGGGGCATGATCGCGCCGTGGATCATAAGCATATCACCATTGGGCCGCATGAACATTTTGCCGTACATGGGCGACGACGCAGGCAGCCAGGCCGTGCCGCTGGCCTCCTGGCTCATAGGATCGTTCAAATCCACCGACGACGACATACTCATTTTGTCCATACCAGCCATGCCGGGCATCGCTGGGTCTGCCGTCCGCAAATGGCCGCTCGGCGGCGTCTTTGCCGTGGGCATAGTCATCGCCGGGTCGGCGTGTGTGGGTGCGAGGCACGAAAGCAGCAGTGCAGGCGCAAGGATGCGCCCGGCACGCAAAGACGTGACGTTCATAAAAGGTTCTTTCTGTGGCGGGGGACCTTCCTTTAGGAAGACCCCTGCGAAGTGGGGAAGGGAAGTCGCAGGCAATATCTAAACAGCAGGAGGAAGTCAGGCAGACGGGGGGCCGCGAAGGCAGTAGGCGGAGGCGAAGCAGGCGCGGAGAAGGTCTGGGCCGGGCGGGGGACGCTGACGCAGGGGTAAAGAAAGAAGCGCGGGGGCCAGGGACGCTGGGCCGCGTGGAGGCGCACCGGGGACCGCCACCGGGAGCGGCAGAGCCACACGGCCCTGTTCTGTGACCGCCAGAGATACGGCAGCCAACGGAGTAAATGTTGGGTGACAGAATGGGGCGGCGAGGTGCGGCCCGTGTGCCGAAATGCTGTGCCGAGCGGCGCAGCAGGCCATGTGCCCCATGCCAGACATCGGCATCGAGCGGCAGGGCATTGCGCCGGGAACAGCTGCCGTCGCCGAAACCACGCGGGAGTCATACCGGCATTGCCACACCCCGACGGCAGGCAGGGCCGGAGCGGTCCCGACTAACGCCGTCAGCAGGAAAGCAAGCCAGAGGAAGAATGTCGGTTGACGTGTCACGCTGAAAGTATACCTGCTCACGGCTTCGTTTTTGCCTGCCACTCGTTGTACGGAATACGCGGCATCTCAAACAAATCCGTCGTGCGGGCATACCAGCCGCCGCCGTGCATCCGGCCAATCAGCCCCAGCGCCTCGGCGTGAATGCGCTTGGTGTCAGGGGCTACAAACTCGTCCTGAACGTGCAGAAAGACCACTTCCCCCAGCACAATTCGGTTTTCGCCCATCTCCACGACTTGATACAAGCGGCACTCTAGCTGCACCGGCGACGCCGCGAGACGCGGCGGGGACACTTTCACCGAAGGCACCAGGGACAGCCCTGCCTCAGTCGGCTCGCTGACACCGGGCGGGAAGTCAATCGCGCAAATGGTCATGGCCGGGGCCAGCGCCTCGGAAACCAGGTTGATGACAAACTCTCCCGACGCCTCGATGTTGCCGAGGCTGTCTTTCTGCACCCCGGCCTCACGCGGGGCAATACTCACGGCCACCGCAGGCGGGGCGCTGCCCACCAGATTGAAGTAGGAGAACGGGGCCGCGTTGACAAGACCCTGTGGTCCCAGCGTCGTCACCAGCGCAATCGGACGCGGGACGACGACGCTTGCCAGAAGCTGATAGGCGCGGGACTTGTCCGCGCCCTGAAGGTCAAACTCCATACCTAAACCCCATCACTAAACCCCATGCACAGCCTCCGCCAGAAGCTCATAGGAGCGCAGGCGGGCGGCGTGATCGTGAACCATCGTCGTTACCATCACCTCCGGCACGTCCAGCTCACCCGAGAGGGCGCACAGGCGGGCGCGGACAGTTTCGGGGCTGCCAGCAATCATCTTTTGACGCGACTCACGCACGGCCATCTGCTCGCGGAAAGTATAGGGGTGCGTCTGTGCCTCGGCAACGCTCGGGAACGGCCCGAACTTGCCCGCCGCCAGCCGCAGCCAGGCCAAGTCCATGGAGGACGCCAGCGTGTCCGCCTCGGCGTCGGTGCCCGCGACAATAACTGACACTGTCACCAGAGGTCGGGGGGCAGCCATATGGCCCGCGTGTGTCCACTCTGCGCGGTAGGCGTCTAGTGCCTCGTGAGCGCCATACGGATTGATATGCTGCGCGAAGACAAAACCCAGCCCCAGACGGCCCGCGACGCGGGCACTGAAATCGCTGGAACCCAGCAGCCACACCGGCGGCAGGTCTACCCCCAGCGGCGCGGCGGACACAGCCGCAAAGGGATGGCCTTCGGGGAAGCCGCCGCCCGCAAAGGCAAACAGGTCCGAGAGCTGCTCCGGCAAGTCCTCGCTGCCCGCTCCCCGGCGCAGAGCAAGCGCGGTGCGCGGGTCACTGCCGGGAGCGCGTCCGATACCGAGGTCAATCCGGCCCGGAAACAGGGCTTCGAGTGTCTTAAACGACTCCGCGACTTTGAGCGGAGCCTGATTGGGAAGCATGATGCCGCCGGAGCCGACACGCAGGGTCTTCGTCTCACGGGCGACCTGCCCGATGAGTATTTCCGGGGATGAGCCGGCCAGGCCGCCCATATTGTGATGCTCGGCCAGCCAGTAGCGGTGATAGCCCAGCCTCTCGGCGTGCCGGGCGAGTTCCAAAGTGTTTTGCAGCGCCTCGGAGGCCGTTGATCCCGACGGGATCGGCGACAGGTCCAGGACGGAAAGTGCGAGTGTCATACACTCAGAATGCTTTTGGCGGGCGGGTTGGTTCCGCAAGCATAACCCATCACACCCGGCGCACCGGAATATCCCGCTCGGCCAAATAGTCTTTAATCTCGCCAACCGTGTGCGTGCCAAAGTGGACAATGCTGGAAACGAGCGCCGCCTGCGCCCCGCCGTCCGTCACGGCGTCGTAGATATGGGCGAGGCTGCCCGCGCCGCCGCTGGCAATCACGGGAATAGAAACAAGCTCAGTGACGGCCCGCGTCAGGGGGATGTCATAGCCTGCCAGCGTGCCGTCGGCGTCCATCGATGTCAGCATGATTTCGCCCGCGCCCCGGTCTTCCATTTCCCGCACCCAGTCCAGCGCGTCCAGGCCCGTCGGCGTTCGCCCGCCGTGGATATGCACTTCCCAGCCGGACGGCGTCCGGCCTGTCTGTTTGGGGTCTACAGCCACCACGACGCACTGCGCCCCGAAGTGTTTGGAGCATTCGGTGATGAGTTCGGGATTGGTCACGGCGGCAGTGTTGATGCTCGCTTTGTCCGCGCCCGTCTTTAAGATGCGCCGGAAGTCTTCCACGGTTTTGATGCCGCCGCCGACGCAGAACGGGATAAAGACTTCTTCGGCGACGCGGCGGGCGTAGTCAAACATCAAGTCGCGGCGCTCATGGGAGGCCGTGATGTCTAAAAACACCAGCTCATCCGCGCCCTGGGCATCGTACAGCGCGGCGCGTTCGACGGGGTCTCCGGCATCGCGTAGGTTGAGAAAGTTCGTGCCTTTGACGACGCGGCCATTTTGGACATCGAGGCAGGGAATAATTCGGGTGGCAAGCATGAGAAGAGTATACCCGGTGTCCGAATCGTCTTGACAAATGGCCCTAAATTTTGTATATTAATGCCAGTGTCAAACCAATCCCCCCACGCAAAACTCCTCTGCGCCTTATTTTTGTACGCCTGCTTACTTTTCGCCTGCCTGCGCCCCGCCGACGCGCAGGAGCAAGTCGTCGTGCGCGTCGGCGGGGCGGGCGGCTTCAAGCTGCCAGACAAAAACGCCACCGACCCCAAATCTCGCGCCGACCGCGCCATTGTAGATGCGTTCGAGCGGGCGCACCCCGATATTCAGCTCCAAAGCGCCCAGGGTCTGCAAATCCAGGGGCAGGGCGCGGAGTCCAACATCCTGCTGGCGTTTGCGGGCGGCACGGCCCCCGACGTGGTGTATGTCAACTTCCGGTCGTCGGCGTCTTATATCCAGCAGGGCTTTCTGCGGCCACTCGATGACTACCTCGCCAAAGACCCCGCCGTGCTGAAAAACATTGAGCCAAGCCTGCTGCCTATTCTGCGCGATGCCGGGCACGGACACATTTACAGTATCCCATTTTTGGCTGCTGTGCAGGCGCTTTACTACCGCAAAGACTTGTTCCAGGCGGCGGGGCTGAACCCGGACCGACCCCCGACTAATTGGAATGAGTTTTATGCCGATGCCCAGAAGCTGACCAACCAGAAAAAAGGCGTCTGGGGCTTTGAGTTCGGGACCGATTCCGACGCTTCGGCCTACTGGTGGATCAACTTTTTATGGCAGGCCGGGGGCGAGGTCATTCAGCGCGGGCCGGATGGACGCTGGCGGGCCGCGTTCAACACGCCTGCGGGCGTCGAGGCATTGGAGTTCTACCGCAAGCTGGTGGCCGACCCGTGGACCGGGCCGGACGGCACAACCTACTACGGCGTGGCGACCCACAGCAGCGACATGGGGCAGGACCGGGCGACCGGCAAAGTCGCCATGTGGTTCCAGTATCAGAGCAATGTGATCGCTAATCAAGCTGATGCGACGCTGATTAACCCCAGCGTCGTCGGCATCGCGCCCATGCCCAAAGGGCCAACGGGGATCACGGCCAACGAAATCAATGCCTATATGTGGGGCATCTCCACGCAGATCAAAGATCAGCGGGTCCGCGATGCCGCGTGGCAGTTCGTCAAGTTCATGGGCAGCGACGAGGCCGAGCGCATCCGTACCAAAGCCTATGTGGAATCGGGGCTAGGCAACACGGTCAACCCCGTCGCTTTGGAAAAGTACGGCTACGACGACTACACCACGCCGCAGTCGCGGGTGTGGCTTCAGACCAACAAGACGCTCTTCGCGCACGGCAAGCCGGAGCCGTATGGCGAGAACATGAGCCAGATTTATAATCTTCTGGGCGTCCCGCTCGGCGAAATCCAGCAGAACCCCCACGCCAATCCGAAAGCGCTGCTGGACAAAGCCGCACGGGCGGTAGATGCCAAGCTGACGGGCTTTGTCGCGCCGGAAGTGATGCACCGGCGGCGGGTCTGGGCATGGTCGATTTTCGCGGCGCTGCTGCTCGGCACGGGCGCGTATCTGGCAAATTTGGCGACGCGCTGGCGGCGGGAGCGGGCGCAGGCACGGGCGGCGCGGGTTTATTCAGACAAAGCGACGGGCCTGCCCGCGTCGGTGCATCTGGCCGTGTGGCTCTTTATGATCCCGGCCCTGCTGTCGGCGGTGGTCTGGCGGTATTATCCGCTGGGGCGCGGGCTGGTGATGGCCTTTCAGGATTTTCGGATTCTGGGCGGCGGCGGATTCGTGGGCCTGGACAACTTCATTGACCTGTTTCTGGCCGACACGTTCTGGTATGCCGTGCGTAATTCGTTCCTGTACACAATCATCGCGCTGGGCCTGGGCTTTTTCCTGCCGCTGATTGTGGCGATTGGCCTGACCGAAGTGCCACGCGGCAAAGTGTTCTTTCGGACGCTGTATTACCTGCCCGCCGTGACAGCGTCGATTGCCATTACGTTTATGTGGAAGTGGTTTGAGGAAGGCACGCCAAACGGGCTGTTTAATTCGCTGATTTTCTCGGCGGCCAGCCTGTTTGGAAGGCACCCGGACCCGGTGAAGTGGCTGGAAAACCCGAATCTGGCCCTGCTGTCGGTGATTTTGCCCTGGGTCTGGGCAACCGCCGGGCCGGGCAGCCTGATTTATCAAGCCGCCCTGCGCTCGATTCCCGATGAGATGTACGAAGCCGCCGATCTGGACGGTGCAAGCGTCTGGACCAAAATCTGGAAGATCACGCTGCCGACTCTGCGGCCACTGCTGATTATTCAGCTTGTCGGTGCGGTCATCGGGACATTTCAGGCCACGGAGAATATCTTGGTAATGACGGGCGGCGGCCCGCCCCCCTATGCGACGCAGACGCTGGGGCTGGAAATCTGGTACAACGCCTTCCTGTTTTTGAAGTTCGGCTATGCCACGGCGGCGGCGTGGGTGATGGGCGCCCTGCTGATTGGCTTCACGATTTACCAGCTTCGCATTATGAAAGACCTGCGCTTTGCCGCCGCCCGTTAAGCCGTTTTCAGACAATCTGGCAATAGTGCGAGCGGGTCAACAGGCACAGTTGGCACGCTCTATGCCTTTTAGGTAGCTGAGACAAGATCATTATTTTGAGTACACTAACCAGAGATCATCTCACAGGAAGTAACCGACCGATGCCACGGAGCGAAAGCAGCGAAGAAGTCCGGGAAGCCCCGGCGACCGGAGAAAACAGCAGCCTGGAAGTCTGGGGCGGGCGCGTCTTCATTTTTGACGCGGCAGGCGGGTTTTACAGCCTCCGCGAGCAGATGATACGCGAGATCGGCCCGGAACACACCGCCGAGATATTTTCCCGTGCGGGGGCAGCGGCGGCGGAGCGGCTGATGAGCCATGTGTCCTCCCGCAGCCCTGCCGACGGGCGTGAGGCCCTGCGGCTGGCCCTGTCCCTGCTGACGCAGTCCGGGTATGGTCGGCTCAGCCTGGACGAAACGCGGCCACGCCCCGGCGAGATTGGGATACGGGTCGAACGCAGCGTGGAAGGGGAGATGGCGCGGGAACGCGGCTCGCGCTCAGCCAGTGCCTGTGACTACCTGCGCGGCTTGCTGCGCGGCATCGCCGAAAGCCTGCCGCCGACCGAAGGCTACCCGGCAGGCACGCTGCAATGCGTGGAAACCCGGTGCATTGCCGATGAGGGCAGCGAATGCCGATTTTTGATCGCGTCCCCGGAAATGCTCTCTCAGCAGGGCTTCCGCACGGGCGACGACGGCCATTCCTCGGTGCGCGAAACCTTGACGCGGCTGAATCGTCAGCTTGAGCAGGTGCTGGAGGCCGCGCAGCGCGACGCACTGACCGGGCTGTACAACCGTGCCCACTTTGAGACGTCTCTGCGCCAGCGCATTGAATATGCCAGCCGCCGCACAGACACCGTCGCAGTTGCGATGATTGATGTAGATGGCTTCAAGGAAATCAATGACACGCAGGGGCACGGCCTCGGAGACCTTGCCCTGCGTCAGGTCGGCGAGCTGCTGGCCGCACAGGCCCGTGATACGGATGTGGTGTCCCGCTACGGCGGCGATGAGTTTGCCTGGCTGATGCCGGGAACCACTGTAGAGACTGCCCTGGCAGTCGCGGACCGTATTCGCAGGCAGGTTCAGGAAAAACTGCGGGAGATGGACCTGCCGGTCAGCCTGTCGGTCGGCATTGCTCTCTGCCCGGATGACTCGGACACCGTCGCGGGGCTGATTGACTTTGCCGATGCCGCCATGTACTTTGCCAAAGGCTCCGGGGGCAATCAGGTTCGCCGGTATTCCGCCGAGCAGGATTATGTCAGCGCCTCCCAGCGCCGCGTCCGCAAGCCCCGCCCGCGTGGCGGCGGCGGCCCGCCGGTCCGCCCCGTGCCCGGCGAAGAAGGCGTCCTCCGCATGGAGTTTGACTAAGCTAAACGCTTCGAGGCCGCTTGATCCAGCTTCCCTGCCGCACTTCGCGCTCGGTCAGGACATACGCCAGCAGCAGCACCGACGCCAGGGAGGGCAGGGATAAGGCGCGGGGCAGCGGCTCCACATAATAGACATCCGGCGGGTCGCCGTCGCCGCGCAGCAGGAGCGTCCGCTCTTTCGTATCTCGCCGCAGGACGACGCCCCCGCGCCAGCCTTGCCCCAGCACGTCAAAGCCTCCCGTTCGCGCTTCGCCATCATTGATACGGAAAAACTCGCCCCCCACCCCCGACCCGCCGGGATAGTAGCTGGCGGCGGCTTCCGTGCCCCCGCCCGGCAGGGGCCGCAGGAGGGTTCGGGTCCGGTCCCGGCGCATGACGCGCCAGGGGGCAGTTTCGTCAGCAGGCACAATGCCCTCCCCCAGATGCAGAGACGCCGCAGGCGTGCCGTCCGGCCACGACGCCACGTAGTACCAGAGGTAGCGCCGCGTGGGCAGGACGACGCCGGGCAGAGTCGTGCCCGCCGCATTGATGGGGCGGGCACGGATAGTCAGCAGGCGTGTCAGCGGGTCTGTCAAAGACATAAAGAGACACTACTTGGCGGGCACGGCGTACTTGGCCGGGTCTTTGTCGAACATCGGCTTGCAGCCCGCGCAGCAGAAGTAATAGGTTTTGCCTTTGTAGGTGCTGGACCCGGCGGCGTCTTTGACGGACGCGATCTTTTCTTTGGTGACGGGGCAGATGAGCGGGGCGGCTTTGGCGGCGGCAGGCTTGGCCTTGACGGGCGCTGCCGAGATGCTCCCGGCGAGCGACAGCAGGGCAGCGGCGGCGAAGAGTGTAGAACGAATCATAGCGTGGCTCCTTGACTTTACGAGATGAGATGCAGCATAATAAGCGGGCGCGGGGGGCACAAAGTTCCCCGCTCTAATTTTGATAGACTTTTCACAGGAGAAATGACCACTTGGAACAGACTTTTTTAATGATCAAACCCGATGGGGTTCAGCGGCGGCTCGTCGGCGAAATCATCCGGCGGCTGGAAGCCAAAGGCTACACGCTGGCCCAGATGAAGATGCTGACCCCCACCCGCGAGATGGCCGAAGCGCACTACGCCGTGCATAAAGACAAGCCGTTCTTCGCAGGCGTCGTGGACTTCATCTCCTCCGGCCCCGTCGTGGCGATGGTCTGGGAAGGTGACGACGTCGTCACCATCTCCCGCAAGCTCATCGGAGCCACCAAGCCCAGCGACTCGATGCCCGGCACTATTCGCGGCGACTACGCCAACACCGTCGCCGAGAATTTGATCCACGGCTCCGACTCGGTCGAGAACGCCCAGACTGAAATCAGCCTGTGGTTTGGCTAAACAGACATCACGATGATGCGAGGGGTTGAAAACCCCTCGCTCGGTGAGGCGTCCTGCGGACGGCAGAACATACGGTCAAAGAAAATGCCAGCCGTGGCAGGCTCTTCTGTCTTTTCCTCCGTCCGCAGGACGCCTTACCGAGCGAGGGGTTTTCAACCCCTCGCTTTCCCTCGCTTGATTGCTTTATCGCCGCTCCGCCCCCGCCCGCGTCGCCAGCAGGGACGCGGCTTCGGCCACCTGCGCTTCGATTTCGGCATCGGTCAGCGTGCGGTCCGGGGCGCGGAAGGTCAGGCGCAGGGCGACGCTTTTCTTGCCTTCGGGGATGCGCTCGCCGGTGTAGACGCTTTGCAGGGTGACGGCCTCGGTCAGCCCCGAGTCTATGGCCTCGCGCACTGTGCTTTCCAGCAGGGCGTAGGGTGTCGCCAGGTCTACTACCACAGCGAGGTCACGGGACACTGCCGGGAAGCGCGGCAGGGTATGGTAGCGCAAAGCGGGGTCTAAATAGGCCAGCAGGGCGTCAGCGTCCAGCTCAAAGACGGCCACACGGCCTACCCCGGCAGGCACGTCCAGCGCGGACTGCACCGCATCCGGGTCGGCTTCGGCGACAAATCCCAGCATTTTTCCTGAGAGGGACACAGACGCGCACCGGCCCGGATGCATCGCGGGGCGCATCTCGGCGGCGAACGCCAGCGGCGGCAGGTGCAGGGCGGCGGCAAGGCTTTCCACCAGCCCTTTGGCGGTAAAGAAGTCCACGCTTGGCCCGGTCAGCACGGCGGCGACCCGGCGCGGCTCGCTGTAGTTGCCGTCCCCGGTCCCCTTTTGAAAGACTTTGCCAACTTCAAACAGCCGAATATCGGCCTGCCGCTGACGGACGTTCCGAGCCAGCACGTCCAATAAGTTGGGCACGAGCGACTGCCGCAGGCCGGACAGCTCTTCGGACAAGGCCTGCCGGATTTGGACCCGCGCCGCTTCGACGCGGGGGTCATCGAAGGCCGACGGCGCGGCCAGCGAGTGCGTCATGGCTTCAGACAAGCCCTCGCCGACCAGCAGCGTTCGCAGACGGGTCGCCAGCCGCCCTTGCGGGGCATCGCCCCCCCCGCCGCCCGCCGCCGGGGGCAGGGTCTCGGGCAAAGTCGCATAGCCGACCATGCGGCCCACTTCTTCAATCAGGTCAATCTCGCGCACCAAATCAGGCCGGAACAGCGGCACTGTCACCGACAGCGGCTCCTGCGTGGTATCCACTGCCAGCCCCAGCCGCCGCAGACTGCCCGCCACGGCGGCCTCGTCCAAGTCCGTGCCCAAAATAGCATTGGTGCGGGCGGGCCGCAAAGCAATCGTGCGCGGGCGGGTCGGCTGCGGGTACAAATCCACACGTCCCAGCACCACCTCGCCATCAGCCAGCTCCGCTAATAAGTCGCAGGCCCGTTCCAAAGCCAGCGGGGCCAGCTCCGGGTCCACAAACCGCTCAAACCGGTACGAGGCTTCGGTGGACAGCCCCAGAGCCTTCGACGTGCGCCGGATACTGCCCGCGTCAAAGTGGGCCGACTCTAAAAAGATATGCTTGGTCGTCGCCGACACTTCCGTGTCCGCCCCGCCCATGATGCCTGCGAGGCCAATCGCCCTCTGCGTGTCCGCGATCACCAGCATTTCCGGCGACAGGGTACGCTCCACGCCGTCCAGCGTCTTTAAAACTTCGCCGTCCCGCGCCGTCCGTACCACAATTTTGCCGTCGGGGAGTGTGGCGTAGTCATACGCATGGAGCGGCTGCCCCATTTCCAGCATGACATAGTTCGTGACATCCACCACGACATTGATAGGCCGCATCCCGACCGCCAGCAGCCGCGCCTGCATCCAGTCCGGCGAGGGCCGAAAAACGACGTTCCGAACCAGCTTGCCGGTGAAGCGCGGGCACAGCGCCGGGTTCTCAACGCGGACACCCACCCAGCGCGTGATCTCTTCTTTCTCTTCCGGCAAGGGCTGCGCCGTCCAGCGCAGGGGCCGGTCCAGCGCGGCGGCGGCCTCACGGGCCGTGCCAACCACCGAGAGCCAGTCGCCCCGGTTCGGCGTAATTTTGGTATGGAACACCGGCCCGTCGTCCGAGGCCGTCGTTTCCTCCACTTCCAGCCCCGCCATCGTCAGCGCATCCGCCAGAGCACCGTCGCCCAGCGGCGTCTCCACATACTCACGCAGCCATTCCACAGGTAATTTCATCAGTTACATTCTCTCAGCAATTTCAACCGTTATTGAGTTCGTTTTTGCAATTATTGTGATCACAGAAACCATGCCATAAATGGCACGGCTAACGGGCCTTCGGCCAGAAACTACCGCTTCGCGGCACTCAGAATACGTCTCGGTATGTGCATTCTCTTAGCCCCGCGAAGCGAGGGGTTCTCGGCGTCCTCGCCCGGTAGCCGTGCCATTCATGGCATGGTGCTTCCAAAGACAAAGCCATTATACCTCGTTCTCTACCCCGGCAGCTCCCACAGCCACTCTTCATCACAGATAGCCTGCGTGACGCATTGCAGGTCTTGAACTAAAAAATCATCCCATTTTTGAGAAATTATGGCTTCAATATTTTTTTGTGTTTTGTCGTAGTCTGTCTCTGTCAAGATTGTTTTTTCGTAGAGCCGACTCCAGCCGCCGTGTCCCTTCAAGCTTATTAATTTATCAGGGCAACCCAGAAAGTGCTTTTTCTGTGCAACCTCAAACAATCTTGTGCGGCGAGACAAATCACCAGGAGTCATCAAAAGTACAATAGACAGATTTCGTGGGTCGTTATTAAACTGGAAGTAAAGCAGCCAGGGGCAATCAGGATGGAAAGACTCGCTGTAAGATGGATTATCCCAAGCGAGAGGATTAAATTGAATGTATGATTTTTTGCTGAAGCATGGCTTGATACGAGGTTCGTCTCTTATAAGCTGTTGAGCATATCCGTTGATAAGAGCCTGTTGGTCTAGCCGGTGCTCGAAAATCAAATCTAGTGCCTGCTTGTGCTTTTGATATATATCTTGACACAATTCAGCTACTCCAGAATCGCTCATAATATGCCTTCTTAACATCTGCGTGTAGTGTTCCAGCAGCACTACGATGTCTTCGCTAAACGTAGAACGAGAGTTTTTAACAAGCTCTTCAAGGATATGACAAATCTGTGTATAACTTACCGCATGATAGCGTTTGTCTGTTGGAGGACCGCCATTGCGTGTGAGGTAAATAGCCACGATTTTGTGTTCGGGAAAGTGATTGCGAACGTCGGCGTAGTACCGGGAAAGCTGACCGGGGATTTCGCCGGTGTCGATTTTGTTCTCAATGATGACGGCAAGACGGCGGGTGTCGTCAAGGACAAGGATGTCAACGTAGTGCCACTCGCGCTCGACCCTGGCATGGCCCAGATTGGATGTATCCAATGTCGGCGCGACCACGCGGAGCAGTTCGGTCAGAAACAGCGTGCCGAGGCCGTGAGACTGGCGGGGGTCTAGCAGCGTTGCCAAAAGGTCGGAATGGCGCAGTTCTTGTTTGAGGACGCCCATTGCCTCAAACAAGTTGAAGCGCGAGAGCAGGCGTTCCAAATCTGCGAGGGCCGGGTCCTGCGTCAATGCTTCCAAGGCTTGTTGAGGGCTAGACATAAAAAATAGGTCAAGGAACCGAGGGGCTGAACCCCCTCGCTGGGGGGCGCAGACGCCTGGAACCCGCCTGCGCGGGTCAGGATGAATGAGGAGCAGAGCAGAACCGTTCTCGGTATGCTGTCTTGTCCTAATTTGTCTTCACCCTTACCCTCGGGTTCAGGGCGCTTCGCCCCCCAGCGAGGGGGTTTAGCCCCTCGGCGCTTTATCGCGGGAACTGCTGACCTCAAAACTGCCGGAGGAAACGGAGGTCGTTTTCGGTGAACAGGCGGATGTCGTCGATGCCGTACTTTGCCATCGGCATTCGGTCAATGCCGAGGCCCCAGGCGAAGCCGGTGTACCGCTCGGAGTCAATGCCCATCGCTTCCAGAATGTTGGGGTGAACCATGCCCGCGCCGCCGAGTTCCAGCCAGCCGGTGCCCCAGCGGATTGCCACTTCGACGCCCGGCTCCACGAACGGGAAGAAGTCAGGGCGGAAGCGGAGTTCGACGTCGCCAAACAGGCGGCGGACCAGCTCGGCGAACGTGCCTTTGAGGTCGGCCAGCGTCAGGCCCTCATCCACGGCCAGAATGTCTACTTGATGAAAGGTGTGCGAGTGCGTGGCGTCCACGGCCTCGTAGCGGTAGCATTTGCCGATGGTCGCGGCCCGGATCGGCGGCTTCAACCCGCCGCTGCCCATGATGTGCGCCTGAAATGCCGTGGTCTGCGTGCGGAGCAGGTGGGTTTTGTCCACATAGAACGACATCTGCTCATCGAAGGCCGGGTGGTCGGGGGGATAGTTCAAGGTCTCAAAATTGTAATGGTAGTCTTCAATATCCGGCCACTCTTCAAACGCGTAGCCCATGCCAATCAGGGCATCTTTGACCGCCTGCATCTGCCGCGTGATGGGGTGCTGCGTCCCGGCGGGGGACAGCGTGCCGGGCAGGGTGACGTCAATCGCATCGGCGGCGAGCCGTGCCGCCCGCTCGCCGGACGCCAGGTGGTCCCGCCGCTCGGTCAGCAGGGCGGTCAAATCGTCCTTGCGGGCGTTGACGGACGCGCCGAATGCCGGTTTCTCCTCGGGCGGCAGTGTGCCGACGAGGCGCAGCAGGCCGGTCAGACGGCCTTTGCGGCCCAGATACAGTGTTTCCGCCGCGTCCAAATCGGCTACCGTGGCGGCGGCATTGAGGGCACTACGGGCTTCGTCGGCGACTTGGGTGAGTTGTTCTGTCGGGGTCATAAGCATCAACAAACTGCAAAAGCCGGGGGTGTAAAACCCCCGGCAAGTAAGCACCCTTCGGGTGAAGAATGGACGGGCCGGTTAGGCCGCCGCGAAGTTGTGCGTCGGCGCGACCACGGTGATGTTCAGCGAAGCCACTAGCGTATTGAAGGCGGTGATGTCGTGGATCGCCATGTCGGACAGCACTTTGCGGTCCAGCTCGACGCCGCTGACAGTCAGCGCCGCCATGAAGCGGCTGTACTGCACGCCCTGAGCGCGGCAGGCGGCATTGATTCGGGCAATCCAGAGCTGCCGGAACTCGCGCTTGCGGTTGCGGCGGTCCCGGTAGGCATACTGCCCGGACTTCATGAGCTGCTCATTGGCGCTCTTGAAGAGGCGAGACTTGCCGCCCCAGTAGCCGGAGGCTTCTTTGAGAATTTTATGGTGGCGCTTATGCTTCATTACGCCGCGCTTGACACGAGCCATTGTCTGTTATCCTTTGGGTGTGAGAAATATCGAGGAGTTGAAAACTCCTCGCTCGGAAAAGGCGTCCTTTGGACGGAGGAAGCCACAAAAACGGCATTCTTCGTCGTCCACAGGACGCCTCCCCTAGCGAGGGATTTTCAATCCCTCGCTCAAAACATTTGTGGTTACTTGGGCAGGCCGTTGGGCAGCATCCGGCGGACGGACTTTAGCTTGCCGGGATACAACTGAGCGTCCGAGTTCAGGACCCGGAGGTTGGACTTGCCCTTGTGGATATTCAAATGGTTATGATGAGCGTGGCCGTGCATCAGCTTGCCGGTTCCGGTCACTTTGAAGCGTTTGGCCGCCGTTTTGCGGGTTTTAATCTTGGGCATGGTCTTCTCCTACTGTTATAATGGCTTTGTTATACGTGCGCGAACCCGGCGCACAGGTGTGTCCGGGTTCGCTGACAGGCCCCGAAAGTATCTTATTCTGCCGCAGTCGGCTCCGGCACAACTTCTGCCGCAGATGGTTCCGGCGCAACAGGTGGCGAAGTAGGTTTCTTGACGACCGGCGGCTTGGGAGGCTTGGGCGCTCCGCCAGATTTGCTCGGTGTCAGCACAGCATACATCGAGCGGCCTTCCATCGACGGGGCCTTCTCAATCTGGGCGACGTCCAGCACGCGCTGAATAAACGTGTCAAGCTGGCCGCGTCCGACTTCCGGGTGGCGAATCTGGCCGCCGATAAACCGGAACGTGACTTTCACTTTGTCGCCGTCTTCCAGGAACTTGCGGGCATGGTTCACTTTGGTCATCAGGTCATGCTCGGACAGCGTGCCGTAGCGCGGGTCCAGCCTGATGTCCTTTAGCTCACTCTGCTTGTGCTTCTTGGCGGACTCTTTTTCTTTTTTCGCCTGCTCGTACTTGAACTTGCCGTAGTCCATGATCTTGCACACGGGCGGCTGTGCCTGCGGGGCCACTTCAATCAGATCAATGCCGCGCTCGCGGGCGATCAGAAGGGCCTCACGCGGCGTCATAATGCCGAGCTGGCCTCCGTCGTCATCAATGACGCGGATTTCACGGGCGCGGATGCGCTCGTTCATGTTGACTCGCGGTTCACGCGGGTCCCTGCGAAAGTCTCTGTTGTTGATTTTTAGGTTCCTTAGCCACGAAAAACTACCGGTGTGCGTGGGCCGACACCGACCGGTCTATAGTATAGCGTATTGTTGGGGCAGATGTCAACAAAAAATCATTCAAAATTGTGAATGACCGGGAGAAATCCGGTCGGAGCCGCGTCTACTTTGTCGTAAATGTCCGCGAGGCGCAGGCGGCAGCCGACGGACGCCAGCACAACCTCCCCTTCCGGCCCGGAAGCGTCTGTCAGCAGCCAGGTCCCATCGGCCTGCCGCGCATAATGCTCCACGCGCATGGCATTCTGAGAAACCAGCAGGTAATCCGTCAGCGACGGCAGCAGGCGATAGTGCAGAAACTTCTCGCCCCGGTCATACGCCGCCGTAGACGGCGACAGCACTTCGATAATCACCTGCGGGTTCAGCAGCGTGTCCTGTCGCCCATCGGTGAACTCCGGGTCCCCGCAAATCAGCACCACATCCGGGTACGCATACAGCCCACTGGCATCAATGCGAACTTTCATATCCGTAGCATACGTCTTGCAGGGTCGCCGCCGGAACTGAGACACAAACTCAAACGTCAAATTCGAAACAATCAAGACGTGCGCCTCGGTCGCCCCGGCCATCGCATACATTTCCCCGGCGTAATATTCGCTTCTAAACTCAGCCTTGCGCTCGCGCTCCAGATACTGCGCCGGGCTGAATAACGTCTTTCGCTGAGCGGACATAATCCTGTGCTACCTTACCACTTCAAGCGCCGTGCCGTCGGCCAGTCTGTAAACGTAGAAATCGCTGTCCACCGTGAAGATACGTGTCAGCCCCAGCCTCTCTGCCGCCGCTACCAACGACGCATCCGCCAAATCCATCGGCGTGTCTTTGTACTTTTCCATAAACGTCTGCATCCGGGCAATTTCTTCATCGGAAAGATCATGGATCACAAGCCGCCCAGAAGCTCGGAATAGCCACAGCGCGGCTTGTGCGGGATAACCACCGGCGCGGTATCCCAGATACATGGCTTCCGTAAAACATGGCCAAGTCGTCACCAGCGGTTTTACAGGCAGTTGTTTGAGAACAGCCAGACAAGGCGCGTGATGCGGGTCGTTGCGGTTCACAAGGGCCACTAAAGGCCCGGTATCGGTCAGCATTAGAGTTTTCCTTCTCGCTGCTTTTGAGCCATACCCTCCGCGAACTTTTCTCCGCAATTCTCCGAGTATGCTTCGGAAGAGCCGTCTACAGTCCCAATAAATCCCTGCATGAAATCATACATGGTCTCTGGTCTACTAGGTTCTTCACCAGGAGCGGCAAACGTCCGGCGCAGCGTGTCTAGCGCCACCCACTCTATAGTAGTTCCCTGCCGTTCAGCCTGCCGGGCGACGGACTGCTCGATCTCCGGCGGCAGTGTGATGGTTGTCATATCCCTACTCCTTTGTCTCGTCGCGCAGGCGGGTTAAGAAGTCTTCCTGCGACAGCGCCCCTAAGTCTGTGCCGCCGCGCTGGCGCACCGACACTGTGCCATTGGCGGCGTCGCGGTCGCCGACGACCAGCATATAGGGGATTTTCTGCGACTCGGCTTCAGCGATCTTTTTGCCCACTTTTTCATTGCGCCCGTCGATTTCCGCCCGGAAGCCTGCTTTGATCAGTGCCTCTTTGACCGTTTCAGCGTACTCCTTGTGACGGTCCGCAATGGACAAAACAATAGCCTGCACGGGGGCAAGCCACGTTGGGAACGCCCCGGCGTAATGCTCAATCAAGAAAGAAACCATGCGCTCCATCGTGCTGATGTAGCCCCGGTGGATCATGACCGGCTGGTGCGTCTGCCCGTCTTCGCCGATATATTCCAGCCCGAACTGCTTCGGCAGATGCCGGTCTACCTGCACCGTGGAGACGGTCTCCTCGCGGCCCAAAACGTTCTTGAGCTGAATGTCGATCTTGGGGCCATAGAATGCCGCTTCGCCGAGGGCTTCATAGTAGGGCAGGCCGAGGCCCTCAAACACTTCGCGCAGCTCGCCCTCGGCCTGTTCCCACAGGGCCGGGTTGTCCACGTATTTTTCTGTGTTCTTCGGGTCGTGCAGGCTCAGGCGATAGGAGTATTCCGTGATGCCCAGCTTTCGATAGGCTTCCTCAATCAATAGAATGCACTTTTTGACTTCCTCCACCACCTGCGCTTCGGTGCAGAAGATGTGAGCATCGCTGAGAGTCATGGCCCGGACGCGGGACAGGCCGCTGAGTTCCCCGGACTTTTCGAAGCGATACATTTTGCCGAGTTCTGCCAGGCGGATGGGCAGGTCGCGGTACGAATGCAGTTCGTTCTTGTAAATTTGGATATGGTGCGGGCAGTTCATAGGCCGCAGCACGAACTCTTCGTTTTCAATCTTCATCACGGGGAACATTCCGTCTTTGTAATGCTCCCAGTGTCCCGATTGTTTGTACAGCTCCACTTTCGCCATGTCCGGCGTGTAAACGTGCTGGTAGCCGTTGGCAAGCTCCACATCCTGCACATGGCGCTCCAAGACGCGCCGCACGGTGGCCCCTTTGGGCAGCCACAGCGGCAGGCCCGCGCCCACCACCGCCGAGTTCATAAACAGGCCAAGCTGCTTGCCCAGCACTTTATGGTCGCGCTTTTTGGCTTCTTCCAGCCGCACGTAGTAGGCGTCTAATTCTTCTTTGGTGTCAAACAAGACGCCGTAAACACGCTGCAACTGCTCGCGCTTTTCGTCGCCGCGCCAGTACGCTCCGGCCAGGCGGTCGATTTTAAAGACACCAATCTCGCCCGTGGACGCAACGTGCGGCCCCCGGCAGAGGTCGGTGAAATTGCCCTGCGTGTAGAACGAAATCGCTTCGCCTTCGGGCAGGTCTTGAATCAGCTCGGCCTTGTAATTCTGCCCCAGCCCTTCTTCGTAGGCCAGGGCTTCAGGGCGGGGCTTCTCCGATCGGACCAGCGGATGGTTCTCGCGCTTGAGCCGCTTCATCCGCGACTCGATTTCCTTGAGGTCGTCGGGCGTGAGGTTCCGGGGCAGGTCAAAGTCGTAATAAAAGCCGTCTTCAATCGGCGGGCCGATGGCGAGCTTGGCGTCCGGGAACATTTCCAGAACCGCCTGCGCCAGGACGTGCGCCGCCGTGTGCCGCTTCTTCCAGATGTCGCTGACCTGAGTTGTATCGTCGTTGCTGAGTGTGTTTGCCACAGTGCGTCTCCATACCAAAGAGTAGCAAGAGTATAGCCGCCGGGCAGGGAGTTTGTCAAACGCGGAACGTTTTGCCTCTGGAAAAGGGTATACAGCAGGGACGCGGCCCTTTCAGCCGTTAGCAAGGAACTTGTTTTTGGTATATTCTTTTCTCTGGGAGGCCCTCGCCTTCGCGGTTTATTTTGTCTACGCCAGTTTTTTTGAGTGGGCGTTCCACCGCTACCTCTTCCATTCACCCAAGTATGTTTACCGAACGTTCCGGGAGCATACGCTGGTGCATCATCAGATTTACAAGAGCGATGAGACGTACCACACCCACGACGACCACCCGGACAAAGTGCCGATGGACTGGTGGGCGCTGCCACTGATGGTGCTGGGCCACCTGCCCCTATTGTTCTTTGTGCAGTGGGCGACCGGCATTCCGAGTGTCTGGGGCGGCATCGCGGCGATTACGGTGTATTTCACGCTGTATGAAAGCTTTCACTGGGCGATGCACGTTCCCCGCGCTTCCAAGTTTCTGAGCCGGTTCCGTACCTGGCGGTACTTAGACGCGCATCACCGGGTTCATCACAAGTATATGCTGAGTAATTTGAACGTGATCATGCCGCTGGCCGATTTAACGTTCGGCACGCTGCGAAATGGCAAGGGCGCCAAAATCGGTTTCGCAGATTTGGACCCGCGCCGGGTGGCTCAAAAAAACCAAGCTCGGCGCAAACGGGCCGCCGAGGTGGCAAAGATGCGGGCGGAGCGGCTGTAAGAGTAATAGAAAGCATTAGGACGAGGGGTTAAAACCCCTCGCTGGAAGGCGCTTCGCGCCGCAGGAGGATTGGCAAGAGGCTTGTCTGTGGCTTCCCGGCGTCTTCGCCTCCTAGCGAGGGGTTTTAACCCCTCGTATCCTGTGCTCTTCACTGCCCTCGCCTCCAAAATGGAGGCGGGGGCTTTTTCAGCATATCCGAGTCCGCAGACTCCGCCTTTGGGGTGTATAATAGACTCCCATGTGTCTCGAATTATCTGCTGCCTTATATGCTGATGTCGTTGTTCAAATTGAAGTCGCCGGGCTGCCGCAGCCGCTGACTTATTCCATTCCTCCCACCCTCACGGTCACCGTTGGCGAAGCGGTCGTCGTCCCGTTCGGCTCCCAGCAGGCGGTTGGCTACGTTGTGGGTTTGTCTGAGGCCTGCCCGCCCGAGATGGCGGCGAAAATCAAGCCGATTGCCGCGAAAATTGAGAACGCGCCGCGCTTTGACGGAGAGCTTCGGGCGCTGGCATTGTGGGTCACCGAGCAGACGCTTTGCGACTGGCGTGATGCCCTGCGGCTGATTGTGCCCGATGTCCTGTCGTCGTCGATTAAGACCACCCTGCGGCTGGCCGAAGATTGGGAAGAAAAACTGAGCGGGTCGCGGGCAGCGGCGCAGAAGGATTTGGCCGCCGCGCTGGCCGCCCTCGGCGGGGCTGCCGAGCCGGGAAAACTCGCCAAGTCGCTGGGGCAGGCGAAGCCCGGCCCGGCGCTGGCGGAGCTGCGTAAAAAAGGTATTGTCACCGAAGAGCGGGCGATCAAGCTGCCCCCGGCGCGGCGCAAGCTGGTCCGGCTGCTGTCACTGGCCGTGGAGGCCGATGTGGCCGGGGAAGAAGCGGCGCGGCTGGAGCGGTCCGGCGCGGCGCGGCAGGCGCGGCTCCTGCGGGCACTGATAACGGCGCAGGGCGAAGCGGATTCAAAAGTGCCCTCAGCAGGGCTGGCCGTGGGGGCAAGCGCGGGCGCGGCAGGAAAAGCACTGGCTGAAAAGGGGCTGGCGCGGTACACCGAAGTGCCGAGCCGCCGGGACCCGTTCCAGTTTTTCGGCTTCGTCGCGGGCGATGCCCCGCCGCTGACCGATGCACAGGCTGAGGCGGCGGCGACGATTGGAAAGTCGTTAAACGCCCGCGCCGGGCAGACGCTTCTGCTATTTGGCGTGACGGGGTCGGGTAAAACCGAGGTGTACTTGGACGCCGTGGCCCGGACGCTGCATCAGAACCGGAGTGCGCTGGTGCTGCTGCCCGAAATCGGGCTGACGGCGCAGGTCCTGGATTTATTTAAGGCGCGGTTTGGCGAAGACGAAGTGGCCGTGCTGCACTCGGCGCTCTCGCTCGGGGAACGGCATGATGAATGGCGGCGCATCAGCGAGGGACAGGCGCGGGTCGTGGTCGGCGCACGCTCGGCGGTCTTTGCCCCCGTCCCTTGCCTCGGTTTAATAATTTTAGACGAAGAACACGACGGCTCGTACAAACAAGATTCCACGCCCCGCTACCACGCCCGCGACGCCGCGCAATTCCGCGCCTCGCTGACCGGCGCGACAGTTATCCTGGGCAGTGCGACGCCCTCTTTAGAGAGCTTTTACAAAGCACAGACCGGCGAGTACGGCCTGATTGAGCTGGCCGAGCGCATCAGCCGCCGCCCGCTGCCGCCTGTCTCGGTGGTGGACTTGCGCGACGAGATGAAGCCAAAGCCGGTCCCGAAAGTACCCGGCGAGCCGAAGCCGGAGCCGCCGCCCCGGTCGGTCTTCGGAGCGGATTTGTCGCTGGCGTTAGAGCAGTGTCTGGAGCGGCGCGAGCAGGCGATTTTATTCTTAAATCGCCGGGGCTTTGCGTCGTTCCTGCTGTGCCGGGACTGCGGGTTTACGTTTACCTGCCCGAATTGCGACGTCTCGCTGACCTACCACCACGCCGGGCGGTATTTGCAGTGCCACCACTGCGACTTTCAGCGGCGCGTGCCCGATGTCTGCCCCAAATGTCAGGGGCTGCGCCTGCGTCCGTTTGGGCTGGGCACGGAAAAAGTGGAAGACGCCGTCCGGCAGCAGTTTCCGGCGGCCCGGACGCTTCGCATGGACCGGGATACCATGTCCCGCAAGGGCGCACACGCCGAGACGCTGCGGGCGTTCAAGCGCGGCGAGGCGGATTTTCTGATTGGCACGCAGATGGTCGCTAAGGGCCTAGACTTCCCCAACGTGACCCTGGTAGGCGTCGTCAGCGCGGACACCGCGCTGAACGTGCCGGACTTTCGGGCGGGCGAGCGGGCCTTTCAGCTTCTCACGCAGGTGGCGGGCCGGGCCGGGCGCGGGGCGGTCAGCGGAAGCGTGATCGTGCAGACGTTCTCGCCGGAGCATGACAGCGTTCAGTTTGCCTCGACGCACGACTATTTAGGCTTTTATGCCCATGCGATTGAGCAGCGGCAGGAAGTCGGTTACCCGCCGTTCGCGCACATGGCAAACTGCGTCTTTACCGACGAGTCCGAAGACGAGGCCCGGAAGCGGTCGTACCGCCTGGCAAACGTCCTGCGGGCGGCTCTCGGCGACGACCCCGCCGTGCAGGTGCTTGGCCCGGTCGCCTGCCCCCTGTCGCGCCTGCGGGGCCGCTACCGCTGGCATCTGGCCCTGCGTGCCCCGAACAAGCCCCATCTTCTGGCTTTGCTGAGGCAGGCCGTGGCCGCGCTGACCGACACGGACCGGGCGGGTCTGACTTTGGATATTGACCCACTGACCATGCTCTAAGTTGTGCTATAATAGGAAGCAATGAGCAATAGGAGTAGCAACGAGATGGCGCGAACTACGGGCAAGCTGACCGATCTGATCCGCAAAGACGACCCGATTGTCAGATACGACGACGCGCAGGGCGCGGATTTGCTGCGGCAGCGGTCTAGGCCCGTGCTGACGGTCAACGAGGATGTGGTCGCGCTGGTCGCGCACATGGAGCAGATCATGCGAGCTGCGAACGGCGTCGGGCTGGCCGCGCCGCAGCTTGGCATCTTGCAGCGCATTTTTGTGTATGATGCGGGTGACGGCTTTCAGGCGATCATTAACCCAAAGATTTTGGGCCGCAAAGGCGAGCAGGTCGGCATCGAAGGCTGCCTGTCGATCCCCGGCTTGCAGGGCGATGTCGTCCGGGCCAACGAAGTCGTGGTCAAGGGTATGGACCAATTTGGCAAGCCGGTTCGTATTCGCGGCGAGGGCCTGACCGCCCGCGTGATCCAGCACGAAAACGACCATTTAGACGGCATTTTGTTTATCGACCGCAACCCGACGGACCTGCACTGGGTCACGACGGAGGAAGAAGAAGACGAAGAAGAAAGCGGCCTCGGCCCGCAGACGCGGGAGTAGGCTCACACTATGCGATTGATTTTTATTGGAACCTCCCCATTTGCCGTGCCTTCGCTGAACCAACTGGCGGCATCGCCAGAACATGAGATATTGGCCGTGGTCACGCAGCCGGACCGCCCGCAGGGGCGCGGCGGCAAGCTGTCAACATCGCCGGTCAAAGACGCGGCCCTCGCGCTTGGCCTGCCGCTGCATCAGCCGGAAAAGGTGCGGGCGAAAGAGTTTGTGGCCGTCGTCCGCGACATGGCCCCGGAGATTATTATCGTCGCCGCGTTCGGCCAGATTATTCCCCAGAGGATTTTAGACATTCCCCCGCACGGCTGCCTCAATGTTCATGGCTCCCTCCTGCCCCGGTGGCGCGGCGCGGCCCCCATGCAGTATGCCCTGATGGCGGGCGATGCCGAAACCGGCGTCACCACGATGCGGATGGACGCCGGGCTGGACACCGGCGATATTTTGCAGCAGGCATCTCTGCCGCTCGCTCCCATTGCCAATTTGGGCGAGCTGGAAACAGCTCTGGCACAGCTTGGCGCGGACCTGCTGATGCAGACGCTGGAAGCACTCGGACGCGGCGACTGCCCGCGCATTCCGCAGGACGCCGCCGAGGTCACGCTGTCGCCGTCGCTGCCCCCGGACACCGGAGAACTGGACTGGACCCGGCCCGCCCGCGACCTGCACAACCTCGTGCGCGGGGTGACTCCGAAGCCCGGCGCGTACACGTTCTGGGCGGGCAAGCGCCTCAAAGTCTGGAAAACCGAAGTCGTCGAAGAAAGCGCCGCCGAGGCGGGCGTGATTGAAACGGTCGGCGCAAGTGGTATAACAGTAGGAACAAGCAAGGGTGCTTTGCGCCTGCTCGCAGTGCAGCCGGAAAGCAAGGGCCAAATGGACGCTGGCTCCTGGGCACGCGGCGCACGGCTGGCTTCCGGCCAGAACTTCAAGTCAGGCTTAGAGTAAGAAACGGGATAAGCAATGGGAATGCAGGAGGACCGGCTGGAGCGCGGTATCGCTTACAAGATCGAAGGCCGCTACAGCGAGGCGGCGGTCGAGCTGGAGGCGCTGCTGGCGGAAGACGCCAATTATGCCGAAGCGCAGCATCAGCTTGGCCTGGTGCTGGGGTTTGTCGGGCAGTTCGATGACTCGCTGGCCGCATTGGAGCGGGCAGTGGCTTTGGACGGCAGCAACACGCTGGCCCGCAACGATTTAGCCCTGACTTATACCATGCTGGGAATGTACGACGAGGCCAAAGCCGAGTTCGCCCGCGTTCTGACGCAGGACGTCGGCAACGACGTCGCCCGCCGCAATTTGACTTATTTGCAGTAAGATGACGCTGGTACTGATGACTTATTTGCCACAATTTCAGCCTCTTCGAAAACTTCAAGCGGGCGACAAAGTGGCGATCCTCTCCCCCTCATTTGCCGCTCCTGCCCGATGGCCGCACGTTTATGCGCTCGGGCTGGCCCGGTTGCGCGACAAATTTGGCCTTATTCCCGTAGAGTTTCCGACGACCGCAAAACTGGAAGCTTTCAAACAAGAACGAGCGGCGGATTTGCTCGCCGCGTTTACTGACCCCGACATCAAAGCCGTCATCAGCACATTGGGTGGAGATGACCAAGTTACCTACGTCAAAAATCTGCCGGATGAGCCGTTCCGCAGCCATCCCAAGCCCTATTTTGGCTACAGCGACAACACGCATTTTATGAACCATCTGTGGCTCAATGGTGTGCCATCCTTTTACGGTGGGGCGTTGTTCACTCAGTTTGCCCAAACCCCCGAAATTGATCCCTTCGCAGACAAGTATCTGCGGCTGGCGCTTTTTCAGACGGGCGAATTCGAGATTGGAGCCAGTGCCGCTCTCAACGACATAGGTGTAAGCTGGGACGATCCCGACAATTTCACGAAAGCAAAGTTTTTCGAGCCGAACCTCGGCTGGCACTGGGACGGAACAGCAGACACTTCAGGCGTGACCTGGGGCGGCTGTTTGGAATCGCTGGACGAAATACTGCGGCACGGCGTCCGAATGCCAAGCCTTGATCAATTTGAAGACATCGTCTTGATCACTGAAACCTCCGAGGAAATCCCGGAACACGATTATGTCCGCCGGGTCTATCGGGCATTTGGGGAGCGCGGCATTTTGGAGCGGGTCCAGGCGGTGCTGGTGGGCCGCCCCAAAGCTTGGGAGTTTGGCAACGAGCGGTCGCTGACGGAAAAACAAGAATATCGGATACGTCAGGCAGAAACCACGCTTACCACTGTGCGGCAGTATAATGCCATTATCCCGGTGGTACAAAACCTAGATTTTGGTCATACGCATCCGCAGATTTGCCTCCCGTATGGCGCAGCGGTCAAAATCAACAGCGACAGCCAAAGCATTAGCCTCAATTTCTAGCTGTGGAGAGCGTCGTTTGAAGACAAAAATGGGATGGCGGCGTTTTCTGCCGCTGTGCGTGCTTCTGCTTTTGCCCTGCCTGCTGCTTTGGCCGGTGGTGTTTGGCGGGGCCGTCTTTCTTCCTGCTGACCTGCTGCATGACATCGCGCCGTGGCGGACGGCGGACCCGAAGACGCTGACGCCGTGGAACCCGCTGCACTGGGACGGTATCGCCGAGTTTTATCCGTGGCGGCTGTTTGCGGCGCAGACCCTCCGCTCTGGTTTTCTTCCCCTCTGGAACCCCTATCAGTTTTGCGGGACGCCCTTTGTAGCAAACTCGCAGTCTGCTGTTTTTTATCCCCTCAATGTGTTGTTTTGCGCCCTGCCCGTCGCCCATGCCTTCGGCGTCAGCGTTTTGCTGCACCTGTGGCTCACGGGTATCTTTCAATATCGCTTTCTGCGCTCGCCGACGCTGGGGCTGGGTCGGGCCGCCGCGCTGCTGGGGGCGGTGGCGTGGCAGCTATGTCACTGGCAGGTGGCGTGGCTGGCCCTGCCGACGTTTCTGTGCGTCTCGGCGTGGCTGCCGCTGGCGCTGCTGCTGGTGGACCGGGCCGCAAGCCGCCCCACCCTGGCGCGGGCCGTGCCTCTTGGCTTGGTGCTGGGGCTGATGCTGCTGGCCGGGCATCTTCAGATTGCCCTGTACTGCTTCGGTTTGGTGGG
Organism: Capsulimonadaceae bacterium; assembly: GCA_965200075.1. Classification (GTDB taxonomy): domain Bacteria; phylum Armatimonadota; class Armatimonadia; order Armatimonadales; family Capsulimonadaceae; genus JANXMY01. Next base: position 2,258,680 of record OZ241338.1, read on the forward strand.
CGCGTATGCGTTCTTTCGCCTCCGGTCCTTGTGGCGGGCGCAGTGGCTGGCGCTGGCCGGGTGCGCGGCTCTCGCGCTGATGCTGGCCTTTGGGCTGGCCGCGCCGCAGCTTCTGCCCGCTGTGGAGCTGTCCCGGTTCTCGCATCGGGCAGGCGGGGCGGTGACAGGGGCGGCCTATGCGGGCTATGTGCGGCTGGCCCTGCCGCCTGCCGATTTGGTGACGCTGTTTCTGCCCGGCTTTTATGGAAATCCGACGCGGGGGACGTTCTGGGGCATCGGCACGAACGGCGGGCCGGGAGCCTACATGGAAAACGCCTGCTACGCGGGCGTTCTGCCGCTTCTGCTGGCGCTTGTGGCAATCGCAGGGACATGGCGGGCGCGGTCAGAGACACGCTTTTTTGCCTGGGCGGCACTGGCCGTACTTCTGCTGGCTTTAGGGACACCGCTGAACGCCCTGCCCTTCTTTGGCCTGCCGGGCTTCGCGCAGACCGGCTCGCCGGGGCGTATCTTAGTGCTGTGGTCGTTCTGTGTGTCGGTCCTGGCGGCGGTGGGGGCGCAGCGGCTGCTGGCCCCTGCCCCGTGGGCGGCGCTGGCACGGGCAGCGGGGGCGTATGCTTTGCTGGCGCTTGGCACGGCGGGGTTTGCGCTGTGGTATATCAGCGCGAACGCCCCGGCGGGGACGCTGGCGGCGCACAGCGGAGACCTCGGCGACGGCCTGCGCGTACTGCTCGGTCTGCTGCTGGCGTTCGGCGCGTGTCTCTGGTTCTGGCACAAGGGCAGCCTGAAAACGTCCGCGCTGGGCGGCCTGCTGGCCGCTCTGGCCGCACTGGATTTGCTGGGGGCGGGATTAGGCTTCAACCGCACGGCACGGCCCGACGAAGTGTATCCGGTGACGCCGGTGATCGCCTGGCTTCAGGCGCACAAAGACGAAGGGCGCATCATGCCGCTCAACAAGCTCTGGCCGCTTGGCGAGCCGCCCCCCGCCGTGCTGCCGCCAAACGCCGCGACGGTCTATGGGCTGTACGACACGCAGGGCTACGATTCGCTGCAAACCAGGCAGTATTTCGAGTTCGCCGGGCAGATGGACGGCGGCTCTCCTGCGCCGCCGCAGAATGGCAACATGGTGTTTACCAACGGCTACGGGTCGCCCGAGGCGCGGGCGGCGTCAGCGCGGTTTATCGTCTCGCGGGTGCCGCTGACGGACACCCGGCTGGCTTTGCGGTTTCAGGACAGCGGGGTATTCGTGTACGAAGATGCGGGGGCGCTGCCGCGTGTGCAGCCTGCGGGATCAAGGCTGACGGCAGAGGGGCCAAATCGATTGCTCCTGACCGGAAGTGGGGCGTTTGTTGTTTCTGACCAGTGGTATCCTGGCTGGCACACTTACGCCGGGGAGTACGAAGCCCAAATGGTCAGAGGTCCCTATGTATTTCGGAGAGAAAGAAGCAACAATGGCTCCGTAGAGATGCGCTATGAGCCAATGGCGTTTCGGGTGGGGCTGTATTTTCTGTGTTTGGCACTGGGGACGGCGGCGGCATTCGGAGCCGCCGCCGTGACGGGGAAGTTAGGCCGGAGCCGGGGCTGACGCACCGGACCTGGCAGCGTTCAGGGCGTCGTCTTCGGACGGATAGACGCCAAAAATCGTGTTCAAGCGCGTGATTTGCAGCATCCGCTGAATAGAATCATTGCAGTTCGCCAGATACAAAGCCCCATCTATAGGCCGCAGACGTTTGGTGGCCGACAGCAACGTGCCGAAGCCGCTGCTATCCATATAGGTGACGTTTGCCATGTTGATGACAATCGCAGGCTTGTTTTCGTCAATCGCCGCGCTGACAGCCTCTTTGAACTGCGGGGTCGTGTAAATATCGATTTCGCCGGTCACGTCCAAGATGGGGACGCCGTCGCGGTTTCGCAGGCTGGTTTCAATCCGCATGGTCTCCATAAGTACAGGTTCTCCTGAGTGGGTGAGGCGTAAAAATAGGCTGTTGTTATTTACCCAGGATGGCGAAAAATAAACGGGGCCAGCAGAATAATATCCAAAGTCACCGAAATCGCCCAGTGTGCGAGGAAGCCGTAGACAAACGAACGGGTCCGAAGCGCCAGAATGCCCAGCACAATGCCGCCGGGCAGGGCGCTCAGCACTTCCGCTGTCGGCTTGGACGCACTCGGGTCCAGCGACCAGTGCAGCAGCATAAACACCAGCGCCTGCACGATGACCGCGCCCCAGGTTCTGAGTATGCTTTTTTGCAGTCCAAACAGCAAAAAGCCCCGAAAAAAGAACTCCCAGCAGAACATATAATAGCCGGTATATAGCTCAAAATACAGCAGCGCCTTCGGGTTGACACGCCCGCCCTGAAACACCACCCCGACCCCGTCCAGATACCAGTGCGACAGCCGCCCATCCAAGTATTGCCCCTGAAATTGTTTGTGGAGCGAGGGGATACTCAGCACCACTGCCAGCACCAGCACCATCACGACCCAGGAAATCAGCGTCCATTTCAGCCCCAGCCGCCGATCTCCGCGTGTCATCCCAAACTGACTCGGCTCGGCTTTCAGCACCAGCAAAATGGTGACTAAGGGCACCCACAGGCACAGCGCCGTGTTGATCATCCAGTACGCTTCGGGCGATTTGGCGTTCGGGTTGGTCAGAAACAAGTAGGCGGCCACGCACGCGCCGACAAGGAAAGTCACCCACCCTGTCACGCGGTCGCCGCCGCCCTCGCCTTTGCTGTTTTTGCCTTGTCCCTCAGCCGCAGCAGGGGTTTTTGTTTTGGTGGTCATACAGGCGTACTATTCACCACCCGCCCCCGACTCCCCTGCCCTGTTTTTCGCGCATACGCTTAAACCACCGAGCGCACCACGCCGCCGTCCACGCGCAGGGCCGCGCCGTTGATGCCCGAGGACACCGTGCCGCAAACGAAAGTGATCAGCGCGGCGATTTCATCCACGTCCTCAAACCGCTTCAGCAGAGACGACGGGCGGACGTGCTGGAAAAACTCTTCGGTGACCGCCGCCACGTCTTTGCCGCTTGACTCTGCCATCTGCCTGATAAACGTGCCGACGCCCTCAGAGTTGGTCGGGCCGGGCAGCACCGCGTTGACCGTCACCGCCGTGCCTGCGGTGGTCTCGGCCAGTCCCCGCGCCACGGCAAGCTGCGCGGTCTTGCTCATGCCGTAGTGGATCATCTCAGCGGGGATGTTGACCGCCGACTCGCTCGACACAAACACAATCCGGCCCCAGTTTTTCTCTTTCATCCCTGGCAGGTACTGGCGCGACAGGCGGACGCCACTCAGCACATTGGTCTCAAAAAAGCGCATCCAGTCGTCGTCGGTGATGTCCCCAAAGTCCTTCGGCTCAAAGATGGCAACGTTGTTGACCAGCACATCCAGCATCGGCACTTGCTCAATCAGCGCCGCTGCTCCTGCCGCTGTGCCCAAATCCGCCGCTACTCCCGTAACCGTCTCGCTGCCGCTTTCGGCTCTTATGTTCTTGATAGCTTCGTCCACCCGTGCCTGTGTCCGGCCATTGACCACCACCGCCGCCCCTTCGCGGGCCAGCGCCCGCGCCGTCGCATAGCCGATGCCCGCCGTGGAGCCGGTCACCAGCGCCGTCTTGCCTGTGAGTCCTAAATCCATCTGCGTTCTCCTCTGTCTGTTGCTCTCTCGCGTTCGTGTCAGGCGACGGCAAACTCGGTGTCTCTGCGGGCTGCCTCGGATTTAAACCCCAGCACAATATCTTCTTTAGGCACACCCGCCGCCACAAGCTCCGTCGCAATGCCGTCCTCGGTGCTATCGCACCGTATCCAGAGCTTACCGCCAACAACGTCAACATGAGCAAGAGCGAAGTAAACGCGCTTTCCTAGATCGCGCCCAAAAGTCACAAGCTGATAACGGTCATGGGAACGGTCGAAGATAACTTCACAGGTAAGTTCCCCCAGTGAATAGGGAATAGAAGCATAGGCGTTGAAAATCTCCTCAATCGCCTGCCGGTAACGCTCTAACTTATCCATTGAACGATTTTCTCCTCCACAGGATCAAAGCCGATAATCCGGGCCAGACCGTTTTCAATCAGCAGCCGCCCAATTGGCTCCTCAAAAACGTCTTTCACGATTTCTTCCGGCACAGCCAGATACAGCACATAATCCGGTTCGCGCTCTGCCAGAACTAGTCGGTAAATGGTCAATTGCCCCAACGCTTTTTCTAGTTCGGTCATTTCCGATGGCCCGCCGAAGCCTTTAATTTCGACTGCGATTTTTCGGTCCGCTTTTTCTGCCGCGACAAGCTGCTCGGCCCCCAAATCTACATACATATTTCTGCCGCCCCATTGCAGATGAAGCGGGTCGTGTGTGATAGTCCAGCCGTCCTTTATCAAGGCATTTCGGACGGCATCATGGTATTTATCAAGCGCAGGCATATCCTATTATAGCACGAGACAAAGCAAACGAAAAGCCGGGGGCCAAATGGCCCCCCGGCTCTGTGTGTGTCTTGGCAGTAAGTGGCTTAGAAGCCGCCCATGCCGCCCATGCCGGGCATTCCGCCGCCCATGCCGCCACCGCCGCCGCCTGCCGGGGCAGACGAGGCTTTCTCGGGGCGCTCGGCCACCAACGCTTCGGTGGACAGGATCAGGCCCGCGATGGAAGCCGCGTTCTGCAAGGCGGAGCGGGTGACTTTGGCCGGGTCCACAATGCCCTGCGCGACAAGGTCGCCGAACTCGCCGGTGGCGGCGTTGTAGCCGAGGCCGGTCTGCTTGATCTTCTCGACAATGACCGAGCCTTCGACGCCTGCGTTGTTGGCGATCTGCCGGGCAGGCTCTTCCAGCGCACGCCGGATGATGTTGACGCCGACCTGCTCATCGCCTTCGAGCTTCAGGGCGTCGAGCGCCGTGATGATCTTGATGAGAGTCGTGCCGCCGCCGGGGACGATGCCCTCTTCGACTGCCGCACGGGTGGCCGAAAGGGCGTCCTCGATGCGGTGCTTCTTCTCTTTCAGCTCGGTCTCGGTGGCCGCGCCGACCTGAATGACGGCGACGCCGCCGGAGAGCTTTGCCAGCCGCTCCTGCAATTTCTCTTTGTCGTAGTCGGAGTCGGACTTGTCAATCTGGGCTTTAATCTGCGCGATCCGGCCCTGAATAGAGGCCGCGCTGCCCTTGCCCTCCACGATAGTGGTATCGTCTTTGGTGATCGTGACACGCTTGGCGGAGCCGAGGAACGTCTCGTCCACGTTTTTGAGCTGAATGCCCAAATCTTCGGTGACGAACTTGCCGTCGGTCAGGACCGCGATGTCTTCCATCATGGCCTTGCGGCGGTCGCCAAAGCCGGGGGCCTTGACGGCGACCACGTTGAACGTGCCGCGCAGCTTGTTGACCACCAGGGTTGCCAGGGCCTCGCCGTCCACGTCCTCGGCGATAATCAGCAGGGGGCGGGTGGAGCGCACGACGGCTTCCAGCACGGGCAGGAAGTCCTGCACGCTGGAAATCTTCTTCTCAAACAGAAGAATATACGGGTCTTCCAGCACGGCTTCGAGCCGCTCGGCATCGGTGACGAAGTAGGGCGAGATGTAGCCCTTGTCGAACTGCATTCCCTCGACAAGCTCCAGCGTGGTCTGCGTGCCTTTGCTCTCTTCCACGGTGATGACGCCGTCTTTGCCGACTTTGTCCATCGCATCGGCGATCAGCTCGCCAATCAGCGTGATTTTTGCGGAGTTCGTGGCAACCTGCGTGATCGATTCTTTGCCCTGCACCTGCACGGCCATGTTTTTGATCTCGGCCACGGCGGCTTCCACAGCCTTGTCGATGCCGCGCTTGACGGCCAGCGGGTTCGAGCCAGCGGCGACGTTCTTCAGGCCCTCGCGGACAATCGCCTGCGCCAGAACAGTCGCGGTGGTGGTTCCGTCTCCGGCCACGTCGTTGGTCTTGGAGGCGACTTCGCGCACAAGCTGGGCGCCCATGTTCTCAAACTTGTCGTCGACTTCAATCTCTTTGGCGATCGTGACGCCGTCGTCGACCAGCGAGGGGGAGCCGAACTTTTTCTCTAAAACAACGTAGCGTCCGCGTGGTCCCAGCGTGACTTTGACCGCATCGGCCAGGGTGTTGACGCCGCGCTCCAGCGCCCGGCGAGCGGCTTCGTCAAACAGCAATTCTTTGGCTGCCATAATGTGTGTTTCTCCTGTGAACTCTCTTAACTATCCCTAGTTGTTTAAAACGCCCAGAATGTCGTCGGCTCGCAGGATGATCAAATCCTCGCCGTCAACCTTCACTTCGGTTCCGCCGTACTTGGAATAGACAACTTTGTCGCCGACCTGTACGTCCACGGCGCTCAGCTTGCCGTTGTCGAGCAGCTTGCCGGGTCCGACAGCCAGCACTTCGGCCTTCTGCGGCTTCTCTTTGGCATTCTCCGGCAGGAGAATACCGCCCGCAGACTGCGATTCGGCTTCCAGGGCCTTGACGACAATACGGTCGCCCAGTGGTTTCAACATGACATGACCTCCTTCAGTGGGTGTCTATAATTTTAAGTGACGGCAGGGAGTATACTCCCAAATTGGCACTCCTGTCAAGCGAGTGCCAATATCAGAAACGCAGAAAAGCCCTGCCCGGTTCCGCCGGGCAGGGCTTTTCTATTTGCCGTCTTAAGACGCCTGCGAGGCTTTCTTACGAGCCGCCACAACCGTGCCGCCCAGGCCGAGCGCCAGCATCAGGCCCAGCGAGACCAGTGTGGAGGCTTCGGGAACGGGAGCGGCGTTGGGGGTCACAATCGTCTGGAAGTTCAGCGTCGGCCCGTCTGTAGGCGTGCCGCTCGGGTCGGTGTTGCCCTGAATGGTGAAAAATCCCTGGTAGGTGCCTGTCGTGGCGGCGGTTCCAGCGGCGACATTGAACAGCGTGAAGGTCTGCGACTGCCCAGCCCCCAGTGAAGCTCCCGAAAGGAACAGGTTAGCAAAGGGAGCGTCATCCAAAACCACTGTCTGCATGGAGGAAGCGGGGGCAAACTCGGTCGGGCCAGGCGCGAACGTGAAGTCCGTGTTGTCGCCCAGGAAATAATAGGCGCTGCTGAAGGTGTTTTGCAGGGTAACGCTGTACGATGTAAAGCCGCCCTGTGTGATGGACTGCGAAAATGGCCCCGTAGGGGTCGGCGTGATCACAAGCTGCGCGTGGGCAGGAGCAACGGCGAGGCCGAGAGCGAGCGTACCGGCAAGGGCAAGGGCAGAGGGCAGAAACGGTTTCATAATCTAAAAATCCTTTTTGGAGTGAGTTCCATCCGTTGCCTCCGCCGCCCGAAGGCGGCGGGAGCGAGGGACCAAGAAATGTCAGTGTCTAGGACGAAGAGGCAGGCAGTTTCACGGCCAGAGTGCCGCTGAACGCGCCGCCGGTGTTGGTTCCTGAGTCGCGCAGCAATACGGTGGTTCCCGCCGCCCCCGCCGAAAGCGGGAAGTGCAGGACGACCGTTGTGGAGCCGTTGGCAGGGATAGTTCCCACGGTGACAGGCAGCGTCGGTGAAGTCGGCTGGGCCGAACCGAGTGAGGCTTTGGTCAGCACGACATTGGAAGCGGGCACTCCGGCGCTGGAAAGGTTCAGCGTGACGACGTAATCGCTGCCGCGTGTGACCGTGGCCGAGGAGCGCACACCAGCGGGAGCCAGCGTGAAGTTCTGAATGGCGTCCGGGCCGATGGTGACATTCTGCGTGGTGGGAACAAATCCAAAGCCTGCCGAAGCAGTCAGCGGGTAAGTCGCAGCCGTTAGGTCCTGGAACAGGTACGCGCCCGTCGAATCTGTGGTTGTCTCAGCCGGGGTCAGGTTGAGGCTGAACGAGTTCAGCGTGCCGACATCACTGGGGCCGGTATCCTGCACATACAGCGTCCACGTTCCCTTGAGCGGCTTGCCGTACAGGGTCGACAGCGGGTTATCGCTGGGAGTGGGAACCGGAATGGTCGTTTTGTAGTTCGGCGTGTCATCCGCACTGGGATTTTTGAGGATGACGTATTTACCATCCGGCGCAAACAGCGCAATCAGCAGATCACCCCGATAGGTGTGCGTGATGTCCAGCCCGACACTGATATTGCTGACCAGGCCGGAGGCCCCGAAGGTGATCGGCAGCGTCACCGCCGCTCCGTTTGCGGTGGCAGTGGCATCGGGAATAGCAATCGGCGTGGTGGGCGTGGCGGTCAGGGCGGTCGGAGCCGTGTCGCCAAAGGTGCGCGTTGAAACAACTGCGCCGGGGATGCCGAAGCCGCTGGCAGACAGAACGCGCCCGCTGATATTATACTGCGCCTGCACGGTCAGCAGCGCCGACTTGCTTTGGATCGCGGTTGCGGCGGTGATGCTGGTCGTCTGCGTTGTGGCAGCCAGAGGGGTCGTAATCGTGAACGTGGCGGAGGTCTGGCCCTGGGGCACGGTCACGCTGGCGGGCACGCTGGCAACGCTGGGATTAGAAGAAGTCAGCTTGAACGTCGTGCCGCCAGCGGGAGCAGGGTCGCGCAGCGTCACAGTTCCGGTCGTGGAAGTCCCGCCGTGGATAAACAGCGAGGCCAGCGTGAAGCTCAGGTATTGATCGGGGTTCGCGGTCGTGGCCCCCAGGGCATTGACGGCGTCGACGATGCCGTAGCCGGAAGTGACATCGTAGCCAGGCTCGTCAATATCAATCGCCGCCGGGCCGGTGAGGATAGAGCGCACCTGCGCGGGGGTCAAGCCGTAGTTGTAGGACTTCAGCAGGGCGGCGATCGCGCCCGCATGGGGAGCCGCCGCCGAAGTGCCGTAGAACGGGTTCAGGCCGCTTGCGCCGGGCAGCGTCGTCGAAACGCCGTTGGCGGCAGTGATGTCCGGCTTCAGGCGGACAGAGCCGCCTGTGGAAGAAAAATCGCCGGGCGTAATAGGCGAGCCGTCCACATTGAAGAAGACATGGCGCGGGCCGTCTGAGCTGAAGCTTTCAGTCGTGTTAGCGCCGGTGAAGGGACCAGGAAAGGGGCCGGGCACAGCGGCAATACGTCCCGTGATAACAAGTTTTCCTGTGGCGGGATCGATGTAATCCGTCGCGGCGGGTGCGCTTGCGGGTGTTGCCGCTGTGCTGAATGCGGCGGGAACGGCGGAGTGACCGCGTGTGACGCCGTTGGTCGCAATGGTGATGTAGCCACGCCCGGTGTCAAAGTGCAGGAAGCGCGGCGCTGCCGAGGCGGCTTTGACGATTACGAAGCGTTTATTTACATAGCTTGGGTTGGCGGCAGGAAGCGCGGGCACGGCAAAAATTTCATAGGGGTCTTGTGTGCCAGTCTGCGAGTTGGTGGAGCTTGCCTGGACAGCAGTGCCAGCGGCGTTAAGAAAGAACAAATCATAGTCGTTGTTAGACCCACCCAATGGGTCGGCCCAGAACAACTCGCCGTACCGAGTTCCGCCCCCCGTGGGCGGGGCGGCTGGAAAGGCGTTGAATGTCTGCGACAGCGGAGCGCCCGTGAGCTGATCAGTTCCCGTGAACAGATGCAGGCGGTAGCCTTTGCCGCCGGTCCGGCTGCCCGCAATCGCGCCGGTGGCGGGGCCGCCGTCTTTGAAATCACCTTCCCAGGTGCCAGCGGTTTTGGCGCGGACACTGCCGGAGTTGGAGGCCGATGAGAAGTACAGAGCGCCGCTGCCAGTGACTGCCAAGACGGCCTGCGAGATGATGTCGTCCTGAAACGGCGACTCGTTGAAGTAGCCAACGTCATCAATGATCACGTCGCAGCCCGCCGCCCGCAGGTCGCGGATGTTCTGAGCGAATTGGGCCGGTCCGCCGTTGGCGGTGGCGTAATAAAGCTCCGCACCGGGGGCCAGATCATGCACGATTTCGCACATCGCCAGCCCTTCGCCTTCGCCGGTTCCCGCCTGCCCTGGAATCACAGTCACCGGTGACACATCGCCCGAAGCAAGGGCAGCGGCATACGAGCCGCTGGTGTCATCAATGCTGTCCGACAGGATGCCGACCCGAATGCCCGCGCCGGTCGCGCCGAACTGGGAACGCGCCTGAATAGCCCGGTGCGTGGCATCGCCTTCGGAGTCGACAGAGCCGCTGCCGGTTGAGGCGGCCACATTGGCCTGGAAGGGCCGCAGTGCAAACTGTGCCATCAGGCCGTCGCGCATCTGAAACAGGGCAGAAGTACCCAGCATCGTGTCCAGGGGCGACAGACCGGACAGCGAAGAAGCCGAGCGGGCAGCGGCACGGCTGGCCCGGACCTGCTGAAGAATGCCGGGAAGCGCCGCCCGCAGCCGAGCATCGCGGCTGACGCGGGACGCCGTGGGAACCATCGGAACCGGGTGCAAAGCGCCGGTTCCGGCGGCGTGGCCTTCCAGCTCAAACTGCACGGCGGGCTTGATAAAGCGGACGGCAGGGTTTGCGGCCAGGCTTTCGATGGCTTCCAGCGGCAGCCGGGCACGGAGGGTATTGTACTGGGGAAAGCTGTTGACGACTTCGCCGCCGAGTTTGGTGATCTGCTTCAGCAGAGACAGCGAGACCGTGCCGTCCACATCTACCAGCACACCGCCTTCGCTGTCCATGCCGACATTGACTTGCAGGCTGCGAACGGCGTTTGCTTTTTCCGTGCCGCCCCTCTGCTGGTTGGCATACAAAAGCTGTGAGTCCACTTTGTTTTGGGCGGGCGTCCGGGAGGCTTTTTCGTTTTCCAGCTCCGTGATCTGGCTGACCGCGCTCTGGCTGAGACCTTCGGGCAGAACAATCTGCTGTCCCGCCTGAGCATGACCGAGGGTGGTGGACCCGAGCGTCAGCAGGCTGACAAGAGCGGTCTGGATTAGCCGCAATCGCCGCTGTCGAGATTGAATAAAATCGCCGCGCATAATGGAATGTTTCCTTTTCCTGGCTGCTCCCTAGAAGAGCATTGAAGTTGCATCTAAAGACAAAAGAAAGCCGTCGAATGGTTACCTTTGCAGGATAACACAATTTCCCTGAAATTTCACATAAATTTTTACTTATTTTTGCCGGGCAGGAATAATTTTTCGTTTCACCGAAAGTTGAATCAGCGAGCTACAAGATCGCACGGCAAACTCATAAACGAGACGCAAAAAATTAAAACGGGCAGAAAAGCAGAAAAACTAGAGAGAAAGCTCGGGTGTTACGCCATCATTGGCAGTAGTTGAAGAGAGGCTGAGGAAAGTCGCATCGTTGCGGGGTGCAATATCATAGCACTTTTCATGTAACTTTTAAGCCGCTTTATGGAATAATTTGAAATTATTTCCCTGGCGTTATTTTGCTTACAGAAAACGTGTTATCCTGTTTGCCAGACGGCTGCCCGAATGCGATACAGAGGCATGAAAACCAACACACTTTTGCGCCCGTGGAAAGGCGACCCGCGCTGGACCGAGATGTCGGGCCGGGCGGCGGCCTGGAAAAAAGCCGGGCGCAGCGGCGACGAGATTTTGGCCGCACTGGAAGCCGACTACGGCCCAGCGGTGGCACTCGGCGGCCTGCGGGAGTCCCCTGCCCCGGCGTTCGTGTGCGGCGAAGTCGGCCCCGAGGCAGACATTGCCCCCGCCGCGCTGGCCCAGCTTCAGCTTGCCCTGCGCCTGCCCGTCGCCCAAGCCGGGGCGCTAATGCCGGACGCACACGTTGGGCAGTCCCTGCCTATCGGCGGTGTTCTGGCCCTGCACCGGGCCGTGTCGCCGTCGCTGGTGGGCGTGGACATCGGCTGCCGGATGCACCTGAGTATTTACCCCCTGCCGCCCGCCGAGATGGCCGCCCGCCGCGACGCGCTGTTCCAGGACCTGCGGGCCGTGACGGCATTTGGCCTCGGCGCAGAAGCGGCGGGCCGCCCCGAACACCCGCTGCTGGAGAGTGCCGAACGCTGGGCACGGACGGCGCAGACCAAAACGCTGCTGCCCAAAGCGCGGCGGCAGATTGGCACGAGCGGCAGCGGCAACCATTTCGCGGAGCTTGTGACGGGGGAGCGGTTGGACCCAGACAGCGGCCTGCCCGAAGCCTTCTGCGGCCTTTTGACCCACAGCGGCTCACGCGGGGTCGGCTACGCCCTCGCCGAACACTATATGCGCCTTGCAGTGGCCGAGACGGCCCGGACGGCGCGGGTCCCCAAGCGTTACGAGTGGCTGGAGCTGGACGGCGATGCCGGGCGGGACTACTGGGACGCGATGACGCTGGCGGGAGACTATGCGCGGGCCTGCCATGAGGTCCTGCACGCCGCGTTCGCCCGCTGTGCCGGCCTGACGCCCCTGCTGAGCGTGGACAGCCCGCACAACTTCGCCTGGGAGGAAAGCACAGGCCGCGTCGTGCATCGCAAAGGGGCAACGTGCGCCGCACCGGGGGTTTGGGGTATCATTCCCGGCAGCATGGCCTCGGCGTCATATCTAGTGCGCGGTCTGGGGAACGCCGACGCCCTGCACAGCGCCTCGCACGGCGCGGGCCGGGTCGGCAGCCGGGCCGAAGCCCGCAGCCAGATCAGCCTGTCGGATGCCAAGCGGCAGATGGCCCGGCTGGACATTTTGGCAGACGGCCTGAGCGCCGACGAGTCTCCGGCGGCCTACAAAGACATCGAGCGCGTCCTGCGGCTTCAAATGGACGCCGGGCTGATTGCACCGCTGGCCCGGATGCACCCGGTCGCGGTGATTATGGCTGGCGAATAGGAGACAGACATGAAACAGACACTTCCAAAAACGACTCTGACGGCAGCCGCACTTGCCGTTTTGCTGCTGACCTGTTCGATGACTGCATCCGGCCAGACACAGGGGCAGATGAACCAGACAGCGAGCAAAGCCGCCCTGACCGCCGATGCTGCCATGAACGTCCGCTACAAAAAACTGCTGGCGGTTCTGCACCCCTCGGAGAAGGCCGCTCTCAAAAAAGCGCAGCGGGCCTGGCTCAACTACCGCGATGCCGAGGCGGAGTTTTTGTCGCTTCGGTCCCAGGGCGGGTCTGTTTATCCGATGGTGTACGCCCAGAACGCCGCCGGGCTGACCCGGCAGCGCACTCAGGAACTCACGGCGGCCTATGCCCGCTATACCACAGAGGGCAATTTGTGAGCGGTCTTCGCCGCCGCCCGCTCGCGCACCCGCGTGATGGTTTCCTCGGTCACAGATTTCTCAAACGACCGATACCCGGCCAGCTTGAAGCCGTGCTTGGCGGCCAGCCGGGAAGTTTCTTCCGCCTGCGCCACGGAGACGTCTTTGCCCAGAGTGAATGACTCATACCGGCCCTCCAAAGCCAGCATCATGGTCTCAGACATACAGGCGTAGGCCGTCTGCGGGGGGAAGCCAAAGGTGAAGTGGAAATCGGCGTTCGGGCCAGGCACGGCCACGACGCCGCCTTCAATGACCAGAACGTCATCGCGCTCTTTCGCCACCCGCACCGACACATCACGGGGGCGGGCCACATCGCAGACCACGCAGCCGGGCTTGAGGTCTTCCGGGTGAATGACGGCATCGGTGGCGCTGGTCACCGTCAAAATCAAATCCGCGTCGCGCAGGCCCAGAGAAACGTTGTCGTAGAGCTTCACACAGGCTCCCGAAAGCGAGTCAGCGACGGGCTGAAGGCGGCTCACATCGCGCCCGATGAGCGCGATTTCCGCGCACTGCGGAGACAGCATCTGGGCGCACGTCTTGCCGATAGTGCCGGTTGCGCCGACCACGGCCACTTTGGCCCGGCGAATATCAATGCCCATGCGCCGGGCCGCGTCCAGACCGCCCTCCACCGCCGTCGCCGTGGTGTAGGAGTTCCCCGTCGTGACGGCAATGTCTAAATTCTTTGCCACGGTGATGCCGCCGTCGCCGACAATCGACGTAAACGCCCCCAGCCCGATAATCCCCGCGCCGAGCGACTCAGCCAGTCTGCCGCACTGTATCAAACGCTTATAGACAAACTCCTGCGGCAGCGTCAGAAGCTGCGTCGGCGTCAGCGGGCAGCCGATAAACCAGCCTTCGGCCTCCGCCCCCGTCGGCGATTGCAGCCCCGTGATATGCGACATCACCATCGGCGACTTGAACTTGATCCCCCACTCCACCGCCGGTTCCGGCAGGTACTTGGCCGCCGAAAACAGCCCGCCCTTTTTGGCGACATCCCGGCGCACATCCAGCGGATGAATAATAAACGCAAACTTTTCCAAGTGATCTCCTTCAATCGTCTGCTCGCAACCCTCAGCGCGGCTTCAGCACGAAGCCGCGCCGGATGCCGTTGTGGATGCCGTTGCCGACAATCCAGCCCCGGTCATTGATACCGAGCGCGTTCTGCAATTTCCAGCCGGACCCCGGCGGGACGAGCTTATTCAGCTCGTAGACTTTGCCGCCCTGCCACAACAGCGCCGCCTCATCGCTTTTGTAGTAGGCATTGCCCACAATCTGGCCTTTATTATTGATGGCTGCCGCCTTGCTGTCCTTGATTCGGGGAATAGACCCCAGCCCGCGCATCTTGCCGCTCTGCCAGACGAATGCTTGGTAGCGGAACGCGAAGCGGTTTCCCGGCGTTCCCGCCGCGCTGACCCAGCCGACTACCTGCCCCCGGTTGTTCATCGCCCGCCCGACGCTGTCCGTGTAGGTGGGCAGGACGCCTAAATCCGTGACTTTGCCCCCCGCCGCCCAGAACAGGGCGCGGGTGCGGGTCGCCGTTGCCGGTCCCCGGTCGGCCTTGCCCGCCGCCTGCCCGCTGTCATTGATCGCCCGCGCCTCCGACGTCCGAAACCCCGGCGGCGGCAGCAGCTTTTTAATCTTCACGCCGTCCCAGAAGAACGCCTGATTGTTGGAGACACCGACCATCTGGCCTTTGGCGTTGATCGCGTCCGCCTGCGACAGCGAGTAGCCGCGTTCTTTGACGGGAAAGCTGCCCACCAGACGGGCTTTGCCATTCGGCTCAAACCGGGCGGCGGCAAACTTGGCGAGCAGATGCTGCGGACTGTACGCCCCCGCCATTTGCCCCCGGCTGTTGACCGCCACCACATACGCCCGGCTGCCGTCCAGCCCCGGCACGGCTCGCATCCGCCCGTTCTGCCAGACAAAGACATTGGTGACAAACTCCGGCCCCTTGCCCTTCTTCGCCGTGTCCGCCCCGCCCACAATCTGTCCCAAATTGTTGATCCCCGCCGCCGCCGACTCCGTCCCGCCGAGCGTGCCGAGGTCAGTCACCGTGTAGCGCGGCGGGGTCTGGGCGTGAGCAGACACGGCCAGCAGGCCGATGGCGAGTGTCAGGGAAAGTTTCATGAGGTCAGGGTTTCCACAGTTCAGGTAAGATTTTTTTGGAATCGCGGCAGTTTATCGATAGGAACTTTGGCATAGTCAGGCGTTGGTACGCGGTGACCGTGCTTGTCTAGCAGAATAACATCATCCGCGAGTTCCACGCAGGGCGAATGCCGCTGTTTGTGGAGCCTACCATAGCGAAGATGAAAAGATTGTTCGCGCAGTTCCGCATGAGCAAGGCCAGATTTTTGCATGGAAAGTGTCAATGTACGGCGGGCAGAAGTATTGGCAGGGAAATTTCTTGCCTTTTTCAGAAGGCTTTTTTGAGGAGACAGGCTTGACAGTGTTCTCATTTGGTCCACCCTTGATTTTGGAAAATGACATCCATCGTCGTTTCGATGGGGGGAAACTGGTCTGACGGCCAGAAAGGTGCATACAGTATACCATTCAAGGCAGTCTTATTTCCTGCTGAAATCTGCTGGTTAAGCGCCTCCAAGCCGCTCTTCCTGGCAACATATTGTGTGTAGGCTCTGGCCCAAAGCTCTTCGGGGCGGAGCAAGTAATTGATGTCTTCGTAGGTATCAGACCCCTCAGCCTGCTGGTCTCGCAGAGAAATAAGGCGCTGGACATTGCCGCTGTCCAAGACGGCGTCCAGCCAGTCATAAAACAGCGGGTCTTCATTGAAGTTTCGGTTGCCAGGAAGAGATTTAGGAATGCTTTGCCAGCCCAGCAAATGCCCTATCTCATGCAAAAGCGAAAGTTCAGGATGGTTTGCTGCGGGATTGATATAGATGCTGTAGGGTCCGAGCGGTCCGTGAGCGACAAATTCACCGCCCGCAATGCGCCGGTCAAAGAATACTCGGGACGGCTTCAAGTTCTTCAGCGCATGGATCAAGTCAATAGCGTCAAGCACTTTCTGCAATCTGCGCTTGAGGGGGTGCGGCGGGATGACAACTGCTTTCGCCATTTTGGTCAGGGTACTACTTTTGGCGGGTGGGCGCATTACGGGTTCAGCGTTTCCACGCGGGGCTGCCAGTTGAGCTGGGCGAGCAGCTTCAAGTAGTCGTCGGGGGTCAGTTCGGAAGGCTTGCGGCCTGAGACAGTCACTAAAACGCCTTCCATGACGTTGGTTCCGAAGGAGCGGCCGTCGATTTCGGGCGTGGTGGTGATGAGCGTCTTGACGCCGCGCTTCTTCAGTTCGGCCACGTCGTCAGTCGTGATGGTGTTGGTAAGAATAGTCTTGCCCTTCAAGTTGTCGGGCATATAACGGCGGATATAGGGAAAGTCCCCGGCGATAATGTCAGCGGCGGCGTAGTAGGGGCCAAACTTGGGGGTGATGGTGTTCTGCTTTTCGCCGGTCGGATACAGCAGCTTGAACGGCATTCGAGTCACAATCGGGGCCAGCAAACGGGCGGCGGTGGACAGGGATTTGAGAGAGCGCAGGGGAATGGGCAGGTCCAGCGCAAACAGGAGGTCGCCGTAGACGACGTTTGCGCCGAGGGCGTCCAGCGCTTCCGCCATGCCGAAGCGGTCTACCCCGCTGACCAGAAGCACGTTTGCGACCTTGAAGTTCAACACGCCATCCGCTTGCAGGCGATTGACAGTCTCGCGCTCCAATGTGTTTTTGAGGCCACTGCCGTCCACCACCGGGGTTTTGACGGCCACCGAGGCCAGTTTTTCAATCTCTTTAAAGACATAGCGGCGACCGGCGGCGTAGATATACATATCTGTGCCGCCGAGGCCAAACGCATCCGAAACGCCGTCGAGTTCAATCAGCTTGCGCCGAAACGCGGCCATGTCGCCGTTGGTTCCGAGGCGCTCGACTTGAAACTCCTGCCCGGCAAAGGTGGTGGTGACGGCCTTATCGCGCTGCGAGGAGCCGAGGCTGATAGAGGTGATACGTTTCATAGAGGTTGCTTTTTGGCGCGAAATTTGCTATGATAGACACAGAAATAAAATTTTTGGCAAAGTTACGCCGTATTATAGCAGAAAACACTGCACTCAGGGCGGTGTCAACAGAAGGACTGGAAACGTAATGGAACCGAAGGCACTGGAATCACTGCGGATTGTGATCGCAGACGACGAGCCGATTATCCGGCTGGACCTCCGCAAGACGCTGGAAAACATGGGCCATCAGGTCGTGGGCGAAGCGGGCGACGGCGCAAAAGCCGTGGAAATCGCACGGGATCTAAAGCCGGATATTATTATTCTCGACATCAAGATGCCCGAACTGGACGGCATCGAAGCTGCCAAAATGCTGACCACCGAAGGCGTTGCCCCGGTGCTGCTTCTGACCGCCTACTCCCAGAAAGATTTGGTAGACCGGGCCAAAGACGCAGGCGTTTTCGCCTATCTGGTCAAGCCGTTCAAGGAAGCGGACCTGCTGCCCGCGATGGAAATTGCCATTTCGCGCTACGAAGAGTTCGTGGAGCTGGAAAACGAAGTGTCCGATTTGGAAAACAAGCTGGACACGCGCAAATCCGTGGACCGTGCCAAAGGCATTTTGATGGACCAGTATGGTTTGAAAGAGCAGGAAGCCTTCCGGCGCATCCAGATTCAGAGCATGAACACCCGAAAGTCCATGCGCGAGATCGCCGAAGCCATCATCATCGCGCACAACGTTTAACGAGACAGACAAAGAGACAGACAGATAGGACGAGGGATTAAAATCCCTCGCTAAGTGAGGCGTCCTTCGGACGAAGGAGAGATGCCAGCCGCTATCAACTCCGAACTTCTTTCGTCCGAAGGACGCCTCACCTAGCGAGTAGTTTTCAACTACTCGTACTTTCGCTGATAACTACTGCGGCAAAGAAGCCGCCGAGCCGCCTGCCAGGGCTGTTCGGCGGCTTTTTATCTGCCTTACTCCAAAGACGAACGCTATGAAAAAACAACTGAACTCTTCCCGCGTTCCCGCCCGCATCGGCTACGGGCGGCGGGCGCTGTTTGCGCGGCAGCAGTCGCAGCGGCAGGACACCCATGAAGCCCATGTCGCCCGGCTGGTACACGCCCTGGATGTACGCGGACGCGAGCTGAAAGACGCGCAGCGGCGCATCGCCAAAATGGAGCGTGCCCACGATGACCGCAATGCCGAGGGGGAGGCTCTGCGGCGGATTGGCGAGGCAATGGGGTCGCTGTTTGATCTGGAAGAAATGCTCCAAGCCGTGGCCGGGGTCGCGGTGCAGGTGACCGGCACGGATTCGTCGCAGGTGTATCTGTTCAACGATGCTCACGACACACTCATCTTACGCGCCGTGACAGACGGCTCCGGCGAAGTGATCGGCAAGCTGCGGCTGAAAGTGGGCGAGGGATTGACCGGCTGGGTGGCCCAGCACAAAGAGGCGGTGATGCTGGACAAAGACGCCCAGCGCGACGCCCGCTTTAAGTTCGTGCCGGAGCTTCAGGAAGACAAATACCAGAGCATTCTGAGCGTGCCCCTGATTTACCGGGGCGAAGTGCTGGGCGTCATCAATGTCCGCACCGAAAAGCCGCATGGCTACACGCAGACGCAGGTGCGGCTGCTGCAATCTATCGCGTCGCAGATTTCGGGGGCCGTGGAAAACTCGCGGCAATACCGCAAGCTTGAAAAGCGGACCTCACAGCTTTCGGCGCTGTCCGAAGTCAGCAAAACGATTACCAGCGATTTGTATCTGGAAGAAATTTTGCAGCTTATCGTGGCCGCCACTGCCGATTCGATGTCGTTTAAAGTCTGCTCCCTGATGCTTTTAGACGAAGACAAGCAGGAGCTGGTCGTCAAAGCGACGCAAAGCCGGGACCGCGAATACTCCAAGAAAACCAGCCTGAAGCTGGGCGGCGGGGTTGCCAGCCGGGCGCTGGAAGAAGGCCGCACCATCACGGTCTACGATCTTAAAACGTCGGACGAATACGCGACGCCGGACCTCGCCCGGCGGGAGGGCCTGGCCTCGCTGGCGTCGGTGCCGCTGCGGGTCAAAAACAAAAAAGTCGGCGTCTTGAACTGCTACACCGAGAAGCCGCACCGGTTCAGCGAAGAAGAAATCTCGGTGCTGACGGCTTTGGGCAGCCACGCGGCGATTGCGATAGAACACGCCAAACTCCTGGTCAAATCGGCGATCATTCAGGAGATGCACCACCGGGTTAAAAACAACTTGCAGCAGGTGGCGTCTCTCTTGCGGCTGCAAATGCATTATATCGGCGAACGGAGCGTGGAGCAGGTGCTGTCCGAGAGCCTGAACCGAATCCTTGCGATAGCCTCGGTGCATGAGCTGCTGGCCCGCGAAGATTTGGACATCATCAGCGTCAAGAAAATCGCCGAGCAGATTGTTCTCGCCACCGCGCAGGGCATTATCTCGCCTGCCAAGCAGATTTTGATCAACATTGAAGGCCCGGACATTCTGCTCCCGTCGGCGCAGGCCACTTCGATTTCGCTGATTTTGAACGAGCTGGTGCAGAACGCCGTGGAGCATGGCTTCGGCGAGGGAATGGACACCGGCGAGATCAAAATTACGCTAGGCGAGGATGCCAAGTTTGTCACCCTCCACGTCGCCAACGACGGCACGCCGCTCCCGGACGGCTTCGACCTCAAGCGCACCGATTCGCTGGGCCTTCAGATTGTCGAATCGCTGGTGCGGAGCGACTTGCAGGGCCGCTTCACGCTGACCAATGAGCAGACCGACAAAGGCAGCCAGACCGTCAGCAGCGTGGTGTTTGCGAAGTAGCCTCTTACGCCGACGTGTCCGCGCCGT
Source organism: Capsulimonadaceae bacterium (assembly GCA_965200075.1). Classification (GTDB taxonomy): domain Bacteria; phylum Armatimonadota; class Armatimonadia; order Armatimonadales; family Capsulimonadaceae; genus JANXMY01. The sequence goes on from OZ241338.1 coordinate 2,278,539, forward strand.
GCCCCAGATTGACCGGCAGGGGTATCCCTGTTTTCAGCAGGAGCATTTCCAGATTCTGCGCGGGCATCACGCCCATCAGCGACCTGACATAAGCCACCTCGCTCGGTGAAAATGGCGGACGCACGGGCGGCGGTGCGGCAGAAGCAGGCGGTTCGGCAGCCGCCTGTTTCGGCGGGGCAGGCGCGGCTGCCGGGGCAGGCGCGGCGTTGGGAACGGGTGAAACTGGGTTAGACATGGTCTTCTCTGTATGTGAGCGTATCAGGCGGTCGTGTTGATGTTTTGGCCGAGATGCGGTGTCAGGCTTGCCAGAAGCTGATTAGTTTCCAGCGCCCGCCCGGTAATCGCACCCAGCAGAGACGCCGCCGCCGTGTCCCCGGATTGCAGTCCGGCCAAAAGGGCGCTTTTCGCGTTCTGCGTGGCAACTGCGACGCCGACTACGGGGTTTGTGGCGGCGACCTGACCGATGGTCTCTGTGATAGACATGGAAGTTCTCCCATACTTATTTTCGGCGGCGGCGGCAGGAAGCATACCCGTCAAAACACTGATTTTCTTGACTTGACGGCCCCCGATGTGCTAAACTCTCTGCCGTAACCCCGCCCGCTTTTTTGGTGGCGCGGGCTTTTTTGTTAGCCTTTTTATGGATAAAACTCTTTTGGTATTGCTGCTTGACAGTGGCGTGTCACCGCTGGAAGAGTGGCTGGGCAAAGTCCGTGACATCACAATTCGCGTCAAAATTGCCTTCCAAATAGATAAGCTCTCTCGAAACCTCGGATTTACAAAGAACCTGAAAGGTGTCAGTGAACTCAAGATAGACATTGGGCCGGGATACCGTGTCTATTATGCGGCTTTGGATTTGGACACGTATGTCGTCTTGATCGGCGCGGGTTCCAAAAAGACGCAGTCCAAAGACATACGAAACGCACAGGCTCTTTGGGAAGACTTTGTCAGCCGAGGGCAGCCCGAAGATGCCTTGCGCGAGTGGCAATTTGAGCGGCTTTCGGACAGTATGCCAGAGGAACCCGATGAAACTGAAGAGCTTTGATCAATATCTGTATGCCCAGCTTCGAGACCCACAGTTTGCGATGCTTTATCTGCACGAAGCATATGCAGACAGTGTGGATGAATTTTTAGTGGCGCTCCGCAAATATGTGGCGGCGAACGGAGGTATCGAGCCAGCCGCTGCTGCCGCCGGGATTAGCCGTGAAATGCTTGCGGCCCTGTCTGACCCCAGTGCTTCAGAGCAGGGTTCGCTCCTGCTGCAATCGGTGGGGCTGGGCTTTAGTCTAGGAGAAGCGAGACGCAAGAAGCCGTCCGGCTTCAAGAAAAGCCTCGCCGCGAAACCCCGCCGCAAGGTTCGAGCGTTTTCTTGACTTGACTGGCCCGGATATGCTAAACTTTCTGTCGTAACCCCGCCCGCTTTTTTGGTGGCGCGGGCTTTTTTATCGCTTTTTTTTGGTTTGGCTTTAGGGGAGAGTAAATTATGCTGCTGGGCAGCCAGCGCGTCAACGCGCAGGGACATTTGGAGATTGCCGGGTGCGACACCGTGGAACTGACACAGAAGTTTGGAACGCCGCTGTATGTCATGGATGAAGGGCAGATTCGGGACAACTGCCGCCACTACAAAGCGGCGTTTGAAGCACGCTACCCCAAAAATGAAATCTCGTTCGCGTCGAAAGCGTTTTTAACTACCGCCATCTGCAAAGTGATAGAGCAGGAGGGCCTCAGCCTGGATGTCGCCTCGGCGGGCGAGCTGTACACGGCCATTAAAGCGGACTATCCGATGACGAAAATCCTGCTGCATGGCAATAACAAGACCGCCGAAGAGCTGGAAATGGCGCTGGACTACGGCATCGGCCATGTCGTTGTGGACAGCCTGCCGGAATTGCGGGCATTGACGGCCCTGGCGAAAGCGAAGGGCAAGCAGCAGCCAATTTTGATTCGCGTGACGCCGGGCATTGACCCGCACACGCACCGACGCATCCGCACCGGGCAGGAAGACAGCAAGTTTGGCCTGAGTGTGGCGTCGGGCGCGGCACTGGAAGCGGTCACCGAGGCGCTGGGGGCGGCCCCGCATCTCAAAATCACGGGCCTGCACTGCCATATCGGCTCGCAGCTTCTGGATGCGACCACGCATGAGCAGGCGATTGACATCATGGTCGGCTTTATGCGGAAAGTCGCGGACACGACCGGCTGGATGCCCGAAGATTTGGACATTGGCGGCGGCCTCGGCATTCGCTATCTGGAAAGCCAGTCACCGCCCTCGTATGAAGACTTCGCGGACACGATTGTCTCGGCCCTGACGGCGGCTTTAGAGAAATATAGCGTCCCCCACCCCAATCTGTTGCAGGAACCGGGCCGGTCGCTGGTCGGCGAAGCGGGCACGACGCTGTACACGGTGGGCGTGATCAAAAAAGTCTTAATCCCCGAAGCGCCGGGCGAGCGGACGTATGTGTCTATCGACGGCGGCCTGTCGGACAACCCGCGCCCGCAGCTCTACGAAGCCGTCTATGAAGTGCTGTCGGCCAATCACGCTGGGCAGCCAAAGACGCAGACCGTCCGGGTTGCCGGGCGGCATTGCGAGACGGATATTCTCATCCAAGAGACACAAACGCAGCCCCTGGAAACCGGCGACATTCTGGCGGTGCAGTCTACGGGCGCGTACAATTATGTGATGGCCTCCAACTACAACCGCTTTACCAAACCCGCCTGCGTGTTCGTACAGGACGGGCAGGCCGATCTGGTTTCCCGCCGCGAGACGCTGGACGACGTGGTGCGGCTGGACATTGTGCCCGAACGACTGCGTTAAGAGCAAAGGCCCTTAGAACGAGGGGTTAAAACCCCTCGCTGGAAGGCGCTTCGCGCCGGGCGGCCAAGCGGCAGGGTCATTCAGTTTTCTTAGGCCGAGAACCACGGATTGAAGAGCCACGCCCCTCAGCCACGCATTGAAATGCATGGCTGAGGGGCGCAGACGCCGAACGTCCCTGCGGGACGCAGGAAAATAGGACGCAGAGAGGAACCCGTGAAACGGGCTGTTCTCTTTTTTTGTCCCGCAGGGACATTCAGCCGAAAGGCTAATCAGCCACGGATTTTAATCCGTGGTTCTTCAATCCGTGGTTCTCGGCCCAGGAAAATTGAGTGACCCTGGGCCAATCGGACGGCAAAGAGGGCTTCGCGCTAATTATTTTTTAGCTTGTCTTAATCTTTGGCTTCCCGGCCTCACGCGCTCAAGAAAGCAGAGTATTGATGCCCGACAACTGGGATTTTTCGCAAAAGCCGCAGCGCCCCCGGCGGCTGGTGGACACCGGGCCGCAGATGCCGCTGCTGACGTATCTTCTGGTGGGCCTGAGCGTCCTGGTGACGCTGGCGTTCTTGCAGCCGGGGCTGGTCAACAGCCCGGCCTGGGTCAACCTGGGGCAGTTTGCCTTTGCGGTGCCCGCGCCGTGGAACATGGTAACGACAGCGTTTGTTCACGGGGGCTGGCTGCACCTGCTGTTTGATATGCTGTGGCTGGTGCAGCTCGGGCGCATTTTGGAAAACACGCTGCACCCGCTGGTTTATCTGGGCTTTATCGTTGCAGCGGCGGCGGTCGGCTCTGGGTGCGAGATTCTGGTTTCGGGAAGCACAGGGATCGGAATGTCCGGCGTGGTGTATGCGATGTTTGGGCTGATGTGGGCGGGCCGCAGCGCCTATGCAAGCTGGGCTTCGGTGGCGACCCCGGAAAACCTGCGGCTGTTTGTACTGTGGGGCCTGTTCTGCGTGGCGGCGACCTACCTGCACTTGATGAACATCGCCAACGGCGCACACGGGGGCGGCTTCCTGTTTGGCCTCAGCGTCGGCTTTTTGTTTTTCACGCTGCGCCGCCACTGGGTTTGGGCCGTGCCGCTGGCGCTGCTGGCGGGGCTGACGGTGTTTTCGGCGGTGCGGCTGGCATGAAAGACAATTATGACTAAAAAACGACTACTTTCGGGGATGCAGCCGACCGGCGGCGGGCGGCTGCATCTGGGCAATTTGGAGGGCGCTCTGCGTCCCTGGGTGCGGTTGCAGGACGAATACGAGATGTTCTGCTTTATCGCGGATTGGCACGCGCTGACCACCGTGGGCGAAAAGCGCGTGGACATCGCGGAAGCTTCGCGGCAGACGGCGATGGACTACCTGGCCGCCGGGCTGGACCCGGACCGCTGCGCCATCTTCCGGCAGTCCGATGTGCCCGAACACGCTGAGCTGCACCTGCTGCTGTCGATGGTGACGCCCGTGGGCTGGCTGGAGCGCGTGCCGACGTACAAAGAAAAGCGGGACCTGGTCAAAGAAAACGACACGCAGGTCTCTTATGGCCTTCTGGGCTACCCCGTCTTGCAGACCGCCGATATTATTATCTACCGCGCCCACGCCGTCCCGGTCGGGCGCGATCAGGCCGCGCATATTGAAATCAGCCGCGAGATCGCCCGGCGGTTCAATCATATCGTCGAGCAAAATGTGTTCCCCGAACCCGAGGCCGTCATCAGCGAAGGCAGCGGCGAAATCCCCGGCATGGACGGGCGCAAGATGAGCAAGTCGTATGACAACGCGATCTATGTCTCGGACACGCCCAAGCAGACCGCCAAAAAGCTGAACTCGGCGTTCACCACGCCCACCAAAATCCACATCACCGATGCGGGCGTTCCCGAAGGCTGCGTCGCCTGCAAGCTGCGCCGCGTCTACGACCCCGGCGGCTATACGACGCAGTGGGACGAGTGCCGGGCCGGGGAGCGCGGCTGCGGGCAGTCCAAAAAAGAGCTGGCCGAGATCATCAACGCCGACCTCGCCCCCGTCCGCGCCCGCCGCGCCGAACTCGAAGCCGACCCGGCCTTTGTGGACGCCGTGCTGCACGCCGGGGCGGAGAAAGCCCGTGCGGCAGCCTCTGAGACAATGGCGATTGTCCGCAAGGCGCTGAAGATGAAGTAGAAACCCCTCCCGCTCCCTCCCCTAACAGGGGAGGGAGCGAGGAACGAGCGGGAGGGGTTCCGAAACCGCCCCACACCGGGTACAATAGCCGCAAAAATAGAAGGATACTTTTGACTTCGCCCGCACATAAACCGTGGGGGCGGGGGCGCAGCCAGCGGCGCAAATGCGGGCAGATTTATGAACTCACAACCCCTGCTTATGCTCACGCTGACCCTGCTGCTGGTCGCGCTGAATGGCTTTTTTGTCGCGGCGGAGTTTGCCATGATTCGCGTTCGGCAGACGCGCATTGCGGAGCTGGCCGAGGGCGGCAGTGTGCCGGCGGCGGCAGTGCTGGCCCTGCTGAAACGCCTGGACACCTACCTGTCCGCGACGCAGCTTGGCGTGACGCTGGCCTCGCTCGCCCTCGGTGCCGTTGGTGAAGAGACGATGACGCATCTAATGGGCGGCGCGTTCCGGGCGGCGGGCATCAGCCCGGACTCGGGAGCGGCGCATATTATCGCCGTCGCGCTCGGCTTTATCATCATCACGTTTTTCCATATCGTGTTCGGGGAGCTGCTGCCCAAATGGTGGGTCATCGCCAACACCGAAGCCACGGCGCTGGCGGTGTCGCGCCCGATGCGGCTGTTTTTGACCGTCGGCTACCCGCTGATTTACGTGCTGGAACACGCGGCCAAAGCGATAGCCAAACCGCTCAAAATTGATCCCGGCGACGGACATGAGCAGGCACATTCGGAAGATGAAATTCTAGCGATTATGGCCCACTCGCAGCGGCAGGGCGAGCTGCGGCCCTCGGAAATCGAGATCGCAGGCAACGTCTTTGACTTCGCCCACACGCAGGCCAAAGAAATCATGGTGCCGCGTGTAGATATGATTTATCTGTCGACCACCTGGACCGTGGGGCATAACGTCGAAGTGGCCGTAGACAGCGGCTTTACCCGTTACCCGCTCTGCGAGGGCGACCGGGACCACGTCATCGGCATGGTGCATATCAAAGACCTGCTGGCAATCGCGGGCGACCCCGAAGCCGATGTCCGCACGATCAAGCGTGAGATTATCGGCGTTCCCGAAACCAAGCCGATTGACGAGCTGCTCAAAGAGCTGCAAAAGACCCACACCCATCAGGCCGTGGTGGTGGATGAATACGGTGGCACGGCGGGCATTGTGACGCTGGAAGATATTATTGAAGAGCTGATCGGCGAAATCCAGGACGAACACGACCAGCCTGTGCCGCTGCTGTCTCTGGATGACACTGGCCAAACCTATTCCGTGGCCGGGACCGTAGCCTTGGACGAAGTTTCCGAGACGCTGGGCGTCCCGATTGACAACCCCGCCGACTACGACACCATCGGCGGCTATGCCCTGCACGCGCTGCATCTGCCCCCGCGCCACGGGGCCACAGCACGTCTTGACGGCTTTGATGTGTCGGTGATCGAAGTCACCGGGCGGCGCATCCGGCGGTTGCTGTTCACACGGCATGAAGCCGAAGCCGCCCCGGAACCTGTCCCCGCCTCCGCTTCGTAACTGATGGCAGGAGAACCCTATGCTGAAGCATCAAGAAGACCCCAGTTCCGCCCCGCAGGCACGGGTGACGCCCGCCGAGCTGTCCGAAGCCCTGGCGGCGATTGAGACCCGCAAACAAGCCGAAGCCAACCGCCTCGCCGGGACTATCCCGATTGAGCAGGCCGTGTCCGAGCTGCATCTAGACTCGTCGCCCGAAGAAATCTGGGCCGAAGTGCAGACGCAGCGCGAGAAGATGCGGACAGAGCAGGTCCGCGCCGCCGCCGAAGCCGCCCAGCGGGAGCAGGCGCGTCAGGAGCAGTTTCGTCAGCCACAGGCCGCACAATGGGTCGCCACGCCCCCGCGCCAGAAACGGCGGCGCGGGTTTCGGATTTTCCTGCCTTTGGTGGGGATTTGGACCCTGTTCCACTTCGGCATCGTGCCGAACATTTTTACTCATCCCACTCCGACGGTCCATGTCGTGCATACCGCACAGAGGACGACGCTCTCCCAAATCCCCGACGGCACGGAAGCCTATGCCGACAGCGCCGCACTGGTGCAGCTTTCCGAAGGCAAGCCGCTGGCAAACGTCTCTGTGGATAAGACGGCGGGCGGCAACACCTGGACCGTCTTCAAGCGCAGCGGGCACGTTTACCTGCGCGGCTATATTCTGCAAACGGACAGCCTGCAATCTCTGGCGGGCAAGCCGGTGAACCTCTACAACAGCGACAACTCCGGCGAGCTGGAAGATCACAAAACATCGGCCATTACCCTGCGTGTGGATGGTGTTTCCCTGCAAAAGTCCAATGGCGATGATGACTTTTCCGAAGTGACGGTTCCCAATTTCCAGCCCGACCCGGTGACCACGCTCACCCCCTGGCGCTAACACCATGCTGAACCACGAGCAGCCTCCAGAGTCGCTTTCGCCGCCTGCCGCACAGGTGCGCGTCACTCCCGAAGAGCTGGCCGCCGCACTCGCCCGGCTGGAAGCCCGCCGCGCCGGGGCAGACGGCAAAATCGCTATCGGCGACGCTGTCAGTGAGCTGTCTTTAGACGCCACCCCCGAAGAAGTGCTGGCCGAAGTGCGGGCAGGCCAGAGCCAGCCGCAGGCCGTCAAGCCCCGGAGTCCCGTGTCCCTGGGTCAGCGCCTCTACTTTGTGGCAGCCATTCTCACGGTCGGCATTACAGCACTCTGGGCAGGAACGACTACCGTTACTCCCGCTGACATGGCGGCTTCTACCCCAAACCCGGTCATCAGTTACGATGCACCATTAGAGAAACCTCATTCCCAACAAAGTCCTGTACAAACATTCCAGCATATTAGTGTTGATTCCACTTTGTTGGTGAGCGATATGTCCGACAAGATGCTTCTGTTGTCGGAAATCGGCAACAACCAGCCCGTCCATTGTGGATACAACGACATTACATTTACAGAGCGTTATCCGGGCAACAGCGGCCTTCCCTTTACGCTCATCAAACATGGTGGCAAACTCTATGTACGCGGCTGGATAATCAAAATGTCGCCTGCCGTTCTTGTTCGAGACGGCGCATTGATACAAGCCTGCCGTGACACTAATTATCCCGTCCCTATCACAGTAGCACTAGACAAATTTGACATAGAGACTTCTTCCAATTTCGAGTCGCCTCAAAGTTCTACTATTTTTGCCAAAAAAGTTCACTTGGACGGGCACGCCTACGAAAAGTGGTAATCTTATGCTGAAACAAACGGAACACACAGAGACACCTGCCACAAATGCCGCGTCGGTGCGCGTCACGCCGGAAGAGCTGGCGGCGGCTGTCGCCCGCCTGGAAGCCCGGCGGGCGGGGGCAGATGGCACAATCTCTATTGGCGATGCTATCACCGAGTTGTCTTTGGATGCTACGCCGGAGGAAGTTTTTGCGGAAGTGCAGGCTGTCTCTATCGCCACCCTCCAGCAGAATTCTCTCCAGAAAAGCCGATTACGAGTTTACAGCATTGTTGGTCTGGTGCTATGCGGACTGTTAGCATCATTCTATCTGCTTAACCAGCCTCCGCCGACAATTTTGACAGCCACATCATCCTTAGCCGATGTGCCAAGCCAGATTCAATATGGCACACACCTGCCTGTCGGCGATGCACATGGCAATATTCGCTTGCTCTCGGAAGTCGGCAATGAGCAGCCGGTCCATTGCGGCTACAGCAGTTTCTTCCTAGAGCCGTTTCCACCAAGCCGCCCGACTGCGACATGGACTATCATTAAACACAGTGGTCAAGTATACATACGCGGATGGATTCGTCAGATGTCTCGCCAAATGTTGCAAGTAAATGGGGCGGATGTCAGCGCATCCAGGAAGTCGGGCGGCATGGGCTTCGTTGTACCGGTGACGTTATCTATCAGCAATTTTACTATCGATCATGACGCATCCAATGTACCAGTGTCTGTACTCAACCTCTTACCAGATGAGGGGTTTCACGCCAACAACATTCACCTTGACAAGTATGCTTACGAAAAGTGGAAACCTTGATGTCAGAAGTAATTGTGATTGGCGGCGGGGCGGCGGGGATGCTGGCGGCGCGGCGGGCAGCGGAGCTGGGGGCGTCGGTGACGCTGCTGGAAAAGAATGAGCGGCTGGGGATGAAGATACTCATCTCTGGCGGCGGCAAGTGCAACCTGACCCATGACGGGCCGATGGAAGACGTGCGGGCGAAGTTTCGGCCCAATGAAGCCCGGTTCCTGAAGCCGTCGTTTTACAAGTTCACCAACGCGCAGTTTTTGGACATCCTGCACACGCGGGGCATGGAAACCTATGTGCGGCCTGATGGGCGCGTCTTCCCTGTGGAACCCGCCAACGCTAAAGACGTGGCGGCGCTGCTGACGGGCTATGTCGAAGAAGCGGGCGTCAGCGTGCGGTACTCGTCCCCCGTAAGTGGTCTGGTTGCCGAAGGCGGGCGCATGGTCGGCGTGCAGGTGGGCGGCGAGAGGCTGACGGCGGCGCGGGTAATTGTGTCTACCGGCGGGTCGTCGTATCCGGCAACAGGCACGACGGGCGACGGATGGCCCTGGCTCACCGGGCTGGGGCATTCGCTGGTGACACTGCGGGCGGCGCTGGCCCCGCTGTATTTCCACGCGGCGGCGTCCGACTGGTCGGGCGTAGCCCTGCGCGACTGCGCCCTGCGGGCGCGGGCGGGGGCAGGCGGCAAGGAGTTCATGCGCTGGCACGGGGATTTGCTGTTCACCCACAAAGGCGTCTCCGGGCCGACCGCTTTAGGAGTCTCCCGCGAAGTCGCCGAGCGGCACGGGCACGAGAAAGAAAACGTCGTGGAGGCGGACCTTGCGCCGGGGCTGACCTGGGAAGAGCTGCAAGCGGAGCTTCGGCGGCAGGCCACGGAAAGCCCCCGCAAGACGGTTGCGGCCCTCGCCGCGCCCTTTGTGCCGTCGCGGCTTTTGGAGCCGCTGCTGCTGGCCGCAAGTGTCTCCGGCGAGACACGCGGGTCCGCGCTGAAAGCCAAAGACCTGAACCGGCTGGTCACAACCCTCAAAGGCTGGCCGCTGGGCACGGTGCGTCATGTGCCTTTGGAGCGCGGCGAGGTGGTCGCGGGCGGCGTCTCTTTGGACGAAGTAGACCCGCAGACGATGCGCTCCAAATTAGTGGACGGCCTGTATCTGTGCGGCGAGGTGCTGGACATCGCCGGGCCGGTGGGCGGCTACAACTTGCAGGCGGCGTGGAGTACCGGCTGGGTCGCGGGTGAGGCGGCGGCGAAGTGAGGAGGCCCCCCCCGCCCCCAATAATGGGGGAGCCAGATAAGTTAGGAAAGAGCAGAACCGTAGGGGCGCTGCTTGCTGCGCCCTTTTTGTCCTAATCCTTGTCCGCGCAGGCGGACACTTGGCGTCTGCGCCTCACAGCCGGGGATTTCCAATCCCACGGCTCCTGCGGGCCACGGCAAGATAGCCGAGGGCGCAGCAAGCAGCGCCCCTACGCGGTCTTTTCAGAGATAGAACCGCTCACATATTGCTGAAGGTGACCACGAACGGGGCCATGTTCTGGGTCCCTGCCGCCGCGTCGGCGCGGGTGCGGCTGCAATCGGCGGGCTGCGGGCTGAGGTTTCCCTGGCGGCAGTTGGAGGCGTCGGCAAAGCCACCGCTGGAGACCTGTTCGGGGCGCAGAAACTTGGCGTGGCCGTCAGCCAGCACGAAGTTGGAGCCGTCCGCATGGCGTCCGGTTTGGCCCTCAAACCACTTGGGCTTGGTGTCGGGGGTGGCGTTTGGGGACCACCGTGCGCCGAGGGAGCCGGTGGCATACTGCACCGTGGGCGTGGGGTCATTGGCAACGGCGGTGACAACGTGGTTGGCATCGAAACTTTTGACGCGGCAGACGATCAGGCCAAAGCCGTCGCCTGCCGTAGACATGAAGCCGCCGGGCGGGGCGACGGTGTAATTCTGCGTGCCTTCGGAAGGGTCGGTAATCAGGGCAGGGTCGCCGCGCACCTCAAACAGCAGCACGGTAGACGCCGGAGCATTAAAGTCATGCAGCGTTACCCCCGCCGCGCTGGTGTTGAAGCCATACGAGTTTGGGTAGCCGATAGTCGCGCCTGCCTGCGTGACTGTCTGCGTGGGGTCGTCGGGGCAGTGGTTCAGCCCGACGCTTTTGGAATAAGCGTAGCACTCGCCCGCCCAGCCAAGCCCCGTCGGCGCATCGGGGTTAGCATTCAGCAGCGCCCCGCCGGGGTAGGTTTCGTCGCTGTCCTGAACGTACTGGGTCAGCGCGAGGCCAAGCTGCCGCTCATTGGACAGGCAGGCCGTGCGGCGGGCGTTTTCGCGCACTTTCTGAAAGACCGGAAACAAGATGGCGGCGAGAATGGCGATTACCGCGATGACGACGAGCAGCTCAATCAATGTGAAGCCAGGCGTAAAGTCTGAGCGATGGTTTTGGGAACGCACGCGCATTATATTTCTCCTCTTATATTTCCCTCTCTGCTTTTGACGTTTTAGAGAAACACGCCTCCGAATTGTTTCAGCTTTTTTGCAGGTGTATGGCTTGACTTCGCCTGCCTCCTTCGGCTATACTAGCCCCACAAAACTTCATCGTGTCAAACACGCTTGGTGCGGCGCGGTCAACGCGCTGCTTAAATGGGGAAGTCCGGTGCATTGCATTTACTAAGTGCAGTAATTCCGGCGCTGTCCCGCAACTGTGACAGTGATTTTTAAATCACTCAGCCAGATTACCAGCCAGGTGTGCCCGGAAAACAGACCCGTTTTTCGGTACTTTTTTGCCTGCGTGCGACAGGCGGAAGGAACTTGCCCATGTCCGGCCCGGCCCCGCCCCCACGCGGCTCCCATCAGGCGTTCACCCTGATTGAGCTGCTCGTCGTGATCGCCATTATCGCGGTTCTCGCGGCGATACTCTTTCCCGTTTTCTCCAAAGTGCGCGAAAATGCCCGGCGTACCGTCTGTCAGTCCAACCTCAAACAGTTGGGCCTGGCCTGGCTGCTGTATGCCAACGACTACGACGAGCAGGTGTGTCCGTCGTACAATACCACCGGCATTCCGGGCGACTACGCCTGGGATTTTTACTACAACCGCAAGGCCAAAACCTGGAGCCTGGGGCTGCTTGGCCCGTATACCACGGCGGGGCAGATCAACGGCTGCCCGGACAATCCGTTTTCCGTCGGCGGCCTCAATCGGCCCTACAACGGCTACGCTTACAATGCCACCTACCTCGGCGGCGACCTCTCCCTGCCGTCTGGCAATTACCCGGCCTGTCATCTGAGTCAGATTGCTGTGCCTGCCGAGACTGCCGCCTTTGCCGATGGCGGCTACGGCGGCGCTTATCCGCAGCCGGAAAACTTCCTGCGTGCCCCCGGTGACACCGTCTTTGCGGGCAGTTATGGGGCCGGACTGGTAGACTTTCGCCACAGCGGCACGGCGACGGTCTGCTATGCCGATGGGCACGTCAAGTCTGTGCGGGGCAGCTTTCCCTTTGACCCTATTTACCCCCGCTTTGGCGGCCTGTCCGCCGACGATTCAGCTTACGGGCCGGGTATGCAGCCCGCTAAAGCCTACGCTTATTGAAATGCTGTCTCGCAGTTCGCGTAGTTGAAGACTACGCGCTGGAAAAGGCGTCCTGCGGACGGAAGACACACGGACAGGGCTACACGTCTGGCTCTTTTCCGCCGTCCGCAGGACGCCTCCCCGAGCGAGGAATTTTCAATCCCTCGCTCTGTCCGCCGCTTCGAACCACACAAAGGAACCCCTATGAAACTTTATGCCCTTAAACCCGCCCTCGGCCTGCTGTCTCTGACGGCACTTTTCGGCCTTGCGCCCGGCGCTCACGCCCAGCAGTTCGCGTCCAGTGTCGCAGGCTACAGCAGCCTCAGCACGAAGAGCCTATTCAGCGATCCGAACGCCGCCCTGGGTCAGCCGTCTACGCTGACGGACGACACGTTCGGCGACCTGTACCATGCCTCCGCCGCCAATCCAACTTACGGAGTAGACAGCAGCGGGAACAATCTGCTGGTGTCGCTCGATGGCACCCCGCAGAGCAGCCTAACCGTCAAATTCGACAACGCCCCGATTGTTCACAGCGACCAGCACTGGTTTGGGCAGGACTTTATCGTTTATGGCAACTCGTTTTTCCAGGGTATCGACAGCGCAACAGGAGACCAGTTTGTTCATGCGGACACAGACCCCACGCCAACGGACATGACGCAGTATCATGTTACCAAAGGCGGCGTCCCCTATATCAACGGCATCCCCACGGTCAGCGTCAGCGCGAACGGCACGGATTTTGTCACCCTCACCTCCCCGGACCGCTTTCTGTTCCCGGAGAACCCCTTCAAGTGGGTCGGCATCTCAACGCAGAATCCAAGCGGCTGGGATGATACGCCGGGCCACTTGCAGGACTTCTCCAAGCCCGTAAACCCCGCGCTGACGGCGGCGGACTTTGATGGCAAAAGCATTGCCGAAGTTGCCAACACGGTCTACGACGGCTCGGCAGGCGGCTTCTCGTTTTCGCTGGCCGGAACGCAGTTTGCAACCACGGGCATTTCGTATGTGCGCTTCACAGGCTTCGGCAACATTGACGGCGTTTCGCGTGTCAGCGACGCCCCGCAGTCGGCCCCCGTGCCGGAAGCCAGCACCAGTCTGATTCTGACCGTCGGCCTGCTGGCATTGGGCGCGGTAGCCCTGCGCCGCAAAGCGCGTGTGGCAGTCGGAGATTGACCCTGCTGCAAAGCCGCTGCCCTGTCGGGGGCAGCGGCTTTTTTGCGTTTGTTGTTGGCTAAGACAGCGAAAGCGTTTAAGACCGGCGGCAGGGGGCAAAACTAGAGCTAGGCCTTATGAAAATTGTTTCCCTGCTGCCGAGTGCTACTGAGATCGTCTGCGCCCTCGGGCTGGAAGACAGCCTTGTGGCAATCACCCACGAATGCGATTATCCCCCGTCGGTGAGAGACAAGCCCGTGATTACGCGCAGCATTCTTCCCGAGGGGCTGACAAGCACGGAAATTGATGCGGCGGTGCGGGAGCAGCTTGGCGCGGGGAAATCGCTGTATACGATTGACCAGAAACTGCTGACGGACCTGGCCCCCGACGTAATCTTGACGCAGCAGCTTTGCGATGTCTGCGCGGTTTCTTATGAGGACGTACAGGCTGCTGTTCGCGCCCTGCCGAAGCCGCCGCAAGTGCTGAACCTGGAGCCAACGACGCTGGCAGACGTCCTGGGAACAATCACGCAGGTTGGGCAGTCCATAGGACGCGGAAAGGAAGCGGCGGCGCTGACGGCGAACTTGTGGGCGCGAGTAAACCGCGTCCGGGCATTAGCCGAAGCGGCAGGCTCTCGGCCTCGGACGGTGCTTTTAGAGTGGATTGACCCGCTCTTCGGCGGCGGGCACTGGGACCCGGAACTGGTTCAGATCGCGGGCGGCTGCGATTTAGTGGGCAGTTTGCATCAGCCCTCCACGCAGATTTCGTGGGAGGCTGTGCGCGAGTTTTCCCCCGAGGTTCTGGTAGTCGCGCAGTGCGGCTTTGGCGTGCTGCGGACGCTGCAAGATATGCCGACTTTGGAAGCACTGCCCGGCTATGCCGCCCTGCCCGCCGTGCGCTCGAACCGCGTGTTTGTGGTCAACGGCTCGGACTATTTCAGCCGCCCCGGCCCGCGCCTTGTGGACAGCCTGGAGTTGCTCGCCGCGCTGCTGCATCCAGAGATATTTGGTCCGCCCGTCTACTCTGAAGAGCGTGTTGTCTGCCGCAGCAGCGGGCACCATAACGACGGCAACTGAACCTGCCGAAAATTAGTGTAAAGAAAATTAGTGTAAAGAAGGTTTGCGCGTGAGTATTGCCGTTTTGGATTTGCCGACAAAAGCTTTAATTGATCTGCCGATCATTCCCCATACCGTCCATGAATTTGGCATTGAGGCCCGTTATCCCAAAGGCTCTTGGGAGGCTGCGTTTAACGGCCCCATTCAGGTCTGGACCGACCCCGAAGGGCAGCGCACGCACGCCGTCACCGTCCGCCTGGCCCGGATGAAAGACCCGGTGACCCGCGAGCTGTACTCGGAAATTCGGCTGTTTTATGTCCCCGAGGCCGAGATGCACGGGATGCACAATGTCGCCGACATGACCGAGCGGTTTCCCTGCACCCATATTAGCGGCCCGCGCAAGCCCGCCCCGACCTGCCCGCCCCGGCACGGCGATCTGTGGTACGATGCCAACCCCGAGGGCATCATCATGGAAGATGTGCGCCTCGCGCCGGTGATGCTGCCCGACGGGTATCCCGGATTTTTCATCACCGGGCAGGGCTACCGGGGCAAGCTGGTCATGCCCGATGAGGAGTTTATCCACGATGTCGGCGTCTACGGCGGCTATCTGGACCCCCGCGAGCGGCCTGAGACTCTGGAGCTGACGCATTTATTCGGCGGCCTGGAGTTTATGACGCAGAAGCCCGGCACGCAGGAAGATATGTTCCTGACGGAGCTTGGCTGTGACATCTGGGTCCGGGGAATTATCGGCAGCCTGCCCTCTGAGCTGCACGTCGAGTCCTATAAAAACTCGGTGCGCCTGCCGGAGCGGGACCACAGGCGCACGCGCATCGGGGCACGCTCCATGAGCGAGACCAAGCTGCTGCCCTACTTTGAGAGCCGGGAGGAAGACGCCCTGCACGGCTATACCCTGTGCGGCTTTCTGGACGGCCTGCCGAACGCCCTCGGCGGCGAGGTCTGGCCCCACGTTCACCGGGTTGGCCTCGGCACAAACTTTGTCTCCTGCCCCGAACTCGGCGGCTATCTGGGCCTGATTCACGTCGTTCTGGACCGCAACAACCCGGACTTCCCCGAAACCCGCGACCCACAGCACCCAAAGATCGAAGAGCAGTACGAAGGCTGGTTTGTCTGGCTGACCTACGAGGGCGACGAGGGCCTGCCGACCATTCAGTCCTGCCGCCGGGCGCTGACCCCGGACGATGTGCCCCTTTGCTACCACGGCCTCGGGGAGCTGTTTGACACCAAGCGCGTGGCGTTCCCTATCTCCCTCTACCGCGAGGGCGACACCCTGCAAGTCGGCTACGGCTGGGGCGACCGGGCTGACTTTTTGGCCGGGTTCGACTACCGAACAGTGGTGGACTGGCTCACCACCTGAGCCGTCTGCCGGGGCATTGCGGCACTGACCGGATGCCCCTTCACACGTCTCCCCTCCCTGCTTCGCTTTCAATCCCCGTAGTCGATTTGCCCGCCAATACAGCATAAAACCCACCAAAAATATATTTTTAGGAATCTCTAAAAAGTATTGACAACTACGTTTTTTTTGTCATGATGTATTTCAGATGCAGACAAAAACGGGGGTTGGCTATGCGCGATTTACGTTTGTCAAGAAAGCCGCAACGGGTTGGCTTCACGCTCATTGAACTGCTTGTAGTCATTGGAATTATTGCAATACTTGCAGCCATTTTGTTCCCGGTCTTCAACCGCATCCGTGAGAAAGCCCGTGCCGCAAGCTGCCTGTCCAATGAGCTTCAACTTGGCGTTTCCCTCACCCAGTATGTGCAAGATAATGATGAAGCTTACCCTACCGGGGCCTTGCTTCACGCCAATCCAGATGCGCCGACAGGGCTAGGGTGGGCAGGCCAGTGTTATGCCTACACCAAGAGCGCTGCCCTTAATCATTGCCCGGACGACCCAACATCTGCCGTCACGCAGGGGGACACTATCGTGGGCTACCCTAACTCGTATGCGTTCAACTATAATGCTTCGGGGAATGCTTTGCACGACTTCACGGCCCCGGCGTCTACTGTGCTGCTGTTTGAAGTGCGCGGCGACCCCGCGCTCATTACCGACCCCTCCGAAGGCACGCAAAACTACACCGTTGCCCCGCCCAGCGGCTTCATGTCCACTACCGGGGACGGTTTTGGCAACATCTTTTGCCGTATCCTCAGTTTTGACGCCAATCATGTAGTTAAGGGCATAGACAATGACCCCGCACCCACAGTCCAGTACGCCACCGGCCCCCTCGGCGCACGCTGGACGTCCAACGCTTCCCCCGACGCCAGGCCCAAATGGTTTGAGGGCCAAACCGGACGCCATTCCGACGGCTCCAACTTCGTCCTCGCCGATGGTCATGCTAAGTTTCTGCGCCCCGAACAGGTCTCCAGCGGCGGCTTCGCCGACGCCCCCGACTGTCGCCAGGGAAACCTTACCCCTCAACCGCCTGCGTGCAGCAAGAACAGAGCGGACAATGCAGCGGGAACCCAGAACATGGCCCCCTTCGTGGTCACCTTCAGCAATACATAAATGAGATTTAACACCGTTACACACCGAGAATAGGAGGTGAAGCAACAATACTATAATCAAAGCACGCATCACTCAAACCCGAAGGAGAGATTTTCATGCAAATAGAAACACAAGAAAGCACGCTACCGTTTGTTTTGCTTTGGGCAGAAAATTTGCCTTATGAAAGCAGAAGCCGCACAGATATCGTCTTCTCACCATCAGTGAGCGGTTTGGTCCACACCGACTCAATTCACGACCATGGTGAGTCATCCAATGACATCTCGTCAGGGGGAGAAGCGTTAGACACAACGCTGTAAACAAATACCAGCATAAAACGACTTTTCATGTCCTAGAGGCACTCGCAATAAGCAATGCAAAAACGAGTGCCTCAATTTTGTTTCTGAGTGTATCGCTGTTTTTTATATTATGAAAAATTTTGTGTTCATTGTATCCACTTTGCTTGAGTCCAACGTAGACAAAATCATAAGTCGACTGGAATCAAGAGGCATAGACTGGTACCGCTTTAATACTGAGACTTTTCCATTGGCTTGTCGGATAAGCCTTTATGATTTGTCAAGTGGGGAAACTTATGCGGTAATCTCTGATGGTGAACGTCAGATAGATACCCGACAAATTACCTCGATTTGGCATCGGCGAATGGGCGACTCTGTTTTACCCGCAGGCTTGGTTGGCTACGAGAAAAACTTTGTCAGAAACGAGTCTTGGGCACTGCTGCAAGGTATGTATACTTCTATAAAATGTTTCGGGGTTAATCCAAGAGATAAAGAAACAAAAGCCAATCTTAAAGCATATCAACTTCAGGTTGCAAAACAGGTCGGTTTTAGAACGCCAAATACCTTGGTTACAAATGCTCCCGACGATGTTCGCTCTTTTGTAGAGAACACGTCAGGGCCTATCTTATTTAAGCCTGTCGCCGGAGCCGCCGCCGCTGGAAAACGCCCCGAACTAAGCAAGGAAATGCAACAAGCTTACCCAAAAGGCTTTGCAGTACCACCCGCCGCGCCCGAAGATGATTTTTACACGCGGACATACACAGTCTTTTCGCAAATACTGACGCCGGAGCGACTTGCAAAAATAGATCATATCGTCTCCTGCCCCGTTGTTTTTCAGGAGTATATTCAGAAGCAGGTGGAGCTACGCATCACGATTGTCGGAGAGCGCATCTTTGCCGCCGAAATTCATTCGCAGGACTTCGAAGAAACAAAAATAGACTTTCGGCATCTGGCGATAAGTCCGACCACAATGCCCCGTCACGAGGTACATCACCTGCCGGACGAAATCAGCGAAAAGCTGTTGAGGCTGATGCAGGAGTTGGGACTTGTATTTGGCTGCCTAGACTTGATCTTGACACCAGAAGGCGAGTATGTCTTTCTGGAAATCAATCCTGCGGGACAGTGGGGATGGATAGAGCATTTTACCAAGATGCCTATTACAGAGGCGTTGACGGATATGCTCATCAGAGGGTCTGCGACGGGTTGACTAAATCCAGCGTCATTTAGCAGCTTCGGCCACACGGGGCGTTGTTATTGAAGCGATAGAGTGCCCCTGTTCGTAGAACTCTACTTGCACCGCCCCCGCTGTCGGGGCGCTGGGTTCGCAGACCCGGAACTCCGCCGCCGCCCCCGGCGGCAGGGGGCTAATCGTCAGGTAGCCGTGCCCTTCGAAAATTTGCCGTCCCCTGCCGTCCGTCAAACGTGAGATGACTTGCGTGTAGGTCAGCGGCTTGCGCCCGATATTCCGCAGCCGCCCCTGAACGACCAATCCCCCCACCCCGCGCTTAACACTCTGGCTGAGGACGCGCACCTGATACTCGGGCGGACTGGCCGCCGTCTCGGCATGAGCGGTGGGGGCGAACACCTGCGCGGCAGCGAGGGCAGCGAAGCAGGGCAAAACAATGGCGATGAGCGGCAAACGTGTCATAAAAAAGCCTTTCACCTTCTTTCTTCGGCAGTTTGCGCCTCAATCTTCAATTTTGGGCATAGAAGCCTTGACAGCAGAGGCCACAATCGGCTATTATAACTGCGCCCGCCGGGCAAATCTTATCACAAGATACGGCGACGCACAACGGGGTGTAGCTCAGTTTGGTAGAGTGCTCGGTTCGGGACTGAGAGGCCGCAGGTTCAAGTCCTGTCACCCCGATTTTTGGAGAGTTTTAGAAAAAGATCAGCCCAGGCATTTGCCTGGGCTGTTGCTTTTTGTGGCGAAGTGGGATAAGATAGAGGCTGATGTGTGCCGGAAGGATTTCGAGGTGTTGAAAACACCTCGCTCGGAGAAGCACCCTCCGGGTGGAAGAATAAGCCATCTGTCGCAGGCTCTTCTCCTTCGTCCGAAGGACGCCTCCCCTAGCGAGGGATTTTCAATCCCTCGCCGCGTCGGACTTGGCGTGATCTTGTGACGCCAACACCACATTTTATTTCAGGAGAAACCATGCGTTTGACCCCCGCTCCCCTCGTTCTGCTCCCGTTGCTGCTCGCTGCGCCAGCGGCGCAGGCCGCACCTGGAACGCCCGCCCCCCTGCGGATTGGACTGGACCATTCTTACCGGCACTCCACTTCACTGCTAATCGGCAGTGAGCGGCCTTTTGTGCTGCTCGACCCGCTGACCAACAAGACGCTGTTCAGCGCGGCAGGCGGGACGGATTACCGGGTGACGACCTCGGCAGCAGGTATCACACTCGCCAAGCGCGTGGGAGCTTCCGAGACGCCGGTTCCGGGCAAGTTTGCCGCCGTGCTGCTGGCTCCAAGCGCGGGCGGCTTTTGCCGGATTGCACGGGGCGAAGGCAAAGCAAAATCTGGGGAAACTCAGCACTACCGGGGCACGCTGACCGTGCGCCGGGACCCGGACGGGGCGCTGCGGGTGATTAACACCGTGGCACTCGAACCGTATCTCTACGGCGTTATCCCGGCGGAGATTGGCACGAAAGTCCCCGCCGAAGCGATGAAAGCGCAGGCCGTGGCCGCACGGACGTATGCGCTGAAAAACCGGGGCAAGTGTGCCAAAGAAGGCTTTGACCTGGACGACACAACCCGGTGCGAGGGATACCTGGGGGTGGACGGCGAAACGGCGGCCTCCAACGCCGCCGTGGACGCCACACGCGGGCAGGTGCTGACGTGGCAGGGAACGCTGATTGATGCCCCCTACTCCACCGACAGCGGCGGCATGACGGCCTGCGACACCAATGGCGATTGTCCGTACTTGCAGGCCGTTAAAGACTGCGATGTCCGGGGAGAAGACTACGCTGCCGACGGCAAGTACCACACCTGGAGCAAGTCATTCACGTCCACGCAGATTGGTTCATTGCTGGGCCGCGACCCGCGCTCCACTGTGACCGGGTTCGCTTCGCTAACGGTGGACGGGCTGGATGCCTCGGGGCGCATCACCACGGCGACAGTCTGGGGCGCAGGTGGGGCGTCCAAAACAATCACCGGGCCGCAGATGCGGCAGATTTTGGGCTATGACGTGCTGCGCTCCACCCGGCTGACCCTCACCCGGACGGCGGCGGGCGAGTATCAGTTTGACGGGCGCGGCTGGGGGCACGGGCTGGGGATGTCGCAGGACGGCGCGGTCTCGATGGCTGGGTCGCCCTACCGCAAGTCGTATCAGGAGATATTGAAGCACTACTACGTCGGCACGCAGCTTGCGGCGCTGGACACAGTGAGCGCGGCTTTGCCTAAGCCTCGGCGCGGGTCTTAATGGCTTCTAAAATCTTCTGCGTGTTGTCCCGCATCAGCCGGGCAACGACGGCTTTCAGGAGTGCGCCAATCAGCGGGATTTCCAGATCGTAGTCAATCGCGGAGTCGAAGCGCGTCACGCCCGGCGACTCCTCGGTCCAGGTCCACGTCCCGCCATAGGCCGTGTAATCCCCTTTGAGCTGTTGAAAGCGCAGCGTGTGCGCGGCTTCGTCCCACAGGTCTTCCTCCGTCCAGCGCACTTTCAGCTTGAAGTCTGAGGCTACCGCCACCCAGTCCGAGACCGTCCGGCTGCCGTCGGCGCTGCGCTCGGAGATCGCCACGCTTTCCACATCCGGCATGAACTGCGGAAACGCTTCCTGGTCCCGCGCCAGCGCAAAGACTTTGTCCAGCGGGGCGTTGACCGTGACGGTGTTTTCAATATGGGGCATAGAAGTTAATCCAAAGGGCCAAGCAGGGACGCGATGCAGTTGATCTGGCTGGCGCAGCCATTCATATCCAGCAAAGGGTAAATCATCATTTGCGTGATGGGCGATGTCCCGCCCCAGGGCCATTCAGCCACATCCCCCAAAGCGTCGGTTGGGACAGCGGCGATGGCGGAGGCGGCCTCTGCCGCGTTCTCCAGCAGAAGCTCATGCAGGTGATCCTCCCAGCCCAAAGCAGCGGCAACGGCCACCTCCTGCCGAAAGTGATCCCAGGTGCCCACGCCGTCCGGCCATTTTTGCCAGTCGCGGCCCCTTTTGGTGCGGAGTGCCTCCGCCGTGTAGCCAACTCGCAGAATGCACTCGGTCAGCAGCAGCAGGGGCGACCTTGCCCTTTGAGATGGACCGAGCAGCGGCTTGTTGGGAGGAAGCATTACGAAGGCTTCCAACAGGTCGTCGGCGGCATTCACGGTGGAGGCGACCAGAGAGCTTTGCAAAAGGTTTGTCATTGTGGCAACAAGGACGCGATGTAGTTGATCTGGCCTTCGTGATAGGTCATATTCCAGTGGGGGTAGGTCATCCATCCCCCCACCGACTGCGTGCGCCAGGGCGTTTCAATCTCTGCGGCCAGATCATCGTCGGGCAGCGCCGCAATTACAGCGGCGACGCGCCCGGCACTTTCGATGAGGCGCGGGTGGATTTCTTCCCACCCCTGCGCCACAAGATCGGCCTTTTCGGCAAAAAACAGGTCGAACTGCCCGTCCGGCCACTGCCGGGTGTGCAACAGGTTTGCCATGTAGCCGGTCAAGATAGCGCACTCGGCCACCTGGTCCATCGCGGAACGGGCAGACTCGGCGGGCTGCCAGAGGCGCTTGTCTTCCGGCAGCATCACAAACGCTTTGGCGAGGTCGGCGGCGGCTTTTTCTGTGGCGGCGGCCAGAAAAGACTGCTGTGTCGGCATGATTTGCCCTCACTTTTAGGCCATGCGGCGGACGACGCCGACGACTTTTCCGGCGATCTGAATGTCATCAAAGTACATTGGCTTCATGCGCTTGTTGGCGGGCTGAAGACGAATGCGCTGCTTTTCTTTGTAGAACCGCTTGACGGTCGCTTCGGTGACTTCTTCGTGGGTGATCATGGCAACGATGGTTTCGCCGTTGTCAGCGGTCTGCTGGCGGCGCACGACGACATAATCCCCGTCGTGGATGCCGTCGTCGATCATGCTGTCCCCGCGCACTTCCAGAATAAAACCGTCGCCGGAAATGAAGTCCGTGGGCAGAGGAAACACGTCTTCGATGTCTTCCTGGGCAAGACGCGGCTTTCCGGCGGCGACTGTGCCAATAATCGGTACATTGATGACGGCTTTAATGCGGGGGCGGTCCTCTCCCCGGCTGCCCGGCACGAGTTTGATGGCGCGGGTCAGGACGGCATCGCGCTGGATATGGCCGCCTTCTTCGAGGCTTTTGAGATGGGCATGAACGGTGGAAGACGAGGACAAGTTGACGGCGGACCCGATTTCGCGGACGGTCGGCGGGTAGCCGTGGGCGCTCATATGCTGCTCAATGCAGGTTAAGATTTGTTTCTGGCGGCTGGATAATGGTTTCGGCATTTTGGATGCTCCTTCCCGAATGAGGCACAAACATAGAAGCACAAACATAAAAGCACAAACGTTCGGCAACGGATGTTCGGCCAACAGTTTCATTATACTGGAAACGTGGCACAAGTGTCAACCCACCTTGACAATGAGGCAGGCAGATAGGTACACTCACAGGTACTTTTTACGATTTTAAGGGGCTTTTATGATTATTATACTCTCGTCAGAGGCGACGAAGGAGAACTTGCAGCACGTGACACAAATGCTGGAAGAACGCGGCTACGGCGTTCACCTGTCGGAAGGCATCGAGACCACCATTGTCGGGGCTGTCGGCGTCCCGAGCGACCCGTCTGGCAAAGCCGAGGTGATGGAGCAGTTCGCTGCCCTGCCCTATGTGGCGAAAGTCGTGCCTGTCACAAAGCCCTACAAAGTCGTCTCCAAGCAGTTCCACCCGGAGCCGACCGTGATTGACGTGCGCGGCATCCGCATTGGCGACCCGGAGTTTGTGGCGGTCATGGCCGGCCCCTGCACCGTGGAAACCGAGCCGCAGCTTATGGAAGCCGCCCGTGCCGTCAAAGCTGCCGGGGCGCACATCCTGCGCGGCGGGGCCTACAAGCCCTCCACTTCCCCCTACTCGTTCCACGGCCACGGCGAACCGGCCCTGAAGATGCTGGCCGCCGCCCGCGACGAGCTGGACATGGCAATTATTACCGAAGTGCTGGACGTGCGCGATGTCGAGCTGGTGTGCAGCTACGCCGACATTTTGCAGGTTGGCACGCGCAATATGCAGAACTACCCGCTGCTGACCGAGATCGGCAAAACGCAGACCCCGGTGATGCTTAAGCGCGGCATGTCTGCCACCATTGAAGAGTGGCTGCAAGCCGCCGAGTACATCGCCAGCCGGGGCAACAAAAACGTCATGCTTTGCGAGCGCGGCATCCGCACGTTCGAGACCTACACGCGCAACACGTTCGACGTCAACGCTATCGCGGCGATCAAAGAGCTGTCGCACCTGCCTATCATCGCCGACCCCTCCCACGCTACGGGTAAGGCCAGCCTTGTCAACGCCGTCACCCGCGCCGCCATCGCCGCCGGCGCCGACGGCATCATCATTGAGGTCCACCCGAACCCGGAAAAAGCCCTCAAAGACGGTGCCCAATCCCTCCTGCCCGAAGCGTTTGACAAGCTGATGCACGACATCGTCCCCATCGCCAAAGCTGTGGGCAAGCATTTGTAGACATCTCCAAGAAAGAGGCTTCCCATGAGTATCGTCCAAGACCTTCCAACCCAAGTCCCGGCACAGCCGCACAGGTCGGCGCAGGAGACAAACGACCGTTCTTGGGAAATCTACTTTCGCCTGCGTCCGCAGATTGAAACGCCGGAAACCACCGGCAAATTGCTTTTGCTGGACTTGAACAGCGGCGACTATGAGATTGCCGATGACGACCTCGGCTTTGATGCGGTCGCTGCGCTGCGTCAGCGCCACCCGGATGCGGCTCCCTTTGGAATGCGTATCGGCTATGACGTTTCAGGGGCTTTTTCTGGTTCAATGGAGCGGCTGCCTGAATGATGCAGGGCATAATATCTCGCCACCGGGCGACTTTGATGATTACGCTACGCCCACCGGGTCAGCCTGACCTTTCGTTGGAGTTCATGGTTGACACGGGTTTTACGGAGTTTTTGACACTCCCTCCGGCGGCGGTCGCAGCCCTCCGCCTGCCACTTCTGTATGAGCGTCGGATGAGCCTAGCAGATGGCAGCGCCATTATGGTTCCGGTGCATCAGGCACAGATTGTATGGGACGGAGAAGAACAACCAGTCAGCGTTCTGGCAACAGGCCGACGTCCGCTCCTCGGAACCGCCCTGCTGGACGCCCACGATTTGTATGTCCGGTTCCGCGAAGGCGGCCCCCTGACAGTGACCGCGATTGATGACGTGGCTTAGTCTATCAAACAGGTGCAGGCAGGAAAAAGACAAGGCCGCAGAGAACAAGCGTATTAGAAACGCAGCTCTGCGGCTTTTGTTTTGCCGCGAGTTTGGGAGTTAATAATGGCGCTGGCCCGACAGTTTGTAGAAAAAACCCACTACACCGAAGCCGACTATTTTGAGTTCGAGCGCACCTCGTTCGGACGCTGGGAATATGTGGGCGGCGAGATACGCCAAATGGCAGGCGGCAAAGATGACCACAACGCGATTGCTATGAACATAGGGCGGGCGCTTGGCAATCTGCTGGCTCCGCGAGACTGCCGCGTGTATGGCTCAGACATGAAAATCCACACGGGGGACGGCGTAAATACGTTTCCTGATGTAGCGGTGGTCTGCGGCGAGCGGCAGTATTACCTCGGCAAAGAAGACGTCATTATCAATCCTTTGCTGGTGGTCGAAGTGCTGTCGCCGTCCACACGCGGCTATGACCGGGGCGACAAGTTTGATCATTACAAAACCATTCACGCCCTCGAAGAATACCTGCTGGTAGACCAGGACAGCGCCCGTGTTCTGCTCTACACCCGCCGCGAAGACCACTGGGAAATGCGTGAGGCGGAGGGGCGAGATAGCAATGTCTTTTTAGAGTCTATACAAGGCTCACTGCCGCTGGCCGATGTGTATGCAAAGATTAATTTTGGCGAGTAACAGCACGGCATAAAAAGTGGAAGGTACTCTTAAATGGCACTTGCACATCGGTATACGACGGCAGAGAAAACAAAAGCCCGTTGTACGGAAGCCGAATACTTTGAGTTTGAGCGAACTTCGGTCGGGCGCTGGGAATATGTCAACGGCGAAATCCGCGCCATGAGTGGCGGGACGCTTGACCACAGTGCAATCAGCATGAACATCGGCAGGGCATTGGGAAACGTGCTGGTTCCGCGTGGCTGTCGCATCTACGGCTCGGATGCCAAGCTACACACCGGGAATGGTGTCAACACGTTCCCTGATATTTTTGTTATCTGCGGCCAAAGTCAGTTTTATATGGGCAAAACTGACGTGGCGATTAATCCCCTGCTCATCGTTGAAGTGCTGTCACCCTCCACGGAAGACTACGACCGGGGCGAGAAGTTTGAGCATTACAAGACGATAGCCTCGTTGCAAGATTATCTGCTTGTAACCCAAGATGAGGCAAGGGTAGAACTCTTTTCTCGCCGCGATGAAACCTGGGAGAAACAGAGTGTGACGGGGCTTGAAAGCCACATTTACCTGCCCTCTGTCAGTGTGGATTTGGCCCTGTCGGACGTGTACGCAACTATCGAGTTCGGAAAGTAAGCGTCAAGGAGTCAAATCATGCACAGTTTGAGCGATTGGCTCCTGCCTGTGGCTTTGGTGTATAGTATGCTGGGTGGTGTGCTCAAGGGACGAGCAGGGTTAGTGGGACAATTTATCTTCTGCTGGGGAGCCGTTGCTGCGCTGGCCGTTTACACATGGCAGATTCAGCGTGGGCGGGCGGAAATTGATGCCCATAGGGACCTTGGTAACCCCTACACCACCAGCATCAGCGCCGGGCATCATCAAGAGTTGTGGATACTTTTAGTGGGGATAGCTGTCCTCTTTTTGATGCCTGTCGTTTCCTACTGGCTTGACCGGCGCAGGCAGCGCCGGACCGCACTTTCTGCCACGACGTTTAGAGAGCATTCACTATGACGAAGGACGCACATTTTCCGGGGCATTTTGGGACCGTGGCGATTGTCGGGGTCGGGCTGATTGGCGGGTCGCTCGGCATGGCGCTGAAGACGCGGCGGCTGGCGCGGCGCGTGGTCGGCATCGGGCGGGACGGGGCAAGGCTGGAAACAGCGGTGGCGCTCGGCGCGGTGGATAGTGGCGTGACGCGGCTGGACGAGGGGCTTTCAGATGCCGATATAGTCGTGCTGTGTACCACAGTGGGGCATATCGTGGGGGCGCTGCCAGGCGTTCTGGCGGCGGTCAATCCCGGCGCGGTGGTGACCGATGTGGGCAGCACGAAAGGGGCGATAGTCCGGGCGGCGGGCGGCGCGGGGCGGTTTGTGGGCGGGCATCCAATGGCGGGGTCCGAGCAGACGGGGGTAGAAGCGGCGACGCCGCTGCTGTTTGAGGAAGCAACCTGGGCAATCACGCCGACGAGCGCGACGGACCCGGAGGCGCTGAAAGTAGTCACAGCGCTGGCCCGAGAAGTTGGGGCAACCACGCTGACCCTGACGCCGGAGGCGCACGATGCCATGCTGGCCGTGACAAGCCACCTGCCACACGTTCTGGCCTCAGCGCTGATGCGTCAGGCCGCACGAACGCAGGCCAGCCACCCGCAGACGCAGAGCCTGACGGCGGGCAGCTTCGCAGACGGCACGCGGGTGGCGGCGTCGTCGCCGAAGCTGTGGCGGGACGTATGCCTGACGAACCGCGAGGCGCTGCTTGCCAGTCTGCGCGGGTTTCGAGCGGAGCTAGACGTTCTGGAGGCGGCGGTCATAGAAAGCGACGCGGCGGCGATTGAGGCGTTTTTCGCCGCCGGGGCAAAAGCCAAAGGGAGTTGGGGAGAACTGTAGGGGCAGGGCTTGCGCCTGCCCCTGTTGGCTAAAGCACGTTCAGGAAGTCGCGGGACTCATCGAACTTCTGACAGGCTTCAGTTTCGACGGCTTCCCAAAGCGCGGGCGTAAAGGCCAGCCACTGGTCCACTTCGGGAGACAAATTGGGAACCAGCGGGTCACCGCCGCTGCCGAGCGCCAGGCGGCGGGCGACGCGGTCAGCGGCCTGAATGGTCGCCGTGATCTCGAAATACTCTTTGGCATACGCGGGCTGATGATGCAGCGTAATCATGGCTGTCAGTGACGGCGGCAGGTTCCACTTTTCAGCGATCCGCTTGCCTACCAGCGCGTGCCCCACGCCCAGGGCCGTTTTTTCCGCTTCCCAGATCGAGATTTTCGCCGCGCTTGCCAGCTTCATGGCAATGGCATATTGGTCCGGGAAATACTGGTCCAGAAACAGCTTGCCGATGTCGTGCAGCAGGCCGCCGATAAAGACTTCCTCCACCGATTTTGTCCCAATCCCCTTGCGCTTTGCAATCGCACTGGCCGACACAGCCACCGCCATCGAATGTGCCCAGAAGGCATCCCGGTCCAGCGCGGTTTTTTGGCCGTGGGCATCAAAGGCATTAAAAACGCCCAGCGAAGTCGTCAGGTTGCGGACGGTGTTGAAGCCCAGAATAACGACGGCATTGGTAATGGTAGCGATCTTGCGCGGGAAGCCGTAGTACGAGGAGTTGACCAAACGCAGCACTTTTGAGGCCAGCGCCTGATCGGTGGAAATCAGCCGGTTCAAGTCAGACGCAGAAGTCGTAGGGTCATTGACGGTCTGCATGACGCGCATAATCACCGCCGGAAGCGGCGGCAGGTCCTGCAATTCGTCTTCAATAATCCGAAGCAGGCGCTCCTGCTTCAGCTTGGTTTCCATGAGTGTCGGCACGGCCTGTCACCATTTCCTGTGTGTGTCTTCTACAGGTAATATCGGCAGAAACACAGCGGAGCAAGAGGGTTATTTGACCAGCGGGAGAATAGCTTTAAACGCGGGAGTGCCCGCCTCGCGCAGCCATTCATAGACGGCGGCTTCGGCGGCGCAGGGCAGAATGCCGCAATCACGCATCCGCTCCATACCAAGCTTATGCGTTTCCAGAGTGCGTGAGGAGACGGCATCGGCGGCGACATGAACCTGATAGCCGAGATGCGCCAAGTCCAGCGCCGTCTGCGACACGCAGATATGGGTTTCCAGCCCGCACAGGACAATCTGCTGCCGCCCAAGTGCTTCTAAGCCTTCCAGAAAACCATCGGCTTCGGCACACGAGAACGCCATTTTGTCCAGCGAGGCCGCCACGGCGAAGTCTTTGTAGTCCTGCGTGATTTCAGCCGCGACCCCGCCCAGACGCTTTTCGTTTTGCGTGGTCGGCACCACGGGGACTTGCATAACAGTCGCCGCCTGCACCAGCAGGCGGACATTGGCGACAAGCCGCTCCCGGTCGTGCATGACGTTCAGGAATGGCTCCTGCATATCAATCACAACCAGAGCCGTATCTTCGCGGCGCAGAATGTTTGGGTGGCGCTCAGGCATAGGGTTTACGAGGGCGGAGGGGCACAGGAGCCGCGTACCATCAGGCGGCCCGGCAGCGCCACATCCGTCTCGCGGGCCACTTCGGGCGTATCATGGATGCCATACAGCGCGGCAACTGCCCGGCGGGCCAGCTCCGGGGCAGGCGGGCGGATTGTCGTCAGCGGCGGGGTCAGGGCCTCTGCCAGCCGGGGCGTGTCGCCGAACCCGGCCAGCGAAACAGTCTGCGGCACGGCTAGTCCCATCTCTGCCAGCGTTTGTGCGGCGACGGCGGCAATGTTTTCGCTGTGGCAGACTAGCGCCGTTGGCTTTGCATTAGTTCCGTCCGCGAACAGGCCCTGCACAGCACGGCGCACGCCCTCGCG
Source organism: Capsulimonadaceae bacterium (assembly GCA_965200075.1). GTDB lineage: Bacteria > Armatimonadota > Armatimonadia > Armatimonadales > Capsulimonadaceae > JANXMY01. Next base: position 2,307,860 of record OZ241338.1, read on the forward strand.
CTCCCCCAGCGTTTTGAATGTATCGCTTGCCGCCAGTGTTACGGCGGCGGGGTCTGCCTCGCGTTCGGCCCAAACGCCGCGCAGACCGTCCAGCCGCTCCTGCGTCACCCGCGCCGGGGCGGCAGGAGCTAGAAGGGTCAAGCGCCGGTGCCCGAGGTCCCAGAGATACTCGCCCATCTGCCGCCCGGCATCGCTGCCGTCCAGATGTACCTGCACCAGATCACGCGACGGATGGCTCGTTTCCCCGATCATCACGCAGGGAATGCTTGCCATCGCCGCCTCACGCGGCGGAAGGCTGTCTGACAGCAGCACCAGCCCCATAATGCCGAGGGCATCCAGCTTGGGCAGGTCTTCCGCCGTCAGCAGGCGCAGGCCAAAGTCGTCCTCCGCCTCCGCCCCGTTCGCCTGAGAATGGTCCCGCAGCGCCACTTGCAGGTTCTGCACCAGAAACGCCGTGTGCGGGCTGTATTCCGGGTCCCAGACACCGATGAATTGCTCCGTATGCTGCCGCCGCAGGCGGCGGCTGCCCCGAGGCCGCCCCGCCCGTACCGGCGTATAGTTCAGCGACTCCGCGACAGCCAGGACTTTGCGGCGCGTATTTTCGCTGACAAACGTGCCGTTGTCGCGCCCGCTCAGCACCGTCGAAACGACGCTAGGCGAAACTCCGGTTTGCTGTGCGATGTCTTTGAGTGTTACTGGCATAGAAGTTGCTTTGGTATACTTTTATTTGCCGCGTCTTGTTTGCGTGCAGCCTCGGGCTATTGATTGGCTTTCAGCATTTCCTGTGCTTTTTTGCCCATCATGCTGGATTGGTCCCACCGAACAGCCTGCTTCCAGGCATTCCGCGCCGCCTGCCGCTGCCCGGTCTCATTCAGGGTAATCCCTAGCTGAAAATAAGCCATAGGAACGGTAGTTTTTGTTTCCAGCGTTGCTTCTGCAACAATAGCTTGGAACTCGGCAATCGCCAGCGCGGTTTCCCCTTTTTGCCGCAGGACCTCGCCGATTTGCAGCCGAACGGAAGCACGTCGAATTGAGCCGCTCTTCGCCAGACGCAAGGCTTCATGGTACTGACGCAAGCTGTCCTCTAAATCACCTGTCTGCTGAAGCACCCCGGCGAGATAAGAATAAGCGGAGGAGCTTTCTGGATGAGAAGTAATATACTCGCGGTAGCCTTGTACGGCAGCAGCCAAATCCTGCCCGGCGTCTTTGCGGATACCGTACAAGGTTTCACTTTCCTGCCGCATCGCTCGAAACCCGGTGTAGTTGACAGCCAGCTCTTGATCGTCTTCAGGCCGAGAGTGTTGTTTCTGAAACTCGTAAACGGCTTCGATGCCCTCAAAGCCCTTGCTGTTCTTGATCTTGTCCAGCAGGGCTGTTTCTTCACTTTTCAGCGCCTGTAGTTGTTCTCGAAACTGCTGCCTTCTTTGCCTTCGCTTCGGGGAACCAAAAAGCTCCAAGCAGCGCATAACGACTGAAAACAGCACAATCACAGTGCGGGCAAAGCGCATTGTGCGTTTTTCAGCCTTCTGCTGGCGGCGGACACTTTGGAGTAAGTCCTCTGGTTTCATCACACTCCGCCAGCAGAGGGCTGAAAATTACAGCTTGCCCAAATCTTTCAGGCTGTCCACAGTTCCCTGCACTTTAGCCGCCGATTCTTTGATCCCGGCCAGCTCCACATCGGTCAGCGGGGCAAGCGCCGCGAGGTCATAAATGGCTTCCACGCCGGAGGCTCCGAGCAGGGCGGGAGCGCCGAAGTAGAGGTCAGAGACGCCGTACTGACCGCTCAAAAGCACCGTGGTTGCCAGAATGCGCTTGCGGTCCAGAAGCACCGCTTCCACCATCTCCGCCGTTGCCACGCCGGGCGCGTACCACGCACTTGTGCCGATCAAGCCCGTCAAAATGCCCCCACCCTGCCGGGTGTCGTCTTCGATCTTCTGGAGCTGCTCCGCCGTCAGCTTACCCAAATCCACCCACTTCTGCACGGGGATACCGCCCACAGTGGTCAGGCTGCGGACCGGAACCATCTGGTCGCCATGCCCGCCCAGCACATACGCCTGCACGTCCTCCACCGAGACGCCCACGGCGGCGGCAATATAGTTGCGGTAGCGGGTGCTGTCGAGAACGCCCGCCTGCCCAATGACCTTCTCCGAGGGCAGCCCGGTGGCTTTCAGGGCGACATGGCACATGGCGTCCAGCGGGTTGGACACAATAATATACACGGCGTCCGGGCTGGCCTGCGCGGCCTGCGCGGCAACGCTCTGCACGATGTCGGCATTGACCGCCAAGAGGTCCTCACGGGACATCCCCGGTGTCCGGGGGCGGCCCGACGTAATCACCACCACATCGCTCTCTTTGGTGTCGCCGTAGTCCGAGGTTCCCAGTACCCGCCCGTCATAGCCGACAATCGGCAAGACCTGATTGAGGTCCAGCGCCTTGCCGCGTGCCATTGAGCCGGTCTTGCGAGGCCGCTCCAGTGTCAAATCATCCGGCAGGTCCAGCAGCACCACGTCCGAATACCCCTGCTGTGCGACATGAAACGCCACCGTTGCGCCGACATTGCCCGCGCCGATGACGCTGACTTTTTTCTTTCCTGAAGCCATAAAGTTACTCTCTTCTCTGTTATGTAGTTTAATTGTTACGGCAGCAGTGCCGCGACTGCCACCGGGCGCGGGGCAGCCAGCGGCTGTACCACCGCTTCTGCCCCATACACCGTCACTTCCGCATAGCCAAAGCCGAAGGGCTGCGTTGTGTCTTCCACAGGCTGCCGATAGACTTCCACCTGCCGTGCTTTAAGTTGATAATCCAATAGTCGGTGACACCCGCTTTGGCATAGAGACTTGCCTTTTGCAGACGATCATAGGCCAGTGTCGCGTCCGAAATCTCTATAATCAATGCCGCCTGGCTGGGATGCCTGCCCGCAAAATCCCGAATTGTCCCGGCGATGACAGCCACATCCGGCTCCGGGTCCGTGGTCTCGCCAATGTCAAATGGCCCCTGCTCGCGGACAAAAAAGCCGTTGCCGAAGGCTGTGCGAACCGCCTCCGCCGCCAGGCTCACCGCCGTCTGATGCGGCGCTTTCATCGGTGGCATAGCAAGTATCTCCCCGTCCATGAGAATGACTCGCTGCCCCTCAAAGCGGCCTTCTTCGCCCAGCGCGTAGAACTGCTCACAGGTCCAGCGGTAGGGCTGAATGACAGGGTTTTGTTTGTAAGAAAGTGCAGTTAGCTCACGCTCGGCAACAGCCATAAACGTCCCTCTCCCGGCTCTACGGCAGCAGCGACGCAACTGCCACTGGCCGGTCTGCCGCCAGCGGATGAATGACTGCTTCAGCCCCGTACACCGCCACTTCGGCATAGCCGAAGCCAAATGGCTTCGCGGCATCTTCACGGGGCTGCCGATACACTTCCAACTGCCGTGCTTTTATGCTGATAATCCAATAATCGCTCACACCTGCCTTTGCGTACAGACTTGCTTTTTGCAGGCGGTCGTAAGCGAGGGTCGTGTCCGAGACCTCCACAATCAGTGCGGCTTCGGTCAAGCCGCGTCCGGCGTAATCTCGTATCTGTCCGGGGATCACCGCCACATCCGGCTCCGGGTCGGTGGCTTCGCCAATGTCAAAGGGGCATTGGACGCTGATAAAAAAGCTTGTGCTAAAAGTGTCCCGCAGGATTTCAGCCGTTAGTGTTGTGGCGGTTCGATGCGGCTCCTTCATGCCCGGCATGGCAAGTATTTCCCCTTCCACAAGGATAGCGCGACGCCCCTCAAACAGACCCGCGTCCCCCATCGCGTAGAACTGTTCGCGGGTCCAGCGGTAGGGATGGGGCGTAAACTCTTCGGGGGCCTCCGGCTCGGCATTCGCGTTATTTTTGTGCAAGGGGACGGTTAGCTCGCGTTCAGCGACAGCCATAAGATTAGCCTTCCTTTAGCTCAAACTTGCTTTCAGGCAATTCAATCACAACTTGATCCCCAAGGCTCAAAGGCGCTTCAATCCGATACAGCCTGCGTCCACCGATTCCAATCGCGCCCCGGTCTTCTACTATCCTGCCTTCAATTTTGCTGATACCCCAAAGAAATGAAACGCGGCTCCCCACACGAGGTGATTTGGGAGACGTCTTGGTTGAAACTGTCATCATCACTATCCTTTCACCAGGGAATCGAGCCAGTCACTCTCAGAAGATACTGGTACATCACTCCATCAAAAGAATGCGCTAGAGCATGACACGCACTCCGCCACTGTTTAACCTGCTGAAGTTGGACAGTGACCGATCCACCAAGACGGCCTATATCAAAATCTTGATGAGCAATCGCGTTACGCCAGTCATTCAGAAGCGTAAGAGACGCTTGACGCTTCCTGCTGCGCTTGTCATCTGCTTTTATAGAGTCCCAAAAGTCCAAGCCGAAGCGGTTGAAATCGGAGCCGATATTGCCGGGGTTAGGGTTGCCTTTATCAAGTTTTCTTTCCCGGAGAAAATCAGCATGAACAATATCCTGCAAAGGGGCAGGCGTGATGCTTCCAGCTAAGTAGTCTACACATTCCGTATGCAAGTCGCGGCAAAAGCCTTGAAACTGCGAAGACAACAGTGCCACGTAGGCTTGATTGATCTGCTGCGTCGCATATCGCCTGCCGCGCTCACTGCCACCGACCCGGAGATGCGCGTTTTCTATCTCGTCGAGCGAAACAGCCCGCTCAGAACTCCATTTCCGAAAAGAGGCTGAAGGCATAGATAGTCCCTCCGTGGATGAAGTCAGAGAAAGCTACCCCGCCTGCATTTTGGCGATGATGGCGTCGGCCATTTCGGCGGTGCCGACGGCGGTGGGATCGTTGCGGTCGGGCTTCATGTCGTAGGTGACATCTTTGCCTTCGGCAATCACGTCTGAAACGGCTTTTTCCAGTCTGGCAGCGGCATCGTCTTCTTTCAGGTACTTCAGCATCAGCATTCCCGACAAAATCAGCGCGGTCGGGTTGACTTTGTTCTGATTTTTGTACTTGGGAGCCGAGCCGTGTGTGGCCTCAAACAGGGCCGTGTCGACGCCGATATTCGCGCCGGGGGCGACGCCGAGGCCGCCCACTAACCCCGCGCAGAGGTCGGACAAAATATCGCCGTAGAGATTTTCCATGACCATGATGTCATAGTTTTCGGGCTTCTGGACAAGCTGCATACACATCGCGTCGACGAGCCACTCATCGTACTCTACCCGGCCTTCGTATTCTTTGGCGACTTCGCGGGCAACCTCATAAAAAAGGCCGTCGGTGTACTTCATGATGTTCGCTTTGGCGACGGCGGTGACTTTTTTGCGCCCGTTTTCAATCGCGTAGTCAAACGCGGCTTTGACAATCTGACGGCTGCCGGTGCGGGAAATGGGCTTGATAGAGATCGCCGAATCCGACCGGATTTTGCCGTTCGCCATGCCAATAATCTGGGCTGCCTCGGCGCTGTCTACGGGGTACTCGACGCCCGCATAGAGGTCTTCCGTGTTTTCGCGGACAATCACCAGATCGACGTTTTCATAGCGCGAGCGCACGCCAACATAGGATTTGCAGGGGCGGATGCACGCATACAGGTCCAATTCTTTTCGCAGGGCCACATTGACCGAGCGGAAGCCGGTTCCAATGGGCGTCGTAATCGGGCCTTTCAGCGCGACTTTGTTTTTGCGGATGGAGGCCAGCACGTTGTCCGGCAGCGGCGTCCCTGCCGTCTCCATGATGTCCACGCCCGCTTCTACTACGTCCCATTCAAACGCCACGCCCGTGCCTTCCAGCACTCGCCGCGTCGCTTCCACCAACTCCGGCCCGGTTCCGTCGCCCCGAATCAAGGTCACTTGATGCGCCAAATCGCTGTCCTCCATCATTCGCAAATTGAGATGCCCTTAGTATAAGCGTTTAACCCGCGCTTTGTCAAGCAGGATGGCACAGGCAAAACAGCGCAGGCAAGAGACGCAAAAAGCGCCCGCTCCGTCAAAACGAAGCGGGCGCTTGACCGTGCTATTTCGCACGGCCCTGATTGGTAATAGCATCGCCGAGAGTGTCCAGGCTCTCAGCACCGGGCGCGGCGGAGGCAGCCCGGTTTTCCTGCTGGATTTGCAGGTAAACTTCCTTGCGATGCACAGAAACGTCGCGGGGTGCGTTGACCCCGAGACGGACCTGGTCACCCCGGACTTCTACCACGGTGATTTCAATATCGTCACCAATTTTGATGCTCTGGTTTAATCGTCGCGTTAAAACTAACATTTGGCCCTCCCTGGCACGGCGCTTGGGATTTGGGAAAGCGCGTGCAAGATGCGTTTATTTTACGCCTCTTTCTTTCCCAAAGTCAACCCCTGTTAAACTTTTTTGTATTTCTGATTACTTTTAATTTTATTCCGGCAGAAGCCGGTGACGCAGGCCGTATTGGTCTGTGTTCAGCACAATCTGTTTGCCGAGCCGGGCGCGGGTATTGACCACGACCGGGGCCATCAAATTGGCCGTAATGCCCTGCGGCTCGCCCGGAGGCACGGTCAGCAGCGTGTACAGGCGGGGCCGGGCGTTCGGCTCCGTCAGCCCAAGCTCGTCCATCTCGCCGCGAGGCACACGCGGGGCGTAGTCCGGGAACGATTGGTGCGGCTCCATCGCCAGAAACGCCAGCGCCCCATCTTCCAGCGATTGCAGCCAGACAAACGGGCTGCCTTTTTCTCCGTCTGCCGTGTGATGCGGAACCAGAGTGAACTGACGCAGATGCTCGAAGCCGGGCATCCCGTCCGGGAAGGTCAGGGTTTTGCGCTCCTCGACAGCGAGGTCACCGAAGCGGGTTGTCGTGATGGTCATAAGTGCAGATGCTCCGAAATACAGATGCTGTGAAAAAACTTAGTGCAAGAAGTCTGCCAAACTGTACTGGAACGCTTTGGCGGTCGTAGACAGCGACGCCTGGTAAACATTAGTCGCGCTTTGAAGCTGAACATACGCCGTCGCCAGGTCCACATCCTCGATGCCCGAAATGGTGTCACCGTAGTCGCCCTCCGCCCGCTTGAGCCGGGACTGCACCCCGCTGACCTCGTTGAGCTTTGCTCCTACGCCGGACCGCTGGGCGCTGATGGTAGAAATCCCGGCATCCAGCTTGGCAATGTCCGCCGAAATTGCGGCGGCGTCTCCGGCGGCCAGATCGGTCTTGAGTGATTTGAGCGCATCAAAAGCTGGACCGAACGCCGCTGTCCCCGACGAGTTCAGCGTAATTTGGTAGTTCGGGCCGAGCGTAGACGTGACCGCCCCGGCGTTGCCGGAGTAATTCTGCGCGGCATCGAACGGCGGCGTTTTTGTGGCCGTGCCGCCAAACAGATACTTGCCGTGAATGTCGCTGTTTGCCACCTGCGTGAGCTGCTGCACGATGCCATCGACCTGACTGCCGAGCGCGGCGTAGTCGTCAGGCGTCAGCTCCGAGTTCGCCCCCTGCACGGCGGCCTGCCGGGCCGAGCGCAAAAGGTCCGAGGCGCTGCTGAGGGCGCTGTCGCTCGCAGACAAAAACGCCGTGGCCTGGGTGACATCGCGCTGATACTGCTTGTTGTCGTCAAGAGCCGCCCGCACAACCAGCGAGTGTGAGGCTCCGGCGGCATCGTCGGAAAACTGGGTCAGCTTTTTGCCGGTAGAAATCTGTCCCTGCACGGTGTTCAGCGCGTCCAGACTGTTGGCGATGTTGTTTTGCAGGCCGCCGTAGCGCAGGCTCTCTGTGATACGCATTGTTCCCTACTTTCTCAGTTCTCTATCAGCTATCTGTTAGAAAACAAATTATTGATCAGCGTTCCAATCATGTCGTCCATCGTCTGCACCACACGGGCCGAGGCTTGGTAGGCCCGCTGATACTTCAGCATATTGACCATTTCGTCGTCGGTGGAGACGCCTGTAACCGAGCTGCGCTGCTGGGTAAGCTGCGTCAGCACGGCCCCGGAGCTGGCCGCCGCAGACTTTGCCGTCGCCGCCCGGCCCCCGGTGTCCGTGACAAGCTGCTGGTAAAAGCCCTGAAGGCTGCTGTTATAGAGCGGGTCGCCGAGCGTGGTGTTGGTCAGGTTTTTCAGGTTTGCCAGCAGGACGGCGTTGGACGCATCGCTTTGGGGCGGCACGGCGGACGCGGGCGGCACGGGCAGGGCCGCCGCCGCGAGATGCTCCGGGTGCGCTTCCAGATCGGGATTGACGGTCAGCGTTGCGGCTTCCTTGCCCGGCGTCACTGTGAAAAAGTCTTCGCCGGTCGTGCCGTCCAGGCCCGCCCCGGCGCGGTGAACGGCGTTGACCGACGCGGCCAGGGACCCGGCCAGCGTGTTCAGGCTTCCCTGCACGGCGCTCAGGCGGCTTTGGCTATCCACGAGTCCCGCCAGCGCCCCCTGCTTCAAATCCCCTTTGGCGGTAAGGCTGGTGAGCGTGACGGCGTAGGCGTCTGTGCCGACGACGAGGCCCTGAGTGCCGATAGAGACATTGACCGTGCCGTCGGCATTGTTCTGGGTGGTGATGTTTGCCAGCCCGGACAGCTTATCCAGGAGCAGGTCGCGCTGATCGAGGACGCCGCTGACGGGGTTTCCCGCCGCCACTTCCTGCTTGATCGTGATATTCAGAGCGGCAATCTGCGCGGCGCTGTCGTTCAGGGTTTTGACATCCAGGTCCACATTCTGGCTCAGGGTGCTGCCGAGCGAGGTCAGCCTGACCTGGACGCCCTGAAAGATACGGCCCAGCGCGGCCCCGTTCTGGATGGTGGTGGCCCGCGAGCCGATGTCTTCGGCGTTGTTGGCGAGGTCCTGAAAGCCGTTAAAGAAGGCGCTCAGGGCAGAGTTCAGGCCGGTCGTGCCCGGCTCGCCAAAGGCGCTGCTGATTTGGCTCAGCGTGTCGGTCAGCCCGGCCTGATAGCTGTGACTGGCCGAGGCATCCCGCACCTGCGTGTCCAAAAACTGGTCATTGGCCCGCTGAATGCGGCTGATGGCGACGCCGGAGCCGAGTGCCTGTCCGGGCAGCGGGCTTTCATGCCCTGCCCCGCCAATCAAATCGGTAGCGACTTGATTGACTGATTGCACCGAATAGCCGGGCGTTCCGGCATTAGCGATGTTGTGCCCCGTCACATCCTGCCCGACCTGCGCGGCGGCGAGGCCGCTGCGTCCGATCTCAATTCCAAAAAATGTTCCCGGCATGAGTCTTCTCTCCGTGTTTCAGGCGCGGCGGTCCATCAGCATTCGGCCTGCCGCGAGGCCCGCGCCGCCGTAGCCGTCTCCGGCTGTGCGTCCCGCCTCCACGAAGAGGTCCAGCGAGAACGCGATATAATCCAGCTCATTTTGAATGAGCGAGCGGTTGCGGCGCGTCAGCGCCTGCACCTGATCCAGAATATGTTTCAGAGCGTCTTCGAGGCCCTCCAGCCCGCGCAGGCTGCCTTCGGGGGCAATCTCTTTCAGGCCGGACAGCGTGATCGGCGAGCCGTCGTCGTCGACGAGGGCAGCGCGGCGGGCGGCGTCCTGCACTTCGAGCCGGGCGACCATCGCCGCGTGCTGCTCCTGCGTCTGCGCGAACAGGGTGCGGTTGCAGGTCAGGAGCGCCAGCTCCTGCGCTTCCAGCACTTTGCAGTGGCGCGTTTGCAGCGCCAGGTCATCGCGCAGCACTTTGAGTATCTTTTTAGTATCGGGCATTTTCTAACCTATTTTCAGCCTTTCTCATCTGTTTTTGTGGCAGTGTCCGGGCCGAGGCCGGGAGCAAGCTGGTTGTACATCATCTGGGCCATGCCGAGGTCGCCCCGGCTTGCCATCTTTTCGGACAGTGTCTGGTCCATCATGTCCTGAAAAATCTGCTTGCCGTTGCCGGTGTCGCCAAGCAGCTTGTCGTCGGGCACGGTCTTTCGCATTTCTTTGAGCAGCTCATTGAGAAAGTAGCCTTCAAACTGCTGCGTGGCTTTTTGCAGGTCCCGATGCTTCTTGTCGGTTGGCGGCGGCGCGGGCGTCTCGGTGCGATTGACTTGGTAGATCACTGGATTTCTATTTCCGCGTGCAGTGCGCCCGCTTCTTTCATGGCCTGCAAGATGGCGATCAAATCACGCGGCGTCACGCCCAGCGCGTTCAGCGAGCGGACGACTTTGTCGAGTGACGCACTGGCCGGGAGCGGGATGAGCCGCATATCGCCTTCCGAGGCGGTAATCACTTTGCGCGGGACGACCACGGTGACGCCGCCCCGGCTCAGAGGCGCGGGCTGGGAAATGAGCGGCGCGTTTGCGATAGAAACGGTCAGATTGCCGTGCGCCACGGCGCAGGCGGTGACATCCACATTGCCGCCCATAACCACGGTTCCGGTGCGCTCATTGATGACGACTTTGGCGATCTGATCAGTCTCCACGGGCACGCTTTCCAGCGCAGCAATCAGCGCGACCGGCTCTGTGCCGGGCGAAAACGCCACGCGGATCGTCCCCGCATCTTCGGCACTCGCTCCGGTCGCGCCCGGTGGCCGGTGGGCATTGATAGCGTTGACGAGACGCGCCGCCGTGGTGAAATCGGGCTTGTCCAGGGTCACTTCCAGCACGCCGGAAGCGCGGCCTGAGAACGTCGTCGGCACATCCTGCTCGACCAAAGCCCCGCCGGGGATGCGCCCGACGGTGACAAAGTTTTTGGTGACGCCGCCCCCTGCACCGCCTCCTGCCAGAAAGCCGCCCACAGAAATAGGCCCCTGCGCGACGGCATAAACGCTGTTGTTGGCGGCCTGCAAGGGCGTCTGCAATAGCGTTCCGCCCTGAAGCGAAGTGGCATCGCCGAGGCTGCTGACGGTGACATCAATCGCGCTGCCGTTTTTGACAAACGGCGGCAGGGTGGCCGTGACCATGACGGCGGCGACGTTCTTTAATTTAAGCGCCCCCGGCGGCACGGTGACGCCGAACTTTTGCAGCATGGCGGCGACCGACTGCGGCGTGAATGTCGCCCCGGTTCCGTCCCCGGTTCCGTTCAGCCCGACAATCAGGCCATAGCCGACCAGTTGGTTGCCGCGCACGCCCTGCACGCTGGCGATGTCTTTGAGCCGCGCCTGGGCGTGTGCCGTGGGGGCAAGGCTGCACAGGCCGCAAACGGCGAAAAGTCCGAGGATGGTGTTTCGGGTAATCATACTGGTATTTTTATCGGGTGATGGGGCGGTAAACTTTAGGGCGGGAAACATGAAGAGCATTAGGACGAGGGGTTAAAACCCCTCGCTGGAAGGCGAGGACGCCGGGAAGCCAAAGAATAAGAGCGAGCCGAAGATACAAACACACAAGGCTTGATTTGCTATCTGATTGGCCGCCCGGCGCGAAGCGCCTTCCAGCGAGGGGTTTTAACCCCTCGTCCTAACGCCCTCCGTTTACTTGCTCCCCTGACGACTTTAGAACAGCACCTTGAAGAGGCGCGAGATGAGGCCGTCGTGCTGCTTGTCGCCCACCGGGCCGCGCCCGCCGTATTTGATCTGGGCATCAGCCACAAGCGGCGAGGCGATGGTGTTGTTCGCTTGAATGTCCTGCGGGCGCACCACGCCGGTCAGCGTGATCTCCTGCGTCTCGGCGTTCATGCCGACTTTGCGATTGCCCTGCACTTCCAGATTGCCGTTGGGCAGAACTTTGGTGACGACCACACCGATAGAAGCCGACAGATTATCCGTGCGGTTAGTCGTGCCGCTGGCCGTGCTGTTGATGCCGCCGCCGACACCGAAGGCTTTGATATTAAACAGCAGCGGGCCAAAGCCCGGCCCGTAGCTCAGGCTTTCGTTTTTGGACGTCTTGGTCGCCGCCTGCGAATTGGCCGCGCCGGTTTCGTTAATCAGAACCGTGAGCGTGTCGCCGACCTGCCGGGCTTTGTTGTCCGAGAACAGTGACCGGGCGGCGGAGTTGTTCCGGTTGACATCGGTGGAGCTGCCGGGAAACAGCGAATCGGCCTGCACCGAGGCGGCCAGTGTGGAAGCAATCGTCAGCAGGGCAAGTGTCTGAATACAGTGTTTGCGATTGGACATAATTACAGCTCCATTTGAACGGTCTGCGCGTCCACGACGCGCACAGAGAGGTCGGTCATCACGCCGTCGCGGTGGACCCGGATGGTGTCCCCCACCCCGCCATTGTCACGGGCCACTCCGGCAGCCGTGATGGACAGCGTCTCGTCTTGAATTTGGATAGTCACGGGGTCGCCGCGATGAATAATCGCCCCCGCCGCCCCCAATAATGGGGGAGCCGGACAGTTAGAAGTAGGGGCGCGATTTATCGCGCCCTCCGTATCCGTTCCTACTCCGGCTCCCCCAGAATTGGGGGCGGGGGGGGCCGTCGTCAGCGTGGACGACGCCGCCCCTTCCAGCACGGCGGCATGGTCCGGGTCGCACCCGGCCTGCCGCAGCTTCAGGCACAGATCGCCGCGTGTCAGCAGGCGCACATCGCCGGGCAGGGGGGCGCGGGCCACGATGATTGTGGACAGGCGGGCGCGGGCCGACGCCGCGCCGCCCGTTAAATCGGCGACGGACCCCAGGGTCACAAAACCGTCGGCGTTCGCGGTCACGGCGGCGGCGGGGCGCAGGGCGACATGGACCGGCGGGGCCGGGGACAGGGCGGCCAGCAATAAGAGGGCGTGGATCATGGCAGGTCCCCTAGCGCTTCAGGCCGTTGGCCGTTTGCAGCATCTCGTCGGAGGTCTGAATGGCTTTGGAGTTGACTTCATAGGCCCGCTGCGCGGTGATCATGTTGACCATTTCCTGCACAATCTGAACATTGGACATTTCCAGAATGCCCTGCGACAGGCTGCCGAAGCCTGCCTGACCGGGTGTGCCGTCGGTGGGTGCGCCGGAGGCGGCGGTTTCGCGGAAGTTGTTGCCGCCCAGATGCTCCAGGCCCGCCGGGTTCGAGAAGCGGGTCAGGGTCAGCTTGCCGATGCTTTCCGGGGTGTTGGAAGAGCCGCGTGTGATATTGACCGTGCCGTCTTTGCCGACACTGAAATCGGTGGCATCGGCGGGAATGGTGATTTCGGGCTGAATGGCAAAGCCGTCGGAGTTGACCAGCTTGCCCTGCACATCGCGCTTGAACGCGCCGTCGCGGGTGTAGCCGCTGGAGCCGTCAGGCAGGAGGACTTTGTAAAAGCCTTCGCCTTCCACGGCCACATCGTACTTGTTGCCGGTGTTCTGGAACGTCCCCTGCTCAAACATGGTCTGGGTGGCGGCGGCTTTGACACCGAGGCCGACTTCGAGGCCGGTGGGCGAGGTCGCGCCCTGGGCGACAGTGGCCCCGGCGGGGCGCATTTCCTGATACAGCAGGTCCTGAAAGTCCGCCCGGCTCTTCTTGAAGCCAGCGGTGTTGACATTAGCGAGGTTGTTGGCAATAACGTCCATATTGAGCTGCTGGGCCATCATGCCGGTTGCCGAAGTGTACAGTGAGCGCATCATAATGCGGGGTTCTCCTTGCGGGGTCGTCGGCTTCCGTCATTGGCCGCTCGTGGTGAGGGCGAGCCGCAGACAGTCCAGCCGGGTCAGTTGTCATGCGAGGGATTGAAAATCCCTCGTTAGGTGCGGCGTCCTGCGGACGAAAGAAGTTCGGAGCTTACGGCGGGTTCTTCTCCGCCGTCCGCAGGACGCCTCTTTCAGCGAGGGGTTTTCAACCCCTCGTCTCTTTGCAGTTAAAGTTTGGCGACGTCGTTGACCGATTTGCCGGTGGCGTCGTCTTCGGCCTGCATCATTTTCTGGTTGGTTTCGTAGGCCCGCATGACCGAGATCATGGAGACCATTTCTTTGACGATGCTGACATTGGACTGCTCCAAATAGCCCTGCCGCACCGTGGCAGTGGCCGAGGCGGGCCGGAGCGTGGCGACGGCGAACTGGTTGTCGCCGACTTTGACTGGCTTGTCGGCGGCGGACAGTCCCGCCAGCCGCAGGCGGCCCACGCGCACGCCGTCCGCCAGGACTTCGCCGTTCGGGTTAATCACAATATCTTTGGTCTGCGCGGGAATGGTCAGCGGACTGTTGGTATCGCCCAACACGGGCAGGCTGCCGCTGGTGGTGACAACCTTGCCGCGAGCGTCCAGCGTCAGCGAGCCGTCGCGGGTCAGCCGGGGGCCGTTCGGCGTCTGCACCACAAGCGCGGCATCGCCGGTCAGGGCAACGTCTAGGGCGCTGCCAGAGCGGACCGCGCCGCCGTCGGCAAAGTTCGTGGTCGTGTCCCGCAGCCCTGCGCCGCTGCCCAGCTCCCCAATCGCGCCGCTATCACCGGGCGACAGGCGGGAGGCGAGGGCTTCCTGGAACGACTGGAAGCGGGGGATGTCTTCTTTGTAGCCGGTCGTCCCGGCATTGGCGAGGTTTTGAGCGATTGTGTCCTGCGCCGCCTGGTTTGCCAGCATTCCGGCGGCGGCGGTATAAACTCCACGGGTCATAAGGGCAGGTTCTCCATGATGCGTCCGTGCAAAAGGCGTCCTGCGTTTATTATCGGCGGGAGTGTCTGGTTTCTTCAGGGGGATAATTGCGGGGTTTTTGAGAGAGAGTCGAGGGGTTGAAAACCCCGCGCTAGGTAAGGCGTCCTGCGGACGAAGGAACCTATTGCTAAAGGCATTTTCTTCCACCCAGAGGGTGCCTCTCCTAGCGAGGGGTTTTCAACCCCTCGACTCTTTCGGAGGCAGGCTTTATTCCAGCACGCGCAGGCGCATCTCAGACGCGGAGCCGATTTCGCGGCGGGCCGCTTCCAGGTAGCGCAGGTTGTAGACCGCACTCAGAGCAGCAAAGGCGGGGCCAGAGCGGTGCAGGCGGTAGGCAGCCTGGGCCGCAAGGCGCAGAAGGCCGCGTAGGGGGGTGCTCAGGGCGGGGACGGCCAGCACGAGGCGGGCCAGGCGGCGGGTCAGGCCGTTGCGGGCGTGGTAGCCGTGCCGCACCGTCTCCCAGGGCGTATCGCCCCGGCGGGCGCGGACTACGTCAAGCTGTCCATAAGCGTCCGGCACGGCCAGCCACGACTGCCAGCGGCGACGGGGCCGGTGGATACCCCGCGCTTCGGAGTCGTACACGAAACGCACCGCTCGCTCCCGCTCCAAACGGACGGCCAGCTCCACATCTTCCTGCCGGGGAAACTGCTCGTCAAAGCCGTCGACGGCCCGCAGATGCTCCCGGCGCACGGAAGCGTTGCCGGAATAAAAGTGATGCGGCCCGCAGCCCGCCCATTCGCCGGTGCGCCAGGCCGTGTATTGCTTTTCCAGCATGGCGTGTTCCCAGGCAATCCAGACCGGCTCCTGCCAGCGCAGAGCGGGGTCCGGGAGCATGGGGGCAATCACGACGGTTTGGGTGTCTGCGGTGTGGTGGAAAGCGTGGCGGGCGAGAAACTCGGGGGCGGGTTCGACGTCGTCGTCCAGAAAGACAACCACTTCGCCCTGTGCTTCGTCGATGCCCCGGTTGCGGGCGCGGGCGGGGCCGGAGTTTTCCTGCGTGAACGGGCGAAGGGTGTAGGGTGACGTGCCAGCAAAGTCTGCCAGAAGGGCCTCAGTGCCGTCGGTGCTGCCATCAGACACCACGACGGCTTCAAAGCACTCAGCGGGATAGGTCTGCCGCGCCAATCCGTCCAGCGTCCGGCGCAGGCTGTCTTTGCGGTTGTAGGTCGGGATAACGACGGACAGAAACGGCGTGTTCATTCTTTATCCAGCTCGCGGATGACGCGGGCGGGGATGCCGCCGACCAGCGTGTGCGGGGCCACGTCGCGGGTCACCACCGCGCCCGCCGCCACGACCGCGCCCGCGCCGACCGTCACGCCCGGCAGGAGCGTCACCCCGGCGGCAATCCAGGCCCCGTCCCCGATGCACACGGACCGCGAAGACAGCGCCCCCGCCCGGAACTTTGCCGTGCCGACCGCGTGATCCGTGGTCACAATCACCACATGATGCCCCAGCGAGACGCCGTCGCCCAGCGCCACTTGGGCAGTCGTGTCTATAAATAGCGGGCTGTTCAGATAACAATGTGCCCCCGTTGTCAGATGGCTCGGGCGGGTTTCGACGCCGTCTATCGGCCCGGCCAGAATGGTTCCCGGCCCGAGGCAGCAGCCCGCCCGCCGGTAAAGCAGTGCCCGGACGCGCCCGAACGCACGGGGCGGCAGCACGGCATTCACCCACCCCAGCAGTGCCCGGCGCGGGGTCAGGCTGCTCAGCTCTTCCGCAATCACGCGCCGCAAACGGCTCACAAAGTCTCCAGTTCCAGCTTGGGCAGCTTGATACGTGCGGGAATGCCCACAGCAGTCGCGCCGGGCGGCACATCGCCCAGCACCACGGCGTTCGCGCCAATGCTTGCCCCATCGCCGACGGTGATTGCTCCTAAAATCCGCGCCCCCGCGCCGACAAAGACGTCGTCGCCGAGCGTGGGAAACTCGTGCGTCTGCCGCATTCCAATCGTGATGCCGCTGATGAGGCTCACCCGCGCCCCGATGCGCCGCGCCATGACTACCGTGCCGACGGGATGCGGCACATACAGCCCCGGTCCAATCTCCACCGATGGCGGCACATCCAGGCCGTGCCTGCTCAAATTGTACCGGGCCACCATGCCGGGCAGGGCCGGAACGTGCGCCCGCCAAAGGGCGTGCGCGAGGCGCAGCAGCAGCGTTGCCCGCAGCCCTGGCTGGTTCCAGATCAGCCCGGCGGCATCCTGCCAGCGCAGGCCGTTTTGCAGAGCCTTCGGCCCGCGCCACAGCCTAACCCAGCCTTCGATGTCTGCCCGTGCCAGCGCCCGCGCTCCAAGCGGGGGCGTGTCAGCGGGCAGGCTTTGGGCCGTAATTTCCGGGGCATCCGGTGTCGTGGTGAACGTGGTCATAATGTGTTGTGAGCGTCACGCCCCCCGCCGGGACAGCGCCTGCCGGGCCAGGGCGACGTCTTTGAGGCCGAAGCAGCCCAGCGCCCAGCCGGAAACGCCGTAGGCCACAAGCGCCGGGGCGAGGCTCCACAGGCCCCAGCCACGCGGCGCAAGCACCCCAATCAGAGCGGCCATCGGCACAGCGGCCAGAGCGCAGCGGCCTACATCGGCCCAGGCCGCCCCGCCCAGCGTGCCTTTGGGCAGAAGGCGCACATAGGCCCAGAGCAGAAAGGCTTCCAAAAGAACATCCGAAGCAATCGCCCCCACCGCGCCGTTATGCAGGTAGCGATTGCCGAGATACGCAAACAAAAAGCACGACGGAATACCCAGCACTGCCGCTGCCACCGACGTGTGGAACATTCGGCCCTGCCCGTCCGAGGCAAAAATCAGCGTGCCCAGCGCCGTGCCCGCAAACCACAGCAGCACCCCCACCCCGCCGACCCGCAGCACCGGAACCGCGTGCAGAAAGCCTGCCGGGTAATGCAGCAGGGCAATCAATGCTTCCGGGAGCAGCAGCAAGGTCAGCGCCACCGGCAGGGCGCAGACGGTGACCAGGCCCAGCATTCGCCGGGCAAGCTCGCGGAACTGCGCCTGACTTTCCCCGTGCAGGCGCGACAGTGTCGGCAGCAGGGCCATTGTCAGAGCCGTCGGAAAGAAAAATGCCGTCCCCACCAGCCGGAAGGCCGCCGCGTACCAGCCCACCGTGGCATCATTGCAGACCAGACTGAGTACAATCGGGTCCGTCTGCCCGTACAGCGTCTGGAACACGGTATACCCCAAAAACGGCAGACCGGCACGGGCGACTGTTTTAAGCGTAGTATAATCCGGCAGGCGCAAAGTCGGCAGCAGGGGCCGGAACGCCGAAGCGTTGACCAGCAGCGACACCAAACCCGTCCAGATGCCTACCGAGGCAATGGCCCAGAGCGGGGCATGGCGCAGGATCAAAAAGATCGTCAGGCCCGAGGCCAGAAACTTATCGGCCAGCAGCCCCGCGCTCTGCCGGGGCATATTTTCCTGCCCCTGCAAGGCCGCCCCCAGCGCGTCGTTGAGCGTGTAAACCACCATGCCCAGCGCGGCTACCGTGACCAGCAGGCGCGTCTGCGGCGGATACCCCAGCAGGGCGACGAGGCCAATCGCGGCCCCGGTCATCAGCAGCGCCAGCGGCAGGCGCAGGCAAAGCGCCGCCCCCAGCAGCTCCCCGGTGCGCGTCCCGTCGCGGGCGATCTCTTTGACAAGAAGCGTGGACGTCCCCAATGGAACGACGACGCCCAGCACGAGGACAAACGAGGCCGCGAAGGCCAGTTTGCCCAGCCCCACATCGCCGACATAGCGCGGCAGAAAGAGCGTCACGGCGAAGGTCAGCCCCCAAGACAAAATCTGCGTTCCCAGCGTCGCCAGCACGTTGCGAGCAACCCGTGCGCCCTGGCTCATGGAGACCTCGTTTCGGTATCCAGCCCTGCCGTATCGAGGGTCGGCAGGGCGGCCAGAACCCCCACCCAGAGGCCGGTAAACAGCACGTCGCGGAAATTGGTGAGCTGCAAATCCAGCATTCCAAAGATGACCAGCAGCAGGGTACACAGCAGCGCAAAGAGGCTGATAGCCTTGTGAAAGTCAGAGGACGACGCGGCGCGAAGCTGCTGCCCGGCAAAAATAAAAATCGAGGCAATCATCATCCAGAACGCCAGAAAGCCAAACGTCCCCACCCGCTCCCAGACCCACAGCACCTGATTGTGCGGAATATAATCTTCAAACGCATAGGCCCCGCTGATGTCGGCCATGGGGACAACGTGCAGGTAGCGTCGTCCGTAGCCGATCCCCTGCACGGGGGCACTGCGGATGGTCGCCATCAAGTTGAAGTTCTCGGCATCGCGCCACTGGTTGGAAGACGCATCGCGGGCATCCGGCTGAAAGCTGGAGCGTATCGCCCGTGCGGGCTGTGCGATCAGACTGTCACTGTTTTTGAACGCCGGGTAGTAAATGGAAAAGCCGCCCGCCAGCACCAGCGCCGCAATGCCCGCCAGACGCCGCCGCTGCGGCAGGCCCTGAAACGCCGCCGCCAGCAGAACCGGAACCGCCAGCATCATTGCCGCCGTTGCCGCCCGACGATTGCAGGCCAGATTTCCCGTGATGACGAGTGGCAGCAGCGTCAGCATCAGCCACTGCATTTTGGGCAGGACGCGGCACAGGGACAGCGTGGCAAGAAGCAGGGCAAACAGGTCAAACAAAAAGACTTCTTCGTGCGCCCCCACCCCCTGATCCGGCAGCGGCAGCCCGTGCAGCGTCACATAGCGGCGGAAGGTGTACAGAATGCCTTTGAGGCCGACGCACACGACGAAAATCCACAGCAGCGTCAGAATGTGCCTGCGCGTTTGCACCATGTTGACCGCCATCAAATAAGCCAGCAGCAGGTACACCTGCGAGCGCATCTCCTGCAAAGAGATTTTAAAGTCGCCGCCGTTCAAAACGCCGTTGACTTCGGCCATCACGACGAAGGCCATGTAAAGAAGTATGGGGACAAGGAGCGGCCCGCCGCGCAGGCGCGTCGTGCCCGTATAGACCGCCCGCAGCGTGGAGCAGACGCCAGCGGTCAGCACGAAGACCTCCATCAAGTTCAGCGGGAAGCCCTTGAAGTTGACGTGCGCGTACTGCTGAAAAATCGTGTTGACGTTCCAGAAAAACGGGATTCTATCGGTCAGCGAATCTTTGTAAGGCATCCCCGTGGCGTCGCTGAGCGTGTTCAGCTCAAACAGGCAGACTGCCGCAAGGATGGTGTACAAAGACAGGCGTGGAAAGCGCCACAGCAGCACGGGGACCATCACGCCCACAAGCAGTACCAGCGGCAGAAGGATATTGTCCGCGCCTGCGAACAGCAGTGCGGAGGCCGCCGCCAGCAGCGTCCCGCCAGCGCCCAGCCAGACGGAGCGGCGCCGGGCGGCGGCCTCATACTCGTCCGCCGTGGGCGGCGCGTGCAAAGGCGCGGCCTCCTCGGCGGGCGGCACAGGCTCGGATGGTTTTTGCAGAAGTGAAGGCATACGCTTTAATGGGCCAGCGGCACGCGCAGAAGGGTCACCGAATAGGGCGGCAGGGTCAGCGCCTTCGGCAGGGCGCGGGGCGGGAACGCCGTCAGCTCGCCCGTCTTGCCGTCTTTGCTCGCCTTGAAAGTATCGGCACTGAAGCGCCACATCTTTACCGGGCCACCGGCGCTGCCGCCCGTAAGTGTCAGCGGCGCAGTGACCGTTGCTTTAGGCATTTTGTTGACCAGCACTACGGTCAGCTCGCCCGTCCGGCTGTCTGTGGCGGCATACACCGAAAGCTTGTCCGGGTCAGGGGAGGACGCCGCGCAGGCCACATCGCCGAAGCCATGCCCCGCCCCGTCGGCGTTGCGAAACAGCTTAAAGGCCAGATAGGGCGGCGAGTTCTTCGGCGGATAAGCCCAGTAATTCGCCAGATAGACGTTTTCGCGGCCCCAGATGCCCAGCACATCGGCGGTCGCCAGCCCGCCGCTCATGTCATTGTCCCCGCCGAAGTTCCATTCAGTGATACCGAGGCGCGTGCCGGGATAATTCTGTGCCACCCATTCTTTCAGACGCGGGACGAGCCGAACCTGCGTGCCAATCCACGACTCATCGGTGTAGGCCGGGTCCCAGAGGGAGCGTGTGGAGCGCAGGCGCAGGGCGCGGGTCGGGCCATCCGCCCGCCCGCTGTAAACGCCGTTTTCCTGCGGGTAGTAATGGACGTCCAGAACATCCAGCGTCCGCCGCCCGGCTTTGGCGTCGCGGGCGTGAACCTGTGCCAGAAACCACGGCAGAAACGGCGTCTCGCCATGTTTGGAGCGGTCCGCGTGGGCTTTGAAGTTGTCGTCGCCCCGGTCCAGCGCGGAATACATATAACCCGGCCAGCCCCAGGATACGGGGCCGGTCACGAGGACGCTGGGGTCGACGTCTTTGACCGCCGTGCTGTAGTCCAGAAAGCTTCGCAGCATATCATCGTAACCCATGCGGGCCGGGTGAACATCCGTCTGCGTCGCATCCCACAGGTCCGGCTCATTGTCCATCGCCAGAAACTGCACGCCGCCATGCGCCCCGTCCCCGAACTTGGTTTTGAGATGGGCGACCCATTCGTCCTGATAAACAGTCCCGGCAAACACGGGCGGGTCAGCGAACGGTGCGCCTTTTCTGGCCTGTGAGGGAACCGAGGTGCGGGTGCGGTTGGCCGCCGGGTCATAGCCTTGAATGGCCCCGTCGGCCCCGCTCAGCCCCGCGCCGCCCGCCGAGGGGACGCCTTCCGATTTGTGGTTATTGTCCGAGTCAGCAGCCACCCAGCCCAGGGTCGGCACGGTCAGGAGGGTGGCGGCATTTCTGGCTTTGTTGCCTTCCACAAAGCGGTCGGCGGCGGACGACGGGCCGGGCGGCACAGAACCGTCGGTGGCCCAGCGATTGCGCCAGTCCCAGTCTCGGGCGGCATTGTCGGCATTGCCATGCACCCAGTTGTAGCGGGATTTGTCGTTGCCGCCCCAGCGGTTGACGCCCAGCTTCAGGTCGGCCAGGTAGTCATCCGGGGCAAAGGCCATGCCATAGATAAAGGGCGAAATGGGATGCCGTCCGCCGCCGACATTCACCGAGACTGCCACCGTCGCCTGCGTCGGCGCGGGCGGCAGGGACAGGTCGGGCAGGAGCGAGACTTGGTCGACGGCCAGCGGCAGCACGGCATTGGCGTCCGGCTGGAACACGATGCCGGTGAAGCTTTCGCCTTCGCGGGGTGCGCCAAACACGGACAGCGGGATTTGAACCAGATGCCAGCCGGGCCGATGGTCCGGGTCGGCTTTCAAGTATTTAGACAGCGGCGCATAGGCGCTGAACTTGAGGTCGTCCCCGGCCAGCGCGGCGCGGGCCGCCGTGTCGCCTGCCATCCAGAATTGCAGAGTGCCGTAGCCGCCGGTTCCGAGGCTGTCATGGTGCAGGTACAGGCCCCGGTTGCCGCCAGGGGAAAGCAGCATCGCCGCCGTTCCCGCATGCACCGTGGCTGGACTGATAATTTTATGTGTCCCCCAGGACCAGTCCTGCCAGCCGTCGCCGAGCACATCGTCATAGATAACCAGCGGGGCGTCGGCACGTTCGGCGGGCACAGCAGCCTGCACCGGCTCGCCTTTAATGACCTGTTTCGCTTCTTTTTTGGCGCTGAGATACACGCTTTTTGCCAGCGCGTGCAGCCGCCCCTGCCCGCGCCAGGCTTTCAGCGCGACAGCGGCGAGCAGCAGCAAAACGACCGCTGCCGCCAGAAGCAGGCGCGATTTCAGGAACGCAAACTTTGCGTTTCGGTGTAAAGAGGGTTGAGGCACGCTATATCATACCATGAGTTTGGCCCCGACCCCTGTAAAAATTGCGTAAAAGTGTGTGTTTCGCCCTTGATTTTGGGCGCAGTTTATGGGAAAATAGGGTAACGACTTCGCAGAAAGACCCTCGCCATGCCTTTTATGCTCCGCCCTGCTGCCCTCTGTGCGCTTGCCGCCGCGTCCCTCTGCGCGGGGGCGGTACGCCCCGCCCCCGCCGCCAGCACAGCGGACGCCATCCGGGCTGTGTACGGCCAGATCAACGAGGAGCTTCAGCGGCGGGACCTGAACGGTGCAATGTCACTGTTCACGCCTGACTACTCGCTGACGGATGAAAATGGCAAAAAGCTGTCCCGCGCTCAGGCCATTCAGGACTACCGGGACACCATGCGCGATGTGCGGTCCATGCAGACGACCTTTGATCTGATGCGTGTTACCCCCATCAGCGGCGGCGCGTGGGCGGAGATGAAGATGCACTCGTCGGGGACGGGCCAGAAGCGGGTTTTATTTGCCCGCATTCGCGGCACGTTCACCAACGATCTCCATGTGCGCGATCTCTGGGTCCCTACCCCCCAGGGCTGGCGCTTGAAATACCGGCAGACCCTTCAGGACGAGACACATACCCGTCCGGGGTAGACAGTCGGAGTGAACCCATGAGCGAGGGGTTAAAACCCCTCGCTGGGAGGCGCAGACGCCGGGAAGCCACAGATTAGGATACGCAGGCCTATCGCTGTTATCCGATTGGCCGCCCGGCTTGGCCGCCCGGCGCGAAGCGCCTTCCAGCGAGGGGTTTTAACCCCTCGCTCTTTGATCCTGCTTTTGTCTCCCCTCACTTCAGCAGCAGGTACGCCCGCAAAATCTCGCTGATGCTCCATGCCTGCGCCGGGCAGCCGTTCGGGGCGTAGGGGTCTTCGGCATCGTAAATTTCCCCCACACTGCCAACGCCGTACCGGGCAAAGCCTTCGGTCAGCAGAGTATGCAGCAAAGCGCGGGTTTTGGCCTTGTCGCTATGCACTTTCAGGTGCGCTTCAGCAAACGCCCCCAGCAGCCAGGGCCAGACCGTGCCCTGATGATAGGCGGCATCCCGCGCCGCCGTGTCCCCCGGCCCATAATGCGCGTGATAGTCCGGCGAGCCGGGAGCCAGCGTTCGCAGGCCCCACGGGGTCAGCAGGGCGCTCTCCACCAGCGTCACCACTTCCGCCGCCTGCGCTCCCTCAATCACCGGGAACCGCAGGGACACGGCAAAAATCTGATTCGGGCGCAGGGAGCCGTCGGGCGTGCCGTCCGGGGCAATCACATCATACAGGCCGTGCGCGTCTTCATTCCAGAAGGCTGTGCCAAACGACTCTTTGGCCTGCGCCGCCCATGTCCGGCAGTCTGCCGCCAGGGCGTCCCGGCCCGCCCGCGTCGCCAGCGCCTCGGTGATACAAAGCGCGTTGTGCCAGAGGGCATTGATTTCGACGGCCTTGCCGGTGCGCGGCGTCACCACCCAGTCCCCCACTTTGGCATCCATCCAGGTCAGCTGCACACCCGGCTCGCCCGCCCGAAGCAGGCCGTCGGCGGGGTCTACCCCGATGCCGTAGTGCGTGCCATTGATATGGGCCGACAAGATGGTTTCTAAAACGGGCAGCATCGTGTCAACGGCAAAGGTCCAGTCGCCCGCCGCTTCGGCACAGGCATAAATCGCCTGGAAGAACCACAAGCTCGCATCCACCGTGTTGTATTCGGCCTCGCCATCGCCATCGGCAAAGCGGTTCGGCAGCAGGCCGTCTTTGACGGCGGCAGCAAACGACGTCAAAATCTCGCAGGCGACTTCGTGCCGCCCCGTGGACAGGCACAGACCCGGCAGGGCAATCATGGTGTCGCGGCCCCAGTCGGTAAACCACGGGTAGCCCGCCAGGATGGTAGCGCGGGCCACGGCCTCCGAGTTTTCCACCACAAATTGATCGGCGGCCAGCACCAGCGCCGCGTGCGCGTCATCCCCGGCGGCCACCCCAGCGCGGCGCAGCAGGGCCTCCTGCCGCTCGCTTTCGGCCCTGAGTGCGGCTTCGGGCGCGGCAGGCGGCTCGGTTTCGACGGTGGCCGTCAGCGTGATGGTCTGCCCCGGCGACAGAACGCCCGCAAAGCGACCGGGGCAATAGAGGTCTTCCGTGAAATCCAGCCCCCGCTCCTGCTCGCGGGGATGCTCGAAGTTGTAGAACCAGCCGCTGTGATCATCAAAGGCCAGCGGCGGCTGCGTTTCCAGAAACAGCGGATGCGCGGTCGGGTAGGCGGTAAATTGCAGCCGCCCGGTTGGCTCGGCTACCAAGTCTGCCGTGAAGCCGTCCCAGCGGTGCTGCTCGGTATGGTAGTTTTTGTAAGCCAGCAGAGGGATAAGCGCCAGACGCACCGGCTCCGGGGCTTTCACCAGCGTGTACTGCACATACACCGTGTTTTTGCCGTGCGCCATCCAGATACGCTTTTCCAGCACCACGGTCTCTTCGTGAAAGATATAAGTAAACGTGGGCACAGGGCGGGTGCTGAAGTAAGTCAGATGCCGGAAGCCCTGCGGCTGGACGACGCTCGGGTATTTGTTGGCGGACAACTGATACAACTGGTCTTCGACCCGCACTTCTTCTTCCAGCTTGGACAGCAGGACGGCGCGGCCCAGCGGCGGCGAAAAGGCAGGCACCAGCAGGCCGTGGTAGCGGCGCGTGTTCGCCCCCGCCACACTGCTCATGCCGTAGCCGCCGAGGCCGTTCGTTATCAGCCATTCGCGCCGCGAAGCGTCGTCCCAATTTTGCAGGGCATCTCCGGTTAATTGTGTCATAGCAAGCTCCGTCAAAGGGGATTGAATAAAATCTACACCGGCAGCGCGGCGCGGCTTTGCGTGAACGCTTCGAGGCGGCGCACGGTGTCTACGGCGGCCCGGCGGCGCTCGACGGCCTGCGCGACTTTCAGGCACAGCAGCTCGAACACATCGACGCCCGGCATATTTTTTTCAACGTAGTCAAACGCCCCGCGCTTCATGCACTCCACGGCATTGGCAACATTGCCATAGGCGGTCAGCACAATGACTTCCGTAAACACATCGCGGGCCACGGCGTTTTCCAGAATGCGAATGCCGGAGCCGGAGTCCTCCATGCTCATGTCCGTAATGACAATATCAAACGCATGGGGAGCCGTCTGCATCTGATGGATGCCCGCCTCCTCGCCTGAAGCCGCTTCCACTTTATAGCCCTCGCGCACCAGCCGCCGCTTCACAGCCTCGCGCACTTCTTCTTCATCATCCACAACAAGTATTCGGCACATAGGCGCATTATACCAGACAGCACGCACGTAACCTACGAAACAAGCTTACGCAGCGCCTCTAATTCCAGCAGGTGATTTTGATCTTTGGGCCGATTTGCCGCCCGCTTCATGGCAATCAAGTCTTCCAGTGAAGCCACATGAACCACTGCCCCATTCACTTCAAGGACAACGGAATGTTCCCAAAGCGTTTCGAACGAGCCGACACCGGGTACCTCACCAAGCAAGTCGATACTACCCAAGTCGGTTGCCAGCGTCAGGTTGAACACGTTCGAGAATAGGCGCGAGTCAAAAAAGAAAGGAAGCCCTTCCGGCGCACCTCGCAAGCGTGGGCTAGACGGTTTCAAAGCAGCGACGAGAGAATTGAGATTATTCTGGTCCCTCGCATAGCAGATGTCAATATCCAGAGTAATATGGGCACTGCCGTGAGCAATCATAGCGAGGCCGCCAATTAGGACAAAACGAACACCAGCAGCCTCAAGAGAAATCAGTACGTTGGAAAAGTCAGGAGTTAATGCGTCTTGCTGCGATTCCAGCACGATGTACCTCCAAGTATAAACGCAATGCGTTTCGATGTTTTTGCAGCCGTTCCGTCGGCGTCAGCTTCAGGTTTTCGCGCAGGAGCGACACGTCCACGCCGTTTTCGTCCTGCTCGCCGTAGCCGCGTGTGTACGCCTGCCACTGTGCCCACTGGGCGTCGGTCATGCCAAGATGGTCTTCAGTTTCCTGGATTGTTGGGGGAAGCGTGTCCATAGTCTCAGTGTACCCTACCAGTCCCAGCAGCGGTGGCAGTGGTCGGTCAGGGGGTCATACATCCACGCCCCGCAGCTGACGCACGGCTGGCAGTGCCGTTTCCACTCTGCCGCCTCGCGCTCCGTCCACGGCAGGCTCAGGGCGGCGGCGGTCTCCTCGGGCGGGGCCTCCGTGCCGCTGGCAAAGGCCACCTGCCAGACGCGGTGAAAGACGTGGGTATCAGGCCGGGGCACAGACGGCTGCCTGTGTCCGGTGGAGAGAAAGCCAAACAGCGTGGTGACTTTAGAAAGCAACGGTCCTCCCTCGGGGATGCCAGTCAGCGTTTGGCGGCAGGCAGGTGCGAGGCGGCCAGAAGCCGCCGCCATTCGGCATCGGGCAGGCGCTGCACATGGCCGTCTGTAAACAGAACAGCGCGGAGGCCGTCGGTGGCGGCACTGGCTTCGTAATACGCCACGGTGCTGGCGGGAGCCTCAATCTCCGCCAGCGAGTGACCCGAAAGCGACGTGTTGGGACGGTACGGCTCGTGCGTAGCCGGGTGCTGAAAGATAGCGTCGCTTTTGACGTAGGGGTAGATCGCTTTTTTGGCAATGGCGATGCTTTGCATCGGCGGAAACTTTTCGTCATAGTCCTGAACATACTGCGTGATGCCAAGCCCAAGCTGTTTGAGGTTTGTCAGGGACTGATTTTCAGCGTTCTCGGAGGTCTGCGCCTGCACCTGTGCTGCCGAGATGGGGGCGAACGGCTGAATGCCGTCCAGGCTGGCAATCTGCCGGACATTGATGAGTGACAGGCTAATTGTGGTGTCTGGCGTGACTTGGGGCGGGGTGTTTGCGCTTTCTGCAAGATCAGATAGCTTCAGCGCGTAGCGGTAGGCGATGAGATAGGTCTCGCCGCCAATGACTGTGGTTTCACCCTGTGTGTAGTACTGGTCCAGAGATGGAGCCGCCCCGCGCCCGCCAAGCAATGTCAGCACATCCAGCCCACTGGTTTTAGAAATAGACATCTGCCGCCAGGTGGCGTCGAGGTCTTTGATTTTCAGGGTCAGCGGACGCGACGTGCCGGAAACGGCGGACGTAAAATCAGAAGACTGGGCCAGCGCGGCAGGCGCGGGCAGGGTCAAAAGGCCGCAGAGCAGAAGGGCGAGCGGGCGGGCGGTTTGGGGCAGGCGTGAAAGCATGGGGTGGGTTCTCCGTGTTCGGCGGCATCGGGGATAGTGATGCAGCCGTTATACCCGGATTATTCCGGTTAATCCAAGTCTGGCGCCTCCAGCGCGGAGCGCCAGGTGTGTTCGGCGGCAAACCCAAGCTGCTCGCGGGCGGGGGCCAGGTCATAAAAGGTTTGCCCGGTTAGCCGGTCCAAAAATGGCACGAGGCCGGGCAGATGGCGCTCCGTGAGTTCCTGCACGGTGGCATTGACACTCAAATCATCGGCCATTGTGAAGAAAACGTGGTGGCCGGTCAGCTCAGATTCGAGTGCCAGCCGGAAAGCGACCGCCTGATCGCGCACGTCGATATAGCCCCAGAACGACGGGTCATACCCTTCGCCGTGCTGCTGCGCCCGGTGCGCCAGCCAGCCCTGCCGCCTGGCCTGCACTAAGTCCCAGACGGCGGGCGGGCGAATAACTATCGTAGTGAGGCCGGTCAGCCGCGTCATCGCCGCCGCGCTTTCCTCGTTCGCCAGCTTGGACAGGCCATAGACATCCTGCGGGCGGCGCGGGTGGGCGGTGTCAATGGGCAGGTAGTCCGGCTGGCAGGGATGGGTCGGGAACGAAAAGCCCAGCGCCCCGACGCTGCTTGTCAGCACCACGCGCCCGATGCCATGCGCCCGCGCCGCTTCCAGCACGTTCTGCGTGCCCAAAACGTTCAGCCGCAGCACTTCGTCGGCGGGCAGGTGCGGGTGCGGGATCGCCGCCAGATGGGCCAAAGCGTCGCAGCCTCGGGCCGCATTCAGGAGCGCCAGCGGGTCGGTGATGTCCGCGTACAGCGTTTCCGCCGCCGCCTGCACTTCCGCCGACATTGGCCTTCGGTCCAGGGCTAAAACGCTGTGCCCGTGCCGGGCCAGTTCTAAAACGACGTGCGAACCAATTTTCCCCGCCGCTCCCGTGACTAATACGCGCAAGTGATATTCTTTCTAAGCAAACAGCATTTGAATGAGCCGCGTGCCATCTTCCACCTGCGTGGTGGCTTCCAACACAGCCCGCTCATCAAACGGAAAATGCGACGCCGTGTGCGGCTTTTCGGAGTCATACAGCAGAAACGGCACCGGGCCAGCCTCGTGCGTCTTTAAAGCAATCGGCGTCTTGTGGTCCGGCACAATCACCAAACGGTACGGCCCGCGTCCGGCCATGCCCTCCCTGAGAGTGCCCAGCACTTTTTTGTCGATGTCTTCAATAGACTGCATTTTGTGATCTAAATTGCCCTCGTGCCCGGACTCATCGGGCGACTCAACGTGAACATACACAAAGTCCAGCGTGTCTAAAGCCGCCAGCGCATACTGCGCTTTGCCAACATAGTTGGTGTCGATGTAGCCCGTCGCACCAGGCACGTCAATCACGCGCAGGCCGGTCGCACGGGCGAGGCCGCGCACGACGTCAACCGCTGTAATCACGCCGCCGGTTTTGCCGAACGTCTGCAAAAAGTTCGGCATTTGCGGGGCGTACCCCTGCCCCCAGAGCCAGATCATGTTGCCCGGCGCGAGGCCCTCTTCCCGCCGCTTGATGTTGACCGGATGGTTGTCCAGAAGCTCCAATGAGTCGTAGGACAACTGCCGAAGCTGCTCCGCCCGGTCGCCTTCCGGCCAGAAGTCCGCCAGAAGCTTGTCCGCCATGTCATGCGGCGGCGTCGTTTTCAGGTCCACCGGCCCGCCCCGCTCGGCCAAAATATGCCGGTATTGCACGCCCGGATAGAACTTACGCCGACTATTGCCGAGTTTTTGGTCCAACAGCGCAATCAGGGGCCGGGCTTCTTCCGTCGAGATATGCCCCGACGAATAATCCAGCATCCGCTCGCCGTCGCTGTAGACCAGCGAGCAGCGGTACGCCGCATCACCTTTGTCCAGCGGCACGCCCATCGCCACCGCTTCAATCGGGCCGCGCCCGGTGTAATACCGGCGCGGGTCATAGCCGAGCAGGGCCATGTTTGCTACGTCCGAGCCGGGGTACATCCCGTCCGGCACGGTCAAAACGCCGCCGACCAGAGACTGCTCCGCCAGCGCGTCAAAGTTCGGCGTTTTGGCCGCCTGCATCGGCGTCTGCCCGCCGAGGTCGGCGAGGGGCAGATCGGCCATCCCATCGGGGACCAGCATGATATATTTCACGAGATTTTCTCCAAACTTCTGCGTCAGCCGCCGCGTTTCCACCACGGCTTTTTTTCGGGCTGGGGCAGGCTGTTTTCCGGCGTGAGCGTGCTGCTTATCTTTGCCAGTCGCCCCTGCGTGTCAAACTCCGCCCGCACCACCGCCCCGGCGGGCAGGGTGACAACATCCGCGCCTGCTTCTGCCGTCACTGCGTACCCTTTGTAGGCCGCATACGCCGCCAGCGCGGGCCGGTGGTCGCAGGCATAGGCGCTGAGAAACTCCGTGAACACCCGGATAAACCGCATCGGGGTATTGTCAGCATAGCGGCGCAGGACCGGCGCGTCCAGCAGCAGAAAAACTGCGCCGCCTGTGTACGGCCCCCGGTAATAGGCATCCGCCCCGCAGAGGCCGCAGGCGATGGCACTTAGCAGATGGCCGCTGGCGTCTTCCAGGTTCAGCTCCGGTGCGACAAGCTCCGCGACCCGCTGCTGTTCCCCGAACGCCTGCATCTGCTCCGCCACCTGCACCAGATTGGGCGGCAGATTGCTTTCGGTGTTGGCCCACGCCCACAGCCACGTCCCGGCGTCGTCCGCCTCGCTGCCGAGGACCTGCACCGGAAACGACTGCGTGCCGCTAAACGTGATCTGCCCCGTGCTGAGACTGAGCTGCCAGTCGCCGTCGCCGATGCAGTCTGCCAAACACGCCTGCTTGTCCCACGACGACGCCCCGTGCTGCGTGATGAGCTGTATTAGATTCATTAGTTTTGCTTCTGTCTACTTGTCCTGCGGTATCTGCGGAGATGGGGGCCAGACGCCTTCGCCTTGCTCAATAACGGCCTGTATGACAGGAGGCTTGGGCCAGCCTGCGGCCACGCGATACCACGCGGCCCCGACTACGAGCCAGAAGAACAAATTGCCCGCAATCATTGATAGCCGCATTTTCAGCGTCCACGGAGCCAACGGCCAAATAGAGCAGGTGAGCCAGCTTGCTAATAGTACCAAGACCGTCAAGGCAGTGACACCGATGAGAGAAACGGCATGGGGCACATCAGCGGTCTCGCCGGGGCCAAGACGCCGCACGAAGCCCTTTTTAAGCATCCAGTCTACCGCTGAGGTAGGTGTTTTATTGTTCATCAAAGCGTTTCCCTTGGGGGAAGATGTTCGCCAGCAATTCTATACCAGCAGTATCCAGCATAGGACGTCAATGGCAGCATAACGGCCACTGCGATTACCCAGGCTACCAAAGTGTGAATCCGCACCCCGGCAATGAAAACAGCCATTGCGTCAATCACAAAAACGATGACACTTAACGCCAAGACGACTGGCACAGAAACCAGTTTCGGGAGCGGCAACGGTTTTGGCGAGGTGACATACACGGCCACGCCCTGCTTGATGAGGCGATACTGCTTCCACGATTGCAGCAGGCTAATCGCCCAAAACACTCCCCAGAAACAAATCGTCAGCACACTGTACCGGCTCCGATGCTGAGGGGTGGCAAGCAATGCGCCCAGGGTGACAACAGTAAGCGCGGTGAAAAACAAGGACGTGAATAGTTGCTGGCGGCACTGCGAAAGTGTCAGTAGGTTGCCCGGCTCCTCATACTTGGCGTTGTGCTTTAGCCTACGCTTCATCAAGTTAGCTCCTCGCCAGTCAGCCGGTCGCAGGCTTCCCAATACTTCGTCGTATATTTCGCCGCCACCTTCATAGAAGTCTTGAAATTTAGTTTCCGATTAGCAGTGCAGCCAAATCGCGGTAGCCACTGACAACGCGCACAATTTCCACTGGCCTAGTTTGCGGGCGGTAGAGGATCAAATAACTGAAAATGGGCCATAGCCGCAGGGTCTCGTCAGCGAGATCGGTACGACGATGGCCCATTCCCGGCATCAAAACTAGCTTGGCGATGGCTTCCTGAATAGCCTCAGCCACTCGATCTGCCGCCTCAATGTCATCTTCTGCGATGTAGTCCCAAAGCGCCAGCATATCTTTCTCTGCTGCTTTAGAGAAAATAAAGTCGCTCATCGGGACACTCCACGCCGCGCCTCACTCCGGCGCTTGAGTTCCGAGAAAACTTGTTCGCCGGGAACAGACCGTCCCTGTTTCAAATCTTCCATTCCGACGGAAACTTCCTGACGCAGTTCCGCCAGCCGCTGTTTCTGAAGCGTGTCACGGTCATTCAGAAGGCGGAGAGCCTCACGAACAACCTCACTTGCCGACGTATACAAGCCGCTTTGGACTTTTTGCTGAACCAGGTATTCCAGTTCAGGCGTGAGTGATACGTTCATGACTTAATACACCTTTCTTTTTGAGAGTGTACCAGCAGTAACAAGCTTTGTCAAATTTTGTTATTCTTAGACTAGCCGCTCGTAAGCTTCCTGATATTTGGCGGCTGTTTTTTCCACAATCTCAGCGGGCAGGGCGGGACCAGGGGCGGTTTTGTCCCAGTCTAAAGTCTCCAAGTAGTCACGCACAAACTGCTTGTCAAACGATGCCTGCGAGCGGCCCGGCTTGTAGAGAGACGCTTCCCAGAAGCGGGAAGAGTCGGGGGTGAGGGCTTCGTCGATTAAGATAAGTTTGTTGTCTAAAAGGCCGAACTCAAACTTGGTGTCGGCAATAAGAATGCCCCGCTCGGCGGCATAGTCGCGGGCGAAGGTGTAAAGGGCGAGGCTTGTTTCGGCGACGGTTTTCGCTAAGTCTGCGCCAATCTCGGCGGCAGCGCGGGCGGGGGAAACATTCTGGTCGTGGCCGGAGTGGGCTTTGGTGGCCGGGGTCCACAGGGGAGAGGGAAACGGGTCGCCCTGACGCAGACCGACGGGGACAGGGATGTCGTAGAGCTTCACTTCGCCGCCGTGGCCGAACAGCGTTTGATAATCTTTCCAGGCCGAGCCGTCTAAGTAGCCCCGCACGACAGACTCCAGCGACAGAGCGGCGCACTTTTGGACAAGCTGCGTCCGGCCTTCCAGCATGGCAACTAAGTCGGGCGTGACGGTGACGCCCAGATCATGCAAGCGGGCGCCGATGGCGTCCAAATTGTCCGTGACAAAGTGGTTAGGGATGATATGAGCCGTGCGGTCAAACCAGAACCGGGACAGGGCGGTCAAGACGCGGCCTTTGCCGGGAATGCCGGTGGGCAGGATCACGTCAAACGCCGAAAGCCGGTCGGTGGCGACGATTAAAAGCGTGTCGCCGAGGTCGTACACGTCGCGCACCTTGCCCTGAATAAACTTCGGCAGGCCGGGGATGTCGGATTGGAGCAGGGCGTTGGTCATGGGATCACTTTTCCTAAAATCTGGGAAGGGCTAATCGGGCCGATGCGGCGGCTGTCGTCGCTTTCCGGCAGGTTGTCGCCCAGCACATAAATAGTGCGGTCCGGCGCGGGCCGGGGCCGGTTGCCAAGCGCGACATCCGAAAAGAACGGCCCAAACAGCAGGCCATAGGGGATGCGCCGCCCGGTGACCGGGGAAACGAAGTCGCCGGGCGGCGGCTTCGGGTTCCAAACAGGCCGGATAAACGCGATGCGCTTAATCAGCTCATCGCCGTTGGTGTCCCGGAAGATAATCACCGCGCCGGGTTTGTACAAGGAGCGCGGGGCTGTCTTCCAGACCAGCACCGTTTCGCCGTTTTCATAGGTCGGCGACATTGACGGCCCGGTGATGCGCCCCTGCCGGACGTTGAACCGCAGAACAAGGGCCAGCAGGAAGAGAATACCGAGGGCGATCCAGGTTTGCTTGCGAAGTTTGGTCATGGGCGGTGGGAGAGGAAGGAGGCAGAGACCTACCTTCCTTGCTTCGCAGGGTCCTCCCTAAAGGGAGGACACAGAGAGTGCCGAAAGGAATGCGCTTTTGCTTCTTGTCCTAACGTGTCTTAATCCTTCCTTTAGGAAGGACCCTGCGAAGCAAGGAAGGTAGGTCAAAACCCCAGCGCCGACACGACCGCGTCCAGCGTCGCCGGAATTGTGGCCGGGTGCGGGACAGTCTTGATCGCCCGGTCCGGGTCTTTCAGGCCATGCCCGGTGACGGTGATGGCGACCGTCGCGCCGTCAAAGTCTTTGAAGTAGCCTGCATCGTACAGCTTTTTGACCCCGGCCACCGGCGCGGCGCAGGCGGGTTCCACGAAGACGCCTTCCAGCGACGGCAGCAGTTGGTACGCCGCTAAAATCTCGTCGTCGGTCACTTTGTCAATCACGCCGCCCGATTCATCGCGGGCGGTCAATGCGTGCTGCCACGACGCCGGGTTGCCGATGCGAATGGCCGTGGCAATCGTGTGGGGATTGGCGACCGGTGCGCCGTCCACAATCGGCGCGGCCCCGGCGGCCTGGAAACCGAGCATTTTGGGAAGTTTTTGCGCTTTGCCCGCCGCCCGGTACTCTTTGTAGCCCCGCCAGTACGCCGTGATATTGCCCGCGTTGCCCACGGGGAGGGCGTGGAAATCGGGGGCGTCGCCCAGAACGTCGCAGACTTCAAACGCCCCGGTCTTCTGGCCTTCAATGCGGTACGGGTTGATATGGTTGACTATCGTAATCGGGTACTGGTCGCAGATGAGCCGGGTCAGCCGCAGGGCGTCGTCAAAGTTGCCGTCTATCGCCAGCACTTTCGCGCCGTGAATGAGCGCCTGCGAGAGCTTGCCGAGCGCGACATCGGTGTTTGGCAGCAGCACCGCGCACTCGATCCCCGCCCGCGCCGCGTAGGCCGCCGCCGCCGCGCTGGTGTTGCCGGTAGAGGCGCACATGACCGCTTTGGCCCCGTCTTCCACGGCTTTGGTGACAGCCAGCGTCATGCCCCGGTCTTTGAACGACCCAGTCGGGTTCATGCCTTCGACTTTGAGCAGCAGCTTCAGCCCCGGCGCAATCGCCGCCGCGAGGCGGGGCACGGGTACAAGCGGCGTGTCGCCCTCAAAGAGCGTGATTATGGGTGTTGCGTCCGTGACCGGCAGAAAGGCGCGGTACTGATTGATAATTCCTTGTCGCATAAGTTAATTTCTGAAAGATTGCGAGGGGTTAAAACCGCTCGCTAAAAGGCGCTTCGCGCCGGGCGGCCCATCGGATAATAAATAAAGCCTCGCGTGTCTCACTCTTTGGCTTCCCGGCGTCTTCGCCTCCCAGCGAGGGGTTTTAACCCCTCGTTTTTCACGTCCCCTACCCCCACGTCTTCGGCAGGTGCAGCGTGTCGCCGTTCAGGGACAAATAATCCTCGGCTCCGACACTTGCCAGCAAATCCGCCGCCATCGGGTCAAAGCCGCCGCCCTCGGTCACAAACTCGTCGCGCAGGGTGACACCCACAATCTGCGCCACCACAAACTCGCATTTGGACGGCGGCAGGCCGTGAATAGCCGTCACCCGGCACTCAATCGCCGCCGGGCTTTCCCCGATGCGCGAACAGTTTACTATCTCGCACGGCACATTGGTCAGCCCCAGCCGGGCAAAGTCGTCGGCCTTTTCGGTCCCTTCGGCAGAGCGGTTCATCTCGTCGGCCAGAAAGCGCGGCACGAGGTTGATCACAAACTCCCGCGACGCCTTGATATTCGCCAGCGTGATTTTATCCCCGCCGTCCCGCTGCGAGAACGATACCCCCAGCATCGCCGGGTGCGTCGCCAGCCCGGCGAACGAATTGTACGGGGCGATGTTCGGCACGCCGCTTGCGTCCACGGTCGAAATCAGCGCGATAGGCCGGGGCGCAATCAGCGCCGGCCACAGCTTGCCGTTCACTTCACGCGGAATGTCTTTTACCTTGTAGTGCATCTCTAAACATCTTTTCTAAGCTAATTTGTTACACGCCGAACGCTCAGGCCAAGTTCATCAGCCAAACTCCCTGCTAAGTAATCGTGCAAAAGAAAGCTGGGATTTGCCTTTGGGGTAAACTTCCAGCATGAAATTTGTTTCTGCTCTTTCAGATACCCAGCGGGCTTCCCTGGAACAAGTGCATCGGTACGGCTCGGTTCATCGGCTGCGGCAGCGGGCACAGGCCGTCTTGCTTTCTGCCAAAGGCTTTACGCTCGAACAACTGGCCTCCTTGTGCGACGTGCATCCTGAAACCGTCAGTGGCTGGCTTGATGCCTGGCAGGAGCGTGGCCTAGATGGACTTGCTGACGCGCCCAAGCCCGGTCGCCGCCGCAAAATCGATGCCGCCCTCGAAGCCGAACTCTTGGACTTGCTGCAAAACCCGACGCCCGATCTGAAGGCGGTGGTGCAGGCGCATCTTAAAAAAAAGACATCCAGGTCGGCTGGGACGCCGTAAAGCGTTGCCTCAAACGCCTGGGCTTCACCTTTCGCCGGGCGCGGCGTGTGCCGGAAAAAGCAGTTTGTCCCAAACACAAGCGGCGTGTTCAGAAGGCGCTTTTGCATCTGCACCGCCTGGAAAAGGCGGGCAAGTGCAGCGTTTTCTACGGTGACGAAAGCGGCTTCTGCCTCTCGTCCGTGGTGCCTTATCTGTGGCAACCGAAAGGCAAAACACTTGGCCTTCCCGCCAAAGCCCACTCGCGCCGCCTCAACGTACTGGGCTTTTTATCTCGAAACAGCGAGACAAACAGCGACCCGTCTCGAAACAGCGATACAAAAAGCGACCCGTCTCGAAACAGCGATACAAAAAGCGACCCGTCTCGAAACAGCGACCTGCATACCTTCTTGTTCCAGGGGCGCATCACCGCGCAGTTTGTGCTGGACAGCGTGGAGGCACTGTTGCCGAGCCTGACGAGACCGACAGTGCTGGTGCTGGACAACGCTTCGGTGCATCGCTCGAAGCTGATCCAGCAAAAGCGCAAAGAGTGGAAGCAGAAAGGCTTACGCCTGCTGTTTCTGCCGCCGTACTGCCCGCACCTGAACCTGATTGAGAGCCTGTGGCGGATGATCAAGTACCGCTGGCTGGCCCCGGACGCCTACCAGAACTTTGAGACCCTGTGCCAAAGCGTCAAAGACATTCTGGCGCAGGTCGGAACCAAACCTGAAAACAAATACCAACTTTCTTTCGCATGACTACTTAGGCTGCGGGCGTCGTCCTCGGTCATGTAAATTTCCAGAGGCAGCCCAAACTTCCAACCCGGTGCGCGAAACCTGACCTGCCAGGGGCCGGACTTGACCCTGTTTAGGGACAGCTCGCCCCCGTCTGTCTGCCCGTGTTTTGTCCATGTTAGCAAGGGGAAGCCCTGCGTAAACGAATAGCGGTGGTTTTGTAAGTCCAGCGACAAGCGGCGTGGACCAGTATTAAACAGAAACGTAACCGTCAGTAAGAACAAAAGCAGCGCGGAAAGGATAACAGCCACCCAGCCCCCAGACTGAGAGGTGAGACCGCCCGAAACTAAGAAGGCTGTAAACGCGACTGCTCCCCACACGCAGATGGAACCGAATATGCCTGCCATGATTCTAGCAGGCAGCGGACGACACGAAACGACTGCGTCCCGGTCGTTTTTTACCAGCCAGCAGGCTGCTTGAACGCTGTTCGTACCAATCATCATACCTGACAGCAGAAGCGGGCCGATGACAATGACGGCCAACCCCTTTGTGGAGAGATGCTGCCCAGGGTTGAACACTAAAGACGCGACGACCAAGACTGCTACCAGGAGAAACATCCCTGCCACAATCATCAGATTAGTTTTTGCCATTGCACGTATGACTTTCCAGGCTGTATTCGTGGAAATCGCCGGTTTCAAGGTCGGCGGTCAGCTCACGCTCCGCTTCTGGCTTTCGCCGCTCTGCTTCGTAGAGAGGCAGAGCGGCGGTAACGGCGGCTTCCAGAAACGGCTCCCGCTCTTCTGGTGTCAGCGTCATCAGGTAGCGGGCGCTGGGCATGAACTCACTCCTCCACCCGTATCCAGTTTTCGATGGCGGAAACGATGTGCAGGCGGTTGATGACGTCGAGGGCCGAGCGCAGATTGGCTTCCAGGGTCTGGTGCGTGATCCAGACGATCTCGGCGTCGCCGCCGGGGAGGGCACGCTGGACGACGCTTTCAATCGAGACGTTGAAGTCGCCGAAGACGGAGGCGAGCGAAGCCAGCACTTTCGGGCGGTCGTGGGCGGTGATGCGAATGTAGTATTTGGTGCGAAGGCGGTCAATGGGCAGCGCGGGCTTGCGGTTATAGCAAGTGCAGCCGATGCGCCCCGTCGCGCCCCGGCGGATGTTGCGGGCGATTTCAATGATGTCGCCGACGACCGCGCTGCCAGTGGGCAGGCTGCCCGCGCCGCGCCCGTAGAACATGACGTCGCCGACGGCGTCGCCCTTCAAATACACGGCGTTGTAGACGTCGCTGACGGAGGCGAGTGGGTGCGACTTCGGGAGCAGGACGGGGTGGACGCGGATTTGCAGGGCGTCGCCCAAATCCTGCCCGATGCCGACGA
Source organism: Capsulimonadaceae bacterium (assembly GCA_965200075.1). GTDB lineage: Bacteria > Armatimonadota > Armatimonadia > Armatimonadales > Capsulimonadaceae > JANXMY01. The sequence continues at coordinate 2,345,635 of OZ241338.1, forward strand.
TTTTAATGACGTATCCCAGCTCGCGGGCGACTTCGATGTCCCGCTTGGAGATTTTGGTGATGCCTTCCACATAAATCTGCTCGGGCAGGACGCGGGAGGTGAAGGCGATGGACGACAAAATGGCCGTCTTATACTGGGCGTCGTAGCCTTCCACGTCGTTAGTGGGGTCCGACTCGGCGTAGCCCCGCGCCTGCGCTTCGGCCAGCACGTCGGCGAAATCGGCATCCTCGGCGGTCATTTTGGACAGGATATAGTTGGTTGTGCCGTTGACAATGCCCATGATCTCGGTGAAATGGTTGGCGGCGAGGGCTTGTTTGAGAGGCTGAATGATCGGGATGCCGCCGCCGACGCTGCCCTCAAAGTTGAAGTCCAAATTGCGGTCTTCGGCTTCATGCAGCAGGTCGTGCCCGGCCTTCGCCATCATCTCTTTGTTGGCGGTGACGATGTTTTTGCCGTTTTTGATGGCCCGCAGCACGAGGTCATGCGCGGGGGCGACGCCGCCAATCAGCTCGCAGACGATGTCAACGTCCGGGTCATCCGTCACGTCTTCAGGCCGCTCGGTGAGCAGTGCGGGGTCAATAGCGGCGTCCCGCGCTTTGGACTTGTCCCGGACGGCCACGCGGGTGACGACGACGGGCAGGCCAACTTTGCGGGTGATGGCGTCGGCGTTCTCGGTCAGCACGCGCAGTGTGCCGCTGCCGACGATGCCAAAGCCGAGCAGGCCGACATTAATTTGTATTTTGTCTTTGAGTGTGTCTGTCAAAAGGGGTTACGGCTCCACATAGGTTACGGCTCCACATAAATGAGCGGCTGCCCCTGCTGCACCAGCTTGCCGCTTTCGGCGGGGATTTCGGTGACCCGGCCCGCGACTTCGGCGGGGATTTCGCTGTACACTTTCATGGCCTCAATCAGCCCAATCGGCTGCCCGACTTTGATGATGTCACCCACCGACACGAACGCCGGGTCATCGGGCGAGGCGGAGCGGTAGAAAACGCCGACCATCGGCGATTCCAGCGCCACCGTCGTCGCGGCGCGGGCGGGCGCAGGCGGCGCGGTCACCGCAGTTTCCGAGTACGCGGGCGACTGCGCCGGCGAAAGCACCTGCGGGTGCGCCATCACCGCCACTGCCGGAGAGGCAGCCGTAGCGGCCGGCTCAGGGGCGGCTTTCACGGTTACGCTCACGCCGCCGTCTTCCACGGTCAGCTCGGACAGGCCATGCTGCGCCACCAGCCCGGCCAGCCGCCGCACGGCCTCCGTCAGCGCCGCATCGTCCGTCAATTCTTCGCCCGTTACTTCTTCGCTCAAGCCAGTCTCCCTAATCACTCTCTCACTGAGCCATTGTAGCACGCGGGCAGGGGGCGAAGTCAAGCCGAGAAGGAATTGCCTGCCCGTGTGCCGAAATGGGCCTCACCATGAGCTTAGAAGATTTACGACAGGAAATTGACGGCATTGATGCCGAGATTGTGCGCCTGCTGAATGCCCGCGCCGAAGTGTCCCTGCAAGTGGGGTTGCAGAAAGCCGCTTCCAACAGCACGCGCTATTTTGCCCCGGAGCGCGAGCGGGATTTAGTGGACCGCCTCCTGGCCCTGCACGGCGGCGGCGCTCTGCCCCAGGAGGCGCTGGTCGCCGTGTACCGGGAAATCGTCTCAGCCTCCATTGCCCTGCAAAAGCCCATGACCGTGGCGTACTGGGGACCGCCCGGCACGTTCACCGAAATGGCGGCGTTGCAGCGGTTCGGGGCATCGGCGCTCTACCACGACTGCCGCTCCATCCCCGACGTGTTCGGCGAAGTCGAGCGCGGGCGGGCCGATTATGGGGTTGTCCCCGTGGAGAACTCCACCGACGGCGTCGTGACTTACACGCTGGATATGTTCCACGAAACGTCGCTGAAAGTCTGCGCCGAGATTTTCGTGCCGATTGTGCAGAACTTGCTGACCCACGCCAAATCCGTGCGCGACATCCAGCGGCTCTATTCGGCCCCTATCGTCATCGGCCAGTGCCGCCGCTGGCTGGACACGCACCTGCCGCACGTCGAGATTGTGGAAGCCCAGCCCACCTCCAAAGCCGCCGAGCGGGCTGCCGCCGACCCCGCCGCCGCTGCGATTGCCCCCCGCCGCGCCTCGGAAGTCTACACCATTCCCATGCTGTTTGAGAGCATCCAGGACAGCCCGCACAACCGGACTCGCTTTTTGGTGATTGGCCGCAACGAGCCGCCGCCGACCGGGCGGGACAAAACCAGCGCCCTGTTCGCGGTCAAAAACGAGCCGGGGTCCCTGGGCCGCGCCCTACGGGCCTTCGAGGCGCACGGCGTTAATTTGAGTATGATTGCCTCCCGCCCCGCCAAAAACGCCGCCTGGGAATACGTGCAGTTCGCGGACTTCCAGGGGCATGAGCTGGACGAACCCGTCAAATTAGCTTTGGACGACCTGCGGAAGCAGTCGATTTATGTCAACGTGCTGGGGTCGTACCCGGAGGGCTAGGAAATTATTCGGTTTCCGGCTCCCTCTCCTTGCTTAAGGAGAGGGTTGGGGTGAGGTTCTTAAAGTGTGCCACGGGTTGAAACCCGAGGCTGTCAAAAGTCCAGCGTCCACGTGACGCAGGAGAAAACCCCCTAGCCCCCAATAATGGGGGAACCGGAGAAGGAACCCCTCCCGCTCGTTCCTCGCTCCCGCCCCTGTCAGGGAGGGGCAAAGATGAGCAGTACCTAAAAGGCAGTAGGTCCCTCAGAATGCAAAAAGTAATCAGGTTGCTCCTGAGCGTGGTCGCTGGTTCCATCTGTGGCATTCTTCTGACGGTGTTATGTATACTCGTTCTTTTCTTCGCTGATGTTTTTGACATCCGAGAAAGCAATGTTCTCATCAAACCACTCTTGGGCGGCTGTCTAGGCGGTTCTCTGATTGGACTAGCCATAGCACTGCTTAATAAAAACGAAAATACCTCCATTTCACAAAATCAAGGGTTTGTAGACAGCCCAGGGGTATGGCCGCCGCCACCCGATAAACACGATTGAAAGGTACTATTTGTGCTGTCTGTAATCGAATTGAACCATGTCGCGCTTCATGTCAGCGACCTGGCTGTGTCCGTCAAGTTTTACCGCGATGTGCTGGGCCTGCCCCAATTAGCCCGGCCTGCGTTTTCGTTCGGCGGGGCGTGGTTTGCGCTTGGCTCGCAGCAGTTGCACCTGATTGAAGACGCTAGAAGCATTGGCAAAGACCGGCGCGTGCTTCATGTGGCAATTTTGGTAGAAGACGCCGGGGAATGGGCGGAAAGGCTGCGGGCGCGGGGCGTGACTAATCTGCGCGGGCCGTCGCCGCGCCCGGATGGGGCGCGGCAGGTGTTTCTCTATGACCCGGACGGCTATGAGCTGGAGCTGTTGGAGCGGGCGACGCTGCCTGCGCTTCCCCCGGAGGTTCTTTGAGGCAGAGTAAGGGCGGACGGGGAGCCGTGGCGGCGATGTGCTGCGCGGCGCTGTTTTTGTTTGCAGTCTATCTCGGCGCGATTGGGGTGTTCCTGCCGGTGCTGGGCCAAACGTTCGGGCTGGGGCCTGCCGTGCAGGGACGGGTGTTCCCGGCAAACTTTGGCGGGTTCATTGTCGGCGTTCTGCTGTGCGGCTATTTGTCGGACCGGCTGGGACGCAAGCGCGTTTTGATGGGCGCGATGGGGCTGTTTGCTTTGGCCCTGGGGCTGGCGGGGCAAGCGCATTCGTTCGGTGAGCTGCTGGTCGCATTCGCGCTGATTGGCGCGGGCGGCGGGGCGATGGAAACGGTGTCGAGCGCCCTGGCGGCAGACTTGTTTCCTGAGCGGCGGGCGGCGATTCTGAACACGATTCAAGTCGCGTTCGGGGCGGGGGCCGTGGTCAGCCCCCTGCTGGCGCACCGGCTGCTGGTGGCGGGCACGGATTGGCACGCGCTGTTTTTCGCCGCCGCGCTGGCGAATTTTGTCCTGCTGGCCGTGCTGAGTGCGCTGCCGGTGCCGAAGACAGAACACAAGGCCGAGGCGCTGGACGCGGTGGCCCTGCGGCGGATAGTCCGGCAGCCGATGTTTCTGGCGCTGTGCGTGTGTCAGGCGCTCTATGTCGGAGCCGAGACCGGGCTGTCGTCGTGGCTGCCGAGCTACTTTGACCGGCTGCCGCAGGGGGCAGCGTGGTCCGGGCTGGTGGTCAGCGCGTTCTGGGTGGCGGTGACGGTGGGCCGAGCGGTGGTCGGCGGCGGAGTGCGCGGCCTCTCTCTGCCGCGTCTGGCGGGCGGTCTGGCCGTGGGCGGCGCGGTCTGCGCGGGGCTGACACTCCTGCCGAACGTGCCGGGGCTGGTTCTGCTCGGCGTGCTGGGGACGGGCCTGTTTTTTTCGGGCATCTTCGGGCTGATATTGGCGGAGTCCGGGGAGCGGTTTCCGCGTTCCTCGGGCACGGTCTTCGGGGCGGTCGTGGCGGCAGGCGGGGTCGGCGGCGCGGGCGTGCCCTGGGCGATTGGCGAGCTGACGGGGCCGTGGGGCTGGCACGGGGCGCTGGCTCTGGTTCCGGCAGCGGCGGCGATTTTAGCCGTGCTTTTGCTCATTTTGGACCGGCGCGGCGGGAACCCGGCGCACCCCTGACGGGTTTGTCTGGGTATGCGATTTACGAAGATGCAGGGAGTCGGCAACGACTTTGTAGTGATTGACGCGGCAGAGCTGCCGCAGGACGCTCCGCTGTCGGACCTGGCGGTGACGCTCTGTGACCGCAAGTTCGGGGTCGGCGCGGACGGCCTGCTGGTCGTCTCGGAAAATGCGCCGAACGCGCTGTTTCGGATGCGGATGTTCAACCCCGACGGCTCGGAGGATATGTGCGGGAACGGCCTGCGCTGCGTCTCGCTGTGGGCTTCGCGGGCGGGCTGGCTGGGGACGGAAACCGAGTTCGTCGTGGCCGTTAAAGATGGCCTGCGGGCGGTGCGCGTGCTTTCTGCTGACCCGGACGGGCGAAACGGCCTGCTGGGCGTCGACATGGGCGTGCCGCTCTTTGCCCCCGCGCAAATCCCGTTTTGCGGCCCGGCGGGGGAGGCCGTCATCGGCTTCCCATTGACCGTGGGCGGCGAGGCGCTGACACTCTCGGCGATTAACACGGGCAGCACGCACACGGTTATCTTTGGCCCGCCGCCCTCGGAAGAAGTCTTTCAGCGCGTCTCGCCCCTCTTGGAGACGCATCCGCTGTTTCCAGAGCGGACCTCGGTGCTGTGGGCCACCCCCGATGGGGACAGCCGCGCTGCCGTGCGTATCTGGGAGCGCGGCGCGGGCGAAACCTGGGGCTGCGGCACGGGAGCCTGCGCCGTCGGCGTGGCCGCCGTGGTCAATAGTTTGAGCGCCCCCGGCGTACCGATTGCTGTGGTGTCCAAAGGCGGAACCCTGCAAATCACCTGGTCCGGCGGCGAGACATCGGTAGCGATGGTCGGCCCGGCGCAGGTGGTGTTTGACGGTGTGATTTGATGACTGCTACGGAGACCCTGCTCTTGCCCAATTCCAAGCCTTATGTTCCCAAGTCCCTCTCGGCCAAGCCGAGCTTTGACAAGCGCTTTGATCTGCGCTCGTTTGGCGAGCCGCTGAAAGCATTGCGGGCCGTGCCCATCCGCGATGCCGGGGAGCCGGTGGTGGATTTGCGCGAGTTCTGCCCCGGCGTCATTCTGCTGCCCGGCTGCCTGCCGTTTCTTAGAGAAACCGTCGCGGGCATGGTCAACACCGTGCAAAGCCGCCTGCCGGACGGTCACACGCTGACGATTGGGACAGGAATGCGAACGCTGGAAATGCAGCGGGGCATCCGGGACCATATCACCAAAGACATGGCCGAAAAGCACCCGGAATGGTCCAAAGCGACGGCGGCCCGCATGATGAACCGTATGGTGGCCCCGCCCGATGATATTTCCCCGCCCCCCCATACCACCGGCGGGGCCTTAGATGTTGGCATTCGCGGGCCAAACGGCGAAGGGCTGGATTTTTCCTCCCCCGCCGAAGATTTCTGGAGCGCCGCGCCGACCTATTCCCACAAAATCTCCGAGGCCGCCCGCGCCAACCGCCTGCTGCTGATTGGCATCATGGAAGCCGCCGGGCTGACTAACTATGTCGGCGAATGGTGGCACTGGTCCTACGGCGATCAAGGCTGGGCCTTGCGCGTCGGCAGCCCCGTGGCCTACTACGGCAGCGTGGAGATTGAAGACGCCGAAAGCAAGCGTATCCCGAAGCCCCCGGAGCCGGAGAAGACGGAAGAGCCGGAGAAAACCCCCTAGCCCCCAATAATGGGGGAACCGGATAAAGAAAAGAGGGCGCGATAAATCGCGCCCCTACTCCTAACTGTCTGGTTCCCCCATTATTGGGGGCTAGGGGGTCTTTTTCTGCAACCGCAGCAGCCCCATCAGCGTGTACGGGTCCACGACGCGGACATTGGGCAGTGTCTCCAGATGGCTAAACAGCGTTTTGTGCGCCGAGGGCGACCATAAAATCGTGCGGAAGATATGAAAATGCGGGCCGTCCCCCCGGTCATTGTCCAGTTGGGACTGGATGCGTTTGAGCGCCTCGGTGGTCTGATCGGGGTTTGGCATATCCGCGCCCATTGTCAAGTACGGCGTTTGTGTGCTGTCAATCAGGCCCGAGTAGGCAGGCAGCTTCTGGGCAACGAGGCCATCCGGGGAAAAGCGGGCGTAAGCCTGACGCATGGCGGGGGACATGGGGGCGGCGTCGCCGTCGATGATGAAGCCCGTGAGCGAGATGTCCCAGCGGGTGTAACCCTCGCGGCAGTGGTCTTCCCACGTTGTCAGGCCCGAGGGCAGGTGCGAGAAAGGCCGTTCGCCGTCGAGGTAGCCGGGGTTCAGGTAGCCCGCGCCGGAGTCGCCGGTGATAAAGTGGTCGTTAGGCGTGGCGGTGCGCCGGGTCCATTCCAGGCCGACGGGGAAGCGGGCGGCGAGGTTGGGGTTGAAGGCCCAGCCGAGCGGGACTGTGCCGCGCTCGGGGTCGGTCCAAAGCGCGGGCAGTCTCTGGTAGAGCCAGGCGGCGGAGTCGTAATCGCCGACATAGAAAGAGACATAAGTGTACGGCTGCACCTGCCCGGCGGCGTTCACATAGCCCGCTTTGGTCCAATCGGCCAGAGTAGGCTTTTTTTGCGCGTAGCGCGGCTTGAGGGGCAGGAGCGAGAACACGGAAGCGTTTGCCATCGCATTGAGGCTCAGGGCGTCGGCGTCCATGTAGGCATTGAAGCAGGATAAAATCGCCGCGTAGCGCCACTCAGTCGGGACATCGCCGTGCCGCCCGCCTGCGGTCTGCGTATATTTCCAGGCCCAGGGGACGAAGCCGCCGACATGGACCATTTTTTGGCCGCCGGTGCGGGCATACGCCGAGTGCAGAATAGCCGTCAGCGTGCGAAAGTCCGCGCCGAGGGGCTGTTTTGGATCGTCCTGTGGGGCTTCGTCGTCCCACGGGGAGAGGTCAAAAAAGAAGCCGCGCTTGGCGATGAAATAGTCGTGATTGGACAGCCCATGACAGTTAGGGGCGTCTTTTGTGGGCGCGGACAGCCAGAACGAGTCTAGATAGTAGCCGAGCTTTGTGGGGTCGCAGCGGCCTGTGTCCAAATAGCGGCGCTTGGCCCACAGGTAGGCATCGCATTTGGCGCTGCCGGTCTCCGTGCCGGTGAACAGCGGCGTGCCGTCGGTGTGCAGGAGGCGCAGCTTGACGGGCAGGTGCGGGCCGTGGACCACAAGGCGGTCATAGACGGAGCCGGGGGACGGGTCGTAGGGCACAGGCAGCAGGCTCTCGCAGCCCGCCGCCGTGGAGGCGACATTGCTGGTCGCGGGCACGCGCAGGTCGTATAGCACGACGCCTTTGATGTCGGCGCGGAACCGCTGCACCAGCGCGGGCAGGCTGGAAACGGGCTTCAGCGGCGTGTGTTCCAGCCAGCCGCCCGGAGTCCGCATTTCTGCCAGCCAGAACTTGTCAATGCGCCCCGGCTTCGCGCTGTCGTCGCTGACGTAGGTGACATATAATCGGGGCTTGGAGCGATTGACCAAGCCCTGCAAAGCCGCGACGGCGTGGGCTTCGGCCCAGGCATTGTTTTTGCCCTGCTCAGTTTTGAGGTCATAGCGGAGCGTTGGCGTCAGGTCGTAGGTGTACAGAGGCGCGGCGACGGCGGGCACGAGCAGGCCGAGCAGGAGGCTACTTGCCGATACAAAAGCGTGAAAAAATTTCATGGATCATATCCTCCGGGGCCGTCTCGCCCGTGATTTCGCCGAGCGAGTCCAAAGCCCCGCGCAGGTCAATAGACGCGAAATCGGCGGGTAAATCAGCGGTCAGCGATGCCGCCGCGTCGGCCAGATGGGAGCGGGCGGCAATTAATGCTTCGCGGTGACGGGCGTGGGTCACAAACGTGTCTTCGGTGTCTGCCGAATGACCCGACAGCGCAAGGTCCGCCAGGGCGTCTTCCAGCGCCGCCAGGTTCCAGCCGGTGACGGCGGAGACCACAATGCCGCCTGCGGGCAGTTCCCGGCCCGGCATCCGGTCCCATTTGTTCCAGACAATCAAGTGCCGCGTGTCTGCGAGTTCGGCCAACAGGGCGGCATCTTCGGCGGTCTCGCCGTCCTCGGCATCCAGCACCAAGAGAGCCACATCGGCATCGGACAGGGCAGCGCGGGAGCGGGCAACCCCCATCTGCTCTATCGCGTCATTGGTGTCTCGCAGACCTGCCGTGTCCACGGCTCGGACGGGAATGCCGCGCAGGGATAGCGTCTCTTCCAGCGTGTCCCGTGTCGTGCCGGGAACCGCAGTCACAATCGCCCGGTCGGTGCGAAGCAGGGCATTCAGCAGAGATGACTTGCCGACATTGGGGCGGCCCACCAGCACCACTTTCAGCCCTTCGCGGTAGAGGATGCCTGCGTCAGCGGTAGCGAGAAGTGCCAGCGCGGCCCGGTCGGCTTCGGCCAGATCGGCCAGACACGCCGGGGTATCCAGTTCGCCCACGTCTTCCGGGAAATCAATCGTGGCCTCAATGCGGGCCAGCACGCCGAGCGCCAAATCCCGGATGCTGCCGACAGCGCGGCTGAGATGCCCGCCCTTTTGACGCCGGGCCAGACGGTGCGCTTCCTCAGTCCGGGCGGCGATTAAATCCCCGACGGCTTCGGCCTGCGCCAAATCCATTTTGCCATTCAAAAAGGCCCGCTGCGTGAACTCGCCGGGCCGGGCCATCCGCGCTCCGGCTCCCAGCAGCCGCCCTAAAATCTGACGGAGAGGAACCGGCCCGCCGTGGGCGGAAATCTCTACCACGTTTTCGCCCGTATAGGAACGGGGGGCATGAAAGACGGCTAGCAGAACGTCGTCAATGACCTCGCCCGATGCCTGCACGACATCGGCGCGGTGCAGGGTATAACCCGCATAGGCCGCGCAGGGCGTGTGGTTGGGCCGCCAGGTGACACGGTCCAGAATGGCAAATGCCTCCGGGCCGCTGACGCGGATGACCCCTACCCCGCCCGTGCCGGGGGGCGTCGCCAGCGCACAAATCGTGTCTTCGCTTTCACTTTCGCCACTCATGCAGGGATTATACCCTTGCGTGTGGAACAGAAGGCTAAACTATTGCCTGCCGCGTGCTATAATACAGGCACGTATATATGCAACTTTTCACGCGCCCGCGTGTCAAACCAGATTACACACCTATTTACCCGCGTCCAAAGGGAGACTGTCCATGTTTGATCGAATTATCCGCTACTTAAAGGGCCTGCTCGGCTTCAAGCTGGACCAGCTCGAAGACCCGGAGATTTTGCTGGCCCAGGCCCAGCAGGAAATGCGCGAAGCGCAGGCCAAAAACCGCGAACGGGCCGTGCAGGCTATCACCGCCAAAAACAACTTGCAGGCCGAAGTCGACAAAACGCAGAAGATGGTGAACAACTTGCAGGCCAAAGCCGAGCTTGCCCTCAAAGGCGGCGACCGCGATCTGGCCCGGCAGCTTCTCGTGGAAAAAGGCCAATACGAAACCGCGCTGACCTCGCTGAACGGCTCGCTGGACCAGGCCATGCAAACCACCGAGGCCGTCAAAGTCGCCATGCGCCGCGAAGAAGACCGCATCCGCTCCAAGACCGCGCAGGCGCTGTCCATGAAAGCCCAGTGGAAACAGGCGCAGATCGAAAACTCGATGAACAAGGCGCTGGAAGGGATGTCCGCCGACGGAACTGACCAGGCATTCGAGCGGGCCGCCGCCAAAATCTCCAACGCCCGCAGCCAAGGCCAGGCCCGCACGGAGCTTGCCCGCGACAGCATTTCCGGCAAGCTGGCCGGGCTGGAGGACGCGCAGGCATCCAGCGAAGCCGAAGATGAGCTGTCCCAGATGGAGCAGCGCCTCGGGCTGGCCCCCAAGACCGAAGCCACATCGTCAGTGACACCTCGCGCTACTCCGGCAACGCCCGCCAACACTTCGGAGATTGACCGGCAGCTTCAAGAGCTGGAGCAGCGCGTCGGCGGCAGCAACGGCACTTCGTAGGAGACCTACCTTCCTTGCTTCGCAGGGTCCTCCCTAAAGGGAGGATACAGATAATGCCCAAAGGCGCGGGCCGTTTTGCCTCTACTCCTAATCCTTCCTTTAGGAAGGACCCTGCGAAGCAAGGAAGGTAGGTCTCCGAAGGCGACTTGGTGTCCTTACCGCATATGAACGAGAAACTACCATGAGCGACTTATTCGGGCGGTCCGTTCGGCTCGCCAAAAACTACTACGAAGAAGCGCGGGGCCGGGTGGAAGAACTCAGCACGCAGGCGCAAGAGGAGCTGTCCCGCGCCCTGGACCGCGACGACGTCAAGCAGGGCCTTGCGGCCAGCGATGACCCGATGGAACGCGCTCAGGCCAAGCTCAGCGCCGCGCAGGGACGGGCCGCACAAGCGCGGGAGCAGTCTCCGGGGACGTTCGCCCCGGAGCCGCCCTTGTCTTCTGACCCGGTCGCTACAGCGTACCGCATTCTGGGTGTAGCCCCCGGTGCGGACTTTCTGACGGTGCAGGCCGCCGCGAATACCCTGCGCGAGCGGTGCGACCCCGCCCGCTTCCCGGCAGGCTCCGCTGAGCAGACGCGAGCTTCGAATGTGCTGAAGAAAGTAGAAGAGTCGTACCAGCTTCTGCAATCCACGCTGGACCCCAAAGCAGGGCGCTTCGACAAGTTAGAAATCTAATTAGAAATCTGAGGCTGGCATGAGTGCTGACGCCGCGTTTGCTGAACTCGTGCGGGATGCTCAAAACTGCCGCCTCTGCCCGCGCATGGAAGGCCGCCGCCGGGTGCTGTCCCCCGCCAATGGCCCGCTGACTTCCCGTGTCCTATTTGTCGCCGAAGCGCCGGGGCGGCTCGGCGGAGACCGGGGCGGTATTCCACTCTCCGGCGATGCTTCAGGCCGCAACTTTGCACGCTATTTGACGGCGGCGGGAATGCGCCGCGAAGATGTGTTTGTCACAAACGCTGCCCTCTGCAATCCGCGCACCCCACGCGGCACCAATGCCCCGCCCTCGTCCGCCGAGCTGCGAAACTGCGCCCCGTTCCTCGCCCGTTCTCTTGCTGTCCTTCGGCCTTCCGTCGTGGTGACGCTGGGCACAAAAGCCCTGGCCGCGCTTCATCTGCTGGCTCCCCATTCCTATACGCTCCGCGCTCACGCCGCCACGCCGCAGCCCTGGAACGGCTTGGTTTTGTTTCCGCTGTACCATCCCTCCCCGCAGGTCATTATCAGCCCCACGGGCCGCTCCCATGCCGGGCAGGAAATGGATTACCGGGCGCTGGCACATCTGCTAGACAGCAGCACGCCATGACGACGCTGGACGAAATCCCCGGCGCACGCGAGCGGCCCGGCGGCTGCCTTGTAGCGGTGACACGCGAAGATGATGGCACGGTGCGCCTGACACTGCCCCCACGCGGCGTGTCTCCGATTGTGCTGTTTTTCGCGCTGGTGCTGCTCGGCAACCTGCTGGTGACTCTCTACACCGGGCTGGTTCTGGTGGTTTTTCACCGAAGCGTGCTGTTTATGGCGCAGGTGTCGCCGAGCGGCCTGCCGGTTTCGCTGACCCGCTGGACGTGGCTTCTGGCACTGGGCCTGCTCAGTGCCGAAGCGCTGGGGTTCGGCACGCTTTGGGCTATTCTGCGCCCGCTGTCGGCGCGAGAAGTTGTGGAAATTGGGCCGGACTGGCTGACAGTGCGGCATTCCGAGTGGGGCCGGGCGCGGGAGTGGGCACTGGCACGGGGCGACGTGCGCGGCTTTCGGCTCCGGCGAGACCCGCAGGGCCTCAAAGCCGGAACACTGACGGTGGAAGGCCGGGGGGAGGCGGTAGAAATGGGAGAGTTTCTGCGGGAGGCCGACCGGGAGTGGCTGGAATCGGCGGGGAACGCTCTGCTGCGGGAGCGGTCCTAAAAGCGGACAGCGTGCAAAATCAGGCGCGAGGCCAGGGTTTCTGTGGGGTCCGGGCCACGAAAGGTGCGGGCGGTGTAATCAGTCAGCTCGGACAGCAGCTCGGTGTGGGCGGCATCGGGAATAGACCACATCTGCGAATAGGTGCGCGAGGCCAGGGCGTCGTAGGTCTGCGCCACCGGCACAACCCGCTCCCAGTGCAGGCTTGGCGTGGCAAGCTGTATGACACTGGCTCCAAAGCCGCTGCCGGACGCGGGGCGGCGCAAAGCGGCCAGAACGGGGGCAAGGCTGGCGCTGCCGACGCTTGCGGCCAGCAGACGCCGGGCGCGGGCACGTTCATAGTAAAAGTCCACCAGGAGGGAGCGCCCGCCCTGCTCAACTCCCAGAAACAGCACGCCGTCTTTGGGTGTCAGCACACGCTGAACCTCGTGCAGCACCAAAGGCCACTGCTCTATCAGGTGCATAATATGCACCATCATGGCCGCCTGAAACGCGCCCGCCGCGAAGGGCAGCCGCTGCAAGTCGCCGCGCACGAGCGACAAGCCCGCCGCGCCGACTTTGTCTCCCACCCGCGCCAGCATGGCGGGGGCAATGTCAACTCCGACGACCTGCCCCGGATGACGCCGGGCCAGTGGCACGGCCAGCCGCCCCGTCCCAACCCCGGCATCCAGGAACAGCCCGCCCCCCGAAAGCCGCGCTTCCCGCGCCACCACCCGCGCAATCTCTTCCCGCGCCTTGTCGGGAATAACCCGCGTTTGGTCATAACTGCCCGCCACAGGCTCAAACGACTGGTAGCGGCCCAGTGTTGTCATCTCAGGGCCGCGCTTTCGGCGTGCTGATGGACGGGGCAACCACATACAGCGGAACCAGACTCAGCGGGTCGTCGGTGTCCCCGGCTTGCAGCCGCTGCGCCGCCAGCCGCGCCAGCCCCTCCGGCGGCGTCCAGAACTGCGCTAGACTTGGCCCCGCCCACTTCGGCAGCAGGGACGATTGGCCGCAGACCGTCACAGCGCCCGCCTCTGTCAGCCGCTCCGCCAGCGTGTCCACATTTTCGGCAAACGGTGCTTCCACGCACTCGCCGTTTTGATAGGCCGCTGCATAAACCTCGCCCTTGCGCGACGGCAGCACCGGAACCAGCCGAGTGTCCCCCGAAGACGGCCACACGGCAGCATACGCATCCAGCGTGCCGACACCGATCAGCGGCTTCCCCGTCACCTGCGCCAGCGTCTTGGCCGTCGTCACGCCCACGCGCACGCCGGTAAACGACCCCGGCCCCAGACCCACCGCAAGCGCGGATAGATCGGCCAGCGTCAGGCCATTGCGCGTCAGCAGCCCGTCAATTTCCCCCATCAGCCGCCGCGAGAGCGTGCGCCGCCCCTCAAAAATCGAGACCGCTAACACCGTGCCGTCCGCTTCGTCCGCCAGCGCCAGCACGCAGTACGTGCCGCTTGTGTCCATCAGTAAAAATGTCATACGGGCGGTCCCAAGTAAGTCGGGGTCGGCTCAAACGCAATAGTGATTTCTTTGGCCTCCACTATTCCTGATAGCCCGTAGCAGGGATCAAGTGTCAGTGACCATCCGGCGTCAGATGGGGCAATAGACAGACCAAAAATGACGTTTTGGTGGCTGAAATCCTCCAGGACAAGCCCTTCAATCTGCTTGAAGCTGAACGTAACCAGTACGTATTTATCGCAGACAAAAAAGCCTTTTTCATCAACGGCATTTGTCATAAACCAGGTTTGCAGCGTCAGCGTGGAAATCCCCCGACAGTTCAAGTGCAGCGCGTGTATTTCGGCGTCATGGAAGGACGGCCAGCCGCCAAACCACGCAGCTAGCGCCGCCGCACCGGGCAGGTCAGGAACTTCCTTCATCAGAAACCTCCGCTCAGGATTTGAGCCGCTTGCGTTCCGTGCGCGGTCAGCACGATCTCTCGTGTATCCGGGCTGGTAGCTGTGAAGGCAATGTCCAGACGCTCCGGGGGCAGGGCGTCGGCGATTTTGTCGGCCCATTCAATCACCACCACGCCGTCGCCGTCTACGTATTCATCAAAGCCCAGATCATATAAACCCGACGAGTTGGGCAGGCGGTAAACGTCAAAGTGATAGAGGGGGACCCGCCCGCCGGGATGCTCTGTGACCAGCGTAAACGTCGGGGAGTTGACAGGCTCATCAGGCGGCAGGCCCAGGCCGAGGGCGAGGCCCTGCGTCCAGGTGGTTTTCCCTGCGCCGAGGTCGCCGCTGAGGCACAGAACGTCGCCCGCCCCGAGCCGCGCCCCCAGCCTTTGGGCCAAGGCGCGGGTCTCTTCGGCGCTATGCGTTTGAAACGTGCGTGTCACCCGTTTTATCCGCCCCAGGTCCACATGATCGTGCCTTTGTCCAGACGGTCGGTGACCATATGGCCGATCTCGTCAATCGCTTCCAGGTCGTCGGCATCAATTTCCACATCGCCTGCCGCCGCGTTCTGCGTGGCCTGCTCGGCATTGCGGGCACCGACAATCGCGCTGGTCATGGGCTGGGCAATCAGCCAGGCCAGTGAGAGCTGACCGAGGGTGACGCCGTACTTGTCGGCCATCGGACGCAGCTTGTCCAGCGCGTTCTGGGCACGCTCGTAGGTCTCGCCCTGGAACAGGCGGTTGCCGCCCCGGTTGTCCCCCTTTTCAAACGTGTGGCCGCGCCCGAATTTGCCGGTGAGCAGGCCCTGCGCCATCGGGGAATAGGCAATCATGGAGATTTTATTGGCGACGCAGTACTTTTCTACATCGGCGGCAGCCTGCCGCCAGAAGAGCGAGTAAGGCGGCTGAATGCTGTCAATGCACCCGAAGCCTGCCGCTTCTTCAAGCTGGGCGCGGCTGAAGTTGGAAACGCCAATCGCCCGGATTTTGCCCTGCTGTTTGAGGTCCACCAGAGCGCCCATCGTCTCTTCAATCGGCACTTTTTCTGTGCCGAACATCCCGGCGGGCCAGTGGATTTGGTACAGGTCCATGTAGTCCGTGCCGAGGTTCTTTAAAGACCGCTCGCAGGCTTCAATCACGGCCTCGCGCTTGTGGTGGTCGGTGAAGACTTTGGAAGCAATCACGATTTGGTCCCGCTTGTCGCCGAGGGCTTTCGCCAGAACTTGCTCGCTGTGGCCTTCGCCGTAGGCTTCGGCGGTGTCAAATGTGGTGATACCGGCGTCAAATGCCGCCCGGTGCGCGGCAATGGTTTCGTCGTCGCTAACTCCGACCCATTCTTTCTGGCCGGACTGCCAGCCGCCGAAAATAATTGGGCTGATCTCGATTTTAGTGCGTCCCAGTTGTCGATGCTGCATAAGTTTTATCCTCACAGAGATATGCCCAGAACGGGCTTAAAATAAAAGCCCGGCACGTTTTCGTGCCGGGCGGGAAGGGGTCGGCGTTACTCCATCAGCGACAGCGGTGTCTGAAGCAGGCGCTTCAGCTCTTGCAGGAACTTCGCACCAGTCGCGCCGTCCATGACGCGGTGGTCGCCGCTGAAGGTGACGTTCATACGCGGACGGACGGCAATCGTGTCATCCGCCAGCACAACGGCTTTCTTGATAATCGAGGCCACTGCCAGAATTGCCCCCTGCGCGGGGTCGATAATGGCAATAAAGTTTTCCATATCAAACGGCCCCAGGTTGGAGACGGTGAACGTGCCGCCGGTGTACTCGCTCGGAGCCAGCTTCTTGTCTCTGGCTTTCTTCACCAATGCTTTGCTGGTTTCAGCCAGCTTCCGCAGGGGCAGGGCGTCGGCGTCGCGGACCACCGGGACAATCAAGCCATCATCCAGCGCCACGGCGATGCCGACATGAATACCTGCGCCGGGGTAGATTTTATCGTCCCGGAACAGCGCATTCGCCGCCGGGAACTTGACCAGAGCTTTGGCGGTGGCTTTAACCACCATGTCGTTAAGCGTGATTTTGGTCAGCGTTTCATCATAGGTGTTAAGCTGCTCGCGCAGGGCCATCGCTTCGGCCATGTCTACTTCCGCCGTGAGGTAGAAGTGCGGAATGGTAGTTTTGCTTTCCACCATGCGCCGGGCGATGACTTTCCGCATCACGGACAGCTCGGTCGGCGTAGTCAGCGGGGCCGGGGTGCTGCTGGCGCGTTTCTGCGGCGCGGCGGCAGTCGCCAACGCGGGCGGCAGGTCAGAGCGCACGGCGGTAGACGGCACCGTCTCTTTCTCAGCCGCCGCTGGTTTGCTTCCGGCGAAGGCCAGCACGTCGGCCTCAATCACCCGTCCGAGCGGCCCGGTTCCCGTAATCTGTGCGATGTCCAGTCCGCGCTGCTTCGCCACCGAGCGGGCGAGAGGCGAGGCTTTCAGGCGTGTGCCGTTGCCGGGGCGCGGGGCAGGCGGCGCGGGCGCGGCGGCCTGCGCGGGCTGCCCGATGGGCGTGTCGTATTCGGCGGCGCTTTCGTTGGTGCGTGCCGACGAGGCGGCCATTGGAGCGGCAGCGGGTGCAGCGGCTTTGGGCGCGGCCACGGCGGCGTCTTCGCCAATTAAAGCAATCACCGTGCCGACGGGCAGCACGGCCCCCGGCTCGGCTTTCAGGTGCAGCACCCCGGCGTCCTCGGCTTCAATCTCGACATTGCTTTTATCGGTTTCGATTTCCGCAATCAGATCACCGCTTTTGACCGTGTCACCGTCCTGCTTCAGCCACTGAAGCAGGGTTCCTTCTTCCATCGCGTCGCCCATTTTGGGCATAATCACTTCCGGCATGGTTGTTCCTAAGCCTCCCGTGCCAGTGTTTTCTTGACGGCGGCGATGATTTCCGGCTCGTGCGGGGTGGCCGCAAGCTCCAGCGTCCGGGCATAGGGCATCGGGACGAAGGCTCCGGCGACACGCTCCACGGGGGCATCGAGGTAATCAAACGCGGCGTTGCTGATCTGCGCGGCGAACTCGGCGGCGATGCCGTAAAAGAGCCACTGTTCCTGCACGACCACGGCGCGGTGGGTCTTTTTGACGCTTTCAATCACCGTATCCAGGTCAATCGGCTGAAGCGAACGCAGGTCGATCACCTCCGCGTCGATGCCCTCGGCGGCAAGCTGTTCGGCGGCGGCCAGAGACAGCATCGTGCCGCGTGAGTAGGACACAATGGTCACGTCTTTGCCGGTGCGCTTGACATCGGCTTTGCCAATGGGAACGATGAAGTTGGGGTCGGTGGGAACGTCGCCTTTGGTGCGGTAGAGGCCCGCGTGTTCGTTGAAGACGACCGGGTTGTTGTCGCGGATAGCGGCTTTCAGAAGGCCCTTCGCATCGGCGGGGGTCGCGGGAGCGACCACTTTCAGGCCGGGAGTGTTCGCGTACCAGTGCGCCAGGTCTTGGGAATGCTGGGCGGACAGCTGCACGCCGACGCCGCCGGGGCCGCGCAGAACGCAGGGGACATTGAACTGTCCGCCGCTCATGTAAAGAATTTTAGCGGCGTGGTTGATGATGCCGTCCCAGGCCACGAGGGCAAAGTTCAGAGTCATAAACTCAATCACGGGCCGCAGGCCCATCATGGCCGCGCCGACGGTGAGGCCGACCATGCCTGCCTCGGAAATGGGCGTGTCCACAATGCGCTCGGGACCGTAGGTGGTCAGGAAGTCTTTGGTGATCTTGAACGTGCCTTGATACTGTCCGATTTCCTCGCCCAGCAGAAAGACTTTTTCGTCGCGGTCCAGTTCTTCCTGCAAGGCCAGGCGGATGGCGTCCGCGTAGGTCATGTTCTCAGTTTCGCCGCTGATTTCGACGGCATGCACCGACGGGGCCAGGGCCAGAATATCTTTGTCGTCTTTAGTGTCGGCTTTGTACTGCGTGCCTTCGCCGCCGGTCAGCACAGCGTACTCGTCGTTTTGGGGTGCAGAACCGTTTGCTGACGTGCCGTTGGACTTCGCCGCTGTGCCATTGGAGGCAGGAGCGTCGCCAATGAACGCAATCGCGTTGCCAACGGGCAGGATAGCCCCTGGCTCGGCCTGAATATGCAGCACGCCGTCTTCTTCGGCTTCGACTTCGACGTTGCTTTTATCGGTTTCGATTTCGGCAATCACGTCGCCGCTTTTGACCGTCTCACCGTCCTGCTTCAGCCACTGAAGCAGGGTTCCTTCTTCCATCGCATCACCCATTTTGGGCATAATCACTTCAGCCATAAGTTCCTTCTGTTTCAGACAAAAGGGCGGGACGGCCCCGCCCCAACCTAAAGGGGCGGGTTAGTCCGCGTACACGTCCTGAGTCAGCTCTTCCAGCGTGCAAAGCGGGCTGCTGTCAGCAAAGTCGGCGGCGGCGCGGGACATCTCAATCGCCTGCTTGTCCATCGCCTCTTTTTTGCCGTCGTCCAGAATGCCCCGGTCGCGCAGCTTCCGCTCCAAAATATCCAGCGGGTCGCGGCCCTTCCACTCGTCCAGCTCGTCGGGCGTCCGGTAGGTCCCCTGCGTCTCGGTTCCGTCAGCGGCTCCGTGGCCGGAGTAGCGGTAGGTGATGGCCTCCAAGAAATAGGGCGCGGGATGCTCGCGCATGCTGTCCACGATTTCCTGCACGGCGGCGCGGACGGCGAAGTAATCCTGGCCGTCCACTTTGGAGTGCGCCATCGCATACGAGTCGGCGCGGGAAGCGAGGTCCGTGTTCGCGGAAGAGCGCTCAATCGACGTGCCCATCGCGTACTTGTTGTTTTCCAGCACAAACAGCACCGGCAGCTCGTAAAGCTGCGCCATGTTCATGGCCTCATGGAAGCCGCCCGCGTTCATGGAGCCGTCGCCGAGGAAACAGGCACAAACAAGGCCCTTGCCGCGAGTTTCCGGCGCATATTTCAGCGCCCAGCCAATGCCAATCGCCAGGGGAACGTTGCCGCCGACAATGCCGTAGCCGCCCGCAAAGCCGACGGCTTTGTCAAACAGGTGCATGGAGCCGCCCTTGCCGCGTGAGACGCCGGTGCTTTTGCCGTAAATCTCGGCCATGACGGCGTTGGGGTCGCTGCCCAGCACCAGGCAGTGGGCATGGTCGCGGTAGGTGGACAGCGCCTGATCGCCGGTTTTAAACGTGTGCAGCGTGCCGAGTGAGACGGCTTCCTGCCCCATATACAGGTGCAGATAGCCGCCGACTTTACCGGCGCGGAACGAGCGGTTGCACTGCTCTTCAAAGTGGCGAATATCGAGCATCTGCTGGTAGGTGTGCAGCAGGTCTTCGTCGGAAAGATGCAGCTTTTCAATAACCGCATTCGCATCTGTCGGCTCCAACCCGATGGAATGGGCATCATAGCGAGCGGGGGGCATGGTCCCGTTGGCGCTGCCGTTTTGAATAGTATCAGTCTGGGTTGTCTGTGTCGTTGGGGCGGTCTTCGGAGGCGCGGCGGGGCTTGCGGCCATAGGGGGTAACCTCTCGTCATCTAATTTTTTGGCCGGAGCATTTTGCCTCCGGTCGGTTTGAGCAAAAGTAGTTTCGTTGTTCGGAAATCCGCGTTATTATAGCGTCTTCACGCGCCTGCTGTCAAGGCGGCAGAGCAGATGTAAGCGCAGACACAGTCTGCGCGGTTTTCCCCTGTTGATTTTGCTTGACAGAACCGAGCGCGACGCCTATAATGGACAGGTCTTCTTTTTGCATTCGTTTTGTTCTTATTTGGCTTTATTTTTAGAGTTGGAATTATTTGCTATGAACCTTTTTACCCGTCTGGCCCAGCGATGGCAGGCTGTGCAGCAGGAAAGCGCCGTCCGGGCGGCTTACGAAGAAGGCCGCCTGGAAGACGCCGTCGCCCATGCACGGGTGCTGTACGAATTTGACTTGGAGAACCCCTGGGCGAACTTTTTTCTGGCCTGTCACCACATTGAAGCCGACCGCTACGCCGAGGCCCTGCACCACCTGGAGCGCGTCCGGCTGGACTGGCCCGACGACCCGCACACGCATTTTGCCCTGGGCCTCTGCCACGACTACCTGGAACACCCTCGGCAGGCTGCTGACGCCTATGAGACCGTGCTGCAAGTCAGCCCCACCTGGGCCAAAGCCCGCAAAAATCTGGGCCGCGACCTGTACCTGCTGGGCGACTTTCCCGCCTCCGAAGCCGCCCTGCGCCGCTGCTGTGCCGAGCTGCCCGACGACCGCGAGGCCCACGACCTGCTGGGCTACGTCTGCTACCGGCAGGGCAAGTACGCCGACTCGTTCGGCCACTATGAAAGCGCCCGCCGCCTGGACCCCTTCAACGCCAAAATGGACCGCAACGCCCGCCTGCTCTATATGAAGAGTGCGCGATCATAGCTTTTGTTTTTCTTCGGGAGACACTACTGCCATGAAATCAAACCGCCTGTTTACCTTTTCTCTGCCTGGCCTTGCCGCGCTTTATGTGCTAATGCCTTACACAAAACCCGCATTTTCGCCTCGTGTCCAGCCTGCGGCCACGGCTGCCAGTGTTCCTTGTATTGACGCAGGCAAAGCGCAGTTCTTGGTGTCCGTTTCGGTAATTGAACGCTTGAAGTCTGCAAACTGCTCCTATCTTTACAGCACAGAAATGGATAGCATTGCAGGTTCTTGCTGGATGTCGGAAGACGACATGATTTTTTGGAATGCCAATCAGCTTCAAGTGTTCAGCCGTAAAACGCAACAGGCAGTACCAATCGCGGGAACAAGCGTTGACTCTACAGGCAAGTACTTAGCTTGCGGCGCATCGCTTTCTCCTGATGGTCGCTGGCTGGTCTGGGCAGGCGCTGAAGACGGCCATGCTACTTGGGATGCCGTCACAACGGATGGAACGGAACATCGGCAGTGGCCTCGTGTGGAGTCCACCAGCATTTACGCAGTGTCCTGGATGCAGGATAGTACGCACTGGGTTGAGATTTGCTGTCCGAAAACAAAACTAAATGCCTCTCTTTGGCGCGAACATCCAGAGAATATGCAGGCACGGGTTTACAGCACAGCCACGCCGAGGGCTGAAAGTTACCCGTTATATTTGGAAACGCCAGAGCCTGAATTTACACCGCCAGCAAACCATGGTGGGATGGGCGAATTTATTTTCACCCAAGACGGCCGCGCCTGGCTGTCTCGCAACTGGCAAGGCTCTCCCACTCAGCAGCTCGGCGGCCCCTGCTCCCGTGAAGACGTTTATGAACTTGTGCCTGGTCACGACGCCTGGACACTTCACAGGTCCTACATCTATCCTTCTGCTGACAGGTCGCGCTATGTATTTGATTCGCCGAAGCGCTCCCCGGACGGCAACTGGATTGCCTGGCGAAATTATGCACCAGACGGCAGAGACAAGCTGCGTTTGATGTTGAGTCGGACCGATGGAAGCGGGATGCAGGAAATCTACCAAAGCGATACCAATCAAGGTGTTGAGCCGCAATGGTCACCGGACAGCCGCCAGATTGCATTTGATACAGCAACAATGGGCATCATCACACTGAAAATTGATCCGGTTATCGCCCAATCTCCATCCTGCTCCCCCGGCAAAGCGGTGGCCCGCGTTCTTCCACCCGGCAAGTTTCCGGTTGCCCCTGTCAGCAGGCTGCTGGCAAACAAGCCGCCTTTCTCAGCGGAGCTTTACGCGCAGCGATAAGCGTCTGCGTTTTTCAGAGAAAAAGGAATAATTGTCATGTCCGACGAGCGCGTACAACTCAAAGTGATGGGCGTTTTCGCCCAAGATGACAAAGGCAATGGCAACAAAGAAGCTGTTGTCACCCACTTCGTTATTTTCCAGGACGAAGCCAAGCGGCGCCTTCAAATCTTCATCGGGCAGTTTGAGGCGTGGGCTATCTCCCTTGCGCTGGAAGGCAATGTGCCTGACCGCCCGTTCACCCATGACGCCCTGCTGAACTGTCTGGCCGTGGCAGGTGCGACTGTCGAAGAAGTCTGCATCAATGACCTGCGCGACGAGACGTTTTACGCCGTCCTCACCCTGCGCGTCGGCGAACAGCGGCATGAGGTAGATGTACGCCCAAGCGACGCCGTGGCTGTCGCACTTCGAGCCAAGTGCCCCCTTTTCGTCAGCGAGACGGTCATGCAGGCGGCTCACCGAACGGAGTAGAGAACACATTATGGCTTTAGCCAAATTGTATTATTTCACCCCCGAGCAGTATTTGGAAATGGAACGAGCGACGGAATACAAAAGCGAATATCTGGATGGTCAGATTTATGCAATGGCAGGCACAGGCAGGCGACAATGGAAAGCATTGGCTGCACGCTATCGCTGGACGATGTGTACGACAAAGTGACCCTGGAAACGCCCGTGCGGCTGACGCTGGAAGAGCCGCGCTGAGGAACCTCACCCCCGTTTCCGACAAATTGTGTCGGATTTAGGCGAAATCGGGTATCATTATGTACCGTTTCCACAAACTATCTGCGCTGGGGCCGACGATGGCCCACTGGCGTTTGACTCTTAGAGTTCCACGATTAGAGAAGGATTGATTGATCTTCCATGACCGCTAATACTCTCCCAAACCCAACCCAAACTAAGGAACACAAGCCCGAAGTCCCCGTGTCGATGATTGACGCTATTCTGCCGCCGGACCCGCTTGAAGATGCGCCGGGCCGCACCGGCAAAGACGATGGTACTCCGGTGACACTTCTGAGCCGCGAAGAGCGCGAGCGGCAGATGGAACGCGCTTTTGCCGGGCTGTACCGCTGGTATGTGGCCCGCTCCCAGAAGATGCGGAACTGGAACCCCGATTCGGAGTTCGCCTGGCGGGATATGCGGCAGGACCATTCCGCCGATGCCATTCAGCTTATTGAAGGCTTTTTCGCGGTCGAGCAGTACACGCCGGACTATACCAGCGAGATTTTGCAGATCGTGCGCCGCTCGTCGGGCCGCTCCAACTTCCAGCTTCGCTGGGGGGCCGAAGAAGAGCGGCACGCGAACACTTGGGAAAATGCCCTGCTGTTCTCACGCGGGCGGACGCCCGATCAAATTGAGCATTACAAGTGGCAGCTTCGCAACAACAACTGGACCCTGCCCTGGGACACGCCCCTGCACATGATGCTTTACACGGTGTTTCAGGAGCGGGCGACGCAGATCAATTATTTAAATTTTGCCAAGATCGCACGCGGCGAGTCCGACAACCCGGCGCTGGCCGGGGATGCCGACCCGATTCTGGCCCGTGCCTGCACTTTGCTGGCGGTGGACGAAGCGGCGCATTATGCGTTCTTCCTGGAAGGGGCAAGGCTGTATCTCTACTACTTCCCGGAAGAGACGCTGGAAGCCATTCACGACGTCGTGACACACTTCGCCATGCCCGCGCAGAACATCATCCCGAACTGGCCGCAGGTCGCCGAAACTATCTACCGGGCAGGGGTCTACGGCCCGCGTGTCTTCCAGCGCGATGTGCTGGGGCCGGTTTTTGACAACCTCACGGTCGCCGGACGCAAAGCTTTGGACAACGGTATCAAGCGTGCCCGCGCCATTCCAAACGATCAGGGCGTGATGCGAAACCCGGCCCTGTGGGACGTATTCGACACCGGCGAGGCCGAGCGCAGCGTCATGCGCCTGCACGGCAAGATTACCGACTACGAAAAGAGCGTGGGCCGCGCCGACCTGGACCCGTTCCCGTTCCAGCGTAACCCCGATTGGCCCACCGAGACACCTGCCTGATGACACTCCGCAAAACACTTTTGGCCGCACTCGGCACGCTTGCGCTCGCAGGCGTGCTGACCGGCTGCCGCTCCGGCTCCGCCGACGCTGTTTCCAAAACTTCGGCGGCCAAGACGGCCCCTGCCGCTGCCGCCGATCAGTCCAGCCTGCCCATCCTGCCCGACCCCAAGCTGACGCCGGGAGCCGTGCTGCCCGTGACTAAAGCCGACATCTGCGTGCCCGGCTATACCAAAAAGGTCCGCAATGTCCCGGCCAGTGTCAAGCGCCAGGTCTACGCCGAATACGGCATCACCAGCCACAAAGCAGGCGATTTTGAAGTCGACCATCTGATTAGCCTGGAACTCGGCGGCTCCAACTCGATCAAGAATCTGTGGCCGCAGTCGTACAAAACGCAGCCCTGGAACGCCCGCGTCAAAGACGCACTGGAAAACGAGCTGCACGACGAGATTTGCAGCGGCAAAATTGACATGGCAGCGGCCCAGAAAGAGATTGCAACCGACTGGGTGGCCTCGTACAAGAAGCATTTTCACACCAATGTCCCGCTGACCAAAGGCGGCAGCCGCCGCAGTGGCCGGATGCCCCACCCGCTCACCGATGACGACAACGCTGTTCCGACGGGAATGCCTGCCTCCCCCCCTTCGAAGTCCCCTGCCGCCGTGACGCCCCCGGCGTCCAGCAGTCAGGTGTGGGTCAACACCAAATCGGGCAAATACTTCCAGCCGGGCACCCGCTACTACGGCAAAACCAAAGAAGGCAAGTACCTGAGCGAGAAAGACGCCAAAGCGCAGGGCTTTGTCGCCGCCGGAGGGTAGGACCCCTCCCCTCACAGGGGAGGGAGCGAGGGACGAGCGGGAGGGGACCGCCCCCGTTCAGAAGCAACCGCTTAGAAAACACCCATGACAAGCAACCACAAGCTCACCACACTTATCAAAGGCCGCACAGTTTCCGGCACGGCCAATGCCGACAACGTACTGACTATCTCGTTCACGGATGGCTCCCAGATGACCGTGCAGACGCAGGGCAGCACCAACAGTGCCTCCTCGGGCGGAACCATCAAAGCCGTGCAGCAGTCCGGCACAACTTTGGAACTGCTTTGCGAAGATGGCTCCACGCAGACCATCGAAACCGCCGAGGAAACGTCCAGCGTCATAGTGCGGGGCAAAGACCACGCGATGGAATACGCGGACTAAACAAAGCTAAAAGCCCCCGGCACAAAATGTGCCGGGGGCTTTTTTGTTAGCTGTCTTTTTCTTTCGCCCGCCGCTTGGCATCCAGCAGGCGATTTGTGTACCCCTGCTCCCCTGTGCCGGAGGCAGGCGGCGGGGACGCGGGCGGGCGCGGCTTTGGCGGCAGAGCGGCGACGTGCGGGAACGGGTTGTCGTCCGGCTCGGCGGCGCGGGAAGCGCGGCGGCTGAGAAGCTGCTGCGTGGCGGAGGCAGCCTGCGCGTCTGTCTCCGGGTCCTGCGTGCGGACCGACGTTTTGCGGGACAGCAATTTCTCCATCTGCGGCGTAGACGGAGCTGAGGCGGCTGTGGGGCGGGCGGAGGCTTCGCGCCAGGCGGCGGCACGGGCTGAGGCCGTGTGTGCGCCTGCCAGCGCCTTTTCGCGGACGGCGGCGGGGCGCAGGAGCAGGCGGCGCACGGCAACGTCCGCCAGAAACAGCAGGGCGGCCAGCGCCAGCAGCAGGGGGCCGATGTCGCGGACGCCGACGACCCACGACAGCGCATCGCGGTAGACCTGTGCCGGGTCGTTCTGGATTTTGCCGCCCGTGCCCTCCGCTAATTGGGTTAAGAGGGGCAGGTTCGCGCCCAGCGTTCGGTACTCGGGCGAGTACGGGACCACGAGGCTGACCGTTTGCGACGGCGGCGCGGGGCCGCCGGGGGTCGTCGGCGCGTCCCCGCGCTTGACATTCACCAGATACGGCCCGGTCTGGTCGGCGTCGAAATTGCCTTCGTAGCGCCCCGGCCCGGTCTGCGTCAGCGTCACGGGCTTCAGCGTCAAGTCGGGGGCAACGACGTTGGCGTTCAGCTTGGAGCCGTTGGCGAAGCCGCCGCCTGCGGTGAAGGCATCTACGGTCAAGTGCCCTTTGCCGTTTTCATTGTCCACCGTGGTCTGGAAATCAGCGTCGGTATTCTGGCGCAGGGACCAGCGCAGGGTCTGTGCCCAGAAGCGCGAAAAGCCCGGCCAGCCCAGCCAGCGGACCGCCCAGTGCGGCTGATCGTCGGAGGTGAATGCGAACGTCCGTCCCAGCCCATAGCGCCAGTAGGCAAACACCGGGTCGCGGTGGTCCGGCGCGGTCAGCGCCACGGTCGCGCCGGGCTTCGCGGAGGCCACATCGTAGCCAAGCAGGGGCGGCTGGGAACCCCAGTCAATCCCCGCAATCACTTCATCGTTCGGCAGGGGCCGGGCCAGAAACGGCGTTTCAATCACGCGCAGCTTGCTCACCGACTGCTGATCTTTTCGCAGCAGCCGGGGCAGGTCTTCGGGCTTTTCAGCCACATAGGCCGTGCCGCCGCCAATCTGCGACAGCGAGGCCAGAAACTGCGCCCCCTGCGCGTCCGCCCCGGTCGCCACCGTGGACAGTGTGATGCCCTGGCCCTTGAGCGAGGTCAGCGCGGCGGCGTTCTGCCCGCTTTCGCCCACCGCGTCCCCGTCCCCCAGGAAGATGATGTGCTTGACCTGCGCGGACGTGGTAGACAGCACGCGGGCGGCTTCCAGAATGTACGGGTCATACTGCGGCGGGTCGTTCATGTTTTGCAGGCCGTCCATCTGGCTTTTCAGCTTGGCGCGGTCCTGAACGTGCTGCATGGGGATACGCCAGGTGCCGTTGCAGTCCTCCACACCGATCTGATCCTGCGGGTCCAATAAGTCTACAAAAGACTTGGCGGCTTCGATGGACATATTGACATTGGTTTGCTCTTCCAGGTCTTCAATCACCAGCGCCACGGCCACAGTCGGGAACCGCTTTTTGTCTTTGATATCCATTGCCACCGGCAGGGCGGTCTCGATAGGCGTCCCCGAATACTGCCCGGCGGCGTAGCTGTTCTGCCCGCCAATCATGCCGAGACCGACGCCGAACTCTTTCGTGGCAATCTCTAAAGCGTTCATCTTGTCCGGTCCCAGCTCCACCGAAGGCACATCAGACAGCACCACGGCATCATAGGAGGCCAGCGCGGCAACGCGGGCGGGCAGGCCGCCAGGCGTCTGCACGTCCATGTCAATGCCCTGCGCGGCGAGTGTGCCGCGAATGCCCGCAACGCCCGGCGAGGGCGCATCGGTGACATACAGAATGCGCGGGCGGCCCGACACCGACACCAGCCCGTAGCCGCTGTTGTTCTCCGGCAGACTGTCCGACGGCGCGTTCAGCACGGCATCGTAGCGATGAAAGCCTGCCCCGTGCAGGGTCTGCGGGAAGACAAACGCATTCTTGCCCGCCTTCAGGTCCACTTTGTCCGTGCCTATCGCCTGCCCGTCCCGCGTCAGGGTCAGCGTGCCGTGCTGCGCCACGGTAGACGACACCACGACGCGCAGGTCAAACGGCGAGTCCTGCCGGGCGCGGGCGGGCAGGCTGACGTCATCTACCATGGCCTCCCCCGCCGCTGCGCCGTCCGCTCCTTGCCCCAGCGCCGTCGGCGCGATGTCTACCCGGACGCCGTCCGCCCGCAGGCTTTCAATCTCGCTCCCCGCCGCGCCGACGGTCTCATTGCCGTCGGACAAAATCACAATTTTGCGCCCCAGCCCATTGGGGAATGACGACGCGGCCAGCCGCAGGGCATCCGAGAGATTGGTCGCGTCCCCAGCCACCGTGGGCCGACCCTGTTCCAGCGACTGCATGGTTTCCGAGGGCGCTTCATCCACCGTGGCCGTCCGCCCAAACTCCACCACCCCGCCCTGATCTCCGGTTCGCTTATTCGCCAGCGCCTTCGAGATATACTCCCGCCCCGCCGCCTGCCGGGCATTCGGGACGGACTTCGACACATCCAGCAGAAAAATCGTCGTCAGCTTGTCCGACCGGTTGACAATGTGCGCCCCCGCCAGCGCCAGCACCAAAAGCGTCGTCAGCGCCGCCCGCACCCCCAGCGCCAGCCGCGCCGTGGGCAGGGGCAGCCCGGCATACGAGCGCCGCCCGATCCACCAGAACGCGAGAAGCGCGGCAGGCAGCAGAAGCAGGAGCCAGGGACGGTCAAAAGTGATGGGGCTTTGCATAAGTGATACTCAACCGGGGCCATTGAAAGGAACCACGGGTTAAAATCCGTGGCTGAGGGGCGCAGACGCCGAACGTCCCTCCGGGACGGCAAGGCTAACGACGCTTGGCTTGTCTGTCTTCTGTCCCGCAGGGACATTCAGCCACAGGCTCCTTAGCCACGGGTTTCAACCCGTGGCCGCTAGCTGTCCAATCACACCGACAGCAGTTGGCGCAGGGCGTTCTTTATCTTGTACGCTTGAAACGAGGCAGGGATTACCAAACAGCCCCACATTATTAGGTCATGTGCCACCAAAACAGGAAATCCAATGCCGTAGAAGACTTTGTCCCCAATGCCAGAGGTCATAATTTTCGTGACATCAAATATTGTTAATGTTAGAACCCAAATCAAGCCAACGCAGACTGCAAGCAGTCCCAGCACACTTGGAAAGACCTGCACGACCAAATCCGTGCCGCCAAACGCAGGCTGAAACTTACCAGAAACCCAAAACGGCTGCACGCCTCGATATTTCCGCAGACCGCCCTCCCCTTTGTTATCGACGGGAACAGCAAGAAACCCGGTTCGCGTGACCGTGCCTTTGAACAGCAGGTGTGCTTCGGGCAAAGTTCGCGCCGAAAACAGCGTCGGCAGTTTTTGCGGCTGCATGACCGCCCGGAACCGCGCCGCGCATTCTTCGGGCGTGAGCCGTGTCTGCACTCGGAACCGGGCGTAGGGGACAAAAGTAATGCCCATCTCCCGACTTGTTCGGAGCAGTGTGGCTAACTTTGGCATGGGCGTAGACCTTGCCCCTGGATTGAAATCCAGGGCTGCAAAAAGCGATTGTCCGCCTTCGCGGACATAGGAGCAAGCCGCGCTGTATGTTCTTATGTCCACGAAGGTGGACAATCACAACAGGCAGCCCCAGAACTCACTCTGGGGATTTTGTGGGACAGCAACTCGCCATCTCACTCTTACTGCTTCCAGTATACCATGAGGTACACTCAGAGATGTAATGCCAGACAATCAAAATAACTATGACGCCATAATTATCGGCGCGGGCCACAATGGCCTGGTGTGCGCGTGCTACCTCGCCAAAGCCGGGCGCAGGGTTTTAGTCCTGGAACGGCGGCCCGTGGTCGGCGGGGCGGTGGTGACGGAGGAAGTGTGGCCGGGGTACAAAGTGGACCTCGGCTCGTCGGTGCATCTGATGATCCATCGAACACCAATTGTGGCCGACTTGGAGCTGGACAAGTACGGCCTGGAATATATTGAGATGGACCCGTGGGCGGCGTTTCCCCTGCCGGACGGGCGGGCCATCTGCTTTCACCGGGACCTCAGAAAGACCTGCGAGAGCATCGCGCAGGTGTCCGTCAAAGATGCGGAAGCCTACGAAGACTTTGTGACGCGCTGGCTGCCGGTCTCGCGGGGCGTCTTTGAGGCGTTCCAAAAGCCGCCGACAATGGCGAACTTCGGGCGGCATGTCATCTTTGCCAAGTCGCCGGGCGATACCACAAATGAAGCGCTGCGGATGATTGTGTCGGGGTACGGGCGGCTGCTGAAAGAGACGTTCGAGACCCCCGAGATGCAGGCCGCGATGGGCTGGCTGGCCGCGCAGTCTGGCCCGGCCCCCTCCGAGCCGGGCACTGGGCCGTTTGCGGCGTGGTGGGGCGCGGTGCATGAAAGCGGAGCCAAGCGGGCCAAAGGCGGCTCTGGGATGCTGACCGTGGCCCTGCGGGCGGCCTTCGAGGCGATGGGCGGCACGGTGCTGACCGAGGCCCCCGCCGAGCGGATTGTGATGGAAGGCGGATCGGCGACAGGCGTAGTGGCGCGGGGCGAGACCTATACGGCAAAGGCTGTGGTGGCAGCGTGCCATGTGCTGACGACGTTCCAGAAATTATTACAGCCCGAAGACCTGCCGGGGGATTTGGGCAAACGCCTGAAGGCGCTCAATGTCGGCAACGGCTTCGGCATGACGGTCCGGTGCGCGGCGTCGGAACTGCCCGATTACGGCGCGGGGCAGCCCAACATCGTCCATCAAGGGATGCAGCTGCTGTGTCCGACGCCGGAGTTTTTGACCGACGCTTACGCGGACTATGTTGGCGGCTACCCATCCCGCCGCCCGCCGGTGCTGGCGATGACGTTCACCGCGCTGGACCCGTCGATTGCCCCGCCCGGCAAGCATATCGTGCAGCTTTGGGCACAGTATTTCCCCTACAAGCGCCGCGATGGACGCTCGTGGGACGACACCCGCGAAGAGGTGGCCGATTCCATCTGCGAGACGCTGTATGCCCACGCACCCAATATGCGGGGGGCCGTCGAGAACCGCTTCATTCAGACCCCGCTGGATTTGGAGCGAACGCTGGGGCTACTCAATGGAAACGTCATGCACCTGGAAATGTCTCTGGACCAGATGTTTGCCTTCCGGCCCCTGCCCGAGCTGTCCGAGTACAAAACTCCCATCCCCGGCCTGTACCTGACCGCCGCCAGCACCCACCCCGGCGGCGGCGTCTTTGGAGCCTCGGGCCGCAGCACCGCTCTCATCGTCGGGCAGGCGCTCCGAAAGCGCAAGTAAGCCGCTTATCGAGAAACTAGTTCGTGTTCCGCTGCTTCTGGGAATGAAGCAGCGGACGTTATCTCTTGTGTTTCCAGATAATCTTCCCGGTGCGAAAGCGCCTCGAAGCCATCACGCATTCCCTGTTCGTCCGGGTGTTCATAAAGCCATTGCCGCAAAGAGGTGCGAGCGCGGGCGACGGCTTCCAGTGTGTCCGCCGCAAAAACCTGGTCCAAAAGCTGTTCACGCGCTTGATCCAGCGTGACTTCGAAGACATTTTGCATCGCGCTTAACCTTTCAAAACGGAGTTTGCCGCAGAAAAAACTTTGACAAACTCAACCCATTCCTCACCTGTGCTGGCTGGCCCCAGGGAACGTACCCAGGCGGGCCTTTGTTTTATCGGGACTGCCAACAGGCTGCGGTAGAAGCGGACCTGCTCATCGTCAGATACCTTGACTGCCCGCCGCAAGTTTTCCAATGCCCGGATAAAGCGGTTGTAAGCATGGCTGTTGCCTTCCTGTGCAAACAGATTATCTGTTAAGTCAATTGATAGACGCTGCAAAATCTGTGTTCGGTAAAGTCGCTGCAACTGCTCCACGACTCCCTCTTCCCAACCGCGAAACCTTTGGTAGTCTTCGTTGTTATAATCCACCGAAAGTGAATGCAAAACTTCATGGATCAGCGTTGACCAACGCTCCGGGCGTTGTGCGAGGGCAGCATCAATCAAAATATCACAACGAAACAGCTTTTTGCCTCGGAACTCGGCTTCTGGCACTAAGCCCACTTTCCCGCTCCATCGAGATGGCAGCCCCGTTAGTTCCGTCAAGACCGTGGCAATCGCGCTGAGTTCTGCCTGAATTTGCCGTTCAAGTTCGTCCATGATTTGCATTATACCGTGTTTTTAGCGCATCAAGCCTCAGCACTGCCCTGTCTTCGGGCAGGCGCTCAAAAAGCGGTGCTAAGTATCGGCAGTCTTCAAAGGAAGAGACAATGAAGCAATTAATCGTCTGTTCTGGTTCTGACCTCTATCGCTTGCACGATATAGTCAGCGATGTCACGGCTGATACTACACTGCTTGTATCAGCGGGTGAATATGATTTCGCCACGTGGACCAGCATTGCAGACAAGGTGAATATTTATTCGCCTTATGATTGCGACAATAGCAGCAGCAGACTGGACCTACTTCAAGAGATGAAAGACTTACAGCGAGCTTATTTCGTTGTGTCTTCTATGTCTATGTTTTCCACCGCCTATCAAGCGATGACGTACAGCCTTTACCCGAGGCTATTGCAAATAGACTGCTGGAAAATTACGCTAGAGGAAACAGAAATCAGAGGCGGTTTTGCCTTCATAAAGCCGCTGCCCGAAGCAATGCCAGAAAAACGCTCCCCCTAACGCGCCTCCGCCCGCCTGCCGACAATGAACACGGCAAAGATTTATTTCGGAACAAGTTTGAGCGAGGCAGGGGGGCGAGCGATGGCGACATTTACTTATGAGGCAGTAGACCAGACAGGCAAGATTGTCAAAAGCAAGCTGGAAGCGGACAATGAACAGGCCGTGCTGGCACGGCTGCATGAGCAGTCGTTTCATGTGGTGTCCGTGGCTGAAACTAAGACGGGGCTGAAAGGGCGCGTTGCCGGAAAAGCGCAGCAGATCAAGCTGCAAACGCTGGTGATTTTTTCCCGGCAGTTTGCGACCATGATTGACGCGGGTATTCCAATCATCAAATGCCTGGACATTCTGGAGTCGCAAACCAAAGAAGAGGCCATGAAAGCGGTCATCAATGCCACGCGCAAAGATGTCAAAGGCGGCCTGTCATTGACCGACGCCATTGCCAAACATCCCAATGCGTTCACCAAGCTGTATGTCAACATGATACGCGCCGCCGAGATCGGCGGTATTCTGGACATTATTTTGGACCGGCTTGCAGGATTTTTGGAAAAGGAAATGGAAATACGCGGCAAGATCAAGTCCGCGATGATGTATCCGATTATCGTGCTGGTCTTTGCGGGCTTTATGATACTTGCGCTGTTCCTGTTCGTGCTGCCGCGTTTCAAGGAGATTTTCCTCTCCATGAACGTGGAAATGCCGGCGGCTACGAAGATTATGTTTGACATGGGCGACTGGATGCAGGTGCCGTGGCATGATTTTGTGGTGCTGGGGGTGGGTCTCGGCAGCTTTATCGCGTTCAAAAGATACGACAAAACGCCCAAAGGCCACTACAACATTGACAAGCTCAAGCTGAAACTGCCCATTTTCGGCGATTTGTCGCTGAAAATGAGCGTGGCCCGGTTCTGCCGCACGTTTGGCACGCTGATTGCCTCGGGCGTTCCCATGATGCGCTCGCTGGAAATTATTGGCGAGACTTCGGGCAACGCCGTTCTGGCGGAGGCCATTGGCAATGCCCGGACTTCCATTCGGGAAGGGGCAAAAATCAGTCAGCCGCTGGCGGCTTCCGGGCTGTTCCCGTCGATGGTGACGCACATGATTGACGTGGGCGAGGAAACCGGGCGTTTGTCCGAAATGCTCTGCAAAGTCGCTGATTTTTACGATGACGAAGTGGACGCAATGGTCAAGGGAATGACCTCACTCATCGAGCCGATGCTGATGGTGTTTATGGGCGTCCTGGTCGGCTTTATTGCCATCTCGGTCATGTCTCCCATCTTCAAGCTGGTCAGCTCTATTCATTAAGAAGCCCGTCCGCCTTTCCGGCGCACGGAGAGGCAGGGTATGACGACGGAAACTCAACACTACACAGGCCGCGAGCGGCGCGGGGCAGACCGGCAGGACGACGAGGCTCGCGCCCGGCGTCTGCTGCGCGAGTACCGCGAGGGCGGGTCGGGGTCCGCCGCTGCCCGCGAGGCGCTGGTGCTGCAATTTCGGCCTCTGGTGCAGAAGCAGGCCCGGCAGTTTTTGTCCCCCGCCGTGCCCCTGGAAGATTTGGTGCAGGAAGGGTTTCTCGGCCTGATCAACGGCATCGAGAACTACGACCCTTCGCGTGGTGTCAAGCTCATCACCTACGCCACGCACCATATCGACGGCCACCTGCGGCACTTCTTGCGGGACCGAACGCAGATTATCAAAGAACCCGCCTGGCTTCAGGAAATGGCGCAGAAAGTGCGCCGCGAGGCTGAAGGGCTGACACAGGCCCTGGGCCGGGAGCCGTCCGACAGCGAGATTGCCGCGTCGCTGGGCCTGAATGAACCCGAAGTCGCCCGTATCCGCTCTACCCGCTCCATCTTTGCCGTGCAGTCTTTGGACGAAGCCCAGGAAAATGGGGCGTCGCGGGTACAGCTTGCCGAAAGCGATGCTCAGTCATCCCGCGCCGCGTTTCCGATTGAAGACAAAGTGGTGCTGGAAGCGGCACTGGCGCGGCTCAAAGACATTGAGCAGAAAGTGCTGTATTCGTTTTACTACGAGGACCACAGCCAGACGGAAATCGCCTGCGCTCTGGGCGTCTCCAACAACTACGTTTCCCATATCCTCAAAAACTCCGCCCGCAAATTGCAGCAAATGTTCCGCAGCGACGCCGTCCGTGAGGCGGCTTTGCAGCACGAGCGCCTCCGCCGCCGCTTCCAGACGCACGGCCCCGCCGCCCTCGCCGACGAGGCCAAAGACGCCGGGCCGACCATTGTGGACACCGTCACCGACCTGTATACCCGCGCCTACTTTGACAGCCGCCTCGACGAAGAGCTGTCCCGTGCCCGCCGTCACCATCTGGAGCTGACGATCATCCGGGTGCGCGTGAACGGCGCTCTGCCCGAAGCCGCCTTGTTCGCTGCGCTGGCACAAACGGTCAAAGACTGTATGCGCCGCTCAGATTTGGTGGCTCGCTTTGATGACACCGAGCTGATAGCCCTGCTGCCGCACACCGGCGCGACCCGCGAAACCGTCATGCGCCGCCTGCACGACCGCCTGGCCGCGCTGACTGCGACATTCCCCCACCCCTGCCCGCTCGGTGTGGGCTGCGCTTCGTATCCCGCCCAGCAGACCCGCGAGGGCCTGCTGTTTGCCGCCGCCGAAAGTGAGTCCATTTAGATGCAGCTTACCCGATATGTCCTGTGCGCTTTGTGGCTGGGCGTGGCCCCGCTGCGGCCCGCTGCCGCCCAGACGCCGCCCGCCGTGCCGCCCGGCAAAATCATCGTCGCCTGTGTCGGTGACAGCATCACCGAAGGCGTTTTTGTGGACCCCTCCGTGCGCTGGACTTCCGTGCTGCAAAGCGACCTCGGCCCGCGCTACGCCGTGCAGAACTTCGGCGTCAGCGGCACGACGCTGACCAAAAGCGGCGACTCGTCCTACTGGAAACAGAATGCGCTGACCAATGCCCTGGCCTCCAAGCCAAGCATTGTGCTGATTATGCTGGGAACCAACGACTCCAAGCCGCAGAACCTGCCTGCCCATCCCGGCGAGTTCGGCCCGGACCTGCGCGACCTTGTTTCGGAGTTTCAATCGCTGCCGACGCACCCGAAAGTCTGGCTTGTCCTGCCCCCGCCCGTCTTCGGCGACGGCCTCGCCGGAATCACCGAAGGTGTGCTGGCAACGTCTATCCGCCCGGTCATCCGCACCACGGCCCAAGAAACCAAAAGCGGCCTGATTGACCTCGGCCCCACCCTGGCCTCCCACCCGGAAGACTCGCGGGACCACGTCCACCCCACCCCCGCCGGGCACAAACTCCTCGGCGACAAAATCGCCGCCGTTCTGGAAGCCGCCAGGTAGAACTACGCACTCAAAAGCCCCGCAACAGCGAAGTTGCGGGGCTTTTCTCTGTCTAACGGCGTCTACGGGTGCGCGTTCGGGTCATCCACCGTCAGCCCCTCGCTTTGAGCGGCGGCGTTTAGCTCTTTGTCGGCGGCAATGAAAAGAAGCGGCGCGGCTCCAGCGGCCAGGGCCAAACGGCTGACTTCGTTAGCAGCGGCAAGCTGCACAGCGTCATAACCGCGCAAGCTATATTTTTGGGCCAAGCGGATTGCCTCAGAGAGTAGTGCTTGCGTGACAGCGACGTTTTCGTAGTCGGTGGAAAAGTCGTGAAGAAACGCCTGGCAGGAAGAAGCCGCGTCCGCCGCAGAGATTGTGCCGCTACGCACGCGGCGCGTCAAAGCGGCGACCACTTCCACCTGCGTAATAGCGACAAGGTAAACTTCGCTGGCAGGGCTTGTCACGAAAAGGCCGCCAATCCACAACGACCCAGTTTCCTGCACGTACCGCTTCACAACGGCACTGCTGTCCATAAAAACCACGGCCATTTAGCGCCGCTCCCGAATAATTGTTTCTGAGACCGGCTCTCCCAGAACTGTGATCCGAGGCCGCTCCGCTTTGCTGGGATCACGCGGCACGGGAAGGCGGGTGATAAGACCTGCCGCCAGCAAAGAGTGGTGAAAATCAGCTTGTTTTTCCGCCTCTGACTTCTCCCGCTCTGGCGCTTCCTCCGGTGCGTTTTGCTTCGGCGCAGGCGCGGATTTTAGCCGCTCCTGTACCACGTCTTCCACGCGCCGCAGCTCGTCCGGTCCGAGTGCGTTAATCTGGCTAATGACTGCATCCAGTGTTACTTGTGGCATCGTGTGTTTCCCTTTCTATCAGACTGCACTTAGGATACCCCGCCGTGGAGCATTTTGTGGATGGTGGCGGCCAGCTTACTGTTCATCGCCGGGGCGTGGGCAATCTGCTCAACGCTGGCGTGTTTGAGCTTTTCGACGCTGCCGAAGAACTTCAACAGCTCCCGGCGGCGGACCTGCCCGATGCCGGGGATGGTGTCCAAAACGCTCATGGTGGCGTTTTTGCCGCGCAGGGTGCGGTGATACGTTACCGAATAGCGGTGGACTTCATCGCGGACGCGCTGCAGGAGAAACAGGGCCTGCGAGTTGCGCGGCAGAACCAGGGGGTCCGAGTGGCCGGGCTTGTAAACTAATTCAAACTGCTTGGCGAGGCCGATCATGTTCAGCTCTAAGCCCAATTCCTGCGCGACATTGACCGCCACGCCAAGCTGGCCTTTGCCGCCGTCGATGACCATGAGGTCCGGCAGGGTGCTGAACTTGGGATTGCCAGACTGCGCTTCTTTGAGGCGGCGGGTCAGGACTTCGCGCATCATCGCAAAATCGTTCGGCTCGCCGGTATTGGTCGGCTTCTGGATTTTGAAGCGGCGATAGTCGGACTTCAGCGGCTTGCCGTCCTGAAAGACCACCATGCCGCCGACCGAGTTGCTGCCCTGAATGGTGGAAATATCAAAGGCTTCGATGCGCTCCGGGGGCGAGTCTAAGCCTAAAGCGTCCATCAGCTCCATCAGCGCCCCAAGCGTGCGGTCATGCTCGGCAGCCGCCGTGGCCTGCATCTGGTCCAAAGCCAGCTTGGCGTTCTGCGAGGCCATGTCCAATAGCTGCTTCTTTTCGCCGCGTTCGGGCACGGTCAGCGTCACTTTCGCGCCCTTTTTCTGCCGCAGCCACTGCTCGATAATCACGGTCTCTTCGACGTGCGCGGGCAGCACAATCTCGCGGGGCACATAAGTCGCCTCCTGATAATACTGCTTGACGAACTCCGCCGTCGCCGACTCGATGCCTTCCTCGCCGTCCATGCCGTCCAGCAAAAAGTGTTCCTGCCCGATGAGCTTGCCGTTACGGATAAAGAACATCTGCACGGCGCTTTTGCCCTGGTCGTTGACGAGCGCCACAATGTCCTGATCGGCCTGATTGGTGGAAACCACTTTCTGCCGCTCCACCAGTGTCTCTACCGCCCGGAGCTGATCGCGCAGGCGGGCCGCTTTCTCAAACTGCATATCCTCGGCGGCGGCTTCCATGTCGTCTTTAAGCTGTTTTAAGAGCTTGTCCTGCTTGCCGTCGAGAAACAGCGCCACATCGTCTACCATCTTGCGATATTCTTCCTGATTGCCCAGCCCCGCACAGGGCGCGTGCGGGCAGCGCCCCATGTGGTGATACAGGCAGGGCCGCTGCGCCGGGGTGTTGTCCCACCGCTTGCGGCAGGTCACCAGGGGAAACAGGCGGTAAATCAGCCGCAGGCTGTCCCAGACGGCGCGGGAGTTGGTGAACGGCCCAAAGTACTTGTTGCCGTCCTGCGCCACCCGGCGCGTGACCAGAAGCCGGGGGAACGGCTCGTTGAGCGTCAGCATCAGGTACGGGTAGTGCTTGTCATCGCGCAGCCGCACGTTGTAATGGGGCCGGTGCTGCTTGATCAGATTACATTCTAAAACTAATGCTTCCAGCTCGCTGTCCACCACGACAATGTCTAAATCGGCAATGCGCGAGACGAGTTTGCGGGTCTTCGCCGAATGGTTGGCGCTTTTCTGGAAATAGGAGCGGACGCGGTTTTTGAGATTGATCGCCTTGCCGACATAGATAATCTCGCCTTTGTCATCTTTGTAGAGATAACAGCCGGGGGATTGGGGAAGCGACTTCAGCTTTTCTTCGAGCGTGGGAGAAACTGCCATAATAGGCTAATTATACCCGAAGAGCGGACAAGTGTTCGGGGCACGGGCGAGCGAAAACAATCTAAGGCAGATTGTCTAAGTCGTTGAGGTCTTTTCGCCTGCCACTAGCTTTCTTGTTGGCTTTAAGGCTTTCCAAGTCAATGACATAAACGGGGATGTTGTCAAGAAGAACAGACTGACGAAGCTGCCAACAGTTCACGAACTCCACACCGGAGATGCCGGTCAAGATTTCTATCCGCAACGGCGGGTTGCCCATGCGAATAACCAGGTCTGGCTGTGAAAACAAATTGGGGGCGGGGGCTGTATTTCCAAAACCAAAACCCCTCAATGCTGCTACAACACGCACTGCGTTTTCTATCGTGGAGTTGACCCAGATGTCTAGGTCGCCGGTGGCGCGAGGATAGCCGTAATAGCCGACGGCGTATCCTCCCACAAGCAGATACTCAGCGTGGTTCTCGTTGAGTAACCGTAAGAAGTCTTTGAAGTCGGTCGGTAGGAGAATAGTTACCATACATTACCTGCCGCATTAGTTCTAGCGCGGCCAGTCTGGCCTCCGGCGTCTGCCGATGCCAGTATTCGTTCTCGTCGGAGGGATCGTGCAGGGAGGCCACGGTCAGAACTGTTTTGTCCATGCGGGCTTCGCTTAACAGACTCATGGGAGAATTGTACCCCACTCTCGCTTTAGAACGGACAAGTGTTCAGGACAGGGAAAAAGCCTGCCGCCGCTGGGAGGGGCAGCTTCTCTTTTCGACGCAACCTGTGTTAAGATAAGGCATGACACCGCCACTGATTTTAAGAGCCGTCCCGTTTCTGCTGTCTGCGTTTCTGCTGGCTTTGGGGCCGCTCCGCTGTTTTGGACAGGACGCCCCTGCCCTGTCGCTGCCGCCGTTGGAGGGGCCGGTCACGCCCGCCAATGCTCTGCTCATCCAGAAAGTGGTCGCGGCGGCGGCGCTGGGCGACTTTGCCTCACTCCGCCGTCAGCTCACGCCGCAGATGGCCGCGCTGCTGACGCCTGCTGTCCAGAAAGACCTCCAGCGAAGTGCGTTTGCCCCGCGAGGGGCCGTTCTCAAAGTGACTCTGCTGCCCCAGAGCCTGGGGGCGGACGGACTGGTCACGCTGCCCTTTACGGTTTCTTTGCAGAAAGGAACGCTGAACGGCGTTCTCGGTATCAATGCAGCCGGGCAGATCGCCCTGCTTAAAATTACCCCAGACCCTTTAGAGGCGGCGGAGCGGCTGGCCGCGTACCGGACAAAAGCGGCGGTGCATCTGCCGTTTGCGGGCGCGTGGTTTGTGGCGACCGGCGGGCCGGACCCGGCGCATAACCGGCATTCGGGAAGTGCGACGCAGCGGTACGCCTACGATTTTTTGATCCAGCGCGGCGGGGCGACGCACCGGGGCGATGGCCGCCGGAACACAGACTATTTCGCCTACGGGCAGCCCATTCTCGCGCCGGTCAGCGGCACGGTGGTGGTGAAGGTAGACGGCGTGCCGGAGAATATGCCGGGGCAGATGAACTCTTACGATATTGCCGGAAACTATCTGCTTATTGACGACGGCCATCAGGAATGGGTTTTGCTGGCCCACCTTCAGCCGCATTCGTCGCCCGTGGAGGTCGGCCAGCACGTCGCCGCCGGTCAGAAGATAGGCTCGTGCGGCAATTCAGGCCATTCCACGGAGCCGCACCTGCACATTCATATGCAAAACAGCGCGGACACGGACCGGGCGGCGGGCCTGCCTATCACGTTCCAGCAGTATATTCAGGACGGCAAGCCAGTTGAGGTGGGACAAATCCCGGACGCGGTCACGGTCCAAAACAAGTGACGTATCAGCCGGGCCGGGCGTGCAGAACAGCCTGCACGAAGTCAGTTTTGGCGGCGGTGTAGGCCAGCTTGTCCGAGGCGTACTCTTGCGCCAGACGCGCTTTCAGCGCGGCGTAATCAGCGGCCAAAGCGGGGTCAGCACGCAGGCGGTCCCGGAAATAAAGGTGATTGGCCCAGCCGGGAGTCGGCAGCCGCCAGAGGTGGGCTTGATGGGTGCGGACCTGCCTGCCGCGCACAAAATAGGTGTGGCCGGGGGCGTTTGATTCGGCGTCGTAGAACTCGTAGCCCAGGCGGAGCAGCGCCTCCCGGCAGACTTGAACGGCGGCGTCGGTGTCTACCGCGAGGGCGATGTCTAAAATTGGCTTGGCGGCGAGGCCCGGTACGGCAGTGCTGCCGATGTGCTGAATGTCCTGGGCGTGTCCGGCTACTAAAGGCCAGAGACGGGCCGCCTCGGACGCAAAGGCGGCAGGCCAAGCGGCATCGTAGGGACCGACAAACACGCTGCCTTTGGGCAGTCCAAGCATGGGCACAGGCTCTCGCTCAGGCCAGGTTCATCACTTGATGTTCCTGGGTGCTGTAAGTAAGTATGGCAGACAAAGATTGGGTGCGCGGGCCGAGGTTTTGGTGCAGCCAGGAATAAACCTGCTGCTGACGGTCTAGCTGCTCCTCTCCATCAAACCCACCCCAAACAAGATGCCCACTGATTTTGCCTGAATAGACATCCTGCCAAAGGTCCACGGTTGCGCTGGGAAAACGTTCTTCCAGCAGTGTTTTTACCTGTTCCAAGAGTTCCATTTGCTGTCTCCCAAATTCACAATATCAAGCGCGATGTTAAGCAGCGTCCGGCTGTTATTTTTGGAGCGGTCGCCTTTATCTTTGAAATCGGCTTTCAGGTCTGCCAGATAATCGCGCCACTGCTTTTCAGTCGCGTAACGGTGACTGCTCCGCCAGCGCAAGTTGAGGGTCGTAAACTTTGCCCCATATTCCTACTGGAGCGCAGGTGGAATCAAGTTAAAGAAACGGGCACTTCGCGCCAGTTGGTACAAATCGTGGCGGGCATCAAACTCAGGGCTAATTCTGAGCAAATATGCTCTGAGCAGGCATTCCACAGCAACACCCGCGAAGTAATGCGCC
Organism: Capsulimonadaceae bacterium; assembly: GCA_965200075.1. GTDB lineage: Bacteria > Armatimonadota > Armatimonadia > Armatimonadales > Capsulimonadaceae > JANXMY01. The sequence continues at coordinate 2,386,668 of OZ241338.1, forward strand.
AGAAAATAACGCCTCTCGCGGTGAAACTCCTGCGCTCGCTGAAGATGTTCCAGCGCAGCACTCCGGTAACTTTCGGCAGTAAAGTCCATAGTATACCTGCTAATCCAGATGCTTGCGGACCAGCAGCAAAACCAGCACGAGCAGGGCGACCAGAAGGGCGAGAAAGGCGTAGTGCAGGAGGCCGAGCAGGGCGGTCATGGGGCAGCCTCAAAGTGCCTCTCCGATTCGAAGCGCATCTCGGCGTCGCCGAAGTGCAGCACATCGCCATTTGTGAGAGGCTGACGGCGGCCCGGCGGCAGGGTGCGGCCATTGACGCGGGTTCCGCCCGGCCCGCCCAAATCTTCCAGCAGGTAGGTGGTGGCGTCAGGCGAAATAATGCGGGCGTGCTTGGTGGACACCGAAGGGCCTGGCAAAACGATGTCGCTGGTCACAGCCCGGCCAATCAGCGTCTCGGAGGCCAGAACGTGCGCGTCGCCCTCTTGTCCGACAAGGCGGGCACGGCGCGGCGGCGCGGCGAGGCGGGCTTCAAGGGCGTCCAAAGCGCGGCTGACTCCTCCGGCGCTGACGGGGCCAGCCCCCGTTGGGCTATCGGCACGGGGCGGCGTCTGCTCAAAAGCCAGCGCCGTGCTGCCGAGCGTCAGGATGTCCCCGTTTTGCAGGACGCGGTTGCCGTCCACCCGTGCGCCGCCCACGCGCACGCCATTGGTGCTGGCGAGGTCGTACAGGGTCCACGAGCCGTCGCGCTCCCGCTCCAGGCGGGCATGGGCTTTGGAAATCTGGTCGTCGGCGTCTAAAACCAGGTCGTTGCCGACCGTGCGCGAGCGGCCCATCTGGAACGTAGGCCGGGTCAGCGAGACGCGGCGGGGTTGTCCGTCAGGGCCAGTCACGGTCAGCGTCGCCCAGGCCACCGCAGGCACGGTCCCCGGCTCGTCGTCTTCATCCGACGCCGCAGGCAGCCCGGCGACCGTCGGCAAATCATCGTCTTCTCTTGCTCCCCCGTCGGGTGCAGTTGCTCCAGAATTAGGGGCGGGGGGGGCCGTGTCCCCCTTCTCGTAGCGCCCCCGGACACGCAGCGTGTCGCGGCGCTCGGCCCGCTCTTCTTCAGGAACCTCCGCGATGATGAAGTCTAATGGCCCGCGTGTTTTGTAGCCGTGCTGGGCCATGAACTTTTTGAGCGTTGCGGCCAGCTCGTCTTCGTCCAAGAACGACAGCAGGTATTCGCGCTCCTCGGGGTCGTCCACGGCAAGCTCCACGGTGTACTTGTTGGGCACATAGATTTTGCCGTCGAGGCCCTCTTTGCGCCCATCTTCCATCGCGGCCAAAATTTTACGCAGCACGTCTTTAGGCCGCAGCTCGCCGCCGCCTGCTCCAAACAGGCCCTCGTACCAGCCGCCAAACTTAGAGTTGAACTTTTCTAAAATGTCCATAGTCGTCTCTTTACGCCCGCCGCCGCCGAATGAGGCCAATCGCGGATTGAAGCTCAGTGAGTTTCAGCAGCTTCGCCACCAGTGCATAGGCGGCAATGCCGCACAGACCCGCCGCGCTGAGAGTGAGCAGCGCCGTCAGCTTGGCCGGATAGACGCTGCCCTCAAAGGCCGTTTTGCAGACCGCCAGCACCAGCCAGGTCACAGCGGACAGGGCCAGGGTTCCGGCCAGAATGCCGCCGACACTGGACAAAAGCCGCCGCGTTTGCAGGCCCGACAAGCGATGCCGGAGCAGAAAGAACAGCGCGGTCATGTGGATTGCGGCGGCAATACTTGTGGTCAGCCCCAGCTCCCAAACGGCAGTGCCCGCACGGCTTTCCATCTCCTCTTCGGCGGCGGCGACCGCGAGGTTCTGGGCATCCAGCCGCGCCTGCGCGTCTGCCAGCGCCGTCTGCGTTTGTTGGGCGAGCGCTGAAAGGCTGTCCCCGGCAGTGCTGAGAGTCGGGGCGGCGGACTGGCCCGCGCCCGAGTCGGTCAGGGCGGACTGCGCCTGCCGTACCTGCGACTGAGCATCGACTGCCGGCTGCACCAGCGGCTGAAGCAGGGCGACCTGCTGCGTGAGCGCGTCTGCCTGCCGGGTGTAAGTTTCGACACGGGCTTTCACGCCTAATACGGGTTTGACGACCCAGACGTTCATGCCGACAAAAAGCACGGAGACAATCGCGCCGGAGATGACGGGGATTTTGGAGTTTTGCAGGGCATAAAAGCCGCGTGTCAGCAGGCTCTGACAGGACCACGCGAAGATGCCGAGGCTGAGCGCCCGGAGCGCGGAGGCGGTCACAAGCGTATCGGCATGGGTATATTTGCCGCCCTGAAGCAGAAACGTAATGACGGGTTCCGCCAGCAGGAACATCAGCGCCGAGGCGGGAACGGTGAGGAACAAAATGTTGCGGAGCGACTGGTTCATCGTCTTCCGCATCGCGCCCAGATTTTTCTCCGCCGCCTGGCTGGACAGCGTCGGGAAGACGGCCAGCGCCATTGCCTGCGCGAAGATGCCGATGGGCAGGAGCATCAGGCGGTAGGCGTTCATAATCGCCGTGGTGTCGCCGTGGCCCAGGTACGACGCAAACGCTTTGTTGACCATCTGGTCGATATTCGGCAGCGAGACCCCCAGCCCAATGGGCAGCAGCATCCGCCAGACTTTCATGGCGGCGGGATGCGTCACGTCGAGAGAAGGCCGCAGCTTCACGCCCAGCCGCAGAACAGCGAGATACGGCAGCAGAAAGTTTCCCAGAAACGCCCCGCCAATCGCGCCCCAGACCAGCCCCTCAATGGCGCGGTCCGGGCCGAGCAGGCGGGCGAACACCGGGCGCAGGAAGACGCCGCCAATGATGATGCCAGAGTTGTAGATGACCGGCCCAAGCGCGGGGATCAAAAACTGCTTGCGGGAGTAGAGAACGCCCATCATCAGGCCGCCCAGGAAAAAGAACAACTGCGCGGGGAGCAGCACGCGGGTCAGCGGCACGGCCAGCGCGATGGTGGGGTCGTCAAAGCCGGGGTTCAGCCACACGGTCAGCGCACGGGCGTTGATCCACATGACGCAGATGAGAAGGCCGATAAAGACAAAAATGGCCGAGGCCACCACGGACACAGTCTTGTCGGCGGCTTTGTCCCGGCCCTGCTGCCGGTATTCGGTGAGAATCGGCACAATGGTCGACGACAGCGCCCCGCTTTGCAATAAATAAAACAGCAGGTCGGGGACCGTGAACGCCGCGTTGTAGGCGTCGGTCTGTGGGCCGCGCCCAAAGTAATGCGAGATGATTGCGTCCCGCGCCACGCCGAGAACCCGCGACAGCAGCACCGTCACCATCATCAGCGCAGTCGCCCGTGCGATGCCCGACGGCTTGTTTGAGTCCCCGTCGGAAGTGGCGGCAGGCGGTCTAACAGTTGTGGAGGCCATAGGCCCTAGTATACGGTTCTTGGGGGCGGTCTGTCAACCAGCCGGGTTTAAGAATATACCCCTGGGGGGTATCAATGAATGAAATGGATAAGCAGCATCAGGAACTCAAAGCCCGCGCCAATCGCCTCAGCGGGCAGGTGGCAGGCATCGGGCGGATGATCGACGAAGACCGGTACTGTGTAGACATCCTGCATCAGATCGCCGCCGCCCGGTCCGCGCTGGACGCTTTAGGCTTGAAACTGCTGACCGCGCACCTGGAGTCGTGCGTTCTGGGCCACGGTACGCCGACGGCCCACGCCGAGACGGCGGAAATGACCCGCGAACAGCTTTTAGAGGAGCTGCGAACGGTCTTGGCGAGCTTCTTAAAGTAACCACAGAAAGAGAACACACCATGGAAACCACCACATTGAATATCGAAGGAATGTCCTGCGCCCTGTGCGTCGGACACGTCACACGCGCTTTGTCGGAATTGGACGGCGTGCAGGCCGCCGAAGTCAGTCTGCCCGGCAAAACCGCCGTCGTCACCTACGACCCGGCCCGTGTCGGCCTCGCGCAGATGGCAGACGCCGTGGCCGAAGAAGGTTATGAAGCGTCGGCCCGCGCTTAGATTGAAGCCCCTATGAGTGACACACTGACCGAAACACAAACCCGCGTCTTTGATCTGGACGGAATGCACTGCGCGTCCTGCGTGGCCCGTATCGAGCGGTCGCTGAAAAAAGTCGGTGGGGTCGCCGAGGCGAACGTCAATCTGGCGACCAATCGAGCCAGCGTCGTCTACGACCCCGCGCAGGCATCGCCGGAAATGATGGTCGCCGCCGTCGTGAAAGCGGGCTACGGCGCGGCGGAAGTGCGCCCCGAACAGCCGAAAGCCGCCGATGGGCCGGGGCGCGACACGGCGCTGATCTCGCTGATTGGGGCGGCCACGCTGACGCTGCCGGTGCTGACGCTGTCCATGCTTGGCATGGGGAGTATGGGCCATGCTCAGGGCCTGGAGTGGGTCTTTGCCGTGCTGACGGCGCTCGTTGTGTTCGGCTTTGGACGGTCGTTTTTCACGGGCGCGTGGAGCGCCCTGCGGCACGGCGGCGCGGCGACAATGGACACATTGGTAGCCCTCGGCGCGTCAGCGTCGTACTTTTACAGTCTGGCCGCGCTGATCTGGGCGGCCCACCCGGCGGTCTATTTTGAAACAAGCGCCACGATTGTGACACTGATTTTGCTGGGCCGCTGGCTGGAAGCGCGGGCCAAGCGGCGGGCGACAGACACGATCCGGTCACTCGTGGCGCTGGCCCCGAAGATGGCCCGGCGCGTGACGGCGAGCGGCGGCGAAGAGGACATCCCGCTGGCGAGCGTGCGCCTCGGCGACACGCTGCGGGTGCGTCCCGGCGAAAAGCTGGCTGTGGACGGCGTTGTGCTGGAAGGCGCGTCTGCCGTGGACGAGTCCCTGCTGACCGGCGAAAGCCTGCCGGTGGAGAAGGCGGCGGGCGACGCGGTCATTGGCGGCACAGTGAACACAGCGGGCAGCCTGCTGTACCGGGCGACGGCAGTGGGCGCAGACACGGTGCTTTCGCAGATGGTCCGGCTGGTGGAAGCCGCGCAGGGCAGCAAAGCGCCGGTGCAGCGGCTGGCCGACCGGGTTTCGGCGGTGTTTGTGCCCGCCGTGCTGGGCGTGGCGCTGGTGACGTTTCTGGTCTGGTTTTTCGCGCTTCATGCCGGGATTGCCGTGGCCCTGACGCCTGCCGTGGCGGTGCTGGTCATTGCCTGCCCCTGTGCGCTGGGACTGGCGACGCCGACGGCCATCATGGTTGGCACGGGGCGCGGCGCGGCGCTGGGGGTTCTAATTAAAAACGGCGAGGCATTGGAGCGGGCGCATCAGATTGGGCGGGTGGTGTTCGATAAGACGGGCACGCTGACGGAGGGCCGCCCGGCGCTGACAGATGTGGTCACGCTGGGCAGTCTGGACCGGGACGCACTGCTGGGGCTGGCGGCGGCGGCGGAGCGCGGCTCGGAGCATCCCGTGGCGGCGGCGATTGTGGCGGGCGCGGAAGGACTGCCGGGCCGGGCGGAGACGTTCACGAGTATTGCGGGGGGCGGCATCCGGGCGCGGGTGGATGGTCAGGAGGTGGTGGTCGGCACACCGACTTTGCTGGAAGAAGGAGGCATTGTGGTTCCCGAAGCCGCCCGTGCCGAGATGGCCCGATGCGAAACGGAGGGCAAAACGGCAGTGCTGGTAGCCGTGGATGGCGTGGTCGCGGGCCTGCTGGCCGTCGCAGACACGGTGCGATTGGGGGCACGGGAGGCGGTAGTACGGCTTCAGGGCATGGGGATTGCCGTGGCCCTGCTGTCCGGGGACAGCGAGCGCGTCGCACAGGCCGTGGCCGGGCAGGTAGGGATTACAGAGGTCGCGGCGGGAGTCAAGCCTGCCGGAAAAGCGGAGGCCGTCAAGCAGTGGCAGGCCGGGGGCCATCAGACGGTGGCGATGGTCGGCGACGGGGTCAACGACGCGCCTGCGCTGGCTCAGGCCGATCTGGGAATTGCGATGGGCCGAGCCACCGACGCCGCGATGGAAGCCGCCGACATCACGCTCCTGCGGGCGGATTTAGCAGGCGTGGCCGACGCGCTTCTGCTGTCGCGGCGGACCATGAAAATCATCCGGCAGAACCTGTTTTGGGCGTTTATCTTCAACGTTGTCGGCATCCCGCTGGCCGCCTTCGGCGAGCTGAACCCCATGCTGGCCGCACTGGCGATGGCCTTTTCGAGCGTGACGGTGGTGACGAACTCGCTGCGGCTGAAAACGGCGCGGCTGTAGGAAGGCTTCCTACTCCGTGTTCCCGATCACCAGAACGTCGATGCCGCGCACCCGATGAATCAGCTTGTTGATCACAGAGCCGCGCACGAACTCCTGCCAGCCGGTGCGGGCTGAATGGCCGATGACGATCTCTGTGACCTGGTGTTCCAGCGCATAAGCGGCCAGTGCCTCCGCAATGTCTGTGCCGCTGATATGCTCAATCGGGATATTCAGGCGGGAAGCCAGCGCGAAATCGGCATCTAAAACCTGCTGCTGATCGGGCGTGATCTTGTCGGTCGCCACATAGACCGCCACAATGTCGCCGCGCAGGAAGCGGGCAATCCGCCAGCCCCGGCGCAGGAGGCGGTCTGAGAACTTATCGGGCGAGATGCAGACCATGATTTTCTCGCGGGTCTGCCAGGGTTCGGACACGGCATTTTCGGCGCGGAACGTCTGCACCGAGCGGTCCACCTGACCTGCCACTTCGCGCAGGGCGATCTCGCGCAGGGCGGACAAGTTGCCCTCGGTGAAAAAGTTAGACAGTGCCTGGGGGACTTTCTCCCGCGCATAAATATCGCCCCGCTCCAGCCGGTGGATCAGCGTGCGCGGCGTGATGTCAATGCTGACAATCTCGTCCGCCTCGCCCAGCACCCAGTCCGGGACCGTTTCGCGGACTTTGATGCCGGTAATCTGCTGCACCGTGTCGCTGAGCGATTCAAGATGCTGCACATTCAGGGCTGAGAGAACATTGATTCCTGCCGCCAGAAAATCCAGCACGTCTTCATAGCGTTTGGCATGGGTGCTGCCAGGGACATTCGTGTGCGCCAGCTCATCGACGACGACCCAGCGGGGGGCGCGGGCGAGGATTGCGTCCCGGTCCATCTCCTCAAAGCTTGCGCCTTTGTAGGCGACTTTGCGGCGCGGAACACTTTCCAGGCTGCCGATTTGCGTCTCTGTGCCCGCCCGCCCGTGCGTTTCCACAAAACCGATCACCACGTCCTGCCCGCGCTCCGCTTTGCGCCGGTTGGCCTCGGACAGCATCTCGTAGGTCTTGCCCACGCCCGCCGCAAAGCCCAGAAACAGCTTCAGGCGTCCCCGTTGTTGAGTGTCCGTCATGGAAAGTAGTGTACCCCGCGCTCCGCAGAAAGAAGACAGACTAGCCTATGACAGTCAGCGTGATTATTCCCGCCCTCAACGAGCGTGGCGGCCTGCCGGACACGGTAGCACGGGTGCAGGCGTGTCTGCCGGAGGCGCAAATTGTGGTGGCCGACGGCGGCAGCACGGACGGAATGGGGGAGTGGATTTTGGAGCAGCCTGCGTTGTCTCTGGTAGACGCCCCGCGTGGGCGCGGGCCGCAGATGAACGCCGGGGCCGCAGCGGCGGCGGGTGCTGTGCTGCTGTTTTTGCACGCGGACTGCCTTCTGCCCGCAGAGGCCGGACCGCAGATTGCTTTGGCGCTGGCCGACCCGGCCACAGTCGGCGGGGCGTTCGGCGTTCGCTTTGCTGACAGCAGCCCGCCGTCGCTGCACCGGCTGGCGCGGCTCATCAATTTCCGTTCCCGGCTGTTCTCGGAGGCCACGGGAGATCAGGCTATTTTCGTGCGCCGGGAGGCGTTTGAAGCGGCGGGCGGCTTCCCGGAATGGCCGCTGTTTGAAGACATGGCGCTGGTATCAAAATTGAAGCGACAGGGTCGGTTCCGGGTGCTGCCTGCCGCCGTGACAATCTCGCCCCGCCGGTGGGAGGCGCACGGCGTCTGGCAAGCGTCGCTGCTGATGTGCCTGCTGTATATTGGCTACAAGCTAGGGGTCGCGCCGAAGACGCTCAAGCGGTGGTTTGTAGACGTGCGGCCCCCGCGTTCGGGGTAGGAGACCCCTCCCGCTCGTCCCTCGCTCCCTCCCCTGTTAGGGAAGGGCAAAGATAGCAGGGCAAAAAGCAGCAGAACCTAACCCGTAGGGGCAGGGCTTGCCCCTGCCCTTCTTTTCGGTCTTTATTCTAACCCTTCCCTAACAGGGGAGGGAGCGAGGGACGAGCGGGAGGGGTCCTATCCGCGCCGTCGCTGGAGCCAATCGCCGCGCCTGGGGGTCATTGTCCAACTCCCGGCGCAGGCGCTCCAAATCTTCAGGCGTGTCGATGTCGTACCACGGCGGCAGAAAGCCGACAGAATAGCCGTGAGCGCGGGCGTTTTCGGTGGTCTGCGCCAGCACTTCGGCGCTGCTCCAGGCCACGTCCACAAACAGTTCCGGTTGGGGGCGATGCGTGCCGAGCAGGTAAAAGCCGCCGTCTTCGGTCGGACCCAGCACAACGTCCGTATCGGCCAGCAGAGCAAGGGCCTGGGCGAGATACGCCGGGGGCAGCGTCGGGCTGTCTGTGCCGATAACCAGCAGCGGGCCGAAGCCGAGCGCGGCGGCGTCCGCCAGCGCGGCGGCCAGGCGCTCCCCCAGTCCCCCGCCCCGCTGCGCGGTCCAGTGCAGGTCCGGCGGCAGCAAGGGTTCAAGCAAAGCGCGGCCAGTGTCAGGCGCATAAGCCATCAGCACTTCGGCGACGGCACGGGCGTTTCGGACAGCATCAGCGGCAAAAGCGGCGGCGAGGGCGGCGGCGTCTTCAGGCGGCAGGCACAGGCGGGTTTTGACCGTGCCGGGAACCGGCGCTTTGACCATCACAATAATCACCGGGCGGCTCATGCGACCGCGCCGCCGCAGGAAGACCCGGCCCCGGCGGTGCAGCCCAGGCAATGGTCGCCGGTCATCACCCGGCGCGTTTCCAGTATTGCCGCGTCAAAATCGCGGATATGGCGCGGGGCGTCCGGGCCAACAGGCAATTCCAGCATCTGGTTGAAGTCGCAGTCGTACAAATAGCCGTCGTAGCTGACGCTGACCAGCGTGCGGCACATGACGCTCTCGGCGGCAGTCGGGTTGAACGCCCCGGTCAGCTTATCCATATATTTGTCGTAATTATGGGTGCGCTCCAAAAAGTGCCTGAATCGGGCAATAGGCATATTGGTAATCGTAAACAAATGGCTGAACACAATGCCATAGCGTTTTAACAGCTCGGTTTTGTATTCGGCCTCCATCGCGCTCTGGTCCGGCGGCAGAAACGCCCCGGTCGGATTGTAGACTAAATTGAGTTCTAAGCCCGTGCCCGGCTGACCATACCCGAGGCTGTTCAGAAGCCGCAGTCCATCAATGCTTTGGGCAAATACGCCCCCGCCCCGCTGGGCATCCGTGCGGTCGGCCAGATAGTAGGGCAGCGAGGCGACGACTTGCGCCCGGCTGTCCGCGAGAAACTGCGCGGTGTCTTCCTGACCGGGCAGAAACAGCACAGTCAGATTGCAGCGGTCAATCACAGAGCGGCCCAGATTGCGGGCCGACTGAACTAAATACCGAAAGTTTGCGTTTAATTCCGGCGCTCCGCCCGTGATGTCCAGCGTCCGAATACCGGGGCTGCGCCGCAGGGCGTCTACCACCAATTCCGCCGTCTCGCGGCTCATTTCTTCAGTCCGGTTCGGCCCGGCGTCCACATGGCAGTGCTTGCAGGCCTGGTTGCAGCGTTTGCCGACGTTGATTTGCAGGGTGTCTACGGACGCGGCGGACAGGGGAAACTGCGCGGCCTGCATCAGCGCGGTGTCAAAGGCCGAACGGGCCAGCGGCAGAGGGAGCATTTACATACTCACCTTGTCTACCGAGTTCAGGGCTTGCAGGCCGTGGATCAGAGTCGCCCCGCCCCGAATGCCGCTGGCGACGTGGATGGCCTCAGTCATCTGCTCCAAATTGGAGCCGGTTTCAAGGCACGTCTGCGCGAACGAATCAATGCAGTACGGGCAGGGAATGGCATGGGCAACGGCCAGCCCAATCAGCGCCTTTTCGCGCTTCGTCAGCGCCCCTTCTTCGAGCGTCGCAGTGTAGTAGCCAAAGAACTTTTCCATCAAATCAGGCCGCTCGCGCCCCATCTGGGCAAACCGGGCCAGGTCTTCTTCATTGTAATAGCTTGTCATGGTTTCTTTCTACGCCCTTTAATCCCGCGTTTGTTTCCACGCGCTCAGGCCGAGACCAACCGCCAATGCCCCAAACAAACACGCGGCGATTTTGTTTTCACGCGGGCGCACCGCCTGCACATAGGTTTTCAGGGCGGTTTTGACCACCGGCTCCGACGCTTTGCGCTCGTACCATCGCTGGGCGACGTGCTGACAGGCCAGCGACAGGGTCGGGTAAATATGAACCATATCGGCAATCGTGCGAAGGGGCAAGCCCTGCTCCATCGCCAGTATCCACTCCTGTGCCAGCTCGCCGGAGCGGGAGCCGAGGATATGGACGCCGAGTATTTTGCCGGTTGGCCCCTGCGTCAAGACTTTGATTAGGCCCCGCGTCTCGCCGTCGGTGATCGCCCGGTCATTCTGCGCGAAGGGCTGTTTGTAGACTTCATAGGCCGTGCCTTCGGCGACTAAATCTTCTTCGGTCTGCCCGATGTGCGTGGACTCGGGATCGGTGAACGTCGTCCACGGGCGCAGGCGAAATGAGGCCGTAGACTGGCCCGGAAAGGCAACATTGCGGACAACGAGCTTGGCTTCATATTCGGCCAAATGCGAAAACTGGTCATGCCCCAGCAGGTCCCCGCAGGTGTAGATGTGCGGCGCGGACGTCCGAAGCTGCTTATCGGTGAAGACGCACTTGTCGCCATAAGTGACGCCCGCCTTCTCTAAATCCAGCCCCTCGGTGTTGGGCCGCCGCCCGGTGCCAAACAAAATCTGATCAAAGCCGACCTCGCTGGTGTCTGTGCCCTGCCGCAGCACCGCAACACGCCCTGCCCCGCCCGGCCAGACTTCGGCCAATGTCGTGCTGAGGCGCACATCCACGCCGTCTTCGCGCAGGTAAGTTTCTAAAAGACGCCCCATCTCGCCATCGTCACGCGGCAGGAGCCGGTCCCCGCGCTGCACGAGCGTGACCCGGCTGCCGAGCAGGGCGAACGCCTGCGCCGCTTCCACGCCATTGGGTCCGCCGCCGACGACGAGCAGACGCTCGGGAACTTCACGGAGGTCAAACACGCTTTGATTGGTCAGGTAGCTGCCTTCGGGGAGACCGGGTACGTCAGGCGTCTTCGGGCTTGAGCCGGTCGCCAAGATAAAATTCGCCGCCGTAATACTCTGGCCGTCCAAGAGCAGCGTGTGCGAGTCAGTAAACTTGGCGCTGCCGTGCCGGATTTCTACACCGTTATCTGTGAGCAGCTTGGTCGTCGCGTCGGCCTCGGCCACGGCGGTGATGGTCTGCCGGACATGGGCCATCACGCCCGCCGTGTCGGCGCGGGTCAGCGTTTGCGGGGTCAGCCCCACTTTGTCGGCGTTCCGAATTGTGCGGGCGACTTTGGCGGCATGCAGGAGTGCTTTGCTGGGAACGCAGCCGGTGTTCAGGCACTCGCCGCCCATTTTGCCCTTTTCAATGAGCAGCACGCGCAGACCGAGCGCCCCGGCCATGACGCCAGACACAATGCCTGCCGAGCCGCCGCCCAGAATAATCAAATCATAATCGTGCATAGTATGTTATGGCCTGAACCGGGGCTGCCGAAACACATTCGGCGAAGCGCCCGTAAACAGGTTGAAAGAGAGGGCAGACTGATGGAGCGCCAAGTTCGCCCGCCGCGCAGCCGGGTGCTGAAAAGTATAGTGGCCGTGAGTGTTCTCGTGGCCGCCGCCGTGATTTTGGGCCGCCCGCAGAGCTATAGCCCGCTGCCGGACCCAATACCAATAGGTCAGCGGGAGGCAATGGGCGACTTCACGCTGCCGACGCTCACCGGCAAACCCTGGCGGCTGTCCGAGCATCGGGGGCAGGTCGTCCTGCTGAACTTCTGGGCGACCTGGTGCCCGCCCTGCCGGGAAGAAACGCCGGGACTGGTGCGTGTCGCCGCCGCCAACAAAGCGCAGGGGCTGGAAGTGGCGGGCGTTTCGATGGACAACAGCGACTTGGGCAAAGTGCGCGGCTTTGTCTCCGAATACGGTGTCCCCTATCCCATTCTGCTGCCCGCGCCGCTGTCGCCGCTGACCTATACCGTGCAGGCGTACCCGACCACCTATCTGATTGACCGGCAGGGCCGCATCGCGGCCACCTCTGTGGGGGCGCTGGACGAGCCGGCTCTGCAAAAACAGGTGACGCGGCTGCTGGCAGAAAAGTAACCGATGTCCTATATCTATATTGACCGTCTTTCCCCTTACTTGTTTCAGTGGCACGTTCTGGGGCACACGCTGGACATCCGCTGGTACGGGCTGTCTTACGGGCTGGGATTTCTGCTGACGTTTTTGTACTTCCGCAGCGCCGCCCGGCGCGGGACGGTGCCGGGGTTTGACGGCGCGGCACTGGAAGTGCTGACCGGGCTGGTTCCGCTGGGCGTGGTGCTGGGCGGAAGGCTGGGGTTTGTGGCGCAGCACCCGCACGAGCTGCTGCGGGACCCCCTGTTCGCGCTGCGTATTTGGGAAGGCGGCATGGCTTTTTTTGGCGGCCTGCTGGGCTGCCTGCTGGCGCTGGCGTGGGTGGGGCGAACCTACGGCTGCCGGTTTCTGGCGCTGACGGATGTGGCCGTGTTCCCCGCCGCGCTGGGGCTGGCGTTCGGGCGGCTGGCAAACTTCGCCAACGGCGAGCTGATTGGACGGCCCACGCACGCGGGCTGGGGCGTGATTTTTCCCGACACGGACTTTCAGCCGCGCTTCCCCTCGCAGTTGTTCGAGTCGGTGTCGCACTTTCTGCTGTTTGGCCTTCTGCTGTTTGTGTCGCGGCGGCGCTGGGCACAGGAGCGGGCCGGGCGGCTGTCGTTTTTGTTTTTGACCGTGTACGGCTTTTTACGGTTCCTGACGGATTTTGTTCGGGACGACGACACATACTGGGGGCCGTTCAGCAGCGGGCAGTGGTTCAGCCTGCTGACCGGGGTGATAGGGCTGATTTTGCTGATGGGGGTGCGGCGGAGCGCAGCCAAAAGACCGCAGTAGGAGACCTACCACCTTGTTCCTTCGTTCCTCAGTCACAGGGTCCTCCCTAAAGGGAAGATTAGGATACCGAGGCAGAGGCCAGCGTGTTCTGTCCGTATCCTTCCTTTAGGAAGGACCCTGTGACTGAGGAACGAAGGAACAAGGTGGTAGGTCTCCGAGGTTCATGCTTTCCGGTCTCTCACTTCTTCAGCGACGAGGCCGCCGGGTCGGGGCCGGGCATCTCTGTATCCGGCGAGTCTGTGCCCGGCGAATCCATGCCCGATTTCATGCCGTCTTTGATCATCTTGTTCATGGTTTGCGAACGCAGCGCGGCATCCGTGATGCGGGACAGAAACGCGGTTAGAGCTTCCAGGTTAGGGTAGCCGTCGGAGCGGGACACGATGACATAGCCGCCGCCGGAGACCGCATAGGCGTACCCCTGACGGTTCGGAAAGCCCACCATGACCAGCTTGTATTCATCGGCATCCGTGAACAGCAAACGATGAGCGCCCTCGGCGTTAAACGCCGTCTCATAGAAGGCATTGGAATCAAACGTCGGCACAGGCGGGAGGGCAGGAACCATGACGACCGGCGGGGCAGCCATCAGGGCCTTGCCCTTCTTGCCAAGCGGCTTGATCTGCACTGGCGGCGGCGTGGACATCAGCGGCTTTGCGCCCGGCATCTCATAGACAACAAAGTGGACGTGGTTGACGTCTTTCAGGATGTCGGCTAAATCACCGCCTGCCAGCGCATCGGCGATAGGATTGGGTTTGACGGGACGCGCCGGGTCGGCGGTATTTATAAGCCGGTTGGTCTCACCAATGCCTTTCAGGAAAGATTTCATCACGCCCAGAATGTCTTCCGAGCGGGCATCCATCTCCACCCGCAGCCTGCCGCCGGGGGGAACCGGAATCGAAAGCTGCGACAACGCAAGGACACGGGCAGGCACAGCCGGAATAACTGGCGAATACGTCTGCGGAGGAGCGGCTGTCGGCGGCGTCTGAGCCGACGCGGGAGGGGCAAACGCAAAGGCCCCAAGTGTCAGGGCCAGAGGCAGGGCGAAAAGAGAGCGCATGGATTTGTCCTTTTAGTTGCTTGATACAATCTGCGTGCCGCTGTAAGTCCGCAGGCGGAAATGACCGGCTTTCAGGCGGGCCTGGTTGATCTGGCCTTTGGCGATGGTGTTGACGGTGTACGTGTTTGGGTCGCCGTCGCTGACGAACTTCAGCGTTTTCTGCTTTTCCAGCAGTTCCAGCCAGTAGTGAATGGTGTAGTTCTCAGAGCCGGGAATCATGCGCGGGATATAATAGGGATCAAACTTTTTGCCGTAGAAGTCGTTGCCCATTGGCGAGGCGGCGGGGTCAGCGCCCGCTTTAAGCGCACAGATATTGTGGTAAGTGACGCCGCCGCTGGCACCGGAAATCACCAGTTTTTTGTTGTGCGGGTAGACGCCGTAAGGCAGTGCAAGCGTGCTGACAGGGTACGTCGGCAGGTAGACGTGAATGTTTTTGACGGCTCCGGCGAACTCCGCTTCCACTTTGGCATCGGGCCAATGCCGGATGCCCGCGAGGTGATGGATGGTGTGATTGCCGATCTCAAAGCCTTCTTTGACCAGGTACTCCATTTTGCCCTGCGCGTACTGCTTCTGGTAAAACGGCGGCGGCAGGGTGGTTCCCACATCGGTCAGCACGAAAAACGAGCCGCGCAGGGGCCAATCCGGGTGCTGGGCGTGGAAGGCATCCAGAATGCCGACAGCGGAATCCGGGTCGATTTTGCCGTCTGACGTGTAATTGAACTGGCCGCGCAGAGCGTCGTCAAACGTAATAATGACCGGAGACGTTCCTGCCGGGCAGTCGATTTTGCCGTTGACATAATCGGTCAGGCTGATGGGGCGGTAGTTGTGGTCATACAGCCACTGCACGTCCGCCCGAAACGCCGACGCCGGATACTGGTAGCCTTTTGCCTGGGTTCCTTTGACCAGATCGTGGTATTCTAAGATGGGGACGAGTCCGGCTTCATTGGGCTGCACTTTGGTCAGGTCCACCGGCAGCATTGGAGCCGGTCCTGCCGGGCGCGGGGCGACAGGCTTGACGGCAGCGGTCTTGCCCCGGTGCAGCAAATGGCAGCCGGACAGCGGCACGGCGGCAAGGGCAGCAGCGGCCAAACAGAGAGCGGAATAACGGGCGCTTCGCATAAGGGTCCTTTGGTGGGTCGTGCGCGGAAAAAAGCGAGTACGCGAGTATTATACCATGCCTGATGACACGGAACAAGAGCCGGAAAAAGACAGCGTGGGGCTGCTTCCTCGTCTGTGGAACGCGGGCAACAGCCTGATTGGGCTGGTGGGTGCCATCGGCGGGCGCGGCGCGTGGCGGCGCCAGGAAAAGGTGCTGGAAGTCAGCGGCGGCTGGCTGATTGGCCTGCTGATGCGCCGGGGCTGGGCACAGGCGATTACGCTGGGCGATGTGGTGCTGTATGCCGAGCCGTCGCTTATTGCGCTCATCCACCACCATGAAATGGTTCATGTCCGGCAGGGGCGGGCGTGGGGGCCGTTTTTTCTGCCCGCCTACATTTTGGAGTCGCTGTGGCAGTATCTGCGAACCCGCGACGGCTACCACAATAACCGTTTTGAAGTGGCCGCGTTCCGGCAGGAGAAATAAGCGAGAGAAAATAAGAGAGAGAAAATAAGCGACTCAGCGAAAAAGCCGTGCCGGTCAGCGAATGCTGGCTCAGGACGGCTTTTCTTTGTGCGGGGCTTGCTCTATTCGGAGAGTCCCATGCACAGCCGGAGATTGTCCGGGTTGAACTTATCGTAACACAGGTTACGGCTTCTGTCAAGCCGTTTGGCAAATTATTTTTTCACTGAATTATTTTTTCACTGTGTGCTTTGCGTGGCGGGCTGCGTGTGGCCGCCCATCGCGGTTTCATCCTGCTCGTCAAACGCATCGCCGACATTGCCGTGCTGCTTCATGGCGCTGGGAATGCCGCTTGATGCTGGGGCTTCGCTGCTGGCTCCGGCGTGGTGAGAGCGCACAGTGGCCTCTTTTTCCTTGCCATCGCCGCCGTCGGCGAACAGCCGCTTGCCGGTTTCGACCTCGCCGCCCGTGGTCTGCTCAAACGCATCGCTCTGGGTCACGCCGATATGGTCCTGAATGGTATCTTTCATAATTATCTCCTACACTCGTTGTACCCAGCTTTGATGGGCCGTGTGCATGGCAGGCACAATTTCATGACCGGTGTCCGGCAGAGACAGCATTTCTTTCTCGCAGGTCAGCGCGTTGTAGACGGCATAGATGGTCGGCGGCTTGCACGACGGGTCCCGCCCGCCCGCGCTGATCTGCGTGGGGCAGTGGATGTTCGGCGCGTGCGTCAGCGGGTCAAAATACCGATACGTCTGATAGATTTGCTCGGCAATGGCAGGGTGCGCCTCGGCATAGTCGGCAATCAGGCCGCGCCCATCGGGGTAGCGCGTGGAGTTCATGCGCTTGTACTTGTCCCGGTCCAGCAGCGACAGGGCGAGGTCCAAAGCGCCCAGCCAGGGCATATCCGCGAGGCACAGCTTGACTTGCGGAGCCAGCGCCGCCGTGATAAGAGCCAGCCCCCCACCCTGACTCATGCCGCCGACCATCAGCCGGGCCGGGCTGACTTCCGGCTGCGCGGCCAGCACCTCCCGCGCCCGCAAACAGTGGGCAATTATTGTCCGATAAATATAAGTCTGCGGCGACTCAATGCCCGACGTGATATAGTCCGCCCCCGCCAAACTCGGATGCTTGTATGGTGTGTCCGGCGTATTCCCGTGCAGGTTCAGCCCCAGCGTCACCGTGTCCGGGTACAGGCTCTCGGGGCCGGGGGGCGGATTGCCGAGCGAGTACCCCGGCAGCCACAGATAGCCGCGCAGGCTTTCGCGTTCGGGAAACGTCTTGGGCACGGCCAGCCAGCCGTACACCAGAAACTCATCCAGCGACGAGAACCGCACCCAATCTACTCTATGCGTCGTCGTCTCGCCCCCCGCCCCCGGCAGCCGCTCCCATTCCAGCGGCACAGCGGCCAGCTCGCTGTGAATGCTTTGCCAGAACGCCTCAAAGTCAGCAGGGCGGATAATCGGAGAACGAGTCTCTTCCAGAGGTGTCAGCGGTGCTTCGGTCATGGGGCTATTTTCGGGGTAGAAGCTTGTTGTCTAGGATGCGCTCCATACGAGCAAACGAAGGCAGAAGTAAGCGAAGAACTTTTGGGTCCACGTTGGCAAGTGCCTCAAAAGAACGTGCCGTTTTGGCGTAGGGACTGGCACAGTGCTTTGTGGCTGTCATCAAACTGTCTTGAATGGAATGCCGGGGTTTAGTCTCAAGGCTTTCTGCGGCAGGAAGCCCGGCTTTTTGAAGGCAGGGCCGGTGACGCTCAAAAAACGTTTGCAGTCCTTCCCGGTCAGCAATGATCCAAGTCTCCATGCAGGTTGTCATTAGAAAAACTTGATCGTCTGAGACTCCTATCGGGCAGTCCCAGTCATCGCGTTTCTTTAAGTGTTCCCAGGGCTTTTCTGTATCGGCAACGCTGTCTTCGCTGTCCACTAGCAAGGCAACGTATAAAGTCTTTTTTGTGGACATCTCCGCCTTGAAATCGCTGAAGGCATCATTTCGGCTGCCGCAGGCAATAATACGAGGAAGACGGTTTGGAAATTTGCCACTCGCTTCCAACAGTTTTTTGAAGCCTTCGCGGCAGCGAGATTGAAGTTCTTTGCTGTTGCCGCCTCCCTCAACATAAATTTTGGCCTCTGTCACCAGCGCGTCCCTCCCAGATCGCCACGCATCCAAAGCTCGCCGAGGCGGTACTTTTCAATCCAGGCGCTCAGGTCGTCAGAAGAAAGACGGCGCATTTGTGTTTGCCCTTCATGCTTCTCACATACAATGACAGCCTCCGGGCGCTCAGTCATAGCATCCACAAGTATATCGGAATGAGTGGTTACGATAAGTTGGGTTCGGTGCGATGCCTCGACAAGCAAATCGGCAATCTTGGGAAGAACATCCGGGTGCAAACCTAGCTCCGGCTCCTCAATGCAGATCAATGGTGGAGGAGATGGGTCACACAGGAGGGCCAAAAGACACAAATAGCGCAGCGTTCCATCCGAGAGGCGTGTCGCGGGAATGGTAAAATTTTGCTCTGTAAAAAAAACTTGAACTGTGCCACCATCTAGGCTTACATCAAAATCATCTACCCCTTCATACAAATCCTGAAGATGCCGTAAAATTTCTTTCTTTGCGCCTGGACTGCGGCGCAGCCGATTGAGGAACAAACCGAGATTAGAGAAATCCTCCTCAAGCCGGTCATTGCGTACATCCACACTTTGAGGAATACGAAAAATCGTGTTCCGTCCGAAGGACCATTCTCGGTAGGCACGCACTCCGCTATATTGCTGCCCCAGATGAGTAATCTCCGGGTACTGATCTGGGTCTTTGCGCTGTGCCAAAATCGACTGATTGACTTCTACTGTCTCGCGTCTCAAACCGCGCTGATTTCCATTTTGGTTTACAACGGGTTTGCCCTCTTGATATTTGTAAAAGAAATAGGGGTGATCATTACCAGAGTCAGCATACTCATTTTCAATTTGCTCATCCGCTAAAGAGAATGTTTGCTTTTCGGCTTCAAACTTGATCAAATGGCGCAGAGACTGCTGCCCTCCCAATCCGGCAACGACAGCAGTGACGGACGCGGTGCTTCTCGGTGCGCCTTTCCATATCCATTCCTGCACACCACCCCCCTGACGCACGACGCTTTGCAAGCCTTGCGAATTATTGGGACTAGAACGAAGGAGACAGATCGCCTCTATCAAGTTAGACTTACCAGACCCGTTAGGGCCGATAAACAAGTTTAACGCTTGGAGAGGAAGTTCAGGCGCATCCGGGCCGAAGGACAAGAAGTTTTGCAGTTGGAGACTGTGTAGCAAAACAGGAGAGATACCCGCAGAAGGCTTTGTGTGTTCAGTCTTTTTTGGTTGTGTAATCATAATTCTGATTTCAGCCGTAATAAAATCCATGCCAGCAATATTTGGTATAAGCCGATTATAACCGATTTCCACATTGTTTGCTAGATCGTAAGCAGTTGCAGGAACGCTTCCTAAACCCACGCAGGATTTCGCGGTCTTCACGGCGAACTGCCCCCCATGTCCAAACCCAAGTCTGAGCCAACGCCTGAGCCGATGCTTTCGCGGCGCGAATTAGGCAAGCTGGCCGTGCTGGGCGCGGCGGGGGCGCTGCTTGCGCCCGCTGCCCGTGCCCAGGGGGTTGACCCCCTGCCGGTTGACCCCCTGCCCGTCCTGCCGCTGCCCGCCGCGCCGCCCCCTCCCCCGCAGGAGACCCCCGTGACTGACACCGAAGGAACGTATTTGACCAAAATGGTCCCGCTGAACGCGGGCTATGCGCTGTCCGATAGCCAGACCAAAGAAGTGGCCGCACAGCTCAAGGACTATCCAGGCGGGTTCGCCAAAGCCCGCGCCTATGTGCTGCCGGATGACATCGGCCCGGCCTTTGCCGCCGAGGCCCCGCCCCGCCGGAAGGAACGAAGCAAGTGAGCGATACGGACCTGCTGTTTATGACCGTGACCGAGCTGGGCTTAACGCTGAAAAAGAAGCAAGTGACATCGGTAGACCTGACGACGCTGTACTTGAACCGTCTGGAAACGCTGGGGCCGAAGCTGGGGGCGCTGGCGTATGCCACCCGCCCGCTGGCGCTGGTGCAGGCCGCGCAGGCCGACAAAGAGCGGGCGGCAGGCAAAGCGCGGGGGCTGCTCCACGGCATCCCGTTCGGCGTCAAGGATTTATTAGCCACGGCCAATGACCCCACCGAGTGGGGCAGCCCGGCGCACAAAGGGCAGGTGTTTGACTATGATGCCTTTGTCGTCACCCATCTGCGTCAGGCGGGGGCGGTCCTGCTGGGCAAGCTGTCCATGATCGAGCTTGCGGGCGGCGGCGGCTACCGCTACGGCAATGCGTCGAGTACCGGCGCGGGGCGGACGCCCTGGGACATAGACCACTGGGCGGGCGGGTCGTCCTCGGGGCCGGGCGCGGCGACGGCGGCGGGTCTGGTCGGCTTTGCGATTGGCTCCGAGACGTGGGGCAGCATTGTGTGCCCATCGTCGTTCTGCGGCGTCTCCGGCCTGCGTCCGACCTTTGGCCGCGTCAGCCGCTCCGGCGCGATGGCGCTGTCGTACACAATGGACAAGCTCGGCCCGATGGCCCGCTCTGCTGAAGACTGCGGAATTATTTTGGAGGCCATCGCCGGGTCGGACGCCGGGGACCCCACGACCTCCGACGACAGCAAATTCAAGCGCAGCAAGCCGCGCCCCATCAAGGGAATGCGCCTCGGCATCGTCCGCCCGGACTACCGCGAAGGGGACACTGACCACAAGGCGCAGACGCAGACCGAAGCCGCGTTTGAAGGGGCGCTCGGCGTCCTCACCGGCCTCGGCGCAATTTTATCCGACGCCACGCTCCCCCCTATCCCGATGGACCCGGCAGCCAGCACGATTATCAGCGTCGAAGGCTCCGGCGCGTTTGAGCAGATGATCCGCGATCAGCCGCGCCTGCGAAAACTGGTAGATGAGGAGCAGCAGGGCGGCCTGCTGGCCGGACTGGTCATTCCGGGCGTAGACTATGTCCGCAGCCTCCGTATCCGCACGGCGGCGCAGCGGGCGATGGCAGACTTCTTCGGCAAGTACGATGCGCTGGTGGCCCCCGGAATGCTGCAAGTCGCCCCGCCGCTGTCCGACTCTTTGGACTCCTACTTCGTCGGCAGCGACAAGGGCCTTTCGGGGATGGGCAACCTGTGCGGCGTCCCCGCCCTGTGCGTCCCGATGGGCTTCGGCCCGGACCATCTGCCGCTCGGGTTGCAGTTCGTCGGCGCGGCCTACGACGAGATGACGCTGCTGTCGCTGGGCATGGCCTATCAGGGCCTCACCGACTGGCACAAGCAAAGGCCGCCGGGGGAGTTTGGGGCGTAGGAAGCCCCCCCACCCCCGACGATGGGGGAACCAAATAAAGATCGGAGAGGATAGGAGGGCGCGATAAATCGCGCCCCTACTGTCTGGTTCCCCCATTATTGGGGGCTAGGGGGTCCTTTACCGATCTATCCCACAGCCCATGTTTAGCACGAAGGGACGGGCGATGGGGCGACCGGCGAGGGCCTGGGTCAGCGCATCGGCGAGGTAGGCGCGGCTCATGCCGGATTGGCCGGTGCGGTTCTTGAACTCCCACGAGTCGTCGGGAGCGCCCTGAAAGACGATGCGGCCTGCGGGGTCAATCAAATAGGTCTGCGGGGTGGAGCGGGCGCGGAGCGCGTCGGCGACGGCGTGGCAAGGGTCAAGCAGCACGGAGTACGGCAGGTGGTGCAGGGCGGCGTTTTCAGTCAGCGCCCGGCGGTCGCCGGCGAGGTCGGCGTGGCCGGATTCTATGGCGTAAAACGTGACGCGGCCTTTGTAGCGTTCGGCGAGGGGGACGAGGCTGAGGCGCTCGCAGTCGCGGACACAGGGGCAGGTGGCGCTCCAAAAGTAGACCACACGCCAGCCGGTTTGTTTGCCGATGTCTACCGGCTGCCCGGACAGCGTGACGGCGGGCAGGGTTGTGACAGGCGGCGGCGCGGACGGCGCAGCGGCGCGGGCGGCTCCGGCGGTCAGCAGGCAAAGGGACAGGAACAGAAACGGTTTCACGGCGAAGCCTCCGCCCTGATTGTCGGCAGGTGGAGGCAGAACGGAGAGGCCGAGGAAGGGGCCGAGGGGTTTTCAACCCCTCGTTCTAAAACCCCTCGTTTTTAAGCTAGTCTTCTTCGTCCGGGATAACAATATCTTCCGGCTGAATGATGACCACTTTGCCATCTACCGAAGTCACGATGGGAACACCGTTGCGCTTGTGGTCAATCTTGGCCGCACGAGCGCCTTTGCGGATGAGTTTGGTCATTAAATCACTGTCTGAGAAGCGGCGGATGACTTCCGCACGGGCTTCCATTTCAGCGGTGCGTGCCGCTGTGTCTGCGGTCTGCGGCGGCAGAGTCAATGTGTTACTCATTGTTAGCAATCTCCTTCATGCGGCTAAACGTGTTAGGAAGCAGGATAATCTCCGGTCGGTTATTTTCTTTGGAGGCGACCAGTTTCATATCGTCTGTCAGCGTGTTGTCGTAAACCTGCCAACTGTCAGCAATCGGCAGGTAAAGCGAGAACAGGTTTTTCAGGCCGCCCACATAGCGGCGGCGGATGACATCTTCAGGGATATGATGCCCGCCGTTTAGAACCCGCTTTGCCACGCGCTCTATGTTCATCTCCGGGCTGCTGAGCCAGAAGAACAGCAATTGAAACTGATAGCCGCTCTGCTGCAAGCGGCGGATGCGAGGCGCAAGAGAGCGGCTTGCCAAAGTAGTCTCTATCGCAAAACTCTTGCGCTGCGACTCGTATTCGTCCATCGCATTCAGCAGAATACGGCTGGCGCGGACGTCTTTGTTTTCGCTCTCGGCTTCAGGCAGAGCTTTGGCGATTTCATCGGCATTGATGTAGGGGATGACACCGGGCAGGACGAAGGCTGCACTGGTAGATTTCCCCGAGCCGTTGCCGCCGCCGATGATGATAAATTGTGGGGGCTGTTCCATCCGTAGTCTCCTGCGGCTATTGTACCACAGGAATAAAAGAGTGGCAAGAAAGAAGGGCGGGGGCAAGCCCCGCCCCTACGTGCAGTCAGCCAATCACAAATCGACTTTTTCGTTGTCGCCGGGCTGGGCGGGCTTGCCAGTAGTCAGCGACTTGACCAGGGAAATGGCGTGGGCGACAGGGCTGGAAGGGGAGTCCCAGTATTCGCCCCGGTCGGCGTTGACTTTGATCAGCGCGATGTCCGGCTCGTCCAAGCCTTTGGGGAACCAGGCTTTCAGGGCAGGCTCCCATAGCTCAGCCATTTTGTCCTTGTCACGGCTGAGTTCGGCACGGCCCGAGAGGGACACATAGGTCTGGGATTTGGGGTCGGAAAAGCCGACATTGACATAGGGCTTCTTTTCCAATTCATGCACTTTGGGCGCGTCGCCGTAGGTGAAAAAGTAGACATCGCCGTCGAACTCGACGTTTTTGTTGGTGGACATCGGGCGGGAGTTCAGGCGGCCTTCGGCATCGGTAGTCGTCAGCATCCCGAAGTCAATATCTTTGATCAGCGCGGCGATTTTCTTGACGTGGTCTTCATGCTGGGTATGATCAGCCATGTTTGGGTAATCCTTTTCTATCTGTAATCTCTTTGGCAGTTTGCCTGTTTAATAAAGTACCCATTCTATTCCCTGAGAAAACTGAGGCACGACCATTAACAAATTTTTACTTTCGCTCGGCGGCTTGTGCGTCGCTGTACTGCTGCTTGCTCGTTTTGCTGCCGGGGATGCCCCGCCGCCCGCGTCCGTCGCGCCGCCGCCGACGGTGGACCCGCAGTTTTATGACTACGACAGTGCGGCCCCCTACCCTGTTACCGAAGCGCCCTACCCCGGCACTGCCGAAGACAAAAAGGACGGCGTGACAGTCACGAAGCTGACGTTCCCCAGCGTGGTGCAGTCTCCTTACGCAGTGAATAACACAGTCACGGCGTATCTATTTGTGCCGAGCGGTCCCGCGCCGCGTCCGGCGATGGTGGTGCTGCATGAATGGCATCCGTCGTCGCCCGAAGGCATTTTCCGGCTGTGCCGGGCGATTGCCGCTGCCAATGTGACGGCGCTGGCAATCGTGGAGCCGTATTCGCTGAACCGTCAGCCGAAGGAAGCCCGCGCCGGGGCAGAGGCAGGCGACGCGCAGATTTTATCGGGTAATGTCCCGCGTATGGTCAGCGCCCTGCGGCAGGCGGTGCTGGATTCGCGCCGGGGACTGGATTATCTATCCAGCCGCCCCGATGTCGACGCCAGCCGTCTGGGCGTGGCGGGCATCAGCCTCGGCGGCGTCTTGTCGGGCCTTGTCGCGGGGGCGGACCCGCGTGTCAAAGTGGCAATTACAATAGTCGGCGGCGCGGACTTTGCGCGGGGCTTCTGGAACGGGCTGCTGACGCGCCCCTACCGGGACCAGATCAAGCGCGACGGCTACACCTACCAGACCTATTCGGAGGCGATGGCCCCGGTGGATGCCAAAAACTGGCTGCCGCAGCGCCGTTTTGACCCCGAAAATGCCCTGATGATCAACGGCCATTACGACCTCGTTATCCGGCCCGAGCAGGGCCAGGCGCTGGCCCGCGATTTTGGCGGCACGCATATTGTCTGGCTAAACTCCGGGCATTACGGGGCGCTGTTTAGTGCAAAGCCTGCCGCCGACCTCGGCGTCCGCTTCCTCCGCGCCCGCTTTTTTGGCGAGACGGCGCAGTTCCACCGCCCGGACCATCTGCCCTCGCGCACCATCAAAGGCGGCCTGCTATTCGGCGGGCAGGAAGGGCTGTCGCCGGTGCTGGCGACTTCGCTGATCAACTTTGACGGGCCGGGCCGCTACACGCTCGACGGGATGCTGACTTTGCACGGCCTGTCGCTTGGCGCACAGGCCCGCATTGGCCTGATTTCGGGCATCGGCGTTCAGTTTCCCCTGCTGCACGGCAAAATCAAGCCGCGCCCCTATTTGACGTTCACGCTGACGCTGTGAGGACCCCCTAGCCCCCAATAATGGGGGAACCAGAATAGGATACAGGAAAAGAGGGCGGGGAGACCCCGCCCCTACTCATTACTGTCTGGCTCCCCCATTATTGGGGGCAGGGGGGTCTTAATCAAACGGCAAACCAGGCGGCGGCAGGAGCATTCCCGCCGCGCAGCACGCAGCGAAATAGTCACAGAGGGCGGCACTTAGCGGCGGGGGCGCGAGGTCAGGAAACAGCGCGGGGGCAAGCGTCAGAGGTGCGGGCATAGGAAGTGCCAGCGCGTCTACGAGAACAGAGACGGCTTCCGCCGAAGCCGCGTCCGGGAACGCAATCTGCGTTAGTGCCTCAAAGCCGAGGCCATAGCGAACTAAAACGGCAAGGCTGGGGAAGCGGCCTGTCTCGGCGCGGCGGTGCAGGAGGTCGGCCATTTCTGCCGGGTCCGTGACCGGCTGATTGGCGGCGCGGGAGCGCCAGGCTTTGGTGTTGAAGGGCAGCAGGGCAACGTGCGGCAGGCGCAGCACGGCGGCGCGGTCGAAGGCGAGCAGGGCGTGGGGGTAGCCTCGGGCAAACTTGTCGCGGAGCAGCGGCGTGTCGGCGTCAAGCGAGAGATGCACCCAGTCTTGAAGCCCCAGCATCTGGTCGCGTCGGGCGGCGGTTCGGCGCGGCGAGATGCCGCGTGCGGCTAAAACGCTCTGCGGGTAAAGCGCCCCACTTTGCAGAATATGCGGCAGGTAATGGAGCGGGGCTGTGTGATAAAGGCTCATTCGGCCCAGTCGTCCAGGCGCAGGCGGGTTTTGAGGAAAGCACGCACACACACCGGGTCCCATTGAATGCCCGCACCCGCTTCCAGAATTGCCAGCGCCTGTGCCTCGGCCATGCCTTTGCGGTAGGGGCGGTCGGTGGTCATCGCGGAAAACGCATCGGCGACGGCCATCAGGCGGGCGGTTACGGGAATGGCTTCACCCGCAAGACCGGCGGGGTAGCCGCCGCCGTCCCACCGCTCGTGGTGGTGACGAATAGCGGGCAGCGTCGCCTCAAAGCCCGGCACGGCTCCGACAATCATGGCTCCCATCGCGGGATGCTGCTTGATGGCCTCATATTCGTCGGCAGTCAGCGTGCCCGGTTTTCGCAGAACGGCGTCAGGAACGCCCACTTTGCCGACATCGTGCAGCAGGCCCGCCAGCAGGACCGTCTGCTGCGTTTCTTCGTCCAGGCCCAGCTCTTCGGCAATCCCCAGCGCAAACGACATCACATCTTCGGAATGGCGGCGGGTGTAGCGGTCTTTGGTGTCTACCGCCGTCACCAGCGCGTTCAGCATGGAGAAGTCCGCCGGGGAGCAGGTCAGCCGCCCCCGCAGGCGCTCGGTCAGCTCGCCCCGTCCTGTGCCGCCGGTTTTGACACGCACCAGCCGCAGGTCGGCGGCAGCCAGGGCATCCAGGCGGGTCAGGCCGTCGTCGGGGAACACGGCTAGGCCAATCGCCAGTGTCAAGGGAATGAGCGTGTCCGCGCCGGGGGGACGAAAGCCAATCCCGTTCAAAGCGGCTAAAAGCGCGTCAGCCCGTTTGACAGCGGCTTCGGCCCCGAGGCCAGGCATCAGCAGGGCAAACTCGTCGCCGCCGAACCGGGACAGGATTTCGCCGGGGCGGCAGGCAGATTCCAGGGTGTAGGCAATGGAGCGCAGAACGTCGTCACCGACCGCGTGGCCGTAGCCATCGTTGAAGAACTTGAAATTGTTCAGGTCCATGACGGCAATCGCCAGCGGCTGCCCCGTCTGCGATGCAGTTTGGGCTTCGGCTTCCAGGCGCTTGTGGAACGAGCGATGGTTCAGCAGACCCGTCAGCGGGTCCCGGTCGGCGCGGTCCACGGCCTGCGCCAGAAGGTTCTTAGTTTGGGCCAGCAGGCGCTCCGCTTCGGCTTCTACCCGCCGCCGGTCAGTGATGTCATTGGCGACCACAAGCCGCGCCGCGAGGCCGTTAAACTCCAGCCGGTGCGAATGGACTTCCGCCCAGAGTTCGGAGCCGTCTTTGCGGAGATGCCGCCACGCGCCCAGATTCTGCGTATCTGCCGTTTCATACGTCAGGCTTTGCATCAGCAGCGGAAAGTCTTCCGGGGGGCGAATGTCAGCGAGCGTCATCTGTAAAAACTCGTCCTGACCGTAGCCGTAAGACGCGACAGCCCGGTCGTTGACCGCCAGAAAGGCCAGTGTCCGCTCCTCATACACCCACATTGGCTGAGGATTGGCCTGAAACAGCAGGCGGTAGGTTTCCGCGCTGCGGCGCAGGGCTTCGGCGGCCTCGCGCCGCCCGGTGATGTCGCGGGTAATCCCCACCAGCCCGACCACCGCCCCGGCGGCGTCGATCAGCGGCGTTTTGATGGTGGACAGCCATTGTTCGGCTCCGCTCTCGTCACGGGCCGCACGTTCCAGGTTCAGCAGCGGGCGGCCTGTTTCCAGCACCTCCCGATCCTCGGCCACAAACTGCCCGGCGAGGTCCGGCGCAAATAATTCGGCGGCTGTCTGCCCGAGAATCGGGCCGGGCCGGGCGCCGCACTGCCGCCGGTGAACGTCGTTGTCGGCCAGGTAGCGGCCCGCACGGTCCTTGACAAAAATCTGGTCGGGCAGGCTTTCAATGAGTGTTCGGAGCAGCGTTCGCTCTTCGCGCAGCACGGCTTCGGCCCGCTTGCGGTCTTCGATGTCGCGGGACGAGCAGACCAGTCGATGCACCACGCCCTGCGCGTCCCGAACGGGCGTAGTCGTGGTTTCCATCCAGAAATGCGTGCCGTCTTTGCGAAGATGCCGCCATTCCACCCGGTATGTGTCTGCATCTACCGGAATGCGGTTTCCCCCGGATTGCAGGGCAGCCTTATCTTCTGGCAGGGCGAAATCCAGCGAAGTTTTGCCGAGGGTCTCTTCCACAGTAAAGCCGGTCAGGCGATAGACCGAAGGTGTCACATAGAGAAACCGGCCCGCCGCGTCGTGCAGGCTAACCACGTCAGCCATCGACTCAGACAGCATTCGGTAGCGGTCCTGCGTCTGCCGCAGGTCGTCCTCTACGCGGTGCGTGTCCGTCACATCGCGCAGGGTCACCAGCCAGTGCAGCCCCGCGCAGCCGGGGCGGAGAAAGGGAGCCACAGAAATCAGGGCGTGCCGCACCTGCCCATCCAGCGTGCCGGTCAGCGGCTCGCCGCGCACGGGCAGACCCGCCGCGAGACTGGCCCGGATATGGGTTTTCAGCGCCGGGCGGGTCAGCGCCTCCTGAAAGGCTGTCAGCGCCGAGGCCAGCGTGATGCCCCGGAGGGCGCTGCCCCACCGCTCCGCAAACGCAGCATTGGCATAGACGACCCGGAAGGAGTCCAGATCGCAGGAGCGGGATTCGATCAGCAGCACCGCCTCGTCCGTTTGCCCCAGCAGCGTTTCCAGCAGCCTGTTTTGCTCCTCAGCAGAGAGGCGAAGCTGCGTCGCCGGGGAGCCACCCAGCGC
Source organism: Capsulimonadaceae bacterium (assembly GCA_965200075.1). Taxonomy (GTDB): domain Bacteria; phylum Armatimonadota; class Armatimonadia; order Armatimonadales; family Capsulimonadaceae; genus JANXMY01. The sequence goes on from OZ241338.1 coordinate 2,414,869, forward strand.
GGTGCGCGGGCTGTTGTGCGTATTTGGGTCACGGAACATAGTCGTCTATATTTCAGGACAAACTTTCAGGACAAGCTGGCGGCTACCAGCCGCCGGTTTTGGCACGCTCCGGCAGGGGATGGGCTTCCAGGAACTCGTCATAGGTGCCCCGGAAGTCCAGCAGGCCCTCGGGGGTGAACGCAAAAACGCGGGTGGCGACTTCGGAGATCAAATCGCGGTCATGCGAGACGACGAACGCCGTGCCCGCAAAGGCATTCAGCCCTTCGGCCAGCGCGGAGACGGCTTCCAGGTCTAAATGGTTCGTTGGCTCGTCGAAGATCAGCACCGGGTTCTTTTCCAGCATAAGCTGCGCCATAAGGAGGCGGGCGGCTTCGCCGCCCGAGAGCGCCTGTGTTTCTTTGAGGCTTTCGTCGCCCTTAAAGAGCATCTGTCCGAGCAGGCCGCGCACATACTGCTGCCCCTGCGCTTCCGAATCAAAGCTCATCATCCAGTCCAGTGCCGTGATGCCTTCCGGGATTTGGGCGCGGTAGTCCTGCGAATAGTAGCCCCAGGTCTGGCCGGTGCCCCATTTGACCGTGCCCGCGTCCGGCTCCAGCTCGCCGACGAGGCAGCGAATAAGCGTGGTTTTTCCCGCGCCGTTCGGCCCGATAATAGCGATTTTCTCGCCCCGCGTGATCTCAAAGCTCAGGTTTTTCAGGACGTGCAGGTCATCAAACGACTTGGACAGGCCGGTGACGGTGACCACTTCGCGGCCCGAAGGCTTTCTTTGTTCAAAGCGGACAAAGGGACGGGTGATGTTGGACTTTTTCATTTCCGTCGGGGCCAGACGGGCCATCTCTTTGCGGCGGGACTGCACCTGCGATGACCGCTGCCCGGCGGCGAAGCGGTTGACGAACTCCTGGAGCTGGGCGATTTTCTTGCCTTTGTCCTTGTTTTCGCTTTCAATCCGTGACCGCGCCGCCATTTTGTGTTCCACCATGTCGTCGTAGCCGCCGGGATAATTGATAATGGTGTCGTAGTCAATATCGGCGATATGGGTGCAGACGGCATTGAGAAAATGCCGGTCGTGGGAGATGACAATCAGCGTGCCTTTGTAATCCAAGAGAAACTCTTCCAGCCAGTGAATGGTTTCTAAATCCATGTAGTTGGTTGGCTCGTCCAGAAGCAGCGCATCGGAGCCGCCGAACAGGGCCTGGGCCAGCAGCACGCGGAACTTGAAGTCATTCGGCAGGGTCGACATCAAATCTTGATGCTTGTCATCGGGAATGCCAATGCCGCGCAGGATTTCGGCGGCTTCGATTTCGGCCTCATAGCCATTTTCATCGGCAACCGTGGACTCGAGAGTGCCGAGGCGCTCCATCATGGCATCGGTAAACTCTTCGGCCTCGCAGAGCGTGTTCCGCTCAGCCAGAGCGCTCCAGAGGGTCGGGTTGCCCATCATAACGGTGTCCAGAATCTTGGTGTCGTCAAAGGCATTCTGGTCCTGCCGCAGCACGCCGACTTTGCGGGGCTTGCTCACCGTGCCCCGGTTGGTCGGCTCGATGTCGCCGGTGAGTATCTTCATAAATGTAGACTTGCCTGCCCCGTTGGGGCCGGTCAGCCCGTAGCGGTTGCCGGGAGTAAACTTCACGGAAACCTGGTCAAAGAGGGTGCGCGTGCCGTAAGATTTGGAAACGTCCTGAACGGTGATCATAAAAATATCAATAACTTTCGTAGGAAACTTTGTGTTGGCCTAATTATACCATACCCCGGCGTTTGCCTGCACAGGTGTAAGCGGGGCCGAGTCGTGTTATAATAGCCGTAATGACACCTTCTTTTCCTATGACGCCTTCTTTTCCCATGACACTTTCTCCCGATGCCGCCGAGATTGCAGCGGCGGCCTACCGCCTTACCTCCGACGGGGCGCTGCCGCTGGCGCGGCCCTGGCAGTCGGCGCTCTATGCCCGGCTCTCGAACCCGGAATCGGACATGGGCGGCCTGCTGCTGGCTCCAACCGGGGCGGGCAAGCTGGAAGGCGTCGTGATTCCCGCCGTTGGCCTGCACCGAGGCGGAGCGCCGCGCCGCCTGTTTGTGATTGGCCCGGACGACTCGCCGCTCGATGACTATTTATACCGGCTCGTTCCCTACCTGAAAGCGTCGGTGCAGGCCGATGAAACGTCGCGCACGCTCTGCCTGGACGCAGCGGAGGCCGATGACGCTTCCAATCAGTGCCGCCGCTTTTTCCCGGATGGCTCCGAGGACCCGCACCTGCTGACGAACCCCCTGGAAGCCGATGTGGATGTGGTGCTGACGACGTTTTCGCGCTTCCGGGAGCTGTTCTTCGGCAGCGGCGGCGTCCATGCTCTGCCACTGACGGTAACGGGCGGGGCGGAAACGCGCCGAGACCTGTTTTTCTTTGACGAGGCCCATTCCTACGCGCCCGAGGCATTTTCTCAGTTCCACCGGCTGGTGGAGTTTTTGTACGCGCAGGATTTGGATGTTCTGATCGCTTCCAGCACGCTGCCGCCTGCGCGGGCTGACGAGATGGATTTTCTGGACCGTCTGCCGGTGCCTCCCGGCGGCCTGCCGCAGGGGCCGCTGACGCTCTCCTATAAGCCGTCTGCCGACCCGCTGGCGCTGATTGAATCCGAGATACGCCGCTCGTATTTTCAGAACTCCCGCGTGTTTGGCGTCACCGAGACCGTCGAAGATGCCGAGGCGCTGCACGCCAAGATCGCGCCATCGTATCCGCACAATGTTTATTTGTACCACCCGGCTCTGCCTGCTTCGGCCCGGCGGCGGGTGTATGCCCAGGTGCGCGAGCTGGAAAAAGAGGGCGAAGGCTACCTGCTGCTGACCACGGGCGATGCGCTGGAAACCAGCGATCTGGATGCCACTACGCTGCTGTCTACGCTTTGCCTGCCGGAAAACTTGATCCGCCGCGCAGGCCGGGTCAACCGCCGGGGAGATTTGCCTGCCGCGCAGATGGTGCTGATCGGGGACGCCTTCGCCGCATCGTCCCGCTCGCTGCCCGCCGCCCAGGGCGCCGATTACCTTGCCACCCTTCGCGCCCAGACTGACCTGCCGTTTGACGCCGAGATTTGGAAGGCGCTGATTTGACCACCACGCAGACAGCGCGGCAGCCTGCCTCGGCGCGTGTGGCGGCGACGCTGGCCGGGCGCATTCAGTCCGGGCAGTACGGCCCGGACACACCGCTGCCGACCGAGCGGGTGCTGGCCGCTGACCTCGGCGTACACCGGCGCTCGGTGCGGGCGGCGATTGAGCAGCTTGTGCAGGAAGGTCTGGTCTCGCACCAGCCAAACTGCCGCCCGACCGTGCAGCGACCGCGCCGGGGAACACAGGCGGTTTCTTCTGCCGGGACCCCGCGCATTTCCACATCCAACCTGATCGCGCTGATTATGTGGCACGGCGGCGGGCCACTCGAACACGCGGGCACATCGCAGCAGCGCATTTTCTGGGGCATGAACGAGACGCTGACAAAGGCGGGCTGCCATGCGGTGTTTCTGGACATCGGGGATGTGCTGCGCCCGGAGGAAGAGATTGCCGCGCAGGAGGCCGAGCATCTGCGCTATATCCAGGACCAGGGGTTTGGCGGGGCGGTGTTTTATCCGTATGCCTACCGCCACAATCGCGCCCTGGTAGAAGAAGTCAGCCAAAGTGTTCCCCTGGTGCTGCTGGACCGGAAGATTGCCGGGGTAGAGACGGATTTTGTCGGAGTGGAAAACCACGGCTCACTGGCGCAGATCACGCAGCATCTGGCCGGTTTAGGACACCGCCGAATTGCCTATTTGACCGGCTATGAGCCAATTCAGCCAGTCCAAGACCGAGTGATGGGCTATCTGGATGCCGTGCGCGGCGGAAACAACCCAGAGCTGCGAGAGATGGTTTTAACGATGCCCCCGCAGCGCGATGCGCGTGCCTGGACCGTGGTGGATGCGGTGTTTCGTCTGCCGGAAGGCCAGCGCCCCACAGCGGCGGCGTGCTATACAGATTATCTCGCGGTTGACCTTGCGGAGCGTCTGGAGCATCTTGGGCTTTCGATCCCGGAGGATGTCTCGCTGACGGGCTTTGACGGCATTGTTCCGACGCTTCCAAATGGGCTGGGACTGACCACGGCGGCGCAGCCATATGAAGCCATGGGGACTGCCGCCGCCGCGCTGCTGCTGCGCCGCCGGGAAAACGCACATCTGCCGCCAAAATCAGCAGAAATGCTGGCCCCGCTGGTCGTGCGAGCCAGCAGCGTCCCTGCCGCCGAAGACAGTTAGCGCATTTCGACTTCTAAACGGCTCCAAAATATTTATTTTGGAGCCGTTTTTGTTTTCAAAAATGCTTGACAAAGGTTCCAGATTGTGATATATTGCTTGTGTCACATCGTTTTTGTTTTTGGTTCAGTTTTTTTCGTATCAACATGGCTCCAAAAATCAGACGCATCAGACACCATTGTAAGAAAGGGTCCCATACCATGCAGAGCCGCGCCCACTCACGAGGCTTCACGCTCATCGAGCTTCTTGTCGTCATCGCTATTATCGCCATTCTTGCTGCCATTTTGTTCCCCGTCTTCCAGAAAGTGCGCGAAAACGCCCGCCGCACTGCCTGCCTATCCAACGAAAAGCAGATCGGCCTGGCGGTCATCCAGTACAATCAGGACTTCGACGAGAAGTTTCCCTGTGCCACCGCCGCCCAACTCCTCATCACCCCGGCGGCGACAAATACCGGCTATCCGAACGGCTGGGCGAACATGATCTATCCCTATGTCAAGTCAACCGGGTTGTATGCCTGCCCCGATGACAGCGCGGCAGGAACAAAGGTATCCTACAGCATGAACTACTACATCTGGAACCACACTGATGGGGGGGGCTTTAGAGCGTGTTAGGCACTTTGCACCTCAAAATAAGCCTACCGAGGCCGTAGCGAGCAGGACGGAGGCTATCTGACTGCCATCTCCCGCTCTCGCCTCATAACGTAGCAAGCAGACTGATATTAATTAGCATTCGATAGAAGACGTTGCTGGAATAAAGTGCCTAACACGCTCTAGTTGCTGCAAAGTCAGCTCCTCGATAGTATCAGGATTCGAGAGCGATAGTATGCCCTGATTGTGCTGGATGGGAATAATTATGGGAATGGTCATAATGTCATTGTATCTCTTTTACAGCGGCTCGATTAGCACTTCGCCGCCGTCTGTCATTTCGATTTGAAGCAAGCTGCCCGTAATCAAGCCATTGCCAAGCAGGGGGGAGCCTTCCAGCATCATTACTTCTGTCAGCCTTGCGTCTTCATCCCATTCCAAATGCAGCTCGTAGTAGGGTCTTTTGCGGCGGGAGCCATCAGCCATCTGAACGTCTTCCTCAAAGCTGAAAGAGGCTTGCAGTTGTCTCAGGATATTGCCCGGCAAGGCTAGTTCCCCGTTGAAGCCCGTGTCAACAATAAACTCAACCGGCAACGCTCCCTCTTGTCCAGGCAGAGACAAAAGGACGTAAGCGAAATCATCGCGGACATAGCCTTGAATTGTCACAGTTTGCCCTCAATCATATCTGATTGGATAATGCGGGCGGCAAGGCCATACTGCGGTTCGGAGCCGATGCGGCGGACAAACAGGCGTCCGTCAGCAGGGAAGCGGCGGCGCATTTCGCGCATAGCGGCGGCGGACGTGCGGGCAACTGCGTATTCTTTCGCGTCAATATGGATAGCGACAAAGCCGGTGTGTGCTTCCGCTTCAAGTTTTTGCCGGAGGTCGGCTTCGTAAATAGCCTGCCCCCGGTCGGAAAGCTCGGCAAGAACCGAATCAGATACCAGTGAATTGAAAGACACTTGAGACATAAGCTCTTCTCCTCTGCTGCTATTGTACCATGTGCCGCCGGTTTGGGTATAACCGTGTCAGAAAGAGAGTGTTTTAGAATGCGGTTTGGATTTGCAGTGAAGGTGATCGGGCACAAAGGCAACCTGGCGACGATTGAGGCGGAGGCGGGGATGCCGTCGAATGATGCGCGGCGCTGGCAGAGCGGGCCGCACGTCCGGCAGTCGGTGGAGTATGTGCGGGAAGTGTTCCATTATCTGCACAAAAAAGACATTCATATGTACCGGATGTCGTCGGACTTTGCGCCGTATCTGACGCACCCCGAGCTGCCGCAGTTTCACAATCAACTGGAAGAAGCCAAAGACGAGCTGGCCGATCTGGGCAGGCTGGCGCGGGAGTATGATATTCGGCTGAGCCTGCACCCGTCGCAGTATATTCTGCTGAATGCCCGCGATGAAGACGTGGCGGCCAAAAGCATCAACGACTTGAACGCGCAGTCGCGGATTCTGGACGCGCTGGGCTGCGGGCCGGAAGCCGTGGTGGTCACTCATGTGGGCGGGGTGTACGGGGAGCGCGAAGAGAGTTTGAAACGGTTTATCCGCCGCTACAAAGACCTGCCCGAGGAGACGAAGCGGCGCTTGGTGGTGGAAAACGATGACGTCTCGTTCAGCGCGGCGGAGACCCTGCGTATCCACGACGAGACGGGCTGCCCCGTGGTCTTCGATAATCTGCATCACTTTTGCCTGAACCCGGAAGGGCTGCCGATGGCGGAGGCCCTGCGCCGGGCGCTGGCGACCTGGCCCGAGGGCGTGACGCCGAAGATACACTACTCGTCGCCGTCCACAGATTTTGAGACCAGCGTTGTCAAAGAAAAAGGGGAAACGGGCCGGGAGCGCACCGTCAGCAAGCTGCATTCGCCTCGGCTGAAAGCCCATGCGGACTTTATTAATCCGCTGGAGTTTGTGCTGTTCTGGGAAAGCGTCGGTGCGGACAGCCTGCGGCCCTTCGATATTATGCTGGAAGCGAAGGCCAAAGATGTGGCCCTGCTGCGCCTGCGAAAAGAGCTGGCCCGGCAGACAGAACGCGCACTACCCACACCGCAATAAAAAGTTACAGGACGGACGCGAACGCGCCATAATATGATATAATAGCACTGTCTGAACCGCTCCGTACCCGTTCTGTTTCTAGGCTATGTTTCTAGTAGCTCTTATTTTAGATTGTCTGCGTCAGGGTCGGAGCGCACCGCTCACACATCGGAGGGAACACTTATGAGCAATATGCGGACATCGATCAAGTGCAACTGCGGTCAGCGCGTTATCGCCAAAGACGTGGTTCAGCACGGATACTACCTGCGTCTCTTCGGTCCGAGTTTTGTGTATGTCAAGTTCCGCTGCTCCCACTGCAAGAAGATGGGCGAGCAGTTTGTCAAGCAGGAAGAATGGGAAGACGGCATCCTGAAAGACAAGCCGCTGGAGCTGTCCCATACGGAAAAAGAAGAGTTTGCCACGCAGGGCGGCATCGACATCAAAGAAGTGATCGATTTTCACTTTGAGCTGGACCAGATGACCGACCTGAAATCTCTGGAGGCAACGCTGCCGGCCAAAAAAACAAAATCACGCTCGACGCCGCGCTCGTAAGGAGTAGGGTGAGCAAGAAGAAGATAGCCGAGCCGGGGTGATATTCACCCCGGCTTTTTTTAGATTTGAACGGTGCTGCTATTTACATCTTGTCAGAATGCCGTCCGAATGCCGTCCGAATGCCGGGGGTATAAAACCCCCGGCATCACACTCAGATGCCCTCCGGGCTGAGGATACAAACGTTAGGACACAAACGTTAGGACACAAATGCTGCTTCCTCTGACATCCTTAGCTCCGACATCCTTAGAGACTGTATAGAAAGCCCCCGGACAGCCCCCTAGCCCCCAATAATGGGGGAACCGGACAGTGAAAACCAAGCCCCTGCATTCTTCTGGCTCCCCCATTATTGGGGGCGGGGGGGGTGATCTGCGTTCGTTGAAGGCTTTCTATACAGTTTCTTAGCCCGGAGGGCGTCTGCCCTCTCTGCCGGGGGTTTTATACGGCGGAACTCGGCACAGGCCCATTTGTGCCAGAAAGCCAATTTGAACCTTTCCCCTCGCCCCTGCGTCTTTTCCACTATGATGGATCAAACGTATACAGACACCGCGCATCTGCTGCGGCGGGCCGGGTTTGGCGCGGATGCGGATACCGTGAAAGCGGCGGCGGCGGCAGGGCTGGCCGCCACGACCGACTCCCTCCTGCACCCGGAGCGGACGCCGGACACGCTGGGCGACGCGGCGTTTCTTCAGCATCTCGCCGCTCTGCTGCCGCAGCCGAAGAACGGCGGTCTGCCGGTGCAGGCCGTGCGGATGTGGTGGGCGCACCGAATGGTTGCGTCGCCGCGCCCCCTGGAAGAGCGGATGACGCTGTTCTGGCATGGACATTTCACGTCCAAAGACGGCAATGCCCAGGGGGACCTGCTGCTGCGTCAGAATCAGACGTTTCGCAAGCACGCCCTGGGAAACTTTCGGACGCTGACGCTGGCCGTCTCGCAGGACCCGGAGATGCTGCGCTACCTGAACGGCAACCAGAACTACAAAGACCATCCCAACGAAAACTATGGCCGCGAGCTGATGGAGCTGTTTACCTGCGGCATCGGCAATTACACCGAAGACGACGTCCAATCCGCCGCACGGGCATTTTCGGGCTGGAACACACGCCGCGATGAGTTCCGTTTCAACCCCGCGCAGCACGACAACACGCTGAAGACATTCCTGGGCAAAACCGGCAACTGGAACGGCGACGACATCGTGGACATCTTGGTCGCCCACCCCGCCACGGCCCGGCGGCTTTGCACGCAGCTTTTCACGCAGTTTGGCTATCCCGACCCCGAACCCGGCGTGCTGGAGGCGCTGGTCAAAACCTATTACGCCAGCGGCTACGACATCCGCGCCGTGATGAGCCGCATTCTGCATTCGGAAGCGTTTTATTCGCCCAAAGCCAGGTTTGCGGTGATCAAATCTCCCGCGCAGTATGTCGCCGGGTCGGTGCGGCTGCTGGGCATGGCAGAGGCACTGGAGCTGCCACCCGCCGAGATCACCCCGGCGAATGATATGGCCGCGAACCCCGCCGCGCCGCCTGCTGTGACGGCGGTGCAGGGCAGCCGCCGCGCCATCGGACGGCGGATCGGCGTGCTGGCGGGCCTGCCGACGGCGATGCGCTCGATGGGACAGGACCTATTCGCGCCGCCCACGGTCAAGGGCTGGGACGGCGGCGAAGCCTGGATCAACACGTCCACCCTGCTGGCCCGCGTGGCCTTTGCTGATCAAGTGTCGCACTCGCGTTATCTGCTGGGCGGGGAGCCGCCGCGTTTGACGGCCTATCTGCGGCAGAACAATTTGACGCCGGAAGCGTTCGTGGACCTGCTGGCGTTTCGGCTCGGCCCCCTGCCGCTGTCCCCGGCGACCCGGCAGACGCTGGTGAGCTATGTCAACGGCCCCGGCCTCCTGGAAGACCGCCTGCGCGGCCTCCTGCCCCTGCTGATGGCGACTCCCGAATATCAAGTTTGCTAACTAAATGCGAAGAAAGGCAAAAATTATGTCTGTCACACGTCGAGATTTTATCAAGAAAAGCGCCACCACTGTGGCGGTCGGGCTGGCCGTGCCGCCCTGGCTGGCGAAAATGGTCTGGGCCGACTCGGTTACCGACAATGCCCTGACCACGAGCGGCAAGACGGCGGGCCGCTCGCTGGTCGTCATCCAGCTTACCGGCGGCAATGACGGCCTGAACACCGTGGTTCCCTATGCCGATGCGGCGTACCACACGGCCCGGCCTACCATCGGACACTCGGACAAAGATATTCTGCATCTGACCGACAGCATTGGACTGGCTCCGTCCATGACCGGTATGAAAGCATTGTATGATGCCGGGCATCTGGCGATTGTGCAGGGGGTGGGCTACCCGAACCCGAACCGCAGCCACTTCCGCTCTATGGAAATCTGGCAGACGGCGGAGCCGGACCGGCCCGCGTCGGAAGGCTGGGTGGGCCGCTACCTGGATGCTATCCAATCGGGGCGCACCTCGCCGCTGACGGGTATCAACATTGGCAACGAAGCCAGTGTCGCCTTTACCAATGCCCATGCCGCCGTGCCGAGCATCAGCGGTCTGGCAAACTTCGGGGCCGTGTTCCCGCGTGGCACTGTTGGCGACGCGCACATGGAAGCTTTAAAGCGTATTCAGATGGGCGATTCGCAGACGCCTTACGGCAAGTTCTTCCAGCAGACGGCGGCGGAGACTTACAGCAGCGCGGACCGTATCAGCGCTGGCATCAAGCAGTATCATTCGGTCGTGGCCTATCCCAAAGGCGCGTTCGGGACGGGAATGCAGGAGATCGCCCAGCTTATCGCCGCCGGTCTCGGCACGCGGGTTTTTTATATCACCGTGGGCGGTTTTGATACCCATGCCGGGCAGATTCGCCGTCACGGCGTTCTCTGGAAAGACGTGTCCGACACGCTGGCTGCGTTCCAAAGCGACCTGGACGGCATGGGCAAAGGCAGTGACGTGCTGACACTGGCCTTTTCGGAGTTCGGGCGGCGGGTCCATGAGAACGCCAACGGCGGCACGGACCACGGCACGGCTTCGGAGATGTTCCTGCTGGGCCAATCCGTCAAAGGCGGCCTGTACGGGGCGTATCCGAGTCTCTCCAATCTGGACAACGGGGACTTAAAGTACACCACGGACTTCCGCGCCGTCTACGCTACGGTGCTGGACCGGTGGCTGGGAACGAGCAGCGAGGCGGTTCTGGGCAAACGCTACGAAGACCTGAAGTTCGTTTAGGTTTGCCCTACTGGCACGGCGGGGTAACACCTTTCGTATGAAAGACCCTCAGATTGAGCAGCGGGGCGAGTTTGTGCGCCTGTCCCGTGAAGGCTGGCCCGCCCCTACCCTGCCGGGCATTGAACGGGAGATTTTGCAGTCGCTGGCCCGTGGGCGCGAAGTGCTTGTGAACCGCAGCCTGGTGGCGAGGGCCATTCATACCGATGCCGAGGTCGATGACACGGAGGTAACCGGCTGGGCGGAGCAGATGGCCCGGCAGCACCGCGTCCGCTGGACCCGCCCCTCCCTGCGGGAGATTTTGTTTGCCCTGCACGACCGGGAGTAGCGAAACCAAGAATGCCCGCCGCACTTAATTCAAAGTGCGGTGGGCGTTTTTTATGTTGGCCCAGAACAGCTCCGTATTCTTACTTGGCATTGTTTGTGCAGGAATACATAAAGCTCGCAGGGATGACACTTAATTAAACAGCCAGGGTTGGCTTATGGAGAAACGCACTTGTCCCCTGTTCCTATCGCCCGGCGGGCGCTGGCCGAGTTTCTGGGTACGTTCTGGCTCGTCTTCGGCGGCTGCGGCAGCGCGGTCCTGGCCGCGAAGTTCCTGACCGACAACCCCAATGTCAATCTGGGCATCGGGTTTGCTGGCGTCGCGCTGGCGTTTGGCCTCACTGTTCTGACGATGGCCTATGCTATCGGCCACATTTCCGGCTGTCACCTGAACCCGGCGGTATCTCTGGGACTGTATGCAGGCGGACGGTTTCCGGCGTCTGACCTTGCCCCTTATATCGCGTCGCAGGTGCTTGGCGGGGCCGCTGGGGCGGGCATTTTGTATCTGATTGCTTCGGGTCAGCCTGATTTCAGCCTGGCGGGGGGCTTCGCCTGCAACGGTTACGGTGAACATTCGCCCGGCCACTACTCCCTGCTGGCGTGCCTGCTCGCGGAAGTCGTGCTGACATTTGTGTTTCTGGTGATTATTATGGGCGCGACGGATGGCCGTGCGCCGGTCGGCTTCGCGCCGATTGCCATAGGATTGGGGCTGACGCTCATTCATCTCATCGGCATTCCCGTCACCAATTTGTCGGTGAACCCGGCGCGAAGCACCGGCCCCGCTTTGATTGAAGGCGGCTGGGCACTGGCGCAGCTCTGGCTGTTCTGGGTGGCCCCGATTGTGGGCGGCGTTCTGGGCGGCATTACGTACCGGTCACTGGCCGGGCTGCCGGAGCCGCGCCCGCAAATCTTCGGCGACGGCAAAGCGTAATTTGTCAAGAAATCTAACAAGAAAAGAGCCTGGCACATTTTGTGCCAGGCTCTTTTTGTGTGCAGGCCGCTTAGTGAGCCGCTAAGGCTTTGGTCAGGGCATCCGCGAGGTCGGAGGTTGGGCCGCCGTAGCCGACAAAGCTGGTGACGACTTTGCCGTCTTTGCCAATCACATACTGGGTCGGGATGCCGGACACATGGTAGAGCTTGTTGACCACGCTCGGTTTGCTGCGGCCCGAAGGATCGAAAGCAAAGGTGATAGAGCTGTAAGCTTTGTGCTGGGGCAGCCAGTCGTCAAACGCTTCTTTGGTGTCCGAGACGCAGACAGCTAGCACAGTGACCCCTTTGGGGGCGAACTTTTTGGCGACTTCGTTGGTGTGCGGCAGGGATGCCTGGCAGGGCGGGCACCAGGTCGCCCACATATCCAGGACAACCACTTTGCCTTTGTAGTCCGACAGATGGACGGGCTTCCCGGCGGGAGTATAAGCGGTGAAGTCGGGCGCGACCGTGCCGGGGGCCAGCAGAACCGGGGCGGCGGCTTCCTGTGCCGGGGCGGGTGTGGATAGGAAGGGGGCGAAAAGCAGGGCAGACAGAAGCAGGGCGGGTGCAAATCGGGGCGACATGGGTGTTCTCCTCTACAGCAGGCAATAAAGACACTATATCAGGCAAACGCGGCGCTGTCAAGTCTGCGGGTACAATAGACGCATGAACACTGTGTACGATGTGATTATCTGCGGGGCGGGACCGGCGGGGGCGTGTGCGGGCTATGAAGCGGCGGCGGCGGGGCTGAAAACGCTGATTTTGGAAAAACGAACCCTGCCGCGCTACAAGACCTGCGGCGGCGGCGTGCCGGTGTCTGTCGGCGGCGACCTGCCCCGGCTGGTCCCAGAGGCGTTTGTGGAGGCGACGGTGACGCACCTGCGGCATACGTGGGACTTCGGGGACGCGCACCTCGCGCCGCTGAACCCGGACCCGGACGCGCCTTCGGTGAGCCTGTGGATGGTGCAGCGGTCGGTGTTTGACAATGCCCTGACCCAGCGGGCGGCGGCGGCGGGGTGCGACGTGCGCGACGGGGTTTCGGTCAAAATCGTAGAGCCGGACGGGGACACGCGGGTGCGGGTGACGACAGCGAACGGGGACGTCTACACGGCCTCGCAGGTCATTGGAGCCGACGGCGCAAACGGCGTGGTGGCCCGCATGGCCGACCTGCGAAAGAAGCGGCTGCTGGCAATCGCGCTGGAAGCGGAAATCCCGCATGAATGGGGGCAGGGGCATGAGAGCCTGCGGCCTGAAATCGGGCACTTAGAGTATGCGGTGAAAGCGGGCTATGCCTGGGTGTTCCCAAAGGCCGGGCATCTGTCAGTCGGTGCGGGGACCTTCGGGCGGCGCTCGGCGGAAGGCAAGGGCGAGGCCAGCAAAGAAGAGCTATCGCGCTGGATTGTCGGCTACTTGGAAGCACTCGGCGTGCCGGTGAAGCGCGAAGAGATCGAGTTTCACGGGCACCCCTTGCCTATCTGGGGCGGCGCAGAGCCGGTGGATGCCTGGAACGGGCGCATTCTGCTGGCGGGCGATGCGGCAGGGCTGGTCAACCCGCTGTTCGGCGACGGCATCTCCTATGCCTGCCGGTCGGGCGCACTGGCGGGGCAGACGGTGGCGGCAGGCCGGGGCGCGGAGTGGACCCAGACGCTGCGGGCGGACATCGGCGCGAGCCATGACGCGGCGCTGAAGATTGCCAAGTTCTTTTATCAGTTCCCGCGTGTCTGCTACACGATGGGGGTCAAACACCCACGCGGCACGCATCTGGCCGGGCGGCTGATCAGCGGCGAGCTGCGTTTTGACGCTGTTCTGGACCGCCTCCCGTGGAAAAAGCTCATGGCGGGCACAAAGGCCGCCTGGTAAAATTAGAAAATATTTTGCTTTCTAAGAAGGAAAACAGCCGCATTGTGCCGAAAGGCGTCCCAGAAGATGTCCGCGAGGGCGTCAAGACTCACACACGAGCGGGAGAGGACACACACATGGCCTATAGCGTAAAGAGCAACAAGAACGGGACCGAGTACTACCTGCATGGGCGGGCCGCCGCCAACGGCAAGACGACGCTGTATTTCTTTTCTAAAGAAGTGAAAGACGGCGCCCTGGACGCTTTGCCGGAAGGTTACGAGGTTTCGGAAAACTCGCTGACCGGCCTGCCGATCTTGAAGAAGAAGAAGTCCGAATAAACGTAAAGAAAAAAGCCCCCCGCTCTTCAGAGCGGAGGGCTTTTTTGTTCAGCGCTCGGTGACATTCACCAGGCCAACGTCCACGCTCTGCCCGCCCGTGGTCTGGTGGCAGTGAACGGCCAGTGTAATCGTCGCGCCCGGCTTCAGGAGCGCCAGGGCGGCAGGGGTAATGGGCACCAGGGCGTAGATGCTGTTGTAGCCGCTTTCAGTGCCTGCTTGTGTGCCGTTGACAAAGATTTCCACATCTTCATCATGCAGCACGCGGAACGCCGCATTTTTCAGCGGGGTGGCTGGCAGCGTCACCGTCCGGCGCAGCCAGATGTCCGGCGTGTCCCAGGCCGTTCCCACCACAAGGCCGGGTGTGCCCGCCGTCCCGAAGCCGCTGGGGCCGCTTTTCCAGGCGGAGGCATCGAAGCCCGGCTGCGTCCAGTCGTCGGCAGGCTTCTGGGTGGTGTAGGACCACACCGTCGGCTTGATGTCGGCAGTGGGCAGCAGCGTTTTAAATACGGGCGGCTTGGGCAGGGGTGCCCACCCACTGCTGACACGAATAGGGTCAGCGGAGGCCCATTTTTTCCACAGGACGGGATCGGTCAGCGCCCGGATAAAGACGCCGCCCACGACGGAGCGGGCGCGGAAGCCATCGCTTTCCAGCATATCCGTCTGATAGATGTCGACAAAGGGCAGCCGCGAACGAGTCTGGTCCTGGTAGTCATACAGCGGCGCTGTCAGCGCCTCGAAATCAGCCTGGCTGTCCGCCATCGAGGCACTGAAGAAGGAGTGGTCTACGTCTCCCAAACGGGTGCGCGAGTCCAGCGGGACGCCGTAAGTGTTGAGCTGCGTCTTGTAGAACGCGATCTCTTTCTGCGCGATAGAGGGCGGGAAGATGTTCAGGCGCAGGACTTTGTCCCAGACCAGATTGTATTTCTGGCTCCACGTCCCCGGCTTGTCGAAGGCCAGCAGGGAGGCGTTCCCGCCGTCGGCGACTTTGATCCAGTGCTTTGCGTCGGCATGGGCCAGGTCGGTGTACTTTTTGGCGCCTGCTTTGTCGCCGCGCATTTTGCACAGGTCGCCGTAAGCGCCGAGTGCCAGAATGGCTTTGACCGATAGATTAGCGTTGTGCGCCAGATGCCCCATGAAGTCGTCGGTGCAAAGCTGGTCCTCGGGGTCCAGGCCATACTGCACCAGATACTCGGCCCATTTTGTCAGCACCGGCCAGTACGGCTTTACGAAGTCCGCATTGCCGTCGGCGTGGGCAATCGCATCGCAGAGCAGCAGCATATCGGCGGACTCTTCGACGGGCATGGCTTCCCCGGCATCCCCGGAGACGCTGGCAATCGGATAGACGCCCAGGTCATGGGGCGCATTGGGAAACTTCCACTGCGGCGAAGCGGAGTAGATGAGGGCCGGAACAGCCAGGGCTTTTGCCAGTGTCGGGCTGAGGAGCAGCCAGATGGGCGAGGTTGGAAAAAACACATCCACCGTCGCAATATCGCCGTTGCTGTGATTTTCTTTAGTGAACGCCAGCAGGTGGTGGTTGGCATCCACGGTCAGCCCCGTGGCCGCCAGCGACTGCCGGTAGGCCAAAGCGCACATCTGCGCGTACTTTGCCCCGCCAAGCCCCGTCAGGTCCGCCGTCAGCCGCGTGTCAAAGTCTTTGCAGCGTTTTTCCAGCCGGTCATAATCCCGGTCGGCGGTCGGCAGCAGGGTCTCCGGGGTCGCCCCATCGCGCCGCCAGTAGGGCCGCAGATTCTTGCCGGCCAGCTCCACCGTGTACAGCTCATCGTAAGCGACAATCACCCGGCGCGTGACCGGGGCCGCCCCGACTTGCCCGAGCGCAAAGGCGAATGCCAGGGTCGGCGTGTTTTCGCTGGCGGGGCGCGGCAGGGCGCTGTCGTCTTTAGCTGGCAGCGTGCCGGTCAGGGCAAACCCGGCGGCCAGCCCGTCCGCCCCGCCAATGGCCGAAGTGGACTGGGCCGAGGACGCGGCGGCATAGGCATAGCCCCAGTTGATCCGCACGCCGTCCCCGGCGGGACGCAGCAGGGTCTGGTGGTCCGCTCCGGCCCGCAGGGCCGTCAGCGGTCCCATGGTGGACCGGGAGGCCGTCACGGGTTCCGTCGGTACATTGACCGTCAGCAGCGAGGAGGTGGCATCGTACAGCGAAACGTCGTGTGCGTGCCCGTCCACGCTCCGCACGCTCCAGGTCAGATACGACAGGGGCCGGGACAGGGCATCGAGGTCGTCGGGCAGAGCCGCAGTCATAAAGGTCAGCGTGACATGAACGCCGGTGTCTTCAAAGTCGCAAATGCTGCGCGTCGGCGTCACCTGTACCCCCGTCTGCGGAAACGCGGGAAGCTGCCGGGGCGTGTCTCCCATGAGGCGATAGGTTTTGCCGTCAATGCGGATCAGGCTCGTCAGCGGGTGCGGCGACTGCGTCCAGTGCCGGGTCACGTCATCGGTGAGCCGGTCCGCCTCGGACCAGATGCTCAGGTAGGGGTTAAACGTCACCAGCGGTACGGCGGGCGGGCGAAAGGCCGGGGGCAGGGCCGGGCCAGCGGGAGACACTGCCTTCACGGTGTCGGAGGGAACCTGGGCACAGGCGGGCAGCGCCATCAGCAGGAGGCCAGCGGCCAGGCAGGCTGCGCCGCGTGCGAGGCGGTTGATCGCTGTCAAATTAGTGTCTCCTATTATTTCTTGTCTTTGGTGGCAAGGAGCAGAAACCGAAGTGGCTTCTGCTCCAAAATCGCTCTTTCAACGGCAGGAGGCCGCTACGGTTTGTACTTGTTGGCAGCAACCTGAAGATTTGTCTGAACCGTGGTAAAGGTGGCACCTTTGAAGGGCGTATTCATCACAGACCACAGGTTAGTTTGAGTAGGCGTGCAGGCTGCCGCGTCGCACTCGTTGATCGTTTGCAGCGGAAACATGGATTTGACATGACCATCTACAAACAGGTAGTTGGAGCGGCCTGTGTGCCCGGCATAAATACCATTGGGATTGTGCGCCCAATTGGAGTTATGAATGGGGCAGTCTCCATAGACACTGTTTGTTTCCACGACATCCAGGACCTGTGAGGGGCTGCTGATCACGGAAAGGTTGAGCGTATCGGGCGTTCCACCATAGTCGCGGAAGGCAAAGCCATCTGGCAGGGTAAGACCCGCATTGTTCCCCGCGCTTGTTGTCGCCGCGCCGTAAGAGCCGTTAATTCCTGCCTTTCCATCACCCACGCCAGGGCCGTAAACGCCATTATAAAAGTCTTCGCCCGGCTTGGTTCCATCCGGGTTGGAAGGACACTGGAACACTTTAACGCTTTTGATGTAGGGCTGAATCAGCACACGCCAACTGCTAACGGGGTTGACGAAATTGTCCCGCAACGGCATGGTCTCATCACTGTCCTGCGTATACTGGGTAATGGCAAGTCCAATCTGTTTCATGTTGCTCTGGCAGGAGGCGCGGCGGGCGTTTTCCCGGACCTTTTGGAAGACGGGGAACAAAATCGCCGCCAGAATAGCGATGATAGCGATGACAACAAGCAGCTCAATGAGCGTAAAGCCTTTGCGGCTTTGAGGAGAAACGGACATGATAGTCGTATCCTTTCGTAACGTGCAGTAAATCAGTGTCAAATTAGGACGAGTCTCGCACCAGGAGCCTCGGGGTTACGGTCACGCGCTGTGCTTGCAGTGCCGGGTTACGCATCCGGTTGGCTAAAAACTGCCAGCCGATTTGGCACATTTCGTCCACCGGCTGAACAATAGTGCTGAGGGGCCGCTCCAGGTATTCCGTGTCTTCAATGCCGTCGCAGCCAACAAGGGCGACCTGATCGGGAACACGCAGGTCCAGATCGCACAGGCCGCGATAGGCTCCGAGCGCCATGTCGTCGTTGTAGCAAAAAATGCCATCCGGGCAGCCGTGCCGCGTGATGTACGCTTTGAGCGACTGCCGCACATCCGCCCGCTGTTTGCTGGGCACGGCAATCACTTCCGGCGTCAAACCCGCCTCCGTCATCGCGGCGTGGTACGCAGCGTACCGGGCTTCGCCGGGGACCGTGCCACCGCCCGGCAGCAGAAAGGCCACCCGTCGCCCGCGCACCAGCAGGTGACGCACGGCGTCCCGCGTTCCCAGCGACAGGTCAATCGCCACAAAATCCGAGCAGTCTTCGTGGTACGCGCCGAGGCTGACAAAGGGAACCGTCGGCGAAGGATTCGCTTCCAGGAACGCATGGACATAGGCCGCGCCCTGAAACGCCAGAATGCCGTCTACCGGCCAGCCGGACAGGCCGCTTCGCATCTGCGCCGGGTCGCCCGCCATCTCCCGGATAATCAGCTCATAGCCGCCCGCCCGTGCCTGCTGCTGGAACGCATGAATGACCTGTGCAAAAAATGGCGCGTGGGCATTGGCAATCCAGAGAGCCACAGTCTGGCTGTGCCGTGCGGCCAATGTCCGTGCGGCCAGGTTGGGCTGATAGCCGAGGCTGCGGGCCGCCTGAAGCACCCGCGCCCGCGTTTCCGGGCTGATTGCCTTCGAGCTGTTGCTGAGGACATAAGAGACGGTTGCGGCACTGGTTCCAGCAGCCTCGGCCACATCTTTAAGGGTACGGGTCCGCATAAGTTTATCTGAATTGGTGAAACGCTTCACCTGAATATAAAATCATTATAAAGCGTAAGCGCCTGCGTGTCAAGCATTTGCCAAAAATAGTTTGACGCGGGATAATTGCAGCCAGACCGACCAGTCGGCAGCGCCGGAAAAGCCGGGGGAATTAGGTGTAATGGTACGTCTGTGTCCGGGGCGGGGGACAAAGAAGTAAGGACTGCAATGCCGACCGCCGCAAAGCAAGAGCGGAAAATTTGAATTTTATTGGTTTACTAGCGGCTCAATCGTGACTTCGCCACCATCAATTACATGAATGCGAAGGACACTGCCGTACAGCAAAGACATACCGACCAACGCACCGCCTTCAGTCGCATGGACATAAATCAAGCGCCATTGATCATGCCACAGTGCCTCAGCTCGGTAAACTGGAATCTGCACTTCGCTTCCATCCCCCAAGATGACTTGCGCCGTATGCACTTGTTCCAGGCCAAGACGAGCAATGACTTCTGCCGAAAGCGTGAGGTATTCCGTAAATCCAGTGTCGAGAACAGCCTCAAAGTCTTCCTTCTGTTCTTCAGCTCCACGAATATCCACAGAAATGACGGCTTCACGGTCCGCAGTTACCTGTCCAATGATCAAAACGCTGTTTCTCCTACCGTCGCCCTGGGGTATACCGCCCACCAATTCGCCCCAGTGAGCGATAACCAACGCGCAAAGCATATAGCACCGCGTTAGGACGTTCCGCCAAAAGCTGTTCTGTAGGCTGAATGTAGTCTTGCCCGATTTTGTAGTCGCCGGTATCGACATTGACTACAAGAAACTTACCGATGTTTTCTGCCTCCATCTGCGGTTTGAAATAGCGTTCGTACCACTCTTCGCCAAGCGCAGTGACTTCTTGTGGAGATAAAGGTGGTGTAGTCATAATTAATTCCTGTTGGACATTTGCGTCAATCCACCGGGTCCTCGTTGGCACCGAGGCGGTGAATGTCCATGACATCGGTGAGGCGCTGCAAGCGGACAATCATGGCCTGGATATGGTCGGTGTTGATGGCGTCAAACGAAATCTGCATGACGGCGGTGTGGTCCGGGTGCGAGCGGGTGCGGATGGCCTGAATGAAGGTTTTGGCTTCGGAGAAAAGCTTGCCGATGTCTTCCAAAAGGCCGAGGCGGTCCACCAGCTCAATCTTGATGTCCGTAGAATACCGCTGCGCGGGGTCAGACGGCTGCCAGTCGATTTCAATCACCCGCTCCGGCTCGGTCTGCTGGTAATGGGCCACATTAGCGCAGCCGTGGCGGTGCAGGGCAATTCCCTTGCCGCGTGTCATGTACCCGGCTACGTCATCGCCCGGCACGGGCTGGCAGCATTTGGCGCGGACAATCGCCACATCTTCCAGGTCGCCGCCGACTTGCAGCTTGCCGGAAGGGACGGGCTTGCCCGCCGTGCGGTCAAACGAGCGGGTTTCTTCGGGGGGCGCTTCGGGGGTCAGTGCCCGCAGGCGGGTGACCACGGAGCCGACGGCGGCGTCGCCGTAGCCAATGGCGGCCAGCAGGTCATCGGGGCTGTGGTGGTTCATGGCCTCCGCGATTTTTGCCAGCGTTTCCGGGGCCAGCAGCAGCCGCCAGTCCAGGTGCAGCCGCTCCAGCTCTTTTTGAAGCAGCTCCCGGCCACGGGTGACATTCGCGGTATAACGCAGCTTGCGGAAGTAGCCTTTGATTTTGGTGCGGGCATGGCTGGTTTTGGCGGAAGCCAGCCAGTCCAGCGAGGGACTGGCGCTGGTGCGGCTCAAAATCTCGACAATATCGCCGTTTTTGAAGTGGTAGGTGAGCGGAACAATTTTGCCATTGACTTTGGCCCCGGCGCAGTGCTGGCCTAAATCCGAGTGAATACGATAAGCGGCGTCCACGGGGGTCGCGCCGAGGGGAAAGTCGAGAACGTCGCCTTTGGGGGTGAACACAAAAACCTGATCGGTAAACAAATCGCCGACGACGCTTCGCAGGAACTCGCCGGGTTCTTTGGAATCATACTGCCAGTCAAAGAGCTGCTGGCGCAGCAGGGTCATTTTCTTGTCAAAGCCCTTGTCGCCCGCCGCCCGCTTTTTGCCGGTCGCCCCGCCCTCTTTGTACTGCCAGTGCGCGGCAATGCCGAAGTCCGCCGTTCGGTGCATTTCGGTGGTGCGTATCTGGATTTCCAGCGGCTCTCCCGTGGGGCCAATCACTTTGGTATGGAGGGACTGGTAGCCATTGGACTTCGTTTTGGCAATATAATCATCAAAGCGCCCCGGCAGCGGCATCCAGACTTGATGAACGATGCCAAGCGCATGGTAACAATCGGCCACCGTGGGCACAATAACGCGCAGGGCGATCAGATCATAAATCTCGTCGATGCCCAGCGTCTGCGATTTCATTTTATTGTAAATGGAATACAGATGCTTGGGGCGGCCCTGAAACTCGGCTTTGATACCTTCCTCGGCCAGCCGAAACTTCAGCACTTCGGTCGCGGTTTGAATATCTTTTTCGCGTTGCGCCCGCGTCTTGTCCAGTTTTTGCTTCAGGTCGGCGTAGGCTTGCGGGTTCGTGTATTTGAACCCCAGGTCTTCCAGCTGCCATTTGACCTGCCAGATGCCGAGGCGGTGCGCCAGCGGGGCGAAGATTTGCAGGGTTTCCTGAGCGACTTTGGGCTGCCGGTGTTCGGGCATGGCCGAGAGCGTCCGCATATTATGCAGTCGATCCGCCAGCTTAATCACCATGACGCGCAGGTCTTTTGCCATTGCCAGCAAAATCTTACGCAGATTGGCCGCGCTTTTATTGGTCTCGCCGTGCCGCTTTTTGCGGGCCAGCACTTCCTCAGCTTCGGGCACGGCTTCAGTGGGCGGGGCGTCCAGCCGCGCCCCCGGCTCGCCTTCGACGCGGGCTTCAAAGTCGGCGAGTTTCAGCTTGGTAACCCCGTCGACGAGGTCGGCAATCTCGTCGCCAAACTCTTTTGCCAGCTCATCGCGGGAAATGCCGCAGTCTTCCACCACGTCATGGAGCAGCCCGGCAGCCAGCGTCGCATCGTCCATTTCCAGCTCGGTCAGGATTTCGGCGACCGCGAGGGGGTGCATAATATACGGCTCGCCGGAGCGGCGGGTCTGCCCGGCGTGCTTGTCGGCGGCGTAGGCATAGGCGCGGCGCAGCAGGTCTGCATCCGTATCCGGGTGGTATACCCGCGCCTTGTCAATGAGCGTCTGCGCCGGGGACACTTCCGCAGGCTCGGTCGGCGCGGCAGGCCGCACCCGCCGCCCGTACTGTGTCAGCACCCGCGTAAACAGGGAGGCGCCCCGTCCCCGGCCCGCCTCTTCGCCCCCATCCAGTAATTCCGCTTCGGTCTGCGCCACTCTTGCCTGATTCCCTTCGTTCGCCTGCTTCTAATGACTACAACAACGATTCGCTGTCTTCGTTAGTTCCGTCTGTGAGTTTAGCCGCTTCTTCTTCGGCTTTTTCTTTTTCCGAGAGCGCGACCGCCTGCTCCGGCGACAAAATCTTGCCCCCGTATTTGAGTTCCAGCAGCCGGGCGTCGTCCAGCATCTTGGGGTTCATCGTGAGAAAGTGGGCATTGACCCGAATGGACGTCAAAAAGTGATGAAACGAGTCGCCGTACTCGTCATGGTAGTACGCACACAGCCGCTTGTAGTCGGCCTCATCGCGTACTTTGTGCGACTCAATCGCCCACTTTTTGACCTTCTCGCGCTCTTTGTTGGCCTGCGCCTGAAGCTCCACCATCAGCCCCCGGTGCTTGCGCTCAAACTCCGCTTTTGTGTACTTGCCCGACTCATGCCCGTCCAGCAGCGCCTTGAACTTCTTCGCCCACGGGTTGTTATCCAGCGTGTGCATGATGGGCGCATCATCGTCTTGTTCTATCTGCGTGTCGTTGTCTGCCATATCTTGTCTCTCCTGTCAGTCCGCAGGCTCGTACATTCCTCTGAAAAAGGCTTGCTGTGTTTGCGTGAAGCTGCCGCCGTGAATACGGATTGCGTGTATCTGACTCTCTTTCAGAAACAACTTCCGCGTCTCCTCCGAGCCGCCGCGTGGGTTCTCTAGCTCGTACTGTATTTCCGTGAACCGCTTATCGCACTGATTGCAGCGGCCAAAGCTTCGCAGCGGCATTGAGTAACGGAAGGGAAGCCCACCCCGCCGACAACGCTTACGCAGCTTTTCCTGTGCCGGATAAGGCGAAAGGCCGCAAATGATTCTCCAGAGTTTGTTCTGTTTCTTAGCGAAGCCCAACAAATCCGGGAGGGTATCGAAGAGGCCCAGAAACCATTGGGAGTCCTCTTTCGTATCATCCTCAGCACCTCTAAAGATCATCAGTTCTCTGCCTTTGTCTTCGGCAAATCCAGAACCGTCACCGTCAGCCCGTGCTGCACTAGCTCGTCTTCAATAATTTGGCTGACGACTGCCCAGTCGCCCCCGGCCAGGCAGCAGCCGAAGCGGGGCATTTGCACGCTGGCGTTTTGGGCCTGAGCAAAGGCACGCACCCGGCCCAAACACTCCCGCAGGGCCTCATAGCGGATGGGCGGCGTACCCCCCTGCGTGTAGATGCCGTGCTGCCCGATCATGTTTGCCACCCAGACATCGGCGCGGACGGCCACAGTCTGCACCTGACCGAGCGCAAACGGCGGGTCGGACCGGCTGTGATGCCAGGCCCGGTACTGCGCCTCGGCTTCGGGGAAGCGGCGGCCCAGCGGCACGACAAAGCCCTGGCCCCACGCCCCGATGTCGTTGCAGATATGCGCGATGAGGCAGCGGCCCGTGCCCAGCGGCAGGGTGGCATCGCCCGTGGCGTACAGGACCGCCGCTGACACATTTTCGCTGCCGACATCCGGCCCCCAGTCGAAAGCAGGACCAAGGTTTTCGCTTGTCTTAGAAGTACGCATCGGTTTCAATCCCACCATGCTTCGTAGACCCGGAAGCCGGGCCGGAGTTCCGGGGTGTTAGCGGGCTTGCCATTTTGGCAGCCTTCCTCCACAGTATCCGGGAACAGGGGAGCGACCCACGCGGCGACTTCCCTTCGGTCGGCCTCCGTCAGAATGTAGACGCACTCCGAAAACGGCCAGTCAGGCCCTATCTCGACATCGGCATCAGAGATTTCGACCAAGACGTCCTGAACATTTAGGCGCGTTCGGATGTCTCGCAAGATTCTATAAAAGCCCTGTGGGCCGGGGTGCGGTGAAAACACCCCAGAAATTGTTATACGTGTCGGTTCAAGGTGTAAAAACCGCCCCAGCCTAACCCACCAATCTGGAGGAGGCGGCTTGTTGTCGGGCATATCGAGGTTACAGCCGATAGAGCCGTATTCTTCGTTGCCCTCGAAAAACTCTTCTAGACTGACGACGGGGCGAGTGCAGCCATAAGCAGATTTAAGTTGCTCAATCCGCGCTATCAACTGTTCCCGCTCAGTCATTTTGCCCCACCTGTCACTGTGTAAAAGAGTTGTCAGACCGCAATCAGAGCCGTGATTTTTTTGACAACCTGTTCGACAACATCTACCGGCAGAGTGCAGAGATAGCTGGCGTTCCGGTTTGCCCAATCCATGCTTTTAACCTGATCTGCCAAAATGGCCCCAGTTACAGCAAGGCCGGGCGGGACCAACACCTCAAAGATGTACCCCTTGACCTGCTTTGTAATGGGGCACAAAACAGCGAGGCTGGCCCGGTTATTATAGCTCTTCAAAGAGAGGACAAGAGCGGGCCTCCGTCCTGACTGCTCATGCCCTGACTGAGGGTCGAAGTCGATCCAGACAACATCCCCCTGTGCCGGAATAAAGGCCATGACGGTTACCAGACCTCATTGCCAACAGGCCGTCCGGTGCTGATTTCAGCGTGCCGGTTCTCATCGGTGATAGAAGCAATCATTTCCTCGATGTCATAAGTCGGCTCACCGGGCTTGGTCACGACGAGGCGGCCATTCTCGCGTGAGACATTTACCGTGTCCCCGGAAGCGAAAACAGGGTTCGCGGCCAATTCGTCGGGTAATTGAAGAACAATCCCGCCTTCGGTCTTTTCAAAATGCACAAGCATTGGCTTTTTCTCCTTTTTAGGAATAGAGTTGTTGACTATCAAATGCCTGCGTCGTCGTCGGCAGGCTCGGCGAAGGGTTTGTAGGCGCGGTAAATGGTTTTCCACAGGACGTAGCCCAGGACCATGTTTTCGTCGAGGGCCTGGTAGCCACCCTTTCAGTACGCTAAATACGAATCGTCAAACAGGCCAGGGCGGCGATTTCGGCGATTTCGCCGAGGGCGGCGCACAGGGGGCGGTTGAGGCCGCCGACACGGCGGTTCATGTGCCACGCGCCGAGGCCCGCTGCCAGCGCCGCTCCGGCGAAGGCGGGCAGGGCGCGGGCGGGCCACAGGGCGCCCGCGATGACGGCCAGCACCGTGGCCGCCAGAAACTCACTGCCGCCTGCCGCCGCCACTCCCGGCCCGGTCGTCGCCTCGCCGCCGCCCGGCGCGGCGGCCACGGGGAAGGCGCTGTAGCCGAACGCCACGGCCCAGCCGCCGAGCGCCCCGGCCAGCAGCAAAATTGTCCCTGCCCGGTCCGGGGGCAGGGCAGACAGGAACGCCAGCCTGAGCGCTGCCGTCACGGCCAGAGCGGCCAGCCCCGCCGTTCCGCGCCGGGGGTCGCGCATCACGGCAAACGCCCGCGTCCGGTCCCCGCCGCCGCCGTGCGCGGCCAGGCCGTCGGCCCCGCGTGCCAGCCCGCCGAGGCCGCGCCCGCCGGTCAGGGCCGCGCCAGCGGCCAGCGCCAGCGCGGCGGATACCAGCGGCTGCTGCGGCCACAGGCGGCTGCCCAAAAGCCAGGCCAGACCCGCCGCCGCGCCAAGCAGCGCCCCGATCAGCGGAAACAGCATGACGGCCCGGCGGGCGTCGTCACGGGTCGGCGTCCCGTTCGCCAAAGGCGGCAGGGCGGTCAGGGTTTGCAGGGCGAGGGCGAGTGAGTTCCACATAAGCTGATTTAGACGTCTATTTCACCAGCACCGGCAGGGCGCGGGGCAGAAGCGTGATGGTGACGGGGGTTTCCCCAATGCCGTCGCCGTCGAGCTGACCGGACACCGGCGGGTCCGAAGCGAGCGTAATGGTTTTGGCCCGGTAATAGCGCACACGCGGGTCGTGCAGATGGCGGCGGGCCAGCACGGACACGAGCTGCCCGGCAAAGCCGACGCGGTCGAGCGCGGCACGCTCAAACACGCACACGTCCAGCCAGCCGTCATCGAGCGCGGCGAACGGAGCCATTTTGATCTGCCGGTACGCATACGAGGCGGCGTTGGCGACAACCACCAGATAGGCCCGCGTGCGGACTTCCGACCCGTCGAGCGTCAGCGTCATCTGCGTGCTTTGATATTTTGCCAGTGCCCCCACGGTTGCCAGCGCGTAGGCCGCCGGGCCGAGCAGATTTTTCATGGGCCGCAGGGTATCTTCCACCACGGCGGCGTCAAAGCCGAAGCCTGCCATCAGCAAAAAAACGCGCCTCGCCTCCGGCGGGCCGGTGACACGGCCCACATCGATCAGGCGTGTGCGTCCCGCGTCAATTATTTGCCGCGTCGCGTTTAAATCACCGAGGGGCAGGCCCAGCTCCTGGGCCAGCACGTTCTGCGTGCCGAGCGGAACAATTCCCAGTGGCAGGGGCGGGCCATCCGCCGCCAGCAGGCCGCTGACGGCTTCGTTGACCGTGCCGTCCCCGCCCGCGACCAAGACGGCGTCAAAGCCGTCGGCAGCGGCCCGCCGGGCGGCGTTTCTGGCCTCGCCCGGCCCCTGCGTCACGCAGACAGAGCGCACGAGCGGCGCAAGCGCGTCTTCCAGGGCCGGAAGTGGCCCGCGCCCCCGGCTTTGCCCGGCGACCGGGTTGACAATCAGCAGCGTATGGGTGGGCATCTTTGTTTTATTGTAGCATACACACAAAAAAATCAAGCGAAACTGACACTAAAGAACAAGCCGCAATGCGCCGATACTTACGGTGTTGTTGCCAGCTTCGCCGCCCGCGTGCTTTATCGTCCGAGAGGCCCTATTTATGCAGACACGCTCCTCTGTAATCCAGCCCGCCGCCCGCCGCCGGTCTCGCCGTGCCGGGTTCACGCTGGTGGAAATTATGATTGTCGTCCTTGTCATCGGCGTTTTGCTGAATATCGCCTCTCCGGCGTTCGTGGCGTCGCGGGACAAGTCGCAGGCCAGGTCATGCGTCAAAAACTTGAGCGACTTTGCCACGGCCAAAGAGCAGTATGCGATGGACAATAAAATCCCAGCGGGCAATGCCAGCTCGGCCCATGTAACTTGGCCGCAGATACAGTCGTATATCAAAGCCCCGCCCGGAACCAATCCGCTGACCGGCCCGGTTTGCCCGACCAATGGACAGGCTTACGATTATCAGCCCATGTCAATTTTGCCTACCTGCCCTTACGGCGCGTCGTCGGCCACGCCGCTGGCGGTCCACTCGCTTTAGTTTTTTGTGTTAGTTTTCGGTTCGTGTTCTCCTGTGTCCCTCGCCCCCGCCTCGCAGCGGGGGCATTTTTTTGTGTGGGGTATACTAAGCGCACAGATGCTTTTGCCGAACACAGCCATTGCCGCGCCGGACTGGGTGGCCGCGCAGGACCCCGCCGACTGGCTGATGCCATTCGAGTGGAAACTATGGGGTGGCTTTGCGTCACCAAAGCGCCGGGATGAATGGCTGGCGGGGCGGCTGGCGGTGAAAGTGTTGCTCCGGGAAAGCTATGGCACGGACCCCCTGACGTGCTGGATTGCGCGGGAAGGCGTTGCGCCCGTGGTGCGGGGAGAATGTCCGCCGGGGCTGTCCCTGTCACTGTCGCATTCCGGCGGCCTCGGGGCGGCGGCGCTGTGCCGGTCGGAGGAAGGCACGGTGGGCGTGGACGTGCAGCGCATTCGCCCGGTGCATCGGGGGCTGGCGGCGCGGGTGTTCAGCGCGGAAGAGCAGGCACAGGCCGAGGGAGAGCCAGATGGCCTGCTGCTGCTGTGGGCGCTGAAAGAAGCGGCGATTAAAGCCCGCCGCCTGCCGTGGGGCCGCGCCCTGCGCGATTTGGAAGTGCGGCTGAGGGAACCGGGCCGGGCCGAAATTGCCATGCCCGGCGAGGCCGCGCAAACGGCGGGCTATGTGCGGCTCGAAGACGGCTGGTGGCTGGCCCGGTCTATGCGTTCCTTGTCTGGGCATTCTCCGGGGGCGGAGCCGGACGCCACAGCATAAACAGACCAATCAGGGTCAGCACCACGCCAAAGACCAGCAGCGTGTGCGCCTCGGTCATGCCTTTGCTGACGGCAAACAGCGCCCCGGCCAGGCCGCCCAGCACCGCGCCTGCTGACAGCCAGGTGGCCCCCTGCGCTTCGACTTCGCCGCGCTGTGCCCGCAGCAGCATTCCCGGCAGCGAGGCCACGACCAGCACGACCAGCGCCGTACCCTGCGCGACCTGCGGCGGCAGGCCCAGCGCATAAATGGAGGCAGGAACCAGCAGCACCCCGCCGAGGCCAGCCATGCGGCTGATGACTCCCACGCCGAAGCCGACTGGCAGGGCCAGCAGGGACAGCCAGAGGGGTTTGACTAACGTGTGTGACAGCGAAACCGGCCCGCCGAGGAGTCCCAGCGCCTGCGCCGCCATCGCCGCGCCGCCCAGCACCGTCAGTGTGCCCCACAGCCAGGGCAGCCGGTCCAGCACGGGAAAACGCAGGGCCAGACGCTCGCCCCACGCCGCGCCGAAGACCTGCGACACGGCGAGAACCAGTGCCAGCCCCCAGAGGATGCGCCCGCGCAGGCCATACGACAGCAGAGCGGCCAGCGCGGCAAAGAACGTTGTCGTCAGACCCACTCCCGCCGCCCGCCCGGCCCGCAGGCCGAGCAGGGGCCGCACCAGCGGCACGGCAAAGACGCTGGCCGCCATCGCAGTCAGCCCGGCGATGATGCCGAGCGGGATGCCGAGCAGAAACAAGATCACGTTTTTGAGGTACGAAAGATTGGGCCTCGCCATAGGAGCGATTATACCAGATATGCAGCCCTGCGACATCATTACATTCCCTCAGCCCGTCCCCTACCCCGCCGCACTCGCCGCGCAGGCGGCGCTGGCCGCTCGCCGGGGCCGGGGCGAGTGCCCGGACACGCTGCTGCTGATTCAGCACCCGCCGACCATTACGCTGGGGCGGCGCACCGACGAGACCGACCTGCGGACGCCGGAAGCCGCGCTGTTAGGGCGCGGCATCGCCGTGGAGCGGGTGGACCGGGGCGGCGAAATCACGGCGCACGGGCCGGGGCAGGCGGTCGGCTATCCGATTTTAGACCTGCGACAGCACGGCCAGGACCTGCACCGGTATCTGCGCGATTTGGAGCAGGTGATTATTGATACGCTAGCCGAGTATAATTTGGAGGGCGGGCGCGTGCCGGGGCTGACGGGCGTGTGGGTGAACGGGAGCAAAATCGCTGCGATTGGCATTAAAGTCTCGCGCTGGGTGTCCACGCACGGCTGGGCGCTCAATGTCTCCAATGACCTGACTGCGTTCCGGCAGGACATCGTGCCGTGCGGGATCGCCGACCGCGATGTGACGTCGCTGGCCGAATGTCTGGGGGCGGACTGCCCCCCGCTGGCTGAGGTACAGGCGCGGCTGGCGGGTCATTTTGCCCGCCTTTTTTGCGTAACGCTGGTGTACCGGGCAGAATTGGGTATATTGGGACTATGAAGGTACGGGTAACAATGACGGTGGCGGGCCGGGCGATTGACGAGACGCTGATGGGGCCGAACGCCGACGATGTGCTGGCGCAGGCCAAAGCGCGGGTGAGCAAAGAATTGGGCTGGAAAGGGCTGTTTTTGAATGCCCTGTCGCCGCTCGGTTTCGCGCAAAAAGCAATAGAGCTGTACAACAGCGCCCACAAGACGACCTATGCCTCGCCGCAAAGCGCGGATGAGTTTTTCCGGCTGGGTCAGGACCTCGGCTATATCACCGTTCTTCCAGAATGAGACTGTTATGGTAAATTATGACGACCTGCCCCTGTTTCCTCTTCACGTCGTGCTGTTTCCAGAGATGCCCCTGCCTCTGCATATCTTTGAGCCGCGCTACCGGGAAATGATTCTGCGCTGCCGCGAGGAAAACTCGCCGTTCGGCATTGTGCAGATACAAAGCGGCCCGGAAACCGGCGGCGAGGCCGTGCCAAGCCTGGTCGGGACAACGGCGCGGATCACCCAGTACGAGGAAACCGAAGACGGGCGCATGAACATTCTGGTCTTTGGCGACACGCGCTTCCATATCAGCCGCACCCGGCTCATTCATCCGTTTCTGTCCGGGGAAGTGACGCCGTTTGGCGAAGATGAAACGCCCGCGCCGGGCGTGGAAGAGGCTTACGGCACGGTGGCCCGGCTCTTCAAGAAGTATTTACGCGCCCTGCTGGCGATGACGGGCCGCTCGCTGTCGGCCCTGCAGCTGCCGAGTGAACCGGAAGAGCTGTCGTTTGCGATAGCAAGCGTCCTTCAGGTCCCTTTGGGCGAAAAGCAAAAGCTATTGGAGATGACCGACACGACGGCGCGGCTGACCCGCGAAACGGAGCTGCTGGAAATCGAGATTGAAGGACAGTCTGCCCTGCGCTCGGTGGCGAACGCCGACGAAAATGAATCGGGCCTGATTTTGCCAGTGGACACGCAGGCGCTGGGCCGTCTGTCCGGGCTGAACTAGAAAGTTTGTTTAGAAAGTTTGTTATGGAAGCCCGCTACGTCATTCTCGGTGCGGGCGGCGCGGGGCTGAGCCTGTGTCATGCCCTGCTGGCACGGGGCGTCACCGCGCCGATTGTGATTTTGGACCCGAAGCCACGCTTCGACGACGACCGGACATGGTGCTTCTGGGATACGCGCCCGAACCCTTTTCTGCCCCTTTCCTCTCACGGCTGGCACGAGTGGGGAGTGCGGGATGCCTCCGGCAAACGTGCGGTGCAGACCTCCTCAAAGACGTCCTACCGCTGCCTGCGCGGGCGCGATTTCTACGATGCTGTGCTGTTTGAGATTCGTCGCCATCCCAACGTCACCCTTTGCCTCGGAGACGCGGCTGACAGTGTCACACAGGACAGCGACGGCGTGACCGTTCGTGCCGGGCAGTGCGAATACCGCGCTGACTACGTCTTTGACAGCCGCCCGCCCCGGTTTGCCCCCACCCCCGGCGACTTCGTGCAGCGGTTTCGAGGCCGCTTTGTCCGCGCCAACCGGCCCGTGTTTACCCCCGCCCGCTGCACGCTGATGGACTTTGAGGTTGACCAAACGCCCGGCCCGCACTTTGTCTATGTTCTGCCCTTCACCGACACGCACGCGCTGGTTGAAGATACGTACCTGCTGCCCGCCAACGCCCCCGCGCCGACGGCGGACGACACCGCCCAGACGCTGGAAGCCTACCTCGCCAAGCGATACCCCGGCGCGGTCTTTGTGACCGAGCGCGAGGAAGCGGGCGCTATTCCGATGACCACCCGCCCGTTCCCGAAGCGCGACGGGCGGGTGCTGAACATCGGCACGGCGGGCGGCTGCACCAAGCCGTCGAGCGGGTACACCTTTGCGCGAATCCAGGAGCAGTGCCGTCAGATAGCCGACGCGGCAGCGGCGGGCACGCTGGACACCTTCCGGGAGCAGGGGCCGCCGCCCCGATTCCAGTTCTTTGATGCCGTCTTTTTGCAGGCGCTCCGGGACAATCCCGCCGCGTTCCCCGGCTACTTTCAGCGGCTGTTTGCGCGGGTGTCCCCGGAGGCGCTGACGCGGTTTCTTTCGGAGACAAGCACTTGGCGCGACGAGTTTCAGGTGGTGCGCGGCCTGCCCGCACTGCCGTTCTTAAAAGCCGCCCGGCGGCGGCTCTTGCTCCGTGGCTGACGTGGCCCGCGTGGGGCTGCCTTCTGGTGACCCTCTTGCTGTCGGTGCTGTTTCCGGTGCTGGCCGTGCGCTGGCAGTTCTGGCCGTTTGTGATCGGAATGTTTTGTCTGGGCCTGCCGCACGGGGCGCTGGATCATCTGGCCCCGCTGTTCGTCCTGCGGCGGAAGTTTTCGTGGCGGTGGCTCGCGCTGTTTGTGCCCGCGTACCTCGCGCTGGCCGTGCTGTATTTGCTGTTCTGGCAGGTCTGGCCTGCCGGGGCGCTGCTGGGGTTCCTGCTGCTGTCGTGGCTGCACTGGGGACAGGGGGACGCCTACTACCTGCACACTTTTGGGGGGCGGGCTAGGCCGAAAACCCGCGCCGAGCGGCTGCTGGTCTGGGCGGTGCGCGGCGGCCTGCCGATTGTGCTGCCGGTGCTGGCGCACCCGGCGATTTTGACGTCGTTCACCGGCGGCATTCTGGGCTGGTATGGGCACGCCGGGGGCTGGCTGCTGGAGGAGCGCGTGCGCCTATTGGGACTGACCGTGCTGGCCGGGCTGACGGCGGCTTATCTCTGGGTATCGTGGCGGCGGGGGCAGTCGGGGTTCTGGGAGGATGCCGGGGAAGTGGGGCTGCTGGGAGTCTACTTCTGGCTGACGCCGCCAATCCTTGCCGTCGGCATTTACTTTTGCGTCTGGCACGCCGCCCGGCATCTGGCCCGGCTGGCAGTGCTGGACGACGCCAACACGGCGGCATTAGCACAGGATAGGCTGGGGCCGCCGCTGCGGCGCGTTTCGTGGGAAGCTCTGCCGATGACGCTGGGGGCGCTGGCGATACTGGGCGGCCTGTATTTCTGGCACGGACGGGCCGCTGTCAGCGTCGGCAGCCTGGTTTACTTGTATCTATCACTGATTGCCGCGCTGACATTTCCACACTTTTTACTGGTCCTGTGGATGGACCGGGAAGAGGCGCTCCAAAACGACGGCCACGCCGTCGGCGGTGTTGGCCGGGGCGATGAGGTCCGCGACGGCTTTTAGCTCCGGTTTGGCATTCTCGACGGCCACCCCCACCCCCGCCCATTCTAGCATCGGCAGGTCGTTGAACGAGTCCCCGAACGCCGCGCACTCGGCGGCAGTGACATGGAGCCTTTTGGCCGCTTCGGCCAGCGCGACGCTTTTAGAGACCGCCGGGTTCATAAACTCCAGATACTCATCGTCGGTCTTGGTGATATAGAGCGCCTTGCCATATTTGTCCTGATAGCGCTTTAGCAGCCTATTGGTTGTCTCCGGCGTGTCAATTAAGAGTAGCTTGGTCGGCTCCTGCCCATCAAAGCGCGTCAAATCTCCCACCACTGCCTTTGTGCCGGTGCGCTTCTCGTACAGCCGTCCCCAGTGCGTGTCTTCGCGCACGTACAGCACATCATCTAAATAATAGTTCAGGTGATAGCCACCCGCCGCGCAGTCCCGCACAATCTCTTCGGCAAAATGGGCAGGCACGGGCTTGTGGTAGAAAGTCCCGCCGCTGACCGTGCGGATTATTGCCCCGTTGTAGGCAATAATCGGCGAGGATGGCGGCAGGCCAATTTGATTGGCAAACTTGACAATCGTGTGCCACTGCCGCCCCGAGGCTAATACAACGTTAATTCCGCTGTCCGCGACGCGCTTTACAGCCTGCAAATTGCGCTCGCTGAGAGCATGGTCGCTGCCCAAAAGCGTGCCGTCGAGATCAATCGCAGCTAATTTTAAATTGCTCAAAAGAGTGTCATCTTCGGCTCGTCTTTGGCCGTTTTGGCCTTGTCACGGGCGGCCATTAAATCGTTAATCAAAAACTGCTTGGCCTGGTCGTAGGCTTCGCCTTCCTGACGCAGAATGTACGCCGGGTGCAGGGCGGCCATCGCATAGCGGGCGTATTTGCTTTCAAACCACTGCCCACGCTCCTGTGTCATCTTGAACGCTTTGTGAATGACTGTGCTGGCGGCGGGGGCACCGAGGCACAAAATCACGGAAGGCTGCACAATCGCAATCTGCTTTTCGAGCCACAGCGGCACGCAGGTCCCGGACTCGTCAGCGCGTGGCGGGCGGTTTTTGATGCGCCCGGCTTCTTCAAGCGTCGGGCGGCACTTGACGACATTGGTAAGATAAATATGCTTTCGCAGCATCCCCGCTTCGCGCAGGCATTCGTCGAGAAGCGTCCCGGCCCGGCCCACAAACGGCAGACCGGTGGCGTCTTCATTGGCCCCCGGCCCTTCGCCAATCAGCATTAATGGGCTGTCCGCGTTGCCGTCACCGAAGACTACTTTCGTGCGCGTCTGCGCTAAATCGCACGCCGGGCAGGTGCTGGCCGACTGGGCCATCTCTAAAATCTGCCGCGTCTTTACGCTCGGCTCCCGCTCGTTCTGCTCCCGTTCCTCTTCCGCCATTCTGCTGCCCTTCTGTCGTCATAGTTAGTTGTAGAAAGAGCATACCCAGAATGGAGGAGACCTACCACCTTGTTCCTTCGTTCCTCAGTCACAGGGTCCTTTCTAAAGGAAGGATTAAGAGGGCCATTTTGCAAGATTGTAGGAATTTTTCTATCCACGTCTAGGTACAGTCCAATCTGCCGTGTTAGATTTGTGCTGCTTTGTTTTGTCAAAAGGATAGCGATATTCAACCCGATATGTTTCTCCCGGAACTAAAGGATACGTTGCTCCCGGAAATTTCAATGATGTGCCATTCATTTCTCCCTTTAATTTGTACGTCCATTGACTTGCAGATGGTATAGCAATTACATAGAAATCGCCGTCACTTCGACGGAAGGTGCGGCTCTCGAAATTTATTTCTTCGCCACTCATGTTATGGATGAAAATATTGGATCGCTCAATTTGATCATTGTTGTTGTCAAATATGAGTTTCAACTCATCCTCAATATCGTTGAGAAATGTTATACAAAAGGTAACGAGGGAAGGCGCAACCTCAACCTCCAAATTGATTGAAAGTTTATCTAGATGATAACTCTCAAGGTATTTCCTGATTTGTCTTTGATTCATTTTATTACTCGGCTTTAATCCGTGTCAAGTTTCACTAGCTTATTGATGAATACAAGCCTCTGACTCTTGTTCTGTCCTAATCCTTCCTTTAGGAAGGACCCTGTGAACGAGGCACGAGAGAACAAGGTGGTAGGTCTCCGCTCAGAATAAAAGCCTTCCGAAAGCGCATTACGCTTTGGAAGGCTTTTAGTAGATATATGACTGACCCTACGCAGAATCGAACTGCGGCTTTCGCCGTGAGAGGGCGATGTCCTAACCGTTAAACGATAGGGCCATGACTTGCAATCGTAACCAAATTGCAACACAATGGGCGTGTTCCTTTTATGTTACGGCAGGTATAATACCCGCATGGGACGCAGTTGTCAATACTTTCTGACAAGACTGCCAGCAAGGGGCGAAAAAAGTGGCGAAACGGAAGCGATATGAGGATGTGATGCTGCTGGCGGCGGGCGAGGAAGTGCCGGGGCACTTGAATCGCTACGTTATTGAGCGCATGGTGGGCACGGGCGCTTACGGGGCGGTCTACGCCGCCCATGATGTGCGGACGCCGGACCGCAAAGTGGCCCTGAAAGAGTTTTTCCCGGCGCGTCACCCCCGCGATCAGGCCCCCTTGCAGGCGCTCTTTGACCGCGAAAAGGCGGTGGGGATGCAGGCAAGCTCCCACCCGCTTATGCCGACGTTTTACGAAGCGTTCCAAAGCGATGGGCATTACTATATCGCGCAGGAGTTCATCGTTGGCACGACGCTGGATGAGATCATCGCCCGCCGCCATCCGATTGCGCGGGCCTGGGTGCTGAAGTGGTCCGTGTCGCTCTGCGATGCGCTGGCGTTTCTGCATTCGCGGCAGATTGTTCACCACGATTTGAAGCCCGCGAACATTCGGATCACGCCGCAGGGGCATCTGGTGCTGCTGGACTTTGGCGCGGCGCAGTATTTCGGCAAGGGGCATGAGACGGATAAGCCGGTGGAGCTGTACGGGACCGAGGGTTACCTGCCGCCGGAGCTGGAAGCCGACGGCAAGTGGGTGGCGGACATCCGCACCGATATTTTTGCGCTGGGCTGCGTGCTGTATGAGATGGTCGCGGGGGTTGCGCCCGATCAGGAGCAGATCAATCAGCGGTCGATGTATGTGACCAACTCGCTCATTCAGCAGCCGAACGCCGATTTGAATTTGGTCCGGCTGATCAACAAAGCGATTTCTTATAACACCGACTATCGGTACGGCACGGCGGGGGACTTTCTGGAAGAGCTGCGGCAGATCGCCCCGCCGGTGCTGCTGGTCAACAAGAAAACGCTGTGGTTCGGCGAGCTTGTCCCCGGTCGGCCCGCGCCGCCGATGACCGTCACGCTCTACAATGCGGGCGGCGGCGAGATCACCGGCACGATTTTGTCGCGCACCGCCTGGCTCTCCGTGTCTGAGACGCGCTTTGCGGGCAATCGCCATCAGGTCACCGTCACCGTGGACCCCGCCCGCGCCCCGGAAAAGGGCAAGCCGCTGACAGGCCGCCTCGACATCACAAGCGATAACCAGCCGAATGCCGATGGTACGGTCTCAACAGGCGATCAGTGGTCGGTGGAATGCAGCCTGACCGTCGCTGCCGCCCCCGGCCTGCTGCACGTCGAGAACGCGGGGGGTGCTTTGGCACTGTCCGCTCGGCGCGGGCAGGAAGCGGCGGGGCCGCTTGTCCTGCGAAACGATGGCGATTTGCCGCTGGACTTTCAGGCGGAACCTGGCACGGGCATTGAGGGCCTGGTCCTCAATCCCGCGTCGGGCACGCTCCTTCCCAAGCAAACGCAGACCGTGACCGTGACCGTGCCGCCCGCCGACTTGCCGCCGGGCGACTACCATGCTGACATCATTTTGCGCTCTCCCCCGCGCCAAAGCGTCACCGTGCCGCTGACCCTGCGCGTGCAGTCCCCGCTCGGCTATATGATCTCCAAGCTGAGCCGGGCGTGAGCCGAGGCGGCCTACAGGCGTTCGCGGACGTGGGTGCCGCCGGGGTCGTCGGGGGGCGGAGGGGACTGGCTCTCGACGGAGGAGACCACTTTTTCGCGGGTTTCAGCGACAGCGGCGGCGGCGCGGGTCTGCCAGTCATTGGCGCGGGTTTCGGCCTGCGCCATCAGCTTGCGGCCCTGTTCGGTAGACAGCAGGTAGGCCGCCGCGCCCGCAAGGGCGGCAAGGCAGAGGGCAGTCAGGCTCGCGCCTGGGCCGCGCCGGGAGTTATCGTAGGGGTCCATGCGTATTCTTCTTCTTGCTTACTCGGCTTCGGTAGCGGCTTGCAGCTCAAACAGACGGGACAAGTTCTGGGCGCGGGCCATGATTTCAGCGGTCACGACTTCGCCTTTGCGAATCAGGGGAAAGCCGAAATAACCCAGCACGTCCCGGTGGGCGGTGCGGCCCACAATGGGGTCCACATAACCGATAATTGTATCATGGTTAGGCAGGGCCAGCGTGTTCTGGGCGCTCGTGCCGGTCGTTCCGGCATCGGTTCCGGTTACGAATTGGG
Organism: Capsulimonadaceae bacterium; assembly: GCA_965200075.1. Taxonomy (GTDB): domain Bacteria; phylum Armatimonadota; class Armatimonadia; order Armatimonadales; family Capsulimonadaceae; genus JANXMY01. Next base: position 2,451,939 of record OZ241338.1, read on the forward strand.
GGTTGTCGTTTGGCATAAGTGTTTTAGAAAAGTTTTTACAAATCGGACAGGCTGTAGGCGAGTGTCATAATCGTGTCAAAGCGGCCCAGCTTCAGGACGCGCTCAGGCTGGCGGCTGGGGGTCAGGAGGACGCTCAGGCTGCGGCCTTCAGGAGAAAGCTTTTTGCGGGCTTCCACCAGCAGAGCCAGACCGGCGCTGTCGATGAAGTCCACACGGCTCAGGTCCACGATGACCGAAGATTTTTCACCGCTGTTGACTGCCGCCATCAGCGGCTCCCGCAGCAGCGGCGCGGTTGTCAAATCGACTTCGCCGACGGCTTCAATCAGTGTGCCCTGTGTTTCCTGGCGGTGGGAAACGGTTAATTGCGCTGCATTCAATAGTTCATAGCTCCCAAACAAATCGGTCTTTGCACAGTCCGGCTGATTATACCTGAAAATGCTCTAAAAGTTCTCAGGTAAAGTTCATAGAAAGCGGCGAGGCGGCAGCAACAGCCGCAGCACATCGCGCCCATCCTGCCGCCACCCGAGTGGCGGGGCCTGCAACTGCCCCGGCGGGCAGAGCCGCGATACGCCGGGCAGGTAAGCGGCTGTCCCCTCCCCCGCCGCCGCGCAGCCCTGCAAAACGTGCGCCACAGTGCCCACGGCGCGGGGCAGGTCCGGCAAAGAGGCCAGCGGCTGCACGGACACAACGCCGAAGGTCGGCGAGGGCGTAAATGCTGACACGGGCCGGGCAATCACGGTCCAGCGCAGGTCTTCCCCTGCCCAGATTCGGCAGTCCGGCTCCATTGACGCCAGAGCGCGGGCCTCGCGGACGGCGGGCGCGGCGCGGGGGGAGCGCACCGGCAGCGGGTAGTCTATGGCGATTTGACGCAGCGCAGCAGCAAACTGTTCCGCACTTTGGAGCGTTTCGGTCCAGTTGCCTTCCACAAACACCGTTTGCGGGGACAGGCAGCCGCCCTGATCGTAGAGCAGCACATCGCGGGCCAGCTCCGCCAGCGTCTCGGGCGTGGCGGTCCCCGCAGGCAGCACAGCCAGCGAGACCCGGTGCCCGTAGCCGACAAACGGCGTTTCGGCTGGGATTAGACCGCGCAGGGCGCTGGTAGTCTCGTCGCCGCCGTGGGCCATCACAGTGTCGGCATTCTGACACAGCGCCGCATCCAATTCCGCCGTGCCGCCGGGCCATTGGTGCAAAGAAACGCACGCGGCCAGCGCAGGCGAAACGTCGGCCAGCGACCGATGAAACAGCCGCCCCCACTGCGCCGCCGGTCCCGATGGCAGCTTGACCAGCGACGCACTGCGAACGAGCAGGGCGCGAATGACGCTCACCCAGGCCAGCAGCGGCGTGTTGGCGGCGATGACATGGCCGACGACGGGAAAGCCCTGGGCGTCCCGGCAGTTCTCAGCATCTATCAAGCCCCACATCTCGGCAGGGCGCAGGGAGTCTAATATAGCTTCCAGGCTCACCCAGACCATGAGGAACGGGAACGGGTCGTCGAGCGCCTCGGCTTCCTGTCGGAGCGGGTAGGCCGGGTCGCGCCAGCGGTCCGCCAGCGCGGCCAGCGCGTCTACAATCGCCGCCTGCGGCGGCAGGGCGGCTTGAGCTAAACGCAGGCGGGCCGCGTCTTCGGCGATTAGGCTTGGCGTGATGTCCATAGCTCTTCCACGGTCAGCGAGCAGCCGCGCACCTCGGCATCGGGGGCACGGCCCGCCAGCAGAAAGCCGCCCGGCGTCCGTGTCCCGACATCCTGCGTCTGCAAGGCTTGTACCGAATTGAAGTTCGCCAGGTCATAATGGCGCAAAAGACCTGTCGCCCCGTCCCCGGTGTCCTCGCCTGTCTCGGGGTCAATCGTGCGCGTGCGGACCCAGTGCGGGCCGCGCTTTTCCGGGTTCAGGCCCTGTCCATAGAACTGCGAGGCCATTTCGCACATCCCGTACTCGCTGTAACAATCGTCTAGGCCAACGCCCAGCCGCGTGCCGAACAGGCCATACAGCTCCGGGCGCGGCACTTCGCGGGTGCGGCCTTTAAAGCCGCCGGTTTCAATCACAATGCTGCCGGGCGGCAAAGGCCAAATAGAGTTCGTTTCGTCAAAAAGCGACACAAACGCAAACGCCGTGCCAAACAGCGTAATGGCACTGTCTGCCCCGGCCAGTGCCGAGGCCAGTGCCGCGTTGTCGTCCCAGAAGAACCGCTCCGCGCCGAGCGCCCCCAGCATATGCGACAATGACGAATGCGGGGCCGCTTCGGGGTCAGGCATCATGGCCCAAAGGGGGGCGGGGCGGGGGGGAAGAGCGGCATCGAAGCCCACCCGCAGGCTGAGGTCGTAGAGCGTCAGCCCGGCGCGATCGAAGTAGTGCCGACTGGTCTGTGCCCCGGTGGTCCCCGACGAGTGAAACACAGCGGCGGCGTTGTCCGTAGGAACAGCAGACAGGTCAAAGCGTTTGAAGGCAGCGGAGGGCACGGCGGGAATGTCCTGCCAGCGCGTCGCCGTCTCCGGCGACAGGTTCTGGGCATCACACAGCCGCCGGTACGGGGCGATGCGTTCGTACTGCCGCGCAAACAGCGCGAGGGCAAGTGTGTTAAATGCCGCGTCGCTGTCGTCTGCGGGCGGGGGCGACTGGATAAAGTCCGTGATTTCTTGCGCGAGTGCGTCCATAGGGATAGTGTACCCGATCACGAAGGCCACGGATTAAAATCCGTGGCTGATTAGCCCTCGGCTGAATGTCCGGCAGGGACGTTCGGCGTCTGCGCCCTTCAGCCATGCATTTCAATGCGTGGCTCTTGCGACCTCTGGCAACGTTCAACTAAATGAAACATCACCAAAACCGAAACCTCGAAGCTCTGCTCCTGGCCGCCGTGCAAATTGTCCTGCTGTGCGGGCTTGCCCTGGTCTACTTTGGCAAACAAGACACGACGGCTGCCCCGGCGGGAGCGGTCAATATCAACACGACCACGGCGCGGCAGTTGTCGGCGGCGCTGGCGGTGGACGCCCAAATTGGGCAGGCGCTGGTCGCAAAGCGCGGGCACGGCTGGGCCTCGGTGTATGCCCTGCGCCACTCAAAAATACTAAAAAATGTCAGCACGGCGGCGATTGGCGACGGGTTTGTGGTGCGTTCCCCCAAAGACGTGACGCGGGCGTTCTGGGGCGGCGTGCTGGCTTTGCTTGTGGCAGGCTGGATAGTCCACGGCGTTCTGCGGACGGCGGCGGTTCGGGCGGACCCGTTTCTGCTGCCCCTCGTGATGCTGCTGGCGGGGCTGGGGCTGATGCTGGTTTACAGCGTGAAAGACCCGTACCGGGACACGTTTGCGTTTGGGGCGCAGGCATGGGGCGTCGCGCTGTACGGGACGGTGGCCCTGCTGGTGCCGCTGACCAAGCCCTTCGGGCGGCTGCCGCTGCGGCGCTACGGCTATGCCTATGCGGGCGCGGCAGTGCTTCTCATGCTGGGCCTGCTGCTTTTCGGGCACGGGCCGGGCGGGGTGCATATTCAGCTCTTGGGCGTGGAGCCAGTCGAGTTTATCAAACTCTTGCTGGTGCTGTTTGTGGCGTCGTATCTGGCCGAGCGGGGCGGCAGCGTCTCGCGGCCTGTGTGGGATTTGGCCCCGCTGGCCGGGGTCTATGCGTTCGGCCTGAGCTTGTTTCTGCTGGTCAAAGACCTGGGGCCTGCCGTGCTGCTGTTTGGCGTCTTTCTGGCCCTGCTGTATTTGACCACGCGCCGGGCGGTGTATCCCCTGCTGGGCGTGGCGCTTTTAGGGGCGGCGGCGTTTGTAGGCAACGCGCTCCACTTCGGCTTTTTTGCGACCCGCGTGACGATGTGGCTGCATCCCTGGGATAATGCTGACCGCAACGGCGCACAGCTTGCACAGGGCCTGTGGGGCATGGCGACGGGCGGGACGTGGGGCAGCGGGCTGGGATTGGGCCACCCGGAGTTTGTGCCCCGGTCGGGGTCGGACTCGGTGTTTGCGACGCTCGGCGAGCAATTAGGATTGGTGGGCGGGCTGGTCGTGCTGGCCGTCTACGCGCTGCTGATCGCACGCGGGCTGCGGATTGCCCGAAACGCCGGGACGGAGTTTGACCGGCTGCTGGCGTCGGGGCTGACGCTGCTTTTAGGCTTTCAGGCCATGCTGATTTTGGGCGGCGTCTCGGGGCTGATACCCCTCACGGGCGTGACCCTGCCGTTTGTGTCGTTTGGGGCGTCGTCGCTCGTGTGCAGCTTTTTTGCCGTGGGCCTGCTGCTGCAAATCTCGGGGAAGAGCCTGCCTGCTGAAGCGCGGGACATTGCGCCGCCGGAATGGACCCGCGCCGCACGGGGACTGGCGCTGGGCTGCGCCGTCTATTTATTGGTCGGCATCGGCCTAGTGAAACTGATGGACGTGCAGGGGGTGCGGGACACGTTCTTTGCCACGCGCCCGCTGTATACGCCCGACCGGGACACGGGGCCGGGACAGCCGCCCCCGCCGCACGTCAACCCGCGCCTGCTGGACTTTGCGCTGGCTTTGCCGCGTGGAGCGATCACCGACCGCGCCGGGCGGGTGCTGGCCCGCGATGCTGCCCCGACGGAGGACGCCGCCGAAGTGTCTTATCTAACCCCCGACGGGCGCGGGCGGATTTATCCCGGTGGCCCGGCGTTCGGGCAGATTGTCGCCGCCGTGGAACGGCCCTACTCGGTCGGCAATCCCCTCGGGCAGAACAATCGCCTGCGCGGCTTCGGAAGCTACGCCGACCTCTTGACGCCCTACCGGACCCGCTTTCTGCCCTTCCACCACACGCCGCAGGGGCAGGCAGTCGTGCTGACGCTGGACAGCACACTGCAAAACGCCGCTTCGGGTGCCCTGCATGAATACGCCTCGCGGGTGCTTGTTAAAAACTCCCGCCGCCCCGAAGACCGGGGGGCCGCCGTGCTGCTGGATGCCCGTACCGGAGACGTGCTGGCGCTGGCCTCGGAGCCGACCTTTGACCCGGCGAGGCTCACAGCGGCGCAATGGGCCGCGCTGGCCGCAAAACCCGATGGCCCGGCCTTGAACCGCGCTGTCAGCGGCCAATACCCGCCCGGTTCGGTCTTTAAGATCGTGACCGCCGCCTCCGCCCTGGCGCACGGTTTGGGCAATACCGTGGTCATCTGCCACCACACCGACGACAATGTTTCCTGGCGCTTTGACGGCAAGCGTTATTCCCGGCGGCGCATCACCGATGAAGAGGGCTTCGTCCCGCACGGCGACACGGACCTTGCGAAAGCCTTGCGCGTCTCCTGCAATGTCTACTTCGCCCATTTGGGCATTGATTTGGGCGCACGGGATTTGGACCAGACCGCCCGGCAGAGCTTCGCGCTGGCTCATCTGCCGCCGCTGGCGAAGCTCGGCGAAGACCTGCCCGACTGCGCCTACGGGCAGGGGCAGATTTTAGTCACACCGCTGGAAATGGCCGCCGCCGCACAGGCTGTCGCTAACAACGGTCAGCGTATGGCCCCCACGTTCTTTAAGTCCGCCCCCGCCCCGACGCCGACGCAAGCTCTAACCCCCGAGAACGCCGCCGCCCTGCACCCGATGCTGGCCGCCGTCACGCAGCCCGGCGGGACCGCGCAGGGCGTCTTTGACGGTCTCCCCGTGTCCGTTGCGGGCAAAACCGGGAGCGCCCAGAATAGTCAGGGACAAGGCCGCACGCATTCGTGGTTTGCGGGCTTTGCCCCCGTCGACAGCCCCACCTATGCCTTTGCCTGCATTGTGGAGAACGCCGGTTACGGGCGCGCCGCCGCCGCCCCCGTCTGCCGCGAAATGCTCCGCAAGGCTTTTGACGGGCAAGGGGCGAGTGTGGTAAGATAAAGACACTAACACATTGGATGCAAGAGGGGTGACGACATGAAATTGAACAAATACTCTCGATATATTCTGATTGTTTTCTTGTTTTATCTCGCCAGTACTGTTTTTTTGTTCGTTATCAATCGGCGAGATTGGGCGATAGGTGCGCTTATTCTGGCAATTTTCCCGCTTGGAGACATTGCCCTTACCTCCTACCGCTGGTGGCGCGCGAAAAGCCGTAAGTAAACGCAAAAGGATAAAGATCATGAACACCTACGAAACTGCCAGATTTCGAGCGACCACCGGCCCGCAGGAAGCCTTTGGGGTAACCCCGCAGGAAGCAGTCACGGCGCTTATTCAGCAGCTTCCAGCGGATGCTTTTTCACCTATCACCATTTGGCCTTACAATCTCGGCGACGCTTATTTTAGCGACACGCAACAGGCCCGGCTTCAAGAGCTAAGAGGCCGCCGAGAGAGTTTGACGCCGGAAGAACATACCGAACGTGAAAGGTTGATAGACGCCTCGTTGGAGGCGACAATCCGCCGGGCGCGGACAATGAGGACCACGGGTTAAAACCCGAGGCTCAGAAATGTTCAGTGTCCAGGGGACACAAGAGCCGACAGCAGGCGCGTTCTTCTTCGGTTCCCCCATTATTGGGGGCTAGGGAATCCGCTCCTACTCTCTCAGCACACAAGCAAGGACCAATGACGGATGCCTTTTTTCGCAAGTAAACTCGGAACCACTCTCACAAGCGTAGCCCTCGCCTGCCTGCTCTGCACGGCGGCGCGGGCGGACGATGTGCGGGCGACGTATGACAAGCAGATTGGCTTTGCCCTGCATTTGCTGGAAGCAGGGCGCTACGGGGAGGCGACGGATGCCGCGCAGGCATTGGTGACGGCGCAGCCGGACGCCGCCCTGCCCTATGCCCTGCGCGGGACATGTGCGCTGTATGTCGGGAGCATGGGCCGGGCACAGGCGGATTTTGACCGGGCGGCAGGCATTGGCGAGGAGCCGGTCGCGCTCTACGGGCAGGCGCTGACTCTGCTGACGCGGCATAAATCCGAGGCGGCGCGGGCGGCGCTGATAGCGGCGGCGAAAGACAAAAGGCTGTCCCCGGAGCAGGCGGAAGACGTGGAGACGCTGCGGGCGTATGTGCAGCTTCTCGACGGCGACGCGGCAGGCGCGGCGGCGATTGCAGGAAAAGAGGCCGCAGGCAAGGGCGCGGCGAACGGCTCGGCGCGGGCGGAAATCGCAGCGATGGCGGCGTATCGGGCCGCCCCGAAGGCGGGGCCGGGACCGCTCCGAACGTTTTTGGCGACGCCCACCAGTGTGCCAGTAGTGCATGAGGAGGACGGTGTCCGGCTGCTGTTTGAGGCGGACAAGCCGCTGGAAGCGGCGGTGACGGAGCCGGAATTGCAGACGATGTACGCCGACCGTATCAATGGGGCACTCAACGATGCGGCCCGCGCTGTGGGAACGGTGCGGGCGTGTGCCGGAAAAACGCTGCTGACCCCGACGGAAACACTTCCGGCGGGCACGGCCCTGGTGTCGTATGCCGTGGATGGGCAGATGGCGGCGATGGTGGGGGCACCGTTTACATACCAATGGGACAGCCGCCGCGTCGCCAACGGCACGCACACCGTTCGCGTGGACGCCGCCGATGCCGGGGGAAATCCGCTGCTGTCACAGACGCAGACGGTGCGGGTCGCCAATTTTGGCGGCCTGTCGGCGGACACGGGCACGGACAAGCTGGAAACAACGGCGCTGGAAGCGCGGCTATGGAACCTGCTCCGTCCCCGCCCCGCCCGCAAAGTGGCGGAGTGGTCTCTGGCACAGGCGATGCTGGCCTCCGGGGACAAAATCGGGGCGGACGCGCACCTCGCCAACGCGGCGGCGCTGGACCCGACCTACAAAGACGGACGGCGGTTCGCTCGCGCCCTGTTTAGCTCCAACGTGGTCACAGTCGCGGGCCGGGTTGCGTCGTCTCAGCCGGTCGTGCTGTGGACGGGAAGCGCAGCGACGCGGCAGGTGGCGCTGACCTTTGACGACGGCCCGAACGGGACTAAAACGCCTGCGCTCTTAGATGCTTTAGAGAAAGCCAATGCCCCGGCCACATTCTTTGTGGTCGGCTCCCGCGCCGAGCTGTTTCCCGATCTGGTGCGGCGCATGGCAAAGCTCGGCGACGAAGTAGAAAACCATTCGTACACGCATCCCAATATGAATCTGATTATTCCGTCCGCCGCCGAAAGCGAGCTGCTGCGAAACAACGTGATGATCCGGTCGCTGACGGGCCGCAGCCCGCGCTTTTTCCGTCCGCCCGGCGGCAATGCGGGGCCTGCCGTGCAGCGCCTCGCGCAGTCCTACGGACTGACGCTGGCGTATTGGACCGTGGACGCCATTCACGCCGAAGATTTGGGGTCGCCTGCGGGTCTGGTACGCTACGTCATGGCACACGTCCACCCCGGCTCGATTATCCTGCTCCACAACGCCCCCGATGTCACGACCGCCGCCGTGCCGGGCCTGGTCGCCGCCCTGCGCGGGCAGGGCTACACGCTGGTCACGCTGTCGCATCTCACTCCGGCGGCTCCCGGCACGAAGCCCGCTGCGGCCAAGATGCCGAAGATGAAGGAATAGCAAGCTCCCTTCGGGCACTACTCCTCCGGGTATTGTTCTAGTAACCCATAAGCAGGCAGCACACTTTGAACGACAAGTGGCACATATACCTCGTCGTCATTTTCTTGCGGCTCTCCAAACCCCAGAGAAACGTCAAACTCAATAGGGTTTGCTAACTCTAAGGTGTCGCTGAGTGGCGGGGTCTTGAGCCAGTTTAGAACTAGCTCCACTGTCTCATCAGTGCCAAGTGCGAGGATTTGACCGAGCATATCAGCACTGATGTCCACCGTCAGCGCGTGGTCAATCTCACCAACGGGAACATTAACCGATGTTGTAAAGCCTCCTTCAGCCAAAGGGGAAAGGTGAGTGAGTTGAAAGGGAGAAAAACTGATGGTGGTCATGCCCATCTCTAGCATGGCTACTCCGTAATCAGGAGCGTAAGTGCCAGGTAAATCGGTGTTGAGAGTGTCGGTCATCTCGAAAGCCTTTCATGTAAACAGCCCACATTCCTACTATATCTTACCGCGTTCTCGGACGGTTTTGGCGTGAACCCGTGCATTGTCCAAAACGATCACCATCGGACGACGCACAGACCAGGTCGGAGGTCTCTCTAAAGCGCCGCGCCGTTGACCCGAATGGCCTGCCCGGTGATAAACCCTGACAGGTCGGAACACAGAAATAGCACCGCCCCGGCCACATCGTCCGGGACGCCCTGACGGCGCAGGGCGTTGCTGTCTTTCGTGCCACGCGGGGCCGACGGCGACGGGGCATTGTCCTGGCAGGACGTGTCCGTGGAACCGGGCGAGACGACATTGGCGCGGATGCCTTCGGGGCCGACTTCCTGCGCGAGATCGGCCACAAAGATATTCAGCGCGGCTTTACTGGCTCCATAAAACGCGAGGCCGGGGATGGGGTCGTGCCCGGAGCCGCTGCCGATGGCAACCAGACTGCCGCCCCGGCGCATGACGGGGACCAGCCCGCGTGACAGCAGAAACGCCGAGCCGAGGTTGACATCCAGCATTCGCCGCCACTGCGACGGCTCGATTTCGGTGACTTTGCCGCCCAGCCCGATGCCTGCGTTCAGGACCAGAAAGTCCAGGCCCTCGGCGTAGGTCCTCTTAACTTCCGCGACCAGCGTGTCAATCTGCGCCTCGTCGCCGATGTCTGCCTGCACGTTTGCGTGCGTTCCTCGCCCGAATGCCTGCCGCTCGTTGAGAGAGGCTTCGGCGGTTTCGGCATCGCCGCGCCAGAGGGCCAGCGTGTTCGCGCCCGCTTCGGCCAAACGGCGGCTGATCGCCCGGCCAATTCCCCGCGTGCCGCCCGTGATCAGGGCGTTTTTGCCCGACAAGTCAATCGTAATCATAGTTAGCTTTCTAGAAGTGCGCGGACGGCAGTTTCTGTCAGCGCTGTCGCAGACGCCCCCAGCGTGGTGGTCGCCAGCGCCCCGCAGGCATTGGCAAAGCGCAGAGCGCCCCGCAGATTCGGGCCAATCGCGTTCAACGCCGCGCTCATCTCCGGTCCCAACCGGGCCAGATATGCCAGCAGGCCCGCCGTGAACGCATCCCCCGCCCCCGTGCCGTCCACGAAGTCTACGGCAAAGCCCGGCGCGTCGGCGAACTCGCCTGCCCGTGTGTAGCCCCGGCTGCCCGCCGCGCCTTCGGTGATGACGGCCAGCCGCAGATGCGGGAAGTCAGCCCACAATGCCCGGATAGCTTCCGTTTCATCAGCAGCGGCGGGGTACAAAAAGACAAGCTCTTCCGCGCTGATTTTCGCCAGGTCCGCTGTCGTGAACCCCAGCAAAGCCCCTTGACGCATGGCGTCTTCCCCCGGCCAGAGCCAGGGACGCAGATTGGGGTCATAGGAGCAGATCGCGCCCGGCGTGCCGCGCACGCATTCGGCGGCGGCCAGTGTCGCGCTGCGGGCCGGTTCGGCAATCAGGGAAATGGAGCCGTAGTGCAGGGCGCGGGCCGTGCGGAGCCAGTCTTTGTCCAATTCTTCGGAACGCAGGGGCAGGTCGCGGGCGGGGTCAAAGTAAAACAAAAAGTCCCGGTCGCCGCCCGGCAGCACCGAGACAAACGCCAGCCCTGTCCGCGCCGCCGCGTCTTTGACCAGGTGCGACACGTCCACGCCCTGCGCCGCGAACGTTTCCACAATCGCCTCGCCGAACGGGTCATCCCCCACCCGGCTGAGGAACGCCGCGCTCAGGCCGAGCCGCACCGCCCCCGCCGCGACATTCGCCGTCGCCCCGGCAGGGACTTTGGCGAACGTGCGGGCACCCGTCAGCGAGACGCCGGACTGCGCGGCCGGCAGGTCAATGAGGGCTTCGCCCAGGGTGATGAGGTCAGGCATGGTGGTTACCAGCGAAAAGACCCCCTAGCCCCCAATAATGGGGGAACCAGACAGTTAGGAAAGACCCGTAGGGGCAGGGCTTGTCCCTGCCCTCTTATCCGTTCCTATTCCGGTTCCCCCATTATTGGGGGCTAGGGGGCCTCCTGCTACTTGTTAAACGTCGTCAGGAACTCTTCGTACAGGGCGGGCGAAACCAGCTTCCACTGCTTGACGGCGTCCTGAATGGGCACGGCCACGATGCTGGTCCCCTGCTGGGCCACCATCACGCCGAACTGGCCTTCATGTACGAACTCGGCGGCTTTGATGCCGACACGGGTTCCCAGAATGCGGTCAAAGAGCGTGGGCGCACCGCCGCGCACGACATGGCCGAGGACCACGTCGCGGGTCGGGATGCCGGTGCGCTTTTCAATCTCTTTGGCAATCGCCGGGCCAATGCCGACTTCGCCAAGCTGATGATGGCCGAACGCATCCAAAGCCGCGTCATCGGACTTCTGTGCGCCCGCGATTTCCACGCCTTCGCTGACGGCCACAATGCCCCAGGTCTTGCCGCGCTTGTAATTGGCCTGCAAATGGGCGCACATCGCGTCCATGTCCAGCGGCACTTCGGGGATAGCAATGTAATCCGCGCCGCCGCCGACCCCGGCCCACAGCGCGGTCCACCCGGCATGGCGGCCCATGATTTCGACGACAATCACGCGGTCATGGGACTTGGCTGTGTCCCGCAGACGGTCAATGGACTCTAAAGCCACCGATGCCGCCGAGTCAAAGCCGAACGTGTAGTCTGTCAAATCAAGGTCGTTGTCCATCGTCTTCGGCACGCCCACGGTCTTGATGCCGTGCTGCGTGTAGAGCTTGGAGGCAACGCCTAGCGTGTCCTCGCCGCCGAGGCAGATCAGCGCGTCCAGCTCAAACTTCTTGAGGTTTGCCAGCACCGCTTCCAGTTGGTCTTCCTTGCCTTTGGCGAACGGGTTGGTGCGCGACGAGCGCAGGATGGTCCCGCCCTCGCTGATAATTCCTTCGACCCGCTCCAAAGTCAGCGGCTCAGTGTTGCCTTCGACCAGCCCTTTCCAGCCCTGCGTGAAGCCGAGGACTTCATCGCCGTAGTCCAGCAGGCGCAACACCGCGCCGCGAATGGCCGGGTTCAGTCCAGGGCAGTCTCCGCCGCCGGTCAGCATTCCAATTTTCATTTCGTCTGTGTTTCTCCTATTTTGTGTTCAGGAACTTCGCACGGCGGGCAGCTTTCGAAAGCTGATCGCCATGCGGTTCAAGGCATTCATTGTGGCAATCGCCAGTGTTAAATCACTGAGTTCTTTTTCGTCAAAGTGCTGCCGGGCGTCTTCATAAGCGTCATCGGGCACATGGGTCTCGGAAACAAGCGTGACGGTTTCCGCCCAGGCAAAGGCAGCCCGCTCACGCTCGGTATAAAAGGGAGACTCTTCCCAGACAACCACGTTATGCACTCGCTGCTCGCTGTCGCCTTCGCGCAAAGCATCGTCGCTGTGCTTGTCCACACAGTACGCGCAGCCATTGATCTGAGAGACGCGCAGATAGACCAGATGCAGCAGCCCGGCTTCCAGCCCGCAGCGGCTCAGGTAGACGCTGAGTTGCACCAGCGCCCGGTAGCCTTCTGGGATCAACTCCGGGAATTCCAACCGAGTTTTCATAACGTCTCTGCTTCTCTTTCAGGGTTGTTGAGCAAGCGCCGGTACGCGGCGTGGTATTTTTGCAGGCGAGCCAAATCGTTGTCTGTCAGCTCGGTCAGGCGCAGCAGGCTCATGTTGTCTTCTAAATCCAGCCGCTTGACGAAGGCCGACAACGGGTTCCGGGCCGCACGGTCCACAAACGCCTCATAGCTTTCGTCCGCCCGGTGTGTCATCCCATCAATGCCCGCGACGATCTCCGACGGGAAGCTTTCCCCGGCTAGGTCTTCCAGCGTGACAGCGCTGTCTTCGACAACATCATGCAGGAGCGTCACAATCCGCTGCGCGTTGGTTTGGCAGCGCGACATCATTCGCAGTGGGTGCAGGATGTAGGCTTCGCCCGCTTTGTCTGTCTGCCCTTCGTGAGCCTGCGCCGCAATCCGGGCGGCTTTGCCAACTAATTTTGTGTAAGAAGCCACTGCTACTCCTAATCTGGTCTATGGGGCGTACAGCCATGCGGCCCGCTCAGCAGGCGGTTTGGCTTCTTCTCGTGCGATGTCTTCCAGCAGGGAAAGCTGCTCAAACGCATCACTCATGCCCTCTTCTTCTGGGTAGTTTTTAATCCAATCCCGCAAAGCTTGACGTGCCGCGCTGATTTCTCGCAGTGTCGTCGCATCCAGCACTTGATTAGTCAAACGCTCCCGGTTCAGGTCGTGAGCCAAAAGCGGTTCAGAGAGCAGTTCAGGCGGTTCAAAATTCATACCACACCTCGCGCTAAATCATAGTTGGCGGCAGAAAAATTGCCGATAAATTCGACACGCTCCAAGAAAGGAAGCGTATCACGCCAGCCTAATACCAGTGGAACCCGGTCTTTGATAGGGGTTGCCAGTAGCGTTTTGTAAAAGAGTTCTTGCTTTTCTGAAAACTGCGGCAATGCCTGCCGCAAATTTTCCAATGCACGGATATAACGATTGTAGCGGTGATATTCGGCAGTCTGTTGGAACACATCGTCTTCGACGATAACATCGAGCGCGACTAAAACTCGCGGTCGCATTAGCCGCTGCAACTGTTCCACAACGCCTTCTTCCCAACCTCGGTTCTGGCGATAATCTGTTCCATTATACCCAGCGGAGTGGCAGTGGAGGCTTTCGTGAATCAGCGTAGCCCAGCGCACTTCTTGGCTGGCAAGCGCGGCATCGATTTGAATGTCACAGGTAAACCGCTTCTTACCCTTGAAATCTGCTTCCGGGACAAGCTCGACCACGCCGCTCCAGCGCGTCGGGAGGCCCGTGTACGCGCTGACGAGCGGCATGATCTGTTCCAGTTCGGCACGAACCTGGGCCGTGAGGTCGCTTCCCTGCATCAAGAACTCCTGTAGGGCTAGATTTTGGGCACGACCAAGCCGTAGTTGCCGTCGCGGCGGCGGTAGACCACCTGGGTCATGTGGGTGTCCATGTCCAGATAAACATACCAGTCATGGTCGATCAGTTCCAGCATCTGCACGGCGTCGTCGATGCCCATGGGCTTCATGGTGACGGCTTTGGTGCGGACGATGCGCGGGCCGGGATCGTCGTCCGGCGCGGTCTCGACAGGGAGGACGCCGGAGATGCCCGCGCTGTCCACGGCGGCGACGTTGGTGCGAAGGCTCTGCTGATGGTTTCTGAGGTGGGTGTGCTTGGCCTTGAACTTTTTAAGGCGCTGCTCCAATTTGTCCACCACGCGGTCCAAAGAGGCGTACATATCGGTCGTGCGCTCTTCGCCGCGCAGGAGGAGGCCGTCGCCTTCCAGGGTGACTTCGACGCGGTGCATGGCTCCTTCGACGCTCTCGACAACGACAGCTTCGCGGATATTTTGGAAGTAGACTTCCAGCTTTTGCAGGCGCTTTTCAGCGTGTTCGCGCAGGCCCTCGGTGACTTGCAGGTGCTTGCCTTTGACACGGACATCTATGCTCATGGTATGATCCCCTTTCGTTCGGTCAAACTTAGCTCATGGTGATGGAGGCGACGGCGTGGGCGGCCATGCCTTCGCCTCGGCCCAGAGACCCCAGGCCCTCGTTGGTGGTGGCTTTGAGGCCCACGCGGGACGAGTCAAGAGTGAGTGCTTCCGCGATAGCCTGGCGCATCTGCGCCACATACGGCGCGATTTTGGGCGCTTCGGCAATCAGCGTCATGTCGACGTTGACCACAGTGCCGCCCATTTCAGCCACTCGGGCAGCGACATGGCGCAAAAGAAGCAGGCTGGAAATGTTTTTGTAGGCCGGGTCGGTGTTGGGGAACAGGTGGCCGATGTCCGGCAGGCCCGCCGCACCAAGCAGGGCATCGCAGAGGGCGTGGAGAAGAACGTCGGCGTCGGAGTGGCCGTCCAGGCCGCGTGCGCTGGGAATGGAAACGCCGCCGAGCATTAGGGGGCGGCCTTCAATCAGAGGGTGAATGTCATAGCCAAAGCCAACACGGGTTTGCGGAGTTTGAGGCATAGGGGGTCTCGCACGAGCGGAAAGCACGGCTTCGGCCAGCGCCAAATCCTCGGGGCGGGTGATTTTAAAGTTCGCGGGGTCGCCAGGAACCAAATGGACGGGCGTGTCGCCGAACATTTCCACCAGCGACGCTTCATCGGTTCCGAGCCAGCCCGCGTCCCGCGCCTGCGTGTGGGCGTCGTAGAGTGCGGACACCGGGAACACCTGGGGCGTCTGCACGGCCCACAGGCCCTCGCGGTCTACGGTGCGCTGCACGGTCTGCGCGTCATCGACGGCTTTGAGCGTGTCGGCCACAGGCAGGGCGGCCACGGCGTTTCCCTGCTGCCGGGCGGCTTCCAGGCAGCGGCTGATGACTTCGGCGGTAACTAAAGGCCGTGCGCCGTCGTGGACAAAAATTAAGTCTTCGGGAGCGCCGCCGAGCGTGAACAGGCCCATCGCTACGGATGCCTGCCGGGTCGCGCCACCGGGGACGACGGCCAGCACGTTCGGCAAACCAGTCAGCGCCTCGCGGCAAAGCGAAACTTCGTCCGGCGCGGCGACTACGACAACGCCGTCCACGTCGGGGTGCGCGGCAAAGGCTTCCACGGTCCAGCGCAGGACAGGCTTGCCGCACAAAGATGCGAAAAGCTTGTTGCCAAAACCACTCTCTTTACTGAACCTTGCGGCGCGGCCCGCTGCGGGGATAAGCGCGTAAACCCCGGTCATAACCGTCTTCTTCCTCTTCGGCCTCGCTGCCGCGAATGTTGGCGAAAATCATCTTGCCCGCCACAGTCTGAAGCACGGTGCTTGTCACCACAGGCAGGGTCTCGCCGATGCGCCGCCGCGCTCCTTCGACCACAATCATCGTACCGTCGTCGAGATAGGCAACGCCCTGGTTCTGCTCTTTACCCTCTTTGATGATGGTCACAAGCATTTCTTCGCCGGGAAGCACCACGGGCTTGACAGCGTTTGCCAGCTCATTGATATTTAAGACGGGCACGCCCTGAAGCTCGGCGACTTTGTTTAAGTTGTAGTCGTTGGTAACAATCTTGCCGCCCAGCTTTTTGGCGAGCTTAACAAGCTTGGCATCCACTTCGTCCCGGTCAGTCGGATCGGTGTTGTCGTAGGTGCGGATCATCATCTTTAGCTCGGTCCGCATCTGGTTTAGAATATCCAAGCCCCGGCGGCCCCGCGCCCGTTTCAGGCTGTCGGCGGAGTCGGCGATGTGCTGCAATTCATCCAGCACGAAGCCGGGCACATAAATCGGCCCTTCGATAAACCCGGTGCGGCAGATGTCTGCGACGCGCCCGTCAATGATGACATTGGTGTCCAGAATCTTGCACTGCTCGGGGATCGTCTCGGCGGCATCGACCGGAAGCGGCGCGGAGCCGGGCAGGAAGAACCTCAGCTCGTCCTTCATGCTCCATGTCGCCACAATGCCGAGATAAATCAGAATGCCGCCCACCACCGCCGTGAGAAAATACCCCCACGGGCCGGTGACACGGAACGCGGTGACCAGCATGATAGTCAACAGAAGACCAATCAGAACACCGGCGAACGTTGCCACTTTCTCATTGGGCTTCATTTCCCTCAGCCGGTCCCCGGTGTGCATCAGCCACCGGAAGGCAGGGGTGGAAGCAAGCCGGGCGAACAGCACGCCCAGCAGCGTAAACGCCGCCGGGAAGGCCCATCGCCCGCTCCCGGTGGTGAAGCTGTCCCGTGCGGCCACGGCAAACTGGTTGCTGCTGGTAGACTCGCCAATTAAGGTTCCGATTTGCTGTCCGGCGTTGTAGCCGAGGATGCCGCCCAAAATCAGCAGGCCGCCGACAAAGAGGAAGCGCCACACTTTCAGTGCCGTGGTGGTGGTATTCAAATTACTCGTGTTCTGGGATGCCAACGGCTGTGTTCCCCTTCTCCAAAACGGGCCGGGTTAGGACGCGCCGCCGCCCCGTGAGGCACGCAGGCGGGTTTCGGCGAACGCGGCGGCCTGACGGGCTTCCGCTTCTTTGTCGGTGTCGCCGCTCGCCTCGGCCAGCATTTGACGGGCGGCAGCGAGGTCCGCTTCCGCCCGCGTGACATCAATCTCGTCCGACCGCTCGGCGCTGTCCGCCAGAATGGTGGTGCGCCCGCCGTCGGGTGCGACTTCCAGGAAGCCCCCGGAAATAATAATCGAGGCCGTCGTGCGTCCGTCGGCCAGATTGACCAGCACCTCACCGGGGACCAGATCGCTCATCAGCGGGGCGTGCCCGGCGAGAATACCAAGCTGGCCTTCCGCACCGGGGGCAATGGTTTGTGTGACGGTCTCCGAAAGCAGAATGCGCTCCGGGGTCACGACATCTAACGTATAGGTTGCTGCCATAGT
The DNA here is from genome assembly GCA_965200075.1 of Capsulimonadaceae bacterium. Classification (GTDB taxonomy): domain Bacteria; phylum Armatimonadota; class Armatimonadia; order Armatimonadales; family Capsulimonadaceae; genus JANXMY01. Next base: position 2,469,146 of record OZ241338.1, read on the forward strand.
GTGTTTGGTAAGTCTGTTTGCTCAGTGTGCCGGGGGCATTACGCCCCCATCGCCTTTGCCTTTTCCACGGCCTGCTCAATCGGACCGCAGTTCAGGAAGGACTGTTCGGGCAGGTCGTCATGCTCGCCGTTCAGGATGGCTTTGAACGAGCGCACGGTGTCTTCGCGGCGCACGTACTGGCCGGGCAGGCCGGTGAACTGCTCGGCGACCGAGAAGGGCTGGCCCAGGAAGTTGCGGATTTTGCGGGCGCGGCCCACAATCAGCTTGTCGTCGTCGGACAGCTCATCAATGCCGAGGATAGCGATGATGTCCTGAAGCTCTTTGTACCGCTGCAAAATCTGCTGCACGCCCCGCGCCACATCGTAATGCTCCTGCCCGACGATGTTCGGGTCCAGAATGCGCGACGTCGACACAAGCGGGTCCACGGCGGGGAAGATACCAATCGCGGCCAGGCTGCGCTCCAGATAGGTAGTGGCGTCCAGAAAGGCAAACGTCGTGGCGGGAGCCGGGTCGGTCGGGTCGTCCGCAGGAACATACACCGCCTGTACCGAGGTGACCGAGCCGGTCTTGGTGCTGGTAATGCGCTCCTGCAAGGCACCCATTTCGGACGACAGCGTGGGCTGATAGCCGACGGCGGAGGGCATACGGCCAAGAAGCGCGGAGACTTCGGAACCGGCCTGCACGAAGCGAAAAATGTTGTCCACAAACAGCAGCACGTCCTGGTTCTGCTCGTCGCGGAAGTACTCGGCCATCGTCAGCCCCGACAGCGCGACGCGCAGACGTGCGCCGGGCGGCTCATTCATCTGGCCGAAGACCATGGCGGTCTTGTCGATAACATGGGCCGTCTTGCCTTCAGCGTCCTTGAACTCGGTCTCAGACATTTCCAGCCACAGGTCGTTGCCCTCGCGGGTGCGCTCGCCGACTCCGGCGAACACCGAGACGCCGCCAAACTCCACGGCGATATTACGGATAAGTTCCTGGATGGTGACGGTCTTGCCAACGCCCGCGCCGCCGAACAGGCCGATTTTGCCGCCCTTCGGATAGGGGCACAAGAGGTCGATGACTTTGATGCCGGTTTCGAGAATTTCAATCGTCGCCGCCTGATCTTCGAGCGACGGGGCCTGACGGTGGATCGGATACCGCTTCTGACCGGGGGCCATGTCCCCTTTTTCGTCAATCGGCTTGCCAAGCAGGTTGAACACGCGCCCCAGAGTCTCTGTGCCGACCGGAACCGAGATCGCCGCGCCGGTGTCGGTAACATCCAGGCCCCGCGTCAGCCCGTCCGTAGAAGACATCGCAATGCAGCGCACCACGTCATTGCCCAAGTGCTGCGCGACTTCCACAGTCAGCTCCGTTTTCGTCTGCGCGTTGTCAATCAGCAGCGCGTTCAAAATATTGGGCAGCTCGCCCGGCGCAAACTGGGCGTCCACCACGGGTCCCTGCACCTGCACAATTTTACCGACAGCCATGTTGAGTTCTCTCTCCTTTGGGGAAACTTGTCTTGAAATGCGTTCTGTTATCTTCTGATACGGTTTAAAAATTGTAACCGTTCGTTCATCTGCGAAAAATCTGCCAACGTCCTTCAAGTATAGCCGAAAAGCCGGAAGGGTGTCAAGCAAACGGGGCAGGCCGGTTGGCCTGCCCCGCCCTTCGTATTTCGGTCTGATTGGACCGCTTACATAAATCCGCGCCCTTTCGCATCCCGGATTGGAAATCCGGGCCTATAAAGAGCAAATGTCCACCTGCGTGGACAAAAGACGAGTCTGCCGAATTGTTCCAGGGAGGCTAATAATTTCCCACAGGAAACAAAGACCTGTGATGGGCTTCTTCGGGAATATCAAGCGTCTTCAGCCAGTGCTGCACTTCCGGCGAGATGAGATGCTGCACCGAACTTCCAAGCTTCAGCGAATAGACGGAAAAAGTTTCTGGCTTCCCATCTTGATGCCACAGCCAGCGCACACGGCGGTAATGCTGCAAGTCCCAGGTTTGGACTTTGCCGAAAAGCTGACTAAATCCATAGTCGCCGACAACCTCACCCACCCCGTAGATGTGTTGCGTGCCCACACGAAGCACAACGAGATCGCCGGGTTTCAATTCCTCAGCAAAGCGTTTCAGGATTCCCGCTTTCGTCGTGGTCCACACAGTCTTAGTGTCAGCAAGCATTGGCTGCTTGCATTCCGGCCAGGTGCCGTACCGCCCCGGTCCAAGAAGAACAACATCCAATGCTAAACACAGGTTGGCGAAATGCGTATGCTTGCCATCGCCCGCCGAAACCTGCCAGATGGTTTTGCCGTCAATGTTCATAGTTGCCTCCCTGCCCCCGCTTGATTATTTCAGCGCCTCAGCGCCGCCGACGATTTCGGCGATCTCTTTGGTGATGGCGGCCTGCCGGGCGCGGTTCAAAATCAATGTCAGGCTGGAAATCATTTTCCCGGCGTTGTCGGTGGCGGCGGACATGGAGGTCATGCGAGCGCCGTGTTCAGAGGCGACGCTTTCGATGACGGCCTGGTAGACCTGCGTATCTACATAACGGGGGAGCAGGCTGCCTAAAATCTGCTCGGGGTCTGGCTCGAAATCGTAGTCCGCCGTGGGGCCGCTGGCGGCGGCGTTTGGGTCGGCCTCGGGGGGCTGGATGGGCAGGATGGCAAGCGTTTCGGGGCGCTGGCTCATGGCGGACAGGAACTGGGTGTAAATGAGGTAGAGGGCGTCAATCTCGCCCCCCGCAAACAGTTCCCGGCCCGTGCGGGCGAGGGCCTGCGCTTCGGAAAAGCTGATGCCGGTGGCGGGGACGGGATGCTCGGCGACGATGTCGTAGCCCCGGCGGCGGAAGAAGGTCGCGCCTTTTTTGCCGATGCAGACCAGCTTGACCCGCTCCGGGCCGAAGGGGCGCACGAGGTCCATTGCACGGCGGATGATGCTGGAATTGTAGGCCCCGCAGAGGCCCCGGTCGCCGGTGACCAGGAGAACCCCGATGCGGGCCGGTTCGCCCTCGGTGCGGCGCAGGAGCGGGTGCTGCAGGCTGTCGCCCCCGCTCGTGCCGAGGCTTGCCATGACATCACGCATCTTTTCGGCGTAAGGCCGGGCCGCGCCAACCGCTTCCTGAGCGCGGCGCAGGCGGGCGGCGGCGACCATTTTCATCGCTTTGGTGATCTGCTGAATGTTCTTGGCGACGCGGATGCGGCCTCGAACCTGACGGGGAGTTGCCATCGTGGGTCCTTAACGTGAGTTTTAAACGGGAATGTTGGCGTTATGATACCGTTTAGGACTTGCTTTGTCAACGCCGGGCCGCTTGGCTTACCCCTTCTCCGCCAGCAGCTTTTTGATCAGGGCGGGCAGCATTGTTTTCTCCGCGTCGGAATAGCCAGCCTGGCTCCAGCGGACGACGCCTTTTTTGTCAATCAGATACTGCGACGGGATGCCGTCTACTTTGTAGGCATTGGCGGCTTTTTGGTTGGCGTCGGGTGAGGTAGTAACGGCATACGTCATGCCAAACGACTTCATAAACGGCTTGACCTGCGAGACCGAGCGGGCATCGTCCACACTCATCCCCACCACGGCCAGTCCTTTGGAGCCAAACTGCTTGTGGAGAGATTGCAAAGTTGGGGTCGCCATGCGGCAGGGGCCGCACCAGGTCGCCCAGTAGTCCATGAGAACTACTTTGCCGCGCAGGGACTTCAAAGTGAGTGTTTTTCCGGTCGTGGTTTTGGCGGAGAATGCCGGGGCATGCGTGCCGGGGGCCAGCGGCGGGGCTTCCTGCGCGAAGGCGGGAAGCACAGCCGCAGGCAGCAGGGCCGCGCAGGCGGCGGCGATGAGGGAAAGTCGGGACATGGTAAGTTGCTCCTACGAAGAATACATCAGGGGCTTGACAGCGCCCCCCTAAAAAGGATACCATGACACGGACTGTTTTCGTTCCAGTCAGCGAGAGACCGCCACCATGACACCTGAAATGACCGCCATGCTGAATGCCGAGACCTATGCCGTCGTTGGGGCGTCCCGCGACCCGGCCAAATACGGTTTTCTCGTCTACAAAGCCGTGAAGGCAGCAGGTAAAGCAGCGTGGCCCGTCAACCCGAGCGCGGCAGAGGTCGACGGTGACCGCTGCTACCCGTCGCTGGACGCCCTGCCCGGCATCCCGGAAGTGGCCGTGCTGATTGTACCGCCCGCCATCACCGAGTCGGTGGTGGCCGAGTGTGCCCGTCGGGGGATCAAATATCTCTGGATGCAGCCCGGCGCGGAGTCCGAAGCCGCTGTGGCCGCCTGCCATGCCAGCGGCCTCGGAGTGGTGTCCGGCGGCCCGTGCCTGATGGTTCTGCTGCGAGCGGCCAATCACCGAAATTAGAACATACGTATATTGGGAGCTTATGGAAAAGAAAAGCCTGTATCACTGCATTGACGGACGCGAGTACAACGTGACGATGGCGTGGGATGAGAACTTCAAGGATAAAGATCACATCTTTAAGATCACCTTTAAGGCCATCGACTCCGCCACTGACCGGGCGTATGTCCTGCCCCGCGAAATCGCCACCTACCAAATCGGCGACCCCGACGAGAACCTGGGCGAGCGTGTCAAATGGTATTACGAAAACAGCCGCGAGCTTCTGATGTCCGACTACCTGACCACCGCCTACCGCCGTGCCTGCGACTACATCGAGCGCGGTAAATAATTACGGGTCTATTTTGCGTCCGGGTACGCTTCTAGGCTCAGGCTGCCGTCGTCCGGGTCCCCCATCGCTACCAGTGTGTAGGTGCGGCCCGGCTCCAGGCGCAGGGACACCGGCCCGACCAGAATGTTAGGCGTGTCGGCGGCGGCAATCTGCAAATCATACGTGCCGCCGTCCAGCGGCAAAACGCCGCTGCGCCCGCCGTAGGAAACAGATTTGGCCGCGACGATACTGTTGACCACCAAATCCAGCGGCTTACCGTCCAGCGAGGCATTAATCAGACGCACCCCCGCCCGGCCACCGGCAGGCACGTCGGCCCCGTCTTCCAGCACTTCCAGATGCGTGCCCCCACCCTGATTGGCACCTAATGCCAGCACCGTATAGGCGTGCCCCTTCTCAAACGACAGCGACCGCGCCGGGACCGCGCCGAGTTTTGCGGCATCCAGACGAACGGGATACGTTCCGGGGGCAATCGGCTGATACCCGGAGCTGCTCCGATACGCCGCGTTCTTCCAGGCCCGGTCGCCGTTCACCGACACCGTCAGCCCCTCCGTGTTCGGCGCGGCGTTGATCAGCCGCACCCGCGCCCCATCCCCGCCGTCCGACTTGGTTTTGCACCCCGCCCCCAGCAGGGCGCTCCCGAGTCCAACCCCTACCACCGCCAGCCAGATTTGCTTGCTCCGTATGTTCATGCCCTACTGTTTCGCGCCCGCCACCGCCTTTTCCTGCTTTTGGACTGCGACAGGCCGGGCATATGGCTCCAGCAGAATGCATCGACGCTGATAATCCAGCGTAATTCGGTAGCGTTCCATGAGGTAAGTTCCAACAATGCCATCACCGCCGCCCAGTGATTTTACAATGATAGTCTTGCTTTGCAGACATAATGGAGGGGCATGGGCAGGCGCAATGACAGGCGCTTGGAACTGTAACCGCTTGAGTTGGGGAACAGTATAAGAGCCGTGCTGAAAGTTTTGTGGCACAGGAGTACGCGGCGCTTGCCTCTGCATTGGGAGGCTTTGCAACAAGGTTTCAGTGATCCCCAGTTCTGGCCCTTCCCAGCCACTGTCAAACACGCACCAGAAAGGCTTGCCCTCAACACGCGCTCGGAACGTCGGCCAGCCGAAAAGCTGCTGTTCTCCTTCGCTGTCTTCACTGTGAGATGTCCAGCCCAACTGCAAAATGCGGTCACCATAGTGCCGAGGCTCCGTCTGAAAGTTGTGAGTGGGAGGGCGAATAGTCAAAACCCTATGGCGGTAATCAATGGTCAGCACAGTCAGCGCAAAGAGCGGATTTCCCAGAAGAGGCGTTGTGTCACCGTCGCGCTCTTGGGTAGGGGAAAACAAGCCCGTGTATGTGTCCTGCATCATGGTTGGCAGGCCAGTCAGCGTGAACGTGCCAATTTGGATATGCGGCAGAATGACGACCTCAGCATCGGCAGAGCCTTTTTGAGGATCAGAGGTTTGTCCGCGCTCGCCGGTCAACACGCCAGCACAATGTAAATTTCTGTGCCACTGCACCGTGTCGCTTCCAGTATCTATCTTGCAAAGCGTCTGTGTACCGTTGAGTGAGGCCACAACAAAAACACCGCCGTGTTTGACCACAAGGGGAACGTGCGCCTCGCCTGATGCAAATCGAGCGGTTACAGTAGATTGACCTGTTTTGGGATGTTTCCAGTTGTATGCCCCAAGTCCGGCTAATGCTAGAGATGGCAGCAGCAAAAGCGCAGGCAGCAGGCGACGTGGACGCCGGGGAGGACCAAACACAGAGGCGGTAACGGGGCGAGAAAAATACTTTTGCCGAACAATGCGGAATATGGAAATCGGGCCGCAGGAAATGGCCCAGCATAGAAAGATAACGAGGGGCAAAACCCATGGGGGATCAAAAAGGCTGGAAAGCGTGTGGTTGACAGCTTTGCCCACAATGATCCAAAGCATCAGCAGAATGATAGGCAACAGGCCCCAGAGAGCATAAAAGCGCCGGGCGAGGCGCGTCAGGATGGCCGGGAACACAAAGCCGCCCACACACAGACCGAGTGCCAGCAAGAAGTCGCCGGTGTAGTAGCCAAAGGCGGTGTAGGGAAACGCGGTTTCTAGAAACCGACGGGTGACCGGGTTTCCACTCAGCAGAAGCAGCAGGCCCGCGAAGTTGCCCAAAAGCAAACCGAGCAGCCAGAGGTGTTTGTCCGTGTTTAGTGTAGAGGAAAGCATATTGGCTCAGATAGCAAAATGCCGCTGCCTCTGAAATCAAATGAAATCAGAAGCAACGGCACTTGACGGGAGTTGCAAGACTCGAACTCGCGACCTTCCACTTTGGAGGCGGACGCACTACCAACTGTGCTAAACTCCCAATGTAGGGACAGGGCTATTATACCCGTCCCAAAACAATAACGTCTACTTCGCTTCGCGGTGCAGACGATGAACCCGGCAGCGCGGGCAGTATTTGTTCAGCTCCAGACGCTCCGGGTGCTGACGCTTGTTTTTGGTGGTTGCATACGTGCGCTCTTTGCACTCGCTGCACGCCAGCGTGACGATAACACGCGCTTCGTTAGCCATGATACTTTTCCCAACTCTGAGTGACGGGGGCCGTTAAGCGGCCCCCGCCGAAGAAACTACAAACTAAGCGATGATTTTGGTGACGACGCCCGCACCGACCGTGTGGCCGCCCTCGCGGATCGCAAACCGAAGACCCTCTTCCATCGCAATCGGAGAGATCAACTCCCCCCCAATCGTCACGTTGTCCCCCGGCATCACCATCTCCACGCCTTCCGGCAGGTCCAGGTTCCCCGTCACGTCCGTCGTCCGAAAATAGAACTGAGGACGATACCCCTTGAAGAAAGGCGTGTGACGACCCCCCTCCTCCTTCGACAGGATATAAACCTCGCCCTCGAACTTCGTGTGCGGCTTGATGCTCCCCGGCTTTGCCAGAACCTGGCCCCGCTCAATGTCCTTGCGCTCCACGCCCCGAAGCAGAATGCCCGCGTTGTCCCCCGCCTGAACCGTGTCCAATGTCTTGCGGAACATTTCCATAGACGTCGCCACCGTCGTCTTTGTCGCTTCCCGAATGCCCACAATCTCGATCTGCTCACCCGCCTTCAGCACGCCCCGCTCCACACGGCCCGTCGCTACTGTGCCACGCCCCGTGATCGTCATCGTGTCTTCCACCGGCATCAGGAACGGCTTGTCCACATCCCGCTCCGGCGTCGGGATGAACGAGTCCACCGCTTCCATCAGCTTCAGAATCGCAGGCTCCCCAATCTCCGACTGATCGCCTTCGAGCGCCTTCACCGCAGAACCCACGATGATTGGGCAATCGTCGCCGGGGAACTCATACTTGGAGAGAAGCTCGCGCACCTCAAGCTCCACCAGCTCCACAAGCTCCGGGTCATCGACCATGTCCGCTTTGTTGAGGAACACGACGATAGAAGGCACGCCCACCTGACGCGCCAGCAGGATATGCTCGCGGGTCTGAGGCATGGGGCCGTCCGCCGCCGAGACCACCAAAATAGCGCCGTCCATCTGGGCGGCTCCGGTGATCATGTTCTTGATGTAGTCGGCATGGCCGGGGCAGTCCACATGGGCGTAGTGGCGGGCCGTGGTCTCATACTCGACGTGGGCGGTGTTGATGGTGATGCCGCGTGCCTGCTCTTCGGGGGCGGCGTCGATGGAGGCATAGGAGCGGGCCGTGGCCCCGCCGGCTTTTGCCAGAACGTTGGTGATGGCCGCCGTCAGGCTCGTCTTGCCGTGGTCGACGTGCCCAATCGTGCCGATGTTTACATGAGGCTTCGAACGATCAAATTTCGCTTTTCCCATATTTGGTGCTGCTTCCTTGTCAGTTTGGCTTACTTGGTTAAAATAGTCTGCGACATAGTATAGCACAGATTTCGGAAAATGTCACTGTCTACAATCCTTGTAAAGAAATGTGTTATCATAGGAGTATGAACCCTATTGATATTGAAGCCCTAGAGTATCACCGCAAAGCACCCCACGGGAAGCTCGAAATCGTCCCGACCAAACCGTGCTTCACGCAGCATGATCTGGCCCTAGCCTACACCCCCGGCGTGGCCGCGCCATGCCTGGCGATACAGCAGACACCGGAAGACTCGTTCTTATATACCGGGCGTGGCAATTTGGTGGCCGTGATTACTAATGGAACAGCGGTGCTGGGTCTAGGTAATATCGGCGCACTGGCGAGCAAGCCGGTCATGGAAGGCAAGGCGCTTCTATTCAAACGCTTTGCGGATTTGGATTCGATTGACCTGGAGTTGAACACGCAGGACCCGGAGCAGTTTATTCAGGCCGTCAAAATGATGGAGCCAAGCTTTGGCGGCATCAATTTAGAGGACATCAAGGCCCCGGAGTGCTTTGAGATTGAAGCGCGGCTGCGGGCGTCTATGAATATTCCCGTCTTTCACGACGATCAGCACGGCACGGCGATTATTACCGGCGCGGCCCTGCTGAATGCGCTGGAACTGGTGGGGAAGCGGCTGGCTGATGTCAAAATCGTCTTCAGTGGGGCCGGGGCGGCGGCGATTGCCTCGGCCCGGTATTACACGGAGCTTGGCGCAGTCCGCGAAAACATTGTGATGGTGGATATTCACGGCGTTCTGCGTGCCGACCGGCAGCCGCCGCTGGATGCCATTCAGGCCGAGTTCGCGGCGGACACGGGTGCCCGCACACTGGCCGAGGCGATGGTGGGCGCAGATGTGTTTATTGGCCTGTCGGCGGGCGGGATTGTGTCCCCCGCAATGGTCGCGGCGATGGCCCCCTCCCCCATTATTTTTGCGCTGGCAAACCCGGACGCCGAAATTGGCTACCCGGAAGCGCGGGCGGCACGGCCCGATGCGATTGTGGCGACAGGCCGCTCGGATTTTCCCAATCAGGTCAACAACGTGCTGGGCTTTCCGTTTTTGTTTCGCGGCGCTCTGGACGTCCGCGCCACAGAAATCAATGAGGCGATGAAAATTGCCGCTTCCCGCGCTCTGGCGGCACTGGCCCGCGAAGATGTGCCGGATGCCGTCGCCAAAGCCTACGGCCTGGACACCCTGCGCTTCGGGCGGGACTACCTGATCCCCAAGCCGCTCGACCCCCGCGTCCTGCTCTGGGTGGCCCCGGCTGTCGCTAAAGCCGCCCTGGATTCAGGCGTGGCGCGTGTCGCCATTGACTTAGAGAAATACCCGGAAGAACTAGAAGCGCGGCTGGGCAAATCCCGCGAAATGATGCGAATTGTCCTGAATAAAGCCAAAAGCAATCCCCGGCGCATTGTGCTGTCCGAGGGCGAGAACGAGAAAATGATCCGGGCGGCTTATCAGCTTGCCGAAGAGCGGCTGGCCCACCCTATTCTGCTGGGCAATCAAGGCGTGGTCGCCGCCAAAGCCGCCGCGATGCTGCTGGACATGAAAGGCGTGCAGGTGATTGATCCGGCCCTCTCGGATCGGCGCGAAGACTATGCCGCCCGTTTGATGCTGCTGCGAGAGCGCAAGGGAGTCACGCGCCGCGAGGCCGATGAAATGATCCTGCGCCCGGACTATTTCGGCTCGGTGATGGTGGATTTGGACGAGGCCGACGGCATGGTGACGGGCCTGACCGCGCACTATTCCGAGGCCCTGCGCCCGCCCCTGCAAATCATTCGGGCGGCGTCCGGCGGGCGCACCGTCGCGGGTGTTTATCTCGTTGCCACGCGCCAGAAAGTGCTGTTTTTCGCTGACACCACGGTCAACATTGACCCGGATGCCGAGACGCTGGTAGAAATCGCCCTGCTGACCGCCCGGCTGGCCCGCAGCTTTGAGATCAAGCCGCGTATCGCCATGCTCTCGTTTTCCAACTTCGGCAGCGTTCGCCACCCCCGCGCTGACAAGATGCGCCGCGCCGCCGAGCTGCTGGCCGAACGCGCTCCCGACCTGCCGGTAGACGGCGAGCTTCAGGCGAACACCGCGTTAGTAGCCGAGCTTCTCAACGGAACCTATCCGTTCAACCGGCTTGGAGCCGAGGCGAACGTTTTGATCTTCCCCAGCCTGGAAGCGGGAAACATCGGCTACAAATTAGTGCAGCAACTCGCGCAGGCGGAAGTGATTGGCCCGATCCTGGTGGGAATGCGGAAGCCCGTCCATGTCTTGCAGCGCGACGACGAAGTGAAAGACATCGTCAATCTGGCGGCGCTGGCTGTGCTGGAAGCGCAAAAACGGCATCTGGCAGCGAGCTAAACCCTGGGGAAAGGCGCATCCAATCGCGTCCTGTGCCCACTGACTATCTGCCAGACGCCAGAGGCCGTCCGGGTTGGCATCGCGCCGGGCCGCCGTGCGGCATGGCCGGGCAGACTTCCACGCCCGCCGGGAAGATGGCAAAGGAAACTTGCGCTTTAATGGTGATTTTTGACTGTGAAAATTGCCAAAGAGATTAAAAAGAAGCGAGGGCAGAAAAGCTTAGTGATTGGGGATTAGGAAAAAACAGCCCACGAAGGGAATTGGACCCTTGACCTCTTCTTTACCAAAGAAGTGCTCTACCACTGAGCTACGTGGGCATGAACTTTGTTTCGGAGGTTAGTATGACACGAAAGACCAGAAATTGCAAGCGTAAAACCCGGTAAAACGAAAGTAAAACAAAAATCCCCCCGTAAAGCGGGAGGATTTTTGAGAGTGCTATGCAATGGGCCGGACAAGTTTCGAACTTGTGTAGGCTTGCGCCGACGATTTTACAGACCGCCTCCTTTAACCACTCGGACACCGACCCGCACTGGCAAAGCAACTCTTTATGCTGTCCATTATACCCGCGCTTCCAAAAATTTCCTAGCCCTCTGGCTCCAAGTCTGCGATTTTTGCAAACTTTTATTTCAGAGAGCCGAATTTTTGAAAAAGGAGAGAAAGCCGGAGACAGGACTTGAACCCGCGACCCGCTGTTTACAAAACAGCCGCTCTACCACTGAGCTACTCCGGCAGGGAGTGCAAAATAATACCGCCTCCATCTATGATTTGTCAAGTGGGGCGGCGGCCCCAACGGCAATTTTCAGAGTGGGTTCGACGAAAAAAAGTCCGGCTGAAAAATTTCTGCCAATGCTTTACGCCGTCTCAAAGGCATGGTATAATGGGTGTGATGCCGGGAACAGTCCCGGTGGCCTCTCTTTTTCGCTTCCGGTCCGCCGCCCGCGTCCGTGTCGATCCGGTTTTCTCGGTGATCTCTTTCTGATCTCTTTCAGTGATGCCGCCGTGCCCGTGACCTCCGAATGATGGCTGTTTTTTCCGACGAGAAGAAGGCTTTGTCCGAACAGCTTCCCAGTGCTATTTCATGTGCGTCTGGGAGCGCGTCACTTACTGAAAGGAGCCATTTTTCAATGGCAACCAAACTCTATGTCGGCAATCTGACCTACCAGATGACCGACCAGGAACTGAACGACCTCTTCGCCGAGGCGGGCAACGTCTCCAGCGCCCAGGTCGTCACCGACCGCTACACGGGTCAGTCGCGGGGCTTCGGCTTCGTGGAAATGGCTTCCGAAGACGAGGCGCAGCAGGCCATCGCGGCCATCAATGGCCGCAATGTCGGGGGACGCGCCCTTGTGGTCAACGAGTCCCGCCCGCGTGAAGGCGGAGGCGGCGGGGGCGGCAGCCGTGGCGGCGGCGGTGGTTACGGCGGCGGCGGTGGCGGCGGCAGCTATGGCGGCGGCGGCGGTGGCGGCAGCTACGGCGGCGGCTCCGGTGGGGGCGGCGGCTATGGCGGCGGCGGCGGTGGTCGCGGCGGCGGCGGGGGTCGCGGCGGCTCCGGCGGCGGCTACGGCAACGACCGCTACTAAGTCAGTCTCTCACGCAAAAAGGGCGCGTCTCCAGAAATGGAGACGCGCCCTTTGGCTTGAAAGCAGGTGCTTACTGCGGCTCCTGGGACCAGCGGCGGTACAGGCCGCCCAAAATGCCGCCGAACAGCACGTTCAGGACCGCAAATTGCAGCGTCGCCGTCGGTGCCCAGCCCAAAAAATACAGGCCCGTGTCGGGCACCGTGTTTCGCATGATGCCCGGATGGATGCCGTTGGCCGTGCTGATCACCAGCCCGAGCACGACAAACGCGGCCACCCCTACCCCGATGCCCTTGACCACATCCGACACTTCCATTGCCCAGGCCAGAAGCACGGCATAGGTCAGGCCCAGCCCCACATAGGTGCCGAAAAACAGAGCCAGACCGATCCACCAGGTTATCGCATTTGGCAGGGGCGGATAAACAAGCACGCCGAAAAACTGTGCCAGATCAAACCGGGCTGCCCACGCCGGGTTCGGATACATCGTCACCGGAGTGGCAAACGCCGTCGGCAGCAGGCCCAGCGTCAGGTAATACAGCGCGATCAGCACCAGACTCGCCGTACTCGCCGCTCCAACGGCGGCGAACAGCCGAAACCGGCGCGTATAAATCAGCCGCGTCGGGCGCACCGGGGAGGCAAAGAAACGCTGGATCGACACAAACATGGAAGCGATGGGGGACATAGAAGCTTTCTAAACTCTTCGCACAGATTTAGTAAACGCGGATTTAGTAAACGCGGATGTTGGGCGTCGAAACCGGGCCGTCCTTCTGATTATGGCGGCCCTGCGGCAGAAAATAGATCAGGGCACTGACCAGCAGGTACGCCGCGCACATAGAGAAGATAATCGCCCACGTCCGAAAGTCGCCCCAGTCCCAGCGGGTTTGCCGATGCTCGGCAGCATCCGTCTCGCGGATAAAGGCAAAGCTGCCGTCGCCCCGGCTGCGGGCATCGGCGGCGTCCCGGTCCGCCGACGCGGCAACGTATCCTTCTTTGGAGCGGCGTGCCGTTTTGAGGTTGGGGTCGCTGCGGGCGGGCTGATCGGGCGGCGTGTCCCACTGCTCGTTTTCGTCCTCGGTATCGCCCCCCGGAAACTGATGGTAGCGGTCGCCGCCACGCCCGTGCCAGCGGATAAGATCATTTGCCATTAAACGCCGATCCCTTCTATGCCGGTCCAGACCACATAAACCAAAACCCAAACGCCGATGCCAATATAAGTCCACACCAGAAACTTCGGCAGCGGCGCACGGTCTTCTTCAATCGTTCCGTACCGCTCAATTGTTTCTTCGCCGCGCCGCTGCTTGCGGTTGGGCCGGTCCCGCCCGACGACGGTAAAATACCAGGTTGCCACGCTGGTAGCGACGGTGAGAATTACCGCCGACCAAAGCCAGAACCAGGCATCTGCCCCCTGCATAATTGCCATAGCGTTGTCGCTTTCTTAAAATAGCCTCAAAGTAGCCTAAAACTTGAACGGGCAGCTTCCAGTCGTCGGGTGAGTGACGGCGGGCGAGGTTCCATGCAGCGCCACGCCCAGCACCAGAACAATAGAGCCAAGCATGGCGATTGCCAGCGTGCCGAGCGTGCCGACCATCCAGCGGGACTGCCGCGAGTTCAGCGTGGACTTGGCGGGCGGAGCCGTGGTGGTTTCCTGCACCTCGTCCAGAGACCAGGCTTTTTGCTCGGCTCCGCTGAACTGTTTGTGACGCAGCGCCCAGAAAAACAAGGGAAGCGCCAGAATGTGGAAGCCGATGAAGATACCGAGTACGGTAATCATGTGTGCGGGAGTCATGTCCATAATAACTTTAGTTTACCCCAAAATTCGACGAGGACGCTCTCTTTAAAATTGTATTTGTGCAATCTTTCACAAATTGACTTTTCTGAGCATTTTTGGGGGTATCATAGACGCGGAAAGACAAAACCAGTCTTCTTCAATACTGCCTCCGAGTTCACACTCAGTTTTTGAGGTGATAACTCAATTCTTTAGCAAAAGGAACGTCAGGCGTGAGTCGCCCCGTATTAATCCGACTCTTTGCAGTCGCAAGCATTCTGCTGCTGGCCCTCCTGACAATGGCTTTCTTCTGGCCGGAAACCACCCACGAGCGCAAGACCAACTGGGTCGGTGCGCCGGGTCCGACCCAGCCCATCGCGTTTTATCACCGCGTCCATGTCAATGAGCTGCACATTCCCTGTGCCTATTGCCACTGGACGGCGGCGACTTCGCGCTATGCCAACTACCCGCCGGTAGAGCTGTGCTGGGGATGCCACAAAAACATTTCCATTACACATCCTCAGATTGCGCGGGTCCGTCAGTATTATCTGTCCGGCCAGCCGATTCCCTGGGTGCGGGTCAACCAGCAGCCAGGTTATGTCCACTTCGTCCATTCGGCCCACGTCGCCGCAGGCATTGCCTGTGCTACCTGCCACGGCAACGTCGGCAGCATGGAAGTGGTCTATCAGCCGATTGAGATGAACATGGGCTGGTGCATCACCTGTCACCGGCAGTACGAAAAGAAGTTCCAGCCTAATCAGGCGTCTGTGGACTGCTATACGTGCCATTATTAATTGTGAGAAGAGCATTTACTCCATGACCGATCTTACGCGGCGTAAATTTATCCAGCTTTCCGTGGTCGGCAGCGCCGTGGCCGCGACCGGCTGCCGCCCCCTGAGCCGCTACAGTCCCGGTTTGTACCGGGCCGAAGTGACGGGGCAGTACGGCGGCTACGACAACCGCGTGTACCCCTACCTGAACCAGCCCGATGGCCTCATGGACGGCGTGCCGCAGTATTTCGCCACGGTCTGCCAGATGTGCCCCGCCGGGTGCGGCCTGCTGATCCGAACAATGGGCGGGCGGGCGCTGAAGGTGGAAGGCAACCCCGAGCACCCCATCAGCCGGGGCGCGTCCTGTGCTAGAGGTCAGACGGCCATGCAGCATCTGTACAACCCGGACCGCCTGCGCCGCCCGGCGCTCCATGCCAAGCGCGGCGATTTTTTCACCCGCGACCGGCCCAAAGACGCCAATCCCCCGGACAGCCGCGAGACGGTCAAAGAAATCGCCGCGACGCCCACCGACTGGGAAACGGCGCTGGCGAAAGTCGCTTCGGGCCTGACGGGCGCGAAGGGCCGCGTGGCTCTCTTGGTGGACGCGCAGGACTTCGGGCATTCGCCCACGCAGATGAAAATGCTGAACGAGTTCGCGTCTGCCGTCGGCGGCACGATTACGACATACTCGCTTCTGGACGACGCCCCGTGGCGGGCGGCGGCCAAAGCCGTTTACGGCAAAGATCAGGTTCCCGCCTATCAGCTTGACGAGGCCGATGTGATCGTCTCGTTCGGCGGCGACTTTCTGGAAGCGTGGCCGTCGCCCGTTCTGTATGGAAGGCTGTATGGGGCCTTTCGGCAGGGGCCGCGCCGAACCCAGGGCAATCATGGCCGGTTTATTTATATCGGCCCGCGCATGAGCATGACAGCGGCCAACGCCGACCAATGGCTGCCCTGCAACCCCGGCACGGAAGCCGTCGTCGCCTCCGCCATTCGCGCCCTGCTCGGCAGCACGGGCACGCCGCTGGCACAGGCCGCGTCGGCCTCGGGGCTAACCGAAGCGCAGATTCAAGGCGTTGCTGAGGAGATGCGTCGTGCCGGGAGCCGTTCTCTAGCTGTTGCCGGAAATGGCCTGTTGACTTCGGCGAACACGACGGCGGCGTTCACCGCTGTCGAGTCGCTGAATGTGCAGACGAAAAGCCAGTGTGTCGGCTTTGGCACAGCGGCGCTGGCCCCCCCCGCCCCCAATTCTGGGGGAGCCGGACTGCGCGGAGTGCAGCAGTTGGTTGGCCGAATGCAGGCGGGGCAGGTTGGGATGCTGATTTTAGTTGGCAACATGAACCCCGTGTTCTCGCTGCCGTCCAAAGTCGGCTTCACGCCCGCGCTGGCTAAAGTGCCGACGATTGCCGCGCTGAACGTCTTTGACGACGAAACCACAGCTTACGCCGACGTCGTTCTGCCTATTCGCTCGTTTCTGGAAGACTGGGGCGACCATGTGCCGCCAGTCATTCCGGCGGGAGCGCGGATGGCAACCCTGCGCCAGCCGATTATCGATCCGCAGTTTGTGGGCGGCTGGGGCGGCGTGCAGGACAACACCAAGCTGCACGAACCCTGGATGGACACCCGGCCCCTGGGCGACATTCTGCGCGATTTGGCCGCCCGCACCGGCGCGAAGACGGCGTTTCAGGACACCGACAGCCGCGCCGCCGTCCGCCGCACCTGGGCAGGCTTAGGACAGGCGACGCTGGCCGCGACGACGACTGAAAACGACCGCCCCTGGGTCAACGCGCTGTCTGTGGGCGGCGTGTACGGCAAAGCCGTACCTGACTCTATCGTTGTTAATGGTGGGATAGCCGCGCCCGCACCGGCTGTTGCCGCGCCCGCGCCGCTGCCGAAGGGGACGTTTGCGCTGCACCTGTACCCGCAGATTTACAACCACGACGGGCGGCACGCGAACTTAGGCTTCTCGCAGGAGAACCCGGACCCGATGACGATGGCGGTCTGGAACTCGTGGGTGGAAATCAATGTGCAGGTCGCCCACGAGCTAGACATTCGCACCGGCGACATGGTGAAAGTGACGGCGTCCAATGGGCAGTCTGTCACTCTGAGTGCCATCCCCTACCCCGGCCTGCACCCCGGCGTCGTCGCCATGCCTATCGGGCAGGGCCATGAAGTCTACGGGCGCAATGCCGCCGGACGCGGCTACAACCCTTTGCCTATTTTGGAGCCGGTCGCTGACCCCGTCACCGGGGCACTGGCTTACGGGGCGACTACGGTTAAAATTGAGAAAATCGCCAGCGCCAAAAGCGGCTACTTCACCGACGGCACGACGCTGGTGCTGGCACAGGATCGGCCCGGCGGGCAGGAACCTGATGACCTGAAAGACTTGATCCATACCACGGCCAAAGAGTGGAAGACGGCCAAGCGCGTCACCGGCCCGCCCAAGTCTTACGAGCCGCTGCCCGGCTCTGTGGAGCAGGGAACCGAAAGCGGCCACTCGGCGCAGTAAGCGACAGACAGAAAGAAACACAATGCCGAACGCGGAAGAATTAAGGCAGGAACGGCTGGGCGGCCCCGGCAGCGGCGGCGAAGGCCCCTCGGAAGAAAAGGCCACGCCCTGTATTTTAGAGAGCGTGGACGGGGTCAAAACGCGCAAGTGGTCGATGGTGATTGACCTGGACCGCTGCACCGGCTGCCACGCCTGCGAGACCGCCTGCGCGATGGAAAACAACATTCCCGTAGTCGGCGAGCAGCAGGCCCATCAGGGCCGTCTGCACCAGTGGATTCGCGTGGAGCGGTACTGGGAAGGCGAGTTCCCGAACGTCAAAGCGCGGTTCATGCCCATCCCCTGCCAGCACTGCGACAACGCCCCCTGCGAGCCGGTCTGCCCGGTGTATGCCACCTACCACAACCCGGAAGGGCTGAACGCGATGGTCTACAACCGGTGCGTGGGCACGCGCTACTGCGCCAACAACTGCCCGTATGACGTGCGGATGTTCAACTGGTTTGAGCATTCGTGGGACGAGCCGCTGAACCAGCACCTGAACCCCGACGTGACCGTGCGCGAAAAAGGCGTCATGGAAAAATGCACGTTCTGCATTCAGCGCATTCGCCGGGCCGAGGAAAAAGCCGGAGCCGAGGACCGCGAGCTGGCCCCTGATGAGTTCACAACGGCCTGCGCCGAGGCGTGCCCGCCCAAAGCGATTACCTTTGGCAATGTCAAAGACGATCAGTGGTCGGTGGCAAAGCTGTGGAACGACCCGCGCCGCTTCCGCCTGCTGGAAGATTTGGGAACCTCGCCCGCCGTCGTGTATTTGAAGACCGTGGAGCAGGAAGCCGCTTAGGGAAAGTTTATGTTTGACGAAGACAAAATTTTAGACGTCAACCGGGCGATGGAGGGTGGCGCAGACCATGCCGAGCCGCTGCGGGTGCTGCTGGAAGGCGGCAATAAATCCCATCGCGCTAAGATGACCGGACTGGCGCTGGTGTGCGTGATACTGGCCGTGCTGGGTGCGGCGGCGTTTCTGACACACCGCGTTTCTACGCGCATTGAGGACGAAGCCAGCTTCTGGCACATCACGCTGGTCTCCACGCTGTTCTGGATTGGCGTCGCACAGGGCTTGTTCGCGCTGTCGGCCATTCTGCGGATTGCCCATGCCTCATGGCGCTATCCGCTGACACGTATTCTGGACATGGGTTCGCTGTTTGGCCTGTGGATGCCGCTGCTGTTTCCGATTTTAATTGCCGCCCGGCACTTCATCTACACCCACGGCGCTTCCGACCCGCTGTACCGCGATAATGTCTGGCGCTTGAGTCAGCCGCTGGTCTGGGACGCGCTGGCGGTCGGCACCTCGTTTGCGGCAGGCTGGGCACTGCTGTTTTTGACTTCCCGGCCAGACTTTGCCATGCTGCGGGACCGGGCGGGCGAAAAGTCCAAAGACCGCAAGTTCTATGGAATGCTGGCCGGTTCGTGGCGGGGCGACTCCCGGCAGTGGCGCGTCCTGCGTCGGGCGGAAGGTGTTCTGGTCGTTGTGATCTTGCTGTCGTTTGTCGGCTCGCAGACGATTTTGGGCTGGGACTTTCAGCTTGCTGCCGCGCACAACTGGGAATCGAGCATCTTCGCGCCGCTGTATACGCTGTCCGGGCTGCTGGCCGCACTGGCAGCGTGCATTCTGCTGATCACGGTCGCGGGCGGCTCGCTGCGGGGCCGGGGCTTTTTCACTTCGCATCAGTATGACAACGTCGGCAAAGTCATGGTCGGCATCGGGCTGGTCTGGACTTATTTTCGGATTTGCGACTTTCTGACGGCGTGGTACGGCCACACGCCGGAAGAGTGGCGGCTTCAGCAGAGCCGGACGGTTTACTACCCGGTGCAGACGGGACTGATGCTGCTGGGCTGCTTCCTGCTGCCGGTATTTTTGAACTTCTTCCCGTCGCTCCGCAAACGCGTCTGGCTGATCTGCACGACCAGCGTGTTTGTGCTGATCGGGGTCGGGGCGCAGCGGTTTTTGGACACCGTGCCGACGTTCTCGCCGAAGTTTGGCATCCTGCCTTTTGCACCGATGCTTCCGGCACTGGCGGTCTTTTTCGGCATTGGCGGCCTGTTTGTGCTGACCTATCTGCTGGCCGCGCAAATTATTCCTATTCTTTCGTGGTGGGGCATGAGCAAGGGCCGCACCCGCATGGTCGAGCATAAAATGGGAAACAGCACGGTGACGATGATGGTGGAAGACCCGCCGCTGTGGGAAACCTGAGGCCGACCGGACTTTAGAAACACAATTTTAGAAACACGACGATAGAAATACGATTATGGCACTTATTGAACGTGAGCTAAACAAATTTCAGAAGACGCAGCGTGAAATCCCTTTGCGCGAAGTTTCGGATAGCCCGCACCCGATGCCGCCCGGCCCGCAGGTCAACACGGACCTGACCGACGCGGTGCTGAAAACGAATTGGCGCTGGTGGGCTGTGCTGGGCTTCTTTGCGACGGTCTTTGGCGCGGCGTTCCTGACCTTCTGCTGGCAGGTCTATCAAGGCATGGGCGTCTGGGGCATGAACCGGCCTGTGTACTGGGGCCTGGACATCGCAAACTTTATCTTTTGGGCGGGTGTGGCCCTGTCGGGAACGATGATTTCGGCCATTCTGCGGCTTTTTCATGCGGGCTGGCGGCGATCCCTGACACGCCTGGCGGAGACGCTGACCGTCTGCGCCCTGGCGGTTGCGGGCGTCTTCCCACTGCTGCATATCGGGCGCAACTGGCTGTTCTTTTACTTTATCCCGTTCCCCAACGAGCGTCAGCTTTGGCCGAACTATAAAAGCCCGCTGATCTGGGACGCGACGGCCCTCGGCGTGTATTTGATCACGAGCGTCATCTTCTGGTTTTCGGGCATTATCCCGGACTTTGCGACGCTGCGGGAGCGCACCTTTGGCTGGCGGCGGGTGCTGTACACAATTTTGGCATTCGGCTGGCGCGGCACAGACCGCGAATGGCGGCGGCTGAAGATTTTGTTCGGCATTCTGACCGTGATGATTATTCCAGTCTTCGTGTCGCTGCACACGATTGTCGGCTGGGACTTCGGCATGAGCCTTGTGGCAGGCTGGCATTCCAGCGTTTTCGCCCCCTACTTCGTCTGCGGGGCGCTGCTGTCCGGTGCGGGCGCGGTGTGCGTCGTCATGTGCCTCCTGCGCTGGGTATTTCATCTGGAGAAGTATATCCTGCCGCAGCACTTTGACAACATCGGGAAAATCCTGCTGTTTATCTCGCTGTTCTGGTTCTTTTTCTTCGGCAACGACCTTTGGTCGGACTGGTTCTCGAACGATGCCGACCATGAGTATTATGTCAATATGCTGTTCGGCGGCTACAAGTGGATGATGCTTCTGCTGCCGGTCTTTGCGATAGCTGTGCCGGTTATTTCGCTGTCCTTCAAGCAGGTGCGCCGCTCGCCCTGGGCGATGCTGGCGGTCGGTG
This sequence comes from Capsulimonadaceae bacterium, assembly GCA_965200075.1. Lineage (GTDB taxonomy): Bacteria > Armatimonadota > Armatimonadia > Armatimonadales > Capsulimonadaceae > JANXMY01. The sequence goes on from OZ241338.1 coordinate 2,490,086, forward strand.
TCAGCGTCAACATCGCTATGTTCACCGAGCGCATTCTGGTGGTCGTCCCGCCCGTCGCGCACAACCGGCTGACCTGGGGCAATTACACCCCGGCGTGGCCGGACATTACGATTACCATTGGCGCGTATGGCCTTTTTGGGATGCTGTACACGCTGCTGACCAAGTTCATCCCGATTGTCTCCATGTGGGAGTTCCGCGAGGGCGAACACGCGGAAGGGCTGGAGCAGGTCGGCACGGTTCAGCTTCCCATCGCTGTCCGCGAAGACGCTATCGGCTAGGCAAGACTGGTATTTAGGAAAAAACTATGGCTGAAACGACCGTGTTAGGATTGTTTGAAGATTTAGACCATGCGGCAAGCGCTCTGAACCGCCTCAAAGGCGAAGGCAAGACCGCCTCGCAGGACCTGATGGTCATGTCGTCGGTTCCCTTCCCCGAGGGCGTGCTGGAAGCGGATCGCTCGCCTATCCGCCTGCCGCTGGCGACGCTGGTATTCGCCATTGTCGGCATCGCGTTCGGCACGTTCCTGGCGGCGATCACCCCCCAGCTTTACTTGATCCGCGTCGGCGGCAAGCCGATCACCGCCGTGCCTCCGTCCGCGATTATTGCGTATGAGATGATGATGCTGTTCGCGCTGTCCGGGGCCTTTGCCTATGCGCTGTTCGAGATGCGCCTGCCGTCGTGGCGGGCCAAAGTCTACGACCCGCGCATTTCCGAGGGCTTGATCGGCATTGCCGCGCACTGCGCCAACGAAGATCAGGCCGCGCAGGCCGAGCGTTTCTGTCAGGAAGCGGGCGCGGCAGATGTTCGCCGTGATGCCCGCAGCTTTGATTAGAGGGCCAAAAATGTCGAGGGATTGAAAATCCCTCGCTAGGTAAGGCGTCCTGCGGACGAAGGAACATACGGACAGGGAAAAGCCAGCCGCCGCAAGTCCGAACTTCCTCCGTCCGAAGGACGCCTCTCCCAGCGTGCAGTTTTCAACTGCACGTTCACTGTCTAAAACGAATAGATTGAGACCTATGCGCCATCCCGTTTTGCTTTTTGTCGGCGGTCTATCCACGGTTTTCCTGGCAGGCTGCGGCAACCAGATGTACCGGCAGCCGAACTACACCCCGCTGGATACGCCCCGTGCCGCGCCGCCCGCCGAGGCTGTCGCCGCTGACCCGTCCATCCTGCCGACGGATGCCCGCCCGGTCGCCTCCATCGCCTACGGCGCCCGCGTGAAGCTGCCCGGCGAGGCCGAGGCCAAAGCCGTGGGCGGCGTTCACCTGACCGAGTTCCCGTCCAAAGAGCCAGTTCTGCCGCCGCCCAACCTGTCGGACAATGCCCGGTATGAGCCTGCCCCGGCGGCGGTGGATGCCCTGAAAAATCCGCTGCCGAATGACCCGCGTGTGGTCAAGTCCGGCCAGATTTTGTTTTACAATCGCTGCGTGCAGTGCCACAACCCGAGCGGCTACGGCTACGGCACGGTGGGCCAGTATTTGATCCCCCACCCGCCGGACCTCGCCGCGCCGCTGGTGCAGAACATCACCGACGGCGCGATCTTCTGGCATATCACGATGGGCCAGGGCAAAATGCCCGGCTTCCGGCACTGGACCACGCCGTCCGAGCGGTGGGCGATGGTCTCCTACGTCCGCAGCCTGAATGGCAGCACGGCGACGCAGGACAAAACCAACCCGGACGCCTGGACAGCTTCCAAAGAGGCTCCCTACCCCACTTACGGCGTCAAGGGCTTTCAGGAAGGCAAAAGCGCGAACCCGTTCAAAACGCTGTCCCCGCCCGTCGAGGCCAACGATATGCGCTCGACGCTGACCCATCAGGGTCAGGGCCAGCAGCCCGCGCCGCAGACGCGGGACAACAAGCCGGGGCAGTGACGGCTCAGACGCCGATTGTTTTAATCCCCGGTCAGCTTTGCACCGCCGAGGTGTTCTCCGCGCAAATTGCCGCTCTCTGGCCGTTTGGCTCAGTCACAGTCGCCTCCACACTGATTGGCGAGACGATGGCTGAAATGGCCTCGGCGCTCTTGCAAAACGCGCCGCCCCAATTTGCCCTTGCGGGCATCTCGCTGGGCGGCTTTTTGTGCTTCGAGCTTTGGCGTCAGGCCCCGGAACGGATAGTTAAACTGGCCCTTCTCAGCACGTCTGCCCGTCCGGCGACGCCGCAGCGGGCGGCGCAGCACCGGGCGTATCTGGCGCGTGCCCATAGCCTCGGCCTCGCCGCAGTGCTGGCAGAGGCACAAGGCTCCTCGCTGCACCCGGCGCACCGGGACGACCCATTTGTGCGCGGCCCAAACCGGCGCATGGCTTTGACCGTCGGCCTCGACGCGCTGGCCCGGCAGACAAATGCCATTGTCACCCGCCCGGACAGCGGCCCGGATTTGGCGGGTATCAGCGTCCCCACGCTGGTTTTGGTCGGCGACAGCGACCCGCTGACGACGCCCGCAGAAGCCGAAGAAATGGCGGCGGCTATTCCCAGTGCCCGGCTTGTCGTCGTGCCCCGCTGCGGCCACAGCGCGACGCTGGAACAGCCGGACGCCGTTAGTCAGGCATTGGTAGAGTGGATTGTGGACTGACCCCGACGCAGAAAAGCCCCCGCGCCACTGGCGCGGGGGCTTTTGAATGTCGGTCCTAAAGGGCCTGGTCAATCAGCTTGGTGATGCTGCCTTTGGGATGTGCGCCCAGAAGCTGGCCCACCGGCTCGCCGCCCTTGAACAGATGCAGGGCGGGGATGGAAGAGACGCCGTAGCGGGCGGCCACTTCCGGCTCTTCGTCTACATCGATCTTGACAATCTTGGCCTTGCCTTCGTACTCGCCCGCCACGGCGTCCAGGGTCGGGCCGATGGCGCGGCAGGGCGGGCACCAGGGCGCCCAGAAGTCCACGAGGACGGGGACGCTGGACTGCAAAACTTCCTTCTCAAAATCAGCCGTCTTGACGGCGAGGGCGCTGCTCATAATCGTTCTCCTTCGGACTGTGAATAGATAGTAATTGTTAAAGCTGTTCGGCCAGAGCGGCTCCGATGGTCTGCTTTGTGTTCTGTCCGCCCACCAGCTCATTGACCTTCTGACCGTCTTTAAAGACAATCAGTGTTGGGATGCTCTGCACCCCGTAGCGGCCCGCGATTTCGGGGTTTTCGTCCACGTTCAGCTTGAAGACGCGGGCACGGCCCGCATATTCTTCGGCCACGGCATCGACGGCGGGCGCAATCGTGCGGCAGGGACCGCACCAGACGGCCCAGAAGTCTACAAGAACGGGCGTCTCGGCTTCCAGCACTAATTTATCAAACTCAGCCGTGGATACGGCAGGGGCAGCGCTCATACGTTCAGTCTCTTTCTTCAGCTTGTTCCTGAAATTGTATCTGTTTCCAAAACACAGGGCGCTTGTCATCGGTTCCCGCCGCCCTGGGTAAACGCCATAAACTCGGCGCGAGTGGCCCGGTCTGCTCGAAAAGCGCCCATCATATGCGAGGTAATCATGCTGGCATTCTGCTTCTGCACGCCGCGCATCAGCATACACAGGTGCATTCCTTCCACCACCACGGCGACGCCCTGCGGCTCCAGCGCCTCTTCCAGCGCCTCGGCGATCTGCGTGGTCAGCCGCTCCTGCACCTGCAAGCGCCGGGCAAACATATCGACCAGGCGCGGGATTTTGGACAGGCCCACAATTTTGCCATTTGGGATATAGCCGACGTGAACTTTGCCAAAAAATGGGAGCAGATGATGCTCACAGAGGCTAAAGAACTCAATGTCTTTGACGACGACCATGTCGTCATACTCTTCGTGAAAAATCGCGCCGTTCAGCAGCGTATCCACGTTTTGGTCGTAGCCCCGCGTCAGGAACTTCATGGACTCCGCAACCCGGTGCGGCGTCCGCAGAAGACCTTCCCGGTCCGGGTCCTCGCCCACAAACGCCAGCACGTCCCGGTAAGCGTCTTCAATTTTGCCCTGCGTCAACTCTGTCAAGCCGATTTCTCCCGCACCGTCCCAAACTAACTGCATAACACGCGGCGGGCGGGCCGGGGTTCCCTGCGACGCAAAAAAGCCCCGGCACACGGTCTGTGTACCGGGGCAGTCCTTCTCTACTGCTTGCAAAGGTTTTGGTCGCCGCCCAAATCGTCCGTCAGAGTTGAGCCACGCTGAAGATTGTACATCTTCTTGTTATCTGCCGGAGTAGCCGCCGAAGCGCCGGAGTTGTTGACGAGGAAATACTTGGAGTGCCCGTCAATAAAAGCGACGTTGCAGCCGCCGCTATGCCGCAGGGAGATATTGTCGCCCTGAGCAACCCCGGTGGCTGTCGCCGTTTGGTCATTGAGGAAATTGGCGTCATTGGTCGTACCCGTCGCCAGCCCCGACGCTTCCTCGCAGAGGAGCATCGTTCCCGAAGGGTTGTCAAACGCCACCAGAGACTTGCCGGGGGCAAGCGCCGTCCCCGCCGCCGTGGCGGTAAACAGACAGGAGCTTGCGGCGTAAGAGTCCCCCGCCGTCTGCCCCGGCGAGTCGTCAGGGCACAGGTAGACGCCTTTGCTTTTGACAAACGGGTAAATGCTGCCCAGGCTCATATCAAAGGTGGCGGGGGTCGTCCCGTTGCCAAACTTGGTGTAATAATTCCAGCCGCCCAGCATATTTTCCCCGGTGCCGCCTTTGATCAAGTTGGGCATTCTCTCATCGGAGTCTTGTGTATACTGCATGAACCCCAGACTAAGCTGCTTGGTATTGCTCAGGCAGGCGGTGCGCCGGGCGTTCTCGCGGACACGCTGAAAGACGGGAAACAGAATGGCGGCGAGAATGGCGATAATAGCGATGACGACGAGCAGTTCAATCAGAGTGAACCCGACTCGCGTGTGTGTGCGTTGTATTTTCATTGAGAAGTGTGTCCCTTAATAATTGCGTATGAAATATTCTCAGCCGCCGAGACGGAGTGAGCAGCTAATATCTTACAAGACGCAGAAGAAGGACAAAAGTTCATGTCCCCAAGCGTCATTTACCCGGCATTACTTGGTGGCTACCCCGACCATAGTGGCAACGCGAGTCGCGCCGCCATTGTTGTCAAATGTGCGCGTTGTGGCGGCAAGCCCCCGCAAGGAAGTCCCAACAGTTTGGGTGAAGTGCGCTTGCCTGGCCTTCACGCTTGCGTTGACTTCACGCAGATAATCCACTGTCTGCACACGCGGCTCGGTCGGGGTTGCCGAGGCAACCTGACTGGTCGCAGGCGGCTCCTGCGGGATCACTCTCGGCGTCAGCACCTGCACATTCGGCTCTTTCACGGCTGGCTCGTTTCGGGCAACCAACGGCGGCGCTTTGGTCGGCAGCGGGGCGGGCGCGTGCTTGACAATCACTGCGGGCTTGACGGCGATCAGGTTAGTCGGGCGCGGCGTGACCGACTTCAGGCGTGGAGCCACAGCGGGCACGGTGGTCGGCAGGACGGTTAGCACGCGACGCTCGGTGCTTTTCGTGGAAACACGCGGGGCGGGTACAGCCTCTGGCGCGGGCAGCGCGTCTTCGGGCGCAATCTCGCGGTTCGCTATCTGCGGCGCGGGCTTGGGCTTTTTAGCTGTCACAGGCGGCGCAGAGGGCTTGGTTGGGCTGAGCAGAACAGGCGGCGCGGTCGGCGGGACAACAGCGACGGTCTGCGACGGCGCAGGCTTAACAGAAGTGCCGGGATGGGGCAGGTGGGTCAGGCTGTAGCCCAGAAACAGGCCCACGGCAGCCAGCGATGCGGCGGCGGCGAAGGCGGGCCGCGTGGCAAAGGTGCGGGCCGGGCGAAGGCGCAGCGGCGCGGCATCGGCGGCGGCAATCGCCTCGGCGATTCGGGCGTGCAGGTCCGGGGGCGGGGCCATCACGGGCCGCGCCGACAAGGCGCGGCGGGTTGCCTGCATCCAGGCCAGCGACTCCCGGCAGGACTCGCAGCCGGGCAGATGCGCTTCCACCAGACGCGCTTCGGCGGCGGAGGCCATGCCGTCGCCGTAAAGCGACAGCAGCGGTTCAATCGACTCGCAGTCGTCCCCGGAAGCGTCCCCAAGCGGATTGAGTTGTGCCGGGCGCGTCCGCGCCCAAAATCGCCATTCCATGCGGAAGTAGTGCCTTTCCTGCCAGCAATCGTTTGTGTTTTCTTTGACAGTGCGGGAGCCGAAATGTTTCAGGAATCTGCGGCAAAAGCGAACGGAATTTTTGCCGCCGTGGGGTATCTTGTTAGCATTATGGCAGATAAGCGCAAAAACCAGGAATTTTTAGGGGGCGGCCCCAAGTTTAACACCGTTGGCAAAGATGTACGCGGAGAAAACGAGGTGATTGTCCCCGCCTCGCAGGCGGGCTACTGGCTGAAAATTGCGCTGATCGGACTTGTCGTTGTAGTTCTGGCAGGGATACTGTTTTTTCTTAATGACCGCAGCCCCGGACGCACCCAGGCTCCCGTCGGGCGCAGCGGCCAGGGGATCAATCCTGATGGGCGTCCCACCTCCCCCACTGACCCTAATTTGCGGTAGGGGTCCGGCATAGTGTTTGATTTTGGCGTCAAATGGGATATAACAAAGACGTACAGTATGCTTCGAAGCACCTGCGTCTTTGTCCGTTTTGTTGCCTCGGCAGCCCATGAACATTTTGTTCCCACTCGGCAGCAGGGGCAATTCTTCTCTATAAAATGCAAGTCGCGTCTCCGCGCACCCAGATTTTATACGAAGGGAGGTCACCTTTCATGAACGCTTACCCGAACCTTGCCCGCCGCCATAAAATTGCTTATGTCGGCACGTACCCGCCCAAAGAGTGCGGCATTGCGACGTTCACCCTGGATGTGGTCAACTCCACAGATTTATCCGGCTGGCGCTCCATTGTGTTCGCCGTCGATGACATCGTCCCCGAAGAACCGCACCCGGACAGCAAAGTGGTTTTCACGATTGAAAAAGAAAACCGTGCGAGCTACCTGCGTGCCGCCCGGCTGATGGAAAAATACCGCGTCAGCCTGCTGTCCGTGCAGCATGAATACGGCATCTACGGCGGCGACCACGGCGATTATGTGCTGGATTTGATTAAAGCCGTGACCGTCCCGGTGGCGGTGACTTTGCACACAGTTTTGCCGAACCCATCCGAGGCGCAGCGGCGTATTCTTAAAGAGATGGAAAAGTACGCCGCCTGCTTCGTCGTCATGGCGCACAAGGCTGTGGAGCTGCTGGTAGAAGTTTACGGGATCGCCGCCAGCAAGATACGTTTCATTCCGCACGGTGCGCCAAACGCCCCGTACCATGCCGATAAGTCTGCCAAAGCAAAGATGGGGCTGGAAGGGCGGCGCGTGCTGTCTACTTTTGGCCTGATTTCGCCCAACAAAGGCATCGAAGACGCGATTGCTGCTATGCCTGAAATCGTCGCCAAAGAGCCGACAGCAACGTATCTGGTGCTGGGGCAGACGCATCCGGTTATCAAGCGCAACGAAGGCGAGTGGTACCGCGAAAGCCTGATGAAACAGGTCAAGGACCTGGGGCTGACTGACAACGTCAAGTTTGTGGATAAATACCTGACGCTTCATGAGCTGCTGGATTATCTGCTGGCAACTGACGTGTATATCACGCCGTATTATGCCAACCCGCACCAGATCACATCGGGCACGCTGGCCTATGCAATGGTGACCGGCAAAGTCATTGTCTCGACGCCCTACCTCTATGCCGAAGAGCTGCTGGCGGACGGACGCGGGTTTTTGTACCCGTTCCGCGACTCAGCGGTCCTGTCCGATATTGTTGGGCGGCTGCTGACCGACGATGCACTGTTTGAAGCCACGCGGCGCAAAGCCTACGAGTATGGCCGCATGATGACCTGGCAGTCAGTCGGCGTGCAGTACACCAAGCTGTTCACCGAAATGCTGGACGAGCGGTGGGTCAACCACCGCGCTGCGATGGACGCCATCGCTATTCCCGGATTGAGCGACATGATCCGCGAAAGCAGCCGCACAACACCGTCTGCTTCCCCCGCTGTTTGACCTGCATTGGCAGGCAACGGTGAAAAAGGACCTTATGCCGAACTTAACTTTAGAACATACCGCCTCCCGGCAGGCGGAAACAGAGCCATTAGAGACCCCGAGGCAGCAGCTTCGCTCTGACCATCTGAGCGTTATGCTCACCCCTATCGGCCTCTGGCAGCACGCCGAAGGAACCGCCCCCAACCCGCGTCACGGCTACTCGATTGATGATGAGGCGCGGGGGCTGATTGTGGGCCTGCGCTACCGCCAAACCGGTCACAATCCGCGCTTTTATGACAGGCTGGCGGACATCTGCTTCCGGTTTATTGCTGACGCGGCAATCACAGACGGCCCCGAGGCGGGCCGCTATCATAACTTCTGCGATACCGAAGGCCACTGGCTGGACTCGGTCGGCAGTGACGACTCTTTTGGCCGGACCGTCTGGGGCCTCGGCGTCGCTCATGCTGCCGATGCGCCCTATGCGCCGCGCAGTGAAGCGGAGGCGCTCCTGCGCCTTTCCCTGCCGCAGATTGACACCTTGAAGTGGAATTACCTGCGTGCCCGTGCATTTGTGATTTTAGGGCTGGCGGAAGCCCGCATCGCGGATGACAAGATCAAACGGCTTGCCGACTATATCTGCGATGCCTACGAAAAAACGGCCACCCCGGAGTGGCAGTGGTTTGAAGAGCAGATGACCTACTGCAACCCGCGTCTGCCGCAGGCCCTGTTTGTGGCCGCCCGGCTGTTCCCCGAAGAGACGCGCTATGCCCGGATTGCCACCGAGTCTTTGAAATTTCTGCTTTTGAAGACCCGCAATGGTCACGGCAGTTATGACCCTGTCGGCAATGACCGGATGACCGAAGCAGGCTGGTTCACGCGCCATGACCCCCACCCACCGCTCTTCGATCAGCAGCCCGTCGATGCCGGGGCACTGGTGGAATGCTGCGTCGATGCCTGGCACACCACCCAGGAGCCGCGTTTTCGGCAGGCTGCCTCTGATGCCTACAACTGGTACAACGGCGCGAATCGCCACGGTCTGCCGGTGCATAACCCGGAAACCGGCGGCGTCTCGGATGCCTTGACGCGCCACGCGCTGAACCGCAATCAGGGAGCCGAGTCGGTGCTGTCCATTCACCTGGCCCATCAGGCCCTTTTAACCCTGTAGTTTATTTCGAGGAGACTTTGACCGCTATGCCCGAAGCTCAAAAGCCCACTATCTCGTTCGGCACAGACGGATGGCGCGGCATCATTGCCGACAATTTCACCGGCGCGAATGTCCGGCTGGTCGCGCAGGCCATTGTGAACTATCTGAAGCGCGACAGCGTCCCCGGCGAGCCGATCATTTATATCGGCTACGACAACCGCTCGCAGTCCGAGTATTTTGCCCGTCAGGCCGCTTTGGTAGTGGCGGCGTCTGGTATGAAAGCCGTTCTGTCTGACGGCTCCTGCTCGTCCCCGGCGATCTCCTACAATGCCCACCACGGCAAAGCTAAAGGCGGCATTATGATTACCGCCTCGCACAACCCCCCGGAGTTCAACGGCGTCAAGATCAAAATGGGCTACGGCGGCTCGGCTCTTCCCAGCGATGTCGACGAGACGGTCAAAGAGCTGAATGCGCTTTTGGACGCCGGGACTTTCACCGTGGACCTGCCCGCCGACGCTGACAGCAAAATCGAGACCCGCGACCTGCGCCCCGCGTACTTTGACGGTCTGCGCGGCATGGTGGACTTGGAACTAATCGCCAAAGCCAACTTTAAAGCCGTCGCCGACCCGATGCACGGCAGCGGCAGCGGCTACCTGACCGACATCCTGCGCGGCGCGGGCGTGGAAATTGAAGAAATCTGCCGCGACCGCAACCCGGTCTTTGGCGGCCTGAACCCGGAGCCGATTGCCCAGAACCTGGGGCCATTGAAAGACGCCGTGCTGGCCTCCCGCGCCGACGTGGGGCTAGCTGTGGACGGCGACGCCGACCGGGTGGGCGCGATGGATGCCTACGGCAGCTTTGTAGACAGCCACCGCATTTTTGCGCTGGTCCTGCGGCACTTGGTGGAAGACAAGGGACAACGCGGCAGCGTCGTCAAGACCGTTTCCACCACCACGCTGATTGACAAGCTGTGCGCCAAGTACGGCCTCACGCTGCACGTCGTCCCCATCGGCTTCAAGAACATCGTGGAATGGATGCTCAAAGAAGACGTGCTGATTGGCGGCGAAGAGTCCGGCGGCATCGGCGTTCAGGGCTTTATCCCGGAGCGCGACGGCCCCCTGATGTCTCTGATGCTGCTGGAAACGATGGCGACCCGCAAGAAGCGCCTGGAAGAGCAGATCGCCGAGCTGATGGCTGAGTTCGGCCCGCACGAATATCAGCGTGTGGACCTGCACCCCGAAGCCGCCAAGATGCCCGCCATTAAGAAAGCGCTCACCGAAGAGAACCCCACGGAAATCGCGGGTCTGAAAGTCAATAAGATTGACCGCCTCGACGGCACCAAGTTCTTCTTCGACGACGACGCCTGGCTGATCCTGCGCCCGTCAGGCACCGAGCCGATTATCCGCGTTTATGCCGAAGCCGCCACGCAGGACAAAGTCTCTGCGCTCATCGCCGCAGGGATGGGGTTAGTCGAGCAAGTTTAAGGACAGACCAGAAAGCCCCCGGTGCAGCGCACCAGGGGCTTTTTCTGTGTTAAGGATGATGCGGCACAGACTTTGCCTCCTGAAAGTGGGTCGGCAGCGTTTGGGGCGTCACATCCACGTCCTTTGTCTCTCGCTCCTTTGTCTCTCGCTCCTTTGTCTCTCGCTCAAACCAGGTGTAGAGAATGGGCAGCACGATCAACGTCAGAAGCGTTGCCGAGGCAATGCCGCCAATCACAACCGTCGCCAGTGGCTTCTGGACTTCGGCCCCGACGCCTGTGTTCAGGGCCATCGGGAGGAAGCCCAGCGCGGCGACTAACGCCGTCATCAGGATCGGACGGAGCCGGGTTTGTGCGCCCTCGCGCACAGCCTGGTCAACCGTTTTGCCTTGCTTGCGGAGGCCGTTGATGGCAGAGACCATCACAACACCGTTCAGAACAGCCACGCCGGACAGAGCAATGAAGCCAACGCCCGCCGAGATTGAGAACGGCAGTCCGCGAAGCCAAAGCCCCAGAATGCCGCCCGTGATTGCCAGCGGAACGCCGGAAAAGATCAGCAGCGATTGCTTGACCGAACCGAAGGTAAAAAAGAGCAGCACGAAGATCAGTCCCAGCGCGAGGGGAACCACGACGGCCAGCCGCGCCTGCGCCCTTTGCAGGTTTTCATACTGCCCGCCCCATTCCAGGTAGTATCCTTCAGGCATCCTGACTTTCTGGGCGATAGCCGCCTGAGCCTGGGGGACAAACGTGCCGAGGTCTGCGCCGCGCACATTTAGCTGCACCACAACACGCCGCTTGCCGTGGTCGCGGCTGATCTGGGCCGGGGCGGGAACCATTTTCAGTGTCGCCAGGCTGCCCAGGGTCACGGAGCCGCCGCCGGGCGTGGCGATAGGCAGGGCTTTCAGGGCTTCGGGATTCCCACGAGTGCTTTCCGGCAGGCGCATGGCAATCTCAAACCGCCTGTCGCCTTCGATCACCTGGCCGAGAGGCTGACCACCGATCGCTGTCTGCACCCAGTCCTGGATGTCGGAGACGTTGACTCCAACACGGGCGATAGCCTGCCGGTCAATAACGATTTGCAGCACCGGGACATCATCTACCTGCTCCACCTGCACATCCTGTGCGCCGGGTATCTTGCGGACGACTTCGGCGACTTCGTCCGCCTTCTGCTTGAGAGTGTTCAAATCCTCGCCGAATACTTTGATGCCGATGTCGGACTTGACGTCCGCGATGAGTTCTGAGAAGCGAAGCTGAATGGGCTGGGAAAAGCCGTAGCCTTGTCCGGGTACGGTCGTTTCAACTTTGTTCTGGATTTGCTCGATCAGCTTTTCTTTGGTCAGGCCGGGCCGCCATTTATCGTGCGGCTTAAGCATGATATAGCCGTCGGTGAGGCTGACCGGCATGGGATCGCTGGCAACCTCTGCCGTGCCGCTTTTGCAGAACACCGTCGTCACCTCCGGGATGGTCTTGATCGCTTTCTCCATCTGCGTTACCATCCGAATGGTTTCTCCGGTGCTGACCGTGCGAAGGCGAACCGGCTGAATCACGAGAGAGCCTTCGTCCAGTTGAGGAATAAACTCGGAGCCAAGCCGCGTGAAAAGCAGGCCCGCCCCAAGCAGAATAACCACCGCACCTGCGGCGATGGGCAGCCGCGCCCGCAGCGAAAAGTCCAGCACGGGCCGGTATACCCGGTTAAAGAACGCCATGATCGGGTTGTGCTTCTCTTTCGTGTCCCCCGACAAAAACATGGCACACAAAGCCGGGGTGAGCGTCAGGGTCAGCAGCAGTGCGCCGAGCAGGGCAAAGACAACCGTGTAGGCCATCGGCTGAAACATCTTGCCTTCTGTGCCTTCCAGGGCCAGAATTGGCAGGTAGACGACCGTGATAATCAGCACGGAGAATGTGACCGGCGTGGCAACCTCCCGCGCCCCCTCCCAGACCATGTGCTGCACCTCGGCGCGGGTCAGCGTCCGCCCCTGATGCCTGCGCTCCTCAGCCAGACGCCGCACGATGTTCTCCACCATGAATACGCCGCCGTCCACGATCAGCCCGAAGTCAATCGCCCCCAGCGAGAGCAGGTTGCCGGAAATGCCAAAGCGGTTCATGCCGGTCGCCGCCAGCAGCATGGACAAAGGAATCAGGACAGCGACAATCAGCGCGGCCCGAATGTTGCCCAGCAGCAGCAGCACAAAGACAATCAGCGCCGCGCCTTCCAGCAGGCTCTTTTGGACGGTATGCACGGTCTGGTTGACCAGATCGGTGCGGTTGTAAACCGTCGTCAGTGTTACGTCTTTGGGAAGCTGGGAGCGGATCGCCTTCATGCGCTCGTCCACCGCCTGCGAGACACTGCGCCCGTTGCCGCCTTTGAGCATCAGCACCGTGCCGATGATCGCTTCCTTGCCGTCTTTAGTCGCCACGCCCGTCCGCAGAGGGGTTCCGATGCCTACGTCGGCCACATCCTTGAGATAGATCGGAGTCCCGCCTTGAGAGTCCACAACAATGCTAACGATGTCGTTTGTGGACGTAACCACGCCGACGCTGCGAATAATCGTCTGCTCGCTATTGCGCTCGCTGAACCCGCCGCCCGCGTTGGCGTTGTTCTTCTGAATCGCATCCATGACCTGACGCAGTGAAACGTTGTGCGCCTGAAGGCGCTGCGGGTCAAGCCGCACTTCATACTGCTTCTCGCTGCCGCCCAGGGTGTCCACCCCGGCCACCCCGGCCACGGTGCGAAGCTGAGGATTGATCATCCAGTCTTGCAGCGTTCGCAAGTCCATCGGGCTGCGTTTATCGCTCTCGACGGAATACATATAAATTTCGCCCAGGCCCGTCGTGACCGGTCCCATTTCCGGCGCCTCGACGCTGGGCGGAAGCTGTTCACGGACACTGCTCAGGCCCTCGCTGATAAGCTGCCGGTTGAAGTAAATGTTGGAGCCATCAGCGAATGTCACGATGACCTGGGAAAGGCCATACTGGGACAGCGACCGCACCTGCTGGACGCCGGGAACCCCGCCCATGGCGGTCTCCACAGGGAAAGTGACCAGTTTTTCGACTTCCGCCGGGGCCATCCCCGGCGTTTTCGTGTTCACAATGACCTGATTGGTGCTGATGTCCGGCACGGCATCCAGCGTCAGATTTTTGACGGAAACAATGCCAATGCCGACAATGGCAAGGACGCCCAGAATAACCAGAAACCGCTGAGTCAGGCTGAAATGAAGGATTTTCTCAAGCATGATTTAATCGTCTCCCTTCAGCTCGTCTTTTTTGCTCTCGCTTTTGAGGACAAACACCCCTTCGGTCGCCACGCTTTCGCCGGGCTGAACACCGCTCATGATCTGAACCGTTGTCTGCGTGGTGCGCCCGACCTGCACGGCTCGCTTTTCGTAGCCGCCGCCTTTGGCGACATACACAAACCGCTTGTCGCCATCCTCATCAACAGCGGCGCTGGGAACAAACACCCCGCTGCCGCCCTTGCCGGTTGAAAGCGAAACGCGAGCAAACATTTCGGGCCTCAGCCACCCATTCCGGTTCTCCACGAAGCATAGCACAGGCAGAGTGCGCGTTTTTTCGTCCACGCTGCTGCCCAATGTCTGCACATTTCCCACGAAGGTCTGACCGGCATAGGCGGGAACCGTAACCTGAACACTCTGCCCCACCCGAACACGGGAAGCGTCCCGCTCCGGCACGTTAGCCTGTACCAGCACAACATTCGTGCTGCTGATTGTCATCAGGGCCGTGCTGCGCTCGACAGTCTCGCCCAGGGTCGCCGATTTCTCCGTGACCACACCGCCAAGCGGAGCGTACAGCATGACCAAACCTGCCCCGCCCGGCGTGTGGCCCCCGCCTTCCAATGCAGACAGATTGTTTTGCGCTGCCGAGACCCGGCCACGCGCACTTTGCAGGGACGCTCCCGCAGCCTGCGCCTGGCTCAGGCTGGTTTGCAGCTCGGCCTGTGCCGCCCGGACATCCGCCTGAGCAGACTGCACCGCCTGCTTGGAAAACAGATCACCGCCGTAAACCTTTCTCTCACGGGCTAAGGCTTGTTTGGCAAGGTCAACTCGCGCTGCGGCCTGCCCCACCCGCGTCTGAGTCTGCTGCTGGTCGGCCTGCGCCTGTTCCAGCTCACTTTTGGAAATGAGCTGGTCCTGGATAAGACGTTCGGCCCTTTGCGCGGCGGCGGTCCTGGTTCGCAGCTCTGTCTGCGCCTGAGTTAGCTCGGACTGGGCCTAGGACACTTCAGACTTCGCGGCCAAAAGCGGGGCCTGCGAGAAGGCCCCGGCCTGAGCAAGCTGGCGCTGACGCTGAAGGGTCGTCTGTGCGCTCCCCAGCTTGGCCCGCGACTGCTCCGTCTGGGCCTGTGCGATCTGCACGGCGGCGACCGCCTGCCCCACGCCCAGTTCGGCATCACGCACAGCGGCGTGAGACTGGGCCACATCAGAACTGTCCAGGACGGCCAGCGGCTGTCCTTTCCGCACCGTGTTTCCGAGGCTGACCAGAATGCGGGTTAGCTTTCCAGACACAGGCGGCGTGATTTTGGCCTGACCACTGGGGTTCGCTTCCACCGTTCCAGGCACAGTCAGGCTGACTGTCAGAGGTGCAAGCACCGCTTGCCGGGTTTTTATGCCCGCATTCTGCGCCGCCGCCGCCTCGATCTTGATGAGCGGCGGCGACTGCGAATCATCGTTCGAGTTGTCCGCCGTGGCCGCTTCCGCTGGCTGTCCCACCGGGGCGGCAGTGTGCCTTGTCGTAATTGCTGCCGTGCCCACGACCCCAATCAGGAAAGCGGCGACGGCAAGGCCGAGTGTCTTTTTCGTGTTCACGTTCTCAGGAGGGTTCATCATGTCATCTTTCTCAAAGTTAAGGGGCCGCCTGGGCAAGAAGATTGGCGGGGACTGTGCCGGTCGCTCGTTCGACTTCCGCACCAGCAATCGCGGCATCCACCTGGGCATTGATATACTCAGTCTGCACCGAGCGATAAGTGCGCTGGGCTTCCAGCAAGGCGACGATGCTGGTTTTGCCTTCCTGAAATCCCCGGCGGCTGGCTTCAAGCAGCAGCCGCGCCTGATCTAAGACACCCTGCTGGTAGCCCTGCACAACGGTGTCAGCGGCAGCGCGGCGGGCGAGCGCCTGTGTCACCTCCTGCCGCACAACACTTTGCGTCGCCGCGATGCGGGCCTCCTGAGCGCGGGCCGCCTGCTCCGACTGGCGGATTTGGGCGCGTCGCCCCCCCCAATCCAGCAGGGGCAGCGTAATCCCCAGGCCGAAGCCGGAGTTGCTGCCGTTCCGTCCGCTGATGCTTTCGGCACGGTACTGAGGAACCAGATCAGGCAGACCCTCAGCCCGTGCCTGACGTGCCTGCTGGCGGAAGACTTCGCGGTTCGCCTCTTCGACCTGAATTTCGGCGCGGGACGCCAGGGCCTGGTGGAGAGCCGCTTCTTTCAGAGGTATATCTGTTTGATTTACTTCTGGGGATGCCGTCAGCGGAGACAGCGCCCCAACAGACGTGTCCGGCGGCTGGCCCATCTGGGTGTTGAGGCCTGCGAGTGCCGAAGCCACCTGGCCTCCGGCCAGCGTCACCTGCTGCCGGGCGCGTACCACTTCGATCCCAGTCTGAATCTGGTCAATGCCGGGGCGTGTCCCGACCTCCACCTGACGCCGGGTGATTCGGTCAAGCTCCTGGGCGCTTTGCAGCAAGTCCTGAGTGACTGCCGCTTGTTCGCGGGCGCGTCCCAGTTCGTAGTAGGCTGATTTTGTTTGGAAGACCACATTCCGCAGTTCCACGACAGCCCCGGCCTCTGCCACCTGCCGCTGGGCATTGGCAGTGCCGGTGCGGGCGGCGCGGCTTCCATTGAGTTCAAGCGGCTGCTGGACAAGCAGCTCCGTGTCGGACCCGCCGGTGCTTCCGATGCCGGGAGCGTAGAGGAGAGATGGATTCGCCAGGGAACGTGCCGCCCGAACGCCGGACTGAGCCGTGCCGATGTCGCGGCCCGCCGCTGTAAGACGCGGATTTTGCCGAACGGCCAGAGCCACTGCCGCATCCACGGTGAGAGGCGCTGGAACCACCTGGGCCAGGCACAGCCGAGGGGTCAAGCATGAAAAGACGCAAAAAAGGAGAGAGACGAGAAGACGCAAAGGGACCTCCTGACATTTCCAGTCGAACGGGTGTCAGGCAGGCAAATCGCAGGAGAGAGAAGGCGTGCGCTGACAATCCCGGTCGTGAGACGGGCAAAGAATGTCAGGCGGCAGGGGGAGCGCGAAGCGAAGGAACGGTGAAGGAAATCGCCGGGCAAGGCGGACCGCGAACAGGAAGCCGGTAAACGACTTGTTCGGTGCAGCACGGCGCAGTATAGACGACGAGGGGCACAGGAAGAAAGGCGAGAGAAGGAGCAGCAGGTGCGACAGGAGAGACTGCCACCGGCGAAGACGCTGCATGAAGGACCATGACGCAGCTGCAGCCGCCTTTGCACACAGCGGCTTTGCCTCTGCCAGCCGCCGTTTGGGCGCAGCTTAAATCGCGGCTGCCCGGTGCGGAAACGCAGCAGCACGGGCCGAACGACGTACTGCACGGCTGTCCTTCACAATACCATGCTCCTGCGGGTTTGGGGACCAGCAGGGAAAACAGCAGCAGGAGTGCAGCCAATATTCGGATGTATCGTCGTTTTGCCACGGCATCTACTATACCTAGGAGAACTTTGGAATGTCAAGACATTTCGACGCAGAGACCAGGGCAAGCGCATCCCAGCACTCCCAGGGGCAATGGTGAGACTTAATTGCCAAAAGTCACGCCTGAAATTGCGTGTCGCTCACCTTTTCCAGCCAGTCCACCACCTTGCCGTCAAGCTGTTCGGCAATGGCAATATGGGTCAGGGCCGTGGTGGGAGCCGCGCCGTGCCAGTGTTTTTCACCAGGGGCGAACCAGACCACATCGCCGGGGCGGATTTCTTCAATGGGGCCGCCTTCATGCTGTGCCCGCCCGCACCCGGCGGTGACAATCAGGGTTTGACCCAGCGGATGCGTGTGCCAGGCGGTGCGTGCGCCCGGCTCAAACGTAACGCTTGCGCCGCTGCCGCGTGCCGGGTCGGGAGCCTGAAACAGCGGGTCCACGCGGACCGTGCCGGTAAAATACTCGTCGGGGCCTTTGCCGGAAGGCTGCGTGCCGCTGCGTTTGATTTCCATTGATGTTCTCCTTGCTACTGTGTTATCGCCAAAGAGGCTGCCATGCTGCCGCGCTGTCGCTGTCCTCAAAGATTTTCAGCCAGTAGCGAACGGTATCCAGGCGGATAGCGGCATAACCGGGCGGCGACTGTTGCCATACCTCTTTCCAGTCATTGAAGGTGCGTAGCTGAGAGTGGGAAGCGTGCCACGCCTGCTGCTCTTTCCGCTGCTGCTTGATTATATCTTCTGCTTCCAATTCGGCAAGGCTTTGGTGCAGCGTGTCGACCCTGAAGACAGCGGCAAGATACCAGGGCACTTCTTGCAAGCTCAAGTCCCAGTCCGAGGTACAAACGCTTCGCAGAGCGTCGAGACAAGGAACAGGGCAAGGTGGCTTCAACTGGAACAGCAGATGACCGGCCAATGCGTGCAGGCCACAAAAAAGCATCTCTTTTGACCGCGAACAGGCAAGGGGAAACAGTACATTGAAGACATCTTGGGGGTCTGATTGATGCAGTTGTTCACAAAGTCTTTCACAAGCCTGGAAATAACGCTTCTGCCGTTTGCGCTCTTCCGCTTGACGCTCTATGTCCGTTCCCTGGAAATCGCTGATTGGGCTGCGTACTTTCTCAACAGCACGGATAGCATCAATTATCTGCGGCGGTGTCAATGGCATAACCTTTGCTCCTGTTGACAATTATACCTGCGCCATGTATTCTACCGGGTATACTCTTCCTATGCAGTCTCACGAAAACTCGGCGCGGCTCTTTGCCGAGGCGCAGTTAGTTATTCCCGGCGGGGTCAACTCGCCGGTGCGGGCGTTTAAGAGTGTCGGCGGACACCCGCTGTTTATGACGCGGGGGGAAGGGCCGTATATCTTTGATGTGGACGGCAACCGTTACATCGACCATGTGATGTCCTGGGGGCCGCTGATTTTTGGGCACGCGCCGCCGGAGATTATCACGGCCATCACCGACGCCGCCGTGCGGGGGACGTCGTTTGGGGCAAGCACCGAAGCCGAAGTGAGATTAGCGCAGAAGATTGTCGCCGCCGTGCCGTCGGTGGAAAAAGTGCGGCTGGTGTCGTCTGGGACCGAGGCGGTGATGAGCGCCGTGCGCGTGGCGCGGGGCTTCACGAAGCGGGATAAAATTATCAAGTTCGAGGGCTGCTACCACGGCCACTCGGACGGGTTTCTGGCGAAAGCAGGCTCCGGGCTGACGACGCTCGGGCTGCCGGACTCGGCAGGCGTGCCGGTCAATTTGACGCGGGATACCATTACGCTGCCGTACAACGACGCCGACGCCTTCCGGGAGGCGATGCAGGCACACCCCGGCGAAGTCGCTGTGGTGATGCTGGAGCCTATCGCGGGCAACATGGGCGTGGTGACGCCTCGGGCGGACTTCCTGCACGCCCTGCGCGACTTGACCGAAAAAGACGGGGCGCTGCTGCTGTTTGACGAGGTGATTTCGGGCTTCCGAGCAGCTTACGGCGGGGCACAGGAGCTTTTGCAAGTGACGCCCGATTTGACGGCGCTCGGCAAAATCATCGGCGGCGGCCTGCCGCTGGCGGCTTACGGGGGCCGGGCCGACATCATGGACACCGTCGCCCCGGTCGGGCCGGTCTATCAGGCCGGAACGCTGTCGGGGAACCCGCTGGCCGTCGCGGCAGGGCTGGCACAGCTCACGCGGCTGGAAGCCGAAAAAGAGACGCTCTACACCCAAATGCACCACCGGATGCACACGCTGGCGCAGACTATCAAAGACGCCGCCCGGCGCGAGGGTATCCCGCATCAAATCAACCGCCTCGGCTCGATGATGACGCTGTTTTTTACCGACATCAAAGTGATTGATTTCGCCACGGCCAAAACCGCCGACACCGCCCGGTACGGCGCATTCTTCCGGGCACTTGTGGAGCGCGGCGTGTACTTCGCCCCCTCGCAGTTTGAAGCGGCGTTTCTTAGCGCGGCACACACGGACGCCATCCTAGAACAAACGGCGCAGGCCGCCGTTGAGGCGCTTCATGTCGTGGCTTGATACGTTTTCTTTGGACATCCCTTATGTCGATGAGCCGGAGCAAATCGACGCGCTGACCCTGCCCTACCAAGACATCGCTCAGGCCATGCGCGATGTGGCCCTGTCCAACCGCCTGTTTGGCGGCACGCAGACCGTTCTGCATCACGCCGCCCGGCTGCTGCGGGATGTGCCGCCGGGAACATCCCTGCGGGTTCTGGATATTGGAACTGGCTCCGCCGATATTCCCCGCGCTCTCGCAGCGTGGGGCAGCAAGCGTGGGCTGGACCTGACGATTATCGGCGTGGACAACCACGACCAAATGCTGACGATGGCCCGCGAAAGCGCCCCCGGCATTCATCTGGTCAAAGCCGACGCTCTCTGCCTGCCCTTTGCGCCCCGCTCGTTTGACCTCGCCCTCTGCGCTCTCGCGTTTCATCATTTCGGCTTTCAGGCGTCCGCCCGCGTTCTGGCGGCGATGGATGCGCTGACGACGCGGGGCTTTGTGGTCAGCGACCTGCGCCGGGACGCGCTCACCCTGCGCGGCGTGCAGGCCACTTTCGCCGTGCTGGGCGCACACCCGATCACCAAACACGATGGCCCGGCCAGCGTGCGGCGGTCATGGACACCCGCCGAATACCGCAAGATGGTGGGCCTCAGCGGTGTATCCGGCGTGCGCGTTTACACCCCCTGGTATTTCCGCGTGGCGTTAGTGCAGGACAAAAACGGGTAAGAGAAAGTAGTTCTCTTTTAGATTGGCTTTTTTGTGTCTGCAAGTGCAAGTGACGTTGTTGTGATTGGCGCGGGGCCGGCTGGCTCCGCGACGGCCTTGTTTCTGGCCCGCGCAGGGTATGCCGTGACGCTCGTAGACCGCGCTGTCTTTCCCCGGCCCAAGCCCTGCGGCGAGTATCTCACTCCCGGTGCGGTGCGGCTGCTGCGGGACGAACTTGGCGTTCTGCCTGCCCTTCTCGCGGGCGGCGCTCTGCCACTCACTCACGAAACAGTCGTGCCGCACCGGGCCGCCTCGTTTGGCGGGCCGACCTCGGCGCTGGCCTGCCCGCGCACTGTCACTGACAGCGTTCTGCGGAACGCCGCGCAGGCCGCCGGTGTTCGCGTAGTAGAAGGCTTTCAAGTGCGGCGCATTCTGCGCGGCGACGCGGGCATTGTCGGCGTTTCCGGCACGGACGCAGACGGCCAAACTCAAATACGGACGGCACGGGTGACGGTCGGTGCGGACGGCACGAAGTCGCTGCTGGCCCGCGAAATGGGCGTGGTGCGTCCCCTGCCCCGCCTGCAAAGGCTGGCTCTTATCACACATTACCAAACGCAGGAAGGCCGCCGCGAAGATGCCGCTGTTACCATGCACCTGCCCCGCGACGGCTCCGATGCCTGCTGCGGCGTGGGCGCGGCCTGTGGGCCGGAGGGAACTCAGAACGTCAACATCGTTGTACCTCTGAGTGAAGGTCCGCTCCTGGCCGGACAGCGGCAGGAGTATTTTGAGAAACGCCTGCGGCAGTCGTTTCCCGCTGTCTGGGAAATGCTGGACGGCGCGGCGCAAATTGGACCCCTGCACTCGGTTGGCTGCTTCGGGCATCATACGGCGCGGGCCACGGCGGACGGCGCGGTGCTGGTCGGCGACGCCGCCACGTTTATTCATCCCTTCACCGGCGAAGGCGTCTTTTTCGCCCTGCGCGGCGGGCAGTTAGCCGCTGAAAGCATTGGAGCGGCGTTGGCAAATGGCGACACAAGCGCCTGTGCGCTATCCTCGTATGATGCTGCCCGCCGCCGGGAGCTTTTGCCGCGCTACCATCTCTGCGATTTGGTGCAGCGGGTCGTGCATTCGCCCCCCGCGCTGGCCTGGGCTTCGGCCCGCCTGCGCCGCTCCGCGCCGCTGATGGAGCTGATTTTGCAGACCATCGGCGATCTGGCCCGGCCCACTGACTTGCTTTCGCTGTCCACACTGCGCCTGGCGCTTTCATCTTTTTAAACTCTATGCACACAGAAAACACCGTTTATATGCAGGGCGACAAGGCGCGGATTTTCCAGCTTGCCGCCGACATCCAAAATTGGCCGGAGCTGCTGCCGCACTACCGCGAAGTGCTGGTTTTTGAGCAGACCGACGACGGGCGGCGCAAGGTGGTGGAAATGGCCGCCGTGCGGAACGACTTCCCGCTGCCCGGCATCACCTTTCCGGTGCGCTGGCGCAGCGTTCAGCTTTGCGAGCCGGAAACTGGGCGTATTTATTTCAAGCATACATTTGGCATCGCTCAGGGAATGTGGGTGGTGTGGACTATCGCCGACGACCCGTATGGGCGCGGCGTGGCGGTGACAATTGCCCATGATTTGACCTACCCCCTGCCCCTGCTGAACGGCTGGTTTGCGCGGGAACTTGTCGGAGATCAATTTGTTCACGCCATCGCCGGGCGGACACTGGCGACAATTAAAGCGAAGGTGGAGCAAGAAGCGGGGTTAAACTGATGCTGGTTCCCGATGACGTTGAACTGGAAGCGTTTCTTGGCGATGCCTTGCTTAGGACGACGGTGCTTGAGCGTCTGCGCGGGTATGAGATGCGGGGCGACGCCGCGCTGAAAACGGCATTGCTTCAGGAAAAATGGGCGGATCGGGCGCGAAGCGGCATTGTTGTAAACCCCTACCTTAAGATCGTGCGGCGAGAGGAGATCGCCGGGCTGCGTATCAGCGGGGACGTGTCTACACTGTACGCGCTGGGGAAACTGCGGCGGAACCAGTTATTTTTGATGGCAGGCGACCCGGAGGGCCGTATTTACGGGGTCCGTTATTCTTGCGAAGACACTTTTCACAAAGAGCTGGGGGTTCCGGTTTCTCTGGCAAGCCTGCTCCAAGCGATTTCCAGAGGCTTGCCGCCCGAGCGGGAAACTTCCTGGCTGCGGCAATTTTGGGCGGCTGTTCCAGTCGGGGCAAGTTTGTGGCACGTCCCGATGCGCCTGGTCGTGTGGGCGCTGTCCGATCCCAAATACGGCATCCTGGGGCTGAGTAACACCAACGTGCAGGGCGGCAAGGCTGACCGGGGCCTTCAAGCCGTCCAGGACTTTTTGGCGCTGTATCAAAGCTGGCAAGCAGGCGGCAGAGCCGAACGGCCGCACTGGTTTTCGTTCGTCAAACCGGCGGAGGACGACGTGCAGAGCAGCCAGCGGAAGGGGGATGACGGCCAATATGTTTACGACTTGCTGGCCCCGGTCCGCTTCTGCCTTCGTGCGGCTGCCCACGCCGCTCGCGGCGCTGGTGTTGAAGAAGATGTTACGGCACCTCTCCCTGCGGGGACAATTGCAATTCAACTCTCCGACGAAAACCTGAACGCGCCTGGTTACGCGATTGATCAGGCGGGCCTGTATGCCTCGCACCGAGGCATCGCCCTCGGCGTCTGGTATGAGGCTTGTGCGAGTGTGCTGCTTGATATTCTGGCAAACTGCCCGGTCCCGGAGCAGTCTAGCAATTAAGGTGAGGTTATGATGAGCGAAACAACGCGGCGTGTGGTAGTGACAGGCATCGGGGCGATTACCCCGATTGGTATCGGGGTGGACGGCCTGAGGGCGGGGCTGCGGGCGGGCAAATCCGCTGTTGGCACGCTGGATTATTTTGACCCGTCCAATCTGGTCAGCCACAACGCGGCCCAGGTTAGAGACTTTGATCCTGTGCCCTTTCTGGACGGCAAAAAGCTGAAGCGGCTGGACAAGTTCTCGCAGTTCGCGGTGGCCGCTGCCAAGATGTCGCTGGCCGACGCGGCGCTGGATTTGCGGATGGAAGATCAGGACCGAATCGGCGTCTGCCTCGGCACGGCGCTGGGCGGGGTAGGCTTTGCCGAGCAGGAGTACCCGGCATTTCTGGAGTCCGGGCCACGCGGGGTCAACCCCCTGCTGGCGCTGTCGGTCTTCAACGGGGCCGGATCGTGCAGCATTGCAATCGAAGTGGGGGCAACCGGGCCGGTGACGGCAAACGGCGACTCGTGCGCGGCGTCGCCAATAGCGATAGGCAGGGCCGTGGATTTGATCCGTCTGGGGCAGGCGGATGTCATTCTGGCGGGCGGCTCCGAGGCCCCGCTGGCTCCCCTTTGCTACAGCGCGTTTGCTATTATCAAGGCGATGAGCCACCGCAACGACGACCCCGCGCACGCCTCGCGCCCCTTTGACAAAGACCGCGATGGTTTTGTGATGGCCGAAGGCGCGGCGATTTTAGTTCTGGAAAGCTATGAACACGCAGCGGCGCGGGGCGCACGTATTTATGGCGAGATTTTAGCGCACGCCTCCACCAACGATGCCTTCCACATGACGCAGCCACGCCCGGACAGCACGCAGGCCGCCCGCTGTATGTCGCTGGCGATTGAACGGGCGGGCCTGTCTCCCACGGATATTGGCTATGTCAATGCCCACGGCTCCAGCACGTCGCTGAACGACAGCACGGAGACGGCGGCTTTGAAGCAGGTCTTTGGCGACTACGCCTACAAGCTGCCTATCAGCGGCACGAAGGGTTTCCACGGCCACGCCCTCGGGGCCACCGGAGCCTGGGAGGCGGCCATCTCTTTGCTTTGCTTGCAGGACAACTGGCTGCCCCCCACCCTGAACCTGGAAACCCCCGACCCCGCCTGCGATTTAGACTACATCCCCGGAACGGCAGGCCGCGATGCCCAAGTGGACTACGTCCTGTCTAACTCTTTCGGCTTCGGCGGCATCAATGCGTGTTTAGTATTTGGGCGAGTGTCGTAAATCGAGGTATACTCACAACAGGCGGGGGAAACGAATGGCTAAACAAACTTTAACCATAAACAAGGTGGCTGGACATCAGAGCGTTGACGTGAAAGAGTGGGTATCTTTGTCTCTTCCAAACAAAGATAAAAAGGAGCCTTTTGCCTCCGTTATAGGTGCATTCAAAGATGACCCGATGCTTGATGCCATGATGGCAAATATCCGGGAACGCCGCCGGGAAGTAGACAATGACGAAACGATAGAGTAACCCTGTGTACCTTTTGGACGTTGACACACTGGAACGTGTATTTCGTGGGGATACTTCGGTCACAGAACGCCTTACCAAAACCCCACCGGAGCAGGTTTCGGTCAGCACTCTCACCGCCGAAGAGATGCTTGCGGGTACTCTCAGCGAAATCAACAAGTCACGCGAACAGGGAGCGAGCCGGAACATCGAAGTTCCTTCTCGTTATCTGGTGCGGCTGGTTAGCAGGCTGTGTGCCTTCAATGTTCTCCCGTACACAAACGCTGCCGAAGCCCTCTACCGCTCCTACCCCGCTGCCGTCAAGCGCATCGGCAAAATGGACTGCCGACTTGCTGCCCATGCTACAATCAGCGGCTTTATCGTTGTTACCTGCAACACCGCCGATTTCGAGCGTATCCCCGGCGTGAATATCGAAGATTGGAGCAGCATTTAAGAGCAGGAAACAGCTTCTTTACATACCGAGCGGGAGATTAGTTTGTGAGTCAAGTTCCCCCTCAAACTGCGCCCCATAATAGGACGCCACAATTTCTATTCGGCCCTGAATATATCGGTTGAACTCGCTTAATTCTTCTGCCGGAACCCATAGTTCTTGATGCTCACGCCCGCCGACGACCTGCACAGGAAATCGGCGGGCGTACTCGTGTGCCACCTCAAACCTCGTTACAAACCCGGCAAAGGGACTGCTCTGCGTGTTCCAGTCGCGGGCAATCTGCACGGCGTACTCAAAGTTCAGCACGGGGTAGAAAATCGGCTGCTCCGGCAGGCGCGGCGGGAAAGCGCGATAGTTAGCTTCGGCAATGAGCTTCAGTTCAGCCAGCCCGACGGGGCGGTAAAGGATCATGAGAGCGTTTTCTGCGGGGAGATATTGGGGAAGGCGGGCTTGCTATGCGGGCGATGATGTCGATGCAGATGGCTATGCCGCAATTTGACAACGACTGGGGCAAAAATAGCCAGAAGTATCAGCAAAATGGCACAGGTGATGTTGAGTTCAATTACCGTAGACGTGCCGCCCTGCCCGGCGATCCAAGCGGCAAGAATGACACTGCCTACAACTAAGCCAAGCGGCACGGCCAGCCAGGGAGAAAAACGAAGCATCAGGCCGTAGGCAATCAGCCCGGACAGACTAAAATAAGTGAGCGCAGGCAGCGTAAAGTAGGCGAGGTATTCCCAAAACGTAATACGCTGGCCTTTCTCCATGAAGCTACCCCTTTTGGAAGAGGGGCGTGTCGCGCTGGAGGTAGCCGCGCATTCTTAACACGGCCTGGGTGTGGAGCTGGTAGACACGGGACTCGGAGACGGTCAGCACTTTGCCGATTTCTTTGAAGGTCAGGCCCTCGTAGTAATACAGCGAGATGACGAGGCGCTCGCGGTCGGGGAGGCGGTCGATGCCTGCGGTCAGCGACTCTTTCATGGCCGACGACTCGGCATCGGCGGCAACATTGGCATTTTCGTCGGGCAGCACCTCGCCCCGCGTCGTGCTGTCGCCGTCGCCGCCGAGGAGCATATCGTCCAGGGATAGCACGTTAGCGCGGCTGGTGTTGACAAGCAGTTTCAGCAGGTCAGCTTCGGTCAGGCCCATCTCAGCGGCGACTTCGGCTTCGGTCGCCGGGCGTCCGAGGCTGACTTCCAGCTTGTAATAAGTGCGCTCCAGCGCCTTGACGTTGTCGCGGACCGAGCGCGGGACCCAGTCTTCTTCGCGCAGCATCTCTAAAATGGCCCCGCGAATGAGCGCAATGGCGTAGGTTTCAAACTTGACTTGCCGGGCGAAGTCAAACTGGTCGACCGACTTAATCAGCCCCATCAGCCCGGCGCTGACAAGGTCATCGCGCTCCAGGTTGGGCGGCAGACTGGTGACAACGCGCCCGGCTGTGATTTTCACCAGGTAGGCATAGTGGTTGATAATGGCGTCCCGCGCCTTCTGGTCTTTGCGTTTCTTGAAGCGGTTCCAGAGGTCGGGAAGATTGGCAGCGGTGGTCGTCATAGGTGATTAGCTGTTCAAAGAATCAAGAAGCGTCGTCTGGCGGGTGCGTATCGGGCGTCGTTGCATCAAAGTGCCGTCCCCGGCTATCGGCTTCGGGCGGCGGGCTGGGCGGTGGGCCAGAGCGCAGGACGGCACGCAGGCCCAGCCCCAATGCGCCGAACAGGGCAAATGCCGCACCCACGCGCAGCAGGCAAACCCACAGATCGGCCCCGGAAGCGAGGCTAATGCCCCCGACCAAAAGGCCCGCCAGGGCGGCGATCCGCCACGGCAGGCGTTCGGCAAAAAGGTTCACAGGCGTTCGGCAGGAGAAATCATTAATAATTCTTTAGCAGTTCTTTCCCGGTAAATGTTTCCCAGTATACCACACACACTGGTCCTTTGCAAGAAATCTTAATGGTCTGTCGTCTGCGGAGAAACCGCAAAGCCGGTCACGTCCACCTTCCCGTCGGACAAAGAAGCCAGGCCGCTGCCGTCGGTGCCGATCCGTTTCAGATCATGCCCGCCGCCGGGGCGGGGGGCCAGAAAGTAAACCGTGCTGCTGTCAGGCGAAAAGGCCGCGCCGCCCGCATCGCCTTTTGCCAGCGCACGCGGGGAGCCGCCCGACACCGGGGTAATCCACAGGCCGAGGCGCACCCGGCTGGCAAGGTCCGGCTGCCGCCACAGCTCAAACGTGATCCACTGGCCGTCCGGCGAAAAAAGCGGATTTTCCGGTCCAATCGGCGCATTGGGCGGGGTCAGAAACAGCGGCGGCTGCGGCTTTCCCTGCGGGTCCAGCAAAAAGAGGCCCGAAATGCGCGAGCCGCCCGCCCCGCCCAATGCCCGCAGCAGCGCCGCCGCCAGATGCGAACCATCCGGCGACCAGGCGCAGGAGAGCGCATCGGCAGCGATCAGCGGTGGTCCCTTTGGGTCGCCGCCGCGTGTCAGCAGCGGCTCAGCGGCCAGTGTCGGCAAAATGGCGAGGGTTTCCACGCCCCCCGTGTCCAGCGTCGCGGCCAGACCCGGCGTGTCGTCGTCAGAGCCGCGCCGCCAGGAATAGGCAGTCACGGAAGTATCGGTGTCCTGCGGATGGTCTGGGTCAGCGGCGGCGGTTTGGGCGCTTTGCTGGGACCGGGCGGGCAGAAGAATGGAAGCGTCGCTTTTGCTGGCATTCTGCACGGCAAGTGTCGGACCGGATAGATACGCGATCAGCGTGTTGGAGCGCGGTGCAAAGGCGGGTGCGGCTTTCGCGCCGGAGGTGCGCGTGATTTGAACGCGGTTTTGGCCGTCGGCATCGGCCAGATACACTTGATTGATGCCGCCTGCCGGATGATTTAAGAACAATATCTGATTGCCGTCGGCGCTGAACACAGGCTGCGAGTCGCCGTCCCGGCTTTCGGCCAGCGGAACAGACGCCGCGCCCGGTGTGCTTGAGGCGCTCCACAGACGGCTTCCGCCGGGGGCAGAGGCTGTGTAAATCAGCCGTCCGGCGGTGGCGACGGCGCGGCGCGGGCGCGGCCCGAACAGCAGGTAATACAGGGCCGCTACCAGAAGAACAAGCAGGCCCGGCACAATCAGCCAGGGGGAAAACCGCCGCCGCCGCCGCTCCGGCAGCAGAGTTGACTCATAGACAGGCCGCCCGGTGGGCCGGGGGGTGTTCAAGCCGGGAGAAGGATCGTCTGAAGTTGGGGGTGTCGGGTCAGCCATAACATCTCGCATAAGTGAGCTAGTGCGGCTGATTATACCCGGTCAGGGGGGAATTGTCAGAAACTTTTTGTTTTTCGCAGGCGAACCACGGTGTTTCCCTCTTCTGAAAGCACCTGCACATCATCGACCAGAGCCAGCATCAGGCCAAACCCGCGCCCGTGCGTCGCAAACTCGTCCAGGTCCGGCATCACGCCGATAATGTTCAAGTCAGGCTGAAATCCATTTCCCCGGTTCCACACGTCGACTTGCAGGCTGCCGCCTTCGAGGCAGGAGCAAGTGACGGAGAAGTGCGGGTCAGATTTGCCCCCGCCGCCGTAGCTGACCGCATTGCTGCACGCTTCGCCTACCGCCAGAAGCAGAGCCTCGGCGTCCTCGCCTTCCCAGGTCTGGGCACGCATAAAATCAGCGACGGCGCGGCGGGCCAGGCCGACTTGCTCCGGGCGGGCGGGCATTTCCAGATGAAAGCTTGGCGGCGGCAGTGCGGTCGGTAACAGCATAAGAGGCAATCCATTCCCAGCGTGCAAAAGATGTTCTATGAAAAATAGAAAGACAAAATACAATTTTATTGTAAATGAAGCGGCGTTTCCTGACAGGTCATTATCGGTAGTTGTCTGGGAAAACGTTACACGTCCGGCGCGAGACGTGGCGACAGCAAATTGGCCGCCGTCAACGCCAGACGCCGCTCATGCCGGTTGAAGGCAGGCTGACCCGGCCCGCGCCCCAGCACCAGAACGCCCCGGCCCGGCAGCGGCAAAACCAGCGCAGGCGGCACGCCAAGCGTCACTTCGCCCGCTTCCGCCTGTGCCGCCAGATTCGTCAGCCGCGCCTCCATCGCCGGGTCCGCCGGGAAAGCCCGGAACTCATAGGCCGCGCCGTGGCCGAACTCGCGCAGGATGCCGCCGTCGGCCCGGACCGCATCTGCTACCAGACGCAGCGCAGCAGGGAAAAGTTCCGCCGCGTCCGTGCGTGCGGCCAGCAGGGCACCGAGAGCTTCCAGCATCTCCAAATCCTGAAGCCGGTGCCGGGCCTGCTCCACCAGCAGGACATTTTGCAGGCCGACACTCGCCTGTGACGCGAAGGTCAGCAGCAGGCGGATTTCGTCCGACGAAAACCGGCGCGGCCCGCGTGTGTAGACTTCCAGCACGCCCAGAACGTCTTTGCCCAGCTTCAGCGGCACGCCCAGATACCCGGAGACGCGCTCCCGCGCCGCAAACGCGGGCAGCACAAAGCGCAGGTCTTTGGAAAAGTCTTCCAGCGTCAGCGAGCGCCCCCGGCGGGCCACAAACGCGGTGGGTGTCTCCGGCGGGCGGCCATTCGTGTCCGACACCGAGAGGGTCGGCAGGCCAGACAGCGGCGTCTTGAAGTTCGCGGCGGCGCGGGGCGTCAGGGTCCCTGCGCCGTCCAGCGCATACAGCAGGGCACGGTCCGCGCCGGTCATTTCAGCGGCCAGATCGGCGATAGTCTGCCCGGTCTGCTGACCGTCCAGCGAAGACCCCAGAGCGCGGGCGATGCGGCGAACGCCTTTGCGGATTTCTTCGGACTTTTGCCGCGCTTCCTCATACATCTGCGAGTTTGCGATGGCCGCGCCGACCTGATTGGCAATCGTATACAGCAGCTCCATTTCGCCGACGGTGAACAGGCGGCGGCGGCTGCTCATGGCGTGCAGAACGCCGATCACTTTGTCGCCGGATTGCAGGGGGACGCTGACCAGCGACGTCACCCCCTCGCCATCAATCGGACAGGTGCGGTTGCGGTGGTCGGCGGCCACGTCCTGCACCGCCGTCGGCGTCTCAAACTCCAGAACCCAGCCAGCAATTCCCTCACCCATCCGGGGCCGCATCGTTTGCGCCGTGTCGCCGCGAATGTTGCGCGAGACTTTGATTTCCAGCCGCTCCCCGGCAGCATCCAGCAGAAACAGCGCAAACTTGTCAACGTGCAGCAGGTTCAGCACGCTGTCCGCGACAAAGTGAATCACGCGGTTCAGGCTCAGGGTCGCTCCCACCGACTGCGACAGCTCATACAGCGCGGCGGCTTCCTGCGCCCGGCGCGTGGCATCTTCATAGAGCCAGGCATTTTCCAGAGCCACGGCGGCCTGCGAGGCAACGGCAGACAGCAGAGAAGCTTCGGCTTCGGTGTAGGCTCCCGCCTGCCGCGAGCCGACAACCAGCAAGCCTTCCGGGTTAGACCGGGCCACCATCGGGGCCAGCAGCAGCGAGCGCATTCCCGGCAGGGGCGGGTCGTCATCGTTGCCCTCTTCCGGGGACACGCTCAGGCGCAGTGGCTGCCCGGAGGCCAGCACGCGGGCGGCCAGACCCGGTCCCTCTGCCGCGAGCTGCCGGTCCTGATCTTCATCGGCCAGTCCATGCGCCGCGCCGATATACAGCCGCGTCCGCTCATCAGACAGGAGAAACACGGCCCCCGCCGTCATTTCCATGCTGCCCGCCACCGTTGCCAGCACGCTGCCGAGGACTTCCTGCACATTCAGCGATGACGATGTGGTGCGGGCCGCCCGGAACAAAATATCCCGCTCCCGCTGCTTTTGCGCCGCTTCCCGGCGCAGCGCCTCGGTCCGCAGGGCCGCCGCCGCCAAATCCGCCAGCGTTTGCAGACGCAGCAGGTCAGCGCCGCCAAACGCCCCGCCGCCCGCTTTGTTCAGCACGGTCAGCGCCCCGGCGGGCCGGTCCTGCAAAAAAAGGGGAACGACAAGCGCGGAGCGAACACCGACGCCGCGCTCTACAGTGGGGTCGGCAGAGGGGGTTTCTTCAGGCTCTATACCCGGCGGCAGGGGGTCGTGGGTCAAAAGCAGCTCGCCGGACAGAGCAGTGCGCCCGGCGAGGGCATCTTCGACGCGCACGGTCTGGCCGATAATCTCAGCGGCGTCGGCTCCGGCCACAGCGGCGAAGTCCAGCAGGGTCCGCGTGTCGTCCAGCAGGCACACGGCGGCCCGCGAGGCTCCGGTCAGCAGCAGTGCTTTTTCCGCAATCAGCCTCAGCGTGGCACGGGGGTCGTTCTGCCGGGCCGTCGCGCCGACAATCTGATGCAGGGCGACCAGATGCGGGTCCAGAGCTGCCTCTGTCGACGTCATGGCAGCGGGGTCGTTGGGAGAGACGGGGTCCATTAAAAGCGGGGCCTGCTTCCGGTCGGTTTGGTTTCGGACAAAAATTGATGAAACATCAGCCGGTCATTTGCTGTCTGTTGACCTGTCAGCACATTTGTATCGTTTGCATTGTGCCACAATCACGCCCCGCTGTCAATACATTTTCAAGAGACTTCCAAGTTCAAGAAACTTCCAAGAGAGACTATGCTCCGTCCCCGTTATCCGCTCCATATCGCTCTGGCTCTGCTGTCCTCTGCCGCTCACGGACAGACGCCGCCTGCGCCAACGCCGCCCAGTGCCGCGCCCCTGCTGGCTAACCCCGCGCAGCTTCCGCCGCCGACGGACCAGCCGCCGCCGGAAGTGCCGCTGCCGGACCCCATTCCGCTGGGACGCGGCTTTTTGGTCAGCGGGGCGCTGGACCTTCGCACGCGCACGGCGGACACCGGGCGTACCGGGGGCCTCTGGGCCAACACTGTGGAGGTGGATGTCCAGCACGCCATCTCCAAAGGCGGCACGGCCCACGGCAACGTTTACGTGCAGCTTCTCGCGGAGGACCCGCCGGACACGCTGCACGGAAGCCGGCAGGACATTTCTCTGGGCGAGGCATATGTGATCTATCGCCTGCCCATCGAATCGGATTTTGATTCGACCGCCTATCTGAAAATCGGCCAGTTCCAAATCCCCTTCGGCCTTCTGGCCGTTTATGACCCGCACCTGCTGATTTTGCAGCCGCTGTATTCGCAGTCGCTGGGCGTTCGCACAGACTTCGGTGCGGCGATTTCAGGCCGCGCCTACGGCTTCCTGAATTATGACCTTGCCGTGACCACGGGGACCGGCCCGGACCACCTGTACGGCATTCCCAGCCGCCTGGTGACGTTTCGTCTGGGCCGGACGTTTACGACCCGCAACGGCGTGGTCAATGTCGGCGGCTCGCTGCTGCAGGGCCGCCTGCCCATCACCGACATCACCAAAGACGACCCGTTCGCCAATGAGCTGCCGCCGTCAGGCCGGGTGCGTGCCGACCGGGGCGGGTTCGTCAGCAAAAGCCGGATCGCCGGGGATGCCTCCTACGGCTTCAAGCGCACGACGGCGCGGGGGGAGATTGTGGCCGGGGCAGACGGCGATCAGCGCGTGATCGGCTACTACGCCGAGGGAGACTACCGCTTCGGGGGCCGCCTGAGTGCGGCGCTCTCGCAGTCGCTCTTTGTGTACCCGGTCGGCAACAGCAGCGCCTCCCGCTCGTCGGCGGGCTTCACGTATGCCTCCAGCAAAAGCCTGACGTTTCGAGCGCTGTACCAGTACCTGCGCGACGTTCCCCGCGACGAGGGCGGCGAGGTCCGCCACCGCCTGACATTCCAGGTGCTGCTGCGATTTTAGGGGTATACTGGGTTATGCCCACGGAAGAGTTATCCCCTGCCCCGCCGAAGCCCACCCTGCCACCCTTCTGGAAGGGGCTGATGCGGGTGACGTTCGCCGTCACCCTGCTGCTCTTTCTAACCCCAACGTTTTACGCCCTCAAATACTATATGGTGGACAAGCCCCGCGAGGATGCGCTGCAAGCGGGAACCCTGAATGACCCTGCCCTGCCGCACGCGGACTATCTGCCCCGGCTGGAGCAGCACGCCCGCGATGCCTCCCCCGCCGCCCGTCAGCAAGCAGTCACGCGCATCGGAGCCGTCCTGCGGGAGCCATATATCAGCCTCAAACGCCCCATCGAGTGCCTTTCGGCTAAAGCCACGCTGTCCAGTTTGGCGGCGCGGGACCCGGACCCGGCGGTGCGGGCGGCGGCCTCAGAGGAGTTAGGAAAGGTAGCGCAGGGCGGGGCGGTGATTCGGCGGTAGTTGGGGAGGGGCAAGAGAGCGAAATTGAACGAGGGGTCAAAGTACGAGGGGTTAAAACCCCTCGCTGGGAGGCGAAGACGCCGGGAAGCCAAAGAAATAAGACAGCAGGCCAACGCTTTCTAATCTTGGGCCGCCCGGCGCGAAGCGCCTTTCAGCGAGGGGTTTTAACCCCTCGTACTTTAACCCCTCGCAATCCTGCCCCTCGGTTCTTGCGTGCTTCTACCCCATCATCTGCGTAAACAGCACTTCCAGTGCAAGCTGACTGTTCGCGTTGCGTTCCACTGCCTGCCGGATGTCCAAAATCAGGCCCAGTGCCCGTTCCAGCCGGTCCGGGGTCCACGACGACGCCAGCGACACAATCTCCCCCTGCCGGTCCACATTCACCAGAGACGCCCGCGACGGCCCGGCGACAGCCACCGCCAACACATCGCGGACGTAGGTTGCCAGCAGGTCCAAAGCGCGAGTCAGCGGCTCGCGGCCCGTTTTTTCTTTTTCCCCGTCGGCCTCCGCGCCGTCTTCCTCGCTCGCTTTCATCTTCGGGGCCAGCTTACGGAAGTCTTCGCCTAATTTAAAGCTCTTGATGGCCGGAGCCGTCAGCAGGTCACGGGCCAAATCCAGCAGCGCCTCCCGGCCAGACAGCAGCGCGGGCGAGCGGGACAGCGCCACGGCCCGGCCCAGACGCCCTTCGCAGTACGCCGACAGGAAACGGGCCTGTGCGGGAGGGACATCAAACCGGGACACCAGCGCCTGCTCGATGTCGGCGGCAGGCAGCAGGCCGAAATGCACCACCTGACAGCGCGACACAATGGTCGGCATCACGCCGCCCACGGAGCCTGCCGTCAGCAGGAAATGGGCATACGGCGGCGGCTCTTCCAGCGACTTCAAGAGGCTGTTTCCGGCATCCGCCCCACCTCGCCCCAGCGCCTCGGCATCATGCAGGATGAACACGCGCTTGGGGGCCGAGATCGGCTCATACTGAAGATCGCGCAGGAGGGCATTGTCGGGAGAGTGTTCTTTGTGCCCCTGCCGGGGCCAGATTTGGGCAATGCTGGTAATCCGGGACGGCGGCGGGTCCACGCTGCGGACATCGGGGGAGCGTCCGGCATCAATGGCGCGGGCGATAGGGTCCGTGTCAGCAGTCGCGCCGCAGAGGGCTTTGGCGAACTGCCGCGCCGCCGTCGCCTTCCCCACCCCATCGGGGCCGACAAAGAGGTATGACCCGGCCAGTCGCTCGTGGGTCAGCGCGTTTTCCAGCACGCGCACAGCATACGGTTGTCCGAGGATGTCTTGAAGCATAACTTTGGAGATTGGGAATACGAGGGGTTAAAACCCCTCGCTGAAAGGCGCTTCGCGCCGGGCGGCCCAAGAATTAGGACGGCAGGCTGTGGGTACTTACTCTTTGGCTGCGCGGCGTCTGCGCCTTTCAGCAAGGGGTTTTAACCCCTCGTATTCTGCCTCGCCTCCGCTAAAACCGCTCAAAGCTGTCTACATGGACCACAAACGCTACCGCGCCGCCCGCTTCCACGCGGACCGGCTGCGGGGACAGAGCGCCCAGAATCGCGGTGGGGCCGGACATCTCCGGGGGCACATTGACAAAGCTCTCCGACGACTGGCAGGCTTCTTTGATAATGCCCAGCACACGCGGGGCGTCGTCATCCTCCACGCCAATCAGCACGGTGACATTGCCCTGCCGCAGAAAGCCGCCGGTGCTGCCGAGCTTGGTAAAGGTCAGCCCATTCTGCGTCAGCGCGTCGCCGAGCTTGTGCTTGTCGCGTTCATGGGCAATCGCAATAATCAGTTTCATAAATGCGGCTCAACGGCGTCCCAGATGTCCGCGTGAATAGCGTCTATTGGGCGGGCGGCGTCCAGCACGCGCCACTGCACCGGAGCGGCCTCGGCCAGTGCCAGAAACCCAGCCCGAACGCGGGCATGAAAGGCCAGTGACTGCGCTTCCATGACATTGCGCTCGTTCTGCCGGGCCAGCCCCACCGCCGGGTCTAAATCCAAAAGCACCGTTAAATCAGGCAGGAGACCATCGGTGGCCCAAGTATTCAGGCGCACAATCTCCGGCACGTCCAGCCCCCGCCCGTAGCCCTGATAGGCGACTGACGAGTCGGCGTAGCGGTCACAGACCACAATGCCGCCGCTATCTAAATGGGGCCGGATGACCACCGCAACGTGCTGGGCACGGTCCGCTAGCATGATTAGCAGCTCGGCGCGGGGGGCGACCAGAATGCCATGCGGCGGGTGCAGGGCGAGGCGGCGCAGTTCGGCTCCGAGCGGCCCGTCGCCCGGCTCGCGGGTGGTCAAAATGTCGGTGCGGCCTGATTGGCGCAGGCGGTCAGCCAGCAGGCGAATTTGTGTCGTCTTGCCCGCGCCTTCGACGCCTTCAAAGGTGATAAACATAGGCATTCAGAAGCCCCCCGCCCCCAATAATGGGGGAGCCAGAAGTTAGGATAGACCGTAGGGGCGGGGTCCCCCCGCCCTTCTTTGTCCAGCCTGTATTTATCCTGCTCCCCCATTATTGGGGGCAGGGGGGCGTTATGGACGGCTTACCCGGACGCGGCGGTTTGGCTCCTGGCCGATGCTCTCGGAGACCATTTTGTAGTTCTCCGCGATCTGGTGCTGCAAGCGGCGCAGGAACGAGTTTTGCGGGGCCAGTTCCAATGAGTTCAGGCCGCCGGAGGTGTCGTTGGTGATCTCTTCAATCGCCTCTTCCATCTGCGAGACGGCGATGTCCTCTTCGGAGATTTCCTGCGGCATACGGAAGATTTCGCGCAGGACGCTTTCAATCTGAACATACGTGTTGCTTTTAATCACATACGTCGGCAGGTTGCGCGTGATGCCTTCCTGCAATTTGGCAGGCTCCTTGCGGTAATTGGCCTTCAAGGCGATAATCACGTCGCTGTCTTTGACGTCTTTCGAGATGTACGCCGAGACGCGCAGGGTGCGGATGGCCCGCTCCAAACGGCTGCGGCTGACGCCGTAAGGAAAGACGCGCAGGGTCTGCGGAACCGGCTTGCCGTTGGACAGCTTGGGTGGGGCCGCATCCGGCGTGAACGTCTCGCCGTCTGCCGTGGGCGCGGCTACCCGTGAAGGAGCCGCCGGAGCCGGGGCGGACAGGTCCTCGCGGGCGGAGTCACGGGTCGGAGCCGGATACGACGTGCCGCTGCCGAAGTTGCCGCGTCCGCGTGTGCCTTCATCGAACAGGTTCGGCGTCCGGTCGCGGTCCGTCGGGCGCGGGGCTTCCAAATCCGATTTCTGGATAATTTCTACCTGACCCGATGCATTGCGGACGCGGATTTCCGGGCGGGGCTGTCCGCCGCGCAGCATTCGGTCCACGGTGCGGGTGACGTCATGATGAATGGCGAGCTTGTCCACTTCCATGATCTCAATAATCACTTCAAACGTGGGCGGGGCCTTGCGCTCCAGGACAGTCTTCTGCGTGCCGCGCTTTTTGGCTTCTTCGTCGGATAGCGTGACCGCCTGAATGCCGCCGATCAAATCTGACAGGGTCGGGTTC
The DNA here is from genome assembly GCA_965200075.1 of Capsulimonadaceae bacterium. GTDB lineage: Bacteria > Armatimonadota > Armatimonadia > Armatimonadales > Capsulimonadaceae > JANXMY01. The sequence continues at coordinate 2,526,914 of OZ241338.1, forward strand.
ATCAGCAGGTTCTCTAAGGAGTTGCCGTGGGCCGTGCCGACAAGCTGCACGCCGCGCTCAGCGATGGTGCGGGCGGCAAAGGCTTCCTGCTCGACACCGATTTCGTCGATAACGACGACTTCGGGCATATGGTTTTCGACGGCTTCAATCATCACCGCGTGCTGCAAGTCGGGTTCGATGACCTGCATCCGGCGGGCGCGGCCAATCGCGGGGTGCGGAATGTCCCCGTCCCCGGCGATTTCGTTGGACGTGTCCACAATGATAACGCGCTTCTTGAACTCGTCGGACAGCACGCGGGCCACTTCGCGCAGCTTGGTGGTTTTGCCGCGTCCGGGCCGCCCGAGCATCAGAATGGACTTGCCGGACTCGACCACATCGCGCATGATGTCGATGGTGCCGTAGACAGCCCGGCCAATGCGGCAGGTGAGGCCGACGACGCGGCCCTGCCGGTTGCGGATGCCGGAAATGCGGTGCAGGGTGCGCTCGATGCCGGCGCGGTTGTCTTTGCCGAACGCGCCCACGCGGGCGGTGACGTAATCGATGTCATCAGATGTGACGGGAACGCCTTCGCGGAGCCATTCCACGGAGCCGTCGGCAAAGCGGGCCTCGGCATCGCGCCCGAGGTCCATGATAATCTCAATCAGGCCCGTGGACACATCGCCCGCTTCCACGGCGGCCCGGAGGTCCGGGGGCAGGATGTCCAGAAGCTGTTCCAGATTGTCGGTCACCCGCATCTGGTTGGCGGACAGGGGGACGGTTTCGGGCGTGGGCAGGGAAACATCGTCGTCATCGGCGGCTAATCGGTCGCGCAGGTCGGCAAACGCCTCCTCGCGGTGGTTGGTAAAGGCCATAGGTGTATAGGTGCTGGGAGCGTCGGCCATGTCTGTTAAAGTTTGCTCGGCCATAAATTGAGTTCTGCGGTCCTTCCTAACAAGTCGGGAACACGGCACGGATGTTCTGCGTAACTAAAGACGCATTCCACCTCTAGTGTACCCCAAAATTGCTCGTTTCACGGCAAATGTGCCGCGTTGACGGCAGGCGGGGCGGGTGGTATAATGTAACATTCTAGACCAGGTTGTACTCTGCCCATTGCGGGCCAGAATAGGAAAGATGTCGTTGAAAATCAACGCGACCGGAACCGCCGGAGTTCTCGCCGTCGGGGCGCTGACCATTGGAGCCTTTGCTGCCGGAACCCATCTCGGCCCTCGACCCCAGGGACATAATCTGTATCAGCCGAGAGTGTCCGCCTCTCCGCAAAACCCGCTGACCCTGACTGCCGCCAAAGCGCCGACGGCTGTGACGCAAAACGGCGCAGACGCCAGCCCGGAGGACAGCGCCGACGCCACCGGCGATTTCAGCGGGGACGGCCCCGCAGCGACGTTCCAGCAGGTCTATCTGCTGGTCAAGCGTCACTATGTCGACCCGCTGCCTACGGATGCTAAGTTTGGGCACGGAGCCGCCGCCGCGATGGTGGCTTCTTTGCAGGACCCGGACTCGCGCTTTCTGGAAGCCCCGGAAGTTGCGGAGCTGAACGCGCAGTCGGCGGGAACCTATCACGGTCTCGGCGCGGCGCTGGCTGTCCGGCGCATTGCACACGTCAAAACTGCCGACCTGCCCGCCTACACCGAATACCGGCTGACGGTGGTAACTCCCCTGCCCGGCAGCCCCGCCGAAAAAGCGGGGCTTCAGCCCGGCGATACGATTACAACTCTGGACGGCAAATGGGTGTACAACGATGAATGGGTGTATACGCAGACGAAGGCTCTGAAAGCACTGCAAGACGACCCGGTCTCGTTCAACAAACTCGTGACCACGCTGCAAAAGCGCATCGACGGCTCCGTGTCCCTGGCCGATGCCCAGACCAAGCTGGAAGACCCCGCCGCCAAAACCATCACGCTGGCCGTTACCCGCACCGGCACGGCGCAGCCTATTCCCGTGACGCTGGACACGGGGGCGGCGACGACCGTTCCGGCGGTGACCTCGCGCAGCCTGCCCGGCGGTATCGGCTATATCAAAATCAACCAGTTTACGACCGATGCCGACAAAGAGTTTGCGTCGGCGCTTTCCGGCTTCGGCACGGACCCAAAGGGTCTTGTGATTGACCTGCGGAACTCTCCCGGCGGCCTGCTGGAATCGGGTGCAGCCATTGCGGCCCGGCTGACCTCGGCCCCGGCGTTTGGGTATGTGGAAACCAAAGGCAAGAAAATCCAGACCGTTGCCATCACGCCCGGCACGAAAGTGACCTGCCCCATCGCCGTTCTGGTCAACGGCGGCACGGCGAACACCGCCGAAATGCTGGCGGCGGCCCTGCAAAGCGGCGGTGCGAAGCTGGTTGGCACGAACACGTTCGGAGACGCCTCGGATGTCAAGCTGATTATGCTGCGCGACGGCGCGGGCTTTACCATGACCGTGGGCAAGCTGCTGACCGCCGGGCACACCGAGTTTGGCGGCACCGGTATCAAGCCCGACATTGCCGCGCCGGACACGCCCGGAAGCGATGTGCTGGACCGCGCCGTGGGCATCCTTTCTGGCCGCGTCGCCCGGCTGCCGATTGGCTCAATTTAGGTTTCGTCGAGGAGTTGAAAACTCCTCGCTAGGGGAGGCGTCCTTCGGACGAAGGAACATACGGACAGAGAGAAGTCAGCCGCCACAGGCTCCGAGTTTCTTCCGTCCGAAGGACGCCTCTTCCAGCGAGAGGTTTTCAACCCCTCGCATTCCGCCCTTTACTCTTTGGCTGACTTGATTTAAGCGTAACGCAAGGAAATACTCAATGCGAATTGGACGAATACTGGGCCGGACAGCAGGAACGGTGGGGCTGCTCGGCGTCGCGTTTATTGGCGGCATCACGTTCCACGACCTGCGCCGCGTGCATAATGCCGACTCTCTGACCACTGTGGTTGGGTTAATTCCCCAAAGGCTGTCCGAAGTCGTGATGACGGCAGCGCATGGGCAGGACGGCGACTATTCGCCGTTTCAGACCTATGCCGACGTGCTGACGACCCTCAAAGCAGGCTACTACGGCAAAGACATTGACAGCCGCCAGATGACTTACAACGGCATCCGGGGCCTGATGGGCGCGTGCCACGACCGCTACACCCGCTTTATGGACCCGGCGGCCTACAAAGCATTGGAACAGGACAATCAAGGCCAGTTTGTCGGTATCGGCGCACTGCTCGGCACCAACAAAGCCAAGCAGATATACGTCGTCAAGCCCCTGCCCGGTGGCCCGGCGATCAAGGCTAAAGTTCTCAGCGGCGACATTATTCTCAAAGTGGACGGCAAATCGACGCTGAACTTGGACGCCGACAAGGTGGTGAAGCTGATCCGGGGCGAGCCGGACACACGGGTGACGCTGACCCTGCTCCGCAAAGGGACCCCGCGCCCGGTGGTGATCGGGATGACCCGCGCCCTGGTGCATCAGGAAGTCGTGCAGTCGTCCATGATTGACCCGGTGCGTAAGATCGGCTATATCAAGCTGTCTGTGTTCAACGAGGAAAGCGACGAGCAGATGGGCAAGGCGCTGACCGCACTGGAAGCGCAGGGAATGCGCTCGCTGGTGTTTGACCTGCGCGAAAACCCCGGCGGCCTGCTGACCGAAGCCCAGAGCATTGCCAGCCGGTTTATCCCCGGCGGTCCGATTGTCTGGATCAAAGACAAGAGCGAGACGGCCAGCACGATGGAGCATCTGGATGTGGACCCCAGCCAGCACACCGGCCATCTGCGCCTGCCGCTGGTCGTGCTGGTCAATGGTGACAGCGCCTCCGCCGCCGAGATTGTCTCCGGGGCCATCAAAGACACCGGCGTCGGCACGCTGGTCGGCCAGAAGACCTTCGGCAAGGGCCTCGTGCAGACCATCATGGGCCTGCCCGACGGCTCCGGCGTGGCAATCACGACGCAGCACTACTTCACGGCGCACAAAAACGACATCAACCACAAGGGCATCCTGCCCAACGTGCCGGTAACGATCTCCGACGCCAACCTCCGCAAAGAAGCGGCCTTCTTCCGGGACAACCCGAATGCCATGTATGACCTGAAGTACGACACCCAGCTTCAAACCGCGCTGGCTCAGGCCAAGCAGAAGATGCAGGTTGCCAGCGCCAAGCCCTGGTAACGGGTCTTTTTCTGCGACGCACAGCAAGGGCGCGGCACTGCCGCGCCCTTTTTGGCTTTATGAAAAGTACGCTATGACCAACCCGCTGACCACGCCGCCTCAATTCCCTGCCCCGCCGAGCGCAGACGCACTGGCGCGTCAGGTGCGTCTGTACCGGACGCTGGCCCTCTGCCTCGCCGGGCTGCTAATTGCTGGCGGCGGCGCGTTTTTCTACCTGCGCCATCTGAGCCAGCCGGTGACCGTTTTTGTAGACGGCAAGCCGGTGGGCACCCTCCGCAATGCCGCAACTGCTAACCGTTTGATCACCGCTGCGGAGCAGGCCAAGCTGGGACCCGCGTTTGCCGACGCCGAGCCAATCCGCCTGCAAAAAGTGCGTTTGGAGCGGGCGGGAGCGGGCGCGGCGCAGGACCCGGACGCGGCGGTGCGGGCGCGGCTAAATCAAACGCTGACGCTGAAAGTCCGTGCCTCGGTCATCCTGGTTGGCGGCGTGCCTTCGCTGGGCCTGCCCACCCCGGACGACGCGACGCGCACTTTGCAGATAGTCAAAGACCACTGGGCCAATCAGCCGCCCACGGCCCCGCCGCAGGGGGCACCAACGTTTGTGCAGCGTGTTTCGATTGAGAAGCGGGCCATCAGTACCGACAAGCTCCGGCCCACTCCCGAAGCCGCCGCCGCGTATTACTGGACGCCTCCGCCCGCTAAAAACTACACCGTCCGCCCCGGCGACCTCGGCTCACGCATCGCCGCCCGGAACCATCTTTCGCTGAGTGAGCTGATTACGGCGAACCCGAATGTCAACCTGAACCGCCTGCACCCCGGCGATGTGATTCATATCCAGAAGATGCCGCAGGTTTTAACGGTGCGGCTCCGCAAACTTGTGGTGTCGGAGGAAAAAGTGCAGCCCCACGCCCCCGCTGCTGTGGCTGGCAAAGAGCGAGTGACATATCTGGTCACGTATTTGAACGGGCAGGAAGTTGGGCGCGAAGCCCAGAACGTGCAGATTATCGAGCGCCCCCAGGTTCACATGAACCTGTGAGGAACCTATCACCTTGCTTCGCAGGGTCCTCCCTAAAGGGAGGATCAAGACAAGGCAAGAAAGCCCCTTGCTACGCTCTTAATCCTTCCTTTAGGAAGGACCCTGCGAAGCAAGGTGGTAGGTCTCCGGGGCCGGAAAAGAGTTCACAGCCCCAGCACCAGATTGTCCCGGTGAATGACTTCATCGGCCGCTTTAGCCCCCAGAAGAGTCTGGATGTCGTCGGTGCGGCAGCCCATGATTTTAGAGAGTGCCGCGTGGCCGTAGTTGACAAAGCCCTGCGCGAACGCAGTGCCGCTCGGATCGGCCAGACGCACTAAATCCCCGGCTTCGAAGTGGCCGGAAACGTGCGTCACCCCCGCCGGGAGCAGGCTGCTTCCTTCGGCTCGCAGGCGCTGATGAGCGCCGTCGTTGACGGTGACCGTCCCTCGCGGCAGGACGCCGTAGGCAATCCACCGCTGACGTGAGCGCAGGCCGTTTGTTCGGGGCACGAACCGCGTGCCGCACTCGCCGAGAAGCGCGTCCCGGACGACATTGGGGCGGCGGCCATTGGCAATCAGCATGGTCACGTTCGTGTTGGCACAGATTTTGGCGGCTTGAATCTTGGTCGTCATGCCCCCCGTTCCCTGCCCCGTCTGCACCCCGCCCGCCCGCTGCTCCGTCGCCCGGTCGATGGTTTCCACCACGGGGATAAGCTGCGCGTCGGCAAACTGGGTCGGGTCCCGGTCAAACAGCCCGTCTACATCGGACAGCAGCAAAAGCGCGTCGGCCCCAATCAGGGAAGCCACCAGAGCCGCGAGTGTGTCGTTGTCGCCAAACTTGATCTCGTCCACGGCCACCGTGTCGTTTTCGTTGACTACCGGGACGACATGGTGACCAAGCAGGGCGTGAAATGTGTTGCGGGCATTGAGGTAACGGGTGCGGTCGCGCAGGTCCTCGCGGGTCAGCAAAATCTGCGCGGCGGCGATGTCATAGGCGGCGAATGCCTGGGCATAGGTGTGCATCAGCAGCCCCTGCCCGACGGCGGCGGCGGCCTGCTTCTGCGGAATAGAGCGCGGGCGGCCCGGCAGCTTCAGCCGGTCCATGCCCGCCCGGATGGCCCCGGAGGACACCAGAACCACGCTGACCCCCGCCGCCTGCTGCGCGGCAATCTGTGCGGCAAGGCCCGCGATATAGTCCGTGTCCGGCGGCCCGCCCCCGCGTGTGAGCGTGCTGGTCCCGACTTTGATGACCAATTTTTTGATGGGAGTGTGCATAAACAAAGGGTCTATGCCTCCGTACCCACCGCTTCTACCTCGGCGGCGTCGCCGTCTTCGGGCGTGTCGGCGGCGTACTCGTCGAAGAAGTCAAACTCGGCCTTGCCGATGCGGACGCTGTCGCCCATCTCGGCCCCAAGCGTCCGCAGCTTGTTGATAATGCCGCTTTTTTCCATCGTCCGGTGCAGGCGATGCACCGCGTCTTCGTTTTCAAGCTGCGTCATAGCGACAAGCCGCTCGATGCCCCGGCCTTCCACGATGTAGGTTTCCGTGGCGGCATCGTAGCGGGCTTCCCAGCGGCGGTCAGTGACGCGGCGGCCATTGACGGTGTTGGCGGTAATCCGCAGAATGCCATCATCGAACGGCGGCGGCAGAGGCATCTCGGCCAGCCGCTCAGCGAGGAAGTAAACCAGCGGCTCCAGCCCCTGCCGGGTGGCGGCGGAAATGGCGAAGACGGGAATGTCTTCTTCGGACAGCTCGGCCCGCAGCAGCTCCACCATTTCGGGGTCAGCGATGTCGGTTTTGTTCAGGACCACAATCTGCGGCAGCTTTGCCAGCGTGTCGCTGTAGTTTGCCAGCTCGCGGTTGATAATCGCGTAGTCGTCCATCGGCTCGCGCCCGGTGGTGTCGGACACGTCAATCAGGTGGCACAGCAGCCGGGTCCGCTCCACATGGCGCAGGAACTGATGCCCCAGCCCAATACCTTCGCTCGCCCCTTCAATCAGGCCGGGAATATCGGCGATGACAAACGTGCGCTCTTCGTCTACCCGCACCACGCCCAAATTGGGAACCAGCGTCGTGAACGGGTAGTTGGCGATTTTGGGCCGGGCGGCGGAGAGCGCGGCAATCAGCGTGCTTTTGCCGACATTGGGGTAGCCAATCAGCCCGACATCGGCCAGCAGCTTGAGTTCTAATTTTACTTGCCGCTCTTCGCCCGGCTCGCCATTTTCGGCAAACTTGGGGGCCTGCTTGGTGGACGTGGTAAAGTGGGCATTGCCACGCCCGCCCATGCCGCCCCGCGCAATCATCGCCCGGTCGCCGTGCTTGGTCAGGTCGGCCAGAATGCGCCCGGTCCCTTCTTCGGTAGCCGTCGTGCCGAGCGGCACTTTCAGCGTCACATCCCCGGCATTGCTGCCGTGCATATCCCGGCTCGTGCCGTGAATGCCGCGCAGGGCCTCATAGTGCCGCTGATAGCGGAAGTCCAAAAGCGTGGATAAATTGGAGTCAGATTCCAGATAAATGTCCCCGCCCTTGCCCCCATCCCCGCCGTTCGGCCCGCCATTGGGCACATACTTCTCGCGCCGAAAGGACACCGAGCCATTGCCCCCGTCCCCGGCTTTTACGTCAATTAAAACTTCATCTACAAATATCATTGGTTTACCTGCTTGGCCGGAGGGAAAGCCGGGGGTATAAAAATATATTAAACCCCCGGCATTTAAGTTCAGCCGCCCTCCGGGCGGAAGAATCTAGTTGTGCTGGCTCCTGTCGTTCTTAGCCCGGCAGGGCGTCTGCTTTGGCTGCCGGGGGTTTAATATATTTTTATACCCCCGGCATCCGCTTGATCATTGTGCCTCTATACTTTGTGCGCGTCTATCAAAATCATATCCTCGGCGTCATCGCGGGTGCTTGGCACGACTTTGGATTGAACAATCTCAAAGCCTGCCGCCTTCACTTCAGCCAAAATATCTTCCGCGTGCCCGAAATAGCGCAGTGCCACGCCGTCCCAAACCTGACAGCGACTTTCCGGGTCGAACTGTTCCGGGAAGCGGTCTGCAAAGTGGTCTCCACACATCGTATTGATGTGCAGCATACCACCTAGCTTTAGAACGCGCCGCGCAGAGGCCAGAAAGCTCGCCCGGTCCGCGCCGATAATGCAGTGCAGGCAGTGACCGTCCAGCACAATGTCAAAGCTGCCGTCGGCAAACTCCGCCAAATCCAGCACATTGCCGACTTGAAACTCGGCGCTCAAGCCGCGCTCCCGTGCCTTATCCTGCGCCCAAGCGACTGCCGATGGGGAAATGTCCACCCCGGACAAGTCGTAGCCGCGTGCGGCCAAACTAAGTCCCATATCGCCCGCCCCACAGCCCATTTCTAGCACTTTACCCTGATGCGGGAAGTGCGGCGCGGAAAAGACTTCCGCCAGCATCAAGGCTTTCTCGTGGATCGTCTCGTCGTCTGACCAGCCGGTCTTGCCCGCCCCGCGCCGGTACTGGTACGCCTGATCATGCGCGGCATAGTTTGTCTTCATAGCGTCTCTCCTACCCCGGCGGCTGAACCGGCTTCGGGTCAGCCAGCGTCCAGCGGCCCGTCGCAAACTGCCCGGCTCCCCAGGCGCCCAGCGTGCCGAAGGCGAGGGCGACGAGCGGGCTGTGCAGAAAGTAGTGCATCCCGCCGGAGTGGGCCGAGTGCGGCGACACTTCCGGGATGCGCCAGAACGGATGCACGAACCCGGCGACGCAGAACAGGGCAAAGAACACGGCCCCGGCGGTCAGCGCGTCGCGGCGGGTCAGGAAGCCAATCAAGACGCCCGCGCCGAAGGCGGGCAGGGCCAGCGTCAGGAGAGCCGCGCAGGCGTCGTAGTACGAGTCGGCGGTGAACAGGGTCGCGCCGAGCCACCACAGGCCCAAATAGTTTGCGGTCAGCAGGACGCCGAGGCCGAGGGCGGCGGCCAGAAGCCAGCGGACGGGGCGCGTCACCCGGCGGACCCTTCCATGACTGTAATCTGTGACCCCGTGGGCGTCTTGATGACCTCTACTCGCGTGGCAAAGGCATCTTTCAGCTCGTCGATATGCGTGATGACGATGATGCGCTCAAAGTCCTCTTTGATCGCGTTCAAACACTCGACCAGCTTTTCGCGGCCTTTGGCGTCCTGCGAGCCGAAGCCTTCGTCGATAATCAGCGTTTGCAGCTTGGCCCCCGCCCGGCGCGACAGCAGCTTGGACAGGGCAATCCGCAGGGCGAACGCCGCCCGGAAGCCTTCGCCGCCGGAGTACATTTCGAGTGGCCGTGTGCCCAGATTGTCGCTGACTTTAATGTCCAGCGTCTCAATCGGCCCGGCGGTTTTGGACTTGGCTTCGCGGACCGTGTCAAAATGGAGCATCATCCCCCCGTCGGTGAGCCGGTCCAAGAGGCGGTTGGTTTCCTCCATGAGTTCGGGAATGGCGTTTTCAATAATCAGGGCCTGTACGCCTTTTTTGCCGAATGCCTGCGTGAGCTGCCCATGCACCTCGGCGCTGTATTTGGCATCGCTGAGACGCTTGGACTTCTCTGCGCGGACAGCTTTTTGCTCTTCCAGCCGGGTCAGCGTCTGCTCGCGCCGCCCGATTTCCTGATGCACCGCCTGCTCTTCCGCCGCCCGCTGACGCTCGCCATCCCGAACCGCCTGCCCCTGCGTTTCCAGGCGAATCAGCTCCGGGCCGACATCGGGCAGGCTTGCCAGTTGTGTCTGGGCCGTCTCGCGGCTGACCCGACGCTGCTTTAGCGACGCCTGCGTGCGCCCCAAACCAGCCTCCGCCGTGGTCAGGGCTTTTTCAGCGTGTTCCAGCCCGATATGCAGTCGCTCGGACGGCTCCAGCAGCGCCACTTCGGCTTTGGCTTCGGCGTGGTCAGTTTCCACAGTGCGGTACTTTTGGAGCGCAAGAGTGTACTTCTCGATTTTGGCCCGCGCTTCCGGCGCAAAGTTGCCCGCCGCCAGCGCCCGCTCGGCTTTTTCGCGGACGCTTTGCAGATTGGGCAGCGTCTTGCGGCGCTCTTCCATCGTAAAAAGAGACTGTCCAAGCTGTGCCAGATTTTCGCGGTCTGCACGGGCGGCTCGCTGCCGGGCGCGGAGGTCTTTCAAATGCGCTTCGGCACGGGTCAGCTCTTGCTTGACACGGGCAGCTTCGGACTTGACTTCTTTTTGCCGGGCCATGACACCGTCACGCTCGCGCAGATAATCCGCCTGCACGGCGGCAACTTTGGTTGGCGGCAGGGGGGCCGCGCAGACATCGCAGACGCCCTGCTGGCTTTCCAAAGCCGTCAGCTTGCGCTCCCAATCGCGGACCTGAAACTCCAGCCCGCCGTTTTCTTCGCGCAGGGAGGCAAATGACTCCTGCAATGCTTTGACCGCGTCTTCGGCGTCAGGGATGCCCGCTTCCTCGCGGTCTGCCGCCTCAACACGCGGGGCAACGTCCGCCCGCTGTTCCACAAGAACTCCATAGTCTTTCACGGCGTACAGCGCCTGCTCATGGTCATACACCGCCTGTTGCATGAGAAGCTGCATTTCGTTTTTTGCGTCGTTCCACTCCTTTTCAGCCAGGAGGAGGGCATTTGTTCCGCGCCGGAAGGTGTCCAAGTCGCCGTCCAGCTTCGTCAGGCGTTCACGGGCTGCCAGAAGCGCGTTGTAATTGCGGCTGATTTCGTCGCGCCGGGCCAGCAGGGCACCGTTTTGGTCCGCCTCAGCCTGATGCCCGGCCAACTCGTCACATAATCCGGCAATCTCTTTGTCTAACGTGGTTATCTGCGCCGTCAGTGTGTCAACGAGCTGCTTTTGGCCCTTGATCTGGTTTTTGCGCTCCGTGTAGGCATCCCACTCTACCCGCAGTTCCGCTTGACGGGCCTGCAAGATGTCCCGCCGCGCCTGAAGTGCCGCCACCTGCTCCCGCAGCTCCGGCTCGGCTTTGAGTTCGGCGTCGATCAGGCTGACATCGCGCTCCAAGTCCGTGGCTTCGGCCTGCGCGGACTTCATCTGCTCACGGGCTTTGGCTTCCAGTTGGTCGTAGCGGGACAGGTCCAGAATATCGGCGAGTATCTCTTTGCGCTTGGCGGGCGTTTGCCGCACAAACTGATCGGCCTGCCCCTGCCGCAGATAGGCGGAGTTCAGGAACGTGTCATAGGACATTCTGAGCAGCTTTTGGATGGCCTGCCCGGTGTCAATGGCCGTGTTGCCCGTCAGCGAGCGCCAGCCCGTCCCCAGCCCTTGATCTTCGGTTTCCGACTGCAATTCCCAGATGCGCCCGGCGGCCTTCTTGGAATACTTGCGGATGGCCCGGTATCGCTGCCCGTCCATTTCAAACGTAAAGTGGACGCTCATCTCGTCCGCCCCAATGCGGACCAGCTCATCATGCTTGTTCTTCCCGGCCCGGCTTTCGCCCCAGAGCGCCCAGGTGATCGCATCCAGCAGCGCACTTTTGCCGTGCCCGTTCTCGCCGGACAGGCAAAGCGTGTGCATTCCCGAAAAGTCCAGGGCAGGGATGTCCTCGCCGTAGGACATGAAGTTCTTGAGTTCGAGACGAATAGGGATCATAACGCCGTTATTATACCTGAAAAGGTGCTGTCAGAAGATAGCAGTGGTTGACAAAGCCGGTTACCTGAGTGATAATCATTGCAAGAAGTAGAATACAAGCCTTTATGAAAAACGGTTGTGCCTGGCTCATCTTATACGCTGTCGCTGTTGTTCCAGCCGCGCTGCTGGGCGGATTGACAGCCAGCACGCTGGTTTACAAGTATGACGCGACTCACAGACCGCGCATGAGCCAGCATAAGTACCGGGTGGCACTTGACGGATGGGGAATTGCAGCAGCGGCTTTCTGCGCGACACCGGGTTTCTGCCTTGCGGGCTGGTAGCATATTAGGAGCAGACGTGGGGGCGGGGTCCCCCCGCCCTCTTTAGCTGATTGAGAGACACAAAAATCACAGGGGCTGCACAGAGCGTATCACGCTGAACCCTCGCGTCATGGGCGGCAAACCCTGCATTCGGGGGAATGCGCGTCACCGTTGGTCTGGTTGTCGGTTTGGTGGCGACAGGAATAAGCACAGAAGAAATTTTACGCGCTTACCCTTATCTGGAAGCGGAAGATGTTGCAGCGGCGCTAAGAATGGCGAACACGCTCACGCTTGAGACGCACGCGGGGACAGGGTAAGCGCGAGAACGGCGCAAAGCAGGAACAGGGGGAAAAGCAGGGCCTCGCGGGGATAAAACTTGACGGCAAAAGCCCCTGCGACGGCTCCCAGAATGTAGATGCCCCACAGCGCAAGCAGAAAGCCGGGCTGCTCGGTTGCAGGCTTGCGTGCAGGCTTGGGATCAGACGCTTTCGGGTGTGCAGAATGGGTCAAAACACTGCCGAGACGGACAATCAGATTTGTCAAATCCCAGGTCACATAAGTGGTATGCAGAGAAGCGCCGCCCGCCTGCCGCAGCGCCCCATTTTGAACGCCCATTGCCGCCGAGAGCAGGGCGACACGCGGAAAGTAGTCCCACGAGGCCGGGGGCAGGGGAAAATCAGGGCTGCTTACCTGCCAGGTCAGGGCGGCCAGGAGCAGCGCGGCTTCCACCAGCAGCGCCGGAACCAGTGACTTTCGGGACAGCAGCAGACCGGTCAGTGTGCCGACCGAAAACAAAAGGATGGGGAAGCCGTAACGCAGGACTTCTCCCCACTGCCCCTGCCCCAGATGAAGGCCCAGCAGGACGGTGTTGCCGCTGATCGCCCCCATAAACAGGCGCGAAAAGGTCAGGTAGCCAATCACTTCCACGGCTCCCCCAACCCCGCCCAGCAAAAGCGCGTTCCAGCGCTGGTACGTCCGGTGCGGCATGGCCGGTGCTGCCCCGTCTGCCTACTTGGGCGTAAACGATGTCCCGCAGCCGCAGCTTTTCTGGACGTTGGGGTTGAGGTACTTCCAGCCGCCTTCCAGCAGGTTGGCGGTGCTGTAATCTAACGTCATGCCGGAAATGAACTCGGCGCTGCGCGGGTCGACCAGGACGGTCACGCCGTCCACATCGTACACGGTGTCGGTCGGGCGCGGGGCGGGTTCCAGCCCTAAGACATAAGACAGGCCAGAGCAGCCGCCGCCTTTGACGCCGACGCGCAGCTTCAGCGTGTCATCGTTCTTTTTGGCCCGCAGGCGCTTGACCTGCGCGACCGCCGCCGGGGTCAGCGTGACAGGATAAGTTGCTGTTTCTAAAACTTGTTCCATTCAATGCTCTCTTTCAGAAGAAGCCCAGCTCTAATTTAGCTTCCTCGCTCATGCGGTCCATGCTCCAGGCCGGTTCCCAGATCAGCTCCACCGTGACATCGTGGACACCGGGGACGCCGCGTACCGCCTGTTCGACTTCGCCGGGCAGCGTGCCCGCCACGGGGCAGGCGGGGGACGTCAGGGTCATGTCAATATCCACGACGCCGTATTCGTCGACATGAATATCGTAAATCAGCCCCAGCTCGTAGATGTTGACGGGGATTTCCGGGTCGTAGACTTCCCGCAGGGCTTCTATGACTTCGGCTTCAATCACCAGCGGATACACTTTTTCAGCAGTGGCACTCATAATTATTCTCCAAGTATCTGGGCTGCATCGCCGCGCATCCGCTGTATCACGGCCTGCAAGCCGTTAGAGCGGCCCGGCGAGATATGCTGGCTCATACCGATGCGCTCAATAAAATCAGGCGGTGTCCCGGCAATCTCAGCGGCGGTCCGGCCCGAATAGACGCCGACGGCCAGAGCAATCAGCCCTTTCGGGATGAGCGCGTCGCTGTCCGCTTCGAAGAACAGCCGGTCGGCCTCGGCGCGGGAATGCACCCAGACTTGCGACTGACAGCCGCGCACTTTGTTGGCCTCAACGTGCAGCGCATCAGGCATCGGCGGCAGCTTTTTAGCAAGGTCAATAATATACTGGTTCCGCAGGTCGGCGTCATCGCCGAACAGCTCAAACTCTTCGACGATTTCGTCCTGCGCTTCTTCAATGGTTTTGGACATGGTTGTTGCTACGAAGAAGGAGGGCGCGATAAATCGTGCCCCTACTCTTATTCCTAATTCTCTGGTTCCCCCATTATTGGGGGCTAGGGAGTCTTACTCCCCCAGCATCCGCTTGACTTTGTGCAGGCCGGTCACGAGGGCGTCAATCTCGGCGGGCGTGTTGTAGAGCGCCAGGGAGGCGCGGACCGTAGCCGGGACGCCAAACTCCTGCATCACCGGATGGGCGCAGTGCTGCCCGGTGCGGACGGCGATGCCCTGCGTGTCCAGCAGCGTGCCGACATCGTAGGCCGCCGCGCTGCCCAGCGTGAACGAGAACACGCTGGCTTTATTGGGGGCCGTGCCAATCATCCGCAGGCCGGGCACGGCGGTCAATGCTTCGGTCCCGTAAGTGGTCAGCGCATGTTCGTAAGCCGCCAGGGTATCCATGCCGAGGGCGGTTAGATAGTCAATCGCCGCGCCGAGTCCAATCGCCCCGGCAATATGCGGCGTGCCTGCCTCGAACTTATAAGGGATTTCCGCGTAGGTCGTTTTCTCAAACGACACCGTCGCAATCATGTCCCCACCGCCTTGCCAGGGCGGCATGGCTTCTAAAAAAGTCCGCTTGCCGTACAAAATGCCAATCCCGGTCGGGCCATAGAGCTTATGTCCTGAGAACACCAGAAAGTCGGCATCCAGTTCCTGCACATCAATCGGCAGGTGATAGGCCGACTGCGCGGCGTCTACCAACACGGGGATGCCCCGCGCATGAGCCAGTGCCACAATCTCTCGCACCGGGTTCACTGTGCCCAGGGCGTTGGACATCTGCACGATGCCGACAAACTTGGTGCGGTCGTTTAAGAGTTCCGCGTACTTGTCCATTCGCAGCACGCCGTCGGCGTCAAAGGGAATAACGCGCAGGACGGCCCCTTTTTCCTCGCACAGCATCTGCCACGGAACAATGTTGCAGTGATGCTCCATCGCCGAGATGATAATCTCGTCGCCCGCCGCGATGTTCCTGCGGCCCCAGGTCTGCGCGACCAGGTTGACGCCCTCGGTGGCATTGCGGACATAGATAATCTCATGCGGGTCTTCGGCATGGATAAACGCCGCCACTTTGACCCGCGCCGCCTCATACGCCCGCGTTGCCAGCTCACTCAGCAGGTGCGTGGAGCGGTGGATATTCGAGTTGTAGTCGGCGTAATACTCGGCCATCGCGTCCAGAACGCTCTGCGGCTTCTGCGTCGTGGCGGCGTTGTCGAGGTACACCAGCGGCTTCCCATGCACCTGCCGGTGCAGGATGGGGAAGTCTTCGCGGACGCGCTGAACATCATAGGGCGTGTCGGTAAGCGTAGACATAGCGATTAGTTTCTAAACAACCCCGGTGAGCGCCCGGTCGGCCAGAAGGACCTGGTCTAATTGAGCGCGGATGGCGTCGATTTTAATGCGGCTGACAATGTCGCTGGCAAAGGCATAGGTCAAGAGGGCACGAGCCTGATCTTTCGGGATGCCCCGTGCCTGCAAGTAGAACTGCGCTTCGGCAGACAACTGGCCGATAGTCGCGCCGTGCGTGCATTTCACGTCGTCAGCGAAGATTTCAAGCTGCGGCTTGGTATCAATCTGCGCGGTCGGCGACAGCAGCAGAGTCTGGTTGGTCTGCTTGGCGTCGGTCTTCTGGGCATCCTCGCGCACAAAGATTTTGCCGTTGAAGACGCCCCGCGACTGGTCATCCAGAATGCCTTTGTAAATCTCGTGCGAGTTGCAGTGCGGCAGGGCATGGTCAATCGCCGTGTGATTGTCAATTATCTGTTTGCCCTTCCCTAAGTAAACACCGTTCAGCGTGCATTCAATCCCCTCGCCGCCCAGATAGGCGTTGGCATCGTTGCGGACCAGAAGCCCGCCGAGGCCAACCGAGTGGCTGGAGAAGTTGGTGGTTTTCGCCAAATCCAGCGCCATTGTCGCCACATGGTAGGCTTTGAGGCTCTCGCGCTGCACTTTGTAATGGTCCAGAATGGCGTTCTCGCGGGCCACAATTTCGGTGACGGCGTTGGTGAAATACACCCCGCCCTCGGTCCCCGAGTAGCTTTCCACCAGCGTGGCCTGGCTATTTTCCTCGGCCACAATCAGCGTGCGCGGGTGCGAGACCGTGGGGCCGCCGTGGGGCGCGGACACGAACAGCAAGTGGATGGGGTCTTCCGTTACCGTGTTTCGCGCAATATGCACAAACGCGCCGTCTTCCAGCGCCGCCGTGTTCAAGGCCACAAATGCCTGCGAGTCCGGCGCGGCATAGCGGCCCAGATGGGCCTCTACCAAGTCAGCGTGGTCAGTCATCGCCTGCGCCAGCGTGGACACGGTGACGCCCGACGGGAACTCGGTGGAAGACAAATCGGCCTGAAAGTGGCCGTTGACAAAGACAAGCTGCGTGCCGCCCATGCCATCATACGTGTATGCGGCAAGCGCGTCAGGCGTCAGCGTACTGTCGGCTTTCGCGGCCAGTGTGAACGGGGTCTCAGCAATCGGCGAGACGTTAGTGAAGCGCCATTCTTCATCGCGCCGGGTTGGGAAGCCCGTCTGGGCGAACGAAGCTGCGCCCGTGCCGCGCAGGCCGCGCAGGAAGGCGGGGCCAGAGGCATCGCTGCCGCTGTCCGTGCCGGTGAAATCGTGCAGGTAGCTGTTAGCGGCAGTGGAGGTTTCAGTGGTGGTCATTAAGCGGCCTCCCCTTCCAGCCAGCCGTAGCCCTTTTCCTCCAGCTCCAGCGCCAGCTCTTTGCCGCCGGACTTCACAATGCGCCCACCGGACAAGACGTGAACGAAGTCAGGCACAATGTAGTTCAGGAGACGCTGGTAGTGCGTCACCACAATCACCGCCCGCTCCGGCGTCCGCAGGGCATTGACCCCCTCGGCGACCGCCTGCAAAGCGTCAATGTCCAGCCCCGAATCGGTCTCGTCCAGAATTGCCAGCGTGGGGTCTAAGACCGCCATCTGGAAAATCTCGTTGCGCTTCTTTTCGCCGCCGGAAAAGCCTTCGTTGACAGGCCGGTTCAGCAAACTCTGGTCGATATGCAGCACTTTGAGCTTTTCGCGCACCAAGCGCAGGAACTGCGCCGAATCGAGTTCCGGCTCGCCTTTGTGCTTGCGAATGGCGTTCAGCGCCGCTTTCAGGAAATAGGTGTTGTTGACACCGGGTATCTCGACAGGGTACTGAAAGGCCAGAAACAGCCCTTCCTGCGCCCGCTCTTCGGGGTCCATGTCCAGCAGGTCCTTGCCCTGAAACTCGACCTCGCCGCCGGTAACTTCATAAGCATCGCGCCCGGACAGAACGCCCGCCAGAGTGCTTTTCCCGGAGCCGTTCGGCCCCATGATGGCGTGGATTTCACCGGGGTTGACCGACAGGCTGATGCCCTTCAAAATCTCTTTTTCTTCGACCCGTGCGTGCAGGTCCTTGATCTCTAACAATGCCATATTTTGTTTTCTCTGCTGTTCTTCCTAAGAAACTTTGCCTTCGCCAACCACGATCTTGATCTCGCGGGGATGGCCGTTGTCGTTTTTGCCCTGCCAGTGGTGGTCTTTGCCGTCGTGCCGCCCGCCGTGGGCGTGCATCGTGACGCCTTCGGCATTGGACTTTTTAACCAGCTCCATCGCCTTAACCTGGGCTTCCTGCTCGGTGTGGGTGACGACCTCGTGCGCGTGGTCCGGCCACCCGCTAATCTGAATTACATACTTGCTTGCCATTGGTGTTTTTCTTTCTAGAGTTTGTTTAATTTAGCGGCTGTCATAATGATCTGCGCTTCCCAGCGAAGGTTATTTGCAACAGTTTCAAACCGATGTACCTGAGCCAGCGTGAAGCTAGTCGACTCGGCTGGCGCGGTCCAGCTTCTATCCGCGTTTTGAAAAGGGTATTCGGTGTTGCGCTGGTAAAGCTCGCCTTTGGACGGTAACTCCGGCGCAAGATCACACAAATCATAAATGTCAGCGCCCCAGCGAGTGAACAAGCGCTGCATATTTGTCGCTAGGTCAGATTTCTGACGCAGTGGCAAGCGGACAAGGCGGTTGATCATTCTTACAGGGTAATGTTCCGCCTTTGCCCGCTTGACTAAAATGCTCTGTTCCCGCAGAACGGCGTCAATCACATTGATGGATTTCTCAACGACCTGCTGATACTTTGAGATGGCCTGACAGTAGGTACTGGCTTCTCCTTGATCAAAAACGGCTTTCGCCGCCGCAAAGTCCGAATTGACTTGTTCAAGCCATGCTTCCGCTTCCGTCATGCGGCAACTAAATCCTGAACCAAATCCTGAACCAAATCCTGATGCAGAAGAGCTACTAAGTCATTACCAACACTGGTGCTGAAAATGACCCGGTAGTGTTTTGGTCCCGCCTCAATCGCTGACAGAAGCGGTTCTAGCGAAGGCCACTTTTTTTCTGCCGCAGCACGCAGCTCAACCGCGTTGGTCAAAAAGATATTGAGCTGGCTGCCCGCAGGAACTCGAAAGCCTTGTGTTGAGCCATATGACATCTCGAACAATTCGTTATCATCACTGACCTTGTCATAACCGAGCTGCGAAATGACTTCCAGCAGATGAACGCTGTCCGGGTCTTCCGGCCGATCAAAGTAGATTGCCAGCAGCAGGGTTTGATGCTGAAGCTGACGGTGCTGTTCAATCAAACGCTCAACGTCTTCCAGACGATCCGGGTATGCCATCTTGTGTCCCCTCTTTGTTTGTCCTAGCCAACGCTGCCTTCGAGGCTGACGCCGAGGAGCTTCTGGGCTTCGACGGCAAACTCCATCGGCAGCTCGCGGAAGACTTCTTTGCAGAAGCCGTTGACGATCATGGAGACGGCATCTTCGGTGGACAAGCCGCGCTGGTTGCAGTAGAAGATTTGATCTTCGCCGATCTTAGACGTCGAGGCTTCATGCTCCACGGTGGCCGTCGGGTTCTTGACCTCGATGTACGGGAACGTGTGCGCTCCGCAGCGGTCGCCGAGCAGCAGCGAGTCGCACTGCGAATAGTTGCGGGCGTTCTCCGCGCCAGGGTTGATTTTCACCAAACCGCGATAGGTGTTCTGGCCCTTGCCCGCCGAGATGCCTTTGGAAACAATCGTGGAGCGCGTGTTCTTGCCCAGGTGGATCATCTTCGTGCCGGTGTCGGCCTGCTGCCGGTTGTTGGTCAGCGCCACGGAATAGAACTCACCAATGGAGTTGTCGCCCTGCAAGATGCACGACGGGTACTTCCACGTAATTGCCGAACCCGTTTCCACCTGTGTCCACGAGACTTTGGCGTTGTCGCCCTTGCAGATGGCCCGCTTGGTGACAAAGTTGTAGATGCCGCCGTTGCCGTCCTTGTCGCCGGGGTACCAGTTCTGGACGGTGGAGTACTTGATCGTCGCGTCCTTCATGGCAACCAGCTCGACGCAGGCGGCATGAAGCTGGTTTTCGTCCCGCATCGGTGCAGTGCAGCCCTCTAAATAGGAGACGTAGCCGCCTTCGTCGCAGATAATCAACGTCCGCTCAAACTGCCCGGTGTTCGCGGCATTGATGCGGAAGTACGTGGACAGCTCCATCGGGCAGCGGACACCCTTCGGGATATAGCAGAACGAGCCGTCGGTGAAGACCGCCGAGTTCAGCGTCGCAAAGTAGTTGTCCGAGTACGGGATGACCGACCCCAGGTACTGCCGCACCAGCTCCGGGTGGTCTTTCACAGCCTCGGAGAACGAGCAGAAGATAATGCCCTTCTCGGCGAGAGCGCCCTTGAACGTGGTTGTGACCGAGACGCTGTCAAAGACGGCGTCGACGGCGACGTTAGAAAGCCGCTTCTGCTCTTTGAGCGAGATGCCCAGCTTGTCGTAAATCGCCAGCATCTCCGGGTCCACTTCGTCGAGGCTGCTTAGCACTTTCTTGGGCTTAGGCGCGGAGAAGTAGGCGATGGCCTGGTAGTCAATGGGCTTGACATCAACGTTGTGCCACAGCGGGTCTTCCATTGTCAGCCAGTGCTTGTAGGCTTTGAGGCGCCATTCCAGCAGCCACTCCGGCTCCTCTTTCTTGGCGGAGATCATCCGAATCGTGTCTTCGCTGAGTCCCACCGCAACGGTCTCAGACTCGACATCGCTGACGAAGCCGTACTGGTATTCTTTGCTCGCAAACTCTTCAATGGTATCGGTAGCCGCAGACATGGGCGATCCTCGTATTTCTAATTTCTTTAGTTCTTGGTGCTAGTTCTTAATGACTGTGTATGCGACAAAATATGTCGCCTTTAGTGTACCCGCTGACCGGTCCTTTGTCAACGACATCGCCGGGCGCTCACCCCCCGCTGTGAAAGTTTATGTTAATTTTGCTGGCCTCTATGGAATGTAAGACTGCTGACTCATTGATGTCAGGCACAAAGATCGGCGAGGGGCAAAAGATGCATGCACTGACAATAGACATCAGAAATACGTTGGTGCCCCCCCTGATAGCCCTGAGCTGGCTTTCGGTCTGCCTGCTTGTCGCCGGAACCGGTCTGGTCGTGTTTATCTGCCGCAGTTTCCAGAGTTCACGGCACGCGCTCCTGCAAATTATGCGGGCTTAACGTGCCCGGAAGGCGGTAAACGTACCGGATTTCCGCCCGTTCCCCTGCAAAACGAGCGTGGCCTCCCGAAGATAAGATTGTCGTTAATTTAACGGCTCTCAAGTCTTCGCTGAGAGGTCGCGCTGCAATGTTCAAGTCTCTCTTTGCTTCTATTTCTTTTATTTCGGTCGCTTCTGTTTCTGTCGCCTCCGCGTTTGCCCTGCCTCCGGGGGCGGCAACGATCAATAATTTTGCGCTGTCCGTGCCTCGGGCGATCCATGCGCCGCGCCTGCTGGTATCGCTGCCCGCCTCTCTGCGCGGCCTGAGCGCCTCCTACACCTGGGACGTGCCCTTTCCCGCCGTGGAGATACCCACCCCGCCTGCGCCTGCCACTTCGGCCAATGGCCTGAGCGCCGAGGAAGAAGAGTTTGTCGGGCTGGTCAACGGCGAGCGTTCCAGGCGCGGCCTGTGTGTGCTGGCCGTGGACCCGCTGCTGGTTCGCACCGCCCGTGCCCACTCCCGCGAGATGTGCGCCCGCGACTACTTCGACCACCACTCGCCGACGCCGGGTTTGTCCACCCCGATGGACCGCTACCTGTCATCGCTGAAAGACACCGGCGCGGGGACGCCGGACTATCTTCTGGTGGGCGAAAACATCTACTATTGCAGCATCACGAGCGATGTCTACAACGTCGATTACGGCCACCGCGCCCTGATGAACAGCCCCGGCCACCGCGCCAATATTCTGGAGCCGCGCTTCCAGAAAATCGGCCTCGGCATCTACAAAAATGCCAGGGGCGAGTTCTGGGTGACCGAAATGTTTTCCCGTGATCAAAACCCGTGAGCGGCCCTGAACGTTCCCCAAAATATTAAAAACCACCCCGGCCTTCTCAGAAGGCCGGGGTGGTTTTTTGCCGGGCTGGCGGCTTGTTCTATTTCGCGGGTGCCTTCAGCGCGGCTTCAATCTGGGCCACCGTATCTGCCGAAAGCGGGTCGTGCCCGGCAGGGATGCGGGCAATAACGCGGCCCTGGCGGTCGGTCAGAAACTTGGCGAAGTTCCATTCGATGTCCCCGCCGAACTTGGGGTCGGTGGTTTTGTCCGTGAGGAACGTATACAGCGGGGCCTGATCGGGGGCCTTGACGGAGATTTTGGAAAATAAATCAAACGACGTGTGGTATTTGGAGGTGCAGAACTGCAAAATCTGGCCGTTGGTGCCGGGTTCCTGATGGGCAAAGTCGTCAGCGGGGAAGGCGAGTATTCGCAGGCCCTGGCCTTTGTATTTCTGATACAAGCTCTCCAGCGACGCATACTGGGGCGTGTTGCCGCACAGCGACGCGGTGTTGACAATCAGCAGCACTTTGCCTTTGTAGCGCGACAGCGGAACGCTTTTGCCGTCAATGTCTTTGACGGTAAAGTCCAGCACGGTCTGAGTCTTAACAGGCGCAGTCTGTGCGGGGGCGGCCATTGGGGCGGTCAAAGCCGTCAGGGCCAGTCCGGCGGCGAGGGCGGCAGTCAGCATAAGTTTCATTGGTGGGTGTCCTGTTCTGGTCGGGAAGGCATTTTGGGCGAAGTTCGGCAAAGGGGGCGGGGTTTCCTGCTTTTGGGCACAAACCAAGCAGGATCATTCAGCTTTTTTGGGCCGGTAGCCACGCATTGAAATGCATGGCTGAAGAGCCTGCGGCTGAATGTCCCTGCGGGACAGAATACAGATGAGCTAGACATAATTGGCATCTGCGTCCCGCAGGGACGTTCGGCGTCTGCGCCCCTCAGCCACGGATTTTAATCCGTGGCTCTGCAATCCGTGGCTCTGCAATCCGTGGCTCTTTAATCCGTGGCTCTTTAATCCGTGGCTATCGGCCCAAAAAAGCTGAATGGTTCTACGGCAGGTTTTCCTGCTGAGGCAGGGAAATTTACTCTCCCTGCTCCTGCTCTTCCAGATACCGCTCGGCATCCATCGCGGCCTGGCAGCCGGAGCCGGCGGCGGTAATCGCCTGCTTGTATTCGGTGTCCTGCACATCGCCTGCCGCGAAGACGCCGGGGACATTGGTGGTCGGACGGCCCGGATGGGTGACAATATAGCCCGCGTCGTCCATCTCCAAATGCCCCTCAAACAGCTTCGTGTTCGGCGAATGGCCGATAGCGATGAAGACGCCGTCGGTGCGGAAAAACGTCTCGGTGTCGGTCTTCAAGTTGTGCAGGGTCAGGCCGGTCACTTTGCCCGCTTCGGGGTCGTGGATGGCTTTGACGACGCTGTCCCAGACCACTTCGATTTTCGGGTTGTCCATCGCCCGCTTCTGCATAATCTGGGAGGCCCGGAACGAATCGCGGCGATGGATGAGCGTCACTTTGGAAGCCATGCGGGACAAATAGTTTGCCTCTTCCAGCGCCGTGTCGCCGCCGCCGATGACAACCACTTCCTTGCCCCGGAAGAAAAAGCCGTCGCAGGTGGCGCACGCCGAGACGCCTTTGCCGTACAGCGCGGTTTCCGACGGCAGGCCGAGCCACTTGGCGGAGGCGCCGGTGGTCACAATGGCGGTTTTGGCCCAGAACTCTTTGCTGTCATCCGTCTTGATATGGAACGGGTTTTGCGAGAAATCTACCGTCTCAACGTTCTCCGTTAAAAACTCCGCGCCGACGCGCTCGGCCTGCTGGCGCATCTGGTCCATCAGCTCCGGCCCCATGATGCCGTGGGCAAAGCCGGGAAAGTTTTCTACGTCCGACGTAATCATCAACTGCCCGCCGGGCAGGTTCGGTGCCCCGCCTTCAATCACCAGCGGATGCAGGTTGGCGCGGGCGGCGTAAATCGCCGCCGTCAGCCCGGCAGGGCCGGAGCCGATAATGACGACGTTGCGCGGCTCCGTCTGCGGGTTGGTCGGCGTAGTTGTTTCGGAAATTGTCACGGGAATGCCTCTTCGGTTAATCTAAACGTATTATAGCGCAATTTGGTACTTCTATAATGGTACTTCTATAACAAGCTGGCGCGTGACAGGGTTCCCTCACACCCTCTCTTGACAGCCCCCCGCCACCTGTGTTATTCTGGGCGCAATGTCTTCCGATGCCACATCCCAGACCACCCCGCGCCGCAATATCCGCCGCCTGTCTCTGGTGGTGCTGCTGACCCTGCTGCCCTGGCCTGCCGTGTGGCTGGGGATGTACAAGCTGGACTCGATTGCCTGGACCTTTGTGCTGTATCATGGCTGCTGCCTGCTGCCCGCCGCGCTGTGGGGGCGGCGATTATGGCGCGAGTCCGTTCGCTGGCCGACGATGACGCAGTGGGGCTGGCTGGCCGGGGCGCTGGTCTGCGTCGTGCCGCTGTCTTTGTTTATTTACACCGAGTTGGGGCGGCTGATTTTAAATGCGCCCAATATCGGCTCGGTGGTCACCGAGCGAGGCTTTCGAGCCACGCTGCTGCTGCCGTTCGGGGTATATTTCGTAGCCGTCAATGCCACGCTGGAAGAATTATTCTGGCGCGGCGTCGTCCTCAACGAGCTGCGCGGGGCGGACGAGGCGGTCTGGACGGTGGGGGCGATCTGGACGGCGTTCACGTTCGCCGCGTGGCACTATTTGGTGCTGCGCCTCCTGCTGCGTCCCGGCTGGGCCGAGGCGACGGTGCTGGCAATTCTAGTGGCTGGGATTTTCTTTGCCTGGCTGTACCGGCAGACAAAATCGATTATCGTGCCAATTTTATGGCACGGCCTGGTGTTTGACCTGGGTTTGATTGTGGTGTTCAGCGCAGTGCTGCGGGGGTGAACAATCCATGTGGCTTGGTATCTGGAGCGGCCTGTTTGCCGTTCCTACTCTGCTGGGGGTGCTTGGCGCGGCGTGGGGCGCGGCGCGGGTGCGGGACCTGCGGCGTCCGGCGTTCTGGGGCTGGCTCGGCCTGCTGGCCGTCCTGCTGACGGGGCGGCGGTGGCTGCGGCTTTTGCGGCCTGTCCGCGCCGATGAGCCGAAGCCTCTAACCCCGACCCGGCGCGGAACGGCGACGGGGCGCGGCGGCGTGCGGCTGGAATGGGAGCAGTTCGGGCCGGACAACGCCCCGTGCCTGCTGCTGTCGCACGGCTGGTCGCTCACTCACGACACCTGGTATTACCAGAAAAAAGCGTTGGCGGGCGAGTTCCGCGTGATCGTCTGGGATATGCGCGGCACGGGCCGCTCCGGGCATCCCGCCGACGAAGACTACTCGATGGAGGCCGTGACCGCTGACCTGGCCGCTGTCTTTGACGCCGTAGACGCCGGGCATCACCCCGAGGGCTGCGTTCTCGCGGGGCATTCGGTGGGCGCGATGATTTTGATTCCCTTCGCCGCCCGATACCCCAGGCAGATGGCCGCCGTGCGCGGGCTGGCCCTGCTGGCCGGGACGGATGAGCCGATTTTAGAGTCCATGTGGGGGCGCGGCTGGCTCCTGCCCCTGCGCCGCCCGTTCTGGGAGCCGCTGGGGCACGCGATGAGCCGCTGGCCGCGTCCGTTCGAGGAGTTTGTGCGCTTGATCGAGCGTCTGGGCTGCGTCCATCTGGCGCTGATGTTCGGGGGCCGGGTGGGCCGTCTGAGCCGGGGCGACTGCGACCTCGTGGCGGGGCACTGCGCGGAGTTTTCCATGCGGGCGGCAGGCCGGGGGGCCTTGTCCTGCTTCGGCTTTGACGTCCGCGAGCTGACCCCCTGCCTCCCCGTCCCCACCCTGTTTATCACCGGCGAAGGCGACCACAATATGCCCCCTGCCGTGCAGCGGGCGATGGCGGCGCGTCTGCCCGAAGCCGAAGTGGTGCTGCTGCCAGGCTGCGGCCACCTGAGCCTGCTGGAATGTCCCGAAGAGGTCAACACCCACCTGCGCCGCTTTGCGCGGCGCTGCTTTGAGGACAAAGAGCCGAGGGGTTGAAAATCCCTCGCTAGGAGAAGCACCCTCCGGGTGGAAGAAAATGCCAGCGGGCATCAGCTCTTCTCTTTCGTCCGCAGGACGCCTCACCTAGCGAGGGGTTTTTAACCCCTCGGCTTACCGGCCTCGTATGACAGCGCATATTCAATAATCCGCAGTGCCCGCTCCTGCGCCCGTGCCGCCCGGTGCGCTTCGGCGAGCGTGACGGGCCAGAAGCGCACGGCGTCGCCCGGCGCAAGCTGCCCGGCGAGAGTCAGGTCGGCAGAAATAACCACGCCAATCAACGGGTAGCCGCCGGTCGGCTGACGGTCGGCCATCAGCAGGAGTGGCTGGCCGTCGGGCGGCATCTGCACCCCGCCAAACGGGGCGGCTTCGGACAGAATGCTGCTCAGAGGCGGCACGGGCGGGCCGTCCAGCCGGAAGCCCTGCCGGTCGGCACGAGGCGAGACACTATAGTGGGCGTCAAAGAACGCCGTGCGGGCTGCCTCGGAGAAGCAGGCCTCGTGCGGGCCGGGCAGAACGCGCAGAATAGCCGGGTTCGCATAAACGGGCGGCGCGGCAAGGCCCACGTTCGGCCCCGCGCTGCGTGCGGGCCTCCCTTCCAGAATGTCCCCGGCTTGCAGGCGACGGCCCTCCATGCCGCCAAAACCGCCGCGCAGGAAGGTAGACTGGCTGCCCAGTACCGGCGGGACAGCAAAGCCGCCCGGCACGGCCAGGTACGCCCGTGCCCCGGACCGGCGACGGCCAAAACGCAGGGTCTGCCCCGGCGTCAGCGTGTGCGTCTGCCAGACAGGCAGGGGCAGGCCGTCCGCCGTCGCGGACAGGTCCCCGCCCGTCAGCGCCAGCCGCACCGGAGCCAGCACGCGCAGGGTCGGCCCCAGCAGGGTAATTTCCAAAGCCGCCGCCCCCCGCTCGTTTCCACACAGAATGTTGGCGACCGCTTGTGCCCACGGGTCCATCGGCCCCGACGGCGTCAGGCCGTCCCGCTGATAGCCGACGCGGCCCGCGTCCTGCACCGTCGTCAGCAGCCCGCCTGTTTCAACTTGAAGCAGCGGCACGGGTGTCACGTACCCAGGGCTTTCACAGCGATTCCCTCGGCTTCCAGCGCGGCCCGGACCACTGCCGCCAGCGCCGCCGCACCCGGCGTGTCCCCGTGCAGGCAGAGCGTGTCCGCCCGCCGGGTCCGCGCCAGCCGAACCGCCTGCGCGGCGACGGCCTCGGGGTCAGTCAGCACCGCGCCAAGCTCGGAGCGCGGCAGCAGCGTTCCATCCGGCAAATAAGCCCGGTCAGCAAAGACTTCGTGCGCCACCGAGAGCTTCGCCGCTTCGCCCGCCTTCACCAACTGCCCCCCGGACAGCCCTACCAGAATGAGCCAGTCCCCCGCGTCGGCCACCGCCTGTGCAATCGCCTCGGCAATTCCGGCATCCTGCTCCGCCATCGTATAGAGCGCCCCATGCGGCTTGACATGGCAAAGCGCCTGTCCCTGCCGCCGGGCGAACCCGGCCAGCGCCCCGATTTGGTAGGTCACCAAATCCCGCACCTCGCCCGGCGTCACGGCCAAAGCCCGCCGCCCGAAGCCGACTAAATCCGGCAAACCAGGATGTGCGCCGAGGGCGACGCCGTGTTTGACAGCCTGTGCCACAGTGCGGGCCATTGTAGCTGGGTCCCCGGCATGGAAGCCGCAGGCGATGTTGGCCGACGTAATCTGCGCCATCAGTGCGGCCTCATCGCCGTGGGCGTAGACCCCAAAGCCTTCGCCCACGTCTGCGTTTAAGTCTATGCGTGTGATCATAGATATAGCTCCAGCGCGGTCTCTGCAATCGGCACGAAGCGCACCCGGTCACCCGCCCGCAGGAGCGCAGGCGGCTCATGGCTCGGGTCAAACAGCCGCAGAGGCGTCCGCCCTAAAATGCGCCAGCCGCCGGGCGACTCCAGCGGATATATTCCCGTCTGCGCCCCGCCGATACCCACCGCCCCGGCGGGCACGGCAAGGCGCGGCGTGTCTAAACGAGGTGTTTCCAGCCCCGGCGGCAGGCCGCTGAGGTACGCAAAACCGGGCAGAAAGCCTAGAAACTGCACCCGGTAGCGCGGCGCACAGTGCCGCCGGATGACTTCGTCCGGGGTCAGCCCGTGCAGCCGGGCCACGGCGTCTAAATCTGGCCCAGATGCGCCGCCGTAACAGACCGGGATTTCCACCAGACGCGGCCCGTCTTCTCCGGCGGCGAGGCTTGGCGGCCCCCGCCGCCGCGCCCGCCGGGTCAGCGCCAAACGCAGGGTGTCATAGTCTGTTTCCCAGGAACGATAATAGACCGCCACCGTCGTGTACGCGGGAACCCACTCGGAGACTCCGGGAGGTGGGTCAGTGGCGAGAGCGCGGCAAAAGCGCACGATTGCCGCAGTCACACGGGGGCCGGGTTCCTCGCCAAACGAAACGCGCACGCCGCCGTCTCCCAGCGGCGCGAAGTCTGGTGGCACTGCTGTCATAGGAATAGTTACGGCAGGCGGGCGTGAAACTCCTGCCTCAGAAACTGCTTGGTAGGGGCGCTTCTTGCTGCGCCCTTTTTGCTTATGTCTTAAATCTCTGGCTCCTCCAAAATTGTGGGCTGGCATGGATTTGACCGACAGCACACTGCGGCAGACCGACGGTGTGCCCTGCGAAAACGAGTTTCGGGCCGTAAACCTCTGATTCGTGTTTAAGTCGGCGGCAGAAACGGTAATCTGCAAGCATAGAAATCGCTTTTAGAAAGACGACACCATGAAGACAACACAAACACTGCTCGGAGCCTCCGCGCTGCTGCTAACATTGGCGGGAACGGGCCTCGCGCAGACGACGACCAAAATGAACCGGGTGAGCGCCCTGGACAAGAAGTTCATGACCACCGCCGCACAGGGCGGTCTGTTCGAAGTGCATTCGAGCGAAATTGCACTCAAGAAAACCAAAAACCCCCGCGTTTTGGCGGTCGCCAAGCGCATGATCAAAGACCATAGCGCGGCGAACAAGGAGCTGGCAACCGTGGCGATGGATGTCAAGTACACCCTCCCTAAAGAGACAGACCCCAAGCATCTGGCCGCGATGAGCCGGATGAAGGGCCTGTCCGGCACAGCTTTTGACAAGTACTACATGGCGCAGCAGGAGACCGCACACGCGGCCACGGTGAAGCTGTTCCAGTACCAGATTGCACACGGGCTGGATAAAGATGTGACGGCATTTGCCACCAAGAACCTGCCGACGATTGAAGACCACACCAGGATGATTTTCCAGGTCGGCTCCAGCATAGGCGTTCATGCTACCGAAATGCCAGACCTCAAAGGCGGCATGATGCCGAGCAGCATGAGCGGCAAGCATATGTAGCGCCTCGCAGAGGCTTAGAAAGCAAGACGCCGATGGCGGACACACTCAAAAAAGGCGACCCTGTTGAATGGGACACGTCGCAGGGCAAGACCAAAGGCACGGTGGAGAAAAAACTGACTTCGCCCACCAAAATTAAAAGCCACGAAGTCAAAGCCTCCAAAGACAACCCGGAGTATCTGGTGGAAACAGACAAGTCTCACAAGGAAGCTGCCCATAAGCCCGAGGAGCTGAAGAAAGTGAGCAAGTAATGCCTGACGATACAGAGGCCATTGTCAAGGATTTCAAGAGCGCGGTCAACATGACGGCGAGTGAAATCGACAAGTGGCTGGAAACTGACCATTCCAAAGAAGTCGGGCAAAAGAGCAGCGAAGGCGCAGAGTCGACCGGGCATCAATCCGGTCGGCACATCATCGACATCCTGCACCGGAAGCAAGCCGATTACAGCACGGGCGATGTGGCGCACATGAAAAAAGTAATCAGCTATGTGGCCCGGCATTCCGCGCAGCGCCCGGAAGGTGATGTGACGGAAACGCACTGGCGCTACTCGCTGATGAACTGGGGCCATGACCCGCTCAAAAACTAAAACTTCAGGAGAACACACAATGTCCGAATATACACACAGCGCGACGGTGACGATCAACGCACCCATCGATCAGGTGTACCAGTTGTTTACGCACTTCAATGACTTTCCCAAGTTTATGAGCTACATCAAGGAAGTCACCTACAAAGACGCGCAGACGAGCCATTGGGTCGCAGACGTGGTCGGCAGCCATGAGTGGGATGCGGTCAATGAAGGCTGGATTGAGAACAAGCAAATCGGCTGGCGCTCCACCGACGGCTTGCAGAACCACGGCACGGCGACGTTTGAAACAGTCGGCGACAGCCAGACCAAAGTGGCTGTGACGATTACCTACACCCCGCCTGCGGGCATTCTCGGCGCGGCGGGCGAAAAGCTGGGCGTCGGCGGTGCCTTCGAGAAGAAGCTTCAGGAAGACCTGGACCATTTCGCGCAGCTTGTCGCACAGACTCCCACAGGGGCACTGGACCCCGAGTCGTCGAACTACCTGTTCCATGACGACAGCGCCGCCGCGAAGGGCAAGACGACCACCGCGCAGGATTCGACAATGGGTAACAGCATTTAGTGCTGCCCGTTCAAACGGAAGCAGCCCCCGAACGCGGTGTTCGGGGGCTGCTTTTTGTCTCAGCCAAACTCTAGCTGTCCCTGGGCATCATGCTGGCGCAGAAGAGCGGTGAGCTTGACCTGCGGGGTCGCCAGCGCGTAGTCAGCCAGTGTTTCGGGAGAAACCCAGGCCCAGCGGGCGCAGGTTCCGAGTTGCGGGGCCGCGTCAGCAGCGGCCTGTGCTGCGAGGCCGTGCAGGGTAATTTTGCGGTTGGCGACGACGTGCTTGACGACGCCAAAGGGAGCAAAGCCGGACACAGAAAGGCCCACGCTTTCAAGAGCGGCGCGGGCCGCGCAGGCTTCCAAAGTCTCGCCCGGCTCTCGCGTGGCCCGAGGCAGCTCCCACAGCCCGCCCCAGAGCGGCAGGCTTGGGGGGCGCTGCACCAGCAGAACCTCCCCGGCAGCGTTTCGGAGGGCGGCAGACACATCTTCGACGTCCAGCCATTTCTTGACACCCACAAACTGCGGAAACGCCGTGGGGTCCCCCATCTGCCGCGCCTGACACTCCTGACGCACCGGGCAGCCGCCGCACTTGGGGGCCGCCGAGTCGCAGACCAGAGCGCCCAGCTCCATCAACGCCTGATTGAAGTCCCCGGCCCTGCCGGTTGGGATGGCGTCTTCCGCCAGTTTCCAGAGTTCGGCCTGCACAGCAGTGGAAGTTTTCGGGTCGCCGGTGACGGCATGGACCCGCGCCATGACGCGGATGACGTTGGCATCTAAAATGGGCGCGTCTAAATCAAACGCAATAGACAGAATCGCCCCGGCGGTGTAGCGTCCGATGCCGGGCAGACCGAGCAGGGTTTTCGGGTCCGAGGGGACGTGCCCCCCATGTTCGGCCACAACCGCCTGCGCCCCTTTGTGCAGGTTGCGGGCGCGGGCGTAGTAGCCCAGACCCGCCCAGTGCTTCAGCACGTCGTCCAGAGGCGCTTCGGCGAGTGCCTGCACAGTCGGGAACCGGGCCATCCATTTGTTGTAAAACGCGATGACGGCGGCCACAGTGGTCTGCTGAAGCATAATCTCGGACACCCAGACGGCGTAGGGGTCGTGCTTCAAGCGCCGCCACGGCAGGTCGCGCCTGTGGGCGTCGTACCAGGCAAGCAGGTCGCGGGCGAATTGGTCCTGCGAGGGCGTCATAACGGCGGCAGAGCCTCGGCGGCGCGGACTTTGGATTTGTCGTCGCTGTCCGCCCCGGCATCCAGCGAAATATCTAAATTGGGGGCTGCGCCGAGCATCACCTGGTCGTAGGCGGCCCGCATCTGACGAGCGGCGCGGAGGGGCGGCAAAAAGCCGTTTTCCGTGCCGAGGCCGGGGACAAGCAGGGTCTGAATGATGTCTCCGTGCAGATCATTAAACGCCCGAACAGCGCGGAGGGCGGCGCGGAAGGCCAGATACGCATTGACGGTGCGGCTGACGTTCTGCGGGACGCGCATGGTGGGGGCGACCACGAGAAACGGGAACTGCGGGGCCTGCGTGATGACCACTTCGGCAAGCCCAACGACCAGCTCGCCGTCGTGCCGGTCCCGGATCATGTCCTGTACTTCGGCCTCTAATTCCTCGCCGAAAAAGTCAACAATCTGGGCATCCAGGCCGCCGTCCATGCGTCCGAAGGAGTTTGCGGGTGAGACCAAAGCGTCAGCCTCGCGGGTGAACAGGCTGTCACAGACAACCTGCACATCCGGCAGCCCGTCAAAATAAGCCCGCCAGGCTTCAACGAGGGGCAGGTAAACATCGCACAAAATGATTTGCAGGCGCGGCGTGGGGGCTGACATGAGGTTATTATACCCTCCATGCCCCTGTCCTCATCCAAAGCGGCCTGAGACGTAGGCTTCGGTGTCTTTGTCTTTGGGGTTGGTAAAAATTTGGTCGGTGTCGCCAAACTCTTTCAGCTCGCCGCGCAGGAAAAAGCCGGTGCGCTGGGAAACACGCGCCGCCTGCTGCATATTGTGGGTGACAATGATAATGGTGTAATCTTTGCGGAGGTCTTCCATAAGCTGCTCAATCCGAAATGTGGAGTTCGGGTCCAGCGCCGAGCAGGGTTCATCCATCAAAATGATTTCAGGTTCCACGGCCAGCGTCCGGGCGATGCAGAGGCGCTGCTGCTGACCGCCGGACAGCGCGAAAGCCGAGGCTTTCAGCTTGTCCTTGACTTCGTCCCACAGGGCCGAGCCGCGCAGGGTGCGCTCCACGATCTCACTGAGCTGCTTGCGGTTGGTCAGGCCATGAATGCGCGGACCATAGGCAATGTTGTCAAAAATGGACATTGGAAACGGGTTCGGCTTCTGGAAGACCATGCCGATACGCTTTCGCAGGTCCACGACATCCACGCGCTTGTCGTAGATGTCCTCGCTGTCAACCGTGATTTTGCCGGTCAGGCGCGTGCCGTCAATCAGGTCATTCATGCGGTTCAGGGTCCGCAGGAAGGTTGATTTGCCGCAGCCGGAGGGGCCAATCAGCGCGGTCACCTGCCGGTCCGGGACGACGATATTGATGTTTTTCAGGGCTTGAAACGTGCCGTAGTAAAAGTCCACAGCGTCGGCTTTGACCTTCGTGGCGGCGGGCGGGGCAGGCTGCCCAGCGGCAATTTCCTGAATGCTGCCTGCTTTGACGGGCAGGGATAAATCTTCGGTGGAATAAGCGTTAGACATAATTTCTTATTTATCCTCCAGAACGCTGCCGCGTGTGGCGAAGCGGGCGGCGATGCTGAGAACCAGAATGAGCGTAATCAAAACCACGGCCCCGGCCCACGCCAGCGCGTTCTGATTTGGGTCCGCAACCTGCGAGTATTTGTAGATGCGAAGCGGCAGGGCATCGATAGGCGCATTCAAGGTCGGAACCGGAACTTTGCCGCCGAGGACGGTATGGGTCGTGAAGTACTCTGTGCCTAAAATGGTGAACAGCAGCGGGGCAGTCTCCCCGGCAATACGGGCCAGCGCCAGCATGATGCCCGTGATGACGCCGCCGCGTGCGGCGGGCAGGACGACGCTCCACATGGTGCGCCAGCGGGTGGCTCCGAGGCCGAGCGAGGCTTCGCGCAGGGAGAACGGGACGAGCCGCAGGATTTCCTCAGTGGTCCGCATGACCGTGGGGATCATCAAAATCCCCAGCGCAAACCCGCCCGCATACGCCGAAAAGCCCGTGCCAGGGTGCGCTTTTGCCATTGGAACGACGACGGCGGCGTAGGCGAAGATGCCGATGACGATGGACGGGATGCCGTTCAGAACGTCGGTCAGAAAGCGCACCAGAGAGGCGAACTTGCCTCGCGCTTCAAGCTGATAGATGCCGCCGAGGAGGCCAAGCGGCAGGCCGACGGTGCAGGCGAGGCCGAGCAGGACAAGCGTGCCAAAAACGGACTGCGCCATACCGCCTTTAGTGGTGTCGACGTTATCTGGAAGCTGCGTGAACAGGGAGGGGTGCAGGTAGCTGAAGCCTTTGGACAGGAGAAAGTACAACACTAAGCCGAGCACGGAAATAGCAAGCCCCGCTGCTACAAAGCACAGGGTCAGCATGAGGCGGTTAGTGAACTTGCGCCGAACGACATTACCGGCGGCTCGGCGCGGGGGCGGCGGGGAAACAGCAACGCTCATTTACTTGCCTCCCTGCACGTCTTTGGCGGTATAAAAGACCAGAAGACGCGCCAGCATGTTGACGGCGATAGTGACGACGAACAAAACCAGACCAACTTCCACGAGCGCGGATTGATCCAGGCTGCCAGCGGTTGCTTCATTGAACTTGTTGGCGATAGTGCTGGACATGGTGGAGCCGGTCTCAAACAGCGAGAACGATATACCGGACGGGGTATTAGGCGTCTGGTTGCCGATGAGCATTGCGACGGCCATCGTCTCGCCGAGCGCCCGGCCCAGAC
The DNA here is from genome assembly GCA_965200075.1 of Capsulimonadaceae bacterium. GTDB lineage: Bacteria > Armatimonadota > Armatimonadia > Armatimonadales > Capsulimonadaceae > JANXMY01. The sequence goes on from OZ241338.1 coordinate 2,560,824, forward strand.
CCAGAATGACCGCGCCGATGATGCCGGATTTGGCATAGGGAATAACGACGCGCCCGATGCTCTCCCACTGCGTCGCGCCGAGGGCATAGGAGCCTTCGCGCTGCGCCTTCGGGATCGCCCGCAGAATGTCGCGGGTGACGGCGGTGATAAACGGCGTAATCATAATGGCAAGGATAACGCCCGCCGCCATCATGGAGTTTCCCGACGAGAGGCCCTGAAAGAGAGTGCCAAAGACCGGAACACGCGGCAGGGACGAGCCGGTCACCGGCTTGAAGATAAACTCTTTCAGAAACGGGATCAAAATAAAGATGCCCCACAGGCCATACACGACACTGGGAATGGCCGCGAGCAGCTCAATCAAAAATGTGGCCGGGGTGCGTATCCAGCGCGGGGCCAGCTCCGACAGAAAAATCGCCGCGCCGACCGAGACGGGCACGGCCAGCAGCAGCGCAAGGGCAGAAGAGTAGAGAGTTCCGAAGATGAACGGCTTGGCCTGATAGATGTCTGCGACTTCGTCCCAGTTGGAGCCTGTAATGAAAGACCAGCCACTGTGATGGATCGACTGCTGACTGGCCCCGGTGAGCTGCCAGACCAGCCAGACAATGATGGCAAAAATCGACAGCGAGGCCAGAAACGTGACCGCGCCATAGATTTTGTCGCCCACGCGAGCGGCGGAAGACACCGGGCGGGCGCGGTGCGGCGCGGTGCTGGTTTTTTCCGTCGGCTTCGCAGAAGCGGGGCGGGACAGCGGGACAATATCGGCCATAAACGGCTTCTCCAAAAATACAGAATAGCAGTAATCTCGGCGAGACCCTGCCCCGGCTAGGCGGGCAGAGGCAGGATCAAACGGCGTCCGGGTCTCAAGGTGTCAGCGCATGGAAGCCACGGCGGCGGCGGCCCGCTTCTGGACACTGGCGGGCAGCGGGGCATAATACAGCCCGGCGGCGTCTTTCTGGCCGGTGGTCAGTGCCCAGCTCAGGAACTTTTTGACTTCCGGTTTGCTGCCGTTTTTGTAAACCAGCAGGAACGTAAACCCGGTGATCGGGTACCCATTCGGGTCGGACGTGTTGACGACGACTTTGCGGAAGTCAGCGGGCAGAGAAACACCCTGCACGGCCAGAGTGGTCGCTTCGACGGTCGGGTAGATGAACTTGCCCTTTGCGTTGCGGACCAGCCCATACGAGATGTTGTTGACAACGGCGTAGCCCAGCTCAATATACCCGATGCCGCCCTCATACTGTTTGATGAGCTGCGAAACGCCCTGATTTCCCTTGCCGCCGAGGCCGTTCGGCCACCGGACGGACTTGCCCGCGCCGACGGTGTTTTGCCAGTCCGGGCTGACATCGCTCAGGTAGGTGGTGAAGATGTTGGTCGTGCCGGAGCCATCCGAGCGGTGCATGGGCTGAATGCCGGTGGCAGGCAGCTTGGCGCCGGGGTTCAGCTTTGTGATCGCGGGGTCATTCCACCGGGTGATTTTACCCAGAAAGATGTCCGCGATGACAGAAGGCGTGAAGCGCAGGCCCGGCCCGATGCCGGGGACATTGTAGGCCATGACGACCGCACCGGCGACGGTGGGAATGTGCAGGACGCCGGGCGCGGCGGCCATTTCAGCGGCGCTCATGGGGGCGTCAGACGCGCCGAAATCCACGGTTCTGGCCGTGATATTTTTGATGCCGCCGCCGGAGCCAATGGCCTGGTAGTTGATTTCCGGGCCGCCCTGAGTGTGGTACTCCTGAAACCATTTCTGGTACAGGGGTGCGGGGAAGGTTGCGCCCGCGCCATTGAGGGCCTGGGCATGGGCTGATGCGCCGCCGAAGGCGGCGACGGCCAGCGCGGCGGCAAGGCTGGCTTTGAGTGTTTTGGTGATAAGTTTCAGCATGGTAGTTTTATTCTTTCCGTGCGGGCGTCTCTAGAACTTGACCTGGATTTCGCCGGTGAACAAACCGTAGCGGTTAGGCGTGTCTGTGCCGGGGGCGTGGGCGACGCGGTCCGGGCGGTTGTAGAAGAAGCGCAGGCGGGTGGCTTTGTCCAGATTGTAGAGCGCCCCGTAGCCGATGTTCTCATCGGTGTAGGAGTCGCTGCCACTCTGGCCTTCGCCGCGCTTGAGCGTGTCATAGTTGACAAACAGGGTCAGCGGATGCACGCCTTTTTGGCCGAAGGTCCAGCCGCCCTGCACATAGTAGCCGTCGATATGGTTGTCTTTGGCATACGCCGTCGTCAGGCTGTTTGCGCCCGGCGAGGCAAAGAACGCCCGCTGCTCATACAGGCCGCCGACGTATTCGGCGTTGATAAATGGCCCGAACGGGGTCACAATCTGCGCGTCCGCCCCGTACAGCTCTTTCTTGCGGCCTGTGTACTGGCTGCCCGTGCCGGTGATGCCTGTGCCCACCAGATTGCCGGGAATGCCGCTGGTGTTGATCTGGCCGTAATAGTACGAGCCGCCGACTGAGACGACTTTGTCTTTGCTCTGGTAGCCAATGCGGTAAATCTGGTCTTTGAAGCCGTCGGAATCGTCGGAGGTGCGCCCGGAGCCGTTGACAAGGGCGGCGGTCAGTTTCAGCCCGGCAGGCAGAAAGAGAAGCTGCTGGCCGGTGTTGTACGAAAGCTGGATGCCTTTGTCATAATCCTGATTGGTCCAGATGCCCGCGCCGCTTTCCGAGAAGGCCAAAGGGCGCTCCGGGGTCAGGTAGGTCGCCGAGGAGACCGGCAGAATGTAGCCGAAGGGGTTGGCGAACAGGCCCGCCGTCGCGGTCAGGTTCCTGGCGGGGTCGCCGTTGCCGCCGGTGTAGGCGACATAGGCTTCGCGGGTCGTCACCTGCTGATTGGCATTGGCTCCGGCGGTGACTGCCCCGGAAGCGTCAATCTGCACGCCGTACTTGGTGTTGTTTGTCACCTGCCCGGTGAACTTGAGGCGAGCGCGGCGCACATCAAAGGTGTCCTTGTTGCTGCCGGACAAGTAATTGCCATTGTAGGCCCCCGCGCCGCCTGCATTGCCCTGCGGGAAGCGGTTCAGCGCCCCCTGCCCCGAAGATGCCGACTGGTAACGCGCCTGCACATACCCCGAAATCTGGAACTTGCGGTTCGCGCCCGTGCCATACGAGTTGTCCGCCGTCGCCTGCGCTTTGTTTGCCAGGGCTTTGGCATCCAGCACGTCCGCCCGCAGCGCGTCGATGTCGTCCTGCGCCTGCTTCAAGTTGGACTGAATGGTGTCCAATTCAGGCCGGAACTTGTCGATCAGCGCCTGCACTTGATTGAGTTCATCCTGCGTCAGCGCCGAGGCCGGGGGCGTGCCGGGCGGGGGCGTCGGGCTGTTCATGTCGTTCAAAGTCCGCAGGAGGCGGTCGATGGCGACGGCGAACTCGTAGCGGGTCATGGGGCGGCGTCCGCCGTAGGTGCCGTCGGGGTAGCCAATAATGATCTTTTTGGCGGCCAGGTTCTGAACGGCTTCATAGGCCCAGTGGTTGGTGGGCGTGTCCAGAAACGGAGCCGCCTGCGCGTGCGCCGTCTGAACGGTCAAGCCGCCCAGTACGACGAGACTTCCGGCGAGTGCCGCAGTCCAAATTTTCAAGGGTGTCCTCCTCAGCGTATCCACAATTTTTTAGCAGCGAGTTCGACGCGGAGTTTACCCAGTGTATGTTAAGCGATTATTAAGAAACACAAAAAAGGGCGGGCACACAAAATTATTTGTGTGCCCGCCCCGTAATTATATGGCCTACCGGGCCGCCTCTTCGCGGCCTGTCTGCGAGTCGGACTGTGCGGCGACGGTGACGGCGGGCCGAACGGCGGGCTGAACGTAGATGGGGTTGCTGAAAATCCAGGGCTTGGCTCCGAGGCACACGCTGCCGAGGCGGTGCTTGTACAGATAGACTTCCACGCGGTAGACGCCGGGGGAATGAACAGGATATTCCAGACGCCCGCCCCGTGCGGCGGCGATCAGGCGGCCATCTTTGTAGAGGCGCACCAGCGAGCGCGTGCGGGGAGCCTGCGCGACCAGCATAAAGGTCGGCTTCCCGGAGGCGGCGTCTTCGCCGGGCCAGGTCAGGGAGTCGCCCATCAGGGCCAGCGGGTCGGGAACAGCCCCGCCGGTCAGCGGCACGGCTTCAAACAAAAAGCCCATCGAGTCGGCATAATTGTCGTAAGCCATGTAGCAGTGCCCGGCAGCCAGCGCCCCGTAGATTAAAGCATCATCTTTTTCCCGTGCGGCGACGCGGCGGCGCGGGGTCACATCGCCGTAGGACAGCGGCTGATTGGACACCACATGGGTCCGCAGGGTGCGGAACGTCTCTTCATAAGTGGGAAAGGGGTAAGAGCGTCCGCCGAACTTCATCACGGCATGAGCATCTAAAGACGCAATGCCGACAACGCGGCGGGCGGGCAGGCCCGGTTCCGGGGCGGCCATCAGCTTGTCCCAGAGCTTCAGCTCGGGCGCGGGGCGGGCGGACACCAGATGGAACGCCCGCAGAGGGCGGTGACCGTTGTAGCGCCGCCAGACTTCGGCGAGGCCCGGCAGGTTGATCTTGGTGCGGGCGATGGCGCTGAGGTTGAAGACTTCCAGCCCGATACCCTCTTCCATGCGGCTGAAATCGCGCCAGTGGTCTTTGAGGTCGCAGGGCAGGGCCACAAAGCCGAGGCCGCCGCTGCTGAGAATGGCTTTCTGCGCGGACACCGCATCATGGGGCGGGGGCACAAAACTCTCCGGCACATCGAGCGCCAGCAGATGCCCGGTGTCCGTGGTTTCTTCCGTGCCGATCAGAACCAGCGTGCGTCCGCGCCAGCCGTCCTCGCCGTCGGCGCGGGCCGTGAGGCTGGAATGGTCGCACATGACAAGGAAGTCCAGCCCGGCCTGATTGGCGGCCTGCGCGACTTCCCCCACCGTCCCCGCGCCGTCGCTGTAGGTGGAGTGGATGTGCATCGCCCCGGCGTAGTCATAAAACCGGGGCAGGCCCAGCGACGTGCCGCCGCGCCCGGACAAGCGCCGGGCGGGCGGCGGGGGGCCGTATTGCACACGCTCCCGGAACGTCGCAAACAGCCCTTCGCAGCTTAAAATCGACAGGTAAAGCCGCACACGCGACCATCTTAACACAGCACACTCTCCTCCACTGGGTAAATTGGTTCTGCTGGCCTAACACATTGCGACGGGTGGGAAGTTCCCCGCCCTCTTCCGCTGCCCCATTGTATCACGAAAGCTATCAGATGACAACCCAAAAGACAACCTAAGAGACTGTATAGAAAGCTATTGCCCCTGCCCTTGTTTGTCCTGTCTCTATTTGTCCGGCTCGCCCATTATTGGGGGCGGGGGGGCGATCCGGGGGCTGTTAAAAAGCGTTCTAGACAGTCACTCAGAAAAGTGAATCAAACAAAAACGGGCCTGAGCAATGCTCAGGCCCGCCGTGTTGATATTCGCGCCGAACGCTTACTGCCCGCACTGTGCGCGGTCGTCCTGGATGGACCAGTCGCAGGCCGTGGACGTGCCATATCGCTTCCATTTGGCATGACCGTCACCGTACAGCGCGACGAAGCCTTTGTTGTGGCGCGGAGCGACTTTGGAAGCATTCGCGCCGCTGGTAGAGTGGTCTGTCCGATCCTCTGTCCCAATGCCACGAATGGAATTTCCTAACGTAGAACAAGAATCAAGAGTGCTGGCGTTCAACTGACCCGCCATTGCATCAACGATGCGAATTGTGCCAGAAGGGTCATCTATCTGGCTCTCACTTAGCCCCGCCGTTGTTGCAGTTCCAACATAACCTTGTTTAGGCGTAGTTGCACTCCAGAAGTTGGGAGTGACAGTCCAAACAGCCGTCTTATCCGGTAGTACGTTCAAGCCATAGGAAAGATTATGGACTAATACGGGGTCAACAGGCGAGCCATTAGCAGACGAACCATCACCGCCGCCATACTGACCATCAACTTGCAAACCACAGAATTTACGCCCTGGTGTCACTAAGCTCGTGTCTGACCCATCTGACGGTCCACCATCAGGGCAAACGAACACGCCCTGACTTTTGACGTAATTATAGATTAGACTAGGCCACGAAACAATCGGCGTGCCTGTTGGAACAAGCCCTGGCGGGGATTGTGCTGGGACAGTATAATTGTCGTTGTCATTCTCATACTGGATAATGCCTTTAGAAATCTGGCTCATGTTGCTCAGACACGCAGTGCGTCGGGCGTTTTCGCGCACCTTTTGGAAGACGGGAAAAAGAATAGCCGCGAGAATCGCTATAATGGCGATGACGACGAGCAGCTCAATCAGGGTGAAGCCACGAGAACGGGTTTGGGTCATTTTGATTCTCCTCAAAAGGCGGGCGGAACACAGTGATTTGTGTTTCCCAGCAGTCTCATATCTGTTTTATATAAAACTGCGGCTTTAGTTTACCACGAGAAAGCCCCCAAAATTGTTAAGTCCAGATTAAACTTTGTATATTTCAGGGGCTTTCGTTGGACAGATAGTAGGTCTACGCGCCGCAATCGGCATTGTCGTCCTGAATAGACCACATACAGGGAGTGGTAGAGCCGTATCTCAGGTACTTGACGTGTCCATCCCCAAAGACGGCATTGAAGCCCCCCCGATGGCGGTATGCAGGCTTGACGGTTTCGGAGTCGGTGAATCGGTCTGTTTGAACTTCGTTGACAATGCGGAGCATAGAAGTGGAATCGCAAGTGGAAGCCATTGCATCGAAAAAGTGGATGGTTCCCGAAGGGTCTTGAACTTGTGCCGCGCTGACAGAGCTTCCGGTTGCAGTGCCAACGGGGTTGTAGCCAAATCTATTTGCAGAGTCGGCGGCGAAGTTTGCCGTTCGCCATCCCTGTCGTCCCGAAGCCGTCCATCGCTTTGGATAGATAACGTTCATGCTGTAAGAAAGCTGTCCAGGAGAAGGGTTAGCCGGGTCATTCGATGAACCATCTCCGGTTGTCGCACCGCAGAATGTGCGGGCGGGCGTGTTGCTAACATACTGCGTATCGGGAGATGACTGGCTATGCGAGGCAGAGGGGCATGTAAACACATACTGCTTTGTGTCGGCCAGATTTGCGGCATCCTGAGTTCCTGTTCCCCCGATGTAGGGATTGAGAATCGACGGCCAGGTGCGTGTGATGTTGCGAGGTGTAGAAGGTATGATAACTTGCTGAGGAACTTCGACTTCATCCGCTTCCTGCACATACATGACGGAAGCGGTTCCAATCTGCTTCATGTTGCTCTGGCAGGCAGCGCGGCGGGCGTTCTCGCGGACGGATTGAAAGACGGGGAATAAAATGGCGGCGAGGATAGCGATGATGGCGATGACGACGAGCAGCTCAATCAGGGTAAATCCGTGACGGCGGGTGTTAGTCATAAAAACTCCTTGAAGGCGGAGGCGAAATGCAGTGATTTGCATGGCCTGAAAGTCTTATATATGTTTTATATAAAACAGCGGTTCCAGTTTACCACGAAAAAGCGGTGAATTATGTTAAGCCAGTGTTAAACCCGATATATTTTTTCGGGGACCGCAGAACCATGATTTCAGCAACGCTTTTCAAGCAGGACTAAAGACCAGGAATAAAGGCAGGGTTTGAATGTGCGGGCGCGTGAGGTTGGTGGGGGACGGCGTCGTCGGGACAGCAACGGGGCTAGTATACTCTTTTTTGGCGAAAAATGGGCAGGCAGGCGGGCAAAACGGTGATTTTCAGTTGATATTTTTTTGGGCGACTGCGCCCATTCCTGAAAAATGAAGTGCCGCAAGCCCTGAAAATCAGACGCGGCAGGGGAAGAATGAGAGTATTGGGGGTACACTTAATACAGGCCCGCACGTTAAGACGAACCAGGACCAACTGACGTCACTTTCCTGAGTCAGAGCAAAAAACTAGAAACTGGAAAACTGAAACGATGACCATGCAAGCCAATCAATCTGAAACAGCACTGCACGCGCAGGACATTATTGTTTTCGGAGCCTCCGCTGGAGGCGTGGAAGCCCTGGCGGAGATTATCAGCCTGCTGCCTGCCAATCTGCCCGCCGCCGTTTTTGTGGTGCTGCATATCCCGCCCCACGGGGCAAGCGTGCTGCCAAACATTTTGAGCCGCCGGGGGGCGCTCCCGGCGCGGCACCCGGAAGACGGGGAAGCCGTGCGCCGGGGGCAGGTCTATGTGGCCCCGCCGGACCATCACCTGCTGCTGCGTCAGCAGAATGGACAGCTTTTCGTGCGCCTGACACGCGGCCCGGCGGAAAACGGCCACCGCCCAGCGGTGGACACGCTGTTTCGGTCGGCGGCGCGGGCGGCGGGGCCGCGTGTGGCCGGGGTAGTGCTGACCGGCACGCTCGACGACGGCACGGCAGGGCTGGAAGCGGTCAAGATACGCGGCGGCGTCGCGCTGGTGCAGGACCCGGATGAAGCTTTGTTTGCCTCGATGCCCCGCTCAGCGATAGAGAATGTGTCCGTGGATTTTGTGCAGCCGCTGGCCGCACTGGCGCGGACCCTGACGGCACTGGCAGAAGGCGGCGCAAACGTGGTGAAAGACACAGAAAATAATCCTGTTTCGACGCTGTTAGCAACCGAAGACAACATCGCGGCATTGGACCCGGACGCACTGGAAACACCGCGTGCGGGCAGGCCGTCCGCTTTTAGCTGCCCGGACTGCCACGGCGTGCTGTGGGAAGTGCAGGAAGGCAAGCTGACCCGCTACCGCTGCCGGGTCGGCCATGCGTTTTCGCCGGAAAGCCTGCTGGCCTCGCAGTCTGAGTATCTGGAAGAAGCCCTCTGGTCGGCGCTGCGGGCACTGGAAGAAAGCGCCGCGCTGGCCGAGCGGTTGCAAATCCGGGCCACGGACCGGGGGCATGAACTGGCCGCCGCCCGGTTCGCCGAGCAGGCGGGCGACGCTCATCAGCGAGCGGAAACCATTCGCCTTGTCCTGAGCGGCGGTCAGGTGATCGCGCAAAGCGGCCCGTCGCGCAGTGAAGAAAACGCGCAGACGGCTCCGGCCCCGCACACGCCGCCGGAGAGCCAGAAGCCGCAGGAGAGCCAGAAGCCGCAGGAGAGCCAGAAGCCGCAGGAGAGCCAGAAGCCGCAGGAGAGCCAGAAGCCGCAGGAGAGCCAGAAGCCGCAGGAGAGCAACTCGTGAGCGACAGCAGTTTGAAAGACAGCACTCTCAAAGACAGCACTCTCAAAGACGGTGCGCTGCCGCCGCCTTTGTGGGATCGGGAAGAACGCACCGAGCCGGAAGATGTAGACGAAGAATTTGAAGCCCTGCTGGTTTATATCAAAGGCAGCCGGGGGTTTGACTTCAGCGGCTACAAACGCACCGGGCTGATGCGGCGGGTCAACAAGCAAATGGAAAGCGTCGGAGTCGGCTCCTACAGCGACTACGTGGACTATCTGGAAGTTCACCCGGACGAGTTCGAGCGGCTGTTTGACACCATTTTGATCAATGTCACGTCGTTTTTTCGGGACACCGGATCGTGGGACTACCTGCGCGAAGAAGTGGTTCCGCGCCTGCTGGCGGCGAAAAGGTCCGGCGAGCCAATCCGCCTGTGGAGCGCCGGGTGTGCGACCGGGCAGGAGCCGTATTCGCTGGCGATGATGATGGCTGAGGCGCTGGGACCGGAGCGGTTCCGGCAGCAGATAAAGATTTACGCCACCGATGTAGACAACCAGGCGCTGGCCCAGGCCCGTGCGGGAGCCTATTCGGCCCGCGAAATGCAGTCGGTCCCGGACGCGCTGCGCGATAAATACTTTGAGCGCGAAGACGACACGTATATCTTTCAGCGGGATATGCGCCGGGCGCTGATTTTTGGCCGGCACGACTTAATGCAGGACGCGCCGATTTCGCGGATTGACCTGCTGGTCTGCCGCAACACAATTATGTATTTCAATGCTGAGGCACAGAGAAGGATCGTGAACCGGTTTCACTTTGCGGTATCGGACAACAGCTTTCTGTTTCTCGGCAAAGCGGAGATGATGTTCACGCATGCATCCCTGTTTGCGCCGCTGGACTTGAAACGCCGGGTCTTTCAAAAGCTGCCGGCAGCCGGGCCGCGTGAGCGCGAAGCCTTTCTGCCTCCTTCGCAGGACAGCGCGGTCAGCCCGGAAGGGCGTCTGCGGGAGATGCTGTTTCAGGAAGGCACGGTGGCGCAGATTGCGGTGGACAGCGCGGGCCTTCTGGCGCTGACCAACGCGCCTGCGCGGCAGTTGTTTCGGCTGAACACGCGGGACATTGGGCGTCCGCTGCAGGATTTGGAGATTTCGTACCGGCCTGTGGAGCTGCGCTCGTGCATTGACCGCGCTTATGCCGAGCGGCGGCCAATCGCGGTGCAGGGCGTGGCCTATTCGCCGCTGCCAGGCGAAACGCTCTACCTGGACGCCCTGGTCACGCCTCTGCTGGAAGGCGGAGCAGTACTGGGCGCGGGCATTTCGTTCACCAATGTGACGCGCCTGCGGCAGTTGTCCGACGAATTGCAGGCGGCGAGCCGCGAGCTGGAAACGGCGTATGAAGAGCTTCAGTCCACCAACGAAGAGTTAGAAACCACCAACGAAGAGCTGCAATCCACTGTGGAAGAGCTGGAGACGACCAACGAAGAGCTTCAGTCCACCAACGAGGAGTTAGAAACCACCAACGAAGAGCTGCAGTCCACCAATGAAGAGCTGCAAACCATTAACGAAGAGCTGCGGATGCGGTCGGTGGATTTGGATCAGGTCAATTTGTTCCTGAAATCAATTCTCGCCAGCCTGCACGGCGGCGTCATTGTCCTGGATTCGGAAATGCGGGTGCAGTTCTGGAACGAAAAATCAGAAGACCTCTGGGGACTGCGGGCCGACGAAACCCAGGGCCGCACCCTCCTGTCTCTGGACATCGGGCTGCCGACGGCGACTCTCCTTCCGGCCATTCAGAGTTCGCTGACACAGCCGGAGCGCCGTCAGGAGCTGGTGCTGGACGCCCTGAACCGTCGCGGCAGGCCGTTTCGGTGCAGCGTGCAGGTGACGCCTTTGATAGAATCGACCATGAGCCGGGATATTCGGGGCGTGCTGCTGCAAATCGAGGAAGCCAACAAAATTGAGGAAGCCGACCAGGCCGGGGAAGCGGCGGGAGACTAGCCCGAATGTTTGGCATCTGGCTCATGGCTGCCTGGCCGGACGATCCGCCGGAGGAGGCGGAAGGTGACGCCGCGCTGGTGGCGCAGGCACAGAGCGGGGACGTGAAGGCGTTTGCGGCCCTGCACGCCCGGCATTACGGGCGCATTTACCACCTGGCGTATTTGAAGACCAACCACGCGCAGGACTCCGAAGATATTGCCTCGGAAACCTTCGCCCGCGCTTTGGCCGCCCTGCCCCGCTTTCGGCTGAGCGAGGGAACACGCTCGCTGTATCCCTGGCTGCACCGGATCACAATGAACCTGATTGCCGACAGCGCCCGGCAGCGCCCGCCGTCGGGAGTCTTCTCGCTGGATGCGCCGACGATTGCCGGGGTTCGCGCCCTGCTGGACACGCAGGCATCGGACCCACAGTTTTCGCCGCCTGCCGTGGCGGAGCGCCATGAAGTGCAGCAGCTCGTGCGCTCCGCGATTGATTCCCTGCCTGCGGATCAGGGCGACGCTCTCATCTACCGTTTTCTGGGCGACCTTTCAGCGCGGGAAATTGCGCCGCTGCTGGGCCGTTCCGAGGCGGCTGTCAAGAGCCTGCTGCACCGGGCCGTGGTGTCCCTGCGGCGAGAGCTGGCGCAGCGGCTGGACACGGTGGAGCGTCTGGAAACAAGCCGCCTTCCCTCCGCTAAAAACGCGCACACCGAGGAGACACAGTCCGTTGGACGAACTTAACCCCGAGATTCTCGCCCCTGAGCTTTCGGGCACGGTGCATCTTGCTCAATCCGCGCTGGCTTCCCCTGACCCGCCTGCCGACGCCGAAGCGGCCTCGCTTTCGCGGGTGGAGGCACTGATGCGCGACGCCGCCCTGTCCCCGCGCCCGCTGCGTCAATCCCCGGCCCTGTCCTCGCCGAGTGCGTGGTGGGCCAGGCTGCTGTTCTGGCGCAAGGATTAAGAACCTCACCCCAACCCTCTCCTTCCGATACGAAGTAATGCCGCAGGCATAAAGGAGAGGGAGCCGGAGCAGCGGGGACGGCGTTTTTATCAAAGCGTATGCGTTATCGGGTAAACTAGGCCAAAGACGCCCGCAGGCTCGCAGGAGACCGACGCAGAGGGCGCGGAAGTGATGTGCTATGCCGATTGTTGTAGGAGTATCGTTCAAGCCGCTCAGTAAGCTGGTGCAATGCGCCCCGAATGGGCTGACGCTGGCGGTGGATGATGCCGTGGTCGCCGAGGGAGAAAACGGGCACGAGTTTGGCATTGTCAAAACGCCAGCGCGGGCGGTTCCCGACGGCGATGCGCCGCCGCCCGTGCGCCGGGTGCTGCGCGTGGCGACTGCCGACGACTGGCAGCGGCGGGAGCGGGGCGAAAAGCGGCAGGCGGAAGCGTTCCGTGTGTGCAAAGAAAAGATCGCCCTGCTGGGCCTGTCGATGAAGCTGATTGAAGCCGAGTGGGCTTTTGACGGGGCGCAGGTGACGCTGCATTTCACCGCCGAGGGGCGCGTGGACTTCCGGGCATTGGTGCGCGAAGTGGCCTCGGTGCTGCATACCCGCGTCTTGATGCACCAGGTGGGGGCGCGGGATCATGCGCGGATTTTTCCCGGCATCGGTCCGTGCGGGCGGCCCACCTGCTGCTCGACCTTCCTGCGCGAGTTCCAGCCGGTCTCCATGAAGATGGTCAAGAACCAGAACCTGGTGCTGAACCCCTCGAAGTTTTCCGGCCTGTGCGGCAAGCTGATGTGCTGCCTGCGCTATGAGCTGGACGACGGCGGCGGGCAGACCAACCTCCCTGCGCCGGGCATGGTGGTGATGACGCCGATGGGCCGGGCCAAAGTTGAAGAAGTCAATCTGGTGCAGCAGATGCTGACCGTGCAGCTTGAATCGCAGCAGTTCGTGGAAGTGCGCGTCAAAGATGTGGGCACCGTGGAAGGCTGCGTCGACCACGCCGAAGGCGGCTGCGAGGACTGCGCCGGGAGCGGGGCACTGTCAAGCTGCGACGTGCCCACGCGAGACACGCCCCCCGGCGCACAGGCTTTGCCCGTATTGTAGGGATCGCGGCGCAGTGCCTAGCACAAAATCCGCTGGGCTGAGTGCCAGGGGTATAAAAATATATTAAAACCCCCGGTTTCAAGTTCAGCCGCCCTCCGGGCGGAAGACAACTATCTTTGGTCTTCTTGCTCTTTACAAATGTTTACGCAGCAAAGCCCGTATTGTAACCTGTTTTTAAGCTCCCCTTGTCTGAAACGGCGAGCAAGCGGGTAGGCTGAAACCAACCAATGGCACAGAAAGCGACAGGACACACCGTACTATGACCTATATGCCAGCAACCTCTACCGACACAGACGCCGCCGCCCGGCGCAGGCAGGGGCAGCGTGCCCGGCGTCTGACCGAGCGGGCGCGGACACTGGCCGGAGAAGGCCGCATTGGCGAGGCGATTGTCTGTCAGCGCGAGGTGACTGACCTGCGCCCGGCGGACCCAACCGCGTTTTTCCGTTTGGGAATGCTCTGCCGCGAGGCCCGCAAAGTGGAGCAGGCGGTGCAGGCGCTGCGCCGGGCCACTGAACTCAGCCCCGCTGACCGGGACCCCCGCGAGGCACTGACCGAGACATTAGCCGAAGCGGGCCGCTTCGAAGAAGCTATTTTGGAAGCGCGTCTGCTGCTCAAAGTCGTGCCCCGGTCGCTGTTCGCCCGCGACGTTCTCAGCGTTTCCTATTTGCAGCTAGGCCGCCTGGACAAAGCCTTGCAGGTGACCGGCGAGATGGTGCGCCTGGACCCGCTGAACCCGATGCACCATTTCCGGCGCGGCCTCTTATTTCAGCAGCAGGGCAACCTGAGTTCATCGGTGTATGCGTATGGGCGCGTCCTGGACATGGCGCACCCGGAAAGCGGAACCTACACCGATGCCGAGGAGGCTTTGGAGTTCCTGGACGACAACCAGACTCGCCAGATTTTACTCCTGGCCTCTGAAGATCGCCTGTTCCTGCTGAAGCTGCGGCGCGACGCGGCGGAAGCGGTGGGGGAGCGCGGCTTCTGCCTGACCGAAGACGGTCTGGACCGCCTGAACCAATTAATCCCCCACGAGTTCCCCGAATGGGCTGCCGACCAGTATCTGCCGCCCTCCCGGCCCGGCCTGGGGCTGTATAATTAGGACCCCCTAGCCCCCAATAATGGGGGAACCGGATAAAGAGCCGGAGGGCACGATGAATCGCGCCCCTACTCCTAACTTCTGGTTCCCCCATTATTGGGGGCTAGGGGGTCCTGATCGGCGCAATTATATGAACACAAACTGGCAGGCACAGCTCGGTCGGCAAACACTGATAATGGGCGTGCTGAACGTCACCCCCGATTCGTTCTCCGACGGTGGGCAGTTTGACACGGTCGAGGCCGCCGTCGCGCAGGGGCACCGGATGGCCGAGGACGGGGCGCACCTGCTGGATATTGGCGGCGAAAGCACCCGCCCGGCGACCTTCCGGGATCAATCTCCGCTGTCTGCCGCCGAAGAAATGGCCCGCATCCTGCCGGTCATCGCTCGGCTGGCCCGCGAGCTTCCCCAAATCTCTCTCTCCGTAGACACTTACAAAGCTGAAGTCGCCCGTGCGGCCCTCGACGCCGGGGCAACGGTCCTCAACGACATCAGCGGCCTGCAATCCGACCCGGACATGGCGAAGCTTGCCGCCGAACGCGGCGTTCCGTTGATTATCATGCACCTGCCCGGCCTGCCGCGCCATCTGCCCCCCACCCCCTTTTACACGGATGTCGTGGCCGACGTGCGTGCGTTTTTTGAGCGCCAAGTCGCCTATGCCCTCTCAGAAGGCGTTCGGCGGGAACAGATTTGGGTGGACCCTGGGATCGGCTTCGGCAAGAACATTCAGCACAACTTAGCACTTTTGCGCCGCCTGCCGGAGCTGAAATCGCTCGGCCTGCCGCTAGTCGTAGGGGCCTCCCGCAAACGGTTTCTAGGGACAATCTTAGGCACAGACGACCCGCTGGACCGCCGCGAAGGCACGGCGGCGACGGTAGCGCTGAGCATTGCAGGCGGGGCGGACATGGTGCGGGTGCATGACGTGCGCGAGATGGCCCGCGTCGCTCGCGTCAGCGATGCGGTGGTGCGGGGATGGGAAGAGACCTACCGCCTTGCTTCGCAGGGTCCTTCCTAAAGGAAGGATTAGGAACGAAGTTGGAGGGCCTACATATTTTGTCTTAATCCTTCCTTTAGGAAGGACCCTGTGACCGAAGCATGAGGGAACAAGGCGGTAGGTCTTCGAGGAGCAATCTTAACCAAAGGAACACCAATGACTGACACATTGACCGAGACGCTGCTTCAGGCCAAGCGTGACAAGGGCCTGAGCTTTGCTGACTTGGAGGCGCTGCTGGGGCTGGACGAAGTCTGCATCGCCGCCATTTTCTACCGGCAGGCGACGGCGACTCCCGCCGAGGCCGCGAAACTCACCGAGGCCCTGGGGCTGAATGCAGAGTTTGCCGACGCGCTGACGGTCTATCCCACAAAGGGTCTGGGGCCGATTGTGCCGACGGACCCATTTGTGTACCGGCTGTATGAGATCATGCAGGTCTTCGGGATGCCCCTC
Source organism: Capsulimonadaceae bacterium (assembly GCA_965200075.1). Lineage (GTDB taxonomy): Bacteria > Armatimonadota > Armatimonadia > Armatimonadales > Capsulimonadaceae > JANXMY01. Next base: position 2,576,454 of record OZ241338.1, read on the forward strand.
AAAGCCGTGGTGCAGGAAAAGTTCGGCGACGGCATCATGTCCGCCATTGACTTCACGATGCACGTTGAGAAAGAAGAAGACCCCAAAGGCGACCGCGTGAAGCTGACCCTAAGCGGGAAATTTCTGCCGTACAAAAAGTGGTAGGGGCACAAAACGAGGTTAAAAGAAGGGCGGGGGCAAGCCCCGCCCCTACGTCATTCCTGCCCATTCCCGTAGGGGTAGGGCTTGCCCCTACCCTCCTCTTTCTTATAGGAAAGAACAGCCCGGTGTCAGTGACGCCGGGCTGTTCTTGTATTATAACCGACAAAGAGCAAACCGATAAATTACCTCAATGATCTAAGCTTTTCTATAACGTGAATTAATTTTGTTGCACAAATACCAGCCTTTTCTGACGTGTTGCACTCGTTGGCTTTAACTCTTTCAACGTGAACGCCTTCGTGCACAAGCATTGTTGTGCGGTCATGGGCTTCGGCAGGAGTCTCATGGTGAACTGTGTCCCCATCAACCTCCACGATCATAACAATCCCATCCTTGATGATAACAAAATCAGGCTCGATCCGTTTGTATTTTGCTCCTCCACGAACAAAAACAGGTAACGGGGCAAAAGACACACTTGAATTCTTCAAAGCTTTGTATAAGAATATCTCAGGCTCTGATCTGAAAAGCAAGCCATCTGCTGTGCGAGAAGCAATATTATCTGAGCGAACACGTCCCTGATTAGAAACGCCCTCACCGGCAACCCAAGCAAGTGCTTGTTCACGCCACCCGCTTTCAGGGTTTAGACGAGGCTTAATAAAAACTGACTGTAGCCAGCTATTTCCACTAGGCGCGAGTATGATTTGAGTTCGTTCTAGAATGTCTGCCTCAAGAGCAGCCTTGTCTTTATTGAGCTGTGTGTAAAGCCAACTAGGCACTTCTACAAACAACCTATAGCTATCCGTGCCACCATTCCAGTTGTCATACTCTAAATGTTGCATCGTAGCATTAGCGTTTGCTACTAATGCTACTTCGCGTGCAAGCCCTTCGCTGGCATAAATCTGAGCCAACGTAGCGAGTATAGGTTCGGGATTGTCAAATAAACCATTGTCCATATATTTATGGTCTACAAAAATTGTAGCTTTATCGCACCTGTGCGCCGGGGGGGACGGCGGCGGGGTCGGCGGGGTGCAGCAGAATAGCGTGGCCTTCGGCGTCGGTGGCGGCCATGAGCATTCCCTGGGACTCCAAGCCACGCATCTTGCGGGGGGCGAGGTTGGCGACGACGACGATTTTCAGGCCGGGCAGGTTCTCGGGCGCATAGGACTCGGCAATGCCCGCCAAAATCTGACGCGGCGCGTCTTCGCCGATGTCCACGGTGAGCTTCAGGAGCTTGGTCGCGCCTTCGACGCGGTCGGCGGTCTTGATTTCGCCGATCTTCAACTGGATTTTAGCGAAGTCGTCAATGGTGATGTAGCTCGGCGCGGCAGGCGCATCCGGTACATCAAGGGCCGGGGGTGCGGGGGGCGTGTCTTCAATCTTGGTCTCGGGCATAGCGGGTTCTTTCTTAGGCTTGGTTTCTTTTTTGGTGTCAATACGCGGGAAGATCGGCTGGGCTTCCTCGGTCTGCGTTCCGGCGGGCAGGCCGCCCCACTTTGTTTCGTGTGCCCAATCGGCGAGCGGCTTCCCGGCTAGGCCAAGCTGGGCGCGGATGATGTCCGCGACATGGGGCAGCAGCGGGGTCAGCAGGACGGCGGCAATGCGGGTGGCTTCGAGGGCGGTATAAAGCGCCTCCCCCACCCCGGCGGTGTCGCCCGCTTTGGCGAGCTTCCACGGCGCCGTGCGGTCAATGTCGCCGTTGCCGCCGTCCACCAGCGTCCAAATATGCGCCAGCGCCGCGCCGGGATCGAAAGCCAGCAGGGCACGCTCGGCGTCCTGCGCGGCTTCGCGGGCCAACGTCGCCAGCGGACCATCCTGTGTTTGGACCGCACAGTCGGGAACGATGCCGCCCGCGTACTGCGCCAGCATTTTGAGCGTGCGGTTCAGCAGGTTCCCCAGCTTGTTGCACAGTTCGGGGTTATAGCGGTTCTGGATCAGGTTGTCCAGCGAGAACTCAGCATCGGACGTATACGAGATGTCGCGCAGGAGGTAATAGCGCAGGGCATCTTTGCACACTTCGGGGTCCGCGCCGCTGCGGGTCACAAGCTCATCCACCACTTCCTGCGGGGTGGGGATGTTGCCTTTGGACTTCGCCCCTTTTTCGCCGCCCACCAGCCACCAGCCGTGGCCCAGCACCGTGCCGGGCAGGGGCAGGCCGAGGCCCATCAGCATGGCGGGCCAGAGCGTCGCATGGAAGCGGGTATAAATCTCTTTGCCGACGAGGTGCAGGTCGGCGGGCCAGAGGGTGTCCCACGCATCGTCGTCCGGCCAGCCAGTCGCAGTCAGGTAGTTAATCAGCGCATCGAACCAGACATACACGACCTGCGTGTCATCGCCGGGGACGGGGATGCCCCAGCCGGTATTGCGGCGGGAGATGACGACGTCGCGCAGGCCACTGTGGATGAACGACAGGACTTCGTTGCGGCGGGTGTCTGGCTGCAAAAAGTTCCGGTTGGCGTTGATATGCGCCAGCAGGCGGTCGCTGTAAGCAGACAGCTTAAAGTAGTAGTTCTCTTCGGTGACGCGCTCGACGACAGCCCCGGTCTCTTTGGCCCGGCCATTTTCCACTTCCGAGTCTTGGAAAAAGGTCTCGTCGGACATCGAATACCAGCCTTCATACTGGCCGCTATAAATGTCCCCGCGCTCCTGAAGCCGCCGGAAGACTTCCGCGACCACCGCTTTGTGGCGCGGCTCGGTGGTGCGAATAAAGTCGTCGTGCGAGATATGCAGGTACTCCCAGCAGTCTTCAAACCGGCGCGAGACAGTGTCCGCGAACACCTGCGTCTCGACGCCTGCCTGCGCCGCAGCGGCGGCAACTTTGGGCGCGTTTTCGTCGGTTCCCGTTAAGAAGAAAACGTTCTCGCCGCGCAGGCGGTGAAAGCGGGCCAGAGCATCGCACAGCAGCGTGGTCGTCGCCGAGCCGACATGAGGGACGCCGTTGACATAGTAAATCGGCGTGGTGAGATAATAACGCTTGTCCATTGCCGCTTATCTTACCCCAAAAGGCCGCACGGCGGCAACCTGCGGTCCGCGTAGCGGCTAGGGGGCAGAGAAAGTGGCTGTGGCCGTGTAGGCGTTTTGGATGCCCTGTGAATCAAGGGTTGAGTAGGTGCTGGTGGCAGTCATGCTGCCAGTATAATAGGTCGTTCCTCCCACGAATGATACTGCCTGTGCCGCCGTGAAGCTTGAGGCAGCCGTTGAAGTCGGATTGGTTATCGAGTAAGCTGTGCCGTTGACGGCCACTTGGCCCGAGTTGCGTACAAAAGTTGTCTGCGCCTCTCCTGCGTTGAGCTTGGTATACGGAGAGTTAGCAGCGGGCTTAAAGTAAATTTTGTATGCGATTGCGGTGGGGACAAGCGTGTACGAGTTTTGAACTGTCCCTGACAAGGCAGCAATCGCAAGCTGTCCGCTGCTTCCGGCCGGGCCGGTGAAGCAGCCATTTTCAGCGAGGGCGGTGGTATCCTGAGAAGGCAGAAGGGCGGCGACGGTTCCAAACAGCAGAAAGGTCAGCGCGGCGCGGGTCAGTCGGGGGGAAGTATTCATCAAAAGCCTCCAGGCGTGATGAACCTGCTCCAGGCAGGTGGGCGTGCGGCCAAAAGGGGTCGCATCCGTGCGTTGCCTGCATCTTAGCACAGCGCCGCCCGCTTGTCAAGGGCCGCGAAGGATTTTGTGCGTGCAGGATTTTGTGCGTGCAGGATTTTGTGCGTGCAGGATTTTGTGCGTGCAGGATTTTGGCGACGTTATCGCGTATTTATTCGGCGGTGCCCCAGTGTCCGTTCCGCTCCCCAGGCCAGTGCGGCTCCCAGCGTATAGCAGACGAGGTTGGAAACGTGAAAGCCGACGCCCAGCACCAGCCGTCCCGCCGTGCTGTGCCGGGCGGCCACGAGCCACGGGGTTTGTGCAAATTTCAGAAACTCAATGCCAAAGCAAAACAAAAGCGTGCCCAGTGCCCGGCGGTGCGGCGACAGCCGGGGCGAAAGCAGGCCGAGCAGCCAGTAGACCATCACAGCATACAGGAAATCGCCCGCGTTTTTCGCCATCCACCCCGGCAGAAAGTGTGAATAGCGGCGCGAGGCGAGGCCGAGGGCGATAGTCAGCGCGGCCAAAAGCGCGTAGTGGGAGCGGCGGAGGGGCGTCATCGGGTCGGTGTCTGCCAGAGGCGGGAAACGCCGTAAGCATCGAATGCGCTGTCGGCACTCACGACAGGCATAGTTTCGGCGATACTTTGCGCGATAATCAGCCGGTCAAAGGGGTCCCGGTGATGCAGTGGCAAAGAAGCCACCTGCGTCAAGTGTTCAAACTCGATGGGGAGCAGCAAAAAGCCGCTTGTTTCGAGTTGTTGCTTCATAAATTGCGGGAATGGCAGCGTCAGCGGAAGTTTGCCAATGCTATGCTTAATCGCCATTTCCCAGACGCTTGCCATACTCAAAAACTTTGTGTTTGCCTCATCTTCAACCAGGCTTCGCGCATAGCTGTTCAAGTTGACTTCCGCAAAAACGAACCAGAAAAAGATGTGCGTATCTATGAGCAGGTTCATTCGGTGTATTCCTTGAACTCTTCCAGAGGCGCTTCAAAGTCGGCTGTCATGTGCCCCATCCCTTTGGCGCTGCCGAACCGGGGGCGCGGCTTTTGGTCATCGGGCGGGAGGGGCTGTTCTTGTGTCCATTCACTCAGCGTTTGCTGCAATTTCAGGGCGATAGCATCCTGCTCGGCGTCAGGCAGCAGGGCGGCCTGAGCGAGAACGGTTTCCACTGCTTTTTCAAGAAGGGCAGTCATGGGTAATTTTCTCCTGTGCTGCCTCTATTTTACCATATCTACGACAAACAAAGAAAAGAGGTCTCACCATAGCACACGAAGCGCAGGAGCCGTTGGCAGTCACACTGCCGAAGATTGAGGCCGCACTGCCAGGCATCCGAGCCGTGGCGCGGCATACGCCGGTGATGAGCAGCTCCGGGGTTTCGGCACGGGTCGGGGACGGGGCGGACATCGTGCTGAAATGCGAAAACTTGCAGCGCACCGGCTCGTTCAAGATACGCGGGGCCGTTCACCGTGTGTCCCTGCTGACGCCGCAGGAGCGGCTGCGGGGCGTGGCCGCCGTCAGCGCGGGCAACCACGCGCAGGGCGTGGCGCTGGCCGCCCAGCTGCAAGGGGTGACGGCGACGGTTTACATGGCCGAAACAGCGTCGATTGCCAAGATCAAAGCCACCGAAGGCTATGGGGCGCGGGTGGTGCTGGCGGGCAGGTCGCTGGACGAGGCCCGGCAAGCCTGCGCGGCCTTTGTGGCTGAAACTGACGCGGTGTACCTGTCGCCGTATGATGATGACGGGATTATTACAGGCCAGGGCACACTCGGCTTAGAACTGCTGGAAGACGTGCCGGACATGGGCACGGTGCTGATCCCCATCGGCGGCGGCGGGCTGTTTGCGGGGGTGGCAACGGCGATCAAAGAGAGCCGCCCGGATGTGCGCGTGATTGGCTTGCAGGCCGCCGGGGCCGACAGCGCGGCGCGGTCGTTTCAGGCGGGGCATTTGCTGCCGCGTGAGGAGCCGCTGCGAACCATCTGCGACGGCATCGCGGTCAAGTCCCCCGCGCCGCGCACCTGGGCCTATATTGAAAAGTACGCCGACGATGTGGTGACCGTGACCGACGGCGAAGTGGCCTCGGCGCTGCTGCTGCTTTTGGAGCGGGCCAAGCTGGTGGTGGAGCCAAGCGGGGCGGTGGGGCTGGCCGCGCTGATAGCGGGCAAGGTGGAGCCAAAAGGCCGAACGGTGGCGATACTCTGCGGCGGCAACATTGATGCGCTGGCGCTGGCGGATTTGACCCAGCGCGAGATGCTGCGCGAGGACCGCTACTTGCAGCTACTCACCTCGGTAGACGACCGCCCCGGCGGCCTTGCCGTCGTAGTCGGGCTGGTGGCGCGGGAGCGGGGCAATATCGTCACCATCCTGCATAACCGCCTGAACCCGCATCTAGCCCTCGGCGTCACCGAAGTGGAGATGCTGATTGAAGTGCGCGACCGGGCGCATCAGGAGCGCATCATCGCCGCCCTGCGCTCCGAGGGCTACACCGCGCAGCGCATGGACGAACTCAAAGGCTAAAGGCTGCTCCAAATGCGGTACAATCGAAAAGGAGAAATAGTCCTATGCCTGCGATCTTAGACCTTCCCGATGTCACCGCGCCCCTGCAAGCCCTCAAAATATGGTTGGCTGATTCAGCAACAAAGGAGCGCCTGCAAACGGCTGTTTCAGACGCTGTGGCTGCCGTGGACAACTATATTTTGAGCAGCACATTGCGGCGTGTGCCGCGTCAGCCCGAAGAACGGGAAAACGGCTTTCGTCCCTGGCTGGATGCTTTTGCCGCGCACGGGTTTGAGCATTGGCTCAACGACTACAAACGTGAACTGGCACAAGCAATTCAGAAGGAAACGCTTGCGGCCTTTCCTGAGTTCTACGGCCTGCGAAACAGGGAGATAATTCGGGAGACCGTGGAAACTCTGTTATGGCCGGAGATGGAGCCACTTCTGCGGGACCGGGCGGAAGAGTTGCTGCTGGCTTATGCAGTTCGCGGAATTGCTCTCACCTGGGTCAGCCGTCATGTTGGAGATGGCTTACTGGTCGGTCTGCCGAAACGGCAAGGAATCGACTGGCTGGTTCCATTGCACGCACGCGACACTGATGCATTTATCACATTTGTTACACTGGATGCAAACGGGAAAGTGCTATCCGATCAGGCAGCCCTTCGGACCGATGTTGGGACCACATAAATGATCACTCATTTCCCCCGTCAGCGGCAGCAAACCGGCTGGAGCTGTCTTCCAACGGCAGTGCTTTGTGTTCTGGAATACCTCGGATATGCTGAAGTCACAATGGATCAAGTGGCTGATGGGTGCCGGGTTCAATCGGGGGGTGCATGCCGCTGGGATGACACCATCGCAGGTTTGCGTGACGCTGACGGGATTGACTGGGAAGCAGAAATTGTGGATATGGAAGGTGATTGGGCAGGCATACGCGAAGCCGTCTCGGAAAACGACGAGCCTGTCATTGTAACCATTGCAAACCCTAACCCACTCGCTGACTTAGTTGGAGATCATGCGGTTGTTGTTTTCCAAATCGAGAATTTCGGGGAGCCTGACGAGCGCGTCATTTATATGGACCCGGAAAGTGGAACCTACGAAAGCAAGAAAGTAGAAGAATTTCTGCTGTGGTGGGACACGCCGGGGCAGCGCGGCTTCGTTCTGAGAACTTGAGTAGAAACAAAACGATGGCTATAGGCAAGACACAGATGCTACAAGAAGCAAAGCGAGCCTCGTTGAATAAGCCGCATATGGAGCCGCTAACGGCATTTGCTCAGCAAATCCGGCAGGAGCGGCCCCCGGAAGAATACATCCCTGACTTTGACTCGCAGGACGGCGGCGTGAACGCGGAGGTGCTGTTTGTGCTGGAAGCGCCGGGGCCAAAAGCGGCAAGCACGGGCTTTGTATCACAGGACAACCCAGACAAGACAGCGGCCAACCTAAAAACATACTTGGAAGAGGTGGGCATCAACCGCAAGCAATCGCTGGTCTGGAACATCGTGCCGTGGTATCTCGGCGATGGAACTACCATTCGGGCCGCAGCCTCGGCAGATATTCAGGCAGGCAGCGTTTATTTAGAGCGGCTGCTGGTCTTGCTTCCGCGTCTTAAAGCGATGGTGCTGCTGGGACGAAAAGCGCAATCTGCATTCAAGCGTGGCGGCCTGACAACCGCGCTGCCGCTGTATGAGGCATACCACCCTAGCCCTCGATTCATCAACTTGCGCCCGGACAACAAAGAGAAAATCGTGGAAAAGCTCCGCCAGGTTGCATTGCAGTTGAATGTCGAACAGAAATAGCAAAAGGGCACGGCATTCGCCGCGCCCTTTTTCTGTGTTGCCTGTTACGGCAGGCTTTCGCGGAAGGGCAGGGTTTCGGAGATGGGGTCTTCGTCAAGCTGGGTTTTGACACTTCCGCTGCCGCCGAAGTGCAGCGGCTCGGCGGGGCCGGGCGCGAGGGCGTCAAGCTCAGTTTGGGCATGGGCGAGGGCGGTTGGGTCCATCTGGGCGACGATCTCCTGGCCGGTTTGGTCGTCTGGTGCGGCGGCGTCTGTATGTTCGGGCGCGGTGTCGGTATAGATTTTGGCGTCAGCCATGAGAGTTATCTCCTTGTGTGAGTATGCCAAAGACGTACCGCTGGGCGGGGGGTTGTCAAACATGGACCCCTCCCCTACCCGGTGTTCTTCATACCCGCCGCAATGCCGTTGACGGACAGCAGGACAGCGGCGCGGAGGTCGCGCCGCTGGGTTTTTAGGGCTTCCGGGTCAGCGTCGGACGGCGGGGGCAGGGCGCGGAGGCGGCGCAGAAGCTCGACCTGTAAAAAGCTCAGGGGGTCCACATACGGGTTCCGCAGGCGAATGGACTTTTGCAGGACCGGCGCGGTGTCGAGCAGGGCGGATTGGCCGGTGATTTGAAGCAGCACGGCGGCGGTGCGGGTATATTCGGCGGCGATAGTACCGTAGATACGGTCAGCATTGGTCCGGTCCTGGGCAAGCGCGGCGTAGCGGGCGGCGATGTCCAAGTCGGCTTTTGCCAGGGACATCTGGGCGTTGTCAATCAGCGTCGTGAAGAAGGGCCAGTCGTCGTACATTGACCGCAGACGGTCCAAGTGGGCGGGCGACTGCGCGGCATACGCGCCGAGGGCCGCGCCGACGCCGTACCAGCCGGGCAGGGTGTAGCGGGACTGCATCCACGAGAACACCCAGGGAATTGCCCGCAGGTCTTCAATCCGGTCGGAGGCCGTGCGCTTGGGCGGGCGGGAGCCGATGTTAAGCTGGGCAAACTCGCCGATAGGGGTGGCCTCGTGGAAGAAGCGCACAAAGCCAGGGTCACCGTAGACGAGGGCGCGGTAAGCCGTGAACGCGGTTTCGGAGACTTCGTCCATGACGGCGACCCAGTCGGCAGGGGTTTCGGGGGCGTCTTCCGTGTCCGCGCTTGCCAGCAGAACGGCGTGGAGCATCTGCTCCAGGTTGCGGTGTGCGATTTCCTGGTCAAAGTAGCGGGCGGCGATGACTTCGCCCTGCTCGGTGATTTTGAGACGCCCCCGAACGCTGCCGGGGGGCTGGGCCAGAACGGCCTTGCCCGCCGGGCCGCCGCCACGCCCGATGGCCCCGCCGCGCCCGTGAAAAAGCCGCAGTTTGACGCCGTGCTTCTGCGCGACTTCGGCGAGCTTGGACTGCGCGACATACAGCTTCCAGTTGGCCGTCAGGTAGCCGCCGTCTTTGTTGCTGTCCGAGTAGCCGACCATGACTTCCTGCGCCCCGCCTCTGTGCGTCACATTGCGGCGATAAACGGCGTTTGAAAGCAGCGTATCCAAGACCGTTGGCGCGTTTTCCAGGTCTTCGATGGTCTCAAAGAGCGGCACGACATCCACGCGGGACCAGCCGCCGTCGCCGTCATTTTTATCGTCCCGCAGGTCGGCCAGCCCCGCCTCTTTGGCGAGCAGGAGCATCGCCAGAACGTCGGAGACATCGGAGGCCATCGACATGATAAACGAGCCGAACGCCTCCGGCCCCAGATGGGTCATGCTGTCCGCGACAAGCCGGAACAGGCCCAGCGTGATATTGGTCTCTTCGTCGTAGGAGGGCGCGGCGGGGACAAGCGGGCGGCGTCCGGCGATCTCGCGCTCCAGCAGCGCGACCCGTTCAGCTTCTGTCAGCGCATCCCAGTCAATCGCGGTGTCGGCCAGCACAGCGCGGAGCGCCCCCAGATACCGGCTTTTGTGTTCGCGGATGTCCAGCCGGGCGAGGTGAAAGCCGAACAGCCGCACCCGCCGAAGCAGCGGGGTCAGCACGCGGGCGGCGGCAAAGTGGCCGTTGTTTTCTTTCAGGGACCGCTCGATTTGCTCCAAATCAGCGACAAACTCCGAGGCCGCGCCGTAGCCGCCTTCGGCATTCGTGCGTGTCCGGCGCAGGCGCTCCCAGATGTATTCACATTTGCGGCGATACGGCTCAGTCGGGCTGCGGCCTGCCGCTTCGGCGGCGACGGAGGGCAGCAGCGCGGCATCGGTCACAAGCGAGGCTTCCAGCTCTGCCGACACGCCGACATAGTGCCGGGACTGACTGAGGCGGTCGCTGAGGGCGCGGACGGCGGGGATATACAGCGACAGCACCGTGTCCCGGTGCAGGCGCAAAATCTCGGCGGTGTGGGCCAGCGTGATGGTGGGGTTGCCGTCGCGGTCGCCGCCGACCCAGGAGCCGTATTCCAGCACATTGCCCACTTCAAATTGTTCGCCGGGGTAGCACTCGGCCAGCGCCGTGGCTAAGTCTTCATAGATTCGGGGCGTGACGGCAAACAAAGTCTCGGTGAAGTAGAACAAAATGTTCCGGGCTTCATCCAGCACGGACAGCCGCCGCTGACGCACTTCATCGGTCTGCCATAAAATCTCGGTTTCAGCGGCGATGTCGGCTTCCACGCCCTCGCGCTCGGCGCGTGTGACTAATGGCTGTTCCAGCACGCTCAGGCAGTCCGACAGCCGGTGCAGCTTTTCCTGCACGGTGCGCCGCTTGGACTCCGTCGGATGGGCGGTAAACACAAGCTGCACCGAGAGATTTTGTACCAGCCCGCGCATGGCTTCCGCCGACATCCCGCCGTCTTTGAGGGTGCGGACCGCCTCGCGCACCGACTCGGCACGGGGGGCGTCCCCGGCATCCACAGCGCGGCGGCGGTTGACGCGGGCGATTTCCTTTTGCTCGGCCAGGTTGACCAGCCCAAAGTAGGTGGTGAACGCTTTCAGAACGGGCAGCGCCGTGGCAAAGTCCATGCCCTCGAACAGCCGGTTCAGGTCGCGCTCGGCCTCGCCCGCTCCGGGCTGATTGCGGGCTTCTTTGGTGAGCGCCCGCACGCGCTCCACGGTCTGAAACAGTGCGTCGCCGCCCTGCTCGCGCAGGACCGCCCCGAGGGCATTGCCGAGCAGCCGCACATCGCGGGCGAGGTCACCCCCGCCGGGGGTTTGGTCGTTCACATCATTTGTCATAGCGGCATTGTACCCCGGATTGGGACCCCCTCGCCCCCAATAATGGGGGAATCGGATTAGGATAGGAGGAACCTCTTCCTAACTGTCTGGTTCCCCCATTATTGGGGGCGAGGGGGTCCCAATTCTTCCGCCCGCAGCCACACATAGCAGTCGCGGAACATGGTTTCCAGCGACAGCGATTCGTAGCCCAGTTCGCGGGCGGCTTTGCTGCTCTGCGCCTGAATGTCGGCGGACAGCAGTGCCACCATCTCGCGGGTCAGGTCCGGCTCCGTGCGGCTAGGCAGGGCCTTCAGCTCAGACAGACACGCGGCGAGTTTCAGTGCGAACGCGGGCACAGGCTTTGCGTTGACAGGGTGGCCCAGCAAATCGCCGACCACGGCAAACGCTTCGGCGTAGGGGACGAGGGGGCCGCCCAGTATATAATTCTCGCCTGTTCGGCCTTCGGTGACAGCCGTGATATGGGCACGGGCAACAGCGCGAACGTGGCAGAAGGGGGCACGGCCCGGCGGGATGCCGGGCAGCTTGTCTTCGGCAATCAGCGCGAACAACTGCGCCCAGTGGACGGTGTCGTAGGAACCAACGATGTTGGCGGGGTTCAAAATCACGGCGTCCAAGCCTCGTTTCACCGCTTTCTGGACTTCTCGTTCGGCCCGCGCTTTGCTATTGAGATAGCCAATCCAGGACCCCCTCCCTCGCAGCGGCGCGGTTTCGTCGAACGGCCCATGCGGCAGGCCATAAGCAGCGATGCTGGACGTATGGATAAACTTTTTCGCCCCCGCCATGAGCGCGGCATCTAGGACATTGAATGTACCGTACACGTTGACGAGCATCTGCCGTGTGTTGTGGCCGCGCCAGAAGCTGACATCGCCCGCGACATGAAACACAGCATCTACGTTGGCAGGCATCGCGTCATGGACCGAGGCAGGGTTATCCACCGAGCCGACGGCAAGCGTGACGGGAAAGCGGCGTAGGTAGGCTAGGTTGGACGACGCCCGGTGCAGGGCGGTGACGTGCCAGCCATCTTCGACAAGCTGCTGCACAAGGTTCAGGCCAAGAAAGCCGGTGGCGCCGGTCACGAAAGCGGTTTTGGTCATGGTGTGTTTTTAAGACGTTTTGCCTGATCTCTTGCCCACGGATGCGCGTGCCACGGATTAAAATCCGTGGCTGAAGGGCGCAGACGCCGAACGTCCCTCCGGGACGGCAATGCCAGCAAAAAATAGCTTGTCTTCTCTCCTGTCCCGCAGGGACATTCAGCCGAGGGCTAATCAGCCATGCATTTCAATGCGTGGCTCTTGACGTGTTCTTGGAGGCGGCAGGAAAACCGCCCGCGTCTGCCGAACTCTATGCGCCGTGACTTTGCTTAACTCTTCCCCGAATGCTTCCACGGCCCTGCCTACTCGCGCCGACAAACGCTTTAACTTTGCCTGCTGCCTGACCGACTCGGTCGGGTGGCCGCTGGGAGCGGCGCTGTTCTCGCAGGCCACCATTCTACCCGCCTTTTTGCAGCATCTGGGCGCAAGCAACCTGCTCATCGGGGCGCTGCCCGCGCTGTATAATTTACTCGTCTTCCTGCCGGGGCTGTTTGTGGCGGGGTATGTGAGCCATTTGCGGCGGGCGCGGGGGTATTTGTTCTGGATTGCGCTGGTGGAGCGGCTGGCCCTGCTGGCGCTGTTTCCGCTGACCCTGCTGTGGGCGCAGACGCATCCGGGCTGGCTGATTGCGGCCCTGTTCGGGGCCATCACGGTTCATGCCGGGGCGATGGGGCTGAACCAGCCTGCCTACTGGATTGTGGTCGGCAAATGCATTCCCCCGGCGTGGCGCGGGCGGATGTTCGGGTACGCAGGCGGCATCGCGGGTCTGCTGAGTTTTGGGCTGGCCCCGATCATGGAGCGGCTGCTGTCGGGGCCGGGCGGGGGCTTTCCGAATGGCTACGCGCACGGTTTTCTGCTGGGGGCGGGGATCATGCTGGTCAGCTTTTTCCCGCTGGGGCTGGTGCGCGAGCCGCTGGGGGTGCCGCGAGGAGCCGATGACCCGCACACGGGGCATTACGGGCGGGACAGCGTCCGGGTGTGGCGGACGCAGACGCAATTCCGGCGGTTCCTGTACGGCCAGATTGCGCTGACGCTGTCGTCACTGGCCGTGCCGTTTTATGTGCTGGAAGCGCGGGCGCGGCTGGGGGCGGGGAGCGAAGCGGTGGCGGGATACACGGCGCTGCTGGTGCTGGCCGGCTCATTCGGCGGCCTCGGCATCGGGGCCTGGAGCGACAAGCGCGGCAACCGGAACGTGCTGCTGGCCGCGTGCGTGTGCGCCGCGCTGGCGGCGGGGGTGGCGCTGGCCGCACCGAACAAGTTTGTCTTTTACGGCGTCTTTGCCCTGCTGGCGCTGGCGACGGCGGGACAGGGCATTGCGGGCAACAACATTGTGCTGGAATACGCCGGGGACGCCCGCGAAATCCCGCTGTACACGGCGCTCTACAACGCCGTCACCGCCCTGCCCCGTGCGTTCGCCCCGCTGGCGGGCGGCCTGCTGGCCGACGGTCCGGCGGGCTACCACACGCTGTTTGTGCTGTCGGCGGCGTTCGCGGCCTGTGCTTTCACTCTGACTTTGCGGGCGGGGGAGCCGCGTCAGAAGCCCCCCGCCCCCATTCTGGGGAGCCGGACCCCCTAGCCCCCAATAATGGGGGAACCGGATAAATACGGAATAGGAGCGGAGGGCGCGATGAATCGCGCCCCTACTCCTAACTTCTGGCTCCCCCATTATTGGGGGCAGGGGGGGTATCCGGGTTCTTTGGGCTATACTCACACCATGACTATTCGCATCCCGACCCCGCTTGATTTCTCATTTACCGAAACCCTGACGGCGCATGGCTGGCGGCGGCTGGCTCCGTTTGTCTGGGACGAGGACCGGCAGACGCTTTCGCGCCCGGAGGTGATGGGCGATGGCAGAGTAATTGAGCTGGCCCTGCAAGACGACGGCGGCGAAGCTGTGCGGGTCACTGTGACCGGCGGCAGCACTGCCGACGAGGCGGAGATAACGCGGCGGGTGCGCCGGATGCTGCAACTGGACGTGCCGCTGGACGACTTCCATGCCTATTGCCGGACGCAGCCGACGCTGGCGCATTTGGAAGCGTGCCGCCGGGGGCGGCTGCTGCGGTGCCCCACCCTGTTTGAAGACACCCTGAAAGTGATTGCCACGGTCAACACGACCTGGGCACAGACCATCGCCATGTCCGGGCGGCTGGTGCAGCACTTCGGCACGGAAGGGCGGGCGTTCCCAACACCCGCGCAGATCGCCGCCGTACCCTTTGAGGCGTTCGCCGCCCAAGCGCGGATGGGCTACCGCAATGCCTATGTGTATGCGATTGCCACGCAGAGTGTCAGCGGCGAACTGGATTTGGAGGGCTGGCAGAACGAGAGCCTGACGGCAGAGGGGCTGCGGCTCCGGCTGCTGTCGCTGCCGGGGATTGGTCCATACGGGGCGGCCTGCCTGATGCTGTATCTGGGCAAGCCCGCCCATGTCAACGCCGATTCGGTAGCCCGCGCCCTGCTCGGCAAAGAGCTGGGGCGCCCGGTCACGGACAAAGAGGTGCGGACGTTTTTTGAGGGGCACGGCGAATGGCGCGGCCTCGTGTATAACTTCTACCCCTGGCGGGGTACAGAGGACAGTATGGAAAACACAATTAACAGCGCCCCGCAGCCGGGCACGCAGGCGGCGTCCAGCCAGGCCGATGCCGCGCCCGAAGAGACTTCGGCACAGACCCCGCGCACCGACAAAGCCGAAATTGAGGCCGAGGAAGCCGCCATCGGCGAAGGGCCGGAAGCGACTTCTAGCCCGTCGTAGGAGAACCTCACCCCAGCCCTCTCCTTCCGCAAGGAGAGGGGGACAGACAAATCAGGAGTAGGGGCGCGATTTATCGTGCCCTCTCTGATTTATCACGCCCTTCTGTCTTACAGCAAAGTCCCCTGCCCCGGCAGGAGCGTAGACAGAGACGGGGGCGGGGTCAGACCGAGATGCTCCCACGCCC
This sequence comes from Capsulimonadaceae bacterium, assembly GCA_965200075.1. Lineage (GTDB taxonomy): Bacteria > Armatimonadota > Armatimonadia > Armatimonadales > Capsulimonadaceae > JANXMY01. The sequence continues at coordinate 2,591,657 of OZ241338.1, forward strand.
GGCGGGTGGCGACCCGCCCGCGTGGGGTGCGCTGCAAAAAGCCCATCTGCATCAGGTACGGCTCGTAGACATCTTCGAGCGTGTCACGCTCCTCGGACATCGCCGCCGCCATCGTTTCCACGCCGACGGGGCCGCCGCCGAACTTTTCAATCAGCACGCGCAATAAACGCCGGTCGAACTCATCCAGCCCCGACGGGTCCACTTCCAGCATTGCCAGGGCGGCGGCGGCGACTTCGCGGCTGATGTGGCCGTCGGCCTTCACCTGCGCGAAGTCCCGGACTCGCTTCAAGAGGCGGTTTGCGATACGGGGCGTTCCCCGCGAGCGCCGCGCCAGCTCCCCCGCGCCGTGGGTGTCGATGCGGACTTCTAAAATGGCCGCCGAGCGCGTGATAATCTCCATCAGGTCGTCGGGCGAATAAAACTCAAACGTCTGCTGAATGCCGAAGCGGTCCCGCAGCGGCGACGACAGCAGGCCCGCCCGCGTGGTCGCGCCCACCAGCGTGAACGGCTGCACATCCAGCTTGACTGTCCGCGCCGACGGCCCCTGCCCGATGACGATGTCCACCTGATAGTCTTCCATCGCCGAGTAGAGTATCTCTTCGACAGGCCGCGATAATCTATGAATTTCATCCAGAAACAGCACGCTGCCCGCTTCCAGATTAGTCAGAATGGCGACCAAATCGCCAGGCCGCTCAATCGCCGGGCCGGAGGTCGCCCGCAACGGTGCGCCCATTTCATTGGCGATAATCAGCGACAGGCTCGTCTTGCCCAGCCCCGGCGGCCCGTGCAGGAGGACGTGGTCGAGCGCCTCGCCGCGCCCCTGCGCCGCCTGCAAAAATATCCCCAGGCTTTCCTTGATTTTCGGCTGCCCAATAAACTCACGCAGCCGCTTGGGCCGCAGTGAATACTCATCGCGGTCATCGTCGCCCATCTGCGGAGAGATCATCCGTTCGCTCATACCGTTAGTATACCAGTTTGTGGATCATTCGTGAGTTGTCGGAAAAATGGCAACTGCCAGAGCAGCCATCTAATGCCCACGCATACAGCCCATTCCATCAGCCCCAGGGCGATAAAAATGCCTCCATTAAAGAGACGGTCAAAGAAGCCGCCGGGAAAGTTGGGAGACATCATTCCAAATCCAGCCATAATTCCCCACGGAACCGCCAGCCCGAACAGCGAAACCCAGAGGTGGCGTGGAAAAAGAAGCAGCGTCGGTCCCAGAATGAACAACGCACTCCCGCTCGCCATAACACGTAAAACCCGCGTGTCTGCGGGGCTGAATGCTGTGTTCGGCAGCGGCATCAGCATTCCAAAGTTACGCACTAGCCCTACGGCAACAAAGACAGGCCAGAGAAAGGTAAAAATGCCCTGCGCGATGAGTAGGCACATCAAGCCTCCCAGAAAACAAGCCAGCCAAATGTGATTTCTTTTCTGCATGATTACAGCCTCAATAAGTCAGAAACCATGTCCTAAAGGACACGGCTATTGGGCGCGGACGCCAGGAACCCCCACTTCGTGGGGCTAAGAACAGGATTAAGATGGTTCCGAGTGCCGCGAAGCGGTAGTTTGCGGCGTCTGCGCCCAATAGCCGTGTCCTTTAGGACATGGTTTTTCAGAGGCATCGTATATAGCAAAGCCCTTTGATTTCATTATACCGGCTCGCTTGGGCAAACTGCCCCCAGTATTCGGCCAGTGCCTGTGAGGCGGCGTCACTATTGGCGAAATCGTCGCCTTGTTCTGCCATATACCGCAGGAAGCCGCAGATGGCCGCGCTCTGCTCCGGCGTGAATACGGCAAAGCGTTCCTGATGCCACTCTTTCATCCCCCTACTCGTACTGAGATAATGGTTGAACGCATAAATAATGCTGTCACTAGAAGCCGAGTCAGAAGTTTTGTAATACTTCAATGACCAGACCATATAGGCAGGCACGTAGTAGTGAAAACCCTGTGGGTCCAAAAAACTGAGTATCCAGTCGAATTGCTCGATGTCGGCTTCGGGAACGTCCTGCCAGCATATTTCGGTATCCAGCCGCCGCGCCTTTGCCCGCTCTTTGGATGAGCCATAAGCATCAATGACATCGGCCTCGTGGAGCGAAACGCCAGCGCCGCGTGTGACGTCTTGAAAGGCAGCGGCGATTTGCTCAATCAATGCTGTATTGATGTTATCCGACGCTTTACTCATGCAGATATGATACCCCCTACCAGAGGGCCGGGTATCAACTCGGCGGCTTCGGGGTATACTCACGGCAGATTAGAATTGAGGGCGGGGTTGAACCAGAACAAGACCAAGCAGGTGATTATCGTCGGCGCGGGCATTGGCGGCATGGCGACGGCGATGCGGCTGCAGGCGTCCGGCAAGTTTCAAGTGACGATTTTGGAGAAGAACGCCACCGTCGGCGGGCGGGCCAACATCCGGGAAGTGGACGGCTACCGGTTTGACACGGGGCCGTCGCTGCTGCTGATGACGGATGTGTACCGGGAGCTGTTCGCGGCCTGCGGCGAGGATTTTGATTCGTGGGTAAAACTGATCAAGATGGAGCCGAACTATGCCGTGCATTTCGGCGATGGGTCGTCGATGGAAATGTCGTCGGACCTCCCCAAGATGATCGCGGAGATGGAGCGGATTGAGCCGGGGGTGACGGCAGGCTATTACCGCTTTCTGGAAGATGCGGGGAAGAAGTACCGGATTGGCCGCAAGCAGTTTGTGGAAAAGAACTTCAACAAAGCCACGGACTTTTTCACGGCGTCGAACTTGAAACTGTTAGGACAGCTCAACGCGCTGGACAAGCTGTATACGCACGTTTCGCAGTTCTTCCAAGATGACCGGCTGCGGCAGGCGTTTTCCATGCAGTCGATGTACCTGGGTATTTCGCCGTTTGAGGCCCCGGCGGTCTACACGCTGCTGCCCTACACGGAGCTGGCCGAGGACGGGCTGTACTACCCGGAAGGCGGCATTTATGCTCTGCCAACCGCGATGGCGGCGGTGGCAAAAAAGCTGGGCGTTGTGATTGAGACCGGGCGGAATGTCACGCAGATTATAGTGGAAGGGGGCCGGGCCAAAGGCGTCTGCGTGAACGGGCAGGTGCAGGAAGCGGATTTGGTCATTTCGAACGTCGACCTGCCCTATACCTACACCGATTTGCTGGCGGAGCGGCCCGCGAAGTTTGCCGAAGCGTCCTGGAAAAAGCAGGCGTTTACGTCGTCCGCGTTTATGCTGTATCTGGGCACGGACAAAATCTACCCGGAGCTAAAGCACCACAATTTCTTTTTGTCGTCGGACTACAAGCGCAACTTTGAGGAAATTTTTGACGCCAAAGTGCCCCCGCGTGACCCCAGCTTTTATGTCAACGCACCGGGCCGCACCGACCCGTCGGTGGCTCCGCCGGGCGGGGACAATCTGTTCGTGCTGGTTCCCATCCCCCATCTGACCGACCAGATGCAATGGGACGACGCGCAGGTAGCAAAGTTCAAAGAGAAAATCTATGACGCTCTCGAAGCACGCGGCTTGACCGATTTACGCAGGCATATTGTCGTGGAAGAAGTCGTCACACCCCGCGAGTGGCGCGACCAGTATAACTTGAAGTACGGCGCGGCGTTCGGCCTGTCGCATGGCATTTTGCAGGTGGGCTACTTCCGGCCCTCCAACAAGTCCGCTGACATTGACGGCCTGTATTTTGTAGGTGCCAGTACCGTGCCTGGAACCGGCGTGCCGCTGGTCTGCCTCGGCGCAAAGCTTGTCACCGAACGCATTCTGGCGGACGCCGCTTGATAGAATGCCGGGGGTATGAAACCCCCGGCAGTTGAGTTCCGCCGCCCTCTGGGCGCAAGAGCTTAGTTCCATTATCTTTAGCCCGGCAGGGCGTCTGCTTTTGCTGCCGGGGGTTTCATACCCCCGGCTCCTGGCGGACGCCGCCTAGAAACTTTTTTGTTATGTCTACGGCAGTTTCGTTCACGCCGGAAGTTGATTTGGAAGCCGCTTATGCCGAAAGCAAGCGGCTGAACGCGCACCACGGCAAAACGTACTATTTCAGCACGCTGTTTTTCCCTCCCGAAGTGCGCCGGTCGGTCCATGCGCTGTATGGCTTTGTGCGCTACCCGGATGAGATTGTGGACAACCCGCCGCCCGGCTCGGACCCGGCGCTGGCGCTGGCGGGCTACCGGCAGGCGACGCTGGACGCCCTGAAAACAGGCCGGTCGCCCCTGCCGGTGCTGCATGCATTCGCCGACATGGCCCAGCGCCATGCCCTGCCCGCTGACTATGCGCTGGCCTTCTTGGATGCGATGGCGATGGATTTGACCCGCACGCGCTATGAGACTTTTGAAGACCTCTGCACCTACACCTACGGCAGCGCCAGTGTCGTTGGCCTGATGATGTGTCATCTGCTGGGCACCACGGACCCTGCCGCGCTGGGTCCGGCGCATGATTTAGGGCTTGCCATGCAGCTCACCAATTTCTGGCGCGACATCGGGGAAGACTGGACCACGCGGGGCCGGATTTATCTGCCGCTGGAAGACATGGAACGCTTCGGCTACACCGAAGCCATGCTGGCTTCTCAGACCGTGAACGACGAATTTCTGGCCCTGATGCAGTTTGAGGTCGCCCGCGCCCGCGAGTTCTACGCCTGCGCCGATGTGGGCATTCCCCTGCTGCCGGAGTCCAGCCGCCTGCCGGTGCGGCTGGCCCGTGTGCTGTATTCGCGCATCTTGGACAAAATCGAAGCGAACGACTTTGATGTCTACAAGAAGCGTGCCCGGACGAGCGGCCCGGAAAAAGTCGGCGTGCTGGTCCGCGAGCGGTTTTTCGCAGCGCGGTAAGGCGGCGTCCCCACCCTGCCGACAATTCCCTCATGTTTGCCACTGATTTCCTGCTGGCGTCGCTGTTCTGGGGGTCCCTCGGCACGGGCTGCCTGGTGTACGGCAAACAGCAAGGCTCCGCGCCTGCGCTGGTGGCCGGGTTTTCCCTGCTCCTCTGCTCCTATTTCGCCCCCGGCGCGTTGTGGATGTCTTTGCTCAGTCTGCTGCTCCTCAGCGGCATGGTCTGGGGCATCCGGCGGGGTTATTGACCGGCCCCGGCAATTCTCCTCAGTTCGGCTTCATCCAACACCGTCACCCATCGGCTCCGCAGAGCAATGACTTTGGCTTCTTTGAGTGTCCGCAGCGTTCGGGAGACCACTTCGCGGACGGTTCCTAAATGGCTGCTGATGACTTCATTGGTATCTTCCAGCCGAAACTCAGTTCGCCCCGCTCCGGCTTCCAGCAGATACGCGGCCAGCCTGGCCCGCACGGTAAACAGGCTTTGCACCTCGGCGATTTGAACCATTTGCCTCAATCGTATCCCCAAAGCCAGCAAGGCGCGTTCCGTGATTTCCGGGAAGGCGTGCATTACCGCACGAAACTGGTCACGCGGCACGAACCACACCGACGTATTAGCCTGAGCGGCTTCGGCGCTGTAGGGATAATTGCCGCCGTCGAACAGCGGCAGCTCCGCGACACTTGCTCCCGGCCCTTCCAAACTCAGTGTCAGCTCCCGCCCCCGGCTGTCCAGCTTGTAGACTTTCACAGCCCCTGTCAGCACGACAAACAGCCCCAAGCAGCGTTCCAGCTCCCTAAAGAGCTGTTCGCCTTTGCTCAGATGCCGCCGCTGGCCTGACCGCAAAAGCTGCGAAATTGCCTCCTGCCCCGCCGTTTTCAAAAACAATACCTGCCGAAGCGCCTGTTCGGGTTCCATCTTTTTGCTCTCCGTTTACCTCTCCGTGATTAAAGTCATTGTTGCACCGACTGCGGGGCTGGTATCCTGACGCTCTTACGAACGAAAGGACATACCTATTATGGCGCTTGTCATCACAGAACCCTGTCTCGGCTGCAAAGATCAATCCTGCGTCCCCGTCTGCCCGGTGGACTGTATTCACCCCGGCATTTTGGAAGACGGCGGGATTGTCTACGACCAGCTTTTCATTGACCCCCAAGCCTGCATCGACTGTGGCCTCTGCGAGCCGGAATGCCCGGTGGATGCCATCTTTGCTGACGACGAAGTGCCCGACCAGTGGAGCCACTTCATTCGCCTCAATGCTGACTTTTATCGACAGCCTGTACCCTAAGAGCGGCAGGAGAACCCGGCGGCCATCCCGAATTATGTCCTATGGCTGCTGTCCCTATCTCCCTCAAACAACTCGCCCGCGCTGACGCGCTGCTCGCCGAAGGCGTCTCGGCAGGGCTGTTTACGCACGCTATCTACGCCCTGGCGCGGGGCGGACAAATCGTAGGCGTGCGGGCGTTCGGCGCGGCCCGCGAAGACACGCGGTTTGATCTGGCGTCGCTGACCAAGCCGCTGGCGGGAGCGGCGTGCCTGCTGCAACTGGTAGAAGACGGGCGGGTGCATTTGCGGCAGGGGGTCGGCGGGTTCTTTGAGGCCGAGTTTGGTCCCCTGCCCCATCTCAGCGGCGTAGAGGTCCGGCATCTGCTCCTGCACACCTCGGGCCTGCCGCCGGTCCCGCGCTGGCCCCGCGAGGGCGCCGGGGCAGACCGGAAAGAGAGGCTGCGGCACGTTCTGACTACCCCCACCCTGCGGCCTCCGGGGGCGGGCTACACGTACTCGGACACGGGCTACCTTCTGCTGGGCGAAATCGCGGCGCGGGTCGCAGCCAGGCCGCTGGAAGTTTGCTTTGCCGAGAGCGTGGCCGGGCCGCTGGGACTGACGACGCTGGGGTTCTGCCCGGCAGAGGGCGGGGACATTGCGCCGACGAGCGCCGCCGCGCCCGGCACGGTGCATGACCCTCGTGCCCGCGACCTGGGCGGCGTGGCGGGCCATGCGGGGCTGTTCGGGACAGCAAGCGATGTACTGGCTTTTGCGGAGGCCATTCGCACCGGCGGCGGGCCGGTGGTGTCACGGGCAGCAGCGGCGCGGATGGCCGTCAGCCAGATTCCGGCGGCCATCGGGGCACAGTCGTGGGGCTGGTTCTGCGCGGGCAATGACTACCTGCCGTCAGGAGATTTGTTTTCAGACCGGGCCTTCGGCCATTCCGGCTTTACGGGAACGGCCCTCTTGATTGACCCGGCGTTTGACGTTTCGCTGGCACTGCTGACCAATCGGGTCATCAATGACGCCGAAGACGGCTCGCGCTTCCTGCGCTGGCGGCGTTTATGGCTGAACACAGTGGCGGCGGGGCTGAGATAGATGGTCAGAAGCGCGGTTCAGTCAATCTCAAATAGCTCACGCGGCAAGGCTGACTGGCGAATAATGAAGCGCAGAGTGCCGCTTGGCGCACAAACTCAAAGCCATTGGCTTCCAATATCTTGCAGACATCAGACCCCGACAAGACCCGCAGTGGCCTCATGCTCTTTGCTCCTGTGAAGGACTTCTAGCTGCGTGGTAAACATTTCTGCGCCTTCCGGGTGGTGCGGCAGGCGGCGCTCTAGCTCGGAGGGCGAAGCGGTTTCCAGAAACAGCTCCACGGCTTCGCGCAGGCTGGCTTTGGCTGTTTCGACGCTGGCCCCCTGGCTGGCGATGTCAAGCTCCAGGCAGAGCGCAACGTAGATGTCTTCGCCGGTGCTGAGTTGTTCTTTTTCGATGGTGACCGTGAAACGGAGGGGCTTCATAGATTGATAGTACCAAAGTTGGCAGGCTTTGTCAACAAGAAACGCGGCCCCGGACAGTGTCCGGGGCCGCGTTTTGGCATCTGTTTTATTCGGCGGTCACGACCACTTTTTTGGGCCGGGTTTCTTCGGATTTGGGCAGGTGGACTTCGAGCAGGCCGTCTTTGTAGGTGGCCCTCACGGCGTCGGCCTGCACGGGGACGCTGATCGTGAACGACCGCTGGAAGTGGCCGTAAGCACGCTCCACGCGGACGTAGCTGTCTTTGCGGTGAGTCTCGTCAAAGCGGCGCTCGCCTTTAAGCGTCAGGGTGTCGCCGGTCAGCTCGATGTCAATATCGGCCTGGTTCATGCCGGGCAGCTCGGCGCGGACGATGATTTCCTGACGGTCCTCAAAGATGTCCACAGCGGGTGCCCACGTCCGGGCGGTGGTCAATTCAGACGGGCCGTGGCCCCGCGTGCCGTCTTCAAACAGGCGGTTGACTTCCCGCTGCAAGCGGGCCATGTCCTCAAAGGGATCGAAACGAACGATGTTTGCCATTGCTGGTTTTCCTCCGTTAGTTTAGGCCGGGGGCGTTGCCGCCCCCGGCGGGGTGATTACTCGCTCTTGAAATCGGCGTCGATGACGTCATCCTCGGCGGGCTTGGCATCGCCCTCGTGCGGCGTGTCGGTGTAGCCTGCTTCGGAGCCAGGGGCATTGCTGCCGCCGCCCGCCTGCTGGTACATCAGCTCAGAGAGCTTGTAGGACGCCTGCGTCAGCGCCTCGGTGGCGGACTTGATCTGGCTGGTGTCGTCGCCTTCCAGAGCCGTCTTGACGCTGGTGATCTGCGTCTCCACGTCTGTCCGCTGGTCAGCGGGCAGCTTCTCGCCGAGGTCTTTAATCAGCCGCTCGGTCTGGTAAACCGCCTGGTCGGCCTGATTGCGAATCTCGGCCTTGTCGCGGATGGCGGCATCTTCGGAGGCGTGCTGCTCGGCTTCGCGGATCATGCGCTCCACATCGCTCTTGTCCAGCGTGCCCGCGCCCGAAATGGTGATGCGCTGTTCTTTGTTCGTGGCCCGGTCTTTGGCGGACACATTGACAATGCCGTTGGCGTCGATGTCAAACGTCACTTCCACCTGCGGAATGCCGCGCCCGGCGGGCGGGATGCCGGTGAGCTGGAAGCGGCCCAGCAGCTTGTTCTGCGACGCGAGCTGCCGCTCGCCCTGGTAGACCACCACGTCTACCGCCGTCTGGCCGTCTGCCGCCGTCGAGAAGGTCTCGGACTTGCGGTACGGGATGGTCGTGTTGCGCTCCACCAGCTTGGTGAACATATCGCCCAGCGTCTGAATGCCCAGCGACAGAGGCGTCACGTCCAGCAGAATGATGTCCTTGACTTCGCCGCCCAGAACGCCCGCCTGAATGGCCGCGCCGACGGCGACGACTTCATCCGGGTTGACGCTGCGGTTCGGCTCTTTGCCGCCGCCGAGGCGCTTGACCAGCTCCTGCACGGCAGGGATGCGCGTGGAGCCGCCGACTAAAATAATCTCGTCGAGGTCTTTGGCCTCAATTTTGGCATCGGCCAGCGCCCGCTTCAGCGGCTCCTGCGTCCGGTCCACCAGGTCGCGGGTCAGCTCTTCGAACTTGGCGCGGGACAGGCTGACGTCCAGGTGCTTTGGCCCTTCGGCGTCAGCGGTGATAAACGGCAGATTGATGTTGGTCTGCACCACATTGGACAGCTCAATTTTGGCCTTTTCGGCGGCCTCGCGCAGCCGCTGCATGGCCTGCTTGTCTTTGCGAAGGTCGATGCCCTGATCGCGCTTGAACTCATCCGCGACATAGCCGACAATCTTTTCGTCGAAGTCGTCGCCGCCGAGGCGCGTGTCGCCCGCCGTCGCCAGCACTTCCACCGTGCCGCCGCCGATTTCCAGCACGGACACGTCGAATGTGCCGCCGCCCAGGTCATACACCAGGATGCGCTCGTCCTTCTTCTTATCCAGCCCGTAAGCCAGCGCCGCCGCCGTCGGCTCATTGATAATACGCAGAACTTCGAGGCCCGCGACTGTGCCTGCCGTCTTGGTGGCATTGCGCTGGGCATCATTGAAGTATGCCGGAACCGTGATAACGGCCTTGTCTACCTTCTCGCCCAGATAGGCTTCGGCGTCGGCTTTGAGCTTCTGCAAAATCATGGCCGAAATCTGCTCCGGCGAATAGTTGGTTCCATCGACGCTGACTTTGTCGTTCGTGCCCATCTTGCGCTTGATGGAGATGATGGTGCGGTCAGGGTTGACGACCGCCTGCCGCTTGGCATTGTTTCCGACCAGCCGCTCGCCGGTCTTGGTGAAGCCGACAATGCTGGGCGTCGTGCGTGCGCCTTCCGCGTTGGCAATGACGGTCGGCTCGCCGCCTTCCAGAATGGCGACCACCGAGTTTGTGGTTCCGAGGTCAATTCCTACTGTTTTTCCCAAAGTGTATGCTCCTGAGTATGCTTATGTTTTGTTTTAAATCCTGACAACGCTTATTATATCTCTTGAGTGCGGCGTTGTCAATGTTCTTAACAAAACATCTTCAGATTATGTTCCCAAAAAGAAATAAAGTTTAACGGACCATTTCGTTTCCGCTTTCGGTTATCTTAGGCGAGTAAAGCAGGAATAGGAACAACCACCGGCGAAAGGACAACAATGATAAACAGCCAGGTCTATATACCAACCGCACCCGCAATTATCTACCAACAGCGAAGATGGGCGGCCGCTCGCGGCATTCAGCCTAATGGCAATTACACAAAGACGTTAGAGGAAAACCTGTTCCAGCCTTTGACGGAAGCCTCAAGAGCGGAATTCGGATCAGGCGCGGGAAACGAGATGAGCGAGAAAATGCGGGCGTTCCATTCTTCCTCTGCGCTAGTCTGCAACGTCTTCGATTACTGGCGGGATCGCCCATTAAAGACGCTTGCGTCGGCGCTTGGCGCTCCTGTTGATGTTGATCATCTCCACTTCGAGCAGGTCTATCCGACTGGCCTGAGAGGCATGCCACCTCATCTTGATGTTCTTCTTTGTGCTGAGGGATTCAAGCCGTTCTTAATCGAGTCGAAATTCACTGAGCCTTACTCGCATGGAGGGCAATCAGCAGAAAACGCCTTTACAAAGTCCTACTTCCCAAACAGCGGGGAACTCTGGGGCAAGTACGGCTTGACTAGATGCGAGGATTTAGCACAAAGAATATACTCGAGTCGGGAACACTTCTCTCGGCTGGATGCGCCGCAGTTGCTGAAGCACATTTTGGGCTTGGCGAAGGAGTTTGGGGAAAACTTTACGCTTCTATACCTCTGGTACGATCATGCTTCTTCCGGGGCAGCGGAACATCGTGCCGAAATCGAGACGTTCCTGCTGCGCTTGAACGGCGAAATAGATTTCCGCGCCATGACCTATCAGGAACTCTTTCAAAGGATGCAAGGCAATCAGGCGATTGATCAGAGCTACATCAAGTATTTAAAAGAGCGATATTTTGCCTGAGACGGTTCCTTTGGTTCAGGTGGCAGCAGAGGATCATTGTGAATGAAGCGCGGAAAGTGAGACAGCCAACGGCGAAGGAGCCACAATGGAAAACAATCCCACACTCTATATAGCAACCGGTCCGCGCCCAGATATTTCCTACTTTCAGAGAAGATGGGCACGCGCTCGCGGCATTAAGCTTGATGGTAAGCACACACAAACAGTGGAGGAAAACCTGTTTCAGCCTCTGACAAAAGCCTCTCAAGCGGAGTTTAAGTCAGAGGCCGGGAACGGATTGCTGACGGAGTTGCGGGCAATTCATTCCTCACCCTCTTTTGTCTGCAACATTTTTGACTACTGGCGAGATCGTTCATTGGAACCACTTGCGGCGTCGCTGGGCGCTTCTATCAGCGTGGACTACTTTCACTTTGAAGTGATCCATCTACCTACAGCGAATTATGAAGGGACGCATCTCATTGGCCTCTATGATAGGTCGCCTCATCTTGATGTTGTTTTTAGGTCAAACGAACCGAAACCATTCTTGAGCGAAACGAGCTTCACTGAGCCTTATATGCATCTTGGAACGACTTTAGCAAGAGACACCTTTACAAAATCCTACTTCTCGGACAGCGGGGAAATATGGGGAAGGTACGGGTTAGCAAGGTGTGAACATCTGGCAAGAAGGATACACTCGGGTCAAGAGAATTTCTGGCGACTTGACGCAAGGCACCTGCTGGAGCTTATTTTAGGCTTGGTGAAAGCGTATGGGAAAGGCTTTACGCTTTTGTACCTCTGGTACGATAACCCTTCCTACTACCATATCTCTCGCTATTACCGTGGAGTGACACAGCGTGCTGAGATCGAGACGTTTCTTCTGCGCTTGAACGGCGAAATAAATTTTCGTGCCATGACCTATCAGGAACTCCTTCAAAGGATGCAGGGCAATTCGGCGATTGACCAGGGCTACATCACGTATCTGAAAGAGCGATATTTTGATAAGTCGGCTACTGTGTAAGATGTTCCCGTAAAGTTTGCGGTGTTTCCTGCCGATACTCAAAGTGCGCCTGCAAACGGCGGGCGCACAAGTGTAGAGGTGAAGTATGGCTGAAAAGACCGAAGACAAAAAAGAAGGGGGCGGCAAAAAGCAGCCCCCGATGATGATAATTATGGCCGTGTTCGCCATTGCCGTGCTGGGCGGGGCGTTTTTCATGGTGCATTCGGCCAGCGCGAAAGCGAAGCCAGCGGCGGACGAAAAGAAGAAAGTGGAAAAAGGCCCGGTGCTGACGCTGGACGAGTTCCTGGTCAACCTGGCGGACCCCGGCAGCGACCACTTTCTGAAAGTGACCGTCGGCCTGGAACTGGACAAAGCCAAAGGCAAGACGCCGGAGTCGCTGAAAGAAGAAGCCCCGCTTATTCGGGACGCCGTGCTGACCTCGCTGTCCTCCAAAACCCGCGACGACATTGCGAGCATTAAAGGCCGCGAAAAGCTAAAAGCGGACATCAAAAAGAGTGTCAACGAAGGCCTGGGCGAAGACGACGTGCAGGGCGTCTACTTCACGAACTTTGTGACGCAGTAAAATTGGCCGCAAGAAACCTGTGAACATTGCCGGGCACTTATGGAATAAGCAACCTCGGACGCGCCAAGCGTCCGAGGCTGTTTTCTTTTTGAAGCTATTATTTTGAAGCTATTCGTTGAAATAGGTATCCCCCATTGGCTGAAGTTCTCTCCCAAAGCGAAATTGAATCTCTGCTGGCCTCCATGACCGGGGCCGACGAGCCGCCCGCGCCGAACCCGGCGACCGAAGAGCGGCGGGCCACGCTGGATGCTGTCGCCACCGCCGCGCCGCAAACGCGGCAGGTGCAAGGGCGCGTCTTTCTGCCGCTGCACAAACGGCGCCGGGCCGAAGCGTCCCGCGCCCTGGAAACTTCGCAGCACCGCGCTGCCCCGGCGCCCACTTATGAAGTGTATGACTTTCGGCGCCCCGACAAGCTTTCCAAAGACCACCTCCGCTCGCTGCAAATGCTGCACGAAAACTTCGCCAATCTGTTTCTGACTTCGCTCGCCGGCCACCTGCGAACGCAGGTAGAGGTGGAGCTGGTTTCGGTGGAGCAGGTTCCCTATGACGAGTATTTAAAGACTGTGTCGGCGTCGCTGCTAAACATCTTAAATCTGGAAGCTCTGTCGGGGCAGTCCATTTTTGAGATAGATTTCGGCATCCTGTTTTCCATGCTGGACCGGCTGCTCGGCGGCAAAGGCGCGGCGGGAAAAGTGGTGCGCGACCTGACCGACATTGAAAAAACGCTCAGCAGTCATATCGTGGACATGGCCCTGGGCGATCTCAAAACGGCGTGGGACGCCGTGCTGCCGATGGAGTTTGACCTGGTTTCGATGGAGACAAGCCCGCAGTTTGTGCAGATTGTGCCGGGCAACGACACCGTGGTGCTGATTTTATTTGAGATTCGGATCGGGGAGTTTTCGGGGGCCATGAGCCTCTGCGTGCCGTACCTGCTGCTGAAGCCGATTCTGGGCAAGCTGAGTACGCAGCGATGGCTGACGAGCGACCGCAAGAAGCACACGGTCTCGCATGGCGGGGAGCTGGCCCGCCGCCTGCACACGACGCAGGTTGCCTGTATTGCGCGGCTGGGCGTCTCGGCGCTGACCGTGGCCGATCTGGTGAGCCTGAAAGTGGGGCAGGTAATTCCGATGTCGGTCTGCCCGCCGCCGGACGGGGAAGCCGCGCCGAAAGCGCGTCTGGGAGCAGTGGATTTGGTGGTCGGCGAGCAGGTCAAATTTCGAGGCCGGACGGGGCTGCGGGGGCGCAGGCTGGCCGTGCAGATAGAGCAGGTTGTGGCCGCCCCCACCGAGTTGATGACACATTTCGAGTAAGAATTGCAAATAGGAGTATGAACTGATGGCTGACGAAGAAGATGGAATGCTGTCGCAGGCAGATTTGGACGCGCTGATCGCCGCCGCACAGGCGGAGCCGTCCGCCGAGATTGATTCGGCCCTGGACGAACCGGAAGAGGCATCCCCGGCTGCTCCCGAGGAGGAGGCCGCCCCGGTCGGCGGCGGCTCTGGCCTGGTGGACCTGCCGCGCTTTGACCCGCCCGCGCCGAGCTTCAGCACCGCCGAAGGGGCCAGCGGCCTGGTCCGTGTGCGGGACATTCCCCTGGAAGTCACGGTCGAGCTGGGGCGAACGCGCCTGCTCATTCGGGACATTCTGGACCTGACCCCCGGCGCAATTATCGAGCTGGACAAAGTGGCCGGGGAACCCGTAGATTTGTTTGCCAATGGAATGCTGGTCGCACGCGGCGAGGTGATCGTCATTGACGACAACTTTGGCGTGCGCGTCACCGAAATTATCACTGCCGCCGACCGCAAAGGGGCAGAAAAGGACCGTCATGCGCTGGCGGCTTAATTTCGCAGTTTTAGTCTTCGGGGGCCTGCTCCTGCTGACCGCTCCGGTCTGCGCCGCACCTCCTGCGCCTGCGCCGTCGGCGGCTATCCCGGACTACGGCGGACGCGAAAGCGCCCCGCTGGGCACGGGAGCCGAGGCCCCAAACACCAATGCGCCAGACCCTGCCGCGCAGGCCGGGCGGGCTGTGGAGGCGCTGGTGCTGGTGCTGCTGGGCATCGGCGGCGTCCTGTATGGCTTGAAGCGGTTCGGGCTGGTGCAGCCGGGCACGAACGGCAAGCCGGCCCGGATCAATTTCGGAATCAATTTTGCGGGCCTGTCCGCCGCCGCCTCCCGCCCTGCCGCCGGGGCGGCCTCCCCGGTGGTCGTCGAAGCCACGCAGACGCTCCCTGGCGGGACAGTTCTGCATCTGGTGACGGTGCGCGGGCGGACCCTGCTGCTAGGCGCAACGCCGCAGTCGGTGCAGACGCTGACCGAGTGGCCGGGCGGCCCGATGGAAGACGACGACGAAACGCAGGCGTTTGAAGCCTATCTTTCCCGCGCCAATGCCGCCGGGGACGCTACAGACTCCGGCTCGGCTCTGTCCGCCGCCAACACCCGCCTGCGCTCGCTGCTGGATCGGCAAAACACGCCATGATTATACAAAAACGCCATTTTCTGCCGCTGCTGACTGGCCTGCTGCTGTGCTGTGCTTCCCCGGAAGCGCACGCACAGACAGGCTTTGCCCTGCCGACAATCCCTGGCTCCGCGCCCGCCAAAAACCCGCAGCAGGTCGCTAATACCCTTCAGGTGCTGCTGCTGCTGACCGTGCTGACGCTGGCCCCGGCGCTGCTGATTATGACCACGGCATTCACCCGCATCGTGATCGTGCTGTCGTTTCTGCGCTCGGCGCTGGGCACGCAGAACATCCCGCCGACCCAGGTGCTTCTCGGGCTGTCGCTCTTTCTGACGTTCTTCGTCATGTCCCCGACGTTCACGCAGATGAACACCGACGCCGTGCAGCCGTATTTGAGCAACAAAATGGATTTCAACACGGCAGTCGCACGCGGCGAAACACCCCTGCGCCGCTTCATGGTGGCGCAAACCTACAAAGACGACCTTAACCTGTTTTTGCAGATGAGCCACACGCCGCTGCCCAAAATCACCGATCCCAAGCACCCTGCCGATGCCGTGCCAATGCAGGTGGTTATTCCGGCGTTTGTGATTTCGGAGCTAAAGACCGGCTTCATCTTCGGCTTTATCATCTACATTCCGTTTATCATCATTGACCTCGTCGTCTCGTCACTTTTGATGAGTATGGGGATGATGATGCTCCCCCCCACCGTGATCTCCCTGCCCGCCAAAGTCCTGGTGTTCATTCTGGCCGACGGCTGGCACGCTATCGCCGGATCGCTGGCCGCGAGTTACCGGACTTAAGGAAATAGATCGGAGAGCAGTGATTTGAATTCAGCTTCCTCGTTATCGGGAATCCCGGCCTGATTTTCGCGCAGACGAATTATTCCTAAATCTGTATTTCGTGAAAAGAACTCTTCAACAATTCGCCCTGCTTGCTGTGCCTCTGTTGTCTGTCCGTAACGCTGTTTCAACTGTTCTGCTATCTCCAGCTCTTTTTCCGTTGTCATGGCTATGATGCTGTAAAGATCAAGTGCGTGCTTTTGCGCCTGCTCTGGGTCTTTTTTCTTTGTTTCGTAATCTCGAAAGGCAAATAGCTTCATCATCAGATACGGATAGACTTGGGGAATATGAACGGTGTCGGTGTAGTCATCACCGGACGTCCGCATACCTGTTAGTTGGACAGCAGACGGAGTATCTTCAACTGCTATCGCTTCTTTTGTGAGATGGGCGTGTACGTCACCGCTTTCCTTGTTTTTGACCCGGATGCCTTTGACTACTACTTGCTGGGTTTCAGAAAGGTTGGGAGGCATTTTGGTCAAGAAGTCAAATTTGACTTGGTAGGACCGCTCACCACTTTGAATATTTCGGCTGAACTGGAAATTTTTGCTTATCTCCACCACAGTGCATCCAAGCCTCTGCAAAGCATCCCAGACGGCTTTGACGTCATCAGAATTCGCAATAACCTGGGTTTGCAGAAATACATCCAAGTCGTTGGTGGAACGTGCGGAGGGAATAAACGAAAGCAATGTAACAGCTTGTGATGCTTCAATCTGCTGGCGCTTCAGGTATAGCCCATAGCCCCCACCGACAGTAATTTGTATGCTTGAGCCTTTTAGCTCATACAGTAAATCAAGCAAATTAGATTGAAGAAGGTCAAAGGGATTAGTCATTTTATTTCTTTGTGAGCTGCTCATTGACATCGGCGAGGATAAGTGCCTTAACCTGATTCGCTGTGTCTTTGTCGCGCTGATCGCCTGCCATCAGCTCCAGGTAAGTCTGCACGGGGGAAGCCCAGGCAAACCCCTTAATTGGGCGCAAATCAAAATAAACCGATTTATCTATTGTCTCAATGACTTCCAAATTAGGGAAGCGGTTGGTTTCCTTGAACTCCACCCCAGTCAGCAGGCGATATTGGTCTGTGCAATACACAGATAAAAAGTTTTCCCGCGCCATTACGGCGTATTGATTGACTGACCCAACTCCGGTCCCGACCAGCCAAACCTGATACCGCGTTGAGTTTTGCGTAAGCAGTCCAGCCAAAGTCGTTGTATCCTGCGGAGATTTGCCGACAAGGAAGCGCCTTAAGACGGGGCGCGTATAGCTGCCAACAAGCTTGTCCAGCAATTTCTCAGGCTGAATCAGACGGATTTGGCTGTTCTCGCGGCTGATGATTAAATCTTCTTCCAGCACTTTTAACACTTTCGATACTGTGGACAGGGAAAGGTCCGAGATACGGCCTCCACGAAGCTGAATAAACGCATCAACGCTGTTGACAGTCTCAAAGACAGGACAAGCCAAGAGTGCGCGTGGTACTATCGCGCTGCTCCTACGATAGACGTTTTGAATGGTTTCCGAGGCGGGGAATAGATTGGCAGAACCAGTACGAAAAACAAAAAGATGACCCGGCACAACAACAACGCCGTTGCCGCTGAAATCCAGGCCGCTGATTTGCCGCTCGGCAAGCTCAAGAAGCTGCTTTTCTTTCAGGAAAGGCATGAGAATCATAGGGGGCAGCCCGGAGGCGCTGCTCACGCGCTGCACCTGGTCTACCGCCGATTGGAACTCTTTGGGCGTGGAGCGCGATTTATACAGCGCCCCAAAAGCATAAGTTTTGTCCTGCCAGCGTGCTTGCAAAAAAATGTCCACGGGATAATTACGAAATAGCGTTCCTATGCTTTTGAGTGTTATCACAAGCGGAGGCAGCAGCAATTCCCCGCTCATAATGCGCTTAGTCGCTTCTTGTTCAGTCATTATTTTCCTAAAATAACCCATTTTCTTATATAAGAAAATACCACAATTCAGGAAAATAGTCAACCGGTGAAAACATGATTGACAGCTTTGCCCCCCTGATGCTACGATGCGGTTAATTCTGTGCCGGTGGTTTTGCGGGAGGGCAAGCGATGAAGTCCAGCGATGAAGTCCAGCTATGACTACTATAGGATCGGGTGTGACAGTTCCGAATTGATACCCCTGCCACACTGGCGGTTCCAAATGACTTATGCCGCGTCTCAGATAAACTGGCGGCTGTCAAACCAGTCGATAGTTGCCCGCCTCGTCCGGCGCGGCCAGAGTGTGGCAGCAGGCGGCGGTGGCTCGCACCTGAAAGAAGGCGGCGCGGCGTCCGGTGTCCGTCAGCCGCGCTTGCCGCAGGAGCCGGTCCTGACCGGTCAAGCCGCCCCCTGCCAGGCGCGGACGCTCCCGACACGGCCTTTTGGCGTATTTAATTTTTGGAAGCCCGGCACTGATTGTGCTAGGCTTTTTTGCTTAATACCGGCGCAGAATGACGATCTCGACGCGGCGGTTGCGGGCGCGGGCGGGATCGGTGTCGTTGGGGCCGAGGGGGCGCTGATCGGCGTAGCCAGCGGCTTCGAGGCGCTTGGAAGAGACGCCCTGCGCCTCGAAGTAGCGCAGCACGGTGGTGGCGCGAGTGGTGGACAGCTCCCAGTTGGACGGAAAGCGGGCGGTGTGGATCGGCAGGCTGTCGGTGTGGCCTTCAATCCGCACGGGGTTTTGGGCGACGGCTTTGTTGAGGACGCCGCTGACGCTTTGGAGCATTCCGTCTTCTTCAGGCCGCAGGTCGGCCTGGCCGGGGGCAAACAGGGTTTTGTCGGTCAGCACGGTGACGACCACGCCGCGCTCGTTGCGAACGACGCTCATGGACTCTTTCAGCTTGTTTTTCTCAATGTAGGCTTTGACAGCGGCATAGGCTTTGTCCAGCCCGTCGGCGTCCTGATGGGCGCGGGTGGTCTTCAGGAAATCTTCGTCGCTTTGCGGGGCGCTTTTGCTGGAATTGATAATCGACGGCGTCGCATTCAGCCCGCCGCCGCGTGAGAAGATGGTCGGCACGCCGTTGGCGACGCTGGTTCCGAAGCCGGAGCGCACAGACACGGCGAGCTGCTCAAACTTGGCCTGGTTCATGACGGACATCGAGTACAGCATGATGAAGAAGGCCACCAGCAGCGTAATCATGTCGGCATAAGTCAGCAGCCACCGTTCGGAGTTTTCGTGTTCGCCCTCACCGCCCTTTTTTTTCTTTGCCATTGCGTGCGTGTTCCTTGAAATTAGGCGCGGTAAAGAGGGCGCGATAAATCGCGCCCCTACCGTTACGGCCTCATTAGACTGCCGCCTCGGCTTCGATCTTGCGGCGGATTTTGGGCGACAGGAACGCCTTGAGCTTTTCTTCCACGATGCGCGGGTTGTCCCCGCCCTGGATCGCCAGAATGCCCTCGGTCATAATTTCCCGCACCAGCACCTCTTCATGCGAGATCGCTTTCAGCTTGTTGCCGAGCGGCAGGAACAAGAGGTTCGCGGAGCAGACGCCGTACAGCGTGGCGATAAAGGCCGCCGCGATACTTGGTCCCATGCTGCCGGGGTCGGACAGGTTGGCAAGCATATGGACCAGACCGGAGACCGTGCCGATGACGCCCAGGGTCGGCGCGAAGCCGCCCATTGTGCCAAAGATATTCGCGCCTTCGTGGTGGCGGCTGCCCAGAAACTGAATGTCGGTTTCCATGATTTCCCGCACCATCTCCGGGTCCGTGCCGTCGATAGCAAGCTGAATGCCCTTTTTGAGAAACGGGTCCGTGACCGAGTGCGCTTCCTCTTCCAAAGCCAGCAGGCCCTCGCGGCGGGCACGCTCGGCGTAGCCCACCAGCGTTTTGATGATGTGCGCGGTATCTTCTTTTTTGCCGAAGAACGCATTCTTCATCACGCCCGGCAGGCCCACGATGGCGGACAGCGGAAAGCAGATCATGGACGCGCCCAGTGTGCCGCCGAAGACCAGCAGCGCCGCCGAGGGGTTGAGGAGAGCGGAGATTTCTCCGCCCTCAATAATGATGGACCCGAGGAACGCGCCCCAGGCCAGCACCAGACCGATAATTGTTGCTAAATCCATGCGATTAGATTACTCCCGAAAATTACTCCGCAGGGGCGGCGGCGACGGCCATGCCCGCTGTGGGGATGCGGGGCAGCGACCCGGCCTCCTGCCGGTACGAGACAACGCGGGCGATGACTTCGTCGGCGCTCTCGCGGGTGAGCAGCTTTTTGCCGGTGACCAGCGTGATGTGCGTGTCGGGCAGGGCCTCGACAAACTCAATCAGGTCGGCGTTCAGAACAAAGTCGCTGCCGTCAAAGCGGGTGAGATGGATCATGGTGTTATTCTCTCAGGGCCAGAGTGCGAGGGGTTGAAAACCCCTCGCTCGGTGAGGCGTCCTGCGGACGAAGGAAATACGGATGGGAGGGCGGGGAGACCCCGCCCCTGCTTCTTTCACCCGGAGGGTGCCTCTCCTAGCGAGGGATTTTCAACCCCTCGGTTTTTGCCGCCCCCTTACCGCTTGATTTGGATGACGTCGTTGAGCATTTCATCCACGGTGGTGACGATTTTGGTGTTGGCCTGGAAGCCGCGCTGCGTCACAATCATGTCCGTGAACTGCGTAGACAGGTCCACGTTGGACTGCTCCAGGTAGCCGGTGCTGATCTTGCCGAGGCTGCCGGACAGGGCCGTGCCCACCGTCGGCAGGCCGGAGTTGATGGAAACCTTGAAGGCATTGCTGCCCCCCCGCTCCAGCCCTGCCGGGTTGGGGAAGTCCGCCATCGCCATTTGGCCCAGCACGCGGGTCAGGCCGTTGTTGAAGATGCCGGTGACGGCCCCGGTCTGATCCACGCTAAACGATTGCAGCGTGCCCGGCCCGAAGCCGTTCTGGGTGGACGGCGCAGCCGAGGAAGAGCCGGAAATCTGGGTGACGCCGCTGAAATCCGGGGTCACGGTCTGGCCGGTCGCCGCGCCGTCGGTCGGGTTCAGCGTGAGCGCCCCGGTGCTGCCGGTTTGCTTGCCCGTGGTGTCAAAGGTGATGCCGCCCGTGCCGCTGACGCCGGTTCCCGTGGCGGTCCATTTCCAGGTATGCGCGGGGTCTGCCGAAGCCGTATCGCGCTGAAAGTCCAGAGAAACCGTCTGCTTTTCGCCCAGGCTGTCATACACCACCACCGAGCGGGTATAGGTGTCCGTGCCGGTCGCCTCGGCGCTGAGATTGCCGCCAAAGGTCACTCCCGATGTGGGCTGCACGGCGGTCAGGCCGCCCACGGGGATTGCCAGTTTGGAGTCGGGAGAAATCTGTTTGGTGGAGTCGATTTTTCCATTGGCGTCGGCTTTCCAGCCCAGCACAAAGGAGCCATTGGAGCCGTTGACCAGATTGCCGTTGCTGTCGAGGCTGAACGAACCGTCACGGGTGTAGGAAACGCCGGTGCTGTCGCCGAGCATGAAGTAGCCGTTGCCCTGGATCGCCATGTCGGTGGGGCGAGTGGTGCTTTGCAGGCCGCCCTGCGCCATCAGGGTGTCGATGGAGCCGACTTTGACGCCGAGGCCGATCTGCTGCGGGTTGGTTCCGCCGATGGTGGCGGTGGGAGCGCCTGCGCCCTGAATGGTCTGGGAAAGCTGGTCCTGAAACGTCACCCGGCCCGCTTTGTAGGCGGTGGTGTTGACGTTGGCAATGTTGTTGCCGATGACGTCCATTTTCTGCTGATGCGCTTCAATCGCGGAGATGCCGCTGTACATGGCCTGTAACATAGTTGAGTTTCCTTCCGGGTAGGTCCGAACGCGCAGTCAATCGCGCCGGACGGGACGTGCGGCGTCCTCGGAAGAGGTCCCGCCGCTTTGAGTGCGTTGTGCGATAGGTTTAGAGTATCATCGCGCTGTCGATGTTGGTAAAGATGTTGTCTTTGAGCGCATCCTGCGCCACGGCAGTAATCACGGTGCGGTTGGCGACCGAGACGACAAAGGCCGTCTTATCCAGAAGCATCAGCGAGTCGCGGGACCCTTTGGCCGCTGCCTGGGTCATGGCGGTGCCTAACCGGGTAACATCGCTTTCAGAGAGAGCAATGTGGCGCGAAGCCAGCCGCGTCTGAGCATGGCCGGAGAACTTGACATTGGCCCGTGCCGCCACTGTAGACAGCGGCTCAGCGAGACGGTCACTGAGGACCTGCCCAAAGCTCGGCCCCGCTGCCGCCGGGCGGCTGTTCGGTGCGGCTCCTGCCCCGAGGGGCGCGGCTGTCCGTATGCGGTTGTTGAGTTCAGCGGTGTTCATAATATCTTATTGAGAAACCGTGGTGACGGTCGAGGCGTCAATGTCCTGCGTGCCGACGTGCAGGTAGCTTTTGCCATTTAAGAACGTGACCGATGAAACGACGCCGGAAACGCCCGCCGCGTCGGCGGTTTGTGTGGAAACGGTCTTGCCAATCAGGGCCGCACTTTGCGCCACCTGGCCGAAGCCGGAGGAGGCGGACAGCGTCTGGTTGAGGTTCTGCATCTGCTCCAGCGACGAAAACTGGGCAAGCTGCGAGAGCGTCTGCTTCTCATCGGTGGGGGCGGTCGGGTCCTGGTTCTTCAGCTCTTCCACCAGCAGTGTGAGAAACTGGTTTTTGTTGGACAGCGAGTCGTTGGTCGTCGCCGTGCCGTCTTTGTTGACGTTCTTGGCGGTCCCGTTGAGATTAAACGGGTTGGTGATCACCGGGTTATTCGTCACCGGATTGGCCGAAATAGGAAGGTCGCTCATAGGTCTCTTTCTGCTTCTTTAGCGTGGGACGTTAAGCCCGCAGGTCCAGCCGAACCGCGCCGGAGTGCCGGGAGGCTGTCCACCGGGGGGCGGTCTCCGTGTCCGGCTCAGTTCCGATCCAGCGCCGGGTTTCGGGGGGCGCTTGGCTTCCCTGCCGCCCGCCCGGTGAACCGTGACCGCCCCCGGAGAGGGCCGGTCCACTGCTGCTGCCGGGGCTGCCCTCCGGGCGGCCTGTGTCGGCAAGTCGCTGTCCAAAATCGCTTCCCTGCGCCGTGCTTCCCTGCGTCCCCTCCTGGAAGCGTCCCTGCGTGTCGTTTTGGCCTCCCTGCGGCGTCGTCCCTGAGCTGCTGTGTGCCGCTTCCGGCGCTCGCACCGTCACGGTGACAGTGTCCAGATGCAGCCCCGCCTCGCGGAGTTTCTGGTGCAGCTCGCCGGAGTGCGATTCCAGCGCAGCTTTGACCTGCGGCGTTTCGGCTACAATCTGAGCCGTGACTTTCTTCGGGGCATCCCCTGTCGGCGCATCCCCTGCGGACTGGATTGCCGGAGCGATTTGCACGGTGACGTGCAGGCTGCCCCAGTCTTTCGGGTGAAGCTGCACGGTCATCTCCTGCGCCGCGCCCGGTTTCGCAGGCAGCCGTATTCCCCCGGCTCCCTCGGCAAGCTGCTGAACGACGGCCTGCCTTTCGGTGGGCGTCAGCGGCTTTGTTTCCAGCGCGGCGGCTGCCGTCGTGCGGGGCGGCAGCGCCGAAGCGGCTGTCAAAGTGGGGGCCGGTCCCTGGCCCTGCGTCCCTCCCGCAGCCGTGCGGCTCTCTTCCGTGCTGGTTTCCTCCGTGGGGGTCTCTTTCCGGATCAGGTGAGTGAGCCGGGGCAGCTCCGTCTGCGTCCTGGTAATAGTATCGGCACGCGGCCCGGCTATCTTCAGGTCTTTTTGCGGGGTTTTTGCGGCCAAGTTTTTGTCCGCCCGTGCTGGGAGGACCGGCAGGAGGCCGTCCCCCACCCCGGTCGGCGTCGCGGTGCCTGTGACTGCACTTGTGACTGCTGGGCTGGAACCCGGCAGAGGGGCGGCAGCCACAGGAGCATCTGTCGGCGGAGTCCACGCCAGCGGCGCGGCCTGAGCTGCTGACGCGGGCTGGGGCAGCGGGATAGCCTGAGTTATTGAGAGGCTCTGGGCAGACGGCACTGAAGCCGCCTCCGGGGTGAGCCGAACGGCGGGTGCAGACTCAGGAGCCTTGACCGTCTCAGAAGCGGCAGGTTCAGAAGCAGCAGGGAGAGCCGTGATGACGGCGGCAGGCGGTGATGCCGGGGATAGGACTGGCATAGCGGCCAGGACCGGCGGGAGGGGTGGCAGAAACAGCTCACCGCCCGGCACAGAGGCCGGGGCAGTGTCCACTGGTTCTTTCAGGCTGTCTTTTTCTTTCAGACTGTCTTTTTTGGTGTCTTTTTTGGTCTCTTTTGCTGTCACTTCTGCCGGTTCCGGCGCTGCGCTCAGAGCTGTCAGCGGCGAAGCAAGGGCAGCAGCATTGCCAGGGTTTTCGGCGAGCGTCTGCTTCGCCCCAATCTGTTCCGTTTCGCACAGCACAGGCTTTTTGGGCGTCGGCGGAACTGGCTCGGTCGGGTCCATGCCGGGAAAAACGCTGATTTTCGACAGCACGGTGGTCGTGGGCATGAGCGGCCCAGTGGTGACAGGCGGGGCTGTTGCGGCCAAAAGTGACGCGAACAGGGCCGCTGTCGGGCTGCCGGGCAGGACGGGGGAACCCGGCGGCGCGGCGGGCGGAGAAAGCAAGGCGGGCGGAGAAAGAAGGGCGGGCGGAGAAAGCGCGGCGATGAGGTCCGGTGACATGAAAGCCTCCTTGTCGTTTCGGTGATGCCCGTATTATTGGCAGGGACAGGCGGAAACGAGAGGGGGCCTTCGAACGCAGAAACAGCCCGCCGTGCAGGGCACGGCGGACTGTTTTGTTGGACGGCGTCTGGCTTACTTGGACTTTTCTTCGGTGGAGACGCCCTTGTTTTTGGCCTCTTCGGGGTTATCGCCGCCGGTGGCCTTCAGGTAGTCATCATAGAACTTCTTGATGCCGATGTCGGTCAGCGGGTGCTTGAACAGCATTTCCATCGTCTTAAACGGGATGGTAGCAATATGTGCGCCGGAGTTGATACTCTCGGTGACTTGCAGCGGGCTGCGGATGGACGCCACCAAAATCTCCGGGTCTTTGGGGAAGTCGTAGGTTTCCA
Organism: Capsulimonadaceae bacterium; assembly: GCA_965200075.1. GTDB lineage: Bacteria > Armatimonadota > Armatimonadia > Armatimonadales > Capsulimonadaceae > JANXMY01. The sequence continues at coordinate 2,616,522 of OZ241338.1, forward strand.
CCATTTCCACCGCGTGTTCCACATTCAGAGGCGCTTCCAGGCTGCCCATGTCGTCGATGCGGCCCACAAAGAACGAGATAAACGACGCGCCCGCTTTGGCGGCAATCAGCGCCTGTGGCAGCGAGAAAATCAGAGTGACATTGAAGTTGACACCCTGCGGGGACAGCTCTTTGACCACTTCCATCGCGTTCTCGGTCATGGGGACCTTGACAAAAATATTGGGCGCCCACGAGGCGATGTCTTTGGCTTCGGCCATCAGCTTGTCGGTCTCGGTTTCGATGCACTCAGCGGAGACGGGCAGGTCCCCGACAATTTTGATGATCTCCATCACCCGCTGCTTGTGCGGGATGCCCTCTTTGGCGATGAGTGACGGGTTCGTCGTCACCCCATCGACGATGCCCCAGGCCATCGCCTGCTTGATTTCGTCCACATTGGCGGTGTCAATAAAAAATTTCATGGTCGTGTGTGTGCCTCCTCAGCATCGGGGCCGCGTGTCTATTTGCTGCGTCCCTCAAAAGGTATATACCCGGATTGCAAAATTACGCTAATAGCCATATTTGGCCCGTGCCTGCTGCTCAATCATTCGGCTAAATCGGCGAATGTAATGGTCAGCGCGGCGGTCACTCAGAGAACGTACCGGGCGCTGCTCTACTTCCTCAATCCGGTCAATGAGATGAAGAGCAATTTTTTCGTCTTCTTCCGTAGGTTCTCCGGGCACGCCTGCCACCCGAAATCCCTGATGAATGTCAGCGACATCGCGCCGCCGCTGAAGCAGGCGGCCAGTGTAATAGAGGCTGGAAACGACTTCTTGGGCAGGGATTGCATTTAAAAACCCGGAAATACGCTTGGGGTCTTTCGGGCTGCGCGTTGTGCGTGTTACCGCTGAACAAATCAAACGGGTGGAAAAGGCTATTTCCTTAACCGGATAGACCGACGCTTGCCCATTTATAAGAGCATTGTTATATGCTAAGACTATTAACGAATATCAATAAAGCAAATGCCTGCCCGGTTTCGTGCCTTTCCCTGCGGGTATTGCCGCTCTATGGGGCACTCTTGTTCCCCAACAAGACAATGCAGAAGCCATACCTGCGGGAAAGATTTTCAACATGGCACATCTTCACAACAGCACAGAGAGTTCTATGGATCGGCCTCATCAGCCGAATAATACTCCCCATTTCAGTCATGCCGGTCCAACGCCTGAAGCCGCCGCGACCGCTGCAACAGTGCCCCCCAACCCCCGTCTCTGCCCTACGTCCTTTCCAAACCGCCCACCTCTTTGCCGAGACGACGCTTTGCTCCGCAGGAAACCGTACCAGGGCCGCTGTGCAGTTGTGGTGACTTCGCCTATTTCTTGACGGGCGGCGTGCATCCCTTGACGTTTAGAGCAATGCTCATGACAGCCAGACCAAAACTCACGAGTTTGCCAAGCGCGGCTGTCATACCCCGGTGCAGACGCCCCGCGAGCGCTACCACTGCGATGACTGTGGCGGCGACTACTGCAAGGCCCACTCCGTGCCAGCAGGCTATGACTGCGAGTTCATCTGGGCCGAGCCGCCAAGAACGCTTCCAATTTGGCTTCTTCCACGGCGCGAGACGGGCAAGCGCTCCGTGCAGGGTGCGTCGGCCCGTACCCGCAAATGGCATCCTGCCTGCTGCTAGTTTGTTGAGCGCTTTGTCACTGTCATGTTTAATATATTTTTATTTGTTACATAACACATAAACTGGCTGGCTATGATGCTTGCGTCTCACCGAGACAGGAAGGAAATGCAGGATGGCAGATACAGCCGCCGATGTTTTCGTAAAAACAATTACGGTCTGGGGGATAGACACGATCTTCGGCATCCCCAGCAATGGCGTCAATGGCGTGATTAAATCGCCCCGTAAGCGTAAAGACAAAATCAAGTTTATCCAAACGCGCCACGAGGCATCCGCCGCCTTCACGGCGTGTGCCCATGCAAAGTATAGCGGCAAGCTGGGCTGCTGCCTGGCAACTTCCGCCCCCGGAGCTATTCACCTTCTGAACGGATTACACGATGCCAAGTGCGACCAGGCCCCAGTGCTGGCAATTTTGGGCCAGACATTTTCTGACCTCAGAAGTGATTGCACTGGCTGAAAAGCTGCGCCCTCCCATTGTGAAAGACCTGCTGGGCAAAGCCGTCGTCCCCGCTGACTACCTGCGGGCTGGGTCTGCTGGGTACCGGGCCGTCCGAAGACGTGATGCGGGACTGCGATGCCATTTTGTTTATCAGCACGTCGTTCCTCTATATGAAATATCTTTTCAAGCACGCGCAGGCCAAAGGGGTGCAGACTGACGATCTGCCCAATCGAATTGGCCTGTGCTATCCGGTGGAAGTCGGGCTGGTCGGCCATGCCAAAGCGACGACGGCGGCGCTCACCAAGCTGGTAGACACCAAACAGGATCGCCCGCTGCTGGAAATGGCGCAGAAGGGCATGGAAAAGTGGCGGCACATTATGGAAAACCGCACCATGAAGGACAGCGTTCCATCAAGCCGCAGCGAGTCGCCTGGGAGCTGGGGCAGGTAGCCGCCAGCGATGCCATGATTTCCGGCGCCTCCGGCACAAATACGACAGGGGTAGCCCGGCAGTTTAAAATCCAGAAGGACCGGAAGTTCTCCTGCTCCGGGACGCTGGCAGCGATGGCCCCCGGCCTGCCGTATTCTATTGCCGCCAAAGTGGCCTACCCGGATCGTTAGTCCATTGCGTTTGTCAAGGACGGCGGCTTCACCATGCTGATGGGCGATTTCGCCACGGCAGCCAAGTACGGCCTGAACATTACCGTGGTGATCATTAAAAACAATGTGCCGAGCCAGATCAAGTGGGAGCAGATTGTCTTCCTCGGCGTTTCGGAATACGTGGTCGAGCTGCATGGCATCGACTTCGCCAAGTTCGCCGAAGCCCTGACCAAAGGCCAGCCGGAAGGCGGGCGGATCGCGCTGACCGCATTTCACGACAAAATCAGCGATCTGATGCATACTACCTGAGCCTCTCGGGGCCTATTCTGATAGGACAAGCCCTGTTTACCTGACTACGCAGAACCTGCATTGCAGGCTCGGAAAGAATTGCGGCATGACTGCCGATCAACCCGTCTCGAAAATCACCGCCTCGGCCTACACGGTCCCCACCGATGCCCCGGAAGCAGACGGCACGTTTGCCTGGGACAAGACCACGCTTGTTCTTGTCGAAGCCGAAGCGGGCGGCAAGGTCGGCCTCGGCTACACCTATGCCGACCCGGCGACGGCGGCCTTTGTCCGCGAAACGCTGGCTCCGAAAGTCATGGGCCGCGAGGCGCTGGACATTCCCGGCGCGTGGCACGCGATGGACCACGCGATCCGCAACCTGGGCCGCCCCGGCGTCTCGTCTATGGCAATCGCCGCCGTGGACGTGGCGCTGTGGGACCTGAAAGCCAAATTATTAGACCTGCCGCTGGTGTCCCTGCTGGGCCGCGCCCGCGACGGCGCACCGATTTATGGCAGCGGCGGCTTTACCACCTATTCGCAGCAGCAGCTTCAAGCGCAGCTTGGCGGCTGGGCCGCGCTGGGCATTCCCCGCGTCAAGATGAAAGTCGGTACGCACCCTGAAGGCGACCTGGAGCGCGTCCGCTGGGCGCGGGAAGCGATTGGCCCGGATGTTGAACTGTTTGTAGACGCCAACGGGGCTTACACGCGCAAGCAGGCCCTCCAATTTGCCGAAGAATACGCTGCGCTCGGCGTTCGGTGGTTTGAGGAGCCGCGTCCATCGGACGATCTGGAAGGGCTGCATTTACTGCGAGACCGGGGACCGGCGGGCATGGACATTGCGGCGGGCGAATACGGCTACTCGCTGTCGTATTTCCGGCGAATGCTGGAGGCCGATGCCGTGGACGTGCTTCAAGCCGATGCGTCCCGCTGCGCCGGGGTGACCGGATTTCTGGGCGTCGCCTCCCTGTGCCATGCACGTCTTGTGCCGCTGTCCGCGCATTGCGCTCCGTCGCTTCATGTCGCCCCCGGCTGCGCCGCGCCCGGCTTTGTGCATTTGGAGTATTTCCATGACCACGCCCGCATTGAGCATTTGCTGTTTGACGGGGCGCTGACCCCCAAAAACGGCGTTCTGACCCCGGACTTGTCCCGGCCCGGCATGGGGCTGGAATTCAAACGGGCCGACGCCGCAAAGTACGCCATGTCGTCTTAAGGAGCAAGAATGGCTGAAGACAAACAATCCTCTCTTTTTCAGACGCTGGTTCGGGACACCGTGGCGGCAGATACAGACATTCGGGAAGGCCGCTTTCAGCGGGCGCTGGCGCTGATTGCCGCGCTGTCCAGCGTTTTGAGCGGCGGTGAAGTCGCGTATGAACACTACCGGGGCAGCTACGGGCAGCGCATCATGTGGTCGCCGGTGATCCTCAGCCCGCTGCTGTTTGTGGCGGGCATTGCCGGAGTGTTCAGCAAGCGGGCCGCCAAGACGGTCCTGCCGGTAGTGTCCGCGCTGACCCTGGCGGACTGCCTGATTGGCTTCGGCTTCCATGTGCGCGGCATCGCCCGCAAGCCGGGCGGCTGGCGTCTGCCGGTCGCCAACATCATCATGGGGCCGCCGATTTTCGCGCCGCTGCTATTTGGTATCAGCGGCTATCTGGGTCTGCTGGCATCGTTTCTGCGCCGCACAGACGCCCCTGCCGACCCGGATGTCCACCCCGCCGTGCGCCCTCTGCGAATGCTGCTGGAACTGAATGCGGTTCACAAAGCAAAGCCAGACGACGACGACAGCCACGATGAACCCAAATCGGAAGACTGGGAGCAAAGCCTGCGCGAAGGCCGCTTCCAGAAGCATCTGGCGGCGATGACGGCGGCGGCGTCTCTGTTCAGCGGGGTGGAAGCCCTATATTCACACTACAAAAACAACTTCCGCTTCTGGGTGCAATGGACGCCGGTGGCGGTTTCGGGTCTGCTGACGCTGGCGGGCATCGCGGCGGTGTTCAGCCGCCGCGCCGGGCGGACGGTGCTTCCGGCGGCTTCGCTGCTGGCCTGCCTCAACGGCGCGATGGGCTTTTACTTCCATTTCCGGGGCGTCCTGCGCCGTCCGGGCGGCCTCAAAAAGCCGCTGTATAACATCATGTACGGCCCGCCGGTGCTGGCCCCCCTGCTGTTCGCTGCTGCTGGGGCGCTTGGCTTGCTGGCAAGCCTGATGCGGCGGGAAAAAAGCAACTAGGAAAGCAAACTTATGTCTGATATTCATTTGCTGCCGATCAACCCAAAAACCAAGCAGCCGCTGCCGCCGCGCCCGCAGCCGGGCTACTATCCCGGCTTCAGCACCCTGAGCCAGAAAAGCTCTTGGGACGAGGCCACGCGCAAAGTGGTTCTGGACCGGGTGGAATCCCCGCCGCTGCTGACGTTTTTCAGCGAAGCGCAGGCCGCGCTGCTCCGCGCTGTCTGCGACCGCATTCTGCCGCAGGACGACCGGGATGCGGCGCACCGTATCCCTATTATCAACGGGATTGACAAGCGCCTGGCCGAAGGGCGCACCGACGGCTACCGCTATGCCAAGATGCCGCCGGACCCGGATGCCTACACGCTGGGCCTTCAGGCCATTGATGCCGCCGCGCAGGCGCGGTTCGGCAAAGAGTTTCAGGCGCTCGGCACACTGGATCAGGACCAGATTCTCAAAAACCTGCATGACGGCAAGCCCGACGGCGGCGAGGACATCTGGGACAAAATGCCCGTGCATCGGTTCTGGATGCTGCTGGTGCAGGATGTGGTGGAGCAGTATTACGCCCACCCTTACGCCTGGGATGAGATTGGCTTCGGCGGCCCCGCCTATCCCCGCGCCTATTTTCGCCTGGAAAACGGGCAGCCGGAACCCTGGGAAGTGGAAGAACAGCGGTATGAATGGGACGCGCCGCCGACCTCACTGTCCGGCACAGTAGAGAAGATGGGGGAAGAGGCTGACGGCCAGAGCGCGACCGGGCAGGGGGGAACACATTGAAGCAGATTTTTGGCAAGCCGTTAGGGGGCAAGTTCAGCCCGCCCAACGATAACCTGCACCGTCTGGGGCCGATGCAGACGCTCCCGACCCCGATGCGCCGCTACGAGCCGAATGAAGAAGTGGACTACTGCATTGTCGGGGTCGGCTCGGCGGGCGGCGTCCTGTCGCAGCGCTTGTCCCGCGCAGGCTTCAAGGTTGTGGCCCTGGAAGCCGGGCCGTTCTGGGACACCGAGCGCGACTGGGTCAGCGACGAGGCCGGGTCGCACAAGCTGTACTGGACGGAGCCGCGTGTGACCGGCGGCACAGACCCGCTGGCGCTGGGCGCGAACAACTGCGGGCGCGGGGTCGGCGGCGGCTCGGTCCACTGGGCCGGGTTCACGCCGCGTTTCCACCCGTCGGACTTTCGGGTGTATTCCGAAGACGGCGTGGGGACCGATTGGCCGATTTCCTATGACGACATCAAGCCGTATTATGAGCTGCTGGAGCTGGAAATCCCTGTGGCTGGCCCGGCGCACTTTCCCTGGGGGCATCCGCACGGCTACGCTTACGGGCCGCACCCGATGGGCGGCGTCGGCGACGTGCTGATTCGGGGCTGCTCGGAGCTGGGCATTCCCGTCAGCGCGGGCGGCCCGGTGGCGATTTTGTCCGGGTCACGCGGCGACCGCCCGCACTGCATTTACCGGGGCTTCTGCATTCAGGGCTGCAAAGTCGGGGCCAAACAAAGCACGCTGGTCTCTCATGTGCCCGATGCCGTTACCAACGGCGCAGAAATCCGCGATCACTGCATGGTCGCACGGGTGAATGTCGGCAAAAATGGCCGCGTTTCCGGCGTCACCTACTTTGACGCGGACGGCAAGGAGCAGGTGCAGCGGGCGAAAGCGGTGATTGTGTCCGGGTACGCGATTGAGACGCCGCGACTGCTGCTGAACTCCGCCTGCCCCGGTTTTGAGCAGGGGCTGGCAAATTCCAGCGGCACGGTGGGACGCTATTTGATGGCGCAGGCCGGGAATGTGATATTAGGCCGCTTTGACGACCCTATACGGATGTACAAAGCGCCCCCGGCCCATGCGCTGACCGAAGAGTTTTATGAGACCGACCCAAAGCGCGACTTTGCACGCGGCTTTGCCATTCAAACCGTCGGCCCACTGCCGATTGCGTTTGCCAAGCAGATGATGGTCGCGCAGGGCGCGTGGGGCTGGGGTATGCGGCGCACGATGATGGATTACAACCATTGGGCGGCGCTCGGTTTACTCGGCGAAATCCTGCCCTGGGCGGACAACCGTGTCGAGCTGGCCGAAGAAAAAGACTCACGCGGCCTGCCCGTGGCAAGTGTGACATTCAATCTGCATGACAACGACAAAAAGCTGATTGAGTTCGGTAAAAACAAGACGATGGATGTGATGCGGGCGGCGGGCGCGGTGGAAGTCGTGCAGGAACAGCGGTACGCCCACCTCGTCGGCGGCGCACGGATGGGCAATGACCCGTCCACGTCGGTCGTAGACAAGTTTGGCCGCGCCCATGACGTGCCCAACTTATTTATCTGCGACGGCAGCATCCTGCCCACACAGGGTTCGGCCAACCCCGGCCTGACCATTCAGGCGCTGGCCGCCCGCACCGCCGATTATTTGATTTCGCAGGGGGACGCCATTTTTACGTCGTCGCAGCGCTCGCAGGAAGCACCCGCGATTCGCTACGACGTGTCCCCGCCCGACACATGGCTGGGCGGCGTCCCGCGTCCCAAATAAAAGCAATATATTCAGGAAAACACTCCATGCAACCCGGCAAACTTTTGACCACAGCGGCCTTCGGGCTGACGCTTTTGACTGGAGGGCTGACCGCGCAGGCGGCTCCCACTTCCAATGCCGTCTTTATCGGCGGCACGCCGATTATGCGCGTGCCTGTCGCGGGCTACACCCCGGCGCAGCGGGCGGCGGCCATTCAGGAGCGGCTGAACCGCATTCTGGCCTCTGGCCCTATCCATACCTCGGACATCACCGTCAGCCTCGTAGGCATGAAGCGATAATCAAAGTGAAGGGCCACCGCCCGCTTCAACGAGGCCACGTCGATGCAGCTTGCGACGCAGTGGGCCGCCCACATGAAAGCCGTGCTGCCAAGTTTGACGAAAGCCAAATAACAGATTACATTTTGGAAACACTTCTTCAAAATCTTAGCATACAACAAGGAATCGCCTTCTTGGCCGGTGAAAGAGACTTTTGACCACAAACATACGGGACAGGTCAGCAGCATCCAGCAGGCCGTGAAAGGGTTTCATTATGGCAGTCACGCAGCACAAGTCCACGACAACGCCTAAAGTTCCTGAGCCGGAAGTTCCTGAGCCGCAGGAGCAGTTATCTCCGCCGCTGACGAAGCCCGTGGAGGCGGATGATCCGCAGTCTGTTCGGCTGCCGCCGTTTGCCGAGGCGCGGGTCAATTCCGACCTGACCCGGAACATCATGCAGACAGGCTGGCTTTGGTGGGCGGTGCTGGCGTTCTTTGCCGCCGTCACCGGCTGGGCTGTCTTGGTTTTTTCGTATCAACTCTATGATGGCATGGGGGTTTACGGCAACAACCGTCCCGTTTACTGGGCGATTCCAATTATCAACTTCGTGTTCTGGGCGGGGGTCGCCCTGTCCGGGACTATGATTTCCGCCATCCTGCGCCTGTTTCATGTGGGCTGGCGGCGGTCGCTGACCCGAATGACAGAGACGCTGACCTTGTGTGCCCTGGCGGTCGCGGGGCTGTTTCCCCTGCTCCATCTGGGACGAAACTGGGTACTGTATTTCATGGTGCCGTATCCCAATGAGCGGCAGCTTTGGCCCAACTACAAAAGCCCGCTGCTGTGGGATGCCTCAGCAATCTCCGTATATCTAATCACAAGCGCCCTGTTCTGGTATGTCGGGCTGATGCCGGATTTTGCCGTGCTGCGTTCGCGGACACTGGGCTGGCGGCGGGCGCTGTACACGGCGCTGTCTTTGGGCTGGCGCGGACGCGACCGGGAGTGGCGGCGCTTGAAAGTGCTGTCGGGCATTTTGACCGTGATGATTATTCCGGTGTTTGTGTCCCTGCACACGATTGTCGGCTGGGACTTCGGCATGAGCCTTGTGCCGGGCTGGCATGAGAACATTTTCGCGCCGTATTTTGTCTGCGGGGCGCTGTTTTCCGGGTGCGGCGCGGTGCTGATTATTATGTACCTTGTGCGCCGGGCGTACCATCTGGAAGCCTACATTCTGCCGCAGCACTTTGACAACATCAGCAAGATTTTGTTTTCCATCTCGCTGCTCTGGTTTTACTTTTTTGCGGGTGATGCTTGGGCGGACTGGTTTTCCAACAAGCAGGCAAACATCAACTGGCTGGATTATGCGTTTGGCGGGTATAGAGGTGTCTTGCTGCTGATTATCGGATTCGGTATCCTGATTCCCTATCCGATCCTGGCGTTCAAGCGTGCCCGGCGGTCTCCGCTGATGATGCTTTTGCTGGGCATTTCAGTCAACATTGCCATGTTCAGCGAGCGCGTCATGGTGGTTATTCCAATGACTTCGCGCAATGTGCTGACCTGGGGCAATTACACGCCGTCTTGGGCCGATGTGTCCCTCACAGCGGGCGCGGTGGGACTGTTCGGGTTTTTATACACGCTCCTGACCAAATTTATTCCCATGATCTCGCTTTGGGAATACAAAGAAGGCGGCCATGTGGAATGGATTGAAGAAAGCGGCAATGGCAGCGTGCTGGCAACGGTGCGCGAAGACACTATCGGCTGAAACTGGACTGCGAGGACTGTTATTTTATCGCCGGGATTTGCGCTGGTTGTGCTGCTTTCCAGGGCCGCGCTTGTTTTGCTGGCGGGTGTGCATCTGACACATGGGCTGGACCGTCTGGGCGAGCTGCTGGGGCTGTCCGAAGGGCTGCTGGGGTGCTGACGGCGCTGGGGTGCTGACGGCGCTGGGGGCCAATGCCCCGGAAATCGCCGCTGCTGTAACGGCGCTGCTGTCCGGGGAGCATGATGTCCGGGGAGCATGATGTCCGGGGAGCATGATGTCGGCTGCGGGCTGGTGCTTGGCCCCAACCTGTTTAATCTGGCCGGGCTGCTCGGCCTGAGCGCCCTGCTGATTGGACAAATCGAGCAGGCCCGGCCGGGCCTGCTGCTGCATGGCACAGTGGCGCTGATCACGACGCTGGCCGTAGTCGGCCTGGTTTTGGGCTGGCTGTCACCCATGCTGACTCTGGCTTTAGTTCTGCTCGTTTTTGCGGCTACGGTTCACGCGGCGCTGTCGCTGGGGCGGGTGTGGCACGTCCCGCCGTGGTGTTCGGCCTCGGCAAAAGCGGGACCAATTCGGTATTTGCCTCGCTGTTCCTGCTGGGGCGGGGCCGTAGTTGTTGCCCTGTACCTGGTTTTTGTGTTTGTGCGGTTCAATCTGTGAGCCAGAAATGGAGTGAGTTGTGGGAACAAAAAAAGCAGAGGTGGTTGTGGTGACGGGTGCCTCGGCGGGACTGGGCCGGGCGATTGCGTGCGCGTTCGCCAAGCAGGGCGCGTCGGTCGGGCTGATTGCACGCGGCGGGGCAGGCATGGACGGGCTGGAAGGCGCAAAGCGTGAGGTGGAAAAACTCGGCGGCAAGGCGCTGATCTTGCCGTGCGATGTGGCCGACCACGCGCAGGTGGACGCGGCGGCGCAGAAGGCGGAAGAGGAGCTGGGGCCGATTGACGTCTGGGTCAACGATGCCATGGCTTCAGTGTTCGGCCCGGTCACGGAAATCAAGCCGGAAGAATTCAAGCGCGTCACTGAAGTCACCTATCTGGGGCAGGTCTACGGCACAATGGCAGCCCTGAAGCGCATGAAGCCGCGTGGCAAGGGCCATATTGTGCTGGTCGGCTCGGCGCTGGCCTACCGGGGTATCCCCCTGCAATCGGCCTACTGCGGTTCCAAGCACGCCATTCAGGGCTTTGCCGACTCGCTGCGTGCCGAGCTGCTGCATGATAAAAGTAAAATCCATCTGTGCATGGTGCAGATGCCCGCCATGAACACGCCGCAGTTTGAATGGGTCAAAAACCTGCTGCCCAACAAGCCGCAGCCCGTGCCGCCGATTTTTCAGCCGGAAGTCGCCGCCGAAGCGGTTTACTGGGCCGCGCACCATCGGCGGCGCGAGATTTTTGTGGGCCGCTCCACCGACATTGCCATTCTGGGCAACAAGCTGTTCCCGCAGGTCGGCGACTGGTATCTATCGCGCACCGGGTTCAAGTCGCAGCAGCGCAGAGGGCAGCCGGTGGACAAAAACGCGCCCAACAACCTCTGGGAAGCCCTGCCGGGAGACCGGGGGGCGCATGGGCCGTTTGACAAGACAGCCAAAACTTTCAGCCCGCAGCTCTGGCTGTCGCTGAACCGCAAGCTGGTTCTGGCGGCGCTGGGTCTGGCTGGATTGGGCGTCTGGGCGGCGCTGGGGAGAAAACAATGACACCGGAAGAACTGGGCCGCGCCCTGCGCGAAGGCGACGAGCCGTTTCTCAAAAACCGGCGCTGGATTGTGGGCCTGGCCCTGTACAACATCTTGGCAATGAGCGCCATTTCGCTGTTTCAGATGGGTATTTTGAAGCACGTCCCGGAAGTGCATTTGCCCGGTGAAGACGCCGACAAAATCAACGGCTCGGCGCAGGCGTATGAGATTTTGCAGACGCCCGATGCCGTGCTGGCGATAGGCTCCTATGCCGCCACGGCGGCGCTGGCCGCGATGGGGCCGCCAGATCGGATCAGCACGCTGCGCTGGGCGGCCCTCGGCATGGGCGTCAAAGCGCTGGGCGATGCGGCGTTTGCTGTCAAGCTCCTGATTGATCAGCCCACAAATTACAAAGCCTATTGTTCCTGGTGCGTCACCGGCGCTCTGGCGACCCTGGCGGCCCTGCCGCTGGCCTGGCCCGAAGCCCGCGCTGCGTGGCGGCAGATAGGCGGAAAGTGAATTGATATGAGCCTCAAAAATAAAGCGGCCATTGTCACCGGCGCAGCCAGCGGCATCGGACGAGAAATCGCGTTTCATCTGGCCCGCGAAGGCGTGGCAATCGCCGTCGATTATGTGGACAAGTCGGACAAGGCTGACGAAGTGGTCGCGCAAATCCAGAAGGACGGCGGCAAAGCGATTGCCGTGCAGTGCAATGTCTCGAAGCAGGCTCAGGTCAAAACGCTCGTGGCCGAAACAATGAAAGCCTTCGGGCGGGTGGATATTCTGGTCAACAACGCCGGGATTGAAAAAGAAGTGCCTTTTCTGGAGACGCCGCTGGACCTGTGGGATAAAGTTATCGCGGTCAATCTCACCGGCCCGTGGCTATGTTCTCAGGCGGCGGCCAAACAAATGGCCGCGCAGGGCGACGGCGGGCGCATTATCAACATTTCCAGTGTCCACGAAGACCTGCCAATGCCAACAAACTCCCCCTACTGCGCCTCCAAAGGCGGCCTGCGGATGCTGATGCGAACCATTGCCGTGGAGCTGGCCCCGCACAAAATCACCGTTAATAATATTGGGCCGGGGGCCATAGACACGCCGCTGGACAAGCCCACCAAAGACGACCCGGAGAAGTACAAGACGCTGCTCGGCGAAATCCCGCTGGGCCGCATGGGGCAGCCGGAAGAAGTCGCCAAACTGGCCGTCTTTCTGGCGTCCGACGCGGCGGCATACATCACCGGCAGCACGTATTTTATTGACGGCGGAATGCTCCGCCAGTCTGGGAGCTTGTGATTTTCTATGGCAATCGCCGTCAGTATGGGCCAGAGCGAGCGGGTCGCCCAGTACGAAGTTCCCGACGATGAGCTTTCCGTCGGCAGCACGCTGGGCAGTCCCACCGCCGTGTGCGTACTTAAAGCCAGCGGGGCGCTGGAAAAAGTTTACAGCACTGATATTGGCAAGCAGCTCTTTGGCAGCTTCCTGTGGCGGGTCTATGACCGCCGTTCCGGGATGCCGCTGTCGCGCAAGCAGGGCGGTAAGTTTCTCCTCCACCCTGAGCATCAGGAGCATCGACTGACGCTGGACGGCGATATTGCCGCGCTGGAAGATGTCTTTGTGCTGAACGGGATGCCGGGCGACGCAGGCCAGATTGACCCGCCCGGCGTGTATTACTGCGTCACGCTTACCAATGAAAGCGACGAGCCTGCCGAGCTTGCCCTGTATGCCTACTGTGAGCTGCGCGGCAAGACCGAGCATGATGTAGTGGCAGAATACGACAGCAAGCGTAATGCCCTGGTGGCTTGGAACGAGAGCGCTCCCGAACAGGTGCGCCTGCTGGGCAGCTCCCTTCAGCCCAGCAGCTATGAAGTCTCGCAGGACGCTGGCAAGGTCGTGGCGAGCCACTTTCCCGGCCCACTGTCGGGCAAAATCCAGCGCGTTCACCAGCCCCTCGGCGCTTTGTACCATGCGTTCACGCTTCAGCCCGGTGAAAGCAGGCGCATCGCCTACCTGATGTCGTTTGGCAAAGGCCGTGCTGAAGCGGCGGCGAACTATGACCGCTGCCCCGAGTCAAAAGCGGCTCTGGACCAGACGCGCTCCCACTTCCACGATGTCCTGCGCCGCGCCGTGGTGTTTACCCCCAACGAAGAAGTCAACCGGGGCGTGCTGTGGGCCAAAGCCAATATGCTTCGCATTTTGATCAAGGCCGCCACCGGCTGGGGCTTTGTCAATGATCCTACCCGCTCCAACAACAGCGTCGCCCGCGACACCGCCTGGTTCGCCTTTGGCGCGGATTACCTGCGCCCCGAGTTCAGCCGTGCGTCGCTAATGGCCTATGTCCAAAATCAGGAAAAAAGCGGGCTGATTGTGGAGTATTACGACCTGCGGACGGGCAAGACTGCTGACTACAACCTCAACATCAATGATAACACGCCACTGCTCATTCTGGGTTTGTGGCATCACTACAATACCACCGGCGACAGGGCGTTCCTGGAAGATATTTACCCGGCGGCCCAAAAAGCCGCCGCGTGCATCCTTTCCCAGCGCAATGATCAGGGGCTGGTCTGGTGCAGCGCCACGGGAACATCGGACTGGGGAATTGCTGGCTGGCGCAACGTCATTTCCAACTATCGTTTGTCAGGGGCAACCACGGAACTCAACTCCGAGTGCTATGCGGCTCTCAAGACAGCCGCGCACATGGCGCGTATCCTGAAAAAGCCGGACGACAGCGCGGCGTTTCAGAACGAAGCCGAGGCGCTTAAAGCAGCGATCAACACGCATCTGCGGAACCCCGACAATGGATTGTATTATCTGAGCATTGACCTGGACGGCGTCCCCCGCACCGATGTCACCAGCGATCTGGTGTTTCCCGTGATGTACGAAGTGGCCGACGACGAAACCTGCGCCCACATTGTCAGCCGTCTCAGTAACCAGGATTTTTGGACCTGTGCGGGCATTCGCACCTCGCCCCGCGATGCCATTGACTACGACCCGGATGGCACGACCAATGGGCCTTATGGCCTGCTGGGCGGCGTGTGGGTGGGTGTTTCCTTCTGGTTTGCGTTCGCCGCTGCCCGTTACAATCCCGAGTTTATGGATTTGGCCCTCGGCGACAGCTTTCGCAACTATTCGATGGACCCGCGCCGCAACAACACCGTGCCCGGCCAGTTTTCGGAATGGCTGCACGGGGAAACGCTTGTGAATCAAGGCATGATGCTGTCGCCCTGGTTTGCGCCGCGTTATCTGTGGGCGGCTATTGAGGGCGCGGCGGGGCTGGACATGAGCGGGGGGGACCTGACGCTGAATCCGCGCCTGGCCCCGGACTGGAAATGGCTGGGGGTGCGTAACCTTGCGTACCGGAAACAAAGCTTGTCCTGGCTCGCCCTGCGCCTGCCGGAGATCACCCTGTTTGCCAATTTCGCGCTGCCAACTTCCACACAGCAGTCGGTTCCCCTTCAGGCGTATGACACGGACATGACCGACCAGATGCAGGCACGAGGCAGCGATATTTGCGTCATGGGTTTGCAGCGCGGGGACGACTTGCTGCTGTTTGTGGGAAGCACCGCGAACGAAACCACAACCACCTCGGTGCGTGTGCTGGCTGATCTGAACGGTTCCTACCATCTGCGTCAGTTTGACAGCCTGTTTGGCACTTGGCAGGACCTGGGCCTGCTGCCTGCCTCGCGCTTCCAGGAGGGTTATGTGCTGCAAATCGAGCGCAAAGGATTCAGCCTCTTGGAGCTGACGCAGTCCACCTGACTTTCGCCGCCCAGAACGGCGGGGGGCGTCAACACCGTGACGGACAGCCAGAACCGAATGGCGGTCTGATTAAACAGTATACGCCAAATGCCCAATTCTGGGGGAGCCGGAGAGTGAGGAGGTGGCTGCTCCTCTTCTGTTCTGGCTCCCCTAACTTCTGGCTCCCCCAGAATCATAGATTTTATTGGGGGCGGGGGGGGCGATCTGGTCAGGGGCAATCGCTTTCTATACAATCTCTAAGTATGCGTGAAGTGACACTCCACACGGGGTAAACCCCGATGGCTTCTTGGGCTACGCATAGGCCAGTGCCTTACGTTGACGCCCAAAGGCGGTGTCCCCGCCTATTCCGCAGGGCGAACCTGCGAAACCTTGTTTGTTTTTGTTGCAACGAACATTCAGCGCGTATCTTGTTTTCTCTCGCCAAATAAGCTCCTAATCTGTTCTTAGCCGTGGCACAAACAAACGAAAACCTGCTGCGAGTCCTTTTGACGGATTTCAACTGCTAAACTGCAACTTTCGTACACTTAGATTATACCCGAAAAATCTTGTTCCATGAAAACCGAACTCACTTCGTTCGGGCTAAAGCCTCTGTTTCGGGGCCTTTGGGAAGCCCGCCTAACGCCCCGCTAAAGAACTAATCCTAAAGCAAGCGTGCTTGCGGCGGGCTAAATACGGTCAAATCAAGTATGCGTGAAGTGCAAAAACGTAGAAATACATGGCACAATAGAAGCATGGACAGAACGTTGCGGCTGCCTCTTAATCCCACAACGGAGCAGGCTGAAAACCTGCTGGAAACGATGCGTGAGTTCACGCAGTCGTTCAGTTACCGAGACTGCAAAGCGCTCTGCCCTGACCTCGTTTTTGATTGGGATAGACTCTTAGTCTTCAGCGTTCGTCACTAAAAGTATACCGGCTTTAGCTCAATGCAAGGCTATTCTGCGGGTAAGTCAGAGTTGCCGTCTTTGTCCAGCACCATAAGACCGTTCTGATCAACCATTCCATAACCGTTAAAAATAAGGCCGCCGAAGGCTTCTGTGATGGCAAACACAATGGCGAATTGACACTCGGAAACAGCAGTAATAACACTGGCTTTGAGGCTGGTATGTGCCGTCTCGACACGCTGAAAGAACGTCCGTGTTCCCAAGATGAGATCAGAAAACTCGTCACGTTCGTGGGGACGGCTTTCCATAGCGGCGAACGTAAGCGTGCTTTGCCCGCGCACTGTGATTTTCTCCCATTTGTCAGCATCGCCAATGACTTCGACCGGGCTTGTGGCGACGGCTTCGATAATCTCCCGAACCTTGCTGTAATTAATTCGGTCGAGATAAATTGTGCAGGCATCACTCATGCGCTCTCCAATCTTCAACGACTTTCGATTTGGCTATCAGTCTTCCGGCAGCCGGTCATACAGCGCCTCTTTCGCGCCGACGCGCAAGGCCCAGCCGGAGTCGCCGTAGCTCCAGTGCCACCATTCACCGAGATAGTTGGTGAGGCCGGTTTTCTCCAAAGCGTCAAACAGCAGGCGGCGGTTTTTCTGCGCCTCTTCGGACAGGCCGGGGGTGTCGCCGGGGGCAGAGGTTTCGTCCATCTCAAACGGGGAGGTCATGTCCAGCCAGTCGCGGGACGGCATTCGCATCAGCGATAAATCGACGGCCCCGCCGGTGGTGTGGGGCGGCGGGCAGGGGTCGCCCGGCGGGGCGGACAGGGTGTTGGTGATCCGGTGCAGGGTGGCTTTGTTCCATTCGGGGTGCTTTTTGGCGAACTCGGCTTTGATTTCCTCGTACATAAACCGCTGCTGCGCGATGGGGCGGAAGCCTTCAATGATGATAATATCAATGCCATCGGGGAGGCTATCGGCGGCCAGCGCCAGCTTTTCAGCGACGCTTTGGCGCACTTTGGGCGTGCGCTTCATGTCTTCAAACTTGGGATGCTTTTCGGCAAAATGGACGCGCTTGGAGAGTGTGCGCGGGTCAACGAGCGGTTCACCGTTGTCGGTAATGGGCACGGCGCGGAGTTTCGTCAAGGGTTCGCCAAAGGAGCGGGGCATGGTATGTGTATCTTTCTAGGATGAGGGCCAGGGAGGCTCGAGGAGTTGAAAACTCCTCGCTAGGAGCGGCGTCCTTCGGACGAAAGAGAATTAGAGAAGGCGAATGACCTCCGGCTCCGTATCTCCTCCGTCCGAAGGACGCCTCTCCTAGCGAGGGATTTTCAATCTCTCGACTTAGCCGCCCACTGCCCGTGAGACCGCCGCGAATTGGTCTCGCAGGGCCGGGTACAGGGCGCGGTAGATGGCATAGTAGTTGGCGTATTCCGCCGTCGAGGTTGGGTCGGGCCGGGTCTCGGAGACGGGGCGAACAATGGCGCGGCAGGCGTCTTCCACCGTAGGGTAGACGCCCGTGCCGACCATTGCCAAAAGAGCCGCGCCGAAGCCGGGGCCTTCGTCAGCGGCGAGCGTAACGTGCGGCAGGCCGGTGATGTCGGCTTGAATCTGACGCCACAGCGCCGACCGCGCCCCGCCGCCGCCTGCCCGGACCGTGCCGGAAGGAATGCCCAGCTCGCGGAAGATTTGGAATGTGTCGTTCAGGCCAAAGGCGACCCCTTCCAGCACGGCCCGCGTGAAGTGCTGACGTTTGTGCCGAAGCGTCATGCCAAAAAAGACGCCCCGTGCATTGGCGTCGGCGTGCGGCGTCCGCTCGCCGGACAGGTAGGGCAGGAAGATTAACCCCTCGGAGCCAATCGGCACGGTTTCGGCCCCCTGCCCCATCAGCGTGTAGGGGTCCACGCCGAGCGTGCGGCCCACGACGCCTTCGGGCTGGAAGAACGTGTCCCGAAGCCAGCGCAGGGAGCCGCCCGCCGACAGCATGACGCCCATCGCGCTCCACTTTCCCGGCACGGCATGGCAAAAGGTGTGAAGGCGAAGCTGCGGGTCCGTCGCGGGCGTGTCGGCGGCGGCGAATACAACGCCGCTCGTCCCCACGGTGCTGAACACATCGCCCGCCGCCACAATGCCGCTGCCGACCGCCCCCGCCGCATTGTCCCCGCCCCCGCCGACCACCGGCGTTCCGGCGGGCAGGCCGGTCAGCGCCGCGCCTTCGGCGTGAACGTGCGCCGTCACTTCCACGCTTTCCGCGCAGTCGGGCATCAGCGAATACGGGATTTCAGCGGCCTCCAAAACTTCGCGGGACCACCGGCGATGGGCGACATCAAACAGCGCCGTGCCGCTGGCATCGGAGACTTCCGTGGCATGAACCCCGGTGAGCCGGAACCGAATGTAGTCTTTAGGCAGCAGCACTTTGGCGACTTGGGCATACGTGTCCGGCTCCTGGTTCCGCAGCCAGACAATTTTGGGGGCCGTGAAGCCGGTGAGTACCGGATTGCTGATAGAGTTGACCAAGTTCTCCCGCCCCACCCGCCCCGTGATCCAGTCGCACTCGGCCTGCGTGCGCCCGTCGCACCACAAAAGCGCAGGCCGCAGCACACGGTTGTCTTTATCTAAAAACACCGAGCCGTGCATCTGCCCCGAAAGCCCGATGCCCGCTACGTCCGCGCCGGTCGCGCCCACCTTCGCCAGCACGTTCTTTGTGGTCGTGATCGTCGCCTGCCACCAGTCTTCCGGGTCCTGCTCCGCCCACAGCGGGCGCGGCGTCGACAGTGGGTACTCCGCCGTGTCCGTCGCCGCCACGACGCCGTCTTCGGTCACCAGCAGCGCCTTCGTCCCGCTCGTGCCAATGTCCAAGCCTAAGTAATATGCCATTGTGATTGTTCCTCGTGCCGCGTAATCAGAACGGCGGCGACTAATTTGTAACAGCAGTTGTCCCAGTCGGTCGGCTCGCCGAGGCTGACGGTGAATAAAACGTGTTCACCGGGAGCGATGCCTGCCGCCGAGGCGGGGTGACGGCCTGGGGGCAGGCTGTCCAAACGGGACAGCCAGACCGGGTCGGTGACGGACAAATTGTAGGCCGCGCCGCAGAGGGTGAACCCGGCTTTGGCCTGACGGCCCCCGCGTGAATTGGTGCCGATGTTCCAGCACAGGTTTTCGGGGACGACCAAAGCCAGGGAAGCAGAGGCAAGGCCCAGCTTCAGAGCGCCATAGTTTACCCGGTCCCCGCAGTTGCCGAACAGGGCTGGACCGGGCACGCACGCGGCTTGCAGGAGCGCCCCGTGTTCTGCCAGGGCCGGCCGGGCCAGCAGCTCCCAGCGTGTTCGGTCTACCAGCCAGTTTTCCGGCTGATGCGGGGCGGGCTGCGGGCAGGCTGCGCCGACCCGGATGACGTCCAGCAGCTCCGGCTGTGTGCCGTTGCTGAGAAGGTACTGGCCGGGGTGCAGTGCCCCGTTGCCGCCCGGCGCGACAGGCCGAACCCAGCCGCTGCCGTCAGTCCGCAGGCCCGCGATGCAGCGGCCCTGATACTTCTTCGAGTTCGCCAGACAAATGATGTCGATGCTTGGCATGATGCCCTCCAATGGCTTTTGTGATTCTTCCTGAAAAACGTTGATTGAATGGCTCCCCGCCCCCAATAATGGGGGAACCGAACAAATATAGAGCCGAACTTGGTTCTTCTCCGGCTCCCCCAGAATTGGGGGCGGGGGGGGGGGGGGCCGCCTACAGATGAACGATGTTTATGCCGCCCCACTTGGCCTGCAAATACTCCAGCACCAGGCGGCGGTGGCAGTGGTCGGCGGTGGGTTCGCTGCACAGCAGGGCCGTTGGCTGGTTAAATTGCGCTTGGTCGAGTTCGGTTTCAATACGGCGTTCAGCCATCAGGGCCAGAAACTCCCGCTCGTAGTCGGCCCAGAGGCCCTTTTGCTTTTTGTAGGCGTCCAGCATTTGCTGGCTTGGAGCCAGCCTCGGCTCATGTGTGTAGGCCGCGCCGCACAGCTCGCGCAGAAAAAACGCGAGATCGTCGCGCTTGGCGAAACCGGCAAGCTGAGACACGTTGTTTAACCGAACATCCAGCAGGCGCTTGATGCCAGCGGCGTTCAGTCTGCCGAAGAAGTGCTGAGCCGTGCTTTGGGTAAAACCGATTGAATAGATTTCCATTCGCACACCTCCTCTCCAAAACCGTCTTCTCCGAAGAGTCCTAATTGGCTGCTTTGGGCGTCGTCTTCCTCGCGGCGCAGGTCGGCTTCCGACTGCACTGCGCCATTGCCCCGGATATGATGGATGGTATAACCCTGCTCATACAAAACGCGGCTGACCAAAAGGCGGCGGTGGCAGACAGAGGGGTTTTCCTCGCTGCACAGGAGCGCGATCCGAAACTTTTCCATGCCCTGAATCAGACGGTCCAGGCCGTCGTTGAACAAAAACGTTTTGGCGACCTCGGAATAGACGACGCGCCCGTCTTCATCGTACAGGCTCTCGTCGTCGGGCCGACCGCCGAGATGCCGCCCGTAAAAGCCGTATTTCAGGCCCGCCGCCTGCACGGCTTGCTTCAAGCTGTCCTTGTTAAACTGCGGGGCATACCGCGAAAAGGGGGACGAGCGGGTGTCGATCAGCACTTCGATCTGCTGTCCGTGCAGAAGGTCCAGAAACGTTTCCAGTGTATGATTTGAGTGTCCAATAGTATAAACAATACTATGGACACTGCCCGTTTCTTCCAAGTTGGCCGGGGGCATGGCAAAATCTCCTTTAGTTTACAAAATTGTTTACATCAAGCGCCGGGTCCAGTCCACGATGGCGCGGGCGGCGGCGAGGTGGGCGGCGGCGGCGGGGCGGTCGTACTGGTGAGCGGGGACGCCGCCTGCATATTCGGCGGAGCGGGTGCGGTGAAACTCGGCGTTCAGTGCAGCGGCGGCGCTGACAACAAAGGGCGGGGCGGCGAGGGCGTGGGCACAAGCAGGCAGGTCGTGGCCGGACGGATTTTTGTGGGTGCGCTCGATGCAGGCGGCTCGCAGGGACTTTTCGGCGGCCTGCTGGCTCCAAAAGACGGCGGCGTAGTAGATGCCTGCGTCTAAGAGTGTGACGGCGGTGGCAAGGTCGGATTTGGCCTGCGTCCAGTTGTTGCGGGCCGTGGCGGGGTCTGCCCGCCAGAGGTTGGTCGGCTGCTCTTGGGATACATTGTCGTCGCGCATGGTAGGCATTGGTTAGCCATGCGGGCGCGTTTTTCCTCCCGCCGTACATAGCGATTTTTGCGGGCGTGTCTTGACGCTGCCTGCCTCCCTGTGCTATGCTAAAGTTTATTACATTCTAGGAAAGCCGATGGAGTAATTTACCATGCCAATAAATCAACGCGCTTTGATCCTGCCGCTGACCGCCACGTTCGGTGCCTGTGCCGTGCTGGCCGGAACCGGGGTTAGCCCCGCCGCGCCAAAGATGCCGAAGAAGCCTGTGACTTTTACAGCGGCGCAGATTGCCCACGGCAAGGCGCTGTCGGAAGAAAAAGGCTGCAATTCCTGCCACGGCGCGACGTATGCGGGTAAGAAGGGCTTCTCGCCTTCCATCCGGGCGAACGGCGTCACGCACCAGTATAATGTCAAAACGTTCGCACGGGTGATGAATACTGGTGTCACCGAAGACGGCGGCCATGTGAAAAGTCCGATGCCGGTCTATCACCTGCCCGCCAAAGACGGCACGGATATTTATGCGTTTTTGACGACTTTGAAATAGAAACTTTCCTATGCCGACCGAACCGACCATCAACACGACCCATCTGCCGATTTTGCAGGCACAACTGGAGCGAATGCGCGGGATGCACTATGGCTACTACGTGCAGTTCTTCCAGGCGACGCATCTGTTCACGGTGCTGACGCTGCTGAACATTGCGCTCAGCCTGTACCCGCCCTTCCGGGCGGTCATACTGGTGTTGCCGTTTTTTATCGTCTACGCCGGGTTCTTCTGTGCGTACCTGCTGACTTACAATCTGTTCGCCCGCATTTACGCCACGGCATTGGAGAAGAAGATCAATGCCCTGCTCGGCGCGGACCTGCTGGTGGCACACCGCATGGAAGACGCTTATATCTACCGGACACCCGCGCCCAAGTTTGTGGCGATTGATCTGGGTCAGCCCTGGACCTTTATCAGCGCATCCACGGTGTCGTTCACCGTGGGCGGGCTGGTGCTGTACGGGCTGGCGGCCTACCGGGCGTGGCAGCTCCTTCCGGCGCTCAGCGCGGGCTTTCCGCCGGTGCAGCTTTTCTGGCCGCTGCTGGGGGTGTGGACAGGGGGGCATCTGGCCTACCTGCTCTGGTTTTATGTCGGCGGCAAGCCGGAAAAGACCATCGCGGCGATTGTCAACGACGCTTACGGCACGCAAAGCTAATAATGATTGCCAATAATTTTTGACGGGGGGCTTGATTTTAGCGGCACGAGCGTGTATAATACACCTCGTTGCCGCAACAAGCACAGCGGCGGCGAACACGGGGGATTGGCGCAGTTGGTAGCGCGTCTCAATGGCATTGAGAAGGTCAGCGGTTCGAACCCGCTATCCTCCATTTTCTGAAAAGCCCGCCGGGTCAGATGACCCGGCGGGCTTTTTTGCGTCTCTGACAAACAGTGCCGGTAAAGGTGCGGGGGCAAAGTGCCGAAAACACGGTATCGCCAACATCGAAAGTAGACCACCCCATGACCCCGACACACTGGAAAAAGACCCTGCTTGCCAGCCCCGAAGTCCGCAGCGGCAGCGTCCTGATTGTACTTGGCCTCGCCGCCTTTGCCGCTGGCATTCACGGCGACCTGGCCGCCGCGCTGGCCCCCTTTGGCACCGGATTGATCTTAAGCGAGATCGCTTCCCTGGGCATTCAGCAGACGCGGCAGCGCGTTAAACTCCGGGCACGGCGCGACGAGTAATGCGGCGTTTTCGGTTTTGCGTTGTGCTATAATAGCGGCATGAGTACACTCACTTTGGATAAAGCGGGCACGGAGACTATTCTGCGAAACTGGCTGACGATGATCAACCACCTGTTCCACACAGTGGAACACTGGGCGGACGAAAGCGGCTGGCAAACGGAGTATTCGACAGAAGAGGTGAGAGAGCAGGGGTTTGGGTCCTATCAGGTCCCGGTTTTGCTCCTCAATATCCCGGAAATACCGAATGCACAGATTATCATGGAGCCGCAAGCGGCCAACGCCGGGGGCCGAGGCCGGGTCAAAATGTATGCCTCCGACTCGCTTTACCGGGTGCGCCTGCTGCCCGGCACAAATGAGGATTGGACTATTTTAA
The DNA here is from genome assembly GCA_965200075.1 of Capsulimonadaceae bacterium. Taxonomy (GTDB): domain Bacteria; phylum Armatimonadota; class Armatimonadia; order Armatimonadales; family Capsulimonadaceae; genus JANXMY01. The sequence continues at coordinate 2,639,836 of OZ241338.1, forward strand.
CCGACTCCGGCATTTCGCTGCACGATCCCTGGGACAAAAAGACGTTTACCACTCTGGCAAAGGACCTCTTAAAAGCCGAGTGAGCAAGCTATACCGGAGAAGTTGCCTTAGAGATTTATGTTACGCAGCCCTGCCCCCCGGATTAAAATCCGGGGCTGACAAAAGCGATTGTCCACCTTCGTGGACACAGGAGCAAGCCGCGCCGTATTCTCTTATGTCCGCGAAGGCGGGCAATCACGGTAGGCAGCCCCAGAATTCATTCTGGGGGGGGGCAGGGTTGCGTAACAGTAGTTGTGAGTTACGTTCTCCGATGCATTGCAAGCACTTTCCCGCTATGTCGGCTGGCTTCCCGAACCCCTATGAACAACACAGAAAATCAAAGTGCCTATGCCCGTGCGGGCGTGGATATTGATGCCGCGCAGGACGCGGTGGGCCGCATGAAGGCGCATATTAAGACGACGCTGACGCCGGGGGTTCTCACGGATGTGGGGGCGTTTGGCGGGATGTTTGCGCTGTCGGCGCTGGGGCAAATTGATGACCCGGTGCTGGTGTCGAGCATTGACGGTGTGGGCACGAAGCTGAAAATCGCGTTTGCGACGGGGCGGCATGACACGATTGGGCGTGATTTAGTCTCGCACTGCGTCAATGATATTCTGGTGCAGGGGGCGCGTCCGCTGTTTTTTCTGGACTACTTCGGCACGGGCACGCTGGAGCCGGGCGTCGCCGCCGAAGTCGTCAAAGGGCTGGCCGACGGCTGCCGGGCGGCGGGGTGCGCGTTGATTGGCGGCGAGACGGCGGAAATGCCGGGGCTGTATGGAAGCGGCGAGTACGACCTGGCCGGGTGCATTGTGGGGATTGTGGCGCGGGCCAAAGTGGTCAACGGCGCGGGCGTGATGCCGGGCGACGTCGTGCTGGGGCTGGCCTCGGACGGCCTGCATACCAACGGCTATTCGCTGGCCCGGCAGGCGCTGCTGGAAGACGCCGGGATGGCGCTGGACGCTCCCGTGCCGGAGCTTGACGGCGTGACGCTGGCAGACGCGCTGCTGTGGCCGCACCGCTGTTATGCCCCTGCTGTGCTGCCGCTTTTGGACAAGTCCCCTACCCCGATCAAAGCCATGGCGCACCTGACGGGCGGCGGCTTTGTGGACAATATCCCCCGCGTCCTGCCGCCGGGCGTCGGCGTGCAGATTGACCGTGCGGCCTGGGACGTGCCCCCCCTGTTTCGGCTCATTCAACGCGCAGGCAACGTGTCCGAAGACGAAATGCTGCGCGTGTTCAACATGGGGATCGGCTACATATTGATTGTCTCGCCCGACGCGGCAGACGACACGCTGGCCGCCCTGCACGCCTCCGGCGAGGCGGCCTGCCGCCTGGGCGAAACGGTGGCAGGCGAAGGCGTGGCGTTTGTCTAGTTACGTGTGTCTAAGTGGCCGCGCTGCGCCGCTTGTTCCAGAGCAGCAGACCGCCGAGAATGAGCGCGGCGAGGGCGGCCCGCAGGGGGAACGGGTCGGGGGCCGGGGGCGGTATCCAGATAACGCCGGTTTCGTCGGTGCGGGCGGGCGTCGGCACATAGCGCCCGTGGGCGGGCGGGGTGAAAGTGTCAGAAAAAGTGTGCAGGTCGGCGGGCAGGGTTGGGCCGGTGAGCGGCTGCCCGTGGCCGCAGCCAATTACCTGCGGGTTCAGGGCGGCAAGCGCGGCGACGGACTGCCGGGCCAGTCCCCAATCGCAGGTGAAGGGGGACGCCGGGCGCGAGAGTTTGGGAGTTTTGGCGACGAGTGCGGGCAGGGAGTCCAAATCCACGGTTGCCAGAGCGTCCCCGGCAATCAGGGTGCGGTCGGAAGCGCGGTAAAACGCGACGTGACCGGGGGCATGACCGGGCGTGAACAGCCATTCCCAGTCGGGAAAGCCGGGGACCGCGCCTTCGGGCGGCAGGGATGTCAGCAGGCCGGTGAGGTCTACGACGTTCGTGGGAAACACGCGGGAGATCATTGCCATTGCACCGCCGACGGTGGGGTCTTTGGGGGGATAGTCGGACTTGCCGGTGATGTAGGCTTTCTCCAGCGGGTGCGCGTAAAGGGGGACGTTCCAGGCTTCGGCCAGGGCGCGGGCGGAGCCGGAGTGGTCGGTATGGCCGTGGGTCAGCAAAATGGCGGATGGGGGCGCAGCGCCAAAGCGTTTGCGGGCGACGGCGCGAATATGCCCGGCCTGCCCCGGCGTGCCAGTATCAATCAGCGCCCACGGGCCGCCGGGGGTGCCGATGAAATAGACATTTTCAATGGAAAGCGGCAGTGCGGCCACTCCGGGTGCGATTTCCTGCATTTGTTTGGCTTTCTGTTGTATCAGCTTTCTGTAGAGACGTTTTGGGGCAGGCGCTGAAGTATATCGGTGACGACATGGACCAGATGCTCGGGGCTGAAGGGTTTGGTGATGTACTTATCCACGCCGACATCGACACCTTTGCGGATGTCTTCTTCCTGGGCTTTGGCGGACAGCATGATGATGGGCAAAGCGACCGTGTTCGGGTCGGCACGAAGGGTACGGGCAACTTCATAGCCGTCGATGCGCGGCATCATAATATCCAGCAGGACCAAGTCCGGCTTTTCGGTCCGCACTTTTTCCAGCGCGTCCTCACCATTGGTCGCCACCAGCATTTGGTGCCCCTGCCGGGCCAGAATAAACTCCATCAGCCGCACAATGGTCGGCTCATCATCCACCACAAGTATTTTGTATGCCATAGTTTTCTCTGTGCTTCGTGATCAGCCGCCCTGCACTGCCGCCCAAATCTGGTGCCCCAGCAGGAACAGGGACAGCACGGCGGCGACAACGGTGGTGATCCAGGCGACGAGGTTCAGGCCAAAGCCGTTGCGGTAGCGGCCCATCACGCGCCGCCGGTTGATGAGTATGAGTATCAGCACCAGTTCCACCGGCAGCAGGGCGCAGTTGACGATCTGGGCGCTGAGAATGAGGCTGATCAGGCTGGATTTGGCAGGCAGCAGCATAATCAGGCCAGCGCTCAGGGCGATCATCGCGCCGTAAGTGCCGTAAAACAGCGGCAGCTCGCGGATGCGCTGGCCCAGCCCGGAAGCCCAGCCTAAAGACTCCGTGACGGCGTAGGCCGTGGACAGCGGCACAATCACAGCGGCCATCAGGGAAGCGTTCAGCAGACCGAAGGCAAATAGTGCTTCGCCCAGATTCCCGGCCAGCGGGGCCAGCGCCTGAGCGATATGGGCGGCGTCGGTGCTGCTGTCTACAACAATGTGGCTTTTAAACAGTGTGCCCGCGCAGGTGATAACGATAAACGCAGCCACTATTGAAGACAAAACGCAGCCAATAATGGTGTCCCATTTTGCCAGCGCGTAGTCGCGGATGGTGATGCCTTTGTCGCGGACAGCGGCCTGCTGATAAAACTGCATATAGGGCGAAATGGTGGTCCCAATCAGCGTCACCAGCATCACAATCAGCGGCGGTCCCCACGGGAGCGCCCCGAGGTGCGGCGCAAACGTCGCCTGCGCGACGTGCTTCCAGGGCACACCGATTTTCAGGGCAGTGACAACATAGGTAAAAAAGACCAGTGAGGCGACCAGAAAAATGCGCTCGACGCGCTGATAGGACCCCCGCGATACCAGCAGCCAGACCAGAAGTGCCGAGGCCGGGACGATATAATAGCGGGCATGGGGCAGGTACATCTCGCCGACGGCGGCAATGCCCGCAAACTCGGAGACGGTGATGGCAAAATTGGCAATCACCAGCACAAGCATGGCAAACGCGGTGATTTTGACGCCGAAGTTTTCGCGGATGAGGTCGGCCAGACCTTTGCCGGTGACGGCTCCCATCCGGGCGCACATTTCCTGCACCACAATCAGGCCAACGGTGACGACGGCGAGGCCCCACAGGAGCGAATAGCCATAGTTCGCGCCGACCTGGGAGAACGTGGTGATGCCGCCCGCATCATTGCCCGCAGCGGCGGAAACGACGCCCGGACCGAGGACCGAAAGCAGGACAAGCAGAAGGGGCCGCCGCCGGGCCGCCGGGTTTGGCGGGGAGGCGGGCGCGGGCGGGCCGTCCGGCGGGGGCGACGCGGGGGGCGGCGCTCCCGCCCGGCGAGTGTCGCGGGGCGCGGTCTGGCTCATGCGGTTGTCGAGGCGGCCCCAAAGGGCGGGAACTGTGGCTGTCCATTGGGTTTAGATGTCGTGAAGAAATAAGTGATGCGGAGACGGGAAATTATAGCCGCCAAAAGGCAGGTTTGTCAACCGAGCAAACCCGGTATAAGGACAGTGGCGCTTGCACGTTTGCACGGCGTTGTAACATTTCACGGAGATCACCTCTAGAACCGGAGAACGAGAATGAGCAAAGACGTACAGGGTTTGATTTATGGCGCGAGCATCGTGTCTATTGTGACGGCAATCTATATGTATGCGACGGGCAAAAAAGACACAGGCATTTTCATCGGCCTGTGGGCGCCGACCTTCCTGTCGCTGGGCACGTTCTTCAACTCCGAGTACCGGCTGGCAAAAGAACCAGGCACCGAGTAGACCGCACGCTTCGGCAGAGAACTTGGAAGAGCGGCGGTGCTTCTCAGGTGCCGCCCGCCTTCCAGTGCTGATTTTGCTTTTCCCCCCACTCTTCCCTCGCGTTGTTTCACGCTTTTTCACACCATTTTCATTCGCTGCGGCTACACTTGCACTTGGAGATACCAAGAAGCACAAAGCGGGAACTTTTACGGAACCTTTCCGGTCTCAAGAATGTTCCTGTTTTACTAAGACGCCGGGGAACATTCTTCAGGCGCTGGGCCGTAGACTCACGAAAGGACGCAGATTATGTCGGAACTGGCAGTCGCCGCAGCGGGCGGCGTGACAATAGCACCCCCTCCTGCCGCCCCTGTGGCGGACGCGCAGGAAATTGCGGGGCGACGCGCAGAGTTTGACCGGCTGGTGGAACGCTACCACAAGCAGGCGTACAGCATTGCGTACCGCATGACCGGCAACCATGCGGATGCGGAAGATTTGACGCAGGAAGCGTTTGTGCGGGCCTTTCGGTTTTTTGGCAACTATCGCCGGGACTGGCCGTTTGACAACTGGCTGTACAAAATCATGTCCAACCTGTTTGTGGACGACCTGCGGCGGCGTCCCAAAGCCCATATGCAGTCGCTGGACCAGCCGCTGGACCTGAGCGGCGGCGGCGAAGTGTATCTGGAAATCCCCGATGCGGCCTCCAACCCGGAGCGGCTCGTGATGACCCATGAGCTGGATGAGCATATTCAGCGGGCGCTGAATGCTCTGCCGCCGGACTTCCGCATGACGGTAATTTTGGCCGACATTCAGGGTCTGTCCTATGAAGAAATCAGTCAGGCGATGAAGTGTTCGCTTGGTACGGTGCGCTCGCGCCTGCACCGGGGCCGCAAGCTGCTTCGGGCTAAAATTGCGGCGTCTGACCGCGAAGGTATTTTTGCCTCCCTGCGTCCCTGATAGCTGATTTATTGACTTTGCCCCACTAAAGGAGTGTTTTGCGATTTGAACTGCCGCGCTGCCCGACAACTCATTTCTCCGTATCTGGACGGCCAGCTCACGGGCCGGGAGATGCTGGCGCTGGGAGACCATCTCGAGAACTGCGAGTCGTGCCAGCAGGAGATAGAGTCTCTCAGGCAGGTCAAAGCACTCCTTCGGGGGCTGGCTGTGCCTCGCCCGCCGCTGGAGTTTTCCCGGCAGCTCACTTCGCAGGAGATTTACGCGCAAAACTTGTCCTGGCGCGTGATTAGCCTGCCGCCGCGTCCGCAGCGGGGGCGGCGGCTGATGGCCGCACTGGCGCTGTCCTGCCTGACGCTGTTTGTCCTTGTCCCGGCCTCGCGGGACGGGCAGGTGGTGTCCTCCTCCGCGCCGCTGTCCGCGTTTCCCGAGCCTGCCGGGCGGGGGGCAGCGGGAATGCTGGGGACGTTTACGCCACCAGACGCCCAGATAGGGCCTCCAGCCTATGCGCTGACCGGCACGCCTTCGCAGAACTACATCACATTTGCGGGCACGTTTGACCGCTCTTTCAGCTATCCGCCCTCGTATGAACCGCCTGCCGCACCGTTCTCGGCAAGCCACTCCTCTGACCAGACGATTCTCACCGGCTACCGCCGCCGCTGACAGGACACCCCCGTGACACCCGCTTCTTCTGCTCGTATTCTCGGCCTGTTTCTGCTTGCCGCCTCTGTCCGGCCCGCCTCTGCCGATCCCCTTCTGCCGCCCGCGCAGCGCACCCTGCTGACACAGATGCAGGAGGCGTTCACGCATCTGGCCGACTCGGTGGAGCCGGCGGTGGTAAATATCAAGTCGGAGCGCCTGCGGCCTGCCGAGGTGTCTGATGACAGCCCGCCGCCCAAAGGGCCTGCGCTGCCGCCGGGAGCGCCGCGCCGGGCACGCTCGACCGGCTCCGGGGTGATTGTGCGCTCGGACGGCTATATCCTGACCAATGACCATGTGGTGGAAGGCGCAAGCGGCGGGCGGGTCACGGTGACCCTGTCCGACGGGCGCGAGTTTACGGGCCAGGTGTTCCCGGATTTCCGAAGCGATCTGGCCGTGGTGAAAATTGATCCCGGCGCGACGCCTCTGCCGGTGGCTTCCTTCAGCACTGGTCCGGCAGTGCGCCCCGGCCAGTGGGCAATCGCCGTGGGCAGTCCGTTTGACTTGCAGAACACCATGACCGTGGGCGTCATCAGCGCGGTGGGGCGGCATCAAAGCATTGGTGCGGGGCCAGCGGCCCGGTATTACCCGGACTTGATCCAGACCGACGCGGCCATCAACCCCGGCAATTCGGGCGGGCCGCTGTTTGGGATTGACGGCAAAGTGATCGGCATCAACGTGGCGATTGAGTCCCCGGTGGAGGGCAGCGCGGGGGTCGGCTTTGCTATTCCGAGCGGCATGGCGCAGCAGGTCATGGCGGCGCTGATCAGCACCGGTCATGTCACACGCGGCTATCTGGGGCTGGCTCCCGAGGACCTGACCCCCGCGCAGCAGGCGCAGTTCGGCCAGAAGACGGGGGCGTTCGTGCGGGATGTCAGTGTGGACAGCCCGGCGGGCAAGGGCGGCCTGCAAGCCGCCGACATCCTGACGGCGTGGGACGGTCAGCCGGTGACGGGCGAAGTGTCGCTGCGGCGTCAGATTAATGCGACTTTGCCGGGAAAGACGGTGCAGGTATCGTATGTGCGCGACGGCATGGCGGGGACAGCAGCGGTGACTATTGGCGCTTCCCCCACCCTGCCCTCGGACGCACCGGCGGCGGATGCGCCGCCGCCCAAAGCGCCGCCGCAGTTTGGGCTGACGGTGCGGGACCAGACAGCGCGGGACCGGGTGGGTCTGGGCCTGCCGCCGAACACTCAAGGCGTGGTGATTACCGCCGTGGCTCCCGGCAGCCCTGCCGAAGCCGCCGGTCTCACGGCGGATTTGCTGGCAGGCGGGGCGCTGCTGCAAAAAGTGGGGCGCCGAACAGTCACCAGCAAAGCCAACTTTGACACCGCCGCCGCCGCCGTGCGCTCCGGCTCCGACGTGACGCTGATTGTGCTGTACGTCGCCGCCAATCAGGTGCATCAAACGGCGCTGACGCTGCATTCGTGAGATTTGTTTTAAAATCAGTGTCCTTTCCCTTGACACAGGCAACGGGCGCGGGTATACTCTTTTTGTTGACGACGCGGGGTGGAGCAGTCCGGTAGCTCGTCGGGCTCATAACCCGAAGGTCGCAGGTTCAAGTCCTGCCCCCGCTCTTCGAAAGGCGGCTCACAGATTAGTCTGTGAGCCGCTTTTGCTTTGCCGGGTCTGCCTCAAACGCTCTACGGGCAAGCCTGTCGTCGGAGGACGGGTCCTGCTCCGACGCGGTAACCCCTTTGATGTCGACTCAGGGCGCTGCCTCTCTCCCAACCGTCCAATCGCAGACCCGCTGTTTGCGAAACAGGCGCTGTGCCACTGTGCGGCTGCGGTCCAGAGACAGTTGCTTCGGCCAGGGAAGTGACTCCTTCCCACAGAAGGGGGCACATTCCGGTCCTGCCCCCGCCTCGCGCCGTCCGGCGTCCGAGCCAGCCCCGGTGCGGGTCGTCCCTGCTTGATGCTGTTCCCCGGCTTTCCTTCCTCACAGCCCGTACAGCGCGGCCACCCGTGCGTCAAGGCATTGCTGCACAAGCGCGGCGATGGCGGACTTGTCAGAGAGTATACTCAATGTTGGTTTTGCGGCAGCGTCTCCACAAACAGGCAGAAATAAATTGGCCGTCCTTTGAATTTATTACAATAATGTGATAAAATCATTTTGTATCCGGGTAAAAGATTTTATGCCTCAAACAGAAGTTCGCTTCTACAAAAACAGCGAGGGCGTTTCGCCGATCATTGAATGGCTTCAAGGACTGCCGGACCCGCCCCTGATGATCCGCACGAAGTGTGACGCCTGTATTCGTGCGCTGCGCGACCAGGGACACGAGCTGCGCCGTCCTACCGCAGACAGCTTGCGTGATGGTATTCACGAGCTGCGGTTTCGCGTCAGGAACGTACAGTATCGCCTTTTGTATTTTTTTCATGGGCAGGAGCGTCACGTGGCCGTGATTGCTCATGTACTCACGAAGGAAAGTTTTGTTCCCGATAAGGACATTGACTACGCTGTTTCCTGCCGGGAGGCTTTTGACCTAGACCCGGATGCCCATACCTATCAACGAACAAAGAAGGTGTAGAAAGAAGGTGCAGAATGACGGAAATGCAGGACGCCGTTGCGATTTTGGAGGACCTGTTTGGAGATACGCCGGGCTACCGAGAGGGTGTTGCCGAGGCTTCCGAGAACCTTCAGATTGCCACCTTGATTTATGAGGCGCGTGTGGCCGCTGGTCTTAGCCAGAAGCAGCTTGCCGGGAAAATCCACACCCGGCAGTCGGTCATCTCCCGCCTGGAAGACGCCGACTATACCGGCCATTCCCTGACCATGCTTCGCCGCGTGGCGTCAGCGCTGGGGCTACGGCTGGAAATCGCGCTTTGCCCCGCCGCCGCATCGGAGGCATCCCCTGCCGCGCCCTCTCGCCCTGCCCCCGCCTTGCGCCGTCCGGCTTCCGAGCCAGCCCCGGTGCGGGCCGTTCCTGCTTGATGCTGCTCCCCGGCTTCCCTTCCTCACAGCCCGTACAGCGCGGCCACCCGTGCGTCTATCTCCGCTTTTCACGGCTCGCCGTCTGCCTTATTGCCACTGGATTAAAATTATGATTAACTTTTGATTCTTGGGGTACACTGATTAAGAATCTGACCCCTGGCTAGACCTGACAGTAGGATTCATCCGGGGGCCGGGCTGCTTGCAGTGTGGTCCCCTTACTTTTACCTCAGTCTTTTGGAAGCCTCTTTTCCAAAATCATTCCTGCCTTTACAACCGGACAATTCCCTGCGGGTCGCTTGAGGAGGCGACACGGCACAAGATGCCGTCGAGCCTGCTGAAGTAGTTTTGTCCTGATTTCTTTCTCATATACGCGCTGGGCGCAATGTTCTGGTAAAGCAGAAACGCGGCCAAATCTGCCGCCTGCACCCAATAGGAGTCTGCGGAGTTGCGGAAATTGGGGTCTTCCAAAATGCTGCTCAGGGTCAGGTTCCGGTAGCCAGGCGCAAACTGCGACTGGTTGCTGATGGGGTTGTACCGGCGCATCCCGCGCAGCAGTTGAACCAGTTTTTTATCTTCGGTGTGGTCTGGGAAGACCATGCCCCGCTCATCCGGGTTTGCGGGGCCAGCAAAGTTGCGGTGCGAAAGCGTGTTCTCAAATCGCTGAATGAGCGTTTTCCAGGCAATCCCGAATACGTCATAGTCGGGTGCTTTCCCCTGTTTGTCCACCACCACGTTGATGATGTTGAGGTCGCCCATCGCTGCGAGTTCGTCGGCAAACTCCCGCAAAATTGCCAGCCGGTTGTTGCGCTGAATGCGGACAAGGTCGCCGGGCTTGTTGATCAGGGCGGCGGCATGGATTTCTTCCCGCAGCTTCAGCCCGTGAGCGGCTTTCATCCGGCGGCGGAAGGCGATGAGATGGTCCAGATAAGGCTGCCATCGAAGCTCATGCAATACCAGCCCGGTCAAAACGAAGTAGCGTGTCGGGGAATTGACCAGGCCAGAGTCGCCGCTTTCGTCCACATACATCAGATACATTTGTTTGCCTCTATACTTGTTTGCCTCACTGGCCGGACCGTGCGGTCCCGGCTGGCTTATACGCGGCGGCCCTGGGACCACTGTACCAGGCTGCGTCCGGTGAGGGGAACGCTCTGGTTGCCGTCGCGCACATAGACCTCCGTGTCGTTGAGGTAGGTGATGCCGGGGTCGGCGGGCACATCGACGCGGCAGAGGACGCCTTCGGGGAATGTCTCAAAACTGACTGCGATGCTGCTGTGTGGGGGCGGCGACAGGCTGGCGTTGAGGAGCTGCCGCAGCTTCAGCTCAAAGCCGTCGGCGTTTTTGTGGGTGCAGTGGGCGAAGTCGGGGGCCAGGCCCTTGATGTCTCCGGCGTCGCTGACCCCCAGCAGCACGGTTCCGCCGTTGGTGTTCCGAAACGCGGCCACGGCTTTGACGATGCTGCTATGTCCGGCGCTACTAGGCGCTCCAGTATGGGGGTTGACGCCGAGGGCCTGCTTGAAGTCCAGCCGCGCCCCTTCGCCCTGCGCGATGAGGGTCAGCCAGGGGTGCGAGTTCCAGTATTCCGGCGGCTTCGTCATCAGGCTGTCCGCATGGGCGAGGTAGGCGGCATACTTCGTCTGCACGTCGGCCAGGAGGCCCTGCGCCTGCGCCAGCCGGTCATAGCGGCGGCAGTACCACAACTCCACCTCCCGGATGTCGTCGGCGTCTAGGCCGTAGAGGGCGTACACGAGCGCGTCAATCTCCTTCTGCTCGTGGAGGTAGTAGGGATAACGTGGATTGGCCTGCTGCTGGCTTATTATATCTTGAACCTTCGTGGTTATAACACTTGCAGCCTCTGTCAGATCAAAAGGTATTCTAATTTCTTTGATAGGGTCTTCTGCTGCGTTCACAGTATGGTTGATGAACGATTTGAATTGATAACGGTTGAACACCGAGCATAACAAACCTAATGTCAACTCTATCTTATCGGTATCAGGGAATAGACACGAACCTGCTGTGTCGAAGATGCCGCCTGAACTCATCCTAAAAGTTGGAGAATAAACACCTGTATGCGAAAAGCTTATGCCTGATCTAAAAAAGTATTCCTTTCCATCATGTCTAAAGCCAGGCAATTTTTTCATTCTAGCGACGCTGTCTTTTCGCCAATCAATGTAATATTGCGTTGGCACGTAATAATTAGGTAACCAGCCTTCGTTAATATCGCTTGCTCCACCTTTATCGTATGGAACAAAGTAACGTTCGGAAAGTCTGTGTGTCTCAAATCCATTGGCTTTTTCTTCTGGCGAAAGAATACGCGCAGCGATTGCCGGATCAACCTTTAAATTTTCTTCAGCTATCTTGTAAGTTCCACGCGCTTTCGTATCTTTGTAAACGTAAGTCCCTGTGCTTCCTGTGGTAAGCCCATGTTTGACATCCGCAATTTCGCCTAGCTTCTGGAAGCGGGGATCGCTCATCAAGTCATACAGCTTCGGGGAGCCGATGAAAAACGAAAAGTTGTCGTAGGTCCTGATTTTGCTTTGCGGGTAGGTATAGCGGGCATAGCGGGTCGTCTGCACGTCCGGGCCATTCGCGGCGGCACTCCGCAGGTTGCTTTCCAGCGTTCTCCAATCCCCACTCGGAATGTTACGCAGGTCGCCCGCAATCAGCGTGTGGGCGGCAGGCGGCGGGGCCAGGGTGAACGTCAGGATGTTAGTGTTGACGGTCGGCCCGTCGAACACCCAGGAAGGCAGGTCCAGAACGTGTCGGACGGTGGTGGTCTGGGCCAGGCGGCGGCGCAGGGGCTTGTGGCTTTTGATGGTGCGCCAGGTATCCGAGACAATGTAGCAGAACTGGCCGCCGGGCTTCAGCAGTTGAATGGCGCGGGCAATAAAGAGGCCGTAAGTGTCTTTGGACTGGCCTTTCTCAGCCGCCTGTTTCGGGTCAAAGTAGATGTCACGGGTCGTGTCGCCCACCGTCGCGCCGTAAGGCGGATTGGCAAGCACCACGTCAAAGCCGCCAATGCGCGGCGGCTCGGCCAGCGTGCCGCCCAAATTGAGCGCCCCGGCCAGATCAACCGCTGGCTCCTCCGGCGCGAATACTTCCGCAAAGGCCACCCGCCAGTCCAGAACGCCTTCCTGAGTGTCGCTGCCGATGAGATGCTTGATCGCGGCCAGCCGCGCTTGGATGTCGGCACGCACCTCATTCTTTTTGCGCCCCTGCCCGTCGCGGTTGGGAGCAAAGAACTCGGCTTCCAGACGGGCGAGGGCCTGCGCGTCCTCGGCATAGGCCGCGCCGTACAGGGCGAACTCCAGGCTGCGGGGCGACGGCGCGGCGAGGCTGTCTCCGGCTTCAATCTTGAAGTCCAGGTTGGGCAGGGCCACATCGCAGTCGTCCGGGTTGTCGAGGGGGTGACGCTCATCTTCGACCACCAGAGACAGCCACAGGCGCAGGCGGGCGGTTTCAATGGCGAACTCCTGCAAATCCACGCCGTACAGGTTCTTCTGGATGATGTCCAGCTTGCGCTGGTATTTATCCTGCTCACTCAGCGGGCGCAGCCGGGTTTCCAGAATGCCCATCAGGTCGAACAGCTCATGCAGCATTCCCAGCAGGTACGCGCCGGAGCCGCAGGCGGGATCGACAATCCGCATCCGACTCAGTTTGCGAAGGGCGGCATCCGCCTCGCGCTTGGTGACATTCTCAGACGCACCGGGCACGCGGTCTACGACGGCATCCAAACCGCTCAGGTAGCCTTTCAGGGCCTCCCGGCACATAAACTGCACAATGGAGCGGGGGGTATAGTAAGAGCCGCTGCTTTTGCGCTCATCTTGGGTGACCAGCCGCTCAAAAACCTCGCCCAGCATTTCCGGGTCCACGGCGACCTCCAAGTCGTCGGGAGTGCTTTCCGTGATCGTGAAGTTGTAACTGGCAAACAAGTCCAGCACGGCTTTCATCGCGCTGTTCGGCACGTTTGCGCCGGAAACATCGGGAGTGATTTTGTCTTCCGGCGCTTCCTCGAACAGACCACCATTCAGGAACGGCATTTCGCCAATCTGACTGAACAGTGTGGGATCGCTGCGGCGCAGATCGCGGCAGGCAGAGTTATTCAGGCCGAGAAAAAACAACTGCCGCAGGCGAGAGCGATAAAAGCTGGCGTCAGGCGCGTGGCTGTCGCGGGTTTTCCAGTCCTGCCAGAGCCGGGGCAGATAGTTTTCTTTTTCTTGGTTCGTGCCATCTCCAAAGCGCAGCCAGCCGCGCTTGGCGAGGAATTGCAGGAACAGAAGGCGGTTCATCAGGCGCTGCGTGAACAGCTTGGCATCGCCCGGCACTCCGGTAATCTGGCCCTGCACCAGCTCAAAAACCTTCTTGTAGTCGTTGAAAAAGTCGCGGGTGACCGCCTGCACGTCCCAGGCTTTGAGCCAGCGTTTGTAGCCTTCATCCCAGTCCGGCGCGTCCAGCAGGTTCACCGGCGGCATAGCAAGAGCGGGCAGGTTGATCTCCCGCAGGGTGCGGGTGGCTTCCACCCGGCTTTGTTCCCAGCCGAAGACTTGCAGACGCGGCTGCCGCCCGTCCTGCTCCTCAAAGTGCGCGAACCAAACTGCCCCGTAGTCCTGCGCCGGGCAGACAAAGACAATCTCGTTGAGAGCACGGCCCCCGTAAGCGCCTGCCGACCGAATACGGGCGCGAACTTTCTGTAAAATCTCGCGCAGTTCCACGCGCCGCAGGGGTGTCTGCCATTCAGCCAGCAAAATCAAAAACTTGTCATCCGCGCCGAACGGCAGCAGGCGGCTGACTTGCACCGAGGGCGTCTCCGCGCCCGCGCCGCTTTGCAGCAGCGGCTCCGCATAGGTAAACGTATCTTCCGCGCTCACCGGCCAGCCCAGGCTGCGGCCCAGAAAGTCAAACAGCGAAGCGGAATCGCGCACCTGCTCCAAATCGTGTGGTGTAATTGTGGTCGGCATACGGCATCTTTCTACTGGAGATATTAGGCGTTGGGTTTGCTGTCGACGAAATAAAGAGCGTTTTTTGCCCGTGTCAGCGCCACATAGCGCAGATTTTTCTCCTGCCTCTTTTCTTCTTCGGTACTGGCTTTGGGGTGCGGCATGAGTTCTTCCTTCAGAATGTAGACCCTTTCGCTTTCCAATCCTTTGGCACGGTGGACTGTAGACAGCAGGACTGCGTCTGAATTCTCCGCTACATCTGTGAACAGGTTTTTAATAGCCGTTCGCAGGTCGCTGGCAGTAGCTTCAGGGTCCTCTTTGAGAACCTGATTATAAATCCGACGAATACCTCTCACTCGGTCGGACAAAGCATCTTTCTCTAAGTCACTTGCCTTTACTGCGTGAAGGGCGGCCATCTTGCGTAACGCATAAGCTTCCAGCGCAGAAAGGAAGTTAGTCCAGCCCGCCCGCACGACCTCATCCGTAATTGTTATCCAAGATTCGGCAATGTCCAGCCCTCGAACTTTTGCTGGCACATGGGCGGCTTGCAGTCGAAGCGCCATATCTACGATGGGAGCAGACACACGGCAGATCATCATATCGCCTGCTTTGACACGGCAGTCTGGGTTCAAAAACAGATCGTCTTCCGAGATGTGCGTAAGGATACCCACCGGAGCATCCTCACGAGGCTGAATAGCCGGGACAAGAAGCTGTGCCTGTTCAAGATGGCTTGTCGGACAGCGGTAGCAGACATTCAGCGGCAGTTGATGAGCATTGGTTGCGGCAAGGATATTGTCCACGCTGTCTGTATCGGCCCCCGCAAAACCAAACACCGCCTGATCACGGTCTCCCACAAATACGATACGGCCACCGGGCGCACGCAAGCGAAGGAGCAGACCCAGTTGGGCTTTGGACAAATCCTGCGCCTCATCACAATAGATCATTTGATATTGTCGAAAGGGAATGTCCAAGATGTTTGGGAGATAGACCATGTCGTCAAAGGAAAGGCTCTTCTTCCATTCTGCTGCGCCGCGACTAATAACTTTTGCCACTCCACGCAGCACTTTCGGCCAGTCCTCAATGCCGATGTCGTACTTTAGAGCCAGTTCCTCTAAAGCCGAACGGTCATGCGGATCGGTGAGCGTCATCATCGTGAAATGCACAAGTTTGGTAACATCGTCTGCAAGTTCCTTGTTTTGATCGGCCCCTGGGATGCAGTGGCTGACAAGACTGCTGTATTTCTTTGTATCTAAGACAGTGCTTGTTTTTGTTGGTGTGGCATCCTCTGCCGCTCGCCGGAGGAAAGTGTAGCCGACAGAGTGAAGTGTGCTTGCTTTGAGCGTCGTTGGCAACGTGGCCTCTAGTTTGTTGGCAATAGATTTGTTGAAAGCGACAAAAAGTGCCTTTCGATGAAGTTCTTGGGGCAGCCGCCGTCCTAAGCCCAGCAGCGTTGCCGTCTTGCCACTGCCTGCAACGGCATTGACAAACAGGTCGCCTTCACCCTGTTCCTGAAAGTTGTAGATAGCTTGCTGGTAGGGAGACGGAAGGTGTTCATCAACCTCTACCACGGGCTGATTTATCTCCGCAGGTTTAAGATAAATGACCCGCGTGATGTCGCGGCGGTTGGCACGACGGTTTTGTTCGGCTATGTCGGCAGCTTTTTCAGACCAACTCTCGGCTTGATAGTCCCCTACATACTTCCAAACGTAGTTGCTGGGTTCTTTGATGAAGATGGGTACGCCAAAGCTCTGATCGCAAAAAACGGCAGCGCAACGTTCCCGCCCGCCATCTCGTCCAGGCAAGAGAACGTGCGGAGCTTCAGGGTTGTAGCGGAGAGTAAAAAAGCCGCATACGACCTTGCCTGCCCGCATGGGCAAATACCCCTTGCCATCACAACCTAGAATAGCTTCAACTTGTTCGCGGGTGTAGGTTTGGTCTTTCTGAAAATTGTCAGTCATTACAATCCTGCGCTTTTCTGTTCTGCCTGTCATGTCCTGAGTGCAGCCAAAGTCTGCCTAACTTTTTGCCTTCTTCCACTCCATCCAGCAGACCAGGCGCGGCACAATCGTTCGAGGCAGGTCAATGTCCGCGAACCCTTGCCGGACGGCGTTTCGCAGAGTCTTCAGGCGGCTATTCAGCGCCGCCTCATCCGAAGGCATCCCGGACACCTGCCCCTTCACCGTGCCGCGCAGCAGGTCGAAGATTTCCCCGGCGTTCATCAGCGGCGGCAGGCCAGGGCGCTCCAACGCGAGGATGGGACGGCCTAGCTCGCTGCCAAAGCGGGCATGGTCGGCGTCCGAGGCGTCTTTGATCGCTTCCAGTGTGAACAGCGCAAACAGGCCGTCGTGAGGGGCATTCTTCCAGACGCCGAACGCGCCGGGCGGCAACGTCTTCAAGGCTCCTACCAGATCGGGGTCCGGCTGAGACTTCTGCCGCAGCCAATCCGCCAGCGCTCGGTCCGTCCCGGTCATCTCGCCTTCGTACAGGCCATTGAACTCAATCAGGTTTCCCGCCAGGTCCGTACTCTTGAAGAACGCGGCGTCGAGGCCCAGCGTCTTGCTGATCCGCAGTGTCCGGTTTTCCACGCGGCCCACCAGCTCCAGAATGCTGTCAATCTCCGGCGGCGGCAGAACGTTGTAGATGTCAAACGAATGGATGTCCGGGGTGATCGCCGGGTCCAGCCGCCGATCCACGCGCCCGATGCGCTGAATGAGACGCACGGGGTTCCAGTGAATGTCGTAGTTGACAATCGCCCCGGCCTCCTGCAAGTTGACGCCTTCGGCCAGCACGTCGGTGGACACCAGCACATCCACCCGCTCCGGCACAGAGGACGGCCAGGGTGTCGAGCGCGGGTTGTAGCCGGGGCAGAAGGCATGAAGCAGCGCCGCCCGCGTGTCTTCCACCCGCGAGTCGATGCGGGCGATGGCTGCGCCTTTGATCTTCAATTCACGTTCCAGATACTCCGCCGTGCGGCGGCTTTGCGTAAAGACTAGTACGCGCTTGCCTTGTGCCACAGCATTCTCAATTAGTCCCCTACCCCACTCGAGCTTGGGGTCCGGCGCTTGCCGTGCCTTCAGCGTCGCCGCGTGGATTTCCTGCAAGTAGCCGAGGTCAGCCAGGAGGTCCGTTTTCCAGCGGTTGATGTCGTAGCTGTCGTCGGTGAACCCGGCCAGCTTTTTTGCCAGATGCCGCTTCTGCACAGCTTTTTCCAGCCAGGCATCGGTTTCCCCGCCAGAAAGCTCAATCGCCGCACCGTCGGCCACCTGCGTCTCGGTGTCTTCATCGTCGCCCTCCTCGGCTGCCGTGTCCGCCGCCTTCTGACTAAGGAACAGGGGCGTCCGCACCCAGCCCAGATGTGGTTCAATCAGCGGGCGGGCGTCCTGCGGGAAGACGTATTCCAGGCGGGCAATCAGTCCTTCGCCCAGGCTTTGCAGAATGCCCTGGAACGCGGGCGGGCTGCTTTCAAGCTGTTTGAGGGCATTGGAATAAATGAGCCGTGCCAGCCGCGCCTCTACCTGGAACGCTTTAACCTGCGGCTCATTACGGTTGTACTGCTCCAAAAGAAACGCAGCGAGTTTGATGCCCTTCACGGATTTGAGTGAAGCGGCAGGGAGAGGCTGCCCGGCGGCTTCGGCAGCGGCAGCTTCTTTTTCAACCTTTTGAAGCTGACTGATGCCCGCCCGGAAGCGTTTTTCCGACAGAGCAATGAGATCAAGGACCGCGCGGTCGTCGGCCTCGATGGGATACGGCCTGGCTTGCAGATCATTCCGCACCGGGAAGCACAGTTCTTTCCCAGCGGCCTCTGCCAGCGCCTTGCAGGTTTTGCGGCTGCGCTGGATCAGTAGAGCTTCCAGCACTTTGTTCAAAAGCTGGTCGTCTGTCTCCCGCAAATCCATACTAGTCTGCCCAGAAGGCGGAGCCTGCCCCTTGCCAATCTGCTGATAAATCTGCTTGTCCAGATTTTTTGCAGAGCCGCGAATCTGCGCGATGTCATACCCACCCACCCGGCCCGCGTCCTGGGTAATCAGGCCAATCTGTGCGCTCAGGTCGGCATATTCCGTGTTGATAGGCGTGGCCGTCAGCAAAATGATTTTTTTGCGCCGTCCCCGCGCTTGCTGCACGATCTTGAACAGGTTCTGGTAGCGCGAGGCCGAGGTGGTGCGGAAGTTATGCGCCTCGTCAATGAGGATGACATCCGCCCGCTCCATGAGATCATCCCGCAGGCGGCGTTTTTCCAGAAGAGCAGGCGTGGGCTGCGGGTCTTTTCTGCCGTCTTCAGGGAGAAACCCGAACTCCGTCATGGGCATCTCAGTGATGTTACCAAACGGGCTGCGATAGCGGCTCAGATACTTGGCTAAATAGCCTTTCCAACTGCTGTCCAGAATGTTCTTCGGCGCAATGAGAAGCACGTTGCGCCCGTCGCGGCAAAAATGCTCCATAAGGGCTAGTCCAATAAAGCTCTTGCCTAGTCCCACCCCATCGCAGACCATCACGCCCTGCTCTCGCCCGAGGATATTGAGCGCCTGTTGAAAACCCTGTGCTTGATGCGGGTCCAGTGGCAGGCTGCTGTCCTCCGCCTGTCCGCCGTAATACTCCCCCCACACAGAAAGCGCCTTGTGAAACAAGACGTAAGGGTGGTACAGCGCGATCTGGCTCTGGATCAGCGTCAGAATATCCGGCGTTACCGGGTCTATCTCCGCCTCATCCCAGCGGGCATCGAACCAGTTTTCCAGTTGGGCGGCTTGCTCAATCGTCAGATGCAGGTTCAGCTCAATGTTGCGCGTCATGCCGGAGCGGGTGAAGTTGCCGCTGCCAATGATGCCCTGACGCGGGGCAAACGCTGCGTCACGCTGGATGAGATAGGCTTTCGCATGAAACTTCTGCTTGGTGTAGCAGCGGGCTTCAATCCGGCCTTCCTGAAACAGCCGCTCCACGACTTTGAGCGGGGAAAGCAGGGCCAGCCCGTCCTCGCGCTGTTTGAGCAGATCGTTCTCCGAGGCCAGCTTCGCCTTTTCCAGCAGCGTGCGCCGCTGCGTGGCATCGGCATCGTCCCCAAAAAGGAGGCGGATTTTCTCATAGCGCCCCAGTGTTTCCGAGAGCAGCAGGAGTGCATCCAGCGTAAAGAACGCCGACGCGATGCATAGCTCCCGCCCGCTGTCGGTGATGGTTTGGAGACTGGCAAGAAGCGTGTTGCCGTCACGGTTGTCAATAATGCTGGTTTGATTAATGCTGGTTTGATTAATGCTGGTTTGATTAATGCGGGTTTCGGTATTTGGCATAGCTGCGGAATATACTCACGGGGGAAAATCAAAAAGCGGAACCACTGAGCGCTGTGTGGAAATTGTTTCCACACAGGCAAGGCGTTTCCCTTCTTACGCTTACTTTCTTGCACTTACTTTCTTGCACTTACTTTCTTGCACTTACTTCTCTCGCAGCAGTGTAAGTGCAGCAGTGACACTTTCAAGCAGCGTATCTAATTTTCTTCATCACCTGCCGCCAGTTTTTCCTGCACCCAGCTATCAATATACCGATCTATAAACTCATTTCTATCAGGGCAAACGACTTCTACCCAGCCGGACGAAAAGCTGTAAGCTGTTGTCTCCGGTGGATAGGCATACGGCGGTTCTAGCTCTCCTGGCAGCTCTGTCACAAAGTCGTTGAGACGGGCCAGGGCGATTGCAGGGGCATTGTATTTATGAAGGTGTGAGGTACTTGTACAGGAGGAAGCTTAACCTCAAGCAGGAAACCGAAAGAAAGAGGGACCGGGATTCGCCAGTTGAGATTCGAGGGGCGGCTTTGGCATCGGCGGCGGCTTCGGAGGCTTCCTCGGCTATTGAAGTCTTTTCGGTGGCGGTCACTTTGCCTGTAGTGGCATTGACTTCTGCCTCGTACATCTGACCGGACTTGTCCGTCACGGTCACAGCATACTGCCAGTGGCCGTCTTCAAATTCGTACTTGGCGGCAGTGGCCTTGCCAGGGATTTTCCTCAGCGCGGCGGATTTGGCCTGTGCGGGCGAGATTTTCGCTTAGAGTATGAAGCGTCAATGTTAGAAGCGCATTAGACAGAAATTAGGAAACGCTTACTTTTTGCCGAAGCGGCTCAGGCTCACAAACAGCACCGGCGCAACGAGCAGTGTAAACAGCGTGGAAACCGTGAGGCCGCCGATGACGGCGATTGCCAGCGGCTTTTGCAGAGCCGCCCCCGCGCCCAGACCCAGAGCCAGCGGGAGCAGGGCCAGAATGGCCCCGATGGTGGTCATTAAAATCGGACGCAGACGCTCCCGCCCCGCCTGCGCCATCAGCACGGACACGTCGCCGTCCGGGTCGGCCTCGTGCAGCCGGTTGAAGAAGTCAAACAGCACGATGCCGTTTTCGGTGATAATGCCGATAATCATAATCGCGCCGGTGAAGCTGGAAATGTTCAAGGGCGTTTTGGTGATGGTCAAAGCCAGCAGGACGCCGAACAGCGACAGCACGGCGGCCACAAGCAGTGCCGCCGCCTGACGCACGGAGCGGAACTGAAACGTCAGCAGCGTGAAGACCAGCAGCATGGAAATCAGCAGCGTGACACCAAGCTCCGCAAATGACTTCTGCTGGCTGGCATACAAGCCGCCGTACTCTATGGAGTAGTCCGGCGGCAAAGTGACGGCTTTTTTGACGCGCTGCTGAATGTCCTGCGTCGCGCTGCCGAGGTCCCGCCCGCTGAGGCTGGCCGTGACGGCAATCATACCGCGCTGGTTTTCCCGCGTCACCTGCGGCGCACCGGGCAGGGTCTGCACCGAGGCCACTTCGCTAACCGGAACGCTTGTGCCGGTGACGGGCGAGGCGATCAAAATCTGCGGCAAGAGGCTGGCCGACAGCGGCTGAGTGGTCCCGGCCAGCCTGACACGCACCCCGACCGCCTGCTCGCCCGCCTGCACCTGCGTCGGCTCGGTGCCCTGCAAGGCCGTCTGCACCGCCTGCGTGATGTCATCGGTCGTCAGGCCATACCGCTGCGCGGACTGCGTATCCACCGTCAGCACCGCCTCCGGGCTGCTGTGAATGATGCCGGTAGAGTCATCCACCACGCCCGGCGTTTTGGCAAGCACATCGTCCACCTGCTGTGCCAGTGCCTCCAATTTGGCCTCGTCCGGCCCGAAGATTTTCACCTGCACCGGCTCCGGGCTGCCTGCGATGTCGCCGATGTTGTCCTGCAAGGTCTGATGGAACTCCACACTGGCAGCGGGGTATCGGGCCTCCACGCGGCCCCGAATATCATCCATGACGGCGTTGATGTCCCGCGACCGCTGCGACTTCAGGCGCACGGAGATGTCGCCGGAGTCTTGTGTGGTGATCGAAAAGCCAAGCTGCGCCCCGGTGCGGCGCGACCAGGCGGCGACTTCCGGGGTCTGTCCCAGCTCCGTTTCAATCTGCCCGGCGACGCGGCTGCTTTGCGCCAGCGACGTCCCGGCGGGCAGCTTGTAGTCCAGCACAAAGCCGCCTTCATCGAACTCCGGGAAGAAGCCGGTCGGCAGGTGCGACAGCAGCAGAAACGTTCCTCCGGCCACCGGCAGCAGGCACAGCAAAATGACGAGGCGGTGCCGCAGGGACCAGCCCAGCACCCCCGCGTACCACGCCACAATTTTATCGAACTGCCGGGGGAAAAAGCCGAGCAGGCGCGACCCGAAAGAGCGCGTGTGCTTGCCGTCCGCGTGGGCATGAGCGGGCAGAAGCCAGGCCGCCAGAATGGGAGCAAGCAGCAGGGCCAGCGCCAGAGACACGCCCAGCGTGGCGATCATCACCAGCGACAGCGGGCCGAAAAACTGGCCTGTGAGGTCATTGAGAAATGTCAGCGGCAGAAACGCCGCCATCGTGGTCAGCGACGAGCCGACCATCGCGGGCGTGATTGCCCCCAGCCCAGACGCAATCGCTTCGGACTTTTCCCGGCCCTGTTCCAGCTCGTGAAACATATTTTCCACGACCACAATGCCGTCGTCGATGACCAGCCCCAGCGCGACCGCCAGCGCCCCCAGCGTCATAATGTTCATGGTCTGCCCGAGCAGCCGCATCAGGGCAAACGTGATCACAATGGTCAAGGGCAGCAAAATCAGCACCACGCCCGCCGTCCGCAGGTTGCCCAGAAACAGAGTCAGCACCACCAATGCCAGCACGCCGCCGATAATCAGCGATTCTAAAACGCTGTGCTGCGATTCTAAAACGATCTCCGATTCATCATAGAAGTTGGACACCGTGATGCCCGGCGGCAGGGCCGAGCGGGCATCGGCCAGCGCGGCTTTGATGCCGTCCGACACCTGAACGGTGTTGCCCGTCGGCTGCTTGATGACATTCAGCAGCACGGCGTCGTGCCCGTTGCCGCTTGTTTCAATCGTGCGCGGCTCCAGGCCCCGTGTCACCGTCGCCACTTGGCCGACCGTCACAGGAACGCGGTTTTTGACGGCCACGGTGACGTTTTCAATATCGCGGACCGTGTGAAATAAACCAGACACTAAAACTTGATAGCGCAGAAACGACTGGTCATAATGCCCGACCGCGCTGATGCTGTTGTTTTTTGCCAGCGCCGCCTGCACGTCCGAGGCGGCAACGCCCCGTGCCAGAAGCTGAGAAGGCTGAAGCTGCACCTCAAAGTCCGGCGTGTCCCCGCCCAGCACGCTGATTTCGCGGACGCCGGGGACCCGCAGCAGGCGCGGGCGCAGGGTGTAGAGCGCCAGGCGGCGAAGCTCCTGCGGGCTGACCGTGTCTGAGTACAGGCTGTAGCCCATCACGGGAAACACCGACGGGTTCAGCCGCTCCGAAGACACGACGGTCCCGGTCGGCAGCCCCCCCTGCGCCTGAGCAATCCGCGCCTGCACCAGCTGCAGCGTGGTCTGCATCTCTGTTCCCCACGCGAAGTTGACATCCAGCTCCGTGCTGCCGCGCTCGGTGAGGGACCCGACACGGGTGACGCCGGGAACGCCGGACACGGCATTTTCCAGCGGGCGGGTGATGTTTGCCAGCACAGTGGGGATAGGCGTGTCCCCGGCATCGGCGGTCACGATGATGCGCGGCGCGGTAAGGTCCGGGAAGATCGCCACAGGCAGCGACTGCGCGGCATAAAAGCCGCCCAGGCACAGCACCACGACCAGCAGCAGAACGGCTTTGCGGTAGCGGGTGACAAAGTTACTGAGGGCCACTATTTTTCACCTTCACTGCGGTCCCGTCCGGCAGGCCGTATTGCCCGTCCACGGCCACTTTCTGTCCCTCGGCCAGCCCGCTGAGGATTTCCACCAACCCGCCCACCGACAGCCCGGTTTTGACCGGAACCACATGGGCCGTGCCGTCGGCGGCGACCGTCACGACGCTGATGTCTTTGGTGTCCGGGTCCGTCAAAATCGCCGACTGCGGCACAGACAGCGCCCCGCGCCGCTGCTGCGTCACAATCTGCACCCGCGCCAGCGTGTCATCTTTCAACGCTTTATCAGAGTTGAGAACAAGTGCCAGCGCCGGAACCGTGCCGGTGGCGAGGTCCACTTTGGCGGCGATGCTCTGCACCGTGGTTTGAAATGTCCGGCCTGGCAGGCTTTCCACCGTGAACGAAAGCCGCTGACCGGGATGCACCGACGCGGCGGCGGCAGGCGGCAGGCTGAGGAGGAGCTGCAAGCGGCTCAGGTCGGCGATGGTGACAATTTTTGTGGCCGGGTCCACGGTCTCCCCCACAGACGCCCCCACAACTGTCACCTGCCCGGACAGCGGCGAGCGCAGGGTATTCAATGTCACCTGAGCGCGGGCCGTAGCAAGTGCGCCCTGGGCATTCAAAACCTGCTGACGGGCGATTTGAATATCTTTGCGCTTGACTTCGTCCTGCAAGCCCGCAGCGCGGGCGGCGGCGACTCCCGCCTGCTGGCTTTGCACGGTCTGCCGCTGACCGTCGACCACCTGTTTCTGAGCCTCTACCTGCGCCGACGCCGAGCGGACGGCAAGCTGCGCGTCTTCCACCTCTTTTTGGGCGACCAGCCCTTCGGCAAAGAGCGTCCGCTGCCGGGCTAAACTCTGCGCGGCATTGCGGAGGGCAGCCTGGTTGCCAATCAGTGTCGCTTTGGCCCCGGCCAGCCCGGCGAAAGCGTTGCGGACAGCGGCCTGCGCCTGCAAAATCGCGGCGCGGGTCTGGGCGGCCTGCTGCACGGCGGCGGCTTCCGCCTGCTGCACCTGCACTGTGTTCTGCCCCAGGGTTGCCTGCGCCTGCTGCACCTGCCCGCGCAAAGTGCGCGTGTCAATCTGCGCGACGACCTGCCCCGACTGGACAAACTGGCCGTACTGCACCAGAAGCGCGTGCAGGAGGCCGGGAGCCGGGGCACTCAGCATCGCCTCGCGGCCCGGCAGGACTTGCAGGGTTCCGCTCACGGGCAGCTTCTGCGTGAGCGTGCCGCGTGTGACGGCGGCTACGGTGACGGTCGGCAGCGGCGCGGGGGCAGGCGTTTCAGTTTTGTGCCCGCATCCGGCGACGGCCACTAGCAACAGCAGGCATGGGTAGATAGGCTTGAATTGGTTCATGGCGTGGTTGGGCTGCCTGCCGGGCTTGCCGTGGGCGCACTGGCCCCGGCGGGACTTGCGGAGGTCGGGGGCGGCGGTGCTGCGAGCGGCGGAGGCGCGATGGACACGGGGGCGACGGCCCCGGCCAGCGTGGCCGACAAAGAGGCTGCCGCCGCCCCTGCCCCGTAGACGGCCTGCGTGTAGGCAATCCGGGCCTGTGTCAATGCCGCCTGTGCGTTTAAAACCTGAAGCTGCGGGAACAGGCCGGAACGGTAGCCCAGCACGGTTTTGTCGTAGGTAATCTGCGCGATGTCCAGCGCAATTTTGGCGGCGGCGGCCTGCCGCCGCTGGCTTTGCGCGGTCAGGTACGCCGCGCTCACTCCGGCCAGCACCACGCGCCGGGTTTCGGCGTTCCTGGCTTGCGCCTCGGCCAGCGCGGCTTCGGCTTCGCGCACCTGTTCCCGGCCCAGCCCGCCATCGGACAGCGGCAGGCTGACGGCGGCCTGCACGGTGTCCAGCCGCGAAAACGAAGTCTGATCATTGCTGCGAATATCTATCGCCTGCAAAGACAGAGTCGGCTCGCGGTACAATTTTGCCGCCTGAAGCGCGGCCTCCGCCGCCCGCACGGTGGCTTCCCCGGCCCGCAGGTCGGGGCTGTTTGCCAGCGCCTGTGCCTGCGCCGCTGCCAGCGTCGGGGAAAGTAAAACGCCGAGCGGCGGCGGGGTATTGGCCGTGACGTCCGCCAGCGTCAGGGAAGCATCCAGCGGGCTGCCCAGAAGGCTGTTGAGGGCCTGCCGGGCGACTTCCAGATCGTTTCCGGCTCCGTCCAGCGCGGCCTGCGCCGACGCTTCAGGGACCTGCGCTTGCAGCACGTCCAACTCAGGAACATCCCCGGCGGCGAAGCGTTTGCGGGCATCTTCCCGCGCCCGTGTGGACTGGGCCAGCGTTTCCTGCGCGACCAACAGCAGAGCCTGTCGGCGCAGGACCTCATAAAACGCCCCAATCGTCTGGGCGCTCAGTGCCAGCCGAGCCGCGTCGCGCTGGGCATTCGCCGCGCCAATCTGCGCCTGCGCCTGTTTGACGGCCAAACCGGGCCGAGCGCCGAGCGGAAGGGGAACCGTGAGCGTATTTTGCAGCGTGCCGAAGCTTTCGTGGGAGGGCGGCGGCTGAATGACCGACGCATTGGAGCCGGAGGCGGTGCTGTCTAAGGTAATCCGAAACCGCCGCTGCGACTGTGCCTGCCCGAGCCGCGCCTGCGCCTGTGCAATCTGCGTGTCGGCGATCCGCGTGGCCGGGTTTGCCGCCAGGGCCTGAGACACGGCCTGTTCCAGCGTCAGCGGAGCCGCCGCCTGCGCCCATACAGACGGCGCAGTCAGGAGACTGCCCAACAGGCAAACGCCGAAACGTAAGTTTTGCTGAAAAGGGGCTATCACACTCCTATGATGAACGCTGAACATTAAAGCGGGATTAGAGCATTATTAGGATGTTCTAATGCAGGCTGTGCGGCGAACTATTCCGGCCTCTGCCGCGCTATACTGGCAGAAGAATATCCAGAAGAACTTCAGGAGAATTGCCCCCATGACATCTATTTTTCGTCCTGCCGCCTGTGCCCTGCTGGGCGTCGGCCTTGCGCTGGGGGCGGGCTTGACACCCCCGGCGGCTGCCGCCCCGGCACCCTATACCCCCTACCATCTGGTCAAAACCGTGCCCCTGCCCGGCGTCGGCGGCTGGGACTACATAACCGTGGACAGCGCGGCCCGGCGTGTCTATATCACGCACAGCACGCACGTTTCCGTCGTTGACCTCGACACCGGGGCGGTGATTGGCGACATCGCCGACACGTCCGGCGTGCATGGCGTGGCTGTTGACCCCAGCTCCGGGCATGGGTTTACCAGCAATGGACGCAGCAGCACCGTCACTATGTTTGATCTCAAAACGCTGAAGCCGCTGAAACAAATCCCGGTCGGCGCAGGGCCGGATGCCATTGAGTTTGACCCGGCCTCCCGCCGCGTGTTCACGTTCAACGGTCAGGGGCAGTCCTCCACCGCGATTGATGCCACTACAGGAATGGTGGTCGGCACGATTTCCCTGCCGGGCCGCCCGGAGTATGCCGTCACGGATGGCAAAGGCCATGTGTACAACAATCTCGAAGACAAAAGCCAGATTGCAGACATCAACACACGGACGCTGAAAGTGGAGCACGTCTGGCCGACCGCTCCCGGCGAGTCGCCGTCGGGCCTGACGATGGACCTGAAAACCCGCCGCCTGTTTTCGGTCTGCGACAACCAAAAATTGGTCGTTATGGACGCCGACACCGGCAAGGTGGTCAGCACCCCGACCATTGGAAACGGCCCGGATGCCTGCAAGTTTGATCCGGCCACGCATCTGGTCTTTTCGCCCAACGGCGAAGACGGCACGATGACGATTCTGAAAGAACAAAGTCCAAACAGCTATGCCGTGGTGCAGACGCTTCCCACGCAGAAGGGGGCCAGAACGATGGCGCTGGACGAGAAGACGCACCGGGTACTGACTGTCACCGCGACGCCTCTGCCGCAGGCTCCCGGCGAAAACCCGCGCCGCCGCCGCTACGTTCCCGGCTCCTTCGTGCTTTTGGAGTATGGTCAATAGAGTTGATGAAAACAAAAACATATTGGGCTGGCTGCCTCCTGCTTTCGTCTCTGACTTTGCCTGCCTCGGCCAGCCCCGACAAGTTCGACCTGCCGGGGGCGCACTTTTATTCAGGCAGCGGCAGCATTTTGTATCTGGCGGCGGGCATCGGCCTGCCGCTGCTGCGTGACGGGGCAAACGGCAAAAACCATGCCCTCCGGGCGGCGGATGCCGTGGGAACCAGCCTGCTGCTGACCGAGGGGCTGAAAACGGTGTTCCGGGAAAAGCGCCCGGACTCGAACTCCCGCGACAGCTTCCCAAGCGGCCACGCCACGGCGGCCTTTGCGGCAGCGGCGATGGAAAGCCAGTGGCACCCCAAAGAGGCCCCGCTCTGGTATCTGGGGGCCACGCTGATTTCGGTGTCCCGCGTCTCGCTAAACCGGCACTACACGCAGGACGTTCTGGCGGGCGCGGCGATTGGCTACGCCACGGCCCGTATCGAGCTGGCCCAGCGCCGGGGCTTAGTCCTGCACCCCTTTATCGACCCCTCGGCGGGCGCTTACGGATTGCAGTTCAGCCAGGGGCTGTGACCTTTCGGGTGAATCACTGACGTTACGCGGACTTATCCCCGGATTGAAATCCGGGGCTGGAAAGGGCGATTGTCTGCCTTCGCAGACATAAGAAAGCCTTCCGGGGAAGGCTCCTATGTCCACGCAGCTGGACAATCACAACAGGCAGCCCCAGATTTCAATCTGGGGATAAGTCTGCGTAACGTCAGTGAATAAGTAGGGGCAGGGCTTGCCCCTGCCCTCTTATCCTGTCCGTCTTTCAAGGAAAAGCCCCGGCATTCTGGCGGCATTCTGGCAATCGGGGCAGCGAAGCCAGGCACGAGAGGCAAGTTCTATGCGTATACTCGTCGTGGAAGATGAAGCCAAAGTGGCCTCGTTTATCCAGCAGGCGCTGGAAGAAGAAGGCCACGCGGTGGACACGGCGGCGGATGGCGACGCGGGGCTGGCCTATGCGCGGGGGACCGAGTACGACCTGCTGGTGCTGGACTGGCTGCTGCCGAAACGCGATGGGCTTTCCGTGTGCCAGGCTGTCCGGGAGGCAGGGCTGACGGTGCCGATCATCATGCTGACGGCCCGTGACGGGGTGGACGACCGCATTGCGGGGCTGGACGGCGGAGCGGATGATTATCTGGTCAAGCCGTTTGCGCTGGGCGAGCTGCTGGCCCGCGTCCGCGCCCTGCTGCGGCGCGGGGCGCCGGGGGCGCTGCCGGTCCTGCGGGTCGGCGACCTGACCCTGGAGCCGGCGACGCATCAGGTGCGCCGGGGGCCGCGCCCGGTGCATCTGTCCGCCAAAGAATATGCGCTGCTGGATTATCTGATGCGTCAGGCCGGGCGCACAGTGTCGCGCACGATGATTACCGAACACGTCTGGGACTTCGATTTTGACAGCGGAACCAATGTCGTAGACGTTTACATCAACTATCTGCGTAACAAAATAGATCGGGGCACAGACCGTAAATTGATACACACGGTCCGAGGGGTCGGATACCGTCTTGAAGACATTGGCGCATAAACTTTGGATCAACTCTTCCTGCCGGGTGTGGACCCGCTCGCTGCGCTTTCGGCTGACCGCGTGGTTTACGGCGGCGCTGGCGCTGCTGCTGCTGCTGCTGGCCGTGCTGCTGGTCGTCGGGGCGCGGCACATTCTGCGTGTGGAAACCGATGCGTTTCTAGCAAGCGAGACGCGGCACGTTTTGAGTGCCGGGGATGCCGGGGACGCACCTGATCTGGGAGACGTGCGGGGCGCGGTGGCGTCCTATGCCCGCGTTCCTGCCGCCCCGCCCCGCCCCAATGCCGTGTTCGTCCGCCTGCTGGACGCCCACGGCGGCAGGCCGCTGGCCCTGTCGCCTTCGCTGACCGGGGAGCCGGCGCTGAATGCTTCTCTCGCCCGGCTGGCCCCAACGCTTGCCCGCCGGTTTGATTTTGCCGGGCCGAGCGAAGAGGAGACGATGCGCGTGCTGACCGAAACGGGGCAGGTGGGAGGGCGGGCAGTCGTGGTACAGGTCGCGGTGCCCTGGGACCAGAATGCCGACGCCATTGAGCGCCTGACCCTGCTGCTGGCTTTGGCCCTGCCCGCCCTGCTGCTGACGGCGGCGGCAGGCGGCTGGGTGCTGGTAGGCCGAACCCTGCGCCCGATCCGGCGCATTGTCACTGAAGCCGAAAATCTGGATGTCGATGCCCTGCCGGAGCGCCTGCTTCCTGTCCCCGAAGAAACGGACAGTGAGATTGGGGAGCTTGTGCAGACGCTCAACGGGATGACCACGCGCCTGCACCATGCGTTTGAAGCCCAGCGCCGGTTTGCCTCGGCCCAGCAGCAGTTCGCCGCCGATGCCTCCCACGAGCTGCGGACGCCGCTGACGATCCTGCGCGGCGAAATGGAGCTGGCGTTGACCCGTCCGCGCTCCCCGGAAGTCTACCAGGCAACCCTTGCCAGCGGCGTGCAGGAGATTGACCGGATGAGCCGCATTGTCGAGGGCCTCAGCTTTCTGGCCCGCCACGATGCCGACCGCCTCCGGCCCGGTCCCGTCCCTGCCGTCGTGGACATGGACCGGCTGGCCCGCACCGTGCTGGCAACTTACCGGCGGCAGGCCGAAGACAAGCAAATCAGCCTGCACGCGCCCGCCGAGGCCGCTCCGGTGCGTGTGCCGGGAAATGAAACTCAGTTTCAGCAGCTCCTCAGTAATCTGCTGGACAATGCCTTCAAATACACCCCGCCCGGCGGCAGCGTCACCGTTTGCGTCACTGCTGTCCCGTCCGAAGAGCATTGCCTGCTCAGCGTGGAAGACACGGGGATTGGAATTGCCCCCGGCGACCTGCCGCATATCTTTCAGCGGTTCTGGCAGGCCGACCTGTCCCGGCGCACCGGGGGCAGCGGCCTCGGACTGGCAATCTGCGCCCAGATCGTTCATCGGCACGGCGGCACACTTTCCGCCCGCAGCACACCCGGCGAGGGAACCTGCATTCAAGTTCGTCTGCAAACCCCGGCAGGGCTGAAAGCAAAAAAATATGATTGACTGGACACACACAGGCACCGCAGTCACCGCCTCGTTTCTGGCTTCCCTGGTTGAGTTCGTCGAAGCGCTCACCATTATCCTGGCGGTCGGCACGGTGCGCGGATGGCGGCCTGCTTTAATTGGGACGGTGCTGGGCGTTCTGCTGCTGGCAGTGCTGGTGGCGGCCTTCGGCCCTGCCCTTCAGCAGGTCCCGATCACGACACTTCAACTGGTTGTTGGCCTGCTCCTGCTGCTATTTGGAATGCGCTGGCTCCGAAAGGCGATTCTGCGTTCCGCAGGAGTGATTGGCCTGCATGACGAGGAAGCGATCTACGCCAAACAGACGAGCGCCCTGCGTGCAGACGGGACGCCCCAGCCCGCACGCCTGGACAAAATCGCTGTCGCCACCACGTTCAAAGCCGTCTCCCTGGAAGGGTTAGAGGTGGTCTTTATTGTTATTGCCACGGGGGCAGCGGGGCATACTTTGCTTCCGGCGATCTTTGGGGCGGCTGCTGCGGGCGTGCTGGTTATTCTTATGGGCTTTGCGCTGCGCCGCCCGCTGACGCAGGTTCCAGAAAACACGCTGAAGTATGCCGTTGGGGTTCTTCTGTCGGCCTTTGGGGTGTTCTGGACCGGCGAGGGCCTGCGCCTCGGCTGGCCCGGCGAAGACCTGTCGCTGCTGGGCCTGGTCGCAGGTTTTTTGGTGATTTCGGTGTTCACGGGTAAAGTTGTGCAGCGTGCTGTGGCAATCAAGGAGCAGCGATGAACGTGATTTGGACCGCTCTGAAAGAGGTATACGGCCTGTTTGTCGAGGACGGGCGCTACGCAGCGAGTATCATCGTCTGGGTGCTTTTGGCCGCGCTCATTCTGCCTCACCTTCCCGCCCTCGGCCACTGGCGCGGGCCGCTGCTATTTGCGGGGCTGCTGTGCCTGCTGGTTGAAAACGTACTCAGAACTGCCCGCAGATGAGAGAAAATATCACAAATCAGGCCGCTGACCCGGCGCGAAGATTTCTATTCAGGAGTCCGCCCCATGGTTTTGAAGCGCTGGAAAGTCACAGCCTCCCGGTACCTGCTGCGGGATCAGTGGCTGACGGTGCGGGCGGATGACTGCGTCACGGAAACTGGCGCGACCCTTGCGCCCTATTACGTGCTGGAATACCCGGACTGGGCACACGCCGCCGAGGTCTGGGAACGCCTCAGCGGCCTTTGCCCCCGCCCCGGAGGCCACCGAAAACGTGACGCATGAGTTTCTCCCGCTTCCTGCTCTTTTAGACAGGTCGCCACCGTCCTGCTGGCCCTGCGGCGATTGGAGCGCATTCCCCACGGCGCAGAATAACACGCTGTCATTGCCCTGCACTGGTCAGAAACACGTCGCGGCGGCTGGCGGCCTGCTCGATGATAACCTTCACTCCGGCAGGTGCGGCCCCTTCTTCGTCGAAGATCATCAGCCTGTTGCGGCCCGGCTTGAGCCAGCATTCGGGCAGGTACACGCCGTCCACAAGCGGCCCGCCGCCGGAGTTGTCCCGCGAGACTTCCGGGTAGCGGCCCAGGTTGTGCCCATTCAGCCAGACCTGCCCCCGCGTCAGGGTGGAGGTCTGCACGCGCAAAGCCGGGTGCGGGCCGTTCGGGCCGGGCGGGTTCGCGGTGAACTCGGCCTGATACCAGGCGGGCACACCCGGCGCGGCTCCGGCGGCCAGCGGCTTCCAGGCGGCGGCCTCCGGGACAGGCTCGCCGCCGCGCATCCGCCAGCCGGTCAGGGCAGCACCGTCAGTCAGGCCGCCGGTCAGCGTCACCTTGCCCAGTCCGCCGCCCTGCGCGGTGTTCTGCACCAGCACGGCCAGCACGTTTGGCCCATTGGTGCGCCAGGCGGCGTCCAGATCGACCGTGACATTGGCGTTGATGCCGATGCCGGAGGCAATTTGCGTGCCGTTGAGATACACCGTGCCGAGGTCGTCCACACTCGCAAACGTCAGGCGGCGGTGCGGGCCGGGGACATCCGGCAGGACGGCGCGAAACCACGCCGAGCCAATCCGGTCATGGAACACATCGTCGTAGGGATGGGCGTCCTGCCAGTCGGCCCCGGCGGTGTCCAGCCCCGGCGCGGCCTGCGTGTCGGCATCGAACACCCCGCCGTCGTCGGCCTTCCAGCGGAAGGTCGGCAGGTCCTGCGCCTGCCCCGACACCAGGGCCAGTGT
This sequence comes from Capsulimonadaceae bacterium, assembly GCA_965200075.1. Lineage (GTDB taxonomy): Bacteria > Armatimonadota > Armatimonadia > Armatimonadales > Capsulimonadaceae > JANXMY01. Next base: position 2,672,234 of record OZ241338.1, read on the forward strand.
GACCGGGCCGGTGACACCTTTGGAGTCAATCGTGTCCAGCGGGCCGTAGTAGGTCACCAGCTTGTTGCGGCCATAATGGGCGGCGAACAGGGCCAGCGTGTGCGGGCCAGCCGTCAGCGGCACGGTCAGGCGGGCGCTCTGCGGGCGGGGAACCAGGTCGTCGCTGGTGGTGCGGTGAACGTCGCCGCTGCCGACCCGCTTGCCGTCCACAAACGCCGTCACCCAGTCTGAATAATCGCTGATGTCCAGTTGGTAGGTCCCGGTCGTGGGCGCGGTCAGCGTCGTTCGATACCACGCAAAGGCGCTGCTGTCGCCGTCAGCCCCCATCGGGCGCGGCGCGGGGACCGCCAGCCATTTCGTGTCATTGAAGCCCGGCTGCGCCTGCGGCACAGCCAAATCGGCCTGCCACGCGCCGAGCGCGGGCGGCGTCGCCGAGGCCGCAGCTTTCCCCGGCGTGGGCGTTTTAATCAGCGCGGTTTGTGTGTTCGCCGTGAACACAACACTCGCGCCAGCGGGCGGGCCGACCAGGCCGTTTTGCTCGGTCTGCAAAGCGAGGCGCCCCCCGGTCAGCGCGGCCTCGCCGACATACTCCGGGCCGCAGACGATTTGCGTCTGCCCCCCCACCGGCACAAACCAGGTTCGGTCGGCCAGCGCCGACGGCTCGGCAAGGACGCGCACCGTCTGCGCCCCGACCTGAAACGAGAACACGCGGGGCGCAGACGCCGGAAACGTGGTTTTCAGCGTGACCGTGCCCTTCGCCGCAGTCATCGCTCCGGCACTCGGGGCCAGCGTGACGCCCGACGCCGGGACGCGGAAATGCAGCTCGCCCGGCTCGCCCGGTGCGCCGTAGATAACCAGCGTGGTGGTGCGGCCCTGCGTCGCCGTGCCCAGAATACGCGCCGCGCCCAGAGTCAGCGTCACCGTCGGCAGGAGCGGGTAGCTTGTGACGACCGGGACAATCTCGCCCGGCTCCATGCGGATTGGCCCGGCGGCGGGGGTCAGCGTGCCGTCGGCGGCTTTGAGCTGCACTGTGCGGGGGCGGTAGCCGGGGTTGTCTAAAAACATAATGCTGCCCGCTTTGCCCGTGCGGCGGGTGAGGCGGACGTTCGCGTTGGTGGGCGTCACCGCGCTGCCGCCTTCAGAAGCCACCGAGTCCGCCAGCACTTTGGGGAACGCCGCCGCAAACAGCGCCGCCCGTTTCAGGGGGTAGTAGTCGGAGCGGAAGTCCCCCGCCTGCCCGATGGGTGAGCCGAAGTCATAGGAGGCGGCCTGCTCGTTGTTGTTCCACGTCTCAAAGTCCGAGCCGCCTGCCATCGTGTAGTGCGTGTAGCCCGCGCCGCCGTAGGCAAGTATCTTCCACGTCGCCCGAACCACCTTGCGCTGCTTTTCCGGGGAAACGCCGTACCAGCCGTACCAGCCGGTCCAGAACTCGGTGCTGTACCACGGGGTCGTCCGGCTTGCCGTGTCCAGGGGGCCGTCGCCCGCCGGGTCGTCGCTGTGGTTCAGGCCGCTGAAAAAGTAAGGCACGACCACGCCCGCTTTGACAGCGACTTGACGATAGTGCCGGTAAAACGCATCCGGGAGGTCCGTGCCGCTGCCGATGCCGCGTCCCAGCCCGTCGTGCGTGTGCTCGTTGTCAAGCTGCACCATGATCACCGGCCCGCCCTGCGTGATCTGGTTTTTCACGATAATCGGGAACACTTTGTTCCAGTACGGCGTGACGGCGGCATAAAACTGCGGGTTGTCGGTCAGCGGCAGAAGGCCGGGCTTGAAGCGCAGCCACACGGGCAGGCCGCCCGTGTCCCATTCAGCGTTGACGTAAGGGCCGGGGCGCACGATGGCATACATTCCGAGCGACTGCACGGTCTTCAGGAACGCATTCAGGTCTTTTTCCCCGGAAAAATCAAACTGCCCTTCACGCGGCTCATGGTAATTCCAGTACACATACGTTTGTATGGTATTATAGCCTGCCCGCTTGATCCGCAGCAGCCGGTCCCGCCAGAGGGCGCGGGGGATGCGCGGGTATTGGACTTCTCCAGCGACAATATAGGTGCGCTTGCCGTGGATGATAAACCCTTTGCCGTCGATGTTAATTACCGAGCGGGCCGACGGGGCCGGGGGAAACATCGAATCATTGAAGCCGGGCCACCCGGCAGCAGACGCCGATGGCGCAAGCGCAAGAAGCAGCGCGGCGGCAGGCAGCACGCGAAAAAAGCGGTTGAAAATGTTCATAGTGGGTTTACCTATTATAAACGTCGCCCGCGTCCGTGTCAATGTCGGCTCACTGTCGGCGTCCGGGTATACTTTCTATCATGCCTGCCTACACCACGGAAGCCGTCGTCCTGCGCCGCCTGCAATACGGCGAAACCGACAACATTCTGACCCTGTATTCCCCGAAGATTGGCCGGTTCTCGGCCATCGCCAAAGGCGCCCGCAAAGCCATTTCGCGCCTGTCCGGGGCCACGGAAGTTTTGACCTGCACGCGCTTCGGGCTGGCCTCCGGCAAGACGCTGGAAATCGTGACTCAGGCCGAAGTCTCGGAGTCATTTTCAGCCCTGCGCCTGGACCTGCCCCGGCTGGCGCACGGGCTGTATCTGGCCGATCTGCTGGACCACTCGGTCGAAGACCACGCGCCGAACCCGCTGCTCTACCAGATGCTTTTGGCGGGCCTGCGTCAAACACAGGCGCTGTCTCCCCCGGAAACCGCCGCCCGCTGGTTTGAAGTGCAGCTTTTGCGCGATCTCGGCTACGCCCCGCAGATCACCCACTGCGCCGTGTGTCAAACGCCGGTGCCGGGCGAGTTCGCCCGCGACGAGCTGTTTGCCCTGTCGGTGCAGCTCGGCGGCGTCCTGTGCCCCCGCCACGCGCACCCGGAAGCGAATGCCGACCACAGCGGCCTCGGCCCAGGGGCGCTGCGCCTGCTGCAAACGCTGGAACGGCTGGGGCCTGAAGGGGCTATCGCCCTGCCGTCGCTCCCCGCCGCCGGGCCAAAGAGTCTGGATCAGGTGCGCCTCGCCCTGCGCCGCTCCCTCCGCGCTCATCTGGACCGAGACTTGAAGAGTTTAGAGTTTCTGGACAGCCTGCGGCAGATTTAGTTTGCTTTTCGTGTGCTTCGTGTTTCTCTCCCGAAAGGATCATTTTCATGCGTTCTGTGCCTGCTTTTCTTCTCCCTCTGGCCGCCTGCGGCGTGCTGGCCGCTGCCCCCCTTCACGCCGAAGCCCTCACTCCGGCGCAGGTCATTCAGCACTGCGAGGCGGCGTATGACGGCCTGCATACCTACCAGGTGACGGTGAACGTGGACACCACGAGCGGGGCGCGTGCCCCCCGCGACTATCACACCACGGCAAACATCCTGTTTCAGCGGCCCGGCAAGATTCAAGCCAGCGGGACCAGCATGATGGGCGGGCACTACGGCTACCTATCCGATGGAACCACTACCATTCAAAACATCGCCGGGAACCGCAGCAAAGTGGAAAGCCAGGAAATGGCGATTGCCGGGGCCACGGGGATTGCCATGCACGCGGCCACAACGATTCCCTGCCTGCTGCTGCACACAAAGTTTGGCTATCCCTTCTCGCTGCATGAGACCTACAGCCCCGCAGTGGCGACCGACACCGTCGGCGGACATCCCTGCTACCGCGTGTCCGGGTCCAACGGGTTTGAGGACATGATCTGCTGGGTGGATAAAAAGACGTTCCTCCTGCGCCGCTATGCCACCACTTCGGCGATGCTGCACCTGCACAAAGACGAGATATTCAGCGGCGAGCGCATCAATGCCCCCCTGCCTGCCGGGACGTTCCAAATGCCCGCCGGGAGCTGACAACTGGGAGCCGCCACGTTGACAATTATCGGCCTGCATCATGCCCAAATCACGATCCCGCTGGACGCAGAGGACGACGCACGGCGGTTTTACTGCGGCGTTCTGGGGCTGCCCGAGCTGCCCGTGCCGGAGCCGCTGCGGGAACGGGCGGCGTTCTGGCTTCAGGTGGGCAGCCTCAGCGTCCATGTGGGGCGCGAAGACGGCGTGGACCGGGGGGCGACCAAAGGGCATCTGGCGTATGAAGTCGCGGATTTAGACGCCTGGCGCGGCAAGCTCGCAGCGGCAGGCGTCCGCATTCTGGAAAGCATCCCCCTTCCCGGCTATACACGCTTTGAGTTCCGGGACCCGTTCGGCAACCGGGTGGAAATGATTCAGGCCCTCGGTTGAAGTTGAGCCGGGCCGGGCATAACTTACCTATGACTAAAGCCGTATTTTTTGGGTCTTCCACGGTGGAAGGCGCTGGGGCCTCGACGCCCGAGAAACGCTTCACCACGATTATCTGCCGCACGCTGGGCTGGGAAGAAGTCAATCTGGGCATCGGCGGCACGACCATGACGGGGCGCGATGACGCCGGAATGCTGGTGGATGAAGAAAGCGGGATCGGGCGTGTCCCGGACGTGCTTCACGCCAATCCCGACTGGGTTCTGATTTTGTTCGGGGCCAACGACTTTGCTGGGTCCAAGCCCCTCGGCGACCCGAATCAGTTCCGGCAGGGCACGTTTTACTGGGATTATGACACCGTCCTGCGCGGCCTGATTGAAAACCTGCCCGACGCACAAATCGTCCCGGCCACGCTCCTGTACCGGGCCGACGGCGAGACGCCGAACGCCGAGGGCAAAGTGCTGGCCGACTACAACGCCGTGATCCATCAGCTTGCCGAACGCTATCAGCTCCGATTGGCCGATGCCGACGCGCACGCGGGCATCCATGCCCGCAACTTTGGCGATTTTTCTATTGGCGATGGGGCGCATTTGAACGACGACGGCTATCAGCATCTGGCGGCGTTCTTGATTGAGTGCTTCCAGACCGACCGCTGCGATGGATAAAGCTTTTTAGAAACGAATACGATTTAGAAACGAACACGACCATGCCCCCGTTAGACATCCCGGAACAGTATTTCCGGCGGCAGGACGAGTCCTCCGACTTCCACTTCTATCACTCGCCGCGTTTGGTGGCCCACATCGACGACGCGGCCATTGCCGCGCTCGGCGACTTTTTCCGGCCCCGCATCTCGGACAATGCCGACGTGCTGGATTTGATGTCGGCGTATTTGACGCACCTGCCGCCGGACGTTCGCGCCCGGTGCCGCCGCGTGGCGGGGCTGGGCATGAACGACGCCGAGATGGCCGCGAACACCCAGCTCACGGACCATGTCGTGCAGAGCCTCAACGACAATCCTACCCTCCCCTACCCCGAGGCGTCGTTTGATACCGCGCTTTGCACCGTCAGCGTTCAATACCTGCTGCATCCCGTAGAAGTCTTCGCCGAAGTGCGGCGCGTCCTGCGGCCCGGCGGCGAGTTTATCGTCTCGTTTTCCAACCGCTGCTTCCCCACCAAAGCCACCGCCCTGTGGCTGGGCACGGACGACGCGCAGCACTGCGCGTTGGTGTCGCTGTATTTTGAGCAAAGCGGCGGATGGGAAGCCGTGCAGGCACACGAAATCAGCCCCCGTCCGGGCCGCTCCGACCCGCTCTTTGTGGTGACAGGCCGCCGGGCGGCGGAGTAGGCGGGACGAGGCGGGAACGCGCCGCCCTGTTTCCGGGGTACACTAAACCTATGGCGTTTCCGCGAACAATTCTTTTAAGCACACTTGCGCTGGCCGGGGCCGGGCTGCTGACCTATGGCCTGACCGGCCCGCGAGCCGCTGATGCCAAGCCTGTTTCGGCCCCGCAGTTTGTGACCTACAAATTCGGCGCGGCGCAGTGGCTGTCCGCGCCCCGGTCGGTGCAGATGAGCCAGGGAGTGACGTTCGGGCAGGACGACTCCACGCTCCGCACCGACTCCGCCGTGGCCCTCTTAGACAAAGACCAGCACTTGCTGTCGGCGACTTCGGCGGGGCCGGTGCATATCTTTAATCCGCAGGACGACCTCACCGGCCTGCATGGCACGGTGGACTTCACCCGCCACCTGGCACGCCTCCAGGATGGTGTCGTGCTGGTCGTCAAGCCCGGCCCCAAAGACAGCGGCGCGGCAGCAGCCTCCCCCCGGCGTCAGTTTAAGGACCCCGCCACACTCACCTGTCAGGCCATGACCTACGATTACCGCCGCAAAATCGGGCGTGTCCCCGGCCCGCTCACCGTGCGGCAGGTCATCCAGACCAAAGATGGCCCGCAGACACGGACCCTGACCGCCGATGCGGGCCTGTACAACGGCCAATCTCAAACCATTCAGCTTGTCGGAACCATCCACGGCGAATACAGCGACGGCAGCCTCATCAGTGGCGACACACGCCTACAGGGCAAGCCCGTCGTCATCGGCATCAAAGAGGGGTCCGAGTACCTCAGCGTCCCCTTCCCCACGACCGGCCACTTCCCGGTCAAAGAAGAAAGCAGCACGGACACTGTGGACGACAACAGCGACGACGTGGACTTGACGCTGCCGACGCCTGCCGCCGCGCCCAAGCCGTTCGCCGCGCCTGCCCCCGCCGCGCCCGCAAAACCCGCGCCGCCCCCGTCCACCGGGGGCGCGGAGAAGACCCCCTAGCATGGAAATCCTGTATGGAACCAGCGCCGGGCCGGGGGTCGCCATCGCCGCCGCCGCAAGGCTCGGCGAGGAATACGGAATGCCCGCCTTGTCCCCGGAGCGCCTGCGCCGCATCGGCGAGCGAATGCGCGGCTTTGGCATGGAGCAGGCCGAGCCGGAGCAGATTGTGCTGGTTGGGAACTCACTGCCGCCCGGCTTCTGGCTCGGGGCAATGCCCGGCGCACAGATTGTTGGTCTGGCCGCGCAGTCGCCCGCCGCCCTGTCCCCCACCCCCGCCCTGCCCGCTGTGGTTGGCCTCGAGGACACGCTTTTAAATCTTGTGGCCGAAGATGATATTTTGATTATCGACGGCGACCGGGGCCGGGTCTATATCTCGCCCGATGCCGGAACCGTGGCCCGCTATCAGTCCCCCCACCGCCTGTCGCGCCGGTTCTTTCTGGAAGGCGACCACCTGCCCGCCCGGACCGCCTCGGACAGCCGCGTCGTGTCTATTTTCTGCGCCGCTCGCACCCCCACCGAAGCCGAGGCCGCGATGGCGGCGGGCGCGGACGGCCTGCTTTTGACGGCGGATAACGAATTTCTGGGCGGTGAAGCGTTCGCACAGACCGCCGGGGAACAGGCACAGACCCTGAGCGACCTCGCCCGAATCGTCGGCGGTCAGCCATTGCTTTTGGACATCCCGCAGGAGTATCTGTCGCTGGCGGCCCTGGCACGCGGCGCGGCCTCCCTGCCGCTGTCGCTGATTGTGCGCGATGCCGAAGAAGCGGCGGAGCTGCGGGAGCGGCTGGACGGGATGGAAGAAGCCCTGGACGCTGACGATGTTCTGTATGGCCGCGTCCGTTTGGAGCTTGGCTTTTCCGGGGCTGATACCACCGACCTGCCCGACACGCTGGACGGCTTCGACGGCACCGTGGTTTTAGGCCGCTTCGCGGACGCTTCGTGGGAGCGAATGCTGCCCGCTGCGAGTCAGGCCCGGCACGCCGCCCGCCCGCTGACCGTGTTCCTGCAAGGCGGCGACTGGCCGCCGCTCCTCGCCGACGCCCTCGGCATCGGCGCAGGCCGATTGGTCGTGTCTGCGAACGCCGTCGCCGACATCAAAGACGCTGTCCGGGAATTATGACAACGCCTACCCTCGCCGTCACCACCTCCGTTCGTCCCAATGCCGCGCTGGCAGCCGAAGCGCAGGCCGTCGCCGAAGAGCTGAATGTAGCTCTGGCCCCACGCGCAGACAAGTCCCTGGCCGAAGTGTTCACAGACGCAAAGACAGACCGGCTGCTGATTGTGGCCGAAGGCCGCCTGCGCCTGCGGGACCAAAGCACCGGCACGGAGTATTTTTATCACCCCAATTTGTTTCTGACACGCGGCTCGCAGGTGCTGGCACACGGCCCGGACACCGACCCCTTCCTGCGAGCGACAGGGCTGACGCCGGGCGGCAGTCTGCTGGACTGCACGCTGGGGTTTGCCTCAGAGGCCGCTTTGGGGGCATTGGCCGTCGGCGAAGGGGGACGAGTGGTAGGCGTGGAAAGCGTGCCCGCGCTGGCGTGCGTGACCCGGCGCGGCGTGGGGAGTTTTTCCCTGCAAAATCAGAGGCTGGAAGCGGCCCTGCGGCGTGTAGAAGTGGTCACGGAGGATTCGGGGGCATTCCTGGCAGAATGCGCGGACGGCGCGTTTGACGTGGTCTACTTCGACCCGTTCTTCCCGGAGCGCCTGCCGGGGTCGGAAGCGTCGATGTCGCCGCTGTTCATCTTCGGCAACCCCGCGCCGCTAAACGCCGCCGCCGTCCGGGACGCGCAGCGGGTCGCCCGCCGCCGGGTCGTCCTCAAGCACCCGCGCCACGCCCCTCTGCCGCCGGACATGGCCGCGCTTGTCTCAGAAACGGTTGGCAGCCCGAAAAGCCGGTTGGTGTACAGCGTGATTGGAGCCGTAAAGGAAAAGAGACGAGGGGTTAAAACCCCTCGCTGAAAGGCGCTTTGCGCCGGGCGGCCCACGGAATAACGGCGATAGGCTCGCGTGTTATACCCGTATCTTTGGCTTCCCGGCGTCCTCGCCTCTAGCGAGGGGTTTTAACCCCTCGTATTATCCTAGCCTCTACGGCGCGGTCAGCAGGATCGGCTCGCGCTCCACGCCCCGCACCAGCAGGGCGGCAAAATCGGCGGCAGGGACGGGGCGCGAAAAATGATAGCCCTGCCCCTGGTCGCAGTCCAGAGAGCAAAGCTGGGCAAGCTGCGCCGGGGTCTCGATCCCCTCGCAGGTAATCTGCAAATTCAAAGTCTTGGCGAGCGTCACAATCGCCCGCACAATCGCCGCGTCATCGTCGCTGCGGCCCATCTTGATCACAAACGAGCGGTCGATTTTCAGCGTGTCAATCGGCAGGCTGCTCAGATACGCCATTGATGAATAGCCGGTCCCGAAGTCGTCCACGGCCAGACACACCCCCAGCGCCCGCAGGGCATGCAGGCGCGGAATGGTGTCGTCGGCATCCAGCATCATCACGCTTTCCGTGATTTCCAGCTTCAAACAGCTCGGAGCCAGTCCCGTTTCTTCCAGAATAGCGGCGACCTGCGCGACCAAATCCGGCTGCTGAAGCTGACGCCCGGACACATTGACGCTGAGCCGCAGAGGCCGCCCGGTCTGCTGCGCTTCCTGCCAGGTGCGGACCTGCACGCAGGCTTCGCGGAGAACCCAAAGGCCCAGCGGCACGATCAGGCCGGTTTCCTCGGCCAGCGGAATAAAGTCGCCGGGGGGCACTAACCCGCGCCCCGGATTTTCCCAGCGCACCAGCGCCTCCACCTCGCAGACCCGGCGCGTTTCCAGCGTCACGATAGGCTGGTAGAAAACCCGAAACTCTTCTTTTTCTAATGCTCGCCGCAGGTCCATTTCCAGCTCCAACCGGTTGACCGCCTGCGTGTTCATGTTGCTGTCAAAGACCACCGCACGGGATTTCCCCTCGGTTTTGGCCCGGTACATCGCCGTGTCCGCATCGCGCACCAGATCATCCGGGGTCCGGGCCGCCTCCAGCGATGCCCCGCTTTCACAGGCAATGCCGAGGCTGGCCGTCGTGAACACTTCCCGCCCCGACACCAGCAGCGGCACGCTCAGCGTCGCCGAAATCCGCTCGGCCAGCCCCTGCGCCTGCGCGGCGCTTTCCAAATCTTCCAGCAGCACCGTGAACTCGTCCCCGCCCAGACGCGCCACCGTGTCGCCGGGGCGCACGCACGCCGACAGCCGCTCGGCCACCGTCAGCAGCAGGCTGTCTCCCGCTTCATGGCCCAGGCTGTCATTGACAATCTTGAAGTTGTCCAAATCCAGAAACAGCACCGCCACCACCGACCCGACCCGCCGCGACCGGGCCAGCGCATGGCCCAGACGCTCCTGAAACAGCGCCCGGTTTGGCAGGCGCGTCAGCGAATCGTGGAACGCCTGATGCGAAAGCTGCGCTTCAAACGCCTTGCGCTCGCTCACATCCCGGCAGGTCAGCAGCATGCCTTCCACGCCCGGCTCGGTCGGCAGAAAGGTCCAGACCGTCTCAAATGTGTGCCACGTTTCGTCGGCATGGCGCAGGCGCAGCTCGGCGGACAGGCTTTCCGTCGGCGCATTCAAAGACTGCACCTTCTGCGCGTCCAGCCGCTCCGCATCTTCCGGGTGCGCCAGGAGCGCCAGTGCCGTGCCTTCCAGCGCGGCAGGAGACTGGCCCCACAGCCGCTGCGCCGTAGGGCTGACATAGCGGATAATACCGTCGGACGTCGCAATGACGATCACATCCGACGCATTGCGAACCAGCGCCCCGAACCGCTCTTCGCTGCGCTTCAAACTCTGCTGCTCCATCGCCAGTGCCGATTCCCGCCGCCGGGCGGCCTCGGAGCGGCGTACAACCACAAACATCAGCAGGGCGGCAAACAGCAGAACGCCTGCCGTGCCGCCGTCGGCGATCTGGTTGGCCCGCACCGCTTCTTTGTCGTTATGCTCGTCAGCGGCCCGCATCGCATCCGCCAGCGCATCCGCGCCGGGCGACACCCGCCGGTCATGCACCTGCCGCGCTGCTTTGGCTTGCCCACTTTCATACAGCGCAAACTCATCGCGCACCGCCGCCTCGTAATTTCTCAGCGACAGACGCACCGGGGCAATCACTTCGCCGTCCGGGGCGTCCGGCAGGGCGGCCAGGCACTCCTGAATAGCCGCATTGATGGAAGCCAGACGGCTGCTGTCCGTGTGAATAATTGAGGGGTCGGCAGAGCTGCGGTATTCGATGTCGCGCAGCAGCGAGACTTCTTTGTCCAGCCGCAGCAGACCAATCTGCGCCTGACGCCGCCCGTCGGCCTGATGCTGAATTTGAATAATCACGGAGGCAATGCCAAGCGCCACCGGAACTATCCCCAGCAGTCCCACCGCCGAGACAAGAAGAACGCGCAGGTTTCTTTCTACACTCCTGGAAAAGGGACGTTTGCGGAATAACATAAGGGATTACCAAAGACAAAAAAGATAAAAGAAACAAAAGCCGTTACAGCAGTATCGGCAGTTTCGTCCTTCTCCCTCACCGGCGGCTATCACTTTTGTGCGGTTCGGGGTACAATAAGTCAAATTATCCATCGCCGCACGACAAGGTTGATACGACAAGGTTGATAACTGATGAGCGATTTTACTCCTGGACTCAATGACTATTACGGACCCAATGCCGGGTATGTGCTTGATTTGTACGAGCGGTACCAGCAGAACCCGGACGCCGTGGACGCCGCCACACAGGCCGCGTTTGCGAACTGGACCCCGCCCGCCGAACCCCCTTCCCTGACTGCCGCGCCTGCCCCGGCTTCCACGGCTGTTCCCGCAATGGACGTAATGAAAATTGTTGGGGCAGCCCGCGTCACCCGCCTGGTGCGCGAAATGGGGCATTTGACCGCCCATGTGGACCCGCTCGGCAGTGAGCCGCCGGGCGACCCCGGCCTGGAGCTGGAGTTTCATGGCATTACCCCTGAAGACCTGGCCGCCCTGCCCGCCGCCGTCATTGGCGGGCCGCTGGCTGAAGATGCCCCCAATGCACTCGAAGCCCTGGCCCGTCTGCGCCGTGCGTATTCCGGGTCTATCGGCTACGAGCAGAACCACCTGCAAACGCCTGAAGAGCGCGAGTGGATGCGCGAAGCCGCCGAAAGCGGACGCTTCTTTGGCGGGATGGACGGCGACGCCAAGCGCAAGGTGCTGAACCGACTGACCGAAGTGGAATCGCTGGAAAAGTTTCTTCACACCACGTTTGTCGGGGCCAAGCGGTTTTCCATTGAAGGCGTTGACATTCTCGTGCCGATGCTGGACCAGATTGTCCATGAAGCGGCCCTTAGCCACACGCACGAAGTCGTCATGGGCATGGCGCACCGGGGCCGCCTGAACGTCTTGGCGCATATTCTGGGCAAGCCTTATACAGACATCTTGCAGGAGTTCAAATCGTCCAAGCAGGACGACAGCGCCTCCGTCGCAGGCGGCTCGCAGCAGGGCTACTCCGGCGACGTGATTTACCACGGCGGGGCGCGGCTGGACTTCAGTGACAACGGCGTCGAAGAAATGCCGATCACGCTGACGCCCAATCCGAGCCATCTGGAGTTTGTGGACCCCGTCGTCGAAGGCCGCGCCCGCGCCGCGCAGGAGGACCGGACCCGCCCCGGCCCGCCCGCGCAAAATCCCCGCGCCTCGCTGGCGGTGCTGATCCACGGCGACGCCGCTTTTCCCGGCCAGGGCATTGTGCCGGAAACGCTGAACCTGTCCAGCCTGCCCGGCTACTCGGTGGGCGGCACGGTGCATATCATCACCAACAATCAAATCGGCTTCACCACGATGCCGCGTGACTCGCGCTCCACGCTGTATTCCAGCGACCTCGCCAAAGGCTTCGAAGTGCCGATTGTGCATGTCAATGCCGACGATGCCGAGGCGTGCGTCGCCGCCGCCCGCATGGCGTTTGCCTACCGGGAGCAGTTTGGCAAGGACTTTTTAATTGACCTGGTCGGCTACCGCCGCTGGGGCCACAACGAAGGCGAAGAACCCGCCTACACGCAGCCCCGGATGTATGACATCATCCGTGCCCACCCGACGCCGCGAGAGATTTACGCCAAAAAACTGGAAGCCGAAGGCGTCGTGACCGCCGAAGAAGCCAAAACGATGGTCGCCGCCGTCATGCAGAAATTGCAGGACGCCCGCACCACCCCCACCGGCAAGGGCCTCGGCAAAGGACAGGCTGCCCCGGACAGCATTGCGGAACTCGCAAAAAATGTCAAAACGAACGTCTCTGCCGGTCTGCTCAAAGCACTCAACGATGCGCTGCTGACCCGCCCCGAAGGCTTCACGGCCAATGCCAAGCTGGAGCGGCTGACCTTTCAGCCGCGCCGCGCCGCAATGGAAGCGGGCACGGGTATCCGCTGGGCACACGCCGAGGCGCTGGCGTTTGCCTCCATTCTGGCCGACGGCACGCCGATCCGCCTGTCCGGTCAGGACTCGCAGACGGGCACGTTCAGCCAGCGGCATTCCGTCCTGCATGACCCGGAGACGGGCGAAACGTACTGCTCTTTGCAGGCCCTGCCAGAAGCCAAAGCCTCGTTTGCCGCCGTCAACAGCCCGCTGTCCGAGAACGCCGTGCTGGGCTTTGAGTACGGCTATTCCATGCACGCCGCCGGGTGCCTCGTGCTGTGGGAAGCCCAGTTTGGCGACTTTGCCAACGGCGCCCAGGTCATTACCGATCAGTTTATCGCGTCGGGCAACGCCAAATGGCAGCAGACGCCGTCTCTGGTGCTGCTGCTGCCGCATGGCTACGAAGGCCAGGGGCCAGAGCATTCCAGCGCCCGTCTGGAGCGGTACTTGCAGCTTGCCGCCAATGAGAATATGCGGATTGCCTACTGCACCACGGCGGCGCAGTATTTCCATATTCTGCGCCGTCAGGCCGCCCTGCTCCTGACTGCCCCCCGCCCGCTGGTGCTGATGACCCCAAAAGGCCTGCTGAAAGTGGACAAGCCGCCCGTCGCCTCCACCGTGGCCGAACTGGCCGAAGGCAAGTTCCACCCGGTTCTCGACGACCCGCGCCCCAAAGAGCGGGCGGCGGGCGTCACGCGCCTGGTTCTGTGCAGCGGCAAAGTCTATGTGGACCTAGTCAGCCGCGAAGAGTACGCCGGGGCAGACACTGTGGCCGCCGTTCGCATTGAGGAGCTGTATCCGTTCCCTTATGCCGCGCTGAAAGCCGTGGTGGACGGCTACCCGAACCTGCGCGAAGTGGTCTGGCTTCAGGAAGAGCCGCGCAACAACGGTGCCTGGGTGTTTGTGTCGTCCCGCGTCCGGGAAGTCCTGCCCGCGCCCCTGTCCCTGACCTATGTGGGCCGCCCCAAAGCCGCCAGCCCCTCGGAAGGCTCCTCGCGCCGCCACGGCGTCGAGCAGAACCGCCTGCTGGCCGCCGCCTTCGGCGAAATCAGCAGTGAGCCAAAGCCCAGCGCCGCTAATACCAATGGAACCAACGGCACAAAGCCTGGTTCTACCCCCCCGTCCAACCCGTCCAGAAGGAGTGCCGCCGTCCATGCCTAACGAAGTTCGCGTCCCGCAGATGGGAGAGTCCGTCACCGAAGCCACCATCCTGCGCTGGCTGAAAAAAGTCGGGGAAACGGTGGAAGCCGGGGACCCCATTGCCGAGCTGGAAACTGACAAAGTCAATGTCGAAGTCCCCGCCGACACGGCGGGTGTCATTCAATCGTTCGCCCATGCCGAAGGCGACACCGTCGCCGTCGGCGATGTGCTGGCCGTCGTCGGCACGGAAGCCGCCGCGCCCGCCGCCGAAGCGCCTGCCGCGCCAGCAGTCACGGCAGCCCCTGCCGCTTCCAGCAATAGTGGCGAGGCGGCCCCTGCGGCCTCCCCGCTCGCCCGCGCTCTGGCCGACGAAGCCGGGGTCAATCTGGCCCTCGTCAAAGGAACCGGCCCTGCCGGACGCATTGCCAAAGATGACGTCGCCAATTATATCGAGCGCAGCGCCGATGCCCCGCAGACGGCCAACGTCCTCGCCGCGCAGACAGTCAGTGCCCAGGCGTCGGAGCGGCGCAATGAAAGCGCCGCCGAGTACGGCACGCCGCCTGCTCGGCCCGTGACGCCGACGCCCGCCCCGGTCAAAGCGGCTCCGGCTCCGCAGCCGTCGGCCAGCGGACGCCCGGAAGAGCGCGTCAAGATGTCCCGCCGCCGCCAGACCATCGCCACGCGGCTTGTCGAGGCCCAGCACACAGCGGCCATGCTGACCACATTCAACGAGATTGATATGTCAGCCGTGATGGCAATCCGCGCCAAGCGCAAAGACTCGTTTAAGGAGAAAAACGGCATTGGCCTCGGCTTCATGTCGTTCTTCACCAAAGCCAGCATCGGCGCACTGAAAGCTTTCCCGCTGCTGAACGCCGAAATTCAAGGCACGGACATTGTCAAGAAAAGCTACTACGACATCGGCATCGCCGTCGGAGCCGAAGAAGGGCTGGTCGTTCCCGTCGTCCGCGACGCGGACCGTCTGAGCTTCGCGGGCATCGAAAAAAGCATCAGCGATCTGGCAAAGCGTGCCCGCGAAAACTCGCTGACGCTGCCCGATCTTCAGGGCGGCACGTTCACCATCACCAACGGCGGCATCTTCGGCTCTCTGATGTCCACGCCGATTTTAAACGCCCCGCAGGTCGCTATTCTGGGCCTGCATAAGATCGAAGAGCGCCCGGTCGTGCGCGGCGGCGAAATCGTCATCAAGCCCATGATGTATGTTGCGCTGTCCTATGACCACCGCATCGTCGACGGCAGCGAGGCTGTGCGGTTCCTGGTTCGCATCAAAGAGCTGATTGAGGACCCCGAGGCCCTCCTTCTGGAAGGCTGATACTCTACAAATAGCCGCCTGGCACTGCCGGGCGGCTATTTTTTGGACCGACTGCCTGCTTGGCACGACTCTTGCACGGAAACAGGCTGATGGCCCCAGGCCAATTATTCTGGAGATCACTGCACTTATGCTCACTTCCTCAAAAGCCGCCGCGCTCGGCACTCTGCTTGGCCTTGCCGCCCTTGCCGCCGCGCCTGCTTCGGCCTCCCCGACCACGCTCGTCTTTTCCGGCCTCGGCACCGGCATTGTCCACGGCAACGGTTTCACCAATGCGCCATTCTCGTTCGCGTATGTCACCGATACAGATTTGATCCGCAATGTGGGCAGCGGCCTGTCTTCCACCTTTCCGAACGCCGCCCCGGTCTCGGTCAGCGTCGCAGGCTTCGGCTCCGGCACATCGACCAATCCTGCTTATTTCTCGTTTTTGCCTTCTTCCAACATTCTGAGCTTGAGCGACAGCGTGATCAACAAAGACGTATTCGTCGTCCAGAGCAATGCGCCCGCAGGCTCCGGCCCGGTCAGTATCCTGCTGGCAGACAGCAGCAAGTACCCGCGCTCGCCTTTCGAGACCAGCATTGGCGAAATTCAGTTTACTGAAATCCACAATGCCACCTTCAGCGGCAGCCTCGCCCCGGTTCCCGAAGCGTCCACCGTGGTTTCCCTATCCCTGCTGCTCGCCCTCGGCGCAGGCACGCTCCTAGCCCGCCGCAAAAAGGCCGCCGCGCAGGTCTGACTTCCGCGTAGGTCTGATTTCCTCTCAGCAAAAAGCGCCGTCCCTGCCGAGTGGCAGAGGCGGCGCTTTCGTGTCAGCGGTTTATTCCGGCAGGCTCAAATCGTCGCCGTCGTCTTTCTTGTCTTTTTTGTCCTCTTTGGGCTTGACCACATGGCCTTTTTTGTCCAGCACCACTGGCGGGGCATTGAACTCAATCGCGGGCGGCTGCGTGCCGTTGGGGTGGAACGGGACGCGGCTCAGGCAGAGGGCGTCCACGGCCAGCACGTAGCGGCCATCGCGGGGGCGGGGGCCGGTGACATTGAAAGTCAGCGTGTGCGGGCCGCGTGCCAGCGACACACTGCCAATCTGGCTCCACACGAACCGCCCGGCATATTGTCCGCCTTCCGGGGCATTCTGGGCCGTGTTGGCCCCGCCCCCGTCCAGCGTGTAGGTGAACGGGGAAGAGCTGGGAATGGGCGAAGTCGCCGCCCACAGGGCATAGGTTCCGGCGGCGTTGACCCGGAACTTCCAGTCCGCATGGTAGCCGCCGCTATCGTAAGCGCCGCTCGTGGACGGCTCCCGGCTGGTGTCCAGCGAGAGGTAGCCGCCGCTCGACGCTTCCGAGTCGGACACCAGCGAGTCAAACGTGTACGACGACGCGCCTTCGCCTTCCACCCACAGATACGGCTGCAAAGCTGAGGCGAGGTCGCCGACCAGCCGGGCCAAAGCATTGTAGCGCAGGTCGGCGTTCTTGGCGGTATCCGGGATAGAGTTTTTGGCCTGGAACTCGCGCTGCAAAAACAGGTCCACGTTGAGGCCCTGTTCTTTGGCGACTTTAATCAGGCGCGACGCCTCTTTGTCGGCGGCCTCGGCGGCATCGGTCGGCAGGGGGACGGACGAGACGCGGCTGATGATAATTGGCTCCGCCCCGAGCGGCACCGTCCAGACACCTCCACTTTTTTTGATGTCCAGCGGCACCCCGGCGGCAGTGGTGATCACGGCAGGCGAGTCTTTGGGGAACGGGAACTTGGCCCTGGTCAGCCCGCCATTCGGGGACCAGACCACAAAGCGGGTGCGTCCGCCGTCCGGGTCGTTCAGCCGGTAGCCGCGCACAAGCGGCCCCAGCGAAAAGGCATCATTGGGGCTAAACAGCGCCCCGGCCCGATACGACGGCAGCCACCAGACGCCGCCCGGCAGGCGCTGCAAAGAAACGCCGACATTTGCCACGCCCGCCGGGTACGGCAGCACACGGGTCACACGCTTGCCGCCGGGCGGCTCAAACGACAGCGACGCGGCATACTGGGCGAGCTGATTGATGCCCGCCGGGGTCGCTGCCGGGGCGAAATACCCGCCCAGGCCAAGCGTTTTAAGCGTGTCCCAGCTTGCCGTCAGCGGCGTGCGGCTGGTGGACAGCAGCCAGGTCGTGCGCGGCGTGTCTTCCGCCTGCGCGAAAGCATACGCCGCCGCGTCGGTGTCCGTGATCGCCAGACCGTCAAAGCCGCCCCGAGTGTCCGGGTTCGTAAACAGCGGGCTGCGCCCGCCCCAGCCGTAGACCACGGGGACATTGGCGACGCTCTTTTTCAGCACCCCGGCCAGAGAGTTCATGTAGCCGCGCACCGATTCCAGCCGGAACTGCTGAAAATCCTCCCACACATGGCCGCCAATCCGGGGCTGGTTCAGCACCATGTAGGGCACTTTTTTCTCCGGGTCCCACATCGCGGGAACCCCCTTGCTGCCCGACCACAGCGGCAGGCAGCGGGCGGCGGTGGCAAAGTCCGGCAGGTCGCGCTCTTTGATGCCCCAGCCTTTGTTGAGGTCATCGACGTTGTGGTTGTACTTCTTACCCAGCCATGCCTCAAAGTCCAGCCGGAAGCCGTCGGACGTCGGGATGACATTGTCGACTTCACCGTCCAGCCCGATGTTGCCGGTGATGGGGTCAATAAAAAACCGAAAGCCGGGGCCAAGTTTAAGCCGTCCAAAGAACGTCAGCAGCCGGTCGCGGTACTCATCATAGCCCTGCCACAAGTCCGGCAGGCGGCTTTCCGGCGTCCCCGGCAGGTACAGGCGGCGCGGGTACAGCAGCATGACGTCGTCTACGTCGCCTGCGCCGGGGCGGGGCGTCACCACCGCCGTGTTCCCGTTTGCCACCTGCGCCGCGCCGCTGGCTTCAATGCTGCCGTCGCTGGGAGACACCAGCAGGTAAAACGCATCCAGCAGGTCGGGGATATGGCTAAAGCGCGTCGGCCCGTTGACCGCAGGCGACGGGTTGCGGTACGCGGCAGGCTTAACGACATAGCCAGTCAGCGGGTCCTGCGGGAAGTCCGCGATTTGAAGGCCGTAGCTGATACCTTTGCTGTCCAGGTAATCCAGCACCCGCTGCACCGCCGCCGGGGGAACGTGCGTCAGCCCCCGCGCTCCGGCGGTCAGAATCACGTCCCGGACGCCCCCTTTTGCCAGCGTGTCCAGCGTGGTTTTATCCGCCGCCCAGCCTGCGTCCCCAGCCCCGGCGGCCCACGACGCGGGCGTCACCGCCGCCCCGACCGGCAGGTACGGCAGCCCGTCCCACGTCAGCGCGTGCCCCTGCCCCACCGCCCACGGGTGGCCCTTGCCCGCCGCATCCACATAGGTCCCGCCCGCTTCGGGCTTCAGCAGCACCGGCGGCGGCCCGACCGGGGCAATGACTTTGCGCTCCGCGTGCGCCGGGGGCGGCAGCGCACCCAGTCCAAGAAGCAAAAGCGGCAGAAAGGGGGAATGTTTCATAAGGTTCTTTACGCGGAGTCAGGGGGCGGGAGGTTCCCCGAACGGGAGGACCCCCTAGCCCCCAATACTGGGGGAACAAGTGTAATTAGGAGTAGGGGCACGATTTATCGCGCCCTCCGGTCTGGTCCGGCTTGTGCTATCCGGTTTCTTCTTCAATCGCAAGCTGCGCCACCTGCGCCGCGCCGCCGTTGAAATGCGCGGCCAGATAATGCCCCGCCGCGACGCTGCACAGGCACAGCGCGACCGACAGCGCGATGTTGAGCAGGGCCGCTCCCACCGTGCCCTTGCGGAGCAGGTCCAGTGTTTGCAGGCTGAACGACGAAAACGTCGTAAAGCCGCCGCAAAAGCCGACCATCACAAACAGCCGGGCATTCTCCGGCAGCGGAAACCGCCCGTGCGCCAGCGTCAGCGTCCCAAAAAAGCCAATCACAAACGCCCCGGCGATGTTGACGACAATCGTGCCCCACGGCAGGGTTTTACTCAGCGGCAGCAGCGCCGCCGCCGCGAAGTACCGGGCCAGCGTTCCCAGCGCCCCGCCCAGGGCCATCAGCAGATAGGTCTGGAAGTTCATCTGGAAACATTATAGCAGAAGCCGGGCAGAGACGCAACCGGCGGGTACAATGCTTCCATTATGCGACGTATCTGGGCGCTGGCAGACACGCACCTGTCATTTGCCAAGCCAAAACCAATGGACGTGTTCGGGGAACACTGGCGGGACCACCCGGCCAAAATCGCGGCGGCGTGCGCGAAAGTCATTCAGCCCGAAGACCTGCTGCTGCTCCCCGGCGACCTTTCCTGGGCCATGAAGCGGGCCGACGCCGACACGGACCTGGCGTGGCTGGCCGCCCTGCCCGGCACGAAAGTTCTGTGCAAAGGCAACCACGATTACTGGTGGGACTCGGATAAATCCCTGGACTTCCTCGGCCTCCACGACACGCCCTATGTCACCGACGACGGCCATGTCGGCATCGCGGGCACACGCGGCTGGGACTCCCCCTCCGGCACGCCTGCCGAGAAGGCGCACGCCGAAAAGATGATCGCCCGCGAAGTCGCCCGCCTGTCCCGCCGCCTGGACGCCATTGCCGCCTGCCCCGTCAAAATCGCGCTCATCCACCACCCGCCCGTCATCGAGTTTCTGCCCCTGTTGCAGCAGCACGGCGTCAAGCTGGTTTTGTACGGCCACCTGCACCTGAGCGGGCGTGAGTACCCCCTGCCCGAACGCTGGCACGGCCTCCGCGCCCTCTGCGTCGCCGCCGACCGCCTCCATTTCCTGCCCCGGCTGGTAGGGGCGTGGGAACCATCGTCGTAGTGATAAAAGGAGAGCTTTTTGGACAATCCACTTGCGAACACTTCTGTTCCTTCCCCGACTGACTACGAGGACACACTGGCGGAGGTTTCTTCTTTGCTGGAAGCCGCTCGCCGCGCCGCCGCTCGCTCCGTCAATGCCGTGATGACGGCGGCGTATTGGCGCATCGGGCAGCGGTTGGTAGAAGTTGAACAGGGCGGAGAAGGCAGGGCAGACTATGGGGAGCAGCTTATTCAGCGTCTTTCACAAGACCTGACACAGCGGTTCGGGCGTGGCTTTGGGCGCTCTAACCTGTTCCAGATGCGTGCCTTCTATTTGGCCTATCCGCAGATAGTCCAGACAGCATCTGGACAATTGGAAGCAGTATTTCCCCTGTCCTGGTCGCATTATGTCAAGCTGCTGACGGTGCGAACGGACGAGGCACGCCACTTTTACGAAGAAGAAGCCCGGCGCGGCGGCTGGTCTCTGCGGCAGTTGCAGCGGCAAATTGCCTCTCAATTTTACGAGCGCACCGCCCTCTCTCGTAACAAAGCCGCCCTGCTAACCACGGGGACGGCGGCCAAACCGGGTGATGCCATCACCGCCGAGGCGGAAATCAAAGACCCCTTTGTGCTGGAGTTTCTGGGCCTGAAAGACGAATACTCTGAGCGCGATCTCGAAGATGCCCTGATTCATCATCTGGAAACGTTTCTGCTGGAATTGGGGCCAGACTTTACCTTTGTCGCTCGGCAGAAGCGTCTCCGGGTCGGGGACGATTGGTACCGAATTGATTTGCTTTTGTACCACCGCCGCCTGCGCTGCCTGATCATCATTGACCTGAAAATCGGCGGGTTTGAGCCTGCCGATGCCGGGCAGATGAACCTGTATGTCAACTACGCCGCCGAGCATCTGACGCTGCCAGACGAAAACCGTCCGCTGGGGCTGATCCTCTGCTCCGAGCCGAACGCGGCTGCCGCCCATTACGCGCTGGGCGGATTGGACAACACCATTCTCACGGCGGAATACCGCCTCGCGCTCCCGGACCCGGCGCTTCTGGAAGCCGAGATTGCCCGCACCCGCCGCCTGCTGGAAAGCCGCCTGTGAACTTCGGCACGGCCACCGCACCGTCTGCGTCGCCGTCGCCCGCCTCCACTTCCTGCCCCGGCTCGTGGGGGCCGAGAAAGAAACACCGTAGGGGCGGGGTCCCCCCGCCTTCCCCTCCTTTCCTATTCCGGCTCCCTCTCCTTACTGAAGGAGAGGGCTGGGGTGAGGTTCTGCGGGCCTTGCTCCACAATTTCTAGGGCGTGTGGTGCGAACCGCCCGACCAGGCAAGGCCAACGTTCTGCACTACGCCATAGCCGCCGCTGATTGAGGAAGCGTTGCCGCTGGCTTTGTTGTTTGCGCCACCACTGACGGTAGAACACCCGGCACTGGCTTTATTCTGTGAGCCGCCGCTGACCGAGGCATAAAGGCCACTGATAACATTGTCATAGCCGACAACCAGCCCACCGGAACTACTGTAGCTGTTCCGGTCGCCCAAAATCAGATTGTGGCTTCCCGTCCGCACATCCCCCGCTCCCTGATCGCTGCCTTTTGCGTTATAGCCAATGATCAAATTGCCCCGGCCTGAGAGCGGCTTGCCGGGGATCGGGCGCCCATCGGCGTCTACCGTACCATTGCTGGTGCTGCCGCTGCCGCTGACAATGTGGACGTTGACACCGGTGATGGTCAGGTCTTTCCCAGACACGGACAGCGGGGCGGTTTTAGCTTTCAAGGCCGCGTTTTCAGACTGCAACGTTTTGAGGGCGGCTTCATCTACTTTGAGCCGCGCCGCCAGCGCGGCGAGTGACGCGCCGGAACTCCTAGCCTGCACGGGGCCGACGCGGGTGAGCGAGAGTGCCCGAGTGTGGACAGGATGCCGACGGTGACCAGGCCCAGTGACCGGGCAGAGCGGCGCAGTGGAGTGAAAACGTGAGGCATAAAGGTTCTCTTTTCTTTAAATGAGCGGCTATAGGACAGAAGCTCTCACAATTTTTTGAACTCTTCCTGCAAGGCGCGGTGGCGGGGATATTTGGCGCGAATAGCGGCCACGTAGCGTTTGGCCTCGGCGGGGTCGTTTGCGATGCTGCGGTAGATATGCGCCACTTCGGCGGCGTAGCGGGCCGCTTCGGCGTAGCCGCCCCGGTTGGACAGGCCGATATTGGCCTGCACCAGACCGTCGTACAGCGCGAGGGCTTCTTCGGGCCTCTCTTCTTTGACGGCGTCAGCCACCAGCGAGCGCACCCGCTCTTCCATGCGGGGCTGGTTGGCAAACGCCAGCGCCTCCGGCCAGTATCGCTCGGCCACTAAAATCCGCGCCTTCTGCAAGCCCTGCGCCCGGTTCAGCAGGGTCGGGCGGTGTTCGGCCCAGGTTCCCAGACGCTCGGCGAGGGTCTTTATCTGCGAGTACGACTCGAGAGTGAGGCCGTGCTGCCGGGTCTGCTCCATCAGAATGCGGCACAAGTTGGCGTCGTCTCCGGTCTGGGTGTAGTGAGTGACAAGGCGGCGCAGCAGCTCGCCCACCCCGCGCTCCGGCGCTCCGGCCTGCCGGGACACCCAGCCTTCCAGCGTTTGCAGGGCCTCGGTTGGCTTGCCGATCTCGGTGTAGAAATCGGCCAGTTCTAGATACTGGCCCTCGGAGTCCAGACGGGCGTGCCGGGCGGCCAGATACGCCGCGTCATCGCCCAGTTTACGGTACAGGCCAATCGCCCAGTCGCGGGCGTCGGCATCTTCGGATTTCTCTAAAATACCGATCACGTAGCGCACGTCTTCGGGATGCATGGCAATGGCAGTGAGGGCTTCGTGGATAGACTCGGCCACATCGCCATACCCGCACATGGTCCAGTGCAGACCCTCGATCAGCGTATCCAGATAGTATTTGCTTTCCCCGGCAGGCAGGGCGAGCCGGGCCACGGCGAGGGCATACTGACCGAGGGCGCGTTCCAGAAACTCCGTGTCCAGCCCGTACTCTTCGATATTCGCATTGCCCTGTTCCACGATGTACCACAGCACATCGGTCTGGTCGTCTGGGTTCAGCGGCAGAGCGGCGGAAAAGACGAAATCCAGGTCAATGACCCTGCCGTCTTCTTCGTAGTCATAGTCGCGTTCCAGGAAAGTGAACGCCTTGTCCACGGCTTTTTTGAGCGCCTTGACCTGTTTGGGGTCACTCGGCTGTCCGCGCAGCAGGGCGGGAGCAATGGGAACGGCTTCCAGCAGGGCGCGGCGCACCTCGGCATCATTGCGAATCAAGCGCACGAGCAGCGTCCGCAGCGCGTCTTCGGGCATCTTTTCCAGGGTGGCTTCCAGCGCCGACGGCGCTTCCGTGCCAGAGGCCAGCATCAAATAGTCGCCCTCTAAATAGCGCAGCAGCACGGCGATTTTGTGCTTGCAGGTCGTGCCTTCATAGGGGCAGGAGCAGCGCAGCTTGACCTCGGGGGTGGCTGTCACCGTGTACTCGCCGTAGTTGCCGTGGACGCGGGCTGTGATGCCTGTGGGCGTCACCGCGAAGCGGGAAATCATACCCTCTCGCTCGTATTCGACGCCCGCCGAAAAAACGCGGCTGTTGTCGGCCAGGCCCCGTACATCCTCGCGTGTCAGTGCTGTTAAATCCATCGGCTGCCTCCATCTGTATTATACCGACTTCGCTAAGTTGGCCCGCTAATATGCTATAATTACGGGATAGCTCTTAGAAGGAGTAATACCTCATGCCCTCGTTTGTTCCCATCGTCATTGTGATTGTGATTGTCCTGGTAGCCGTCAGCTTGTTCCTGCAATACGTGCCGGTGGGCCTGATGATCAATGCCATCTCCGCCGGTGTCAGCGGCGTTGGCCCCGCGTCTCTCATCGGGATGCGCCTGCGGCGCGTGCCGCAGGACCGGGTGGTGCTGCCGCTGATTGCCGCCAACAAGGCAGGCGTCAATGTGAACCTCAATCAACTGGAAACGCACTTTCTGGCGGGCGGCAATGTGGACCGCGTCGTGCAGGCTCTCATCAGCGCCCACCGGGCGCAAATCCCCCTGCCGTTCGAGCGGGCTGCCGCGATTGACCTCGCCGGACGCAACGTGCTGGAAGCGGTGCAGATGTCGGTCAATCCGAAAGTCATTGAAACGCCCAATGTCGCGGGTGTCGCCAAAAACGGCGTGGAGCTGAAAGCGTTTGCGCGGGTGACGGTGCGGGCAAATATAGAACAGTTTGTTGGCGGCGCGGGCGAGCAGACGGTGCTGGCGCGGGTCGGCGAAGGCATCGTCACCACCATCGGCTCGGCGACGACGCATCTGGAAGTGATGGAAAAACCCGACGCGATCTCTAAAACCGTGCTGGCAAAGGGCCTCGACGCGGGCACGGCGTTTGAGATACTGTCTATCGACATCGCCGATGTCGTCGTCGGCCAGAACATCGGCGCACGACTCCAGGCGGATCAAGCAGAAGCCGACAAAAAAGTGGCGCAGGCCAAAGCCGAAGAGCGGCGCTCGATGGCTGTGGCCCGCGAGCAGGAAATGAAAGCCTTCACCCAGGAAATGCAGGCCAAAGTCGTTGAGTCGCAGGCGCAGGTCCCGCAAGCCCTGGCCGATGCCCTCCGGGGCGGCAACCTGGGCGTCATGGACTACTACAACCTGCGGAACCTGCAAGCGGACACCGCCATGCGCTCCGGCATCAGCCGCGCCACCGGCGGAACCGACGAAAACGGCGGCGCAGGCAGCCTGCCGGGCACGACTTTGTAGTCTAGGTGTTGTCAAAAAATGGACCTATTAGAACAGGAAGAGCGTATGGAAGGTGCTTCAGGACAGCCGCAGTTGGAACAGCCGCAGCAGTGGCAGCCCCTCGAAGGGGAAGTGTGTGAACAGTATATTCGGTGCGGCAAGCCCGGCTGCCGGTGCCGGGACGGGCAGCTCCACGGCCCCTACTACTACCGCATCTGGCGGCAGGGGACGCGGGTCCGCAAAGTGTATGTGAAAGCCGCCGATGTCGAGTGGGTGCGAGCCGCCTGCGAGGCGCATCGAATGCTCAATCAGCAGATTCGGGACAGCAAAAAGAAGCGCGTGCAGCTTACAACGAGCATTGAGCGGCAGTGGCGGCGCACGCAGCGGATGGCCCGGTAGCGGGGTCAATAAAACGGGCGCGGCATAAGCCGCGCCCGTTTTTCGCCGTGTTAGGTCTCAATAATCTCCACATTGGCACGCGGCACGGTGACGACCGAATTGTCGGCTAGACGCGCTTCCAAAACGCGCACCTCGGCCCCGGACCCGATGACGGTCAGCTGCGGCGGCAGGGCAGTCACCGTCGCCAGCTTGCCGAAGTACGGCTCCCGAATCAGGCGAATGGGGGTTCCCACCGACAGATTGCCTTCTTCGCCCGTCTCGGCGGCGGCGGTCCCCGAAGCCGCGCCGAGCGGCACAATCACTTCGGGGCGAATAACACCGGCGCGTATCTGCGTCGCGCCGTTGATCGACGCCGACTTGCCTTCCAGCGACCGAAGCAGCTCAAACGTCCGCCGGGCCATTGCAATCGTGCCAAAGCCCTCAGTAATCACTAAAGTCAGCGTGATGTTCTCGTGCCCCGTGATGGCAACGCCGATGTCATAGCCCAAAAACGCGATCAAATCGCGGTCAATGATGCCGCCGACCACAATGCCGGTCACGCCCATCTCGGCGGCTTTCCGCAGGGCCGCCCCGGAGATGTTCGCGCCGCCAATGATGATTTTGCCTGCCTGCGCCGGGGTGATCATCTCTTCGGTCAGGTCGTCTTCGGGCTGTGCGGAGACCATCTGTATCTCCCCCACCCGCTCGCCGCCAATCCCGAAGATGCCCTGAATGAGCGCCCCTTCGGTCTGCACGATGACGCCTTCCCCGGCGATAGTCTCGGCCACGGTCCCCGACAGATACGCCGTCAGGTTAATCGGCAGCGGCGGCTGCCGGACGCCGACATTGCCCGACGCCGCGCTGATAGTTTCCACCACACCCGAGACAGGCGATTTGGCTTCGGACTTGAACATCCCGAAGAACGCTTTAGTGGCAGCCAGAATCTGGCCTTTCTCCACGGCGTCGCCCTCTTTGACAATCAGCGTGGCAGGCATTTCATCGGCATCAATGCCAAGCTGCGCGGCGACTTTCACCGACTGCATCAGCCCCGGCAGGGAGGCGCGGGCGACAATGGTGTCCGGCGTCACGACCTGGCCGACCTGCACCAGAACATCGCCTTTCAGCGGCAGGCGGCGCAGCCGCTGAATAAGTGTATGGGGGCTGACTTTCAGCCCCGGCGTGTAGGCGCTTCCCAATCTTGCTCCTTATCATAACTGCTTTGCGATGCATAATACCCGATGAGTATAAAGTTTGTTTCAACAGCACTTGACAAGTTGCCAAAATTAATGTATTATTTGCTACAAAGGTTTGGTCGACGTATGCACACGTTTGGCAAGTAGACGGTGTATGCACTTTTAAAGGAGAAAGTCATGTCTGTATCGCCTGCTCGAAGCCGCACACGAGCCTCGCTCTGCCCAAATCGGGGATTTACCCTGATCGAGCTTTTGGTAGTAATTGCTATTATCGCAATACTTGCTGCCATTTTGTTTCCCGTGTTTCAGAAAGTCCGGGAAAATGCCCGGCGTACCCAGTGCCTGTCCAACGAAAAGCAGCTTGGCCTGGGCTTCATGCAGTATTTCCAGGATGCTGATGAAAGAGCACCTATGTCTCGCACGGTCAACAATGGGGGAGATTGGTGGACCGCCAGAATGCTGAGCTGGAAAGACAGCATTTACCCATACATCAAAAGCGGGGGGCGGCCCTACAACAATGGTCAGCCCTATGCCGACCATGGAGAAGGCGGCGTTTTTTCCTGCCCAGACAATACGGCTACCTGGTCTACGGCAGATGTCTGGTGGGCACTGCCTCATCCCGGCGACGAGTCGACCCGCTTCCCACGCGGCTACGCCGTCAATGGCAATGCCGGAGTCAATGAAAGCGGGAATGCAAATGGCGGTCACTTCTGGCCCTGCGTGGGAGATGGCAGCTGCGATAAAAACACCGGAGCTATCTCCATCTTGCAGTCACCCGCCAGCACTATCATGGTTGCAGAAACACGCCTGCCGTTCCCGGATACCAACCCTGGTTACATGGGTTTTGGATGCTCTGCCGCTGGGCAACCTTTAGGGGGACAGTCCACTTCCTGTAGCTTCAGCCACGGCAGCGGTCGCTCCATGTACTTGTTTTTTGATGGGCACGCCAAAGCGCTCAAAGGCTTATCTACGATTAAGGACGATTTGTGGGACTGCTATGGCCCCACCGGACAGGGAGCAGCCCAGCAGCAGTCGGACCTGACCAGCGCGGCTAATATCCCAGAATGGACCCAATCGTAGCCATGCAAAAAACTACACGCCCCGTTACTGCGCTTCAGGGCTGCATGATCGCCACAGCCCTCAGTCTGGGGCTGTGCGCGGCGGGCTGCCACTCCAGCCCGCCGCCCGCGCCGCCAGTGCCTACCGGATATACGCCTGTTGATTCCACCAAGCCGCCGCCCGCAATGGCAAACACTTATCAGCAGTCGCAGGCGGCAAAAAGCGGCGCGGCCCCGGCCACTCCCCCACGCTGACTGTCTGCGCCTGCGGAAAAGCCCCGGCATTTTGCCGGGGCTTTTTCTTATTTGCTGTGGCTGTGTTCGCCTTTAAGACAGAACTTTTCAATCACCGCATGGGCGGTGGCGACATCCTGCCAGCCCAGCACGACCGTTTCCTTGTCTTCCAGGTCTTTGTAGATGTCGAAAAAGTGGACGATTTCTTTGAGAATATGCGCGGGCAGGTCGGACAGATGCTCAATGCCCTCAAAGCGCGGATCGGCAGCGGCGACCGATAAAATCTTTTCATCCGGCCCTTTTTCATCGCGCATCATCAGGACGCCGAGCGGACGGGCGGCAATCAGGCAGCCGGGGAACGTCGGCTGGGTGGTGATGACCAGAATATCCAGCGGGTCGCCGTCTTCGGCCAGCGTGTCGCAAATCCAGCCGTAGTCAAAGGGGTAAAACAAGGGCGAATAGAGCGTCCGGTCCAGCTTGAAGACGCCCAGCTCGTGATCGAACTCGTACTTGTTGGACGATCCCTGCGGGATTTCTACGATCATATTTACGATAGTCGGTGCCTGCTCGCCCAGCGGCAGTTCCAGGTAAGGCATAGGGTCTCCGGGTCAAAAGTGTGAGCAAAAGAGAAAGATCGTCGTTGGCTGACGGTGTTATTCGGCGGACGTGTCTCGTTTTCCTTCTCGGCAGAAGACGCAGGCAGAAAGAGGCCCCCCCGCCCCCAATTCGGAGACCTACCTTCCTTGCTTCGCTCATTCTTCGCTTCACCCCGTCCTTCCTAAAGGAAGGATACGGACAAATACGCAGGCCCTCTGCCTCTTGTCCTGTCCGTTCCTAATCCTCCCTTTAGGGAGGACGGGGTGAAGCGAAGAATGAGCGAAGCAAGGAAGGTAGGTCTCCGGGGCGTTTTTAGCCCGCCAGCGCCGCCGCCAGCGTCGCCTGTGCGCCGTGGGCGTAGAGGCTCTCTAAGTCAGCCGTCAGGTCACGCACCAAATCCGGCGACTGCCCCAAAGGACCGAAGAGGTCTGTCACCGCCAGCAGCGGGCGCGGGTCGGTGCGCCCGCTGCGGGCGAGGGGCTGCAACTGCTCAATACGAGGGTCGCTGATAGAATACGCCCGGCCCTCCTCGTCTTCGCCCGTCAGGTAGCGCAGCCAGCCCGCCAGCGCCAGCGTCAGGAAGCGGCGGGGGCGATTTGTGTCTAGCGCCGCTTCCAGAGCGGGGCGCAGATACTTGGGGAACTTGGGGGCGCCGTCCAGGCACAGCCGGGTAATCTGGTCTTTAATCGCCGGGTTGTCAAACCGGTGCAGCAGCGTCGCTTTATAGGCGGTCAGGTCAATCCCCGGCACGGGCGGCAGAAGCGGCGTCACCTCGTCGTCCATCAGCCGCGAGATAAACTGCCTGAAGCTGGGGTCGGCCATCACAGCAGGCACAGTCTCAAACCCCGCCAGAAAGCCCAGATAGGCCATCGCAAAGTGGCTGCCGTTGAGAAGCCCCAGCTTCATGCTTTCGTAGGGGTGGACATCGGCCACGAACTGCGCCCCGGCCCGCTCCCATTGCGGGCGGCCCAACGGGAACATATCTTCCACAATCCACTGCTGGAACGGCTCGCAGACGACCGGCCAGGCATCGTCGATGCCGAACTCCGTGCGGACCAGTGCCCGGTCACTGCCTGTGGTCTGCGGCGTAATCCGGTCCACCATCGCATTCGGGAATGCGACATTCGCGTCTATCCAGGCGGCCAGGTCGGCGCTGCGTGCCGACGCGGCGGCCCTCAGAGCGCGGCGGGCGGCCTCGCCGTTGTGTTGCAAATTGTCGCAGGACAGCACGGTGAACGGCGCAGTCCCCTGAGCGCGGCGGGTTTCCAGCGCGGCGGCAAGGTGCGTCCATGCCGGGCCGGTCGGGTCCTCATAGCCGCCTTCGGTGATGGTCAGCGAGACGATTTTGGTGGTCGGCGCGGCCAGCGCGGCCTGCACTTCGGCGTCCTGCTCGGGCGCGAACAGGTAGCGTGTAAGGGAGCCGACCACGCGGGCCGTGTCGCCGCCCGCATCGCGGGTCACCAGCGTATACAGGCCGTCCTGCGGCACCAGCGCGTCGCGCATCGCCCGGTCTTCCGGGCGCAGGCCGACACCCACAATGCCCCAGTCGCCGAGGCCCGCTTGCAGCAGGTCGTCGCAGTAAACCGCTTCGTGGGCACGGTGAAAGCCTCCCACCCCCAGATGCACGATGCCGGGCGTGAGTGTGTCGCGGCGATAGGCGGGCGTCTGCACGGCAGGCGGCAGGCTTGGCAGGGTCGTGGTGTTTAGACGGGTCATGCGTCTATGATACCCCGATTGCGGCGCTGTTGAGGGCACTGATGCAAGCATACGGGCATGACAAATTGGGTACAACGAAAACTACTATGCGCCCTATTATCAGCGAGACCCGGTTTAACCGTCTGCTCACCCGTGCCGCCCTGCTGCCCCTGGGCCTGATGGCCCTGCTGTCGGTCCTACTCCTCTGGCAGATCACCAACCTGCTCCACGTCTTTGCCTGGGTCGACACCACCGATAAAATTATTGCTCAGGCCAACGTCTCCCAGAAGCTCCTGCTGGATATGGAAACCGGCAAGCGCGGCTATCTGCTGACCTCAAACCCCGATTATTTGGAGCCGTACACCAATGGAGACGCCCGGATCGACCCTGCCCTGACCGCGCTGGCGGCCAGCGTTCAGGACAGCCCCGCACAGGCGAGGCGCGTGCAGACGATACAGGCCCTGCGAGGGCGCTGGGGCGAGGATGCCCGCGCCAAAATCGCCGCCGTCACGCCGGGAACTCCCTTTGTGCGCCAAAAAAGCGGCCTGCCGCTCGGCAAAACACTGATGGATGAAATGCGGGGGCAGTTCGACGGCTTCATTGCCACCGAAGATGCCATGCGCGTCCATCGCAGCGAGGCCGCCCGGCGCACCGCCTGGCAGGTGATCACGACGGCCCTGCTGGCGGCGCTGGCGGGCGGCGGCCTGCTGGCCCTGCTGTCGCGGCGGCAGCTTCAGGAACTATCCACTGAGTTTTCCGAGGCCACGGCCACAGCGCGGCGGCAGGCGCAGGTTATTGAAGAGCGGCAGGTCTGGCTGTCTACGGTGCTGCGAAGCCTCGGCGAAGGCGTGCTTGCCACCGATGAGGCGGGGCGGGTGACGCTGCTGAACCCACAGGCCGAAGCCATGACCGGCTGGACGCAGGCGGAAGCTGTCGGGCAGCCCGTCGGCAATGTGTTCCGGCTGGAAGGCGGCGACGGCGGCGGGCCGGTCCCGCACGTTCTGCGAACCCGGCAGCCGTTCCAAAGCCGCCGCGACGACCCGGACACGCGCCTCTTGACACGCGGCGGGGTCGCTGTCCCGGTGGAAATGGTCGCTGCGCCGATTACCGGCGGGCAGGCCGCCGAAACCTTAAGCGGGGTCGTGCTGGCCTTTCGGGATATTCAGGAGCGCAAGGCGTTTGAACGGGATTTGATGCGGGCCAAAGACGCCGCTGAAGCGTCGAGCCGCACCAAGTCGCAGTTTCTCGCCAACATGAGCCACGAGCTGCGGACCCCGATGAACGCCATTCTGGGCTACTCGGAGATGCTTCAGGAGGAGGCCGAAGAAGACGGGCTGGATAGCTTTGTGCCCGACCTGCAAAAGATACAGGGGGCGGGAAAACATCTGCTGGCGCTGATTAACGACATTCTGGACCTGTCCAAAATCGAAGCGGGCAAAATGGACTTGTACCTGGAAGAGTTCCAAATCGCCACCATGGCTGCCGAAGTGGCCGCGACGGTCGAGCCGTTAATCACCAAAAAAAGCAACGTGCTTCATGTTCACTGCCCGGCTGAAATTGGCACGATGCGGGCGGATTTAACCAAAGTGCGGCAGTCGCTCTTTAATTTGCTGTCCAACGCCGCCAAGTTCACGGAAGGCGGCGAAATCACGCTGGATGTCCGCCGGGACGGCGGCGAAGTCCTGTTTGCCGTCCGCGACAGCGGCATCGGCATGACCGGAGAACAGATGGCCGGGCTGTTTGAGGCATTCTCGCAGGCCGACGCTTCCACCACCCGCAAGTACGGCGGCACGGGGCTGGGGCTTGCCATCACGCGCCGGTTCTGCCGCATGATGGGCGGCGACTGCACCGTGGAAAGCACGCCCGGTGCAGGGTCCGTGTTCACCCTGCGCCTGCCGGTCACTGTGGCCGCCCCGAAGCAAGCCGAGAACGCACCTGCGCCGTCCGAGGCGGGGCTTGCCGAAAGTGCCCACAGTGCCGGGGCCATCGATGTGGTATTGGTGATTGACGACGACCCCAATGCGCGGGATTTGATGCGCCGCTATTTGACCAAAGAAGGCTTCCGGGCGGAAACAGCCGCCAGCGGCGAGGAGGGCCTGCGGCTGGCCCGTTCGCTGTCGCCCGTGGCAATCACGCTGGATGTCATGATGCCGGGCATGGACGGCTGGGCCGTTTTGCAGCAGCTTAAAGCCGACGAACAAACGCAGGACATCCCCGTCATTATGATGACGATGGTAGACGACAAAAATCTGGGCTTCTCTCTCGGCGCGACCGATTATCTGACCAAACCGGTGGATCGAAGCCGACTGTCTGCCCTGCTGGGCCGCTGCCGCTGCGCGGAAGGCGGCTGCCGCGTGCTGCTGGTGGAAGACGACGACGCGACCCGCGAGATGATGCACGAGATGCTGACCCGCGAAGGCTGGGGCGTGGATGAAGCCATTAACGGCGTGGCCGCGCTGGCTCAGATGGAGGCCAGCGCCCCGGATATGATCCTGCTGGACCTGATGATGCCGCAGATGGACGGCTTTGAGTTCGCCCGCCGTCTGCGGGAGCGTCCGGCATGGCGGGACATCCCCGTCGTGGTGCTGACCGCCAAAGACATTACCGACGAAGACCGGCAGCGCCTGAACGGATACGTCCAGAACATCCTGCAAAAAGGAGCCTGGGACCACGGCGATCTGCTCGGCCAACTCAAAGAGCTGGTGTCTGCACGGAAGGGAAACACGCATGCCTAAAATTCTGCTGGTGGAAGACAACGAAGACAACCGGGATATGCTGTCGCGCCGATTGATCCGCAAAGGTTATGAGGTGACGCTGGCAAAAGACGGCGCGGAAGGCGTCGCTCTGGCCGCCGACTGCCCTGATTTGATTTTGATGGATATGAGCCTGCCGGTGCTGGACGGCTGGGAAGCCACCCGGCGCATCAAAGCCGCCCCCGAAACAGCGTCGGTCCCTGTGATTGCCCTGACCGCACACGCGATGGCGGGCGACCGCGAGAAAGCCGAAGCGGCGGGCTGCGATGATTACGATACCAAGCCCGTGGAGCTGCCCCGGCTCCTGGGGAAAATCGAGGCACTGTTACTGAAAGCGAGTGCTATGTGAACGAAGAAGCTCTGGCGGACCTGCGCCACGACCTGCGGACGCCCATCGGTCATGTGCTGGGCTACGGCGAGATGGTGGCCGAGGAGCTGGAAGGCTCCGAACGAGCCGACCTGCTGCCGGATGTGGAGCGTATCCGCGAGGCAGGCCGCCGCCTGCTGGCGCTGGTCGATGAGCGCCTGACAACCGAAGGCTTGGGCGCACACCTGCCCGCCACCCCGGCGCTGCCTGCCGTCCGCCCTGCCCCGCCGGGTACGCCCAGCGGCAGTGTCTTGGCCGAAAGTGAAGACGGCGGGCTGCTGCTGGTCGTGGATGACAACCCGGACAATCGAGATGTGCTGGCGCGGCGCCTTCAAAAGCAGGGACATTGGCCGGTGACGGCGGCGAGCGGCCCGGAGGCGCTGGCGATGCTGGCCGGACAGCCGTTTGATCTTATTCTCTTGGACCTGATGATGCCGGAGATGGACGGCTACGAAGTGCTGTCCCGGCTGAAAGCCGACCCGGCCACGCAGCGCCTGCCGGTGATTATGATTTCCGCGCAGGACCAGATGGACAGCATCGTGCGCTGCATTGAGATGGGCGCGGCGGACTACCTGCCGAAGCCTTTCAACCCCACCCTCCTGCGGGCGCGGGTCGGGGCCAGCCTGCGCGAAAAGCGGGCGCGGGACCGCGAGAGCCGTCACACCAAAGAGCTGGCGGCCAGCTACCAGAAGCTTCAGGATTTGGAGCGGATGCGCGATGATTTAACCCACATGATCGTCCATGACCTGCGGACACCGCTGACGTCGCTGCTGACCGGCCTGCAAACCCTGCCGCTGGTCGGCGAGCTGAACGAAGTGCAAACCGAAATGCTGGACATCGCCACCGACGGCGGCCAGACCCTGCTGGGCATGATCAACGATTTGCTGGACGTGGATAAAATGGAGCAGGAGACGGTTCCGCTGGACCTGTCGCCGCTGACGGCGGCGGCTTTGATTGAGCGGGCCTTCACCCAGGTGCGCGGGCTGGCACAGGCGGGGACGCTGTCGCTTGTCGCCGAAGCGCGTTTAGACCTCGTGCCCTTTCAGGGCGATGAAGACAAGCTGCGCCGCACGCTGGTCAACCTGCTGGGCAACGCCATCAAGTTTACTCCTGTCGGCGGCACAGTCACAGCGGCGGCGGCGCACGACGCCGACTGCCTGCGGTTCTCGGTCCGCGACACCGGCGAAGGCATCCCGCCCGAAGCGCACGAGCGCATCTTTGAAAAGTTTGAGCAGGTAGAAAACCGCAAAGCGGGCCGCAAAATGTCTACGGGCCTCGGGCTGACCTTCTGCAAGCTGGCCGTGGAAGCCCACGGCGGCAAAATCTGGGTTCAAAGCGAGCCGGGCCGGGGCAGCGCATTCCACTTCACAATCCCGCTTTAGCGCCCCTGCCGCCGCATCTCGTCGCGCCGCATCGGCATCGCGTCAATGCGGCCTGTGATGGCGCGGAGCGTCACCGGGGACGGCCCGCCATAAGCGACATGGCCGTCGCGGCCAATCAGCAGCACGCGGAAGCGACCCGCTTTGACATGGTAACGCGCCCGCAGGCTGGCCGCGCCTTTGTCTGCGCCAATGATGTCGGTGCGGACAAGGTCGCGCTCACTGAACGCTGACTTGCTATGGATGAGTAGGGCGTTCTGTTTCTGAAACCGGGCGTCGCTGCGGGAAGGCGCGAACACAAGCAGCCGCCGGGGCCGCGCCTGCGCCGCCCCCGGCAGCAGGGTCAGCGCGGTAAGCAGCAGGAGCAATGAGGGTTTGTTGGTCATGGGATAATAGCCGGATCGGAAAGGATAGCAGGAAAGGATAAAAGGGCGCGATCAATCGCGCCCCTACTCTGGCTCCCCCATTATTGGGGGCCGGAGGGGTCCTACGAAAAGCCAAGCACCGGATGCGGCTGGTACGGCTCTTCCAGGGATTTGATTTCTTCGGGAGACAGCGACACCGACAGTGACGCGACGGCATCTTCCAGATGACTCATCTTTGTCGCGCCGACTATCGGCGACGTCACGGCGCTCTGATGCAGCAGCCAGGCCAAAGCGATCTGGGCACGCGGCAGCTTCCGCGCTTCGGCCAGCGCGGCGACCCGTTCCACCACCTGCTTGTCGGAGGCTTCCGTGGACTTGTACAGCGTTTTGCCAAACTCATCCGTCTCTGCCCGCTCCGTGCTGGCGTCCCACGGGCGGGTCAGCTTGCCGCGAGCGAGCGGACTCCACGGGATGACCCCGATGCCCTGGTCGGCGCACAGGCCGAGCATTTCGCGCTCTTCTTCCCGGTACAGCAGGTTATAGTGGTCCTGCATGGACACAAAGCGCGTCCAGCCGTGGGTGTCGGCGACATACAGCGCCTGGCAAAACTGCCACGCATACATTGACGACGCCCCGATGTACCGTGCTTTGCCCGCTTTGACGACGTCGTGCAAAGCTTCCATTGTTTCGGCTATCGGCGTGTCCGGGTCCCAGCGGTGGATTTGGTACAGGTCCACATAGTCCGTGCCGAGACGCCGCAGGCTGGCATCAATCTCGGTCATAATCGCTTTGCGCGACAGCCCCGCGCCGTTTGCGTCCGGGTGCATCCGGCCATGCACTTTGGTAGCAAGAACCACTTCTTCGCGCTTGGCGAAGTCCCGGAGGGCGCGGCCTGTGATTTCCTCGCTCGTGCCGTCGGAGTAGACATTGGCCGTGTCAAAGAAGTTGATGCCTAACTCTAAAGACCGCTGAAAGAATGGGCGGCTGTCCTCTTCGCTGAGCGACCACGTATGGCTGCCCCGGTCCGAGACGCCGTAGCTCATGCAGCCGAGGCAAATGCGCGAGACTTTGAGGCCCGTCTTGCCGAGTTTCACGTAATCCATAGATGCTCCTGTGTTGACGGGTTCGGACCCCCTAGCCCCCAATAATGGGGGAACCAGAAAAAAACAGACCTGTCGGGGCGCTGCTTGCTGCGCCCACTTCTCCTGTCCTAATTATCCGGTTCCCCCATTATTGGGGGTTAGGGGGTTTTCTACTCTTTTCCCGAACCGGGTTCGGCCATCTTGCGGTGCATCTCGGCGGACACCGTGGGCGGCATAAACTCGGAGGCAAGGCCCTGCACTTTGGTTTTCAGGCTGCCCGCAATGACTTTGTCTTTGCCCGCCATCAGGGCATTGAAGCCGTCCCGTGCCACATCGGCGGGGTCATCTTTTTTGCTTTCGCCCACCATCGTGTCGTCCATGTTGGCGCGGTGGAAAAAATCCGTCTCGGTCGGGCCGGGCAGCAGGGCGGTGACAGTGACGCCCGTGTCTTTCAGCTCGTTTCGCAGGGCTTCAGCAAACGAGAAGATAAACGCTTTGGAGGCCCCGTAAACCGCCTCAAACGGCGCAGGCATCAGGCTGGCAACGCTGGCGGTGAACAAAATCCGCCCGGAGCCGCGTGCGGCCATGTCGCGGACAATGTGCTTGGCGAGATGCACCGTAGACGTGACGTTCAGGCTGATCAGATCAAGCTCTTCGTCTAAATCCGTCTCCCGGAACGCGCCGCCGACGCCAACGCCCGCGTTGATGGCAACAGCATCAACGGGCCGCCCCGTGGCCTGAATGGCTTCGTACAAAGCGTCTACCCCGGCGGCCTGGGTCAAGTCCCCGCCGACGGTCTGGACATTTGCGCCAAGCGCCTGGATTTCAGACGCCGCAGCGGGCAGGTTCGCAGGCTCGGCGGCAAGCAACAAGTCAAAGCCATTGCGGGCGAATTCTTTGGCGAGTTCCAAGCCGATGCCGCTGGACGCGCCGGTGACAACGGCAAAGGGCTTGCTGGCAGTTGGGGTAGTGGTCGTGCTATTCATGGTCTTTCCTCGGTTCTAAACGGTGAGTGAGAAGTAAACGCAGTCTTATTTCCAAAAGCCATAAGAATTAAGCATCATGCCCGGCGGCTTGACGGCACGGCAGAAGCCTGTGTCCAAAACCATCGGCGGAGGCACGCTGGCCGCCCCGGCATGGTGCCGGTCAAAACCTATGCCGACATGATTGGCGGCGTCAACAGACCCCTGCCGGTGTCTGCCTTTGACGGCAAGCTCTACGAATAGAACTACAGCCGCGTCTATCTGAGCAGCCGACCCCCTAGCCCCCAATAATGGAGGAACATGAGTAGGGGCAGGGACAAGAGAACCTCACCCCAGCCCTCTCCTTCAACAAGGAGAGGGAGCCAGAAAGCAAGGAGAGGGAGCCAGAAAAGAATGGCCTCTTTTCTATTTTTGACTGTCGGGCCATTCCAGGCCGTACAGGCCCACGTCGGCGAAATGGCGGCCTTCCCCGCCGTGGCGCACATGGACGGCGATGACGTTTGTTCCGGGGTGCAGAGTGGCGGCGGCCTTCGCCTCTATGGGAAGCGGGCTGCAAGTGTGCGTCCATCCGGGCGCATGGGCAGCCAGAACGCCATTAAAGTAAATGTCCATATCCTGATCGTGATAGGCCGTCAGCTCCAGCGTGGGGTAGAGAGATGTCACTGTGATCGTGCGGCGCATCCACAGGTTGTCGGTGTTCCAGGCTGTGCGCGGGGTCACGCCCTCGTCGTCGGTGCCGAAGCCAGCCGGGCCATGCTTCCAGCCGGAATCGTCAAAGTCCGGCTTGACCCAGTTCTCTGCCGGGGCGTCGGTCGTGTACTGCCACTCGGTGGCGCTCTCCTTGCCCGTCGCAAGCAGCGGGAAGCGCTCGGGTTCGGCGCGGAGGGCGTGAAGCCGGTGGACAGCGAATAGGGCCGGTTATAGGGCGAAGCCCCCCAGCTTTTATTGGGCTGCGCCGCAAGGCGCACGGTCCACGTCCCGCCGGACAAGATTTCGGACTCGGCAAACCAGGGCTTGTCCAGAGACTTGCCGTTCAGCGTCGCGGGCTGAATATACTTATTGGCAGGTGTGGTTGCGGTCTGTTCCGACAAACGGGTTGACGAGAGCGGACAAGGCTTGCTTTTGCGGCATCGGCCTTGTTTGGGCGTGCGAGTAGCCAGCAAGAAGCAGCAGCACCGAGGCAGCAAGCAAAAGTGGACGAAGTGTTTTCATGGTTTCTTTTGATTAGTGGTCGGCGTGCCAGCATTCGGGGGACAGAAGCATATCCAGGGTGCCAATTTGGACGTCCGCCGTCTGGGCGACAGTCGTATAAAAAATGGCTTCTCGAAGCAGTCTTTGAGGCGGCTGAGACAAGAGGTGCGCGGCCCCGCCGGTGGCGGTAACGGCGGCGTGGGCGGCTCGCACCGCCAGCACAATCGCGGCGGCGCGGGCGTGGAGGGCGTGTTCTTTGTAGTCCGGCAAGTCCGCGCAGGCCCCGCCCCAGGCGAGGGCTTCGTGGCGCACCCGGTCAATTTCGCGGGCCAGCTCGTCAGCGGCATGGGCAAACTCGGCCTTGCCGCGCTTTTCCGCCAGCCCGCGCAGGTAATGGACACTGCCCCGCGCCGCGCCGAGCGGCAAATAGACCGGGCCGGAGATGCCGCAAAAGTCCGAGCGGCGCAGGGACTCCACAGACCGCGTGGACAGCAGGTACTGATCCGGCAAAAACAAGCCTTCCATCGTAATTTCGACAGTATCTGAAGCATTCATTACGGCCAGCGGAATGCGCGGGCCGGGGGTCAGTGTGCCGCGCTCGGCGTGCCTGGGCACATAGAAGTAAGCATGGTCGTTCTCGGGCAGACGCACCGCGCCGAGAATAAACGAGTCTAAAAGCCCCCACCCCGTCACCCAGGGCGCTGTGCCGGACACGAGCCAGCCGCCGTCCGTGGGCGTCGCCGTCACCATCGGCGGGCCGGGGCGGCGCAGGTGGGAGAAGGCCACCCCGCAAAGCTCCTGCCCGGACGCAAAGCGGGGCAGCTTTTCGCGTTTCAATTCTTCGCTCCGCGCCCCGCCCACAAAGCCGCCGCCCGCGTGCATCTGCTGCTGCACAAACGCCGTGACGCCGCAGGCGGACGCCAGCAGCTCGGCATATTCGCGGCGTGTGGCGTCGTCAGCCCCGAAGCCGCCGAACTCAGCGGAAATCCCCAGCCCAAAGTACCCGGCGTCTGCCAGAAGGCGCACATTGGTTTCCACCTGCCCGTGAATATCGCCCTGATCGGCAGCCTCGGCATTGGGCCGGAACACGTCGTCTGCGAGCCGCGTGGCGGTTTGTAGAATGTCGTTGGTCATGGTAGGGGCATTGTACCCCGAAAGACCCCTCCCGCCCCCAATAATGGGGGAGTCGGATAAAGACAGGAGGGCGCGGCAAGCAGCGCCCCTACTCTGGTTCCCCCAGAATTGGGGGCTAGGGGGCCTCCTATCGGGTACACTCTCTCCTTATGGCTAAAATCCTTGTGCATACGCTCGGCTCGTCGGGCGACTTCAATCCTTTTATGGCGCTGGCGCTGGAACTGCAAAGGCGCGGGCATGACATTCACTGTGCCCTCAGCCCGTCGTTTGCTGAAAAGGCGCAGGCACTGGGCTTCGAGGCCACGGTCGCGGGCGAGGACCCGGACTGGGATTCAGACCTCCTGAAGCGAATGCTGGCCGCGCACACGACTGACCCCATCCAAATTATCTTCAAAGAAGTACTCATCCCGGCGATTGGCCCCGCCACCCGCTCGCTCACGCCCCTGGCGCGGGAATGCGACTTGTTTCTGTCGCATACTATTCAGCTTGCCGCGCCTGCCGTGGCGGAACTGGCGGGCAAGCCCTGGGTCAGCGCCAGCGCGGCGACGCTGATTTATGAGACGGGAGCCTACCCGCCGCCGGGCGTCGCGTGGAAGGGCTGCCCGGCGTGGCTGACGCGGCTGGGCTGGCAGATCGGCTACACGCTCTTTGGGGGCATGGACGAACTCGCCGCCGCCGAGTACCGGGCGGTCGGAGTCGCGCCCCGGCCCAATGTGATTTCCGGCGGGGCTTATTCGCGCCTTTTGACACTGGGGCTGTGGTCGCCCGCCTTCTTTCCGCGCCCGGACGACTGGCCGCGCTGGTTTCAGGTCGGCGGCTACGCCCGCTGGGACGGGCCGACGCCGCTGCCCGCCGCGACGCCGGTGACGGTAGGCAGCGGCCAAACCATTTTGTTCACGCTCGGCTCGTCGGTCGTGAATTACCCTGGCGCGTTCTGGCAGACGGCTCTTGCGGCCATAGCGCCGACCGACTGGAACGCGGTTTTGCTGGGCGCCCCCGCCGACTTCCCCATCCCCGCCGCCCTGCGCGGGCGGGTGCAGGCCGTCCGCTATGCGCCCTATGCCGATGTCTTTCCCAAAGTCGATGCCGTGGTGCATCAGGGCGGCGTGGGAACGACGCAGGCGGCGTGCTTTTACGGCGTTCCGGCACTGATTGTGCCGCGTGGGTTTGACCAGTTTGAGAACGCCGCGCACGGGCAGCGCGAAGGCTGGGGCCTGCGCCTGCTGCCGGGCGACTTCACGGCGCACAGCCTGCGGACGCGGCTGAAACGGCTGCTGGGATCGCCAGAAATCGCCGCGAACGTGGACGTTCTGGGCCGCGAAATGCGGGCCGAGCCGGGCGTCCAGCGCAGTGCTGACTTAGTGGAAGATGCCCTGCGCCGGGCGCGGAAACCTTGACAGTCGCCCATGCGTACCGTATAATATCGGGATAGCTAAACGAGGAGTTGAAAACTCTTCGCTCGGTGAGGCGTCCTTCGGACGGAGAAACAGAAGGGCGGGGAGACCCCGCCCCTACTTCTTTCACCCGGAGGGTGCCTCTTCTAGCGAGGGATTTTCAATCCCTCGCATTTAGCACAGCCATTATTTACGACACTTTAACGGCGACGCCCACAAAGCGAAGTCTTCGCGGAGGAAGAATTGAAGCAGCAGAAAACCTGGGGGCTGGTCATCTTAGTGCTGACCGTGTTTGCCGCCCTCATCGTCGCCAATCAGCCCATCAAGCTCGGGAGCTACACGCTGCTCGGACACCATCCAGCCAAGTATGGTCTGGACATCCGGGGCGGGGCGCGTGTCACGTACCGCGCTATGGTCGAGCGTGCCCCGACGGTCACTTATGACCAGAAGACCATTCAGAAGATTTTGGAAACGCGCCTGACGTCGCTCGGCATCAGCGAGTTTGTCATTCAGCCGCGCCCGCAGGAAAAGCAGTTTGTCGTCGAAATCCCCGCTGTCAAAAACATCGACTCGGTCTTGCAGCAAATCGGCACGACGGCGCAGATGACGTTCTACTACTTTGCCGATGTGCAGTCGTCGCGCAACCAGAACGCGCCGCTGGCACTGAACAAAGGCAATGTGTTCACCGTCCTGAAGCCCTGGTACGGCTTCAAGCAGTTTGAGACGTTCCGCGACGGCAAGCAGGTCAAAGACGACTGGACCGCCCTGCTGGCAGAGGCGGCCACGAACACGGCTGGCGCGGGCATGACCCCCTATGCCGTGCCTGCGCCGAACGAAACGCAGAAAAATCTGCTGGGGGCCAACTACGACACGCTGGTGTCTTCCACGCCTGTTTACTTCAATGCCGCGCAGACGCAGAAAGCCGCCGCGCTGAACAAAGAGCTGACCGGCTGGAATGCACTTTTGTTTGACTCGGTTGCCGCGAACGGCGGGCAGCCGGTCCTGACCGGCGCGGAGCTGCTGCCCAATTCCCAGGCGCAGATCGGCCAAAACAGCCAGCCCGCTGTGACGCAGGAGTTTAACGCCTCGGGCACGCAGAAGTTCGGGCAGTTTACCTCGGCCCATATCGGCGAGCTGATGGGCATTGTGCTGGACGATTCGCTGCTGTCCGCCCCCAACATTGAGAGCGCCATCACCGACGGGCACGGGCAGATTTCGGGCGGCTTTGCTACCCTCGCCGAAGCGCAGTCGCTGGCAAACCTCCTGAATGCCGGGGCGCTGCCGATTCCGCTGGAACAGGTGCGGGTCGAGTCGCAGGCCGCCACACTGGGCCAGCACGCAGTCCATGAGAGCATCATCGCGGGGCTGGTCGGCATCGCGCTGGTACTGCTGTTTATGCTGGTCTATTACCGCCTGCCGGGCCTGCTGGCGGATATCGCCCTGCTGATTTATGTGCTGTTCTCGCTGGCCGTTTTTCGGGGCGCGTTCCAGTGGGTAGACCCGCAGCTCCAGGTGACCCTGACCCTGCCGGGCATCGCGGGCTTTATTCTGTCTATCGGCATGGCCGTAGATGCCAACATTTTGATCTTTGAGCGCCTGAAAGAAGAGCTTCGGCTCGGCAAGTCGCTTCGTCCGGCCATTGATGCAGCGTTCAAGCGGGCCTTCCCCGCTATCCGGGACTCGAATATCTGCACGAGCATTACGTGCATCGTGCTTTTGTCTCTGGGCACGGCGAGTGTGCGCGGCTTCGCGCTGACGCTCCTCATTGGCGTCCTGATTTCGCTGTTTTCGGCGATCACGGTCACGCGCACCCTGCTGTACCTGCTGGTGGAGTGGTTCCCGAACCTCGCCAAAAACACGGCGCTGTTTGGCCTGAACGTCAACTCGCTAGTGGGCCGAACGACCGGCGACAGCACCCATGCGGGGCTGAACATCATCGGACGGCGCAAGGCGTTTTACTTCTTGAGCCTGGCGCTGATTGTGCCCGGTTTGATCTTCCTGGCGCTGGGCGGCCTGAAGCCCGGCATTGAGTTTAAAAGCGGCACGTCGATTGAGACGCGCTACACCCGGCCTGTCGATGTCGAGTCCGTCAAGAAAGCATTGGCCGCGCAGGGCTTCCATAATTCCACCGTGCAGCTTGCCAACGGCAGCGAGTCGGCGATTGTGAGCGTCACCGAGAAGTCCAATGCCCCGAGCAAAGCGACCAATCCCGTCTACAATCGCCTGACGGCAGCGATGAACACGCTTGGCACTAATCAGGAACAGTCGTTTGGCACGGTTGACCCGGTGGTGTCCAAAGAAGTCACGCAGAATGCCGCGCAGGCGGTGGTGATTGCTTCTCTGTTGATCGTTCTCTATCTGGCGGCGGTCTTCGGCGTCGGCGGCTTCGTGGCGGGCCTTCGCCTGGGAGCCTCGGCGGTGCTGGCCCTGCTGCATGATGCGGCACTGCTCGTCGGTGCGTTCGCCATCTTCGGCTACTTCTTAGGCTGGGAAGTGGACAGCCTGTTTATCACGGCGATGCTGACCGTCATCGGCTTCTCGGTGCATGACACGGTGGTTATCTTTGATCGCGTCCGGGAGAACCTGCGGCACAAGGCGCGGGGCGAGAACTTTGAGGTCCTGGTCAACCGCTCCATCGGGCAGACCCTGGCCCGCTCCATCAATACGTCGCTGACGGTTGTGATGACCCTGCTGGCGCTGGTCATTCTGGGCGGGCAAACGACGCGCCTGCTGAACGTCGCGCTCTTGATTGGCATCGTCAGCGGGACGTACTCGTCCATCTTCAACGCGGCGGCGATTTTGGTTGACTGGGAAAACTGGCTCGCCAAGCGCCGCGCCAACGCCCCTGCCCCGGTGGCTGTCGCGGCGGCAGACGGCGCAGACGGCGGCGGCGCACAGGTGTACACCGGCACGGGCAACGGCGGCGGCAGCTCCCGCCCCGCAGTGGCGACCCTGCCCCCGCCCGGCACGGCCCCCGCCCGGCCCCCGGCTCCCGGTGACATCCAAATCTCGGCCATCAAAGCCAAGAAGAAAAAGCCTTCGGAGAAGGTATAGAGAGAACAACAGGCCACGCATTGAAATGCATGGCTGAAGGGCGCAGACGCCGAACGTCCCTGCGGGACGCAAATGCCAGCAAAAATGGGCTGGTTTGTCTTTTGTCCCGCAGGGACATTCAGCCGAAGGCTCCTCAGCCACGGATTTTTAATCCGTGGCTCCTGCCGTTCCGCTTTCCCCCCACGCCCCCCGAGTACCATTACTCAGGAGGCTGCATTTTTGGAGAAATCACACTTGCCCGAGACAACACGCTGGATTGAGCCGGGCCGCGACCCCGAAGCCGAGCGCCTGCTGGCGCGGGAGCTGGAAGTCCACCCGCTGACCGCCCGCCTGCTCCGAAACCGGGGGCTGACTGACCCGGCGGCGGCGGCGGATTTTCTGTGGCCGGAGCTGTCTCAGCTTTTGGACCCGTTCGGCCTGCCCGACATGGACAAAGCCGCCCGGCGCATCAAAGAGGCACTGGCGACGGGCGAGACGATCTTTGTGTACGGCGACTACGACGTCGACGGCGTCACTTCCACAGCGGTCTATGTGCGGACGCTGACGGCGCTCGGCGCGAAGCTGGAATACCGGGTCCCGCACCGCAAGCGGGACGGCTACGATTTGAAGACGACTTCGATTGACTACGCGCACGCCAAAGGCGCGACGCTGATTATCACCTCAGACTGCGGCGTGCAGGCCCGCGAGGCCGTGGCTTATGCCAACAGCCTCGGCATGACGGTGATTGTCACCGACCACCATGAGCCGGGCGACACCCTGCCGGATGCCTACGCAATCGTCAATCCCCACCGGCACGATTCGACCTATCCCTTCCCGAACATCGCCGGGGTCGGCGTGGCCTTCAAAGTCATGCAGGCCGTGGTGCGCTTGATACAGCCGACGCATGAAGGCGCGTTTATCCAGAAGTTTCTGGATTTGGTGGCCTGCGGGACCGTCGCCGATGTCATGCCCCTGCTCGGCGAGAACCGCGTCTTTGCCTATTACGGCCTGAAACAACTGGCCGCGACGCGCAAAGTCGGCCTGCGGGCGCTGCTGGACGGCGCGGGCATCAACACCGAGAAGCCCCTGTCCGCCGAGGCTGTCGGCTTCGGCATCGGCCCGCGCATCAATGCCGTGGGGCGTTTGGATGACGCCGCCATTGCGTTAGAAGTGATGCTCACCGGCGACCCGGAAGAAGCCCGAACGCTGGTTGAAAAGATGA
The DNA here is from genome assembly GCA_965200075.1 of Capsulimonadaceae bacterium. Lineage (GTDB taxonomy): Bacteria > Armatimonadota > Armatimonadia > Armatimonadales > Capsulimonadaceae > JANXMY01. The sequence goes on from OZ241338.1 coordinate 2,717,165, forward strand.
ATGCGTTCAATGTGGAACGTCAGCAGACGCAGCGGCGTATTTTAGAGGAAGCCAAGCGCATTGTCGGCGAACTGGACCTGGACGCCACGCGGGTGCTGGTCATTGCCTCGCCCGGCTGGAACGCGGGCGTGGTCGGCATTGTCGCGGGCAAGCTGGTGGAAGCGTTCGGACGACCCGCCATCGTGATTGGCCTCAACGACGAAGAAACCTGGGGCAAAGGCTCGGCGCGGTCCCTGCCGGGCTTTGATATGTTTCGGGGCATTCAGCACTGTAAAGAGTTGCTGGAAAGCTGCGGCGGGCATGAAATGGCGGCGGGCCTGTCGCTGACACAGGCGAACCTCGCCGACTTCTCCGCCAAAATCAACGCCCACGCCCACGCGACGATGACCGAGGACGACCTGATTCCGAAAATTGCCCACGACGGCCTGATTGACCCGTCGGCGCTCTCTTTAGACCTGCTGGAAGAATGGGCGCGGTTTGCGCCGTTCGGGCAGGCGAACCCGGAGCCGCGTTTCGCATCACAGTCGCTGCTGGTCTGCGATGCCAAGCGCATTGGCAAAGACATGAGTCATTTGAAGATGCGTGTCCGGGCCGAAGCGATGGACCCGACCGACTGCGTCGCCTGGGGGCAGGGCGACTGGGCCGACCGCGCCGGGCCGGGCGACACTGTGGAGGCGATTTATACGCCGCAAATCAATGAATGGAATGGCCGCCGCTTGCTTCAGCTCAATATCAAGGACCTGCGAAGGCCGGAGTAAGGTGAGCCGGAGTTTCGAGGGATTGAAAATCCCTCGCTCGGGGAGGCGTCCTTGGGACGGCAGAGAGCAGAGCCGCCGCCATTGGCCTTTGTCTTTCACCCGGAGGGTGCTTCTCCGAGCGAGGGGTTTTCAACCCCTCGCTCGCCTTCGGAGATGAGCGCGGCCTTTTAGAAAGCTGACCTATGCCACGTTTTGCGCGGATGCTCCTTGTGCTTGTCCTGACACTTAGCCTCGCAGCCCATCAAGCGGCGGCCAAGCCCGCAAACGGCTACCTGTGGGAGAAAATCCATGTCACGCAGCAGCTTCCCACGGCGATTTTTGCCCGGCTGGGCCTGACCCACAGCACCCGCAATGGCCTGACCCGTGACGGCAAAAAAGATGTTCCCGACCCGACATTCCCGGCGGGCATGACCGACATCGTCCCCTACGACGCCGAAAAGCTGTTTATTGTCCGGGGCACCGCCGCCGGGCGAGCCAGCTTCCGTGACCGCGTGCAGGCTGCCGATGTGCCGACGCCGCTGGTGACGCTGCATGCCGCACTGGCCCGGCGCGTCGGCGAGACCGAAGTGCCAGCGGGCACGGCAGACCAGGACAGCGTGAGAGACCGTAAGCCGGTGGCGCTCAGACTGGGCGATGACGAGGCGGCGCGGGTGTACGAAATCACCACGCGGCAGAATGCCGACGGCACGCTCTGGGTGGCCTGCCGGATTGGCCTGCCCCTGCCGCCCGCACCGGCAGGCGAGGCGGACGCGGTGTTTGTGCCGACTCAGGTGTGGACCAGCCCTCTGTCCCGGCGCATTCGCCCCGGCGAGACGGCGGTGTTTGAAGATTTGGCGTCCTACCGGCAGGCGGCGATGCGAAAGCTCGGCCTGGCGCAGACCGATATGCCCGACGACTATGTGCTGCGCCTGACGCCGACACTGCCGATGCCGTGACCTGGAAACCCCTATGCACCCCACCCTGCTGCCCCTGCTGCGCTCGCCTGAAACGGGCGGACCGCTCACCCTGGACATCCACGCTGTTGACGGCGACGACATCACCACCGGCATTCTGCGCGACGAAGCCGGGCACACGTACCCGATAGAGGGCGGCATCCCCCGCCTGCTGCCCCGCGAAATGCGCGGCGAACAGCTTTCTGAAATTGCCGCCCGCGATGCCCAGGTCGGCGATTATGACCGCATGGCGTTTCTGAACTGGTTCGGCAAAGTGGAAATCCCGCTGACCCGCCGCAGGCTCAGGCCGCAGAAGTCCGACCGGCTGCTGGAAGCGGGGTGCGGGACGGGGCGCATGACACCCACGCTGTCCGGGGACGTGCGCGAGCTGGTAGCGATTGACTTTTCATTCGAGTCCCTGCGAGTCTGCCAGGGCAAGCTGAAAACGGCAGGGATCACAAATACCCATCTGGTGCAGGCCGATTTGTGCCGCCTGCCGTTTGCGGACGGCGTCTTTGACCGCGTGGTCTCCTGTCAGGTGCTGGAACACGTTCCCGGCCCCAATGCCCGCGCCGCCGCCGTTGAAGCTTTAGCACGGGTCTTGACGCCGGGCGGGGCGCTTGTGCTGTCCGCCTACAAACACTCCCTGCTCACCCGCGTCTTTGGGCAAAAAGAAGGGATGCATGACGGCGGCATCCCCTTCTTTCGGTTCACCCGCGCCGAGCTGCGAGCCGCGCTGGGCGCAAAGTTTCAGGTTCACAGTGTCACCGGGGCACTGGTCTATTTATATCTGGCCCGCTGCACACGCTCCTGAACTGGCTCCTAAAGAAACCTCCCTCTCCTGCCGATATTGACGCTAACGCAGGAGAGACTTTTCGCTATGACCACCACTGTCGCCAACTTCTCCGGGCTGTCGTCCGGCATCGACACCGCGAGTATTATCAGCAAGCTTTCAGAAGTCGCCCAGAAGCCCGTCAAGCTGCTTCAAGGCAAAGACGACACTTACAACGCCAAGCTCGCCACCTGGCAGAGCTTCAACGCTAATCTGCTGTCGCTGCAATCGTCCGTGCAGGCTCTCAACCAGAAGGCCACGTTCAGCTCCGCCAGCGCATCGTCGTCGGACGGCAGCGTCGCCACCATCACCACCCTGCCCGGCGCGGCCCTCGGCGACCACTCGCTGACGGTGACGCAGATCGCCAAAGCCCAGAAAATCGTCTCCGGCAGCGTTGCCAGCGGCGCGACGGCGCTCGGCCAAACCGGCAGCTTTACGCTGAACGGCAAAACGGTGAATGTCAGCCAGACCGACTCGCTTTCCGACCTGTCCGTCAAAATCAATGCTGCCGGGGCGGGCGTCACCGCCAGTGTCGTCAATGTGGGCGTCGGCGACTTCCGGCTGACCCTCACCAGCGCCAAAACCGGCACGGCCAACACGCTGGCCGCCGCCGACACCGGCGGCACGGTCCTCAGCAGCCTGGGGCTGGTCACCGCCAATACAGCCAGCATTCGGCAGCCCCTGACGGGAAGCAAAAACGGGACGGCCACGGCGGGCGCGGCTTCTTTGGCCCTCCTCAGCGGCACGCAGCCCATCGGCGCACTGCTGGGTATTGCCAGCGGCAGCGCCCCGTCGGGGACCTTTCATCTCACCAATGGCGGGACCGGCGCGGGCAATGAATCGGACATTGCCCTGGACTTGAACACGGCGTCGCTGTCGGATTTGGCCGGAGCTATCAACGGCGCGGGCATCACGGGCCTGTCTGCCGAAGTCGTCACTCTGCCCGATGCCTACGGCAATCTGAACCGTATTCATCAGCTCCAGATTACTAATACGTCAGGGGCCGCGCCGACGTTTACCGACTCGAATGGGGTTCTGGGCACGGTCGGCATTCTTCAAAATCAGTTCACGCACCCGGTCACGAATGCCCAGGACGCCAAGTTCAATCTGGATGGCCTTGATTTGACCCGGTCGTCCAACTCGGTGGCCGATGCCATTTCCGGGGCGACGCTCACCCTGCTGTCCGGCACGGCAGCCGCTCCGGGGGAGACAACTCTGAGCGTCAGCCAGAACACCGCTGCCATTGTGGGGGCCGTCACCAATTTTGCCACGGCGTTCAATGCGATCCAAACGTTCGTCACCAACCAAAACAAGTTTACCGCCCCCACCGACACTTCCAGCGGCAACTCGGGAAGCAGTCCCAGCCTCTTCGGGGACAGCACACTGACCCAGATACAGGACCAGCTCACCAAGACCCTCAGTGCAGTCAGCGGCAAAACCACGCTTCAGGACATCGGCCTCACATTGGACCAGAACGGCCAGCTTCAAGTCGATTCCAACACGCTGACCCAGACCCTGCAAGCCGACCCCAGCAAGGTTTCCAATCTGTTTGGCCTGTCCGGCGGCTCCGACAGCCCGCAGGTACAGTTTGTGCAGGCCAGCGCCAAAACAAAAGCGACCAGCGGCGCGGGATATTCCGTGGTCATCACGCAGCCCGGCACGCAGTCCTCCGGCGCGGCGGCAGTGGCAGGCACGGCAGGCGCGGCCAGCACCGCGCCGGAGACATTGACATTTGGCGGGGGCCTGTTCCCGTCCCCAATCAAGCTGACCCTGCCCGTCGGCAGCAGCCTTCAGGACACGGCCAATCTCATCAATACCAGCAGCAGCCTGAACACCCAGGTTTATGCCAGCATTGATTCGACCAACCACCTTGTTTTGTCTTCGCAGCGGTTCGGCACGGGTTCCAGTTTTAGCGTGTCTTCGGACAAAACCGCCGATGGAACAAACTCCGGTGTTGGCACTTCGCTGACCGTCACAGACGGGCAGGATGTGGCCGGAACGATCAACGGCGAAGCCGCCACGGGCCGGGGGCGCACGCTTTCGGGCAGCACCGGCAACGCCACCACCGAGGGCTTGCAGCTTCTTGTCAGCGCCACCGCCGCGACGCCCGCCGGGCAGTCCCTCGGTCATGTCACCGTCACCCACGGCGTCGGCGATAGCTTGAATCAAATACTGACCGGCATTCTGGACCCGACCAACGGCTCCGTGGCCGGGGCGGAAAACAGCCTCAATTCCCAGATCAGCGACACGCAGGCCCAGATTCAGAAAATCCAGGATCAGGTCGCCACTTACACCGATTATCTGACCCAGCTTTTCAGCGACATGGAAACCCGCATCAGTGTTCTGAAGTCGGCAGGCGATGCGTTCAACGCCCAAGTCGCGGGCCTTGAAAACTCCAAAAAGAACTAATTAAAAGAACTAATTAAAAGAACTAGCAATACGAACTCATCCGAGGAGACTTGACAGCACGTTATGAGCCTTCCGAACCCTTATGCCCAGTACCGACAAAACAGCGTCGAGACGGCCACCCCCACCCGCATGGTCGTGATGCTCTACGACGGCGCGATCCGTTTTCTGACTCAGGCCCTGCCCGCTATGCAGGCCCGCCAGTATGACCGCCAATCAGAGATGATCGGCAAAGCGCAGGAGATTATTGCCCACCTGCGCGACACCCTGGACTTTCAGGCAGGCGGCGCGGTTGCCCGGCACCTGGCCCAGCTTTACAGCACTCTGCTGGACAGCCTCACCGACGCCAACATCCACGACCGCCCGGAGCGGGTGCAGCAGGCGATAGACGCCCTGCGCGAAATGCGGGAGGCGTGGGCCGAAGTGGACCGGCAGTGTCAGGCGGGCAAAGTTTCGGGCAGCACGCTGAATGCCGGGGCTGTGATGCTTTCCGGGGGCCGCGAAGCCGTCGCCGCCTGAGCGTTTTTTTACAGATTTTTACAGAAAGCAAGCAAACTATGTCTGCCGCCACTGCCAGCGCCGAGCGTGCCAAACTGACTTATATTTTGGAGCTGTCCCGCGAACAAGTTCACGCGCTGGAAACCGACGACTTTTCTGGCTTTGACCGAATCCTTGCCGCCAAGCGCAGCCTGATAACCGGGCTGACGGAAGCCCGGCATCTGGTCAGCACGGACCCCGCACTGGCGTCCGTCGTGTCTGCCATTCAGGACGCCGACGGCATGGCGCAGCGCCTCCTGTACCGCAAAGTCGGGCGCGTCATGCGCGAGCTGAATGAGCTGAACCAGTACAAGCGGGCACGCGGCGCGTATGCAGCGCGTCTTTCTGTCTACCCGGACGGCCTCGCGCCGGACACCTCACGCTTTATGGATCGAAAGTCCTAGCAACAGGAAGTGCTGGCAACTGGTCGGGAACTGCGTCAAACCGGGTAGAATGGGTGCAATCAAGGAGAACACCCGATGGCAGATGAGCAGGAAATGACGCAGGCGCTGGCGCAGGCCGCGCCGGAAGAGATTGACGCCCATAAAAACTTTTTGCAGGCCGCTTTGGGTGAGCTGGGCGGGCAGGGCGTGAACGTTGCGGGCCTGCTCGGGCAGGCCGGGGTCGGCACGACGGACCCGAACGCCATGTCGCACGGCGATTTGCTGGCGACGACGCTGGCACTGGCGCGGCAGCACCCGGAAGTGGTGGCGATGATTGCCGCCCGGTTCCCACAGGCGCAGGGGCTGATTACCTCCGTTCTGGGCGGTTCAGTTCTGGGCGGCACGCAGCCGCAAACCGGCGGCGCTCCCGGCGGCCTGCTCGGACGCTTTGGATTATAGGTGCTGCCGTGCCGATTGCAGAATTGGAGCAGCCGCAGATTGAGCCGACCGGTATGCCGCCGCGTGTGCTGTTTGTCGCCAGCACCAAAAGCCACGGCGGCATTGAAAGCCACTCGGTGGAGATGGCCGCTGCCCTGCGCGGGCGCGGCGTTCCCGTCACCTTTGCCTGCCGCCCCGGCGGCACGGTGGAAGCGTGGAGCCGCAAATGGGGCATTCCCACCCTGCCGTTTTCCCTCCGCAACAGCGGCGATTTGAACGCCTCGCGGCGGCTGGCCCGGCTGATCGACACCGGAGAAATTGACCTTGTTCATGCCCACTCCCGCCGCGATTATGTGGCCGCCGTCCTGGGAGTCGCCCTCGCCCGCCGCCGTCCCCGCCTGATTTTGCACGCCCATATGCTGCGCCCGCTCGGCGAGCCGCCCCGTGCCGCAGGCCGCTTTTTCGCGTGGGGCGCGGATGCCGTTGCTGCCGTGTCCGGCGCGGCCTGCGATCATCTGCGTCATGCCCACGGCTTTTCCCCGGCGTTCGTGCATCTTCTCCCCAACGGCATTGCGCTGGAAGACTTTGCCCGGCCCGGCTCCCCCGCCTACCAGAGTCAGCGGCAGGCGGCGCGGCAGGGCTGGGGCATCCCCGAAGGGGCGGTGGTGGTCGGCATGGTCGGGCGGCTGGATGCCAAAGGGCAGGCGGCAGGGCTGGAAGCCGTCGCCGCGCTGGGAAATACCCGCGTCTGGTGCGTCTTTCTGGGCAGCGAGGGAGAGGCGGGCGCTCAGGCGGATTTGGAGAGCCGCGCCGCCCGGACGGGCTGGTCCGGGCGCATGGTGCTGACCGGGCCAAGCACCCAGATTCCCACGCTTCTGCCGGGCCTGGACCTGCTGCTGCACCTGCCCGCCGATGAAGCGTTTGGCCTGGCGCTGGCCGAAGCAATGGCGGCGGGCCTGCCGACCGTTGCCACGGATATTGGCGGCTGCCGCGAAGTCATCCGGGCGGGCCGAACCGGCCTGCTCGTGCCGCTGGGCGATGCGGGGGCGCTGCGCGTCGCTCTGGCTGACCTGCTGGACCCGGTCACCGGCCCGGAGCGCCGCGCCGCCTTCGGGCGTGAAGGCCGCCGGGTCGCCGAAGCCGCGCTGTCGCAGGAGACGCAGATAGACCGGCTGGAAACGCTGTATGCCGAGGTGCTGGCCCGCTCCCATGCGGCCCGCGCCGCCCACGTCCGCCGGGGGCTGCCGCGTGCGGGCCTGGCCGCCGGGGGTCTGGCGCTGGCCGCCTGCGGGCTGACCACGTTTCTATCGGTGCATCATGTGCGGGCCGCTTTGCCGCCCCCGGCGGCGCACACACGCCCGCATCTGATCGCTCACCGCGAACATGGCTTCCGCCTGTCCCGCTTCTTTGGGCCGCAAGGACATACGCCGTGACTGCTGCGCTCTGGCCTCCGGTGCCGATTTTGATGTATCATGCCGTCGAAGACGCGCCGCGCCCCCCGCAATACAAACACTTTTACGTGACGGCGGCAGAGTTCGCCGGGCAGATGCGAATGCTGAAATCGTCGGGCTATTCCCCGATGACGTTCAGCACGCTCGCTGCCGCCCGCGCCGGGCAGGCGGCCCTGCCGCCAAAGCCCGTGCTGCTGACCTTTGACGACGGCTACGCCAATTTGAAAACCAATGTTCACCCCCTGCTGCGCTCGCTGGGGTTCCCGTACACCGTCTTTTTGGTGTCTGAGCTGGTCGGCAAAACCAATGCCTGGGTCGCCGCCGAGGGCTACGACCCGACGCCGCTTCTGGACTGGCCGGACATTCAAGCGATGCAGGCGGAGGGCGGGGTCGAGTTCGAGGGCCACACGCGGACTCACCCCAAACTGGCCGAGTTATCCGAAGCCGACGTGCGCCGCGAAGTCACGGACAGCAAAACGGCGCTGGAACAGAAACTGGGCAAAGCACTCGCCACGCTCTGCTACCCCTACGGCAGTGTGAGTGAGCGCGTGGCCGAGATCGCCGCCGAGGCCGGGTACACGCAGGCCGTCACCACCGAGTTTGGCCGGACGCGGCAGAGCGACAACCCGCTGCGCCTGCCGCGCATTTCGGTCTACCACACCCCGTACCTGTCGCTGACCTATGGCATCGGCCCGCTGAACTTCCGCTGGCGGCTCCAAACGCGAAAGGACACCCGCCCATGAAGTCTTCCTCCAAAGCACTGCTTGGCCTCGCCGCCCTGCTCCTGCTGGCGGTCATAGCCATCGTGCTGCTGCGTGCCCCGAACGTCCCGGACCAGACCCAAATCGCGGCGCAGATGGAAACCGCCCGCGCCGCCGGGGCGCGGCACGACATCAGCGGCGTGATGGCCGTCGTGTCGCCCCAGTACCACGACGCCAATGTCCCCTCTCCGGTGCAGCTTCGCTTTCTGCTGAACCGAATGCAGGGCAACGGCCCCGTGTCCATCACGCAGACCGTGCCCGTCGTGGATGTGCAGGGCGACACCGCCACCACCACCAACCACCTGCGGATCGTCTCCGCCGATGGCCGCGTCTTGTACGACCACGATGTGACCCTGCAATGGAAGCGCGAAGATGGGACCCGCTTCGGCATCCTGCCCACCAAAGTCTGGCGCATCACCACCGCCGACTACGGCAGCCCCTTTGGAGATTTTTAACTCTGATGCCCACCCGCACTTTAGCAGCGTCCGCTGCGCTCTGCCTGCTGTGCCTTTCCGCAGACGCAAACCCGCCCCCGGCGACCGTCCCTGTGACTGACCTCGGCACGCTGGGCGGCTCGGCCAGCGGCGGCTTTGGGGTCAACAGTAAAGGACAAGTGGCAGGAACCTCTCAAATGCCTGGCGACAACGCGGTCCATGCTTTCTTTTATACCGAAGGCAAGATGACCGATCTTGGGACGCTGGGGGGCGATTCAAGCGAAGCGGCGGCGCTCAACGACGCTGGGCAGGTCACTGGCAAAGCCTCTCTGAAGGGCAGCGGCAAAAGCCATGCTTTTCTGTGGCAGCAGGGGCAGATGAAAGACGTCGGCACATCACGCGCTGACGACAGCGCCGGGACTGCCATCAATAAGGCGGGGCAGATCACCGGGACAATCATTCGGGCAGGCACTTACACGGTGCGGGCGTGCCGCTGGTCGGGGGGCAAAGTAGACTCACTGGATGTTTACGTGCCTTATTCCCCTATTGCGGACAGCGAGACCACCGCGATCAGCAATGCCGGTTTGGTCGTCGGCACGGTCCGCAAACCGGGGCGACACCTCGGCGACGGCTATGAGGGCACATACTTTGCAGACCACGCGGCAGTCTGGCAGGGTCACAAAAAGACAGAGATGACTGGCCCGAAGGTGGAACTCAGCCTGGCAAATGCTGTCAACGACGCGGGGCAGATTGCCGGGGCGATTTCGGTCGGCCCGGAAATGCGGATGCACGCCTGCGTCTGGCAAAACGGCAAACTAACGGACTTGGGGACGCTGGCCGACCAAAATACGGTTGTCTACGCCCTCAACAATGCCGGGGTCATGGTCGGAGGCACAAACCCGACCGATCTGGAAGCCAATGGGCAGAAATTTTACAATCCCGGCCAGCCGCAGCACGCTTTCTGCTGTTCAGGAAGCGAGTTGGTGGACTTGAACTACTTGATTGATCCAGCTTCCGGGTGGGTGCTGGCCGACGCCCACGCCATTTCTGACACGGGTTATGTCACTGGAACCGGCATCTACAACGGCAAAGCGCACGCTTACCTGCTGAAGCTGCCCGCCAAGTTTTAACCGTTTAGCGCCCCGGCAAAACGGGGTCCGCGCTCATCTGCAAAAAGCTCTCGTAGCGGCGGCGGTCAATTTCCCCAGCCTCCACGGCGGCGCGGACGGCGCAGCCAAGCTCCGTGCGGTGTTTGCAGCCCGCAAAGCGGCACTCGCCTAAATAGGGCTGGAACTCCGGGTAGCAGAACTGAATGTCACTCGTGTCCACCTCCCAGAAGTCCACCTGCCGCAGCCCCGGCGTATCCGCCACCCACCCACCGCCAATCAGCGGGTGCAGCTCGGCAGTCGTTGTGGTGTGACGACCCGAGAGCATGGCGTTGTCAATGTCTCCCGTCCGAAGCTGAAGGCCCGGCTGAAGCGCGTTCAGCAGACTGCTTTTTCCGGCCCCCGACGGCCCCGCGACCGCCGAAATGCGCCCGCGCAGAGCCTCGCGCACCGCCTCAATCCCTTCCCCCGTTTTGGCCGATACCCGGAACACGGGGTAGCCGACTTTCTCATAGACCGCAATCTGCGTGTCTACTTCGGGCCGGTCCTCTTCACTGAGTTTATCTATCTTGTTGACAATCACACGCGGCGGAATGTCGGCGGCTTCGGCCAGCACCAAAAAGCGGTCCAGCAGCCAGAAGTTCGGCGGCGGCGACGCGGCGGTGATAAACAAAAATGCCTGGTCCAGATTGGCAACCAGTGTGTGCTGCCCCTGCCCGCTCGGGGTCAGCCGGGACAGCTCCGAGTGCCGGGGCAGGGTTTCTTCAATCATCGCCAGCTCCGGGTCCAGCCGCACCCGGTCGCCCACTGTCAGCGGGTCTGTCCGGTGCCGCTTCCGGGCAGATGTCAGGCGGCGCGGGCTGCCGGCGGACGTCGAAAACGTCAGCTCTTTTTTGAGATTGCCGCGCAGCTTGCAGGCCACCACATCGCCCGTGTCGGTCTGGACATAATAGTTGCCGCTGTGGGTCCGAAAAACAGTGCCTTCAATGAGCAAGTGGGAGTTCCTTTTAACGCGAAGAGTTCTAAGATTAGCGGCGGGCATACCGAAGCGCATAGCTCTCTGCCCATTTTTCCTCTTCGTGGCGAGATGAATTGGGCTGATAACCTTGCTCTTTACGCCGTCGCGCATATACATGATGCCCAATTTCGTGCAGGAGGACGTGTTCCAATGTGAAGTTTCTGAGATTTGCCAAATCCCAGCGGCAAAGATAACGGCTCCCATCCCGCTCGACAGTCATCCCAAATTCTCTTTCAACCGCAAGCCCCAGTTCAATATCGGCCTGTTTTGTCTGTGGCGTCTGCCGGTAGGAAAGAGTTTCGGGGTAGGAATAAAGGCGAATTATTGGCTTTTCGGAGAAGCGATAGCGGCCATTGACCCAGCAGTCTTTTCGGGTTGCGGCAGCCAAGCCGACAGCCCATAGCCCTTCCAAATCTTGCTCAGGCAAATGTGTCAGTCGGCTCTGGATGTCTTGCAGCGAACAGGGATACACCCAGCCATCCGGTATAGGTTCTTCAAAAAAATTGATTAGCATTGTTGCATTGTATGGGTTCATAATACCGTGCTAAAGGTTTGGGCTATCAAACAGGGCGGGTATTGGCCGACATCACACAAGTATACCTTTTGAGGAGTAAACACACATGGAAACGCGCAAAATCGGCAGTTTGGACGCTTCAGTGGTAGGCCTCGGCTGCAACAACTTCGGCTGGCACATTGACGAGGCCAAAACAAAAGACGTGGTAGATGCCGCGCTCGACGCAGGGGTAACGTTTTTTGACACCGCCGACATTTACGGCGGCACGAAAAGTGAGGAGTTCCTGGGGCGCGTTCTTAAAGGCCGCCGCGACAAAGTAGTGCTTGCCAGCAAGTTCGGCATGAAGATTGACGATGCCCGTGCGGGCGGGGCGAAGCCTACCTATATCACACAGGCCGTGGAAGACAGCCTGCGGCGGCTGGACACGGACTACTTAGACCTGTACCAAATCCACCGGCCCGACGACAGCACGCCGATTGGGGACACGCTCGAAACGCTGAACAAGCTGGTGCAGGCGGGCAAGGTGCGCGAAATCGGCTGCTCCAACTTTTCGGCCCTTCAGCTTCAGCAGGCCGAGGAAGCGGCGGGCAATGGAGCGCGGTTTGTGAGCGTGCAAAACGAATACAGCCTGCTGCACCGGGAGCCGGAAGTGACCACGGAAGACGGCGACGAGGCAGCGGTGCTGGATGAATGCTCGCATTTAGACATCGCGTTCCTGCCCTATTTCCCGCTTGCCAGCGGCCTGCTGACGGGCAAGTATCGCCAGGGCCAGCCCTTGCCCGAAGGCACGCGCATCAAAGCTGACGGCGGCTTTTCCAAGCTGCTGACCGACCACAACTTAGACATTGTGGAAAAACTGATTGCGTGGAGCGAGGCCCGCGACCATACGATTCTGGATTTAGCGTTTTCGTGGCTCCTGCGCCAGCCGACAGTCGCCTCGGTGATTGCGGGGGCGACTTCGCCGCAGCAGATTGAGGGCAACGCGAACGCCGCAGGCTGGACTCTGAACGACGCTGATTTGGAAGAAATCAAGGCAATTTTGAACGGCCATTAGTCTGTCTGAACGGCCATTAGCTTGTGAGCTGTGACAAAACTGCCTGGGGGTCGGCGAGCGAGGCCGCAAGAGCTTGAAGCGCCGCGTCTTCGTCTTCTGTCGGCCTCCCCCGCCGGGTCAGCATACGGCGCAGACGCAAAAGCACCGCGCACTCCCGCGCCACCTCCCCGCCCCCCCGCAGAGCTTCACGCTCCAGACCGCACGCCGCCAGCGCAGGCCGCAGGTCCGCGCTCTCTTCATGGTAGGCAAACAGCGCATCAAAATACCCGGCGGTGGGCACAGACGCCAGGCCGCGCATGATCCTGCGAATATGCCGGTACTGCGCGGCGGCTTCCTGAGCCGCCCCTCTGCGGCGCGAAGCCACAGCCTGCCAGAGCAGCAGCTCGTGGACAGAGGCATCCCCCACGCCTTGCCCTTCAAACGTCTTTCCCATTCCCGACCAGTGCGCCAGCTTCGGCCAGTCCTTGCGCCGGTAAGCAATTTGACACAGGCTGGCGAACGCGCTCAAAATATGGTGATAGTCAGACGCGGGCCAGCCCAGCTTGACGGCATCCAGCGCCGCCTGCTCGGCTTCTTCCAGCCGACCCAGGGCCAGCGGGTACGCAGTTCGTATCTCCTGAAGACAGTGCAGGCAGGGGCAGTCCAGGGCAATCTCGGACTGCATATACTCCAGCGCCGCCTCGATCTGCGGGCCGTACCCCTGCGGGTCCCGGCTCAGATACGAAAAGATCAGGTCTTCGCGCAGGCAGACACGCTGGGGGAAGTCGGCATAGTCTCCTGTCTGCACTGCCTCCACGGCGGCTTCGGCCAGCGGCAGCGCGGCCTGCGGATTGCGTTTGTGGAACAGCAGCGCCTGGATAGTCCAGTGTTCAAAAAACCGGCTAAACCAGGTTTCCCCCAGCCGGTCCGCCAGCACGCGGCCTTCTTCCAGCAATATCAGCGCCCGGTCTGGGTCGTCGCCAATCAGCGGCAGAGCCTGTCCCGTAATGACGACAAGCTGATACCGCTCCCGGTCCTGCGCTTCGATGGCTTGCGCCGCAAAACTACTGATCCACTGGTTGATATTCATGGGGTTAGCCTCCAAAATTGCAGTCAGCAAAAAGATATTTATTATAGCATACGCTGCGCTGATTGTTTTTTATATAAAGTGTGGTATGATAAGAACAACAGTTCATTGTATCCACTTGTTCTCGTCTTTTGCGCCCCCGGCCCCTGCGTCTTCTTGGCATACCTTAGCATACGCTTTTTGGCCCCTCTCTGCTGGCATCTCACGAGAAAGTACGCTGTCCGTTAGGCTCTGTGTCAGTTTCTGACCTGTTCAGTTTTCTGAACGGCCCTCGTGCCTGAGTGGAGACTTGGAATGCGCCGCCCGTGGTTTCTCAGTTCATTCAACGAGGAACCGAATAATAAACGGACGGGTGGCATTTCTCCCCGATAGCGCGGAGGAAAGAAGAAAGCACACACCTTGCAGACATTTACCGAACTGCCCCTGCGCGATGCCATTCAGGCCAATCTCGCACAGGCAGGCCATACGACCCCCACCGAAATTCAGGCGCTGGCCCTGCCTGCCGCCCTCAGCGGCCAGGACCTCATCGCCTGCGCCCAGACCGGCGGCGGCAAAACCGCCGTTTTCGCCCTGCCCATTCTCAACAAGCTCGACCGCAGCGAACAGCGCACGCCCCGCGCCCTGATCCTGGTTCCCACACGGGAGCTGGCCGTGCAGGTAGAATCGAACTTCAAGCTCTACGGCAAAGGAACCGGCCTGCGCGGCGTCGCTATCTACGGCGGCGCGGGTATGGGCCAGCAGATTGCCACCCTGCGCCGGGGCGTCGATATTATCGTCGCCACTCCCGGACGGCTCTTTGACCACCTGGAACAGGGCAACGTTGATCTCAGCGGCGTGTCCCTGTTTGTTCTGGACGAAGCCGACCGGATGCTGGACATGGGCTTTCTGCCCCAGGTGCAGCGTATCGCCAAGCATCTTCAGACCGAAGGTCGGCAGACCATGCTGTTCTCGGCCACAATGGACGGCGATGTCGAAAAGCTGGCCCGCGCCTACCTGAACGACCCGGTTATCATCAACGCTGGCCCACGCTCCACGGTGGTTGCCCAAATTGAGCAGATTGTGCATCGCGTCACCGCCGCCGAAAAAGGCGACCTGCTGCTGACCCTCCTGCACGAAGCCCGCGAAGGCGGCGGCGGGGCGCTGGTGTTTGCCCGCACCCGGCACGGCGTTGACCGTCTGGAAAAGACGCTGGCCCAGGCGGGCCTGCGCTCCGGCTCCATCCACGGCGACATCTCGCAGAACCAGCGCGAGCGAGTTCTGGCCCAGTTCCGCACCCAGCGGCTCGACGTTCTGGTCGCCACCGACGTTGCCGCACGCGGCATTGATGTCCCGCATATCACGCACGTCATCAACTACGACGTGCCGGTGAACGCCGAAGACTACATCCACCGCATTGGCCGCACAGGCCGGGCGGGCCGCTCCGGCAAGGCGCTGACGTTCGTGACCCACGGCGACACGCCTCAGCTTCGGGCGATTGAAAAGCTGGTCGGCCAGCGGCTCGACCCAAACCCGGTGGACCCCAACGAGAACCGCCAGGGTGCCCGCCAGCAGATGCGGCGCTCCCAGGGCAGTGGCCGTACCTACGGCGGCGGCTGGGACGGCGGCGCGATGGCCGGTGGCCGCCGCTCCATGCCCGCCCGTCGCGGTCGGTAGTTGATAGATAAGAAAAAGCCCCCCGCCTCACGGCGGGGGGCTTTTTTGGTTAACTTGCAGGCCGGTCAATCGCGTACAGGCGGCAGGGTTTGCCGTCGTAGGTGATGTCGCGCTGGAAAGTCATGCCGTTCTTCTCGGCCACGCGCAGGGATGTGGCGTTGCCGGGGTCAATGATGGACACGAGGCGCGGCACGGCAAGGTGAGCAAACGCCCATTCGCGGACGGCGCGGGCAGCTTCGGTTGCCAGACCCTGGCCCCAGACGTCATGGGCCAGCTTGTAGCCGACTTCGACTTCATCGTGGTAGTCAATCGTCTGCGGAATCAGGCCGCAGAAGCCTAAAAAACGCCCATCGGCCTTGCGAATAACCGCCCACGGGCTGTACCCCTGCTCCGCCTGCGTTTCCATGAAGAAGCGCACGCTGCGCTCAGCCCACTCGCGGGGGCGCGGGCCGGACGCATAGAACTGCATCACGTCCGGGTCCGCCTCAATCGGCGCAAAGTCATCAATGTCTTCGGGCTGAAAGACGCGCAGTGTCAGACGCTCGGTTTCCAGAATGGTCACAGTTGGTTTCTCCTCGGCAAATACGCTTCAACGTTTTCCAGCCAGCCAGGCCGCCGCGCCCGCGCTATGCGCGGCATTCGGGGCGGACTTGTCTTGGGCGACTTCTTCCACCCGGCCCCGCAGATCGGGATACAAATACACCATGTCGTGCAGGGCGGCAATCAGCACGCGGGCGGTTTCAATATCGGGACGCACGCAGCGGGCCATCACCAGCAGAATGTCCACAATCTCTGCCGCCGTGGCCTCTTTCCAGACACGCACGTTTTGGCTGTCCATAAACTGTGCAAGCTGCGATAGATAGACCGGCGGCAGATACAGCGGCAAGTCATAAGCCGTCAGCGGCAGGGAGCCGTCAAATACTAAACGCCCTTCGGCGGCATCAGCCACGGTGACACGGGCCATCAGCAGCGTTTGGAGGTCCCGCAGGCCCTCCGTCAGCGCCACAATGCCGGGGATGCTCAGCTCTTTAACGGCGGCTTCAAACGACAAGTTCAGCCGCCTGTCGAGTAAGAGGTCGGCAGCGGCGTCAAAGCGCGTCAGGATCGGCACAAGCGCCTCCTGCACCGGCGGCGGCAGACTGTCCCAGTTGTCCACGTAGTCAGAGAACACGATTACTTTACCAAATTTCTTGGTGCAAAGGCAACAGCGGCGGTCTGCCCTGCCCATCTTGACATTCGGGCGCTGCGCGGCCCATAATGAAAGCAAATGTCCGTCTCTGTAATTATACCCGCCTTCAACGAGGCGGAGCGACTGCCGCTGACTTTAAAAGCGACGGCGGAAGTGTTTGCCAGGCGCAGCGAAGCGT
This sequence comes from Capsulimonadaceae bacterium, assembly GCA_965200075.1. GTDB lineage: Bacteria > Armatimonadota > Armatimonadia > Armatimonadales > Capsulimonadaceae > JANXMY01. The sequence goes on from OZ241338.1 coordinate 2,733,875, forward strand.
TCGACATCCTCGTGGTGGACGACGGCAGCAGCGACGGCACGGCGGCACTTGTCGCGGACTTCGCCCGGCAGCACCCAGAGTATACCGTGCAGTGCCTGGGTTACGGCGGCAACCGGGGCAAGGGCTATGCGGTGCGCTACGGAATGCTGCGGGCGACCGGGGACCGACGCCTGTTCTGTGATGCGGATTTGGCGACGCCTGCCGAAGAGTATGACGTGGTTTTAGCGGCCATGCAGGCAGTGGAGGCTGAAATTGGCATCGGCTCACGGCCCCTGCGCCGCTCGCAGCTTCTGGTGCATCAGCCCTGGTACCGGGAGGCATTGGGGCGCGGCTTCAATCAGGCCGTGCAGATACTCGCCGTGCCCGGCATTGAGGATACGCAGTGCGGCTTCAAGGTCTGGACGGCGCAGGCTGCCGAGGCCGTGTTTTCGCGCTGCAAGCTCGACGGCTTCGCATTCGATAGCGAGGCCCTATTTATCGCCCGCCGTTTAGGCTATACGATAGCCGAAGTTCCGATCCGCTGGTCGCACAAAGACGGCTCCAAAGTCAGCATGGTCCGCGATGGCCTGCGGATGCTGCGCGACCTGGCTTCAATTCGCTGGCTGCATCGGAACCTGCAAGCCGCTCCCTCTAAACCGTCCATTCACCCTAACGCATGAAACATGAAGAATATGAGCGGATGTACCGCTTTGAAGACCGCTACTGGTGGTTTATCGCCCGGCGGCATCTGATCCTTACCCTGCTCGGACAGCATTACCCGGCAACGGGCGGCCTGCACATCCTGGACATCGGCTGCGGGACAGGCGCGATGCTCGACGATCTGGCCCCCTACGGCAGGGTAGTCGGCGCAGACTTTTCGCCCGAAGCCCTGCAATTCTGCACCGCACGCGGCGTCCGTGCGTCCCTGTCCCGCGCCGATGTCCGCCGCCTGCCCTTTGCCGACAGCGCGTTTGACGTGGTGACGGCCATGGACATCATCGAGCATATCGACGACGACAAGGCCGCCGCGTCGGAGATTTTCCGCGTGCTGAAGCCCGGAGGCCGCCTGCTGGTCAGCGTCCCGGCGTTCCAGTCCCTGTGGAGCGAGCATGACGAGGCCCTGCACCACTACCGCCGCTACACCGCGCCCCGCCTGAAAGACTTGTTTCAGCGGGTCGGTCTGTCCGTGGACAAAATCTCCTATACCGTGACCAGCCTGTTTCCGCCCATTTGGGCCTACCGGCAGGTCAGCAACCTGCTGCCGAAACGCCGGGCGGCAGGCGAAAAAAAGGCCAATCTGGTGGCGTTTGCCGGGCCGGTCAACACCGCGCTGCTCACACTCTCAAAATGGGAAACAGGTCTGGTCAGCCGTGTCAGCCTCCCGTTCGGCGTGTCTGTGGTTTGCGTCGCCCGCAAGCCAGACGTTTCGAAGCCGGAGGCCAAGCAATGAAAAAACGCTGGGGGCTAGGAGCATTGGGAGCCGTGGCGGCGGGCCTGCTGGGCTACGCGGTCGGCGTGGAGCCGTATGCGGTGGAGACAGTCCACTTTGATTTATACTGCCCGCGCCTGCCCCAAGAGTTTGAAGGCTACACCGTGCTGCAAGTCTCGGATTTGCATACGCGGCAGCTAGGGCGGCGCGAGAAGATAGTCGAGCGGCTTCTTCGCGCCCTGCCCCCGGTGGATTTGGTGGCCGTCACCGGCGATTTGATTCATACCCCCGCCGGAACCGAGCCATTTCTGGCGCTGGCCCGGTCGTTTCAATCCCAAGACGGCACGTTTGCCGTGTTCGGCAACTCCGAGCATAAAAACGGCGTCCGCCCCTATGCCTTTTCGCGGACGCTGGCCGAACGCGGCATCACGCCGCTGATGAACAGCCATGTTCTCCTGACACGCGGCGAGGCCCAAATCGTGCTGGTGGGCGTGGACGACCCCGTCAACAACCTGGACCGCCTGACGGACGCCCTTTCGGGGGCTTCTCCCGACCTGTTCACCCTGGCCCTGATGCACTCGCCCGACTCGGTCGCCGAGGCCGTTTTGCGCGGGGTGGACGTGGTGCTGTCCGGCCACACCCACGGCGGGCAAGTCAAGCTGCCGTGGTACGGGGCACTCTACACCCATTCCCTGCTGGGCCGCCGCATGAGCGACGGCTACTACGCCAAAAAGCGCCTGCGCCGCGCCATTGGCATCCGTCCGGGCCGCACGCAGCTGTATGTCACACGCGGCCTCGGCATCAGCGGCCTGGCCCTGCGCTTCCTGGCCCGGCCTGAGCTGACCGTCCTCACCCTGCGGCGCGGACTGCCCCGGTTTGAGCGCACAAGCTAAGGGCTTGTCCATTGAGACGCTTCGCCCAACAAGGAGACCATCCCATGACCATCCAAGACTATATCGCCGAACAAACCGAGCGCGTCGCCGCTGCCCTTGCCGATTTCGTTGGCACGACCCCGCCCGACCGCCTCCTCTGGGAGCCTTCTCTGGAAGCAGGCGGGCAGGGCCGCAGCGTGCTGGACCAGATGGCGGAGTGCATCAGCGTCAACTTCCGCTTTGCCGCCCTGCTGCGCGGCGAGACTGCCCCCGAGGCCCCGCCTGCCCCGCAGAGCGCCGCCGACGCGCAGGCGCAGATTGTCGCCAGTGGAGATAAATTGGCCGCCGCGATTCGCGGCTTGACCGACGAGGACCTGGAAAAGCCCCTCGCGCTCCCACGCGGCTCCCTGCCCCTCTCGCGGGCCATGCTGGTCCCTTTCCGCAACATGGCCTACCACGCAGGCCAGATTAACTTTATCCAGATGCTGGCTGGAGACACCGAGTTTCACGCCCCGCCGACCTGGTTTTAGATAGAGCGCGGGGACAAGAAGACGAGGGGTTAAAACCCCTTGCTGTTACGCAGTCATGCCGCAGGCATCAAGGCGCTTCGCGCCGGGCGGCCAAACGGACGATAAATATAGCCCTGCGTCTCTGAAATCTTTGGCTTCCCTTAATCTTTGGCTTCCCGGCATCTGCGCCTATTAGCGAGGGGTTAAAACCCCTCGTCTCCTCTCTTCCCTCACAAATAAAGGACCCGCCACCATGCTTCCTGAACGCACCCGCCACTACCTGATGATTGACCTCGAATCCGCCCCCGCCGTCTTAGCGCGTCTGCTGCATGGCTTCACCGACTGGGACACTCGTGCCGATGCCGCCCGGTTCACGCCCCGTGAGATGGTGGCCCATTTAGCCGACTGGGAAGCCGTCTTCCTAACGCGCCTGCAAGACACCCGCGACGACCCCGATGCTGTCTTGCAGGGGCTGGACGAAGGGCAGGTGGCGATAGATAACGACTACGCCCATGCCGACCCCGCCGAGTGCCTGCACCGGTACGAGACGGGCCGCGCCGCGATTGTCTTTCTTCTGGGCGGTTTGTCCCCGGCGCAGTGGGAACGGGTCGGGATGCACACCGAGCTTGGCCCAATCACGCTCGAAACGCAGGCCGTGCTGATTGCCGCCCACGACGGTTACCACCGGCAGCAGGTGCTTGACTTCCTCTCGAACACCGTGTAGAGGCAGGGCTTGCCCCGCCCTTCTTCCTTGCGCCCGCCACGGGCAGGAACGCAGGCCGGAGGACTAACATACCGGAGGACTAACCTATGAGCAAGGGGCGGCTGGAAGCGTTCAGCGACGGCGTGTTTGCGATTATTATCACGATTCTGGTGCTGGAGCTGCACGCGCCGGAGGCGGGCACCCTGGCGGCGCTGCGTCCGCTGCTGCCAGTGTTTCTGGGGTATGTTCTGAGCTTTATTTATGTCGGCATCTACTGGAACAACCATCACCACTTGTTTCAGGTCGTCCAAAAGGTCAATGGGCCGACCCTGTGGGCTAATCTGCATCTGCTGTTCTGGCTGTCGCTGTTTCCATTTATCACCGGCTGGGCCGGCGAGCATCACACCGAGCCGGGGCCGGTCGCGGTTTATGGCGTCGTTCTGCTGATGGCCGCGCTTGCCTATTTTTTATTGACACAGGTTCTCACTCGCAGCCAATCTGAAAACGCCGCGCTGGCCGCCGCCCTCGGCAAAGATGTCAAAGGCAAACTCTCACTCGGTATATATTTAGCGGCCATCCCACTTGCCTTTGTGCGCCCGTGGCTGGCCCTCGCCTTGTATGCCGTGGTCGCTGCCCTCTGGTTTATCCCGGACACGCGCATCGAAAAGTCGCACACGGCAGAAGACACCGACGCAGGTTAAGCGGTTTGTGCCGCCGGGTATAGAAGACAAGCACTGCGCGAAGGACACACACAATGGCGTTTATTACCACACGCGACAAGACTGAGTTATATTACAAAGACTGGGGCACGGGCCGCCCGGTAATTTTGATTCATGGCTGGCCGCTGTCCGCCGATAGCTGGGATGAGCAGGCGCTGGCGCTGGCCGACGCGGGCTTTCGCACGATTGCCTACGACCGGCGCGGCTTTGGCCGCTCGGAGCAGCCCTGGGGCGGCTACGATTACGACACCCTGACCGATGACCTCGCGGATGTAATCGAAGCGACCGGCGCGACCAATGCCGCTTTAGTCGGCTTCTCGATGGGCGGCGGCGAAGTGGCCCGCTACTTTTCCCGCTACGGCGGCAAGAACGTCTCGCAGGCTGTTCTGGTTTCGTCGGTCGTGCCCTATATGCTGCAAACCCCGGACAACCCCGAGGGCGTCCCGGCGGACACGTTCCAGCAGATGACGGACGGCATGAAAGCAGACCGCGCTCACTTTTTTGCGGGCTTTTTCAAGGACTTCTACGGCGTCGGCCTGATCAAGCACCCGGTCAGTGACGAAGTGCTGGAAACCTCCCGCACCGTTGCCATGCAGGCCAGCCTCAAAGCGACGCTCGCCTGTGCCGAATCGTTCGGCACGACCGACTTCCGCCCCGACCTGCCCGCGATCAACGTCCCGACGCTAATTATCCACGGCACTGCCGACCAGACCGTCCCGATTGACGCCGCAGGCCGCGCCGCCGCAAAGGGAATCGCGCAGTCCACACTGATTGAGTACGAGGGAGCGCCGCACGGCCTGTTCGCCACCGAGAAAGAGCGGCTGACAAGTGATCTGCTGGCATTTTTAAAGAAGTAGGTCTGTTATGCGTACACGCACCGGCGGCGTCAGCCGGGTCCGCTTTATTGAAGTTTTGGCTACCACCGTCTGGATGCTGGACGGCGAGCTGTGGCGCTTCCGGGAGGGCACGGAGCTGTCCGTCGGCGATGCCAACGACTTGGACTCCCCCGCGCCGATGGTGACGGGAGCCGTCGCGCTCGGTTTGATTAACGCGGGCAAAGCCGAGGCGCTGGCCGTGTCCGATTTAGATGTGATGGACGAGAACTGAAGGGAAACTCCAATGCGTTTTTTTGCTCCCCTGCTCCTTGCGGCGACCTGTGCCATTCCTGGCATCGCTTCTCCGCTTGTGCCCGTTCTGCCCAAAGGCACGCCGGTCCGCCTGCGCCTCGACAGCAGCCTGCGCTCCGGGCGCGACAAGGTCGGGCAGACGGTTTTGTTTACCGTCACTGAGAACGTTTACGGCCCGAAGCACGTCCTGCTGCTGGCGAAAGGTGCGCCTGCATCGGGGCATATCATCGCATCTGCGGGAAACGGCCCGCTTCGGCGCACTGGAAAGCTGGCGTTCACCTGCGATGAGGCCCGCACGGCAGACGGGACACGCATCCCGCTGACCCTGCGCGTGACCCCTTCGGGAGAGAACCCCCCGGCGGGAGGAGTGGTGGTCGGTGTGGTTGCAGGCGTCCGGCAGGAGCCAGGGTCGGGCGGCTACGTTTCGCCAGGCAACTTCACCAGCGGCGTGGACCCGACCGGCCCGGAAGGGCAGCTTCCCGAAGCGGTCTACCGGGCCAATGGAACATTCGTGGAAGCGGGGATAGACCCGGTTCAAGTTCTGGGGAATGGGCAGGACGCGCAGGTGAGCCGGGGCGAGGAATATGAGGCAAAAGTGGCGGCAGACACGCCGTTCGGCCTCACAATAACCGGCCCGCAGTTATTTACACTGAAAGACGGTACGAAAATCAAGGGCATACAGTGCGTTTTTGATGGGCAGACGTATACGGTGCAGACAGCGACCGGCTCCCGCATTCTGCGGGCCGCTGATGTGGAATCGGTTATGGGACAGTTGAAACAGGAAAACCGGCACTGAAAGTGCCGGTCACTCTTTCTAAAGCACCTTTGCCAGCACGGCGTAGGCTTTAGGGCCGACGGTGTTGACATCAGGGAACTCGTAGCGGTTGCCGTCGGTATCGGTCATCATCAGGCGGTTCTTGCCCAGGGGGAACGTGCTGTCGCGCAGGCCGCGCACCAGGAAGCGGCGCGGCCCCCGGTCGGTTTCCACTTCCCAGGTTACCACGCCGAAGGCTTCGGAGACGAACAGCACACGCTGGATTTGTGGTGTGAAGTACCGCCGCTCTAATTCTTCGTCGATCACAGCCCGCGAGTCGGCGTCCAGACCGTCCAGAGTGACCAGCACGCCGATGTCTTTGTCGTCGCCGTCCCGCAGGCCAATATAATGGTCCGGGTCCGAGAACGGAAAAGCGCGGGCGATTCGGACTTCGCGCCAGGAGCGGTCGCCTTCAATGGTCAGCCGGACGGTGGCGTCGGCAGGGTCCGTGCGAAACAGGCGCAGCGTGGGTGGGTCCAGAAAGCGGACCGCAAACGGGTTATCGGGGTCATTCGCCGGGATGGAAGTCGCGGCGGCGTAGGTGTCTGCCATTAATCCTCCTCCTTAATCTTCAACAAAGTTTTCTTTGAGCTTGTTGACGGCCTCCTGCATACTCACCAGCCGCCGGAAAACGCCTTCGGGCTTGTTCATAAGCTCATCGTGCGTGCCAAGCTCCACCATCTTGCCTTTTTCCATGACCATCAGGCGGCTCGCATTGCGGAGCGTCGACAGGCGGTGCGCGATGGCGAACGTCGTCCGGCCTTCGATCAGCCGAGACATGGCTTCCTGGATTTGCTTCTCGGTTTCGGTGTCCACCGAGGCCGTCGCTTCGTCCAGGATCAAAATACGCGGGTTGTGCAGGATGGCACGGGCGATAGACAGCCGCTGACGCTCGCCGCCGGACAGCCGTGCCCCGCGCTCGCCGACATAGGTATCGTAGCCGTCCGGGAAGCGCATGACAAACTCATGGGCATTGGCGGCTTTGGCGGCCTGCATGATCTCCTCGGGCGAGGCGTCGGGCTTCGCATAGGCGATGTTGTCCGAAATCGTGCCGGGGAACAGGAACGGCTCTTGCAAAACAACGCCGATTTGACGCCGCAGGTCATCGGTCTTGATCTTGCGGATGTCCACGCCGTCAATCAAAATCTGGCCGTCTTTAACGTCGTAGAAGCGCGACAGCAGGTTGATAATCGTCGACTTGCCCGCGCCGGAGTGGCCGACCAGGCCGATCATCTCGCCGGGCTGCACATCGACCGAAACGTTTTCCAGCACGCTCTGGTTTTTGTCATAAGAGAACCGAACGTTCTTCAGCTCCACATGGCCTTCAATATACGGCAAAGCGACGGCATCAGGCGCGTCGGCGATTTCCGGCTCGGCGTCCACCACTTCAAACACGCGCTCGGCGGCGGCGGTGGAGCGGGAAAGCCAATCGGCAATCTGCGTCATCTGCTGAATGGGTCCCATGAGCTGCCCAATCGCGCCGATGAACAGGGTCAGCGCCCCAATCGTCATCCCCTTTGCCGGCAGATTGCTGGTGTTGACAATGACTTCATGGCCGCCGTAGAACCAGACAATAAAGACGCCCGCCGTGGTCACAAATGACAGCAGAGGGAAGTATGTACTCCACGCCTGTCCGACATTGACATTGGCCGTAAACAGCGCCTCCGAGCGGGTCTTGAACCGGGTGGCTTCCCGCGCTTCCTGCGCGAAGGCTTTGACGACGCGGACGCCCGAAATCGCCGAGTTAATGGAGGCTGACAGCCCCGAGCGCAGATGCCAGACCCGGTGGAACCGCGCCCGCAGCTTTTGCCACAAAATGCGCGTGGCGACAATCACGATAGGCACAGGGATTAGAACAAGAAGCGTCAAGCGCCAGTCCTGCCGCAGCAGCAGAATTAAGACGCCGATAATGACCAGCGTGTTGACGAGGAAAAACGTGATGCCCTGCACCAGAAAGTCCTGCAATTCGCCCACGTCCTGCGTCACCCGTGACATCAGCGCCCCCGTCTGCCGCTTGTCGTAATAGCCCAGCGACAGCGATTGCAGCCGGTCATACGCCTGCGTCCGAATGGTATGGACCATGTGGTTAGACATCCAGGTGACCAGACGCCCGCGCCAGACCGTCAGGCCCACGCCCAGCAGGCTGGCCCCGATCAGCTCCAGCACGATAATGCCAATTTGCTCCGGGTGCTGATGCGCGATCAAAACATTGTCCACGAGCCGCTTTTGCAGCAGCAGTGGCAGCAGGGTCAAGTAAGTGCCGCCCAGCATCAGCGCTACGACAACTGCAACACGGACCTTGTAAGGCAGGGCATACGACAGCAGGCGCAGCAGGACCGCCTTGCGGTCAATGCACTTGGGGCAAACGTCGTTGTCATCAGGGAGCGGGTCGCCGCACTTGGCACAGTTACGCTTGAGCTTGTCAAACTCGGCATACAGCGAGTCCGAAGGCTCTTCGTCTTTCAGCCACGCTTCGATAATCCGCGCCGCCGTGCCGAACGCCGGGGCAGACGCCAGCGTATAGCGCACCGCCTCCCAGACCTGCCCGCTTTTGCCGACCACGCGCAGCGCCCCGACGCCCACCAGCGTGTCGGCGCGGACTTCGCGCAGGTCCGAGAGCGGCAGGTCCAGATCGGTTCGGGCTGCGCCGCCCGGTTGCGTGGTCAGGACGCGCAAATGGGTCTGGTCTACGATCAGCCACCGCTCGCCGTACTGCCCGTCGGGCAATACATCGGCGGGGAGGGACAGGCGCGGCTCGGGGGTATACGTGTGTGCGCCGCTTTCTCGCGGCTGCCGCAGCACCTTCTGGACAGAGTCCGGGGGAGTCTCTAAAATAGGCATAGTATAGCAACACCAATCAGGGGGTTAGGGTTCCGTGTCTGATACCCAACTTTGCTTGAATATGCTACAATGAGCCACTATGAAACTACGCCTGCTTTTAGTATGCGCTGTTCTTCTGTCTGCGGGCCGTCCTGCAAGCGCGTTTACCCCCGCCGACGCGGACACGGCGGTCACGGCTTACCTTAAAGCCTTTGCCCGTCCGAGCGGTGTCGGTCTGTTTATCAAGGGGGATCACCGGGGCGGCGACCCCGGCTTCTGGCAGGAAATTGAAGAAATCGAAGGCATTGAAGATGCCAACGACCGGACGCAAGGCGCGTACAAAGCGCTGGTAGCCGGGCTGCTGAACGGGTTTTTGCACGAGCATGGCGTTCTGTGGGCGGACAACAAGTACAATGACGACATCGCCTGGGCGGCTATCGCTTATACACGCGGCTATCAGGCCACCGGAAATCGGCTATTTTTGGTCATCGCCAAAGCTAACTTCGACCTGATGTTCGCCCGCGCCTGGGACCCGGCCCGTGGGGCGCTCTACTGGACCACCGACAACAACACCTACAATTCCTGCATCGAGTGTCCAGCGGGCATCGCCTCGTTTCTGCTCTTTCGGGCAACCGGCGACGACGAGTACCGCGCCAAAGCGCAGCGTCTGCTGACCTGGGAAAAGGCCAATCTGTTTGATGCGTCCACGGGGGCCGTCTGGGATGCGGTACGCACAAACGGCAAATTGGGAACTTGGTCCTCCTCCTACAATCAGGGCACATTTGTCGGCCTCGCTAACTTCCTCGGCGACACCGCCGCCGCCAAGCAGGCCGCTGACTATACCCGCGACCGCCTGGGCAAAAAGACCGAAAGCGGCTACTTGATCCTGCCCGAATACGGCGCGGGCGGCGGCAACAACGCCGGTCTCAATTCCATCGGCCTGCGCTGGATCGCCCGGTTTATGAAGGACCGCAGCCGTCAGAGCGACTACCTCGGCTGGCTTCAAGCCAACGCCAACGCCGCCTGGAACGTGCGGAGAACCTCCGACAGCCTTTCGTGGTGTCAATGGCTCCAGCCCACGCCGGACGGCAACCTGCATTCCTGGGACTGCCTCAGCTCCGTCGTCGCGCTCCAGGTGACGCCGCCTGACGGGGCCAAGCCGCAATGAGTTTCCCCGTCGACATTGACCCGCTGATTGCATCCGCCTCGGCGATGCTGGCGCAAAGCGGCGACGGCAACACGCATACGGTCGCAGCGTCTGTCTGTGCCGACAACGGCAAAATCTACAGCGGCGTCAATTTATTCCACTTCACCGGCGGCCCCTGCGCGGAGATTGTCGCGCTGGCCCGGCTGGCCTCCGACGCCCCCGGAGCGAGGCCGCTGGCGATTGTCGCCGTGGCCGACCGGGAGCGCGGCGTCATCGCCCCCTGCGGTCGCTGCCGCCAAATCCTGACCGACTACTGCCCGGACATCCAAATTGTGCTGAGAACGGAACACGGCATCGAAGCCGTGCCGCTGGCGGCCACTTTGCCGTATGGGTACGTGCGTTCAGACCGCCCCGGAATCAAGCGTCTTGTATAGCGTCTGCTCCTAGTGTGGTCTATGAGGTTTATCGGTGATTGTTCGCGCCTGGATATTCTTAACAAGCCTTTGTTTCCTGATGCTGGGCTGGTGGGGTTTTGCCAGTTGGGCACATCGTCCTGCCACCGACTCTTCCGAGACACCGCTGGATCAAATTCGTGCCTCTTGGCCGAATTTTTCTTTCGGCTTATTGTTTTTTGGCCCTCCGGTTCTCCTCTGTCTGTTTATGACGAGACTGGCGAGTGTCCGTCAGGGTCAAGGCTTATGCTTATACCGATGGGAACTGCCCCTCTACATTATGGGCGGGATCGGAATTGCAGCTTTATATTCTTTCATGTTCCATAAGCCTGTGTGAGCAGCAAATCTATATCTGATGGCGAATTTTGCCTGATGTGCTACAATAATTTGGCACATGATTTTATCACCAATACACTTTTGTGAGGGCTTTTTGTGGAGGCAGACGCAAACGAATTTCTCCTGAACCGGATTACCTCTCACCCCGACATCTGCTTTGGCAAGCCGGTCATCCGGGGCCTGCGCTATCCTGTTCATATAGTGTTGGAATGGCTGGCCGCTGGCATGAGCTTTGAGGAAATCCTTGCGGATTACGAAGATTTGGAGCGCGAAGATATTTTAGCCGCTCTGGTTTATGCCGCACCGGGCCGATAGCCCTCACAAAGCCACGGATTGAAATCCGAGGCTATCAAAAGCCCACCGTCCAGGGGACGTAAGAAAAGCATTGCGCTTTTGTTCGTCTGGTTCCCCCATTATTGGGGGCTAGGGGGTCTGCCTCTTGTGTCCTCTGGGACACTGACACTTTTATTATTCACTGGTAATTAGGAACCATCCATGCCTGACACTTCCACCCCCGTCCAAACTATTCTCGCTACCGACTGCGGCAGCACCACGACCAAAGCGATTCTCATTGAATACACCCAAGACGGCTACCGGCAGACCACACGCGGCGAGGCCCCTACCACCGTGGAAGCGCCGTTTGACGATGTGACTGTGGGCGTCTCCAATGCCGCCCGCGAGATTCAAGAGCTGTCCGGGTACACGATTTTAGACGACGACGGCAAAATCATCACGCCCAAGCGGCCCGACGGCTCCGGCGTAGACCTCTACTTAAGCACGTCGTCAGCAGGCGGCGGGCTGCAAATGACCGTGGCGGGCGTGGTCAAATCCATGAGCGCCGAGTCGGCACAGCGGGCGGCTCTCGGCGCGGGGGCAATTATCATGGACGTGATTGCTGTGGACGATGGGCGCAAGGACTATCAGAAAGTCGAGCGCATCCGGGCGCTCCGGCCTGACATGATTTTGATGTCCGGCGGCACCGACGGGGGCACGGTGACGCACCTGACGGAGATGGCCGAAATGCTGCGCTCCGCCGACCCCAAGCCCCGCCTCGGCGTCGGCCTGAAGCTGCCGGTCATTTATGCGGGCAATGTGGAGGCCCACAAAGCCGTCGAGCAGATTATTGAGAACGTGGTGGACCTGCGCGAAGTGCCCAATCTTCGCCCCACGCTGGACAAAGAAAACCTGGGACCCGCCCGCGAGGCCATCCACGAGCTGTTTCTGGAACACGTCATGCAGCAGGCCCCCGGCTACGCCAATCTGATGACCTGGACGTCGTCCGGCATCATGTCCACGCCCAACGCCGTCGGCAAGATCATGGAGACTATCGCCGCCGAGCGGCATATCAACGTCCTCGGCGTCGACATTGGCGGGGCCACGACCGACGTGTTTTCGGTCTTCAACGGCGAGTTTGTCCGCACCGTGTCCGCCAACCTGGGGATGTCCTATTCCATCTGCAATGTTCTGACCGAAGCCACGCTGCCGATGATCGCCCGCTGGATACCGTTTGAGGCCGACGACGCTTACCTCCGCAACCAGCTCCGCAACAAGATGATCCGCCCGACCACCATCCCGCAGACTTTGAAAGACTTGCAGATCGAGCAGGCCGTCGCCCGCGAGGCCCTGCGTCTGGCCTTTGATCACCACAAGTCGCTGGCGCGGGGCCTCAAAGGCGGCCAGACCGAGGCGGGCATGGAGCTGGACAAGGCGACCGGCAAGACCACCGTGGACATGATGAAGCTGGACATGATTGTCGGCTCCGGCGGCGTTCTCTCCCACGCCCCCCACCGCGCCCAGTCCGCGTTGATGATGCTGGACGCCTACCTGCCCGAAGGCGTCACCATGCTGGCCGTGGACTCTATCTTTATGATGCCCCAGCTCGGCGTCCTGTCCACTATCCTGCCCGAAGCCGCCACCGAAGTCTTCGAGCGCGACTGCCTGATTAAACTCGGCGACTCCCTCGCCCCGGTCGGCGTCGCCAAAGAAGGCGAGCCGTGCTTAACCGTCTCCTTCAAGGGCCGCCCCGCCGAGACCGTCCCCTTCGGCCAAATCCGCGTCCTGCCCCTCGGTCCCGGCGAGACCGATGAAGCGACGCTCACCCCCGCCAAAGGCTTTGATGTCGGCGCAGGCAAAGGCAAGCCCCGCACCGTATCGGTCGAAGGCGGCATCGTGGGCCTTGTCATCGACACCCGTGGCCGTGGCATCGTCATTCCGAGTGACCAGCCCGCCCGCGTCGCCAAATTGCAGGAATGGCTGCGAGCGTTTGATTTGCCGATTGTGGGAGAGCAGCCATAGACAGCAATTTGTAGGGGCGCTGCTTGCTGCGCCCTTCTCATTTTGCCCTGTCAGAGCAAGAGGCGGACCCCCTAGCCCCCAATAATGGGGGAACCGGATCAACAAAGGCGCAAGGCTTTTCTTGCGTCCTCTGGACGTTGGGCTTTTAATAGCCTGGGATTTCAATCCGTGGCCGACGCAACCTACGCGTTCGCCGTAGAGATCATTTTGAGCCAAGCGGCACAGACCTGTTGAACCGGCAAATGATAGGGGTAGTACATGAAACTCATACCGATTTCGGGACAGGCGGGATCAAACTTCGCGGCGACATTTCGGAGAATGGCAGAAGGTTCAGAAGCAAACAATTCAAAAATGGCGACGCGACTTACGATGATGGCAGATTTGATTGAGCATTTGGAAAATAATGTTGTCGGCCCGGACATCTATGCCTTTCAATCTATGGACGGTCTGGTGTTGAGCGACAAAGACAGCTCCCAATATAGACTTATTGCTGTTTATGCTGGCTCCGACCAATGGTGCGTTCCAGATGGATACGAAATCGCCTATCGGACAGCCCCGCCTTGGTTTCATACTATTGGGTACTCAGAAAATGTTGTGGCCGCAGGTGAACTTGTCTTGGAAGCCCTACGCCTGGCCGTGGAATGTGAGCAAAATAAAGGAGGGATGCTTTGACCGTTGCAATAGAGATTGCCCCGGAGATTGAGCAGGCGGCAAAGGCCAAAGCGGAAGCGAGAGGCATTTCTCTGGAAGACTATCTGCCCTCCCTGATTGCCCATGCGGTGCAGCAGGATGATTGGGCGCAGACTGACTCGGAAGAGTCAGTGGGTCGTCTGACAATGTTGGCTGCTGAATCAAGACTGAGCCGCATTTGGGACACGCCGGAAGAAGACGCCGCGTGGAAATATCTTGAGGATAGAGAGCATGGCACGGTATGACCCCGTTTTTGACGGCTGTTTGGTCGGATTTGATTTTGATGTCTTACGCCGTGCCTGCCGAGGTGCTGGCTCCATATTTGACGGAAGGGCTGGAGCCGGATGTGTGGGAGGGGAGCGCGTGGTGCAGCCTCGTGGCGTTCCATTTTGAGCAGGCGCGGGTGCTGGGGTGGAGCGTCCCCTACCCCCGCTCGCTGTGCGACTTCCCGGAGTTCAATCTCAGATTGTATGTGCGGCAGGGGGACCGGCGTGGCGTGGTGTTTGTACGGGAGCTGGCCCCCAGCCCCCTGGTGTGCGGGCTGGCGAAACTGCTGTATAATGAACCGTATACGGCGGTGCCGATTACAAGCCGCGTCACCGAAGTGGGCGACCTGCGCCGGGTGCGGCATGATTTTGTGGTAGATGGCAAAGCGCAGTGGATCGGGGTCACGGCGCGGGGCGCGGCGCGGCTGGCCCCGGAAGACAGCTTTGAGCATTGGGTCAAAGAGCAGCCTGCGGGGTTCAATCAGTCACGCGGCGGGAAGCTGACGAGTTTTCATGTCTGGCACCCGGAGTGGCGGACCTACGCAGTGGAAGAGTACGGGGTCGGTGTGGACTTCGGGCAGTTGTACGGGGACGGCTGGCGGTTTTTGCAGGACCGGACGCCGGACTCGGTGGTGCTGGCCGAAGGCTCGCACATCAAGATTTATCCGAACGAGACACAAACCCAAAAGTGAGATTGTAAGCTATGCCGACTGACTTAGAGACTGCCCATTCCGTCACCCCCCGCCCCGTTCTGGACGTGGCCGCCGACCTCGGCCTGACCCCTGACGACCTGGAACCCTATGGCCGCGACAAGGCCAAAGTTAGCCAGAAGACATTGGAGCGGCTGCTGTCTGCGCCTCACGCGAAGCGCGGCAAGCTGATTGTGGTGACGGCGATCACGCCGACGCCTGCCGGAGAAGGCAAAACCACGGTGACGATTGGGCTGGCCGAAGGGCTGTGCCGACTGGGCAAAAAGGCGATTGCGGCTATTCGGGAGCCGTCGCTCGGGCCAGTGTTCGGCATGAAGGGCGGCGCGGCGGGCGGCGGGCACGCGCAGGTGCTGCCGATGGAAGACATCAACCTGCACTTCACCGGCGATATGCACGCGCTGACCACCGCCAACAACCTGCTCGGCGCGATGATTGACAACCACCTCTACTGGGGCAATGCGCTGGGGATTGATGTGCGAACGGTAGCCCACAAGCGGTGCCTGGACATGAACGACCGCGCCCTGCGGGAGACCGTGGTGGGGATGGGCGGCAAGGCGAACGGCTACCCCCGCGAGACCGGCTTTCAAATTACGGTGGCCGCCGAAGTCATGGCGATTTTGTGTCTGGCCGAGTCGCTGGCCGAACTCAAAGAGCGCCTGGGCCGCATGGTCATCGGGCAGACCGTGAAGGGCAAACCGATCACGGCGGCAGACTTGGGGGCCAACGGCGCGATGGCGGCGCTGCTGCGCGACGCGATCAAGCCTAATCTGGTGCAGACACTGGAAGGCACGCCCGCGTTCGTGCATGGCGGGCCGTTCGGCAACATCGCCCACGGCTGCTCGTCGGTGCTGGGGACAAAGCTGGCCCTGCGGCTCGGCGACTATGTGGTCACGGAGGCGGGCTTCGGCTCGGACCTGGGCTTTGAGAAGTTCTGCGACATCGTGGCCGCCCCCCGGATGCCTGCACTTTCGCCCGATGCTGTGGTGCTGATCGCCACCGTCCGCGCCCTCAAAATGCACGGCGGCGTTCCCAAAACACACCTAGATACAGAGAACGTAGAAGCCGTCCAGCGCGGCCTGCCGAACTTAGACCGGCACGCCGCCAATGTCGGCCAAATCGGCGTGCCGTTTGTAGTGACGGTCAATTCGTTCACCCGCGACACGCCTGCCGAGATTGAAGCCGTCGTGGCCCATTGCAAGGCGCAGGGCTGGCGCGTGGCCGTCAACTCCGTCTGGGCCGACGGCGGCGACGGCGGACGGGCGCTCGGCGAGGCCGTCTTGGAGGCTTTGGAGACGCCCGGCCACTTCCGGCCCATCTACGACGCTTCCCGCCCCATCGCCGAAAAGCTGGAAACGCTGGCAAAAAACGTCTACGGCGCGGACGGCATCGAGATCAGCGCCGAAGCCCAGAAGCAGATTGACTGGCTTGCGGCGCACGGCTTCGGCGATTTGCCGGTGTGCGTTGCGAAAACCCAGAACTCGCTGTCCGACGACAAAACCAAGCTCGGCGCTCCGACGGGCTTCACCGTCCGCTTCCGCGCCGTTACACTTTCAGCGGGCGCTGGCTTCGTCGTGGCGTTTGCAGGAGATATTCTCACCATGCCCGGCCTGCCCAAGCACCCGGCGGCGCTGGACATTGACATCAGCCCCGGCGGCGAGATTACGGGCCTGTTCTAAGTTTTACACGCACTCCCAGGAGGCACTGCCATGACTGAACGACGACCGTTGTTTACTTTGCTGGCGGCGGCTCTCATCGCCGTCACGCTGATTGCCTGCACCGGCATTCTCAGCCGCGCCCTCGTGCGCGTCCGCTCCAAAGATGAGCTGATTCATGTCAACGGCTCCGCCCGCAAACCGATCCGCTCGGACTTCATCATCTGGAACGGCAGCCTGACCCAGACCGCGCCGACTATCGCGGCGGCCTATACGCCGCTTCAGGCCAACGTCGCCAAAGTCAAAGCCTATCTCACCGGAAAAGGGGTTCCCGCCTCGGAGATCACTCCCGCCGCCGTCAATGAAGTGCCGGTCTACGAGCAGGTCAAGGACCCGAAGACCGGGCAGTATGTGGCGACGACCCGTATTATCGGCTACACGCTCACGCAGACGGTGGAAGTCAAATCCGCGTCGGTGGAACTCGTCGATGGCCTGTCCCGGCAGTCCACCGAGCTGATCAGCCAGGGCATCCCCTTCAAATCGGAAACGCCGCTGTACCTGTACACCAAATTAAGCGAGCT
The DNA here is from genome assembly GCA_965200075.1 of Capsulimonadaceae bacterium. Lineage (GTDB taxonomy): Bacteria > Armatimonadota > Armatimonadia > Armatimonadales > Capsulimonadaceae > JANXMY01. The sequence goes on from OZ241338.1 coordinate 2,750,976, forward strand.
GAAAGTCACCATGCAGGCCGAAGCCGCCAAAAATGCCCGCGACCGCGCCGACCAGATTGCAAATTCCAGCGGCTGCCGCCTCGGCGATGTCCGCGCCGCCAAGATGTTCGTGCCCCAGATCACGCCGCTGTATTCCTCCTCGGAGCGTTCGGAGAACGACGAGGACGATACGACTTCGCTCGACAAAAACATCACGGCGATTGTTTCGGTGGACTACGCCATTCGGTGAAATGCACGGAAAAGCCGGATGGCCCCCTAACCCCCAATTCTGGGGGAACCGGAAAGTTAGGATTTGGCCCCTCCTCACTTAATCTGGCCCCCTCTCCTTCCGAAGGAGAGGGCTGGGGTGAGGTTCTTTTGGGGCTTTCTATACAGTCTTCCAGGGAGGTTGAAATGAGTCATCGTTCGCACCATCGAAAGCTCTGGCTGTTCAGCCTGCTTGCCGTCCCTGTGCTGCTTGTGGCGCTGGCGGCCCTGCCCCACCCCGCTGTGACTGTGGGGCAAACAACGATGACTTGGGGCGTTACATGGCACTGGGCATTTGGCTCTGCGTCGTATCGCCCTGCTGTTTGGGAAGATGAAGACGAGCCGCTCCCCTCTCAGGCGGCTCAAGCGAGCGCAAACCCGTGTCACTTCCATCAAACACGGAGCGTTTATATAGGGCCAATATATTATACGACTGACCGCCGCGTGCCAACCCGCCCCGGTGAGGTTTGTAACTAACTGAAGGGGATTTTGCCATGACAATTACCATAGACGTGCCCGCTGAGATTGCCGAGAAGATGTCTCGCAAAGCCGCGCAGGAAGGACGAGATATAGCAGCCTATCTGCGGCATCTGGCGGTGCAGGATGCAAGCGGCTTTGTGGAACCGTCTCCCGCGCTGGCTCCACGCACGCCGGGACTTCATAAGGGCCTGTACTGGATTGCCGAAGACTTTGATGCCCCTCTGGAAATCGTAGTGCCTGCCACGGATTAAAATCCGAGGCTATGAAAAGCCCACCGTCCAGGGGACGGAAGATGGAACGACAGCGGCGGGCTTGTTCTTTGCCTTGTGTCCCCTGGACACTGGACACTTTTAGCCTCGGGTTTTAACCCGTGGCTCTTTAAGGATGCCTCGCTTTCGCCGCCCCACCACCTGCCCCGGCTCTTTCCAGAGAGGCCGGGGTTTTGTTGACTTTGCCCCCCATTTTGTGCTATGCTAACGGCTGTTTTCAGCGAGTATTGTCCCGGTTTGACAAACGCGCTGAGAGAGTTTTTGCCGAGAGTTTTGAGAGGCCCGGAGTGTACCCATCCTCCCGGAGTTGGAGGAGTATTGCTATGAACGAAGACCCCACACAAGAGACCGTGTTTCACCCCGATATGCAGGCGCTGGCGGAAGAGGACCGGGCCAATGCAGGCGGCGAAGACGCCGTGCTGCTGGTGGACAGCGCAGACGAAAGCGAAGAGTTTAGCGCAGACGAGGAGGCAGGCGAGGCAAACGCAAACGAAGCCGAGCGGGATATTCCCCGCGCCGAGTTTATTCCCAAGCCGCTGGTTGCCATTGTCGGCAGGCCCAATGTCGGCAAGTCTACGCTGTTTAACCGGCTGGTCGGGCGGCGCATCGCCATTGTGGAAGACACGCCGGGCATTACCCGCGACCGGCTGTATGCCGACGGGGACTGGAACGGGCGCGAGTATACCGTCATCGACACGGGCGGTATTCAGATGTTTGACCCGGACCCGCTGCTCTCCCAGATACGCACGCAGGCCGAGATTGCGATGGAAGAGGCCGACGTCATTGTGCTGGTGCTGGACACCACCACGGGGCTGACCGCCGATGACCGGGAGCTGGTGGCCGCCCTGCGCCGCTCAACGAAGCCGCTCCTCGTGCTGGCAAATAAAGTGGACAATGGCGATCAGGAAAACCGCAATGTCCCCGATGTCTACGCGCTGGGCCTGCCCAATGTCTACGCCGTCTCGGCCCTGGGCGGGCGCGGCGTCGCGGACGCTTTGGACGCCATTGTCGGCTTTTTCCCGCCCGCGCCGCTTGTCACCGAAAACCCGCCGGACGATGACCGGATCAAGATTGCCATTATTGGACGCCCGAACGTCGGCAAATCGTCGCTGCTGAACGCTATTCTCGGCGAAGAGCGCACGATTGTGTCCCCGATTGCCGGGACGACCCGCGACTCGATTGACACCTCGTTCAAAATGACAGTCAACGGCGAAGAGCGCGAGATTGTCCTGATTGACACGGCGGGTATCCGGCGGGCGGGCAAGATACAGGGCAGCGTCGAGTATTACACCGTCCTCCGGGCGGTGCGTGCGATTGAGCGGGCCGATGTGGTCATGCTGGTCATCGACGGCAAAGACGGGGTCACCGACGGCGACAAGCGTGTCGGCGGCCTGGCCCATGAGGCGGGCCGGGCGGCGGTGATTGTGGTCAACAAATGGGATTTGGGCCGCAAAGAAGTGCTGGAAGAGATGCCGGGCAAGAACCCGATGCAGGTCTTTTCCGAAGAAATGCGCGACGCCGCGCACTTCCTGGCCTATGCGCCGCTGGCGTTCACGAGCGCCGTCACTGGCAAAGGTGTCCCTGCTGCCGTGGAAGCGGCGCTGGATGCCGCCGAGGCGCACTCCATGCGTATCCCGACCGGCGAGCTGAACCGCATTTTGCACAACGCCCAGGATGCCAAGCCCTACAACGAAAAAGGCAAATCGCTTCGCATCAAGTACGCGACAATGCCGACGGTCAAGCCGCCGACCATCGTGCTGTTTGTCAATGACCCGGAGCTGATGCATTTTTCCTACCTGCGCTATATTGAAAACCAGGTGCGGGCGTCGTACTCGTTTGAGGGAACCCCCCTGCGCTTCCAGCTTCGCCGGGCGGCCAAAGAGAAGGACGACAAATGAGCGATTCGCCCTCGCTGCCCATCAAGCCGCTGGCAAAAATGCGCTTTCGGAGCCAGCGCGACCCTGCCGAGCGCGGCCTGCTGCTGCTCCATGACGACGGCACGTTTCAGGTGCAGCCGAGCGAGGCCCTGCGCGACGAAATGGCGCGGCTGGAAGAAGTGGCTTTAGACCGCGCCCAGACTTACGGCACACGTCTCGGGGTTGGCCTGCTGCTGGCGGGCACAGTGGCCGTGGGGGCGGGCTGGCTGGCGGGCCGGGTCTTTGGCAAGATGGGATTCCATCTGGGCAGGCGGCGGCCCCTCGGCGAAGTGACGCTCACCCGCGACACGGGCGGCGTTCTTAGGCTGTCCCTGCCGGGCGCGAACCGCTGGCAGCGCATTCAGATGGCGTGGAACGCTGATGAAGTCCTGCAAGCCGAGGCTGATGACCTGCTGGCAAAGTTCGCAGAAATGAAAGCAGGCGAAAAGAAGGGCGCGGTACGGTGACGAGGGTTCTTCTTCTGTTCCTCGTCGCCCTTTTTGCCGCCCCCCTCCGCGCCCAGCAAACACCGCCCCCCGCCCCGTTCTTTCTGCATGACGGCGACACCGTGGTCTTCTACGGCGACTCCATCACCGAGCAGGGCCACTACACCCGCGACATCGAGACCTGGACGCTGGTCCACCACCCCGACTGGCACGTCCGGTTTATCAACTCCGGCTGGAACAGCGACACGGCGGAAGGCGGCAAAGGTGGGCCAATCGATGTGCGGCTCAAACGAGACGTTCTGCCCTATCACCCCACCGTCGTGACTGTTCTGCTCGGCACAAACGACGCCCGTTACCATGCCTTCCGCGCTGACGAGAGGGACGCCTACACGCAGGGCATGACGCACATTTTGGACACGCTGACGCAGACTCTGCCCGGTGTTCGGATCGTTCTGCTGACACCGACGTTTTACGATGAGTTCGCCCCCGGCTCCCATCATATCAAAGGCTACAATGCTGTCCTGCAAAAGTACGGAGCCGCGCTCACGGCACTGGCCGACACACGCGGGCTGACCACCATCGACCTGAACGCCCCGCTTCGGGCAGCAACCGTGGAAGGGCGCAAAACAAACCGGCGCTTTACGCTCACCCCCGATGGGGTTCACTTGAACGAGGCCGGGCACCTGGTCATCGCCGCCACGATTTTGCGGGCCTGGAATGCGCCCACAGAGGTGCCCACAGCGACGGTCGGCCCGCGCCTGCCTCAGACCCTGACCCTGCCGCCTTCCTGGCCGCTGCCGGACGCCGCCCGCGCCGCGCTGCCTGTCTCCCCCGACGCCGCCGCCCTGGTTGGCCTGCGCCTGCAAACACCCCCGGACGACCCGGTCCCTGCCGCCAGCCGCCGGGAAGTGACTGCGGGCGCCGCCCCGCCCGTCTTTCTTGCGCCGGGTCTGCCTGACCCGGCGGACATCGGCGGCTTCCCCACCCTGCCGCCGAATGCTCAGGCGCAGACGGTGCTGGCCTCGGTGCAGGAGCGCCTGGACACCTGGCATTTTTTGTGGAAAGGCGGCCCGCACGCCCTGGCCCGGCAAAGTGACACGCCGACCGAGGCGCAGATTACGGCGCTTCTGGCGGTCGACCACTGGCTGGACGCCGGGCGCGACGAAAGCCGCACGCTGGCGCGGCCCGAAACTCATACCTGGGTTGTCCGCATTTTGCCTCCCCTGCCTGCCGCCGTGGTCAGCCCCGCACCGAAACCGCTGCGCCTGCCGCCGCGTCGGCGGCATCGGCATTGAAGGGCAGCCTCCTCCCTCCGGTCTAAAGAGACACATTCCGCTGTCAGGAGCCTGCCATGCCCAAGCCATTCGTTTTTTGCACCCTTGCCCTGCTGACGCTCACAGCTCCCGCCGCCGTGCAGGCTGCACCGGCAGCCAAGCCGCCGCTGTCGGCGGCAGACAAGGCGCACGTCCTCAGCGACACGTTTACTGTTGTCAAGACCGTCAAACAAATCCCTGCCGCCGTTCAGAAGGCGCTGGGATTGCCCGCCAAAGACCCACTGGGCGGCATGGCAGACTCCGGCAAGCCATTTCAAATCGGCGATGCCGTGAACCTGTCTGAAAAACTGCCCTTTCGGCGGCTGGTGTTCGCGGCGACCAATCCCCGCTACTGCCTGGTCTGCTATGATTTGGGCGGCATCGCCTACCGGGAGGAAGTCATCCTGTACCACCTGCAAGGCGGACGGGCTATGATTGCCTGGCGGGCAGAACTGGACTCAGACTATCGACCGGCCACGCTGGCTAAGCTGCGGGCGGTGATCAAACATGGCAAGTATTACAAGCCATGACTGCGCTGAAGATCGCCCCCGCGCCCCACCACTATCGATGGGTGAGGAGCCGGAGACCTACCTCCTTGTTCCTTCGTTCATTCTTCACTTCGTCACAGGGTCCTTCCTAAAGGAAGGATTAGGAGCCGGACAAGGCAGGAGGCGAAAGCCCCCGATTTCTGGCATTTTCTGTATCCTTCCTTTAGGAAGGACCCTGCGAAGCGAAGAATGAGTGAAGCAAGGAAGGTAGGTCTCTGGCTCCCCCAGAATTGGGGGCTAGGGGGCGGCTTCTTCGTAGCGGGCTAGAGTCTCGCGGCGGAAGGCGGCGTAGCGGTCGGCGGCAATCGCATCCCGGATGCCCGACATCAGAAGCGCGTAGTGGGCGAGGTTGTGGTAGGTGGCGAGGCGGGAGGCGAGTATTTCGTCGCACTTATACAGATGCCGCAGGTAGGCCGCCGAGTAAGTCTGGCAGACGCGGCAGGGACAGTGCGGGTCCACCGGGCCGAAGTCCTCGGTGTACCGGCTGCCTTTGATATTGATGCGCCCCCGCGTCGTGTAGAGCGTGCCGTTGCGGCCAAGCCGGGTAGGCAGAACGCAGTCAAACATATCCACGCCCTGCGCGACGGCATCTAATAAATCACGGGGCGTGCCGACCCCCATCAGGTAGCGCGGCTTGTCTTCGGGCAGGTGCGGGATGCTCCAGCCGACGGCGGCCTGCATCACGTCAGGCGGCTCGCCGACCGACACGCCGCCAATGGCGATGCCCGGCGTGTCCTGCGCGGCCACAAACTGGGCGCTTTCGGCCCGTAGGTTCTCATAGACGCCCCCCTGCGCGATGCCGAACAACAACTGCCCGGTCTGCGCTTCGTTGTGGTACGCCGTGCAGCGTTCCAGCCAGCGGTGCGTCCGCTCGGTGGCCTCCCGCGTGGCCTCGGGCGTACACGGGTACGGCGGGCACTCGTCAAAGGCCATGATGATGTCTGCGCCGAGGGCGTGCTGCACTTCCAGCGAGCGTTCCGGGCTGAAAAAGTGTTCGGAGCCGTCGAGATGGGACTTGAACTTGACCCCGGCCTCGGTGATTTTTCGCAGCTCTTCCAGCGAGAACACCTGAAAGCCGCCGCTGTCGGTCAGCATCGCACCGTTCCACGCAATGAACTTGTGCAGGCCGCCCGCCTTTTGGACAAGCGCAGGGCCGGGCCGCAGATAGAGGTGGTAGGTGTTGCCGAGAATAAGCCGGTAGCCCAGCTCCCAGACTTCCTCCTGCGTCATGGCCTTAACGGTCCCCCGCGTGCCGACGGGCATAAAAACAGGGGTTGCGATGGGTTCCGGCGCGTGCGGCAGATGAAGCAGCCCGCCGCGTGCCCCGGTGTCGGTGGAGCGGTGGGTGAGGGTGAAAATCGGGTTGGGAACAGTCATGGGGTCATTGTACCCCAGAGGGGAAGGCCCCCCCGCCCCCAATTCTGGGGGAGCCGGAGACCTACCTTCCTTGCTTCGCAGGGTCCTCCCTAAAGGGAAGATCAGGATAATGCCGAAGAACGCGGGCCTTTGCTTCTATCCTGCTCTGTTTTAATCCTTCCTTTAGGAAGGACCCTGCGAAGCAAGGAAGGTAGGTCTCCTAAACCGCGTCCTCCGCCTGCGCCGCCCACAGGAGGCCGCGCACCAGCAGCGGCAGGATGTCCGGCTGCTCCACGATGTCGGCATGATGGCCCAGGGCGTTGTAGTAGACACGGCCCTGCCCCCACAGCCGGGTCCAAATCTGCGGCATCTCAAAGGCCCCATTGGGCATATGCGGGCCGTCGGCCACCGGGAAGCGGGTCACGGCCAGCACGTTGTTGGAGGGGTCCGTGTGCAGGTAATACTGCTCGGATTTGACCGCAAACTCGGCGGGGGACCCCGCCGTGATAAAGTGGTCCGGCTGCGTGATTTTGACCGTGTACTCCACGCCGTCGTCGCCGGGGTGCGCCACCCACTGCCCGCCGGTCATCCACTGCCATTCGGTCGACTCGCGGAAGGCATCGCCCATCCCGCCGTGGCAGCCCGCCAACCCGACCCCGCCTTTGACGGCTTCCAGCACCGGGTTTAATTGCTCGCCCGTGATGCGGCTCATGGTCCAGAGAGGCACAATCAGCGACAAGGCGGTTAAGTCAGTCGTCCGAAACGCTTCCAGCGTGTCCGCCACTTCCACTTCGAAGCCCCGCGCCGTCAGCTCGCGCTCGAACACAGCCGCCACCTGCTTCGGCTCATGCCCCTCCCAGCCGCCCTGAACAATCAGCGCCCTGCGCCCGTTCTTGTGTGCCATACGTGTTTCTTCTTTCTCAGCGCAGATAAGACGCGCCGTTGACATCTATCGTTTGGCCGGACAGGTAATCGGCGGCAGGCGTCACCAGAAAGCCCACCAAAGAGGCCACATCGGCGGGCGCTGCCACGCGGCCCAGCGGGATTTGCGCCCGGATGCTGTCCCCGCGCTCCGCCAGTGCCTCCGCCGCCATTTCGGTCTCGGTCCAGCCGGGCGCGACGGCGAAGCAGCCGACGCCCATCGGCCCCAGCTCCACCGCCAGCGACTTGGTGAGGCTGATCTGCGCGGCTTTGGAAGCCGCATAACCCGCAAACCCCGCCTCGCCGCGATGGCCCGCCCGCGAAGAAATCTGGACCATCCGCCCCCACCCCGCGTCGGCCATTGCCGGGGCCAGATGCCGGGCCAGCACCGCTCCGGCCCAAAAATTGACCTGCATCTGCCCCTGCATCGCCGCCTGCCAGTCGCCGAGAGTGCCGCCCAGCAGCGGCGTTGGTGCGTAGATGCCCGCATTATGCACCAGCACGTCCACCCGGCCCCCGGCCCACGAAAGCGCGGCCTCCGCCAGCCCCCCGGCGGCGTCCGGGTGTGTCAGGTCGGCAGGCGAAACCATGTGCCCGCCGCCAGGCAGCGCGGCCAGCGTTTCCTGTGCGGCAGCGGCATTTGCGTTGTAGTGAACAGCGACCCGGAAGCCGGACGAGGCCAATTCAATGGCAATCGCCCGGCCAATCCCGCGTGAGGCTCCGGTCACAAGGGCAGTTTTTGTCATGGGAGAGGCCATGTCTACCCACGCGGCGACGGGACACCGGCAAGGGCGGCATCAATCGCCGTCAGCGTCTCCGGGGACAGCGTCTTGCCCGAGGCGCCCGCGTTGTCTTCCACCTGCGCGGGGCGGGACGCGCCGATGATGACGCTGCTGACATTGCGCTGCCGCAGGCACCAGGCCAGGGCAAGCTGGGCCATCGACAGCCCTTCGCCCTCGGCAATCGACCCCAGCGACGCGATTTTGGTCAGCATCTCGTCGTCGAGCTTGCCGTCGGTGACGTTCATGAAGTTGTTTTGCTTGGGGTCGGCGGCGCGGCTGCCTTCTGGGAGCGGCTGGCCGGGCTTGTACTTGCCGGTCAAAAGGCCCTGCGCCAGCGGCGAAAACACCACCTGCCCGATGCCCTCGCGCTCGGAGGTTGGAATAACCTCTTTTTCAATGCCGCGCCCGAGCATACTGTAGTACGGCTGGTTGGAAGCCAGCGGGTGCAGGCCGTTCCCCCGGATGTAATCGCAGGCGTGGGTGATCTGCGCGGCGCTCCATTCGGAGACGCCCGCATACAAAATCTTCCCCTGCCGGGCCAGGTCGTCCAGCGCCGTCAGCGTCTCTTCCAGCGGGGTCTCATTGTCGTATCGGTGGCACTGATACAGGTCAATATAGTCCGTGCCAAGCCGCTTCAGGGACAGGTGACACTGCTCGAAAATGTGCTTGCGGGACAGGCCCCGGTCATTCGGACCGTCGCCCATCGGAAAGTAAACTTTGGTGGCGAGAAAGAACGAGTCGCGGGCGTACTGCGCCAGGGCTTTGCCCACCACTTCTTCAGACTTGCCGCGTGCGTAGACATTGGCGGTGTCAAAGAAGTTGATGCCCAAATCATAGGCTTTCTCGATGCACGCCGTCGCCGCTGCGTCCTCGGTCGCCCCGCCATAGGTCAGCCAGGAGCCAAGCGAGACTTCGCTGACCTTGACGCCGTACTTGCCTAAGTGTCGATACTGCATGATAATATGTCCTTTGGTGATCTAAAATCAGAAAGTTATTCCCAGATTGCCCCGGAGTTTATCCAAGCGATACAGCATACTGTTTTGTCTGCGGAAAAATCCGGGTACAGTGTGGCATCGGAACGAGTATCTGGAGGCTGCCCCTGTGAACCTGGAAATTGAAACGCAACTAACCCCGGACAACATTCCGGTGGTCCATTTAAAAGGTGAGATTGATCTGCATACCTGTTCGGTACTGCGTGACACCCTGCGCGACCTGATTGAAAAAGAACACTACCAGATTGTCATCAACCTGGCGGAAGTCCCCTATCTGGACAGCGCCGCCCTGGGCGTTTTGGTAGATGCTGTGCGCCGCGTCCGCGAGCATGAAGGCAGCATCAGTCTGGTGTCCACGACGCCGTTTGTGCGCCGGGCGTTTGAGATTACCCGGCTCGTGAAGATTTTTCAGCTTTACGACTCGGATGAAGCGGCTTTGACCGACATTCGCGGCCAAGCTTCCGCCAAATAGCTCTAAAAAGCCCCCGCAGCGTTTGCTGCGGGGGCTTTTTGTTTAGAGACTGTATAGAAAGCTGTCGGCAGGAGCAGATCGCCCCCCCCCGCCCCCAATTCTGGGGGAGCCAAAAGTGAGGGGAGCCAGAAGCGAAGACGGTCTTTTCCGGTCCCCCCAGAATTGGGTTGGGTGCAGTTGCTCCGGGTTAGGGGGCGATCCGGGGGCTTTCTATACAGTTTCTTAGCTGGGTTTAGCCAGGCTGGGCATCTTCCCAGTCAGAATGGCAGCGGTAGACGGCTTCGGAGACACGGGCGACACGGGGGATCAAATCGCCGGTGTCCTGCTTCAAGACTTCGTGCAGTGTTGGCGGCAGGAAAAGGGCTTCCAGGGCATCCAGCGCCCGTGTCTGCCCGGCATAGTCCGCGACATGGGGCAGAGCGTCTTCCGGGCCAAACTCGGCCTCCAGGTAAGGCCGAACACGGGCGGCAGTGCGGTAGTAATTGACCACGAACCAGCGGCGCATCTGGGCATATTCGGACTCTTTGCGCCCGTCACAGCCGTTTTTGGCGGCGGCGCAGAGCAGCTCAGTGAACAGCTCGTACTGATCAATAAAATGCAGCCACAGCCGGGCGGCGTCCCCGGTCGCGGCGCGGCGCACTGCCGCCGAGCGTGCCCCGGCAGAGCGGCTGGAAACGCCCGGCGTTCGGTGCCGGTACGCGGTCGGCGGGGCCGCTGCTTTGCGGGCGGCAGCCCGCAGGCGCAGGCGATACAAAAAGGGCAAAGGAAGATTGCTGCGGATCATAATCGGGCGGCCTCTTGAGACAGGCAAGTGCAATTAACTATCATTGCGTATACGCTAAGACTTTCTTTAACAATAACTGGCAACTAAGATGCCGTGCCGCGCTGAGACACATAATTCAGGCGCAGATCGTTGAGCAGTGTTTTCAGGTCGCGCCGCAGGTCGGCGGGGACAATCCCTTCGGGGGCGGCTTCGAGCCGTGCGGCTAAATCCCCCACCGTGTCTACCGCGACTTTGGCCTCGTCGAGATCGGGCGCAGCGATACCCGTTTCCGGGTCCGCCAGCAGCCCCAGCTTCAGCCATGCCTGCTGGGCCAGCAGGTTGATACAATAGCCAATCAGCTCATAGGTTCCCGGCGAGCGGTTCAGGTCCGCCTCGCTCATTTCCTCCGTGCTGAGTTCTTCCGTGCTGAGTTCTTCCGCACTTAAATCGCCTGCCATCAAGTCGTCCGTGTTCGTTTCGGCAATCGGCGGCGTCACTTCCGCCTCCGGGGCGGGGGCCGCAGTGACTTCTGCTTCGGGAGCAGTGCGGCGCTTATCCACAAACGTAAATCCAGACTCTTCTTCAGGCATACAGCTTCGCTTTCTAGGCGTTCTCTTTCAAGTGCAGTGGGGGGACGCGCTATTCTAGCACATTCCGCCTGCCCCCGCAAGGGCCGCTCTACTAGGAACAAAAAAAAGCCGCAAAAAACTTTTCAGTTTTTGCGGCCTCGCCGAATAGGGATGGCAAAAGTTTCCGCTGAAAGTGCTAACCGCGCAGGCCGTCAGTGAGTGCCTTCCAAAAAAGGGCAGCTTTTATTTTCGTTGCCGGGGTTTGTGAATGTGCGTACAGCGTAATTGTATATCGCATCCCTCCGCGATAGAACGTCAGCATACGAATGTTTGTCAAAATCTGCTTCTCTTGAACATTCCAAACCATCGAGAGTGCAGGTTGATTTTTATAAGTCACTATTTGCGAAGAGCGAATTGTCGTGTGACTGTCCAAAGATAGCTTGGGGTCAGTCAGCGTTTTTTCAATATCAGCTTTAGATTCGCTCAAGGGGGGTGGTGAAAAATCCTTCAATTCTTCTGGAAAAGGACTTATTTGAACCACTTTGGCGGAAAGCGCCGTTTTGTCTGCTATTGGTTTGTAATAGACCGCTTCGGTGGTGGGAGGGAACTGCTGATACTGCTTCGTCCAGCCTGGAATTGTAGGAAGCGACACCGAACCAAGTTGAGCCACCGAGTTGGACGAAACAATTTTCTTCTGTGAAACATGGCGGATGTTTACGATCAAGCCAGCGGCCACAAGTACGAGAAAGGCGGCAACAGCCGCTGTGATTTTTGTGAGTTTCATTGTGTGCAGCACTCCTTGAAGATATGCGTTGGTTTGCGGTGGCAGCAAAGCCAGATTTCGGGCCGCAATTTGCTGAACAGCGGCAGTGCAGGAAGCGGGGGCCGCCTGCGTCGTGCGGCCCACCAGCAGGCCGGTGAGGACAAGAGCGGTGACAGATACGCCCTGTTTGGCGAAGAAGCCGCGCAGGCGGGTCAGGGCGCGGGCGACGCGCATCCGGGCAGCGTCTTCGGACGTGCCGAGGGCCGTGCCCAGCTCAGAAAAACTGAGACCGTCGGCAAAGCGCAGCAGAACAGCCTCGCGGTCTTTGGCGGCCAGTGATGCCAGCGCGGCGTTGAGGCGCGGCGCGACCTGTTCCCAGAGCGCGTCCTGCTCCGATGCCTCAGTCCGCATTTGCTCCCCCACTTTCTGTTCGCGGCGGCGGCGCGAGGCGTCCCGCCGCAAGGCGTTTTTGCAGGCAAAGCGGGCCGTCTGAAACAGCCAGCCGGTCAGCCGCGTGTCCGGGCCGAGCGACGGCGCTTTGCGGGCCAGCAGCAAAAAGACCACCTGCGTCACATCGTCCGCCAGAGCCGGGTCGCCCATCTCGCGCAGGCAGACCGAATACACAAAATCGAGATGCCGCGTCACGAGCGCCGCGAACGCCGCCTGCGACTTCTGCCGCTTCCACTGTTCCAGCAGCCGCCCATCCTCGGTCACGGAAAAACCTCCTTTGTATTTATGTTCATATCTCTAAATGTAAGCACAAGGGGAAAAGCGAACACAGGCACAAAAAATCAATACGCCTCCGCAGGCGCGGGGGCAAAGGCGCGGGGCGGGTCCAGAACTTCGCCGCCCAGTCCGCGCACGATCTCGGAGGCGAGGAAAAAATCGGCGTCTGGCTCGTGGGCGGGCACGGACAACGCGGCGGTGCGGGCGGTGAGATGGGCCAGCGTGGCGGCGGGGCCGCCGGTCCAGCGGCCAAACCGCAGCCAGGCGGTCTCGCCGCCGGGCAGGCGGATTTGGATGCCGCGAAAGGGGCGCAGGGCGGGCACGCGGGCGGTGAGGGCGTCGAGCGTCGGGGCATTGGGCGGGGCAGGCAGCCAGCGTTCCCGGCGCAAAAGCTGCGGCACGCTTTTGACACGCGACACGGCGGGCGGGTCCAGGGTGACCACCAGCCCGGCATCAGGGTTAGCGGCCTGCGGGTCTTCGGGCAGAAGCAGATAGCGAACCATGCCCCGGAGGGCCTGTGTGTGGGAAAGGCGCATGGCAAGAGTGTACCCGGCAGGAGCAGCAGGCAGGAGCAGTGCCACGGGTTAAAACCCGAGGCTAGGAAGTGCCCAGTGTCCAGGGGACACAAGAGAAGAACAAACGGCATCCCGTATCCGGGTCTTCCGTCCCCTGGACGGTGGGCTTTTGATAGCCTCGGGTTTCAACCCGTGGCGCTGCCTGCGGCGCTTGTTTTTCTGCGAATGATACAACCCTTGCTTTGTGGCATTTCGAGTGCATCGCTATCTATTCGCATTTTTGCTTGACACCGGGGGCTTGGCCCCGATATACTAAAGGCAAGTATAGTTAGAACACAAAGGACAGTGACCATGGCGGAAACGCATTCTCTTAACCATTCTCTTTTTGATACGCTGCAAACGTTCACCTATGGCGACGGCAAAACGGCACAGCTCTACTCGCTTCCGGCGCTGGAAAAAGCCGGAGTTGGCCCCATCTCCAAGCTGCCCGTCTCCCTTCGCATTGTGCTGGAGTCGGTGCTTAGAAACTACGACAACAAGCGCGTCCGCGAGGCCGATGTCCGTGCCCTCGCGGGCTGGCAGCCGAACGCAAACCGCACCGAGGAAATCCCCTTTGTGGTCGCCCGCGTTGTGCTTCAAGATTTTACCGGCGTGCCGCTGCTGGTGGATTTGGCGGCCATGCGCTCTACCGTCTCCCGGCTCGGGCGCGATCCGGGCATGATCGAGCCGCTGGTTCCCGTCGATTTAGTCGTAGACCATTCGGTGCAGGTGGACTTTTCGGAAGTCTCTAATGCCCTTCAGCTTAATATGGAGATGGAGTTCAAGCGCAACCGCGCCCGCTATCAGTTCCTGAAGTGGGGCACGCAGGGCTTTAACGGCTTCTCAGTGGTCCCTCCCGGCATCGGCATTATTCATCAGGTCAATTTGGAGTATCTGGCGAAGGGCGTGCTGTCCAAAGGCGAGGTGTTCTACCCGGACACGCTGGTCGGGACCGACTCGCACACGACCATGATCAACGGCCTCGGGATTGTCGGCTGGGGCGTCGGCGGCATTGAAGCCGAGGCGGGAATGCTCGGTCAGCCGGTCTACTTCTTAACGCCCGATGTCGTCGGCGTCAATTTGACGGGCGTGCTGAACGCGGGGGTCACCGCCACGGACCTGGTTTTGACCCTGACCGAGATGCTGCGGGCGGCCAAAGTAGTGGGCAAGTTTGTGGAGTTCCACGGCGCGGGCGCGGCCTCGCTGGGGCTGACCGACCGGGCAACCATTGCCAACATGGCCCCCGAATACGGCGCGACGATGGGCTTCTTCCCCGTCGACGAAGAGTGCTGCCGCTACTTGACCGACACAGGCCGCACGAGCGATGAAGTGGATGCGTTCCGGCAGTACTTCAAAGCGCAGGACCTGTTCGGCATTCCCGAAGCCGGGCAGATTGAATACTCGCAGACGCTCTCGCTGGACCTCGCCACGGTGCAGCCGTCGGTGGCCGGGCCGAAGCGCCCGCAGGACCGCATTCAGCTCCCTGAGATCAAAAGCAAGTTCGAGGAGCTGCTGGCAAGCCCGACGGCCTACAACAAGTCGCTGGCCGATCTCAACAAGAAGTTCGTCATCCTGACCGGCGTGGAGCATAACATCAAGCCCATCTCCGGCGGCGGCGGGCAGGACATGGACACCGTGCCCGCCGAAATCGCGCCGCTGGAAACGAAGGACGACACGGCAGGCTTCACCGAAATCGAGATGATGCAGAACCGGCCTACCCCGGACCGCCTCCAAGACATCCCGCAGGGCGAGTTCCCCGAAGCGATGGTGGACCTGAGCCACGGCGACGTCGTCATTGCCGCGATCACGAGCTGCACCAATACCGCAAACCCCGGCCTGATGCTGGCGGCGGGCCTGGTCGCCAAAAAGGCCGTCGAGCTTGGCATGACCATCCGCCCGACCGTGAAAACGTCGCTGGCCCCCGGCTCGCGGGTCGTCACCGAGTACCTGGACAAAACGGGCCTGTCCAGCTACCTGGACCGGCTGGGCTTCCAGACCGTCGGCTACGGTTGCACGACCTGTATCGGCAACTCCGGCCCGCTGGAGCCGCATTTAGAGAAAACGGTCACCAAGAACGACCTCGTGGTGGCCTCGGTGCTTTCGGGAAACCGCAACTTTGAGGCGCGGGTGCATCAGAATGTCCGCGCCAACTTCCTGATGTCCCCGCCCCTCGTCGTGGCGTTTGCGCTGGCCGGGACCGTCGACGTCGACATGAACACGGAGCCTATCGGCAAAGACAAGTTCAAGGGCGACGTGTATCTCAAAGACCTCTGGCCGACGCCCGCCGAGATCGCCGAAATGCTGGCGACTGCGAACGACCCCGAGACCTACCGGCGGCTTTACAGCGACTTCGCCGAGCAGAACCCGCTGTGGTCGGAAATCCCGTCGTCGACCGGCAAGGTCTACGACTGGGACCCCTCTTCCACCTATATCCGGGAGCCGCCCTACTTCGACAAGTTCAGCATGGAAGCGGGCGTCGCCGCCGATGTTCTCCGTGCCCGGCCTCTCGCCATCTTCGGCGACTCGGTGACCACCGACCATATTTCCCCCGCCGGGGCCATCAAGCCGTCGTCCCCGGCCGGGCTGTACTTGCAGCAGAAGGGCGTGCCGGAAGAGGACTTCAATTCCTACGGCTCGCGGCGCGGCAACCACCGGGTGATGATGCGCGGGACGTTCGCCAATGTCCGCATCCAGAACCAGATGGTTCCGGGCGTCGTCGGCGGCATGACCGTGTACCAGCCGGTCGGCGAAGAGATGAGCATTTACGATGCGTCGCTGATCTACCGCGACCTCGGCGTCCCGCTGATGATCTTCGCGGGGCAGGAATACGGCACCGGCTCGTCCCGCGACTGGGCCGCCAAAGGAACCGCCCTGCTGGGCGTCAAAGCCGTCATCGCGCAGTCGTTTGAGCGCATCCACCGCTCGAACCTCGTCGGCATGGGCGTCCTGCCCTGCCAGTTCAAGGACGGGGTCAGCGCCCAAACGCTGGGCCTGGACGGCACGGAAACCTTCGACCTCGTCGGCCTCAAAGGCGGCCTGTCCCCGCAGATGGACGTCACCCTCCGCATCACCCGCACCGATGGGGCCACCGAAGAAGTCCCGCTGACCCTCCGCATCGACACCCCGATTGAAGTAGACTACTACCTCAACGGCGGCATCCTGCCCTACGTCCTGCGGCAACTGCTGGAAGAAGACACCATCGCCCAAGCCGGCCACCTGCTCGACACCTTGCAGCCCCGGCCTTCTGCCGAATAGACCACATAGACAAAAGCCCCGCACCATCTGGCGCGGGGCTTTCTTTGCTTGAGCGGTAGGGTATAATTCTTCTGCCGAGGAGGCTTATGCACTATGAACGAAAGTTTTGGCCTGCTGTTTGCGACGCCCAGCTTTTTGGAAGGCTTCGCCCGCGTCCTGGATTTGGAAGACACGTTTACCGAGTATAACACCTCGCCCGATGCCGCCGAAGCGGACTTTCTGGCCCTCCGCTCCGACTGGCGAGCCATTGGTGAGGACTTCGACACCGCCCTTGCCCAGTACGAAACCGATCAACAAGTGTAACAATTTGCTATGCCGACACCTGACGAATTAGAGCCAGCCGATTTAGAAGTCGCAGACCCCCAAGCGCAGCCCCGTTCTGGCGCTTCTTCCGACGCGGCACGGCAGCGTGTTATGCTTCAAGCGGCAGCCACCAGCCTGAGCTACAGCAGCCCTATTCCGCCACCGGAAATCCTCGCCGGGTATGGCCGCACCCAGGCCGATGCCCCGGACCGCATCCTGGCGATGGCCGAGCGGCAGGAAGCCCATCGGCAGCAGATGGAGAAAACAGTTGTGGAAGCCGGGGCCGCCAATGCCTCCAAAGCCATCAACATTACGGCTTATATTGCCACGCTGTTTGTCGGCGCTTCCGTCTACATGGTTCACGAACATTACGCGGTCTACGGGATAGTGACACTCGGTTCCACCCTTGCGGCACTGGCAGGGGTCAACCTGTACGGCAGAGCCGCCCAAAAGCAGGAGCGCACCGAAAAAGCTAAACTGCTCAAAGAGAGCGACCAGAGCCGTCAAAAGCGCAGGAAACTGGCCCAAAGCCCACCCCCTGCACCAGAGGACCAAGACTAGACGGCTACCTCAACGGCGGCATCCTGCCCTACGTCCTCCGGCAACTGCTGGAAGAAGACACCATCGCTCAAGCCGGACACCTGCTCGACACCTTGCAGCCCCGGCCTGCGACGGCTTAGGATTGGCCCCCCGGCCCCCAATTCTGGGGGAGTTTGGAGCAAGACGGAGAAGCCCCGCGCCGTATGGCGTGGGGCTTTTTTGTTTTGGTGCTGAGGCAACATGGCGTACTTTGTGAATGAGTGGTATAATGGTAATGAAGCAATCAACCAGAGTAGTACAAGCTATAGTACAGCCCGGTGTCCATAAGTATAGAGAGCCATTATGTTGAAAATTCGCAGAAAGATTAGAGCAGAATGAGAAGAATAATATCTTGGTTTAACTTGCTACCTGCGTATGAAGATTTTTGCCGTGAAACTTTGGAAGAGCTATCTGCGATGTTACGGGGAAATTATCCAAATGCGCCTGAAATCATTTTAGAACGTGTGTCTCCCAATGAGACGGAAGCTCTTTCTCAACTGACAACTTTCCGGTACAATGCAGCTACAGAAGCTGAGAGGGCCTGCCTAAACAATTATAACGGAATTTTTGGTTTTTGTGCAAACAATGAAGCTTTTGTCACAGATGTTCAACTGCAAAATCCTCTAGCCAGTTGGGGAGCAGCCATGAATGGGGAGTTTGCGTTAGTGTGGACCCCGAACAACAAATACTTGATTTGGCATGAATTTCTTCATTTGTTGTATGCTAATGACTGCTACGACTCGAACGGGACGTCTAGCTGTGAAGAGCCTCATTGCATTATGCAATATATACCTAACGAGAGAAATTGTAACGGTAGTCTTACGCTATGCAGGTATAATTACTCCAGAATCGTTCCTGTGAATTTCCAGTAGGGTTCAGCCGAGATTAGGCTAAGGACACGAAAGGTAACTTAATGTCAGACAAAATTGATGCTATTGATAGCACACCGTCATGGGAATTGGATTCAGTCAAAGATGAGTGGTATAAATCACGTGACGCCTTTGGATTGCAATATCTTGATTTTAGTAGAATGAACGGTCGAATTGAGCTGATCCTAATGGAAGAACAAGGGACACACAGTGGTCAAGATTGGCGGCATTATTACGCTGACTATCTTATATCAAACAACCACTTGGATATGCTGGGTGATAAACTTACTACACCAGATAGAACTTTACGCGATCTGTATTACGAATATATGGCAAAAGGAAGCGAGTATGATCAGTCGAAGAATTGGCACGCTTCCATTTTGACCTACCGCAAAGCAATCGCTGCCTGGCCAAAAGAAGCAACGCCTTATTATGGTCTAGGTATTGCTTTGATGCAAACAAGCGAATACGAAGCTGCTGTCACTCATCTGTACGTTGCTCTTTCACTATTGCCGGATACGAAATCGGTTCCAGAAAATCGGGATACTTTTGCAGACGGGTTGGCGCAGAACTTTTGGATACATTATGTGCTTGCTTGCAATCTTCACAAGTTGGGCCGAATGAGTGAAGCTGTTGAGCAGTACAAGGTTGCGTATTCACTAAGTCCATCCGAAGAAAGTGCCGATAATATTTTCTCAGCATTAGATGGTGCTTTCTGGCGTTGTCTAGCAGACGAAGATTGGGAGATAGCAATTCTTCTTCAGCACAGCAAACATGATCTTAGACCTAACCAACTTCAATTGCACACAAACTTAAGCTCGATCTACAAAAAATCGGGTGATCTTGTTTCAGCTAAACGAGAGGCTGAATCAGCAGTATATTTATTTCCTAATGATGCTACTGCATTGGCGAACCTTGCACCTATATATGCCAGTATAGGCGATTACGAAAAAGCGATAAGCATCTTCGAGCGATCCTTAGCCATTGAACCGTCGGAGGCAAAAATGAGGTCAGCATACGCTTATTCACTTCTTATGGCAGGTAAACATTCTGATGGTATTTTACAGATTGAAGAGGCGTTAAAAATTGACCCACAAGACGCTATGGCGTTAGATTTACGTTTATTACTAGTGAAGATTGGGATTAAAACTAATTGAGGCAAAACAGCTACAAGTCGGGCAGAGAAGACAATAAAAGGAGACCAAATTATGGTACTTATAACTAAAAGTCTGAAAGATTGCAATCTCGAAATCGAAGCATTGCCGAACGACAATTGGCTGGTAAAATTTACCTCAGAGGGATATGAATGGCTGTCCTGTGTGCTTGTTCGTGACGGCAGACTTCTTCAATCTTCTACATCATTGAGCCAAATGCGGTTAGAAAATGGGATACTTGTATCGTTTAGTTATATCGAAGAACAAGAACAAGAGCAACGTATTTTTGATGCAATCAGATTAGCAACACAATCCTGACATGGAATCAATACTTTGAAATTTTCCTCGTGTCTTTTGGTGCGCGGTTTTTTAATCTGTTAGGCGACAAGCAGAGCGCAAAAGATATGAAGGCAACACTAAGTAGCGTATCAAAAGTTTTTGCAGTCAGGTGGCCGCCGCTTGCGGCGGTTTCCTGGCAGTCAATCGCAGTGCATCTTGGGGCGTGAACTGGGCAAAGAAACCATGAATAGCGTCCTGCACCGCATCCAAACAGGGGTACAAATAGTTCGCCCCGCACTGGTTCTTTAACGCCCACCAGACCTTCTCCACAGGATTTGTCTGATGCCCACTGTAGGCGGGCAAATAGCAGACACGGAACCGAGGATGGTTTTGCAGCCAGCGCAGAGTGGTCTTGCTTTTGTGAATACTGGCGTTGTCCATAAACAACAGCAGTGGCTCCTGCGGAGAAATCTGCTGGTAGGACTGGTGCAAATCGTGCAGGCAACTCAGAAACTCAAAACTGCGCTTGCGAGGCGTTAGAAAGTAGTCCCAGCGGCCAGACACTGCCTCTAAAAAGCCAAAGACCGCCTGCTTGCGGTTGTTGCCAGGTGTCGCCACTGGTTTCTGCTCGCCCTTACGCTGCCAATGGCCGCGCACCACAGGAAGCTGGTGCAGGTCGCACTCGTCCATAAACAGGAGCGGTGCAGAGGGACACTCTGCCAGAGCCTGCGCGATAGCGGCTTCGCGTTCTGCCTGCTGCGGGTCTGTTTGCTTAAGAACCAGCTTGGGACGACGCCACACAAAGCCTGTGCGATGGATCAGGCGCGTCACACTGGGCAGAGACAACGGACAGTCCACACGCTCGGCTAAGTGCCGCTGAAGCAGACGGCGGGTCCAGAGCGTTTGCTCGGCTCCCATCTCCTGCGGCGTGGCCTCCAAAGCGCGGGTGGCTTCTACATGGGCGGCCACGGTTGCCAGGCGTGGCCGCCCGCTACGAGGGCGGTCATCGAGACCTGTGGCTCCGTGCTGGCGAAAGCGTTCCAGCCAGTCTTGAACGGTGCGCTCATCCACTTCGTACAGCGAGGCAATCTGGTCGGCAGTGTGCCCGCGTGAAAAGAGCAGAATGTAATGGATACGCTCAGACACCCGACCAATGCTGCGGCGTGCTTGCAGACGCAGTTGCTTTTGTTCGTCAGAGGTCAAAGTAATGGCAGTGGACATGATGATCTACCTCGCAAATAACAGACGCAAAGTAGATACACCAAAACCTGCTTATTTTACTGCTCAAATTTGCAAAAACTTATGACACGTTACTTAGCTTCGGAAGTTGACCAAGACAAACCACTCCCAGAGGAATTAGTCGAGGAACTCATGGCAGGTGATTTACTGCCGGAGTATGATATTGATTACAGCCGGGCGAAACCCAATCGGTTTGCGGCGCGGCTAACCGAGGTACGAATGGTCGCGCTGTCCCCGGATGTGGCGGCGGTGTTCCCCGATGCGGACTCGGTGAATGCGGCCCTGCGGACGCTGATGCAGACAGCTTCGGCGAGCGGGCAAACAGCACCGGAGCGGGGGGCGTTTTGAGGCTTCGCAGGCAGAGAGGCACGCTTTTGGGATGGGCGAGGGTAAACTATGGTTATGGACACAACTTCAATTATCACACTGGAGCCGGGTAAGCGGGGCGGCAAGCCCTGCATTCGGGGGATGCGGATTACGGTGTATGATGTGCTGTCGTACCTTGCGGCAGGGATGACGCCGCAGGAAATCCTGGCGGATTTTCCATACCTGACCTCGGAAGATATTCTGGCATCCCTGAACTATGCGGCAGCGCGGGAGCAGCACACTCTGGTGGTTCAAGCGTGACGCTGCTGTTTGACCAAAACCTTTCCCCGCGCCTGGCTGGGCGCCTGGCCGACCCGTTTCCTGAGTCAAGCCATGTCTCTTTGCTCGCTCTGGACACCGCCGAAGACGGGGACGTTTGGGAATAGCCCGGCAAAACGGCTATCTGGTGGTCACAAAAGATGCGGATTTTAGCGAGCTAAGTACGCTCAAAGGATTTCCGCCAAAGGTAATCTGGCTCCAAATTGGCAACTGTACCACGGCGCAGGTGGAACGCTTGCTGCGTCTGCATTACGAAGCCGTCCGGCAACTGGCAGAAAGCAACAGCCTCGGCATTCTCTCGCTGAGGCAGTGAGGAAAGGCGTGTCATGGCGGACGAGCGGTGGGCGGGGATGAGTTGGGAGCGGCTGCGGGCGGCGAAGGCGCTGCTGGATTTGGGGCTGTTCCGGGACAGCATCAGCCGGTCGTATTATGCGGCGTACTGCGCGGCGACCAGCGTGGTGGTCGGGCGGGGCGTGACATTTGCGTTCGGGCGGCAGAACCCGTCGCATGACCAACTGCCGGATTTGATTGTCAATGTTGCCGGGCTGTCCGTCTCGCAGCGGCGCAAGGTCCGAAAGATTTTGCGGGTTCTCTGGGTGGCGCGGGAGAATGCCGAGTACCGGCCCCGGTCGCTTGCCAATCGAGAGATCGCATTGGACGGCCTGCATCTTGCCATTGCCGCATTAGAGTTATTGGAGGTGTGATATGGAAACAGCGCAGGACATGACGAAAGAGCGGGTGGCCGCGATTGTGCGGGAGCGGCTGAAAAACGTTTCGGTGGCGGGCATCACAATGGAGGTTGTGGGCGAAGACGTGTACAAGATCGATGAATGGTGGCGCGTTCCGATCCGTCCAAGCCGGTGGCCGAAGCGGATGTTTGAGTTTTACGAAGTGCTGGCGAATGTGGAAGATGAGCTTCAGGAGCAGCAACACCTGAATATCCTGATGGCAACCGGGGAGCCGCTGGAAGACGAGGAAGACGCGCTCACAGCGGCGTAACAGGAGAAGCGCGGGCCGAATGGCCCGCGCTGTTTGGATGGTGGGTTCTTAAAGCGAGGATGGGCAGGAGCAAGCCCTGCCCCTACACGTTTGGGCCTCACAGGGAGGGTCATTGAGCGTTTACACTGCCGCCGCACGGCCTCCGGGGCGGGCTTCCCAGGCGCAGCCGTGGGCGGTGGGGAGGACTTTGCCGGGGGAGCAAAGGCCGTCGGGGTTGAAGACGGCGCGGACGGCTTCCATTGTGCTGAGGGTTTCCGGGGAGAACAGCAGGGGCATATAGTCGCGCTTTTCGACGCCGATGCCGTGTTCGCCGGTGAGCGTGCCGCCGACGCCGAGGCACAGCTCCAAAATGTCGTGCGAGGCGGCGAGGACGCGGCGGACGTCGTCTTCGCGGCGCTCGTCAAAGAGCAGCACCGGGTGCAGGTTGCCGTCGCCCGCGTGGAAGACGTTGGCGACGCGGATGTTATGCCGGGCGCTGATGGCGGCAATCTCGCGCAGGACAGCGGGGAGCGTGGCACGGGGAATAACGCAGTCCTGCGTGACGCATGACGGGGCGAGGCGGCCCAGGGTGCCGACGGCTTTTTTGCGGGCGGCCCACAAATTGGCGCGGTCTTTGGCAGTTTGTGCCTGACGCACTTCGCGGGCGCGGCAGGTCTCGCAGACAGTTTGGATGCGGGCAGATTGGGTGTCCAGGCCCGCGCCGGGGCCGTCGATTTCGATAATTAGAATAGCCCCGGCGTCGCGGGGGAAGCCGAAGTGGAAGGCGTCTTCGACCGTTTGCAGAATAACCGCGTCCATCATCTCTAACGCCGCCGGGACAATGCCCGCCGCCATCACACGCGAGACGGCTTCGCTGGCGTCGTCGATGGTGTCAAAGACCGCTAAGAGTGTTCGCACGGCAAGCGGGGCGCGGACGAGGCGCACCGTAGCCTGGGTAACGATGCCGAATGTCCCTTCGGAGCCGACGGCGAGGCCCAGTAAATCATAGCCATTGACGTCCTCGGTCTTGTCCCCCAAGTTCACAACGCTGCCGTCCGGCAGAACCATCTCCAGGGCCAGAATGTGGTTGACGGTGACGCCGTATTTCAGCGTGTGCGGTCCGCCCGCGTTGTTGGCGATGTTGCCGCCGAGCGTGCTGGCTCCCTGCGAAGAGGGGTCGGGGGCGTAGAGGTAGCCGTCGTCAGCCACGGCTTTGGTGAGCGCGATGTTGATGGCCCCGGCCTGCGCCGTCAGCCGCCGGTTGCGGGGGTCTACATCCAAGATGCGGTTCATCCGGGCCAGCCCAATCAAGATGCCGTCCGGGCAGAGGGTCCCGCCCGCCAGCCCCGTTCCCGCCCCACGCGGGGCAAAGGGGATGCCGTGCGCGGCGCAGAGCTTCACGACGCGGGCCACTTCCTCGGTCGTGCGCGGCAGCACGGTCGCCAGGGGCGCGGCTTTTTCTAAGGGGTAGGCGTCACCTTCATAGACGGCCCGCTCGCCCCGGCCAGACAGCACGGCGTCGGGGCCGACAATTTGTGTCAGCTCTTGCAAAAAGGGGGGCATAAAAAGACCTATTCCGGCGGCAGAGCCGGGAAGCGGGCACGGCGGCGCGGGCGGGCGGCGGGTTTCTCGGCAGCAGACGGCTTGGCGCGGCCCAGACGAAGCCGGGCGTACAAGTAAACGGTGAGCAGTGCGCCGAAGGCAATGGCCCCCCAGCCCTGTCGCAGGCCGCCGTGCAGATACACCAGAACCAGAGCGCCGACCAGCAGCACGGCCCCGGACAGCACCAGCGCGTTGCGCCGATGCACCCGCCCACCACTTGTCTCCGGCTGAAATACGCGACGGTCCATAACCTCAGTCTCCTGCGCCTAGTTTACCCGCTGCGGGCCTGAAATAAAAAGGCCCTCCGCCCCAGAATTGGAACGGAGGGTTTTTCGCTGCACCTAAATCAGCGGGGAGCCGCCGGTGACGCCGTAGGTCTGGCCGGTGATGTAACTGGCCTCCTGCGAGGCAAGCAGAACATACACCGGGGCAAGCTCCGCAGGCTGCCCGGCGCGGCCAATGGGCGTGTCTTGACCGAACGTCTTGACCTGCTCAGCGGGCATGGTGGAAGGAATCAGCGGGGTCCAGATCGGGCCGGGAGCGACGGAGTTGACCCGGATGCCCAGCTTGATGGCGTCTTTGGACAGACCCTTGGTGAAGTTGACAATCGCGCCTTTGGTGGCCGCGTAGGCCAGCAGCATCGCATCGGGCTGGAACGCTTCCACGGAACAGGTATTGACAATGCTGCTCCCTTTGGGCATCTTCGGCAGGGCGGCTTTGCACAGGTAGAACATCGCGTAGATGTTGGTGCGGAAGGTGTGGTCCCACTCATCGGAAGGCACGTCGGTGATGGTCTCGCGGGGCTTTTGGAACGCCGCATTGTTGACCAGAATATCCAGCTTCCCGAACTCGTCCAGTGCGGTTTGCACGATCTTCTGGCAGTGGCTCTCTTCAGAGATGTCACCGGGCAGCAGAACCGCCTTACGGCCTGCGGACTCGACGAGCCGGGCCGTCTCTTTGGCGTCTTCGTCCTCGCTGAGATACGAAATCAGCACGTCAGCCCCTTCGCGGGCAAAGGCCAGCGCGACGGCCCGGCCAATGCCGCTGTCCCCGCCGGTGATAATCGCGGCGCGGCCCGTCAGCTTGCCGCTGCCGACATAGGAGTCTTCGCCGTAGTTGGGCGCGACATTCATGTCTGCCGAGGAGCCGGGCATAGGCTGGGCTTTTTCGTCGTATTCCGGGGTCGGCTCCTGCGTTTTCGGGTCCTGCATGGGTTCGGGTGTGGGCATTATGTGTCTCCTTGTGGTCAAAAAATAAAACAAAAATAAAACCGGGGCGCGGCGCGAGCCTTGCCCCGGCTTGTGCGGGGTTAGCTGGTAACAGCGTCTTTGATCTTCTGAATGATACCCTCCCCGGAGCCGTCTGCCATGCTGCCGTCTGCCATGCTGCCGTCTGCACTGGGGGCCGGTCCTGCGCTCATGGCGGCGGGCAGGTCGTACAGCCGGGCGTCGGGCTTGGGCAGGCTCGGCTGGGAGCCGAGCGGCTTGGGGTCGGCCAGATACACGAACTCGCCCCGGCCATCGGGGCTGGGGCCGGAAGCCCAGCGGCCCGCCCGGCTGTCTTCGCCTTCTGAGAGGTTCCAGAACTGATACTGGGCCTCTTTATGCTTTTCGCCGTGCGTGTCCGCTGCCGGAAGCGGGTAATTGTCCAGGCCGTCAGCCTTCATTTCTTCCAGCGCGGCCAGCCACTGGTTCTGGTGCATGGTATCGCGGGCGATCATGTAGGCAAACGTGTCCCGGATGCCGGGGTCGTCGGTCATCTCGTACAGGCGGCAGACCTGGAGTCGCCCCTGCACTTCAGCGTTGAGGTTGGCGTTGAAGTCCGCAAACATATTGCCGCTGCACGTCATATAGGCCCCGGACCACGGGTTGCCGACACTGTCCGTGGGACGCGGGCCGCCGCCCGCGACAATGACCTGCTGCGGGTTCATGCCGCCGAGAACAGCCGCCAGCATTGGGTTAGAAGCTACGGCGGCTTCCTGCGCTTGGAGCGGAGCGCCTTCCAGCAATTTGGCGATCATGGTGCAGAGCATTTCGACATGGCCGATTTCTTCGGTCCCGATGTCCAGCAGCATATCCTTGTATTTGGCCGCACCACGGCAGGTCCAGCCCTGAAACAGGTACTGCATCATCACGGTCATTTCGCCGTACTGGCCGCCCAGAACTTCCTGCACCTTGCTGGCAAACAGGGCGTCAGGCTTGCTGACGCTGACATCGTATTGCAGTTGTTTGGTATGGTAAAACATTGTGAAGGCTTTCTAAAGAGCTTTCTCAGCAGCAAGTCTTTAACGGGTTCCGGTGGTATCAGGACCAGTAGGTGTTGTAATGGCCCCCGGAGCCGGGGCAGGAATCTGGCTGGGGCTGCTGCCAGAGCGGCGGCTTTTCATGCTGCCGGATTTCATGCTGCCGGACTTCATGCTGCCGGACTTCATTGACTTGCTGTGGGACAGGGACTTGGGCGAGTGCATCATCTTGGAACCGGACTTCTTCATGCCGGACTTTTTCATGCCAGATTTCATCGTGCCGGAAGTGGAAGTGCTGGAAGCGGAAGAAGGGGTGCTTGTTTGTGCGGGCGCGGCGGCTGTCAGGGAGGCGGCTAGAAACGCGGCGGCTGCGAAAGCAGCCAGTGGCTTCGAAAAGGTCATCGTTGTTCTCCTTGCTGTCTGTGCCGGGGCTTGTTCCCGGTCAAGCCGTTGATACCCCCACCCCAAAAAACATTAAACCGTGCAGGCATCAATAATTATTTTTAGATGTGATTTCTTAGCATACAAAGCAAACAGCGGCAGGGGCATGACTGCCCCCGCCGCTATTCCAACACCGCACTGCTAATCGCTGTTACACTTTTTTAACAAACTTCATCGCCGCCGCGTTCATGCAATAGCGCAGGCCAGTCGGCTTCGGGCCGTCGTCAAAAACGTGGCCCAGGTGACCGCCGCAGCGGGCGCACTTGATTTCGTCGCGGGTCATGCCAAGTGAGTTGTCGGTGTCCTGCACCACGCTTGTTTTAGTCAGCGGCTGCCAGAACGAGGGCCAGCCGGTGCCCGAATCAAACTCCGTGGCCGTGCTGAACAGCGGGTTGGCACAGGCGGCGCACACCATCGTGCCTTTGCCCGGCGATTCGTACTGCCCGGAGAAAGCCCGCTCGGTCCCTGACTCGCGCAGAATGTTATACTGCACGGGCGTCAGCAGCTTCTTCCACTCGGCTTCCGTGTGCATCACGGGATACTTGCGGGCCGGAGCGGCGTCTGCCGCGCCTATTCCGGCGAACCGTCCCACCAAAAGTGCGCCGCCGACAGTTCCGACGGTCAGGAGGGAGCTGCGGAGAAAATCCCGGCGTGTCTGTGTCATAATTTTTACCTCTTAGTGTTTAAACCGGCGCGGCGGGCGAGAAGTTCCATTACGCTAACACCGCCCGCAGCGTCGCTCTCAGCAGGGCGGCCAGATTTGGCACCGCGTCCCGGTGCATGATCTCCCAGCCGTGCGAGTTTTCCGCCCCGAAGGCCAGCGTGATGGGACGCGCTACCAAGCCCAAAGAAGCCGCGCAGCTCGCATCGCTGCCGCCGCGTGACAGGGCCTGAAAATGCGGCGTCTGCCCGATGCTCTGCGCGGCGCGGGCCACTAAATCAATATCAGCGGCCTGCATCGCGGCGTAGCCGTCGTTGACCCAGACCGTCGGCTGTTCGTCCAGCGGAAACGGGCAGTCCGGGACACGCGGGCCGATTTCCAGCGCGATGCCTACTTCAATCTGATATTGCCGCAGCAGCCAGAGCGCCCCGTGTCCGCCGACTTCCTCCGCCGCCGTCGCCGCAAACAGAACGCGGGCCGGGTCGATGTCTTTCAAATCTTCCAAAGCCAGCAGCAGCGCAGCGACATCGGCGCGGTCATCCAGAAAGGGCGACGACACAAACGCGCCCAGCGGCGTCATCGTCCGCCGCGCCGGGTGCAGCACCACCCGCGTTCCCGCCCGGACGCCCGCGTCCGCAAGCTGCGCCGCCGATTGGCCCGTCCAGACGCGCCAGTCCGCCCAGGTCAGCGGCCTCTCCCGCGCCTGCACGGCGGGGCTTGCCGGGTCGTTCGTATGGATGCCGCCCAGCGACAGCATACCAACGAGCGGTCCTGTAGAAGCCAAAATCTGTACGGGACCTTCCCCCCATTTCCACGGCAGCAGGCCGCCGAGGCTGGTCACCGCCAGCCGCCCGTCGTCCTCCACCCGCGTCACCAGCAGCGCGATTTCATCCAGATGCGCCATGACCACAATGTCCGGCTTCTCCGGCAGGCTTTTTGCCCCCGGCACGCTCATCAGCAAGCTGCCCCGCGCATCAGTTTGATGGACGCAGCCCAGACGGGCGGCGTGGGCCGCGACTGCTTCGCGCACTAAGCCCTCCTGCCCCGGCGGGCCGGGCAGCGCAACAAGTTCCTGCACCAAAGTTAAAGCGTTTGTCATGGTTAGCCTCTGGGGGAGAGTGTACCATACGGGGTACACTCCCGGTATGGAACACCCAACTGAAATCAACTGGCGCGAGTGGAACGACGCCGCGTTTGCCGAGGCGCGAGATGAGAACAAGCCCATTCTGCTGGACATCGGCGCGGTCTGGTGTCACTGGTGTCATGTCATGGACACCGGCATTGAGGGCGACCCCGTTCACACCGGAACCTACTCTGACCCCGCCGTGCAGCAGCGTATCGCCGCCCACTTCGTCCCCATCAAAGTCGACAACGACCGGCGGCCTGACATCAACGCCCGCTACAACATGGGCGGCTGGCCGACCACCGCGTTTCTGACCCCCGAAGGCGACACGCTCTACGGCGAAACCTATGTCACGCCGACCCGCATGGTGGGCCTGTTGGACTACATCGCCAACCTCTGGGCCAACAACCAAAGTGATATTCAGACGCAGATCGCCGAAATGCGCGAGCAGCGGGCGGCGTCCGAGACCCGGACGCCCTCCGACCTTGACCCCAACACCACCGAGACCGTTCTGAACTCTACACGCGGCCACTTTGACCCCGAGTACGGCGGCTTCCTGTCGTCGGCCCCCGCCAAGTTCCCCCACCCCGACGCCCTGCGCCTCGTGCTGGAAGAATACGCTCGCACCGGCGACGCTTCCCTGAAAGAAATCGCCGAAAAGACCCTGCACGGCATGGCCGACGGCGGGATGTACGACCACTTTGCGGGCGGCTTTTTCCGCTACAGCACTGACCGGCAGTGGGCCGTGCCGCACTTCGAGAAGATGCTGGAAGACAACGCCAAGCTCACGTCTGTCTACGCGCTGGCCTTCCAAGTGTTAGGCGACCCCTATTACCTAGAAGTCGTCAAATCCGCGCAGGGCTGGCTCCTGTCTGAGATGCGCGATCCCGACACCGGCGCGTTCGCGGGCAGTCAGGACGCTGGCCCCGAAGAAGCCTACTACGGCGAGCCGCTGTCTGTCCGCGCCACCCTGCCGACGCCTTATATTGACCGCACCGTCTACACCGGCTGGAACGCGCTCATGGTGTCTGCGCTCGTGGCCCGATACAAGGTAACGGGCGAGGCTGAGATGCTGTATGCAGCCTATGAAACTCATGCATTCCTGGAAGATGATCTGAACGCTGGTAGAGACCCTGACTTGCTAGGACTCGTGGGGGGCGTCGAAGAAGGGAGCCTGCTTCAATATACGGTATTGTATCACTATCTGGCAGAAGAACAGGCGCAGGGAACCGCCGGGATGTTGATGGACCAGGTCGATTTCATCAACGCCTCACTGGATGTGTATGAAGTCACCGGCAACGTCGTTTACAACTACGCCGCTTTTGAGGCAACCGAATACCTGCTGCACTTTTTGGAAGACAAAGAAAACGGCGGTTTTTACGACCTGCCTGCAACGCCGGGGGCATTGGGAGAGTTGGCGCAGCGAAAAAAAGATATGGGCGAGAATGCAGCGGCGGCTTTAGCCTTAATCCGATTAGCAGGTATGGACTTTAGTGATCCGCCTCTATTCCGTAAGGCCGCCGAGCGGGCGCTGAAATTGTTTGTGGGCGAGTACGCCCAGACGGGCTACTTTGCCGCCTCCTACGCCCGCGCCGTGGAAGCCGCCCGTGCGCCGGGGCTGCATATCACGATTGTTGGTGAACGAGACGATGACCAAACGCGGCAGTTGCAGCGGGCGGCGTGGGCGCATATTGCGCCCGCGAAGACGGTGCAGACGTTAACCCCCTTAGTGGCAGGGGGGCGCGGGCTGCCTGCGGATGTGAACGGCAAAGCGTATGCGACGGTCTGTGTCGGGACGGTGTGCTTTGCGCCAACGGCAGACGTGGATGTGATGCGGCAGCAGATGCAGGGCGGACAGATGCGGAGGGCGGGATGAACGTGGTCCACGGATTGCAGAGCCACGGATTAAAATTCGTGGCTGAGGGGCGCGGACGCCGAACGTCCCTCCGGGACGGCCCGCTTCACGGGTTCCTAATTTCTTTGTCCCGCAGGGACATTCAGCCGAAGGCTCCTCAGCCACGGATTTCAATCCGTGGCTCCGTCGTCTGTTGCCTCTTCGCTCTGCTTTCCCCCGTCCTCCTCTCCCTCTCCGCCCACGCCGCCCCCCACTACAGCACCGCCGCCACCGCACGGGCGGCGGGGGAGAAGCTGGAGCGGGCGGGGCAGTACGAAGCCGCTGCGGAGGCTTACACGCAGGAGGCCGCGATCCGGCGGCGCACCGGGGACCCGCAGGGGGCGGAGGTGGAACGGCGGCGGGCCGAGCGGCTGCGAACCGATGTGGCATTGGCCGTCACCGCGCCCCTGCCGACAAGCGGGCCGCGACTGGCGAAAGGCGAGCCGGTGGCGGGGTGCTACATTGGGGCACTCGACGACTACGCAGGCGGGCAGCGGGCGGACGAGTTCGCGGAGCGCCTCGGGCGGCCTCTGGCACTGTGCTTTGATTACAGCCCTTACGGAGCGCCGTTTCCCACAGACTGGGCGCGGCGGCAGGCACGGGCGGGGCGCATGGTGCAGATTGCGTGGGAGCCGCGTGATATTCACGCCGTCCGCGATGATGCCTATTTGAACGAGTGGGCGGAAGACGCGGCGCGGTGCGGCACGACCGTATTTCTGCGCTTTGGTGGGGAGATGAACGGCAACTGGACGCCCTGGAGCCGGGACCCCAAAGCTTACCGGCAGGCGTTCCGGCGGGTCCATGCGGTCATCAACCGGCACGCGGACAATGTCGCGCTGGTTTGGGCACCGGGCGCGGTTCCGACCTATAATTTAGATGCCTACTGGCCGGGCGACGATGTGGTGGACTGGGTGGGCATCAGCCTGTATCTGGTGCGCTTTTATGACGACGACCCCAAGCGCCCGGCGTCGTTGGACGGCCCGGCGTCTTTCATTGACCCGTTTTACAAGAAGTTCGCCGCCCGGCATCCGCTGTGTTTGGTGGAATGCGGCGTTTCCCGGCAGGCACGGACCGAAGGCCATCCCAGCGACGCTTACGCCGCCGCCCGCATCTTTGACCTCATGGACGCCATTAAAATCCGCTACCCGCGCCTCAAGATGTTCTGCTGGTTCACCCGCAACAATCTGCAAACGGCACGGGCCGGGCGGCGCTTGAACGACTATTCCCTGCCGGACGGCAGCGGGGCGCTGAAGGCATTTCGGGCGGCGATTGCTGACCCCTACTTTCTCTCTGCTCCCGACGACGAGCCGCCCTATCGCTATGTCCGGGTGGGCAGCTCCCTGCCGCCGGGCTATGTCGGCGGCCTGAGCGCGGCCATTTCGACCTACACCCTGTCGCCCACACTGGAAGCCTCCCGCAACGGCGTCACGCGCCGCGCCGGGCATCCATTCAGCGTTTTCGTCCCGCCGGGGCACGGCCCGCTGACAGTCACGGTGCGCGATGACAAGGGCCATGCGGCCAAAACGCTGGTGCTGAAACAGCCTTAGAACAAGCCCCAAGAAAAGGCCCGCGACCGGGGATGGTCGCGGGCTTTTTGTGTCAACAGGACGTTGAGGGGGGGGGGGTTAGTTGCACTGCGGGTGAGGACCGTTGAAGTCAGTGGCCCACATACAGATGTCGCCGACGACTTTCTCCCACCGAACTGCTTTGCAGTGACCGTCGGCGAACTGGCAGTTGACCAGCTCAGTGTGGCGAGCCTTGATCAGTGCGGGGGCCTGCGCCGCAGTGACGGTTCCGCCGCTCCAGCTCCAGTTGGAATTGCCGATATTCATCCAGTAGTTGTGGTACTGTCCACCCTGATTGTTCAGAAAGGCTTTGTCACTGGTCCCGCCCTGGCTACCGTCGTTCTGATGCACCAGCGTTCCACTGTCATTATTGACATCCGGGTTGACGCCATAGTACGTCGCATCACAGATTTCAACCGTACTGGAAGGGCGGGTGACTTCCGCCAGGGAAACGACATGGTCGGCGCTGCCACTGGTCGCATAAGCACCCGCAGGGCTGAGCCAGGCGTCGTTGTGACCGTAGCTGTTTTGGCCGCCATACCCGATACCGTCACAACCCGCTGCGGTGCAGGATTTACCGTCTGTGTTGTAGCCAACCCAGCCGTTCGGCGTATCCGGGCACTTGAACACATCGTAGCTCTTGATGTACGGCTGAAGCATGCTGATCCAGAAGGTTTTCGTTTCCGCAGAGCCTCCGGCAAATGCGCCGTTAGGGACCGGACCGCCATTTTTCTGAAGCAGGGGGTCACTCAGGGGAATGGTTGCCCCCGAAGCGTCTTTGTTCGTGTAGCGGTGCGGGTAGTACGCCTCATCGTAGTCTTGGGTGTACTGAAGCGACGCCTTACCAATCTGGTTCAGATTGCTGAGGCAGGCAGTGCGGCGGGCGTTCTCGCGGACTTTCTGGAAAACCGGGAACAAAATCGCGGCAAGAATGGCGATAATGGCGATGACGACGAGCAGTTCAATCAAGGTAAAGCCTTGACCGGAGCGCCGGGAAGGCACGGAAAGGTGTGGCATGGTAACGTGTCTCCTGTGTGATGTAAAGTGTCTCTGCTGATTTCTGACAGCCAAAGTATACAGCACACACCGGAGCGTTTCTGTTAAGCCCAGATTAAGATTGCATTAAGTTTCGGTTAAGGCAGCGCTGCAGACGGGCGGCGCACACGCGGGGCCGGGGCGGGCGGCGGGGGCTGATGGGTCAGGGCTGCCAGCGCCTCCGCCAGCGCCTGCGTCAGAGCCGCCACGGCCTCGGCGCGGGGCAGGTGCGCGAATGCTTCCGGGCGCAGGGGTTTTCCAAAGGTCACCGTCACCGGGCGGGGGGACCAGCGGGGAACCAGCTTGCCGTAAGGCATCAGACCATTGGTGTTTTGCAGGCCCACCGGCACAATCGGTGCGCCGGTGCGGAGGGCAAGAAGGGCCGCGCCGGGCTGCACTTTTTGCAGCAGCCCTGTCTCCGAGCAGCGGCCTTCGGGGAAGACCGCCACCGGGTCACCGGCCTTCAGGCACTGCTCAATGCGCCGCAGCGCCCCCCGGTCCGCGCTGTCGCGCTCAATCGGAAACGCATGAAAGCGGGCAAAAAACCAGCCCAGCACCGGGATTTCAAACAGCTCCCGCTTGCCCACAAACCACGCCCGGCGCGGAGTGGTGACAAACAGCGTCGGTGGGTCCGCATCGCTGAGATGGTTCGGGCAGAGCAGCACGCCGCCGCGCCGGGGAACGTTTTCTTCGCCGCTTGATTGGAGCCGCCCGAGGACGCGCACAATCAGCCGCAGCAGGGTGAACACCAGGGGGTAGCCGAGGAAATAGATCATAGTAAAAGACACTGTGAGCGAGAGTGCGAGGGGTTAAAACCCCTCGCTAGGAGGCGAAGACGCTGGGAGACCGAAGAATAAGAGAGAGACACGTAGGCTTGTGTTTATTATCTGATTGGCTGCCCGGCGCGTAGCGCCTTGATGCCTGCGGCATGACTGCGTAACAGCGAGGGGTTAAAACCCCTCGTCATCCCGCGCCCCTCAGCCAAGCTCCTGCTCCCGCTGCGCCACTTCGCCCGCCGCCCGGTCCTCGCGCAGCACCGACAGTGCCCCGAGCGCCAGCAGGAGGCAGGCGGCGCAGACAATAAAAATCATTCGGTAGCCCGCGTGCCCGACTGAGTGGTTAATCAGAGTCCCTGTCAGCGCCACTGCCGCCGGACCGGCCAGAGATGCCGCCGCTGTCTGCAAACCCACATAAAACCCGATCTCTCGCGCCGGGACCAGCCGGGTCAGCAGCGGGTACGCCGACGCATTTTGCGCCCCAATCCCCAGACCCGCCACACTCAGCACCAGCCCGACTTGCAGCAGCGTCGTCACCCACAGCGCGTTCAGCGCGGCCCCGGCAATGAGAACCAAGCTGACCATCAGCAGCCGCTTGTAGCCCATCCGGCTGCTGACGGCTCCAAACAGCACGCTGCCCAGCGCCGTCATTACCAAAAGCCAGGCGGCCAGCACCAGCGTCTGCCAGTCCGCGCAGCCCGTCACCTGCTTGATAAACTTGGTCAAATAGGGCGTCACCGCCCCGACGCCCGCGCCGTACAGAAAAAACATCGCCATGTAAATCCGCGCCTGCGGCAGCTCCCGCAGCCCCGACAGCGCCAGCGTGATGTCGTCCCAGTGCCCGCGCCGCGTCTCCGGCGGCGTGGTGACCATTGGCTCCTTCGTTTTGGCGCAGGTCAGCAGCGTGGTGACCAGCAAAAGCAGGCCGACAATGGGAAAGCCCCATTCTAGGGACAAATGCAGGTGGGGAATAAGCTGAAGGGCCGCCAGAAACAGCAGAATTAGCACCTGCCCTATCGCCCCGACAAAGAACCAGAGGCCGGACACCCGCCCGCGCTGCTCCGGCGTCGTAATATCTGCCAGCAAAGCCTGATAGGGGTCGGCGGCGACGTTGAAAGTTAGCGTAAACAAAAACACGCACGCCACAATCCCCGCCAGCCGCACCGTGCCCGGCAGCAGGGTCGCGGCGGGGGCCAGCAGCAGAAACAGCGCAGAGAGCGCGATAAACAGCCGCAGGAAAGGCCGCCGCCGCCCGCCCGGCCCCTGCATCCGGTCGCTGATAGAGCCGACGACGGGCTGAATAAAGACCCCTTCAAACGAGTGCGAGCCGCCCAGCAGCCCCAGCAGAACGGCGTTGTTGGTGTAGGCACTCAGCCAGAGCGGCAGAACATAATTGTTGAACGCATAGAAGGCCCCAAACCCGAGGTTTGCCAGGCTGTACCAGAAGACGCCCGCCGGGGACAGCGGGATGATGGGGGAACCGGCGGGGCGGGCGGGGTGGGGAGTGTTCATGGTGGTGGCTTATTTGGGGCATAGCACTAGTGATGCCAATTTCTAATACAGAAAATAACTAAAGGACTAAACGCCAAAATAAGAACGCTAGATTGACGAAATAGCAAGATAATTTTTTTTGTTACTAAGTAGTCATGCGAAAGAAAGTTGGTATTTGTTTTCAGGTTTGGTTCCGACCTGCGCCAGAATGTCTTTGACGCTTTGGCACAGGGTCTCAAAGTCTTGGTAAGCCTCCGGGGCCAGCCAGCGGTACTTGATCATCCGCCACAGGCTCTCGATCAAGTTCAGGTGCGGGCAGTAGGGCGGCAGAAACAACAGGCGCAAGCCTTTCTGCTTCCACTCCTTGCGCTTTTGCTGGATCAGCTTGGAGCGATGCACCGAAGCATTGTCCAGCACCAGCACCGTAGGCTTTGTCAGGCTCGGCAGCAGCGTCTCCACGCTGTCCAGCACAAACTGCGCGGTGATGCGCCCCTGGAACAAGAAGGTGTGCAGGTCGCTGTTTCGAGACGGGTCGCTGTTTGTCTCGCTGTTTCGAGATAAAAAGCCCAGTACGTTGAGGCGGCGCGAGTGGGCTTTGGCGGGAAGGCCGAGTGTTTTGCCCTTCGGTTGCCACAGATAAGGCACCACAGGCGAGAGGCAGAAGCCGCTTTCATCGCCGTAGAAAACGTTGCACTTGCCCGCCTCTTCCAGGCGGTGCAGATGCAAAAGCGCCTTCTGCACACGCTGCTTGTGTTTGGGGCAGACCACTTTCTCCGGCACGCGCCGTGCCCGGCGGAAGGTGAAGCCCAGCCGCTTGAGGCAACGCTTCACGGCGTCCCAGCAGACCTGGATGTCTTTTTTTTAAGATGTGCCTGCACCACCGCCTTCAGAGCAGGCGTCGGGTTTTGCAGCAAGTCCAAGAGTTCGGCTTCGAGGGCGGCATCGATTTTGCGGCGGCGACCGGGCTTCGGGGCATCGGCCAGACCATCCAGGCCACGCTCCTGCCAGGCGTCGAGCCAGCCGCTGACGGTTTCAGGATGCACGTCGCACAAGGAGGCCAGTTGTTCGAGCGTAAAGCCTTTGGCAGAAAGCAAGACGGCCTGTGCCCGCTGCCGCAGCCGATGAACCGAGCCGTACCGATGCACTTGTTCCAGGGAAGCCCGCTGGGTATCTGAAAGAGCAGAAACAAATTTCATGCTGGAAGTTTACCCCAAAGGCAAATCCCAGCTTTCTTTTGCACGATTACTTAGAAAGTCTAGAGCTATCAACAGGACACTCATGAGGATGACAATACAAGGAAATATTAAAGCAACCTGGATTGACAAGCCTTTTATCACAAAGAATATGATATATCCAACAACCATATTGATGAAAAATATTTCCGGTGATGCCCCTGGAAGCCAGTCCTGCCAATCTTTGTTCATAGGCTGTTTCATCTACTGTTAGAACGATAGTCAAAAAGATTTTTATGTCACCGGCAGTCTGGCAATTTATGCAACAAAGTGACTTTATCGGAAGCATCTTTGAACGCACCATATTCTATTTCCCAGGGGCTTCCTGTCGTGGCATCCACATATATCTCCATATGTCCCGAAACCCCTTCTATATCTTGCCAGAACCACACTGCCCAAGTTGGCTCTGTTATATATGAGGCTTATGCTCCCTCTTCGTAGGAAACATCCATAAGGCGAAACTCTGTTCCAGTTTTTCTGAGCAGATATTCCTGAGCAATTTGTACAGCACGCTGTTCAGTAATCATTATAAGTCGCGCCAGCCTATCATAATTCTGTAGCCGCGTAGCGACTTTTTCCGTTTACTCAATAGACCGGCACTTCCAGTGCCGGTTCCGCTCTAATCCAGCAAGTGCCCGTAGCGTTCGGCGACGACGCGGCGCTTGACTTTCAGAGTCGGGGTCAGCTCGCCGCCTTCTTGGCTGAACGCATGGTCAATTAATGCAATCCGCTTGACGCGCTCATAATCGGCCAGGTCTTTGGAAAGCCGGTCGATTTCGGCTTTGACGTACTTGCGGGCGGCGGGGTCGGCAATCAGTTCGGCATTGGTTTGGAGGCCGGGATGGTTTTCTTTGGCCCAGGCTTTCAGGGCGTCGAAGTTCGGGACGACCAGCGCGGCGACCGTGCCGGAGTTGTCACCGAGCAGGACCACTTCGGTCAGGAGCGGGGAGCGGCGCAGCAGGGTTTCAATCGGCTGCGGGGCAACATTTTTGCCGTTTGCCAGCACCAGAATGTCTTTTTTGCGGTCGGTGATTTTAACATAACCGTCTTTGTCAATCGTGCCGATGTCGCCGGAATGGAACCAGCCGTCGGTGTCAAGGACTTCGGCGGTGGCTTCCGGGTTGTTCCAGTAGCCGCGCATCACGGTCGGACCTTCAATCAAAAGCTCGCCGTCCCCCGCAACCCGCACCAGGACGTTGAACATTCGGGGGCCGACGGTTTGCACTTTAACCCGCCGGGCTTTGTTCGCGGAAGCGGCTCCCGTGGTCTCGGTCAGGCCCCAGCCCTCTAAAATCGGAATACCAATCGCCAGAAAGAACTTGGCCGTGCGCGGGCCAAGCGCTGCGCCGCCGCTGACTAAAAACTTCAACTGCCCGCCAAAGCGGGCACGGATTTTTTGCAGCACCAGACGGTCGGCGGCGAGGTGCAGCAGGGCTAAAATCGGGCCGACGGGGCGCTTGGCGCTGCGCCGCTCAGCGACGGTGTCCCCCACCCCCAGCGCCCACCAGGTCAGCGTCTTGCGCCGGGCGGGCAGCTTGCCGATGCCGTTGGAGATGCGCTCGTGGATGCTCTCAAAAACGCGGGGAACGCACTGCATGATGGTAGGGCGAAAGTGCGCCATGTTGTCCACGAGCTTAAAGATGCTGTCGTTGTAGATAATCTGCGCCCCCTGTGTCAGCGCGAGGGTGGAAGTGACGCGCTCGAAGATGTGGGACAGGGGCAAAAACGACAGGAACACGTCGTAGGGAGGCCGCAGGAGCGGGAACTGCGTGGCGGCGGCATCCACCGCCGCCGCCATGTTAGCGTGGGTCAGCATGACACCTTTCGGGCTGCCAGTCGTGCCCGAGGTATAGATTAATGCCATCAGGTCGTCAGGCTGGACCGAGTCGCGGCGGGCCTCGTAGCTGTCTTCGAACTGTGTGCCTTCGCCCGACTTCATCACCTGGGCCAGAGACAGAATGCCCTCGGCGGGGTCCATCGTGATCACTTTGATCGCCGGGTCTGTCACTTTGGCGGCCTGTTTGGCGTTCTCCGCGACAATGACTTTCGCGCCGCTGTCGGACAGAATATGTGCCACCTGTCCGGCAGGCAGCGTCGGATACACGGGCACGGCGACCGCCCCCGCCGCCAGAATAGCAAGGTCCGCGATGACCCATTCGGGCCGGTTTTCGGACAGCAGGGCCACGCGGTCCCCGCGCTCCACACCAAGCGCCCGCAGGCCCAGGGAGATGGCGCGAACACGGGCGGCCACCTGCCCGTAGGTGAGCGTTTCCCACGTCTTGCTACCGGGCGGCTTTGCAGTCAGCGCCGGGCGGGCGGCGTGGCGCAGTGCGGTTTCCGCAAAGCGGGCGTTGATCGTAGTGAGTGCGGGCGAAAGCGTCTGTGACATGGCAATAGCATAGCAAAACGGGGACAAAATGTCAAGAGAGACTTGACAGCCGCCGCCGTTTTGTGATAAACTACGGCCCAGGCGCAAAGAAATACATATTCAGGAACGGTGTCCGAGTTGGTCGAAGGAGCACGATTGGAAATCGTGTAATGGGGACCCCTCCATTCGTGGGTTCGAATCCCACCCGTTCCGCCGTTTTGCGGCCTCCCTGCTGTCTGCCCTGGAGTTATTGACCAGCTATGCCCAGCGAAGCCCTGATCTCCCAGCTTGCCGCCGTTGCCGCCAAACGGCTCGGCGGCAACCTGCGCCTCCTTGCCCTCTACGGCTCCGCCGCCGACCGCCCCGAAGCCGCCCACGATTTAGATTTTTTGCTGGTGGTGGACGCCGTGGAGAATTGTGTCACGCACGCCACCCGTGCCTGCCGGGAGCTGTTCCCCCAGGTGCAGTTTTTCGTGCTGTCCGCCGACGAATTTGCCGCCCTGCCCGGCTTCTTCCGATTTCAATTCGCCTTCGCCCGGCCCCTCAGCGGCGACCTGCCCCTCCCCGCCCCCACCCGCGAAGACGCCGTAGCCTCTATCACGCATGGCTACACGGACACGCTCCGCACCCTGCGGCAGCAGCTCAAGCGGCGGGAATGGGCCATCGGCGACGACTGGGCGGTGCAGTCCTGGTGGAACCTGAAAAGCTTCAAGTACGCGACTCTGGACTTTTGCTGGCTTTTGCGCCGGGAGCGCCCCACGGACATGGACCGGGCGGCGGTTATTCTGGAAGCCGAAGGGCTGACCCGCGCTTCCCGCGTCCTGACCGAGTGGCCGGAGCTGGACTATCTGACCCAGCGGCTGAAGCGCAATCCCCTGTCCTGGGTGTTGCACTGGGAGCCGCGCATCGCCGCTGCCTACACGGAGCTTCGCCCATACTTACGGAGTAAGTAGCTTTATGCTTCAGTTTTTACGCCCGCCGCGCCGCCGCCTGCCGCTGTGGGCGCGTTTTTTGTGCGTTGCTTTGCTGGTTCCTCCCATCCTGCTGGGCTTTTTTTGCCTGCAAGTGGCCTACAAGATTTACCGGGGCAACCAGGCTTCCGAACAGCTCCCGACACTCGCGCCGCCCCGTATCGGCCAGCGCCTTCTGGTGTTTTCCCCGCATCCTGACGATGAGACCCTGGGGGCAGCCGGGCTGATCCGGCAGGCCAAACTGCGCGGCGATGCGGTGCGGGTTGTGTTCCTGACCAATGGCGACGGGTTCGGCATCAGCGCGGCGCGTGAGTTCCATGAAATCACCGTGCCGCCCAAAGACTTTGTGCGCTATGCCTATCTGCGGCAGGGCGAGTCGCGCACGGCGCTGGGCCTGCTTGGCGTTCCCCCCGAAGACATCCATTTTCTGGGCTACCCGGACCGGGGGCTGATGCCCATGTGGATTAGTCACTGGAACCCTGAAAGTCCCGTCGAGTCCGCCTATACCCGCGTCAGCCACTCGCCCTATGATGACTCGCCGACCCCTCATGCCCCCTACTGCGGCGCGTCCCTGCTGGCAGATATCCGAAAGCAGATGCTGCTGGAACAGCCCACCGACATCTATATCACGCACCCGAACGACGACCACCCGGACCATGCTGCCGGGTCCGTCTTTGTCCGCACTGCCCTGCATGAGCTGAAGCGCGAAGGCGTTTCCTGGGCGCAAACCGCCCGGCTGCACTATTTTATCGTCCACCGGGGCGACTGGCCCGTGCCGCAGGGGCTGAACGAAGAAGCGCCGCTGGTTCCGCCGAGTCAGCTTACCGGACTGGACACCGATTGGTCTTCCCTGCCGCTGTCGCACCGCGATGTGCAGCGCAAGTACGCCGCCATCAAACGTTATCAGAGTCAGGTGGACTCCGCAGGCCGGTTCCTGTATTCATTCGCCCGGCGCAATGAGCTGTTCGGCACCCTGGGCGACAATGTCGCCCCAACGCTGGCCGTTATCCCCGATGGCCGGTTCCACCTGGATGGCCGGGCCGGGGACTGGGCGGGGCAAACGCCGGTGGCGCTGGACCCGAACGGGGACAGCGTCCTGCGGGCCTTTCAGTCGTCCGCCGACATCGTGCGCCTCTATGCCTGCCGGGACAGCACCATGCTGTATCTGCGTCAGGATATGCAGCGGCCGCTGTCGACGCAGGCCACGTATGCGTTTGTGCTGCGCCCGGTCACCCCCGCCGTGGCCCAGGGGCAGGCCCCGCCGCCGTCGCAGACCATTTTAATTGCTCCCGGCCCGGCCAACACGCGGCTGCCCGTTCCGGGCATCCCCGGCGGCTATTACGCCTGGCACGGCAGCCTGATTGAAGCCGCCCTGCCGCTGTCCGCCCTGCATCTTCAGTCGGCCCCGCCCGGAACCACACTGTACCTGCGCGGGCAGACCCGGTTTGCCAACGTGGAAGTTGACCACACCGGCTTCCGGCCTGTGGAGATGGGCCAGCCTCCCTCACCCGAAACGCCTACATCACCCGAAACGCCTGCGTCAGCGCCCTCTCCGTAGCATACGCTTTGCGCTCGCGGACCTGCCGGGCGGCGTCCCAGCCGCCCGACGCGGCCAGCAGGGTCAGGGCTTCCGAAACACGGGCGTCGCCGGGAGCAGGCGGGGGGCCGCTCAGGCGGCGCAGGAGAAAATCCGCCAGCGTGCGGCAGGCGGTCGCGGCGGCAATCTGAGGGATGCGTTCTGCCGGGTCAGTCTCTGAAAAGACCGGCGGCGCAGGCAGCGGCTGCGTGGCCGTGTGACAGGGCGGCGCAGACAGGGCGCGGCCCAGCTTGCGGCAGGCCAGGTCCACAGTCTCCTCGGCAATCGTTCGGTACGAAGTCGGCCCGCCGCCCCAGACCGACAGCAGGCCCGGACGCGCCGGGGAGTGTGCGGCAAAATCAGCCAGCCCGTGCAGCGGAACCGCCGCGCCGAGCGAAAACTCCGGGGGCGGGGGCGGGGCCACCGGCGCGGCCCACGCGGCGCGGAGCGTGTCCCGCGTGAGGCCCGGCAGAAGCTCCGTGAATGCTCCCCGCAGCGGCTCCACTTCTTTTCGTCCGGCCAGCAGCATATCCGGGTCTTTTTCCGCCGTCAGCGGCAGCTCCTCTTCCCCCAGCCAGGTCCCTGCGGGGCCGGGAACAGCCAGCAGCGGCCTTGCACCGTCGTCCCGCGCAAACACAAGCACATCGCCCTCCCCGCCAAGCGGCGGGGCCAGCAGGGACACCCGCTGCACCAACGGCGGCAGAGCATCCGGCATCGGGCCGAGGTCGGCCAGCCACGCCCCGGCGGCCAAAATCGTCAGCGCCGCCGGTGTTTCGCCGCTTTCGCCGGAAAGCGTGTCGGTCCAGCGCACTCCGAGGCATCGCTGCCGCCCCTGACTGTCCCGGCCCCAGTGCAGAGCGTCCACCCGCGTGCGGGTACGCACCTCCGCGCCCGCCGTCCGGGCATCCAGCGCCAGCGCCAGTGCCAGCCGCGCCGGAAAATCCGTCGCCGCCTCCCAGACCAGTGCGCCGCCGCTAAGACCATCGGCAGACAGCGCCGGAGCGCGTTCCAGCACTTCGGCGGCACTCAGAAGCTGGTGGACGGAGAATGAATGGTCAAAGCCAAGCGCATCGGCGAGGGCGAGACTGGAGCGGACGCGGGCCTGGGCGAGCAAGCCGTGGCCGTAAAAGGGGACAAGGCAGCGCCGGGGGGTCACAAGGTCCGGGGCGGTGCGAAGCAAAATCTCCCGCTCGGAAATCTGTTCGCGGACACGGGCGAAATCCAGCGTTTCCAGGGCGCTCAGGCCGCCTGCGACCAGGCCGCCCGCCCGGCCCGTCGCCCCCGCGCCAAAGTCTTCTTTTTCCAGAAGGCAGACGGACAGGCCGCGCCCGGCAGCATCCCGCGCAATCCCCGCTCCGAGCAGCCCGCCGCCGACGATGACAAGGTCAATCATAGCGACAGTATACCCACACCGCAGCAGGGAGCGGCGCTACAAGCTGGCGTAGCGGGCCAGCACCGCTTCTTCGGGCGTCGCACGGGGCCGGTTGGAAACTTGCAAAAAAATCGTCGTGCCATGTGCGTCGGTGCAGAGCGCCAGCGTGTCCGTGGATTGCAGCATCAGGTGGAAGCCCATGCCCAGCGAGACGCGGGTGGAAAAACCCTGCTCCAGCGTTGCCCGCGCCAGATGCGCCGGGGCAATGCCCGTGCCGCTGTCTTCAATCTGCACGGTGATTTCATCGAGCTGCGCCCAGACCGTCGCCAGGCCGCCGTTGCCATGCTTGATGGCATTGGTGGCTGCTTCGGTTGTGGCAGTGCAGAGGTCGGAAACGCGCTCGGCGTCGAGGCCGCTTTCCCCGGACAGATGGGTAAGCGCGTGACGCAATTTAGAGGCATCTTCCGGGCGATGCAGCGGCAGTGTCAGATAAGGGGCACGCTCGGCCAGCGCGGTAGGCGGCATTTCGCTGTGGTCCAAAAGGCGCAGCTTGCCGCCCGTGACGGCCAGCAACACGTCTCGGTTGAACACGCGCCGCTGCTCTTCGCTGTCCACCAGCTTTTCATTGGCCTGCCGCAGACTTTCATTGGAGGCCGCCAGATCACCCGAGGCGCTCCGCAGGCTTCCCGTAATAAAAGCAATCGTCAGTGTCCCGGCCAGCAGCGCGACGAACTCGACGACTTCCGCAATGTTGGGCGCGGAAATCAAGTCCAGCCCGTGCTTGTGGTCGCTGAACAGGTAAACGCGGGCCAGCAGCACGGCAACCAGAGCTGTGGCGATGCCCCCGCGCACACCCATCAGGGCCGCCCCGAGGGCGACAGGAACCAGATAAAAGATGGTGTAAGGCCGCTCCACTCCGGTAGCGTCCTGCAAGACGATTTCGCCCCAGGTGAATAGACCCAAAATTACCAGCGTCAGCAGGGCTGCCCCTACCGTGCCAACTACGACTGTGTTTTTGCTTTCTTTGTTTTTGCCTTCTGTTTTCTCCGAAAAATGTTTCATAAAAACTTACCCGAAACAGATTAAATCCCGAAGGCCGCAAAGCGGCGCACACCGCCCCGCCAGAGTACGGATGCAGCGAGAAGACTTATAATAATCCACACAGCCTGCGCGAACAAGCCCATTTCGATCCTTCCACTGCTTAGCCTACCCAGAAATATGTCGGTTGGAAACGCCAGCGTGTACGGAAACGGCGTCCACAGCGCAAATCGGGTCAGCGCGGGCGGCAAAAGCGCCAGCGGCGCAAGCTGTCCCGAGAGAATAAGGAGCGGCAGGTAGTAGAAGTTAAACAGCGACCGCACCTCATACAGCCACAGGGCCAGCAGCCCCAGCGCATAGCTCAGCGTGAACGACACCAGATGCCCCAGCACCACGGACAGCCAGAACACCGGCCCAATACGATAATGCCCCGCGCCTAAGTCGGGCAGGTAATGCCGGAACCCGAAGGCCACCAACGCCAGCAGCGGCACGGTCAGCAGCGTTCGCATCGCCCGCCAGCCCAGGTTGGACGCCAGCATATACATCACAAAGGGCAGGGGCCGGATGAGGTAGATGTTGAACTTGCCTGACTTGACATCCCCGGCCATGTCCCACATAACGTGCGACTGAATAAACCCGGTCAGCCCCAGCATCACCAAATAATACAGCACCATTTCGGACGGCGAAAAGCCC
The DNA here is from genome assembly GCA_965200075.1 of Capsulimonadaceae bacterium. GTDB lineage: Bacteria > Armatimonadota > Armatimonadia > Armatimonadales > Capsulimonadaceae > JANXMY01. Next base: position 2,795,473 of record OZ241338.1, read on the forward strand.
TGTATCTGCCCGCGCCCATTGTACGCCGCCAGCCAGATCAGCGGCATCACCATCGCTGTCACCGCATCCGTGAGTATCCAGATAATTAAGTTGGCCTTGTACGCCAGCCCGTCCTGCACAAACATCCCCACCAGCGCCCGCCACTTGCGCCACGCCCAATAGAGGCGCGTTTTCAGCGTCTGCGTGTTTGATTGTATAAGCGTAGGTGTCATGGGGCATCCGGCGGGTCTAGGTCAACAGCTCGCAAGGCTTTGACGACAGCTAAACGCTGCTCATTGGTCCGCCGGTGCAGTCCCATGTTGACGGTTTCGTAAGTGTGAAGCTGCTGGGCAATTTCATCGTCCGCCGCCCCGCGCATTAGCAGATTATAGATGCTGCTCGCGTATCCGTTATATTCTCCAAATGCCTTTGGTTCGTCATTGACACCAATCGGGTCCCACTGCTCCCAAAGCACGCGGCGTATGTCAGACATAATCTTGCGTATTGTTTGCTTGTTCATACGTCGTAGACTTCGTGATGCTTTGCTCATAGAAAGAACCCTGCCATGAATGGCACGGCTACCGGGCGCAAACGCCGCGAACCCCTCGCTTCGCGGGGCTGAGAGTTAAAGATAAGCGTAGGGCAGGCATATTCTGAGTGCCGCGACGCGATACTTCTTGGCGTCCGCGCCCGATAGCCGTACCATTCATGGCAGGGTTCTGGGGGCACAGGACAACCTCACCCCAACCCTCTCCTTCGGAAGGAGAGGGAGCCAGAGAAGAAAGAATTGCGCGGGTCTACCCCTTCTCAGGCCGCAGGAGCGGGAACAAAATCACGTCGCGGATGGAGGGGGCGTCGGTCAGAATGATCGCCAGGCGGTCCACGCCGCCGCCGAAGCCGCCGGTGGGGGGCATCCCATATTCCATCGCCCGCAGGAAATCCTCGTCCATCGGGTGTGCTTCGGCATCGCCACCCGCCCGCAGGGCGGATTGGGCCTGGAACCGCTCGCGCTGGTCCAGCGGGTCGTTGATCTCGCTGAACGCATTGCCCAGCTCCGCCCCGGCCATGTACACCTCAAAGCGGCGGGTCAGCGCGGGATTGTCCGGCTTCTTTTTGGCGAGCGGGGAGGTCTCGGTGGGGAAGTCAGTGATAAACGTCGGCTGAATCAGGGTCGGCTGCGTGTACTTTTCGTGCAGCTTTTCCACAATGCCGCCGACGGTTGGCTCGTTGTCGGTGGGCAGGCCCAGGCGAGAGAGGACGGCGTGGGCGGATTCCAGCGTTTGCAGCTCTTCGGGGGCCACCCCGGCGTTCTGCTTGATGCCCTCTAAGATGGGCAGGCGGGCGAAGTTCGGGGCGAGGTCAATGGCGTGGCCCTGATAGGTGAACTGCTCGGAGCCGTGCAGGGCGCGGCAGATGTGCCGGTACATTCCCTCTACCAAGAGCATCATGTCATCTAAATCGGCATAGGCCGCGTAGACTTCCATGAGTGTAAACTCGGGGTTGTGGCGCGTGGAGATGCCTTCGTTGCGGAAGACGCGGCCAATCTCGTACACCCGGTCAATGCCGCCGATCACCAGGCGCTTCAAGTAGAGTTCCAGAGAGATACGCAGGTGTAGCTCGGTGTCTAAAGCATTGTGTTGGGTCAGAAAAGGCCGTGCCGCCGCGCCGCCCGCGACGGCCTGAAGCACCGGCGTTTCGACTTCCAGATATTCCTGCGAGTCCAAGTATTCGCGCATCGCCCGCACCACAGTCATGCGGCCCAAAAGCCGTGCCCGTGAGTCTTTGTTGACTAATAAATCCACGGACCGCTGCCGGTAGCGCATTTCCGGGTCTTTGAGCGCCCCGGCGTGCTTCTCCTCGCCTTCCGCCGTCTCGTACTCCTTGCCAATCGGCAGGACGCGCAGGGACTTTGCCAGCAGGGTCCACTCACGGACATGGACGGAGATTTCGCCGCGCTGCGTGCGGAACACAAAGCCCGAAACGCCCGCGATGTCGCCAATATCGGTGTGGTGCTTGATGTCGTCAAAGAGCGCGTCGCCGACTTCGTCTTTGCGGACATACAGCTGAATGCGGCCCGTGGCATCGGAGAGGTCCATAAACGAGACTTTGCCCTGCACGCGGATGGCGGTGATGCGCCCGGCGACGAAGACGGTGTGGCCGTCCAGAGTCTCAAAGTCGGCCACTATCGGCGCGGCGTGGTGCGTGACATCAAAGCGCTCATGTGTGAACGGGTCCCGGCCCGCTTCGCGCAAAGCGCGGAGCTTTTCGAGGCGGTAGGGGTCGACGCCGTCTGCGGTGAAGGCGTCTTCGGACAATTCGGCAGAGATTTCTTCGGGCACGGGAGCGGTCCTTCTAACAAAGAAGCCACGGATTGAAATCCGTGGCTGAGGAGCCTTCGGCTGAATGTCCCTGCGGGACAAGGAAGTTAGGAACCCGCGAAGCGGGCCGTCCCGGAGGGACGTTCGGCGTCTGCGCCCTTCAGCCACGGATTTTAATCCGTGGCTTCTACTCAGTAGCTAATGCTTCGGCGCGTTGATTACTTGCGAATGGCGACCACGGTGTACCGGGTGCGTCCGGCGGGCGTCAGGACGGAAACGCTGTCGCTGACCTTTTTGCCCATCAGCGCCTCGCCCACGGGGGACTCGTCGCTGATTTTGTCGCGGTTGGGGTTGGCTTCCACGGGCGAAACAATCGTAAACTCCCAATCTTCGTCTTCGTCGTTGACGGTGACTATCGAGCCGAGGCCCACCACATCCGTGGGGATTTCATCGGGGTTGATCGGCCGGGCAATCTGCATGATATGCTTGAGGTCTTCAATACGGCCCTCTAAAAATGCCTGTGCGTTTTTGGCGTCTTCGTACTCAGAGTTCTCGGTCAGCTCGCCATACGTGATGGCATCGCGGATGCGCTCAGCGACTTCGCGCCGCTCGGTCGTGCGGAGCGATTCTAGCTCGTCGGCGATTTCTTTGTAACCCGCCGGTGTCAGGACGATCTCTTCAATGTCAGACAAGTCGCTCGGTCTCCTTCGAAGTTCAGCATACGCAGAGGGCGGTGAAAGTTTGCGCGGCAGTATACCCGCCGGGCTGGCGCCCTGTCAATGGGCAGGCTCCTCGGCTTTGGCTTTCTTCCGCAGCCGCGCCAGCAGCGGCACTTGGAGCGACGGGCGAGCGGCCAGCAGCGGGCGCACCCGGCTTCCGGCTTCTTTGTAGGCGTCTTTGTAAAGCTGCCGCAGGCGCGGGGCAGTCAGCGTGTGCCCGGTGCTGTAATAAATCGCCGCCGCCCGGCCCACCGTGTACGTCCCGGCGTAGGCAATCGAGCCTTTGACCACCAGGCCGATGCCGCCCGGCACAAGGCCAATCAGCTCCCGCGCCGCCGCCCGCCAGCCGAACGCACTGCCGACCACCGGCAGAAGCTCGCGGGTGCGTGCCCGCAGGTCTACTTCCTTGCCATAGGCTGCCGCAATTTGCAGCAGCAGCAGCGCCTGATTTTTGGTCAGCACAAGCATATCCCCCAGCGCCGTCGCGGGCAGTAAAAAGGCCGTCGCCGGAACAACGCCCGGCAGGGCAGACAGCAGGGCAATTTTGGCATTTTCTTTGGCCGACTCGGCAATCAGCGCACTGACCGCCGCAGGCCGGAAGGCAGGAACGCGGCGGGCCAGCGCAATTCGCAGGTCTGGGTGCGCGGTGACAAGCCCCGCCAGTGCTTCCGCCAGCCCGGTCTCGTCCAGCGCGGCGTTCAAAGTAAGGCTGCCCGGCGGGGCGTCCTCGGGGCGGGCATAGACGCTGGCGACGGCGCGGACAGCCACGGGTTCCGCTGACGACGCTTCACGCGGCAGAGGCGACTCGTGCGCCAGGCGGTCAAGCAGGGACGCCGTCTGCGCGGCATCGCCAATCAGCGCCAGATGAAACGGGCGCTCGGCCTCAGCGGCGATGTCTTTGACACTGAGCGTTTTAAAGAAGCTCCACAGACGCCACGCACCGCTGACCTGTGTGGGAACGGCCTTTAGTACTGGTTTCAGCGTTGGCTTGTGGAAAGAAAACTTGGGCATCATAGCTCCATTTTGAAGAAGCGGGCGGCGACGGCTTGACAAACCGCGCACAAAGTCTGTATAATAGTCCCGAACAGGCCGGGGTGGCGAAATGGTATACGCGTAACGTTGAGGTCGTTATGGGGGCAACCCTGTGAGAGTTCGAGTCTCTTCCCCGGCATTCTTTCTCCCCAATTTTCAGACTTTTCAGACTCTTTATTCAGGCAGGTACCCCGTGAATCCGAAGCAGTGCGCCGCCGAACGCGCCGTGTCTTATCTGAAAGACGGCATGACGGTCGGCCTCGGCACCGGCAGCACGGCGGCGTTTGCGATCCATGCCCTCGGCCAGCGTTTCCAGTCGGAGCCGTTTGCGCTGCGCTGCGTTGCCACGTCGCAGGAGTCCGAGGACCTCGCCCGCACCTACGGCATCCCCTTTGTGTCTCTGTCTGAAGTCATGCACTTTGACGTCACCATTGACGGTGCAGATGAAGTGGACCCGGAGTTTCGGCTGATCAAGGGCGGCGGCGGGGCATTGGTGCGCGAAAAAATCGTGGCCCAGGCAACGCGCTCGGAGATCATCATCGTGGACCCCAGCAAAGTGCAGCCCGCGCTGGGCGCACGCCCCCTGCCGGTCGCTATCCTGCCGTTCGCCTGGGAATGGACCCAGGCGCGGCTTCAGGAAGCCTTTGGCGTCCCCGCTCCCCGCCGCACCGCACCAGACGGCACGCCGTATCTTAACGACGACGGCCTGTATATTTTAGATATGGCCTTCGGCGCTCCCCTGCCCTCTCCCGACACTTTGGAAGCGCGGCTCAAAACAATCATCGGCGTGGTCGAATCGGGCCTGTTCGTGGGCCTCTGCCAGCGCCTGATTGTCGGCCATCCCGACGGGCGCGTGGAAGAGCGAACGCCCGCTTAACGTTTCACAAGTCGTACTGAAACGTAATTGGCGCGTCTACGTCCGGGTGCAGGCTGGCATGAACGGGGCAGGTGTGCGCCGCGTGTTCCAGCTTCGGGCGCATCTCGTCTGTCACCGAAGCGGGCAGGTGAACGGTCAGCGGCAGGTGGCCGATTTTGCGCGGCGCGGGCGTCATCTCTTTGCCGACGTGCGCCGTGATGCCCGCAAGTTCCAGGCCATTGCGCTCGGCGTACATCGCCACGGTTGTTAAGACGCAGGACGCCAGAGCGCCCGCCACTAAATCCGTGGGGCTGAACGCCGACGCTTCGCCGCCGATGTCTTTGGGGGCGTCTGTTTTCAGCGTCGCGCCTTCCTGATGGGTCATCGTACACTTCTTCGCCCCGTCGTAGCGGGCCTCAATTTCTACCATTCTTTTCTCCTATTCTAACGCTTCCACGGGAAACGTCACCTCTGCCGGGGGCTGTCCGGGACGCTCAATTTTCAGGCCAATCTCATAGCGGGACGCGATTGCCAGCCGGACGGGGATGGTGTAAATGCCGTCGCCCTGCGCCCGGCCACTTGTCACGGCGCCGGGCAGGCGCGGGGCCTGCATTTCGGGCGTCGCCGTCAGGTTGGCATTGCCCACCGGGGTTTGGGTTTTAGTATCCATGACCCGCACGGTCAGCGTGTTGTCGCCCGTGTGCGGAGTCAGCGTGGAAGTCAGCGTCACCGACACACTGCCGTCGGTCAGGGTGGGCGGGGGCGCGGGCGGGGGCGCGGCGGGGGGCGAACAGCCGGTCAGCAGCAGGGCAAGAGCGGCGATAATAGGCTTGGACATTGACTTACCCCGTGTATCCGCGCAGGAGGCCGACAACTTTGCCGATAATCGCGGCGTTGTCAGACTTACGCAAAGGGATCGGCGCATAATTCGGGTTCTGCGCTTCAAGCTGTATCCGATTGCCATGCCGGGCAAACTTTTTAACCGTGGCCTCTTCGCCGAGACGCACCGCCACGATGTCGCCATTCTCGGCGGTCGCCTGCGGCTGTATCAGCACCAAGTCGCCGGGCAGGATGTGGGCACCGGTCATGGATTCGCCCTGCACACGCAGCAGAAAGCAGTCGCGGGCGCTGGCTTTGAGCATTTGCAGGGGCACGGCAACTATATCTTCAATGTTCTGGGTCGCCAGCAGCGGCGTCCCGGCGGCAATGGTTCCAATCAGCGGCAGGCGGCGCAGCCCGGCGTCTTCGTCTTTGGCCCGAGACTCTAAGTGGGCGAGGATACGAATGCCCCGCGAGGTGCGCGGGCCATCTTTGGAGGACAGCCGGGCGATAAAGCCTTTTTTGCTGAGTGCATCCAGATGAATGGTGACGCCGCGCAGGGAGCCAATGCCGAGGCCCATCTGCATTTCTCGGATGGTCGGCGGGTAGCCTTTTTCTTCAATGTAGGTAACAATGAAATTGAACACTTCCTGCTGCCGGTCGGTCAGTCCTTTCGCCATGATTTCCTCCGTGTCTTCTTCGCGGCCTCTTTTTCCGCCATCAGCTCGGACAGCGCCAAATACGGGTTCTGCGGGTTCCGGGCCATGTCTTCCTTGACTTCCCGGATACGCCGGGCGACGGCACGGGAGCGGCGCACCGCCATTGCCACGAGGAGGGCAATCACGGGCAGGCCAATGAGCAGAGTCCAGCGGGCGTCAATGGTGTTGATGTCAAACATAAGTTTTGGGCGGGCGTGGGAAAATCTGTCTACCCAATTATACCCCATGCGGCGCGATTATATCCGGCTTGCGGCAGCAAAACGCAGCCGAAGGAGCCACGGGTTAAAACCCGAGGCTGCCAAAAGCCCAGCGTCCAGGGGACGCAAGACTGGACGACAACGGGCGCGTTCTTCTCCGGTTCCCCCATTATTGGGGGCTAGGGGGTCTTGCGTCCTCTGGGACACGGGGCACTTCCGAGCCTCGGGTTTCAACCCGTGACTCCTTCGGCCCGCCGCCCCGCCTCCCTTCTGCACCGGCGCGGGGAACGAAATCGCCGGGGGGCGGGGTATACTAAAGCCACTGCTTGACTTTAGAGGCTTCGACTATTAACACCTATTTCCTGCGCCGCGCCGCACCGCTGCTGGCCGCGCTTGCCCTCTTTGCCGGGCCGCTGTGCGCTTCGAGTTCTGCCCAGACCGCCCTGTCCGCGCCGGACCCTCGCGCCGTCCCGGTGGACCCGCATTTCTTTGACTACGACAGCGCCGCCCCGTTTCTCGCCACCGAGACCCCGGAGCCAACGTTTCAGGGCGTCCGCGTGGTGCGCGTCACGTTCCCCAGCCCCGTGCAGACCCCCTACCCGGTCAACAACGTCGTCACCGGCTACCTGTTTCTGCCGAATACCCCTGGCCCGCACCCTGCCGTTCTCGTCGAACATGAGTGGCTGCCGATCAACCTCAACAACGAATACAAGACGGCGGCGGGCATCGCCGAAGGCGGCATGATCGCGTTTCTGGTGGTACAGCCCTACAGCTTCACGCGCCGCCTGACCCCCCGCGTCCCCGATGTGGAGCTGCTGTCCGGCGACGTGCCGCAGATGGTCAGCGCCTTCCATCAGGCCGTGTTGGACAACCGCCGCGCTTTGGACTACCTCTCCCGGCGGCCCGATGTGGACCCCACCCGGTTCGGTGTGAGCGGCATCAGCCTCGGCGGCCTGCTCGCGCCGCTGATTGCGGGCGTCGACAAGCGCATCAAAGTCCTCGTCACCATCGTCGGCGGCGTCGACGTCTCCGACATCGTCTCTGACAGCTTTATCACCTACGGCCTGCGTCCCGACCTGCTCTATCACGGCGAGACTTACGACTCCGTCAAGCGCAAGATGGCCGAAATCGAGCCGTCCAACCGCCTGGCCGGGTTCAACCCCAAAAATGCCCTGCTGTTCAATGGCCGCTACGACGTCTTTGTCAGCCCCAAATCCGCCCGGCATCTCGCCAAAGATTTGGGCGGCGCGAAGATCGTCTGGATACCCACCGGCCACTACGGCTCGGTCTTCGCCGAAAAGCAGATTGAATCGATTGGCGTGGCCTTCCTGCGCTCCCGCTTCGGCCTCGACGCCGCCCCCTACAACCCGCCGTCTCAAATCAATGCCCCGACCATCAAAATCGGCCTCCTCTTCGGCGGCCACGAAACTGTCAGCCCCATGCTGGCCTACCAGGCCGTCACCTTCGGCCCCCAGCAACGCCTGTCCCTCGACACCCAGCTCACCACACGCGGCCTCGCGCTTGCCCCGTCGCTGCGGCTCGACGAAAGCAATTCCCTGGGCTTCGAGTTCCCCCTCCTGCACGGCGGCGACTTCAAGAAACCCCGCCTGTTCTACTTCTTCCACTTCGTGCTGTAAGGCCCTCTAGCCCCCAATTCTGGGGGAACCAGACAGTTCGGAGTAGGCAAAAGTTGTTTGAGGTGACCATGCTATCTAAGTACCCAGCCACCAAGAATTTCCCGCCCCGCGTGGGGCTGCGGCGTCTGCGAAGTCTCCACGTGGTGGGGCTGCGCGACATTGGCCTGCCTGCTACGGCAAGGGAGCAGGCCGGCTTCACGTCCCTGATGATGGCAGCGCGGTACGGCACTCCATTTGTCGTCAAGGCTCTTGTCGCGGACGGAGCCGACATCGAAGCCAGGGACAGGCTGTTCGGGCGCACGGCTCTAATGTGGGCCATCTCCAGACGCAACTTTCCATGTGTCCGCACTCTTATTGCCTGCCGCGCAGACGTTGACACCAAAGACTTCTGGGGCTGCACCGCGCTCTGGTGGGCGTCTTATCAGCGGCACCCCAAGATGGTACGGTTCCTGCTGGGCAAGGGGGCGAACGTCAACAACTCCAATGTTCAAGGAATGACAGCCCTCATGGTAGCTGCGAGGCGGGGCGACCCCGAGACAGTGCGGGTGCTGGTGGAGTACGGGGGCGGACTGCACCTCAGAGATGATGAAGGCAGGACGGCGCTCGACTGGGCGGTTTTCTTGAAGCGCAAGAAGGCCACCGAGGTGCTACGGGAGGCAGGCGCGACGGAATAGCCGATAATAGCAAGCCGTACCTCGCTTTTTGCAGCGAAGGGCGAGGTACAGTCGGAGAGGCAAGTATGATCGTTGAGGCGGCACAAATCGAGCAGGTTCTCCACCCTCTTGTCGGCCTGTCGCTGTCGGACATGGGGCGGTTTGTTGGCTGGCAGCGTTTTGAGTTCGGCCCGCAGAAACCGTTCATCAATAAAAAGGGGCAAGAGGCGACCAAAGCCGATTACGCCATCGATGTCGTCTGCGGCTGGCGAATTATCAGCCCGGAGGGGGTCGTCGTTGGCTCCGACGACTACGGCCCTGGCATGGAGCGGCACGATGAGCAGGGAAAGCCGTTTTTTAGGATGCTGTCGCAGTCGCCGCCCGTCGTCGAGTCGGTTAGAGCCGACAACGTGGGGAGCGTTCACTTCGCGCTGACGGGCGGCTATAGGCTGGACATTCTGCCGATGGGAGCCATTCAAGCAGAGCAGTGGATTTTCCTGACTCCTAGCGCGGCGACATTCACTCTGGATGAGCAGGGGTTTGGGTCGTGAATTACTTCGCATTTTGAACGAAGAGCGAACGGACGCCTTGACAGTGCCGGGGCAGAGCGGCAGGGGGCGCAAGCTGAGGTGAAAGAGTAGCAGGGCATAAAATGGCGGAAGGAAAACGCTGGTCGCGGCTGACACGAGCGATTGTGCCCGTATTAGAAAAGATCGCGTCCCAGCCGATGCCTGACGATGAGCGCGATCTTTTGGAGGTCCTCATTGAAGAACACGGGTTGGGCGGTGACTCACCGCCCGAATGGATGATAAGGCTTTTCGACGACGTGCTGAACCAGCGTGCGGACGGGCCACGGCGTTTTGTGCCTATGGGGTATCCCGAGGGCGAGAATGGCCTATCAAACATACTCCTCGATGTTCAAGCCGAGATCATGCCATTAGGCTATGACGATTACGGCGAGGGGGCAGACTGGCCCATCCCTAGCTGCGGTGTCCGAGTTTACATCAGTCGTGAGAACAGAGACTCTACCACATCATCGTTTGAAGTGCTGCCCTATGATAGCCCCTAGTCATCTTCTCTGTGATGTGTCAAGTTTCCAAACAGTAAAGACAGCCGAACAGCGCCCCGGAATGACACCGGGGCGCTTTGGGCAGGGCTTACCGGCTTGCTGTCAAGGGCTTCGGCTCAGGCGCGGCGGCAGCCAGCGTGAGCGCATCCGCCAGATCAGAGGTTGGGCCGCCGTAGCCGACAAGGCTTTTCAGCACTTTGCCGTCCTTACCAACGACGTACTGCGTTGGGATGCCAGAGACATGGTACAGGAGGCTTGCCACATCCTTGCCGTGTTCCTGCGTCGGGTCCAGCACGAACGTGATGGAATCATACTCCGGGTGCTTGGGCAGCCAGTCGTCAAAAGCCGCCTTTTGGTCCCAGACATTGACTGCCAGCACAACCACGCCCTTGTCGGCAAACTGTTTTGCCACTTCGTTGGTGTGCGGCAGGGAGCGCTGGCACGGTCCGCACCAGGTCGCCCAGAAGTCCAGGACCACGACTTTTCCCCGGTAGTCCGAGAGCTTGACGGGGCTGCCCGTCTTGTCCTGAACCGTAAAGTCCGGGGCCAAAGAGCCGACCGCCAGCAGGGCTGGCCGTGCGGCCTCCTCTGCCGCCTGAGCCGCCTGCATCGCTTTAAGGCGCTTGGCGCTGGCCGCCGCCGCCATTGCGGGGGACGTGCCGCCCGAACCACGCGGCCCGAAGAGAATGTACCGATTTGAGATCAGGCCCGTGCCTGGCTTGACGAACACGCCCTTGAAAGCAGCGGTGCGGCGGTCATAGCGCACGACATCGTTTTTCTGCCAATCGCCGACATATAGATCGCCGTCCGGGCCGAAGGTCAGGCCGCCCACATTGCTCAGGTGCGCGTCCGGGGCGGCGAAAATGCGGACGAAGGCTCCTGTCTTGCCGCTGAATTGCAGTACACCGGAATCACCGCCTGCGTACAAGTCGCCGTCCGGGCCGAACGTGATGTTCTGCGGGTTTTTGAGGCCGCCGCTGCCAGGCTTGACAAACGCGCCGAGCGAAGCCCCGGTTTTGCCGTTGAAGCGCATAATTGAGTTTGCGCGGTTGTTGGTGACATACAGATTGCCGTCGCGCCCAAAGGTGATGTCGCCCGGATCAACGAGGCCGCCCCGCCCGTGCGGCACGAACAGGCCCAGCGGAGCGCCTGTTTTGCCGTTGTAGCGCCGGATGTCACCGCCGCCCATGCCGTTGGTAACGACATACAGATTATGGTCCGTTGGTCCAAACGCCATCGTGATGGGGATCGACATGCCGCCGCTGCCTTTAGCAATGAACGTTCCAAGCGAAGCGCCGGTATACGGGTTGAAACGCCGAACGGAGCTGTCAAAAAACGAGGTGACGTACAGGTTGTGGTCCGGCCCAAACGCCAGGCCGACCGGGTTCATTCCCTTGCCCAGAACGCTGATCACTTTTCCGGTAACACCATTGCAGCGCATGATCGTGCCGTCTCCGACGTTTGCGATGTACAGGGCGGAATTGGCCGGTGTCAGGCGCGGCGGCGGAGCGGCTTTTTTCGCGGGTGCGGGCAGCGCGGGTGCGGCAAGCGGAAAAAGCGCGGCAGAAAGGAGCGCGGCGGGCAGAAGAAGGCCGAATGGCCTGAGTCGAAGTAACATGGCAAGTTCCTCCTCGGTAGTTTTACAGCTATTAACGGGTTTTACCATGAATAGTTTCGCCAAAAGCGAGGCAAACTTCTACAATTTTTTGCTTTATTTTTCGCGTGCCATTGCTCCCGGAGCGCACCGCACTCGCCCCTTGAAACCGCCTGCCTTTTTGTGGTATACTATCGGGCGGAAAATACACAATCCACACCTGCCCGGACGCCTCCGCGTGTGCCTCTGTTTTTGGAATATACTTTCCGCAAAAAGCAGGGTCGTGAGAGGCGGATGAACGGCGGGGACGCACCCAACACGACGAAGGAGTTACGATTTGTCTATTCTTGCGATGAAGGACCTGCTCGAAGCCGGGGTCCACTTCGGCCACCAGACGCGCCGCTGGAACCCGAAGATGAAACGCTACATTTACGGCGGACGCAACGGCATCTACATCATTGATCTGCACCAGACCCTGAAGCTGTTCGATGAGGCGTATGCCTACATTCAGGAAGTTGCCTCGAACAAAGGCAAAATTCTCTTTGTCGGAACCAAAAAGCAGGCCCAGGACGCCGTGGCCGAAGCCGCCAAGCGCTCCCATTCCTACTACGTCAACTCCCGCTGGCTCGGCGGCATGCTGACCAACTACCGCACGATTTTGACCCGCATCGCCCGCCTGCGCGAGCTGGACCGGCTCGATGCCGAAGGCATTCTGGACTCCCTGCCCAAGAAGGAAGCCGCCGACCTGCGCGAAGAGCGCGACCGGCTGGAAAACTACCTGGGCGGCATGAAGGACATGAACGGGATGCCCGACGCCATCTTTATCGTGGACCTCAAAAAAGAGAAAATCGCCGTGCAGGAAGCCCGCAAGCTGGGCATTCCCATCGTGGCGATTGTCGATACGAACTGCGACCCCGATGAAGTGGATTACGTCATCCCCGGCAACGACGACGCCATCCGCGCCATCAAGCTGATTTCGAACAAAATCGCCGACGCGATCATTGAAATCCGGCAGGGCGAGTGGCAGGACGACGAGGCGACGCTGGTGGAGTCCGAAGCCGACGCCCAGAAAATGGGCGACGACATGGACGCCGCCGTGGTGGCCGCGCAGTGGGAGGCGCTGGAGAAGCGTGTCACCGGCGGTGCCCAGGTCCCGGCAGGCGTTCTGGACCCGAGTCTGGGCGCAAGCGGCATGACCGCGCAGGGCAACCAGAGCGGCATTTCCCGCCAGGATGCTTCCCCCGGCGCAGAGGCGATGACGAACCCCGCTGAGGTCGCCCACGAGGTCGCCGAAGAGACCGGGCAGACCACCGCGCAGGGCACAGACTAAGGCCCAACCTGGAGACCTACCACCTTGCTTCGCAGGGTCCTTCCTAAAGGAAGGATTAGGATGTAGGGGCGGGGTCCCCCCGCCCTCTTGTCTCTTCACCCTTCCCTAACAGGGGAGGGTCGGCGCTTGCGCCGGGGAGGGGTCTCCGGGGGCACACTTTTAAAGGACGAATAACTATGGCAGATATTACCGCCGCAATGGTCAAGGAATTGCGGGACAAAACACAGGCGGGCATGATGGAAGCAAAGAAGCTCCTCACCGCCGCCGATGGAGATATGGACGCGGCCATCCGCGCTTTCCGCGAGAAGAACGCCAAAGCCGAAGTCAAGGCAGGCCGCACCAGCGCCGAAGGCGTCATTGAAGCGGTCGTGCGCGACGGCAACCATGTGGGCGTTCTGGTCGAAATCAACAGCGAGACGGACTTTGTCGCCAAGAACGAAGAGTTCGTGGCGCTGGTCCGCGACATGGCAAAGCACGCCGCCGAGAACCCCGGCGCGTCGTCGGTGGAAGAGCTTCTGGACGCAACGCACACCTCGACGGGGCAGCCCGCGAAGCTTCGCATTCAGGATGTGTTCGCCAAAATGCGTGAGAACATCATCTTCAAGCAGTTCGCGTCCTACCAGACCGAAGACGGCACGGTGGATGCGTATATCCACATGGGCGGACAGATCGGCGTTCTGGTGGAGATGACCGGCGAAGGCGCGGAAATCCGCAGCCTGGCCCGCGAAGTCGCCATGCACATCGCCGCCGCCAAGCCGAAGTATCTGGCGAAGTCGGATGTTCCCGACGCAAAGCTTGCCGAAGAGCGCGACATCGTGATGACCCGGATGCAGGCGGACCCCAAGAACGCCAACAAGCCCCCGGAGATTTTGGCAAAGATCGCCGAAGGCGGCATCGGCACGTTCTACAAAGAAACCGTGCTGCTCGAACAGCCCTACATCCGCGAGCCGAAGCAGACCGTCGCGCAGCTTATCAAGGGCAAGTCCGAAGTCAAGCGGTTCGTGCGCTTTGAGATCGGCGAGGCGTCGTAACCTAATGGCGGACGCCTCTTCAGAAACACCCATGAGTGGTAACATGAAGTGGTCCCGCGTGCTGCTCAAGCTCTCCGGCGAAGCCTTCGCCGGAGACGGCAGCCACGGGGTCATTGACTATCAGGCCGTCGCCACGATTGCCGGGGAAGTCGCCACGCTCCAAAAGAGCGGCGTCCAGACCGCGATTGTCATTGGCGGCGGCAATGTCATGCGCGGCCAGCTTGCCGAAACGGCAGGCATGAAGCGTGTCACCGCCGACCATATCGGAATGCTGGGAACCGTCGTCAACGCCCTGGCCTTGCAGGATGCTCTGGAGCGGCAGGGCGTGGACACCCGCGTCCAGACCGCCATCCCCATTCAGACTGTCGCCGAGCCGTATATCAACCGCCGCGCCCTGCGGCATCTGGAAAAAGGCCGCGTCGTGATTCTGGCGGGCGGCACGGGCAACCCGTTTTTCACCACCGACACCGCCGCCGCCCTTCGCGCCTCCGAAGTCCGCGCCGGGGCCATTTTGATGGCAAAAAACGGGACCGACGGCGTTTACGACAAAGACCCGCGCAAGCACCCCGACGCCGTCCGCTTCGAGCGCATCGCCTTTGCCGACGCCATCAACCGCCGCCTGCAAGTCATGGATTTGACCGCGCTGGCCTTCTGCATGGAAAACAACCTGCCCATCGTCGTCTTTGACATCAACGTCCCCGGCAACATCCAGCGCGTCGCCGAAGGAGCCGCCATTGGAACCCTCGTCGCCAAAGAGGCGTAAGTAAAAACAACAAGGAACAACGATGCGGGATGGCTGTGCTGAACCTGATATTGCCCATTTGAGCCATCATATACTGCTCTCCATGAGAAAGCGTGGCTGGCTTGTCAATGAGATACAGGAAGCGTATGAGGAAGGCGTCAGTTATCCCGAGGTAGATTTGACGGCAGGTACGGCTCCGGCGATGCGTTTTGTTCATCCGACAACCGGAAAATCTGTCGTCCTCAACAGTGCAACAGGGAGAGTCATTCATGTTGGCGGAACAGGCTTCCAGTATTGAAACTGAAATACCCGAAGAAATGCTCCGGGCAGCTCATCGGTTGGCGGGTGAATTGGCTTGGCCTGCGGCGGAAGCCCAAAAGGTCGTAAGCTGGTTAAACCAACGAGAATGTGAAATTGTGGGTGTGGAACTCTGGCGCGAAAAAGACGGTCAGCCGCAATGGGTCGCGTCAAGCGATTTTTCGCCTGCGTCGGACCAGTCGGCGATGCAATTCATCAAAAATTGTCAAAGCGAACCCGGTGCCTTGTTCAACCTGACTTGGGTTGAACCAAAGATTAAGATAGTTAGTGGTGCTTTTAACAAAGTGCTTGCCGCTCAAAAAGCGTAACCGTTGAAAAACACGGACGCAACTATGGTTAAACTTTATCGTGGGTGGCGCGGGACAACCCCTAGTATCCAGAAGCCGCTCAGGGAATAACCCGCCCCAGAGGCGGCCCGGCGACACCGGCGGACCACAATGAAGGTGACACCAAGAGCGAATTCACCTCCTGGACGACTAACCCTCAAGTGGCGCATAAGAAGGCGACCGATCAAGACTTAGGCGGTCAGGGTGTTGTCTTATGGAAGGATTTTCAGGAGTCTGAACTGGTTATTTTGCCTGACGCCTTCTTCGAGCAGGAAGTTCTGATCCGGGGGCTAGTGGTTGACGCACTTGTCAGTGAGGTCTCTTAAAATGCGCGAGAAAGATTTGGCGGAGCTTTTTGCCAAGAACAAAAGCAACAGTATTCTTTGCCAGTTATTGCAGGACCAGGCAAGTGGCCTTATCTTCACCGAGTCTTCACCGATTGACCTGCGTGAAATCAAAAATATCTACCGTCTGCGTGCGAAACGTAATGAAAATATGGGAGAACCCATTCAAGGTTTTCAAGAGCTGATGCGTGGCTTAGATGCGTTTTCTGCTGATGCTGTCGTTATCTATTCGGCGGAGTTCGCTTCCGGCAGCTACAAGATTTTTGCCGACGCGGCTCGAACTGAAATGGCTGGCGTGTTGAAGTGGCCCAAACAACACAAGCCACACTAGTAGTCGCCAAGCGGCTTCACACAGTTTCAAGAGTATATTTTTAGGAGCAGCAAATGAGTTTAAGTGATCTCGCCAAAGATGCCGAGCAGAAGATGCAGAAGACGGTAGACGCAACGCAGCATGATTTTTCCACGATCCGCACCGGACGGGCCAACCCCACGATGCTGGACGGCATCCTGGTGGACTATTACGGCACGGCCACGGCCCTGAACCAACTGGCTTCCATCAGCACGCCCGATGCGCGGCAGCTTGTGGTCACGCCCTATGACCGCAGCACGGTCGGCGCGATTGACAAAGCCATTCAGAACTCGGACATCAACATCAACCCCGTCAACGACGGCAATTCTATTCGGCTCAATATCCCGCCGCTGACCGAAGAGCGGCGCAAAGAGTTTGTCAAGATTCTTGGCAAGAAGTCCGAAGAAGGCAAAGTCTCCATCCGCAAAGTGCGCCAGAACACCAATGATGCCTTCAAGGGACTGGTGAAAAAGAGCGAAGCGTCCGAAGACGAATCCAAGCGGGCGCAGGACAGCCTGCAAAAGCTGACTGACCGCTACATTGTGGAAATCGACCGGATCACGAAAGCCAAAGAAGCCGAGCTGATGGAAGTCTGACCCGGCCCCGCCGACAAATTTTTATGAGTATACTTTTGCCGGAGCCGGATGTTCTGCCCGCCGCACTCACCGAGATTGACGCCCTGAAAGCGCGGCTGGACCCGGCGCGTCTGCCCGCGCATGTCGCCATTATCATGGACGGCAACGGGCGCTGGGCACGAAAACGGCACCTGCCTTCGCGCCTCTTGGGCCACCGGGAAGGGTACAAGACGGTCCGCACGATTGTCCGGGCCGCCGCCGAGTTCGGCATTCCCGTGCTGACGCTGTACGTGTTTTCCAACGAAAACTGGCGGCGGCCCAAGCATGAGACCGACGGGCTGATGTCCCTGATTGAGCACGCGGCCAAAACGGAGCTGCGGGACCTGCACGAAAACGGCGTCAAAATCCGCTTTGTGGGGCGGCGGGACGGGCTTTCCGCCTCGCTGCTGCGCGAAATGGACCGGGACATGGAAGTGACGGCAGGAAACTCGCGCATTACGCTCAATTTAGCCATTAATTATGGGGGCCGGGCGGAGATTGCCGACGCGGCTCGTGTGCTGGCCGAGGCGGCAAAGCGCGGCGAGATTGACCCTGCCGACATTACCGAGGAGCATCTTTCACAGGCAATGTATGCCCCGGACCTGCCGGACCCGGATTTGCTGATACGCACTGCCGGGGAGATGCGGATTTCCAACTTCCTGCTCTGGGGCGTTGCCTACGCCGAGATGTATGTGACCCCGACCCTGTGGCCCGATTTCTCCCCCCGGCATCTGTTTGAGGCCCTGCAAGACTACGGGCAGCGGGTGCGTAAGTTTGGCGCGGTGGTGAACCCGTGAGGGCGAAATCCAAATTCAGCCGGGGGTATAAAACCCCCGGCATTGAAGTTCCGCCGCCCTCCGGGCGGAAGAGTTTGGTTTTGCTGGCTCCTGCTGTTCCTAGCCCGGCAGGGCGTCCGCTCTTGATGCCGGGGGTTTTATACCCCCGGCGACTTTTGTAAAGCGTAAGCGTTTGAAAAGCATTGTTATTTTGGGCTGCACCGGCAGCATTGGCACGCAGACGCTGGACGTGGTGCGGCGTCTGCCGGACCGCCTGCGCGTGGTGGGGCTGTCGGCATACCGCAATGAGACCCTGCTACAGCAGCAGGCCACCGAGTTCGGCGTGTCCCCCGGCGCTCTGGAGTCCGGCGACAGGGCGGACTTGGTGCGGCTGGCGACGCTGCCGGAAGCGGATATAATAGTCGTCTCGGTCGCCGGGGCGGTGGGCACGGCGGCAACGGTGGCGGCCCTGAAAGCCGGAAAAGATGTGGCGCTGGCAACCAAAGAGGTGCTGGTCGCGGCGGGCGCGATTGTGACCGCCGAGGCCCGGAAGTCCGGCGCGAAGATTTTGCCGATAGACAGCGAGCATTCGGCGATCTTTCAGTGCTTGCAGGGGCAGCCGCCCGCGCACGTTGAAAGGCTCTGGCTGACGGCGTCCGGCGGGCCGTTCCGCGAGTGGGACCGGGCGCGGCTGGACCGGGCGACGGTAGCCGATGCGCTGAACCACCCGACCTGGCCGTCGATGGGGCGCAAAATCACGGTGGACAGCGCGACGCTGATGAACAAGGCGCTGGAAACCATTGAAGCCCGCTGGCTGTTTGATGTGCCGATGGCGCAGATTGGCGTCGTTGTGCATCCACAGTCGGTGGTGCATTCGCTGATTGAGCTGGTGGACGGCTCGACCCTGGCGCAGATGGGCCTGCCGGATATGCGGCTGCCGATTGAGTATGCCCTGCTGTACCCGGACCGGGCCGAGATGGGCGTGCCGCGCTTTGACATCGCGGCGCTTCAAACGCCGCTGACGTTCGAGCCGCCTGATGAAACGCGCTTTCCGGCGCTTGCGCTGGCCCGCCGGGCGGCAAAAGCTGGCGGCACGCTGCCTGCCGTGATGAACGCCGCCAACGAAGCCGCCGTGGGGCTATTTCTGGACGGGCATTTGACCTTCGGGGCGATTACGACGCTGACGGCGCGGACAATGGACGCGCATGCGGTCACAGCCGCGCCGACGCTGGCGCAGATCACCGAGGCCGACGGCTGGGCGCGGACAAAGGCGCACGCACTGCTGGGTGAAGACCACTCGCTGCTGACGGGAGGAGCATAGTTCTTGGCAATCCTGCAAAATCTGGAGCAGACGGTCACGCTTCTGATTATTCTTTCGATTTTGGTCGTCGCGCACGAATGGGGGCACTTCATTGTTGCCCGCCTCTGCGGCATCCGCGTGGATGACTTCTCTATCGGCTTTGGCAAGCGCCTGTTTCGCATTGGCAAACGCGGCGACACTGAGTACAACGTCCGCATCCTGCCCCTCGGCGGGTTCGTTAAAATCGCGGGCATGGAGCCGGACGAAGCCCCCATCACAGCGGTCAAAGACAAGCTGACCGCAAAGTCCGACCCCGACGCCGCCGACCTTCCCCTGCTGGCCGAAAACACTGCCGAAGACCGCTCGTACACCGCCCCCGACGGCTTTTACAGCAAGCCGCTCTGGCAGCGGTCGCTGGTCATTCTGGCCGGGCCGGTGATGTCATTTGTGCTGGGCTACGTCGTCTTTTGCCTGATGGGCCTGACCACGGGCGTGCCGACGGGCAAAACGCTCCCCAAAGTCGGCATGACCGCGCCGGGGGGCGAAGGGCAGCGCATTGGCCTGCAAATCGGCGATGTCGTCAAAGCCATCAACGGCAAGCCCATCACAGATGGCAACCAGATGGTGGATATTATCCACAGGAGCGCGGACAAGCGCCTGGTGCTAACGGTGCAGCGCGGCGACCAAACGCTGACACTCCCGGCCACCCCACGCCCCACAAAGGACGACCAGAACAAGCCGGTGCAGCAGGTGGATGTCACGCAGCCGGGGGCGCTGGAGGCCCTGGGCGTGCTGGCCGGGGACAGCCTGGCGCAGATCGGCGACACGCCGGTCAGCAGCGCCGCGCAGGCGCAGACGCTTTTGACACAAAATGTCGGCAAAACGGTCCCGGTGATTGTGCTGCGCGACCATGCCGAAGTGGACCTCAAAGGAGCGATCCCGGCCTCGGTGGCCCAAACCCCGCCGACCCTGAGCAGCTATCCGCTGGGCTTTTTGCAAATCAGCCCCGCCAAAGAAATCAAGCGGCTCGGCTTTGTAGAGTCTATCCACTATGGCAACTCGAAAATCTACGAGACGTTTTACGGCCTGGGCTATTTGATCCATCACCGGGAGCTGCACAAGGCCGCCGGAGGCATTATCTTCATGTATCAGGCGACGGGCCTGGCGGTCAAAAGCGGCCTGCCGGACATCGCCAATATGCTGGCAAGCCTGTCGCTCAGTTTGGCGATTTTCAACCTGCTGCCTATCCCCGTCTTGGACGGCGGCCATCTGCTGACGTTCTTTATTGAGTGGGTCCGGCGCGGCAAGCGGCTGACCGATCAGCAGCAGCAGGCATTCTTGATGACCGGCCTGGCGATCATCGCCGTGCTGTTTGTGCTGATTATGTCCAATGACATCATCCGCACGGTGACGCACCAACTGCCGCAATAAATTGAACAATATAATACCGATCAGGCCGAGGGGTTGAAAACCCCTCGCAAGGAGAGGCGTCCTGCGGACGAAAGAAGTTCGGAGTTCGTAGCGGCTGGCATTTCTCCTTCGTCCGAAGGACGCCTCCTCTAGCGAGGGGTTTTCAACCCCTCGTACACCCATCAGACCCACATAGGACCCCATGCGCTACACACAACTTTTTGCCCCCACCCTGCGCGATGCGCCCTCCGAAGCCGAGATGGTCAGCCACAAGCTGCTCCTGCGCGGCGGCTTTATCCGCCCGCTGGCGTCCGGCGTCTATTCGTACCTGCCGCTCGGCCTGCGCGTGCTGAACAAAATCTCCAATATCCTGCGCGACGAGATGAACGCCATCGGCGGCGTCGAGCTTCTGATGCCGACGCTCGTGCCCCGGCCCCTGCTCGAAGAATCAGGGCGGGACAAGGTGGACGTGCTGTTTACCGTACCGCAGCATGACTACTTTCTGGGCTTCACCCACGAAGAAGTGGTCACCGACATTGTGCGCGGCGATGTGCAGTCGTACAAGCAGCTTCCCCTGCTGCCCTATCAGATACAAACCAAGTTCCGCAATGAGGCCCGCCCGCGTGGCGGCCTGGTTCGGGGCCGCGAGTTTTTGATGCTGGATGCCTATTCGTTCGACCGCGACGAAGCCGCAGGCGCAAAAGCCTATGCCAACGTGCGCGGGGCATTCGCCCGGATGTTCGCCCGGTGCGGTTTAGAGTCGCTGTCTGTCGAGGCCGACTCCGGCGCGATTGGCGGCTCGCAGTCCGAAGAGTTCATGGTGCTGTCCGCCGAGGGCGAAGACACGGTCCTGCGCTGCGACAAGACCGGCTATGCCGCCAATGCCGAGCGGTGCGAGGCCGTCCCCACCCCTGCCGAGGACCCGAGTGCAGAAGTCGCCGCGATGGAGCAAGTGTCAACGCCCGGCACAACTACCATTGACGACGTGGCGGCTCTCTTGGGCGTCCCGGCCACGCGGCTGATCAAAACGCTGGTGGTGACCGGCCCCGATGGCACGCCCGTGGTGGCGCTGGTGCGCGGCGACCGGGAGCTGAACGAGGCAAAACTCGCCAAGCTCCTCGGCGGGCCATCGCCGCTGGCCGACGCCGCCGTGGTGCAGAAAGTGACTTCAGCACCGGTGGGCTTTGCCGGGCCGGTGGGCCTGTCCGGCGTGCGCGTCGTGGCCGACCGCGAGGTGGAGTTTATCCGCGACGGCGTCACCGGCGCAAACGCCGCCGACGCGCATTTGATGCACGTCCTGCCGGGCCGGGACTTCCCCGCGCCGGAGTATCTGGATTTACGCACAGCGATTGCGGGCGACATCAGCCCCGCCGACCCCGAAGGCCATCTGTACACGGAGCGCGGCATCGAAGTGGGGCATGTCTTCAATTTCGGCACCAAGTATTCCGAGTCGATGGACGCGACGTTCACCGATGACACCGGCAAAAGCCAGCTTATGCAGGGCGGCTCTTACGGCGTCGGCGTCTCGCGCACGATGGCAGCGGCTATCGAGCAGCACCACGACGACAGCGGCATGGTGTGGCCGGTCTCTATTGCCCCGTTTGAGGCGGTGGTAATCTTGGTCAGTGGCCGGGACGAGGCCCAGAAGCAAGCCTGCGAAGACTTATACACGGCCTTGAAAGTCGGCGGCATTGATGTTTTATTAGACGACCGCGACGACCGCCCCGGCGTCAAGTTCAAGGATGCCGACCTGCTGGGCATCCCCGTACAGGTCGTGGTCGGCAAGGGCTTGGCGGAGGGCGTCGTAGAGATTACGCTGCGCCGCGACAAGGCGGGTAAAGAGTCCGTCCCCGTCGCCGGAGCCGCCGCCCACGTTGAGCATCTGGTTAAGATGCTGCGGGCGGAGATTGAGGCGAAGTAGCCTCTTACGCAGGCAGTGTGCGAGGGGTTAAAACCCCTCGCTGGAAGGCGCTTCGCGCCGGGCGGACCCAAGAGGAGCGGATAAAGCTCCCGTTGCCACATCTTTTGGCTTCCCGGCGTCCTCGCCTCATAGCGAGGGGTTTTAACCCCTCGTCCCACCGCCTCCGCATACTAACCCTCACACCGCCCTGAGTTGTTTTCCATGCCCACCCTCACCTATATCCTCACCTCCCCCCTCATCCCCCTCACCGGCCTGCTGCTGCTGGCCGTCCTGCTGGGCGGGTTAGTCGGCTGGGAGCGGGAGCGGCATGAGCGCCCGGCGGGCCTCAGAACTCACGTTCTGGTGTGTGTCGGCGCGGCGCTGATGACTCTGGTGTCCAACCGCACCGGGGCAGATTCAGATCGAATTGCGGCGCAGATTGTGACGGGCGTGGGATTTCTCGGCGCGGGGACGATTCTGCGCGACGGCACGAGCGGCGCGGTGCGCGGGCTGACAACGGCGGCGAGTTTATGGGCTATCGCGGGGGTTGGCATCGCGGTCGGCTGCGGCGGATTGTACGCAGAGCTGGCAGCGGTCAGCACACTGCTGATTTTGGGCACGCTGACCCTGCTGAACCGCTTTGAGAACGTGCTGATCCGTCAGCGGCGGCGGCATGATTTGACTGTCGTATTCCGCGCCTCCGAGGACCCACTGGCGGCGGTCAGCCGCCTGCTGGAAGCTCTGCACAAGGCCAATGCCCGCACCCGCGACTTGAAGCTGGAGCGCATGGCGGACACGGAAGTGGCCCATTTGCAGATCACGCTGTCGCGGTATGTCCAGCGAGACACCGTGGACACGCTGCTCTGCCAGACGCCGGGCCTGGTGCATTACGAGTGGGGGGAGTAGGGGCGCGATTTATCGCGCCCCCCTTGCTTCAGCCTGCCGCCGTCGGCTGCTTGGGCAGGCGCAGGATAATTGTTGTGCCCAAACCGGGGGCGCTGACGACTTCGGCGCGGCCTCCGTGCTGCTCCACAATGCGGCGCACAATGCGGGTGCCGAGGCCCGTGCCGCCGGGCTTGGTGGAATAGGCGGCGTCCGTGAACAGCTTTTTGCGGACCTCTTCCGGCATTCCGCTTCCGGTGTCGGCCACGGACAGCGTGTAAAATGCCGGGTCCGGGTCTTCGGAAACCGTGATGGTCACCGTGCCGCCGCGTGGCGTGGCAGGCAGGGCGTTGTTGACCAGATTATACAGGGCATTATACAGCCGGGAGCTGTCGAACACAGCGTCTATCTCGGCTTCCCCGGCAGTGCGGATCGGAATCCCGGCCAGCGCAGCGGCTCCGCCAAGCGACTGCGCGACGCGCTGCGCGACATCGAGCGGGCGGCCCGGCTTGAAGTCCATCGGGGCGACTTCGCCTTTCAGGGCACTCGAAATCTCCCGCGTCCGGGCCATCACCTGCCCCACGCCCTCGGCGACGCTGTCCCGCACCTCTTCGTAGAACGACTCCAAAGCCTCTTGTGCGCCAGGCTTGCCATCCCGCACGTCTTCAATACTGCCTTCCAGCGTCTGCACATAGGGCAGAACGTGCGTCAGCATATTGCCGATGTCGTGGCTGATTTCGCCGACCGACCGGGCAATCGCGGCGACATTGGCTTCCCGCGCCAGCAGGGCGTTCTGCACGCTCATGGTGACCAGGCTGCTGACAATCTCGCTGACCGCCATGTCCCCGGCATCAAAGCTGCCCTCGCGCTTGTTGACAAACTGCATGACCCCGAGCGGTGGCCCCTGCCGGGTGTGCAGCGGCACGGTCATCAGGGACTCGGTCCGGTAGCCGGTCAGCGCATCGACTGTCCCCACATGGTCATCGTCGGCATCCACATCCAGCGTGATGCGCCCCTGCCCCGTCCGAAACACCAGCCCGGCAATGCCCCGGCCCAGAGACAGGTCCAGGCTCGTCCCAATCAGCGTCTCTGCGACCGGGCCGACAGCATGGCGGAAGACCAGCGTGTGCTTCTCTTCGTTATACAGCAGAATTGACCCGGCATCGGCATTGACCACATCCAGACTGGTTTCCAGCGCCTGCCGCAGCATTGTGTCGGTATCCGTGACGGAATACAGCGCCGCCGCGACGCGCTGCACGGCCTCAAGCTGCCGCCGGGCGATTAAAAGCTGCTGCTCTGTTTCGATTTGGGTTGGCATAATCAGAGTTGTTCCGGCTCGGCAGGCAATGCTTGGTACAGGCCCTGCTCACGGATGTAGGCTTCCACCGGCTCCGGGGTCAGATACTTCAGGCCGCGCCTCTCGCGGACGCGCCGCCGCAGGTCAGTGGACGAGATTTCCAGGGCCGGAATAGGCAGAAACGAGACTCGGTCCAGAAACTCCTGCCCGGCGATCTCCGCCAGCCGTTCCAGCACAAAACCGGGACGGGTGACGGCGATAAAGCGGCACTCGGACGCCAGCTTGTCGTACTCGTGCCACGTCAAAATCTCCAGCACGGCATCGGCTCCGGTGATAAAATACAGGGCTTCCAGCTCCGGGTGCATCTGCCGGACGGCCCGCAGGGTGTCAATGGTGTAAGACAGGCCGGGGCGGTCGAGTTCGAGGCGCGAGCAGGAAAAGTCGGGGTTAGAAGCCGTCGCCAGCAGGGTCATCGCGTAGCGATCCTCGGGCGACGACACGGCATAGATTTTCTTGTGCGCGGGGCGGCCATTGGGCACAAACAGCACGCGGTCCAGCGCAAACGCAATCCGGGCCTCCTCGGCCATCAGCAGGTGCCCATAGTGAATGGGGTCAAACGTGCCGCCCATAATGCCTAAACGCTTCATAATTTTCAACGCGCAAATGCCGCGTAGATGCCCACACTCAGGATCAAAACCAGCAAGCCCAGAGCTATCCAGACGATGGGCGAGGTCGCATTTCGCAGGCGGCCTTCCGTGACCGCGCCGGGCACATACTCACGCGCCGCAGCGGCAAAGGTCTCATAGTATCCCGGTGCAGGCGTGAAGGCCAGCGAAAATGTTTTCATAATGCCCGCGTAATTCGGGGCGTCATAAATCAAAACCGCCTGCTGCTTGGTCGGCGACAGCAGGACCTCGCGCACGCTGTCCCAGCGCACCGCCAGCCATTGATCTTTCCGCATTCCGTATTCCATGACGGCATTGGCGATCACGGCGATGAGAACGCTAATCAGCAGGCAGAATATCAGTATTGGCACGCGGATTTCCGCACGCGGCACCACTTTTCCCTGAATCACAATGCCCTGCGGCTCAAGCTGCACAACGCCTTCTCGAAAGTCCGCGATCATTGCGCGGCCCGCGACCTTGCCGGAAGCGCGGCGGTACAGCCACTTAAACGGGGCGGCCACGGCGGGAACCGCTCCGGCCACGGACGGCGGTGGGGGCCAGATTCCGGCCTCGAAAGGCGGCGGTGTATCAAACGGGTCCATTGTGTCTACTTTCTAATCTGCTAGTCTCTAATCTGCTAGTCTCTAATCTGCCCGCTGCCTCGCACAATATATTTGTACGTGGTCATCTCTTCCAGCCCCATCGGCCCCCGTGCGTGCAGCTTCTGATTGGAAATGCCGATCTCGGCCCCGAAGCCAAACTCAAAGCCGTCGGTGAAGCGCGTGGACGCATTGACATACACCGCAGCGGCGTCCACACTGTCGGTAAATGCCTGCGCGGCGGCGTAGCTCCTGGTGACAATGGCCTCTGAGTGCTGCGTGCCGTAGGCACTGATATGCGCCACGGCGTCTTCCAGCGTGTCCACCACTTTGACAGCCAAAATTAGCGCGTTGTACTCCTCGTACCAGTCCTGCTCGGTGGCCGGGGTCGCGTCCGGCAGCCGCTCGCGGGTTCGGGGATCGGCTCTCATTTCCACGCCCTCCGCCGCCAGCCGGGCAGCGATCATCGGCAAAAACTCATCCGCGACCGCCTGATGCACGAGCAGAGTTTCCGCGCTGTTGCAGACCGAGGGCCGCTGCACTTTGGCATTCACTACTATCTCTAAAGCTATTGTGAGGTCAGCCTCTTTGTCTACATACACATGGCAATTGCCCGTGCCCGTCTCAATCACCGGAACCGTCGCCGTTTCCACCACGGTCTTAATCAGCGCCGCGCCCCCGCGTGGGATGAGACAGTCCACAACCCCGTTCAGCGTCATCAGCCGCCGCGCCGCCGCCCGGTCTGTGCTTTGAATAAGCTGCACACACTCCGGCGGCAGACCCATCGCCCGCAGAGCCGTTTGCAGCGCCTCTATCAGTGCCCGGTTGGAATAAATCGCCTCGGAGCCGCCGCGCAAAATGGCCGCGTTGCCGGATTTCAGGCACAGCGCGGCGGCATCCACCGTGACATTTGGGCGGCTTTCATAAATAATCCCGATAACCCCCAGCGGCACGCGAACTTTGGTGATTTCGAGGCCGTTGGGCCGCCGCCGCCCGGACAGCACTTCGCCGACGGGGTCCGGCAGCGACGCGACTTGCCCCAGCCCCGTCTGCATCTCTGCAATGCGGTTCGGCGTCAGCGTCAGCCGCTCCACGGAATGCGCCGACAGGCCGCGCTCCTCAGCCGCCCGCACATCCTGCGCGTTTGCGGCCAGAATCGCGTCCTGCGCCAGGCCCAATGCTTCCGCCATTGCCCGCAGCGCCGCGTTCTTGGCATTCGTCCCCGCCGAGGCCAGCGTCCGGGCCGCCCGCTTCGCCGCCCGCCCCTTGTCTTCTACTTCGTCAATCGCTGCCGTTTCAATCGCTGCCGTACTCATAGGCAGATTGTAGCCGAACCCCTCGGCAAAGTCAAGGCAGTCGGCCCCCTCACCCCCAATTCTGGGGGAACCAGACGGTTAAGAAAGAACGGTAGGGGCGGGGTCCCCCCGCCCTCCTTTACCTCTCGGCATCGTCAGACACGCCGCACCCACCAGCGATGCCTCCGCACCCAGCGCCGCCGCGACCACCGGGCACCGCGCCGGGCCGGGCAGGCCGCACCGCGCCAGCACCGCCCGCGCCGGGCCAAGCAGGACGTCCCCAAGAGATGCCAGCCCGCCGCCCACCACAATCAGCTCCGGGTCCAGTGCATTGGCAAGGCTTGCCAGCCCAAAGCCCAGCGCCTCGCCCGTGCGTTCAATCGCCCAGGCGGCGGGGCAGTTCGGGTCCGCCGCCGCCTCGGCGGCAATCGCTTCCCCGGTCGCCGCCTGCCCCGTCCGCTCCAAATAGGTCCGCGCCAGCCCCGGCCCGCTCGCCCAGTCTTCCAGCGTTTGGCGCGGCGCGTCGGCGCTCGCCGTCAGGTACAAATGCCCGAACTCCCCGCCCGTCCAGGTCGCCCCGTGATGCACCTGCCCGTCCCGCACCCACGCGCCGCCGACCCCGGTGCCGAGCGCCAGAAACACCACCGAACCCAGCCCCCGCCCCGCGCCGAGCCGCGCCTCCCCGACCGCCAGCGCATTGACATCGTTGTCTACGGCGCACGGCAAGCCGAACGCGCTTTGAAATGCTCCAGCGACATCGGTTCCGGCCCACCCCGGCAGCAGGTCTGTGGCCGAGACCACCACGCCCCGCGCCGCGTCTACCTGCCCGCCCGTGCCAATGCCGATAGCTGTCACACTCTGCCCGGCCAGCGTCTCACGGGCCAACCCGAGCGCGGCGTCCAGAATTGCGAAGCCGCCCGTCAGCGGCGTCGGCACACGCGCCGAGTGCAAAACGCGGCCTTCGGGGGTGACTAGCCCCACCGCGATTTTTGTTCCGCCAATGTCAATGCCTAAGTAAAGGGTCATGGGATTTATTTTGCAGCGAAGCCGTTATTAGATACAAGGGGTAGCTGCGAGGGAAGATACGAGGGGTTAAAACCCCTCGCTGGAAGGCGCTTCGCGCCGGGCGGCCAAAAACGTCATGGCGGTTGGCTTATTCTTTGGCTTCCCGGCGTCTTCGCCTCATAGCGAGGGGTTTTAACCCCTCGTATCTTCTCTCACGTATCTTCTCTCACGTACCTTATGTCACTGCATCTATCCAGCACCAAGCGCCCGCGCAAACCGTGCTGTGATCTGCTGCGGGCGCGTGATGGCCCCGCCGACGACGACGGCCCACGCCCCGGCGTCTAAGGCCGCCCGCGCCTGCTCCGGGGTGTGAATACGGCCTTCGGCCAGCAGGGGCACGGTCAGCACCGAGGCGAGGCGGCGGACCAGCTCCAAATCGGGAGCGTCGGTCTGCGGGCTGTTTGGCGTGTAGCCGGACATGGTGGTGGAGACGAACTCCGCCCCGGCGTCCTGTGCCGCTAGTCCCTCGTCATAAGTGGCAATGTCGGCCAGCACCGGCAGGCCCGTTTCGGCGCGGACGCGGGCGATAAACTCTGCCGCCGTGCCTTCCGGGTGCAGGCGGTCAGTGGCGTCTAAGGCAATCACATCCGCCCCCGCTTCGGCAACGGCGCGGGCGTCGGCCAGCGTGGGCGTGATATAAACAGCGTAGCCGGGCACGTCGATTTTGGACAGGCCAATCAGCGGCAGGGCGGTCACGGCGCGGATGGCGGCGATGTCCACGGGGCTGTTGGCGCGGATGCCCGCCGCCCCGCCCGCTTCGGCGGCGACGGCCAGCCGGGCCATGTAGTCCGCGCCGAACAGCGGCTCGCCCGGCAGTGCCTGACAGGAGACGACAAGCCGCCCGCGCAGGCGAGCGGCGATTTCAGAAGCTGTTTCAGAAGCAGTCATAGGCGCAGTGTACCCCATCGGGTATACTGCACTGTATTATGTCCCTGTATGCTGAACTTCACCGCCACCTCGGCGGGGCCGTCGTGCCTCGCGTCTTCTGGCGCTATCTTCTTCGAAACGATCACCCGCTGGCCGCCCAGTTCCCCGAATACGAACAGTTCGAAGCGTTCGTGACCCGCCCCCGCGCCTCGCTGGAAGAGTACCTGGAGCTGCACGCCCTGGTGGAGCCGTTCCAGACCCTTGAAACACTACCGTACTTTGTCTCCAAGCTCATTCGGGGCGCGTATGTCTTTGAGGGCATCTGCTATCTGGAACTTAGACACACGCCCTACTACCGCACCGATGCGTCGCTGTCCGAGGCGGACCGGATTGCCCAGATGCGCGACGTCGTGCTGACCATCGGCGAGGCCGGGCATGACCCGCGCTACCCGCTGCTGATGCGGCAGATTTTGTGTATGCACTCGCGCCTGCCCACTGCCGTCAACCGGGCCATTTTGGAATTAGCGGCGAGTTTGCCGCAGTATGTCTGCGGCGTGGATTTGGCCGGGCCGGACATCTTTTATGCCGCCCGGCTGGACGAATGGGTGTCTCTATTCAAAGAAGCGACCGAGCGCGGCATCAAGACGACCGGGCACCTCTACGAGACCGCCGACGGCTGCCACCCGGCCCTGCTGCCCTATTTATCCCGTATCGGCCACGGCATCCAGATTGCCCTGCGCTTCCCGGAGCTTCTGCCGGAGATTGCCCGGCGCGGGCAGTGCCTGGAAGTTTGCCCGACCACGTATCTGAAGACCGGCACACTGCCCGATTTGACGGCCCTGCGGACCGTCTTTGAGCGGTGCGAGGCGGCAGGCGTGGACATCGTCATCTGCACCGACAATGCGGGCCTGCATAATGTCCGTCTCCCGTGGGAGTTTGAAAACCTGCTCACTCAGGATATTATTGATTTTGCCCAGCTTGACCGCTGCCAGGATGCCGCCTTCCGCCATGCGTTTGCCTGGCCGCACCCGCACCCGCCGCGTGCCCTGCTGGACCGTCTCATTCAGCCCGAACTCACACAGCCTTACATCACCCAGCCTTACATCACCCAGCCCGCCCCGGCAACGGGGCCTTTAGGAGAACCACTCGCATGAACCTTCGTCTTCTCGGCACTGCCGCCGCCCTGCTTTGTTTTGCTGTCCCCGCCCTTGCCCAGACCGCCGACCGGGGCACAGTCCCCCCAAAACATGACAGCAACTCGCTTCACAAACTCGGCAAGTCCATTCAGTACCCCTTCCGCAAAGCCGGGGAAAATGTCAGCAAAAGCACCCGCAAAGGGGCCAAAGACGTGCAGTACGGCGCTCGCAAAAACAGCGCCAATCTGAGCGTCAACGCCCACCGTGCCGTCGGCAACAACTCGGTCGTCCGCCGCAAAAACGGCAAAAAGCGCCATGACACAGTCGTCACCCCTGCGGGTCATCTGAAGCGCCTGCCGAAGAAGTAAGCCCCCCGCCCCAATTCTGGGGAGCCGGAAGTTTGGAGTAGGGGCGGGGTCTCCCCGCCCTCTTTTCCTATTGCCGGGGGCGGCGTTTTTGTTTCCCAAGAACCGGGTAAATCTCCCTCAAGTGAGGGACTTGCCATGAACATCTGGACAAAATCGCTTATTGCTTTGACACTGACCACCGGCCCGCTTCTTTCTGCGCCCATTTTCGCCGCGCCGCCCGCCGTCGCCGCCTCCAATACCGTCTCCAACACACCCGCACAGGATGCACTCGCCGCCCTGGCCGCGCAGCCTAACAGCCCGCTGCCCGCCGGAACCCGCCTGCGGTCGATCAACCTCGCCGACGGCCTTGCCACCGTGGACTTCTCCCGCGAACTGGAAGCAAACTTCACCGGCGGCGACACGCAGGGCATCCGCACCGTCAGCGCCGTTCTTCGCACGCTGGGCCAGTTTGGCACCGTAGACCGCGTGCAGTTCCTGGTCGAAGGCCATCCGGTAGACACCCTGGGCGGGATGCTGTCCCTGTCCGACCCGCTCCCCGTCATCCGCCCCGCCGCAGCCGCGACGCCCGCGCCGACCGCCTGGCTGCACCGCCGCACGCCCGCCAAAGCTGGCCCCCGCGCCTGAGCGCAAAAAAGCACTTGACAACACCGGGGCATTCGCGGTAGAATGCCCCTACCATACACGACCGAGGACAGTTGGCTCAGTGGTAGAGCACTTCCTTCACACGGAAGGGGTCACAGGTTCGAATCCTGTACTGTCCAGTCCCCATATTATGTGTTACACCCTCCTAAATATGGGCCGTTTTACAAAAAGCATATCCTCTTAAATAAAGACCACTTTTCTTAGCATACAAGCAGGAACCGCCTGCCCCGGTGTCGAACAAGAGTTTTGACCCAGACCACACACGGGACGGGGGAGACAGGCGGTTTTCCCGTCTGCTCCTCCTTCCAAATGTGAGGGTTCAGAAGCCCCCCGCCCCATCTCTACAGCCTCGCTACTGTGCCTTCTGAACACGCGCCGCCCCGTCTTGGGATGGGTGTCAGCGAAGGGCCACAGGGGACCACACACGAGCGGGCAAAGTAGTAGACAGATGATGCGAACAGGCGTTCAGCGACGGCAGGGGCGCAAGTCCTTCCTCAAAACCCTCACCCCCGTATTTAAGTGGGCCTTGAATACGGGGGGCCTACATATTATGCCCACTGTGAAAATTCAACGATTTCAGAGTGGGCTTAACCATTTCTGCTCTCAAATCTGCTTTTCTCCTTGCCTTTTCGTAATTTAGGCCTATACTTGGCATTGTTACATCAATGTTACTGTACCCACCAAAAATTTCTGAATTGTCAGCGTCAGTTTAGATTGTCTGTTTTTCAGGCAAAGAAACCAGCGAGTTGACAACATACCGGCGGTGTGATATGATTTCAAGTCGGCGAAAACAAGTTCAAGGAGTAAGCATGATTAACACATTTATCAGCAAGAAGCGTTTCTTCCCACCCGTTTCTAAAGCAGTCATTGCCATACTGGCAATGACTGCTGTCCTGGGCCTGGCCTTACCTCCACCTGCCTCTGCTAATGCGACAGCAGTCGTGTTTTGTCCAGGCAACATGGGCTATCCTGATGGCCTGACTACGGCGCAGATCAACGGCTACCGAACTTCCGGTATGACAACCATGATATTGTTTTCCATGAGTGTTGGGGCCAATGGAGACTTCATCTACGGCGGAAAGCCCATTGTCCAAAACGGCGTCTATAACGGTCCCTCCAACTGGCCGAGCCTGCTCAGCCAGTGCCGCGCTTCGTCTTCTTCCATCGGTCGCATCGAGATGTGTATCGGTGGTGCGGGCGATACGAGCTTTGCCAACATCAGGAGCCGGATCGCCGCCGATGGGACAGGCTCCGGCACGGTTCTTTATCGCAACCTGCTGGCGCTGAAGAACGCACTGGGGATCAATGCCATCGACTACGATGATGAACAGACCTATGATTCTGGATCAGCAGCGGTCTTCGGCAATATGGCCGGGTCGGCTGGACTGAAAGTAACACTCTGCCCCTACACCAACCCAAGCTACTGGCAGGCGGTGCAGCGCGGTCTGGGCACGAATCTCGATGCGATTTATCTGCAATGCTATGATGGCGGCGCGGGCAACACTCCAGCCGTTTGGAACAACTATTTCGGCGGCATGAAGGTTATTCCTGGATACTGGGACTATGAGCGGGATGCGACCTTCGCAAACAAGATGACAGCCTGGAAGAGCTACGGAACCGTCGGCGGCTTCCTTTGGCCTTCCAACACCGGCGGCAGACCGCCAGCGGATGGAAGTGAGATGCAGCAATACGCCAACTATATCCACGCAAGCCTGGACACTAACACCGTCTCCAATTACAGCGTTGTCGCCACCGAAAACCAAACATTGAATTTCAACCTGCCTGTTGATATTTTGTATGGTAGCAGCGAAAACTATTTCTATCGCAGTGCTATCATGGGCAGATTCACGTTCAGCAATTCGACCTTTGGGGCAGACCCGGCGCCGAACGTTGTAAAGTTGGGAAGTGCCAGAACCTATTGGCAGGTTGCCGGGGAAGGCAATTCCTCTACCTTCAGTGTGCCTGTCGATGTCGCATATGGCGGTGCGGGGAAATATTATGATAACTGGGGCACTTCGGGTACAGTCACATTTACGAACGCCGCGTGGGGCGGCGATCCCGCTCCTGGCGTTGTGAAGGGTGGATACTGTATGCCTTACATTCAGTGTTCCGCTGAAAACCAAAGCGCGACCTTCTCATCCCCCACAGACCTGGCGTTTGGGGCAAACGGTCACTACAGTTTCAAGCACGCTTTCACGGGGACAATCACTTTCAACAACGCGAGTTTTGGAGGCGATCCTATTCCTAACACGGCCAAAGGCGGCTACTATCGGCCTAGCCACTAGCCTGGTTATGATCACCACAATTAAGAACCGGCCCCACTGTTCTTTTTCTGGCTCCTCCCCCATCAACAGTGGGGCCGATCTGCGCCTGCTGAGCAGCGCTGTCATGATTAGCACTGTGAAGATCACTATCGAGACAAGTGTTGCCGTGCCCCTCGCCGATACTTGGTGGGCGTTCAACGCTCCTAGCGCCATCGTGCAGTGGGACGCTTCGGAGGAATGGCACACCACCTGGGCCTCGAACGACTTCACAGTGGGCGGCAAACTGCGGTTACGCATCAAAGCCAACGTCAGACCTTCGATGCCGAGGCAGCTCTTCCCGAAGAGGAGCAGCGCCTGGAATGGCAGATTGTGCTGGACCGCTTCGCCCGGTATGTCGAACGGCAGTGCAAAAAAGACAGTCAGGATAATGCGATGTACGGACCACAGCCGTGCGGGTTTTGGAGCGGACAGAAGGCAGTCAACAGCGGCAGCGTGTACCAATTTCTCACGGCGGGCCGCTCGTACCGGGTCGTGCGTGAGTTTGCCGACTTCGATGGCGACAGGCATCTGGCAGGCGAGACATGGCAGTTTTGCGGGTATTCGTTTGTGCCCTACGACGATGGCCTGTCTCTGTTTGTCTCGCTCGATGGCAGGCAGGAATGGCAGCTCCGGCTCCAGCAGCGGGCGGACGAGCAGGGGCCGCTCTTAGACACTCTGACAGAGTATATCGAGGAAGTTTGACGCGAAGGGAATAAGCAAGTATGAGTGATCAGGAACCGAACACACCGGCGTTGTCGGACGAGCAACTCGGGGCGCTGCTGCTGGTGCGGGCGCGGGCACAGAAAAAAAGCGCGGCGCTGACGGCGCAGCTCAAAGCCTCATCGGCGGCCCTGCTGAAGCTGGCCGATGCGCTGTCCGCCGACCCGGATGCCATCGCGGTCAAGGGCCTGCCGCCGGGGCTGGAAGAGATGCCCGTCCCACGCGGGCGCAAAATCGAGTTCGACTGGGCGCAGATTGACACGGTGGCGATGATGCGCTCGCTGATTGAGCTGCGGGAAGCGCAGTCGGAGGATGTCAAGGCGGACGAGGCGCTCATTAAAAGCGGTCAGGTGTGAGAGGGCTTCTTCGCCTACCGCCTTTTTGCGTGTCTTTGCGGGCGGAGGGCCAAAGCCCGTACCTTTACGGCTGACGCGGCGGCGGGCGGGAGCGGATAATGGGAGTAGCTCCAACGCAGCCCCTAGAAGGGTTCTCCTCCCATGTCAGTCCTCGGCATCTTCGGCCCATCACCACCGCCCGCACAGTCGCCGCCATCGTCAACTGGCTCCTCGTCGACCAGACCAAGCAGCAGCCCGCCGCCAAGCAGCACACCCGCGCCCAGTAATCCGCCGCCGCAAAACTCGCAGGGCGGCCCCCCGGAAAGTCCGCCGCCGACCTATTCCAACGCCCCCGCTCAGCCGCCTGCGTCCTCAGCGCCGCCTGCGTCTAGCGGAACAGACACCAGCCCAGCACCGAGCAGCCCAGCACCGAGTAATTCGCCAAACAATTCAGCCAGCCCGCCACCCGCAAGCTCTTCGGCCCCGGCGTCTTCCACTGGCAATGCCGACTTTTCAGGCCAGCCCGCGCCAAGCCAGCCCGCGCCAAGCCAGCCTCAAAGTGCGCCGCGCCCCGGCAGTCCGGCAGTTTCCGCAGCCCCCGTCGAAACGCCAGCGACAGCCGCTGAAGAAAATACTCCCGCTGCCACTCATCGACACGTTGCCCATCGGCAGGTTTACACGCCGCCGCCTGTCGGGGTCACACCCAGCCCTGCCCCTGCCGCGTCGTTTGCCGCGCCGGTGGCAGCGGCCTCGGACGTGCCCAAAGCCGCGCAGGCCGCGCAGACGCTCACGCTGTCCTCACTGGCTCTGCGGCAGTCTGCCAGCGCCTCCTACAACAGTACCGGGTTCAATTTCCACTTCGGGGGCTACGGCTCCGCAGACTTTGGTGCCTGAAGGCGTCAGGCCAGCCCGAAGTCCACCTCAAAGGTCCGCCGCCACGGCAGGAGGACACTGCCGGGGGCAAGACCTAGCCCCGTACCGACGCCGCGTGTTTGCAAAGTCCGCAGGCACGCGGCGAGGCGGCTCTCAATGAACGCACAAAGCTGATGAAGTTCGGCAGGACTGTCCGGGTCCGGCTCGGGGCGTCCCCACAGATGCCCCGCTTCCGCCCGCGCCTCGCGCCGGACCACGCTTTGATAGCCCCAGTCTTCCAAGAAGCGATGCGCCAGGAACACCGTCTGCGCGGCGGCACGGGCCGGGTCATTCCCCATCAGCCCGGCACACGCGGCCTGCGCGACCACAACGCCCAGCGTGTTCCCTGCCGTGTTCCAGGCCCCATAAGCCGCCAGCGTTCCTAAAGTCAGCGGACATTCGGGAGCCAGAAGAAGCTCGGTCAGCAGCGGGTCGCCGCCGTTCGGGTAGGCCACATCGGCCAGCGCGACGGGAACGCCGCGCCCCTGCCAATCGGCCAGCGTTTGCAGGAACGCCTGATAGGCCGCCGTGCGCGTCTGCCGGTCGCCTTCCAGGAACTCCGGGCGGTAGTCTGTCCGGTGCGGCGACGGGGGCGTGACGCCCAGCACAAAGTCGCAGTCTTCGCCATCTTCGGCAGGAGCGCACCCGCAGGCGCGTATCTGTCCTTCCACGGTTTCCCAGACAGCGCGGTCTTCGTAGGGAGCCACCAGCACGCGGTCTTCCGGGTGACTGTACACGACGCGCACACGCGGCGTCCGGCCCGTGCGGGCCATCAGCAGATGCGCCAAAATGGCCGCGCCGACTTCATCCGCGCCGGGGTGCATCTGCACCCGGTCTGTCAGCGCCGGACCGAGCAGACTATTCCACCCCCGCAGCCAGTCCCGCTCCCGCGACGGAAAGCCCCACAGGCTTGTGTCGTCCGACGTCAGCCGCAGCGAGGTGATTTCCCCCCGCGCCGCCCAGTCCAGCAGGCCCAGGTTGACTGTGTGGTTCCGCAGGCGGCGCAGGAGCCAGTCGGTTTTCAGGTCCGGCGGCAGCGCGGCTTCCAGCCGGGCCAGCTCGCCTGCGTCTTCGCACTCGCCCCGCTCGCTTTGGTGCGTCAGCCGGGCATAGCGGCTAAACTTGGTCCCCCACTCTGCCCAGTACGTCGGCTCCTCCACAGCATCGTCGGCATTGGACACCCGTGTAATCAGCGAAAACGCATGCACCGGGCAGGTGGCATTGATCTGCGCCAGCAGGGACAGCCGGGCCAGCACGTCTGCGGCGCTGTCGTGGGAAATGCGGGCGTTGATCAAGTTGCCAGAGCCTAGAAAGTCAGCCGACGCAATCACAGCATCAGCGCAGCCAGACACAGCTTGCAGCCAGTCCCGCACCCCGTCCAAATCCGCCGCCTCCCGCTGACGGCCCAGCACATTCAGCGGCGGCAGCAGGAGCGCCGCACCGCCAATCGCGGCCAGCATTTCCGGGTAGCGCGTGTTGACAGGCCGCTCATCCAGCGGCAGCAGGGCAATGGTGAGTTCTGGCATCATAAGTCAGCGTGTTAGCTCCAGCCGCGCCAGGACATGATTGGGGTCGTCTTCCAGCACCTGCATCAGCGCCCGGCGGGCGTCGTCGGGGCGGCCTGCGGCCCGCAGGGTCAGGCCGAGATTGGCCCGCGCTTCGGTGTATTTGGGCTTCAAAGACAGCGCGGCCTCGAACTCGGCAATGGCCTCGGGGTACAGGCCCTGCGCGTGACGGGTGACGCCGAGGCCATTGTGCAGGTCGGCATAATCGGCCTGCGCCAGCGCGGCCTCGAACTCTTTCGCGGCTTCGGCATACAGGCCGCGCCCGTACAGGTCGGCCCCGAGACGGGCGTGGAAGGTCACCTCGTCCACATCGGTTTCAGCCAGACGGGCCAGCCGGGTGCGGGCCGTCTGGAAATCTCCGGCGATGTGCGCCGCTTCCGCCTCCTCAAAGAGCGGCCCGCCGAAGCCGGGGTCCAGCGCGGCGGCAGCCCGGACATTCGCCCGGCCCTGGCCGGGCTGCCCCAGCTCATACAGCGTCAGCCCCTTGAAAAAGAGGGCGCGGGCATAGCGCGGGTTGACTTGGAGCGCCGCTTCAAAGGCGGCCAGCGCCGCCGCCGGGTCGGCCATCGCCCGGCAGGCGCGTCCGAGATGAAGATGCAGGTCGGCATATTGCGGGTTGACCCGCAAAGCTTTCCCCAGAAAGTCGCGGGCCTCGGCAGGCTGCCCTTCTTCCAGTGCCCGCTGCCCCAGGTGCGCGTGCGCTTCGGCGACATAAAATGATGCCAGCCGGTCCGTCAGCGGGTCCAGCGCGTCCTGTGCCCCTTCCAGCGCGGCAATCGCCTCCGTGAACCGACCCTGATCAAAGAGCTTGACGCCCCGGTCATAGTCTTCGTTCCGGCCCAGCCCCAGCAGTCGCCCCAGCAAAGACATACGCGCCCTCCGTCCTGCAATTTTTAATGCCGTATGATAACACACCGGGCAGGGGCGCGTCAAGGAGCATTACGCCAGCAAAGCGGCCGCGCTTTGGTCCAAGCCCAGCGCTGCGTGGGGGTGCGTGCGGAGCAGAGAAGCCGGAATACGCTCCGTAATTTCGCCTGCCCAGGCGGCGCGTACAATCTCGGCCTTGTCCGGGCCGCTTGCCAGCAGCAAAATCTTTCGCGCTTCCAGAATTGTTCCAATCCCCATCGTGATTGCCTCGGACGGCACCTGTTCAATCCCCCCGAACAACGGCGCGGCGTCGCGGCGAGTCAGCGGAGCCAGCGTCACCAGACGTGTTCTGGAGAGGGCGGCACTGCCCGGCTCGTTGAAGCCGATATGGCCCGTGCGCCCAATGCCGAGAAGCTGCAAGTCTATCCCGCCTGCGTCGGCGATCTTGGCCTCATAGTCGCGGCACACCTGCGCGATCTCCTCCGGCGGGCGCGGCCTGCCGTCAGGCACGAACCAGCGGCGGCAATGGATGTGCCCAAACAAATGCGCCTGCATAAAGTGGTGGTAAGAGTGCGGCGATGCGGTAGAAAGGGGATAGTATTCGTCAAGGTTGAACGTCGTGACGCGGGAAAAGTCAATTTCGCCGCGCTGAAAACGGCGGACAAGCGAGGCATAAACGCCAAGCGGCGTTGACCCCGTTGCCAGCCCCAGCACGGCGTCAGGCTTGGCTTGAACTAAGGCGGCAATTTGGTCGGCGGCGTACTCACACAGGGCCGCGTAGTCTTCTGCAATCACGGGGTCTCTCACAGAATGACGGTCTCCTTGTCTCCGGTATGCTTTTCGGCAGTTTCCGGCTCATGGCGCACCCGGCCATCATCAAACGGATTACGGACCGCCGTTTGGAGGGACCGCACTAAAGCCCGAATATCCAGCACGCCGCCAATGGTGAACCACACGACAATCGGCACGCAGGCGGCAAGCTGAGCCAGAATATACCCGTGCCAGAAGTTCTCCCAGAACACGTCGGTAATCAGCCCGAAGCCGAAGTGCAGCACCGAGACGACCAGAAAAATGGCCCACCAGCCGAACGTATACACGGCGAATAAAATCGCCAGCACCCGGTCGCCGGGCGTGAACTCTTTGCCGATGCCCAGCAGCTCCTGCCAGCGGGAGGCGGGCGACGGCGGCAGGGCGTGGTCTTTAGAATCGGCGACATAAATGCCTCGGTGCAGCATCTTTTCCAGATTGAACGGCTGCCGTCTGCCCCCGGTCAGCAGCGACACAATCACATACAAACTCAGCGCCACCAGGCTGCCAAACAGCGCCAGCCATTGCCCGTTAATCGGAAACGGAGCTGCATGGTGCGCTTCCCAGACTTTGGGAACCACCAGGTCGGCAATCCCCAGCAGCCCCCCGGAAATCACCGCCGCATACGCCCCCGCCGTCGTGCCGAAGCGGCTGTACAGGCCGCCAATCATAATCGCCCCTGCCCCGCCCAGCCAGATCGTGCCGGTGATGGCCTGAAAATACAGCAATTTGTCGGTCTCGGTATAAAACAGGCTGAAGCAGAAGGCAAACAGCGCGACAAAAAAGATGGACCAGCGCAGCCATCTGATCTGCTCCTGCGTCTCCACCGGGCGGTTCCGAAACGGGATAATCACGTCCTGCACTAAAATACTGCCCCAGGCGTGCATATAGGTGTCGTGGCACGTAAAGGACAAAAAGACCACCACCATCGCCAGCAGGCCCTTGATGCCTACGGGAAGCAGCACCGCTAACGTCACCGGCACGGTCATCTCGTCCTGGATGGCCTTGTTGCCGATAGCGCCGAGCGTGTGATGGATATGCGCGGCCTGTACGGCGTAG
The DNA here is from genome assembly GCA_965200075.1 of Capsulimonadaceae bacterium. Classification (GTDB taxonomy): domain Bacteria; phylum Armatimonadota; class Armatimonadia; order Armatimonadales; family Capsulimonadaceae; genus JANXMY01. The sequence continues at coordinate 2,834,889 of OZ241338.1, forward strand.
TGGGAGTCGTGCAGCAATGTAAACGCCGCCAGCGGCAGCACCAGGCTCATCAGGGCCAGCGGAATGCGCCGCCAGCCGGAAATAATTGCCCCCATTCGCTGCTCATGGGGCGTCCGCGCCGCCGTCAGGTAGCCCTGCCCGCCCAGCCACGTCTGGTAGCCGTAGGTGGTCAGGAAAATCCCAATGAGGTAAAACGCCGCATTGAAATCTTTGGTCTGCCCGGTGTGGAACGGGTTCAGCAGCGAGGCATTGACCGGGGCGGTATGCAGGGCGGCCATTTCCCGGTGCCAGGGGACGAGAAGCACCACGGCCAGCGTGATTGCCAGATACGCAAAGCACGCCACCATGCCCTGAGCGCACTCGGTAATCATCACCGAAATCTGCCCGCCGGAGTTGACAAACACCAGCGCCAAGCCCAAATCCAGCGCCATAATCACGGGGAACGTAGCGATGTGAAACGCTGTGCCCGGCAGGGTAATCTCCTGCGGCAGCCCGCAGAAGTAAATCAAAAACCGGGCCGCAATCGCCGGAAAGATGCCAAAGTTCAAGATGCCCGAGATATAGCACAGCAGCCCGGCGAAAATTCGAAAGCGGCGCGAGTAGCGTATCTCAAAAAACTGAGCCACGGTCAGGGCGCGTGTCTCGCGCAGGCGATAATACACCCAGCCGGTCAGGGCATACACCAGCGCCAGCGGGGCGGCCAGAAAGGCCCACCACAGGGTCGGAAAGCCCGCCGCCGTGAACGCCTCCCACCCAGCCACGAGCGAGATGACCCCGAAGTTGCCCATCTCGCCGCCGATGGTCAGCAGGTAACGGCCCGCCAGGCGGTTGGCGGATAAAAAGTCCGCCACGCCGCGCATGAGCGAGCGCGTTTTCCAGCTTATCAGCCGGATGAACACCACGGATACGGCAACAATGGCCCAGTCAATCCAGCTTAAGTTCAAGAGGGCCTGCTTTCTGGTTACCGAGCGGGCAGCGGGGCGTGGGCCGCCGCTTTGACGGCTTGGAGCAGCACGTTTCGTTTCCCGGCGGGCTGGTCCAGTCGGTACTCACTGCCAAGCTGCCAGATGATCACCCCGCCGAGGCCGTGCGTCCGCGCATAGGTCACTTTTTCGCCGGTCAGCCGAGCGTCGTCATAGGAAATAAACTTGCCCGCTGCGCCCGGCCCGCCGAGGCTGAGATACGGCGCATGGGCCGTGGCGTCCCAGTGGTACGCGCCCGGCTGGAAATACTTGTCCATGATGTCGGTGTAGCCAACGGTCTCGGTTTTGACGCCCTGAACGGACTGCCCCGGCCCAGTCGCCCCGTTCCACAGGTAGCCATAGAACGCGATGCCGAGGCCGAGCTTTGCCGCCGGGACGCCTGCCGCTTCGTAGAGACCCACTTTTTCCGAGGCCGACGGAAAGGGCCGCGTGTCGGTCATCAGCGTTTTGCCGCTGCCATAGAGCGAGCCGTTGTACCACGTCTTGAAGCCGTCCCAGGTCCCGCTGAGGTCATAGGTCTGGATGTTGATCTGGTCAAAGTCGTCTTTCAGCAGGGCGCAAAGTTTGGGCTGGCTGCCTGGCTCCCCGGAGGCAGGAAAGGTCAGCAGATAATTTGGATTGGCGGCTTTCAGAGCCACGCGCAGGTCTTTGATGAACGCCACGAAGTTGTCTTCATCGGCGGGCAGGATCGGCTCCATGTCCACATCCACCCCGTCGTAGCCGCGCTGCTGGACAAACGCCACCAGGTTTTTGACAAAGACGCCGCGCCGGGCCGGGGCGATGACCGGGGAAATCAGCGGGCCGGTTCCGGCCCCGCCGAGGCAGATCAGCACTTTGTCGCCCGCTTTGTGAGCGCGGGAGACCACGTCCTGTGACTGCGCGGGCGTGATAGCGTTCATCGTGCCGTGAATGGTGTCTTCAATCGTGCCGTCAGCGCGGGGCACAATGGCAAAATGCACCAGATGGGTGATGGCGGAGTAGTCGATTTTGTCCGGCGTCAGCGCCCCGGTCTGGTTCCAGACAGGATAGTAAGCCGTCACCCAGATGGAGCCGGTCTTTGTCGGGCTGGGGTTTGGTAGGATAGCCTTTGCCTGACTTGGCTTTTTGGCGGCACAGGAAAAAGTGGTCGCAAGGAGCAAAGCAAGCCCCAGCGGCATAAGTTTGTAGCTCATATAGAAATACCTAGAAAATCTACCCTGCCTGCGGCGCGATAAGACACGCAAGGCCGCAGACAGGGCACCGCCTTGTTACCGAGTGGATGGAGGCGCGGGGGCAGTTCCGCCGCCTTTGGCAATCGTCGCTTTCAGCGACGCTTTCTGCGCGTCGGGGATATGCGGGTTGTCGTCAACCGCTTTCATTTGCTCCGCTTGGGACGGGGCTGCGTGCGGAGCAGGGACGGGAACGCCGTTCACCTCGGTCGTCGATGAGTGACAGCCGCTCAAAACGAGAGCAGCGCAGAGGGCCACAGGAAGGGCCAATAAACTTGGTTTGTTCATGGGTTAGTACGCTGGCCCGGAAATGCTGGCCCCTTCCACATACCATTCCTTGTACCAGGCTACGCCGCCGCTCATTTGTCCTTTGCCAATGGACTTCACATGGCCATCCACAAACAGCACATTGCAGCGCTCTTTATGGCGATAGCGTGGCATGGAAGCAGGGCTGGGGTAGGGGCTGGCTACGGCGGCGTTTACTGGCTCATCAAAGTCGTATTGAAGGTCTTTGGCATAGTTCGGGTCTGTGAAGTCAGGGGAGCGAAGAACGAAGGCGGGAGGTGCGGCGTTGTTGACATAGTTTGTCCAAACGTATTCATCCACCGCAATCAGCGGCTGACCTCCTTGAGACCCCTGCCCTTTTTCCGCAACAATCATCTTTTCTGAAGGCGAATCAATCTGGGCCAGACTGACCGGGGTTCCCAGGTAGGAGGGGTGACAGATGTTGGCGTTTGCACCGTATTCGTCAATTTGCTCTTTGGGGAACGAAGGGCAGGCCCAGATGCCGCCCAGTCCATTGTAGGAAACAACCCCGCCAGTTCCGGTGCTGCTGGCCCCATTTTTGATATAGGGATAAATCGCGTTCTGCCAGTTCAACGGATTACTGGCGGCATCGTAGTACTGCCCTCGCGGAAACGCCTCGTCGGCATCCTGGGTATATTGGGTTATACCGAGGCCCATTTGTTTCTCGTTGGAAACGCAGGTGGTTCGCCGGGCATTTTCACGGACGCTCTGGAAGACGGGGAAGAGAATGGCGGCGAGAATCGCTATGATGGCGATGACGACGAGCAGTTCAATCAAAGTGAAGCCCTGACGGGCGGGGGGGCGGCTTGCCGGAGCAAGCGCTTTCTGAGTAGGAGTTTTCATGGCAGCCTTTCGGATCGTCTGGATCGCGCAATCGATTTCCTTTCCGAATCAGCGGCAGCGCCTCGGAAGCAGGAAATACAGTAGTCCACTGTCGCCGTGGACACTCAGCCGGACAACATTCCGCAGTGTATCACCGTGAGCAAAGCCCTCCTTTGGGTGTCAAAATCTGAACATCAAACTCCGTCTAAACGCTTAGAACACAGGCAAAAACATTATGCAGCGGCTTCGAATGCGGGCGGTGCGGTGGACGCCCGCACAATCAGCTCCGACGGCAGCACCATCTGCGGGGCCGGGGGCAGCTCTTCGCTGCGCCGCGTTTCGAGCTGATCCAGCAGCAGCGCCGCCGCCAGCGAACCCATCTGGGCGAGAGGCTGACGCACCGAAGTCAGGGGCGGGTCCAGATGCGCCGCCGCCGGAGTGTCGTCAAAACCGACCACGCTGAGGTCTGCCGGAATGCGAATGCCCCGGTCCCGGCAGACCTCATAAACACCTTCCGCGATGCCGTCTCCTCCGGCAAACACTGCCGTGGGCCGGGTCTCCGAGGCCAGCAGGCGGGTCATGCCTTCGCGGCCCCAGGCGCGGTCATAAGTGCCTTCCAGCACAAGCGCCGGGTCTACGGGCAGACCGTGTTCCTGCATTCCCTGACGGTAGCCTTCCCAGCGAGGCCGGGTGCTGGGCGATGTCATCTGCCCGCCCAGCAGGGCAATCCGGCGATGCCCCAGCCGCGCCAGATGGCCGATCACTTCGCGCACGGCGCGGCTGTTATCAATATCCACATTGGACGCGGCAGCCCCGGCGGCCTGCCCGTTGATCTGCACAAACTGAAGCTCGGCTTCCAGCAGCGCGGGAACAATGGTGCTGTCGGTCAGCATGGCAATCAAGATCAGCCCGTCCACGCGCCGGTCCCGAAAGGCGGGCAGGCTGTCGTTGCCGTTCCATTCCAGGCCAGTGTAAAGCATCACGTTTTGATGCCGCCGGGCGGCTTCGCGCACGATGCCGTCCATGATCGAAATAAAGTACGGGTCCGTAAAAACGCTTGGGTACGGGTGCGGAAAAACGACGCCGATGGCGTTCAGCCGTTTGTTGGTCAGCGCCCGCGCAATGGTATTCGGGTAATAGCGCAGACGTCCCATGCTCGCTTCCACGCGGGCTTTGGTGTGTGAGTCTACATTGCGCGGGCCGTTGTTGATCACATAACTGACGGTGGCGATAGAAACGCCGCTGTCACGGGCAACATCGGTAATTGTGGGGCGGGTCTTTGCCATACGGCCAGCGCGATCCGAGGAAGAGTGCATCCATCTAAGCGTTTAGATGAGATGTAAATTAGACCGCCGCAGTGAGGTCTAAAAATACTATACCAAGCAATAAGGCATTTGTCAAGGATTTGCCAGAGGACTGTGCATTATTTTTTTGATGCTTTCTCTGACTAATAATAATCGCTGAACAGCTCACTGACACTGTCGTCATGATGAATGCGAGAAATGGCGCTTGCCAGCAGCGGGGCCACGGAAATCACGGTGGTTTTGGTACTGCGAATGCGCTTATCTTCGGTCAGCGGAATGGTGTCAGTGACGACCAGTGCCTCAATCGGGGAGGCTTCCATGCGCTCCACGGCGTCGCCGGATAGCACCGCATGGGTGCAGCAGGCCAGCACCCGCCGCGCCCCGCGCTCCCGCAGCGCCACGGCCCCGGACACGGTGGAGCCGCCGGTGTCGATCATGTCGTCCACTAGAATGCACGTTTTGCCGCGCACATCGCCGATAATTTCCATAATCTCCACTTTGTTCGGCTCCGGTCGCCGCTTGACAATAATCGCTATCGGCGCGTGCAGCATCTCGGCGATGCCCCGCGCCCGGCCAACGCCCCCGACATCGGGCGAGACGACCACTGTGTCGCCGTCCGTCAGCCCCAGTCCGGCAAAGTGCGCGGCCAGCAGCGGTCCGGCATAAAGGTGGTCCAGGGGAAGCTGAAAAAAGCCCTGTATCTGCCCGGCATGCAGGTCCACCGCCAGCACCCGATGCGCTCCGGCCGTGGTGATCAAATCGGCGACCAGCCGGGCCGTCACCGGCTCACGCGGCTTAACTTTTTTGTCCTGCCGGGAGTAGCCGTAGTAGGGCATCACCAGCGTAATGCGCTTGGCCGACGCCCGCCGGAAGGCATCCACTAAAATGAGCAGCTCCATCAGCGTGTCATTGGCGGGCGCACAGGTCGGCTGCACAATGAAGACGTCCATGCCGCGTGCGCTTTCTTCAATTTTGACCCGGATTTCGCCGTCGGCAAAGCGCGTGCAGTGCAGCCGCCCCAAAGGCCGTCCAAGCTGCGCGGCGATGCTGCCTGCCAGCGCCGGGTTCGCGTTGCCGCTAAAGATACGCAGTGTGTCTTCATCCGCTCCCATTGGTGTGACTCCCCCGTGCGCGATGGCTGCCGCTCTGTCAGGGCGGCTAAGCAATTTCAAAACAGGCTGCAATAAACTTCAGCATCTTGACCATGCGCGGCGACTGCCGAATCAGGTTAAGCTCGTTGTCGGAAAACCCATAAGACTTTGGCACATAGATTACGCCCTGAAATATCCAGGGATACTCAGGGTTAGGATGGTCCGGGCCGTCCGGGGATAGGTTTTCAATCGCCTGTGCTAAAGGGCGCAGCCCAGCAAGGTAGGCTCTATACTGATTGATGCTGACGCAGCCGCAGGCCGTCTGTAAATCTCGGTCAAAAGGCGCACTTGTCTGAATAAAGGCCAAAAACGCACTGTGTGTTCTTTGAGAACTGCCGCCAGGGCGAATGAGAAAGCCTTTTGCCATTTTCTCGGTCGTCATTTGAAGGTAATGCAGACTATGGCAAAGAGGCGTGTCTTTGTCATTCAGCAGTTTCAGCAGCATGGCATAGTCAGATTGCGCCTGCTGAAAATAAGCGGTTCGCCAATCCATCGGCATTTATAATTTCTCCCACACAATCTCAGCGTCCGCCCAGTCTCCCCACCCCCGAGGCAGTTGTGCCGTCTCTGCTTCCTCCGAGCGGATCACCGAGATACCCGTTGTGTAGTGCGAGTAGGACTCTTTTTCAAGTTTGCTGGCCCCGAAATAGAACGGGGCAATCGCATCGCCGGGGTGCAGCGGCATGGTGGTCGGGTCCACGTAAATCAGCCGTATCTCGTCGTCGGCTGGGAACAAATAGGCTTTGGTGATTTCCGGGGCGGCCTCTAAATTGGCCCGCACCAGGTCTTCGGCGGCCTCGCGGACGGTTGGCTTTGTCAGGGTAGTTGTCATGGGGGGGGGTTACTCTTTCCTGCGCTTTTTGGCTTTGGCCCAGCCGTCTTTGTTGATCTGCCGCGCCCGTCCAATGCCGAGCGCGTAGGCGGGCACGTCTTCGGTAATCGCGGAGCCTGCCGCTGTGTAGGCCCCTTCGCCGAGAGTAACAGGGGCGACTAGCGTTGAATGGGAACCGATGAACGAGTTGGGGCCAATCACGGTGCGGTGCTTGGCTTCGCCGTCGTAATTGCAGGTGATGGTCCCCGCGCCGATGTTGGTGCGTGCGCCGATTTCGGCATCGCCTAAGTAAGCCAAATGACCCGCCGAGACGCCGTCGCCGAGCGTGGTGTTTTTCAGCTCCACAAAGTCGCCGACTTTGACTTTCTTTCCCAGCACGCTGCCAGGGCGGAGGTTAGCGAACGGGCCAATCTTGCAGCCCTCGCCGACTTCCGAGGCGGTGATGTAGGAGTCGCGGACAACCACGCCGCTGCCAATTTTGGCGTCGGAAATGCGTGCGCCCGGCCCGATTTCGCAATTTGGCCCGATGTCGGTGACGCCGGACAGAACAGTGAACGGATAGACGGTCGTGTCCGGCCCGATTTTGACATCCGCGTCGATGTGCGTGGTCAGCGGGTCCACAATCGTGACGCCCGCGAGGCCATGCGCCGCCAAAAGACGCGCCGACAAAATCTGCCGCAGCTCGGACAGCTCCGGGCGGGTGTTGACCCCGCGCACGACATCGGCATCGGGCGAGACGAACGCTTCCACAATTTGGCCCGACGCGGACAAGAGCGCGATGGCATCGGTCAGGTAGTACTCCCCCTGCGCGTTCTGCGGCGTAATCTGCCGCAGGGCGGGAAACAACAAGCGCGGCTCGAAAACGTAGACCGACGTGCCGATCTCGGACACTAAAAGCTGCGCGGGAGACGCATCGCGGGCCTCCACAATGCCCTGCACCTGCCCGGTGTCGGGGTCGCGCACCACGCGGCCATACGCGCCTGCATCCGGCAGATGCGCCGTCAAAAGCGTTGCCGCCGCGCCGGTCTGCGCGTGGTGGGCGAGCAAGGCTTCCAGAAGCGACGCCGACAGCAGGGGCGCATCGCCGGGCAAAACCAGCAGCGGACCGTCCCAGTCGGCCAGCAGGGGTTCCGCCATCTGCACGGCATGGCCGGTCCCGTGTTGCGGGTCTTGCAGGACGTATTCGAGTTTCGGCCCCATTTCCTCCTGCACCCTCTCCGACTGATGGCCGACCACCAGCACCGTGCGCCCCGCGCCCGCCCCGGCGGCGGCTTCCACCGCCCAGCGCAGCAGCGGACGGCCCAGCAAATCATGCAGGGCTTTGGGCCTGGCGGATTTCATGCGGGTGCTTTTTCCGGCGGCTAGTATCAGCGCGGCAGCGGGGCGAGAAGTCGAGGGCGGCAGCAAATCGGACATAAACAAATACTCCTGGCAAAAACGTGTGTTGGGCAGATTACCCCTGCCGCCATTATAGCGTTTGGCCCGGTCTGAGTCAAGCAAAGATGCCGGCGGCAGGAAGCATGCGCCGGGAACCGAAAGGGGACGGGAAGCGTCTTACTAAGCATGAGCGAGGGATTGAAAATCCCTCGCTAGGGGAGGCGTCCTTCGGACGGAGGAGAACAGCCAGACGTGCCGCCGTGTCCGCATGTCTCTCGTCCGAAGGACGCCTCACCGAGCGCGTAGTTTTCAACTACGCAGCAGTTTCCTGGAACCAACTCAAGTGACCCCGGACACGCGCCGCCTTCAATACTGCCTCCTCGCCTCGCTGCTCGTCAACGCAGGCATCTGGACCGGGATCGCCCGCTTCGGCCAGTGGACCCCGCCGGTTCTGGCCGCGCCCCTGCACGCCCGCGCCGTGCGGCTGGTGCGCCTGCCAAAGCCTGCCCCTGTCACGCCGCTGGTCGTGGTCCCGCCGCCGCCCACCCCGCCGCCACCGAGAGCCACTCCGAAGCCTGCACCCAAGCCCAAGCCGAAGAAGCTGAAACGGCCCGGCACGCGGGTGCATTCGTCGGCCCCGGCCCCGCCCGCCAAAGCCGCCGGAGGGAGCAATGCCGGTGCCCCGGCCCCCGCATCCGCCCCGCCTGCCGCGCCGCCGCCACCGGTGATTGCCTCAGAAAAGCCGTCCCCGTGGACGGTGCATAACCCCGTGACTGTCCCACCGCCCTCCGCGATTGTGACTGCGGGGCAGTACGCCGCCCGGCCTGCGCCGCCTGCCCCCAAAGTCGCCGATGCCGGAAACGGCGCGGGCGGTAGCAGCGCGGGCAAAGGCGCGGGCGCGGGCCAGGGAACCGGCACAGGAACAGGGGCCGGGGCGGGCAGCAGCGCCGATGCCGGGGAGCCGTTCGGGGTGGGCAAAGGGCAAGCCGGGGACGGGGCGCCGCGCCATATTGTGTACGTTCTGGACACGTCGGGCAGCATGGCAAGCCGCATTGACCGGGCGGAAACCGAGCTGCGGCAAGCCATTCACGGCCTGCGGCCCGACGAAACGTTCAATATCATTGCGTTCAGCGATGAGGCCCGCTCCTTTGATACGGGCATGGCCCCGGCGACCCCGTCCCTCGTCCGCAAAGCCTCGGACTACCTGGACACTCTGCGGGTCGGCGGCGGAACCAATCTGGAGGCCGCGCTGCTGCTGGCGCTGTCCCTGCCGGAGGTCAATGAAATCGTCGTGCTGACCGACGGCGTGCCTACCGAGGGCGAAGACAACTTCGGGGCGCTGGCCCGCGAAATTCGCCGCCGCAACGTCAACCATGCCCGGATTTCGACGATTGGACTGGTCGGCAAAAACCCGAGCGGCGGCAACGATGAATACCGAGATACCTTTGAAGCCGCCTCGCTGCTGCGCCAAATCGCCCGCGACAGCGGCGGGGCGTCCAAGCTGGTAACATTAGGAACCGCAGAGCCGTAATCGTTTGGTGACTTCTTCTCTCAGTCAGATTAAAATGGCCGAGCGCCGCCGCTTCGGGGTCAGCCTCGCCGCCTCGCTGCTCGTCAATCTGGGCGTGCTGCTCTGGGCGGGCTGGCTGGCTCCGCCCCCGGTCGTGCGCCCGCCGCGAGCGCGGCCCCATCTGGGGCTGATGGCCTTTCGCGTGTCCCCGCCTGCCGCCCCGGCCAAATCCGGCGTTCTCGCACACGCACGCCTTGCCCCGGTGCATCGCCGCCGGGCGGCGTCTAAAACCGTTTCGGCACAAGCCGCACCGCCCAAAGCCGCACCGCTCAAAGCCGCATCTGTGCCGCCCCCTCAGCCGCGCCCGCGTCCGGCCCAGTCGCTGCCTCCGAAGATGCCGCAAGTTCTGGTCACCCGCGCCCCCGCCCGGCGCGAAGTCCCGCACCCGGAGCATTCGCAGACGCCTGTGCGGCCCCGGATTGCCGTGCCGCTCTCCGAGGTCGCCCGCGCCCTGCCCAATTCCCTGCCGCCGCCGCTGACAGCGCCCCCGCCCGTACTGCCGCCGCTGCGGGTCGCGCCGCTTGTCAAAAAGCGCCTGTCCCGCGCCTCAAGCCCGGCACACGTCGCCCCAAGCCCGGCACACGTCGCCGAAGCGGCCCCCGCCCCGCCGGCACGGGTGGGGCTGCCGACAGTCCGCAGCGGCGCAGGACACGCCGCCGGACGTCCGCCCGCCGGGCCGTTCGGCATTGGCGTCGGCCTGCCGTGGAGCGATGCGCCGCGCCATGTGGTGTATGTGCTGGACGTGTCCGGCAGCATGAAGACGCGCATCCGCCGCGCCGATTCGGAGCTGGAAGCCGCCCTGCGCGAGCTGCACACGAGCGATACGTTTAACATCGTTGCCTTCAGCGACGGCAGCCGCCTGTTTGAGCCGGACATGGCGGACGTTTCCCCGCAGTCGGTGCAGCGGGCAGGCGATTTCCTGGCCGACCTGCCGCTCGGCGGGCAGACCAACCTGGAAGGCGCGATTGGCCGCGCCCTGATGCTGCGCGATGTCAACGAGGTCGTCATTCTCACCGACGGCGTCCCCACTGTCGGTGACACCGATTTTGCCACGCTCGCCCGCACCGTCCGCCGTGTCAACATAAACCGTGCCCGCATCTCCACGATTGGTTTAGTGGGCATCAGCAGCGACGGAACAGACCAGAGCTTCGAAGCCTCGGGCCTGCTAGAACAAATCGCCCGCGACAGCGGCGGCGCGTCCAAGCTGGTCCCGCTGGGGCAGTAGGACCCCCTAGCCCCCAATAATGGGGGAACCGGATAATTAGGACAAAGCTGCTCCTCCTTTCTGGCTCCCCCATTATTGGGGGCGGGGGGGGCCTTTCCTTCTGGCGGGTATACTGCCCAAAACACCCAATGGAGGCCATTTATGGAAGCCCTGATTTTAGAGAAAACCCATCACCTGACGCTGGGCGATATTGTTATTGACGAGCCACTCGGGCCGCACGATGTCCGCGTGGACATCAAAGTCGTCGGCATCTGCGGGTCGGATGTGCATTATTATCAGCACGGACGGATTGGCCCATTCGTGGTGGAAGCGCCGATGGTGCTGGGGCATGAAGCGTCAGGCGTCGTCTCGGAAGTCGGCGGCGCGGTCACGACCCTTGCCGTCGGCGACCGGGTCTGCATGGAGCCGGGCATCCCGGACCCGAATAGCCGGGCGTCCCGGCTGGGCCTGTATAATCTGGACCCCGCCGTGCGCTTCTGGGCCACCCCGCCTATCCACGGCGTCCTGCGGCCCTCGGTCGTTCACCCGGCGGCCTACACGTTTAAACTGCCGGACACGGTCTCGTTTGCCGAAGCCGCAATGATCGAGCCGCTGGCGGTGGGAATGCAGGCCGCCAAGAAAGCCAAGATTGAGCCGGGCGATCTGGCCGTGGTCATGGGCGCAGGACCCATCGGCCTGGTCACGGCCCTGGCGGCGCTGGCGGGCGGATGCAGCCGCGTCATTGTCACCGACACGCAGCAGCCGAAGCTGGATTTGGCCGCAACCCTGGGGCCGATTACGCCCGTGAACGTGAGCAGTGAAAGCGTGACCGAAGTGGTCGCGCAGATGACGGGCGACTGGGGCGCGGACATCGTGTTTGAGTGCAGCGGGGCCGCTCCCGCTTTGGAAACCCTGTTTGCCCCCCTCCGCCCCGGCGGCTGTGCGGTCTTAGTAGGAATGCCGACCGGCCCTGTCACGTATGACGTGGTCGGCGCACAGGTCAAAGAGGCCCGCGTGGAACACGTTTTCCGCTACGCCCACGTCTTTGGCCGCGCCGTCGCGCTTCTCGGCAGCGGCAAGATCGACGTCAAGCCACTGATTACCGACACGTTCGCTTTTGCCGACAGCGTGGCCGCGTTTGATTTCGCTTCGCACCTGCCGCCGACTTCCGTGAAAGCCCAGATTGAGATGCCGTAACTTTTGAGAGGAAACCCAAGATGATTCAAGCCGAGCCAATAAAAACCTATCGCGGAACCTGGGACGAGCTGATGCGCCGCCGCGCTGAGTTTGCCCCCGATGCCGTGCTGGAAATGAAAGTGTATGTGCCGCAAGTTGACCAGGAAAATCAAGAGCTGATTGGTCTGCTTCAGTCGTGGCGCACTGAAGATGTGACGGACGACCCGCAGGAATTGAAGCAGCGCGACGCCGAAACAAAAGAGTTGCTGGCAAACTTGCAGGCCAGCCGCCTTGCCCTGCCAGATTCGGAGGCCACCTGATGCTACACGCCGTCGCTCTTGATTCATCGCCACTGGGGCTGGTGACACAGAAAGCAGGCAAATCCTCAGGAGGGGACGCCTGCCGCCTCTGGATGGAGGGCCTGCTCACGCAGGGTATCAAAATCTATGTGCCGAAGATTGCTGACTATGAGGTTCGGCGGGAGATGCTTCGGGCAGGCAAACCTACTAGCGTTCTTCGCCTGGACCGACTGAAACAGCTTGCCCGGTACGTGCCGCTGACAACAAGCGTCATGCTGGAAGCCGCCGCGCTCTGGGCACAGGTGCGTAATCAGGGCTTGACCACCGCCGATGTTCACGCTTTGGACGGAGATGTCATTGTCGCGGCCCAAGTGCTTTCCCTGGGCTTTGCTCCCTCGGAGATCGTCATTGCCACCAGCAACGTCCGGCATCTTTCCCGTTTCGCGCCTGCCGAGCTGTGGGAAAACATCAAACCGTAAGCACAAAACAGACGACGACGGATTAGAAAGAACACACCTGATGCAAACGATTGGACTGGAAGAGCATTTCTGGATGCCGGAAATGGACGAAGCGCAGGCCAAATTGGGGCCGGAAGAGCGCGACGACAACCTGGCCGTCTTTCACAAGCCGGAAACCACGGCCAAGTTGGAAGACCTGGGCGCGGGGCGGCTGCGGGAAATGGACCGGATTGGAATTGACCGAATGGTGCTGTCCCTGACCTCGCCGGGCACCCAGAACCTGCCCGCCGAAGTCGCCGTGCCGCTGGCACGGCAGGCCAATGACCATCTGGCGGCGGCAATCAAGGCGCACCCGGACCGGCTGGCCGGGTTTGCCACCCTGCCTACCCCCGACCCGGACGCGGCGGTGCAGGAGTTCACGCGCTGTGTGCAGGAACTGGGCTTTTGCGGAGCCATGATCAACGGGCGCACCGGCGATGACTACCTGGACCATCCGAAGTTCCGGCCCGTGCTGGGTGCGGCGGCGGCGCTGGGCGTGCCGATTTATCTGCACCCTCAGATCGCGCCCCGCGCCGTGCGGAAGCTGTACTACGACGGCTTTGACCAAAACCTTGATATCGGCTTTGCGTGCGCGGGCTGGGGCTGGCACATGGACGCGGGCGTGGGCGCACTGCGGCTGATCTTGTCGGGCGTGTTTGATGAGTTTCCCAGCCTGCAAATTATCTTAGGCCACTGGGGAGAAATGGTGACGTTCTATCTGGACCGGGCTGCGACGCTGTCCGAGTTCGCCAAGCACCTGAAGCGGCCTGTGCCGGACTACTTCCGGCACAACTTCTATGTCACCGGCAGCGGCATTTACAGCACGCCCTATCTGGAAGAATGCGTCAAGGTGCTGGGGCCGGACCGGGTCATGTGTTCCAGTGATTACCCGTATATTTATTTCCCCGATGGCCGGGCAAAGACATTTCTGGAAGAAGCCCCGCTGCCGCTGGAAGTCAAGCACAAAATCGCACACGGCAACGCAGAAAAACTGCTGAAGCTGACCTAAAGCTGATCTAAAAAAGAGGCCGCCCATTTCTGGGCGGCCTCTTGCTCTTAGCCGGGCACGCCGGTTCCGGCAATGCCGGGGCCGCCGCCGGGCGTCGTGCTTCCCGGCACGGCGGTCGGGGGCGTGCCGGGGGCTGCCGGGTCCGCGCCGGGCGACGGCAGCGGAGCGACGCCGGGGGGCGTGGCCGGGGTCACCGGAGACGGATCGCCGGGCGGGGTCACCGGGGGCGGCGGAACCGGGTTGTCCGGGGCCATCGGCGTAGCGGGTGTCGTCGGCGTCGCGGGTGTGGCCGGAGCCGCTGGTTTTGTCTGCTTTTTGGGGTGTTTGGACTTTGCGGTGGCACTGGGCGCGAAGGCGCACAGCGTCAGGGCGACTGCTCCGAGGAGCAGCAGGGGTTTCAGGCGGTTCATCGAATGGTTCCTCTCGTGCTGGATCAATCCGCAGCCGTTGCATCCCCGTTTTACCCCGTAAAATTACGGGTAAACATAGCAGGCAAACGCTGAGGGAGGAACTGAAAATTGGCAATTCAAACAGGACGCGAGCTGGCCGGGCTGGCCGTCGTTTCTTTGACCGGCGGCGACCGGCTGGGGCGGGTGGACGACATCGTTTTTGATACGACAAAGGCCGTGGTGGTTGGTCTTCTCGTGGACCGGGGCGGGATGTTTTCCAAGCCCAAGTTTTTAGAGGCAAGCCATGTCCGGGCCGTCGGCAGCGATGCGCTGACAATTGATTCAGAAACCGCGCTGACGGAGTATGACCCCGCCGCAGCCGGGCCGTCGGCGCAGCCGTCCAAGCCCCTCGATGGCCGTCCGGTGCTGAGTGAGGCAGGCAGCATCATCGGCAAAATCGCCGACATCGCCGTGGACACGGACACGCTGCAAGTGCCCTATTTTGTGCTTTCTACCGGGCTGATTGACAACGCTCTGCACGGCAAGCCGCAGCTTCCACTGACGCTGGTGCAGGCCATCGGCGCGGACTCGGTGATTGTATCCAATTCGTATGACCCCAAAGCGACCGAAGCAAAGTCTGCCGATGCGCCCTCTTAACCCCGCATTCGGCGCGGCTGTCACCCTGAGCGTGCTGGCTTTTGCGGGATGCGCTCATCCGGTGCAGCAGACGGCGGCGCACAAGATCGCCGATGCCCTGCCGTCGGTCATCGGCCCCGCCGCCCATTACGACGTGCAGGTGGACGGCGACCCGTTTGCGCTGGTGCGGGGCCGGGCGCGGGGCGTTCACATTCAGGGCCAGTCCGTGCAGCTTTCGCCGGAGCTGACTGTAGACACATTGACCGCCGACGCCGAAGACGTGTCTTTTGACCGCTCCACCCGCAAGCTTACCTATGTCGGTCAGACGCGCTTCGCGGCTACGCTTTCGCAGCCGCATCTGAGCGCGTATCTGGCGGCTTCCAAGCCGCTTCTGCCGGGTCTTGTTGTCACACTCCGCCCCGACGACGTGGTGGCGTCGGTTCCCGTCACGTTTCTGGGCCTGCACACAATGGCGACTCTGGCGGGCACGGTGCGCCCTAGCCTTGCCGACCCGACCCGGCTGGACTTTGTGGCGAACGGCGCACAGATTGGCGTGGTTCCTCTGCCTGCCGGGCTGATTAACCTCGCGCTGGACCGGCTCAATCCGGTCATTACGCTGACCAGCCTGCGCGTGCCGCTGTCGGTGACGCAGGCCCAAATCTCGGACAATCGACTTGTGCTAGGCGGCACGGCGGATTTGAATGGTTTAGCCGCCCGCTAACGGGGAATAACCGAACAGTCACGCAAAGGAGACAAGCGCACATGGGAAGTATTTTATACATAATTGGAGCGATTATCGTCGCTTTTTGGCTGATTGGACTTATCGTCGGCATCGGGGGACATTTCATCCACCTGCTGCTTGTGATTGCCGTGATCGTGTTCCTGTATCAGTTCCTAACGGGCCGCCGCTCCGTCTAAACAGGCGGCACAACACATAAAGAAGCCGGAGCGCAGGGGAGCGCTTCGGCTTTTTTTGTTTGCCCGTCGCAGGCAGCCAATATGCTATAATCAAGGCATTATGAATGACTACGACGTAATCATTATTGGCGCGGGCCATGCGGGAGCGGAAGCGGCCCTGGCGGCGGCGCGGCTGGGCGCGGAAACGCTGTGCCTGACGCTGTCGCTGGACAAAGTGGCGCTGATGCCCTGCAACTGCTCGGTCGGCGGCCCGGCCAAAGGCCATCTGGTGCGTGAGATTGACGCGCTCGGCGGGCAAATGGGCGTCAATGCCGACAAAACACTGACCCATCTTCGGATGCTGAACACCGGCAAAGGTCCCGCTGTGCAGGCCCTCCGCGCTCAGTGCGACAAGGACTGGTACAGCCGCGAAATGCGGGCCACTCTGGAGGCCGCGCCCCATTTGACCCTGCGCGAAGCCGCCGTGGAAGACTTAATTGTCGAAGGCGGCAGCGTGGTCGGCGTGCGCGTCGCAGGCGGCGAGACGCTGCGGGCGGGTGCGGTGGTCATTACCACCGGGACCTTCCTGCGCGGCGTGATGCACCGGGGCGACGAGCGCACCGAAGGCGGGCGGCTCGGCGAAGCCCCGTCCGTTACGCTCTCCGACACCCTGCGCCGTTTGGGGTTTGTGACCCGGCGCTTGAAAACGGGCACGACGCCGCGTGTGGACAAAAAAAACGTCGATTTTGCGAAAACGAACCCCATCGAATCCGAGCCGGACACGCCCCCGTTCTCGTTCCTGCACGAGCGCGTGGACGTCCCCGGCCTGCTCCCGGCATGGCTGACCCACACGAATGCCCGGACGTCCGAAGTCATCAACGCCAACCTGCACAAGTCCGCCATGTACGGCGGCCTGATTGAAGGGCAGGGACCGCGCTACTGCCCGTCGATTGAAGACAAAATCGTGCGCTTTGCCCAGCGGGACAGCCACCAGGTCTTTCTGGAACAGGAAGGCTGGCACACCGATTCGCTCTATGTGCAGGGAACCAGCACATCGCTTCCTGCCGACGTTCAGCTCCAGTTTCTGCACACTATTCCCGGCCTCGAAGAGTGCGTCATGCTTGTGCCCGGCTACGCCGTGGAGTACGACTCCGTGCCGCCCACCGAGCTGACCCATGCGCTGATGTCGCGCCGCCTGCCGGGCTTGTTTCTGGCCGGGCAGATCAACGGCACATCGGGCTACGAGGAAGCAGCCGGGCAGGGCTTGCTCGCCGGGGCCAACGCCGCCCTGCATTCGCTGGGCCGCGCCCCATTTATCGTCCGCCGCTCCGAGGCATATTTAGGCGTAATGGTCGACGACCTCGTGACCAAAGGCACCGACGAGCCGTACCGCCTCTTGACCTCCCGCTCCGAGTACCGCCTGCTGCTGCGGCAGGACAACGCCGACCTGCGGCTGACCGCACGGGGCCGCGCCGTGGGTTTGGTCCCCGACGCCCGCTGGGAAGCGTTTGAAGCCAAGCGCCACGCTATCGACACCGAAGCCGCCCGTTTGGACACCACGCTGGTCAGCGGCACGGACAACGCCCGCCTCGCCGCCTCCGGCCTTGCCCCTGTGAGCCAGCGCGTTCCGCTGTCCGACCTCCTGCGCCGCACCGGCGTCTTGTATGGCGAACTTGCCGCCTTCGCTCCACCGCCCGCCCCGCTGAACCGGGCCGAAGCCGAGCAGGTCGAAATCCGCATCAAGTACGACGGCTACATCAAGCGCCAGGCCGACCAGGTCCAGTCCGCCACCCGCCGCGAGGACGTGCCCATCCCCACGGCCTTCGACTACCGCACCGTCCGCGCCCTGTCCCACGAAGGCCGCGACAACATGACCCGCGTGCGCCCCGTCTCTTTGGGTCAGGCTGGCCGCGTCCCCGGCGTCACCCCCGCCGACATCGCCGTTCTGAGCGTCCATTTGGAACAGGCAAGGCGGCGTCCGGCAGCGCAGGTACTCGCATGACAGCAGAATTGAAGGAAATTGAAGAGAGCCTGAAGAAGCTGGTTTCTGATCCTGATGCCCGTATTGGCGTCATCGTAGAAACCGGCCACGATGAGTTGGGGTTGGTAGCGACTGCGGACGGTTATCTGCGGCTGGCGCACGCGCTGGTTGAGTTTGTCAGGAAGGCACGACAAGGAAGCACAGGGAGTTGGACTATGGACGGATTGACTCTACCAGGCACAGCGACGGTGGGAGAGATTTTTGGCCTGAACTTTATTGTTGAGGTTGATACGCTCTCGCTCGCCTCAACCCAAGCTGAGGTGCAGCAACTCGTCGAATACTACCGGGATGACTTGCCGTTGCAGGAAGAAGCTAACGCTAAAGCGAATGTTATCTAGCAGGTGTTACTCATTTACGCAGCGTGGCCCCCAGAATGAATTCTGGGTCTGTTAAAGGCGATTGTCCGCCTTCGCGGACAGAGGATTATCTGAACGCAAACTTTCTTATGTCCGCGAAGGCGGACAATCGCACTTTGTAGCCCCGGATTTCAATCCGGGCGACACGCTGCGTATCAGTGTCAAGGGATATTGCAATGACAATCACTCTTGCCCGGCCTGAACGCCAACTGAGTTTACATCTTCCGGCCACAGACCGTGCTGCCAGCGGCTTGCGTCACTGGACACGCGAAGAATACTATCGACTGGGTGAGATGGGCTTTTTTGACGACGAGCGGGTTGAGCTATTAAACGGGGGATATGGAAGTTGCCACCACAAAATACGCCGCATTTTACAGCAGTTCGCCGAACGACAGATGCGCTCGAAGAACTTTTTGGCACAGGCTATGAAGTGCGCCCGCAGGGACCGTTTTCTTTGCCAAATGGGGCCGAGCCGGAGCCGGACATTCTGGTCGTTCCCGGAACCGCCGAAGACTACGCCGACAATCACCCGCTTGTCACAGATGTTATCCTGCTTGTGGAGGTATCCGACAGCACGCTAGGCAAAGACATTGGCCCCAAGCGGGTCAGCTACGCCCAGGCAGGCGTGCAGGATTACTGGGTCGTAGACCTTGTGCATCGGCAGCTTGAAGTCAGCCGCCTTCACTGGAAGGCATCTATGCCAATGTCCAAACTTACCTGCCCGGCGAAAGCATCGCGCCGCTGGGGATGCCGGAGAAAGCAGTGGCGGTCTCGGACTTGCTGCCGCCCGTGAAACAATTATGACAAATACAGATATGACAAATACAGAGCCAAAGAAAAAAGTCGTCGTGCTGGGCAGTGGTCCGATCCGCATCGGGCAGGGGATTGAGTTTGATTATGCCAGTGTTCACTGCATCCGCGCTCTGCGCGAAGCGGGGTACGAGGCCATTATTATCAACAACAACCCGGAAACGGTCTCGACGGATTTTGATACCGCCGATAGACTCTATTTTGAGCCGCTGACCGCTGAAGATGTGCTGAATATCATTGACCGGGAAGCACCGATTGAAGGCGTGATTGTACAGTTTGGCGGGCAGACCGCCATCAATCTAGCCAAGCCGTTAGTAGACGCAGGCGTGCCGATACTGGGGTCGTCCTATGACTCGATTGACTTGGCCGAGGACCGGGACCGCTTTGAAAGCCTGCTGACGCGGCTGGATATTCCGAAGCCGCCGGGCCGGGCGGTGACGAGTGCTGATGCGGCAGTCACGGTGGCGGAAGAGATCGGCTACCCGGTGCTGGTGCGGCCTTCGTATGTGCTGGGCGGGCGGGCGATGGAAATTGTGTTCAATCAAACCGACCTGCGCGAGTATATGCGCTATGCGGCGGATATTTCGGACGGGGCGCCGATCCTGGTAGACCGGTATATTCTGGGCAAAGAGGCCGAGGTGGATGTGATCGCCGACGGCAAAGGCGGCTGCCTGCTGCCGGGGATTATGGAGCATATCGAGCGGGCGGGCGTGCATTCCGGCGACTCGATGGCGGTTTATCCCCCCCAAAGCATCAAGCAAAGCACGCTGGACCAGATGGTGTCGTATGCGACGCGGCTGTCTGAAGCGCTGAACGTGGTCGGGCTGATGAACATTCAGTTTGTCATTGACAGCGATCAGGCGTATGTGATTGAGGTCAACCCCCGTGCCTCGCGGACGGTTCCCTATCTTTCCAAAATTACCGGCATCCCGATGGTCAAGGCCGCGACCTGGGCGGCGCTGGGCAAATCGCTGGCCGAGCAGGGCTACGTCAACGGCCTGCATCCCAATCAGCCAAACATCGCCGTCAAGGCTCCCGTGTTCTCGTTCGCCAAGCTGACCGATGTGGATATTAATCTGGGGCCAGAAATGAAGTCCACGGGCGAGATTTTAGGCATTGACACGGACTTCTCGCGGGCTTTGTATAAAGCGATGGTCGCTTCGGGGATTGACGTTCCGGCAGGCGGCAAAGGCGCGGCCCTGCTGGCAACCCTCGCGGACGGTGACAAGACGGAAAGCCTGCCGATTATCCGGGACTTCGCCGCGCTGGGTTTCCAGATTTATGCCACATCCGGCACAGCCAAGTTTTTAGAATCACACGGCCTCAGCGTCATCACAGCCAAAAAAATCAGCGAAGGCAGCCCCAATCTGCTGGAACTTATTCGGGGGGGCCGCGTCGCCCTGCTGATTAACACCGTCTCGCAGGACAAGCAGATTGAAAAAGAGGCCGCGCTCATCCGCCGCGCCTCGGTGGAGCATTCCATCCCCTGCCTGACGTCGCTCGACACCGCCCGCGCCCTGCACACCGCTCTTGCCACCCGGCAGGTCGGCGAAGCATTCGAGGTAATGACGGTGGACAAATACGTCGCGCCGTAACCCGTAGGGGCGCGATTTATTGCGCCCTCTTTTCTTTATTGCGCCCTCTTTTCTTTATTGCGCCCTCTTTGTTTCTTCCAGACACACGCCGAGAAGCTCCAAAAAGCGGTCGATGTCCGCTTCGGTGACGCTGAGATTGGGCCGGGTGCGGATGGACGCCGCGCCTGCCCCGAGCAGCAGCAGGTCGTGCTGCTGCAAAGCGATGTCGGTTAAACAAGCGCGTGTCGGGCCGTCCGGGAGTGTAAAGCCTTGATACAGGCCAAGCCCGCGCACGTTGCGGACCAACTCCGGGAATCGTGCTTGCAGGCCGCGCAGACCGTCGGCGAGATGCTGCCCATTGACGGCGGCGCGGGCCATTAACCCCTCGTCTTCCACCACCTGCCATTCCTGGCAGAAGCGGACCATATCGACGAGGCCGCCGCCCCAGGTGCTGTCCAGAACGCCGATGTCCGCCAGCGGCTCGCGCATAAAGAGCGCCCCGACCGCGAACTTCTTGCCCACCGCCACCGCCTGCGGGGCATAGGGCAGATCGAAATTGTCGATGGCAAATAGCTCCCCGGTTGGTCCTGCCGAAGTCTGCACTTCGTCAAAGCCGAGGCCGACCTCGTAACTGTGGGCCAGCCGGGACAGGCCCCGGAACCACTCCGGCTGGGCGCAGCGCTGCCCTCCGGCCCCCTGAATTGGCTCGACAATAATTCCCACAATCTCATCGCCCATCTGGGACAGGATGCTTTCAATCAACGCCAGACTCTGCCGAGTCCGCTCGTCATTCTCAGCGTTAGGCGCATCGTTGTCAATGGCCGGAAACGGCACTTTGATATTGCCCGTCGCGGCCAGCCCGTGAAAGTCCTGCGTCGCCACGGGGTCCAATGTCTGCGTGACTTGCAGGGCATACACGGTGCGGCCATGAAATGCCTGATCAAAGTACAAAAAGCGGCGGTTGGACGACTGCGAGCGGCCCCCGCGCTTCTGCCGCTTGGCATTGTGCCAGGACAGCAGGTATTTCAGCATATTCTCGACCGCCTCGGCCCCGGAGTTGACGGCGTACACTTCGCGGCTCTCGCAGCCCTGCATCGTTTTGGGCGACAGCCGGTGCAGCAAGCGATAATAGGCCAGGCATTCTTCGGTGATAAAGTCCGGGTTAGCGACTTTGTTGTTCGCCGCCCGCACCAGCGCCTTCAGATACGCTGGCTCCTGAAGGCGCGGGTGATTGTGGCCGATGAGCTTGGAGCCGTAGTACCCGGCCCAGTCAAAAATCCGCTGCCCGTCTACGGTGGCAAGAATCATTCCCTCGCACTGCTCTAAGTCCACAGCAAAGGGCCAGGGGTGATAAATGACATACCGCTGCATCTCTTCGATCATCGCCTGCGAGCGCGGGCCGGGGTAACGGGGGGCGTTGGGTTCCATAGGCTGATTATAGCACACGCGGCCCTCTTGCCCGGCGGCGCAAACGCCGATACTGAGACTATGAGAGCTTGGAACAACGACGGGCGGCGGGCAGATGAGGCGCTGGCAGGGCGGCTGGTGATTGTCACCGGGGCGTCCAGCGGGATTGGCTACGGCACGACGCGCCGCCTGGCGCAGACCGAAGGGGCGCGGGTGGTGGCGATTGCCCGCCGCCGCGTCTTTCGCATCGAAGCCCTGGCGACGCAGGTGCGCGAGCAGACCGGCGAAGACCGGATTTTTCCTCTGACCACCGACATGGCCGACCGGGCGCAGGCCGAGGCGGTCATTCAGCAGGTGGAAGAGCAGCACGGGCACATCGACGGCTTTGTCCACGCGGTCAACCGGGCGCTGAAGCTGTCCGCGCTGGAAGTCAGCGACCATGAGTTTGACTTGACGATGCAGGTCAATGTCAAAAGCGCATTGTACGGCGTGCAGGCCGTCGCTCCGGTCCTGCGGCGACGCAATGCGGGCGGGATAATCATCTACAATCCAACGCCCCGCGAGACCGCCGAGTTTGTGGCCTCCGAGGCCGTCTACACCGCCTCCGCCCATGCCCTGTCCGCGCTGACGGCGGGCTGGACCCGGCAGCTCGACGGCTCCGGCATCGGCGTCCGCGAAGTCGCCCCCTCCCCCGATGCCGAGACCGACGTGTCCAGCCGGGCCGGGGCCACCCATGACGCCCTGCTCGTCGCCGCCCTGCGCGAGACTTTGACATCGCCCGCCCGCACCGTTCTGGGAACCAGATTAACCGAAAAGCCCGCCGGGCGCTCCGTGTTCGGCTTCGACCTCGGCAGCTTTGGCCTGCCTAAAGAAGACCCCGCACCTCCAGTGTCCGCGCCAGCCGGGGCGGGCCAGCCGCGCATCCTGCGCTCCCACGGCGGGCTGGTGCTGACGGAGTTTTGAACCTTTTTTAGTCCCCTGCGTCTGACCTAGATAGAGGCCAATCACCGGCCAAGCACTCAGGAGAAGACCCCCCATGAACAAGCTCATCCCCGCCGCCCTGCTGGCACTGTCCCTCGCTTTTGCCCCCACGCTCGCGCACGCCAAAGCAGGCGCACACGCGGGCGCTCATCACGGCAAGCTCACCAAGATGGCGACCGCGCTGAACCTGACTGATGCCCAGAAAGCCCAGCTCAAGCCAATGTTGAAAGCCCAGCATCAGCAGGCGAAAGCCATCAAGGCCGATACGTCGCTGACACCCGAAGCCCGCAAGTCCCAGCTCAAAGCCCTGCGCCAGACCACCCGGAGCCAGATGCTGCCCCTGCTGACCGCCGATCAGAAAACGAAGCTGGCCGCCATGAAAGGCCATCATCACAAGAAAGCTGTCTGAAAACGCCAAAGCGCCCCCGGCCCGAGCAGGCCGGGGGTGTTTTTTTGTGTGAAGCTACTTGTGGTCGTGGTCCACGGCCGGGTCAGACGGCATCGCGCCCATCAGGCCGCTGTCCATGTCCCCCATCATCGCCGCCGCGTGCTGGCTCTGCTGGCGGCGCTCCTCGGCGGGCCGCAGGGCCGCGCAGGGCGTGCCGAAGAGGGGCCGGGCAAACGGCAGGTGCGTGTCGCCGCGTGCCAGAATGTGCGCGGCATTCGTGCCGCCGGTGGCCGGGTCCACCGTCTCCGCGCTGTCGCTGCCCCACTGCGTGAACGACCGGGCGTTGCAGAAGTGGCCCACGAACGAGCGGCGCACGCGGTCGGTGGTGTAATTCTTTTTGGAGCGGTGCAGGATGTGCCCGCCAAAAAAGACCACATCCCCGGCTTTTGCAGACACCAGGATTTGGTCGTAGCGGTCGGCGATTTTGGACAGGTCGTTCTGCGTGTCGTCCGGGTCGCTGACCCCGGTAACCTGCGTGATACCGTCAATTGCGTCCCCGTGGCCGTACCCCTCGCGGGGCGGATACACCGGCTCGGCATTGCTGCCCTTTGCCATCCACATGGCCCCGTTCTGCTCATCGGCGTCGTCAATAGCAATCCACGCCCCGCAGAGCGTGTCCGGGTGGGTCGGAATATAGTAGCTGTCCTGATGCCAGCCCTGGCCGGGCTTTCCGGCAGGCTTCAGGAAAAGCATGGACTGCAAAGCCAGAATGTCCGGCCCCGTTAAGACTTCCAGCACATCCAGCACGCGGGGGTGCAGCAGGTACCGCTCATGCAGCTCCAGCCTGCGATGCAGCATATGGATACGCAGGAAAAACTGCACTTTTTCTTCCGGCGACAGGTGCGCGGGCGGTGCTTCCAGCCCCTGAACCGCGATGGCGGAGGTGGGCTGGCTGCCTTCGGCCATCTGCTTGGTCTGCTCCGGCAGACGCCCCTGCATCAAGTCTTCGGTGTGCTGCCGAAGCTCGGCGATTTCGGCTTGGGAGACCAGGCCGCGCACGACCAGAAAGCCGTCCTGCTTAAACTTGATATACTCATTCACCGACACCGCATAGCGGTCGGTTCTTTCTGACGCTGCAACTGCTGCTGTCATGGCAATAATCCCTTTGGAGACGCGATTGATAGGCTATTATATCACTCTGCGCCCCCAAAGGGAATGCCTGCGCTTGGGCATTAGATGCCCGAAATTGATATGCCGGGCAAAGACAGCAGCGCAAAGCGTGCAGGCAGCAGCGGCGGGGGCGGCATTTCCCCTGCCTGTGCCCGCCAGCGCAGGTCGGTCGGGGACAGGCCATAAGCGGCCTTGAAGCGCCGGGAAAAGTGGAACGGGCTGGCAAATCCGCCCTGCGCGGCGATCTCGCCCACCGAATAATTGGAGCGCACCAGCAATGTGGCCGCCCGGTCCAGCCGGGCCAGCCGCACGGTTTCCATCGGCCCCAGACCCAAAGCCCTCTGAAACAAACGGCACAAATGCTCCGGTGTTACGCAGGCCGCCCCGGCGAGGTCCGCCAGCGTCAGCGGCGCGGCGGGGTCCGCGTCCAGACGGGCGGCGAGATACGCGGCGGCGGCCTCTACGGCAGGCGGCCAGTGTTCGGGCGCGGCCACGGCCCCCACGGCCCGCTGCCCAGACAGAAACGCCGCCAGCAGCAGCCCGGTCGCCAGCCGCGTCTGCGCCCCGTCACCGCCGCTCTGCCAGGTCAAAACGTGCTGAAACAGAGTGGGCAGCAGGTCGTCGGCGGCGGCCTCCCGTACCAGCGGCCAATCCGGCCAGTCCGGCGGCGGGCTTGTGATCTGAAAATGAAAGAAAGCGTGCCGGGTAGGCCGGTGCGGGTCCCAGCGGAAGAAGTCCGTGGCCCCGCCCAAAACAGGACGGCACAGCACAAACGCCCCCTGCGGCGCGGCGGCGATGTGGCCGTCCCAGCGGTACTCCGCATTGCCTTCCAGCAGCCACACAAATTCCCAGTCCGCCATCCGGCGCGGCCCAAAGCTTGCCCCCGGCGGATACGCCACCACACCCCCCGCCGTCGGCAGGCTGACTTCGAGGTTCATAAGCGGCTCCCAGAAAAATCAAATCTCGCTTGTTTCCTGAAACGGCCAGCGCGGCAATGGCTCACGGGCGGCGGTCCAGGCGGCGGGAATGCTGGCCGCGCCTGCGGACAGGGCCACAATGCCGCCAACCATCGCGCAGGTAGTGTCCCGGTCGCCGAGGCCGCTGACCGTCAGCCACAGGGCCTCTTCGTAGCTGCCTAAATGCCCGCCCGCGCACCAGAGGGCAAAGGGGCAGGTGTCCTGGGCGGAAATGTCGTGGCCGCTGCCGAGCGCCGAGACGGCAAGAGTGACGGAGGCATCCGGGGCAAGATTGCGGGCATGACGGACTTTCTCGCGGACAATGCTGCTTGGGACGTGCGGCAAAATCAACTCCAGAAACTCCTGCCGGCTCGGGTACGGCCCGCCCGCGCACCGGGCCGCCAGCGCCGCCCCGACGGCAACCGCGACTGCCCCGGCGGACGCCTCCGGGTGCGCGTGGGTGACGACGCTGGACCGGGCTGCGTGGTCCACCACGGCGGCCAGGTCATCGGCAAAGTATGCGCCGATAGGGGCCACCCGCATGGCCCCGCCGTTGCCGTAGGAGCCTTGCCCTTCAAACAGCAGCGGAGCCAGCTCCGGCCATTTGCCGCCTTGCCAGAGCTTCGGCAGCAGCCAGTGCATGGCCCCGCCATAGCCGCGCCGGGCATCATAGCGTGCTCCAAAGCTCATGGCGAGGATGTCCTGATTGACGGCCCCATACTGCCGCAGGATAGAATAAGCGGACAGGGCCATCTGCGTGTCGTCGGTGAAGTACCATTCCGGCGCGGGCAGGGTCCTGGTTTGGATGAGCGCGTCTACTTCGCGGGGGTCCACAAAGAACTGCTCGCCGAAGGCATCCCCCACGGACAAGCCTTCCAAAGACAGAGCGGCGCGGGCGAGGCGGTCTTGCAGGCTGGAAGAAAAGTTCATTGAAGTCTCCTTTGGGTCAAAGACTTCCCAACTCCGCACAGCGGCTTTTGAGAAGCGGCAAACGCTGCTGGCTGGCCTTATCCGGCAGCAGATGGCTGGGAAGCGCGTCAATAAAGTCCGGCTCTTGCAGAAGCTGCCGGAAGGACTGAGACAGAAACGAGCGAACTTCTTCTGCGGCAGCCTCCGCCTCAGAAACAAGTGTGGGGCGGCCATCAATGACGGCAACAATATCCTGCATATCACGACTGAGTAGAAAATCGCCCTGCCCTTGCCGGTCGGGGTGCGCGAATGCTTCCAGCTTTGTGGCGATGAAGCACGGAGCCGTCACCAGCCGAATAATCAAGCCATCGCCGAGGTCGTAATTCGTCGCCGAGTTAATGACAGCTTCATACCAGCGGTTGCCGAACCCCAGAATGGTCTCATCGGTGGGCATGACATCCACCACAACGCCTGCTGCATTCCAGCGGCAAATCACGTCGCGGGCATTGACAAATCCGCGCTCGCGCAGCGCCTCTTCCAGCCGGGCATACTGGGAATAGGAAGCGACAGAAACAACTACATCAACGTCCTCCGTGGAGCGGACCTCCGGGGCAGCGGGGTCGGTCAGCAGCAGCCCCGTGACGGCTCCGCCCAAGAAAACTACCTGTTCGCGTATATTACCCAGATGCTGCGCGACATGGCGAACCATCGCCAGACTGCTTTGGAGGCGCTCTGACATCAAAGATCGCTCTCCTTGCCTTGCAGCCTGCGCTGAAGTTCGCGCACGGCCAGCGCCGTTTCGCGGGCCTGACCGTCCCGAATGGCATCGACCAATGCCAGAAGCTCGTAGAGCTGCCCATCACGCGCCGCTGCTTCCGGCACAGTTTTGTAAAGCGGGGAAAACGCAAAGCCGCGCACGGTTCCCAGTGGATGCGGCCAGACGGACGGTTCGGCGGAGGCCGAAAGCAGACCGCACAGGGGCGGGGCCGCTGGTCCGGTCGGCATCCCGCGTGTCAGCCCGCCCCGGTCCGGGGGGAACACGTATTTGACGCCATGAACCAGTAGCTCTTCTAGAGAACGCCTGCGAGGCGTATCTTCGTCCGAAGTGATCAGCCTTGCAGTTTTCAGGCGCTTCAAACTCTCAAAGATTTCCGAATGGCTGATGGAAAGCTGAGGCGCGAGCGAGCGCACAGTCCAGGGCTGCCCCTGGAGCGTCACCAACTTGAGTGCAACAACAATATCCTGTGGCTTCAAATTCATAGTCGATGTTCAGTGTTTGCGAACTGCGAACATTTTACCTGAAGTTAATCAAACCTCGCTCATCTCTCGAGCTAAGAATCAGCAAAAACGCCCCGTGCAGTCAGCGGGGGCTAAGTGCGCGGGGCGTTTGTCCTGGTCACGGACTGCCAATCGGGGCATGGCGGAGAGGGTGGGATTCGAACCCACGGTGACGTTTCCGCCACATCCGCTTTCGAGGCGGACGCACTAGACCAACTATGCGACCTCTCCGTGTATTGAATTGTTAAAGTGGGGCTGACTGGACTCGAACCAGCGGCCTAAGGCTTAGGAGTCCCTCGCTCTATCCAACTGAGCTACAGCCCCTCGCGCTCGGCTCTATTATACCGAACACCAATTGTATTTGTCAATCGGCCCTCGGCAGGCGGCGCAGGGCAACTTCGGCTTCGGGGCGCAGGGCGCCGGGCGGGCTGAGGCGCATGACCTGCTCATAGCAGAACCGCGCCTGCGGAAAGTCCTGATACGACTGCTCCATCAGCCGCCCGACCCGCAGGTACGCCGCCGCCGCATCCGGGCCGGTCGGGACCACTTCGCATAAACGCTGATACAGCCGCACCGCGCCGTCCGGGTTTCCCAGCCGCTCTAGTCGCGTGCCGAGCCGGAGGTAGAACGTCGAAGGGATTTGCTTGGCGGTGGGCAGAGACAGCGGCAAAATCAGCCCCAAAACCTGCGTGGGCGGGGCCTGCTCCATCATCAGGTTGCCGTATTGGTACAGCCCCCAGAGGCACTTGGCTTCGCTTGCGCCAAACGGAGCCACCAGCGCCTGACGGCAGTAGGCCATGATCAGCTTGATGTCCGTGGTGGGACGCTGCATCAGGGCCTCTAAATCACCCAGCGGCAGCAGGGTCACATCCCGCATATCGGAGAGCGTCGCCTGCACATCCGACATATCCTCCGAGTCACGCGGCAGCCGCAGCAGCATGACCGCGAAAAAGCCCGCCACCGCCCCGCCAATGTGCGCGAAGTGCCCCACCCCATCCGCGCCGCCGGTAAACAGGCCATTGAAGACATCGAGGCTGAAAAAGTACAAAATGACCCACATCGCCCGCCATTCCGTGATGCCCCCGCGTGGCAGCAGCATAATCCACCAGAACCACAGCAGGCGAATGGGCGCAAAGGGGAACAGGTACAAATAGGCCCCGGCCAGCCCCATAATCGCCCCGGACGCGCCCAGATTAGAGGTGTCCGGGTTAATCAGCCCCGTCACAAAGTCCGACAGCAGCGTGCCGACGATGCCTGCAAACAAATACACGGCCACAAATCGGAGCGGCCCCAGCCGCCCTTCGGTCGCCGCCCCGAAAATCCACAAAAACAGCATATTCCCGGCGATATGCAGCACGTTCTCATGCAGAAACATGGCCGTGAACACCGTGAGTGGGCTGAGGTTATCATGCGAAACGGCGAACCGCTCCACCACCGAGTCGCGCACTTCCAGATGCCCATTGACGGTGCAGGCAAACACCAGCACGTTGATCGCAATCAGCGCCACGGTGACCCAGGGAAACTTGTCAGGCGGATTTTTGGCCCGGTAGGGCAGGACGAATGGAATAAACATGATAGTTAAGTGGTCCGCTCAGAGGCATCAAAAGGCGCACCGAAGGCTTCGCGCAGGGTACGTTCGAACTTGTCCTGCTCCGCCGGGGGCACAAAAAGCAAGTTAAAAACAAACAATCGCTTCGCATTCTGCCCCAGCAAAGTGTAGGTGCGGGTGACAGGCGCACCAGGAGCGCCCGAAAGAGTCACGATTTTGACAGCCTCAATCTCCTGCCACGCCGCCGTGTGCCTTCGAAAGCCCTGGTAGGCGACCACACCGTCCTTGTCTATGCGGGCAACAAAGCTCAAGTCTTCCAATTTGCCGCGCCAGAAAATAAGTAGGCCGACTGCGAAGAACACGCCGGAGACAGCAATAACACAATATCGAGTGTAATTATTGTCGGTCAGAAACGCAAAAACAGCAATCAAACAGCCAGCTAATAGGCAACCCATCATCAGTTGCTTGCGAGCGGACTCAGGCGTGCGTATCTCAAACATTTCGATAGCATCCGCAGACAGCGGCCCCGGAATGCGCCGCAGCGTTTCCGTTCGGCGCGGCTCCACAAAGCCCAGCCGCCTGCCAATGGCTGCCGCAGAAATGAAGGCAGGGATATAAGGTAGAACAGCCAGCCCCCCTATATAGGAGCTAACTTTCAACACAATCCCAAACCGGCGGTGCAAAAAGATGGTCAAAACGGCCAAACCAATACTTAATACAGTCTCGGCCAGGAGCATAATCAGCACAACCAAAAGCCAGAAGCGGAACTTGGCGTTCGGTTGGGAGGAGCGAGGAGCGTTCATCTATCCACTCCCCGGCCCGACGCTGGTGATGATGCGCTGGAAGGCTGGCTCCAAAATCTTCCAGTTGCGCTCCGGGGTCAGGCAGAACACGCTCACGGCGCGGTCCGTCCCCGCCATTGTGACCCGGTAGCCGTGTAGCTTGATGTTTCCTTTGGAGGCCGTCCACTCGGAAACGCGGGCGTCGCCGAACTTGGATTGATACGGCTCGGCAGGCTTTTCCTTGTAGTTCGGCAGCGCATCCACCCACTGCTGCATATCCTGGTCGTGCATCTTCTGGACCATCGGCACGATTTTAGCGAAGGGCGTGGACGCCAGGGGATTGGTTTCGGTGGCATTGGCGATCATCATTTTGGTGGCGTCCGCTTCCACGCGGACCAGCACTTTGTCGGACGAAAAGGACACCATTGCCCGCGAGCCGCCGGGCATTCCGGCTTCTTTCGTTTTCCAGCCGACAGGCCGGTCGCAGACAAAAGAGCCGTCGAGCGCCGTGTACGGCTTGTAGGCGGCGGGCGCGGGAACCAGCTTCGGCTTGAGGTTGTGCAGGGCGAATGTCAGCGCGACAATGCCGACCACCACCACGCCCAGCACGGCATAAAGGGAAGTCCCGGACACGGCGGCGGCCTGTGCTTTGGGCGGCGGGGCCGAATTGAAGCCCGGCGGCGAGATGTAGCCCGGCGGAGGCGTCCAAACGGCGGGCGCTCCGAAATCGGGCCGGGGCGGCGGCGGAGCGGAGGGCCGGGCGAAGCCAGGAAGAGGCGGCGCAGGCTGAAAGAGCGGCATCTCGTCGCTGTCCACGGACGGCGCGGCGGCGGGCCGGGCGGCACGCGGCAGCGGATTTCCCGCAAGGTCATAGCGCACGTCGCCCTCGGCCTCTTCCGGCTCTGCGTCGTCTTCGTCCGTGTCACCGGACAGGTAAATAGGCATTAATTTTTGGTCCTAACCGCTGCCAGACCCGGCTACTGAGGGGCAGCAGAAGAGTAAGGGCGGCTGTAGCTGCTGCTGTGGCCGCCGGTGCGGTAGGTGTGGGGGCGGTATGTGCCGCCGGAGGGCACAGAATGGGCCGCCGTTAGCAGCGCCCCCAGGACAAATATCTGAAGCCCGATGTCCAGCGCGAAGACGCCGAAGCCCCAGAGCATCCACGCCTGCTGCACCTTGAAATACTGCGAGACGCCGTCCGGGAAATGCCGGTTGCGCCAGGCGAACTTGTGCCCGCTCCAGCCGAAGTAAATCCGCACGGCCCAGTAGGCCAGCAGCCCGGCGGCCACCAGCAGGCCGCCGAACGGGGCCGGGGCGTAGGAATGCAGCACACGCGGAACAATCAGCGCCGCGCTGATCAGGCCCGCCTGCGCCGTCATGTTGTGCCGCCTCAGCCACAGAATAGGGAAGAAAAACGCCCCCCAGTGCCAGCGTTTGCCTGCAATCTCCGGCGGCACGTCGCTCTGCTCGCCAGAGTTGTTGCGGTAAGTCATCGCTCCCCCGGTCGGCGCGGGCGGCCAGACGGCGGAGGACGCCGGGCCAGCCGACTGGCCGTAGGACGGAGGCGGGGCATAGGCCGACGGGCGCGGGCCGGAGTCGGCGATGGGGTTCCCCGCCAGGTCGTAGCGCACGCCCGCCTCGGGAGCCGGAGCCGCCGGACGAAGCGGCGCAGGCGGCGGCGGGGCAAGGCGGGGCGCGGCAGCGGCCAGCGGCGCACGCGGCGGCGGCGCACGCGGGACGGGACGTGGGGCCGGACGAGGAGCGGTCTCCCAGGAAGGGCGGGGCGGGGCGGCGGGGGCGGACGGCTCCGGCGTGTCAGTGTCAGTCATCAAAATAATTCCCTTCTCGCAAAAGAGGAATACGGCGAAGAAGCAAGTCTCTGCTCACGCCTGCCTGCCTGTGTTCCTCCGTGGTCATTCCTAATTTTAACATAGTTTTTAGGTATACTGACAACACGGAGAGCAAGTTTTTTATGCCCGAAAAAAAAAGCAAAACGGAGCTAAGCCCCGAAGACCGTAAAATGCACGTCAACCTGGCCCTGCTGTCGCTGGCGGTGATGATTGATGTGCTGGGGTTCAGTATTATTATTCCGCTGGTTCCCGAATATGTGCGGCAGGGGCTGCACCTGCAAAGCGTGCAGGACCCGCGCATCGGCGAATACAGCGGCTGGCTGACGGCGTCGTATGCGTTCATGCAGTTTTTGTTTGCGCCGTTCTGGGGGGCGCTCTCGGACCGGGTGGGCCGCAAGCGGATTTTGATTGGCTCGCTGGTCGGCGACGCGGTGTTTTACACGCTGTTTGGTCTGTCCGCGCACTCTATTGAAGGGCAGTTTGCAGCGCGTATCCTGGCGGGCATCTTCTCGTCCGCCTCGCTGTCCGTGGCACAGGCCTATGCCGCCGACATCACGCCGCCGCATCTGCGGGCGATGGGATTGGGCTACTTGGGCGCTGCGTTCGGCGTCGGCTTCATCCTCGGCCCGGCGCTCGGCGGGCTGCTGGGGCAATTCGGGCTGGCGGTGCCGCTGTATGTGTCGGCGGCGGTGGCGCTGGTCAATTTAGTGTATATCGCGCTGAAGCTGCCGGAGCCGGTGCGGGTGGAAAAGGCGGCGGCTCCGGCTCCCACGGGCAGCCGGTTTGCCCGAATGGCGCAGGCGGTCACCGGCCCGGTCGGATTTTTGTACCTGCTGACATTCGCTGTCACATTCGCCTTCGGCAATTTAGAGGGAACGTTTACGACCTATATCAGCCAGCACTTCGGCTACGCCAATCCGAAAATGGCGCAGGCGGTCGCGGGCGGCGTGTTTGCCTACATCGGCGTCTTGATTGTGGTGATTCAGGGCGGGCTGATCCGGCCCCTCGTCAAGCGGTTCGGGGAAGCCACTCTGGTCGTCGTCGGCATTGGCCTGATGGCGCTCGGCTTTCTGCTGTTTCCGCTCGCTCCCCTGCTGTCCGTGCTTTTGATCGGCCCCATGCTCCCGATAGCCGTGGGCAGCGGCCTGAACAGCCCGGCCCTGCGGGCGCTGATTTCGCGCCGGGCCACCGCGCAGGGCGCGGCGCTGGGATTGTCGGCGTCGTTTGACAGCCTCGCACGGGCGACCGGCCCGGCCACGGCGGGGTATCTGTACCGAAATGTCGGGCAGACGGCCCCCTACTGGTGCGCGGGGATCGTGATGAGCCTGTGCTTCGTGTTCGCCCTGGCCCGGCGCCGGGAGATGCTATGACAGCCAAACAGCCGATGTCTCGCGGGCGGCGGCGCTTTTTGAAGACCCTGGCCGTCGGCGCGGTCGCGGGCATTGCCACGCCCACCTATGCCCACGAAATCGAGCCGGAGCATCTGGTGCTGACAAAGCGTGACGTCGTTCTGCCGGACTGGCCCGCGCACGCCGACGGCCTGCGGGTCGGGCATCTGGGCGACTTCCACTGCGACACCGCCCGCGCCGCCGCCCGCACCGCCCGTGCGGCAAAGCTGCTGCTGGACCAGAAGCCGGATGTGGTGTTTCTCACGGGCGACTATATCACCTACGACCCGGACACGCCCGGCGAGGCGGACTTTGCCCGGCAGGCCGCCGCCTGTGCCGAGGCGCTGGCCCCGCTGAAAGACGTTCCACGCGGCGTGTTCGCCGTGATGGGCAACCATGACCAGACCCGCGCCATGTATGGAACCGTGTATGCGCCGCTCCATGCCGCCGGGTTTCATGTTCTGATGAACCAGTCCCTCCCCCTGCCGGGCGCGGCAGGTATCTGGATTGTCGGGCTGAAATCGCGCAGCCTGAACACGCAGGACCCCGAGCAGGCTTTGAAGGGCGTCCCGCCGGACGCGACCCGCCTGCTGCTGGTCCATGAGCCGGATTACGCCGACGAGTCCCCGGAAGGCTTCATTTTTCAGGTCTCCGGCCATTCCCACGCCGGGCAGGTGCGTCTTCCCGGCCTGCCGCCGATTATCTGCCCCCGGTTCGGGCGCAAGTACCCGGAGGGCCTTCAGACCACAAAAACGCACCCGGTTTACACCACACGCGGCGTGGGCATGATGGGGCCACAGATGCGCTTCTGCTGCCCGCCGGAAGTGACCCTGCTGACCCTGCGGCGGCGCTAAGAACCTCTGTTATGCCTACCCCTCCGATTGATCAATTAACCCGCCTCGTCAGCAGCGCCCTCGCTCCGGCCAGCCTCGTCACGACCACGGCGATTCTGCTGTCCGGCTACACGGGCAAGTACACGAGCATCGCCGGGCAGCTCCGGGACCTTGCCGCCGAGTACCGGCAGCCCGGCACCTCTCCCGCCCGCAAAGTCAATTTGCGGACGCAGCTTGCGTTGTTTCACCGGCGCATCTCAGCCATGTGGGCGGCCAGCGCTCTGCTGTCGCTGGCCCTGCTGGCGTTCGTGGGAACCGTGCTGGCTGCCCTGCTGGCGGCGGGCGGACAGCATTTCGGCCACTTCGGCCTCGGCCCGGCAGGGATTGGCCTGATGCTGCTGGGCCTGGTTCTGGTCGGGAGCGCCGTGGCACTGGAGCTGTACGAGATTGGCCTGGCCCGCCTGACCACTGCCGGAGAGCTGGCGGACATTCTGGACAGCACGCAGGCATAGAGAATTATACCAAATAGCCTGCCGGGGGTATGAAAATATATTAAAACCCCCGGCATCAACTTCTGACGCCCTCCGGGCTGCGGACATTAGAGAGAAAAGCGGCCCTCTTTGCTCGGTTGTCTTCAGCCCGGCAGGGCGTCTGATTTCCCTGCCGGGGGTTTCATACCCCCGGCACTTTGGCCCGGCACTTTGGCCCGGCACTTTGGCCCGGCACTTTGGCCCGGCACTTTGGCGATTTCTGTTTCAGCACTCAAACAACTATGGACACCCCCACAAAACTGATAATCGGCCTCGGCAACCCCGGCAAAGACTACCATCGCACCCGGCATAATATCGGGTTTGAAGTCGTGGATGCGTTCGCCCGGCTGCATGGCATCGCCGTCACCAAAAAAGACAAACAGGCCCTCGTGGGCGACGGGCGCGTGGGCGAGACGCGGGTGTTTCTGCTGAAGCCGCAGACGTTTATGAACCTGTCGGGTCAGGCCGTGCAGGCGTTCCTGAATCAAAAGCCGCTGGCGCTCACCGATATTCTTGTTGTCACCGACGACATCAGCCTCCCCCTCGGCAAGCTGCGCCTGCGGGCGGACGGCTCGGCGGGCGGCCACAACGGCCTGAAATCACTGATTGCCCATCTGCACGGCCAGAGCTTCCCCCGCCTGCGCTTCGGCGTCGGCGCACCCCGTGACCCCTCCGTGCAGATAGATTTCGTTCTGGGCCGCTTCACCCGCGCCGAAGAACGGGACGTGGAAGACGCCACGGCGCGGGCGGTCGGGGCATTGGAAACGTGGATTTCAGACGGGATTGAGCGGGCGATGAGCAGATTCAACGGTTGATGACCGTATAAATGTGTGTTTGTTTATTAATCGTTAAATTTAATATAAACTTAACACGAAACGCCGTAATTCTATGTTACACTGTTTCTGGCAACCATGCAGCGACGAAGAGGTTGGTGCTTTTTTGACAGACAGCAGGAGACAGTCGGAATTATGAAACTTTATGCAGCCCTGGGCCTCGCGGCCATGATCGCCGGACTTGGAGCCACTGGCGCACACGCGCAAAGCTCTATCTATGTTTACAACTTCAACGACGGCGTGGCGGGCAACAGCCCGGCCAACACCACCAACCTATTTACGGTGGACCGGGTCAACCAGGGAGCCAGTACGACCGGTTCCAGGCTGTCGTCGAGTTTCGCTCAGACTAACATTACCAGCTTCGGCGGCACGGCGCTCAATGCGGATGGCAAAGATGGTGCAGGACAGGCGCTTGCCCTTCAAGGGGGAACGAACAACGTCAACAACGGCGCGTATCTTCAGGCCACGGCCAACTTAACTGGGTTTCAGGCGGGTAGTTTCTCGTTTGCAACTCAGGGGACCGGTTCCGGCTTTAACAGCGATCAGTTCCAGTATAGCCTGGACGGCACCAGCTTCACGAACTTCGGTGCGGCTTACACCCCCCCCAGCGCGTTCGCTCTTCAGACCTTTGATCTAAGCGGCATCGCTGGTCTGAACAACAATGCGAATGCCGCCTTCCGCATTGTCTTCAACGGCGCGTCGGCAACGACGGGCAACAACCGCCTGGACAATCTGATCATTTCTGGCACGAAGATGGGGGGAGTTGTGACCCCTCCCGTGCCCGAAGCCTCCACCACCGTCAGCCTCGGCCTGATGCTGGCGCTCGGCGGCCTGGCCTTCGCGGTCAAGAAGAAGAAAGCCAGCGTTGCCCTGTAAGGACCACACCGGCACAGTCACAAGAAGCCGCCGCTCCCCTCGGGGAGCGGCGGCTTTTTTGCCCTCGGCGGCCTTCCTTTAGGCAGGTCTCTACGCCGCCGGGGAGTTGGGCGGCGGGGCTTTCGGCAGTGGCGGGCGGCGGTTGATGAGCGCGACGCCGGACAGCACCAGCACCGCGCCCGCGATGGTCCAGACCGTGACCGGCTCATGCAGCAGCCACGCGCCGAGGAGTGCGCCGGAGACAGGCTGAATGAACAAAAACACGGACATTTCGCCCGCCCCGCGTGTCTCTAAAATGGTGAACCAGACGGTGTAGGCAAAGACGGTGCAGGGGACCACGAGGTACAGCAGGCTCCACAGGGCCGCCGCCGTCGGGTGCGGCGCATGGCCGGGCTGGGCCAGCTCCCACATCGCAAACGGAGCCAGCGCAATCGCGCCGCTGAGCATCTGGTAGGTCATCACCGACGCAGGCGGGTAGCGGCTGACGAGGTTCTTGCCGACGATGCTTGATCCTGCTTCAAAGGTCAGCCCCAGCGTAATCAGCAAATCCCCGGCCACCGCCCCGGACAGCGCAGGCAGCCGCCAGCCGTTCGCCACGATCAGATAGGTTCCGAGCAGCCCCGCGATTATTCCCAGCACTTTGACGGCAAACATCCGCTCGCGCAGAAAGAAGTAGGCTAAGACGCTCAGAAAGACCGGCTCAGTGGCATGGATCAGCGCCGAGTCTGAAGCCGTCGTCCGCTGAATACCCTGATAGGCCAGCAGGTAGGTCAGCGCCAGCCCCAGAATGCCCATCGCCCAGAACATTCCCCAGTCACGGCGGGCCACCCGCAGGTCCACCCCGCGCACGCGGGCCACCCCGTACATCATCAGAGCGGCCAGGGCAAACCGCGTAAAGGCCAGCGTCATCGGGGGAATGGTTTGGAGCGCGATTTTGGCAGCGAGCGACGACCCGGCCCAGAGAAGATTGATGCCGACCAGAAGCAGAAAGACAGTGAGGGGCATCCGGCCCGCACCCGACGCCTTGCCGGAGGCAGCAGTTGGCGTCGCAGAAGAATCCATGCCTGTATTGTAGCCGCCAGCAAAAAGCAAGTCAACGGACAGGCACGCAAAGGCATTAACGCCGGGTTACAAAATCCCCGTATCCAAACCCTGGAACTTTTCGCAGACCGCCCGCGTAAATAAAGACGCGCATGTCCTCCTTTTCATGATCCGCCCCCTGTGGCGGATGCCCGCCGCCGAACCGCTCACGCGACCCGGCAGCGGGCTTTTTTTTGCCCTCCTATGTTTACTCACCCTTTTGTGCGCCAACGAGCCGGTAGAGTGAGGTACGGCTAACGCCCAGCGTCTTGCAAATCTCGGCCACCGGCAATGCCCGGCTCCGGTACATAGCCAGCGCCGTCTCCGCTTTTTTGCCCGTCAGCACCGGACGGCGGCCTCCCACCCGTCCGCGTGCCCGTGCCGCAGACAGCCCGGCCTGCGTCCGCTCCCGCACGAGGTCCCGCTCAAACTCCGCCAGCGCCCCGAACACATGAAAAACCAGCTTGCCGCCCGGCGTCGTGGTGTCGATCTGCTCTTGAAGGCTCCGCAGCCCAATCCCGCGCTTTTCCAGGTCCAGCGCCACCTCGATGAGCTGCTTGAGGCTGCGGCCCAGACGGTCCAACTTCCAGACCACAAGCGTGTCCCCTTTTCGCAGATGACTCAGAGCCTCCGTCAGCCCGGCGCGGTCAGTTTTGGCCCCGGAGGCGGTGTCAGTGAAAATGCGGTCGCAGGGGACTTTGGCGAGCGCGTCCTGCTGGAGAGCAAGGGTCTGGTCCTGGGTGGAGATGCGGGCGTAGCCAATGTTGTGACTGAGATTGTCGTTGTGACTGGTATTACCGTTATGACAGGTGTTCATGCCCTATTGTACCACAACTCACTTGCGTGGGCAAGAAAAGGAACATAGTTTTCGGGATGGGTTTTGGGGCAGAAAACAGGCCGGATTGGGGCATTTTGGCGGGGGCGTGGGAATTGTTCCACAAAGGGGCCTTTGACGAACACGGCCTAGATAAGCTGCCATACAGTTCTGGCTGTCCCAGGTCATGCTCCTGTGTTGTCGTAGACGTTCTTGGTCGTGACGGCACTGCCGCCCGTGGGCGTGACCATGCTAGTTCGTCGCAGGCCATCTGCGCCATAGGTGTAGGCGCTGACACTGCCGCCCTTTGTGCAGCTCGTCATGCGGTTCTGGCTGTTCCACGTGCTGGTGCGGCCGCAGTTCTGGTGGTGGACAGCAGGCGGTTAGCAGCGCAGGCGGATTATTTCTATATCATTTTTCCTGTTGTTTATGTGCATTATATTTGCCTTGAGATAAGCTGATCATCTTCAATAATATTCGAAGCACCGCGAATGCGTAAGACCGGATAATCAATGCGGAAATAAACCCAATAATGGGAAAGCAAATCAGGCAAGTTATCAACTCATGCATCGGCATCAGCGATGACCACTGATTTAAGGGGAGCTGTATCAGGCTGACGTAATGCTTAGTCAGAACTCTATGAATGAAAAACCCCACTGTAAATACGCATGTTAACACGAAGATATGGGGCCAAGCTGACCCGCGTTCCAGGCGTAACAAAATACTTTGGTCATAGATTGGGGGTGGCCACACATCAGTTTTAGCTATTATAGTATGCTTTGAGGCTGGTTTCTTCATGTTAAGTCACCTTCAATACTGGGCTGATATAGGCAGTATATGGATTGACTCCTTCGGATGGAACAAATGTTGAAGGTATGATGGTCTGGTTCTTGGTCTTCTTGAACTGTTATTTTATGCTCGGCGGTCGGCAGGTAGCCGAGGCCAATCTGCACTTTAGCATCGGCGAGGTTATCGTACTCACTAACGTTGTCACCATGGGTCTTTGTCTCACTTTTGGGATGCAGTCCATAACATCAGTATGGATAATCCGCGTCAGCATCTGCATCTCCATCGCCGGGTGCATCTTTCCCTCCATCATCAATCCAGTCGCCTATTGCTTCTGCACAGTCAATGCATACATTGATGAGGCAGATAGCTAAAGCGATACAGCCGATTGCTGTTATGGCAACACCGGCCATCATCAGAACCGTTCCAAGCGCACCGCTTCCAA
Organism: Capsulimonadaceae bacterium; assembly: GCA_965200075.1. GTDB lineage: Bacteria > Armatimonadota > Armatimonadia > Armatimonadales > Capsulimonadaceae > JANXMY01. The sequence goes on from OZ241338.1 coordinate 2,874,182, forward strand.
CTGCAAAAGCAAACATCCAGATGGCTAAACCTGTCCCTAGTACAGTCATGGCATCTACAAATTTATGCCAATCATTCTCCAAGGAAGAGGCTTTTCCTGTTTGATCTACTCGGTTATTAGGGCTGTTATCACAGTAAACAAACCAGTTGTATCCGTTCTTGCTTGGGTCCTCGCTCGCAAACCGCCCATTGCTGGGATCATAATACCTAGCTCGCATGTAGACCAGCCCTGTCTCCGTGTCCGAGACGTGCCCCAGCCCCCCCACGAACCCCTGCCGACTGGAAGCCGTGCCAGAGTTGGCCCGCACCGCTCCGTACACGTCGTACTTGGGCGAGGACGTCAGGCTGCCCGCCGGGTCCACTTCCCCCACCACGCTGCCCAGGCCGTCGTAGACGTACCACCGGCACACGCTCACCTGCCGCCCCTGGCTGTCCAGCTCCACCTGCGTATCGTCGCGCCGGTACTCGCTCCCGCGTGGCCCTTGCAGGTACGTGGCCGTGTTGAACAGTGCGCCCGTCTGCGTGTTTCGCTTCATCTCGCGGATCATGGTCTGGCCGTCGTAGACGTAGTAGGTCGTGACGCCACCCACCGTGGAGGAGCGGCGCAGGCCATCCGCGCCGTAGGTGTAGGTGCTGGTCACGCCCGCCTTCGTGCAGGAGGCCATCCGGTTCTGGCTGTCCCACGTCATCGTTCTGCCGCCGGTGTCCGTCAAAGTGTTGCCGTCGGCGTCCGAGGTCACGGCAGACGCACTTGCGCCGTTGGTGGCTGTGGAGGTCAGGCGGTTGGCGGCGTCAAAGGTGGAGGCCGTTGTGGTGGTCGTGGTCGTGCCCCCGGACGTGAGGCTGTCGGACTTCGTGAGCCGGTTGCCCATCGCGTCGAACGTATAGCCGGGGCTGGCGACAGGGTTTGTTGGATTGCCCTGCTTCTCGCCATCGCCATAATCCACCGCCGTCAGACGGCTCAAAGTATCGTAGGCGTAGGTCTCCGTCCGGGAAGTGACAACAGCATTGCCGTCCGTCTGGCCGCTCCCGTCCGCGTTCGCTATCTTTGCAGACTATAGTGGTCTTATTTTCAGGAAAATGAAATCTATCTAAGCGGTTATAGACTGAACATCAATTTTGTAAAGTTCAGTTATACCATCTCTTAATGAAGAGTAGACTACATTTTTAATATCTGGACTAAAGCAGGGATAGCGGTTGTAATAACTATCATTCACAAGCTTATAAACTATATTTGTATGAACGTTCATCATAGAAATGCCAAGGCTAGTTACTTTTCGCTCTTCACTTAAGTAAGAAGTGTAAAGCAGCCATTTTCCATCAGGACTTAACGAGACATCTTGGCAAACATTTTGGCTGTTAGGTATAGCTATTACCTCTGTTCCATCACAATTAACTTTGAAGATATTAGATAGAGAGGGGTCGGCATAAGTAGGTGAGAGAAAATAGATTTCTTCACCATCAGGGCTGAAAAGAGGGTTTATGGCTCCATTCCTAGTAAAAGTAAGGCGTGTTTGCTCAGTCCCATCCATTTTCATTATGTATATTTCAGCTCGTCCAAGGCGGTCACGGGATGAAGTAAACGCAATGTAGTTTTCTAGAGGATGGATTACAGGTTTTCGGTTGCGTGGCACTACGCCCGCAGGTCGTTGTATAAAATCATATGTGTGTGTCAAACGAACAGATTTGTTCTCTCGAAGAGCCTCACTATAAATCTCCGTACCTGTGCTATACACAAAAGATTGCCCCGTTGGACTAAACACATAATCAACTCCGGTATGTGTGCTTTGTTTGATCAATCTGCCAGCTAAATCAACAATACTGATGATAGGTTCCAAAGTTGTTCTTTGACCAGCCAGATCAGAACAATAGGCAATGAGGCTACCTTTATTATTAAATATTGGGCTGGAAGCCTCATCTCCAAAACTTGGCAGTTTTCGCATATTATCGCCAGAAGGGTCGATAAGACAGACCTCAGTTTTTTGTCCTTTCTTGCCTCGTCCCGATGTAAATGCGACGCATTGCCCATCGGGGCTGAATGCTGGCATTATACTGTGGGCTGATAATTGTGTTAGTTGTTTTGGTATATTCATTGATGAACACTCAAAAAAGCATTTCTGCGGCACTAGGAGTGGCATGGCCTGCAAAAGCTTCTCCCGCATCAGCATTTAGGTACATATCATAGATTTGAAGCTCTTCATTATAATGCACCCACGCTTTTAGAGAATTTCCACTGCCATCTGCGATAGATTTCGTGTAATATCCCCAGCTGTCATCTCTAGATTCAATTCCTACCTTTTGTTCTAATTGCTGGACCCAATACTGAGCATCGCCTCTAAGTGCTCCTGACGAACCGTCCTGAGCACCCCCACGCACAGCCCCTTCCAAATCCACGGCAAAATCTGAGCCAATTCCATCAAGAGTAGCAGATATATCACTGCTCATTATGGTGCCCATGAGTTCACCATCTCTACCTGTAGGATCGGCATGACTAACGGGTTCATCGCTACAGTATATAAACCAGTTCGCTCCATTCGTCGCGGGGTCCTGGCTAACAAACCTGCCATTGCTGGGATCATAATACCTGGCCCGCATGTAGACCAGCCCCGTCTCCGTGTCCGAGACGTGCCCCAGCCCCCCTACAAACCCCTGCCGACTGGACGCCGTGCCCACATTGCCTCTGGTGGCCCCATACACATCGTACTTGGGCGAGGACGTGAGGCTGCCCGAAGCGTCCACTTCTCCCACCACGCTGCCCAGGCCGTCGTAGACGTACCACTTCGTCACGCCCCGCCGGAAGATCAGCGGCTGGCCCTGGGCGTCCTGGAGTGGCTGGTTGTTGGCGTCAAAGCGGTAGTAGCCCTCGGTTTGCTGCGTGTCGTCAATGCGGCACTCGCCTCCCTGCGGGCCTTGCAGGTAGGTGACCACGGGAACCAGCGCGTTCTGCGGGTTGCGCTTCACCTCGCGGATCATGGTCTGGCCGTCGTAGACGTAGTAGGTGGTGACGCCATTGACCGTGGAGGAGCGGCGCAGGCCGTCCGCGCCGTAGGTGTAGGTGCTGATGACGCCCGCCTTTGTGCAGCTCACCATCCGGTTCTGGCTGTCCCAGGTCAGGCTCCTACCGCTGGTGTCCGTCAAGGTGTTGCCGTCGGCATCCGAAGTCACCGCAGGCGCAACCTAGCGTACCAATTTGCTCTTTATCTTTGATGCTTCTAATAGTCCTTTGTAGATTCTGACATTAAGCGGATGTACTGACAACAATTTTCTTAATGTTGACTGAGCCAATTCAACACTAGCGATGCTCCTCTCCTCTATCGACTGAAGAAGAAAACAATGACTTAATTCTATGGCAGAATCAACATCACTTGGATCAGTACGCACAGCAATCTTTAACTCAACAATGGCATCGCTCGTTTTCCCCATCTTAGCATATGCACATCCCAGGCCGAAGCGGGCAACAATTTTACTTGGGTCCAGATTGAGTGCTTCCTTATAAGCTTCAACTGCTTCGCTCCAGTTTTCAACGCGATACAAACAGCGTCCGAGGTTACTGAACGCTTGTACTAGCCCAGTATCCAATGCGACGGCAATCCTAAATTCTGCTATCGCCTCATGTAACCGCCCTTGACTGTCAAGGGAATTACCGAGGTTGTAGTGCAAAATTGGACTACTTGGGAAAACCTGCGTCGATTCTTGGTTGAGTAAAATCGCTCGTTGTGCATTTCCTGTTCTCGCTAATAAAGCACCAAGGTTGATCCGTGGTTGGATAAGACCGGGATCATATTGGATTGCTTTCTCATACTCAGATATGGCATTAGCGATTTGTCCTTTCCGCTCTAACAAAACTCCTAGATTGTGATGAGCTTCAGAGTATTCAGGCTTGATTGTTATGGCTGCTTGAAATTCTTTTATACTTGCATCAATTTGTCCGTTATTAAGGTTTTTTTCTGCCTTAAAAAAATGCTCATTGGCTGAATTATTCATTTGTTCTTGCCATACCTGCTGTAGACGCAGAACCCGTTAAACAGATAGTGAACCATGAAAAGGGTTAGATTGCCTCTATTATACAAAGGCATATGACTTTTTAGTCGACGAAGTCTACCCAAGCTTCAATAATCTGTATCTGCTCCTTCGTTACGGCACCAGTCGCTTTTTCCACGAGGCCAACTCTTGCCTGGTTACTACCATCAGTAGCTAATACCTCAGAGTCGTCAACTACATTTGCCGGATCATTGGCTTTAAGAATGCCGGTTACTATATCGGTATCAGCCTTTTTAGTCGTTCCATCAATCAAATTGACGACGGTTTTGAGGTTCTCAGAGAAATTATCGGTGGGATCGAAGCCAAGATTGATACCGTTCGCGTTTGCATAAAAATTCCATATAAGTTTAGCGGCTGCCTCCATCCAGCTTTCCCAGTAATGGCCGTTTAGGTCTACCGAGTTGACGGGATTATTTCCACAGTAGACAAGCCAATTGCTTCCCTGCCGACCTGAATCCTCGCTCACAAACCGCCCGTTGCTAGGATCATAATACCTGGCCCGCATATAGACCAGCCCCGTCTCCGCATCCGAGACGTGCCCCAGCCCGCCGACGAACCCCTGCCGTGTGGAAGCCGTGCCAGAGTTAGCCCGCACCGCCCCGTACACGTCGTACTTGGGCGAGGACGTCAGGCTGCCCGAAGTGTCCACTTCCCCCACCACGCTGCCCAGGCTGTCAGCGGCACAGCGCACGGCGTCTTGAACTTATCGCCAGCGGATTGTGCCGGTAGCGACTGCCAGCCGGATGGACTTTCACTTCAATCGGGTCAGCGAAGCAGCTTGCGGGTTTTGAGAAGCATGCGCTGCTGCTCGAAGATGTAGGCCACGATGTCGTCGCGCTCTTCGTCGGACAGCAGGGGCGGGCCAAAGAAGCGCAGGCGGATAAGATACACGCGGGACAGCCCCTGCGAAGCGACGTGGCAGCCCAGAGACTCGGCATCGACGTCAATCATCTCCCCATCCGTGCCGGTCGGGACGCGGACCCGGACGCGCAGGCCGCTCGGGACGGGCTTGGAGGCCGACAGCAGAGCGCCGCCGCCGGAAACGTTGACCAAACGGGCTGGGACCGGTCCGGTAAAGCTTTCTTCGCCGCGCACGCGGAAGGTGGTCGGCGATTGCAGGGGCAGGCGATAAAACTGACGCCGCTGCACCCGAGTCACCACACGCGGGCGGGAGACAGCCAAAGTCCCTGTGCGCCCCGGCGGGCCGATCACGCGCAGCTCGCACTGATACAGGGCATCGTCGCGCAGAAACGACAGCGTCAGCGCGGTGCGCGGCGGCAGAGCCGTTTCATCGTCGGGGAACGGCGCGGTCTCTAAACTTTCCAGCAGAATGCGGCGCGGCCCGAGGGCGCGAACGCGGGCATGGTAAACGCCCACCTGCGACTCATCGGCGGCATGAAGCCGGACGGTTTCGCCGACTTCGGGCAGCGGGGCGCGGCCCGTTTCCGTGGCAGAGGCGCGGCTCCAGAAACGCATAGGGGCTACCGCTTTCCATCCTGCACGGGGCGTGCCCACAGGCCCAGCTTTTCCTCGGCGGCCCGAGCGGTCAGCATCTCGGTCATCGCGGATTTGTCTAAGTCGGACACGGTAGCCGCCGTGGCCTCGCTGCCAGTTTCAATCATGCTGACCAGCGTGGCGGCTTCCTGCGCCAGCAGATTGGCAGACAGGACGCGGTGCAGGTGCGAGAGTTTGTAGGCAGGCAGGGGTTTGAGCTGCGACACGAAATCGGCCAGCGCCTGCGCGTCGGCACTGGTCTTTTTGGCCGTGTCATAAAACTGCTCGCGGGTGATGCGGCCTTTGGCAAAAGCACTGCGGGAGGCATCGATTGCGCTGCTCAGGGTTTCAGATCGGCTGCGGACGATCTTCAAGGCCAGTGGATACCCTGCCCCGCCTGCCGCTTTGAGGGCAGCAAGGCTGTCATCGTAGCGGCCCTGTGCGGCATAAAGCTGGGCCAGATGGGCGTCTGCCAGGTGGTCCGTGGCAGGCGACAGCTTTTTGGCGGTCTGGTACTCGGTTTCGGCCCCGCGCAGGTCGCCGCTGTTCCAGAGGGCTTCAGCGAGGTCACTGTGCGCCCCGGCATTGGCCGGGTCACGGTCCACGAGGGCGCGGGCGCGGGCCAGAGAGCCGTCGGAGTTGCCACTGTCCTGATCCATCTGCGCCAGGAACTTTTGCAGGGAATCGTCCTCGGGGGAGATTTCCACGGCGCGTTTGGCTTCATCCAGGGCTTTGTCGTTCAGGCCGCTCTTTTGATACGCCTGCGCGAGCTTCAGCCGGGGCACGACGCTGAGCGGCACGCCGTTGATGGCCTGCCGGTAGAACGAAATCGCGCTCACCAAATCGCCGCCGTCCATCGCGGCATCGCCCTGTGCCAGCAGCGGCAGAATGGGAGCAAGGTCCGGCGCTTTGGCCGCAGGCACTTTCAGAAGGGGGACCGGCGCGGCGGCAATCGGCAGGGTGGCAATCGGCACGGCCTCGTCCGGGACCGGCCCGGCGGGCGGCTCAATCGCCGGGGTGATCTGCGGGGTTGGCAGGGAGGGCGGGAAGACGCGGGCTATCTGTGTCGGCGGCGCGGCAGACACAGGCCGGGGCACGACCTGTTCCGGCAGCGTCAGCGGCAGTGCCGGCAGGGTGGCGACAGCCACCGGTGCGGGGGCCGTGGGAACCGCCGTCGGCTTCGGCAAGGGCACGGGGAGGGGGATCGCCCGTGCCACAACACGCTCCGGCGTGATAATAGTTTTGGGAAGCGGGGCCGGGGCCGCCGTCTCAGGCCGCCCCGTCGCCAGCAGAGCCAGAGGCGCGGCAGGCACCGGGGGCGCTTCCGGCACGACGTCCGGCACCGGCGCGGGGACGGCAGCGATTTGCACCGGCGGGACGACAGCCACAGGAGGCGCACTGACGGAAGGCGCAGTCACCACCGGAGGCGGAACCGTCGCGGTCTGCGCCGGGGGCACAGTCACGGCAGGAACAGACGGTGTCATAACAGGCGGCGTCGCAGCAGGCAGTGGGGCCGTGGCGGTCTGAACGGGCGGGGCCACCGGAAGGGGCGTCGGCGTGACCGGAGCGGCGGCAATGCTTTCTATCGCCTCCGCCGCTGGATGCGCCAGCGCGGCCTGAATCTGCGACTCCAAAGCCCGCGCTCCATACTGCCGGTTGGTCCCGTACCAGTCAAAAGCCAGCGCGGCGGGGGTCGTATCCACCAGCTCCAGATGCGTGCTGTCGGGCTGACGACCGGGGCCGACCACAATATAAAACGCCGCGCCCAGGGCGCGGGCCAGCGAATACCGCGCTCCCTCATTTGTGAGCGGCCCAGTCACCCATTCCGGGTGTGCGCTTTCCTCCGACACCCGGCGCACGGCGGCGGACTCCGGGTCATAGGTCAGCACCTGCACCTGACCGTCGAGGCGCAGGCGTGTCCGCAGGTCCACCGTCGCCGCCACATCGGCGGGCGACGCTGGATACAGCAGCACCGTTGGCAGGGGCGCTTTGGCGTGCGTGGGCCGCGCCAGCAAGGCCAGCGCGGCAAAACCCAGACACGCGGCTACTGACTTTGCTGACAAATCTCAAGTCCTGTCTGGCAGGCCGTCAGCCCGCGCTGCGCCGCTTCCACATCCTGCCCGGCAGCAATCTGTGCCTGATAGGCCCGAATGGCACGGCCATACGCCTGCCGCGCTCCCTTGTAGTCGGCGGACTGCTGCAAAGACAGCGCCCGCTGCTGGTAGCTGCTTGCCCGCTCGCCCCCGCCGCCGCCGATATTGGCCGAAGCCTCAGACACAGCCGGGGCGCTGACCGTGTCCGGCGCGGAGCGCACTGAGATACGGATGTGCGAGGACGGCACGGATAACCCCGCCCCCTGGGGCGGCATTCCGCCTCCGAGGCCGCTGACCACCACCGTATGCTGCGGCACGGGAGCCGCTGCGACTGTGGCGGTCGGCGCGGGCAAAAGACCTGCCGGAATCGTCACCGGCGCGGGGGCCAGCCCTTGCGAGCCGTTTGAGGCCGAGCCAATCGGGGGCAGTGCGGCCAAGCTCAGGCGCGGCAGCGTCTCCGCTTTGCGCTTCGGGGAACGCGCCGGAACGGGCGGCAGGGCATAATTCGGGGCGGCAGAAGCCACACGCGAGGCGGGACCCCCCGCATAGGGGTCCGCCAGGGTCACCGGCGCAGCCACCGGGCGAGCAGAAGTCATTGGGCTGACGGGAGGGCGCATAATCACCGGCGCGGGCAGAGTGCTGGGCGGCGGCGCGGCAAACGCAGACTGCCCGAGGGACACCGCAGGCGGCGCGGAAGCGACCATTGTGCGGGCAGGTGCCGGAGCGTCGGCGTGTGCCCACGGGCGGACGACCAGGAGGCCGCCAATCAAAATCACCGCCGTCGCCACGCCCGCTGCGACCAGCGGCTGACGCTGCACCGAAGCCGTCATGGACGCGGCGCTGACGGGACGGTCGGCGCGTGCAGTCCACACTTTTTGCAGCCGGGGAGCCACAGTGCGGAGCGCGGGCGGAACCCACTGATGCGCCAGCGGCGGCGCGACAGCCTTCACATGAACCCCGCGCCGGAGCTGTTCCAGCTTGGTCCGGTCGGCGGCGCTGTCCGGGTTCAGAGCCAGGACCGCCTCGAAATGCTCAATCGCACGCGCATCATCGCGCTGCTTTTCGTACAGCGTGCCCAGCAGCGAATGGGCGGTGGTGCTGTTCGGGTTCAGCGCCAGCGCGGCCTCGCTGGCGGTAATGGCGGCGGCAACATTGCCCGCCTCGTTGTGCCAAAAGGCCATATCCAGCAGACGAGTCAGAGCGTCGGTGGCTTCCTCGGTGATGCCGGGGGGCAGGTCCGTGACCGACAGCATCATCGTTCGGTAGCCGTCATTAATTTTTTCACCGCATTCTTTGCAGTATTTGCTGTCCACGGTATTGGCCGTGCCACAATCGGTGCAGTACACAGGCTGCTCCTTTGGTTCTCGCTGGGGGATTTTTCAGGTCAGGCTCCCCGCCAAGTTTGGGCTGGGGCAGACGTTGTTCCCTAAGCGTATCACACACGGGGCCGTTTGTCAAGTTGTTTTGACGCACTGCTCTGCTTAAACATCCGGGAGCTGCCAGTCAATCTCGGCGTGGCCCCTGTCTTTCAGGGCCGCGTTGATCTGGGAAAACGGACGGCTCCCGAAAAAGCCGTTCCGGGCGGACAGCGGCGACGGGTGCGCGGACTGGATCACAACGTGGCGGGACGTGTCAATCAGGGGCAGCTTCTTCTGCGCGTAGCCCCCCCACAGCACGAACACGACCGGCTCCGGGCGGGCGGAAACATGGCGCAGAACGCTGTCGGTAAACGTTTCCCACCCCTTGCCTTTGTGCGAGTTCGCTTCGTGGGCACGAACCGTCAGCACCGCATTCAGCATCAGCACGCCCTGCGCCGCCCACGGGACCAAATAGCCGTTGTTCGGAGTGCGGCAGTCCAGGTCGCTTTTCAGCTCTTTATACATATTGACCAGGGACGGCGGGACGACGTTGCCGGGACGCACCGAAAAGCACAGCCCATGCGCCTGCCCCGGCCCGTGGTACGGGTCCTGCCCCAGCAAGAACACCCGGATGCCGTCGTAGGGGGCCAGCGAGAACGCTGAGTAGACATCCTCAGCGGGCGGATAGACTGTGTGTGCCGCCCGCTCGCCTTCCACAAACTGCTGCAATTTCGCCCAGTACGGCTTGTCGAACTCGCCCTCCAGCGCGTCAAGCCAGGACGGCGGCAACGGCGGCGGGGGGAAGGCGGCAGGCGTATCAAGCGCGTCAAACAAAGTAGATTGTGCCATGACAGCAGTGTACCCCATAATGTAGGGGCGCGATTTATCGCGCCCCTACATATTCTGTTTCAACTCTTACACCACCGGCACATCACCGCTCACCGGCGGCACTTCGCGGACGCGCATCGCCAGTGCGGCAGCGATCAGAAAGAAGACAGCGCCGACAATCAGCGTCGGCGATGCTTGATCGTGGAATGCATATTTGATGACCGGCGGCATACACAAACCGTAGACAAGCTGCGGAATGACGATAAACAGGTTGAACAGGCCCATATAGACCCCCACCCGCTCCGACGGCAGCGCCACCGACAAAATCGCATACGGCATGGCGAGAACAGAGGCCCACGCGACCCCAAACAGCGCCAGCGGCAGCAGCAGCCAGTACTGGCTGGCAAGGCCGTGAATAAAGGGAATGCACAGCAGGCACAGCCCCCCCAGGCCGAGCGACAGCGCATGAAGCCGGGTCCGCCCCAGACGCCCCACCAGACCTGCCAGCAGCGGAGACGCCACAAAACAAGTCACGGCGTTTGCCCCCATGCAGACGCCCGCCCACTCAATCGCCCGGTCGAATTGCAGCGATTTCGCGTTGTCCGTGCCAAAGACGTTGTGAGCAATCGCCGGGGTGAACAGCCCCCAAAAGCAGGACAGGCCGAACCACGTCATAAACTGCACCGGGAACAGCAGCCGCATGGTCAGCGGCATGGTGCGGATGGCTCCGAATATCTCCCGTGCGCCCGCCAGTATCCCCTGCGTTTCCCGCCGCTGCCGCTCAAACGCCGCCATGTCGCGGGGCGGGTCTTCCCTGGTTCGCAGCACCGTCCACAGCACCGCGCCGAGGAACACCGCCGCGCCAATCTCAAACGAATACACGACCGACAGTGGAATGCCGTTCGCCGCCCGCCCTGTCACTCCCAAGTAATGCAGCAGGTACGGCATCAGGGTAGACAGCGTGGACCCCAGCCCGATAAAGCAGCTTTGGACCAGAAAGCCCGTCGCCCGCTGGCTCGGCGGCAGCTTGTCCGTGACAAAGGCCCGGAACGGCTCCATGCTGACGTTGACACTGGCATCCAGCATCCACAGCAGCGCCGCTGCGACCCACAGGTAGGGCGATGATGGCATCAAAAACAGCGCCAGTGACGCGAAAATCGCCCCCGCCAGAAAGTACGGACGGCGGCGGCCAAACCGGGCGCTCCACGTCCGGTCGCTCATGGCCCCGATGATCGGCTGCACCAGCAGGCCCGTCACCGGCCCGGCCAGACCCAGCAGCGGAATGGTGTCGGTATGAGCGCCCAGCTTCAAGTAAATGGCCGCCATGTTCGCCATTTGCAGCCCCCAGCCGAACTGGATGCCGATATAGCCGAAGTTCATATCCACCAGAGCGCCCAGCCCCAGCGGGCGCTGCTCGGTTTCCCCCGGCACTTCCAGACTGACCGGGGAAGCTTCTTGGTTGATCATCAAAGAATGCCTTTCGTTAAAAAATGCCTTAAAGAATGCCTTTCGCTGCGCGAATCCCCTACTGCCCCACAGACGGACTATTGAAATAGGCGTTGTGGTCGGGCTTGGTGGAGCCGGAATTGGTCTGCTGCACTTGGAAGCCGGTGATCGGCCCCTGGAACGTCCCCGTGCCGCTGAACGTGCTGGCCCCGGTCACTTTGAGCGAGTAGGTCGTCGGCGAAGTCAGCGTGTAAACGAGGTGCAAAGCGCCGGGCGCAAAGTTCTGGCCGGTTTTGGCCTCGTTGAACAAAAAGCCCGTGCCGCCGTGCAGCACAAAGCTGCCGACCGGCCCGGCTGCTGTGGAGAGCGCCACGCCCGCCGTTCCGGCATCGTTGAGGCCGGTCACAAAGTCCAGCGAGAACGTCTGCCCTTTCTGCGTCAGCGGCTTTGTAAAGCCCCGCGTGATGGTGATGGAGGCATCCGGGGTCTGGGCAAACAGGCCGAATGATTTGTCTTTGGTGTCAATCGTGCTGGGAGTGGGCGCACCGGCATTGCCTTCCCCCTCGGCTGCGGAGTAAATAAATGTCCCCGCTGTGCCGCTGGTTTTGATGGTAAACGGGGTAAAGGCCGTGCCGCCGTTTTGGCCCGCATTGTAGCCTTTAGCATAAGCCGGATTGGCGGCATTGTCAGGAAGCGTTGCCTGCACCGCTTTTTTCGCCGTCGCCAGCGAGGCGGCCTCGGCGGCCAGCGCGGCCTGGGTGGCCGGGCGGCGATAAATCGCAAAGGAGCGCGGCGGCAGAGAGAACTGCGGGGGCGTCCCTGCCGGAACGGCGGTGACAACCCCGGCAAGCGGGACAGCCTTCCAGCCTGTGCCGAGCGCGACAGTGATCTTGCCAGAGGCCGGGGTCGGCGTCAGGTTGATCGTCATCAGGAACTCGGTTCCGCCGCCGACCCGCGTGTAGGTCAAGGCTTTGGTCGGGGCCGAGTTCGGCAGCCAGGTCATGGTGCCGGTCTGGAACGCCGGGCTGCTGTGGCGCAGCGCAATCAGGCTTTTGTAGAACGCCCCAAACGCCGGGTCGCCGCCCGCCCAGACAATCGGCTTGTGGGGGTTGACGCCTTCGGCGGCGTTGGCGACTTCCATGCCGTTGTAGACCAGCGGCACGCCGGTGTTGGTGAAGTTGAACGCGGCCACGGCCTGTGCGCCCGCCTTGCCGCCAAACGAGTTGACATCGCGGGGGGTATCCCAATCGTCCTGCACGGACATATGCTTCATGCCTGCCGGGAAATCAGCCACCTGGCTGTCCCAGGCCGTCTGCACGTCGGACGCATCGCCGCCGTCGGCGGCGCGTTTGAGCGCCCCGTGCCCGCCGGGATCGTACATCCGCCAGGCGTAATCCAGCGCGAACGGCTTCAGGGCCAGATCGGGCGTTTGACATTCGCCCAGCAGCAGGACATCGGGCTTGGTCTGGCGCAAGCTGACGCCAAGCTGCTGCCAGAAGTCGGCGGGGATTTTGCGGTTTGCGCCATCGGGGTTGTTGGCGCTGTCAAAGCGGAAGCCATCGACTTTGTACTGCGTGATCCAGGATTGCAGCATTTTGGTCATGTAGGCCCGCAGGGCGGCGTTGGCGTAGTCAAGCTGCGCGACATCGCTGTAATTAAATGCCTGCACAATGGACGCTGGATTTTTCGGGTTGCCGTCGCTGTGAACGTAGTATTCCGGGTGCTGGGTAATCAGCGGGTTGTCCCACGACGTGTGGTTCAGCACTTCGTCTAAAAGCACACGCATTCCCATTTTGTGGGCGGTGTCAATTAGCGTGTGCAGGTCAGCTTCGGTTCCATACTTGGGGTTGATGCCATAAAAGTCATGGACGCAGTACGGGCTGTTAAATGCGCCGTGACCAGGAATTGACTGCCCGACCGGCGTAACTGGCATGATCCAGACATCGGTAATGCCGAGGGCTTTCAAGCGGGAAAGCTGCGCGGTGACGCCAGCAAAGTTGCCCTGCGGCGAGAAAATCTCCGGGTACAGAGTGTAGATGACCGAGGACGCGGGCCACAGCGGGACTGATCCAGAAGCGGCGGCGGTCGGGGCGACCTGCGCGATGGGTGCTGCGGCGGCGATTGTGGCGGTCGGGGCGGTTTTGCCGCAGCCCGCGAGGGCAAGCAGGGCGGCACTGCCTAGAAAGGCGGAAAGTGCTGGACGAGAAAGTCTATAGTTCCAATTTTTCATAAAGCGTGTGTTTTTATATAACGGCACACAAGGGCGAATGCAATGCACTCGCCCTTGTGTGCCACAAATGCGTTTTGGTTGATCTGCGCCCAATTTACATGAGGCGGAATGTTAGGGCAAAAGAACGTCAGTGTCCTGGCGTATGCCCCGGTGGAACATAGCCCTGTGGCGGTGGATGGTTCCTCATATCCTCCGCCTGCTGTTTCGCTTTTTGCACAACTTCAGGGGGGGGTTCCACCGCTGGCCGACCCCGTGCTATTTTGGTCGTGGCTGCCGCAGCCTGCCAGCAGAATGGCAGTCACTCCCAAAAACAAGAACGCACTGTTTTTGATTGATTGTTTCATGGTGTAAAACTTAAAAACTAAAAGAGCAGTGCGCCCAACGCCGACAAAAGCGGGGGCGCACTGTGCAGGCAGAGCCTAGTTAATATTAAACGTCGCCGCGATTGAGCTGTCGCTGCAGTCCACAGTGGAGGCGACGCCAACGCTGCCACAGTTGCCAGGGGTTCCGTTGGGATAGCCGCCCGAAACGGCGTTGGGGCGGAAAAATTTGGAATGCCCATCAGCCATCGTATAGTTCGCACCATCGGTATGACGCGGGTTAGGTGTAAAATTGTCTATGGCGAGCTGACTGGTATCTGAGTTCCGCAGTTTGCCAGTGGCATATTGGGCAGATGCACCGCCAGCAGAGGACTTGCCCGGATCAGCGACATGGTAGCCAACCATATCATAGTCGCCGCCCCGGCCGCATCCGGCGATTGAGCCACCAGGATATCCCATGCCGCGTCCCTGGTCGTCCCCATTGATACCAGCGGCATTTGGGCTGTCAGGATGAGTGATGTCATAGTAGCCGCTGCCAGTCAGCTCAAACAGCAGCACAGTCTTAGCCGGAGAAGTGAAGGACGCCAAGCTCTGGCCAACCGGCGGGGTAGGGTTCGCGGTGTAAACAGCGCAGTTCCGGTTGAAGCCATAAGAAACCACGGTTCCAGGCAAATTGGTGGAGTCATCTGGGCACTTGAAAACGCCAGTACTCTTGATGTATGGGTAAATCTGTCCGGCCCAGCCTGAGCCTAAACCATTTGCATCGACCCCACCAGGGGTTTTTTCATCGCTGTCTTGCTCATATTGGATAGCTCCAATAGCAAGCTGCTTGGTGTTGGAAAGGCAGGCGGTGCGGCGGGCGTTCTCGCGGACCTTCTGGAAGACCGGGAACAAAATGGCTGCCAGGATGGCGATAATAGCGATAACGACAAGCAGCTCGATGAGCGTAAAGCCTTTGCGGCGGTTGACAGTTTGATTTTTCATAGTGTTACCTTTTCCCCAACCGTGTGGGGGACTGTGATTAAGCTGAGTATAGCACCCCAAACAGAGTTTGTCAAGCAAAACTCACAAAAGCAGGTATTGTGAGCCAGGCACGGACACCGAAGTTTGCCAAAGTGCCTGGAAGAAGCTTCGCAGTTCCTCGCATCAGTAGTTCGTGTCCTGATACAGCACCGTCGCCGACAGCGGCTCTAAAACCAGCGCGGGAACGGAAACTGCTTTGCTTTGCTCTTTGCTAAGAGCGGAGTACCAGCGTCCCGGCGGCAGGGACAATGTGGCCGGAGCGGTCCCTCCGTGGAAAACGACCAAGATTTTGTGCCAGGAGTCCCCGCTGGGCGTGCCGTCCAGCGTGAAGGCTGTGGTTTGCGCGGGCAGCCCGGCGGCAGGCAGAAATGTCAATGTCTGCTGAACGCGGGCGGCGGTTGCGGCGCGGAACGCCGGATGGGCGCGGCGCAGGGCAATCAAGCGGCGGTAGTAGTCGGAGACGTCGGCAAAGGCCATCCCACGCTTCCAGTCAAAATGGTTGATGGTGTCGCCGAGGTTGTAGGAATTGCTTTCGCCCTGTTTAGTGCGCCCCAGCTCGGCCCCGCCTTCCAAAATCGGGACGCCTTGACTGAGCAGGGTCACCGCCCCCGCCAGCTTCAGTGCCCGGCGATCCAGGTCATCGTTGTTTGGCAAAGTGCGCGTGATTTTGTCCCAAAGCGTCCGGTCATCGTGGATAGACACATAGTTCATGGATTCGGTGGGCGAGCGCGTGAAGTCCGGCGAGCCGCTGAGGGCCGCTTCCAGCGCGGCAGGGTCGGCCTCGCCGCCGAGGGCAAAACCGGACTTGGTTCCGTTGAGGTCGCCCCGAACTAGGTTGCGGAAATTATCGTTGAAGACCGCCACCCCCAGCCCGCGCTGGGCGCCTTTGCCGAAGCGCAGGGGACCGCCGCCGGTCCAGGGTTCGCCGTAGAGCAGAAGGTCCGGGCGGGTGCGGTGCAGGGTCTCGGAAACCAGTTTGACCGTTTCCGGGGAGAACATTCCGAGCAGGTCAAACCGAAAGCCGTCCACTTGGTATTGCGTCGCCCAGTAAGTGAGGCTGTCGGCGACAAACTTGCGAACCATCGGGTGATCGTCATCAAGCGCGTTGCCTACCCCCGACTCGTCCAGCAGATCGCCGTTGGCCGCCGTGCGGAAGTAATAATACGGCACAGTGGCCCAGAATGGAGAAGCGTCGCCGCTGACCGGCACAGCGTGGTTGTACACAACATCCATTACCAGACCAAGATGGGCGCGGTGCAGGCCCATCACCATTGTTTTAACTTCGCGGATGACCGAAGCCGGATCGCCCGGATGGGTGGCGTAGCGCGGCTCCGGCACATTAAACAGGTCGGTCTCGTAGCCCCAGTTGTAGCCTTTGGAGTTGTCGGGGGCAATGCTCTGGAAAGGCAGAACGTGAAGATGCGTGATGCCAAGCTGACGCAGATACGCAAGGCCGGTTGGCTGGTTTGTGCCCGGCACGACTGTGCCAGGAGCTACCAGCCCCAGATAGGTGCCGCGCAGGGCGGCAGGCACGCCGCTGGAAGGGTCAATCGTGAAATCGCGTGTATGCACCTCGTACACCACGGCGTCGGTCGGCGCGGCCAGCTTAGGCGCGGGGACCGTTCCCCAACCGGCGGGGTTGGTGCGGGACAGGTCCACGACCATCGACCGGCGCAGGTCGGCACTGGCGGCACGGCCATAAATGTCTGG
Organism: Capsulimonadaceae bacterium; assembly: GCA_965200075.1. GTDB lineage: Bacteria > Armatimonadota > Armatimonadia > Armatimonadales > Capsulimonadaceae > JANXMY01. Next base: position 2,890,724 of record OZ241338.1, read on the forward strand.
CGTCGTGTGCTGCGCTCCGTAAGAAGTCAGCCGGTATTGATAATACACGCCGTTCAGGTCGCCAGGGACCTGCACCGACCAAACACCGCTGTTGAGGGGGTGCATCGGAACCGAGCGCGGCGCGGCGGAAGCGGCGCTGGGGTAAAGCAGCAGCTCGGCGCGGGAAGACACCGGACTCCACACTTTAAACGTGGTTCCAGCACGGGAATAGCCTGCGCCGAGGTCAGTGCCGCCGTAAAAGTATTCGGCCCCAGAAAGCACGTCGCGGGCATAGATAGGGCGCGTCGTGCCATCCGCCATGTGCAGGGACAGCGGGCGCGTGATGTCGTCAGGCCCCAGGGAGCGTCCCAGCGTCAGCCGCAGCGTCCGGGAAACAGCAGGCGGCGGCGCGGCGGCGGCGGAAGGCGTCAGGCCCGGCGTATCCAGCGAGGTTTGGACAGTGTGCCGGGCAAAGTCCACCCGGAACAGCACAGGGCCATCGGCGGGCACGACGAGAGGAATATCCGTGCCGCCGGGCTGAAACCCAGTGCCGTAGTTTTCGGCGAAGCTGCCGCCGCGTGTGATTTTGTACCGGTAGTGGCCTTTGGGCAGGCGCGTTTGCAGTTCATACACGCCGGGACTGACCTGAACCATGCGGGTCCGGCTGTCGTCGGTGTCCCAATCCGAGCCGCCCAGCACGGACTGAAACGTGCCCGCTAATACTACTTCGTCTGCTCTCTCCGGGGCGGCCACAGCGTCTACGCGCAGAACAGGAATTGTCTGCGTACCTTCCTGCACCGAAAGCTGGTCGCTGAGAGAAGCCGCCGAAACCGGCTGCTCCATGCCCAGCGTGATTTGATTGGGGGCATCCAGAAACACCGGTTTGGCGGCGGGCAGGGCCACGGAGACTTTCGCCGGGGGCGCTGCACAGCCGGGAGACAGTGTGGCCGACGCCAGGCAGATCAGCCCGGCCCCGGCCAGCGTCGGCGGGAACCGGCGAGGACGAGGCAGCGGACCGAAAGGCGGGCGGCAGACAGGTTTGTTTTTGTTCATTTTTAGCGTGTGACGAAATGCTGTGACGAAATGCTGCCGGGTGTGACTAAATGCTGCTGAACGTCAGCGCCGCCGTGTTTGGGTGGGGGCAGTTGGCCGCACCGAAGTCCGCTTGCAGATTGTCCAGGCAGGCCGTTCCTGCCGCTTTTCCCGTGTCGTTGCTGCTGCTGCCCTGGGACGCTGTGCCGTTGGCATCGGTGTTGTCGCTGCCGCCGGAAATCTGGCTGGGCCGCAGCCACTTCACATGGCCGTCGCAGGCTAGAAAATTGGAGCCTTCGGTGTGGACTGCGCCCTGCGAGATGGTTGTCAGCGGCTTGCCAGGGGAGCTGCCGGTGGCGTATTGTCCTGTCCCGGCGGGGAGCTTGCCGCCCCAAAAGCCGGGGTCCATCGTTGCGGTCGGCGAGATGTCGCCCTGGAAGCCGTTTTCAGGCTTGAAGTTCTGGCCCTGCACTTCGCAGACCAGAACGGTGGAAGCGGGGGCGGCCTGACGCGCCAGGGAAACGCCACTGTAAATCAAGCTGAAGTTCATGGCGTAGGAAATTGGCACGCCCGTGTCGGCGTTGACTGCCGTAGGGTCATCCGGGCAGTGGAACACATCCTTGCTTTTGACGTAAGTGTAGACGCCAGCGGCGGCCCAGCCGCTGCAATTATAGTTCGCCCCGGAAGTGATGGGGTAATGCTCGTCATAATCCTGGGTGTACTGGATAATCGCCAGGCCGATTTGTTTTTCATTGGACTGGCAGGAAGCGCGGCGGGCGTTCTCGCGGACCTTCTGGAAGACCGGGAACAAAATAGCTGCCAGGATGGCGATAATAGCGATAACGACAAGCAGCTCGATGAGCGTAAAGCCTTTGCGGCGGTTGACAGTTTGATTTTTCATAGTGTTACCTTTTCCCCAACCGTGTGGGGGACTGTGATTAAGCTGAGTATAGCACCCCAAACAGAGTTTGTCAAGCAAAACTCACAAATGCCTAAAATCTGGTATATTTTCTGTATGGCAGATCATACGGCAGATTTCAGGGCGGGTTACATCGCTCCCAGGGCACGCCTGGAAGATATTGCGGCCCGTGTCGGGGTATCCCGCTCGGAAGTTTCGCGGGTGCTGAATGGCCGGACGCGGGAAGGCAAAAGCGTCGGCGCGGCCACCCGCGAGCGCATTCTGACGGCGGCACGGGAGATGAACTACAGCCCGCATCGGGCTGCCCAAAGCCTCGTGCGAGGGCGCACGGACACGGCGGCGCTGATGATCGTTATTGACAAGCAGGCCAAAGCCTCGCCGTTTCTGGAAGACCATGAGGTTCCCGATGAGCTGTCCCCGCATTATCATGAAATGATTGGCAGCCTGACCTACACCCTCAGCGAATACGGCATTCACCTGATGCTGGCGCAGTGCGGCGGGATGGACATCGAGCCGATTGCCGCCATGGAGCAGCTTGCCCTGTCGCGCACCTGCGACGGGCTGATTATCACGGATATGTTTGTGGACGACCCGCGCCCCGAAATCCTGGCCCGGACGGGTCTGCCCTATATTATTCGCGGCTCCTCGCCGCAGCCCGGCTCGGTGGCGGTGGGCATGGACAACGCGGCAGTCGGGTACGAGGCCATCCGCTACCTGTATTCTCTGGGCCACCGGCGCATTTTGTTTTACAACATTCGGCGCGACCTGATGGTCGGCCAGCGCCGCTTTGAGGGAATGTGCCGGGCACGGGCTGACCTGGGCCTGGAAGACACCCTGGAATACCGGGACGACGCCCACCACGAAAACGGCGTCTACACCTCCCTGCGCCAGAGGCTTCAGGAGCCGAACCCGCCGACGGCTATCTTTGCCGAGGACGAAATCAGCGCTCTCGGCGCGGAGCGTGCCCTGGCCGAAGCGGGGCTGCGCGTCCCGCAGGATGTGAGCGTGATGACCTGCCTGAACGCCCGCTTTATGCGCCTGGTCGCCCCGCATCTGACGGTCCTGAACGTGCGCCTCAACGAAGCCGCTGCCCAGACCGGCCATCTGCTCGCCCGGATGCTGCGCGGCGAAGCCGTCGAGCCGTGCCAGACCTATCTTTCCCCCATTCTGGAAGAGCGCGGCAGCACCGCCCCCCCGCCCCACTGACGACTCTTGTGAGGGCGTGCGATGTGCTACAATAGCGCATGGATTTGTTTGACGATACGCCCACTTCCCCTGCCGCCCTACACAGGTTATGCGGTTGCTGGCTCATCTTGGTTCATGGAGGCATCCTGTGTACATTTCAGAAGTAAAAATCGAAAACTGGAAGAATTTCAAATCGTTAGAAGCAAGCTTGGGCTATCGAACGTTTCTGATTGGCCCCAATGCCTCTGGAAAGTCAAACTTCTTAGACATTTTCCGGTTTTTGCGGGATATCAGCATTACAGGAGGCGGACTGCAAACAGCGGTTGATTCTCAGCGCGGCGGTGTTTCTGCCATCCGCTGCTTGTCTGCGCGTCAGCACTCTAACATAGTCATTGATTTGGAAATGAAAGAAGATGGGCCGGAAGATGTATGGCGCTATCGTCTCAGCTTCAATCAAGACAATAACCGCAAACCTACAATCAAACAAGAGCGTGTCATTCACAATGGAACTATCATCATTGATCGACCTGATGCCGCCGACAACGCTGATTCGGTACGTCTTACTGAAACGGCTTTAGAACAGACAAGTGCAAACAAAGAATTTCGGCAAATCGTTCAGTTTTTTCAAAGCGTGAGTTACCAGCATTTATTGCCACAGGTGGTGCGTGACCCGGTTGGGTTTTCTCCTGGCAAGATTGATAATGATCCTTTTGGCAGAGACTTTTTGCAGAGAGTAGAAGCAACTCCTGCCCGGTCTCGTGATTCTCGCCTCAACAAAATTTTAATAGCTCTTAAAGTTGCCGTTCCGCAACTTGACGATCTCAAAGCTCAAAGGGATGGTTTTGGTGTACCGCATCTTGTTGGCCTGTATAAGCATTGGCGACCAAATGCAAGTCGTCAGAATGAAAGCCAATTTTCTGATGGTACGTTGCGTTTGTTCGGATTACTATGGACTTTGTTTGAGGGAAACGGCCCACTGCTGATGGAGGAGCCAGAGCTATCACTTCACCCAGAAATTGTACGGCATCTACCACAGATGATTGAGCGTATCTCAAGAGAAAGAAAAATCAAACGCCAGATAATTATCAGTACGCATTCGGTACAAATGCTTTCTGACGGTGGTGTAGACGCAAGTGAGGTACTCCGATTGGAGCCGAGCGACGACGGAACAAAAATCAAAGCCATCGATGACAACGAGCGAGAGCTGCTGAAAACAGGGTTGACCATTGCAGAAGTGATTTTACCCAATTCCGGTCCCGTGAATAGTAACCAACTTGGTCTGGTTTTTTAACTCATGGCAATCGTCAATATGCTGGTAGAAGGGCCACTTGATGAAGTTGTCGCAAGACGTCTGATTGAATATGTTCAACATGAGCCTGGCGTTTGCTACGGCAAAAGTGGCTATAATGACATCAAAAAAAGAATTAGTAGTTTTAACCAAGCAGCGCCTTATGCTTTCTATTTCTGCCTGGTAGATTTTATGGACACCAAGTTTGATTGTCCTTCGGAAGTTATCTCCGACTGGCTACCTAATCGCCATCCCAACATGATCTTTCGTGCCGTCGTACAGGAGTTGGAAAGCTGGTTTCTGGCTGATCACGAAAATCTTGCCAAATTCTTACACATTAGTTCCGCTCGCGTTCCATTGAACCCTGAAGCAGTTTCTGACCCGAAGCGCGAATTAGTTAATCTGGCCCGGCGTTCGCGCAGCAGCTTAATTCGGTCGGCAATTGTGCCGGAAGTAAAATCAACCGCACAAGTTGGCAAACTTTATTCATCGTCTATGAGCGATTTTATTCTCAATCACTGGGACATCTCGCAGGCACGACAAAGAGCGCCAAGTTTAGATCGTTGCATCTTCAGACTGGGAGAGCTTTGATATGGACCTCTTTGACGATACGCCCACTTCCCCCGCCGCCCTGCCCAACACGCCGCTGGCGGCGCGGATGCGGCCCACCACGCTGGAAGAGTTTGTCGGGCAGGCGCGGATTCTTGGCCCGGAAAGCCTGCTGCGGCGGGCGATTGAAGAGGACGCGCTGACGTCGGTGATCTTTTTCGGCCCGCCGGGCGTCGGCAAAAGCACGCTGGCGGGAATTATCGCCGGGCGGACGCAGTCCCATTTTGAGCCGTTTTCGGCGGTCACGCAGGGCATTCCTGATCTCAGAAAAGCCATCGAGGCGGCGTCCACGCGGCGGCGGCTGTACGGCAAAAAGACGGTGCTGTTTATTGACGAAATCCACCGCTTCAACAAGACGCAGCAGGACGCGCTGCTGCCGCACGTTGAAAATGGAACCGTTGTCTTAATCGGCGCGACCACCGAAAACCCCTACTTTGAGGTCAACGCTCCGCTTCTGTCCCGCGCCCGCGTGTTTACATTTGAGTCGCTCTCCGACGAACAATTAGGCGACCTGCTGGATCGGGCCGTGTCGGACACGGAGCGCGGGCTGGGCGCTCTCAACGTTGTTTTAGAACCCGAAGCGCGGGCACACTTAATTGACAAAAGCAACGGCGATGCCCGGACGGCCCTGAACGCTTTGGAACTGGCGGCGACCACGACCCGGCCCGAATCGCGCAAAGCAGATGCCGTCCGGCGCGTCACCCGCGCCATTGCCGAGGAAGCCTTGCAGCAGCGGGCGCTGACCTACGACAAGACCGGGGACACGCACTACGACACGATTTCGGCGTTTATCAAGAGCATTCGCGGCAGCGACCCGGACGCGGGGCTGTATTATTTGGCCCGGATGCTCTCCGCCGGGGAAGACGCTCGTTTTATTGCCCGGCGCTTAGTAATTTTGGCCTCCGAGGATGTCGGCAATGCCGATCCGATGGGCCTCGTGATTGCCAATGCTGCCGCACACGCGGTCGAGTTTGTCGGCCTGCCCGAAGCGCGGCTCAATCTGGCGCAGGCGGTAACTTACCTCGCCGCCGCCCCGAAGTCCAAAGCCTCCTACAACGCCATCAACCGTGCCCTCGCCGACGTGGAAGCCGAGCGTGCCCGCCCGGTCCCAAAGCCCATGCGCGACTCCCGCAGCGGCACGGGCCGTCCCGCCAAAGACGATGTGCCGTACCTGAACCCGCACGACTTTCCCGGCAATTATGTGGCGCAGGCGTATCTGCCTGAAGGCGCACAAACGCAGCCCTATTACGAGCCGACCGAGAACGGCGCGGAAGCGGCGATTAAAGCGCGGATGGAAGAGCGGCGAACTATGCGAGAGAGCGAGTAGATGCAGGGCAAAAAGACGAGCGGCCAAAAGACGAGGGGTTAAAACCCCTCGCTGGAAGGCGCTTCGCGCCGGGCGGCCCCAATGCCAGCGAATATAGCCCTCCATGTGTTGTCCGTTTATTTGACTTTGCGGCGTCTTCGCCTTCCAGCGAGGGGTTTTAACCCCTCGTCTTTAATCGCGTGTGAAGCACGCGAACAACTATACTTGACTTCTTATGCCCCGTTTCTCTCCAAAACTTGCCGCGCTTCTGCTGGCCTCCCTGCCGCCCCTGCTGGCCTATATGTGGTGGGGCGAGCCGGGGCGGCTGCACATCTCGGAACACGTCGTCGAAGACCCCAAGGGTCCCCTCGCCCACCCCGTCCGGGTATTGCTGCTGACCGACTGGCATCTGGGGCGATGGACCCGGCCCCGGTCACTGGCGGCCAAGATGAAGCGGCTGACGACGCGGCACAAAAAGAAGCCGTTCGATGCCGTCCTGCTCGGCGGGGACTTTATTGACACCGACCCGCGCTACCTGCCCCGGCTGTCGCCAATGCTGCGCGGCCTGTGGGAATGGGATGTGCCTCTGCTGGCTGTGCCCGGCAACCATGACTACACCACGTTTGGCGGTGACTTCGGCCCGGTGCGGACGTTTCTGGAAGCCCACGGCGTCCATATCCTGCATAACGAGGCGGCAGTGGTGAGCGCAGGCAGACAAAGCCTGCTGGTGGTCGGGCTGGATGATTTGCAGGAAGCACCTGCGTACTATGCGGTCGAAGATTACAAAACCCCGGCAGGCTACAAAGACGCGGCCCGAACAATCGACTGGTACCGCCGCTTCGACAGCGCGGAGCCGTCCCTGCCCCGCGTGGTGCTGTCCCACAACCCGGATGCCGTGTATCTGCCGGGACGCCGCCCCCTCGCGGTGCTGGCCGGGCACACGCACGGCGGCCAAATTATGCTGCTGGACTGGGTCTCGCGCCCCCTGCACCGCTGGCTGCACCCGCACCTGCCGCCGGGCAGCATGGTGACCTGGGCGGGCCGCAAGCAGATTGAAGGGCGGACACTGATTGTGAGCCGGGGAATGGACGGCTCTGCCCTGCCCGTGCGCCTGCTGCGTCCCCCCGAAGCGGTCGCGGTCACGTTTCGGTAGGACCCCTCCCGCTCGTTCCTCGCTCCCTCCCCTGTTAGGGGAGGGAAAGTAATCAGAGAAGATCGCCCCCCAGCCCCCAATTCTGGGGGAGCCAGATTAGGCACAGAGAGCCTCCTACGCATTTCCTAACCCTTCCCTAACAGGGGAGGGAGCGAGGAACGAGCGGGAGGGGTCCGGTTGACGCCGGGCGGCAAATTGTGGATAATCAAAGCGTATATTTGTTCGCCCGTTACGGCCAAGAAACAGGGCCAAAAAGAAAGCATATCCCGTGGATAATTTCAGCACCGTAGACACACAGGTTTCGGAGTGGATTGACCAGAATCGCCCCGCGATTATTGAAACCACGCAGGCCCTCCTGCGTATCCCGAGCGTCGAAGGCGACCCCGCGCCGGGCGCTCCGTTTGGGGCCGAAACGCGGCAGGCGCTGGACTATGCCCTGTCAGTAGCGGCGGAGCATGGACTGACGACAAAGCAGCTCGACGGCTACGCCGCGCACGCCGAATGGGCCGCGCCGGGCGTCGCCGCTGAGGCCCCGATTGTGGGCGTACTGGCCCATGTGGATGTCGTCCCCGCCGGAGAAGGCTGGTCGCACCCGCCGTTTGGCGCGGAGATACATAACGGCAAGATTTATGCGCGGGGCACGACCGACGACAAAGGCCCGGCGATGGCCGGGCTATGGGCCTTACTTGCTGTCAAAGCCTGCGGCGTGCCGCTGACCCACCGCATTCGGGTTATTCTCGGAGCCAATGAAGAAAGCGGCTTCCAATGCGTCAAGCACTACTTCGCCCACGAAGAAATGCCCGCGACCGGCTTTACGCCTGATGCCATGTTCCCATTGGTGTACGCCGAAAAAGGCATTGCAAACGCCATTCTGACCCGCCCCGCGCCGCCGGAAGGCGAGCGTATTCATCTGGTGTCGCTTTCCGGCGGACAGCGGCCCAACATGGTCCCGGATACGGCCCATGCGGTGCTGAAGCTGGCGAACCCGGCGGCTTCGGCGGCGCGGCTGAACGCGGTCGTCGGCATCAGCACCGTGACCACTGACGAAGGCGAGATACACGTCACCGCACGCGGCGTTTCGGCGCACGGCAGCACCCCGGAAAACGGCGTCAATGCCGTGGCCGTGCTGTGTGATGCCCTGCTGCTGCTGGATCATCAGAAAGACCAGGCCGAGATCATTCAGCAGATACAGACGTGGGCCGAGGACACCACCGGCGGCGCTCTCGGGATTGCCGGGCAGGACGACATCGCCGGGCCGCTGACCTGTAATCTGGGCGTGGCCTCGCTGGAAGATGGGCAGATCACGCTGACATTCAATGTCCGCTACCCCGTGACCTGGAACTCGGAGGACCTGCGGCAGCGTTTAGAGACTGGGATGGACGGCAAGGGATGGACGCTGGCCGCGCTGACCGATCAGCCGCCGCTGTATATCCCCCGTGAAGACCCGCTGGTCGCTACGCTGCTGGAAGTCTACCGGGCCGAAACCGGCGACATGACCCCGCCCCTGACGATGGGCGGCGGGACCTACGCCCGCGCTATGACCAAAGGCATCGCCTTCGGCCCCGATTTTGGAAACCGTGCCCCCGAAGACGGCGGGGCGCATGAAAAAGACGAATGCTGGGCCGTGGATGATTTGATCCGGGCCGCCAAGATTTATGCCCGCTCGCTGGCCCGGCTGGCGAGCGAGTGATTTGAGTTAAATTATGTCCAATACCAAGCCAACTGTTGTGGTCGCCATGAGCGGCGGCGTGGATTCGTCGGTGGCCGCCGGGCTTTTGCTGCGGCAGGGCTATGACGTTCTCGGCGTCACCATGCAAATCTGGCAGGAAAGCACGACCGAAACCAAAGGCGCAGGCTGCTGCTCGCTTGGAGCCGTGGAGGATGCCCGGCGCGTCGCTGCGAAGCTCGGCATCCCCCATTACGTCCTGAACTTTCGGGAGTTCTTTGCGGACAAAGTCATCGGCAACTTCGTCGAAGAGTATAAGCGAGGCCGCACGCCGAACCCCTGCGTCAACTGCAATCGCTACGTCAAGTTTGACGCGCTGATGGCAAAAGCACGGGGGCTGGGGGCCGAATATCTGGCGACGGGCCACTATGCCCGCACCGAGTTTGACGAGGACACCCGCCGCTGGACCCTGCGCCGCGCCCTCGACGACGACAAGGACCAGACCTATGCCCTGTATCATTTCACGCAGGAGGAGCTGGCGCACACGCTGATGCCGCTCGGTGCGGTGACCAACAAAGCCGAAGTGCGGGCGATTGCCGAAGAGCTGGGGCTGGCCGTTCATAACAAGCCCGATTCGCAGGAAATCTGCTTTGTGCAGGGCGGCTCTTACACCGACTTCCTGGCGCAGACCGCGCCGGAAACGGTACAGGCGGGCGACATCGTGGACACCAGCGGGCGGCGGCGCGGGACGCATGACGGTATCGCGTTTTACACCATCGGCCAGCGCAAGCGGGTCAATGTCGGCTCGCCCATCCCGCTTTATGTCATCGGGATTGATGCTGAAACGAACACGGTCACCGTGGGCGATAACAGCGATTTGCTGGCACCGGGGCTGGTTGCAGATGATATAAATTGGGTGGGAATCGCAGGCGTGCAGGAATCACGGCCTGTGCTGGTGAAAATACGCTATAATATGAACGCCGTCCCTGCCACTGTACAAAATGGCCCAAAAGATGGGGAAATTGTCGTACAATTCGACACGCCTCAGCGGGCCGTCACCCCCGGTCAGTCTGTTGTGCTCTATGACACACAGGCTGATTCTGTGCTGGGCGGTGCGACCATTCAGCGCCGGATTTAACAGCGGGTTTAGTCGTGGCAGCACGCAAGAAATGAAGGAGATCGCAACTTGAACCTCTCTATGACCAGCCGCACCCCCAGCGAGACAACCTGTATTTTAGAAATCGAGGGGGAGGTAGATGTCTATACATCCCCGCAGCTTAAACAGGATTTAGTCACTCTCGCCGAGCAGGGCACGAAGCACGTTGTCGTTGACCTGTCCAAAGTGGAGTATCTGGACAGCACCGGTCTCGGCGTGCTGATTGGCGGCTTGAAGCGCCTGCGCGAAGCGGGCGGCAACATGGCGCTGGTAGGTCCGGGAATGCGAATTCAGCGCATTTTTGAGATCACCGGCCTGAACAAAATCTTTGATATTTATGCCACCGAGGCCGAAGCCCTCGCCAAAGAAGGGGTGCCCTCGTGACCGATATGCCAGCCGCCGAGGCGATGACAAACACGCCGCAGACGGAAACCGTCGAGCTGCTCCTCCCCTGCCGCGCCGAATATGTCGGCGTCGCCCGTCTCGCTGTCCTGGGAATTGCCAGTCGGATGCCCTTCTCCTATGACGAAGTCGAAGACGTGCGCCTTGCCGTCGGCGAAGCCTGCACCCATGCAATTGAGCGAGCGGGCAGCCGGGGAGACGCCACCATCCGCATCGTCAGCACTATCACACCGCAGTCTTTGAAGATTGAAGTGATTGACACCGTCGCCGCCAAAGATGCCGCCGCCCCGACCGAAGAGGCCCGCCTGCTGGAAGAAGCCGGGGTGGACCAGGAAGGGCTGGGGGCGCTGCTCATGGAGATTTTGGTGGACGCAGTGGCGATTGACACTTCCGCCGACGGCACACGGGTCGTGCTGACTAAATACGCGCCAGAGTAAGATAAGATGACCACCATGACACCCAAGAAGACGACGGACTGGTCGCAGGATGACGCCGAAAGCCTGTTTGCCCGCTATGCCCGCACACGGGACACACAACTGCGTGACCGCCTCGTGGCGATGCACCAGAATCTGGTGCGCTACCTGGCAGGCAAGTTTGTCAACCGGGGCGAGCCTTTGGAAGACCTGATTCAAGTCGGCACGATTGGCCTGATTAACGCCATTGACCGCTTTGATTCGGGCCGGGGAACCAAGTTTTCCACCTATGCGACGCCTACCATTGTCGGCGAAATTCGCCGCTATTTCCGCGACAAAGCCTGGAGCCTGAAAGTCCCGCGCCGCTTGCAGGAGCTAAATCAAACCGCCTCCAAAGCGCAGGAAGCCCTCAGCAGCAAGCTGGGCCGCCCGCCGACCATACAGGAAGTCGCGCAGCGCATCGGCGCGACCGAAGAAGAAACCCTGGAAGCCATTGAGCTGGGCAATGCCTACGATACCGTCTCGCTCGACAGCAAGATGATGCATGACTCGGACAGCTCGCCCCTGTCTCTGGCGGAGTTTGTCGGGGCTGAAGACGCCTCCCTGCTCAATCTGGATGCCTACGGCGATCTGGACCATGCGCTGGAGTCTCTGGAGCCGCGTGAGCGGGCCATTATTATTCACCGCTTCTTTAAAGATATGTCACAGGCCGAAGTCGCCAAGCAGCTCAACATCTCGCAGATGCACGTTTCCCGCCTGCAAAACCGTGCCCTGACACAGCTCAAGCGCCTTATGGTTGCTGGCGCGTAGAGGAGACCCCATGCTCCTGACCCTGACCACGGACCACGCCCCGGCCACCGACCTCGGCTTTCTGCTGCACAAAAACCCCGCTCGCGCCCAGTCGTTCACGCTGTCGTTCGGGCAGGCGCACGTTTTCTACCCCGAAGCCACCGCCCACCGCTGCACGGCGGCCCTGCTTCTGGATGTTGACCCCGTCGCCCTCGTCCGGGGCGCCCGGCGCGGCACGGGGCGGACGCTGGCACAGTATGTCAACGACCGCCCGTATGTCGCGTCGTCCTACCTCAGCGTCGCCATTGCCCAGGTCTTTGGCTCCGCCCTCGGGGGCCGCTGCAAAGACCGGCCTGAGCTGGTGGAAACGCCCCTGCCGCTGACCGCCACGCTGGAAGTGGTTCCCAGCCGGGGCGGCGAGGAGTTTCTGCGCCGCCTCTTTGAGCCGCTTGGCTACGCCGTCAGCGCGGTCCCCCACCCGCTGGACCCGACCTTTCCCGACTGGGGCCAGAGCGCCTATTTTTCCGTCACACTCACGGCCACGGTGCGTTTGTCCGATCTGCTGTCCCATCTGTACGTTTTGATTCCCACGCTGGACGCTGGCAAGCACTACGCGATTGGAGACGAGGAAGTGGAAAAGCTGATCGCCAAAGGCGAAGGCTGGCTGGCCTATCATCCCGAAAAAGAGGCCATCGTCCGGGGCTATTTGAAGGGCCGCCGCTCCCTGGTGCGCGACGCGCTGGAACAGCTCACCGAAGCCGAATCACCAAGCGTGGACGATCTGGAGGCGCTGCACGACCGCGAAGAAGAGCGCGTTGAGCGCAAGCTCAGCCTCCATGACCAGCGCCTCAGCGCGGTGCTGACGGCCCTGAAAGACAGCGGGGCCAAGCGCGTTCTGGACCTCGGCTGCGGCGAAGGCAAGCTGCTGGCGATGCTTCTCAAAGACAGCCAGTTTTCGGATATTCTGGGCATGGACGTCTCGTACCGCTCGCTGGAAATCGCGTCAGAACGCCTGCATCTGGACCGGATGCCGCCCAGGCAGCGCGAGCGGATTACCTTGATGCAAGGCTCACTGATTTACCGCGACGCCCGCCTGTCCGGCTACGATGCCGCCGCCGTGGTGGAAGTGATTGAGCATCTCGACACTGCCCGCCTTGCCGCCTTTGGCCGGGCGCTGTTTGAGTTTGCCCGCCCGCAGACCGTGGCCGTCACGACGCCCAACGCCGAATACAACCCGAAGTTCGAGACCCTGCCTGCCGGGCAGTTCCGCCACAAAGACCACCGCTTCGAGTGGACCCGCGCCGAGTTTGCGTTCTGGGCTGAAACCATCTGCACCCGCTTCGGCTACACCGCGACGTTCCTGCCTCTCGGCCCCGAAGATGCCGACGTCGGTGCGCCGAGCCAGATGGCGGTGTTTGAGCGGGTGTAGTCAGACCGGGGCGGTAGGAACGAGGGGTTAAAACCCCTCGCTGGAAGGCGCTTCGCGCCGGGCGGACAATAGGACGACAAATACAACCTGGTGCTTTTGTATCTTTGGCTTCCCGGCGTCCTCGCCTCATAGCGAGGGGTTTTAACCCCTCGTTCCTACGATGCCGGGCTTTTCGCCCACTTATGACGGAGCCAAACCCATGAAAAACCAAGTCTCCGGCTGCCTGTTTGGAACCGCCTTCGGCGACGCGCTCGGCGCGGACACCGAGTTTCTCTCCGTCCCCCAAATCCTCGCTCAGTGGCCCCCGGACGGTCCACGCACGCTGACAGGCCATCCCGTCCCCGTCACCGATGACACCCAGATGATGCTAGCGGTCGGCGAGGCGCTGTTCCAAGCCCCGCGCCCGTACACCGCCGCAACGCTGGAAGGGCCGCTCCGCACAGCGTTCATTCAGTGGGCCGACAGCCCGGACAATACCCGTGCGCCGGGCATCACCTGCTTGACCGCCTGCGCCGCGCTGAAGATGGGGATGCCCTGGACCGGAGCCACCCGGCCAAACTCCAAAGGCTGTGGGGCCAATATGCGCGTGCAGCCTGTTGGCGTCCTGCCCGGCCTCACCCCCGAGACGCGGGCCGCCATCGCGCAGTTTCAGGCCGCGCTGACCCACGGCCACCCCACCGCACTGGCGGCGTCCGACCTGACCGCCACCACCATCGCCCGGCTCCGCTCCGGGGTCGCTCCCCGCGACCTCCCGGCGATGCTACGCGAATACGTCCACTCGCAGCGGCGCGTCTACCATGAAGACTGGCTGGGCACACTCTGGCAGCGGCCCATCAGAGAGCGGCCTGTTATGGACACGCCGGAGCAGTTTATCATGTACGGCTGGGACGAGTGCTTGGGCAGTCTGGACGCGCTTGATTTGGCCCTCCGTGCCGAAAACCGCACCGAAGACCCCTGCCGCGTCACCGGGGAAGGCTGGGTGGCCGAGGAAGCCTTTGCCACCGGCCTGCTCTGCTTTCTGCTGCTGCCCGACGCCCCGCAGGACGCCCTTCGCCGCGCCGCCGTGTCCTCCGGCGACTCTGATTCGATAGCCTGCCTCACCGGAGCCTTCGCGGGCGCGTACCACGGCATGAGTGCTTGGCCGAAAGACTGGGCGGCACGAATTGAATACAAAGACCGGCTCGCCGCCCTCGGAAGCGCGTGGGATTAAGGAATACGATGAAGAAGCGCACACAAAAGCACTACAACGCCCTCGCGGCGGCGATGGCCGAAAGCCAGATTGTCAAACTCTGGCGACAGCCCATAGACAAACATCCCCTCGAGGGCTACGTTGTTGGGCTGAGTAATAAATGGGTTCTGCTAGAAGTGATTGAAGGCGACCCTCTTGTTTTTGATGGCTATCAGACAGTGCGGCTTGCAGACATTACCCTGTGCAAAATGGATAACAGTTTCGTGAGTGAGTATTTTCAGCGGCGCGAAGTGTTCCCGCGAACGCAGCCCAAAGTTGACTTGACCGATTTACACTCTCTTCTGCCTGGCGTGTCCAAAGATTACGCGATGTTTGTGATCGAATGTGAGCGGGTGGAGCCAGGGATTTGCTTTATCGGTGTCGCCGAGGGACTGACCAAACGCAGCCTGTGGATGAAAAAGTTCAGCTCCAATGCCAAGTGGATTGATACGGAAAAGTTCAAGCTCAAAGACATCACTTCTATCAACTTCGGCGGCGGCTACGTCAATGCCCTGATTTGGATGGACACGCAGGCGCAGGAGACGGAGCCAGAAACCACGGGTTGAAACCCGAGGCTGTCAAAAGCCCAATGTCCAGGGGACACAAGAAAGAGGGACACCCGCGTCACCCGGTCTTACGTCCCCTGGACGGGGGGCACTTCCAAGCCTCGGGTTTTAACCCGTGGCTTCCTATGGCTCCTCGTTTGGCCTCGATCTCGTGAGTTTGCACACTTAAAGCACTATGAAAATTATACTCCCCGATCTATCCCTCGTGGTGCTGATTGGCGCGTCCGGCTCCGGCAAGTCCTCGTTTGCGCGGGCGCATTTCAAACCCACCGAAACGCTGTCTTCAGACTTCTGCCGGGGGCTGGTCTCCGATGATGAAAACGACCAGGCGGCGACCAAAGAGGCGTTTGACGTGCTGCATTATATCGCCGCCAAACGCCTCGCCGCCGGGCGGCTGACGGTAGTAGACGCCACCAACGTCCAGCCCGAAGCCCGGAAGCCGCTGCTGGCGCTGGCCCGCGAATACCACTGCCTGCCCGTCGCCATTGTGCTGGATATGCCCGAGCGGGTCTGTTTGGAGCGCAATGAAAGCCGGGCCGACCGGGCGTTTGGGCCTCATGTGGTACGAAACCATATCAAAAGCCTGCGTCAAAGCCTGCGCGGTTTAGAGCGTGAGGGTTTTCGGCACGTTTTTATCCTGCGCTCCGCCGAAGAAGCGGCGGCGGCCACAGTTACCCGCGAGCCGCTGTACAACGACAAGCGCGGCGAGGGCGGCCCGTTTGACATCATTGGGGACATTCACGGCTGCTTTGACGAGCTGACGGAATTATTGGATAAGCTGGGCTACGCCGTGGACGGCCACGCGGTCACGCCGCCGGACGGGCGACGGGCCATCTTTCTGGGCGATTTGGTGGACCGGGGGCCGAAGTCGCCGGATGTGCTGCGGCTGGTCATGGGCATGACGGCGGCGGGGACCGCGTGGTGCGTCCCCGGCAACCATGACGTGAAGTTGCTGCGCCACCTGCGCGGCAAGGACGTTCAAATCACGCATGGACTGGCCGAGACGCTGACGCAGCTTGAGGCCGAGCCGCCGGAGTTTCTGGCCGCCTTGCGCGGCTTTCTGGACAACTTAGTCAGCCATTATGTATTGGAGGGCGGCGCATTGGTCGTCGCCCACGCGGGCCTGAAAGCGGAGATGCAGGGGCGCGGGTCGGGGAAAGTGCGCGAGTTTGCGCTGTACGGCGAGACGACCGGCGAAACCGACGAGTTCGGCCTGCCCATCCGCTACCCGTGGGCCTCGGAGTACCGGGGCCGGGCGGCGGTGGTCTACGGGCACACGCCGATCCCGAAGCCGGAGTGGCTGAATGGGACGATCAATCTGGACACCGGCTGCGTCTTTGGCGGCAGCCTCACGGCTCTGCGCTGGCCGGAGCGCGAGCTGGTTTCGGTCCCCGCGCACGCGACCTATGCCGAACCGGCCCGTCCGTTCCTGCCTGCCGAACAGCAGGCCGCCCAAGAGCAAACCGCGCAGCAGCAGTATGACGACGTGCTGGACATTGCGGACGTTCTGGGCAAACGGCTGGTGGAAACACGCCTGCACGGGCGCGTCACTATCCGGGAGGAAAACGGCATCGCGGCTCTGGAAGTGATGAGCCGTTTTGCCGCCGACCCGCGCTGGCTCGTGTACCTGCCGCCCACGATGTCCCCATCCGAGACGACCCGTGAGACGGGCCTGCTGGAACACCCCGCCGAAGCGTTCGCTTATTACCGCGCTCAGGGGATTTCAATGGTCATCTGCGAAGAGAAGCACATGGGGTCGCGGGCCGTCGTGATTATCTGCCGCACCGCCGAGGCCGCCCGCGCCCGGTTCGGCGTGGTCGACGGCGGCACGGGCATCTGTGTCACCCGCACCGGGCGGCGCTTCTTTGACAACAGCGCATTAGAAGCCGATTTCCTGCAAACGATTCGTACCGCGATGGACGGCAGCAAGCTCTGGGAAGAACTGGGCACGGACTGGGTCTGCCTGGACTGCGAGCTGATGCCGTGGTCGGCCAAAGCGCAGGAGCTGCTGAAACAGCAGTACGCCGCCGTCGGAGCCGCCGCGACTGCCGCCCTGCCCGCCGCCGTAGCGGCTTTGGAGGCAGCATCGGGGCACACCGAGGGCCTCGGCCCCATTTTGGACAGCTACCGCGCCCGGTCGGCGGCGGCAGACAAGTTTGTGGCGGCCTATCGCCGCTACTGCTGGCCGGTCGGGTCGCTGGCCGATTTGAAGCTGGCCCCGTTTCACCTGCTGGCCTCTGAGGGCCGGGTGCATTCGGACAAGCCGCACACCTGGCACATGGACACGCTGGCCCGCCTGTGCGCCGCCGACCCCACCGACCTGCTGCTGGCGACGCCGCACAAAACGATTGATGTCACCGACGAAGCGAGCGTCGCCGAGGGTATTGCCTGGTGGGAGAAGCTGACGGGCCGGGGCGGCGAGGGAATGGTAGTCAAGCCAGGCGACTTCGTTGCCACAGGACGGCGCGGTCTGGTGCAGCCTGCGGTCAAGTGCCGGGGCCGCGAATACCTGCGAATTATCTACGGCCCGGACTATGACGCTCCCGAGCATTTGGAGCGCCTGCGGGCACGGGGCCTGTCCGGCAAGCGGTCGCTGGCCCTGCGCGAGTTCGCGCTGGGCCTGGAAGGCTTAGAGCGATTCGTGGCGGGGGAGCCGCTGCGGCGCGTGCATGAATGCGCGTTTGCCGTGCTGGCCCTGGAAAGCGAGCCGGTAGACCCCCGCCTGTAGATCACAACAAGGCCCGGCGCTGAGAGCGCCGGGCCTTGTTTCTGTGCGTCTAGCGGCTCTGCACGTCAGCCGCGCCTTCGGAGCGCAGAATACGCTCCAGCTCGCCGCTGTCGCTGCCCCGCGCCGTCACGCCGACCAGAATGCCCCCGGCGTTCAGGTCCGTCTCATACTGCCGCGCCCGGCCTTCGGGAATGCCCGCGCCAATCAGGCCGCCAATCAGGCCACCGCCCAGACCACCTGCCCCGGCTCCGGCCAGAGCCGCTGCGAGAGGCCCGGCCACCAGCGGTGCGGCAAGGCCGCCCGTTGCGGCCACAGCGGCCACACTGCCGGTTGCGGTCAGCGCGGCCACAATCGCGCCGAGCGTGCCGCCAATTCCCGCCCCGACGCCCGCGCCTTCAGCGGCTTTCGTGCCGGTGTCGGCAGCAAAATCGCGCATCCGTGTTTGGTCCTGCATCATCACGCTGATGTCTTTGGAGGCGTAGCCCATCCGCTGAAGGTCGTCCACCGCCCGCTCCGCAGCCTCGCGGCTCTGAAACATTCCAGTCACCAAGTCTGCCATAGTCTTATGGTTCTTTTCTCGCATGATTAAGTTTTAAGTTTGGGGTTTAAGTCTTTTGCCGAGGCCCCATGCGATGGCCTCAGACAAGACATTCCAAGTCTACCCGGACGCAGACTTGAAGCAAACCCGCCCTGCCCCGCTCTAAGAGGCCAAAGGAGAACCCCGATGGCTATTTCCCTGCGCTCTGCGCTTCTGCCCCTGTCTTTACTTCTCGCGGCTCCCCACGCCGCAAAGGCCGCGACGCCGCTCCCCGCTTCCAGCACGCCCACGCTGGAAATGGTCTTCGTGCTGGATACCACCGGCTCGATGGGCGGACTCTTGGACGGAGCCAAACAGAAAATCTGGAGTATCGTCAACAGCGTTCAGCAGTCGGCGCACCCGCCCCATGTCCGCGTGGGGCTGGTCGCTTACCGGGACCACGGCGACACTTATGTCACCCGCGTGACTCCCCTGACAAGCGATCTGGACAAGGTGTATACGACCCTGATGACCTACAAAGCAGAGGGCGGCGGGGACACGCCGGAGGATGTTCGGCAGGCGCTTTCCGACAGCGTCCGCAAGGGCGGCTGGTCCGCCCGCAGCCCCCGCACCGCGCAGGTGCTGTTTCTGGTCGGCGATGCGCCCCCGCACGACGATTACGCACAGGAGCCGGACACGCTGACCACAGCGGCACAGGCCGCGAAGCGCGGCATTGTCATTAATGCGATTGAATGCGGCAGCGCCGAGGACACGCGGCTTGCGTGGCAGAAGATCGCCAGGCACGCCGAAGGGGCGTTTTTTGCGATTGAAGAGAACGGCGGCGTGCAGGTGACACCGACGCCCTACGACGCGCCGCTGGCAGCGCTGGGCAGCTCGCTGGGGCAGACCTACACCGCCTACGGCGGCGGGGGCTATGGAGGAGGCGCGGCGGCATATCAAGCGGGCATGGCCCGGCGTCAGTCTACGATGGAATCGTCAGTTGCCGCCGCCGCCCCGGCCCCTGCCGCCGCCGACCGGGCGCTCAACAAAGCCCTGAATTCCGAGGCTTACGCCGGGGACTTGATGCAGTCGCTGGAAAACGGCTCCGTCAAGCTCAAAGATGTCAAGCCCGCTGACCTGCCGGTTGCGATGCAGAAAATGACCCCGGAGGCCCGCGCACAGGAAGTCACCCGCCGCCTGGCCGAGCGCAAAGCGATGCGGGCAAAAATCCTGACCCTGTCCCGCAAACGAGAGGTGTTCCTGGCCGACGCCGCTAAAAAGAAGAGCAGCGGCAAGCCGCCCGCGTTCGACGCCGCCGTCACCGCCGCCCTTCGCAAGCAGACCGCCTCGAAAGGCATTCGGCTCTAGCAGCCTAAATCTTCCACTGCCCGTTTTCGTGGATGAGCTGGCCGTCGGCGTAAATCGCCCCGCCGCCGGCGGCGGGGCGCAGGTCGCAGACCATGTCCCAATGCACTGCGGAGACGTTGGTGGCCCCGGTCTCGGGGTACGCATTGCCGAGGGCCAGGTGGAACGTCCCGCCGATCTTCTCATCGTAGAGCGTGTTCCGGGTGAACTGCTGCACGCCGTAGTTGTTGCCAATGGCGACTTCGCCCAGCGTCCTAGCCCCGGCGTCGCTATCCAGCAGCGTGTTCAAAAACTCCAGCCCCCGCGCCGCTTCCGCATGGACGACTTTGCCGTTCTCAAAGGTCAGCCGCACATCATCGACTTCATGCCCCAGATGGGCCGTCGGGAACGTGTACCGCACTGTGCCGTTGACGCTGTCTTCCAGCGGCCCGGTGAAGACTTCGCCCGACGGAAAGTTCTTGTGCCCGTCGGAGTTGACCCATTTGCGCCCGCCCACGCGCATGGTCAGGTCGGTATCCCGCGCCACAAAGCGCAGGGTCTCCACTTTGTCCAGATAGTCCACATACCGCTGCTGTTCCCGCGAGAACGCCTGCCACGCGCCCGCCGGGTCCTCCTGGTCCAGCAGCATTGCCCGAAACAGAAACGCCTCGTAATCGGCCAGCGACATCCGCGCATTCTGCGCCGCCCCCGCCGTCGGGTAGAGCGTCAGGGTCCACTTCGCCTTCCCCTCCCCCGTCCGCGCAAACAGTGACCGCCGAATGGCGCTATTCGCCCGCTGCGCCCGCGCCTGCTTGCCCGTGTCCACCCCCGCCAGCGCGGACGTATTGGCCGGAGCCATCAGCGAGCAAAGCGCGTCAATCTGCTCATACTCGAACGTGCGAATCGGCGACACAAAATCTAGCTGCTCCCCGGACGCCGTATTCAAAAAAATCTCATCCAGCCCATCTATGTTGACTATGACGTGCGGGTGCGCCCCCGCCGCCAGCGCCGCCCGGTACACTTCACGGGCCAGCGGAATCGCCGCTTCATCCGTGCGGATCAGCACCTGCTCCCCTGGCTGCAAATATAAGCTATAATGCGCCAGCGTCTCGGCCCATTTCGTTAGTCTCGGATCAGTCATCACTCAGTCTTTCTTGGCATCCGGCATAGGGTCGGCAAACATATCGTCAAACAGCAAATGACGCCCGGCTCCAATCGGAGCGGCGACAAGGTTAGGTGCCGGGCGTAAGCCACTTGATGAGCTTTTCGCTGATCAGCTCCTGATGAACCTGCTCATCGCTGTAATTCACCCACTCCCGGACATTTTTAATTACCGTCACGTCGACATTATCAAATGTCTTTGCCAGCGTGTGCAGAAACGGGAAATTGCCCCCCTGATTGGACACTGCAAGAAACATCACAAACGCTTCGTATCCCTTGCGGTTTATCTCCTGCAAAACAGCAAGCGTTTGGTCATGGTCCGAGTTTTCCCCGTCCGTATTAAACAAAATCAAGAACTTGCTGCCCGTATTGGGCGACGCGCCCGCAGAAAGCTCGGCGGCACTCAACGGGGCGGGCGCATTGCCGCCCAGGATTTTTGAGAGCCAGCTTGCTTTCTTCGGCGCGGCTGCTGCATTCGAACCCGTGCTTTGGAGTCCCCATCCAAATTTCTTGAGATTTGCCCGCAAGACGGGCGCGTATTCTGTGCCGCCTTTCCATTCCGTGCCCTTCCCGATGATATTTGCCTTGATAAATCCCTGGTAATTGGTTTCATTGACCATTCCCACATAACGCTCGTGATTGCTGAAAGTGAAGCAATCGAGCTGCTTGTTGGGATCGAAGACCAGGCAGAACGGGACAAGGCGAGTCATCAGGGCTTCGGTGATCCCGTCCTGGTGTTCGTCCTCGTAGGAGCCGGAGACATCCAGGTCAAAGCAGACATCAATCTCAGGGATTGTGTCCAGACCGCTTTTTTGCAGGCTGAGAGTGAGCTTGTCGGCGCTCTTGTGAAGATCAACGGCTAAGGCCATGTGTGTGTCCTTTATGTGAAATAGGCTTTTTGAAGTAAGCTAAAGCTGGGCGATGAGCTTTTCCAGCTCCGTGCGAATAGTCGCCCAGGCTGGAGCCTGTCGGGGCGTGTCGGGGGGGATCATGTTGAAGTTAGCGATCCAGATGGGCAATCCTATAGTGACATAGTTTTGTATTTTCCCCCGCGTCGCTTGAAGAAAAGCGGTGCTGGAACCGTTCAGCTCAATGGCTCGTTGAACTGAGGCCGAACTTGCCGAAAGTGCGCTGCTGCGTTCCATCAGAATGCGGGCAGCCTGGACATCCTGGGCACAGGCCCCCGCGTCGGCCAGGAACCACGCGGACATGGCCTGTGTGTCCAAATCAAGCTGCACCGCGTTCATCGCCGTACCGATTTTGCCTGCCGAGAGTTCAGTAGAGCTGATCATCGGCACAGAGTTTGTCAGGAACAGCTTGAGCTGCTCGATCTCCGTCTGGTGGCGGACGAGCCTTTGCCGAGGCGTTTCCCCGAGCGCCAGGAGCGACAGAAGATTGCCGTCCTGAAAGCCTGCTTTGATCTCGGTCAGAAGATGCCGCAGGCGGTCAAACGCATGGCGCAGGCGCGTCACGAAGTCCGAGGCAAGCACGCCCGACGCCTGCTGAATCAGCACATTCGCCTGCTGCTGGGATTTGAGGCCCCAGGCCATGCACTTTTCCTGCGTGAAGCTGTCCGCCGGATGATAGGAAAGCAGTTTTGTGACCGCTTCGAGCTGATCCACCGGAGCGCCTGGAAAGCATTTGAGCAGCGCCACAAACTCCACTTTCACGCCCGCGTAAGCCGCGCCGTCAATGGAAGAAGGCGCGGTTCTTCGCACCACTGCCAAAGGCTTGTCCCCCGTGCCGACCACCGGCGACGGTGTGCGCCGGGGGGCCGCCAGCGGCGGCGTGTTCGCATCTGCGGCGTTCGCATCAGGGGCGTCCTCGTCCTGAAAGGCCGTCGGGCGGCGCGGGGGCACAGCTTCGGGGCGGCGTGCTTCAGGAATTGATGCCGAAGCTGATGCCAGAGTTGATGCCGGACCCGGCTCGGGGTCCGGCACCGAGAACGAAGTGGGCTGCCTGCGGGCGGGCGCTGGCTCCGTGTCAGGCGCACTGCCTCCCACGACAGTTGGCTTTGGCGCCGTTGTTTTTACTACGGTCGGCTTCAGGACAGTCGGCTTCAAGGGAGGCTTGTTCGGCGGCTCATCCGGCATACGCTTCCCCTTGCCTTCTCAGGACAGCTCGCCGAGGATGACGTTCAGATCGCCGTTGAAGCCTTTGGCGACTTCCGCGAATTCCCAGCCGTTTGGCCCGAGCAGGAAGCTGCCGATCTGAACGCCGAGGAACTCGCCGAACTGGTCGGAAATGCGGTATTCGCCAAGCACCTGCCCCTGGGCATCCTTGATGCGGATGCCGCAGTAATTCACCTGATTGAACTTGATTTTTTTCTGGGGCGGGTGAATGGTGACAAAGATGGGAATCTCATCAATTCCTGCCTGCACTTTGCCGCCGTCGATGGTGATATACTCATCGACCGTGGCGCTTTTGCCCGTCAGGACATCGCCGCTGTGCGTCAGCGCCTTGTCGGGAGTGGAAAACGAGCCGTTCGCATTGGCCTCCAGAACACCGGATTTATTCGTTTTCTTGCAGTTGTAGGTGGACAGAACGTTTTCCATCTCCGTCACCTTGCCGCCAGACATCAGGAAAGCATGGACATCGACGTCATGCTCCGTGTCCCATTCCAGCTCGGCAGTGAACAGAGAGTCTTTGACAAGTCCCAGAGAGAGCTTTTTAGGGGCGTCGCCCGCTTTGACGAGGCTGAGTGTACCGATTGCCATAGGAGAGTGGACCTTTCTTGGGACGAGCGCTAAATTGCGCCTTTGGATAAATCTGAGGACTTGGATTCGGCGAGTTCGCGGCGCGTTTTCAGATACGGAACGCGGCGGTAGGCTTCTTCAACCAGAATAGTGACGGCTACGATGCTGAGGGTGATGGCAAACTTGATGCCTGCCTTGATCTCGTAATGCGGCGCCCACGCAAGCAGGTGGTACAGGTCGCTTAGAATAATTGTCACGCCGATAAACGCGATAATGATATAGGCAGCTCTTTCCAGGTTTGGATAGCGCCGCAGCAGGCCCGCCATGAGCTGTGTGGCAAAGGTCATCACCACAATGCTGGCTAAGACGCCGATCACCAGAATGCTGAACTTTTGCGTCATGCCGACGGCAGCCACGACGTTGTCTACGCTCAGTGTCAGGTCCGTGATACCGATGGCAACGATGACTTGTGTGAGCGTGGTTTTGAGCGGCGGCGCGTCTTCTGCGCCTTCGCGGTTCAGCCAGAAGTATTTCGCCGCCAGCCAGAACAGCCACAAAGCGCCGACGAGCTTGATCACCGGATACCGCACAATCAGTTGAACGGCAAAGAGCGCCAGAACCCGGAACACCGCGCCCAGCACCATGCCAAACCGGATGGCTGTGTTCTGGGCCTTGACCGGCAGGGCTGCCGCCTGCGCCGCATTTGCCAGGGCGTTGTCCACCGACAGAAGACTGTCAATCACTGTGACACTCAGTGCCAGGATGATGTCATCAGGAGTAATCTGCATACGTAATATCCCTTTCGCCGCCATTCTGTAAAAGATTGTTCCGCGTCACTATTTATCACTCACGAGGAAACGAGTTTCCCCTCTATCCATTGAGACACGGCAGGGGCAAAAAAGTTGCATAGACGATTGCCAGCGAGGCAGCTCAATTCCTATTTGCGACAGCACTATTATACACTTTCATATGTATTAGCGCAACAAAAAACCCCCGCCATTTCTGGTAGGGGCTGATTTGCTTGAGCTGTTTGTCAATCCCATATCCCTGTTACCTGTCGTTTTCTATATCGGTGTCTTCGGCGTCTTTGGGTGGGTGAACTCCAAACTGACGCAAAGCAGCCCGGAGATTGACGAGTCCAAAACGGTTGAGTTGCAGGCGCACGACAGTTGCCCGTCCCGTCGCGGTCAAACCAAGCATTTCAGTGGTGTCTGGGGTCCAGGCAAAATGCGCCATCCAACGCTGCTGACGCGGATGAAAGAGCGGCACATCGCGCTCAGTCACCGGATCATGTCCTGTGACAAAAGCGCCCTTGACACTATTACAGCCGAGACAGGACAAGGCCAAATTTGCCTCCTCTGTCGCGCCGCCGCGCACTTCTGGAATGATATGCTCAACCGCGAAAGGGTCGGCAGAAAAGCGGGTGAGGCAGCGGCAATACTCACACTGGCCTGCCGCCCGCTCCGTCACGGCTCGCATTAAGGCTTTTGGCACATAAGTCTGCGACATAACTTAAGTGAGATTGATTTCCAAATCACGAGCAATTTCCACGAGAGACTGCCCCCGCAGGCGAGCCAGGTCCGCGACTGCCTGCCACCGCTGGGCATTCGCTATCTCGATAGCATTGACCAACTCTATCAGAGCTGCCTGTTCCCCGTCAGTGAGCGGTCGCTGCACCTGTTCCGCCAGCAGTTCATCGCGCTCCTTGCGGGCTTCCGGGGCCAGAGGCGCATTGATAGCCTGCAACAACGACGCTTCCGCCTGCGGGAGAACATCAGGCCGCAGACTCAGGCGAACGCTTTCCAGCAGGTACGTCGTCACATCCGTGCCCTGCGTTTGTGCCGCCTGCTGCAACTGCCCTTCCAGTTCTGGGGAAACATCCAGTGTAATGTTCATGGCTATTGACCTTTCTCGGCTTTCGGCATATAGTCTGCAAACATATCCTCAATCGGCGTTGCCAGAAGCTCATTGACATCAATTCCTGCACCAGACAACAAGTGCCGCCCGGCTCCAAACTGACGCGGCGGAAGTGCTTCCACGGGTGGTTCCGGCTGACTTTGTGGGACAACCTCCTCCATAATCAGCCGGGCAACGACCAGCTTTTCTTCAGCGGAAA
Organism: Capsulimonadaceae bacterium; assembly: GCA_965200075.1. Taxonomy (GTDB): domain Bacteria; phylum Armatimonadota; class Armatimonadia; order Armatimonadales; family Capsulimonadaceae; genus JANXMY01. Next base: position 2,916,406 of record OZ241338.1, read on the forward strand.
GCGGCTTGACAGCCTGCTCATAAACTTGGTACGCGGTCATACTTGCCTCTCATTTTCTCTGTTCTGCCTTGCTTCCAGGTGTTTAAGAAGTGCAAAACACATTGCAACCTGCTAACAATCACTCAAATGATGGAAATCAGACGACAGACGTTTGCTTACGCTTATGGTATTCAATGATGTGAGACTTCATGCCTGCCATCATATCCTCTATAGCGTTAATGTTATGAAGATGTGAAAGGTCGCCACTATTTTTCCAATCGTCAAAATCGCTATAAAACTGGGCTAACGGCTTATTTTCTTGGTAAGCTTGAACCGCAACCCCATCAAGCTGCATCATAGCCCGAATTTGATAGGCAAGATTGTCAATGGTGAAATCAAGGGTTTTGATAATGTTCATTATTTTTATTTCTGTTTGGAGCCTGTGTGAACTGGTTTTTGTGAAAGGTCAGCAACTTTGTATGGTTCAAGGAGTTTTGACACCTTTCGGCTCAACGACGAGGGAGCGTGGTCTTTACCTTCATTCCGATAGGCGGTTTTTTCTATCCCAGAAGTCTGCAATACTTGTGCAAGTATTTCATCATGCGGATAAATATACCAATATCCTGAGTGTGGAAAGGCTACATATATCTGTTTTTCGCTATACTTTTTATTCAGCACGAATCGGCTTTTTAATTGAACACGAAGAAATGTTTGCCCATCGATATGTTGTGCGATGAAGTCTGCACCTTGCCAATCGTCACTCAACCGAAGTGTTACAAATCCATAATCAGCCAAAATAGCAGATAGCTTCTGATAGTTGTAGTTTTCTTTTTGACGAACTCTTAAATCACAGTAGCGAATTCGGGTAAGTTGTAAAGCCAAAATATTTCCTCCAAAGTGATTGCCTAAATCGGTGTTTAAGCTATCGCCCCCCAAAAAGCCGCCCGATAGATTTGAGTAAACTGCCAGTGGCGACTAGTTTGTCGCCCTTTGCTATCAACTGTTGCGCCTTTTCCCGGTCTACTATCATTTTATCCATTGCCGCTAAGTTTTTGCGTTGCTTGTCAATTTCAACACTTGGCCCTGACTCCTGCTCGATCAAGTTTATCTGGTGCTGAAGATCGGCAATGTACTCGCGTGTATACGGTTGTCTCATATTTTTTCCTGACCGCAAGTTTTCGGTTGCGATGATTTCATCGATGTCTACCTGTTAAAACAAGTCCTTCGAAGCTTCTTGATTTTCCTTGTATTTGTTTATCTCGCTAACAGTTTGCTTAGGGGACTGGTAGATGATACCTAACTCTTTGTAGTCGTCGGTTAAAGTAAGCATTATTTCCGTACCACCAGTTGATTCAGCATCACACCAAATGGAGCCATTTGCGTTCTCAAATACAGTAGCACCATATTTTTGCGAAAGGATCAAAAATAACTTATCATATTCAGTTACAGCACGAGCAACTGTAACATCCATAAAAACCGCAATTTCATGTAAACCTGCTTGATCAAACTTGAGAAAAACTCTGGAATCTTTGCCAAATATCTCGCCTTCAGCACGAACCATTGTCGAGACTTTGTCCAAGACAATGAAGCCCTTCTTTCGTATCTGAGCAATCGCGTCCGTTGTATCAGAACCCCACGAAATGTCAGCAAAAGTAGCAGGCATAATTTCACTCCTGAAAACAGTATAGCAAGAGAACGACACGGAAATCAAGTAGCATCACAGTTTTGATAGAAGCACATCAAATATGAAACAAAAAGCCCCCGCCAGCAATGGCGGGGGCTGTTGCGTTTTCTTGTTACGCCTTGAACTGGCCCTTGAAATCGGCGATGGCTTTTTTCAGGGCGTCAATGGTGCTGTCGTCCAGGGTCTTATCGCGGGCGATGGTTTCCGGGACTTCGGGGTACTGGCTGTCCAGGAAGGCGATGAACTCGGCCTCGAAGCGGCGGACGGCGTCCACGGGGATGTCGTCTAAGGCCCCGGTGTTGGCGGCGTAGATGATCGGGACCTGCCGCTCCAGCGGGAGGGGCTGGTACTGGGGCTGTTTCAGGACTTCCACCAGACGCAGGCCACGGGCAAGCTGGGCCTGGGTGGCTTTGTCGAGGTCCGAGGCGAACTGGGAGAATGCCTGGACTTCGCGGAACTGGGCAAGCTGCAATTTGAGCTGGCCGCCGACGTTCTTGTTCTTCATCGCCTTGGTCTGGGCGTTGCCGCCGACGCGGGACACAGAAATGCCGACGTTGATGGCCGGGCGGACGCCGGAGTTGAACAGGTCGGACTCCAGGAATATCTGGCCGTCGGTGATCGAAATCACATTGGTCGGGATATACGCGGACACGTCGCCTGCCTGCGTCTCAATAATCGGCAGAGCCGTCAGCGAGCCGCCGCCGAGTTCTTTAGACAGCTTGGCCGACCGCTCCAACAGCCGGGAGTGCAGGTAAAACACGTCGCCGGGGTAGGCTTCGCGGCCTGGCGGGCGGCGCAGCAGGAGCGACACCTGACGGTAGGCGACGGCCTGTTTGGACAGGTCATCGTAGACAATCAAGGCGTGCTTGCCGTTGTCGCGGAACCATTCGCCGATGCACGCGCCGGTGTAGGGAGAGATATACTGCTGGGAAGCCGGGTCGTCAGCGGTGGCGGCCACGACGGTGGTGTATTCCATCGCGCCGTTCTGCTCCAATGCCCGCACGATGTTAGCGACGGTGGAAGACTTCTGGCCGATAGCGACATAGATGCAGTAGACGTCGGTGTCTTTCTGGTTCAGGATGGCGTCAATGGCGACGGCGGTTTTGCCGGTGCCCCGGTCGCCGATAATCAGCTCGCGCTGGCCGCGCCCGATGGGGATCATCGAGTCCACGGCCTTGATACCGGTTTGCAGCGGCTCTTTGACGGGCTGGCGCTCGACCACGCCGGGGGCGCGGGTTTCCAGCAGGCGGTATTCCGAGGACACGATGGGGCCTTTGTCGTCGATGGGCTGCCCCAGCGCGTTCACGATGCGGCCCACAAGGCCCTCGCCAACGGGAATCTGGACGATGTTGCCGGTGCGCTTGACGGTGTCGCCTTCGCGGATGCCCGCTTCGCGGCCCAGGAGGACCGCGCCGACATTGTCTTCTTCGAGGTTCAGCGCCATGCCCTGAATGCCGCCGGGGAACTCTAAAAGCTCTCCGACCATGCAGTCTTTCAGGCCATAAATGCGGGCAATGCCGTCGCCGACTTGCAGGACGGTTCCGACGCCGACTTCTTCGACGTCGGACTTATACGATTCCAATTCTCGTTCGAGAATGGAGGTGATTTCTTCCGGCTTGATTGCCAATTTAAAGGGTTCCTCCCAGGGCATTTGTGCCCATGAGCTGTCGTTCCAATCGCTCCAGCTTGCCGCGCACGCTGCCGTCAATGACCGTGTCGCCCATCCGCACCACGACGCCGCCGACAAGGGCGGGGTCTACGGCGGTGGTCAGGTTCACAGTTTTGCCGGTCAGGGTGTGCAGGCTCTCGGTCAGCCGCGCCGCCTGCTCTGGCGACAGCGCAATGGCCGTGGTGGCTTCGGCGTCTACAGTGTTGTTATGCGCGGCCAGCAGAACGCGGAACTCGCGGATGCACTCTTCGATGAGGTCTTCGCGCCGCTTTTTAATCAGCAGCTTGACGAACGACAGCGAAGACGCATTCACCCGGCCCCCAAACGCATCATCGGCAATCTTGAACTTGGTGGCATCCGAGGTAAAAGGCTGCAACAGCGCCGCCCGCAGGTACGGGATTTCCGCGATGAAGCGGCTGATGAGGGCCAGGTCCGCCGTGACGGCGTCCAGGATGCCGTCGCGCTCAGCCACGGCAAAGAGCGCCCCGGCATAGCGTTTGGCGACGCGAACGTCTTTCATAGGTTAGTTTTTCCCGTAGACCGACGCTTTGCCGATAGCGTTGCCGGACACGCCGCGCCCGGCTTCCATGACATTGCCGGAGCCGACACTGCCGATGAAGTCATCGACCAGCTTGTTCTGCCGCTCGCCGTCCAGACTTTCGCCGACGACTTTGCCCGCCGCCGAGACGGCCAGCGCGACAATCTGATGACGCATTTCTAAAAACGCCTTCTGCCGCTCCCGCTCGCTTTCGCTGCGGCCCTGCTCGACCAGCGTTTCCGCCTGTTTCTGGGCATCGGCGACCAGATTGTCCCGCAGGGTCTGAGCTTCCTTGACGGCGTTTTGAATTTTCTCGCGGGCTTCGGCTTCAATGCCTGCCAGCCGCTGCTCGTAGTCGCGGCGGGTGGTTTCCATCGCGGCCCGGTCGGCATCAAGCTGGTCATAGACACTTTTGATGTCCTGCTGGCGGGCATCCAGAACGCCGTAGACTTTCTTGAAAACAAACTGGTTCAGCAGAAACCACAAAAGAATAAAGCCGAGGAACTGCGTGGCGACAATTCTGAAGTCAATTCCGAGGGCTGATGTAATCGCATCCATAGTGTTTGGGCCTACTTGGCGAGAAGCTGCGTGACCTGCTCAGGGGTCGGGAACTTGGAGAACAGGATAAAGAAGATAACGAAGGCGTAGATTGCCAGCGCCTCGATGATGCCGAGACAGATAAACATCGTCGTCTGAATCTGCGACTGCGCGGCGGGCTGCCGGGCAATGCCCTGCAGGGCGGCGAACGAGGCGAGTCCCTGTCCGATACCCGCGCCAACAGCGGCGAGGGGAAGTGCGAGGCCCGCGCCAAGCGCGAGAAGTCCGAAGTAAATGGCGGCCATTGTGTGTGAGGTCTCCTTGAAGATAGATGTGAACAGTGAGTAAATTTACAGCGTTGGAACGTAAGCGCCGCCGTCCACGGTCTTGGTCGCGGATGGGTGGCCGTGGTCGTCATGGCCGTGGTCCACATGGTCGGCCTGATCGCCGTGGCCCTGCGTGGCAATGCCAATGTAAGCCGACGACAAGAGGGTGAAGATGAACGCCTGCAAAATGCCGGTAAACAAAATCAGCCCATAGACAAGTACCTGAGCCGGGATGCCAACCGTGCGATTGTTTTCCGGGTTGGAAGCATGATGCCAGACAACCCCAATATGCCCCATGACGAATGAAACCACATAAGAGATATAGTCTTCGCCGTAGATGTTGCCGTAAAGGCGCATCGCAAGCGAGAGAGGCTGGGCAAACAGCGACACGACTTCAATCAGCAGGAACAGCGGCACAACCAAACGAAGCACCAGCGGCAGGGATTCCGGGCCGGTCAGGTGCAGCAGGTAGCCGCCCAGGCCCTTTGTTTTGATGCTCCAATAGTTGACATAAAAGAACACAAACAGCGCCAGCCCTAAGTTGGTGCTGAGATTAGAGGTCGGGGCGCGGAACGGGGTCACCGACAGCAGGTTGCAGACCAGAATGTAGAAAAACAGGGTCAGCACCACCGGCAGGTGCGTCTCGCCGCCCGGTCCCAGCAGGCCCAGATAAAGCTTTCGCAGCCCGTCCAGCGCAAACTCAAAAAAGTTTTGCAGCTTGCCGGGAACCATTTTGGCATTGCGAGTCGCTAAGATGCCTGGAATAAGAATAATCAGGGCGGCAACAATGCCCCAGATGACACACGTTTCCAGCGACGGTTTATCAAGCGGTTCAGTTGGCATAATGTTGTTTCGAGTGTTGTTTCGAGTGTTATTTTCGCACGCGGGAAGCGCGGGCGGCGGCGGACACGATAGAGATTTGCGTCAATGCAAACGCGCCCGTAAAGGCCAGAAAAAACGGAATTAAATGTTCCTTGACAAAATGGTAAGTGATTGCCAGCGTCACCGCCAGCCCGACATATTTCAGGGCCAGCATTCCGGCCAGCCGCCACAGGGAGGCCCGGCGGACGGCAGCCTGCGGCTTCGGGCCAAACTGCCGGGACTCTTTGCGGATGGCTTCGGCTTCCAAAAACTCGGACACCAGCACCGTGCTGATGAGGTGCAGGGACCAGAAAATCGCCACGCCGACCAGAGCGCCCACGCCGATGCCCAGCGCCAGCCAGGGCAGTCTCAGCATGAGAAAAACCAATGCGACCACGGCATTGATAATCAGCGCCTTTGGCAGCAGGCTCAGAAACGGCGGCAGGCCCGGCGCTTGCGGCGCGGCAGACTCAGTTGGAAGGCGGTCAGCAGGCTCTTGGGGCGTCAGGGCAGTGGGCATAATTGCTACTTTTTTCGTCCGGCAGAGTTCAGCAGCCGCACCATGTTGTACAGCCCGCCGGCAATGCCAATTAGCAGACCCACGATGGTAAACCAGGGCACGCCGCCCTGCCCGTAGCGGTGGTCCAGCCACTGCCCCAGGGCGACAAAGGCCAGCAGCGTAATGGCAAGTGTAATCGCTGCCGTGATTGCCAGTCCGTAGCCCTGCACTCCCTGCGACAGCGGGGTCTGCCCAGCCTCTGTGGGTCGGGAAGAAAACGCCGGACGCGGCACAGGCCGCTCCTGCCCGAGGGCCGGGCGAGTGAAGGAAATCTCAGGCGGCGGAGGAAGCGACGCCGAAGGCGGCAGACTGACAGTCGACTCCTCGTCCCCTTCCGGCTGTGTTCGTTCGGCCATTCCAGCCCCCTTCAGTGCGGGCAATCCTCTGAAAACATTGGTCAAAACTGGTTGCCCCTTGCCTGTTCGGTGCCGGGGTTTTCCGGGGTTGATTATAACACATTGGGCAGGGGCAAGTCAACGTCTGCGCCCCTCATTTGCCCCCTATTTCACAAATAAGCCCGGCCAGCACGGAACTTTTTCCCCGCAAACGACGCTCCAAGCCAAGTAGATTTCAATTTCAGACAGCGGCGGCAGCGAAGCCGACCGAAGGAGCAAGGCACAGCCTGTGAGCGAGCAAGGACAACGACCGATCTTTTTTGACGAATCGCGCCGCCGGTGGAGCGTGGTTTCCTACTTCCTGATTGTGGCCGCCGTGGTAGGTCTGGTGACCAGTCTGCTGTTTGCGGTGCAGATTTTCCTCAGCCCCAAGCTGCCGGATATTTCGCTGGCGGCCCGGCTTGGACTTGCGCCCTCGCTCGCGCCGGAGCATCCCAAAATGCTGCCAAACGCGCATGGTCAGGGCGCAGTCTCCGCTGCCGTGCGGGCGCGGCTTCGGTTCGTGCTGGGCCGCGACAAGTCCGTGCAGGAGGCCAAGCGCAGGCTGAACGCGGTGATTGCCGCTGAAAAGGCTCCGAAGGTGCTGCCCGCGCCGCTGCCTGCCGGGCCAAGCGCCCCGGCGGTGCGTGCGGCGTTCTTTGAGGGCGACGACAAGCCTGCCCTCGACTCGCTGACGCAGCATGTCGGGCAAATTACTCACCTCATGCCGGTCTGGCTGCTGCTGGGTTCGGATGGCGGCAGTATTAAAGATATCGGGCAGTTCGTCAAAGCGACCGACGAGGTCGCGGCCAGCAACGATGAAGTGGCCCGCGACGAAGCCCGCGCTCACGGCGTCGCCATCCTGCCGCTGATCCAGAACTTTGATAATGCCCCGGAGCGCGAGGGCGGGCAGAAGTTCCGGCCTGACTGGCTGCACACGCTGCTTTCGAGCCAGGCTAAACGCGCCGCCGTCGTGACGCAGCTCACGCAGTATGTGCAGTCAAACGGCTACCAGGGGGTCAACATTGACTTTGAGACCGACCGCGAAGATGACGCCGCCGGGCTGACGGCGTTTATGACCCAGCTTTACGCGGCGTTCCATCCACTTGGTTTGCAGGTCACGCAGGACGTGCAGACCGACAGCGCGGCTTACGATCTGGCCGCGCTGGCCGGGCAGAACGATTTTTTGATGCCGATGCTTTATGACCAGCACGCGGACGGAACACACGCCGGGCCGATTTCGGGGCAGAAGTGGTTTCTGGCAGAGCTGGCGGGCGTGCTGGACAAAGTCCCCGCCGACAAAGTGGTGCTGGGGGTTGGGTCCTATGGTTATGACTGGGTAGACGGCACAACAAACCCTACGGGGGTGTCGTTCCAGCAGGCCGCGCAGATTGCCCAGCAGAACCGCTTTGGTGAGGACGGGGTGATCCACATCGACCCGCAGAGCCTGTCCCCCTACTTTACCTACAGCGATGAAGGCACGGGCGCGGGCAGCAGGGAAGTAACGCACACGGTCTGGCTGCAGGATGCGACAACGACCTGGAACCAGATGCGCGGCACGGCGGGCGATCATCTGCGCGGCGCGGCGCTGTGGGAACTGGGGCAGGAAGACCCCAGCACCTGGCAGTTCTTCGGCAAAGACAGCATCAGCACGCTGAAGTCGTTTGACCCGCAGAGCCTGAGCAAAGTGACTTACGGCAAAGAGTTTGAGACGACGTTTATCGGCGAAGGGGACGTGCTGGATGTGGTGCAGCGCCCCACCGACGGCAGCCGGACGCTGACCGTGGACCCGAAAACGGGGCTGGTGGTCGGCGAGCGGTTTGATACCTATCCCTCGCAGTGGGTTATTCGGCGAACGGGGCTGGTGGACCAGACGACGGGCGAGAACACGGCCAAAAAGATCGCTCTGACCTTTGACGACGGCCCGGACCCGCAGTGGACGCCCCAGATTCTTGACATTTTAGACCACACGAAAAACAACGACGGCTCGCCGATCAAAGCCACGTTCTTTGTCGTCGGACAGAACGCCGAAGCGCACCCCGGTTTGCTTTCGCGGGAGTGGAACGACGGCATGGAAATCGGCAACCATTCGTACACGCACCCCGAAATTGACCGCATTTCGCCCATGCGAACCCGTCTGGAGCTGGATGCGACGCAGCGGGTGATTGAAGCGGTCACCGGCCATGAGACGACCCTCTGGCGCTCGCCAAACCGGGCCGACTCGGAGCCGTCCACCGAAGCGGACTTTGATCCGGTTTATCAGGGCGATCAGCTTGGCTACCTGTTTATCGGCTGCCAGATTGACCCGGACGACTGGACGCCGGGGATTAAGGCCGATGAGATTGTCCGCCGGGTGCTGGCGCAGGCGCACGACGGCAACGCCGTCCTGCTGCACGACGCGGGCGGGGACACGCGGGCCGAAACGGTGAAAGCGCTGCCGCGCATTATTGCGGCGCTGAAAGCGCAGGGGTACTCGTTTGTGCCGGTGTCCGCGCTGGTGGGCAAGCCTAAATCCGTGCTGTTCCCCGCCGTTAAAGGCACTCAGGCGTGGGGCGTGCTGCTGGACCGGGCCGTGTTTGACCTGTCCTACTGGCTCGGCACGGGCTTCACGTTTTTGTTCCTGCTGGCGATCACGCTGGGCATTCTGCGAATGGTGGTCATGGGGACGCTGGCGACCATACAGACAAAGCGTGAGGGGGCGCGAGTCTTTGATGACACGTATGCGCCGCCGGTGAGCGTCATTATTGCCGCCTACAACGAAGCCAAAGTCATCAGCAAGACCATTGACACGCTGCTGGCTGCCGACTATCCCGACCTGGATATTTTAGTCGTGGACGACGGCTCCAAAGACGGCACGGCGGAAATCGTCCGGGCCGCTTACGGCGGCAATGCGCGTGTGTCGGTGATTGAAAAGCCCAACGGCGGCAAAGCCTCGGCGCTCAATTTAGGCATTCAGCAGTGCCGGGGCGAGATCATCGTGGCGCTTGATGCCGACACCGTCTTTGACCCGGAAACCGTGCATCGCCTGGTGCGTCACTTCGCGGACCCCGCTATCGGGGCGGTGTCTGGCAATGTCAAAGTCGGCAACCGGCGCAACCCGCTGACTATCTGGCAGGCGGTGGAGTATATCACGAGCCAGAACTTCGACCGCCGGGCGTTTGATCTGCTGAACTGTATCACGGTTGTGCCGGGGGCGGTCGGCGCGTGGCGCAAGGACGCCGTAGTGCTGGCCGGACTGTACTCCTCGCAGACGCTGGCCGAGGACACCGATCTGACGTTCAAAATCCGGCGGCTGGGCTACCGGATTGTCACCGACAACACGGCGCTGGCCTACACCGAGGCCCCGGACACGCTGAAAGACCTCGCCAAACAGCGGTTCCGCTGGGCCTTCGGCACGCTGCAATGCCTGTGGAAGCACCGAAGCGTCTTCGGCAACCCGCGCTACGGGGCGTTTGGCACGGTGGCCCTGCCGTCACTGTGGGTCTATCAGATTGGCTTCCAGGCGATTGCACCCGTGGTGGACTTGACCATCGTGTGGTCGCTGATTTACGGCCATGTGATTGCGCCGAACACGAGCCATCAGAACACGGCCATGCTGATTGGCTACTGGGCACTATTTTCGCTGGTGGAGATGGCAGGGGCGTATGTCGCGTTCCGGCTGGACCGCGAAGACAAAAAGCTGCTGCTGTGGCTGCTCTTGCAGCGGTTCGTGTACCGTCAGCTCATGTACTATGTCATCGTCAAGTCACTGGTCTTCGCCGTGCGCGGCTCGCTGGTCGGCTGGGGCAAGCTGGAGCGCAAGGGAACCGTGCAGCAGCCCGGCGCTCCGCGCCCGGCGAACGCCGAGGAGACAGTTGCACCGGATTAGGCCCCCCCTGCCCCCAATCATGGGGGAGCCAGAGTAGGGGCGCGATTTATCGCGCCCTTTTTTCTTTATCGCGCCCTTTTTTCTTTATCGCGCCCTTTTGCCTGGCCCACCCCATTCCACGCCCAGCCACGCCGCCGCCGTCGCGGCGATGTCCGCAAAGGTCGCCCCCGTCCCTAAATCCCCCACCCGTTCGCCGCCGAGCGTCAGCAACGGCACATACTCGCGGGAATGGTCGGTAGAAGCAGTCGTCGGGTCGTTGCCGTGGTCAGCGGTGAGGAGCAAAAAGTCATCGGGACGCAGAGCATCCACAATTTTGCCCACCCCGGCGTCGAAGGCATGGAGGCAGCGGGCAAACCCGGCGGGGTCGTTGCGGTGGCCGTACAGCATATCAAAGTCTTCGCAGTTGGCAAAGATGAGGTCGTTCTGGCCGGTCTGCACAGCGTCCAGAATGGCGGCGAGATGGGCCGGATTGGACTGCGTGCGGTTAGCCTGTGCAAACAAATCACGCGGGAACAAGTCGGCGACCACGCCGATAGCGTGGACTGTCTTGCCCACATCCTGCAACGCCGTTAGCAGGTTGGGGGTCGGGGGCGGCAGGGGGAAGTCGCGCCGATGTTCCGTGCGCGTGAAGCTGCCCGGTGTGCCGACAAACGGGCGGGCGATGACCCGCTGCACATTGTTTGGCACGGTCAGTTGAGCGCGAGCAGCGGCGCACCACTCGCAGAGTGTTGGCAGAGACACGATGGCTTCGTGTGCGGCGACTTGGAACACGCTGTCCGCCGACGTATAGACAATCGGCTGCCCCGTCGCTAAATGCTCGGCCCCGAGGCGGTTCAGAATGTCCGTGCCCGACGCCGCGATATTGCCCAGCACGGCCCGGCCAATTTGGGTTTCAAACGCAGCAATCACGTCAGCCGGAAAGCCATTGGGATAGGTCGGAAACGGCGTCTCGGTGACAATCCCCATCATTTCCCAGTGCCCGGTAACGCTGTCTTTGCCCGCCGACGCTTCCGCCAATCTCCCCCAGCCGCCCGCGCCTTCCTCCGGCGGCACGCCTTGAATGGCCGCGACATTGCCCAGCCCTAGCCGGGCCAGCGTGGGCAAGTTTAGCCCGCCGACGGCTTCCGCAACGTGCGGTAGGGTGGCACTTTGCGCGTCTTCGGAGCCGTAGGCGGCGGCATCGGGCATGGCCCCCACCCCGCAGCCGTCCAGGACAAGGAGTATCACTCGGTTCATAAAGGTTCTCTTAATTGGATCGCAGGGGATGGGACTCTTGCGCCGCCGGGGCGAGCTGACGCGACGGCGTGTGCGGCGTCCACAAAATCAGGATGGTCAGGAGCAGCAAGAACAGGGGCAGGTAAGCCGCATGGAGCCAGAGCCAGACCCACGCCCCCGGCAGAGACTTTCCCGCCATGCCGGACTTGATGAGCGCCAGAAACGCCGCTTCATTGCGAACGCGCACCCGGAAGTAATGCGCCAGGAAACCCTCGGTGCTGGGCAGCGCGAAGAAGCCCCAGCGGGCTACCATCGTATACGGCGACTGCGGCGTGTGGGATGCCCGCAAAAAGCGTTCGACGACGCGCTGCGTCACCAGCCAGAACAGGGTCAGGCCGATGCCGGAAGCAAATAGGAGGAGCCAGGGGGTAAGTGTCATAAACGGCTTCTAAAGTCAGGCGCGGGGGTGTGTCCGGTCGTAGACTTCGCGCAGGCGGGACACGTCGACTTTGGTGTATCGCTGTGTGGTCGTCACGCTGACATGGCCCAGCATCTCCTGGATAGCCCGCAGGTCCGCGCCGCCGGACAGCAGGTGCGAGGCGAACGAATGGCGCAGGGTATGCGGGGAAATCGTCCGGGCAATCCCGGCCTGCCGGGCATAGGCTTTGACCAGCATCAGGAAATACGCACGGGTCATGGGGCCGCCGCGATTGGTGACAAACACATAGGGCGTTGGCGGCTTTTTCGCCATGATTTGAGGCCGTCCCGCCGATTGGTAGGCCGTCAGCGCCTCGCGCACACCGTCGCCGAGGGGAACCTGACGCTCTTTGGCCCCTTTGCCGAACGGGCGCACCAGCCCGGCCCGCAGGTCAATAGCGGCAGACTTGAGATCAACTAACTCCGAGACGCGCAGGCCGCAGCCATACATCGTTTCCAGCATGGCCCGGTCCCGCAGGCCCGCCGGGGTACTTGCGTCGGGGGCTTGGAGCAGCCGCTCCACTTCCGGCAGGGACAGGGTCGCGGGCAGACGCAGGCCAGGCCCTTTGACGGGGTCCACCCGCGCCATTGGGTTATCGGTCAGATACCCGTCGCGGCACAGAAACTCGGTCCAGACGCGCAAAGTGATGCTCTTGCGAACCACAGACGCCGGGCGCAATCCCGACTGACGCAGCCCGGCCAGGAAATCGTAAAGCAGCCCCGGCGTCATGTCTTTTGCCCGCGTGATGTCCCGCGCCGCCAGAAATGCGAGAAGCTGGGTCAAATCCTGCTGATACGCGGCCAGCGTGTTCGCCGACAGGCCCCGCTCCGCTCCCATATTCTCCAGGAAGGCTTCCACTAACTCCGGCAGAGAACACGCAGGCATCAGGCCACTTCCGCCGGGACAATGCGGTCATCATCTTCCTGCAAACCCACCTCCACCGGCTCTACCGGCTCGGCGGACGACGCCGGGCGGGCGCGGGTCTCGGCCCACAGCCGCAGGATGTCGATTTTCTCTTTCATCGTTTCCGACAGCGGCACGGACTGCTCCGCCGCCGCCATCACATCTGCCGTGGTGATGTCCCGGTCCTCGCTGAAAGCATCGTACATCGCCGCAATCACCGCCTGCTCAATCTCCGCGCCCGAATAGCCTTCGGTGGCGTCGGCCAGGGCAGGCAGGTCAAACAGGGCCGGGTCCCGGCGGCGCTTTTTCAGATGGATTGTGAAAATCTCCTCGCGCTCCTCCTCGCCGGGCAGGTCCACAAAGAAAATCTCGTCAAAGCGCCCCTTTCGCAGCAGCTCCGGCGGCAGAGCGGACACGTCGTTTGCCGTCGCCACCACAAAGCACGGCGCGGTTTTGTCCTGAAGCCACGCCAGAAACGTCCCAAACACCCGCGCCGTCGTGCCGCCGTCGCTGATGCCCGACGACTGCGTGCCCGAAAAGCCTTTCTCCAATTCATCAATCCACACAATGTTCGGGGCCGTGCTTTCCGCCACGCGGATAGCCTTGCGGATATTCTCCTCCGACTGCCCGACCAGCCCCCCGAAAATCTTCCCGACATCCATTCTAAGGAGCGGCAGCTTCCATAAAGATGCGATGGCTTTGCTCGCCAGCGACTTACCACAACCCTGAACGCCTAGTATCAAAATGCCTTTAGGGGCGGGCAGGCCGTAGTCGCGGGCTTTTTCGGTGAAGGCGACAGTGCGCTTGTCCATCCAGTCTTTCAGCAAATCCAGGCCGCCGACATCGGCAAACGCCTCCGAGGTGCGGTAGTATTCTAAGATGGCCGACTTGCGAATAATTTGCTCTTTTTCGGACAGAATGACATCCGTGTCAAAGCGGCGTTTTTCCACCAGAGACTTGGCAAAGACGTTCTCGGCCTCGGTGGCGGTCAGACCCAGGGCGGCCTGCAAGACCTGCTCGCGCTCCTCCGTGGTCATCTCGGTCTTGACCTGCGGGTTAGCGCGGACGGACTCAATAATGCTGCCGAGCAGCGTGCCTAAATCTTCCAGCGTTGGCAGGGCGTAATCCACTACCGTGATCTCTTTTTCCAGCTCCGGCGGCAGTTTCAGCACCGGGGACACCAAAATCAGTGTTTTGTAGGAGGTTTTCAGCGCATAGACCAAATCGCGCAGGCGGCGGACAATGGCGGTGTCATTGAGGAATGCATGGAAGTCTTTGAGGACAAAGACGGCCTGATCGCGTGACTCCAGCACAAAATCCAGCGCGGCCAGCGGCTCACGGGTGGCATCGTCGCGGGACAGCGGGTTCTGCACCATGCCCTGCGTGACGGTCCACTGATACATTTTCTTGCCGCGTGCTTTGGTGATGACCCGCAGAGCATCCTCCACGCGCTTTTCTTCCCAGGAGACAATGTAGATGATCGGGTACCGCGCCCGGATCAGTGTCTCTAGCTCAGTATCTGTTTCGCTTTGCGCCATCGGTTATCTTTCAGTCCAGTAAGTCAACGCCGTATCAATGTCCTCTAGCGTTACCATTACAGTCCCTTCATTCCAGTCACGAACGGTTAAAAGCCACTCAGTTAAGGCAGCAATTTGTTCTGGGGTAAATGAGTTGAAGCGAGCCTTTTTCTGTTCAATCAGCCCGGAGCGACCTTCAGGCAGCACTGACAAAACGTTCAGGTTATGAATTACCTCTTCAAATTCGAGGTCGCTGACCAAACCGGGGCCATAATTGAGTATGTCTTCCAGCACACGCGGCAGAACATAATGAAAAGACTTGTTGAGAAGGCCACTAAGGTCCAGCGACAACTCTAAAAGCTTGACGTGATCCAAGTTTTCCAGTTCAGGATACGGACAGGGGACATCAGCAAATGCCTCCGTCAGATGCTTTCTTAATTGTGACGCTTCGGCATACATGGCAAGTTAGAACGCGGGCTACGCCCCCAGAATAAATTCTGGGGCTGCTGGCTGTGATTGTCCGCCTTCGCGGACATAGGAAAGCACCACATAATCTTATGTCCGCGAAGGCGGACAATTACACTTCATAGCCCCGGATTTCAATCCGGGACACTAAAGCCACTCAATGCGAATGGCCTCGCCTGCCACAAACCTCATGCTGAGGCGGCAGTTTTGCAGCAGTGCCAACCCCATGCGCGGCTCATGGCCTCCGGCGAGAATGTCTACGTTGACCGCTTCCCCGGCCAGCAGGATTTTGGCGGGATGCACGGTGGCGTCAATCTGGCTGCCATCGGGGAATGTCACTGACCGCGTGCCGGTTTGCGGAAGGCCGAGCGCGGCAACATCGGCGGCGGGAAGGAGCAGGGCTTCCTGAAAGCCAGTGGAAAGCAGAACGGGGATTTTGCGCTCTTGCCCATTCACGCCCTGAACGACAATCGGCACCAGGGGGCGCAGATCAGGGCCAATCCTGCCGATGACGCGGACGCTTTTTGAGGCAAGGCTGCTGTCAATGTCTTCCTGTGTTTCGTTCAACTCTTCAATATATGCGCCAAGCGAATCGTGTTCAGTCGGTTCAGTCATAGGGTTAGCCTCCAATATAAAAGTGTGACCAGAGGGGGTGCCCCTCGGCTTTCAGCGGCCTAACACACTATCCAGTTCAGCCAGGACTTTCTCAAACGTCGCTTTGCTCAGTATGCCATAGGGCTTTATAATATCGCTCTGCCTCAGTGTATATATCTTGTCGGCGCGGATGAGGCTCCGACGCGGCAGAACGCCCGCTTCTAAATCCGTTGTGTCGATGATAATTCCCGCTGTACCAGCCGCCAAGTTGGAGGTGACAGAGGCAACCAGCATATCCGACGAGCGGCGCAAAGCATCATCCGATGACAGTACCAGCACGGGGCGCTTTTTGTTCGTGCTGAGGTCGGAATAGGGAACGGGAATCAGCACGATGTCGCGCTGTTTAGGCATTGTTCCAGACCTCATCGTCAATCGGGTTGTCCCAGAAATCCATTGTTTTGGCGGCCAGTTGACGCAAACCTTCTTGATCGTCGGCGTCCGAATCGCGCACCAGCACAATGATTTCTACGGGCGTTCCCTGGTTGAGACTCAGGCGCGGGAGGATAATTTCTCCCCCCGCACCAACTTGGACTCTATATTTCAATGTCTCCATCTCAGATACCTCACAAACACAATCCTACAAATCCAGCAGGATGGGCAGGATGATGGGGCGGCGGGTGGTCTTTTTGTAGAGGAACTTGCCGACGGCGTCGCGCAAGTCCTGCTGAACGACCATCCAGTCGTTGTCTTCGTCGGGCAGGTTCTTGATTTTGTTGATGATGACCTGCTTGATTTCCTCGACCAGCTCTTCGGATTCGTCCATGTAGACGAAGCCGCGTGAGATGACTTCGGGGCCGGAGATGATCTCGCCGGTCTCTTGGGACAGGCCGACGACGAGGACCAAAAAGCCGTCCTGGCCGAGATGCTGGCGGTCGCGCAGGACGACTTCGGAGACATCCGTGATACCCGTGCCGTCAATCAGAACCGCGCCGCTTTTTTCGACGCGGCCCACGACGCCCGCGACATCTTCGCCGACTTCCACAATGTCGCCGATCTCGGCGTGGATGATGTCTTCGGGGGGCCAGCCCATGTCTTCGGCCATTTTGGCGTAGCGGTGCAGCATCCGGTACTCACCGTGAACAGGCATGACGTACTGCGGCTCGACCAGATTGAGCATCAGCTTCAGCTCTTCCGAGTAGCCGTGGCCGGAGACGTGGACGACCGAAACGCCGTCGTAAAACACTTCCGCGCCGCGCCGGAACAGGTGGTTGATGGTGCGGTAGACCGAGTCTTCGTTGCCGGGGATGGCCGACGCCGAGACAATCACCGAGTCGCCGGGGACGATTTTGAGCTTGCGGTGGTCGTCTACGGCGATGCGGGACAGGGCCGCCATCGGCTCGCCCTGAGAGCCGGTCGTGATGACTGTGACCTGCTGCGGGAAGTAGTCTTCGATTTCGTCGGCACGGATGCGCGTGCCTTCGGGAATGTTCAGGTAGCCCATCTGCTGGGCCATTTCCATGTTGCGCTCCATCGAGCGGCCCATGAGCGCGACCTTGCGGCCATACTTGACGGACATATCCACAGCCTGCTGAACACGGTGAACATTGGACGCAAAACACGCCATAATGATGCGCCGCTGGGCATCGCGGAAAATCTTGTCAAACGAGTCCCCGACAATGCGCTCAGACTGGACAAAGCCGGAACGCTCCACGTTGGTGGAGTCCGACAACAAGACGAGAACGCCTTCCTGGCCGATGCGCGTGATCCGGGCGATGTCGGCGAGCTGGCCGTCGACCGGGGTCTGGTCAAACTTGAAGTCGCCGGTATGCACCAGCGTTCCCGCCGGGGTATGCACGGCAAAGCCGACGGCATCGGGGATGGAGTGCGCGACGCGGAACGGCTCCACATCAAACTGCGTGCCAACCTGAAACCGGTCGGTGGCCGCGAAGGTATGCAGCTTGGCCCGGTCCAGCACTTTATGCTCACTCAGCTTGCCTTTCGTGAAGCCGATGGTGAGCCGCGTGCCGTAGACGGGAACATTGAGCTGCTTTAAGACAAAGCCGAGCGAGCCGATATGGTCTTCGTGGCCGTGGGTGAGAATAATCCCCTTGACCATCTCTTTGTTTTCCAGCAAGTAGGAGATGTCGGGGATGACGAGGTCCACGCCGAGCTGGTCCGCGCCGGGAAAGGCGAGGCCGCAGTCAATGACGAGGATTTCGTCGCCGCTGCGGATAGCGGTCATGTTTTTGCCGATTTCGCCGAGGCCGCCGAGCGGGATAATTTGCAGGGTCTTAGCCTTCCCGGCGACGGGCTTGGCGGGTGCGGGCTGTGTGCGTTTGGTGGCCTGCGCCCCTTTGGCGGGGACGGGCTTTGGTTTGGTGGTTGTTGTCATAATTTGGTTTCGTAATTTGTATCGGCAGCTTCGCAGGAGGCCCCCATGCCCCCAATAATGGGGGAGCCAGATTTCGGAGAAAGAAGGGCGGGGGGACCCCGCCCCTACACGGTCTATCCGGTTCCCCCATTATTGGGGGCTAGGGGGTCTCTTACAGCACCCCGTATTCTTTCAAGGTGGCCTGAATGTGGCTGCGCTCCGTGTCGGTGGCGTCGACGAGCGGCAGGCGCACGGTCGGCATCGGCAGAACGCCCATCAGCGAGAGGGCCGTTTTGGTGGGTGTCGGCGACGGGGCGCTGAACATGGCTTTGGTCATCGCCAGCGTCTTCAAATGGATGGCGCGGGCGGTTTCTATATCGCCCGCAAAAAATGCCTGGTGCATTTTCTGTAAATCGGGGCCAACGACGTGCGAGATAACGCTGATGTTGCCGACGCCGCCGAGGGCCAGAATAGGCAAGTTGACTTCATCCGCGCCGCCGTAGACCATGAACTCGGGGGGCGTCCCCAGAACGATCTCGCCGACCTGCGCGAGCAGGCCGCTGGCTTCTTTGACGCCAACAACGTTATCTATCGCGGAAAGCCGAATGACGGTGGCAGCTTCCATGTTGACCTGCGTGCGGCCCGGCACATTATACAGCACCACGGGCAGGCGGGTGGACGCGGCCACGGCTTTGTAATGCTGGTACAGGCCCTCCTGCGAGGGCTTGTTGTAGTAGGGAGTGACGACAAGCAGGCCATCCACGCCGGTATCTTCGGCGTCGCGGGACAGGGCCACGGCGGCGGCGGTGTCGTAGCTGCCGGTTCCGGCCAGGATTTTGGTGTCCGGGCCAACGGCTTCGCGGACACACCGGAACAGTTTGAGCTTTTCGTCATGCGAGAGCGTCGCGCTTTCGCCGGTCGTGCCTGCCACCACCAGACCCTCGGAGCCGTGATCAGCCAGCCACTGCGCCATCAGGGCCGTCTCGGCGTAGTCCACGCGGCCCTCGGCGTCAAAACAGGTAATCATGGCCGTCAGCACACGGCCAAACATCGGAAGTTCCATATCTTTTCTACTGCCTCAGAAGATTTTGAGCGACCAGGCTCTCGGCAATCTGCACGGCATTGGTGGCCGCGCCTTTGCGGAGATTGTCGCTGACAATCCAGAAGTTCAGGCCATGCGGGTTGTCTAAATCCTGCCGGATGCGGCCCACAAACGTCGTGTCTTTGCCTGCCGCAAACAGCGGGGTCGGGTAGGCGCGGTACGGGTCGCTGCCGCCCTCTTCATCTAAAACAGCCAGACCCGGCGCGTCGTTCCAGAGGGCGCGGGCCTCGGCGGGCGTCACGGGCCGCTCGGTTTCAACATAGACGGCCTCGGAGTGGCCGACTGCCACAGGGACGCGGGCGCAGACAATGGGCGTCACCCGCAGCGACGGCTCGCCCATAATCTTGCGCGTCTCATGCACCAGCTTCATCTCTTCCGACGTATACCCCAAGTCGTCAAACCCGCCAATCTGCGGGATGACATTGGCGGCAATCTGCACCGGGAATGCCGGGCCGGCCTGCGTAATCGCTGTGCCTGCCGCCAGCGCCGCGTTCTGCGCGTGCAGCTCGTCGACGGCTTTGGCCCCCGCGCCGGAGACGGCCTGATAGGTGGAAATCAACACGCGGGTAATCTTCGCCGCGTCGTGCAGAGGCTTCAAGGCCAGCACAAGCTGCGCCGTGGAGCAGTTCGGGTTGGCGACCAGCCCCTCGTGCGCTTTCAGCGCGGCGGCGTTGACCTCGGGCACGACCAATGGCACATCCGGGCGCATCCGAAAGTCGCCGCCGTTGTCAATCACGACCGCGCCGCGCCTCACGGCTTCGGGGCCGAAAATCACCGCCGCGCCCTTGTCGCCTTCAGTCCCGGCGAACAGGGCAATATCGACGCCGTCAAACGCTTCAGGCGTCGTCGGCTGCACGGCGTACTCGCGTCCGGCGACGGTCAGGGTCCGGGCAGTGCGGGCCAGCACGCGCACTTCGCGGGCAGGAAAGTGATGTTCGGCCAGCACGCGCAGCAGCTCCTCGCCGACCGCTCCCGCGCCGACTACGGCAATGGTGTATTCAGACATAATCCTTCTCCGGCAGTGGTCCTTGCTCCGAGGCGGGGGCCGCGATCATGCGGGCGAGCTGTTCGCATAGCGAGTCCAGCAGCGCCATGTTGTCGGTGTCGTCGATGCCCGCCCGGAAGTGCAGGCCCTCCTGCGCCAAATCCTCGGTCAGCAGCACGATGGGAATGCGGGCGGCTTCTTCTTCGCCTTTGAGGGCGTGCAGCAGCGACGGCAGCTCGCCGTGAGGCAGGCTTTCGTCAATGAAAATCAACGATGGCGCGGCGGTGATGGCATAGCCTACCGCTTCAGCGGCGGTTTCCGCCAGGTGCAGGGTCGCGCCCTCCCCGGCAAGCGCGGCGGCTTCCGCCTCGAAGCAGGCGCGTGTTTCCGAGCCGGACACGCAGACGGCCAGCGCCGCCGCCCCGGCGCCACAGGCGGTCAGCGCCTTTCGAATATCGCTGCCGGACACCGGCTTTCGCAGAAATGAAAACGCGCCGAGCGCCAGGTCGCCCCGTGATGGGTCCCCCTGCACGGAGACAATGGCGGCAGGCACGTCGCGGGTCGCCCGGTCTGTTTGCAGGCCGCGCAGCGCTTTCAGAGCATCCATCCGGGGCATCATCATATTGATAATGACGGCGTCGGGCTTGTGCAGCCGCGTTTTTTGCTGCGCTTCGGCGGCGTCCGCCGCTTCCAGAGTGCCGTAGCCGCGCCGGTGCAGAGCATGGCGAATCAGGCTTCGCACATAGGCATCGTCGTCGGCAATGAGTATCAGACCAATGCCCCGCTCCGGCAGTGCTACGGGCGGCGGGGCCAGCGTTCCCGCCGACTCCAGAAACAGCGGCAGAGTGAAGTAAAAGCGGCTGCCCCGGCCCGGCTCGCTTTCTACCCAGATGGCTCCGCCCAGAAGCTCAATGATCGTTTTGGCAATAACCAGCCCGAGGCCAGTCCCGCCCGCCTCGCGGGTGCTGGAATTGTCGGCCCGGAAGAAGCGCTGAAAGAGCTTTTTCTGGTCTTCCGGCGTCATGCCGATGCCGCTGTCGGCGACGCAGGTGGTGACACTCGCCTCGCCCGCCACTTCCAGACTGATTTTAATCCAGCCCCCTTCGGGGGTATACTTGATGGCATTGTTGACCAGGTTGGTCAGCACCTGCGTCACTTTGTCCGAATCGCCGCGCACCGACGGGATAGACTCCGGCAGGGAAGCGTCCATCGAGATGTGCTTGGCATCGGCGGCGGCTTTCATCAGGCGCAGGGTATCGGTGACAATGGCCCGGTAGTCAATCGGCTCATGCTTGATTTCAATCGTCCCGGACTCGATGCGCGAGATGTCCAGAATGTCGTTGATCAAATTCGACAGCCGCGTGGTGCTGCTTTGAATGATGCCTAAGAACTCGGATTGAAGCTCGTTGACCTCGCCCGTTGCTCCCGAGAGCAGCAGATCGGTGTAGCCCTTGATACTCGTCAGCGGCGTTCGCAGCTCATGCGAGACGACGGAAATAAAGTCCGTCTTCATCTTGTCCAGCTCGCGCTCGCGGGTAATATCGCGCAGGGCCACGATGCGGCCAATGGTCTCGCGTCCGTCTTCGCCCAGCACCGGGGCGGTGTAAAATTGCAGAAAGCGGCGGTCCGGGCCGTTTTCGTCCAGCGCGATGATTTCTTCGGCCACGCCCCGCTCATGTTCCGAAGCCAGAGCGGAGAGGCGATGCGAGAGCGTATCAATCAGCAGGGGCCGCGCCTCTTCCAGCGTGTGCCTGAGAAGGCCCTCGGAGCGCGTGCCCAGCAGCTCGCCGAAGCGGCGGTTGACCAGCACAAAGCAGCCGCCCCGGTCCAGCATGGCAATGCCGTCATTGGCGGCGTTCAAAACCGCCTCAAAGCGGTGGTTCAGTGCGGCCAGCGTGTCGTTCTGCCGCCGCAGGACGCCTTCGCGCTGCGCGATGACATCGACCATGTGATTGAAGGCACGGGCAAGCTCGGCGAACTCGTCTTCATCGGTCGGCACAACCCGCGCTGCGTAATCGCCGCGCTCGATGCGCTCGGCCCCCCGGCGAAGCTGCTCTAAATGCAGCGTAATCGGGGCCGTCAGCAGCCGCCCGATGATGGCGGCGGGAACCAGCACCAGCGCCATACCGAGGGCGTAGTCACGCAGACGAATCTGGTCGCCCTGCGAATGGATGAACAGGATACCGACCCCGAGCGTAAAGGCCAGCGGAACCAGGTAGGCCAGCACGATCCGGTTTGCAATTTTGCGGCCAAACGACATCGTTACTACAACAATTAAAGCAAAGTTTGAAGCCAAGAAAGAGTGAATTGAAACAGCCCTATGCCGTTAGAACAACCCCCAAGCCTCTCAGAGATAGAATACCCGAAAACCGGCCAAAACGCGCTTCACCTGCTGGTCGTCATCCCCACCTATAACGAAGCGGACAACGTGGCGATTATCACGCAGGACGTTTTGCGGCAGCCGGTTCACGCCGACCTGCTGATTGTGGACGACAATTCGCCCGACGGCACGGGGGCACTCGCCGACGCCCTGGCCGCCGCCCCGGCGTCTGCGGGCCGCGTCCATGTGCTGCACCGGGCAGGCAAAGAAGGTCTGGGCCGCGCCTACCTCGCGGGCTTTGCCTGGGCCTTAGAGCGCGGCTACGACGCCGTAGTAGAGATGGACGCCGATTTATCACATGACCCGCTCTATTTGGGCAGCATCGCCGAAAAAGCCTTAGAGGCCGATGTCGTGATTGGCTCGCGCTACCTCAACGGCATCTCGGTCATCAACTGGCCTCTGCGGCGCATTTTATTGTCCTGGGGTGCCAACTGGTACGTCCGCACCGTTTTGGCCCTCACGGTCAACGACTGCACGAGCGGCTACCGGCTGTACCACCGGCGCGTCTTAAAGACCATCTATCTCGGCGGCGTCCAATCCAACGGCTATTCGTTTCAAGTGGAGATGACCTTCCGGGCAAAGCTGGCTGGCTTTCGAATTGAAGAAATGCCAATCATCTTCATGGAGCGCCGGGCGGGCCAGTCCAAGCTTTCTAAAGGGGTGGTGTGGGAGTCCCTGCTCATGCCCCTGCGCCTGCGGTGGCGGGCACGGGCGATGAAGCGGGAAATCAACCCGGAAAAGTAACTCTCTTGTATCGTGTGTAATATGCCACTATATGTGGTACTATATAAAACAAATGGATGACGCCGAAAAACTGCTGCGGAATTGGTTTCAGAAAACACCTAGCAGTATCAAATGGGCTGATGCTAACAAAGTTTTGCTGTATCTAGGCATGGAGGTCGTGGAAAACAGTCAGGGACACTACCAAGCATTTCACAAAAGCCTTGTTGGAAGCGCCCAGTTTCCTTTTGGCTCATTTACTATCAACTGCCACGCCTTTGGAAATCAGGGTGAGGTCCATCCTAAAGCTATTCAGGACATCAAAAAGGCGGCTAGGCTACTTCACGCCGCACAGCAGAGAGAGCAAGACGATGATAACTGACAAAGCAAACACAAATCATAATCAGGCAATGGTTGCCTCTTATTCGATTCAAGTCTCGCCGCTCACAGAGGAAGATGGGGGCGGTTTCCAGGCACTATTCCCGCCGTTGGCTCGCAGCGTGGTTGGCTACGGTGTGACAGCTCAGGAAGCTATTGCGGATTTGCACCTCGCTGTGCCCACCTTCCTGAAAATGATGGACAAAACCGGGCAGACTCTCCCGCAAGCCCCGACTGAAAAGGATTGGGATGACTTCAGCGGCAAGTTCAACGTGCGCGTCGCTAAGATGCTGCACGCCCAGCTTGTTGAACAGGCGGAAAAGCAGGGTGTCAGCCTGAACTCACTGGTACAAACAATGCTTGTCTCCGGCGTAACGGCACTTGCCGCTGGAAAGGCTTTTGGAGTCGTCGAGCGTGCCGCCAATCGTAACAACATTAGCGGTGTTCGGGAATGGGACCCAGTTCCGAGTGCAGAGTTACAACTGGCAGCGAAATAAAAAAGGCCCGCCGATTTTAAAAGTTGGCGGGCTGTTTCTCTTTGAAGCTACGGCCTCTATAGCAAATGCTCCAGCCCGTACACCAGCTCGCCGCCGTTGGCGGCGAGGGCGGGGGCGTGGCGCAGGGCCAGCAGGACGCCGGGCATGAACGAAGTGCGGTCAAGAGAGTCGTGGCGCAGGGTGAGGGTCTGGCCGAGGCCGCCGAAGATGACCATCTGCGAGGCGACGAAGCCGGGCAGGCGGACGGAGTGGATAGGCACGTCCCCCGCCCCCATCGCGCCGCGTGCGCCGGGGAGCTTTTCAAAGGCGCCTTCGGGCAGGAGTGTGGGAGACGCTTCGGCGCGGCCTGCGGCGATCATTTCGGCGGTCTTGGCGGCAGTCCCCGAAGGCGCATCGAGCTTGCGCTCGTGGTGCATCTCGATAATCTCGGCGTCGGGCAGATATTTGGCGGCTTCCTGCGCGAAGCGCATCATCAAGATAGCCCCGAGGGCGAAGTTGGGGGCGATTAAAGCCCCCGTCTCGTGCTGATGGCACAGGGCGCGGACTTCGGCGACATCGGCAGGGGACAGACCGGTCGTGCCGACAATCGGGACGACGTGGGCTTCCAAAGCCGCCCGGATGTGGGGCATGGCCGACTCGGGCACGGTAAAGTCCACCAGCGCCAGCGGGTTTGCTAACGCCAGTGCGGCTTCAAAGTTGTCCCCGCGTGTGATCTGCCCGGCTAGCACCAAATCGGGCGCGGTCAGGACAGTGCGGACCACCTCCTGCCCCATGCGCCCATTGGCCCCGGCGACGGCCACCGTGATCCCCTGTCCCAACTGCGTGTCGCTCATTCGGCGACCTCTCCCGGCTTCGGGCCGACCGTCGCCATCGCGTACTCGTCGCGCCCAAAAAGATGCTCGGCGACGTCTGCAATGTCATCCAGGGTGACGGCATTGATTTTATCCATCGTCTCTTCAATCGGAATCACGCGGTCATAGACCAGCTCATTGCGGCCCATGCGGGTCATGCGCGAGTTCATGCTTTCCTGACTCATCACAACGCCGCCTCGGAACTGGTTTTTGGCCCGGTCCAGCTCTGCCGCCGTGATGTTGTTTTTGCGGACATTGGCAAACTCGGCTTTCACCAGATCAATCACCTGCCCCGCCGTCGCCGGACCGCTGCCAGAGTAGACGGCGAAGTAGCCGCCCTCGCGGAAGGACTGCGAGTAGGACCCGATGGAATACGCCAGGCCGCGCTTTTCGCGCACTTCCTGAAACAGGCGGCTGCTCATGGAGCCGCCCAGAACGTTGTCCAAGATAGAGAGCTTGTACTTGTCATCATCAAGCTGCGCGTATCCCTGCGTTCCCAGCACCAGATTGACCTGTTCGATGGCTTTTTCCACATAGGCCGTGCCCGGCATAAAGGCCGGGGTCGTATCCGGCAGCCGCCAATCGGCCCGCGTGCCGGAAAGGTGTCCGAACCGCTCCCGCACCATTTCGACAATCTGTTCGTGGTTCAAGTTGCCCGCCGCCGAGATGACGATGCTGTCCGGCGTGTAGCGCTTCGCCATGTAGCCCTTCAGCGTGTCCGACTTCATTGCCGCCACGGTTTCGGGCGTGCCGATCACGCTTTTGCCCAGAACGTGCCCCGGCCAGAGGGTTTCGGTGAATAGGTCATGCACCAGATCGTCGGGTTCATCGTTGCGCCGCTTGATTTCTTCGAGAATGACGTTCTGCTCCCGCGCCAGCTCTTCCGGGTCAATCAGCGAATTCAAAAACAGGTCACTGAGAACGTCCACCGCCAGCGGAACGTGTTCGGAGAGCATCCGCACATAGTAGCAGGTGTTTTCTTTGGACGTGAACGCATTGATGTCGCCGCCCACGGAGTCAATCTGGTCGGCAATCTGCTGGGCCGTCCGCGTCGGCGTCCCCTTGAAGAGCATATGCTCGATGACATGGGAAATGCCGCGCACGTCATCGGCTTCGTCCCGCGCTCCGACTCCAACCCAGATACCCAGTGCCACCGATTGCACGTAAGTGATATTTTCGGTGACAATCCGCACGCCATTCGGAAGCACTTCGCGTTGTATCATGTTAAACTTGTATCCTCGTTCTGTAATTTTGCCGTACTGAGTATAGCCTCTAGTATACCTTTAATGCGCCTCTGCCATACCGGGTTCCAGACTATTGAGCTTCCTGCGGATTGGCCCGGCTCCAAAGGCTCAGGCGGACAAAGAAGCGGCGGTCCTCGTGGTCCGCCCACACTCTGGTCTGATACCCGGTTCCGTGTTTGTCCCACTCAAGCTGTGCGTCCAGCGCCCCCAACTCTTTTCCGAACGGCTCCGCTTCCGCTGCGAAACCGACAAACAGAAACAGACGCAGGCCAACGTATTTTTCCGCCAGTGCGGACGGCTTCCACAAGCTGCTCAGCTCCCGGTCTAATCGCAAAGCCTGCCAGCGTTCGTGGTACTTGTTGTGGCTGTCCACCCGATAGGCCGAGCCGAACTTACGTACTTTGATTTTCGACGTCCGCACTATATGCAAGTGCGTGTAGGTTCCATCCAGGAGGCTGAAATTCACCTGCCCGTCTCGAAGATTGATGTACCCGATGTGGCAGCCCAAAGCCTTCAGACAGGGAGCGAGGCACAGGTGCCACTCCTGATGCAGCCGGTGAAACGGCTTGCCTTTCATCTGAAACTCGTCGCAGGCATACAGGCCAAGCGGCAGAGCTTGCTTGTCAAACGCTTCCAGAGCGTCCAGCAGCGCGGCACTTAAAATATCTTCAGGAGTGTTCACATCGCCCCGCTCTCTGGCCGCCTCTCACTCTCAGAACGCAGAAACAGGCGGCGGAGAATAATTCTCCGCCGCCTGCGTATATTCCTGCCGGGCAATTTAGATTTAGAGAAACCACGCATTGCAGAGCCACGCATTGCAGAGCCACGCATTGCAGAGCCACGCATTGCAGAGCCACGCATTGAAATGCATGGCTGATTAGCCCTCGGCTGAATGTCCCTGCGGGACAAAAGACAGACCCGCCAGCCGTGACCAACATCTGCATCCCGCAGGGACGCTCGGCGTCTGCGCCCTTCAGCCACGGATTTCAATCCGTGGCTCTTGCTGTCCCGACAGTCAGAACCTCACCCCCCGCCCTCTCCTTTCCGAAGGAGAGGGAGCCGGAGATTGGGCTAGGGGGTTGCAACAAGTGTGCCGTCGGCGCTGGGAACGCGCTCGGCGGCGGGGCGGGTGGCGCAGGTGGGGTCAATGCCCGCCAGCATCATGCCCTGACCGGGCGATTCGTGGGTGCGGTACGAAGGCGGGTCGGCGGGGTCGCGCATCTGGATCAAAAGCGTGGTGCGGGCTTCGTCGCTTTCGTTGAGGCCGGAGCCGTGAATGGTCAGGTAGGAGAAGAAAATCGCGTCGCCCGCTTTGGCTTCAATCGGCAGCGCGTCCAGCACCGGGTAGTCGGCGGGCGGCAGGTGCCAGGAGCCTTCGGGGAGATGCGGCAGGAAGCCCTGCTTGTGGGAGCCAGGGATCACCCGCAGGCAGCCTTTATTGATTGGGGCATCGTCAAAGTGGATGACAGCCGCGACCATCGAATGGTTCTCATGCGGAAAGAACGGCGTGTCCTGATGCATCGGGAACGGAGCGCCTTTCTCGGGCGGCTTGATGAACATTTTGGTATGGTGAAGCTGCACATTCGGCCCCATCAGCGCCGCCGCCGTGGACCCCAGCCGCTCATCAGCCAGCAGGCGCAGGAACGCCGCCGATTGGAACTGAACGTCGTGGCAGTGCAGCAGCGACGTCTGCCTGCCCATCGCCGCCGTATCCGCACTGCCCCAAGCAGCATTGATGTCACGGATTTGGGCGAGGCGCTCTGACAGATCATGGCATTCCTGCCGGTACGCCGCCGCCTCGGCGGGGGTGAATAAGCCTTGAACGTGCAGAAAGCCGTTGTCGGCAAACGAGTGTATTTGTTCCGGGGTGAGCATTAGGTAGTCTCCTGTGTGCTTTCAGTTGTGCGCTGAGTGTATCACCAAACACGCCGCCGCGTCTTTAGACCAGATCGCCCTCGTTTTGGATAGTTGGGACATGGCCCAATTCGGGGTGTTTCCGCAGGACGCCCGGTGGGCAGCCGCACGCTTCGGCGAAAACGCGGGTGAAGTGGTGAACATCGGGGAAGCCGACCGATGCAGCGATCTCTTTAATCGGCAGCGCCGAATGCAGCAGCAGGCCCCGCGCCCGGTCTATCCGCGCCCGCAGAATGTACCGCGCCGGGGGCTGTCCGGTCAGCCGGGTCAGCAGGCGGGACAGATGCCGGGGCGAGATATTGACCTGCGCGGCAATCTCGGGCAGCGACAGCGGCAGGGCCAGATTGTCATGGATAAAGCGCACCGCCTGCCGGGCAGCGGCATCCCCCGCCGCACCGAAGCTGATTTCCGGCGTCTGCGCCCCGCCCGACGCCGCCCTGGCAACGCTAAGAATCAGGGCCGACGCCAGCGCCGTCACGACCGGGTCCGGCCCGCCGCCCTCAGCGGCAGCTCGCAGAGCGTTCCAGATGGCCGCGACCTGTCCGCCACTATCTGGAGCGGCGGCGGCTTCAGCATCCGTGAACGCCCGCATCAGACGGGCTTCTTCGGAAGCACTTTCTTTCCCCGGCGTCCAGCCGAACGACACCCAGAACAGCTCCAGTTCGGGCTGCCCGGTGTTGACGATTTGATGCCGCACGCCGGGGCGGGCCACAAACAAATCCCCTGGCCCCACGGCATAGTCTTTCTCCGGCGTTCGGAACTCGGCCTGCCCCTGCTGCCCGACGAGGCACGCTTCATAGAAGGTATGCCGGTGCGGGCGGTTGTCCGGCAGGTGCGCCTGCCAGGCCCAGTGCAGAAGCTCGACCGTCCCCCCGCCCAGCGTCAGACGCCCCAGTGCTTGCAGCCGTTCCAGCCAGTCCAAACTATGTCGTTTCCAGCGGAACCATCTGCACGCGGCAGTCCGCCTGCACTTCGGCACGGAAGGCTTGGATTTTGACAGCCAGTTTTTGTTCGGTCAGGAAGTCCTGCACAGCGGCGAGGTCCCGCGCCTGCCGCGCCTGAATCTCTTCCCGGCTGGCCCCCGGCAGGATGCGGCCATAATACGCGCACGTCGAGCCATCCGGCCCCTCCGGCCCACTGCCGTGGAAGATTAAAACCAGCTTTTCCACCTGATGCACACGCACTAGAAACGCCAGGTCATCGCGGTACTGCGACGCCTGCGTAAACTCTGGCCCGCCGGCGGCCAGCACGCCCGGCCCGCCGGGGGCATAAAAACGGTCGTAGTCGATAACATCTAGATGGTCATGCAGAAACTCGTCGATGGCCTCCTGAAGCCGTCCATCCGAGCAGCAGACCACCAGAACGTGCGGGCGCTCCAGTGTCCACTGAGCGCGGCTGAGATAGTCCGGGGAAGAAGTGCCTGGGGTAAGTGCAGTCATCAAAAATTGCTATATCTTTCGTGTAATTTCAGAGTTCGTTAATGAGCCGCCGCCGGGCGCGGCGGCGGGGGCCAGACGCCGGTGTCCTCGGCAGGTGCCTCATCGGGGAGTGTTTGCCCGGTTTTAGCCGCGTTCCAGTAGAGCCGCGCCCTGTCTAAAAACGCCTGGGCTTCGGCCAGAGAGGTAAACGCACGTTTCGGGATCACATAGGCATGCGTTTTAGAGATGAAAAGGTACTCGTAACTGGCATCTTCTTCAATAGAATCAAACGCCGCCCAGGCCCTTTTCGTCTCGCTTACGGAGGTCTTCTCGAAGAACCAGTCGGGGCTGATCACGGCAAGATGGTCTCCCAACGTGCCCAGCGTCTTTGATGATTGCTGTACCAACCGCTTCTTTGTAGGAAAGAGACGTGGAAGAAGATAAATCATTGCCGCGATGATTGGCACGATTGTCCAGAAGGGATCGTGAGCATACAGCCAGGAATAAATAAACAGAACAATAGAAGCAAGGCAGACCAGGCTTAGTAGCCCCACAAGGGACAACAACAGAGGCAGTCTAATCGCTGCTTTATGTCGGCGGTAATAGAGATTATATTGCCAGAGGTCTTCCGGCGTTAGCGTGAACGTCACTTCCATTGCCGTCTTTTCTCCTCACGTCAGCGTCCGCCGACAAAAACGGCGGCGGAGAGCTATTCTCTGCCGCCGTTTTGATTTCCTGCTTGCAACTGACACGCAGAAGAAACACGGGGCTGCCCCCCCGTGGCACTCCATCGGATACGAACAAGAAAAAGGCCGCCGCAGTGCTGCGGCGGCCTTTTTGGTGTCTTTGTCTTGCGTCGTTTACCGCCGGGGGCGGAAGCGGGCGCGGGGGGCTTCGTCGTCGGGCTGCGTCAGCGGAGCCGCCGCCGGGGCTGTGTCGCCGGTGGCTTCGGGCTTGGGAGCCTCAAAGCTGACCGGGCGCTCGGGGCGCTCGGAGACGCCGCCGCCATTTCCGCCGCCGTTGCCGCCACGGTCACCGCCGCCGGGGCGGGGGCCACGATCACCGCCGCCGCGAGGGCCGCGATCTCCGCCACCGCCGCCGCCGCGTGGGCCACGGTCACCGCCGCGATCACCGCCGCCGCCGCCGGGGCGCGGGGGACGGCCCGGCTCGGGGTTCGCCGGGTCGAAAGGCTGATCCAGGCCGCGAGCGGTCAGGTTGACACGGCCCTGCGGGTCAATTTCGGTGACCCGCACCCGGAGCTTATCGCCCAGAGAAAGGACGTCCTCGGGCTTGCCGATGCGCTCGTCCGAGTCGGTGAGCTGCGAGACATGGACGAGGCCGTCCTTGCCGGGCAAAATCTCCACAAACGCACCGAATTGGAGGAAGCGGACCACCGTGCCCTCAAACTCGTCGCCGGGCGAGAGGGTGCGGGTGAGGTCCTCCACAGCCTTTTTGGCCGCTTCGCCTGCTGCGCCGTCGACGGCGGCGATATAGACCGTGCCGTCCTGCTCGATGTCGATCTTCGCGCCGGTGTCGCCGGTGATCTTCTTGATCGTCTTGCCGCCCGGTCCGATAACTAGACCGATCTGCTCCGGCTCGATGTGCAGGGTGATAATGCGCGGGGCATACTCGGACAGGGTTTCACGCGGGGCCGCAATCGCCTCGGTGATTTTGCCCAAAATAAACAGCCGGGCGTCGAGGGCCTGCTGGAACGCCTGCACAAAGACGGCGCGGGGGACGCCGCCGATTTTGGTGTCAAGCTGCAAGGCGGTGATGCCTTCGGCGGTTCCGGCGACCTTGAAGTCCATGTCGCCCGAGAAGTCTTCCATGCCCTGAATGTCGGTCAAGACGGCGTACTTGCGGCCTTCGCCGTTCTCGCCGCTGCCTTCGGGGCCTTCAATCAGGCCCATTGCAATGCCTGCGACGGGGGCTTTAATCGGAACACCCGCATCCATCAGCGCCAGGGTCGAGCCGCAGGTGGACCCCATCGAGGTCGAGCCATTGGACTCCAGCACTTCGGACGTTAAGAGCATCGTGTACGGGAACGACTCGCGGGAGGGGATAACGGCCCGAAGCGCCCGCTCAGCGAGTGCGCCGTGGCCGATTTCGCGGCGGCCCGGTCCGCGCAGGGGGCGAGCCTCGCCGACGGAGTAGGGCGGGAAGTTGTAGAAATGCATATAATGCTTTTCGCCGTCTTCCTCCAGCGTGTCCACCATCTGCGCGTCTTCGCCGGAGCCAAGCACCAGCGTGGTCATCACCTGCGTCTGTCCGCGTGTGAACAGGCCCGTTCCGTGAACGCGGGGGAGCAGGCCGACTTCGCAGTCAATCTGGCGAATATCGGTCGTGCCGCGTCCGTCAGGCCGCTTGCCTTCGGTCAGAATCATGTCGCGGAGCTGGTCTTTGACGGCTTTGTCGGCGGCTTCTTTAATATCGGGGATGTTGTCCGGGTACTCGTCTTTCAGGGCTTCGACCACCTGATTGATGAGCAGTGTTAGTCCGGCCTCGCGGCTGGACTTGTCCGGGTCCTGCAAGCCTGCACGGAGTGTGGCATTGAACCGCTCCTGAATGGTGGCAAGGATTTCAGGATGAACATGGTGCAGGGGGACGTCGGCTTTGGCTTTGCCGACTTTGGCGGCCAGCTCGCGCTGCATGTCGCAGAGCTTGCGGCAGGCGTCGTGGGCAAAGTCCATCGCTTCCAGCATTTTGGCTTCGGAGACTTCCGATGCGCCCGCTTCCACCATCGCAATGGCGTCATCGGAGGCGGCGACGATTAAATCTAACGGGCTTTCCTGCTGCTCGGGGAACGTCGGGTTCAGGATAAACCCGCCGTCGGCGTCGAGGCCGACCCGGACGCAGCCGATGGGGCCGTTGAAGGGAATGTCGGAGACCATCAGCGCCGCAGACGCCGCCGTGACGGCCAGCACATCAGGGGAAAACTCGGGCTGATACGACAGCGGCATGGCGATAATCTGCGTCTCGTTCCGCATTCCATAGGGGAACAGCGGGCGCAGGGGGCGGTCAATGAGGCGGCAGGTCAGGGTCGCTTTTTCGCCGGGCCGTCCGCCGCGCTTGACGAAGCCGCCGGGGATTTTGCCGACCGCGTATTTGCGCTCTTCATAGTCGCAGGTCAGCGGGAAAAAGTCGAGATGGGCTTTCGGCTCTTTTGCCATCGTGGCGGTGGCAAGGATGATGGTGTCGCCGTTCTGAAGCAGGATTGCGCCGTTGGCCTGCTTGGCGAGCTTACCGGTGGACAGGCGCAGGGTTGCACCGCACCACTCGGATTCGACAAAATGTTCCATGTGTAGGGGTTTTCTCTTTAAAACGAAAAGCCTCCCGCGCTTTAGAAGTCGCCGGGAGGCAGTCGCAGTCATTGGAGGGACCGGACGCCAAAGCGGTTAGTGCTTGGCGCGGATGCCCAGTTTGCCGACAAGAGCGCGGTAGCGGCTGATGTCTTTGGCGGCGAGGTAGTTGAGCAGGCGTCGCTGCTTGCCAATCTGCACCATGAGTCCACGCCGGGTGTGGTTGTCATGGATATGGATTTTAAGATGTTCGGTCAAATTCTTGATGGACGCATTGAGCAGAGCAATCTGCACTTCCGGCGAGCCGGTGTCTACGTCGTGTGTTTTGTTGCCGTCGATGACGACTTCTTTCTGTTCTTTGAGCAGAGCCATGTAGCCCCAGTCCTCCTGGTGTTCTTTGTGTATGTTCTAAAATTGGTTGTAGTCGCCACACTATACCAGAAATGGGGCAGTGGTGTCAAGCAGGGCACAGGAAGTTGTGGTACAATAAGAAACCATGACCCAAGAAACCATGTCCTAAATGGCACGGCTATCGGGCGAGGACGCCGAAAACTACCGCTTCGCGGCACTCAGACTCTGCCTATCCTAACTCTTAGCCCCGCGAAGCGAGGGGTTCCTGGCGTCTGCGCCCGTTAGCCGTGTCCTTTAGGACAGGGTTCCTGGTGGCAGGGACAGCGGTGTATGCAGCAACGCCAAGTCAAAGTCTGCTTGTGGAGGACAAAATGCGCCGATGTTCTGCCCGGTATGGTCGCTCAGGCTTCACGCTGATTGAACTGCTGGTCGTTCTCGGCATCGTGGCCCTGCTGGCCGCGATTATCTTCCCGGTCTTTGCCCATGTCCGCGAAAAGGGCCGTCAAAGCGTTTGCGCCTCGAACCTGCACCAGCTTGGGCTGGCACTGGAATCCTACGCGCAGGACAACGATGAGCGCCATCCCTCGGCGATGGTTAATTCCCCCTACGCCGGGCTGCCCGCCTCGCAGATTACCTCCGGCTGGGCCGGGCGGGTCTATCCCTATGTGAAGAGCGCCCCAGTGTTCCACTGCCCCGATGACCCCACGGTGGGCGTCGCCGAGACGCCCCTGCTCCTGCCGGTGTCTTACGCCCTGAACCTGAATCTGGCAAGCAATTCTCAGGCCGCCTTCGCCGCCCCGTCGCATACGGTTCTGCTGTTTGAAGTGGCGAACGACCGGACTGCCCTCACGCTTCCCGAAGAAGGGGGCAGCAGTGCCGCCCAAAACTCGGCTGCTGGAAACGGACTGAATGGCGCTCTCCTGAACTTGGTTAGCCCTAGCGGGGGGATTGATAGCGGGGGGATTGATGGCGCGGTGTATGCCACCGGCCTGATGGACAACCGGGGGGACGGCTCGCGGCTGCCATTCAACCAGTACCCGGAGGAGAACGGGCGGCATTCCGGGGGGTCCAACTTTTTGGCTGCCGACGGCCACGTTGTCTGGAAACGCGGGGCCGAGGTCAGCGCGGGCGTCACTGCGCTTGCCTCAGCAGACGCTCAAAACGCAGCGGGATGCAGGGTCAACCGGCAGGGCATTCCGGGCGGCGCTCCCTGCGCCGAAGGAACCGCCGCCGGAGCGCACGCGCTGACGTTCAGCGTCCTCTAATCGCCCCCGCCCTCAATTCTGGGGGAGCCAGATGAGGACAGGAGGGGCTAATTCCTAATTATCCGGTTCCCCCAGAATTGGGGGTTAGGGGGCGATCTTGGGGGGGGAGCCGTCTCTTAGCCTGCCGGGACACGATCCGGGGGCACAACCCCGCCTGCCGTTTCCGGCTCCGGTGCGGCAGGCGACGGGGCAATTTCGCCTTTGCGCTTGGCTGAGCGGCGGGTGTCATTGGAAATCAGGTTATCGGGCAGGTCCGCCCACAGGCGGTACAGGTGAACCACGGTCACAATCGAAAGCGCCGCAACCGGGGCGGCAAACAGTGTGCCGACGATGCCGTTAATTTCAAGCCCCGCAAACAGCACGAACAGCACCACGACTTCATGCAGGCCGAGCGCACTGCCGACGAGCTTCGGGTACAGCACCTTGCCGCCGACCTCGTTGATGACCACAAACAGCACGATCACGGCAACCGCCGCACCGACCGGGCTGCTGATATGGGTCGGGCTGATCAGCGCCACAAGGACCGCCGGGACCGCGCCGAGGTAGGGGCCGAAGACGGGGATCAGTGAGGCAATGACCACGAACAGCCCGATAATCAGCCACGGACCGAGACCAATCGCCAGGCATCCCAGCGCCGCCGCCGCGCCCATAATCAGCGCAATCACCAACTGCCCGGAGACAAAGCCGCCCAGAATGCGGCTGACATCGGTTTCCCACAAATCCGCCCGCCGGGCGAGGTCAGCGGGCAGCATTCTGTTGAACTTTTCGCGCAGGTCGGGGGCAAAGATCAAAAAATACAGGGCGATCAGCAGGACAATCACCGACTCGGCGACATCGGTGAATGAGCGGCGCAGAAAGGGCAGGGCGTCCTTGCCGAACTTTTCGCCGTAAGCCGCCACACTCGCGGGGGGGTGCTGAATACTGTCTACCAGGCTGAAGTTGACATGGCGGGCGGCAAGCTGTTGGTCCACAGTCGCCGCCTTATCCAGCGCCATCTGCTTATACTGCGGGAAGTTCTGCTGAATATCCTGCGCCTGCCCCATGATTTTGCCTTCCAGGAACCACGCGCCCAGCCCCAGCAGCGCAAACAGGCCCAGAAAGACAAGGCCGACGCTCAGAGGCCGCGACAGGCGGGTGCGGCTGAGTTTCTCCACAATCGGACTGAGCGCGTAGGCGACCAGCCCGCCCAGGGCAAATAAAAGAAGCGTGTGATGAATATACGTGCCGAGGCGCACGGCGGCGGCCACAAAGATTAGCAGCAGCAGCACCGTGGCAGTCGCAGTCAGAAGGCGATTCCATTTTTCCATGCCCCGCTTATACCCTAATTAGCGCCGCAATCTCCTCTACGTCTCGCGCCATTTGCGAGACAAGCGAATCCAGCGAATCAAAACGTTCGGTGTCGCGCACTTTTCGGTGGAAGTCTAAAGCCAGCGGCTGTCCGTACACGTCTTCGGCGAAGCCGTCCATCAGGAACGCTTCTACTTTGGAAACGCCGTCGGTATCGGTGGTCGGGTTCGTGCCGATAGAGACCGCCGCCCGGACGACCCGCCCGTCGGCCAGAGAGGCCAGCGCCGCGTAGACACCGGGGCCGGGGAGGAGCTGTTTGGGCTGTGCGGGAGCCAGATTGGCCGTCGGATAGCCCAATGTCCGGCCTAGCTGCTTGCCCGTGATCACTGTGCCGCGCACCACAAATGAGTGCCCGAGCAGGCCCACGGCGGCAGGCACATCGCCCCCGGCAATCAGACCGCGTATCTGCGTCGATGACACCCGCTCGCCGTCAATGAGTATCGGCGGCACGACCGTCACCGCAAAGCCGTTTTTGGCCCCGTCGCGCAGCAGCGTCGTCACCGTTCCCGACCGGCGCGTGCCGTAGCAAAAGTCCGCGCCGACCAGAACGTGCCGCGCCCCCAGTGCCCCTTCCAGCACATCGGCGACAAACGCCTCCGGGGACAGACCCGCAAAGGCGGCGTCAAAGCGCACCACCGCCGCCGCTTCCAGGCCGCCCCCGAACTCGTCCAGCAAACTTAAACGCTGGTTCAGCGTGGCAATATAGGAAGGCGATTGGGCGGGGGCGAACAGCGCCGTCGGGTGGGTGTCAAACGTGAGCGCCAGCGGCGTCAGCCCCTGCGAGCGGGCCTCGCGGACGGTCTGCCGGAGTATCTCCTGATGGCCCCGGTGGACGCCGTCAAAGACGCCAATAGCGACAGCGGTATTTTGAAGCGTTTCAGAAACGTCCTGCAATGGGTGAATGATTTGCATGGTGTGCCTTGTTAGCCGGAAAACACCTTGAACGGGTGCAGCCGTTCCCCGTCCGCCCGCGCCAGCGCAATCAGTGCGCCCTCACTGTCCAGCACGCGCACGACTGTTTCGGCGGGCAGGGATGACATCAGTGCCCGGCCATGCGCGATGTCCTGCTGCTCGGCCTCCGTGGCCGCGTGCGATGGCAGCCGGGAAAGCGCATCGGCGGGCGAGGTCAGTTGGCCGGGCAGGCCCTCGAACGTCAGCGCATCCAGCGGCACGGCGGCATCGGCGGTGAAGGCTCCCACGCGGGTTCGGCGCAGGGAAGCCATGTGCCCCCCCACCCCAAGCGCCGCGCCGAGGTCGGCGCAGAGGGTGCGGATATAGGTGCCCTTGCCGCATTCCACGTCCAGCGTGGCCGTCGCCAACGTGCCCGGCGTGAAGCCGCCGAGCGTGAGGGCGTCGATGCGAATGGTCCGCGCCTGCCGCTCCACGGTGATACCCGCACGGGCCAGCTCGTAGAGCCGCTTGCCTTCGTGATGCACCGCGCTGACCATCGGGGGGATTTGCTGAATGTCGCCGATAAAGCGCGGCAGCACGGCCTCTAAATCTTCACGCTGCAAATGACTGGCATCGGCCTGTGTCAGCACCTCGCCCGAAGCATCTTCGGTGGTGGTCGTCGCGCCGAGGGCCAGCACGGCGGCATAGGATTTGCCTTCGCCCGCCAGGTAATCGGACAGGCGCGTGGCCGTGCCGAGGCAGACCAGCAGCACCCCCGTCGCGTCCGGGTCCAGCGTCCCGGCATGGCCGACCCGCTTCAGCTTCGCCGCCCGGCGCACGCGGGCGACCACATCATGCGAGGTCATCCCGGCGGGCTTGTCAATGTTAAGAACACCGTTCATACGTTAGATTTACTCATAAAAGTTTACTCGTACCCCGCACTATAATAGCCGCTGCTCTCCTGCACCGACAGCGGGGCGTCAAACAGGGCAGACAGCACGGGCGAAGTCAGCACGTTGGCTTTGGGGCCGTCGGCGAAAATCGCCCCTTCTCGCATCAAGATCACGCGCTCGATTTCGGGGATGATCTCTTCGACGTGGTGCGTCACCAAAATCAGCGTCACGCCCGACCGGGCCAGCGGGCGCAGAGCCTCCAAAAAGCGGCGGCGGGCGATTAAATCCAAGCCTGCCGTGGGTTCGTCCAGAAGCAGAGCGCGGGGACGGGGGGCAAGGGCGCGGGCAATCAAAATGCGCCGGGCTTCGCCCGTGGACATCCGGGCCAGCGGCTTGTCGGCCAGGTTGGCGGCGTCTACCGCGTTCAATGCTTCTTCGGCGTGCGCCTGCATCGTATGCGTCACTTCATGGTGCGCGGCTAGTCCCAACGCGGCGAAAAAGCCAGAGAGAACGGCCTCTCGCCCGGTTAGCGCCTCGTCCGCCGTGAAGTCCCGGTGCAGGTCGGCGGAGACGATCCCAAGCAGGGAGCGCAGCTCAGCAATATGCCACCGCTCACGCCCGAAAATGCTCAAAATAGGCGGGCCGTCGCCCCGGCGGGCCAGCGGGTAATGCTGCCGGGTCAGCAGCTTAATCAGCGATGATTTCCCGGACCCGTTCGGCCCCAAAATCGCCGTGTGCTGCCCCTCCGCGACTGTCAAACTAAGGCTGTCCAAAATGCGCGTGCCGTTTTTCACCAGCGTCGCGCCGTTGATTTCCAGCAGGGGAGGACCGCTCAACTTGCCACCACTTCCACACTGTCCCCTACCCGCACTACGCCCGGCGCGGCGGGGATCAGGTTCTGACCGAACAGCACTTTGCCGCTGTCCGCACGACGATACCCGGCCAGCGTCTGCAATGGCTCCGGGCCGTGCTTCTCGCCCGTTGTCTGTTCCACCGTCGTCATCGCGCAGCGGTCGCAGGGCTTGACCACATGAAACAGCACCTCGCCAATCCGCACCTGTGCCCAGTCGTCTTCGGCATAGGGAGCCGCGCCAGTGACGACCAGATTAGGCCGGAAGCGGTTCATCGGCACGAGGTCGGCCAGCCGGGCGTTGAGGTCAGTTAGCGAACTTTCGCCAATCAGCAGCAAGGGGAAGCCGTCGGCAAACGACACGATGCCCTCCCCTGCCGCGAACTCCGGGCTGACCGTGCGCCGCGTCTCATCGGGCATATAGACCAGGCGGCAGGGCATTTGCAGAAACGCCGACAGCCAGGCGTCCGCCTCCGCCCCGGCGCTCACCGCCGCGCAGACACTGCGCCAGACACGCACGGTTTGCTTGTCGCCTTCGGGCAAAAGCGGCACGCGCAGCGGGGCGCAGCCCGGCGCGTCCAGTCGCAGCGCGTCGGGTTCCAGAGTCGGCACAATCAGCGCTAGGCGCGGCCAGTCCCGCTGCGTCAGAAAGCCGCCGTCCGCCCCGACCACCATCCAGCGCCGGTCCCCGGCCAGCCCACGCGGCTCCACTTCCCGCTCCTGAACCGCAATGCCGCCCGCCGACTTAACAGGGTACACGGTGATTTCCGCAAGTTTCATGCCGCCAAGTGTACCCTAAAGCGTGGGCGGGGCAGCGGTTGGTCTGCGTTTTTTGCGCCACCACTCATAAACTTTCGTCGCCACAAGTGGCAGCAGCGCCACATCCAGCGCAATCTGTATTCCGCTGACAATTTGTTTAAGGTGAGGAATCGGGGCACGCAGGTGGAGAATATGACAGACAAAGTTTAAGTTCAAGAGCGCCACAACGACAATGCCAGGAAACGTGATCAGCCAAATCTTGTTTTGCGCCTTGAAGCTCGCTCGAAACAGCAAGACGCAGATGATGAGACCCACAAGAATCAAGTAGGCACTCAAAAGCATCAAAAACGCATGGAGCATTGGGGCTTTCTCCTTCTCTCTCAACCAAACACTATGCTTCTTTGTGATATAGAGGCTATTGTACCCAAGTTGCAGTGCAGGAAAGCTTCGAGGGGCTGAACCCCCTCGCTGGGGGGCGCAGACGCCCACAACCCGCCTGCGCGGGTGAAGAATAGAGACAGAAGACACGGCAGCCGGTTCTGTGTCCTATTCTGTGCCCTTACCCGCGCAGGCGGGTTCAAGGCGTCTGCGCCCCCCAGCGAGGGGGTTCAGCCCCTCGGCTTCTTCCTTGCCCTATCTGACACCGGGTATACTCTTCCCCTATGCAGCCGCGTGTGAAAATCTGTGGGGTGACAAGCCTGCGCGATGCCGAGGCCGCTATT
Source organism: Capsulimonadaceae bacterium (assembly GCA_965200075.1). Taxonomy (GTDB): domain Bacteria; phylum Armatimonadota; class Armatimonadia; order Armatimonadales; family Capsulimonadaceae; genus JANXMY01. The sequence goes on from OZ241338.1 coordinate 2,956,210, forward strand.
AACGCCGGGGCAGAGATGTTAGGCTTCCGAGGGGATGCTCACGGGCCGCGCTCGGTGGGGCCGGACGAGGTCGCGGCGATTGCCGCCCGGCTGCCAGCGCATATTGTGCGGGTCGGCGTGTTTGACCGCGCCCCGGACCAGCGCTGGCAGAAAGCAGGGCCGGAGGCGTTTGGCGTGTTCCACCAGATACAATACTATGACGACGCGCTGTGGGCGGAAACCGTGCGCGAGAACTGGCCGATGGGCCGCAAAATCAAAGCGTTCCACATCGGCAGCGACCGGGACCTCCGGGCCGTCGCCAATTTCAGCGGCACAGTGCAGACTTATTTGCTGAACGTCAACGCCCGAGCGCCTGCAATCTACCCGGACGGGGACGCCTTCGGCTGGGAGCTGGCCCGCGAGACGCATCAGTACGGCAAAAAGATCATTCTGGCCGGGGGCCTGACCCCCGAAAACGTCGCCCGCGCCATTGCCCGCGCCCTGCCCTACGCCGTCGATGTCACCGTCGGCGTCGAGTCCGAGCCGGGCATCAAAGACGCCGCCAAGCTACGCGCCTTCGTCCGGGCGGTCCGGGGCCTCTGACGCCAGCCCGTTCAGCTCCAAAACGCGGTGGTAGTTGTGCCGCCCGGCGGCAAAATTCGGGCGGACAAACTTTGCCGTGGACCGCCGAAACTCCCCGTAGGAGAACCGCCGCGCCAGACGGACCACATAACCTTCCATTTCACTGCCCTCGTAACGCGGCTGATAGAGTGTCTGGATACGCTTCTCGTCCCAGACGCCCCGGTACAGCACGGGCACGAGCGTCAAATTCAGCATCTCGGCCCAGTCTTCGGTTTCGTTCCAGGACAGGCATTCATTGCGCTCATTCCAGATTGAAAACAGCAGAAAGTACGACGGCAGGGTGTTGTAAAAAATCGAGTGCTTGGCGTACAGATTTTCGCCGCACAGCCGCCAGCCAGCAGGGAAGTCATGCCTGATTTGGGCGTGGAGCGCCTTTACCCGTGCGCCGCCCTGCGCGAGTATTTTCTGAACGCTTTCGTCGTAAAACAGCTCTCCGCGCAGGCGCGTGCCGTTCGGCTCGATTTGATTGCCCCATTTGTCGTACCGCACGTCGTCATATAAATAAGACGGCAGAATGGTCCGCGTGATGCCAGCGGCGAGGCGAACCTCTTCGCAGGAGAGGGTTGTTTCCTCAGCCTGAAGGTGATGAACAGTGCATAAAGTCGCGCCGTTGCTCAGAAAGTAGCCCCCTAGCTCCGCCGGGGCGGAAAAGAGCCGCCGCTCCAGAATGTGGTGCGCGTCCTGCCCGGCAGCGCGGCAGATCACGCAGCTATGATTGTCGCGGGCAAACACTGCTTCCCGGAACTCGGCCCGCGTCACCAATTTCTCCATGCCTCATTGTACCCGGCTGCCTCTGCCGCGTGAACTGTGTCCCTGAAGTGAGACAAAGCGTTGCCCAGCGTTTCAATTCCAGCCGGGTTCGATTAGGCGTGCTGCGTGGGGGGCTTGCTGCTTGGAATGCTTATCATTGGCCGGTGGGCAAACGCAGCAGGAAGGCCGCCCCCGCGCCGGGGGCGCTCTGGACTTCGACCTGCCCGCCCTGCGCTTCGACAATCGCTTTCGTGATGGAAAGACCCAGCCCCAGCCCCCCGGACTGCCGGGCACGCGCCATGTCTACCCGGTAAAAACGGTCGAAAATCCGGGCCTGATCTTCCCCGCTCAGGCCGGGGCCGTGGTCGCGCACTTGCAGGACGCAATGCTGTCCCTCACGCGAGGCCGTGAGCGTGACCGCAGAGCCTGCCGGGGCGTAGCGCAGGGCATTGTCCAGCAGATTGTCCAGCGCCTGACGCAGACGGTCCGCGTCTCCTGGAACGGTCAGCGACTGCGCCGCGTCCAGCGACAGGGACACCTGCTGCTCAGACGCACGCGCCCTGTGCGCGGCCACCGCCTGCGCGGCGAGCTGGCCCAGGTCGACTGGCTCCGAGGCGAGGTCCAGACGGTGCGTGTCAGCGCGGGACAGCAGCATCAGCTCTGAGGTCAGGCGGGACAATCGCTCCACTTCGGCCAGCGCAGTGGTCAGCGTTTCCCGGTACTCGTCGGCGGTGCGCGGGCGGCGCAGGGCCACTTCCACCGTGCCGCGCAGGTTGGACAGGGGCGAGCGCAGCTCATGCGAGGCATCGGCGGCAAAGCGGGTCTGCGCGGCAAAGGCGGCTTCCAGACGGGCCAGCATTTCGTTGAGAACGTCAGTGATTTCCCGCAGCTCGGCGTCGGGCGAGACGGCGGGAATGCGGCTGCCCAGGCTGCCCCCGCCCACCGACCGGGCGGCCCCGGCAATCTCGGTCAGCGGCGCGGTCAGCCGCCGGGCAAGGCGGCTTGCCCCCCACCCCGCTAAGGCCGCCCCTAAAATCAGCGCCAGCCCCAGCGCCTCGACCAGCGCGTGCAGGGCGCGGCGCATCGGCTCCTGCGATACGGCAATCACGGCTAGAATATGCTGCCTGCGGGCGTCCTCAAATGGATAATAGATGGCCCGCAGCGACACGCCCCGGTAAACCAAATCCCCGTAAACGATGTGCCCGGCCCGCGCCTTTGTTTCCAGGTCCGGGTGCGGCGGCAGCGGCGGCGCGGCTTGCAGGTTTTCGGTGCGGGCGATAATCTTGTCGGCGCTGCTTTCCACCTGCGCGAACTTCTCGTAGCCGGTGCCGCTCGGCAGCAGCAAAACGTCCAGGTCGCTGCTGTGAACCGGCATCCCGGTGCGGGGCATTTTCAGGGCAGCAGCGGTGAAGCGGGCAATGCCCAGCAGAGACGCCTCTAAGTTGGCCTGCATGGCTTCCTGCGCCTGCCAGTAGACGGCTCCGCCCGCCAGCACCAAAACGCCGAGGCTGAGCAGGGCCGTGGACAGGCTCAGGCGGGCGCGAAACGTAGGCTGCCGTTTGAACATCATGAAAGCTCCTCCGTCGAGGGCGTCAGGTCCAAGACGTAGCCCATGCCGCGCACGGTTTTAAGCACATCCGGGCAGCGGCCCAGCTTGTTTCGCAGGTAGCGCACATACACGTCCACGACGTTCGAGTCCGGCTCGCTGCCGCTTTCCCAGACGTGTTCCCAGAGCTGCGTGCGCGTGATGACCCGGCCCGCATTGTAGGCAAAGTATTCCAGCATCTGATACTCCCGCGCCGTCAGGGGAACCGCCTCTCCCCGGTAGAAAACCGTGCGCCGGGCCGTGTCGATTTCCAGCTCTTCCAGCCGCAGCCGCGCCCCGCCGCCCGCGTGCCCGCGCCGCAGCAGGGCGCGGACCCGCGCCAGCAGCTCTTCAAACGCAAACGGCTTGACTAAATAATCATCGCCGCCCAGATTAAGGCCGCGCACACGGGCGGCAACTTCTTCGCGGGCCGTGAGGAACAAAATCGGCGTCGTCACCCCCGCCTTGCGCCAGCGCCCGCAGAGACCGAAGCCATCCCCGCCGGGCAGCATCACGTCCAGCAGAATAGCGTCGTAGTCGTGCAGCGCCACCCGCTCTTCCGCCTCCGGGGCAGTGGCGGCGACGTCCACGGCAAAGCCTTCCTCAGTCAGCCCCCGCCGCAGAAACGCGATTGTCGGCAGCTCATCTTCCACAACCAGAAGTTTCATAGCACAAGCATACCCGCCCCGGCATGAGAGAACGGTGAGAGTTTCTCATGTTTCTCTCATGTTTGATTGGGTACATTGCCAGGTATCTCACCCAGCAAACGAGAGCGAAACCACTGTGACAGCAAAACTCAAGCGAACCGCCGCCCTCGGCGCGGCCCTGCTGACGCTGTCCGGCGCGTCCTACGCACAACAGAAAGACACAACTTTCATGGATACGCAAACACCTCAAACAACCGACAAAATCGAGTCGCTTGCCAGCGTCAAAGCTGACGACAAAACGCCGCTGACCACCAATGTCGGGCAGCCCATCGCTGACGACCAGAACTCGCTCAAAGCCGGGCCGCGTGGACCCGTTCTGCTCGAAGACTATCAGCTCCGCGAGAAAATCCAGCACTTTGACCACGAGCGCATCCCGGAGCGCATCGTCCACGCACGCGGCGCGGCGGCGCATGGCATTTTCCAGGTCTACGACGACTCGCTGACCCAGTACACTTCGGCCAAAGTGCTGACCGACCCCACGCTCGAAACGCCGGTGTTCACCCGGTTTTCCACCGTGGTCGGCTCACGCGGCGCGGCAGACACCGCCCGCGACGTGCGCGGCTTTGCGGTCAAGATGTACACGACCGAAGGCAACTGGGACCTGGTCGGCAACAATATGCCGGTCTTTTTTATTCAGGACGCCGTCAAGTTTCCCGATTTGATCCATGCCGCAAAGCCGGAGCCAAACAACGAAATCCCGCAGGCGGCAACCGCCCATGACACGTTCTGGGACTTCATCTCGCTGACCCCCGAATCGATGCACATGATCATGTGGGCCATGAGCGACCGCGCTTTGCCGCGCTCCTTTGCCATGATGGAAGGCTTCGGCGTGCATAGCTTCCGGCTGGTCAATGCCGAAGGCAAGTCTACGTTTGTGAAGTTCCACTGGAAGCCGGTGCTGGGCGTGCATTCGCTGGTTTGGGACGAGGCGCAGAAGATCGCGGGCAAGGACCCGGACTTCCACCGGCGCACGATGTGGGAGTCGCTGGACCAGGGCAATGCGTTTGAATGGGAGCTGGGCCTACAGCTCCTGCCGGAAAGCGACGAAGAAAAATACGACTTTGACATCCTGGACGCCACCAAAATCTGGCCGGAAGACCTGATTCCCGTGCAGCGGGTCGGCAAGATGACCTTGAACCGCAACCCGGACAACTACTTTGCCGAAACCGAGCAGGTGGCGTTCAATACCACAAACGTTGTCCCCGGCATTGACTTCAGCAACGACCCGCTCTTGCAGGGCCGCAACTTCTCGTATCTGGACACGCAGCTTAGCCGTCTGGGCAGCCCAAACTTCACCGAGCTGCCGATCAATCAGCCTCTCGTGCCAATGTCCAACAACGAGCGTGACGCCCAAATGCGCCACACCATCAACAAGGGCCGCGTTTCCTACGCGCCCGCCTCTCTGGACGGCCACTCGCCCGACGAAGTCACCCCCAAGCGCGGCGGCTACGTCTCCTACCCGGAGCAGGTCAGCGGCCCGAAAGTGCGTCAGCGCCCTGAGAGCTTCGGGGACCATTACGGGCAGGCCAAGCTGTTTTGGAACAGCATGACCGGGCCGGAAAAAGAGCATATCGCCAAAGCCCTGCAATTTGAGCTGAGCAAAGTGGATACCAAAGCGGTGCGTCAGCGGATGCTGGGGCATTTGGAGAAAATCAATGATGTGCTGGCCGCCCAGGTCGGCGCGGCGCTGGGCGAGACGGTGGGCAAAGCAAAGCCGGGCGGCACGGCGGACTCGGCGGACGAGATGCAGGCACTGGCGGCCGCAACTTCGGAGACCTCGGCGTCGGGCGGCTTGCAGCAGACTTCGGGCCTGAGCATGGCGCAGGGGCAGCCGACGCTTGCCAAAGGCCGTCAGGTGGCAATTCTGGCCGCGCCGGGCGTCGATGCCGCGCAGGTTGAGGCGTTTCAAAGCGCCCTGAAGGCCGAAAACGCCCTCGGCATCGTGGTCGGCCCGCACCTCGGAATGCTTGGCGACAGCGGCGTGGAGGCGACCAAAACGTTCGCCAACTGCGCGTCGGTGCTGTTTGACGCCGTGTATGTGCCCGGCGGGGCGGCGGGCGTGGCGATGCTGAAAAAGACGGGCGACCCGGCGGCCTTTGTCGCCGAAGCCTACAAGCACGGTAAAGCCATCGCGGGCACCGGCGAAGGGGCGGACCTGCTGACGCTGGCTTTACCGAAGACCGACGCGGGCTTGAACCGTCCGGGCGTGGTCACCTCAGCGGACGGCTCCGACGTGTCCGGTGCTGCCGAGAGCTTCGTGGCAGCCCTCGCCAAGCATCGGTACTTTGACCGCTCGGACGCGGCTCAGGTCGCGGGCTAACCGCGCCCAAGCCGGGGGGGTACCCCCCGGCTTTCACCTTTCCTAGAAACGGCCACTTACTTCTGTTGCGTTACACTTTTTTGATATTGGCCCTGCTGCTTCCCGCTTCGGCGCAGGCACAGACAACGGACCCGGCGGCGATGCCCGGCGGTCCCTCTGCGTCCGCCGCTGGCACAGCCTCGCCAGCGCCTCCTGCCGCACAGCCCCCGACTTCTGGCCTGACCCCAAACTCTGCTCCTCTGACGCCCAATGCAGGCGCGGTGACGCCGACATTTCAGGGTGTCCCAACGGGTCAAAGCGGCTACGGCGGGCAGGGCGGTTACCTCGGATTATCAGGTCTATCGGGGGCGGGTACAAGTGCAACCGGAACGCTGCCTGCCGCGCCGCCTGCTTCCCTGCTGCCGGTGACGCCCGGTGCGGCCCTGCTGCGGCTGACGGCGGCGGAGACGGTGGACCTAGTTACGCGCAAAAACCTGGGCGTGCTGGCTGCGCTGCGGGAGGTGTTCGCGGCGCGGGCGGGCGTCCACTCGGCAGCGGCGCTGTCTCCGCCGATTTTTACCATCGGCCCGGCCCTGCAAATGGGCGGCACGACGGACGGTTTTTTGTTTGAGCAGCCGCTGGAGCTGAACGGCACACGCGACGCCCGCGCAGGCATTGCACGGGCGCAGCTTCGGCAGGCGCAGGCGCAGGCGCTGGTGCAGCTTCAAACGCTGGTGTATGTGGCCCGCACGGACTTTGGTGCGCTGGCCCGCGCTCAGGAGCGCCTGCGTCTGGCACAGGAGCTTGTCGCTGTGACGGCGCAGTTTGAGGCGCTGGCCCGGCGGCAGGCCGCGCTGGGGGCGCGGCCCGGCATTGAAGCGCGGCAGGCCGCGATTGAGGCGGCGCGGGCACGCACGGAGGAGGCGCGGGCTGTGGGCGAAGAAGCGGCAGCGCGGGCCATTCTGAACGCTTATTTAGGCCGTGCCCCGCTGGACCCGATTGCGACGACGCTGGAGCCGGAGCCAGTCGCCGCACCGGCCCCAGATATTGCCGCCGCGACCGGGCAGGCGCTGGCGGCACGCGGCGAAATCGCCGTCGTCGAAGCCGCCCGCGACTTGCCGCTGGCACGGGCGCGTCTGAGCCGGGCGCAGGGGCGGCCCGATGTGGCCCCGGAGTTTCGCATCAGCCAGATTACCCCGACCTACATGGATGCCGGGGTGGGCGTGGTCATCACCGTGCCGCTGGACTACGGGACGCGGCGCAATCAAATCCGCCAGGATGAGCGCATGGCGGACGCGGAAAGCCTGCGTGTCACCGGCACGCAGGCACAGGTGCGCGAAGAAGTCGCCGGGGCGGCGTCTAGACTGGGAGCGGCACGAAATGCTTTGCACGAGTACGATGGCGGGCTGGTGTCCGACGCCAAGGCCGTGCTGGATTCGGTGCAGGTCGGCTTCCGCGAAGGGGCGACGACGATTATTGCCGTGCTGGAAGCCGAGCGGACCTACCGCGCCGTGACTGCCGAGCGGCTGGAGGCGCTGACGGCAGCGGCGCAGGCGCAGGCCGACTTTGACCGGGCGGTGGGGATAATCCCGGCGCCCCTGCTCGGTCAGTTGCAGAAAGAGTTCACTCAAAAATGACACGCTCCCGACACTTTCACCTGCGAGTCTGGCTGCGGCTAATCGGGCTGGCCCTGCTGACCATCGCGGTCATTCTGGGGTCGTACTTCGCTGGACGCCATGACGGCGGCGGGCAGGGCAGCGCCAAAGACGGTCCGAAGCAAAGCGCGGGCCAGCCGCCCGCGCCGCCCGCCGGGCCGCCATCGGTGACATTGACCCCGCCGCAGGCGCAGTACGCCGCGCTGGAGATGGGAACCGCGCAAAGCGTGACTCTGCCCACGAAGCTGTCCGCGCTGGGAACTGTCGTGCCCAACTTGAACGGCATGGCGCAGGTGTCGTCGCGGCTGGCTGGCAAAATTGTGAGCGTTCCTGTCAATGTCGGCCAGCAGGTATCCGCCGGACAGCCGCTGCTGGTCATGTCGAGCGTGGAGCTGGATCAGGCACAGGCCGCGTACCATGATTCCCTGCTGCGCCGGACGGCGGCGGCGGCGACCCTGTCGCGGGTGGTGCGCCTGGGGCAGCTTGGCGAATATGGCCGCCCGGCGCTCCTGACGGCCCGTGTTAATTTCCAGCAGTTACAAGGAGAAATTCAAGCGGGCAAAGATGCGGTGCGCGTGCAGATTGGGCAGGTCGTGGCCGATGATGCCCAGGTCAACTTGACGCAAAAGCAGTACGCCCGCGCCCAGCTTTTGTATCAGTCGCAGCTTGTGTCCCGGCAGGATTTGGAACAGTACGAGGCGAACGCCTTGCAGGCACGCGCCGCGCTGGGGCAGGCCAAAGCGGCGCAGAAAGCCGCCGAAGATCGCCTGCAAAACGCGCAAAAGCGTGGCGCGATTGCCCGCCGCGAGCTGACCCGGCAGACGGCCATTTACAATGGCGGCCTGCTGACTGCCGCCGAGGTCGTGCCCGCCAAGCAGGCGTATCAGCTTGCCGCGCATGAAGTCGAAGCCGCCGTCAAGCAGGTGCAGCTCCTCGGCGGGCCATTGGTGGATGAAGCCGCGCCGTCGGGCGGGCTTTTAACCCTCACTGCCCCGATTGCCGGGCGGGTGAGCGAGCGCATGGTTTCGGTGGGCGAGACGGTGACCCCGGACAAGCCGCTCTTGACAATCTTAAATGCCCGCACCGTGGTTGTGCAGCTTCATGTGTATCAGGAAGACGCCGCCCATCTGCGGACCGGGCAGACCGTCGGCATCACTGCCAATATCGCGCCGGGCCGCACCTACAGCGGCCAGATCACCGCCGTCGGCGCGACGCTGGACAGGACGACGCGCACCCTGCCGGTGTACTGCCTGATCCAGAACCCGGACGGGGCATTGAAACCCGGCGTGTATGTCAGCGGAACCATCTACGGGGCCGACCGGGCGAACACCGTGGCCGTGCCGCAGAGGGCCGTACAGATCACCGACAGCGGCCCCGCCGTGTTCGTGCCTGGCGACAAGCCGGGCAAATATGTCGCGCAGCCGGTGAAAACGGGCGAGACGGTCAACGGCCTGACCCAGATTACGCAGGGCCTTCAGAACGGCCAGCCCATTGTGATCAAAAACGCTTTTGTGCTGAAATCGCAAATGATCAAGGACACGCTGGATTAACTATGATTGATGCCATTGTCCATTTTTCCATCAAGCAGCGCGTCGCCGTGCTGGTGCTGACTCTGTTTCTGCTCGGCTTTGGCGTCTGGCAGGCGGCGCAGCTTCCGATTGATTCGGAGCCGGATGTCACCAACACGCAGGTCGTGGTCAGCGCCCTGGACCCCAGCCTCGGACCGCAGGAGCTGGAAAAGCGGGTGACGTTCCCGCTGGAGCTGGCCCTGGCCGGAATGCCGCATTTGGAGCGCACGGAAAGCATCTCGCAGTATGGGCTGTCCCAGGTGACGTGTTATTTTGACGAGAAAGTAGACCTCTATAGCGCCCGGCAGGAAGTGACCAGCCGCCTGCAAAACGTGCAGGGGCAGCTTCCCGGCGGCGTCAGCGCGACCATGCTGCCGGACACGACGGGTCTGGGCGAAATCCTGCACGTTCGCCTCGCGGGCGGCGACATGAGCCTGATGCAGCGGCGCTCGTATGCCGACTGGGTGGTCCGCCCGCAGCTTTTGCAGGTTCCCGGCATCGCCGATGTCAACATTCTGGGCGGCGAAATCCGGCAGTGGCAGGTGGTCGCCGACCCGCGCAAGCTGGCGGCGCTGGGTCTCAGCACCGCCGATCTGGACAGCGCCCTTGCCGCCAACAATGCCAATATCGGCGGGTCGTTTCTCAATCAAGGCCCTGTCGAGCGCATCGTGCGCGGGGTTGGCTTTATCCGCAGTTTGGACGACATCCGGCAGGTGGTGGTTGGGGCGCAGAACGGGGTTCCTATCACAGTCGCGCAGGTGGCCGATGTGCGTCAGGGTCCGGCCCCGCGTCAGGGGTCGGCGACTTCCGACGGGCAGGGCGAGGCGGTAATTATTCAGCCCCTGCTGCGCGTTCATGCCGACACCCGGACCACCATGCAGGGCGTCAAAGCAAAGCTTGCGACGCTCAGTAAAGACCTGCCGCCGGGGGTCCATTTTGAGCAGGAGTTTGACCGCACGGCGCTGACCCATTCTACGCTGGACACGATTATTCACAATCTGGTGGAAGGCGGCGTGCTGGTCATCGTCATTTTATTTTTGTTTCTGCTTCAGCTCCGGGCCGGGCTGATTGTTTCCGCGATTATTCCGCTGTCCATGATGGTGGCGATTATCGGCATGAGCGTCTTTCATATCTCCGCCAACCTGATGAGCCTGGGCGCGATTGACTTTGGCATGATTGTGGACGGCGCGGTGATTATTGTGGAAAACTCGGTGCGCCGCCTGGCCGCCAAGCACAAGGAAGACGAAGACGCCGAAATCAGCGACGACGACCGGCACGAGATCATCCGGCAGGCCGCCGCCGAGGTGCTGACGCCGAGTGTCTGGGGCATCATCATTATTCTGGCGACCTACCTGCCGGTGCTGACGCTGACCAGCATTGAAGGCAAGCTGTTTATCCCGATGGCGCTGACCGTCATGTGCGCCCTCGTCGGCTCTCTGCTTTTGTCGCTGACGCTGATTCCGGCCCTGTGCGCGTTTTTCCTGAAGGGCGGCAAGCAAATCCACAACAAGCCTTTAGAGTGGCTGACTGACCGCTACGCACGCGGGCTGGACTGGGCGGTGGGCCATCGCTGGGTGACGGTCGGAGCTGCGCTGGCTTTTGTGCTGGTCTGCGGGTTTCTGGCGACGCGGCTGGGCAGCGAGTTTGTGCCGACGCTGGAAGAAAACAACATCGCTATCTCGGTGTATTATGACCCGAGTACGGACCTGCCGCAGATGCTGGAGCGGTCAACGCTGGCCGAAAAGATGCTGCTTCAGCGGTTTCCCAATGAAATCGCGCACGTCATCACCCGCATCGGGCGGCCCTATGTGCCGACGGACGCCATGCTGCAAAGCCAGGGCGATATTCTGCTGGAGCTGAAAGACCGCAGGGGCTGGACGGCGGCTAAAAACCAGAAAGAGCTGACGGCCAAGATTACTACCGCGATGGACGACCTGCCGGGCTTTTCCACCGACTACACGCAGCCCATCCAAATGCGAATGTACGAGATGATCTACGGCCAGGGGCAGACTTCCGATTTCGGCGTCAAAGTCTTCGGTCCCGACCTCGATGTCATCCGCCAGCAGGCTCAGAAGATTGCCGCCGTGGTGCAGACGGTCCCGAATGCTGAGGATGTCAAAGTGCAGACCACGACCGGCCTGCCCCAGCTTGTGCTGACGATCAACCGGGACGCGGCGGCCCGCTACGGCATCAGCGTCGCCGATGTCAACACGGTCATCGACTCCGCCATCGGCAGCCGCACGGTGACACAGGTGGTGGACGGCTCCGAGCAGGTGGAAGTGACGGTGCGCCTTGCCGCCGAGTTCCGGCAGACACCGCAGCAGATTGGCCGCATTCTGGTCCCCGGCCCGCACGGCCTGCAAGTGCCGCTGTCGGAAGTGGCGCAAATTCAGGACGTGGACGGCCCCGTGGAGATCGACCGCGAAGATCAGAAGCGGCGCATCATGGTCAATGCCAATGTCGGCGGCAGCAACCTGGCGGGCTTTGTGCAGGCCGCCAAGCAGAAAATCCAGTCTCAGGTCCACCTGCCGCCCGGCTACTCGCTGGCTTACGGCGGGGAGTACGAAAGCCTGCAATCGGGCCGCTCGCGCCTGCTGGTGGTCGTCCCTATCGCTCTGACGGCCATTCTAGCCCTGCTTTTAGTCGTCTTCGGGCGGATGCGGCAGGCGCTGATGATTTTCGCGGGCATTCCACTGGCGGTCAGCGGCGGCATTCTGGCGCTGCTGCTGCGCCACCTGCCGTTTTCCATGACCGGCGCGGTCGGCTTTATTGCGCTGATCGGGATCGCCCTCTTAAACGGCATCGTCATGCTGTCGTTTATCAATGACCTGCGGGCGCAGGGCAAATCGGTCAAAGAGGCGGTGGAAGAGGGGGCGCGGGAGCGCCTGCGCCCGGTGCTGATGACCGGCACAGTGGCGACGATAGGCTTTATTCCAATGGCGCTTTCCACGGGTCTCGGCGCGGAAGTGCAGCGCCCGCTGGCAACCGTCGTCATCGGCGGCCTCCTCACGTCCACGCTGCTGACCTTGTTCGTCCTGCCCACTTTGTATTCCTGGTTTGAGCATGACGACAAAGATAGCGACAAGCAGGACAAAGACAAGCAGGCCAAAGACAAAAAGAACGGCAGCGGCCACAACGGCTTCCATCACCCGCAGCCGGAAGACCAGGCGCTTGTGCCGGTCGAGTCGGGCGAGCTGGTTCCGAGCGGCAAAGTGTAGACGTTCACCCTTTGCCGCTCCTCTGCCGCTTGAAAGCCCCAATTTTTCCGTTCACGACACAATTCTAGATGAATCCACCCGCCTCTGCAAAGTGGCGCAGGAACAGGCCGCCTGGCTTGCCCCCAATCAAGAGATTACGCACTGCGGGACCCCGTGCCGATGAAATGAGTTTCCAGAGCAAAACGAGGTACAATATAGAGACCGGCAATCCTGCGGATGTGCCAGAAACAATAGTATCAAGATAACTCTGAATTAGCATCACCTAGCGCAACCTCAACGGTGGCGGCGGAAAGTGTGGAAACTGTAACACGGATTAAAATTTGCGGGATTACCAATTTAGACGACGCAATGGTGGCGGCGGAGGCGGGGGCGGATGCGCTGGGCTTTATTGCCGTGCCGGGGTCGCCGCGCTTTGTGACGCCGGAGGCATTCCATGCCATGTCGGCGGCGCTGCCGATTTTTGTCAAGCGCACAGTGGTGGCCCAGAAGCCTGAAGATGCCGAAGAGTATCTGGCGGAGTATGTGCAGCATTACGAAGACACCGCCGAAAAGACGCCTCTGCGAACCGGCGCGGGCTGGCGCATTCGGGCGTTTCGCATGAAAAACGCGGCGACGCTCAAGGAAATTGCGGCCTACCCGGATGCCGTCGGCGCGATTTTACTGGACACCTATCACAAAACGCTGCTGGGCGGCTCCGGGGAAACGTTTGACTGGACGCTGGCGTCGCGGGCCAAGATGCTCACCAAGAAGCCGATTATTCTAGCGGGTGGCCTGACGCCGGACAATGTCTGCGACGCTTTAGACTCGGTGCGGCCCTACGCCGTGGATGTGTCGTCGGGCGTCGAGTCGTCGCCCGGCATCAAAGACCACGCCAAGCTGCGGGCGTTCGTGCAGGCCGTCCGGGAATGGGACTGGGGCCGTTAGGTCTCTGATTGACACCCCGCCCGCGCTGGTGCTACAATGCTCCCTGCGCGATTTGCCGCACTACTCTTAGAAAGAAACAGTACCCGATGGCAGCACCTACGCTAGACAGGCCCACCGCCAAGACCCCAGAGACGCACGGCGCGGATATTTATGTCGCCGACGCGCAGGGACGGTTCGGCGGCGAGTTCGGCGGGCGGTTCGTTCCCGAAACGATTATCCCGGCTCTCGATGAGCTGACCGCCGCCTACGCCGCCGCCAAAGCCGACCCGGCGTTTCAGACCGAGTTTGACTACTACGCCAAGAATTATGTGGGACGGCCCACGGCGCTCTTTTTCGCCGAAAAGATGACCCGCGAGCTGGGCGGGGCGAAGATTTACCTGAAGCGCGAGGATTTAGCCCACACCGGGGCGCATAAAATCAACAATGCGCTCGGGCAGATTTTGCTGGCGAAGCGCATGAACAAGCCCCGCATTATTGCCGAAACCGGCGCGGGGCAGCACGGGGTTGCTACGGCTACCGCCTGTGCGCTCTTTGGCTATGAGTGCATTGTCTACATGGGCGAGGAAGACATCGCCCGGCAGGCGCTGAACGTCGTGCGGATGAAGCTGCTCGGGGCCACTGTCCGGCCCGTTACGTCGGGCACGAAGACGCTTAAAGATGCCCTCAACGAAGCCATGCGGGACTGGGTGACGAACGTACACAACACGCATTATATCATCGGCACGGTGGCCGGGCCGCACCCCTACCCCACGATGGTGCGCGATTTCCAGTCGGTCATCGGGATTGAAGCGCGGCAGCAGATGATGGAAGACACCGGTGGCCTGCCCGACGCCGTGGTGGCGTGTGTCGGCGGCGGCTCCAATGCGATGGGCATTTTCTACCCGTTCGTCCGCGACGAAAGCGTCAAGTTGATTGGCGTCGAAGCGGCGGGCCACGGCACGCACACGGCAAACCATGCGGCGACGCTGACCGCAGGCTCCAAAGGCGTCCTGCACGGCTCGGCGTCGTATGTGCTTCAGGATGACTACGGCCAGGTGATGCCCACCCACAGCATCTCGGCGGGATTGGACTACCCCGGTGTCGGCCCCGAACACGCTTTCTTCAAGGAGATTGGCCGGGCCGAATATGTGTCCGTCACCGACGAAGAGGCGCTGGATGCGTTCCAGTGGACCGCCCGCACCGAGGGAATTATCCCGGCGCTGGAAACCTCTCATGCGTTCGCCTATGTCCGTGAGCTGGCCCCCACCCTGTCCCCGGAGCAGACCATCATCGTCTGCCTGTCTGGGCGCGGCGACAAGGACGTGGACTCGGTCGCCGGACGGCTGGGCTTGGTGTAGACCTCATGACCAACCGCTTAGACCAGACCTTTGCCCGCCTCCAAAGCGCCCACGAAGGCGCTCTCGTGACGTTTCTGTCGGCGGGCGACCCGACCGTGGAAGGCACGCCTGCGCTGGTGGCTGCGCTGGCCTCGGCAGGCGCGGACATTGTGGAGCTGGGCATCCCCTATTCCGACCCGCTGGCGGACGGCCCGAGCATTCAGGCGTCGTCGCAGCGGGCGCTGGACCGGGGCCTGACCCCGGAAACAGTGCTGGGCATGGTGCAGGGTATTCGCGCTTTGACGCAGGTTCCCGTGGTGCTGATGACCTCCTACAACCTGGCCCTGCGCTATGGGCTGGAGCGGTTTGCCAGAGCCTTCACCGAGGCGGGGGCGGACGGGGCAATCTTGACCGACCTGCCGCCCGAAGAAGCAGGCCCCTGGAAAGCCGCCGCCGACAGCGCGGGGCTGGCGACGATCTTTTTAGTGGCCCCGACGTCCACGCCCGCCCGCATCGCCCTGATTGCCCACAATACGACGGGCTTTGTGTACTGCGTCTCCCGCACCGGCGTCACCGGCGCACGGACGGAGCTGCCGCCGGAGCTTCAGGCACTTTTGGGCCGCATCCGGGCGGCGACCGACAAGCCGATTTGCGTGGGCTTTGGCGTTTCCACCCCGGAACACGTCCGCACGGTGATCGAGACCGCCGACGGCGCGGTCATCGGCAGTGCCCTGGTGGACTTCCTGCACCACACCCGCGAAGACCCCGCCCAAAGCGAGACGCTGGCCGCACTCGTGCGCGGCTGGAAGGCCGCCACAAAGGCAAACTAGGACCCTAAATGTACAGCAAAGAACAGTTCGGTAAGACTATCGACAACACGCTCCTGCGGCCCACTTCCACACGCGGCGAGATGCTGCGGCTGTGCGAGGAAAGCGCCGAGCGGCACTTTGCCAGTGTCTGCATCCTGCCCTGCTGGGTGGGAGCCGCCGCCCGCGCCCTGGCAGGAACCGATGTCAAGGTCTGCACCGTGATTGCGTTCCCGTTCGGGGACGCTACCAAGCTGTCCAAAGTGTATGAGATCAAAAACGCCGTCGCCAACGGCGCTCACGAAGTCGATGCCGTGATGAACCTGTCCCGGTTCAAGTCCGGCGAGTACGACGCTGTGCAGGAAGATTTGCAGGGCATGGCCGAGGCGACGCACGCAGGCAGCGCGGCCTCGCTCAAAGTGATTATTGAGACGTGCTACCTCACCGACGACGAAAAAGAGCGGGCGGCGCGATTGGTGCGCGATGCCGGGGCGGACTTCGTCAAAACTTCGACGGGGACGGCAGGCGGCGGCGCCACCGCCGATGACATTCGCCGAATCCGCCGCGCCGTGGGGCCGTCTTCCATCGCTATCAAAGCCTCCGGCGGCATCAAAACCGTGGAAATCGCCCTGCAAATGCTGGACGCGGGCGCAAGCCGCCTCGGCACCTCCACCGGCGCGGCCCTATACGACGCCTACGAGCCGGGCCGGTACGTTTAGCCCCTTCTCAGCAAGATGCTTTCAGACGCCGACGCCCCGCGCTGCCAGCCGCCGCAGGGCATCGTTGACCGCCCGCTCGGTCGGAAACAGAGCGGCCACATCCGGGTCTAGCTTGACCACATTTGTATTCTGATGTGTACGCTCCGCATATTTGCCGCGTGTCCCGCTCTGGATCAACCCGCGCAATGTTTCTTCCTCATACTCTGGTCGCAGATCGTCTTCTAAATCTTCTGGCTGAGTTGTGTTTTGAATTGAGTCAGCTTGAATTGGGTCAAAGGGCTTCTTCATAGGTTTTCCTTTCGCGCCGGGTTGCCTCACGGGCACTGATAATACGGGTTGCATCTTCTCGGTCCGTATGAGAGACGAAAAGCAGGCGCTGCTGGTGTGAGTGGCCTAAAACAATCAAACGCTCCTCGTCTTCAGAGTGGTCAGGGTCAGCAAACGTGACCGAAAGGGCATCGTCAAAGACAGTCGCCGCCTCCGCAAAGAAAATGCCGTGCTTGGTGATATTGGCCGCTTCTTTCTGCTCATCCCATTCATAACGCATTTGTGATTGTCACTGAAATCAAGTGCTTTGCTGAACCATCTCGCCGCGCCCCACCTGCGGCATGGTCTGTATCAAAGCCCGCAAAACAGCATTGACGGCTTCCGGCGTTGTGAACACAGAGGCAACATCAGGATCAAGGTCCACCGTTGTCTTTACAGGCATCGGACTTGGGGCAAAGCGGTTAGGCTTGGCTTTGCTGTAATCAAACCGATACTCCGGCAAAAGCACGTCGGAAACCGTGTCCGGGTCAGACAGTGCCAGGTCTGCGTTGGAATTACTGCTGTTATTGGTTTTCATAATCATGACGCTCTAATCGTGTGGCAGGCCGGGCGCTGATGAGGCGGATACCATCTCGGCGCTCAGTGAAGCAGACCAACAGCAAACGGTTCTTACTGGAATGACCAACAATAAATTCGCGCATTTCGGTGTCGGAATGTTCTTCGTCCTCAAAAGTGATTGCCAGCGGGTCATCAAACACAGTCTGCGCTTCCTCAAAGCAGACTTGATGTTTCTAAATGTTACCAGCCGCTTTGGCAGGGTCCCAGGCAAACTCGTAAGCCATTATAGCCGAAAATCCTTGTCAGGCGTTTCTCTGAATTCCATTTGCAATCGTTTGTGAATGAACCGTTATGGTGCTGGCTCCAAGCCGCAGCCCGAGTTCCTGAAATGCGCGTTCCTCCACGTCCGTCAGCCCGCCCTCTAGCTCTTCCAGTATGTGAATGACCATACGGAAGCGCAGCAGCGGCTTTTTGCCGCCACAGGCTCGCCGGAGAAATTCACCGACCACCAGTTTTGCATCGTCAAAGCCGCCAATCAGGACACGCGGATGACAGAAAGCATCGTGAATAACCACGTCCCGCGTGTCCCGAAAAGCGTCAGATTCTTCTCCAATAGCGGCGAACTGCTGGCCCCTCTCCCTGTGGCGCACTGCCACCCGTGCGGTTCCTTCGACAGGCTCAGTCTGCCCCGCAGTAACGCGCACGGATAGCCAGTGCTTCCGAACAGAGAGATGCACGACACGTCCCACTCCCAGCATCTTGAGAAGCTCCTATTCCCGTGCCGCTATTCTCACCGGAAGCGACCCTGTTTGCGGCCAGTGGCGTCGCGGCCCGGTGCGCCGGGACCGGCGGGGGAGGTCATCTCCACCTGCACGCGGCGGCCACGGATGGTGGCGTTGCGGAGGGCGTCCACGACGCGGGCGGCATGGGGGGCGGGGACTTCGACAAAGGAAGTTTTATCTAAAATGTCAATGGCCCCGATGGACTTGCCGGTGATATTGGCCTCGTTGCTGATGGCTCCGACGAGATCGCCGGGGCGGACGCCGTCCTGACGGCCAATGCTGAGGAACAGGCGGGTCATGCCCACTTCCGGCTGCTCGGCGTCGGCGTTCAGCTCCTCGGCGGCCTCGTCCGGCCCGGAATGACGCGCCGACCAGAGCATTTGCAGGGCGGCGGCGGCAATCTCCGTGGAATCGTATTCTTCCGAGAGCGCTTCGACGGCGGCCATCTGGGCGTCAAACTCGCGGGCTTCCAAAGTCTGCCGAACGGCGTCCTGGAAGTTGTCCCGGCGGCGGGCGGCGATGTCGGCGGCGGTGGGGATACGCACCGGCTTGATCTGCATGCCGATCATCTGCTCAATCGCCCGCAGGGCACGGCGCTCGCGGCCTTCCACCAGCGTAATGGCATCGCCGGTGCGCCCGGCCCGGCCTGTCCGGCCAATCCGGTGAATATACTGCTCCACGTCCCAGGGAATGTCGTAGTTGATGACGTGCGTGACGGTCTCGATGTCTAAGCCCCGTGCGGCGACATCCGTAGCAATCAGGAGGTCGGCCAGCCCTTCGCGGAAGCGGCGCATGACGCGGTCGCGGTCCGCCTGGGCCAGGTCGCCGTGCAGGGACTCGGCGCTGTAGCCGCGCAGGCGCAGGGCATCGGCCAGGTCATTGGTTTCCTGCCGGGTGCGGCAGAACACAATGGTCGGCCCCGGCGTTTCCATGTCCAGCACGCGGCCTAACGCTTCCAGCTTGCGGCCCGGCGCGACTTCGTAATAAGTCTGGTTGGTGTTGTCCACCGTCCGCTTGCCCGCGTCAATCGACACCCGCGCCGGGTTGTCCAGAAACCGCTCCGAGAGGGCGGCGATGCGCGGCGGCATGGTGGCGGAGAAGAACGCAAGCTGGCGCGGCGTAGGCAGCTCGGCCAGAATGGTTTCCATGTCCTCCAAAAAGCCCAGCGCCAGCATCTCGTCGGCTTCGTCGAGAACGCAAATCTTCACGTTTTCCAGCGACAGCGTGCCCCGGCGCAGGTGGTCTAAAACGCGGCCCGGCGTGCCGACGACGACCTGTGCGCCGTCGCGCAGGGCGCGGAACTGCCGGTCTAAGGGCTGCCCGCCGTAGACGGGCACGACGCGCATTCCGGTATGCTTGGCAAGGTCATGGATGCCCCCGGCGACCTGAATTGCCAGCTCACGGGTCGGCTCCAAAATGAGCGCCTGCGTGACCGGCTCTTTTGCGCCGTCCGCCGCCACAATCTGCTGAATCAGCGGCAGGGCAAACGCGGCGGTCTTGCCCGTCCCCGTCTGCGCCTGCCCGATCAAATCGCGCCCGGCCAGCAGCAGCGGAATGGAGCGGGCCTGTATCGGCGTCGGCGCTTCAAAGCCCAAGTCGGACACGGCCCGCGCCACCGGCTCGGAGAGTTCCAGATCACTAAACGTCGCCAGCGGCGTCACCGGCTCGGCATCCGGCGTCGGCATTGGGGCGGCTTTCGGCTTGGCGCTCTTTTTCGGAGCGACAACGGCTTTGGGCGCAGCGGGTTTCGGCACGGCGGGAGCCTCTGCCACGGGCGCAGGCTCCGGCACGGGTACATCTGCCACAGGCACATTTGCGGGCAGGGACGCGGGCACAAACGGCGACTTGGCTTTGGCGTGCAGCGGCTTCGATCCGGCGGGCCGGGGACTTTCAGGCGGCAGGCTCTCAGCGCGGGGCTTCATCGCTTCCCAGGGGCGAGCGCCGGGGGGCAGCGGCGTCGAGTGGGCGGCATCTTGCAGCTTTTTAGTGAACGTCGGCTTGGCGGGGACAGACTTCGGGTACGGCGGCTTATTTGGCCGGGGCCGATCTGAATCAGGGCGGTCAGCGTTTGGATAAGGCCGGTCGGAGTAAGGCCGGGGCCGGTCCGAGCCGGGGCGGGGGCTGTCTGCGCCGTAGCGGGGGCGGTCGGAGCCGGGCCGGGGGCCGACCGGGCGGCCTCCCTGTGTCCCCTGCCAGGGGCGGTCGGAGGCCGGGGGCCGGGCATTGTTATCAGCCCCGTCAGGCCGGGGGCGGGGTGTGAAGGGTTTGCCGTTGGGGTTAGTGCGGGGCGCGGGCTTGCCGAAGCCGGGCTTTCCGAAAGGGGGTTTGGGCGATTTTGCCATAATGGGTCTGCTCTCTTAAAATACGTTCACAAAAAAGTGCGGGGCGCAAGTACCCCGGTTATGAAAGAGAGTGTACCCGATAGAAAGGCCGAGGCTGTGCTGGGGAGCAGCGAGGAGTTGAAAACTCCTTGTTAGATAAGGCGTCTTGTCAGACGGAGTAGGACGAATCCTTTGGCTGAGACAAGAACATGGCTAAGTTTGTTCGGTTGCACCAAACTGGTGAATTAGATATTTTTTCGCTTCAGGCAATGTTTGAAACCATACATCACAATCCAGTGTAAACCCGTTGTAGGGGTTCATTTCAGTAACACCATAACCTTCATTTGCAGCGGCTTCCAAGACGAACACTTTTCCTCTGTAGCTTACGTCTACTATTACGTTGCTGTTAATCGTATAGTTCTGAAGCTTCATAACAGCATCTGGATATTCTTGCCTGAACTCTTGAAGAAAGAGAACGATTTCCTGATGAAGTTCTTTACTCATAAACCACCGTTGGGTTTTGAGGACACACTCCCTCCGCCTGAACGCGGAAAAATGTTGAAGTTGCCATCAGCCCCCAATTCTAACTGATGCCCTCTAGTCATGGCAAGAAGTAATCCATCAAACCTTCGGCATAGTGATCACCGGCGCGTCACGGTGAAGCGGCGGCTGCTCAGAAGCGTCTCGCCGCAGAGAACGTCCACGAAATGCACGCCTTCTTCAGTGATGTTTAAACCAACTACTTCTACTACCAAATCCACCACGGCCAGAGGGTCGCCGCCGCTGCCGGCGATGCCGTCGATCCGCAGCGCCTCGTGCCCGGACGGAGTGCGGAGGCTGAACGAGATGGGCGTGTCGGCGTGGATGTCGGTCAGCGACACAAACAAAAACAGGCGCGGGTGCGTGGCGGGCAGGGCAGGCACGGCGATGGCATTGAACAGGCCCACCAGGGTTTTGTTGGACGAGCGTTTATCTTCAATAATGTCGTTGCAGATGATTACCGAGACGCACACCGGCGGGTCGGACAAAGTAGGCTGGCTCATGGATTGAGTGTACCCGCTGCGCCTGGCAAATGCGGTTTTGCCGGGAAAGATTGAAGGCGGCGGGCGGCGGGGTACAACGGGAGCAGAAGCCGCCTCGCAAGAAGCGGACATTTAGAGGAGATATGCCCATGACACGCGCCCCCCGCGCCCCGCGCCTTGCTGCGCTTTCGCTTGCCTTGACGTTTGCCCTGCCCATGATTGCCCTGACCGCAGGCTGCGGCCAGAAGGCCAATGACCAGACCACGACCAATTCTGCCCCCGGCCCGATGGCAAATAACAGCCCAATGGCAAACAACGCCCCGGCCAAAGCGGGCATGACCACCAAGCAGAAGGTTGTTCTTCTGGGCGGCGCAGCCCTGCTGTTTTATCTCTACAAACGCTACCAGAAGCAGGATGCCGCCGCAGCGCAGAACGGCGCAAACGGCAAGCCGCAGCTTTACCGCGAGGAAAAAGGCCCGAACGCCGGAGCCATCTACTATCGCAAGAACGACGCCAACCACACGGTTGTGTGGCTGTCCGCCCCGCAGCAGGGGGTGAATGTGCCAGAGTCCGAGGTGCAGCAGTACCTGCCCGATTATAATCCCCAAAATCCGAACGGCGGCAATTACGGCAATATCAATGTCAACCCCCGCTCCGGTGTCAACGGCGGCTCGGTGCAGTCCGCAGACCAGTATGTCAATGCGGGCGGCGGCTACGGCGGCGGTTACCCGAGCGGCCCCGGTGGCCCTCCCGGACCGCGCCGTTAGTTTCTGACAAGGAGAAATGACTATGTCCCTCGGCGACATTCTGCACAGCGTGGAAGACGCGCTGACCGGCAGCACTCACGAAGAAACCCCGGAAAACCCGGATTTGACTGCCGACCCCGCCTACGACAGCGAGCAGGGCATTAAAGGCTCCTCTGAGGACCCTTATGGGGACCCGGCGGACCAGAACAGCCGCTAATCCGCTGAAAAAGACGCCCCGCCGTATCCTCCTGTTGGACACGGCGGGGCGTTTTCCGGTATACTGGGGGCCGAGAGAACTCCTATGACCTCCATTCGTAAAGGCATCATCACGGCAGCAGGGCGCGGGACGCGCCTGCTGCCCGCGACGCGCACGGTTCAGAAAGAACTGTTCCCACTGCTGGATGCCGACGGGACCGTCAAGCCGCTGGTGCAGATTTTGGTGGAAGAGCTGCTGGCGTCGGGCTTGGAAGAAGTCTGCCTCGTCGCCAACACTGCCAATGCCGCGCCGCTGCGGCGGCACTTTGCCGGAGACGACGCCCTCGCCCCGCGTGTGACGATGGTGGTGCAGGAAACGCAGGACGGCTTCGGCCACGCGGTTTTCCAGGCCCGCGACTGGGCCGCCGATGAGCCGGTGCTGCTGACTTTAGGCGACCATGTGTATCTGTCGCACACGAGCGCCTCCTGCGCCAAGCAGGTGCTGGATGCCTTTGCGGCGCAGGGCGCGTCGGTGACTTCGGTAATGCGTGCGCCCGAAGCCCATCTCTCTCGGTACGGCATTCTCGCAGGCCGCCCCGTGCCGGGTGCTGTGCCGCCGGTCTACGAAATTGCGTCAATGGCCGAAAAGCCCACGGTGGACTACGCCCGCGCCCACCTGCAAACGCCGGGCATGCCGGACGGCGAGTATTTGGCCCACTTCGGCATCCATGCGTTCAAGCCCGCCATTTTTGACTGCCTGGCTTATTTGATTGACCACAACCAGCGCGAGCGGGGCGAGTTCCAGCTCACGTCGGCCCAGGTCTTGCTTCAGCAGCGCGAGCGCTACCTGCTCTGCGAAGTCGTCGGGGAGCGATTAGATATGGGCAACCCGGAGGGCCTGATGGAAACACAAATCGCCCTCGCCCTCCGCTCCCCCTACGCCGCCAAAGCGCGGGCCATGCTGAAAAGTTGTGACGTCGGGCAGGAAAACGGGTAATGCGCGGCGAAATAGATTTTCGGCAAGACAAGCGAAAGGCCCATCATAATGACTATCACATTAAATATACCAGGCCGCCAGGAAGTCGCGGTGCAACAAATCGCCTCTCGGCACAGCCAGGACCCAGAACAGTTTCTTCTGTCGCTTTTGGATGAAGCTCTTTTGTTCGAAGATATGGAGCCAATCCCGCCAGGTGACCCAGAGGAAATGGCAGCGGCAACGGCTGGCATTCAGCGCGGATTGGATGACTTTGCAGCAGGAAGGTACAAGCCTGCAAAAGAGGTTTTCGCGGCCATGAGGGCACGGCATGGAATACCAGATTGATATTTCGGATGAGGCAGAGGCAGAATTAGACGCGGCCTATCTGTATCTTTCAGGGAGGTCTTTAGATGCCGCCTATCGCTGGTATAACGGGGCACAGGAGGCGATTGAGACTCTTTCCAGCCTGCCGCGTCGCTGCGTTCTCGCCCCTGAGAACAGCCAATATCCGAACAACGAAGTCCGGCAGTTGCTTTATGGCAGTGGAAAAAGCATTTATCGCATCTTGTTCACGATTTTTGAAGAAGATAAACTGGTTCGCGTCCTGCATTTCCGCCACGGGGCGAGGCAGCCGGGACGCTCAACCCGGACAGAAGAAGATTAACACCCTTTAGGAGAAATACAACTGATTATGTCTACGGCAATTACGAATGTTCAGGCGCGGCAGATTTTGGACTCGCGCGGCAACCCCACCGTGGAGGTAGATGTCTACCTCGAAGACGGCACGCTGGGCCGGGCGAGTGTCCCGTCCGGCGCGTCCACCGGGGCCAATGAGGCGGTGGAGCTGCGCGACGGCGACAAGAAGGTCTACGGCGGCAAAGGCGTCCTGAAGGCGGTGGAGAACGTCAACGACACCATCGCGCCGGAGCTGATTGATCTGGACGCCACCGAGCAGGTGGCAATCGATGAGTTGATGATCTCGCTGGACGGCACGGATACTAAAGCGAAGCTTGGCGCGAACGCCATTCTAGGCGTCTCCCTGGCCGTCGCCAAAGCCGCCGCACGCGGCCTGGGCCTGCCCCTGTACCGCTATATCGGCGGCACGAGCGCCCGGCAGCTCCCCGTGCCCATGATGAACATTATGAACGGCGGCAAGCACGCGGACTCCAATGTGGATATGCAGGAGTTTATGGCGATGCCCGTCGGCGCAAAGACGTTTGCCGAGGCGCTGCAAATGGGCACGGACGTCTACCATGCCCTGAAAGGCGTCCTGAAAGCACGCGGGCTGGCAACGGCGGTCGGCGATGAAGGCGGCTTCGCGCCAAACCTGCCGTCCAACGAAGAGGCCATCAAGGTCATTTTGGAGGCCATTGATAAAGCGGGCTACAAGAGCGGCGAGCAGATCATGATTGCGATGGACCCCGCCGCGTCCGAGTTTTACGACAACGGCTCCTATATCCTGAAGGGCGAAGGCCGGACACTGTCGGGCGATCAAATGGTGGACTACTACGCCGACCTCGTCGAGAAGTACCCGATCATCTCCATCGAAGACGGGCTGGCCGAAGACGACTGGGCGACGTGGCGCAAGCTGACCGAGCGCATCGGCCATAAAGTGCAGCTTGTGGGCGATGACCTGTTTGTCACCAACACCAAGTTCCTGCAAAAAGGCATTGACAGCAGCACGGCGAACTCCATTCTGGTCAAAGTCAACCAGATTGGCACGCTGACTGAGACGCTGGCCGCGATTGAGCTTGCCAAGCAGGCCGGGTACACCGCCGTTGTGTCCCACCGCTCCGGCGAGACCGAGGACGCGACGATTGCCGACATCGTGGTCGCCACGAATGCTGGGCAGATTAAAACCGGCGCTCCAGCCCGCACCGACCGGGTCGCCAAGTACAATCAGCTTCTTCGCATCGAAGAGTCGCTGGGCGACACGGCCACATTCAAGGGCTTGTCGTCGTTCTACAACTTGAAGAAGTAGCATAGAGGCCCTGGCACAATTCGTGCCGGGGCCTTTTTCTTATCTCCACTTTCCATGCCTACACCTATCTTCACCCGTGCCAATGTCGCTAGCTTTTTGCAGGGGCTGTTTGTGCTGCCGCTGTGTGCGCTGTTCGGCGGGCTGGTGGCCCTGCTGTTTCGCTGGCACGGCGCGGCGGCGTGGGCAAGCGTGATTGTGTGCGCCCTGTTTCCGCTGGCCGGGGCATTGAAAACGCGGCAGGGGGCGCTGGCGCTGGGGCTGCTGGCAGGTGTCGCCGTCAGCATTT
Organism: Capsulimonadaceae bacterium; assembly: GCA_965200075.1. Taxonomy (GTDB): domain Bacteria; phylum Armatimonadota; class Armatimonadia; order Armatimonadales; family Capsulimonadaceae; genus JANXMY01. Next base: position 2,981,512 of record OZ241338.1, read on the forward strand.
TGATTTATCTGGGGGTGCGTCCGTGAAAGTTTTGCTGAGCTTGCTGCTGCTGGTTTGGATGGTCCCCGCGCAGGCGGGGACATTGAGCGGCGTTGTCGTCTGCGTGGACCCCGGCCATACGTCGGAAACGAGCGAGGGGACGGCAAGCCGCGACGGCAAACTGACCGAGCGGCACGTCAACTGGGTAGTCGGAAAGCGGCTGACAACGCTGCTCCGGGCGCAGGGGGCCACGGTGGTGGTCACCAAAGCCTCCGAAAGCCAGATTGTCACCAATCGCAGGCGGGCCGAGATTGCCAACGCCGCCCACGCCGCGCTGTTTCTGCGCCTGCATTGCGACTCGGGCGAGCAATCGGGGCTTGCGACCTACTACCCCGACCGGCAGGGGCGGCGGTTCGGTGTCACCGGTCCCTCCCCGACCATCATGGCCGCCTCGCACCGGGCCGCCGAGATTTTTCAGCCTGCGGTCATTGCCGCCCTGCACGGGGCGCTCAAGGACGCGGGCATCAAAGGCGACTCCAAAACCGGCGTTGGCGGCAAGCAGGGGGCGCTGACCGGCTCTATCTTTGCCCAGGTCCCCGCGCTGACTGTCGAGATGTGCGTGCTGACCAACGCCCACGATTACACGTTTATCCGCACCGCCGCCGGGCAGGAAGCGATGGCACAGGCGCTTCTGGCAGGCGTGGAAGCGTATGCGCGGGCTGAGAAATAGTTAGGAACCATGCCCTAAAGGGCACGGCTACCGGGCGCAGACGCCGAAAACTACTGCTTCGCGGCACTGAGGACAAAGCCATGTTGGCTCATTCTTAGCCCCGCGAAGCGGTGCTTGCTGGCCGATGGAAAAGTCCCCGCCTCAGAGTGAGGCGGGGGCTTTTTGGTGTCTACTTCGCCGGGGCGGTCGCCGCATCGGGGAGGCGCTCCATCGTTGTTTTCTGGCGCATCTGCATCTGCATTCCGGCGGGCATTCCAGGAGGAGCCGCCTGTCCGGGCTTTGATTTGAACGTCATGGTCAGGTTGATATTGCTGTCGTTGGTCATGGACTCAACCGCGCCAGCCGCTGTGTTGAAAACCATTGTGCCGGTTCCGTTCACAGTCCCCGCCATCGTCATGCCCATCGGCAGCCCCTGGCTCAGCGTCATGCCCAGTGTACCGCCAATTTTCTGGTCAATGTTCGCCCGTGCCATGTCCCCGTCCCCGGTGAGGGAAGTGAGCGTGGAGTCATAAGTCATATTCGTGCCCTCCATGCCCGGCGCAGAAATGGTGCTTTTCCAGTCTTCACCCGGTTTGAGCGGCCCCTCGGGGAACCCCACGCTCATGCTGCTGAACGACTTGCTGAAGTCCATACCCGGCAGGGACATTCCCGGCATATCAGGCATCTTCATCGAAAGCACCTTGCCGGTGGGAAGCATGACCTGCGTGAAGGGCTTCTTCATCGCCGCCTGCTGCGCGGCAGGCATAGGCTGCTCCTGGCCGTTCATCGCAACACGCATACTTTCAATTTCAATGACCATCGTTGCCGCGCCGTCGGTGGCTCGAACGTCTTTGACGGTCTGCTTCATGATAATCTGTGTGGCTGTGTTCAGCGGGATACCTGCACCGGACTGGCCGGTCATCATCGTGCCTGCCATGTTGGTGGTCATCTTGTAGCGATGCACCTGTCCGGGTGCAAACTTGTAGCGCAGCGTGGCGGTCGCTGCCGCCGGGGCGGCGGGCGTCTGCGCCCCAACGGAAAGTGGCAGCGCGGCCAGTGCGGCAGCACCCAAAATGGTGCGGGCAGTCATCCTAATCATTGCGGTTTCTCCTCTATGTGTTCTTCGACTATACCTTCTGCGAGATGAAAGCGAAAGAAGTTGTCGCCAATTTTGATCTCGTCTCCAGCGGCGAGGTAGGCGCGGGCGACGCGCATTCCATTGACTTGAACGCCGTTGGCGCTGCCGAGGTCGGTCAGCACGAACCGGCCCTGCGCGTCGCGCCGCAGGCGGGCATGACGGCGGGAAACCATGTTTTCCGCCAGCACAATGTCATTGTCCCCGTCGCGTCCCACCAGCACGTCGCCGGTGGTCAGCGCAAACCTTCCCCCAGCCACCAAACCCTGCACCCCAATCAGTGTGGCGGCAGGCATCGTTGCCGAAAGCGGCAAGCTCGGCCCGCGTGCGGTCAGCGGCGGCAATTCGAGTTCCTCCTCCGACTCCGTGCCCATCGTCTTCGGCACGGGCGGCGCGGCGCGGCGGCTCCGGGCGGCCTGCCAGCCGAGCAGCCCGGCCAGCACTGCCGATAGTCCGGCCAGCGCGGGCACGAGCAGCGGCGGGGGCGGGTCCCGAAAGTCCGCAGGCGTGAAACGCACCGGGCCGGGCTGCCCGTCCGGCCCAAAGGCCAGCGCCCGCGCTGCCGTGCGTCCTGTGTGCGGGTCCAGCGCGACCACAGTGTCCCCCGGCCCTGACGGTCCGCTCAGAGCCGTTTCGCTTCCGGCCACTTCCACCGGCGGGGTCGTCACCGGTCCCGCCGCCGAGCGCAGCCAGCACCAGTGCGGGCCATTTTCCGAAAAGCTTACCCGCACATCGCCGCCCGCATGGGCGGGCACCGTCAGGGCCATTACTCCCACTAACAAAAGCAGTCTCCACATACCAAGTCCGCTCACGATTTGTCCGCTTCGGCCTGGCACAAGGCCAGCGCGGCGGGCAGGTGTGCGATAATATCCGTGGCAATCAGCCCCGCCGGGCCGCCCTGCGCCTCAGCGGCGAGGTCTCCCGCCAGGCCGTGCAGGTACGCCCCGCAGGCCGCCGCCTCCCAGGCCGTCAGCGTTTCTTCCGGCGAGCCACCTGCCAGCAGCGCGGCCAGAACGCCGGTCAGTACGTCCCCGGAACCGCCCGTCGCCATGCCAGGGTTGGAAGTCGTGTTCACCGCCAGCCGCCCGTCCGGGTCCGCGATAAGTGTCCGTGCCCCTTTGAGCAGCACCGCGCAGTGATAGGTCCGCGCCGCGTCTTCCACCGCTTTGCGCCGGTCCGCCTGCACGGTTTTCGTGTCCGTGCCTTGCAGCCGCCCCATCTCACCGGGGTGCGGCGTTAGAATCGTGGCCGCCGTTCGTTTTCGCACAATCGCCGCGCCGTGGTCGTCTTCCAACGCCAGGCAGTTCAAGGCATCGGCATCAACGACGAGCGGCACGGCGCACTGCCGGATAAACTCGCGCACAAACTGCCGTGTTTGGTCATCGTCCGCGCCGCCCAGCCCCGGCCCAATCGCCGCCGCCGTGCCTTTGTGCGCGAGTTCTAAAGCGTCTGCCAGCGCGTCCGGGCTGAATGCGCCGCGTTCCGTCTCAGGCAGCCCGCGTGTCATGGCAATCGGCGAAATGCGTGTCATGGCCGCGCTTTGTATGCCGTGGGGCACAGCCAGCGTCACCAGCCCCGCCCCCGTCCGCGCCGCCGCTTCGGTGGACAGCACCGGCGCACCGACAAAGCCCGCCGACCCGGCAAACACCGACACATGGCCGAACTTGCCTTTGTTGCTGTCGCGCCCGTTGACCCGCGACGGAACCCACCCGGCCACATCGGCGGCTTCCGTCGCTACAACTCGAACACTTTCTGCCGCCATGACAGATCGGGGCATTCCAATATCCACGGTCACAAGCTCGCCGATATAGCCCGCGCCGGGATACACGAGCAGGCCAATCTTGGGCAGCACGAATGTCACCGTCAGCACGGCATGGACACACGCCCCGTCCACGTTGCCCGTGTCCGCGTCCAGCCCCGACGGCACATCCACGACTACCACCGGCCTGCCCGCGCCGTTCATCGCGTCTATGACTGCGGCCAGCTCGCCCGACACGCCGCCTTTGATGCCTGTGCCGAGCAGGGCGTCTATGACTAAATCCGTTTCGCCCAGCGCCCCCGCCCAGGGCCGGATGTCCAGACCGTAAGCTGCCGCCATTCGGTAGTTTGCTGCTGCGTCGCCCATGAACGCCTCCGCAGGCGCAGTCAGCCAGACCGTCACTTTGGCCCCAAGTCGCGCCGAGAGGTGCCGCGCCACCGCCAGCCCGTCGCCACCATTATTCCCCTTGCCACAGACCACCGCCACCCGCCTGCCCCGAAGCGGCCCAAACCGTGCGGCCAGGATGTCCACCACGCGCAGGGCCGCGTTTTCCATCAGCACAATACCCGGAACCGCGAACTTTTCGACCGTCTGCCGGTCCATTTCCCGCATCTGCGCGGCAGTTGTTAATTTGATCATAGTGATTTGTCTAGTTTCAGAAGCGACTCAATCAGCTTTCCCATCCCGGAAGACGGATTATCATAAAATGGCCTGCCTGCTTCGCGGTTGCGCTCCGCAAGCCGGGCCGCTCTCTGCACTGCGGCCTGACGCGCCTCCGACGTCACTGAAAGCAGGGGCAGTGGCTTCTGGTATCGGGGCGTGTGTTTTTTCAGTTCTTCTACGGCCTTATCCCGGTGAATGTAGGCTTGCTGATCCTGAAAGTGCAGCAGATACCAAAGTTCCAAGCTGGGATTGGACACTGCCAGATTGATACTCTGTGCCTGTGCCAAATCCAATGCCTGATACCAGTTCTCACGGTCATTGTCCCGGTGTTCGTCCCCGTCCAGAGCCGCCCAGGCACTATCTTGTTTCAGCCAACCCCCATCACTTTTTAAGACTTCTCGATACTCGGTTACGGCTCTGACAATCGAAAGTGGGTCTGTACCTTTTTCGTTAAGCACAATGATCTGCTTATTTGAGAGCCGCAGCGATTGACGAATTGCTTCGAGATATGCCTTCTCGCCGTCCCCTTCGCAGGCGATCAGAAACTTGGGGCCGGGCGTGCGATTACGGGTTGGGCGCGAAAAGGGCGAGCGCGGCATCAGGCAACTAGCTCCGGCTCTTTTTGTGTCTCCAACAGCGGGAGCAAATCCTCAGTATCCGGCAGAATGGGAACCGCCCCGAAACGACCGTCCAAGTAGGACTTATCAATCGCCAGGTCGCTAGGTGGCTTGAAGTCTGTCAGCGGATACAGTTCTGTGCCGCCGTCAGGGCGCTTTTCGGTGAACCAGATTTGGTCACGCCGGAGCAGGTTTCGCTGCTGAAGCGTCGTGTCATGGCTGGTAAAAACAAGCTGTGCCCGTTTGGGATTAGTCACGGGACTTTGGAACAGCCGCACAATTTCCTCGGAGATGTGGGGATGGATATTTGAGCCAAGCTCATCTTCCAGTATTAAATTTCCAGCCTCAAGGCACGACAGCACTTTGTTGATCAAATCAAAGAGACGCTGAGTGCCCGTTGATTCTTCATCGAAAGACCACCGCACCAAGTCCCCCCCGGTTTTATGTACAGCAATCAATTTGTGCTGAATCTCACCCGTTTGTTTATCTTCCAGTTCAATGTCAGAAAGGCCAGTGTCAAACTGCCGAATTATCTGGACAACGCGATTTTTCCAGATTGGTCCCATTCGCATAAGCTGCTGGACTGAAGTAAAGTGATTAAAATCTTCGTGGCCCAAGCCTTGCCAGCGGAAGTTTGCCCATTGAATTAGAGGTTGTAGTACATCTATGTTGAAACGAGTCGTCAAGAGACCAAGAAATGTCTCGGACTGCTTGATTGACTCTTGAAGCTGTCGATAGACGCCCAGTTCTTCTCCATTTTTCCAGACGTATTTATGGGCTTGCTCATCCCAGTTTCGGGAAAACAGCAAGCTGTTTCGTTTGGAATTGGGACGCATCTGTTCCAGCCGCTCGTCAAGAACACGCTGTGGGTTCAGCGACAAAGAATAAATATAAACCGTGTTTTCCAGCACAGTTCGCAGTCTGAAACGGGTTGGCGAGGTCGCAGTGACTTCATTTAATCCAAACGGCTTGATCATTTCCAGCGGCGTGCCTTCATCTGCCATCAAACCCAACAGTGTGTCCAGCGCCGCCAGAACATTGCTTTTGCCTGAAGCGTTTGCGCCGAAGATACCCAGAGCTGGCAGCAGCTCCAAGTCACGCCCCGCGACTGGAGACGCCGGGGCAATTCTCTCGTCCCCCCCAACAGCACGGCTTGTTTGGGCCACGGCACTCAGCGTTGCCGCGTCTTTGAGGGAGCGAAAGTTTTCAACTGTAAAATCAATGAGCATAACTTTAAAACACTCCGTCAATACGTTCTCGTTCCGCTTCGGTCAGCGGCGGCAGAAAGGCCGCGCCGACGTTTTCCAGCACCTGTGCGGGTGTTTTCGCTCCGGCGACGACGCATGGCACAGCAGGGTCGTCTAGCACAAAGCGCAGGGCGGCCTGCGTCAGGGTCCGTGTGCCGCTTTCGGTCAGGAATGCTAACCGGGCAGCGGTTTCGGTCATCGCGGCCACATATTCACGCGGCAGGGCGGCCCGGATGTCGCCTTCGGGGAACACTGTGTCCGGGGCGTAGCGGCCTGACAGAAAGCCGTTTGCCAGCGGCTCGCGGGCCAAGATGCCGACGCCGCGCTTTCGGGCCAGCGGCAGAAGCTCCACAGAGGCCCCCTGATAAAAGAGCGAATAGGCCACTTCCAGAACGTCTACCGGACATTGGTTTTGCAGCAGCCACAGGCCGTCAGACGGCTCGGCGACGGAGACGCCATAATAGCGAATCTTGCCCGCCCGGCGCAGGGCGTCTAGCGTATCCCAGACTTTGTATTTTTCCAGGTCTTCGACAACCGGGTTCATCAGCAAAAAGACGTCCAGCGTGCCGCGCCGCAGACGGGCCAGGCTTTGCTGAACCGCGTGCGCGAGGGCCAGCGGCGTCCAGTCCGGCTCCAGGGTCTCATCGCGGCGGTAAAAGTTGAGGCCGCCTTTGGTCACCACGGTCGGCGGCGGGCCAGGCCAGGCGCTCAGAACTTCGCCAAGCAGGGCCTCAGAGTGCCCGTGGCCGTAGACATCGGCGGTCTCAAAGAGCGTCACGCCCGCCTCTAACGCCGCCCGAAGGGCGGCGCGGGACACGGCATCGTCCGTCGGGCCGTAGGCGCTGCCCCACTCGCTGCCGCCAATCGCCCAGCCGCCGAAACCCAGGGCCGAGACGTTCAGGCCGGTTTTGCCGAGCCGCCGCGTCGGCAGCGTCACGACGCGGAAGCCGCCGCGCCGAAGGGCTTTTTGGCTTTGGCTTTTTCGGCCAGACGCTTGGCCTCGGCGCGGGCCGAAAGATAGGCTTTGGCGTCAAACTGCGGGTATTTGTTGCCGAGGCCGAGCGCGATGTCGTCAGGCAGCTCCAGCGCGATGATCCGGTCCAGAAACTCCGGCTCCTGCGCCACAATCGCAGGCAGGTACAGCTGGCCGCTGTCAAAAAGCGTGCGCGTGTTCTGCGGGGCGTTCGGCGTCTGCGCCCGCAGGCTGACGCCCTTGTCGAACGCATAAAAGCACACCATTTTGTATTTGTCGAGGTTCATTTAAAGGTTCCTTGAAAGTCGAGTAGCTTAGTATACCCAAGTATCCGCCCCCGGCGGGTATAACAGTGCGATGATACAGGCGACAGAAGACGCGAAAAAATGCGTTTCCATTATTTTCAACCCGGTTTCGGGCAAGACGAACCCGGAGCAGCGGCAAAAGATTATTTCAGAGGCGCTGGCGGCACAGGGCTATCGCTGCCAGTTTATCAGCACCACCCTCGAAGTCGGCGCACGGGCGCTGGCGGCGCAGGCGGTGAAAGACGGCGTGGACCTGCTGGCCGTCTCCGGCGGCGACGGCACCGTCATGGAAGCCCTGGCGGCGCTGGTCGGCACGGACATCCCCGTCGCCGTGCTGCCCGCCGGGACCGGAAACCTGCTGTCGGTCAACCTCGGCATTCCGATTACCGTCCCGGAAGCCGTCAACGTGGCGCTGTCCGGCACGCCCTACGCGCTGGATTTGTGCCGGGCCGACGGCGACCGGTATTTTGCCATTCTGGGCGGCCTCGGGATGGACGCGCAGGTGGTCGCCGATGCCGACCGGGAGGCCAAAGACCGGATGGGCAAGGCGGCTTATTTCTGGGCGGCTTTCAAGAACCTGCCGCGCCGCCATGCCCATGTGCATATTTCGCTGGACGGCGGCAGGCCCTTTCGGCGCAAGGCCAAAAGCGTGCTTCTGGCGAACATGGGGCAGATTACCGGGGGTGTCTCGATTTTCCCCACCGCGTCTCCAAATGACGGACTGCTGGATGTGGGCATTCTGAAAGCGGCGACGCTGGCACACTGGACGCATCTGATGGGCAGCGCCCTTTTGGGCCGCGCTCACTATGACCCGGCCTTAGAGGTCCATCAGGCCCGGACAGTTACCATTACCACCCGCCGCCCGCAGCCGGTGCAGTTCGACGGCGAGGCGGAAGGCCGGACGCGCTCACTGACGGTAGAGGTAGTGCCCAAAGCCGTTCAAGTGCTGCTGCCACAGGCCGCGCCTGCCGCGCTGGCCGCGCAGGACGAGCGGCCTGAAATTGTCGCCGAGCGCACCGCTCGCCGCCGCTTGCTGCTGCCGCTGGCCCTGCTGGCGGTGGCTGTCGGGGCAGTCATAGTGTGGCGGCGGCGCTGACCCCCTTGCGTTTTGGCCCGATTTGCCTTATAATAGAATAAGTTATAGGACAGCATTCCATTCACAAACCACTCACAAAGACGCAAGAGGAACACAGATTGATTCAGAGAACTCAGGGCCACATCACACGCCTCGGACTTGTCGGCATTGCGCTCACGCTGGCCGCGCTGCTGGCAGGCTGCGGCGGCGGGGGCGGCGGCGGTAACGGCAACAGCGGAAACAACAGCACCACAGGGACCACGACGGGAACCACAACGGGGACCACAACGACCGGGACAACCACAGGAACCACGACGGGAACTACCGGGCCGCCTTCGCCGCCGCCAAACCTCGGCTTCTAGCGGCACAGGCAACAGTATGTCTTTGACTTCTCTGCGCCTGCTGCTGGTCTCACTGGGGATTTTATTCGTGCTGGGGACGGCCTGGGCGCTGCGCTATTTCACGCGCACGCAGGGCCTGACCCCGTTCGCGCAAAGCTACCTTCAGCCGGGGCTGGGCGGCGTGGCGATGGAAGCACTGGATGTTCATGTGGTCGGCCACGACCACGGGCGGCGGCGCTGGCACATGACCGCCGACGCCATCACCTTCAGCCGGGACCGGCGCACCGCCACGGTGCTGGGCATCCGGCAGGGCACTTTGCTGGATGACCGGGGCCGTCCCACCGCCACGGTCACGGCAGCGAATGCCGTCTACTCTTCCCCTTTCGGCGGCCTGGACTCGGCTGGCTCCGGCGTTCTCACCCTCAGCGGTCATGTCCGCGCCGTGGTGCTGACCGCGCAGCGGCCTGTTTTGCTGGCACAAACCCTGGTCTGGAACGTCCCCCGCAGCGAGCTGACTTCCCCGGCCCCCCTGACCGCGCTGCTGCCCCGGCTTTCTGTCACGTCTGGCCGCGCCCTGTATAACGCCCCGCCCGGCAAGCCCGACCTGGGTCGCTTGCAGCTTTCGGGCGGCGTTCGCGCCCGGTTCCGAAGCACGCGGGGGCTGACGACGCTCACCTGCCCCGCTTTGGTCTGGAACGCCGCGCAGAACACCGCCCGCAGCCTCGGCCCGGTGCAGGCCACCATCCCCGGCGGCCTCGGAGCCGCCTCCGCCGCCGATGTGGTGGTCAACACACAGACTGGCACCTTGCAGGGCCACGGCTTTCAGGGGTCCCTGGGCGTCGGCGGCCTTCCGAACTAATGCAGGAGTTTCCCTGCCCCAGCGCGAACTAGCCGCCTATGGCAATTCCAACACTTGAAACAACCCAATTTGAAGGCTGGGACGGCGTCCGGCTGTCCAACGGCGAGGCGGAACTCGTCGTCACCACCGCAGTCGGCCCGCGCATTATCCGCTACGGCTTTTTGGGCGGCCCGAACGCTTTCCAGGTTCTGCCCGGCGCTGGGCAGACCGGCGGCGAACAGTGGCAGCCCTACGGCGGACACCGGCTGTGGGCCGCGCCGGAAGTCAAGGCCAGAACCTATTTTCCCGACACCGGCCCCTATGGCACGCCGCTCTGGGACGGCCAAACGCTGAAACTGATCAGCCCGACCGAGGACACGACGGGGCTGACCAAAGAAATGCATGTCACGCTGGCCCCGACCGGCCCTGCCGTGCGCGTGGACCATGTCATCACCAACGACGGCGTGTGGCCGGTCTCGCTTGCCCCGTGGGCACTGAGCATTGTGGCAGGCGGCGGGCGCGTGGTGCTGCCACAGGAGCCGTTTGTCTCGCACGATGACGACCTGCTTCCGGCGCGGCCTCTGGTGCTGTGGAAGTTTACCGACATGGCCGACCCGCGCTGGCGCTGGGGCAAAAAGTACCTGACGCTGCGGCAGGACGACGGCCTGGACTTTGCCCAGAAAGTGGGCCTGTACAACGCACAGGGCTGGGGAGCGCACCTGACAGACACGCAGGCGTTTGTGGTTCAAATCACATCCGCGCCGGGCAGCCCGGCCAATTTAGTGGATATGGGCAGCAACTTTGAGACGTTCACCAAAGCGGCGTTTCAGGAGCTGGAAACGCTGGGGCCGCTGACGACGCTGGAGCCGGGCGCGTCGGTGACACACACCGAACACTGGTTTCTGGCAAAGACCGAAACCATTGGCGACACCGACGACGCGCTGGACGCGGCATTGCTGCCCGTCGTCGCCGAAGCCCGCACGCAAGCCGCACAGCTTTAGAACCGCTTTAAAACAGAAACGCCCCCGGCACGACAAGTGCCGGGGGTGTTTTTCTGTGTCAATGCTAGTCAGCGGGCGACCGGGGCACTTTGCGGGGCGCTAATCACCTGCGGCGGGGCGTCCGAATGGGGCCGGGTGACGACGTAAAAGACGACCACGGCGGAGATTGCAAGAACCAGTAAAATCACGGCGGTTCCCCAGTTGGCATGGGCCGTGCTGGTGTCGGCGGGCGGGGCGGTGTTGGTACTCATAAGTGAAGCCTCCTCGTTCGCAGTATACCCGATGCGGGGCTGTCACGGGAGTCACCAGAAACTGTAAGCAGGCAAACAATAAAAAGTGATTGTAACCGAAAATTAATCATAAACAGCAGAAAGCGGGCTGAAATGTGTATACTAAGGTCGTTCTCTTTTGCCCTGACATACTTTTCACTAGCTTCCCTGGCTCCGAGGCCAGGCTTCCCGAGAAAGGACTTCGTACTATGATCGAGTCTCCTGAGACTTCGGCGCACGAGCCGGATGTCACCTCCCCGGACTATCTGCGTAATCCCGTCAGCCGACGCACATTTCTGGCCCGCATGACGGCGGCGGGCCTCGGCACGGCGGCAGTGGCCCTGCTGGCAGGCTGCGGCGGCGGCGGCGGCAACAACGGCGGCGGCTCCACCACCAGCCCGGTCGGGCTGGTCACGTTCGCCGACCAGGCCAACTTCCCCGGCATCCCCGGCGCAACCGAGGACGTGGTTGTCCTGAACTATGCGCTGACGCTGGAAACGCTGGAAGCGGACCTGTACCGCCAGGCCCTCAACATCGCGGCGGGCCTGCCTGTCACCACTCCCCTGCCCGCGAACGGCGGCCTGAGCTACACACAGGCAGTTGGCAACGGCGGCCTGAGCGCCTCTGACGCAGCCCTCGGGTTCCTGTACCTCAAGCAGTATGCGGGCGTCGAAGCCGCGCACCGCGACTTTCTGCGGGCTGCGATTGCCCAGGCGGGCGCAACTCCCGTCCCCGCAAACGCCAAAGGCTACAACGCGGGCCTTGCGCCCGGCACGGACCTTGAGACGATCATGAAGCTCATCCGCACCGTGGAAGAAACCGGCGTTACTGCCTACCTCGGCGCCGCAGGCTTCCTGAAGACCACGTCACTGGTGCAGATTGCCGCCAGCATTTACACCACCGAAGCACGCCACTCGGCGGGTGTCAACTACATCCTCGGCCTGCCCACCGGCCCCACCGGCGATGTCGGCGGCGTGCAGCCCGCCAAGGGCATTTCGGCAGATGAGTTTGAGTTCGCACAGACGCCCAAGCAAGTTCTGGCCGCTGTGCAGCCGTTCTTCGTCGTTTAAGTTCGCAGCGGAATTACGGAAAGGTATTTTCTTATGCCCTCGCAGATTACTCTTTATTACGGCGCGGCCCCGGCGGGTGCGCCCACCCCGGTGGTGATTCCTGGCAATTCGCCCGACATCAAAGCCCTCAACTATGCCCTGGCCCTGGAAACGCTCGAAGCCGAGCTGTACCGGCAGGCCCTCGCCCGCCTGACCACCGGCGACAAGGACTTCTACGGCCAGACCATCACCGGCCTCGGCCTTACCGGCGACGATGTGGATTATCTGACCACCTTTGGCCGGATTGAGAACTCGCACCGCGACTTCCTGACCACGGCTCTTGGCGGCAACTGGGTCACGGATGCCAAAGCGGGCTTTGACTTCGGCTTTGCCGACACCAACCTGCAGGGCGTTCCCCCCCTGACCCGCCTTCAGACCGTGCAGCTTGTGTATGCTGCCGAGCAGACCGGCGTGTCCGCCTACCTGGGCGGCATCAGGGACGGCGGCCTCGTCGCGGGCAGCCAGTATCTGGCGATTGCGGCGTCTATCGTCGGAACCGAAGCGCGGCACACCACCGCCGTTTCGATCCTGCTGAACGGCCCGATCTTCAACGAGACCCCCAAGCTCGCCACCGCCCCGCTGGCTGGTGACAGGGGAACCGCTGGCGGCCTCGGCCTGGATATGCAGCTTCCTCCCGATGCCATCTTGAACACCGGCGGCCTGGTTGCCGCAGACACGACCGTGGCAGGCGACGGCAAGATCAACCCGATCTCCGGCCCCAAAGGCTTCGTGTTCCTTTAAGCCATCGCCTTCGGCTTTCAGCCAGCCCCCCGCTCCCACTTCTGGAAGCGGGGGGCTTTTTTGTGATTTTTCTGATTGTGCCTTTTTCTCTCAAATGTATGTCAAGAAATGTGTTTAACACACGGATTTTTAGAGTATACTATTCCCGTTCTCTTTTTGTATCGAACACCCGTTCACACTTCTTTTCTGGCCCTGCGGCCAGGCTTCCCGAGAAAGGACTTCGTACTATGATCGAGTCTCCTGAGACTTCGGCGCACGAGCCGGATGTCACCTCCCCGGACTATCTGCGTAATCCCGTCAGCCGACGCACATTTCTGGCCCGCATGACGGCAGCGGGCCTCGGCACGGCGGCAGTGGCCCTGCTCGCAGGCTGCGGCGGCGGCGGCAATGGCGGCGGCGGTGGCTCCACCACCAGCCCGGTTGGGCTGACCACGTTTGCCGACCAGGCCAACTTCCCCAACATTCCCGGCGCGAACATCAATCTGGTGGTCCTAAACTATGCCCTGACACTGGAAACGCTGGAAGCGGATTTGTACCGGCAGGCGCTGAACATTGCCGCTGGCAAAGACATCAATGCCCCCCTGCCTGCGGGCAACGCTTCCTCCTACGCGCTGGCCGTGCCGACGGGCGGTTTGGACACGACCCAGACCAAGTCCGGCTTTGCCTACCTGCAGCAGTTTGCTTATGTGGAAGCCGCCCACCGCGATTACCTGCGGGACCTAGCTATTCCCCAACTTGGCGGCACACCCGTTCCTCCCAATGCGAAGGGCTACAGCGCGGCTTCGGCAGGACTTGTCCCCGGCGCGGACCTGAAGACGATCCTGACCGTGATTTTGACGGCGGAAGAAACCGGGGTGCAGGCGTACCTGGGTTCGGCGAGCTTCCTGACCAGCGCGGCGCTGGTGCAGCAGGCATCCAGCATTTATTCCACCGAGTCGCGCCATTCGGCGGTGATTAACCTGTCTTTGGGCAACATCAGCGCCGGGGCCACCAGCGCACCCGGACCCTCGGGCAGCTTCGGCGGCGTGCAGCCGCTCACCGTCCCCGCAGGCGACACGAATGTGCCTATCCTGCCCGGAACCGCTGAGTTCTCCAAGACGCCCAAGCAGGTGCTGGCCGCGATCCAGCCGTTCTTTGTGGCTTAATCTTTGTGGCATAACTATTGAAAGGCACTTTTCCTATGGCCGCGACTCCGACCAACCATGTGACTCTTTACTTTGACGCCCCCCCGGCGGGCGCACCCAACGCAGTGCAAATCTCAAATGCCTCCCCCAAGTTTGCGGTGGGCAGCAGCGATGTCAAAATCCTGAACTTTGCCCTCGCGGTGGAGACCATCGAAGCCGAGCGGTATCGCCAGACCATCGCCCGCCTGACCACAGGCGGTACAGATATGTTCGGCAATCCCATCAATGGCCTCGGCCTCAGCGAAGCGGAGCTGGATGTGCAGCTTCTGACCGGCTTTTACGCCACCGAAGGCCAGCAGCGGGACTTCATTGCGTCCACGCTCTATGGCAGCCCGGCAGCCAATCCGTTCCTGGACCCGGCGCAGTACCTGTTTGACTACGCCATCAACACGATGGACCGCACGATGGCGACAACCGGCATCTACACGGCAGAAACCATCGGCGTCGGCGCGTACCTCGGCGGCTCCGGCCTGCTGTCCGTCAAATCGCCCTTCCTGGCCCCCTCGGCGTCGTTTCTGGGCGTCGAAGCTCGCCATGCGGCTAGCTTGGCCTACGCGCTGAACGCTCTGAGCGGCACGGCGACGATCCAGACCGCGCCCCTCAGCACGGATATCGGCGTCGGCAATGCGAACGGCGTTGACACTGCGCTGACAGCAGATCAGGTGCTGAACCTCGGCGGCAAAGTCGCGGCGGGCCTGCTCCCGGCCACCGGCGGTGTGACGCCCGCCATTTCCGGCCCGACCGGCTTCGTCTACCGGCCTTCGTAGGCCGTTCTTAGACTCTCAAGCGCCGGGGGCACTGCCCCCGGCGCTTTTTATGTTTATGTGTTCTATGTTTAGCTTGCTCCCGTTTGCCCACATAATAGTTTAAGATTAGAAAGAGACTTTACCCCATGTCCGAACAGCTTGCCCGCACTTTTATTGACGCCCTCCACACGCTGGAAGACAGCAAAGATGCCGATCCCATCGCCGCCCTGTATACCGAAGAGGCCAAAGTCGGCAACCTGCTGGCCCCCGACCACTTCAGCGGGCCGGACGGCGCACGCACGTTTTGGACCGAGTACCGGGGCACCTTTGAGACCGCCCGCTCTACGTTCCGCAATGTCATCGCCACCGAGGCCGGGGCCGCTCTGGAATGGACGACCACCGGAACCGGCTTTGAAGGCAGCGAGTTCAAGTATTCCGGCGTGACGCTGCTGGAGTTCAGCGGCGGCAAAGTCAGCCGCTCGTCGGCTTATTTCGACCCGAAAGCACTGGGAAGCCAGATCAAGCCGCCCGCCGGAACATAACCAAATGTACGAGGAGTTGAAACTCCTCGCTCGGAGGCGAAGACGCCGGGAAGCCAAAGATAAGGACAAACATCGCAGGCTTTATTTGGTGTCTGATTGTCCGCCCGGCGCGAAGCGCCTTCCAGCGACCTGAATTGTTTCCTGATATATAATGACCGAACGTGATGAGCTGCTCCTGCTGCGTGCCCTGCTCCGCGCCTCCGACTACGGGGTGCTGCTGTCCGACTCCGCCCGGCACGACCGGGTGGGCAACCGGCGCTTCTGCGAGATGTTCGGGCTGGACAGCGTGGACACGCTGGCGGCCCAGCCGAACTTTGTCCGCACGCAGCTTGCCCCGCGCCTGAAAGACCCCCAGGGGTTTATGGCGAGCTTAGACGCGGCGTATGCCAACCCGGCCTATGTCATGGAAGACGAAGTGGAGATTGTCGCGCCGCGTACACGCAAGCTCAGACGCTACACGACCCCGGTTCACAACGACGGCGGCGTGATTATCGGGCGGCTGTGGACGTTTCTGGATGTCACCCGTGCCCGAGGCATGGAAGCCCGCATTCGGTCGCAGGCCACGCAGCTCCGAGAGCAGTCCAAACAGCTTGCGTCCACGCTCAAAACGGTCACGGGGCGGCTGGATAAAGCGGAAACAACCCTGTCGCAGACGCAGGCGCAGCTTTTTGAAACCGAAAAGCTTTCTGCTGTCGGTCTGCTGGCGGCGTCTGTGGCCCATGACATCCGCAACATACTCACCCCGCTGACGATTGAGCTGTCCCTGGCCGACCAGACAGATGCCGCCGCACGCGGCGAGGCGCTGAGCGCCATTCGGCAGCAGGTAGACAGTCTGGCCCTGCTCACCCACCGCCTGCTGGCGCTGGCGAGGCCGCAAAGTCAGGAGCGTGCGCCCACGGACCTGCCCGCAATGGTCGCCCGCATTCTGACGCTGATCGGCCCGCAGGCGGCGCTGGAAAACGTCACGCTGGCCTGCCGCGCCGCCCCCGCTCTGCCAATCGTACAGGCGGATGCCGTGCAGATGGAGCAGGTGCTGGTTAATCTGGTGCTGAACGCCATTCAGGCTATGCGGGCCACATCGGGCGGGCAGATGACCCTGACGATGGACCAGCACACGGGCGGCGTCCGCCTGCGCGTTGCCGACACCGGGCCGGGCATTTCCCCTGCCGCTCGCCGCCGCCTGTTTGATCCGTTTTTCACGACCCGCCCCGACGGTGCGGGCCTCGGCCTGTTCTCCTGCCGCCGGATTATGGAGGCTCACAGCGGAATGATCTCTGTCCGCGCCCGGCGGGGCGGCGGCACGCAGTTTACGCTCTGGCTGCCGCAGTAGCAGCACTCAGGAGAAGTATGGCGGGAAAAATACTGATTGTGGAAGATGATCCGGCCATTGCGCGGGCGCTGGCGCGGCTGCTGGCACGGGCGGGCTATTTCACCCAGGCGACGGCGACCGGGGAAGCGGCCCTGAGCCACCTGCGGGAAGACCCGGCCTATGACCTGGCCCTGCTGGACGTCGCCCTGCCGGGCATGGACGGCTTCCTGTGCTGCCGCCGCCTGCGCGAAGCGGGCTGGCGGCAGCCGGTTTTGATGCTGACGGGCCGCAGCGCCGCGCTGGACAAAGTGGAGGGGTTTGCCGGGGGCGCGGATGATTACATCACCAAGCCGTTTGACCCCGCCGAGCTGCTGGCGCGGATTGCCGCCCATCTGCGCCGCTCGCGGGAGTATGACCTGCCGGGAGAAGCCGATCAGGAAATTGCGCTGGGACCCCATCTGCGTCTGGATTTGAAGAGCCGCGATGCCGTGGTGCGCGAAAAGCGGGCGCACTTGACCGAGCGGGAGTACGAAGTTTTGCTGCTGCTGGCGCGTCAGCCGAAAACGGCGCTGGACAAAACGTGGCTTTTTCAGCAGGTGTGGGGCAATGCCCCGGAAGAGGGCATCAAGGCGCTGGCCGTGTATATCCGCCGTCTGCGCCGCAAAATTGAAGACGACGAAGCCGCGCCCCGGTATATTCAAACGGTGCGCGGCTTTGGGTACAAGCTGGTGCCGGGGGAATAAACTTCTTTCACGAGTTCAGTCGCGCTGCATAGATTTCTGTATTATACTCAAACGCAACCGCTCCATTAGTTTGGTGTGCTTCAAAAATGCGGTTTAGCGCAGCCAAAGTACGCTCACAGTTTGGGTCTGCCGGAGCGGGGGCATAGGATGACGACAGAAAGCGGCCCCGCAGGCTGGCAGCGTCAAAGTGCTGCATGCTTTCGAGTGTGGTTGTTTCGGGTACACTGCCGCCAAAAAACATGGTCCGCGCCGCCGTTGTGTCTCCGCCATGACCGCCCCGGTAGTCCCGGCCAAACTCCTGCAAAAATTGTTCATAAGCCGCAAGAAATGGGGTTTCCTGGCTGCGCCGTGCATTCCACACCAGCACGGCCCACCCACCGGGTCGCAAAAGGCGCTGTGCTTCGGCCCGTGCGTGTGCCGGGTCGAACCAGTGGAATGCCTGCGCCGCCGTCCAAAAGTCCGCACAGGCTGCAGGGAGCGGCACGGCCTCGGCGGAACCGGCGATGCTGTGAAAACTTGGAAATGCCGCACCCAGTTCCTGTTCCGCCGCCGCCCGCATGGCAGGGTCTGGTTCCACAGCTCAGACTTCGCAGTCGCGTTCCAGAAACAGCCGGGTCAGCAGCCCTGTTCCTGCACCAATGTCGGCCACAGCCTGCTTGGGTGCTAGGCCGCATTCAGCGGTGAGATAATCGAGCAGAGCCAGCGGATAGCTGGGACGATACTTCGCGTAGTTATCCACGCGGTCAGAAAAGCGCAGGTCTGGCACGAGACTATTCTTTCTTTAGGCGCGGGGCCTGCCTCAAATATAAATCTTGTAGGTCGGCACGCCCATAATCGGCCCGATAATGGCCCAGAGGGACCCCATCGTGTAGTCGCCCAAGATGAGGCCCAGGAAGAATGGAATTGCCAGGCGGTACATTTTGGCCCCGCCGTAGCGGATAATCAGGAACTTCAAGGCCCAGCCAATCAGCACCGGCATCCAGAAGTATTCCATCGCATACGACAGCGCCAGCGCATAGCCCGCCGGGTGAAACGGCCACCACACAAACGACGTGCGGAGCAGGGATAGCGCGACGGTCAGGACAAAGCCCCCGGCAATAAAGAACAGCCCCGTGCTGGCCGGAGGCGCCGGTGTGGTCAGCCAGCCCGCCAGGCGGTTGTAGCTTTCCCCGCCCACAAACGCCTTGAAACCAGTCGATTTTCCCTCGCCGCCGTAGGCATACAGAACGTGCAGATTGGCCCAGTCCGTCGCAAACAGGCTGATGACGGCGGCCAGTATCAGGACGCCGGAGATGGCCCCGATACCCACACGCGGCTTGTGTTCCAGCATCTTGAATGCTTCCAGTTGGTTCGGCATCGGATGGTTGCGGTAGCCCCGGTTGAACCAGTACAGCACCGACATCACCGTCAAATCCTGCGCCCCCAGCGCCCGCGTTCCAAAGACTGTAATCAGCACCTGGATCGGGTTCACCCAGACGATTTCATGCGGCGAGCCAAGCTCGGCCCGGACGCGGGTAATCACAAAGCCCAGCAGGAACACGATCCCAAAGAACGCAATCGCCACCCACGCGCTCATGCCAATCAGCGCCGAAAAGAGCGCCAGCGCTCCGATGCCCGCCGCCAGCCCCAGCACCGCAAAGCGGTACCGCCGCGCTTCGGCGGGGTCGTCCGAGGCGGCCCCCTCCCGAATCGCAATCCCCACCCGCCGCCAGTAGCCGCGCCCGGCATACAGGAGCATCACGCCCAGACCCACCCACGCGCCGGTCGCCTGCTCGCCGAAAAACGGAAACGCATTGTGCTGCCCGGTGTCCCAGCCGTAGGCGCTGCCCATGACCCGGAACACGCGGGCAAAGAGGTAAAAGAACCAGCAGGAAAACGACAGGTCCAGCGGCATAAAGTACGCCAGCCCGACGGCAAACGGATAGAACGAAGACTGCGTGGACCCAATCGCATTCCAGGGCGGGGTGGTCACATACTGCTGCAAATTGTTCAGCTTGACATTGAACTGCGGGATGGAGGGAATCAGCTCATGCAGGCCGTTCAGAAACGAAATCGAGAACGCCAGCCCGAACCCGATCCACATACGCGGGTTCTGGAAGAACGCCTTGCCAGCGTCGTCGCCCGTCATCGCCAGCGGAAGCTGCACAATCGGGAACGTCAGCTTTTCGTTCTCAATCCACGCCCGGCGAATGAGAATCGTCAGGCACAGGTACATTCCCACCAGGGTTAAAAAGAACAGCCCCCACGAAAACAGCGGCACAATCCACGCCCGCAGATAAATCAGGCCCTGCGGGCTGTAAATGCTGATATTGCCCCGGTTCATCGCCGTCAGCGAGGCTTTGTCGGTAATCAGCAGCCAGTTCGGCAGGTACTGGAAAAACAGTTCCCGGTAACGGTTTTCCGGCGTCGCGTGCCAGTAGGCATAGGTAATGGACCCAAACATATTCTGCATCGTGTCGTGCCCGCAGAACGTGCAGGAGACGACCAGCATAGCATAGACCAGCAGCAGCTCTTCCTGCCGCAGCGCGGGCAGGCGCGGCACAAACCGACGCCACGCAAAGTTCATCAGCACCAGCACAAACAGCATAAAGACCGGCGTGATAAACAGCGGCAGCGAGGTTCCGTCCAGCGTGTACCAGCGTATTTCCACCACCGTGGTCCAGAAGACATTGATAGGGATCAAAATCAGCCCCAAAATCAGCGTCCGCCACAATGCCAGCGGCTTGACATCCTCCGCCGGTGCGGCCCCTTCTAAATCTGCCCGAGTGGTTTCTTTCGTCGCCATTACGTTTCCCCTGTTCGCCTGTTAGCCGTGTTATTCTCCGCCCGCTTGTCCGATTCCTTCTCCCGCCGCCGCTCTCCATGCAGGATTTTCGCCTGCCCGCGCCTAAGTGGTGTTTGAGAGTAGTGTTTAAAGGAGACCTCCGCCATGAAATCCCGCCTCTGCACCCTGGGCTTGTCCTTGCTGCTGTGCCTGCCCGCCGTCGCCGAAACACCCAAACCCGCCCCCCCTGCCGCCGCCACGCCGTCCGCCGCCTACCACTGGCACAAGCTCGCGGTTAGCCACACTTCGCCCATCGCCGTCCTGGCTGCCCTGCATTGGAACACCGCGTCTGCCCCGCTCCCTGACGACGTGGAGCGCGTTTACGCCCTCCGAAGCAACTCTTCGCTGCTTTTGCGTGCCACCGACACAGGCCTTGCCGAAGCCACCCGGCTTGTGCAGACAGTCGATAAGTAGGCTTCGAGAGTGACTCACGCTTGCTCTCGGCACAAAACGAGGGCAAGTGTGCCCCCAAAGGAGACCTCCGCCATGCCACTCCTGCCCTGCCGTGCGTTCTGCCTTGCCCTGCTCCTGCTCTACCTCACCGTCGGCACTCACGCTCAGACGACATCCCCCGCGCCCTCGACGGCTTACCATTGGCATGCGATCATATTGCAGCACGCCGCGCCGAACAATCTTCTGTCCGTGATGCACTGGGATGGTTCAAGACAGCTTCCTGACGGCGTGCGCTATATTCAGGCGTTCCCAAACAGCAATTCACTACTGTTGGAAGCTACAGACGAGGGCTTCACCGAATTTAAACGCCTGATTAGAATCTTGGATATTGGCCGCTCCGGGCTGGCGCTGACAATGCTGTCTCTGGCTGTCCCTGTGAAAGAGGCAGGCTTAAACTGGAGCGTCCCATTGTACTATCATATTGAGATGCAGTCTAGCCCGCAAACAGCCCGCGCCTTTGCGCGTTTGGTCAAGGCAGGCTATGTGCCCGTGACAGCAAAAGCACTCAATTCCGAAACAAACTCGCTAGGTCCCGAGATGTACGAATTGCCTGGCTATCGCTTGAGTCAGCCCCGCCTGTACTCAGATAACTCACTGACATTCAACATCGATTTCCAAAATCTGCCGCCTGAGTTGGATTTTGGACAACTGCCGCTGCTTATCCAGCAAATGCCACATCTTCAGCGCGGCAACGTTCTCGCCATTAAATTGCTACACAGCCCCACTGTAATGTTAATTAAAGTGGATTATTAACCGGCTCGACTGTCTCGAACGCCGCCGCCTCTCACCGCCCAAAGGAAATCACCGCCATGCTGTCCCTGCCGCCCCGCCGCCTTGTCTGCGCCCTCGCCCTGTCTCTGCTCTGCCTGCCGCTTCTCGCCCGCGCCCAGACGCCCCTTGCCAAGCCGGACGCCGTGCCGCAGGTGCGGCTTCATGTAGAGTTTACTACTGCCAGTGCTAGGGATGTGAAAGGTATAGGTGTCGTTTTTGATGCCTTACCGCTGACCACCGCCCCCGGTACCCCAATGCCAAAGGTTATGCAGATCAAAACCGCGTCGGGAAACATAGTAAACCTGTTGCGCCAGACGCTGATGCGGACACGTGGTAAAGTTGATTCTGTGCCTGATGTCGTGGTCCCTGACAAAACAACCACTAAAGTTCTGGAGGATGCACAAATCAGGTACTTTCCTCCTGATAACGGCGTGTCTCACAGGACATTTAATGAGCCAATCATAAAGAAAAATCTGCAAACATCGCTTTCGATCACGCCGCGCATCAACAGCGATAGCTCGGTAACGCTTGTGTTCGTACCACTGAACGGGGACCTCAACGCCCCCCCGAAAGCACTCAAAGTTCCCGCAGCAAAAACGGTTTCCAGTGGGCAGGTTATCTTGTTGGCGGGTCTGCCGCTGAACCGGGAAAAGCCGACCGATGACCAAGAATTGCTTGTCTTTGTGACTCCGACCATTCTGAGTGCCAACGGCTCGCCGATTATTCCGAAACCCGCCGCCGCGTCCGTCGTGAATACCGGAGAGCCTCAGCCGACCGTGCCCGACACTGCCGAAAGCAAAACGCGGGAAAAGGCCCCCTAGTCCCCAATGATGGGGGAACAGGAAAAAGAAGGGAAAGAGGGCGCGATAAATCGCGCCCCTACACCATATGTACGGAAGCCCTCACATCACCGGGCGGGGCAGGGTGACGAGGTGGGCGTGCAGGCCGTAGTAGCCGAGTGCCAGAAACGCCGCGAGGCCCAGATAGGCCGCGCCGTAGCGCCAGCGGTCTGCCGCCGTGGCCTGGTAAAAGTCGCTTTCTTCGGGCTTCGCTTTCCAGCCGGAAATGATGCGCGGCAGACTGAGCAGGGCCAGCAGGCCAATCAGCGGGTTCAGCGGGATTAAAAACAGCAGCAGGACCGCGCCGAGGGCCAGCAGCTTGGGCGAAAACAGCGGCGTGATCCAGCCGCCGTCGAGCGGCGCGGTTGGGGCCAGATTAAACAGGTTCATCAGAAAGCACACCTGCGCCAGCGCCAGCCAGTACGGTGAATGGTTCGGCATGAGCCAGTAAAGCGCCAGGCAGCCGACCCCGGACAAAGCCCCGAAGACCGGCCCCATGATGCCGATAAAGGCATCCTCCACAATGTTCTTCGCCCCGCGCTTGGTGGTCACGAACGCCCCCATCATTGGGATAAAGACCATGATGCCCGTGGGGATGCCCAGCCGCCGCGCCGCCAGCGCGTGCCCGCATTCGTGGATGAAGATGAGAATGACCAAGCCGACCCCAAATGACCAGCCGTAGAGCAGGCCCCAGGCCCACATGGAAACGAGCATGGAGCCGCCGGTCAGGAGAAGCTTGCTGCCGAGCAGCAGAAACTTGAGCTTCCCCGCCACCGCCAGCACCGGCCCGCCGACCTTGAAGAGCAGCAGCAGGAGGGACGCAATCCAGCCCCAAAGGCCGCCCTTGCTTTTCATCTGCTGAAGCCGCGACGGAGGCCGCCCCGGCGGCGGGGCATAGGGCGGCGGAGCGGCGTAGTAGGGCGTGCCCCCGGCAGGGGCATCGGCGGGCGGTGTGGACGGCGGCGGCACGTACTCGGGCGGCGGAGATGTTGTGCCGCCGTCTGCGGTGCGGCCTGCCAGCCATTGCCGCCGCAGTTCGTCTTCCACGGCTCGCCGGTCGGCTTCGGTGTCGGCAGGGGCAGAGGTGATCGGTTCAGAAGTTGTTTCGTTAGGGTTCATAGGTTTTAGTGTTGGGCATTAGGACCCCTCCCGCTCGTTCCTCGCTCCCTCCCCTGTTAGGGGAGGGTTAAAATTAAGCCCCGAAAGGCGCAGGGGCGGTCTTTTCCGGCTCTTGTCCTGTCCTGCTCTGTGCCCTCCCCTAACAGGGGAGGGAGCGAGGAACGAGCGGGAGGGGTCTCTTATATACGGCGATGGAACACAAACCATTCCGCCAAAAGCAAAGCCAGCGCGACGGCGGCAAGCGTCGGCCAGAGGTCGTTTTTAGCGCGGCGCGATGGCGTCAAAGAGACCGGGGCGGGGGGTGCGCCGGGGTGCGTCAGCACAGGCGGGGATTGTGCGGCCAGACGGCTCTCGTCGGGGCTGTCCAGATTGACGGCGAAGGGGTAATCCGCCCCGGCAGAGGTTTTGGCGTGGTAGACGCCGACTTGCCGGGTGTCGTCTATCAAAACCGTGCCGCCACTGGCCGGGGCGGCGGTCGCGCTTTGGGAGCCGTTCGGGCGAATAAGCGTCAGGCTGCCCGCGCCCGCCGGGACCGTGAGCGACGCGACGCCGCCGGTCGAGGTCTCCGGCGACGCCGCCCCCGGCGCACTGCCCGCTGACAGCCAGCGCACGGCATTAGTCAGGAAAATCGGGAACGACACGCGCAGGGGCCAGTCCGAGTCGTCGAGCGCAAACGCCACGGAAATCACGCGCAGGCCGTTATGCTCCCCCACCCCAATCAGCGGCCCGGAGTTGGCTTCGGCCAGCGGCTGCCCCCAGGGCTGGGCGCGTGTCTTCAGCGCCGTTCGCAGATGCAGGCCGCTCAGGTCCACAAAGCGCATGACGGGATGGGTGCGGTCTTCGTCCACAAACGAAGGCGTGTCGGCAGTGCCCTCGCCCAAAAGCGGGGTCTGCTCGCTCAGGGCATCGAAGACCAGATAATTGCCCGGCGGCAGAGGAGCGGCGGGCAGGGCACCGTCAAAGACCACCAGCGCATAGCCTGCCCCGTGCCTACCCACGGTGGCGAACTCGTCGGGGGCGCATTCTTCCAGAACCACGTCGGGGTCCAAGTTGAGGCCGCGCTCCAAGAACAGGCTGCCCGTGGTGACCAGCAAAACTTTCCGGGGCTGCGGCGGGGCCAGCACCAGGGACGCCTGATTGTCGGCGGCGAGGGCGTCTTTGACATCGTCCAGGCGAGCCGTGATAACGCCGCCGCTTTTGAGCAGGGGGCTGTCAAAGGTCTCGTCCTGCTCCCCGGCGGTGGTGTTCAGGGCGCGGGCGTCAATCAGCGTGCCGTCTTTGAGCAGCGACAGCGTGCCGCCGGAATGCGGGGTGCCGCCGAGAGACTGCACCTGCACGAAGACTTCATAGCCGCCGGTCTGCCCATTGCGCCGCCCGTCGATCCGGGTAATGGCGACGTTGTCCGGCGTGGCCGTGCCCACCGAGGTCAGCTTGACATCCGTGCCGCCGTAGGGGATCGCGCCCAGCTTTTTCAGCGTGTCCGCCGAATACGCGCCGTCCGAGAACACGCGGATTTCTGCGCCGTCCCGCCCGGCCACCAGCGACTGCGCCAGCGTTAGCGCCCCGGCCATGTCGGCCACCGTGTCGGTGGGCGCGGCCCCGTCAATGGCCGTCTGAAGCCGCTGCCGGTCACCGGTAAAGCCCGGCAGCACCGACGCGGGCCGACTTGACGCAGTCAGCACCGTGGCGACATCGCCGCCGGACATCTCGCGGCCCAGAAAGTCCCCGGCGGCGGCTTTGGCCGCCGCCAGCCGCGACGGCTTGACATCGGTGGCGTTCATCGACGCCGACGTGTCCAGCACAATGACAATAATATGCCCTGTCCGTGCCGACCCGAAGACAAAAGGCCGGGCCAGCGCCAGCACAAGGAGGAGAGCGAGCAGCAGTTGGAGAAAGAGCAGCAGGTGACGCCGCAGCTTTTGGAACGGCGCGTTCGCCTGCCGCTCCTGCGTGACCGCGTTCCACAGAAACAGCGACGACACCGTCACATCCTGCCGCCTGAGCCGCAGCATCCACAGGGCCACAATGCCGCCGCACAGCGGAATAGCCCAAAGCAGGTTAAGAGGGGTCAGCAGGTTCATAAGTTTCAGGCAGCCAGACAAGAGTGCCGAGGGGTTGAAAACCCCTCGCTAGGAGAAGCACCCTTCGGGTGAAAGAGAATGCCGATGGCAACGGGCGCGTTGTCTTAATCCTTCGTCCGAAGGACGCCTTACCGAGCGAGGGGTTTTCAACCCCTCGAACTTTGGCCTCGTTCTTTATTCTATCATACCACGCAAGCCTCGCACAAACAGCACATACCCATGAACATTACCACACTCGACCATCCCCTCGCCAGGCACTTTCTGACACACCTGCGCGACGAAACCACGCGGCCCGCCAATTTCCGTCTGCTCTGCAAGCGGCTCACCGTTTTGCTGGCGCTGGAAGCCACGCGGGACCTGAAGACCCGCCCCCGCGCCATTCGGACGCCGCTGGAAGCCATCGACAGCCCCGTTTTAGATGACCCGCTCGTGGCCGTGCCCATTTTACGCGCTGGGCTGGGAATGCTGGACCCGATTGTGGAGTTCTTCCCCGATGTCTCCGTCGGCTATGTCGGCCTGGAGCGTGACCACGCCACCGCCGTCGCTTCGGCCTACTACGCCAAGCTGCCGCCGCAGATGAATGGCCGCACGACGCTGGTTTTGGACCCGATGCTCGCCACCGGCGGCTCGGCGGCACAGGCGATTGACACCCTCAAAGCCGCCGGGGCAGGCCGGATTTTGATGCTCTGCCTCGTCGCCGCCCCCGAAGGCGTGGCGCGTCTCAACGCCGAACACCCGGACGTGCCGATCTGGACGGCGGGGCTGGACCGGGAACTGAACGAGTTGAAGTATATCCTGCCGGGCCTCGGGGACTTCGGGGACCGACTATATGGGACAGAGGGGTAGAGTCCCCTGGCCCCCAATAATGGGGGAACCGGAAATCTGCCCCACCTGCATTGGATGCAAGGGGTAAACTTTGATCCAGCCTAGCTGTTTGGCATGAATTATGCAGCAGGCAATAGTGCCGACAGGTCGGGCTTCGGGGTGGGTGAGATCGTCCGTGAGGCCACAGGGCTGAAGGCTATTTAGTAGCATTTACGGGAGACAAACATGGCTGAACTCAATTTGCCGGTTGATTTACGGGAGTTCTTGCAAGCTCAAAGACAGTTGCAGTATAACCCCGAAGAGTGTGAAGCAGGGAAAGTAGGTCTCAACATTCTTTTGGAACTACAATTGGTCAATTTATTAGTCAACACTTACGCAACGCCGCTTGAACAGGAGGACCCCCATGATGGCGAAATGGGCTATTTAGTTCCAGCAATCTCCTTGACCAATTCATGCGAGGGCTACAGTCCAGAGTTCCTCTTGCTTTGGTTGCCGACAGAGAATTTGTTTGGCAATTTTGATATTGAGCATGGACATCTGTTAGTATTCCCGCAAGCCTCTTGGACAGACATCGTGGAGAATCCTGTTGCCTATCTAAATTCACAATGGGAGCCAGAGAACCGGGTTTCCGCTCACTTCCGACCCTGGCCGAAGTATACCTTCAGTGATGACGAAAACTTAAAACTTGTTAATCCAGTGACCTGATCACTATCGGTCAAACACTTCGCTGCACTTGACACCATCACATATCTTCTGAGAAACTGTATAAAAAGGCTGCGCTAAGACCCGGATCGCCCCCCCGCCCCCAATTTTGGGGGAGCCAGGTTAAGAAGGAGCCAGACTAAGAGCAGGAGCCAGAGCAGGATAGGCTAACTCCTAACTTTCCGGTTCCCCCAGAATTGGGGGCGGGGGGGGCGATCTTGGGGCTTTCTATACAGTCTCTGAGGTTTACAAGTCGGGCGGCGCAGGGAGTTTGGCCGTTAAACCGCCGGATTGAGGCTGTTCGTTGCTGGGGTCATCAAGAAAATGTTCAATGAACCATACACTCGTGCAGAAGTTGTCGCCGTCAGCCAAGAGATGCCAGTGCGAGGGCCGTTGTGCGCCTGCTGTCAGACAATAATACCGCAGTTCGCAGATTTGACGCAGGCAGACGAGAACCGGGTTCGCCATCTCATCGGTCAAAACCGCCCCATTATGGCGATGCAAGAGCTGCGGACGGCAACAGGCTGTTCTATTCTCTGGGCTAAAATATGGGTCAATCATGGTGGCCGCCCAACGTTGCCCGACTATCGGGAGTCACCTTGCCCCTACTGCGGCCAGGGATTGCGAACCGTCTACGCTAAACAATGCCGCCATTGCCGCCGGGATTGGCATGACCCGGAATACTTGCGGTCGCTGGACGATGCAAGCGCAACGGTCTAGCCCCGTGCTACTCAGAGGCAGGCCACACTTCGGCGAAGGCCCCCGGCCTAAACAGGGTCAGGGCCGGGGGCGCAGGACTTCGAGGGCCGAGGGGTGCTTTTCCAGTACGCGCAGCAAGTTAGAAATGGCCTGCGAGGTCAGCACTTCCGCGCTTTCGTACTTCTGGAAGGCGTTGCGGCCACCGCCCAGCAGCAGCCCGGCTTCCTTCTGGGTCAGGCAAAGCTTCTTGCGGACTCGGCGCACTTCGCTGGGGAGGAGCAGGCCCTCCGCCTCAGCGCGGAGCTTGTGCATTTCGCGGCTGCCGACTTCCATCTCTTTGAAGGACAGCAGGCCCTCCCCGCAGACCTGGCACCAGAGGCCCGGCTGCTCGTAGGGCGCGGAGACCAGTCCGCCGTATTCGACTGTTTGTGTGCGCGTTCCCTGCACCATGTCATGGCTGCCGCATTCCGGGCAGGACGGGGGGGTATTGGTGGGTTGTGTCTTGTTCATGGGTTATTTCTCTTTGAACGAGAGCAGTTGGAACTCGGTAATGACATCGGCCCGAAACTTGATGTAGATCACTAGCCCGGCGTGGGGGACGTGGTACACATCCTGCCAGACCGTGCTGTTTCCCAGAGACGGCATTGACTTGTAAAAATGCTCGCTTTGCATGGCGGCCAGCGTTGCCAGCACTTCGTCAGGCCCAAAGCCCAGCGCGAATGCGGTTCGGGCGGCAGAGAACGTGATGCACTGGGCCAGGTCCTGCTTGGAAGAGACCGCCGCCTTGAACGAAGTCAGGGCATAGGTCGGTGTCGATTTCTCATTCACTCCTGATTATAACCCCATTATGGTGTTTTGTCAAGCGCCTACGGATAAATGCCCCGTGTCAGCGTTGCTTCGGCCACGCGGGCGACGCCGACGGCGTAGGCGGCGGTCCGCAGGTCGACCCCGTGCTGCTCGGAGGCCGCCCACACTTCGGCGAAGGCCCGCGCCATGACGCGGCCCAGGCGGGCGTTGACCTCTTCTTCGGCCCAGAAGAACGACTGTATATCCTGCACCCACTCGAAATAGGACACCGTGACGCCGCCCGCGTTCGCCAGAATGTCCGGCAGGAGCAGGATGCCCCGGTCGCGCAGGATGGCATCCGCTTCGGGGGTCGTCGGGCCGTTCGCGCCTTCCACAATGAGCTTGGCCTGAATGCGGCCCGCGTTTTCGTGCGTGATCTGTCCCTGCAAGGCGGCGGGGACCAGAATGTCGCAGGGGACTTCCAGGACGGCTTCGGCGGGGATGCTTTCGGCGTTCGGGAAGCCAGCCAGGGAGCCGGTCTGCTTCACATAGGCGACGAGCGCGGGGATGTCCAAGCCGTCGGGGTTGGTGAGGCCGCCGGAGACATCGGAGACGGCGACCACTTTGGCCCCGCGCTTGTGGAACAAACGCGCCGCCGCGCCGCCGACATTGCCGAAGCCGGTAATTGCCACCGTCGCGCCTTCCAAAGCGCGGCCTGTCTTTTGGAACGCTTCTTCGGTGACCAGCACGACGCCCAGCCCCGTGGCGTCCAGGCGGCCTTCGGAGCCGCCGATGGAGACAGGCTTGCCGGTGACGACCGCCGGGACGGTGTGCCCGGCGTGCATGGAATAGGTGTCCATCAGCCACGCCATCACCTGCCCGTTCGTGCCGACATCCGGCGCGGGGATGTCGCTGCTTGGCCCAATAATCAGGCTGATTTCGGTGGTGTAGCGCCGGGTCAGGTCTTCCAGCTCGCCCGGTGTCAGGGATTTGGGGTCGCAGACGACGCCGCCTTTCGCGCCGCCGAAGGGGATATTGACGACGGCGCATTTCCAGGTCATCCACATGGCGAGCGCCCGGACTTCGTCGATGTCGGTTTCGGGGTGAAAGCGCAGGCCGCCTTTGGCGGGGCCGCGACTGGTGTTGTGCTGCACCCGGTAGCCGGTGAACATCTGCGTCCCGCCCGCTTCCCTTTTGACGGGGAAATGCACGGTCAGCTCGCGCTTGGGCTGACGCAGAATGGCATGAACGCCGTCCTCTAGCTCTAACAGGCGGGCCACGGTGTCAAGCTGGTGCAGGGCGATGTGGTAGGGGTTGGTTTCCGGCTTGCGCTCGGCTTTGACATCGGCGGGGACAGCGGGGACAATCTCAGGCATGGGGGTTCCTCAAGCTTTCGCAGGTTCCCGTTATTATTGACCAAAATGCCGGGAAATGCAAGAGGGAGGGCGCGAGAGAAGGAGGGCGCGAGAGGAGGAGGGCGCGATGAATCGCGCCCCTACGTTTCTTTTCTGGCTCCCCCAGAATTGGGGGCGGGGAGGCTTAATACCCGTGATACCAGCGTCCGCCCACTTTGTAATCGGCAGACGCGCCGGGGTCGGTAGCAATGCTGCACGAGGGCGGCAGGCGGACATTGCCGGGGTCGTATTGGCCGCCGGAGGGGCAGCCAGGGACGCCGCGCAGGTAGCCGTCGGGGTTGCCTGTCCCGCGTGTGAGCTGATAGGCACCGTTCGCGCCCGGCGCGGTGGCGGTGACGCCGTCCACGCTGAACGTCGCCCCAGAAGCTGTGGACAACTGATTGTCCATGATGCACTGCATTTTGGCGCTGTTGATCTGCGACAGATTAGCAACGCAGGCGCGGGAGCGGCTGGACTCACGGGCGGAAATAAAGTTGGGAATGGCAATCGCCAGCAAAATGCCGATAATCAGAACGACGATCATAATTTCTACCAGCGTAAAACCTAAAGGCGAGCGAGGATGTTTGGCGGTCATCGAGAAGTCTCCATTCCAAGCGCCACACGGGGGGCCGCTTTTTGGCAGCGGCTCAGCCCCTGCGCGGCCTCATCGCTGCGGAACAGCGTCAAGACGTTGCTGTAGGACTGCGCCGCCACGGGATAATCCCCCCGTGCATCGGCCAGTCGGGCGCGGGCGAGGCTGCCGTGGCTGTAGGTGAGCGCCAGAAGCGTTAAAAAGTAATCGTGCTGCAAGTCGCCGGTGAAAACGCCGCGCAGTTGGTAGGAGCGCCACACGCGCTCGGTTTCCGCAGACAGGGCCGCGTCAGACGGCTTTTGACCGGGCGCAAACACGCGGGTGACCAGGCCAACCTGAGCCGTTTCGTAGTGCCGGTCCAGATACTGGTCCAGGCGCATCTGCGTGCCGTCGTCGTCGGCAATGGAGGGCAGCCCCCCAAAGTTCGGCGGCTCCCCGGCAGGCTCCAAGAGGCAGACGGGCGTGCCGTGCCGGACGGCGTCCGCCATCAGGCGGCGCAGCGGGTCTTCGCTCAGAGCTGCGTCGGCGCTCAGGGAGTTCTGCGGGTAAAGCTGGGACAGACGCGGGTAGCCGCGCTTGACCATGTCGGCATACCAGATGCCGGTCCAGCGTTGATAGTGGGGGTCAAACAGGCCGCTCAGCAGCCCCCGGCGCACGAGCGTCACATCCGGGCGCTTCCCTTCTACAACTTGCTGGTACAGCAGCGACGACAGCGCCGTGTCGTCGCCGTTTTCAATCAGCATCCCGTGCGGCGGGACCGACGCCAGCAGGTTGCGGCCATAGTCATAGCACGTCCAGTTGCCGCTGAGGCTGGTTCCCCGGTGCGTCCATGCCTGCATTGGAACCAGAAGGGTCGCCGCGCAGGCCGCAAATGCCGCCAGGGCTGGCCGCCGCTCGGCGTCCAGAAACGGCTCCAGCGCCTGCCACGCCCCCCACAGACCGCGCCCGGCACAGACGCACAGCACGACATACGACGGAATATAATAGATATAGCCGTTGTAGATGGCGTAGTTGATTACAAAGCCGACGTCGGCCAGCAGTATCCAGGTCAGCAGGGCTGCCAGCGGTCGGTCGGACACCCGCCGCCAGAACAACGCCAGGCCCAGCACGGCCAGCGCGATCAGAGGCCAGGGCAGTTCCAGTCCCAGCCCAAAGAGCCAGCTTTGGAACCGTATCCCGACGTTTGCGAGCGTCTGATGAAACATCAAATCGGCGAACTGACGCCCGGTGACATGGTAAAAGAACGCAAACGGCGTTTCCACATCGCCCCAGTTGTAGACCGGATGCGCGTGCGCCCGGAGCGGCAGGTACAAAAACAGCAGCAGCGGCGGCAGGGCGCAGGCCAGCGTCCCGGCCCACTGACGGCGCACCGCAGAACGGCGCAGGGCCAGAAGCTCCGGCTGGGACCAGAACACGAACGCCAGAAAGCCCGGCACAAAGAGCGTGTTGGTCTGATGACACGTCAGCGTGAAGCCGTAAACGAGCGCCAGCAGCCGCAAGTCGGCGGCCCGGCAGCCTCGCGCCCGCCAGCGGGCGGCCAGAAAGAGCAGCAGGCAGGTGAAAAACGCCGCCAGCGTGTAGGTCTCGGTAATCAGCGACTGCTGCCAGAAGGTCGCGCTGAACGCCAGCAGCCCTGCCACGGTCAGCGCCAGCGACCGGGGCAGGCCGATGGTCCGCGCAAAGCCGAACAGCCAGCCGCAGGCCAGCGCCCCCAGCAGAGCGCTGAGGACGTTCAGCCGCCAGACAATCGTGCCGAAGGGCAGCAGCAGGGTCCAGGCTTTGCCGAGCAGGCAGTACAGCGGGTAGCCCGTCGGGTGCGGCACGCCCAGCGTCTGCACCACCAGCGCCAGCTCGCCGCAGTCGCCCCAGTAGAGCGTCGGGCAGAGCGTCCGCAGGAACACGCAAAAGATGGTCAGCACCAAACCAGCCCCGAGGAGCAGGTCTTGACGGCTTCCTAAAACTTGACGGAGTCGCAGAAATGGCAGAATACGTTGCATGGAGCCTTCCAGTAACTTTAACAGGATAAGCGGATTATCGGCAGATAGGCGCGGGGACTAGAGAGCGAGAGGGGACACACAAAAAGCGGCGCGGGGAAACTTCCCCGCGCCGCTTGAGCTGTGTGATCGGTTAGGTCTACATACCGTGCAGGAACTTGCCGCCGGTCTTGTAGTTGGCATCCGAGTTGGTCGAGCCGTCGCCGCTGATGCTGCACTGCGGGTTGTCCGTGATGGTGGCGGCCACCGAGTAGGTACCGCCGGAGGGGCAGGCAGGCGTGGCGCGAATATAGGAATTGGCCCCAACCAGGGTCGTCGCCGCCACAGTGCCTAGGGTGGGCTTGCCAGCCCCATAGGTGGCGGTGCTGAGCTGTTTGTCCATGCAGTACTGCTGCGTGGCGCTGTCGATCTGCTTGAGGTTGCCGATGCAGGCTTTGGCGCGGGACGATTCGCGGGCGGCGACAAAGTTCGGGATGGCGATGGCAAGCAGGATGCCGATGATCAAAACGACGATCATAATCTCGACCAGCGTGAAGCCGGTCTTGCTATTCTTGGGGCGAAACTTCATGGAAAACTCCTTGTTGAGAACAGATGCACTTGGACAAAATCGGGTCAGTAAATCGGGTCAGTAAATCGGGTCGGTAAATGGCTGCGTTCCGGGGCGCGGCGTCTGCTCTGTCTGTTGGTGCAGAGACCGTATCCGGTGACAGAGAAAGTATCGGCGGGCAGCAGCGGCTTCGTTAGGGCGGCGCAGCAGGCAGAAATACCGGCTTTTTTCGCCGCAAAGCGTAAAATAGCGTCCGCCTCCCTTGACAAGCGCCTTTTGCCCGTGTATACTAGCCCCGTTCTCCTCGTTTGGGCCGACGCATTGACGCGCTGCCCGCAACAGAGGCTCCCGACCCGCTGTTCCCGACCCGCTGTTCCCGACCCGCTTTTTCCGCGCACCGCCGCGCCCTTTCTCTACGCTAGAGGCAAGCCGACATCTCCGTCTTTTCAGGACGGATCGATGTTGTCGCTTGGCCTCTTTTTTGTTTGCAAGGTTTGTTTGCAAGGGGTATTCCACACAGCTTTGGATATGCAAGACGTAAAAGTAGTGATTGCCGACGACGACCCGCTGACGCGCCTGGACCTGCGGCACAGCCTGGAAGGGCTGGGGCTGCGCGTGCTGGGCGAGGCCGAAGACGGGCGGCAGGCGCTGGGGCTGGCGCGGACGCTGCGGCCTGACCTGCTGATTTTAGACATTATGATGCCGCAGATGGACGGCCTCGAAGCCGCCCGGCTGGCCCGTCAGGAGGGTCTGGCCGCCGTGATGCTGCTGACCGGCTACGCCGAAGACGACATGATCGCCCGCGCCGACGCGGCGGGCGTGCTGGCCTACCTGCGTAAGCCCTTCCGCACCGAAGACCTCGGCCCTGCGGTGACGATTGCCCTGGGCCGTCACCGCGAGCGGCAGGCTTTGGAAACCGATGTGGAAGACCTGCGGGACAAAATGGAGGCCCGGAAGCTCGTGGGCCGCGCCAAAGCCCTGCTGATGGAGCGGCATGGCCTGACCGAGCGGGAAGCGTTCTACCGCATTCAGGCCCAAAGCCAGTCCCTGCAAAAGCCCGCCCATGAGATCGCCCGCGCCATCATCACCGCCAGCGAAATGGGGATTTAAGTATTTTGACAAAAAGCTGAAACAAAACAATTTCAGCGCACTCAAAAGAGCTGCCAGACAGCCATACTGTTTTACCATCCATTTTCGCAAGACCACTTTCGCAAGACCCAATGACACCCCAGGAGGACTGCCCACTTTGCGACCCAACACACTCAAGTTACTGACGCCTCTGTCCCCGAAGACACCTTTGTCTCTGAAGACCGCGCTGGCGCTTGGCGTCAGCCTCGCGGCGTTCGCCCCGTCCGCGTTCGCGCAGGATGCCCCCGCGCCTGCCGCGCCTCCCGGACCCGTGCAGCAGCCCGCCGCCCCTCCTGGAACCGCCCTGCCCTCGCCGACGCAAGCCCCCGCCGCGCCGACCCCGCCCGGAACCATGTCGGGTGATTCGCCCGCCGCGCCGCCCGCGCCGGAAACGCCGCCGACCAACTACAATGTGCAGTATAACGGCCTCATTGATGGCTACTATCTGTTCAATTTCCGCAACCCCAAGAACGTCACCTACGGCGGCGGACACCCGTACTACGACACCCGGCACAACTCGCCGTCGCTGTCGCTGGCCGAGCTGAACGTTTTCAAGACCGCCAAACCCTCCGGCTTCGGCTTCAAGGCCACGCTGATGACTGGCGACACCGCCGACATCAATCACGCCGACTTTCAGGGGGCAAGCCGGGGCCTCGGGGAAGCTCGCTTCAAGAACGTCCAGCAGCTTTACGGGACCTATGCGCTCGGCGGCGACGGCGCGGGTGTCGACTTCGGCAAGTTCTACACGCCGTTTGGCTACGAAGTCACCGAGTCCAACGCGAATTATAACTATTCGCGCTCCACGGCCTACAACATCCTGCCGTTCTACCATGCAGGCGCCCGTATTTATACGCCCGTGCCCAAGCTGAACGGCCTGACGGCCACGTTCTACCTGGTCAACGGCGTTTACAATACGCCCACGCTGGGCGTCCAGAACGATTCCAAGCGCCCCGGCTATATCGGTCAGCTTAACTTCACCGACCCCAAAGGCAAGTTCACGGTGATTTCGGAGATCGGCTTCGGCAAGCAGAAGCTCGGCGGCACGGTGGATGCGGGCGGCCCGGACACCAAAATCCTGCTCAACGACAACAACTTCACGTACAATATCAACGCCAATCAGCTTGTCGGCCTGGATTACGAGTACGCCCGCAACACCCCCAATGGCGGCCCCAAGACCACCATCAACGGCTACGCGGTCTATTACCGCCAGGCGCTGACCCCGAAAACCGCCTTCGCCCTGCGCTTCTCCGGCTACGACCAGAAGACCGACGGCTACACGTCATTCACCGATGGTGCGGGCGAAGCACCAGTCGTTGCGACTCATGTTGGCACATCGCACGCCAAGCCGTATGACATCACGGCAACCTACGAGATCAAAGCAGCGGCCAACTTCCTGACCCGCTTTGAGTACCGCCACGACCACGTCAACTACGACGGCGGCAACAATCCCGCCGTAGTCTCCGGGTTTGCCGGTGGCAACTCGCAGTTTGACAAGAGCGATCAGGATACTGCCAGCGTCTCCGGCGTGTTCACGTTCTAAGCGGGACGGGGTAGAAAACCCGCGAAGAAGGACCCCCTAGCCCCCAATAATGGGGGAACTGGACTAGGAAGGAAAGGCCCCTCCTAACTTCTGGCTCCCCCAGAATTGGGGGCGGGCGATCTGCTTCTGGTTTGTGCTATACTGTCAGAACCCGGCCATTCAGGGCCGGGTTCTCTTTTTACCTATTACGCCCATGCAAAACTCAGCCGTCACGGACGATGGCCCCCCGGCCACCGCCCTCGAAACTCTCCCCAATACTCTTCGCGCCGCCCCGCGCCTGTGGCTGCCGACCGCCGAGGACGCCGCCGCGCCGCCCGCCGTCACGGTGAACAAGACGCGCAAGCCTAAAACGCAGGCTGCCCCCACCCCGCCCGGCCCGACCCGCGACCGCTACAGCCCCACCATCAAAGAGCTGCCCTCCGAGGAGCGCCCCCGCGAACGGATGCACACCTACGGCGTCAGCGCCCTGACCACGGCGGAGCTGATCGCTATTCTCATCCGCACCGGCAGCGGCGAGCGATCCGCCGTTTCCGTAGGCGAGTTTCTGCTGTCCGAATTCGGCAGCATCAAAGGAGTCGCCACGGCTTCCATCGAACAGATTGCCAAAGTCAAGGGCCTCGGCGTGGTCAAAGCCGGGCAGATCAAGGCCGCTATCGAGTTCGGCAACCGGCTCGCCCTGTTCACCGAAGAAGGCCGCCCCACCATCGGCGGCCCCCGTGATGTGTCCAATCTGCTCATGCCCGATTTGCGGCATCAGAAAAAAGAGCATTTGAAAAGTTTGCTGATGGATACCAAAAACCGCGTGCTGGCAATCCGCACCGTGTCTATCGGCGATCTGTCTTCGTCTATCGTCCATCCCCGCGAAGTCTTCAAAGACGCTGTCGTCGCCTCGGCGGCTTCGGTGATTGTCGCCCACAACCACCCCTCCGGCGACCCCACGCCGAGCGCCGAAGATGTCGCCGTCACCAAACGGCTGATACAGGCGGGCGAGATCATGGGCATTGATTTACTGGACCATATCGTTTTGGGCGACGGCACATTCGTCAGCCTCAAAGAGCGCGGGCTGATTTAACAAATACGGGCTGGTTTAGGCAGGGGAGTTGCATAAATGCCCCCGGCCTTAAAAGGCCGGGCTAACAGGGTACGAAGCCCCTCCGGGGCTGAATGCCGGGGACGCTTGGCTTGGTTGACTTGGCTTGCTCCCAGCCCCGGAGGGGCTTTGTCCGGCGCAGCCGGTCTTAGCCCGGCCTTTTAAGGCCGGGGGGCATTTATGCTTTTTCTGATCGCAGATCGCAATCAGCGATCTTGTTGATGCATCAGAAGATAATCCCCTAACTTTCCCCCTCACATCTGCCGACAATTAGAAACGTGAATAATCTCAAACTGGTGAATGGGAGGCGCGTTCGCGCCCGGCGGGGCGGCTTTACGCTGGCCGAGGTCATGCTGTCGCTGGTCATTCTGGCGATGATGACGCTGATGTTCGGCGCGGTTTTTCCTATCACGATGCGGGCGGCGACGCAGGGCAACAGCTACAGCCAGGCGGCCCTGCTGGCACAGCGCAAGGTGGACCAGCTCCGGCAGGCGCAGTATGGCAGTCTCTTTGATAGCACCAACGGCACGGCGCTGACCAAGATGGCCCGGCTTGGCATTGTAGACCCGGCCCGAAACGCAGATGGTTCGTATAGCTTTACCACTGTGGACCATCTCACCGGCACGGGCGGCTTTTATTCCAGCGACTCGGTCGGCAAAATCACCATCAGCGATTACAGCGCCGACCCGTCGCCGTCGAACTCCGGGCAGCTTCCCCTTCCAGGGCAGATTGCCGTCGCCACCGTCACAATAACCTGGGGCGGCAGAGTGCCGGGGACTTATACCGTGTCCGCACTGATTCCCGCGATGACCCACGCATGAACAAATCTACAACAAAACGGCGCAAAGCGCGGCAGAAAATAGGGCGGCAGGGCGGCTTCACGCTCGTCGAGGCCGTGGTGGGGACCGTGCTGATTTCGCTGGTATTTCTGGGCACGATGCAGCTTTTCATCGAGTCGCAGCGCGGCGTGCAGCGCACCGGGGTTCAGGTGCAGGCCAGTCAGGATGCGGCGATTGGGCTGCAATATGTGCTGTCCAATGCCCGCGAAGCCTGGCGCTTTGCCTTGCCTGCCGACGGGGCAGGCAGCTTTCTGCCGCCCGGCGGCGCTTTGTCCGAGTATCAGTCCTCGACAGGGGCCAATACCGCGCTGGAGCTGATTATGCCAGCGAGTACCAATTACGCCCTGCGCGATGCCAGCGGCTCCAGGTTCACGCTGGCACCGGGCGGCTATGACCGGACAGCGCAGGCAGGGGGCGACATTCTCTGGATTTATCGGGGCGATGCCCCTGCCCCCGGCGCGTTTAACCCGGCGGTGCGGGGCAATCCCAACGCCAGCAGCGGCAAGTATCTTTGGGCCTGCCGCCGTCCGGCAGGGGCAATCAATGCGGGGCAGGACCGTTTCCAGGTCATCTGCAAGCTGATTTTGACCAAACACAGCGACGGCTCGGCGGCGGCGGATGCCGTGCAGTTCAGCCGCCCCGCCTCCGGGGTGACATCCGAAGTGGAAGTAAAAATTGTCAGCGGCGACACGACTTCTATTAACGGCACGCAGACCAATGAAGCGACCGACGGCTCCAGCGTAGACGCGCTGTACGGCAAATGCGCCCTGATGCGGAACCGGGGCTGAGGCAGGACACTCCCATGCACACTTTACCGCCCTCTTTGCGCCGCTCCCGAAGCCGCTCTCGAAAACGCACACGCGGCATGGCCGTGGTCGCCACGATGCTGGTGCTGATGGCTCTGCTCAGCCTGGCGCTGCTGGGGGAAATCGTGAGCGGCCACCGCAGCGGCGGCACGCTGAGTGTCAGCGGCAACGGCCTGACTTCGGCGGCACGGCTCTCGCAAACCACGCAGGCGCTGACCCTGGCCGAATCCGGCGTGGAAGTGACTATGCAGTGGCTGCACACGCTCAGCGGCCCGCCCGCACTCAATAGTGCTTTTCCCCTGCCCAAGTTCAACAGCCACAATCCCGGCGATGCTGGGGCAACCTATGCGCTGAACGGCGGCACGTTCACGGTGATGATTTATCCCGATGATGCCAACTACGTCAGCGGGGCCAGCCTTGGCAGCGTCACCACCACGCCCAAACGCTACTATATTCAGTCTACGGGAAGCTACGGCGGTGTCACGCAGATTGTGCGGGCCTATATCACGCAGACCTCGTTTGGCAAGTATGCGTTTTTTACCGACCATGACCCGTCCAATATCTATTGGGTCGGCGGCCTGAACTCATTTGACGGGCCGACGCACTTCAACGGCTCCAACGGCAATCCGACCAATGTGGTTTGGGCGGATGGCAAGCCGATTTTCAACTTCAACGGCGCAGATGCATTCACCTACTCGGGCAGCGTGGCATGGTACCACAATTCCAGCGGCAATGCTCAGCCGCCGATTTCGGCCTCGGATTACCTGAGCGTCGCCCAAATCGGCGCGTCGGGCGTCAACAAAACCGACAAAATTGACCTACCGAAGAACAGCCTGAAACAGCAGTATGCCGCCTGGGGCGCAAGCTATGCAGACGACGGCACTAACACGCCTCCGCCCCCGCCCGGCGCTCCCACGGCGGCGACCCCGAGCGGCGTCACCGTCACGCCCGGAGGCGGCATTTATATCCACTGCAAAAACAGCGCCGACAAAAATGACGTCCCGGCGGACAACACCAAGCCCGTCAACGATGTGCAGCAGATGGTCCTCAGCGTAGACGCCCAGGGCAATCAGGTCATCACGATTGATCAGAACAACGACTCTGGGGTGCTGACCCGAACTAAAATCACGATTGACAAACGAGCGGCTCCTGGCGTCACCCATACGGCTATCGGACCGGCAAATGGCACGCTGGTCTCCCAGCCCGATGTCACCGGAGCCACCAACGGCGTTGTTTACTGCGATGGCAACATTGGCGCGACTCAGGACCCGGCGACAAGCATTGATGGAGCCGGTCGGCCTTACGCCCCGCAGGGAACCAATATGAACGTGCCCGGCAAGGGATTGTCCGGGACTATCGCTGATGGACAGGCGCTGACTATCTCCACCGATGCCACCAGCAAGAACATTAATCTCAACGGCAGCGTCACATACCAAACGCCCCGCGCCAAAGATGGCAGCGGCAAGTTCCTTCCTGAGACGGACCCCGCCAACGCCAATTTTGTGAGCAAGGCCGGCACGCTCGGCATTGTCGCCAGCGCCGTGCAGCTTGTCAACAACAACGCTTTGGGGCAGCCGCTCGGCGATACCGAGCTGGACGCCACGGTTTTGGCCCAGGACACGCTGCAAACAATCGATTACAGCGCTTATTATATGGACACGAACTCGGCCAATAGCCTCGGCAGCTACAGCAGCGGCGGCAGAACCTACTACTATCACTGGGTCCGTCAGCCGCACAAGTTCCTGTGCATGGGCGGCGAGATCGCCGCCGCACGGGGCACGCTGGGAACCTTCAATTCCAGCACGCTTCAGATGCAGACCGGCTTTTCGGGCAACTACAGCTACGATGCCCGGCTCGCCAATTCCCCGCCGCCGTTTTTCCCCACGACGAGCAGCCAGTACGATATTTTGTCCTGGCAGCGCGTGGGCAGCTCCCTTTAGGCGAGCCTGAGCCAAATAAAAACGCCCCCGGCCAGATGGCCGGGGGCGTTTTTCTCTGAGGCGGCGCACTTTTACGTCAGCACGGCGACTTCCAGCGGGGTAACAATCACGCCCATTGTGTTGAGGTCCGCGATGGCCCGCTGCGTCTCATCAATGTCGCCGTTGAAGGCGACCTGCATCCAGCCCGCTTCTTCGGCGACATTGGCTTTTTCAATGATTGTCACCAAACGGTACTTTTTGCTCAGGTTGTACATAATCGGCTGATTTGCCATCAGCTTGTTGAACGTCAAATTGAAACGCTGCACCGGCATTTAGAAGCCTCCTGCAATCGCCGGCACGATGGACACCTGATCCCCGTCTTTGAGGGCCGTGTCGGCCCCGTTCAGAAAGCGGATGTCTTCGTCATTGACGTAGATATTGATAAACAGATTGAGCGAGCCGTCGGCTTTTTTGAGGCTCTTGCCGAGGCCGGGATGGGCGGCATCCAGGGCATCAATCATCTGATTGATCGTGGCGGCTTCGACGCTGACGGTGTCCTCGCCATTGGTGAACTTGCGGGACGGGGTGGGAATGAGAACGCTGACGGGCATGATTTCTCCTTGTGGCTTTATCGTTATAATTTTCTTTACTGGCTTAACGACTGTGCGGGAAGCCCCCGGATGGCCCCCTAGCCCCCAATAATGGGGGAACCCGAAAAGGAACCGGAAAGACGGGCGCGATGAATCGCGCCCCTACTGTCTGGCTCCCCCAGAATCATAGATTTTACTAGGGGCAGGGGGGGGGCGGGTCAGCCGACCCCGCCGACGTGCTTCAATGTCGTCTCAATGTCCTGACGCAGGCAGGTGAACACCGGCACATCGCGCTCGGTGTAGGCGCTGGCTTCGGACTCGCGCAGCTCATGGACGAGGTCCAAAAAGTCCTGCGGGTAGTCGCTTTCAAACGCCACGACGAACTCCTGATCGTCGATGCCGAACGAGTACGTCGTATTCAGCTTGACACTGGGGTACTTGTGGCCCACGGTGATATGCTCGCGCATCGCGGCCCGGCGCTCCACATCGGTCATTTGATACCACGGGCGGGTCTTGATGAACGGGTACACGAACAGGTACTTGCCGCCGCCGAGGACGATCTGCTTGCGGCTG
The DNA here is from genome assembly GCA_965200075.1 of Capsulimonadaceae bacterium. Taxonomy (GTDB): domain Bacteria; phylum Armatimonadota; class Armatimonadia; order Armatimonadales; family Capsulimonadaceae; genus JANXMY01. The sequence continues at coordinate 3,022,908 of OZ241338.1, forward strand.
GCTTCGCGGTCGTCGAAGTCATGCTCGTCCACATACATACTCGTCTTGGTCATCGCCAGATACGAGTAGGGCGTGGACAGATACTGCCCCATGCGCGTTCTGAGTATGGCCGCCGTCATCTCCTCAAAGTCTTCAATACGATAGGAAATGCGCCACAGCATAAAGTCGCACTCGGGCCGGATGCCGAGTGTGCTGTACGGATACACTAAAAAGCGCGATTTGGCGTCTTCCACCACGGCGGCCAGCTCCTGCGCGGCGTCGGCCCGCTCGGCTTCGGTCAGCTCACGCCGGAACAGGGGGTCTAATTTATAGAACGCAAAGTTGCAGAACTGCCGGGGCGATTCAGCATCGGCGGCCCGCATTTCCTGGTACCGCGCTTCTTCATCGGGCGCGAGTTTTTCTCGGTAGGCTCTCATAGTAAGTGGTACGTGTTTCTAAATAGGGGCGCAGGACCCCCTAGCCCCCAATAATGGGGGAACCGGATAAAGAAGGAGAAGGCCCCTCCTAACTGTCTGGCTCCCCCATTATTGGGGGCGGGGGGGGGCCGCCTACGCCGTCACCAGCCGCTTTTCATCGGTCGCTTCCGAAGCCCCAACCGGCACGCGGCCTGCGGGGATGGCATGGGCGCGGGCGGCCAGGGCTTCTTCCAGCGAGGCCAGCGAAGGCTGGATGGGGATGGTTTTGCCCAGCTTGCCCAGCACGGCGTCAATGGTTTTCAGGCCGTTGCCGGTGATGCAGATGACGACGCTTTCGTCTTTCGGGATGCGGCCCTGCTGAATCAGCTTGCGCGTGGTGGCGACGGTCACGCCGCCTGCGGTCTCGGTGAAGATGCCTTCGGTGCGGGCGAGAAGCTCAATGCCTTCGACGACCTCTTCATCGGTGACGTCTTCCGCCCAGCCCCCGGACTTGCGGCAGGCTTCGGCGGCATAGTAGCCGTCGGCGGGGTTCCCGATAGCGATAGACTTGGCAATGGTGTTCGGGCGCACCGGCTTCATAATCTGCGCCTGCTCTTTGACCATTGTGCTAATCGGGTTGCAGCCGGTGGCCTGCGCGACATACATTTTGGTCGGCACATCGTCAATCAGGCCCAGCTTGGCGAACTCATTCAGAGCTTTGTAAATCTTTGTCACCAAAGAGCCGCCCGCCGAGGGGCAGACAATGTGCTGCGGGGCCTTCCAGCCAAGCTGCTCCGCGATTTCGTAGCCGAACGTTTTGGAGCCGTCGCCGTAGAACGGGCGCAGGTTGACATTCGCCAGCCCCCAGCCGTACTTGCCCGCGACTTCCGAACACAGGCGGTTGACTTCGTCGTAATTGCCCTGCACGCTCAGCACATTTGCGCCGTAAATCAGCGTGCCGACCACTTTGCCCTGCTCCAAATCGTGCGGGATAAAGATGTAGGCTTCAAAGCCGCCCTCGGCGGCATGGGCGGCGACCGAGTTTGCCAGATTGCCGGTGGACGCGCACCCGACGGTTTGAAAGCCGAACTCGCGGGCTTTGGAGAGGGCGACGGCCACGACGCGGTCTTTGAACGACAGCGTCGGGTGGCTGACGGCATCGTTTTTGACATAGACTTCTTTCAGGCCCAGCGCCCGGCCCAGATTTTCAGCCCGGACCAGCGGCGTAAAGCCCACCTGCTTACCCACCGTCGGCTCCCCATCGAGCGGCAGCAGATCGGCGTAGCGCCACATCGTCAGCGGCCCCGCCTGAATGTGTTCACGGGTGATTTTCGGCCCGAACTCATAATCGTACTGTACTTCGAGGGGTCCAAAGCACAGCTCGCACACATGAATAGGTGCTTTGTCGTAAGTTTCGCCGCATTCGCGGCAGCGCAGCCCCAGCACTTTCGGCATAATTACTCCTCCACACAGACAGTCATAAAACAGGCACAAAAAAAGCCTTCCGCCCCGATAGACAAGGACGAAAAGCGTCTGCGAGAGCGTTTGCTTCCGTGGTTCCACCTTGTTTCATGAATACCTCGCGGCGTCCATCTTCGCAAGTCCCTCTGAGATTAGTCAGCAGACTTTGACCCTGTCACGGGAGTCCCCCGGAGCGCACTACTAAGCCGTTCGTTTTGACAAATTTTTGTTTTGACAAATTGCTGTTCGCACACCCGGCTCAGGAGCCATGTTCCCCCGCGTGTCCCCTGCCGGATTTCAGCAATCCCGGCTCTCTGTTAAGGCTTCACGCGGCGTACTCATCTCCGTCTACGCCTTTATCTACAAGTATTTGATTGTGCCAACATTATACACACGCGCCGCCCGCAGTGTCAAGGGGCACGCGCTTCTCGAAAAATCCCCCCTCAAAATCCCCCCTCAAGATTGCCGGGACAGTTGCCGATAAAACTACCAGCATCGCCTGCTTCCAGGCGTTTCGTTTTTGCACTCTTGTTTCTGAAAGGAACCCTCGACCCGATGACGACCAAACAAGTCCCGCCCCGCCGCCGAGCGCGGCACACGCTTTCTCTCTTGGGCCTCTCCGCCGCCCTGCTCGGCTGCGCCGGAGCTGCCTCTGCCAGCCCTTTGATTGTTTATGTCGCCACGAACGGCAGTGACAGCAACGATGGCTCGCAAGCCCACCCCTTTTTAACTATTCACAAGGCAATCCAGGACTCCGGTAACGGCGGAACGATTGAGATTGCCGACGGAACCTATAGCGGCACAGGCAATGTGGATTTGGACACGAACGGCACCAGCCTTACTATCGAGTCCGAACACGGCCCGGCCAGCACCATCATCGACTGCGGCGGCAGCAGCAGCGTTGACCACCGGGGAATTTCTGTTATCAGCGGCGAGACCGTCAGCCTCACCGGCTTGACCATCAAGAACGGCTACGAAAGCAGCGACTATGGCGGCGCAGTTTACGCCGTAAACAGCAGTGTCGCTTTGGACCATTGTGTGCTGACCGGTAATACCGCACAAGGCGGGGGCGCTTTTTTCAACAATAATTACAATACAAGCGGCGCTCAGTCGCTGACTGAGTGTGTGATAGCCAACAACACGGCGCTGAGTGGAAACGGTGGAGGTGTATACTCTGCCAATGCTTCCAACTCCCTGATGTCATTTGCCCGTTGCATTATCAGCAACAATACCGCAGGAGGCAACGGCGGCGGTATTTTCAACACGACTGACACCAGCAGCACGGAAATTTCCGAATGCACCATCTCCGGCAATAGTGCAGGGGGTATGGGTGGCGGTGTTTACACAAAAAGCTACAGCGGCTCCGCGCAGGTAGGCAATTGCATCGTCTCCGGCAATTCGGCTAGTGACGGCGGCGGTCTTGTGGTGTGGGCTATCGGTCAGGGTTCTACCTCCCAAGTAAACTGCCTTATCAGCGGCAACTCCGCGCAAACCAGCGGCGGCGGCCTCTTTGTATATGCTGACACCAATTATACCTATAACACCCACGGCTCTAATTTTGTGACTAACTGCACTATCTCTAGCAACACGCTTGCTTCTAGCGGGATGGGCAATGGCATTGTAGTCCACAACAACAGTCCAAGCACCAGCATCTCATTTACCAACTGCATTGTTTACGGCGATACCGGCGGAGTTGGAGAAATCAGCAGCCCCGATACCTACACGGTGATCAATTGCGATGTGCAAGGCAGTGCAGCCGGGCTTGACCCCAAGTTTGTCAGCACCACAGACTTCCATCTTCAGCCCACTTCACCAATCCTCGGTGCTGGAACCAGCACCGGCGCACCGGCTACGGACCTAGACGGAACGAGCCGCCCCAACCCGCCCAGCATGGGCGCTTATGAAGTAGGAACGGCTCCTGCCACACTGACCTCGATTGCGATCACCTTTGCCTCGATTTTGACCGTCGGCGCGACCGACCAGCTCACGGCCACGGCCACCTACTCGGATGGAACCACCGCCGATGTCACCGGCCAGGTGCAGTGGACGACCGATGACCCCGCCAAAGCCACGGTTGACGCCAGCGGCCTTGCCACCGGCGTCGGCGCAGGCCCCATCAATATCACGGCCACTTATGTCAATGCGCTGACGGGCAATGTCACCAGCACGGTCAATGTCAGCGTCGCTGCCGCTTCGGTCACGCCCCCGGTGGTCAGCGGTTACCAGGCCCTGTGGAGCAAATCCGACGGCGGCTTCTCCGTCTGGAATGTTGCCAGCGGCGGCGCGTTTGCTCCCCATGACTTTGATGCCGTCCCTGGGTACACGGCGCAGGCGGTGGCGGACACGCCCGACGGGCACGTCCATGTTCTGCTCACCAACGCCAACGGCGCGGTGCAGTTCGACGATGCCATGATCGCCAGCCTGACCCGCCAGCACAATGCCAGCACGGCGCTGTCGTATGGCCCCTTCAATGGCTGGACCGCACACAGCATCGCTGCCGGACCCGACGGCGTCCTGCGCGTCCTTTGGACACGCACCGACGGAATGCTCTCGCTCTGGAAGCTGCACGCGGGCGGAACCTACGACCATGCCGAGTACGGCCCCTACGCGGGCTGGACGGCCCGCCTGATGTCGGTCGCCCATGACAACACGGTCCGCATCGTCTGGACCAAGACCGACGGCCAGATGTCCTTCTGGGTCATGGACGCCGCTGGCGGCTACACGCATGCCGAGTACGGCGCGTACCCCGGCTGGACGCCCGGTGCGCTGGCGACCTCTTCCACGGGCACAAACTTCATTTCGTGGACCCACGCGGGTGACGGGGTGCTGTCTTTGTGGGCGTTGCAGGACAGCGGAGCATTCGTCTTTGCCGACTTTGGGCCGTTCACGGATTGGACGGCGGGCAGCCTGGCCGTGGGTGCAGACAGCACACTGCACGTCGGCTGGACGCAGCCCGACGGCACGGCGTCTTTGTGGGACCTGTCCGGCACCGGGTATCAGTTCGGGGTATACGGCTCTTACACGGACTGGCACTTGCAGGGACTGGCCGCCGCGCCGTAAGCTAAAGACAGGCTCGAAAATCTCAGCCCCCCGCTCATGGAAGAGCGGGGGTTTTTGTGCTATAATTTCTGGCGGCATTCAGCCCGTATATGCTCATTAAAAGGAAGCTTAATTCCCATGCCTCGTTTTTTTTCTGCGCCTTTTTTGACTGGCAGCGCCCTCCTCGGAATACTTCTGCTGCCGCTGCCGAGCCAAACAGCTCCAATGCCCAATCTGATTTCGGGAGCGGATGATATTTTTGTGTCACAAGGATTTTCCGGCGGAAAAGGCACAATCACAGAATACACGCCGAGCGGTGACTATGTCCGCACGCTTCAGGTTCCTGCAAATACTGGAAGTTCTGCTCCCAATGGAACGGAGTACCTGCGTGGCATCGCAGTGACGGACGCCGGGCAAATTGTCGGGTTTAACGGCACGTTCAGCCCGCAACTAACCACCTATCATCCCGGCACGCGCACATTTACCTCAAGGGCTGCATCCCCGTGGCTGATTTACAACAACGTCAGCAGCGGCAGTCTCGGGGTGACGCAGGGGTATACCTTCGCGCTCAGTGATAATCCCGCCACCCTTTTGCGTTTCAGCCCAGATGGGAGCGTTCAGAGGTTCTGGGCAGTGACGGACTACCGGCAATACGTCAATCTAGCAGTCGGGGGCGACGGCAAGCTGTATGTGCTCTACAACACAGGCGGCAGCTATTCTGTGGACATTTACAATCCAGCCAATCTTCAGCTTCTGCGGACGGTTCCGCTGCAAGTGCCATCGGCGCATGGCAGCGAAAGTACGGACCTGCGTAACCTGGCAGTGGATACCTCAGGCACGATTTACGCGATTGAGCTATATAATTACGTCTACCATTTAGACGCCAATGGCGTTTTGCTGCAAAGCGCCTCACATGGACAAGGCGGTTACACAGAAGATATTAAGATTGATCCTGTCAGCGGTCGCATACTGATTGATGTTGGGGTTACAAGCAGCACTATCCTGCAAACTGACGCGACTCTTTCCAGTTTCAGCCCGCTGATCCAGTTCGACTCCAGCAACAGTCTCACCTCATTTATCGCCTTCGGCAATGCGAAGCTGGCGGCGGCCCTGAACGCCACGGCCCATGTGCTGTGGAGCAATACAAATGGCGCGATTTCAGTCTGGAACTACAGCCGCGATGCTGGCAGCTTCGGCTTCAATAATTACGGGCCATATCCGGGCTGGACGGTGAAAGCCGTTGCCGATAACCCTGACAGCAGCGCAGATGGGCAGACACGCCTGCTGTGGAACAACGCAGACGGGCAGGCTTCGATCTGGAGCCTTGACAACGGCAGCGGCGAGTACACACACCATGAGTTCGGCCCGTACCCTGGCTGGACCGCTACCAGCTTGAGCGTTGCCGCAGACAACACAACCCACCTGCTGTGGAACAGCACGGACGGAGCGGCTTCCGTCTGGAACTACCAGACCGTAGACGGCAGCTTTACCTTCCACAATTACGGCCCCTACCCCGGATGGAGCGCAAAAGCTATCGCAGACGGCACAGGTTCTCTTGCCGACGGCTCTGGTTTGCTGACCCGCCTGCTATGGACCAAAACAGATCAAACAATGTCTTTGTGGGGTTTGAACAGCGCGGCAGGCACATTTGCGTCCAGCAGCTACGGTCCTTATACGGGATGGAGCGCAAATGCGCTGAGTGTCAGTGCGGACAACACGACCCACATTTTGTGGAACAGCAGTGATGGGCGGGCGTCAGTTTGGAATCAGCAGGCGGATGAATTTGGCAGCTTCACCCAGAATACGTTTGGGCCGTACACCGGATGGTCTGCAAAAGCCATTGCCGACGGCACGGATGGGCGAACCAGCCTGCTGTGGAATAAAACAGATGGAACGATGAGTCTGTGGGATTTGGACAACAGCAGCGGCTTGTTCAGCCAGTTCAGCTTTGGCCCTTACAGCGGATGGACTGCCCTCGGTGTGAGCAGCACCCTCTGAAACAGTCAGCAGGAAGCCCCCACTCACCAAAGAGTGGGGGCTTTTTTAGGTGTTGTCGGCCTCCTCTTTTTCGGCCCGTTTGTTTTCTGCCGTGACGGACTTGTCGCCCGCCATCACTTTGGGGCCTTCGCGCTCGTCGGGCGGCACGCCCTGGGCTTCCAAAAAGGGCCGGGGGGTCGGCTCGGTCAGGCGCGGAAACAGGCGAAACAGCACCACCTGAATGCTTCCTGCCAGCGGAACGGACAGCAACAGGCCCGGCAGCCCAAACAGCGCCCCGCCAATGACCAGTGCAAACAGGGATGTAATCGGGCTTAGCCCGACCCCGCCGCCGACGACACGCGGGGTCACCACATTGTCAAACACCTGGTTTAAGAGCAGCGTCGCCCCCAGCGCAATCGCCCCAAAGACCAGCCCGCTGGCATGGTCCCCGGTCGCCGCCGCGAAGGCCACAATGAAGGTAATCAGCGCCGTGGAGATCGCCCCGATATAGGGCACGGCATACAGCACTCCCGCCGCCGCGCCGACCAGCAACGCATACTGCCACAGGGAATGATGCACCACGCCGAGGCCATACAGCAGGGCGATGGTGAAGAGGCCGTACAGGCCGCACACAATTAAAAGCCCGCGCAGGTAGTCCGAGAATACCCCGCCCACATCATTGCCAATCTGCGTCATCATCTTGCGCGACTTTTCGGGGGCCAAAAACAGCAGACGCGCTTTGAGCCGGTCAATGTCCACCAGAAAATAAAACGCCAGAATCAGCGTCAGCACCAAATCCACCAGAAATGTCGCCGACCCCACGAGAACACTCACAATCTGCCCGCCGCCCTGACGCACCAGCCCGGAAACCCGGTTTGTCACATCCTGCGTGATCGGGTCCAGCTTGGTCGGCAGCGTGAACGGCCCAATTTTTTGATGCGTTTCCAGAAACATCTGCGCCGAGTCCTGCAAGCCGGAGATGTAGGTTGGCCCGTTCTGCGCCAGCGAGGCGGCCTGAGTGATCAGCGGCGGGATAGTCAGCCAGCCGATGCCAAAGATAATCAAAAGAAACAGGGCAAAAATCAGCCCCGCCGCCGGGGTGCGCCCCAGACCGCGCTTGACCAGAAAGTCCGCCAGCGGGTCCAGCAGCAGCGCCAGCACCAGCCCGATGACAAAGGGCGTGATCACCCCCAGCGCCGCTTCGCCAAACCGGCGCACGACAAACGCGGCGACAAGGAGCAGCAGGACGCCGAGCGCGAAATAAAACCCGGTGCGGACCGCCTCACGCGGCGGCAGGAGACGGCTTTCGGAAGAAGTACCGGGGGGGGGGTCAGAAGAGTGGTAAACTGGCATGGTAGGGCATCATACCCCGGCGGGCGTGGAGTTACACCGCCACAAAATCAACAGGTGTTTCATAAGATGTTGATAGGGTATACTGTGTTTGTTTTACTCCGACCCGCTACCTCTCCTGAAAGGCACCTTTTATGGACGCACTTCTTTCCGGCACGCTTGCCCCGGATTTTCCATTGCCACAAGCTTCCGCCCTTTCCCCGGCCCGGCTGTCCAGCCTGCGCGGGCAGCCGGTCGTGCTGGCGTTTTCCCCGCAGGACTGGGACCCCAGCCGGGCGGAGAGCCTGGCGCACACTCGCCGCCTGCTGGCGGGCGCGGGCTTCGGCGGCGAGCTTCTGGGCCTGACCCGCGACGGTCTGTGGTGTCAGGCGGCGTTTGCCGACGGCCCGCTGGCATTTCCCCTGGTATCGGACACGGATGCCAATAGCACGGCGGCGCAGGCCTACGGCGTCGCCGGGCGGCAGGCGCTGTTTCTGCTGGACGGCGAGGGCGTCATCCGCTGGCGCTCGGTCGCCGCACCGGGGCAGCCCCTTCGCGCTGAAGACCTGCTGAGCGGGCTGTCGGCGCTGGCCCCGCAAACGGCGAAAACGAACACGGGCCTGTCCCGGCGCGACTTTTTAGCCGCCGCCCTCGGCGCGGCCCTGGTGCTGTCGCTGCCCGGCTCCCCGGCCCGTGCCGCCGATACCACGCAGTATGCCGCCCCGGCGGGCACGAATACCCTGCACGCGCCGGTGTCAGCGGGCACGATGCCGGTGACGCTGAATGTCAACGGCACGGACTACGCGCTCCAAATTGAGCCGCGTGTGTCCCTGCTGGATGCCGTGCGGGAGCGCGTCGGCCTGACCGGCTCCAAAAAGGGCTGCGACCACGGGCAGTGCGGGGCCTGCACGATGCACGCGGACGGCAAGCGGATTAACTCGTGCTTGGCGCTGGCCGTGGCCTATCAGGGCAAAAAGATTACGACAGTCGAGGGTCTGGCGGCCCCGGACGGCACCCTGACCCCGGTGCAGGCGGCGTTTATTCAGCATGACGGCTTCCAGTGCGGCTTTTGCACCTCGGGGCAGATTATGAGCGCGTCGGCTCTCCTGACCGAGCCGGTCGGGCCGGAAGACAGCGATGTGCGCGAGGCGATGAGCGGTAATTTATGCCGGTGCGGGGCCTACAACGGCATCGTCGCCGCCGTGCAGGACGCCCGGAAAGGAAACAGCAATGCATCCGTTTGAATATACAGCGGTCTCTGAGCAGCCCGCCGCCACCGGCAGCGGGGCAGTCGCGGGCGGGGGCGTTGGGGCGCTGAACAACCCCACCCGCTTTCTGGCGGGCGGCACGTCGCTGGTGGATTTGATCAAGCTGGACGTCGAAATGCCGTCCCGCTTAATCGACGTGTCCCCACTGGCGCTGACCAAAATCGAGGCCCTGCCGGATGGCGGCGTGCGGGTCGGGGCTTTAGTCACCAACACGGACATGGCGCATGACCCGCTGATTGCCAAAGGCTACCCGGCGCTGTCACAGGCCATTTTGTCGGGGGCCTCCACGCAGCTTCGCAACATGGCGACCACCGGCGGGAACATTTTGCAGCGCACCCGCTGCTACTACTTCCGGGACACCGCCTCGGCCTGCAACAAGCGCGACCCCGGCTCGGGCTGCCCGGCCATTGACGGCCACAACCGGATTTTAGCTGTGCTGGGCACGAGCGGCAAGTGCATCGCGTCCCACCCTTCGGACATGGCCGTGGCACTGGCGGCGTTCGGCGCAGCCGTGGTGACCAATAGCCCCAAAGGCGAGCGGCGGATTGCGTTCCAGGACTTCCATTTGGAGCCGGGCGACCACCCGGAGCGCGAAAACGTGCTGGAGCCGGGCGAAATCATCACCGCCGTGGACCTGCCCGCCCTGCCCTACTCGGCCCGCTCGCACTATTTGAAGGTCCGGGACCGCGCTTCGTATGCGTTCGCGCTGACTTCGGCGGCTATCGCGCTGGATATGAGCGGCGGCGTCATCAAAGAAGCGCGGATTGCGATGGGCGGTGTTGGAACCAAGCCCTGGCGGGCCTTTGACGCCGAAAAGTCGCTGGTCGGCAAAGCGCCGACCGAAGAAAACTTCCGCAACGCCGCCAAGATTGCCATGAAGGGCGCAAAGCCCCACGGCGAGAATGATTTTAAAGTGGAGCTGGCCCAGCGAACGCTGGTGCGCTGCCTGTCCACCGTCAGCAAGATGGCATAGAACTTTCAACCGGGCAGAGACCGAGGAGTTGAAAACCTCTCGCTAGGGGAGGCACCCTCCGGGTGGAAGAGTGAAGGTGCATGGCTGCATCTGTATCTCCTTCGTCCGAAGGACGCCTCACCTAGCGAGGAGTTTTCAACTCCTCGAACACGCTCTGCGTGACATCAGCAAGCCTTACGGAAAGCAAACTTTATGGACACCACACAAACCAAAGATATTACCCCGGCAGTCGGCCCGCCGCTGAACCGAGTGGATGGACGGCTCAAAGTTACCGGCGGGGCGCGGTATTCCGCCGATATGCCCGTCGCCGATGCCGTCTACGCCGTCCTGATTATGAGTACCGTAGCACGCGGCAAGATCACGAGTATTGATGCGTCTGAGGCCGAGGCGCTGCCGGGCGTTCTGCGCGTCATTACGCCCGCCAATGCCCTGCCGCTGGCCGGAGCGGCGCAAGTGCAGGCAAAGCCAGCACCCACCAAAAAGGCTGTCCAAACCCACACTGAAACGGGTCCCACGGCTCTCAAACTGTCGCTGCTTCAGAATACAGACGTGCTGTATCAAAACCAGCCGGTCGGCGTGGTTGTCGCCGACACGTTCGAGCGGGCCACTTACGCCGCCTCGCTGGTCAAGTATGAGTATAATTCCCAAACGCCGCGCACGGAGATTAACAAGGAGCGTAAAAATGCGTTTGTGCCTCAGCCGGCTTACGGTGAGCCTGCCGACACACACCGAGGCGACTTCAAGGGGGGCCTAGCGGCGGCGTCTGCCAAAGTCAGCGCCGACTATGTGACACCGGTAGAGAACCACAACCCAATGGAGCCGCACGCAACGCTGGCCGTCTGGGAAGGCAGCCGACTGACCATCTACGATACCACGCAGGGCGTCTTTGGCACGCGCAAGTCCCTGGCAAAAATTTTCGGTCTCCCCAATGATAACATCCGCGTCGTGTCGCACTTTCTGGGCGGCGGCTTTGGCTGCAAAGGCAACTGCTGGTCGCATGTCCCGCTGGCCGCGATGGCGGCCAAGATGACCGGGCGACCGGTCAAGCTGGTGCTGTCGCGGCGGCAGATGTACGGCCCCGTCGGCTATCGGTCCCGGACCGAACAGACGATCCAGCTTGGGGCTGCCAAAGACGGCACGCTGTCCGCTGTGCGTCACGACAGTCTTTCGCAGACTTCGGACTTTGACGAGTTCCTGGAAACAGCAGCGCAGGCGACCCGGATACTGTACGAAGTACCCAACCAGGAAACTATGCAGCGGCTGGTGCGGCTGGATGCGGGCACACCCACCTATATGCGTGCGCCCGGCGAAGCCCCCGGCACGTTCGGCATTGAGTCGGCGATGGACGAACTGGCGTATGAACTGAACATGGACCCGGTGACCCTGCGCCTCAAAAACTATGCCGAGAAAGACCCGGAGAGCGGCAAACCCTGGTCGTCCAAATCCCTGCGAGACTGCTACACGGTCGCTTCCGAGAAGTTCCATTGGGCTGAGCGCACCCCTGCGCCCCGCTCCATGACGACATCCGACGGCACGCTGCGCGGCCTCGGCATGGCGACGGCGACGTACCCGGTCAACCGGCAGGCGGCCACGGCGTTCGCCCAGATTTTCAAGGACGGCACGGGCTACTCCCAGGCGGGCACGCAGGATTTGGGCACGGGAACCTACACGGTGATGACGCAGACCGCCGCCGACGCGCTAGGCTTGACGGCAGAGAAAGTGCGCTTTGAACTGGGGGACACGCTGATGCCGCAAACGCCCGTGTCGGGCGGCTCGCAGACGGCGGCCTCCACCGGCTCTGCCGTTAAAGCGGCAGGGCTGGCGGTCCGTGCCAAAGCGATTGCGCTGGCGGTGGCCGACGCCGCTTCGCCCCTGTCCGGGCTGACGGCGGACGGGGTAGATGTCAAAGACGGGCGGCTGTTTTCGCTGGCGGACCCCACCAAAGGAGAAACCTACACCGCCCTGCTGACCCGGCAGGGGCTGCCGAGCCTGGATGCCAAAGTGGAGTCCAAGCCCGGTGATGAAAAAGACAAGTACGCCATGCACTCCTTCGGCGCGGTCTTCGCCGAAGTCCATGTGGACCCGGATTTAGGCGAAATCCGTCTGGCCCGGATTGTCGCGGCCTACGGGGTTGGGAACATCCTGAACGCCAAAACGGCTAACAGCCAGCTTCTCGGCGGGATTATCTTCGGCATCGGCATGGCGCTGTTAGAGGAGACGATCACCGACACGCGCACGGGGCGGGTGATGAACGCCGATTTGGCCGAGTACCACGTTCCCGTCAACGCTGACATTCCCGACATTGACATCACGTTTGTGCCAGAAACCGACCCTTACGTCAACCCGCTCGGCGTCAAGGGCATCGGCGAAATCGGGATTACAGGTGTGGTCGCCGCGATTGCCAACGCCGTTTACCATGCGACGGGCAAGCGTGTTCGTGACCTGCCGGTGACGCTGGACAAGGTGATTTAGGCAGGCTATTTATGAAAGAACTTGCCGAAATCGTGGCCGCCTGGGACGCTGTCCGAGCCGAAGGCGGAGAAGCCCTGCTGGCGACCGTGGTGGGCGTCAGCGGGTCCACCTACCGGCGGCCCGGTGCCCGGATGCTGCTGTCGCGGGAAGGCAGGCTGGCCGGGTCCGTCAGCGGTGGCTGCCTGGAAGGCGACATCCTGCAAAAAGCGTGGTGGCGCACCGAGGACGGCGCGGCCATTGTGACTTATGACTCGACCGATGCCGACGAAGACGTAGTTTGGGGCTTTGGCCTCGGCTGCAACGGCGTCGTGCAGGTGCTATTGGAACGGGTTTCGCCGGGCCGCCCCGGCCCGCTGAACGTGCTGACGGCGGTTCTGCGGGAGCGGGTTTCCCAAACAATTACTACGGTGACGGCGTCGACCGACCCCGCCGTGCCGCTTGGCACCGCGCCGACAGGCTGGACGCCGCCTGAAGGCGTTACCGTGTTCCAGGAAGCCGTGCAGCCGCCCGTTCCGCTGGTTATTTTCGGCGCGGGGCAGGATGCCCTGCCGCTGGTGCGGCTGGCAAAAGAGATCGGCTGGCACGTTACGGTCGTGGATACACGCGGCAAACGGGCGCGGCCCGAGCGGTTTCCGCACGCCGACGTTGTTTGTCTCGGCTGGCCCGAAGACTTGCTGCTGGACGAGCGCACGGCAGCCGTCGTAATGACGCACAATTACCCCGACGACCGGCGCGTTTTGCAGTCACTTTTGTTGTCCTCGGCGGGCTACATCGGGCAGCTTGGGCCGCGTGTTCGCACCGAGCGGCTGCTGGCGGAGATTGCTGATGATGGATTGAATGTGACCGAAGAAATGCGAAGCCGCCTTCATGCGCCGATTGGGCTGGATTTAGGCGCGGACAACCCGGAAGAAATCGCGCTGTCTATCGTCGCGGAGATACAGGCCGCGCAGGCAGGCCGGGCGGGCGGGTTTCTGCGGGAGCGCCGCGCCCCGCTTCATGCGCGGCCTGAAATAGCTTTAGCCGCCGGTCCCCGCGAAGAGGCCGTATGCCTGCTGTCGGCGTAATCTTATTGGCGGCGGGCGGCTCGCGGCGTCTGGGCACGCCGAAGCAGCTTTTGCAGGATTCGTCCGGCGAGACGCTGATTGTGCGAGCCGTGCAGACGGCATTAGCTTCCGCCTGCCGCCCGGTGGGGGTCGTACTGGGCGCGGCGGCGGACACAATCCGGCCCGTGCTGGACGGGCTGCCCGTCACCGTCGCCGTCAACCCGGACTGGGAAACGGGCATGGCCGGATCGCTCCAAGTTGGCCTTGCGGCGCAGGGCAACGCAGATGCCGCGCTCGTGATGCTGTGCGATCAGCCGGGGGTGACCCCGGCCCTCTTGAACTCCCTCGCAGACGCCTACCAAACGACCGGACACGCGCTGGTCGCCTGCGAGTACGGCGGCACGGTCGGTGTCCCGGCCCTCTTCGACCGCTCCCTCTTTCCCGAACTTCTGGCCCTGCGCGGCGAGCAGGGGGCGCGTCGCGTTATTCAGTCCTATGCCGGGCCGCAGTCGCGTGTGCCGTTCCCCGAAGGGCTTTCCGATGTAGACACGGCGGCGGATATGGCCCGGCTTGGCCTTACTCCCCTTATGCCTTGACGGCTTTCTTGCGGGCGACGGCGACGCCGCCGAGGCCCAGCGCCAGCAGCATTCCCAGCGAAATCACCGACGAGGCTTCGGGCACGGGCGCGACCTTGTTGATGCCGACTGAGTCAATAAACGCCGTGTTGTCGCCGTTGTTGCCTGCGCCTTGACCGGCGGTATTCAGACCCTGGAATGTCAGCGTATGCGTGCCCGCAGACAGAGCGATGGGGTTCGTCGTATAAAGCTGATAGCTCGTGCCAACCGGCGTCAGGCCATTTAGACCGAACAGGGGTGCGTTGTCCACAAGCACCTGAAGGTTCTGAGCATCCGGGCCGGGGTTGCCGTCGCCTGTGGCACGCTGCGCGGACAGGAAATCGAACGTGTAGGTACCCTCCGAAAATCCATCGATGGTCTGCGAGATGGTTCCATTGATCTGCACAAACCCGACCTGCACGCCCTCGGGGGCGCTTGGATTGCCTGTCGTGAACCCGGAGCCGTTGCCGCTGACACCCGAACCGCTGCTGAATGTCCAGGCTGTCCCGCCGGGGTTGTAGGCGAACGCGCCATAGCTGCCGCTGCCAACTGCCGGGGCTTCAAACCCGGCATTGCCGACGGTTTGGGCCGCTGCGGGCCGGAGGCCGCCGAGGCTGAGGAGGGCGGCGGCACCGAGGCCGAGGGCGAAGCGAGAAGCGAAGAGAGATGGGTTGAAGAGAGATGAGTTCATTGAGTTTTCCTTCTGCGATGGCTAACGAATAAAGTGTTTTCTATCATCCACTTATCGCAGAAATCGTGCCAGGATTGCTCAACTACGGCGCAGGTCTGTCAATAACAGTATCTTTGCCGGGACAGGTTTGAATGCGCTCAATCGCCCACTGTGCGTGTTCGCGGACCAGCGGCTCCGGGTCGTGTTCCGCCGCGTGCCGCAGGGCAGGCAGGGCGCGGGGATCGCCCAGATTTCCCAAAGCCACGCAGACATTTCGCAGCAGCCCCCGGCGCTTGGTGCGCTTGATGGGGCTGTTCTTGAATTTGGCCCGGAAGCCGTCGTCGTCTAAGGCCAGCAGGTCCAGTAAATCAGGGGCGGTCAAATCGGCGCGGGGGGCGACGGCGGGGTCTTCGGAGCGCACCGCGAACTTGTTCCAGGGACAGGCGGCAAGGCAGTCGTCGCAGCCGTAAATGCGCGTGCCGATGAGAGGCCGCAGGTCCTCGGGAATGCTGCCTTTCAGCTCAATGGTCAGGTAGGAAATGCAGCGGCGGGCGTCCAGTTGGTACGGGGCCGTGATCGCCCCCGTCGGGCAGGCGGGGAGGCAGCGGGTGCAGGTCCCGCAGTGCGTGGTTTCGGGCGTATCGGCGGGCAGGGGGATGTTTAAGATGATCTCGCCCAGAAAGAACCAGTTGCCGAGGCGGCGCGAAATCAGGTTGGTGTGCTTGCCAATCCAGCCCAGCCCCGCCCGCATTGCTAGGTCCCGCTCGGTGATGGGGCCGGTGTCGCAGTAGACTTTGCCGCTTGCGCCGGGCGACTGTCTTTGGATAAATGCCAGCAGGCGTTCCAGCCGCGCCCAGAACGTTTCATGGTAGTCATCAAAGCGGGCATAGCGGGCGACGGTTCCGCTGCCCGGCTCGGCTGTGGGAGCAGGCGGCCCATCCTCCGGCGAATAGTTCAGCGCGACGCACACCACCGACCGCGCCCCCGGCAGCACAAGTGACAAATCCCCCCGCTTTGGCTCCTGACGGCCCAAGTAAAGCATTTCCCCTGCCCGGCCCTCGGCCAGCCACTGCTGATAGGAGCGGTGATGGGGAGGCGGCTCGGCCCCGGTGATCCCGCAGAGCGCAAAGCCCAGCCGGGCGGCTTCGGCTTTGATGGCGTCGGCCAGCGAGTTAGAAGGGACAAGGTTAGAGGGGGCGGCGTCCGGCATAGCCCGCCTCGATTTCATGCCAGGTGGTAATGGTGTCCTCGCCCAGATGCCAGCACAGAAAAACTTCATGGGCGGGGTCGGCGTTCAGGAAGTGCGGGAAGTCTACCAGACCACGCTCCAGGTCTTTGATTTGAATGCCTTCGCCCGCGATTTCCTGCACCATCTGCTGTGCCTGTGCCTGGAACTGGCCTGCGCCCGTGAGGATTGGCCCTTTGCCGTTGCCGCGCAGCACAATGGTCGGGGCCGCGCCTTCGGCTTCCTGAGCGCGGCGGGCTTCGGCCAGAAGCTCCTGCACACGCATCAGGCGGCGGCGCAGGGCTGGCAGGGCAGCGCGGGCTTCGGCGACAGTAAAATGGATGGGAAATTGAGGCATAAGTCGTACCGGAGCAGGACCCCCTGGCCCCCAATAATGGGGGAACATGATAATTAAGAAGAGGCTGTTCCCTTCTGACTTCCGGCTCCCCCATTATTGGGGGCTGGGGGGTCCTATCCCCATGCGAAGCGCAGGACGCGGTGGTTGAGCGTGTCGGCCACATACAAATCGCCGCGCCGGAGGCCGTCAGCGGCGGCCACCGGGGCCAGCGCCAGACCGCCGGGGCGCAGCAGGCTCCCGAGGGAGCGGCCCACGCGCTCCACCGTCGCCAGCACCTCGCCGCTGGACAGCAGGAGGCAGCGGACGCGGCCCCGCATTTCGCCCGTCAGCGAATCCGGCTCGCCGCCGTCGGCCACATACAGCAGGCCCAGAGGGTCAATCGCCAGCGCACGCGGGGAATGCAGCGGCAGTGGCAGGGAGTCGTCCGACGTGCGGCGGCGCGTGCCGGGAATGCTGCCAATCAAGCGGTCCGCCCGGCCCACGGGGTCGAAGCGCACCAGACGGTTTTGGCCGGTGTCGGCGGCATACAGGTTGCCGCCGGAGTCCCCCGCCACGGCCTGCGGGCTGCTGAGGCCCGCGCCGTACAGGCCCGGAGCGCCGATCACACTCAAAAAGCGCCCTTCGGCGTCGAACCGCTGCACGCGGCTGTTGCCGGTGTCGCACAGGAAAATATCGCCGCCCGGCCCGACCGTGATGCCTGTCGGCCCGTTCAGCTCGCCTTCGGCCCGGCCCGGCCTGCCAAAAACCAGAGTGAGAACGCCTTCGCGGGTAAACTTTTGAACGCGGTTGCCGCCCTGCTCCACCACATAAAACGAATCTTCGGCATCGACGGCGACGCCCTGCGGGGACAAAAACTGCGCCCGTCCCGTGCCGCGTCCGCCGATGGCTGCGACGCCGCCGCTGGGCGTAATTCTTTGAACGCGATGGTTGTACGAGTCGGCAACAAACAAAACGCCGCTGCGGTCCACGGCCAGCCCGGTCGGGTAATGAAACTGGTCTGCTCCGGCGCCGCGCCCACCGAACAGCTCCAGCACGCGCAGCCGGGTCGGGGCAGCGGCGGCGGGCGTGCTGATGCGCCCGGCCCGCGCCGACAGCGTCATCACGCCGTCATCGTCGTCATTGCCGGTGTCACGCGGCCTGTCCAGCCGCACTTCCGCCAGCGCGGTCCCATCGGGCGAACGCTCGATGCCAATGTCACGCGCAATCGGCCCCGCCGGGGCAGTTCCGCTGTCTGCGGGCGCGTCGTCTTCAAATTCCAGAAAGCTAAATCTATCGCTCATAAGAAAAAGTCTGCCAGAGATACAGTAATAGTATAACCGATTTCGGCACGATTCGGCGCATTCCGGGGCGGCAAAGAGGCTTTCCAGGGCACACAATTCGTGATACAATGGCGCATGACACTTCTCCAAACTGCCGCCGTCGGCCTGCTGGCCGCACTTGGTCTGGCTTCTGTTAGTCTGGCTTCTGCCAGCGCCGCGCAGGCGCAGGCTCTCGCTGCGGGGGGCATTCTGGTAGACCCGAGCGTGCAGTCCCAGCCCTGGCAGGGCTGGGGCACGTCGCTGGCCTGGTGGGCACACGTCGTCGGCGGCTTCCCGGAGCCAGTCCGTACCGAATATATGGACAGGGCGTTTGACCCCGTCAAGGGGCTGGGACTGAACGTCATCCGCTACAACATCGGCGGCGGCGAGAACCCCGCGCATCTGCCGCCAAACAAACAGTTTTTGTCGTTCCGGGCGGCAATCCCCGGCTTTTCGCCGCAGCCCGGCGTCTGGGACTGGTCGGCGGATGCGAACCAAAGATACGTTCTGAAAGCCGCCATTCAGCGGGGCGCGGATCAACTGGAAGCGTTTTCCAACTCCCCGCCCTGGTGGGCCACTGTCAGCGGCAGTGTCACCGGCGGCGTGGAGGGCGCGGACAACATGAAGCCGGGCATGGAAGATGCCTTCGGGGATTATTTAGCAGGTGTTGTCAAGCACTTTCACGATGACTGGGGCGTGACGTTCCGCGTGGTAGAGCCGCTGAACGAGCCGACCAACGGCTGGCAGTTCGGCGGGCCGTTCAACGGCCAGGAAGGCTGCGTCGTCACGCCGCCCCATCAAAACGTCGTGATCAAAGCGACCAGCGCGGCCCTGAAACGGGCGGGCGTGACAAGCACAACGGTCACCGCCTCCGACGAGACTTCGATTAGTGCGTCCCTGAGTACGTTCCACGGCTACGACGCGGCGACGCTGGCGGCGGTGTCCAAAATCAACACCCATTCTTACGGCGGCGGCAATCGGGAGCGGCTGGGGCGGCAGGTGCGCGGCGCGGGCAAAGACCTGTGGCTGTCCGAATATGGCGACGGCGATGCTTCGGGATTGTCCCTGTCCCGGCAAATCCTGACCGACCTCCACGGCCTGCATCCGACCGCGTGGGTCTACTGGCAGTTCGTGGACGGCGGCGGCTGGGGGCTGCTGACAAACCCCGAAGACAGCTTCGCGCACACGGCTTACGGGATCAACAAGAAGTATTACGTCCTGGGCCAATACAGCCGCTGCGTTCGCCCCGGCTGCCTGCTGCTCTCTGTAGCCGACCCGAACACGCTGGCCGCGCTGGACCCAAAAAAGAAAACGCTGACGCTGGTGGTCACCAACAGCGGCGATGGCGACGCCCCCCTGTCGCTGGACCTGTCCCGCTTTACGCAGCTTGGCAAAAGAGCCGCCGTGGTCCGCACCTCCCCCACGGAGGACTGGGCACACCCTTCTTCTGTGACGCTCACCGGCAAGACGCTCCAAACCACGCTCCCGGCCAAATCTGTGACGACGTTCGTGATTTCCGGGGCCGCTTACACCGGCCCGCTGTCCAAGCCAGCCCCGTCGGCGTTCGCGCAGGATGCGGACAAAGGATTGCCCGCGCAAACATGACGGCTTGCACCAAATTAGGGGGTCGCTTCTGCCGCCCGCAGCGTCCCCGTCACTTCCAGCGTCAGCGCGGGCTTCGACGTGCCGCGCACGTAGACCCAGACGGTTTTGGAGACCGGCCCCGGCCCAAAGCGGTCAAGGTCGACCGTCACCACGAGCGGCAGGGTGGCCCCCGGCGCAAGTGTCAGCGGCAGGGCTGTTCTGCCTTCCGGCGCGGCTTCGGTGCAGTGGCAGGAAGTGGGCACACGGGTCACCATCAGCGCTTGCGGGCCGCTGCTGCGGAGCCGGAATATATGCGTCACAGGCGACGAGTCCCCGCAGGTCCGCGTCCCAAAGTCATAGCGGGCCGTGTCCGGCGGAGTGACCATCAGACGCGCCGGGGCATCGGCCCGTGCCATCAGGCACGGCAAAAGCAGAAGAGCCGCAGGCATACTAAAACACTTCATTAACGAATTGTACCCCGGCGTTGACAAACACACGGGGTCGGGTATAATGAAAGTATATTCCGGGGTCGTTCAACGGCAGGACCGCAGTTTTTGGAGCTGCTTATCGGGGTTCGAATCCCTGCCCCGGAGCCTTTTCTCAGTGGTGAGACTCTTGTTTTTGTGCGCGGCGGGTATAATACGAGTATGGACCCAGAGTATTTCCGCACCGAGGAACACGCGACGGAAGAACAAATCACGCTGACACCGGGCGAGTGGCAGGAGCTAGTCTCTTCGCTGCAAAGCCTGGTGCAGGCCAATAACGCTCTGCTCCAAACCGTTTCGGAACTCATGGCCCAGCGTTCTGATGCTCTGGCCCCGCAAACGTCCGCGCATCCTCTCCCGCCCTCTCTGCCCTTCCCCGATCCTTACGACCTTTCCGCCCTCAACCGCCTTTTCACCGATTAACCTCATGGCTTCTTCTTTGCTGCTTGCAATGTATGGGGTTGTTTTTGTTTTCGCCTGCCTCATGGCCTACGGGCGCACGCTCTGGTTTGGCAAAAAGTACCGCGTCCCGGTGTTTTTATGCTGCCTGCTGAACGGTGGCAGCCTGATTGCCATGATCCTGCTGGGAGTGGCGTGCTGGCAGACGCGCACCTGGCTGTCGTTTGGCCTTCTGACGGGCGCGGCGGGGGTTTATCTGTGGACAAGCGTGTGGGAAAACAACTTGAAGCAGCGGCAGAGAGAAGAAAATTAGAAGAAGAAAATTAGAAGAAAAAAGATGACAGAAATCCAAAAGTGGCCCACGCGGCTCTGGCTGGTCCGGCACGGCGAAAGCGCGGGCAATGTCGCCCGCGACCTGGCCGAAGCTTCCGGGCAGCCGATGATTGACATTGCCGAGCGCGATGCCGATGTGCCCCTCTCAGCGCGGGGCGAGCGGCAGGCGCGGGCGCTCGGCGACTGGTTTGCCGCGCAGCCCGAAGACGGGCAGCCGACCCTTGTGCTGGCCTCCCCCTACGTCCGCGCCAAGCAGACTGCCCGGATTGCCCTGTCAGCGGCGCACTTGTGGCGCGACGAAGAAACACTGACGACCGACGAGCGGCTGCGGGAGCGGGAGTTTGGCATTCTGGACCGCCTGACCCACGCAGGCATCACGGCCAACTACCCGGAACAGGCCGAGATGCGCCGCCTGCTGGGCAAGTTTTATCACCGCCCGCCCGGCGGCGAAAGCTGGTGCGATGTCATCCTGCGCCTGCGCTCGCTGCTGGACACGCTGACCCGCGACGGGCAGGGCGAGCGCGTCCTTCTGGTCTGTCACTCGGTCGTCATTTTGTGCCTGCGCTACCTGCTGGAGCGGATGGACGAAGCGCAGATTTTGGAAATCGACCGCGCTTCCGAAGTCGCCAACTGCTCGGTGACCTCCTACGCCTTTGACCCCGAAGCGGGCCGTCACGGGGCGCTGACCCTGCGCGAGTTTAATTTTGTCGCTCCGGTGGAAGAAGGAGGCGAAGAAGTGACCACTGCCCCGGACGCCCCCGCCGCGCCCCACTAGAGCCAACAACACCCCATTAGAACTGACATAATCGTGCCCGTACCCACCGAAGCAACCGAGATTACCGAAAACCTGCTGCGCTCCTGGCCCCTCCCGCGCCACGAAAACGGCGACGACAAAGAAGGCCGGGGCCGCATTTATATGGTCGGCGGATCGGCCCAAATCCCCGGCGCAATCCTGCTGGCCGCCCTGGCTTCTTTAAGAGCAGGCGCAGGGCAGCTTAAAATTGCCACTGCCGGGAGCGCCGCCGTGCCGCTGGGGATCGCCGTTCCCGAAAGCTGGGTGGTCCCCCTGCCCGAATCACCCGGCGGCGGGCTGGCCCCGGACTGCGCCGACGCGATTGTCAGCGATGCCAACAACGCCAATGCCGTGCTGTTCGGGCCGGGCATGAGGGACCCGGACGCCACCAATGCCCTGCTCCACGCTGTCCTGCCGCGTGTGGACGGACCGGCGGTGGTGCTGGATGCCGCCCCGCTGGCCTGCCTCGGCGATGCCCCGCATCTGCTGCACGATCTCGGCGGCAATGTGATTGTGACCCCGCACGCGGGCGAAATGGCGCAGATTTTGGGCTGCTCCAAAGAAGAAATCAAAGCCGACCCCGAAGCCGCCGCCCGCGAAGCCGGCGGGCGGCTCCGGGCGGTAGTGGCGATGAAGGGCGGCGAAACCTATATCGCCGCCCCCGATGGGCGGGTTTATGTCAACCGGCGCGGCTCTATCGGGCTGGCGACCTCCGGCTCCGGCGACACGCTGGCGGGGATCATTGCGGGCCTCGCCGCACGGGGCGCGGACCCGGTGCAGGCGACCGTCTGGGGGGTCTTTCTGCACGCCCGCGCCGGGGAAGTTCTGGCCGAGCGCCTCGGCCCCCTGGGCTTTCTGGCCCGCGAGCTGCTGGCCGAAATCCCGGCTCTGCTGCACAGCCTGAGCGCGGATTAACTTTTTCCCAGTTCCTGCCAGCGCGTTTCGGTCATCTCCACTTTGTAGTGCTTCGCCGCCTTCTGGATGTTGGCAAACGCCAGGTCCCGGTCGGTGTCGGACACGTCTTTGACCTGATCAAACCGCGCCAGCGCATTGCGAACGTGCGTGGCGTCAGTCATTGGCTCTTTGCGCTGCTTTGGAAAGGCAAACACGCTTTCCGGCAGGTCGTTCTTCTCCTGCGTACTCAGCTTGCCCTGTTCGTCGTGCGGATGCCAGGTGGTTTTTGTGGACATGGCTCGGTCCCTCCTGCCGCCGTCTTTCCCGCCCCCGGCCCTGCCTAAACCTGCGCCTCGACCTCGCAGATGGCTTTCAGGTTGCGGTTGCGAATGGCGAGAAACCCAAGCATATACCGCGTCAGAAACAGCCGGTCGGCTACCGTGCCCAGCAACCCCAGCGGCGAGGTCCACGTCAGCGCGTCCCGCATCAGCGTCCCGCCCGGCACTTCGGCAAACGTGTGAACGTGCCGCAGGCTTTGGAACGCCCCGGACACCGCCTCATCGGCAAAGAGATGGGGCCGCTCAAGTTCCGTAATCAGCGACGACAGCCGCTGCCGGACGCCCAAATGCGTCGCTTCAAACGTCAGCACATCTTCTAGTTCGGCCAGCCCACTCGTCTTTTCCCCGACAAGACGCTCCCGCGTGTGCGCCACCGTCCGCGTATGCACCTCTAAATCCCGGCACAGGTCAAAGCACAGCCCAATCGGCGCGTGGATTTCGGTGACAAGTGTGATTGTGGGCATTAAATACGCCTTTCCACTGTGACGCTGCCACCATCAATGACATCCATGACGACACGGTAGCCATACAGAAGCGACATTCCCACGAGCGAGCCGCCTTCCGTGGCTAAGACGGGGATACTTTTTTCCAGCCCATCCCAGACAACGACCAAAGTGTAGGTCTGGAACATCACAAAGTTTCCGTCTGCCAGTGTGAACTCAACGCCCTCCCGAGAGGGCAGTTGCAATTCGGCAATCATTGAAGCGGGCAGAGTAAAATAATCAGTAAACCCGGTGTCGATGACTGCCTCTATCGTTGTTGTTTGGCCCGCCACACTCTGAACCACTACAGGGATAACTGCCTCACGATCTGCGCTGATCCAGCCTGTTATCATGCTGTCCGTCCTCCGACCCGGAACCCGATGCGTCCCAAAGTGGGGAAACCAATTTTCATGGCATACAGCGGAGCACCCGGAAACCGCTCAACAGCTCGGTCTGAGGCGACGAGACGGTCACTGTCCATCTCATAGTCCCCTGTATCTATATTGATGACAAGGATTTTACCGGTGTTGCCAGCCTCTAACTGCCCCCGCAAACGCTGCTCATAAAGCGCCTTGCCCCGCGCCACGATTTCCTCTGCACTGATAGTCATGGTGTATGCCTCCACAGCTATTATACACCGACGCTCCCCCATCACACGCAATAATAGGCTATAATAGGGGCATGAGAACTCCCCGGTCCCCGTTTGTGTATCCCCTCCTGCTGGCCCTGGCGCTGCTGCTGGCGCTTCCGGCGCTGGCCCCCTCCCCCGTCTATGCCGACACGCGGCCTGAGCTGCGGGCGTTCTGGGTGGACGGCTTTAACGACGGCTTCAAGACGCCCGCGCAGTGTGACACGCTGCTGGCGCGGCTGCGGGCGATGCACTGCAACGCCGTCTTTGTGCAGATGCGGAAGCGGGCGGATGCCTACTATGACACGCATTATGAGCAGTGGGCCAAAGATAACCCGGACCATTTTGACTCGCTGGCCTATCTGTGTCAGCACGCGCACGAGGCGGGGCACCCGCGTATTCAGGTCCATGCCTGGATCAATGCCTGCGCCGTCGGCGGCAACCCGTCGGCGGGGGCACTGGCGAAAGTGCATCCCGAGTGGCTGTCGATCTCCGACAACGGGGCGGACTTTGACAAAGAGGCCACGAAAATTGATCCCGGCAACCCGGAAGCCGCCGAGTGGACGGTGCGGGTCTATATGGACGTCGTGCGGCACTACGCTGTGGACGGCATTCACATGGACTTTATCCGCTACGGCGGCGACGGCAAAACCGCCGGGCACTGGGGCTACAACGCCGTTTCTGTGGCCCGCTACAACAAGCGTTATGGCACGGCGGGAATGCCCAAATGGGATGACCCGCGCTGGCAAGCCTGGCGGCGCGAGCAGGTGACGGCGCTGGTGCGCCGGGTCTACGTGACGGCGACGGCCCTGAAGCCGAAACTGATTGTCAGCGCGGCGACCATCTGCTGGGGCGGCGCACCAACGAGCGAGGCGGACTATGAAGCCAAAAGCGCAGCCTACACGGAAGTCTTTGCGTCGTGGCGGGACTGGATGAAAGAGGGCATTCTGGACCTGAACTGTCCGATGACCTATGTGGCGCTCGGGAAGCCGAACGGCCCGGCGCGATGGACGGCGTGGGACAAGTTCGCCAAAAACCATGCCTACGGACGGCTCTGCGCCCCCGGCATCGGGCTGTACCTGAACTCGGTGGAAGGGTCACTGGCAATGATCCGGGACACGCGCACGCCCACCGCCGAAGGACGCCGGGCGGCGGGGGCGGTGCTGTACTGCTACGACACGCCGCGTGGGGAAAATGGGCAGGAAGTGGAAGGGGACACGACGCTGTTTGCCGCCCTGCCGAATGTCTTCGGGGCAGACGTCCTCCCGCCGCCGATGCCCTGGAAGAGCAGCCCGACGACCGGACAGGTGCTGGGCACGCTGCTGGCGGGAATGGGCCTGACACCTTCGGACGGCACGCCGATTACCCTGACCCGCAGTGACGGATGGGTGCGCCGCACGGCGCGAGCCGACGGCAACGGAGTCTTTGCCTTTACCCGGCTGCCGCCGGGGTCGTACACTGTCGCGGCGGCGGGGCAGCGGCTGCTGGCCCGTGTCACGCCCGGACGCACCGCCCGGCTGACGGTGGTGCAGAACATTGGAGGAGAAAAAGCAGTCTCGCGGGTGACGGGGATTGGGGCAAACGCCGACGGAACGCCAGTGGTACTGGGGCCGGTGCGCGTTTCCAGCGGCTCCGATGCTTTGGGCGACCACTTTTACGTGTCCGACGGGCCGGGCGAGACGCCGATTGCCGTCCGCGCCCCGTCGCTGGTTCCCCCCACCCTTGCAGGCGACCGGGTGATGGTGTCGGGAACGCTGCATCACACGCCATCGGGCGTGACGATTGACGCCGATGCTGTGCGGGTAGTGGGAATGGAACTCGGTTCTTAGACGGGAGCTTTCGCCGTGCCGCGCCGCCGCGCCCACAGCCCGGCCCAGGCACCGCCCACGCAGACACCAATCCAGAGGACAGTCAAAATCGCCTGCCGCACCATCAGCTCCGGCGGGATGCCCACCTGCACGATATGGCCCCCCGCTTCGTTCAGGCGGTTCTGCTGCACAATCGCGGTCGGCCAGACAAAGGCCAGGGAGACGCCGACCACGAGGAAGGCGAACAGTGCTGCGACCCGCAGGACGCGCCCGCGCCCGGCATAGGTCGGGGCCAGCCAGCCCAGTGTCAGCCCGCCGCAGAGCAGGCACAGCGGCGTCGCAAACAGCGCCTCTTCGCGGTTGATGGCGTCCATCCACTGCTGAAACAGGGGGTCATCGCGCAGGGTCGGGCTGGAATTGTAATGGGCCAGCAGGTACATATTATGCACCGCCGACGACGGCAGCAAAAGCTGGACGCCCAGAATGAGCAGCCCCACCGCAAGCGTCACCGCCACTGCCCCACCGACCGCCGCGCCAAAAGGCCGCTCCCGCCGCTTCGCCCGCCCGCTCTTTTTGTCTGTCTTTTTGTCTAAATCTCGTGTCAGTGTCCGTGCCATACCCTAGTATAACGCCATTCCCCTACTGCGTCAAGCGGGCTTCCTGCTTGGGCCGCGCCTGAATGGAGGCTGTGACAATTTCCTGCCCCAGACCGGAATAGGAATTTGTGACCCCGTCCCAGCGCAGAGCGGTTTCCACGGCCCGCGCCGGTGTCAGGTGCGCGGCCTTCTGGTCAGCTTCCCAATCGGCGTACTGACCTAGCTGATAATGGCACGCGGACAGCACCGGCGTGGGCGTAGCGCGGCGGCGCAGCAGGGCAGCATAGGCGCGGCGGCCTTCGGTGGCCCACCACGCGGAACGGGTCAGCCGGACTTCCTGCAAGGCGGCGAATAGTTGCCGGGCGGCTTCGGCCTCGGAAGCGGCGGGGGAAACGCGGGGCTGTTTGGCCCAGCCTGCCGTCAGCATTCGCCGCTCTTTTGCCCGCGCTGCCTCGACCTGCTGCCACGCGCTGACACTCTGAAAATAAGGCGCGGGGGTTTCGTCTACCAAATCCAGCATTACGGCGGGGAGAATGGCGTTGTGGGAGCCGCTGCGGTTGACTTCGACGCTCACGGTGAGCGGGCCGCGTATCAAAAAGCGTTTGTAGACGCCGCCCCAGAAGTCCCGAATGCGCCCGTGGGCAAGCTCCGGTTGCTGCCCGAACCCGGAGAGGTCTTCGAGCGGCCCGGAAGGGTGGGTGCGGACGGAGAGGCGGTAATCCCGATTGCGGTTTTCGCCGTCGTGGCCGTCTTTGTTGAAGTCGTAGAGAGACAGGTAATACAAGCCAGCAGGGACAGTCAGCGTGGCGTAGATATTTGGTCCGTTCATGGCGGGCGGGTAGTCTTCGCCGTGGTCGTCCACTTCCGTTTCGCGGCGGTTGACGCTCCAGGTCGTATAACCGCGCAGAACGCGACTATGGACATACGCGGCGGGCATTTCCAGCACACGCGGGTTGTCGGTGTAGCGATATTGCAGCCAGTAGCGCAGGCTGTCGCCGCGTGCGTGGGTCGGCCCCATTGTCAGCCGGTAGTCCACCGGCTCCCAGCCTGCGCCCCAAAGATAATCCTGCGGGATGGGGTGAAAGAACGCCGCGAGGCAGGCCCAGTACCGCCCGTAGCGGCCCAGCCAGTCCCCCTGCGTGCGCCAGTCGTCGGCCAGCGCGACCACATGAGGGCGCATCTCGCCGGGGTCGGGAGCGACGCGGCGCACCTGTGCCAGCAAAGTGTTGAGCTGCGCCAGCGTCGGCGGCGCGGCGAGCGCGGGCAGGGCGGCGACCATCTGCGGAGCAGATATGGAGGCGGCGGGGCCGCGCCCGTCCCGGACCGAAAGCGGCAGCGGGCCGTCGCCATAATTTCCCGCCAGCGTTATTCCGGGATGCAGCGGTAGGAGGGCGTTGACATAAGACGCTGGCCCCAGCGATTGGTGCGACCCGCTCTTAAGATTGATCGCTTCGGGCGGCTGCTGCCGGTGGCCGACCAGCAGATTTGCGCCGTCGTCGCCGAGGCAGGTCACATAGTCTTCGCCCAGCCCCGCCGCATCCCCGCCCGGCGCGGCTCCCCGGAACGCGATCTGCAAGCGCCCCTGCGCGTCGGTGCGGGCCGGGAAGCCTCGCACGACGGCCCGAAACTGCGCCCCGGCGACCTTGTAAATATCAAAGTGGTCCAGCACGCGCCGGTTGTTAATCAGCACGTCAAAGACGCGGCGGCCCGGCTCATGGAAGAACACTTCGGTGAAGTGCAGGCGCACATGGCAGCGGGCGTTCGGCTTCAGGTGCGCGGCGGTAAAGGTGAAAATGCCGTACCGCTCGTTCTGGTACACCGCCTGCGGCGCGGGGCCGGGCGCAGGGCGGGTGTCAATGGCGTGGTCCGTACTCGCGGTGTAGCCGCCCTGAAAGCCGCGCTCGGCCAGAAACCGGCCTGCGGCTCCCCCGGCGGCGCGGACGGCGAAGGCGGCTTTGTTCGGGAACACCACTTCCACACCGTTGACTTTGGGCACGTCGGCATAGCCGCTGGTGAACCGCCCGAAGGCTTTGTCTTTCCAGTCGCCGCCGCGCCGAAACTGCCACGTCCGCCCGGCGTCGCCGCTATGAGCCAGTCCCGCCGTCGTGCCTGCCCAGACCGTGCCGTCCGGCGTGATATGCAGGCAGTTGATCATGGCCGACGGCAGGCCGCGCCCGCGCAGGGTGCTTGGGGGCGTCGCGGGGCCGGAAACGACCCGCCAGCGGTGGAAGCCGCCTTGCGGGGAGCCGACCGCGATGCCGTCGCACTGCGTCCCCACATACAGCGTGCCGTTCGCCGCAAAGGCCAGCGATGTGGCCGAATCGGAAGGCAGCCCGTCGCCCCGCGTGTAGTCCGTCCACTGCCCCTGCTCATAGCGGGCCAGCCCCGCCTCAGTCGCCATCCAGACGCCGCCGGTGGTCGGGGACACGGCCAGCGCAAAGACCCGGCAGCCGAGCGGCCCGTCCGGCGGCGCGTAGGTAGCCCACTTCGCTCCGTTGAAGACAGACACGCCGTGGTTGAGCGTTCCTGCCCAGAGCCGCCCGGCCTTGTCGCAGGCCAGCGCGTAAATGGTGTCGTCCCCCGGCCCGTCGGCGGCGGCGAAATGCGCGTAGTCGGCATTCAGCGGCGCGGTCGGATCATACCGCCACAGCCCGGCGTCCTCGGTTCCAATCCACACCCGCCCCTGGGCGTCCCGGCACAGGCAGGTGACAAACTTGATCTGCTTGCGGGCGGCGTCGGTGGAAACGGGCGCAGGCAGGCCGGGGACAGCGGCGGGGGAAGATTTGGCGGGAAGAGGCGCGGCGGCGCTTTCGGGGGAAGCGGGCACAAAGCGGCTTGCCAGCAAAAGACCGAGAAGCAGAAGACCGAGAAGCGCGAACGCGCCAAGCCCGCCCAGCACGAAAACGCGGCGGGGCAGGCGTGTCAGCAGCAAGCGCAGGGAGAGCAGACGCGAGGAAAACGCAGGCATGGCAAGTCCCCTAGAGGGTAAGGTAGCACAGGCTTTCTGGCTGTTCTATTTGGCAGGCTGTTTTACTTGGTGCGGCGGTGCTGGAACATCCACACGCCGCTGGCAATGCAGACCAAGCCCCCTGTAAACGGCAAAACGGAGTTCACAAGGCTGGCACGGGCTGCGGGAGTAGTCAGACCCGGTGGAACAGCCGTGGAGCGACTGGGGTCGGGTTCACCTTCACCGGGATACTGTTGCTGACTTATCTTCCTTAATTCACTTATGCTTGGAATTTTACTCTTCCAAGTGTATGAGACTATGCTTTGCCCCCGCCCACTTTGCGCGTCGTCTATCTGGCCCACATATGGGTTGTTCCCGACTAGCCTATAGTCAGCAACAAACATATGTGGAAGACTTTTAAGCTTAGGAGATGAATTGCTAGCACTATCAAAAACAAACACTTTGTGACTATGTATGTTTAGAATATGTCCATCAACTACGACTTGACGAGGCAACCAATTTCCCTTATAAAGTTGATAACCCTGCACATCGTATCTAACCGCCCATGTACTGCCTGCTGACTGAATGGACAAAGGAACATATCCATGTTTTGGGTCAAGAACAATTAAAATTGTAGAATTACCAGGAACACCCTTAAGTTGCTTTGATTGTAGTACAACTGACTTCTGGGAGCGAGATATGGTTTGCCATTCTGCGGCATATACTTTTATAGGATTCTTACCGGCAAGTAAGACAAAATCTTCAGGTCTGAGATTTAGGCTGTCTGGAAATGGATTTGGGAACTGGGTGCTGTTATCTGTACTAGCCCAAATTTGAGACCTAGCAGATGAGCTAGGCTGCTTCAGGTCTATTGGCGCAGTCAACCCATAGTTACTGTCATAACGTTCGTAATAGGCGGAAGCCGTGGTTGGAGCAAACTGATTGCGTCCAATCACCTCAGTCACCTTATCATTGTTAGCAAAACGCCGGTGGTCTGTAAAATTGAAAGAATATCCAGCCTCTATGGCTGCCACAAGATTAGTCTCCCTTTGAACAAAGCGGCGAATTTGGTCTTCATCCGTCGTGCCCATGCGTCTTGCCCGCTTTTCAGCCTGCATAGCGACAGACTTCTGATCTTGAGCAACCGCTTTGGGGTCAGGACTAGGCTTACTCTGTGAAGCTGAAAGATGCCACACAAACGTTGTCTTGGAGAGATTTGACTCACGCGCTTGCAAGGCAGATTGAATATCTGCTGATACATTCGCCCGGCAGGGATTGGCCGTAGTCACAGCACTAAGAATGGCGGTAGCAACTGCCCAGACAATAAATTTGTATTTGTCACACATCAATTTTGATTACCTCAAGTGCCAATGGGCTGAACATCCTGCACTTTTTTTTGGTATTGAATGCAATGCGTAATTTTTTTGGAGTTTTTTTGCCGCTTGCTGGTAGGCTGGCCATAGTACAAGACCCATTGCCGGTCTTGACGCTACTTTTCTCACATGTGTCAGGTTGTTTTACCGAAGTCATAAAATTAGGGCTCCAGTCACACTGATTATGGAAACTTGCCCCGTCCATACAGTGTGAAGTCGTCTCGTAATAAACTGAAACAGACTGATATTTGCTAGAATCACAACTGTCAGAAAGGCCGCCGCCTCCTATACACCCCCAAACTTCTTCACGGAACCTGGTGCAACTACCCAAGCTGGCACAGTTGTTGTTCAACGAATAAGTTATATTCTTCGGAGTAGGATGTTGAAAGTGACCATCAGCCACTTCTTGGGCCTTTGCAATTTGATTTCCTACCAGAGCGTTGCCGACCAGCCAAAAACCCAAAGCCAGCAAAATCGGGGCGACCCGACTAAGAAAATGCGAAAGACGTGTTTTTGTCATTTGATTTATCCTCTAAAGCGATTCAGCTCACTTATTGCACTACGAATTTGACAATGGATGTCCGCTGCCAAGTTGTTGCGCCTGCGTGCATCTGTAACAAGGCGTCTTTTTTATGTATTCCTTTCCTCATCCCATCTGTGTCTATGTCTAAACCAATCATTTCACTGTGCAACGGAGCCAGCACATCAACTGGCGAAGTTGCTATTGTACACCCGCAGCTAGGTTGAGCATCTACCTCCACAGGAATAGATGACAGGTTTATCAAACGTACTGTCTCTGTGACTATGCTTCCAGCCTTGACCGTGCCCGCGTCATAGTTCAGGTTTTGGATAATGACGCCGTGGCTGGCAGTATGGGCAAGGGCACTTTGCAGCAGCCACAGGACGCCCAGAATAATCAGCGTCGGCGGGCCGAGGCGATAAAGGGCTTTGAGAGTATTGGCACGAGCAGCAGGCATAGTCGGCGGTTCCTCAGTAGTCAAACTTAGCGAGTACGAGACAGCAACCGGACAGAGACCGAACAGACAGAGACCAAAGCAAACGTTTCGGCTCCTCGAAGGGGGCAGAAAAAATGTCAGAAGGGGGCAGAAAAAATGTCAGAAGGGGGCAGAAAAAATGTCAGAAGGGGGCAGAAAAAATGTCAGAGAAGCATTCCGGGGCTTGCGAATGCTGGTGCGCGGTCAAGCAGTAAATCAATGGCCGTAGAAGTGTGCGCTGAGATGAGTATACAGCAGCCGTGGAGGTTTGTCAAGGGGTGGACAAACTTTTTTTACAATTATTTTTGCGGCGGCGTTTCGGACCTGTTTTGGCCTGCGGCGGCGGAGAGGAAACCTCACCCCCCGCCCTCTCCTTCCGCAAGGAGAGGGGGCCGGAAGTTAGGAAAGAGCCGGACAGGAGAGGAGGGCGCGATAAGAGGGCGCGATAAATCGCGCCCCTACGCGGAAATCCTGATCTTCCCTTTAGGGAGGACCCTGTGACGCAGGAACAAGGTGGTAGGTCTTCGGGCGTGGTATAATAAGCGCAGGAACTATTAGAACTACTATGCCCCGAGACATCCCTATTGCCAATGGCAACTTGCTTTTAACCTTTGATTCGCGCTACACACTGCGCGATGTCTACTATCCCTTTGTCGGACAGGCCAACCACACACGCGGGCAGGCGTGCCGCTTCGGCGTGTGGGTCGACGGCCAGATGTCGTGGGTGTCCGAACCCGCCTGGGACAAGGACCTGCGCTACGAGGACGAAACGCTGATTACGCGGGTGACGCTCACGCACTGGGGGCTGGGCCTGCGCCTGGTCTGCCGGGACTGCGTGGACTTTGACCGCGATGTCTATGTCCGCAAAGTGGAGATCGAGAACCTGCATGACGGGCCGCGTGATGTGCGGCTGTTCTGGCATCACGACTTCAATCTCAACGAGTCGCAGGAAGGCAACACCGCCTATTACGCCCCGAACCTGCACGCGATGATCCACTACAAGGGCAAAACGTGGATGCTGGCAAATGTGTCCGTGGAAGGCGACGGCCCGCGCCACGACGGGCATGAGTTCGGCGTCCGGCACTACGCCATCGGGGTCTCCCGCGCCCACGGCGCCGAAGGCACCTGGCGCGATGCCGAGGACGGCGAGCTGGGCATGAACGCCGTCGCGCAGGGGTCGGTAGACAGCACCATCGGGGCGCACGTCGATCTGCACAAGACCGCTACCGTCTACTACTGGCTGGCGGCAGGCGAAGACTACGCCGCCGTCAAGCTCATCAACAGCCTGGTGGTCCAGCGTGGCCCCGAGTTTTTCCAGCACCGGGCGCGGATTTACTGGAACCAGTGGGTCAACAAGGACGACATCCCCTACGGCGACCTGCCCGGCCCTTTGGTGACGCTCTACAAGCAGTCGCTGTTGATCCTGCGGACGCAGATCGACAACCGGGGCGCGATCCTCGCCGCCAACGACTCGGATTATCTCACGTTCAACAACGACACCTATTCGTATATGTGGCCGCGTGACGGCGCTTTGGTGGCCTACGCGCTGGACTTGGCCGGGCAGCCCGATGTGACGCGCTCGTTTTACGAGTTCTGCAAGGACGTTCTTCTGCCCGAAGGCTACCTGCTGCACAAGTACAACCCGGACAAGTCGCTGGGGTCGTCGTGGCACCCCTGGACCGACGGCGTGGGCGGGCAGCAGCTGCCCATTCAGGAAGACGAAACTGCGCTGGTGATCTGGGCGTTGTGGGAGCATTACACCCGGTACAAAGATGTCGAGTTTATTCGCGGCCTGTATGCCCCGCTCATCCGCCGGGCGGGGGAGTTTTTGGCCTCCTACATCGAGCCGCACACCGGCCTGCCCGGCCCGTCGTATGACCTCTGGGAAGAGCGCCACGGCATCCATACGTTCACCGTCGCCGCCGTGTGGGCGGGGCTGAACGCCGCCGCGAACTTCGCGGAAACCTTCGGCGACGGCGAACACGCCGCCTCGTTCCGCAAAGCGCAGGCAGGCTTCAAAGAGGCGGCGCTGACGCACCTGTGGGACGCCGAGCGCAGCCGCTTCGTCCGCCGCGTCACCGTGGACCCGGTGACGGGTCTGGTGGATGCCGATGTCAACATTGACGCCAGCCTGTACGGCATCTTCCAGTTCGGGATGCTGGCCGCCGACGACCCCAAAGTGGTCTCTACAATGCAGCAGATTGAAGACCGCCTGTGGTGCAAAACCGACATCGGCGGCGTCGCCCGCTACGAGAACGACTACTACCACCAGATCAGCCAGGACATCGGCAGCGTCCCCGGCAACCCGTGGATTATCTGCACCCTGTGGCTGGCCGAATGGTACATCGCCAAAGCCAAGACCCCGCATGACCTCACCCGCGCTCTGGACATCTTGGAGTGGGTCCGCAAGCACACGCTGGAGTCGGGCGTGCTGGCCGAGCAAATCCACCCGTACAACGGCGACCCCATCTCCGTGTCCCCGCTGACCTGGTCCCACGCGACGGTCGTGATGACCGTCCGCGAGTACCTGGCAAAGCTGGACACGCTCTTTGAGTCCGCCTCCAAAGAGTCGCTCCTCACCGGAGACGTAGACCTGTACGAACTGGCGGACTAGAAACCATGACTTTAGTTGTAGAATTTCCCCCAGATGTAGAGCAGCGTCTTCGGACTAATGCAGCCCTCCACGGTAAGGATATTAATGAATATGTGACGTGGCTTGTGGAAAAGGACACCGCCATAGATTACAGCGGGGTTCAAGACGCGGCTGAGAGCAGGCCATGGGTTAAAACCCGAGGCTGTCAAAAGCCCACCGTGCAGGGCACGTAAAACTGGACAATAGCAGCGGGCTTGTCCTGTTCTTGTGTCCCCTGGACACTGGGCACTTCCAAGCCTCGGGTTTTAACCCGTGGCCTCTAAAATCTTGGCCCCGCGCAGCGGGGGTTTGCGGCGTCCGCGCCCGGTAGCTGTGCCCTTTAGGGCATGGCGCGTCTTGAAGTGTTATCATGTCTACAATAACGGGCTGCGGCTGTCTGCTTCTGGTGCTTGGGGTTCCGGTGAGCCTCTATGTCGCTTTCCTGCACCGGCCTAGTCCCAATTACAGCAGGCTGATGAGCCTGCTTATGGATTTTGTGATGGGCGGTGCTCGCGGACAGGCGGAGGTGAACGCCATTCATACGCTTCTGCTGAACCATTTTGTCAAGGGCGAAGAGTATCATGGGCTGATTAGCACGGTCGGCTCGTTTAACCCCGGCGGTTGCCCGCCCTATCGCAATGAAGCCGCGCTGGCGGAAGTGTTCCGGGCCTTTTTGAGAAGCCGCAATTTCAGTGTGCCAGATACCCCGAATGCCCCGACAGACAGCGCAGGCGTCTGGCCGCCGCCGCCGAACTTTAATATCACGCCGCCGGGCAATAGGAACGAGAACTAAGAACGAATGACTGGATGGCGCAAACAACCGGTGGGCGATCTGCCGCTGTATCAGGCGCGGACGATGGCCTGGCTGCCGCGTGTGGTGCAGGGCTTTACGACCCGGCACGGCGGGGTGAGCGTGGCCCCGTATGAGTCGCTGAATCTGGGCGGGCACGTCGGCGATGCGGCGGCGGCGGTGCAGGCGAACCGGCAGCGGCTGTGGGCGGACCTGGGGTTTTCCGAGGGGCAGGTGGCACTGGCCGCGCAGGTGCATGGGGCGGAAGTCGCACGGGTGACGGCAGGGGGCGCTCCGGTGCCGGGCGCGGACGGGCTGGTGACGGACACGCCGGGGCTTTTATTGCTGCTGCTGTTCGCGGACTGTGTGCCAATCTATCTTTACGATCCGGGGAAGAAAGCCGTCGGGCTGGCGCACGCGGGCTGGCGCGGGACGGCGGCCAATATCGCGGCGCGGACGGTGGAAGCGATGACGCGGGAGTTTGGCACGAGGCCCGCCGACTGCCTGGCTGCTGTGGGGCCGAGCATCGGGGCAGACAGCTATGAAGTCGGGCCGGAAGTGGCGGATCAGTTTCGCACCCTGCCCGCCGCACGGGCGGCGAATGTGATTTTGCCGCGCAGTGAGTTTGGCGGGACGTATACGCTAAACCTGCGGGCGGTGATTTTTCAGCAACTTCTGCACGCGGGGCTGCCCGCAAATGCAGTCGCTGTCTGCGATGAGGACACGTATCGCAATAAACGGGACTTTTTTTCGTATCGGCGCGATGGTGTCACCGGGCGCATGGGCGCGTTTCTGGGGATCGAGGAGAAGAAAATATGAAACGTTGGTTTTTGGGGGCCGTGCTGGTGGTTTTAGTGCTGGCCTTTGGCTTCTTGAAGCAGGGTGTGCATAAGTCGTCGATGACGGAAGATGAGCAGCAGCAGGCGGCGCAAGAGGCACAAAAGGCACAGGCGGACAAAGCAGAAGCGGCGGCCAAGAAGACCGCCGCTTCGGCGGCAAGCGCTGCCCCCGGCGCGGACGATCCGCCCTCTGAGGAAGTGGTTGGAGACCCGGCGACAGCCAAACATCACATTCAGGTGGGCTGGATTTATGAAGCCACAGACGCGGTGGATGTCAGCAAGCTGAAAGCGGCGCTCGGCGAGGTTCGGACATTTGCCCTGCAAAGCGGCGGGGCCTGCTCCGTAGTCTTCGTCGATTTGGACGTGCCCGCCGAAGACCGGTCCCCGGCGGCGAAAGGCGTGACAGATTTAGGGGTAGAAGTGGACGGGCAAAACATTTACGACCAAAATCCAGCCGCCGCCGCACCCGGCACACTGGCGGCGGCGCTTCAGGGGGCAATTAAACCTTAACGCGCTTCCTGCTTGGCGGCCCCGGCGGCGAGGCCCACCGCAAGCCTAGCAACGTTTGCGGCATTGCCGAGGGTTTCTTTGGCCGAATTTAAATCTTCCGGGTGAATGGTTTCGGCAGCGGCTTTGATTTCCAGGGCTGAGCCTTTGACGGCAGCCACGGTGACTTTGCCTTTGCCGACAATGCGCTTGACGCGCACCGTTTCCTGCTGGGCAATGCCTTTGCCCGTCGCCACGAGATTTTTGACAGCCACCGTGGGGCGCTGACTGAGCCGCTTGGCATGGCTGACCGTCTGGTTTTTGACATGAAGCGCCGTCACAACAAGCCAAACCAGCACGCCAATCATACCGAGCAGTGCTAAAATCAGCAAAAGCTCACCGAACAAATACAAGTATTCCATAGTGAGGCGTTTACCCGGCCCGCCCGCCCGCCAAACTCACAGACAACATTCAAGGAGAAATCATGGCCGCAAAGACGACAGACAAGACACTCACGAAGACCGCTGACGAACCGCTGGCCTCCGGCACGCCCGTCCGCATCGCCGACCGCGAGGCCGGAGCCGCCGACACCAAATCCGGCCTGTTTTATCCCTATTACAAGGGCCTGACCGGGACTGTCACCAAAGACTACGCCGACGGCACGGTCAGCCTCTCCGTGGATGCCGACAGCCTGCCCGACGAAATCCGCAAGCGGCATCAGACTGGGACCGAGGCGATGCGGACCAAATGGCTGGAAGGGCTGTCCGATGAAGCCCGCAACAAGCTGTCCGCCGCCGAAAAGAAGTTCAGCCTGCGCTACAGCATTCTGGTCGGGGCCGACGACCTCACGGTCACCGGAGCGCCTGCTGAGGCGGCCTCAGCGGCTGCATCCGCGCATCCGGTCGGCGACGATTCGGGGCGCAAAACGCTGAATGACTACGCGGACGCTGAAGCGCAGCATCTGGCAGAGATTGCCACAACGCGGGCGTAGGGCCGCGTACACTGAATCTCTTGCCCGCCCGCCCCCCCCGCTGCGGGGGGGGCTGTCACAGGGCTTCCTCTTCGGGCGGGTGTGTCACGATCTCGTGTTCTTCGCTGGCACGGGCAAACAAATCGCGCTGGGCACGGACCTGGGCCTCCATGCTTCGCCCTTTCTGGTCCTCTTTGGCCCGATGCGCCTGCCACTGAAAACCACCAGGGCAATCACGACAGCGGACAGCGCCCGGCCAAATTGCAGGGTCGCCACCGGGTTCCGCCACTTGATGAAGTGTTCTAGAAAAGTCGTCGCCCAGGGCGAGGCTGACATTGAGCGGGGCCACAAACAGGCTGTACAGGCCGACGCCGACCAGAAAAAATTAGTTGTGCCCGCCCGCTGGGCTGTCATTGCGGCCAGCTTCCTGCTGGCAAACTATGCCGCGCAGCATGGCTGGCCGCTCTGGAGCATCGCGCTGGCCGGGGCTGTTTCTTTAGGCGCAGTTCTGGCCTGCCTGTTCGCCGCTGAGGCACAGTAAGAAAACCGAAGGCGGCAGGATTATTCCTGCCGCCCTTTTTTGTGCCGCGATCTTTGCATCACGATTTTTGTGCCTGCCCCGTTTGACGCGAATTATTTGTGGACACTAGGTTTGGGTTACGAATCCCACATTCAGAAAGGCATCCACTTATGGACGCACTTGCCCTCGGCCTGGACAACTTGACGACAAAGCTCACGCTGTCACAGGCTCTCCTCCATTACAGCTGCTTTGCGGCGATGATGGCTCTCGGCGCGGCTTTTGTTTTCTTTCTGGCGCAGCGCGACCGGATTTTGCCCGAATACCGGGGCACGATGGTCACTTCGGCGATGATCTGCGGCGTCGCCGCCGTTGCTTACTATTTTATTACTTCAGAGGCCATCCCCGGCAAGGCATTTCCAACCGCCGTGCGCTATGTGGACTGGACGGTGACAACGCCGCTTCTTTTGATCAAGTATGTGGAGATGCTGCGGGTGCGCGGCACCTCGTTTGCCTGGAAGCTGATTATCGCCGACCTGTTTATGATTGTCACCGGCTTTATCGGCGAACTTTCGGGAACAACGCTGAATGGACACTGGTATCCGGGCGTGGCTGGCGGCATCGGCACGCATTACATCTGGGGTGCGATTTCCACCATCGGCTACCTGGCAATCGTTGCCATCCTGCTGACCGAAGGCAACAAAATGGCCGCGTCGCAGCCGGAGCCGATTCGCAATGGCATCAAGTGCATGAACATCTACCTGCTGACGCTGTGGGGCGTGTACCCGATTGTTTACATTTTCGAGGGCCTGTCGGCCTCGCACCTGAGCTGGGGAATCAACCTGGACTGGTTCAACATCACTTCGTCGGTGGCAGACGTGATCAACAAAGTCGGCTTCGGTGTGACGGCGTATCTGGCCGTGCGGGCGCTGAGCGGCGACGATCAGATGTCCCCGGACCGCACGCCCGAACCGGCCATGCGTCGGTAGTCTATATCCTCCATTGCGCTGACCCGATTGCGGCCTCCCGCTTTGGATTGGTACAGTGCTTGATCGGCCCGTGCAATCAACTCGCTGCCGGTGTCCACCACCGGCAGCAAGTGGGCGACCCCTATCGAGAGAGTGACGGTGCGGTCCAGCCAGGGGTAGTCGGCCACGGCCCGCCGGATACGCTCGGCAATGACCCAGGCTCCGGCGGCGTCGGTCTGCGGCAGAAGCACCACGAACTCTTCCCCGCCGTACCGGGCCGCCAGGTCTGTCTCACGCGCATTTTGCTCTAAAATCTGCGCCACAATTTTGAGAACTTCGTCCCCGGCGGGGTGGCCGAAGGTGTCGTTATAAGACTTGAAATTGTCGACATCCAGCAGCAGCAGGGCCAGCGGCAGACTGTAGCGCGTGGCCCGTGCGACTTCTTCTTCCAGCCGCATTCCAAATGCCCGGCGATTTTTAATCCCCGTCAGCCCGTCCTGAGTCGCCAGTGCTTCCAGCTCGGCATTGGCTTTTTCCAGCTCCTGCATCTGGAACTCCAGCACGATGTTGTAGCTTTCAATCTGTTCGCGGGCCTCCTCGCGGGTCAGCTCTCCTTCCGCCCACTGTGCCATCAGGCACACAAAATCAAGGTCGGCTTCCGTGAACGATATTTCACGCGGCGCATGGCTGTAGAAGCAGAGTGTTCCGTAAATGCACCCATTGACCCGGAGCGGAGCGCCAATATAAGACTCCAGGCCAAGCGTGGCATACAGGGGTATCTCGCGCCAGTCCGTCTCCCCGATATGCTCCTGCGCCAGTGGACGCTCGGCCTCCAGAACGCGGGCGCAGTAGGTGTCTTTCATTCCGCAGACCTCCCCGGCGGCGGGCAGGTTTTCCCCGGAGACGGCATACAACACTTCAAACTGCTCGTCGCTGAGACGCGACAGCATCCCGGCGGGAAGATAGAGGCAATCACAGCCCAGACGCATCAGCGCGTCCATCTTGTCCGACAATGTC
Source organism: Capsulimonadaceae bacterium (assembly GCA_965200075.1). Taxonomy (GTDB): domain Bacteria; phylum Armatimonadota; class Armatimonadia; order Armatimonadales; family Capsulimonadaceae; genus JANXMY01. The sequence goes on from OZ241338.1 coordinate 3,062,904, forward strand.
AGATCACGGTCTGTGGACAGCGTGTGCAGACGGCGCAGACGCTCCCCGGCCAGACGCCCGGCAGCCTCTGCCTCGATGCGGGCTGTAACGTCGGCGAAGGTCTGCACGGCAGCGTAGGGCTGCTCTTCGCCGGGATGCCGCAGGGGCGCGGCGCAGATTGCCAGCCACTGCACCGGCGCATCGTCCCGGAGAACGCCCACAACCGTTTCTGGCTGAACTTCCCCTGTTGCCAGCGCCAGCCGCGACGGGTGCTGCTCACGCGGAAAGTCCGTGCCGTCTTCGCGGCAGAAGCGCCAGCCGTGGCTGGTCAGCGGACGCCCGGCAAATGTCCCCGCCGGAAGATGCAGCAAACGGTCCGCCCCGTTGTTGCACATCAGCACTACCCCAACCGGGTCCTGCACGGCAAACCCGTCTCGCATCGAGTTCAGGGCCGCCAGAAAGAGCGCCTGACTGTCTTCGAGCGAGGCTTGAAGGCTGCGGCGGCGGGCCTCCGCACGGGCCAGCCCGCCCAGCAGCAGCAGCATCGCCGCCAGCGAGCCGAGGATGCCGACCAGCCCGGCTTGCAGCAGGTGCGAGGCGATGGCGCTGCCCTGCCCGGCCCGCGCTTCAATAGCGCGTGTCTGCGTGTCGGCAGCGCGGCGCATGGCCTCGGCGGTGTTCCAGCGCACGCGCCCGGTGCGGGCTTTTTCGGCAGCCAGCGCAGCCCAGGCCGCGTCGGTGCGGGCAACTTCCTCGGGATAGCGCCCGCGCAGGCTCTGACGCACGGCGGCCATTTCGGCAAAATCCGGGCGGCTGTCCTCGCCCCGGCTGCCCAGGGCGTAAAGCTGAAGGCTGCGGGCACGCAGGGAGCCGCTGCGGTTGACATCGCCAAACTGCACAATCGCCTGATGGTTCTCGCGCAGGGCCACACCCAGCAGGCTTGCCGGGACCGCCGCCGCCGCCACGGCAAGAGCCAGCAGCAGGCCCGTCGTTACTTTATTCAGTTTCAAAAGCGTTCGGGAAACCATCTCTGGCGTTGATTGTCGGCTAAACCCGGTCAAAACCACAGCGGGGCAGCCGCTAGACAAGATGTTTGCCCTGTGTTAAAATGAAAAACGCGGGATACCGGGTAAGATAAAAAAGAAAATAAAAAACGCGCCGGGGGACGGCGCGCTGCGGGAAAAGTAAAAGCTCCCCGAGTAGGACTCGAACCTACAACATTTCGGTTAACAGCCGAACGCTCTGCCAATTGAGCTATCAGGGAATATGCGGCGGGAGCCGGTTACAGACGTTATTATATCCTCTGCTGGCGCAGATGTCAAGAGGATACAGCCAGAAAATTGGCAAATGCGGCGGGAAAACGGCATTGAAAGTCACCGAAATTATTTTTCAGCAGGATGACCGCGTGAGTCTGGTTGTGGAAATGCCCGAAAGCAGCAGCTTCACGACCGAGAACCGGCCTCATATCCCCCGCATTCTTTTCAAGCTGCTGCCGCGCATGGCCGCGCAGCGGTGTCTCAACGACGAGGGCATTCCGTTTCACCGGGAAGCACGGGCGACGGAAATCCCCCATTTGTTCGAGCATTTGATTATTGAAATCCAGAATCAGGTGCGCCGGGGTGTCGGCGATCCGTTCTGCGGCGAAACGCGCTGGAACTGGACCCAGGACCCGCGTGGCCGGTTTTATGTGACGGTAGACTATGAAAATGAGTGCGTGGCCCTCGGGGCCATCCGTCTGGCGGAAGACATGATCAATGCGCTGGACAGCCGGGATTTGGCCCGCATTGAATCTTTGAATCTGGCCCGCGAGATCACCCGCCTGCGCGATATTGCCCGCCTGAGCCGGCGGCGGCTGAAATAAAAAGCGCCCCCGCTCCACAAGAGAGCGGGGGCGCTTTTGCGTCTTTGCCTAGCGCAAAATGCTTTATCTCAGAATGCTTTATCTCAGAATGCTGATTACAGCAATCGCAATGCCGATGATCTGGAACGGGTCCACGCGGGAGGGCGGGCTGCCCTGTTCGATGCTGATGTTGTCGCCGGGCTGCACCAGATAGGTTCCCTGCACGGTCGGGTCGCTGGCATTGAGCTTGATGGTCTGAGCGCCTTTGCCGGATTGTGTGCGGATAATGACCACTTCTTTGATCTTGGCCCGGTCGGCCAGTCCGCCCGCCTTGCCGATGGCGGCGGCGAGGGTGATCGGCGCTCCGTTGGGCAGGGCATATTCGGCGGGGTTGCGGACGCCCGGCCCGGTCAGCGTGTAGGTGGCCGCGACGGGTGCGGCAGGCACAATCAGCGTGTCGCCGTCGAGCAGCACCGGGTTAAGCGCGGCGTCCGTCGGGTTTTGTCCGGCCTGAGCATAGCCAAAGGGCGCGGTGGTGGTGGTTCCAAAATGCTTCATCACGATGCCCGCGACATTGGCGGCGGCGGTTGGGCCACCGGCAGCCTGAAGGGCGCTGTAGGCGGTGGTCCCGGCGGGGACTTGGAAGCGGCCCGGCTTTTCGACCTGCCCCAGTACGGTGACATAAATCGGCTGTGCCTCGCGGCTGACGATGCTGATTACGTCGCCATCCCGCAGGACCGGGTTGCCGGTTTCAGCTTTGCTGTTCAGATACGCGCCATAGTCCACGGTTTCTTTGGTTTTGGTGTCGCCGCGTGTGAGTTCCACTTTGGACAGGTCGGCGTTCAGCGCCGGAACCGCCTGCTGAAGCACATCGTCGAGGCGGGCATTGGTGCGGACGGTGTAGGCGCGGGGGGCGCTGACAAGACCGGTGACGGTGACGCTGATGCCGCCCGCATCGGCGATGGTGACAATGACCTGCGGGCGCACATAAAACTGCGACAGGCCGGTGGCGGGCTTGCCGCCCGAGGCCGTCGCACCGCGAATGACGGCGGCGGCCTGCACCGGGGTCAGGCCCTCCACATGGACCTGATTGATGTAGAGCATCGTGATGTCGCCCTGGGCATCCACCACGTAATCGCCGGTGAGCTGCGCTTCATTGGCAACCGTGACATGCAGCTTCGCGCCGGTGTCAATGACGCCCGCCTGCGCGGCGGTCGTCTGAGCGCGGGCGGACGGCAGCAGGCTCAGGCTGCCGATGCAAACCAGCAAAAACAAAAGAGCGGCCCCCAGACGTATCAGGGGGCGAGGGGCATGGCCCGTTGCAGAGTTCATAGTCGTAAGAGTATTCCTTGATAACATATTCGCGTGCGTGATAAAAGCTTCCCAAGCATAAACAATGCCAGTGTGCCCAAAGAAACAAAATCCAGTATCCCTCACAGAAGAACCTTGATTATACCTTCCGGCATTCCCTATTTGCTCCTTCTGCCTGTTCCCTGACACCGTAACACACGCCGGGCCATTTGTCAAGACAAAACAAACTGTCAAGGCAAAACAGACACCCCCGCCCAGTCCTCCGGGGTGTTGACATTCCGCAGCCGCGCCGCCGCCCAGTCCGGGGCGTCCACACGGACAAAGTTTCCGGCCTCTATCAGGCCCCGCAGGGACCGGCGACCCTCGGCCAGCCTTGCCTCGGCCAGCGGCAGGCAGGCGGGGGTATACACTGAAAACAGCGGCTCCGGCGCGTCGCGCAGAAGCACGGCCAGACCGTGCGGGCCGGGCGTCTGCACGGCCAGCCAGCGCAGGGCGTCAGCCTCGAGACGAGGCAGGTCACAGGCCAGCGCCAGCAGGGGACGGTCAATGCGGCGCAGGGCCGTCGTCAGCGCCCCCAGCGGGCCGAGGCCGGGCACATCGTCGGGCAGGAACATCACGCTGTCCAGTGTCCATTCTTCGGGCCGGGCGCGGCCAACCACGGTCACCGACAGCCCGGCTTCTGCGGCGAGGCGGGCCGTGCGGGCCAGCAGAGTCTCGCCGCCGACGGTCAGCGCCGCTTTGTCGGTTCCCATGCGGCGGCTTGCGCCGCCTGCAAACAAGGCCGCCTCCTGTGTCATAAAAAACTTTCTCCGGGGCCGGGGCTGAAACATAGCGGAAACATGGCTTTGGTATCCTGCAAAGTGTCGGGCAGTTCTGCATTGGCGCAGCGGCCCACTCCTCCTCACGCTGTCTCCCTCACGCGGCTATTTTACCACACCGTCCTGTGGCTCTTTCCGGCAATGCTGCCTGCCTTTGACAGAAAGCAGACACGTATGCCAGACGAGACTTTTTTGAGCGAAACGATCACCACCGAAACGCGCCAGCAGCGGCGCGTGCGGCTCGGCCAGGCCCTGCCGCGCTTTTTGCAGGGCGTGTTCCCCTTTATGGGACGTGGCTTTTTTGACCTCGGCCCCCTGCACGACTCGCTGACCTACACGGTGCCTGCGGGCAAAGCCGCCGAGGTCGTGTATGTGCGGGCGGGCAACCTGTCCGATGATTTAGTGTACCTGGCCCTGTGTGTCAGCGGCCAGCCGGTGCGCTACTTTCCGGTCGGCCCCAAAGCCGACTTTCATGTGCCGCTGTCGATTGTGGAGACTCACACGGCCAAATCGCGCATTGAAATTGGCTTCGCCGCCGCACGCGGCCTGAGCGGCAGCATTGTCATTGACGTCGGTATTCTGGAAGAAGAGGCAGGCTAGACGTGACACCCACCCACTGCCCCTACTGCGCCCTGCAATGCGGCATGAACTTAGTGCCAGATGCCGCCGGGCTGCTTTCTGTGCAGCCGCGCAAAGAGTTTCCGACCAACAAGGGGGGGCTGTGCCAGAAAGGCTGGACCGCCACGGACCTGCTTGGACACCCGGACCGGCTGACCACGCCGCTGGTGCGGGCGGCAAAGGGCGGCGAACTGCGCCCGGCGACCTGGGACGAGGCATTAGGCCGCGTGACGGCAGCCATTCAGGCTACGCAGGCAATCTACGGACGCGACGCCGTGGGCATCTTTGGCGGGGGCGGGCTGACCAACGAAAAAGCGTACTGGCTGGGCAAGTTCGCCCGCGTGGCTCTTAGAACGCCGCACATTGACTACAATGGCCGTTTCTGCATGGCCTCCGAAGGCGCGGCGAGCGTCAAGGCGTTTGGAATAGACCGGGGCCTGCCGTTTCCGCTGGAAGACATTCCCGGTGCAGACGCCATTCTGCTGGTCGGCGGCAACCCCGCCGAGACCATGCCGCCGATTATGCAGTATTTCGAGCGGCAGCGCGAAAACGGCGGGGCACTCATTGTCGCCGACCCGCGCCGGACCGCCACTGCCGCGTCGGCCACCCTGCATTTGCAGCTCACGCCGGGCACGGACACCGCACTGGCGAATGGCCTGCTTCATGTCGCCGCCGCTGATGGCCTCTTAGATTTAGACTTCATCGCGGCCCGAACGACCGGCTGGGACAGCGTCCGGCGCGTGATCAATTCATTCTGGCCCGACCGCGTGGAACGCATCACGGGAGTGCCCACCGCGCAGATCGTCAAAGCCGCGCATCTGCTCGGCGAAGCAGGCACGGCGATGGCGCTGACGGCGCGGGGCGCGGGGCAGCAATCGAAGGGCGTGAATAACACGCTGGCGATCATCAATTTGATGCTGGCACTCGGCAAAGTCGGGAGGCCCCACTGCGGCTACGGCTGCATCACCGGACAGGGCAATGGGCAGGGCGGGCGCGAACACGGGCAGAAGGCGGACCAACTGCCGGGCTACCGCAAAATCGACAACCCGGCGCACCGGGCCTATGTGGCGGGGGTCTGGGGCGTTCCCGAAGACAGCCTGCCGGGGCCGGGCCGCTCGGCCTATGAGCTGCTGGACTCGCTGGGGCAGGACGGCGGCGTCCGGGCGCTGCTGGTTATGGCTTCCAATGTCGCCGTGTCCGCGCCCCGCGCCCTGCACGTTCAGGAGCGCCTTAGCTCACTGGACTTCCTGTGCGTCTCGGACATCTTTTTGTCCGAGACGGCCCAAATGGCCGATGTCGTGCTGCCTATCGCGCAGTGGGCCGAGGAAGACGGCACAATGACCAATTTGGAGGGCCGCGTCCTCCGCCGCCATCAGGCCAAGCCCCGGCCCGAAGGCGTCTGGACTGATGCCGAAATTGTCACGGCGCTGGCCGCCCGCCTCGGCGCGGGGCAGTTTTTCCCGACTTCAGAGCCGTCCGTCATCTTTGACGAGCTTCGTACAGCAAGCGCGGGCGGCGTCGCCGACTATGCAGGCATTACCTATGCCCGCATCGACAGCGAGTTGGGCGTCTTCTGGCCCTGCCCTTCTGAGACGCACGCTGGGACGCCGCGCTTGTTTCAGGAAAAGTTCGCGCATGATGATGGACGGGCCAAATTTCATGCCGTCCACCACCTGCCTGCCGCCGAGGAACCCGATGACGAGTTCCCGCTTTACCTGACCACAGGCCGGGTCATGGCGCAGTACCAGAGCGGCACGCAGACCCGCCGCGTTGCCGATTTAAATAAACTGGCCCCGGAAGCCTTTGCCGAGATGCACCCGAGTCTGGCCGCCCGTTTTGGCATCGCCGACGGGGGCCAAGTGCGGCTGACCACGCGGCGCGGCGAGGTCTGCGTGCCCGCCCGCCTGTCCCCCGGCATCCGCCGCGACACGCTGTTTGTGCCGTTCCACTGGGCGGGCATGGCCTGTGCCAACAACCTGACAAACCCCGCGCTGGACCCGGTTTCCAAGATGCCCGAGTTCAAGGTCTGCGCCGTGCGGGTGGAGAAGATTGCCCCCTAGCCCCCACTAATGGGGGAACCAGACGATGCGTAGGGGCGGGGTCCCCCCGCCCTCTCATATATGCGGGCAGCAACCGCACGCGGGCGGGGAGACCCCGCCCCTACATTTGATTTCGCGCCGACGCACCGCCGCGTCTCCCCTCATGCTACCCGTTCTTTTGCCTTTGTCTTGTTGAGAGGAGACACCGATGAAACTCAGTGATCTGAAGGACAGCGGCCACGCGCCGTCTCTGTTCAGCGCCTTTTTGTATTTTGACATCTCGTTCATGGTCTGGGTCATTCTCGGGGCGCTTATGCCCTTTATCGCCACCGACCCCGCGCTTACCGGCGTCAACCTGCAAGTGACCCCGACCGCGCAGGTGACCAAAGCCGCGCCGTACACCCTGCTGGTCAAAGGCCCGCAGACCATGAAGCAGAACCCGAAGCTGCCTGCCGATCAGCCGAAGAACGTCTACAACATTTTGATCAAAGCGGGCGACCCCACGCACGTCAAAGTCAGTGACAAGCCTGTCGAGAAGTTCGTGGTAGACAATGCCAACCTCGCCACGATTGCCGCCGTCAACGCGAATTCGAAGTTCATTCATCTGGATTTGGCTTCCGGGGCCGTCGGCAACCCGAACGAAAATGCTTTTCAGCTCAAGCCGCAGGCCGCCCTGACCGCCTCCGGCAAGACGTTTCAGCCGCTCGCCAACGGCTACCCGGCGGGCAAAAAGCTTTTTCTGGTGGGCATTCCATTGGTAGCCGCTGGCTTCTGGCGCATCCTGCTGGGGGCGCTGGCGGACCGCTACGGCTCGCGCCGGATTGGGCTGCTCGGCCTCGGCGTGACCCTGCTGCCGCTGGTACTGGCCTGGCAGTTCGCGTCGTCCTACACGGCGCTGGAGTTCGTCGCGTTCTTCCTGGGCGTCGCCGGAGCCTCGTTTGCCGTCGCTTTGCCGCTGGCGTCCCGCTGGTATCCCCCGCACCTGCAAGGGCTGGCGATGGGTATTGCCGGGGCGGGCAACTCCGGCACGGTGCTGGCGACTTTGTTTGCGCCGTTTCTCGCTAAAGCCCTGGGCTGGCATCCGGTCTTTGGCCTCTTGATGCTCCCGGTTGGCCTGACTCTTGTGGCTTATGCGGTGATGGCGAAAGACGCCCCCAATCAGCCAAAACCAGCCAGCACCAGTGCGTATGTCGCCGCGTTCGCCCGGCCCGACACGCTCTGGTTCTGCATTCTGTACTTCGTGACCTTCGGCGGTTTTGTCGGCCTGTCGTCGTTTATCAACACGTTCTTCGTGGACCAGTACGACTTCAACAAAGCCACGGTCGGCCTCGCCACCGCCGTCTTTATCGTCGCCGGGTCGCTGGTGCGGCCTATTGGCGGCGCTTTGGCGGACCGCCTCGGCGGCATCAAGATGCTGACCGTGCTGTATTCGGCGGTGGTGCTGTCTGCGCTGGGCGTCGGGCTGCTGATTACGAATATGTGGGCGGCGTTCGTGCTGCTGTTCATCTTGATGGCCTGCCTCGGCATGGGCAACGGCTCGGTCTTCCAGATGGTCCCGCAGCGGTTCCGCTACGAGATCGGCGTGATGACGGGCATTGTCGGCGCGGCGGGCGGCGTCGGCGGCTTCTTCCTGAACCAGGCACTGGGCAGTCTCAAAGACTCGACCGGGACCTATGCGTCGGGCTTCTTCGCCTTCACCGCCATTGCCGCCGTGGCCCTGATTGTCCTGCGCCTGGTTGCACCGGGCTGGCAGCGCACCTGGCTGGGCGCGGGCGGCGTCGCTAAAGCCGAGGCCCCGACCGAGCGCGTTCTGGTCGGCACCGGTGGGCGGGAGATGGACCCGGCGTAGGTTATTCCACCACCATTCGCGTAGTTGAAAACTACGCGCTGAGAGAGGCGTCCTTCGGACGACGGAAAAAGTCTTATGGCGGCTGGCTCTTCCGTCCGAAGGACGCCTCACCGAGCGAGGGCTTTTCAACCCCTCGCTGCCATCTTCAAGGAGCCATCACACACTATGTATTCCAAACCCAAACTTTTGCAGGGCGTTTTCAACTTTGAGGGGAAGGGCCTGCACACCCCCGTCCCCATTGCGGGCGACCTCACCTACACTGTCCCCGTCGGCAAGCGCACGCAGTTTGTTTACTTCCGGGCAGGCAACTCGTCCGCCGAGCTGATTTATGTCACGCTCCTGCGCGACGGTGCGCCGATGCGCCTGTTCCCCATCGGCGCACGCGGCGATGTCCATGTCGCGCTGGCCGTGGTGGAGGATTTGCAGTCCGGCACAACGCTGGAAGCCACCGTGGCCGCCCCCGACGGCGTCTCCGGCGTCCTCGTGCTGGACATTGGGCTGGTGGAAGTTTGACGCGGAAGCCTGACGCGGAAGCCTGACGCGGAAGCCTGACGCGGAAGCCTGACGCGGAAGCCTGACGCGGAAGCCTGACGCGGAAGCCTGACGCGGAAGCCTGACGCGGAAGCCTGACGGCCCCTCTCAGGCAGCGGCGATCTTCGTCTCGAACGAGGGGTCTGGGGCGAAAGCCTCACTGTGACGGCGCGGCATCGGGATGCCCTGCCCGTCGAGGATCGTCCCGACGGCCCCCAGGAAACCGACCGGGCCGCAGTAATAGTAGTCGGCGTCACCCGCCGGAAGGTACGGGGCGAGGGCGCTTAAACTCAGCCGGCCGACCTCATCGTAATGCACCCCGCGCACGTCCGCCTCGCCGGTCTGCTCATAGAAGACTGCGACACGGATGTTCGGGGATTGCCGCGCCAGCGCACGCACCTCGTCGCCGAAGGCGTGGTGCGCGTGCCCGGACGCGGCATGGACGAATACCACCGGGCGGCTCTCCGGGCGGCCTGCAAGCGAGTGCAGCATACTCAGCGTCGCCGTGATTCCCGATCCACCGCTCAGCAGCACAACGGGCCGGTCGCTCGTCTCGTCCAGGACAAACTCCCCCAGCGGCATATGAGTCAGGAGGTGGTCCCCAGCCTGGACGCCGTCGTGCAGGAAGTTCGAGATCAGGCCAGCGGGCGCGTGGACCGCGCCAGCCTCGCGCTTGACGCCGATGCGGTAGACTCCCTCGGTCGGCGTGTTGCAGAGGCTGTATTGGCGAATCTGGCTGTGGGGGGCGGCGGGAGCGTGCGCCTTGATGCCGACGTACTGGCCCGCACGGAAGGGGGGCAGAGGCTGGCCGTCGGGGTCGGCTAGGGTGAACGAGACTGTTGTTTCGCTTTCGCGCACTTTGCTCCGCACGAGGAGCGGCCTGTACCCGCGCCAGCCGCCGGGGCGGGCAGCCCCTTCCGCCAGCAGCGTCTCCTCGCGCCCGATCATAATCTCCGCGAGCTGGCCGTAGGCCGCCGCCCAGGCGTCCAGGACGGCGTCGGTGGCGGAGGAAGCCAGGACTGTGCGGATGGCAGCGAGCAGGTGCTGGCCGACGACCGGATAATGTTCGGGCCGGACCTCCAGACTGCCGTGCTTGTGGCTGATCTGCTCGACCATGCCGCCGACCAAGTCCAAGCGGTCGATGTGGGTGGCATACATGAGGATGGAGGCGGCCAGGCTGCGTGCCTGCCCCCCGTCGCGCTGGTTGGCCGGGTTGAACACGGACAGCAGCTCAGGGTGGTCGCGGAAGAGTGTTTTGTACATTGCCTCGGTGAGGGCCTCGCCGTGCTGGCGCAGGGCGGGCACGGTCGCCTGGATAACAGACTGCTGCTCGGGTGATAACATGGGGGTCGCTTTCTTCATTTCTGATGTCCCGCAGGCTATACTATGCCGGGCGGGTTTCGAAAACAAGTTACCTTGTGGGACACCGCCCATGCAATGACTTTTGTCATAGGACATCCGATCTGGGGGCAATGTATGGAACGCAAAGAGGCACTGCGGCGGGTTCTATTCCTCAAGGGCCTGCCTGATGAAGCGGTCGCGGCGATCTCGGCGGCGGGTCAAGAGCGGCGGCTGCGAAAGGGCGAGATGCTGTTCGCGGAAGACAGCCGCTGCCTGGGGCTGGTGGTCGTACTCACGGGCGCGGTCAAGGTCTACAAGATCGACAGCCGGGGCCGGGAGCTGACGCTGGGGCTGGAAGGGCCGGGGGCGAGCGTGGCAGAGCTTCCGCTCTTTGACGGCGGCAATTATCCGGCCAGCGCGGAGGCCGCAGGGGAAGAAACTACAGTCTTGATCGTCGCCCGCTCGCGGTTCTTAGAGATGATGGCCGTGTATCCAGAGATCGCGGAGCGGGCGCTGCGGGCGCTCGCTATCCGTATGCGCCAGCAGCTTCAGATGATCGAGGCTCAGACGCTGCACACGGTGCGGGCGCGTTTGGCAGCGTACCTGCTGCACGCTGCCGACGGGCGGCCGACGTTTCTGCTCGAAGAAACCAACGAGGCCATCGGCAGTCAGATCGGCTCGGTCCGCGACGTCGTCTCGCGGACCCTGGGCGGCCTGAAGGATGCGGGGGTGGTCGCGGTGAGAGGCCGCCGGGTGACACTCCTGGATGCCGATGCTCTGCGCCTCATCGCAACCTCCGAGGACGGTCAGTCCGAGAACCGCCAGCCCGAGAGCCGTTAGTGGGCGGGGCGCGGAAACATCACCGAAACATTTCTGCCGTATACTGACTTCATCGCCCCTGCCGCATTGACGCGGCGGACGGCTTTCCCCCTCACTGACGAATCTCCCCCGGCAATGCTGCCTGTTCTTGACACTCACAACGACTCTTCCTTGTGAAAGGCAGCAGATAATTCAATGGCAGACAAACAAAAACTAGTCGTCATCGGCAACGGCATGGCCGGGGCACGCACCGTCGAAGAAATACTCGCACGCGGCGGCGGGGACCAATTTGAGATCACCCTGTTTGGCGATGAGCCGTATGGCAACTATAACCGCATTTTGCTGTCCAATGTGCTGAACGGCACGCAGGACGCCGCCGACATTTTCCTGAACCCCCTAGAGTGGTACAAAGAAAACGACGTCAAGCTGCACGCCCCGGCGCGGGTGACGCACATTGACCGCGCCCGCCACGAAATCCACAGCGACGACGGGCAGATGACCCCCTATGACAAGCTGATTATTGCCACCGGCTCGCGCCCCTTTGTGCCGCCGATGGAAGGGCTGGAAACGCCGGACGGCGACCCTAAACACGGCGTCTTTGTGTTCCGCACCCTTGACGACTGCCATAAAATTGCGGGCTATGCCACCAAATGCCGCAAGGCGGCGGTGATTGGCGGCGGGCTGCTCGGGTTAGAGGCGGCGCGGGGGCTGATCAATTACGGCGTCGAAGTCCATGTCATCCATATTTCCGGCCACCTGATGAACCAGCAGTTGGACCCGCAGGCGGGGGGCATTCTAAAAAATATCATGGAAAAGATGGGCATTCATGTCCATACCCTGAAGGCCACGACGCGGGTGCTGGGCGAAGACAGCGTCACCGGCTTGGAGTTCAAAGACGGCACGACACTGGACTGCGACATGGTGGTTATCTCGACGGGCATCAAGCCCAATGCCGAAATCGGTCATGCGGCTGGGCTGACCGTGGAGCGGGCGATTGTCACCAACAACCAGATGCAGTCGGTGGACGACCCCGATGTGTATGTCGTCGGCGAATGCGCCCAGCACCGGGGGCGGGTCTACGGCCTCGTCGCGCCACTCTGGGAGATGGGGCAGGTCCTGGCCGACCATATTACAGGCCGTAATTTAAGCGCCGCCTACCACGGCTCCAAGATTGCTACGAAGCTCAAAGTCATGGGCGTCGAGCTGGCCTCGATGGGCGTCACCGAGCCGGAAGACGACCGCGATGAAGTGGTCACATTCGCCGAGCCGAAGCGCGGGACGTACAAAAAGCTGATTATCCGGGACGGCATTCTCATCGGCGCGATGATGCTGGGCGACCTGAACAAAGTCGCGTATCTGATGCAGGCATTTGACCGGGCCACCCCCCTGCCCGAAGAGCGGCTGTCGCTGCTGTTTGATATTGGCGCACCGTCCACCGAAGCCACGATGCTGGAAATGCCCGACTCGGCGCAAATCTGCAACTGCAACGGCGTCTCCAAAGGCCAGATTCGCAAGTGCGTGGAAAACGGCAGCCGCTCGCTCAAGATGGTCATGGACGCCACCCGCGCCGGGGCGGGCTGCGGGTCGTGCAAAAAGCTGGTGCAGGAAGTCTTTGAGTGGGCCGCCGAAGGGCAGGTGGAGGAAGACCCCAGTATCCACTACTACGTTCCCGGCGTTCCGCTGTCCAAGAACGACCTGGTAGATGCTATCCGTGCCCAATCGCTACGCTCGGTGTCGTCGGTGTTTGACACGCTGGCGGGCGGCGCGGAAGACCCCGCTTCTAAAATGGGCCTGGCGTCTCTCTTGAAGTCCCTCTGGGGCGCGGACTATAAAGACGAGCGCGATGCCCGGTATATCAATGACCGCGTCCATGCCAACATCCAGAAGGACCGGACGTTCTCGGTCATCCCGCGCATTTATGGCGGCGTCACGACGGCGGACGATTTGATTACCATCGGGCAGGTCGCCAAAAAGTACGCTGTGCCGATGGTGAAGTTTACGGGCGGGCAGCGCATCGACCTGCTCGGCATCAAGAAAGACGACCTGCCGGGCGTCTGGAAAGACCTCGGAATGCCCTCGGGCCATGCTTACGGCAAGACGTTCCGCACCTGCAAAACCTGTGTCGGCACGGACTTCTGCCGCTACGGCGTCGGCGACAGCACGGGTCTGGGCATCAAGATTGAAAAACGGTTCCAGGGTATCGAAAGCCCCGGCAAGATGAAGCTGGCGACGGCGGGCTGCCCGCGCAACTGCTCCGAGGCGATGGTTAAAGATGTCGGCGCGGTGGCGATTGAAGGGGGCCGCTGGGAGATTTATGTCGGCGGCGCGGCGGGGGCGCATATCCGCAAGGGCGATATTCTCTGCGTGGTGGACTCGCACGAGGAAGTCATTCAGATTATGGGCCGCTTCATGCAGTATTATATTGAGAACGCCAAATACTTGGAGCGCACCTACAGCTTCGTTCCGCGTGTGGGCCTCGACAAAATTAAAGCCATCGTCGTCGACGACGCCGAAGGCATCGCCGCACGGCTGGATGCCACCATGCAGGCCAGCGTGGACGCCTATGTGGACCCGTGGCTGGAAGCGGAAACGCCCGCGACAGCCAATCAGTTCGTTTCCATCCTGCCAGTGCTGGCGGGTTAGCAAGGACAGGTCGGCCTCTTTTGTTCCTCGTCCGAAGGACGCCTTCCTGCCGGGGGTTTTTACACCCCCGGCCCCGCACAAAGGTCAATTCATGCCCATACTCATCTATCCCGAACCTGTCACAGAACCCGTCACTCGCAGCCACGCCGAAGTCAACCTCGGTACACTCGCCCAAATCCCGCTTGGTGAAGGCCGCAACTTTGACGTGAGCGGCACGGAGATCGCCGTGTTCCACACCCGGCAGGGCGTCTATGCCACGCAGGCCGCGTGCCCGCACCGGCAGGGGCCGCTGGCCGACGGCCTGGTCGGCGGCACAACGCTGGTGTGCCCGTTCCACGCCTGGAAGTTTGATCTCAAAACGGGCGAGGCCCTGATGGGGCAGTGCGGCCTGCAAACCTACCCCGTGCGCGTCACCGAAAGCGGCGATCTGCGGCTGGTGATGACAGGGGCCGCCGCGCCCGCCTGCGCCGTGCCCGCCGGGGAAGAAATCGGCGTAGACCAAACCCCGGTCGGCTCGGCCACCGGCCCGGCAGACGCCTGGGCGGCTTGACTTTCGCCTGTATTCCGTGCCACAATACCAGAGAACCGTTCACCTACTCACGGCCCTTTTCACTTTTCCCCGCAGCGACGCGGCACTTTCAGAATATGCTCTCTGGAACAGGCATTCCGCGTCGCCATGCTTAACATCCTCGTTCTCGCCCCCCATGACAAAGGCGGCCCCGCCGCGCCGCTGGCGGCTGCGCTCTCTGCCGCCGGGTACACCGTCCGCCGCACCGCCCTCGACGGCGGCCCGGATGCGCTGGACCGGCTCTGCCAGGCGTTTGCCGGACGGCCCCCCGACGTGCTGCTGGCCGACCTGTCGCTGGCTGCGGACTGCCTGCCGCTGCGTCATGCCGGGCGGCTGCTGCAAAACGCCTGGGGCGACGACCTGCCGCCGCCCCTGCGGCTGGCGCTTTTCACTCCGCGCCATCTCGCGCTGCCGGATTGGACTGCTTACGCCGACGATTTCCTGCTGCCCCCCTATGCCCCGGCGGAGGCGCTGGCGCGGCTGGCCCTGCTGTCGTTTCGGCGGCGGCAGGGTGCGGGCGGCGACACGCTCACAGTCGCCGATGTTCGGCTGGATTTGGCGGGCGGCTGCGCCCGCGACGCCGCCGGGCAGAGGCTGCCGCTGACCCCGCGTGAGTTTGAGCTGCTGCGGTTTTTGTCGCGTCACCGGGGCAAGTTCTTCGCCCGCGACCGCCTGCTGGATATGGTCTGGGGCGTCGATTTTGAGGGCGGCGAGCGCACGGTGGATATTCATATCCGCCGCCTCCGCGCCAAGATGCCCCCGTTGTCCGCCGACCTGCTGGAAACCCGCCGGGGCATCGGCTATGGTCTGCGGCGGTGACAGGCCCTTACAGACCGTGTTCCTGCCGAATGGCTTGCAGCAGGCCCTCCGCCGCCGCTTCAATGAGATCATAGACGCCCTCAAAGCCGCCCGTGTAATATGGGTCCGGCACTTCGGTTTCGCCGCAGTCCGGGGCATAGTCCAGAAATGGACGGATCACGGCGCGGGCCGGTCCCATCGCCCGCACATCGGCCAGGTTCTGGTCGTCCATCGTCAGGATATAATCAAAGGCTTCCAAGTCACGCGGCTGAATCAGCCGGGCGACGTGCGTGTAGTCAATTCCCTCCCGCTCCAAGACCGCCCGCGTGCCCCGGTGCGGCGCATTGCCGAGGTTCCAGTGTCCGGTCGCCGCCGAGTCTACCTCAATTTTATCTTCCAGCCCCGCCGCCTTCACTTTATGCGCGAACACCGCTTCCGCCATTGGCGAGCGGCAGATATTTCCCAGACACACGAATAATACACGAATCATAACACTGCCTTTCATACATCAAACCGAGGGGTTAAAACCTCTCGCTAGAGGCGCTTCGCGCCGGGCGGCCAGTCGGAGAACGGCGATAGGCTTACGATTTTTGTCGGTATCTTTGGCTTCGCGGCGTCCTCGCCTTCCAGCGAGGGGTTTTAACCCCTCGGCCTGCTCTTCATAAGAGTTATCGCCCAGCAAAACAGCAAAGCATTTCAGCCGCAATCCTGCCCCGCGAACCTTTTCGGGTACTATTCCCGTTAAGAGATATTATGTCAATGCCGGTGTCCGAAAACCCGTTCCCCGCCACACGAGCCGCCGAGGCGTTTGAGCCGCAGCCCCTTGAACCCAACCCTTTCCCCGGCGCGGGGCATCGCAAGCTGATTGCGCTGTCCATGAACACGCATCTGCCGCCGCTGTCGGCATTCACGGCTTCCAAAGATGTCCGCTATCACCCCATGTTTCAGGGCCTGCTGTTTCCCTGGGTCTGGCGGGTCTGGATGCAGCGGTTTACCCATGTCGGCCACTATTTCTTGTTTGCCACGGTGCTGTTCATGGCCTTCGGCTCGATCTCGCTGGATCAGCAGTGGTATGTGCCGTTCACCTACGCCGTCGGCCTATGGGTGGCGGCAGGCTTCGGCGAAGTTTTGCGCCGCCCGCGTGTGCGGCTGACGGTGCGGCACGCTTCCCGAGTCCGGGCCGGGGACACGCTGGCCGTGGAGATTGAAGTCGAGTCGCTCAAGCGGCGCGAGATCGGGCTGACCCTCCTGCCGGACCTCTTGCCACCGCCGGTGGATGCCGTGCCGGAGGAAGGCGTCGGCCTGCCGCCGCTGGCGCGGGGGGCCACGGCGCGGGTGCAGCTTGGTTTGCACTGCCGTCAGCGCGGCGCGTTTCGCCTGCGCGGCTTTCGGGCAGAGACGGCGTTTCCGCTGGGGCTTTTGGTGGCGCAGCAGTTCCACCGTGAGGAACGCCTGCTGCTGGTACATCCGAGGTTCACGCCGCTGGCGCGTGTGGACGTGCCGACCGGGCGGCGCTACCTGCCCGGCGAAATCGCACGGGCGGCGCATCTGGGCGACTCGCGGGAGTTTATCGGCAACCGGGAGTACCGTGAGGGGGACCCGGTGCGAAGCATCGACTGGCGGGCCACGGCGCGGCTGTCCCGGACGGTGGTGCGCGAGTACCGCGAGGAATACACCCTGCGGGCGGCCCTGATTGTGGACACCTTTGCCCCCGCCCCGGCCCCCGGTTTGCCGCCCCCGCCTGCCTTTGAGCGCGTCGTGTCCCTGGCCGCCGCGCTGGCCGACTGGACGGCCCGCTCCGGCTACGAGGTTGATTTGGTCGCCGCCGGGTCCGCTGTCCGCCCCCTGACCGAAGGCCGCGAGGGCGGCTTAGACGAAGTGCTGGATTTACTCGCCTCGGTGAGCGCCGATGACCCGGACGAGTTCGGCGGCCTGAGCGAAGAGCTGGCCGAGCATTTGCCGCGCCTGACCACAGCCTTCTGCGTGTTCGGCGACTGGGACACCGTCCGCGCTGATTTCGTGGAAGACTTGCAGGCGCGGGGCCTCGGCGTCAAGGCACTGATTGTCCGCGACCGCCCCTGCACCCTGCCTCCCGGCGATATTCCCGTGCTGACTTCGGCGCAGGTGGACGCGGGGGCGGAGGAGATATAACAGGATGATTTTTTACCGCTCGGGATACCGCTTCGTACCGTGGCGCTACAATTTGGAGGAGGAACACTATGAGCCTGACCTGCCGGAAGGAGTCAGGCGGGAACTGCTGGCGGATTTGACCCGCAGCGAGCCACGCGAAGCGATTTATTTGCTGCGGTGGGATGAGGAGACGCCTGAGCCGCCCGGTGTCAGGGCGGTTTCGGACTCCCTGGTGAAACTGTTAAAGTCGGCAGCGGCCTACCCCCCTGCCCTTGCGATTGCCCGCGATGTGCGTTTCCGAAAGGATTTCGACGACCTATCCGTAGAAGATGCGGTTGAAGAATTCACCGTTGTCTTACGCGATGAGCTTAACCACCAGCGGGACCGCCCTTTTTTCCTCGCTCGGGCGCTGGCAGACCCCTCTGGCTTTGTCGGCTACAAGACCGAGGGATGCTACTACTGGATTGTCGGTTACCGGCCAGAGCGTGTCGGGCGTGAGGTCTCGTGGGTTTCCAGAGACTTCTTTGTGTACCAGGACCCCATTACAGACTTTGACGTGGATGTGGCCTATCTTGCGGAGCGGTTCGCGGTTCGTCCGAAGGCTGGCGGTTGACCGGCACAAAAAGCCACGGGTTGAAACCCGAGGCTGCCAAAAGCCCACCGTCTAGGGGACGTAAGGACAGGACAATGGCGGCTGGCTTGTTCTTCGTCTTGTATCCTTCTTACTCTTGTATCCCCTGGACACTGGGCACTTTCCAGCCTCGGGTTTCAACCCGTGGCAGGCTTTCAGAACCGGACAACCTCACCTCAACCCTCTCCTTCAGCAAGGAGAGGGAGCCGGATTTCGGAAAAGATAGCTATGGCAATCACACTACAACCTGCCACCGAAACATCCGCTGAACGCGTCCCCTATCAGCGTCCGCCGTGGCCGGCGGCGGTGGCGGCGCTGGTGGCGTTTGCCGCGCTGGCGCTGGCAAGCGGGGCATTCCTGTCGCTGGGCGTTTTAGCCGTGGGGCTGGGGCTGTCGTATGTGTTTGGCGTGCGCTTTGAGAACCTGGCGCTGACCAAATGGACCCTGCGAATTGTCGTGGTGGGGCTGGCGGTGCTGACGTATCTGGCGACGGCGATTAAAGACGACAACTCGTTTCTGGATATGCGCTATGCGTACTCGTTCGCGCTGGCGGCGGCGGCAGAGAGCGTCCTGCAATTCTGGCGGCGGGAGCCGACGGCGGGGCCGAGGGCGCCGTTTGTGGTGTTCCTGAATGCGTTTGTGTTTCTGGCCGGGTGCAGCGCCTTTGACACGGACACGCATCTTATCTGGTATCTGGCCCCGGTGTTCTTTCTCTTTTTTGTGCTGTCCCTGCCCGGCTTCCGGGTCGGCGGCACGGTTCCCCTGCGCTACGCCCTGCTCCCGGCTATTCTGGCGGTGGCGCTCGGCGGGGCGGGGCACGCGGGGTTTTATATCTACCGGGGGGCGCTGAACGCGCTGGGGTCGCAGGCGCTTTCGGGGCGGCATACGTCAGTGTCCGTTGGCATGAGCGGGCAGCCGCTGCTGGGGTCGTCGTTTACCTTGCAGGACTCGCTGACGCGGGTGCTGCGCGTTCAGAATATGGGGGATGACCCGTACCTGCGCGGGATGACCTTTGACACCTATTCAGGCCGGACGTGGGGGCCGGGGCTGGAACAGCGCACGTTCTTGGCCTACCACCCTGGCCCCGGTCAGCCCGCGCCCGGTGCGACGCCCGCCCGGTATGAGCGTCTCAATGACACCGTGCCAATTTTGTTCGTCCCCCTCCATGCCGCTTCGGTGACTGCCGAGGGTGGGCACACGCTGGACTGGGCACGGCCCACGGATGGCCCTCTTCAAACGGGGGCCAATGACACCGCCCCGCTGACCTACAGGGTGACGCCCGGCGACGGCGCATTCAGCACCACGCTGACGGCCACGCAGAAAACGCGGGACTTGGTAGTTCCCAGCGAGATCGACCCGCGTGTGATTGCGAAAGCGAAAGCCGTCGGCGCGGGGCTGACCGACCCGCAGGCCAAAATCAACGCCGTGGTGCGGTTCCTGCACGGGAATAATCAGTATAGCCTGACGGTGGAGGCAGGCACAGGCGACCCCATTTCAAACTTTATTTTGGAGCGAAAAAGCGCCCACTGCGAGTTTTTCGCCTCGTCCGCCGTGGTGCTGCTGCGCGTGCTGGGCGTGCCCACGCGCTACGTATCCGGGTACTTTGCCCATGAAGGCGACGGCAAAGACCAGACGCTGGTGCGTCAGCGCGATGCTCACGCCTGGGCGGAAAGCTGGGTGCCGGGCACAGGCTGGGTCACGGTGGATGCGACGCCCGGCGGGGGCCGCCCGGATGCGCTGGCGCAGCCCATTCCCGCGTGGGAGCGGCTGTGGGAGCGGGCACAGGACGGGCTGGCCGCCCTGCGTCAGTGGATAACGGACTCGGGCTGGGGCCAGAAGATTGCCGTGTTCAGCCTGCTGGTGCTGGGCCTTTTGGTTCCGCAGGTGTACCGCTGGTGGCGGGCGCGGCAGCGTGCCGGGGCGGGGTTCCACTACACGCCTCCTGCCCCTGCGCTGGCCGCGCTGGGGCGGCGCTTTGAGCGTTTGATGGCCCGCCGCCTCGCCCCCTGTCCGCCTGGCCTGCCCTGGGAGGTGCATCTGGCGGCGCTGTCTGCCGAACGCGGCGAGGAGCAGTCCGACTGGCAGGCATTCGCCCGCGCCTTTGGCCGCGCCCGCTTCGGCGGGGCGGCGTCGGAGGCCACGCGGGCAGAGTTAGACAGGCGGCTGCGGGGGCTGGAAAAAGAAAAGCCGTCAGGCCGCAATTTCACGGATAGGAAAGAACACCCATGACCGAACCGACGACACTGCCCGGCACTGAAACGGCCACACGCACGCTGGCAAAAATGGAAGCCAATCTGGCCTCCGTCATTCGCGGCAAGCCAGAAGCCATTCGTTTACTCTTGATTGCCCTGCTGTCCGGCGGGCACGCGCTGCTCGAAGACGTGCCTGGCACGGGCAAGACGACGCTGGCAAAGTCGCTGGCGCGGTCGCTCGACGGCACATTTCGGCGCATTCAGTTTACGCCTGATTTACTCCCCGCCGACATCACCGGAAGCTCGTTTTATAACCCCGGTGACGGCTCGTTTACGTTCCGCGAAGGCCCGGTGTTTGCCAATGTCGTGCTGGCCGACGAGATCAACCGCACATCGCCGCGCACGCAGTCCGCGCTGCTGGAAGTGATGAGCGAGGGGCAGGTGTCGGTGGACGGCCTGCGGCGGGACCTGCCGCGCCCGTTTTTTGTGGTGGCAACACAGAACCCGACCGATTTCCACGGAACCTACCCGCTGCCGGAAGCGCAGCTCGACCGCTTTGCCGTGCGGATCACGCTGGGCTACCCGGACATGACGCACGAGATGGAGATTTTGCTGAACCAGGCCGAAGGGGACCCGTTTGAGGAGCTTCTGCCGGTGGTGACGAGTGCGGATGTGCTGGCCTTGCAGGCGCAGGTGCGGACTGTCCGCATGGACCGCGCTCTGGCCGAGTATCTTCTGCGGCTCGTGGACTGGACCCGAACGGACGCCCGCATCCGTCTGGCGGTGTCCCCACGCGGCTCGCTGACGCTGTTTCGGGCCGCGCAGGCTCGCGCTCTGGCCGAAGGCCGGGACTTTGTGCTGCCGGATGATATTCACGCCCTCGCCGCGCCCGTGCTGGCCCACCGGATGATGCTGGACACGCGCACCAAGTACGGCGGGCTGTCGGGCGTGGAACTGGTTGAAGAGGCGCTGGCCGCCGTGCCGGTGCCGCGCTGACCCCTCCCCTGTTAGGGGGAGGGTGAGGATAATAGGAACCAAAACGGACAAAGCCCTCGCTTAGTGAGCGAGGGCTTTGTTCTTAAGTCTTATTCTTAACCCTCCCCCTAACAGGGGAGGGTATGCTTCGCATTTGTTCCAATCGGCGCGAAGCGACGGGGAGGGGTTACTTCGCCCGGTACACGTAGAACGTGTCGCCGGGCTGGATTTTCTGGACCGCGTAGCCTGCCGACTGCGCGAGGGCATTCAGCGGAACGCCCGCGTCCGTGCTGGCAAAATCTGCCGTTACTGGCTGCGAGGGGACTGTGCCAGCGTCCACCACCACCGTCACGCCGTAATGCGCGGCGACAGACTGCATAGCCTGTAAAAACGGCGTATTGGCCGGCGCGGGCAGGGCCGAGTTGGCCGCGCCCGAAGGCGTGAAGACCACCTGCGAGCCGGGCGAAGCGGCCCCGTCGGGGGTCCACTGCACCAGAAGGTTCAGCGTACTGCCTGCCGGGGATGCCCCACGCGGGGCAATCGGGATTTCGACCCCCTGATGGCTGGTCAAATGCTGGCTTTGCAGGGCGGGCGTGGCGTCCGCAAGGGCGCTCGGGTCGGTGGTCGTGCCGGTCGCCGTCCACGCATTCACCGTGGCGGCAGGGACGCTCGGCGGCAGATGCAGATGAAACAGGCGATAGTTGTTGCCATCCGCGCCGACCTGCGAGCTGACGCTCTGAATGACCGCCGGGTCAACGCCGGAAGCCGGAGCCGTTCCGATGGGCACCAAAGTGGCCGCGTTGGGCCTCTGGCCCGGCAGAATTGGCTGGGTCGGGTGAAGGACCACAGCGGCCAGAACAGCGGCGGCGGCCAGTGCGGCCAGCCCCCCGCCCAGAGCGCGGCGGCGCGGCTGTGTGGTGAACCACCCGGAGACCGTTCCGGCCCCGCGCCCGGTCAGCGCGGTTTCGCGGCGCGACTGTTCCCGTGCCGTGCGTTCCAGAATATGTGCCCGGAAGCCTGCGGGGACTTCCTTTTCTTCCGCGAATGGCTGTTCCAGCAGGGCATAGACGCGCCGGAAGCGGGCGTAGTCGTCCTGCGCCGCCGGGTCCGCCTCAAAGTGCTGCTCCAGCGCCTGCGTCAGTGCGGGGCTGAGGATGCCTTCAGCGTAGTCGGAATAGAGTTCTTGTGCCCGTTCCAGTTTCATCGGGGTCTGTCCTTGTGCGTGTCGGTGCGTGTGAAAAAATTATGAAAAACGTGTGGCGGCCTACACCCGCCCGCCCTTACGACGACCGGACTAGCTGAAAAGTTCCCGGAGGCCGGACAGTTTTTCTTTCAGGGCCAGACGCGCCCGGTTCAGGCGGCTTTTGACGGTTCCGATGGGCAGGTCCATGATCTCGGCGATCTCTTCATACGACTTCTGCTGCCCGTGATACAGCGTCACCATCGCCCGCTGATATTCAGGCAAATCCCCCACGGCCCGCGCCAGAATCTGCGCCCGCTCCCCCGCTTCCAGCACAGCTTCGGGCGACGGCGACGGGTCTTCCACCTGCCGGGCGACCGTGGATTCATCCAAGGTCATGTACTCGTCCAGCGACGTCTGCGGGTGGGCTTTCGCCCGTTTGCGCTCATCTAAAAAGACATTCGTGGTAATCCGAAACAGCCAGGTGGAGAACGACGCATCGCCGCGAAACGTGCCAATGGCATTGAAGACGCGCACAAACGCATCCTGCGCGACATCATTGGCATCATCGTAGTTGCCGGTCAGCCGGTAGGCGAAGTTGTAGACCTGCTTTTCGTACTTGCGAACCAGGTCATTGAAGGCTCCCATGTCGCCACGCTTGCAGCGTTCAATCAGCGCCTTCTCCTCAGCGGAGACGGCAGCGCGGGGCCGGGCGCGGGGCGTCAGCGCATCATCCATAGGTCTCGTCTTTCAAGGGGTCGGGGGAAATCATGGTGTTTGTTGTTTTACCCACCCCGCGCCCGCCTTACGCCTGCATCTATTGCCGGTATCAGGGCTGCAAGTAGGCTAATGCATCCTCGTCAAATTTGGCATCAGTATCAGTTTTGTAATATGCCCGGAGAGCCTTTATTTCCGGCGGTTTGGTGTAAATGATCAGCCGAAACAGTTGGTGAAAAATCTCCTGCGTATAATCTGCCCGGTTCTTATCCATGCGCCCAAGCTGGGCAATCGCTTCCTGCCCCGCCGCCACTCCCTCATCCGTCGCCAAACGCAGCTCCGCATCGGCGTCGTAGTTTTTGTCAGCCGTAAGGCCCTTGACCAGCGCTGCAATCCTGTCTTTGCGTGACAGAGGGGCAAGGCGCATCACCAGTTTTGTATACCTGCTCTGTTGGAAGTCAATCTGCTGGACGGAAGAAAGATTGGCATAGTCTTTGTAATTGCCATGATAGATCATTTCCGCCAACTCACCTATCGCTTCTAATCCAACCGGGGGAGGAGGGGGAGGATATGGCTGGCCCTTGTTATATGCAGCTACATCACGATTAACTTTCTGAGGCGTCAGATTCAGCAACTGAAGGAAGGTGTCCACTTTCACCTTTGCCCTCGCCTGTCCTTCGGGCATTTCCAAAGCGAGATTCTCAGCCTGCAAATAGGCGGCGTATACTTTGAGCTTCATAGCTGAATAAGGATAAACATCCTTGCTGTTGGCAGCCGTCTCAATCGCGGACAGACCATCCATATCCCCAAACCGGGCCAGTGCATGAGCAGCGGTCAGCAAAACCTGGGCATTTGGCAGGGGGCGTTGTTGGAGAGCAGCAATCATCTCGGCATCCCGCGAATGGTCTCCCTTTTTCTCAGCCTGCATGAATTGAATGATCTGTTTTGATTCTGTGTCCGTCGGCATGGGAGGGATAAGGGCGAAACTTCGCCCCCCGCCCAGAAATACGAAGCCTACGAACAAAGCAGCAAAAACTCGTTTCATCGAATGCTCCTATAGTCAGCAGCCCTACCCTAAGCATCAAGGGCGAAGACTCTACAAATGCAGCCTATTTTATGCCCGCGAAGGCGGGGAATTGCTTTTTTAAAGCACGGGGGGTTCAGCCCCGTGTTCAGTTCCGCACCGGTCAGGCGGCGACCAAAAGCGCGTCTTCCGCCGCACGGGGCAGTTCCACGGAAGAGAACCATACGGCAGGGAAAAGATAGTCTTCGCCAGACTCGTCAATGACACGCAACTCGTTCACTTGCGCGGCTTCTTCATCGGGCAGCACCCGGTAAAGTTTGCGCCGTTCCAGCGAGACGGGGTAGCCTTCATTGTGTATACAAACAGCAAATTTTGGTTCCACTTCCGTTATCCCTTCCCCCCCGACCCCGTGAGGATATTCAGGGAGGCGCGGAGGGCCGCGCCCATGTTGGTCTTGTCGTCGATTTCTTTGAGTGCCTTGTCGGCGGCGCGGCGGGCGTCGTTGCGGTTGTAGCCTAAATTGACGAGGCCGTCCACCACGTCGTCAAAGATGTCATCGGGCGAGGGCTTGGCGGCTTTGGCTTGCAGGGCGTCCACTTTGCGCTCAAAGGCCAGCGCAGCAAGCTTGTCTTTGAGTTCCAGCACAAGCCGCTGGGCGGTTTTCAGACCGAGGCCGGGGATGCGGACGAGGGCGCGTGTGTCTTCGGCGGCGACGGTGCGGGCCAGCGTCTCGGCATCCAGGGCGGACAGAATAGACAGGGCGACTTTGGGGCCGATGCCGGTCACGGACAGCAGCAGCTCAAAGACTTTCTGGTCGTCGGGCTGACGGAAGCCGTAGAGAGAAATCTCTTCGGCCCGCATATGGAAGTGGATATGCAGAAACGTCGGCTCGCCAAGCGCGGGCAGGAAGCCGTGAATGCTGGCGGGAACATTGACCTTGTAGCCGACCCCGCCGACGTCAAGAATGACCGCCGTGGCGTCGGCATGGGCCAAAAGGCCGCGCAGGGAGGCAATCATTGCTGGCCCCCTTTTAGTAAACAGACGAAAGTATCAAGCATGGGGGCATTATACCCGAGTGCGAGGCCGAGAACTTATGGCTTGCCGGGTGTGCTGCGGACGGCATAAACCATGACGCCGAGCGTGTCGCCTTTTTTGGCGGTGGTGTGACAGCCGAGGCACGAGTCCTGCGCGGCCAGCACGGGGCGCATCAGAACCAGCCAGCCGGAGCCAGCAGACTGGACCTCTTTCCCCGCACGAAGCGCGGGCAGGGCACGGGTTGCCGCCAGCCGTATACGCTCTTGAACTGATTCAACTGCGGGCAAATCCGGGGTCAGCGTTGACGAGTGCAGGTACAGCGGCGTCAGCGAGCTGCCGGAAGTCGCGGCAGGCAAAGTAAGCGGGTCGCGTCCATTCAGGCTGCCGGTTGGCAGGGGAGAGGCTTTGTCAAAGCGATGCGGCTGTTCTAAAAGCCAGGTGGGGGCATACGGCACAGTCGCGCAGTGCAGAAAGCTTACCATGTAATCGCGCCGCGCCGCCTCCACCCGCTTCAAGGTGCTAGTTTCCTCCGGGCTGCGAGCGATAAAGTTGAACGCCGGATGCCTGCCACTAGGCGTATCGGAGGGAAGCATCATGCGCCCCATTCCGAATACCTCCAAGCTGTTGTCCTGAAACCGGCTTTGAGCGATGCTGTCTAGAAGACGTGCCACTTGCAGGGCAGAGGCCGGAGGGGCAGGCGGCGCGGGCTGACCAGGCAGAGCCAGCGCAAGCGTCAGCGGGGCGCATCCGGCGGCAAGGGTCAGCAGAACCGGGCGAAGGGAACGCGGGATAGACATGGCAGTCTCCTTTGGCTGTGTTAGACCCGGACACTGACCAAATGCTTCACACCCAGTAGGCGGTGATGGACAGGATGTTTTCAGATTGCAGGCACTGGCGCAGGGTCGGCTCGTCGGGGTTGGTCAGGAAGACGCTGCCCTGGTCATCGGACCGCAGGACTTCGACGAGCGGCAGGGTGACGGAGTCGCCGAGGGCGGCGTGGAGGCGCTTGGCGGCGCGGTCGTCTTTGCGCGGGTCGAGCATTGCGTATTCCAAAGTCAGCACGTTCATCTCGCGGCGCAGGCGGCGGACATCGGGCTGGGCGGGGTTTCCATAGATCGTGATGCGGCTTGCCATGAGTGTATTCTCCTTGAAATCGCAGACGCCTAGATTGCATACGGCGGGGCGGTGCGGGCGCTGGACAGGGCGGCGGCTTCGACGGCTTCGGGCAGGGTCGGGTAGGCGTGCATGGTGCGGGCAATCTCCCAGACCGGCAGGCGGGCATGCATAGCGAGGCACAGCTCGTTGATGAGCGCCCCCGCGTGTGGCCCGGCAATCTGGCCGCCTAGAATGGTCCCGTCGGGCAGGGAGACGATCTGCACGAAGCCCTGCGTGTCGCCGAGAATAATGGCTTTGTCTAAATCGGCAAAGTCGAATCGGGCCACTTCCACGTCTTCGGTGGGATGCGATAGCCGGGCCAGCGCGGGGGTGAGGCCGACGCTTGCCACTTCCGGGTCGGTGTAGGTGACACGCGGGATGACCCGATAGTCGGCAGACAGCGGCGGCGGCTCCCCGCGCAGGGCGGCCAGGGCGTTTGTTCCGGCGACGCCGCCTTCATACGACGCCACATGGGTGAACTTGAACTCCGAGGTCATGTCCCCCGCCGCCCAGATGTTCGGGGCATTGGTCCGCAGATGCTTGTCCGTGTGCAGCCGCCCGCCGTCGTCGCACTGCACCCCGGCGGCATCCAGGTTCAGCCCGCCAACATTGCTTTTGCGGCCTGCGGCGACTAAGATCGCTTCGGCGGCGATCTCTTCGCCATCCTCCATATGGAACACTTTTTCGGCCCCGCGCCGGGTCACTTTGTGCGCTTTCGCATGGGTGACAATGCGGATGCCTTCGGCGACAAGCTGATCCTGCAAGACCTGTGCGGCGTCGGCATCGTCGCGGGCGAGTATCCGCGCCCCGTTGTGCAGGATGGTAACTTCGGCCCCGAAGCGCCGGAAAACCTGGCCCAGCTCGCAGCCGATGGCCCCGCCTCCGAGAATAATAACACGCGGCGGCAGAAAAGTCCAGTCAAAGACGGTGCGGTTGGTGTCGTAGCCCGCTTCCTCCAAGCCCGGAATGGGCGGCACGGCGGGCAGGGAACCGGTGCAGAGGATGGTCTGCGCGGCCCGGAAGCGCGTGTTCGTTTTCGCAGTTTCGAGCGTGTGTGCGTCCACAAACCGCGCCCGCTCGGTGACAGTTTTGATGCCCCGGCGGGCAAACGGGTCCGCGTGCGGGTCCCCGCCGACGGCTTCTATCGTCTGCCGGGCGTGCCGCATGACGGCTCCGAAGTCCACCGGGCCGCCGGTAAAATTGGGCAGGCCAAAGTCGGCGGCGCGTGTCATCCGGTTCCACAGGGTTGCCGAGTGAATGAGGGCTTTAGACGGCACGCAGCCCGTATAAAGACACTCGCCGCCAATCAGCTCCTCTTCAAAGATGACCACCCGCGCCCCGCCCGCCGCCGCCGTCCGCGCCGCCTTCGGCCCCGCCGACCCCGCGCCAATGACGGCAATATCAAATTCTTCATCAAACTGTTCCATAAGCGAAAGTATACCCTGTGTTCGTTCGGCTCCTTACTGGCCTCCTGAGAGCTTTTTCTGGACCAAAGACAGAAACCAGTAAAGTATGGCAAACCTGCCCGCACGCCACGTTTGAAGATGCCAGGGTCTGAGGTAGAACGCTCGCCGCAGTTCTCGAAAGCCTGTGCTGAATTGTTCGTCTACAACAAGTGCTAATCCGAGTATACAGTGAACATCAGCATCGCCAGGAGCAAGTCGAAGCGCCTCGTGCAGTTCAGAAACGGCCTCTGTCCAGTCATCCCGCCGACAAAGATAGCGGCCCAAATTGTAGTGGGCTGCACTGCTATCCGGGTCGAGAGACACGGCCCGTTGTCCGTAAATGATTGCCCATTCTATCGCATCGCGCTCCTCAAAAATCGCACCCAAGTTTAGACAGGCGGTAAAGTGGTTCGGGTTGGCTTTCAGCACGGCTTCATATTCGGCCTGAGCCTCTCCCAACCGTCTTTGTTTGCGGCAGAGGTTGCCGAGGTTGAAGTGTGCGCGAACGTCATCCGGTTTCAGCGCGAGAATTGCCCGGCATTCTGCCTCCGCACGCTCCCTTTGGCCGGAATTCTCCAGCCGAACGGCAAGGTTATTGCGTGCCTCGCTATCTTTAGGGTCTAGCCGAACGGCCTCTTGGTAAGCCTCTACCGCTGCCTTGCCACGGCCCATTTTGCCTAAAGCAACTCCCAGATTGCAGTAAGCGTCGGCGTAATCAGTTTTGAGGCGAATTGCTTTGCGGCTGTGCTGCTCCGCTTTCTCCCACTGTTCCAGTTCAAGATAACAATAACCCGCGTAAAAATGGGCTTCGGGGAAAGCTGGGTTAGCCGTCAGGTAAAGCTCGTATTCGGCGACGGCTTCGGCCCACTGCTCCTGCCTGCGGAACGCCGTACCCAGATTATAATGCGGCTTGTCGTAGTCGGGCTGAAGCCGCAGGCACTCACGAAACTGCGCGATAGCCGTGTCATAATCTTTGAGACGTAGGAAAACCAGACCCAGATTAAGATGGGCATCTACATATTCAGGCTGAAATCGCAGGGCAATCTGATAATGCTTGGCGGCATCGTCCAGGCTTCCTTCATGCCGCAGGAGGTTTCCGTAGCCGTAGTTGGCCGCAGGCAGATTTGGCGCAAAGGCAAGTGCTTTTAGATACTCGGCACGGGCGGCCTCCGTATCGCCGAGATGTGTACAGGCGTTAGCGATGCTGCAATGGTATTCCGCGTTGTCAGGCTTTAAGCGCAAAAGAGCCTGATATTGCGAAATCGCTTCCTCAAACCGGTCCAAGTGCATATAGGCGAGGCCCAGATTGTGACGTGCTTCGGGAAACTGCGGCTCGTGGTCCAGTGCTTCCCGAAACTCAGGAATACTTGCCTCAAAGTCACCGGCTTTGAGGTGAACAAGACCGGCCTGAAAGTGACGTACACTGGTTTTCATAGTGTTCTACAGCATTGTTGCATAAATGCGCCCGCCCAGAACCCGGCCCTGAGAAACCATGCCATAAATGGCACGGCTATCGGGTGCAGACGCCGCGAACCCCTCGCTTCGCGGGGCTAAGAGTTAAAGATAAGCATAGGACAGACATATTCTGAGTGCCGCGAAGCGGTAGTTTTTGGCGTCCTCGCCCGGTAGCCGTGTCCTTCAGGACATGGTTTCTCAGGGCCGGGTTCTGCTATTTGGTGTTTACCCCTGCCGCTTCGGCCCAGAACGGCAGGGCGGTTTCGGTGAACTCGCGGGGGCGGCTGAACATCAGGGCGTGGGCGGTTCCGTCCAGGCGGCGGAACTGGCCGTGCGGCAGGGCGGCGGCCAGCTCGCGGGCGGCGCGGTCGGGGATGATGCCGTCGAACTCGCCGCGCACAACCAGGACGGGGGCGTCGATGGAGGCGGCGTAGTGCAGCGGCTCGTTTTGGAGCATCTTACGGGTGGTGGCGAGGTAGCGCACGACGCCCATCTGCGCGTACATTCGGGTCAGAGCCAGGTTGTAGTCCAGCGGCTCGCGTCCGCCGTCGCGCAGGAGGCCAATGGCATAGCGGCCAAAGCTGACCGGCTCGCCGCCGACGGTGGCTCCCACCAGCACCATGCCCCCCACCCGCTCTGGGTGCTGATGCGCCAGCGCGAGGGCCACCTGACAGCCCATGGAGTTGCCCGCCAGATGCGCCCGCGTGACGCCCAGCGTGTCCAGGAGTAGCACCACCCAGTCGGCCAGCTCTTCCATGCTGAGGGCGTGCTTTGGCCCTTCCGAGCAGCCAAAGCCGGGCAGGTCGGGGATGTAGACGGCGTGGTCCAGATGCCGGTCGCGCAGGGTCGCCACGGTCGGCCCCCAGGCATCCGACGAACACCCCAGCCCGTGCAGGAGAATGATGGGCAGGCCGACCGGCGTGGTGTGCGGGGACGGCGGCGCAGCGTCTAAAACGTGGCAGTGAACGGTCCGCCCGTCAATGGTCAGCGTTCGCAGGGGGGCAGGGTCATAGTTCATGGCGTGATTGTACCCGATGAAGACCTCCCCCTAGCCCCCAATAATGGGGGAACCAGAGACCTACCACCTTGCTTCGCTCATTCTTCGCTTCGCAGGGTCCTTCCTAAAGGAAGGATGAGGAGCATGGCGGGAGGCCCGCGTGTTTTGTCCGTATCCTCCCTTTAGGGAGGACCCCAGCGAAGCGGGGAAGGTAGGTCATCTGGCTCCCCCATTATTGGGGGCGGGGGGGGTCTTCCTACGCCAGCACGCGCACCACGCGGGCGGTCAGGCCCGTGGTAATCTCGTGCGGTGTAGTCTCTAACGCGGCGGCGAGGCCGCCTGCGGTGAGCGTTTCGCCGCCGTCTGTGCCAATCAGCGTGGCGATGTCACCGATTTGGACATTCGGGATATGCGACACGTCTACCACAATCTGGTCCATGCAGACGCGGCCACAAATTGGGGCACGGTGGCCGCGCAGCAGCACAGAGCCGGAATTGGAAAAGCGGCGGGGCCAGCCATCGCCGTAGCCAACGCCGAGGGTGGCGTAGACCCCGCCGCCGGGCGGGACAGTGTAGGTGCGGCCATAGGAGATGGTTGCCCCGGCGGGCAGGGCGCGGCAAAGCGTGACGCGGGTTTTGAGCGACAGCACCGGCGTTAAGTCTAAGCCGTCTCGGACAAATTGGCCCGGCTCCGGCTCAATGCCGTAGAGCAGCAGGCCGGGACGAACCAGAACGTGGTGGACGGCAGCGGGCAGATTCAAGGCAGCGGGGGAATTGGCGGCATGGACTAAGAGCGTGTCGGCGCGGGGACCGAGAGTAGTCAGGAAGTCCTGAAAGAGTGCGTGCTGCCGGTGAGCATCGGCGGGGTCTTCGTCGGCGGAGGCGAAGTGCGTGGCAAGGCCGGTGACACGCAGGCCGGGCAGACGGTCCAAAGCGAGCAGCACGGAAAGGGCATCGGGCAGGGGGGCGCCCGCCCGGCCTATTCCCGTATCCAAGTCTAAGTGAATATCCAGGACGCGGCCTGAGAGGAGCGCGGCTTCAGATAAGGCTTCGGCCAGCGCGAGAGAAGACAGAAGCGGGGTCAGGCCCGCCTCCACAATGGCAGCGGCCTCAGCGGGGAACGCCGGGCCGAGCAGGAAGATGTTTGCCTCCGGGCGCAGGAGCGGGCGCAGGGCCGCGCCTTCGGCGGGGGTGGCGACGCCGAAATCGGTCAGCCCGGCGGCGGCGCACAGGGGAGCGATGAGCGAAGCGTCGTGGCCGTAGGCATTGGCCTTGACCACGGCCATGACGCGGGCGGGGCCGAACCGGCGGCGCAGGAGGGCGATGTTCGCGGCCAGCGCCGCGCCGTCGATCTCGGCCCACAGGCGCGGCGGGGGGGCAGGCACCGTCAAGGCCGGGGGTCCTGCGTCACCCGGCGGTGGTACGAGGCGGGGACAAGCTGATCCAGCGCCCGCTCGTAGCGGGCACGGCGGCCATAGACCACAATCATATTGGTCAGCTTGCGGCCCGGCTTCGCCAGCGTCGCGCCGTTGTAATAAAAGCCGGTGCTGGTTCCAGCATCCAGGTTCATAGCCTCTTTCGCGCCCAGAGCCTGCATAACGCGGGCCAGCTTGCCTAAATAGATGGGCTGGTGGGTCATCACAAAAAAGAGTGTGTTGCCGCGTGTAATACCAACGGCGATGCGCGAGTTCGGCGACAGCATATGGGCATCGCGGAACCGCTCTGCACCAGGGTTCAGCACCACCCGGCCCCGCTGCAAGAGGCGCGGGCCGCAGGCGACCACGAAGTCATACGGCGACCAGTCGTGATGCCGCCCCCACTGACACGTCACCATTTCGGCCTGATTGTCCGGCGTAATACACAGCGCCGTGCCCATGCCGCCGAAATGAACCAGGCTGCCGTCGATGACGATGTCCCCGACCGGCTGCAAGTTGTCCAGCGAAAAGAACGTTCCCGTCACGGCGACGTTGGGCCGGGAGCGGTCGATCATCTGCCGGAACGGCTCCGACGTCCCGCTGCCGTGCCGGGCCATGACCGCCGAGACTTTGACATCCGTGTCGTTTAAATCCACCGAGATGACTTTGACGGGCACGCCCGCCGCCGCCGTCTGCCAGAAGCGGATACTTTTGCCCCCGCTGCCGTCGCCGTGCAGGGCGACCCAGTGCGAGCGGGCGGCGGCGGCACGGGCGTTCTGCGTCGCTTTCAGGTTTTGGAGGTGGGCGCGGTACTGCTTCTGCCATTTGGCCTGTTTGAAGGCGGCGAGCGCCTGCCGCCGGGCGGCGTTCTGCGCCACGTTTCGCTGATGGGCGTTCGATTGTGCGGCTATCTTGCGGGCATGCGCGGTCCGCAGGACCAAATCCTTGCGGGCTGCCGCTGCCTGTGCGGCTTGCAGGACGGCCACGCGCCGGGAATGACCCGCCGCGCTTTTTCGGATATTTTTTTGAACAGGCCGCGCCGCGACAGCCGCTGCAGGATGACGGCGCGGGGCAGGCTTGGCCTTTGCCACCACGACGGGCTTGGCTCCAAACTTGCGCTGCCACAGGCGGTCATGCCGCTTTTGGGCCTGACGCTCGGCGCGGGGCAGGCTTTTGAGCTTGGCATGGTGCGCCGACATGGCTTTTTGCTGCAAAACGGCCAGCCGTTTCAGGTGTCCGGCTTTGGCCTGCGCTTTGGGGGACGGCGGCGCGTGTTTGGTGTGTTTGGCCGACGCGGCTCCGGGCGCGGCCAGAAAGGCAGCAGCAGCGCTGAGTGTGAAAAGTGTTGGGAGTGGACGCATAAGAAAAGTGGGCCTCGGACGCGCAGGAACGCGCTTGGGCATAGCATAGCACAGAGTCGGGGCGGCGTCAAGGCAGGCTGTGGATTTATTCGCCCGCGTGCAGCGCCCGCCAGGCAGCGTCCATGGCGGCACGCAGGGCGGCGGCGGCGGCCAGAGGGTCCTCGGCGGCGGTGACGGCGTCGGTGACGGCCACGCCATCGGCCCCGGCGCGGAGGCAGTCGGCGACGTCGGCGGCGGTTTTGATGCCGCCAAAGGCAATCACGGGAACCTGCACGGCGTCTTTGATCTTTCGCAGCAGGGCCAGGCCCTCGCCGGGGGCGGCGTCGTCCAAAGCCGGGCCGACCTGCACGTAATCGGCCCCGCCGCGCTCGGCCCGCGCCGCGCCGGGGACTGTCCGGGCAAACGAGCCGACCAGACCGCCGCCGGGGGCACGCAGAAAGCTGCGGGCGGCATCCGGCTTGTATTCCTGCTCGGTCAGGAGAACGCCGTCAGCCTCGCACTTTTCGGCCAGCTCTAAATCGCCGGTGACGATGAACTGAGCGCGTCCCGCCGTCAGCTCCCGCAGGCGCAGGGCGACGGCAAACAGGCCGAGGTCATCGCCGTTTCCGGCAGACCGGGCGCGAAGCTGCACAATGCCCACGCCGCCCGCGACGGCGGCTTCCACGAGTGAAATCGGGTCGCTTTTGTCGGCACGGGGCCGGTACAGGGCGCGGCCAGTCACCAGCGTCAGGCTCGGCGGCGTCAGGGTTTGCGGTTGAAGTGAGGTAGACACAAGGAGCATTATACCCGCCGGGTCAAGGGTTGAAAACGAATTGTAGGGGCGGGGTCCCCCCGCCCGTCAGCGACGCCGTGCCCGTCAGCGGCCAAGCCAGACAAGAACGGGGCAGACAAGAACGGGGCAGACAAGAACGGGGCAGACAAGAACGGGGCAGACAAGAAGGAGGGCGGGGGGACCCCGCCCCTACTCTTCGCCCGTCTCCTCCACATACACGCGCTTTTGGGCCTCGTCAAAGGTTGTGATGCCGCTCATCACTTTCAGGGCGGCGTCGCGGCGCATCGGAATCATGCCGCGCTCGGTGGCCGTGTGCCGGATACGGTTCGACGGCTCATGGGCCAGCACCATGCTTCGCAGGGTGTCGTCCATGACCAGAAGCTCCTGAACACTGTGGCGGCCTTTGTAGCCGGTCCCGCCGCACACCTCGCAGCCCGCGCCTTCCTGGAAGCGGGCGGCGTGGTATTCGGGGGAGTCGGTGTCCACGCCAAAGGCCATCAGCTCCGGCGTGGTGGGAACGGCAGGCCGGGCGCAGTGGACGCAGACCTTGCGGACCAGGCGCTGGGCCAGAATGCCGACCACCGACGAGGCGACCAGAAATGGGTCCACGCCCATATTCAGGAGCCGCGTGATGGCCCCAGCGGCATCGTTGCAGTGGAGGGTGGAAAAAACCATGTGGCCGGTGAGCGCGGCCCGGAAGGCGATTTCGGCGGTCTCCTGGTCCCGGATTTCGCCAACATAGATAATGTCCGGGTCCTGACGCAGAATGGCCCGGAGCTGCCGGGCAAAGGTCAGGCCCGCTTTTTCGTTGACATTGGACTGCCGGATGCCCTCTAATTCGTACTCAATCGGGTCTTCAACTGTAATGATGTTGACATCGGGCGAATGGATTTGCTGAATGGCCGAATACAGCGTCGTCGTTTTGCCCGACCCCGTCGGCCCCGTCACCAGAAAAATGCCGTGCGGCTTGGCAATCAGGCTGCTGAAGGCCGACAAATTGCGCGGCGACAGGCCAAGCTGAGACAGCTCCGGGCGGACTCCGTTTTTGTCCAGAATACGCAAAACCAGCGACTCGCCGTACTGCGTGGGCAGCGACGAGACGCGCATATCCACCACGCGGCCTTCCAAAGTCACCGAAATGCGCCCGTCCTGCGGCAGCCGCCGCTCGGCGATGTTCATCTCGGCCATGATTTTCAGGCGCGACGCGCAGGCAAGCTGGAACGCGGCGGGGACGGTGTCCACCGAGCGCAAAGTGCCGTCCTGCCGGAAGCGCACTTCCAGCGCGTCCCGGCGCGGCTCAAAGTGAATGTCGCTGGCCCCGCAGGCGATGGCTTCCAGCAGAATGCGCGAAATAAACTGAATGACCACCGGCTGGTCCACGCCCAGCGCATCCAAAGCGTCCGGGGCAGCCCCTTCGGCCAGCGCGGGCAGGGCAAAGCCCGCGAGAGGCGCCCGCGCAAACACGTCCGACGCCCGCTTGTCCAGCGTGCCCGTGCTGCTGGCTGCCGGGAGGACCACAGGCACGGCGGAAACGGCGGCGGGCACGGCGGCAGACTGGGCCGGGGCCGCGCCGTAATACTGCGCCAGCGCGGCCCGCAGCGGCCCTTCCGAAGCCAGCGCGGGAGCGACCCGCAGGCGATGCGCCGAGGCAATCTTCTGGGCCACTTCCATGATCCGCGCATTCCACGCCGCGACCACGATTTTGAGTGTCCCATCCGGCGTCTTCGCCACCGGCAAAAGCTGGTACTTGTGTGCCACCGCCGCCGAAATCAGCGGCAGGACGCTTTTGTCCACCACCAGATCATTGAGGCACACATAGGCCGCATCCACCTGTTTGGCACGGGCGCGGGTGACGTCTTCCTCGCCCGCCAGCCCCAAATCAATCACGACCTGCCCGAGCGCCCGCCCGGTCTGCTCCTGCCGGGCCAGCGCCGTGCGAAGCTGCTCCGGGGTCAGCACCCCGGCGGACACCAGCAGATGCCCCAGTTCCTTGCGGCGCGTGCCGGTCGGCAATACCACTGTCATATCTTGCATTCCCCCGTAGAACTACTGCCTGCGATTATCGGCAGAACTGCGGGGAGACGTTAGGGGCCGATGGCCCCCCCGCCCCAATTCTGGGGGAGCCAAACCCGTAGGGGCAGGGCTTGCCCCTGCCCTCTTTCTCTTCTCTTTGTCCGGCTCCCTCTCCTTGCTGAAGGAGAGGGCCGGGGTGAGGTTTCCTGTCTTGTCCTCCTCTGGCTCCCCCAGAATTGGGGCGGGGGGCCATCGGCGTTCGCCGAGAATTTTCTTTCCAGCCTCTTCGCAAAAAACGGTTGACAAACCCGGCCTGCACCGGGTACAGTATCCTCCTGCTCCCCCGTGGACGGTTGGCGCAGTGGTAGCGCACTTCGTTGACATCGAAGGGGTCACAAGTTCGAATCTTGTACCGTCCACCATTTTTCCTTTTACAGTCATTAGTTTGCGGGATACTTAAGCTCGTATCACTGCCCGGCAAACCATTTATTACCTATTGCTTGGATGACTGATTATTTCCCTGCCCAGAACTGCCCCAGATCATTTGACAACAGAGAAGAGTGGATCACGGTCGCTATTGTACGGCTGTTTTGGGAGAATCAAATGAAACCATTTCTTGTGTTGGGTGTAATTAATTGGCTTCTATTTGTTTCAGCGGCTTATTCTGAACCGTTTACTGCACCAGCAATAACAACAATTAACAACGCGGTTCTGCGGCGCGGCCCTGAGAAATCTTCAGTGCTAATTGCCCTTATGCCGAAGGGTTATCTTGTCTATATTGAGAAAAAGCAAAACGGATATTTCAAGGTCGAAACATCTCACACATGGAACCACAAAACTATAGTTGGATGGGTTCCTGATTGGCAGTTAGCCAAAGTGAGCATAAAAACCGCTAATAGCATTTACCAAACACCAGCGGTACAAAAGACCGATGGAAGCGGCTTCAAGATAATCAACCCACCATCTGGACCAACCTTGCCTTCCTCATCGCCATCGGATGGAAAACAAAGTTATCAAATCTCTCCCGCTCTTGGCTATGATAACTACATAAGCTTTATCAACACCCGCAATCAATGGTACAAAGTCCAAGCCAGCGGCGGGTACGTTCATTTTCGTGGTGCGGCATATACACAGGGGAAATTCTCCGCAAACCTCGCCATCAACGGGGCTTTTTTCGCCCCTACAAGTAAACCTATTACCGTTAATCTGAGTGTCACACTCTTTGATGCGAAGGGCAATGTGGTAGGACGTGAGCAAGACACAGTTTATAGTGTAGCGGACACTGGCGGAGAATATACATTAATTGGAGAGTATTCAGATATCACGCCTGACCCTGTTGCGTGTTCAATCCAGTACAATGGAGCATGGACCAGCAAAAAGTAATTTTACCCTCTTTGCCATTCGTCCCGGCTGGCGTATTGCAGTTTGGGTGCAAGAATACTGTTTCAGAAGGGTATGGAGTTGTTTCCCCATCAATTTAGGCTGATTGTCGGGCTTCTTTGCCTGTTGATTGCTATCGTCGTCGGAGAGGGTGTGTATCTGTCAAATCAAGTACAGCAGGCCAAGCATTATGCCGCTGCCGCCGGAGACACAGCCCAAGAAGCCGCCGACAATGCCGAAGCAGCCAGAAGCGAGGCCGAAGAAGCCGCTGGCCGCGCAGATGATGCGGCGACCAAGTTAGGCCAATGATTCCAGACATGATCCGCCTTACACTTTGCGGGGGTAGGCGTGTTCGTCGCCATCTGTTTCTATAAAGCACAGACTAATTAGGAACACAGTGCGTTATTTATTATACAGAACAGTGAACAAGGGCTGGACTGGGGCAAGTTTTACAACACGCACAAGGACGACAAACTCAACGCGGCGAAGCTGGAGCAGCGCATCAAGGAGATGATGGCAGATGACGAAGTAGACAGCAAAAAAGGGATTTACGAATACCTGCTGACGGGCAATGAAAAAACCTTGAGCCTGCGGGCGTTTGATCAAAAAACGAAGGTAACAGTCTACGCAAAGCAGAAAGGCATCTGCCCGGTCTGCCAAAAGCACTACGACATTGGCGCAATGGAAGCGGACCATATCATCCCGTGGAGCAAGGGCGGAAAGACTGTGCCTGACAACTGCCAAATGCTGTGTCAGTTGGACAACCGAACAAAGAGCGGGAAGTAGCCCGCCTGAAACACAGAAAGCCCCCGTCCCAGTTTGGGGCCGGGGGCTTTGGTCTGGCAAGATTTAGTTGCTCGGCGGCACGTCGCCCAGAAGGTGGCGCACGGAATACATTTGGCCGGTGTGGTAGGCGACGTGGAATGCCCCGTATTTCAGGAACATGGCGTAATCGGCGTCCGGGGGCCAGCCGGGAGCGTCGGTGTTCCAGTGCGGATACTGAGCCTGGAACGCGGCGACGGACTCGGTATGCACCCGCACCAGCTCGCCGCACACCTGCGGCGCCGTCATCGCCCGCTGCGCTTCCGTGGGCGGCGCGGGGAGATTTGTCGTGTAGTACCGGAACCTGGGGTCAATCAGCGGGCTGCTCACCGCGCACTTTTCCAGGCCATGCTCCGGGTCCTCGCCGCCGTCCCCGGCCAGCCGGACAGCTTCCCAGTAGGCGATGTGCCCCGCCAGCTCCCCGATGGACAGAAGCCCCGCCGCAGGCCGTTTCCAGACGTTCTCATCGGCCAGCCCCTCAAAAGCCAGCGTTACTTCGCTGTAGCTTTCTTCCAAAACTTCCAGATATGCTTCAAACATGATGTGTCTCCTCTCAAAACAGTTTGAGAATAGCAGATTTTCGGCGCTCGGCGACTGTTCTAACGCGGGGCCAGCCGGCGAATTTGAAATTTTCTCACCACATGAGATTTTGCTTTCCTGGATTGCCGCCGGGCTGAGACAGCAAAATCCGCCCCTCCCGGCTGAAACGAGGGGGGCGGCTCCATGTTTGTTGGTGCACGGCGATTAACTGGATTTCAGTTCGGCGAGAATGTTTTTGGTGATAACAACATGCTCCTTGAACTCGTTGAGCGTCAGCGTGGCGATATGACGCCCATGCACTTCGGCCATTGCCGTGTGGCCTTTGGAGTTTGCCAGATAAGTGGTGGTGTGGTCGCGCAGGAACTCATGGTTCGACAACTGGGCCATGATGAAGGCTTTGTCAAAGGCTGCGCCGTCGGAGGACTTCAGCTTTGCGAGGATGGCCTTGCCAGTGCTGTTCAGGGGAGGCGTGGGAATGCCCATTTCAGTGAGCACCGTGGTGACCGCGATTGCTTCCCGCAGCTCAAAATTGGCGAATTCTTTGGCATGAGCATTGGTAGCCTTGTCCACAGCAATTTCGCTGGTGATCTTCGAGAGTGTCGCCGGGCCGATCACGCCCATGTAGAACTGCTTCGCGGTCATGGCGTGCGGGTTTGCCATCGGGTAGTCATGCCCGGTTTCGGCTTGCGGCTGCTGCGGCCTGGTCGCGGCGGCGGCAGGCTTAAGCACTGTTAGCGCGGCGGCTCCGAAAGCAGCGGCGGCAATACGGCCCAAAAAAGTGCGGCGGGTAGTCGGATTGGTTGTTTCTGAGACAAAGTCTGCCATTTCTTGCTCCTTAAAAGGTGTTGCTAAAAGAAAGTATGGTCTGCCGGGTACTATGAAGTCAAATCATTTTAGACATAAAAGTATGAATGATAGTCATTTATTCCTACTGTTCCGTCCCAGAGGCTCCCATGAACATCAATCAGCTTGAACTCCTTGTCGCGCTTATCGAAACAGGCAGCTTTTCCGAAGCGGGCGACCAGATGGGTCTGACGCAATCGGCAGTGAGCCATGGCCTTGCCAAACTGGAAACTGAGCTTGGAGTGGTGCTTGTGGCGCGAAACCGCCGGGGGCTGTCGCTGACGGGGGCCGGACAGGAAGTAAGCATTCATGTCCGAGCCGCACTGGCCGCGTTAGAGGCAATTCGCCAGAGTGCCGCCACCGCTCGCGGGGTTCCGGTAGGCCGAATGCGATTTGGAACAGCCTACCCGGTGTCTGCTTTGCTGCTTGCAGGAATTTTGAGCGATTTCCAGCGACAGTACCCCGCCATTGATCTGATATTGTTTGAGGGAACAGGGCAGGAAGTGGAGGAATGGATTATGGGAAGTGTTGTGGATGTGGGGATCGTGCGGCATCCGACCCCAAATATGGAAAGTCGTCTGCTGGTCGAAGACGAAATTTGCGTCGTCTTCCCGGAAAACCATCGTTTAAGGCATTCGGTGCGGGTAGATGTCGCAGAATTATTGAGCGAGCCACTGATTTTGCCTCGCTCGGGCCATGCACTTGTGGGAGAAGCGCTGCGTGAAATTGGTCAGGACGATGCGGAAGTTTCGTTCAAATACACGGTCAGTGACCTGCGAACGATCTTTCTGATGGTCCAGGACGGTCTGGGTGTGACACTGATGCCACGCACGACGCTCCCGGATGATTTAGACGGCCTGCTGACCCTGCCGCTGTCCCCTATCATGCCTTTTCGAGTTGGACTGGGCATGCGCTCCTGGGATGCGGCCACCCCCGTCGCGAGGCTTTTCGCGCAGACTGCGGAAACTTGGGCAATGACGCACGGATTTCTTGGCTGACACCCTTTAAGGAACAGGGTATACTGGCCTCATCTATGCCGCACTTCGCCGTAACAACCTCAGACTGTGTATTTATGGGCCTCGGCGCGGCGCTCTTTTACGGGGCATCCCAGATACGCCGCGTGCTGACTGCCGGGGCGCAGGCACGGCGGGTGGGCGTGGTGGGCGCGGCGGCTTCGGGGGCGGCGCTGTCGGACCTGCGGCCCTCGGATATTATGGCGGCGATTAAGCAGGCTCCGGTGATGCAGCAGGGCCGGGCGGGGAAAGCGTATGACGGGGCGGCGGTCTGCTGGCCGGTGTCGTTTGAGTCGGCGTTCTCCACGGGTCCGTTCAGCCTGCGCGTGATGTGTCAGGACCAGGGCAATTTCCCCTGGATCATTTTCGATGTGCGCCGGGGCAAGTATCCGCAGCTTGCGGGCCTGCTGCCCCATGCGCCGCTCACGATTCAGGGGCGTATTCAACAGATCAAGTCCGACCAGATTTTTCTGCGTCAGGTGTCCCTGAGTTTCCCGGAATAAGTGTCTTAAAGAGGTGTGCGATGCGTTTGCTGCTGACAGCCCTTTGCTTCTTGTTTATGGTTGGCGCTTCTGCCGCCCCCGCGTCTAAAGCGCCCTATGTGCCACAGGAGACGCGAGTGGCACTGCTGCCGGTGGTTGGCGGCAAGGGGGCGGCGGATGACACTGTGAGCAGCGCCCGTGTCAGCCTGGGGCGGCAGTTTGTGGGGCATGGCTTCAAGGTCGTGCCCACCCCGGCGACGCTTGCGGCTTTGGACAGCCTGAAGCTCACGCTGACGCCGCAAGCGCCGCCGTCGCCGGAGGCGCTGGCGAAGATGGGCGCGGCGACCAATGCCCGGCTGGTGGTGTTCGTGGTGGTCACGCCCACGGGCGTCAAAGTCTGGGTGCGGGACACGAAAACGCAGACGTTTGTCGTAGACAGCAAAGAAGGTCGCGCTGGAACGGCTCCGGCGGCGGTGGAAGCCGCGCTGGCCGAGTTTTTCAAGCCGTATGCCGCCTACGATTGTTAGCAAAGAGGACCAAGTGACGGAAGAAGAGCTGACGAGAGATGAGCTGATTGTCTCGCTGCAACGCATTGGCCCCGCCGAGGCGCGGGCGGACGCGGCGGAAGAGCTGGGCGAGTTTGGCGGGCCGGAGGCGGTGGCGGCGCTGATGGGCGTTCTGGATGACCCATCAGACATGGTGCGAGTCGCCGCCGCGCTGGCGCTGGGCGAGTGTCGGGACCGAAGCGCCGCGCCTGCGCTGCGTCCCCTGCTGGACGGGCCGGAGCCGAATGCGCGGGGCGCGGCGTGTCTGGCGCTGGGGCAGATGGGCGGGCCGGAGGCTTTGCCCCTGCTGCTGGCACTTGCCGCCGACGAGGCCCCGCCGGTGCGCGGGGCGGTGGCGTGGGCGCTGGGCGAGCTGAAAGATTTGGGCGGGCGGGCGGCCCTGACGACGCTGGAAGCCGACCCGGACATTGAGGTCGCCGAGGCCGCCCGCGAGGCGCTGTTCAAGCTGCGGTCACGGTGAGAAATTAAGGGGGCATTCAGAACGACGGCATAAATGCCCTCGCTGGGGGGCGCAGACGCCTGGAACCCGCCTGCGCGGGTCAGGATTTAAGATAGGAGAAGGCTGCACTGTCTCTTTTCTCCTTTCTTCACCCGCGCAGGCGGGTTCAGGGCGTCCGCGCCCCCCAGCGAGGGGGTTCAGCCCCTCGTGCCAAACCGCCGCCTCTCTCAGGTATACTCAGGCTGTGAAGCGTTTTCTCAAACCCCTGCTCATTATCGCCGCAATCCTGGTCGCCGCCCTTCTGGTGGGGCGCACCGTAGTCAAATCCCTGCACAAGCCGCCGCCGGCGCCGCGCACCGCGCAGACGCGCTTCGGGGACATCGCTCTGACCGTCTCCGAAACCGGCACGGTGCAGCCCGTGGACAAAGTAGACATCAAAAGCAAAGCCGCCGGGCGGCTGCTGTCTATTCCCATTGAAGAAGGGCAGCGCGTCGTCAAGGGGCAGCTCATCGCCGTCGTGGACCGCTCGCTGATTGATCCCCAATTAGAGCGCAATCAGGCGCAGCTTCGGCAGGCACAGGCGCGGCTGACACAGACCGAGGCCGAGTATGCCCTGCAAGTCCAGCAAACCGCCTCCTCCATCGCGCAGGCACGGGCGGCAGTGGTGACCGCTCAGGCGCACCTCGCCGCCGTGGCCGCCGGGGCGCGTCCCCAGGAGCTGGCACAGGCGCGGGAAACCGTCGCACGGGCACAGATTGCCTACGCCGATGCCGGGCGAACGCAGAAGCGTCAGGCCAGCCTGCTGGCACGCGGCTTTGTGTCCCAGTCCGCCGCCGATGCCGCGCAGGTGGCCGTGGACACCGCCGCCAGCACATTAGATGCCGCCAGGCAGGCTCTCGCGCTCCTCCAAGCCGGGGCGCGTTCGCAGGACGTCGCCGATGCCCGGACGCAGGTGGCCGCCGCCCGCGTCGCCCTGCAAGCCGCGCAGGCCAACGCCGGGCAGGATGCGGTCAAGAAGTCCGACATCGCGCAGGCCCGCGCTTCGGTCGCCCAGATCAGCGGCGATATTCAGCAGCTCCAGGTCAACATCGCGGACACCCGTATTCTGGCCCCCTCGCCGGGCATTGTGCTGAAAAAGTACAAAGAGCCGAATGAGATTGTGCAAAGCGCAACCACGGGCTTTTCCGATGCCCAATCTATTGTCGCCACACTCGGCAGCCGTTTGGAAGTCAGCGTCAACATCAACGAGGTGGATATTTCGGAAGTACATCGGAACGCCCCGGCCACGGTGACTGTCGACGCCCTGCCCGGCGTCACGCTGGCGGGCTATGTTTCCGAAATCGCCCCCGCCTCCACCAATGCGTTCACCGATACGTCTTCCGGCCAAAGCTCCACCAGCTCCATCTCCAAGTTCGCCGTCAAAGTGGCGTTCACCCGCCCCAACCCGCGCCTGCGCCCTGGCATGAGCGCCAGCGTCCGTGTGATCAGTCAGCAGCGCAAAGGCGTGATTCTGGCCCCGCTCGAAGCCGTCCCGTTCACGGGTAACAGCGGGCAGGTGACGGTGCTGGTCGCTGGCAGGCAGGAGAAGCGCACGGTCACAACGGGCCTTCGCAATGATACCGACGTAGAAATCGTGTCCGGCCTGCGGGCGGGTGAAACGCTAGTGGTTCCCGCGCCGAGCGGCGAAGGACGGCGCAAGACGAACATTGCGGAGAATTAAGCGATGTTCCAGCGCAGCCGCAAGGGCTACATTGAAGAGATGATCGAGAAAATGGCCGAAGTCATCGCGTTCATGCTGACCGCTAAAAACAGTGGCCGCTGCGAGGCCGCGCTGGCCCGCGCCGCAGACGAGTGCAAGCAGATGACCGGCTTGAACATCGCTACGCTCACGATGCTGGCTGCTGATGGACGCCCTGCACCACAACACGGCCCTGCGGGCTAGGATTGCGGCTTATCGGGCGAGATGAGGCCGCGAGAACACGAGGGGTCAAAACCCCTCGCTGGGAGGCGA
This sequence comes from Capsulimonadaceae bacterium, assembly GCA_965200075.1. Lineage (GTDB taxonomy): Bacteria > Armatimonadota > Armatimonadia > Armatimonadales > Capsulimonadaceae > JANXMY01. The sequence goes on from OZ241338.1 coordinate 3,106,650, forward strand.
AGACGCCGGGAAGCCAAAGAAATAAGTACGCAAGCCTACCGCCCTTATCCAACTGGCCGCCCGGCGCGAAGCGCCTTTTAGCGAGGGGTTTTAACCCCTCGTCCTAACGCCTTTGAACCTCTCGCCACTGCCTGACACACACCTATGGTCCTACTAGAATCCATCCGGGTCGCCCTCGCCGCGCTGTGGGCCAACAAGCTGCGGGCGCTCTTAACGATGCTCGGCGTCATTATTGGCGTCACGTCCGTGATCGTCATGATTGCCATTGTGCAGGGCATCCGGCAGCAGATTTTGGACCAGTTCGCGGGCAACGGGGCCAATCTCATTTTCGCCTCGTACCAGCCCAAACTGGATGCCGTGCAGCGGGGCGGCTTTGCGGGGCTGACGATGGACGATGCGCGGGCGGTCGCGGCCCGCTGCCCGATGGTCGGGTCGGTCAGCCCCAGTGCCGACACGTCCGTGGTCGCTCAGTACGGCAGCAATCGCCGCTCGCTGACGCTGACCGGGGTGCTGGAAAACTACAATCAGACGCAGTCTCTGCCGCTGTCCGCCGGACGCTTTCTGACCACGGATGACATGGCGGACTACGGCAAAGCCTGCGTCATCGGCAGCAAAGTCAAAACAGATTTATTTGGCAGTGTCAGCCCGCTGGGCAAAGAGCTTCGCTGCACCACAGCGGACGGCTCGGATGTCTCGCTGACGGTCGTCGGCCTGCTGGCCGAAAAGGACCGGGGCGGCGGCGGGCAGGACTTCAACAACGCCGTCTACGCCCCCCTGCCCTCGGTGCAGAAACGGTTCACGGGCAACGACAAAATCAGCAGCTTTTCGGCGCGGGCTGTCGAAATCCCGCGTGTGGAGGCGGCGGCGGACCAGGTGTGGGCCGTGTTGCGGGCGCGTCACCCGCTGAACTACAAAGACTTTGTGGTGGACACGCAGGAAGGCATTCTGAAGCAGCTCGACACGCTTTTAAACGGCATCCAATTAGTGCTGGGCGGGGTCGGCGGGCTGGCACTGCTCACGGGCGGCATCGGCATTATGAACATCATGCTGGTGTCGGTGACGGAGCGCACCCGCGAAATCGGCATTCGCAAAGCCGTCGGGGCCACACGCGGGGCCATTTTGCTGCAATTCGTGGTGGAAGCGATGGTGGTATCGGGGCTGGGCGGCTTGATTGGTGTCACCTGCGGCTACGGGCTGGCGGCGCTGATTGACCACTTCGCGCACAAAGTCCTGCCGACGTTTGTGCCGTTCTGGGCCACGGAATTAGGCTTCGGCTTCGCCGTCGCCGTGGGCCTTTTCTTCGGCATCTATCCGGCCTTCCGGGCGGCCAAGCTGGACCCGATTACGGCGCTGCGGTACGAGTAGGGGCGGGGTCCCCCTGCCCTCTTGCCCCCGCCCTCTTCCCGTTTTTTGCAGGCACGAAGAAGGGCGGGGGGACCCCGCCCCTACGCGGCCATCACCCTATTCAATACCGGCGCGTCGCTGACAATCTCGCCGTCCTTGAAGCGCACAATCCGCTGGCAGTGCCGGGCGATGTCCTCTTCATGGGTCACCACCACCAGCGTTTTGCCTTCCCGGTGCAGGTCCTGAAAGAGCGCCATGATCTCCTCGCCCGTCTTCGTGTCCAGCGCCCCCGTCGGCTCATCGGCCATGATCAAAGCCGGGTCATTGACCAGGGCGCGCGCAACCGCCACGCGCTGCTGCTGCCCGCCGGAAAGCTGCGACGGCGTGTGATCCATCCGGTCCGCCAGCCCCACCCGCGTCAGCGCTCGGCGAGCGAGTGCCGTGCGCCCGGCGCGGCCTGAGTAGACCATAGGCAGCTCCACATTCCGCAGGGCATTGGTGCGGGCGAGTAAATTAAACTGCTGAAAGACAAACCCGATTTTGCGGTTGCGTATCTTCGCCAGCGCGTTGTCATCGAGCCGCGCCACTTCCTCGCCGTCGAGGCTGTAGTCCCCCGAAGTAGGCCGGTCCAGGCAGCCGATAATGTTCATCAGGGTAGACTTGCCCGACCCCGACGGCCCCATAATCGCCACCATTTCCCCCGCCCCAACGTGCAGCGAGACGCTTTTGAGGACCGTTAAATCCATCGCCCCGGTTTTGTAGGTTTTTACCAAGTTTTGGACAGTGATCATAGTTCTTCCAGAATCATATTTCTTCCAGATGCTCGGTCAGCGTTGTGGCAAGCTGTGCCAGGTGGTTTACCCTCAGCGTTTCCAGATAGGCTTCTGCTGTCTTCGGGGGGCGCGTCAGGGCGGCGCGATGCTCGCGGACCGCCATCAGGAACAGCTCTGGCACATCCTCAAAGAGTGCCGTCAGGTACTCGTCTGGGTGCATCGCTTGAACACCCAGCGGCGCGAGAGCGGATTTGGGGAAATCGGAGAGGTTGAAGGTGACGATCACAGCAGCCTCAGCGGTGAGCGCCGCAGCCAGAACGTGCCGGTCATCAGGGTCAGGCAAGGTAAGCGTCGAAATCCGAGCCTCGTAGTCCGTGACCAGGCTTTCGTCGCTGATGCCGTCCATGAGCCGCCGGGTGTGCTCTAGCTGGGCACGAGTGAGCTGCGGGCGATTTTTCAGAACGTTTCGCATCCATTCTTTATGGATGTCTTCCGTCCAGCGCGGCTGGTAGACCAGGGCCGACGCGAGACGCATGAAAAGGTCGCGCAGGCTGGGCGGGTAAAGAACGCAGGCATCCAGCACCGCCACAAGCAGCATCGCGTTCTTCATGAGTCGTAAAGGCCCAGTCGCTCCGTTTCGGCGACCAGCTCATCCATGACTTTGGCGCGGCGGGCGCGTTCTTGGGTGATATAGAGCAGAGCATCTTCGGAGCGCACGCGCCGGTGAGCGCCGACTTTGCGATGGGGCAGCTTGCCTGCGTCCAGCATTTTGATCAGGGAAGGCCGGGACACCCGCAGAAGCTCCGCCGCCTGCTGGGTCGTCAATTCCGCCGGAACAGGCAGAAGGGTCACAGCATTCCCCGCCGCCATTTCTTTCAGCGCCCCTATCAGAAGGCGAACAATGGGCGGCGGCAGGTCAATCTGCGTAGCCTGCGCCCCGTCTGCCGACAGGTGAACGTGCGTATAAGGCGATCCGCCGTCTTCAAGAAGGGGAGCCAGGGCGCGGCTTGATGCCAGAGCAAGCTGGGTGTCCTGATCGGTCGGCATGAGAACTTCGGTACTTGGCGATGGGAACATGGCAGCCTCATGGATACTGGAAAGCGGTACGCCGTGATTATAGCACAAAAGCTCTATTCGAAGCAAACGAAACAAACGAAATCATTATCCGATTGGCCTGCTGGCCCCATAATCGCCACCATCTCCCCCGCACCAACATATAGCGAGACGTCTTTTAAGACCGTCAAATCCATCGCCCCGGTTTTGTAGGTCTTCACAAGATTTTGGACAGTGATCACTGCTGCGCCCCAGCCTCTTTCAAGAGCAGCACAATTTCCTGATGCCCCTGCTGTGCTGCCCTCATCAAAGGAGTATCGCCGCTTTTGTCGGCGGTTTCGGGATTGGCCCCCGCTTGCAGCAGCAAGCGCACTCCTTCAATTTTTCCATTAGAGGCCGCCGCAAGCAAGGCCGTCCAGCCATTGCTGTTGCTTTTGTTGGCATCGGCTCCTGCGTCAAGAAGAATTTGCATCGCTTCAACATGGCCGCCAAACGCGGCAGATAGGAGCAGCGTGTCCCCTGTCTCGCTGGCCTTGTTCACCGACACGCCCCCAGACAGGAACTTTCTGAGCAAACCGCCCCGGTTGAACAAGGCCGCATATTCCGCATGATGCCAATCAAACGCCGCCCCCACTTCCAGAAGAACCTCAGCCACATCGGCGCGGCCATACCGGACAGCTTGCAGTAGAGCGTTCCCATTCTGAGTTGCTAAATTGGGATCAGCGCCATGCTGCAATAATGCTCTGACTATCTCCAAGTATCCCCCACCGGAGGCGACAACTAGGAGAGGGTCGCCCCATGTTCCGAGAGCATCCGGGTCAGCGCCGTCGCTCAAGGCGTCTTTGACAACTTTTAAATCACCTTCCCATACCGCCCGCTGAAGCTCAGGTATAGCAGCGTTGTGCAGGTCATGCTTCATGGTCGTTCAATTCACTGGCCTTGCAGAACTTGACGGTCCGCGAGTTTTCCGCCATCACCGTAACACGCAGAGGTATTTCGTCGTTTGTCCAAGCAATCATTTCCAGCAGTCCCGCACGAATCTGCTCATAAAATACGGGCCGAGACGCTTTCTTTGCCATTTTTCTCAGCCGCCGTGCTTTGCTCATCGTTTGCCTCCTACGGCATCATATACTGCTATCTCCTATTATTCTACCCTGCCCTTGCCCGATGCCAGCCCATGTGCTACAATAGCGGCAACTCCTATGAAGCTGAAACTTGACCTGCATCCCATTTATAACGACAGTCGGGCGATTGACCTGGCACTGGTAGGCATCGTGGACGAGGCGACGCGCACCCGTGCGACGGAGGTGGAGATTATTACCGGCAAAGGCTCGGGGCAGCTCAAGAAATCTGTCCTGCGGTTTCTGGATCAGCCTGAAGTTCGCGCCCGGTATCACCGAATAGAGAAAGACGGGGATAACTGGGGGCGGCTGTTTGTGCATTTTCGCTGGGAGCGGCTGCAAGCGGCTAAAGCGGTTGCCCTGCCGCCGGAAACGGCGGAGTATGTGTGCTTTTGCTGCGGGACGCCCGTAATCATCAAAGTCAGCAAAGAGACGCTGGGCGAAGAGGGGCCGGAAGCGCGGACGGTGGAGTGCCCGTCGTGCGGCTCGCCGAACCAGTTATCTTTGCGGCTGGACCGGCGCGGTGCGGTTACGGTCAGCGCAGTTTCGGGCTACGAATAATGGACTGCGAGTGAGCGAAGCCTACCGATTAGTGCATAAGCCTTCGGGCGTCTGCGTGGCGACGGTGACGCGGGCGGGCGGGTTCTGGGCCAAGAACGTGGGCGTGCTGGGGCAGGCGGCCCTGCCTGTCGGCACGGGGCTGTGGCTGCCGGGCGTGGCGTCGGTGCATACGGTGGGTGTGCGCTTCGCGTTAGATTTGCTGTTTCTGGACGCTGAGTATCAGGCCATTAAGCTATGCCCGGAGACGCCGCCGGGGCGGTGGCTGGTGCGGGCGGGCGGGGCGCGGCACACGCTGGAGCTGGGCGGGGGGACGCTGGGGGCGTGCGTACCCGGAGCGCGGGCCGGGGACGGCTGGCATTTGGAACGTATCCGCGTTCCGCTGTGTTGAAGCGGATAGGAAGCCGGGGAACGTGTCCCGGCACATTTGCGTAAGAAATATGTCAGCAAATCTGTTAGGAAAAAAGGCAGCACAGGCACAGTTGCTGATGCCCTGAGAATGTGCTATACTCACCCATTCTGCGGCGGGCTTTCCCGGCGCAGTCACTAGAAGTCTTCCCGCAGTTCTCCGGCGAAAGTCTGGGGCGGGGAAGGAGGCTTTTGCTTGAACGTTAATCGTATTGCACGCTTTGTTTTACCGGCTCTTGTTTTGGCCGCCGTTTTGTACGTCATTGTCGGCAAAAATGCAACGCTGCGGATGGGTGATACCCCGACGAACATTGGGTACACCCAGTTCCTGAATGACATTGATGCCAACAACGTCAACGATGGCAGCATCGACAAAGACAACTTCAACGGACATTTCACCAAAGGCAACAAGGCGTTCACAGTCTATCTCGGACCGGAGAACTCCTTTCTGCGCCAGGATTTGGTCCAGCGGCTTGCCAAAAAAGGCGTCAAAGATTTCAGATTCACCCCGCCGCTCATTTCGGATGGCCTGAGCGCCATTCTGTCGATGGTGCTGCTGCCCGCGATGGTGCTGTTCTTTTTCTGGATGTTCTTCCTGCGCTCTGCCCAGAGCGGCGGCAATCAGGCGATGTCCTTTGGCCGCTCCCGTGCCAAGCGCCTGAATGAGAACGTCCCCAAAGTCACGTTTGACGATGTGGCGGGCGTCGAAGAAGCCAAGCAGGAATTGCAGGAAGTCGTCGAGTTCCTGAAGAATGCCAAGAAGTTCCAGGCGCTCGGGGCCAAAATCCCCAAAGGCGTCCTGCTGCTTGGCCCTCCCGGATGCGGAAAAACCATGCTGGCCCGCGCCATTGCGGGCGAGGCGGGCGTGCCGTTCTTCCATATTTCCGGCTCGGACTTCGTGGAAATGTTTGTCGGCGTCGGCGCAAGCCGCGTCCGCGACCTGTTTGACACCGCCAAAGCAAACCGCCCGGCCCTGATCTTTATTGACGAGATCGATGCCGTGGGCCGTCAGCGCGGCGCTGGCATGGGCGGCGGACACGACGAGCGTGAGCAGACCCTGAACCAACTGCTCGTTGAGATGGACGGCTTTGATCAGAACTCCGGCGTCATTATGATTGCCGCGACCAACCGCCCCGACGTTCTGGACCCGGCACTGCTGCGTCCGGGCCGCTTTGACCGGCAGGTCACGGTGGACCCGCCCGATGTCCGGGGCCGCGAGGCCATTCTGAACGTTCACCTGCGCGGCAAGCCGCTGGCCGATGATGTGTCCGCGCCCAATCTGGCCCGGCGCACTCCTGGCTTCTCCGGGGCCGATCTGGCGAATCTGGTCAACGAAGCGGCTCTTCTTGCCGCCCGCTATGACAAGACCAAAATTGGGGTGGACGACTTCAACGAAAGCGTGGACCGCGTCGTGGCCGGGCCGCAGCGCAAGTCTCGGGTGATGAACGACACGACCCGCGAGCGCATTGCCTACCATGAAGTCGGTCATGCGATTGTTGGAGAGCTGCTGCCGAACTCCAGCCCGGTGCATAAAGTGTCTATCATGCCGCGTGGCCGGGCGCTTGGCTACACCATGCAGTTCCCGACCGAAGACAAGTACTTGACGACCCGGCAGGAGTTCCTGGACGACATCACGACGTTCCTGGCGGGCCGCGTCGCCGAGCAGATTGTTTTCAACGAAATCACGACGGGTGCGTCCAACGACTTCGAGCGGGCGACCGCAATGGCCCGGTCGATGGTCTGCGAGTACGGCATGAGCGAGGCGCTGGGACCGGTGGTTCTCGGAACCCGGCACGGCAGTCCGTTCCTGGGCCGCGATTGGAACGAAGAGCGCAACTACTCCGAGACGGTCGCGGTGCAGATCGACGTGGAAGTCCGCAAGATCATTGATAGCTGCTACGAAAACGCCCAGCAAATCCTGACTGAGAACCGGGAAAAGATGGAGCAAATCGTGCGCGTGCTGCTGGAAAAAGAGATGCTGGAGCGCGAGGACTTCATGGCCCTGCTCGAAGGAGCCACGGCTCCGAGCTTCGCCGCGCCGCCCGCCGCGCCCTCGGCTCCCCCGCCGACCGAGGGCAACGCCCCTGCCGCGCCCGCCCCGGACAAGCCGCGCCGCCTGCCGACGCTGCGCCCGGAACCGGCATAATTACATCAGAAGCCCCCGCTCCAATGGAGCGGGGGCTTTTTTCTTTAACTTATTCTTTGCGGGCTTTCGGGTAAACTGAGTTCTTATGGACACCACCTATCACTATCGCCTGTCCCGCCTCGTGCGGACTGCAAGCTCCGAGATTTTCCTGATCTGGGAGGATGACCGACGCATCGGGCAGATTGACCTGCATTTTGCGATTGAAAGCCGTACCGTTCACGCGACCCTGCTGCTGGAAGCGGATTTGACCGTCGCTGTAGAAGAAGAACTGCTGGCACAGATTGACGATGACATCGTTTCGTCGTACCTGCCCTCGTTTGAGCGCGAGGACTTTCTGGTAACGGTGTTTCGGGGGGAAGAGATTTCCAACTACACCGATTCAGCGGGCGCCCTCGACGACATGGACGACCACTTTGGCGAAGACGAGGACGACGAGGATGAAGACGACGAAGACGACCGCCCCCGCCGCATTCGCTAGAGGAAAGCTTAGACCGCCCCCAATTCTGGGGGAGCCGGATAAGGAGACGGAGAAGAAAAGAGGGCAGGGGCAGGGCTTGCCCCTACCGTTATGTTCCTTTATGTTCCTCGCCCACAGGGTGCTTCCCTGCCGGGGGTTTCCACACCCCCGGTTTTCGTCGCCCCTACTCTAGCCCGCCGGTGTCTTCGGCGGCTTCTCCGGTGTCGCCGCCCTCAGCGGGCAGGGTCAGGCGGACGGTGTCTACGCGCCGCCCGTCCATCTTCTCAATCAAAAACTCCAGCGCCTCGTACTGCACCGATTCGCCCGGCTCCGGCTGATGGCCCATCTGGCCGAAAACGAAGCCGCCCACGGTGTCGTAGTCGTCATGGGGCAGGTCCAGGTCAAGCTGCTCGTTCAGGTCGTCAATCGCCAGGCGGGCATCGACGCGCCAGACGCCCGGCTGGATGGCCGTCAGCGGCACTTCTTCCTGATCGTATTCATCGGTGATTTCGCCCACCAGCTCTTCCAGCAGGTCTTCCATCGTCACCAGACCCGCCGTGCCGCCGTACTCATCCTGCACCACGGCGAGATGCACATTGGAGCGGCGGAACTCATCCAGCAGGTCATCCACAAAATGGTTTTCGGGGATGAACAAGGGCGAGCGCATGACCGTATGCGCGTCCAAATCCCGCTCGCCTCGTGCCAGCGCGGGCAGCAGGTCTTTGGCATGAACAATGCCGATAATCTGGTCCACGCTGCCCTCATACACGGGAATGCGGGAATGGCCGCTGGACACAATCAATTCCAGCAGGGCGGGCAGCCCGGCGTCAACGTTGATGGCTTTGACATCGATGCGCGGGGTCATCACCTGCCGCACATCAGTATCGCCGAACGAAATCACATTGCGAATGATGTCCCGCTCATCCTCTTCAATCGCTCCCGACTGGGCGCTTGCTTCCAGCAAAGCCCGCAGCTCTTCTTCGGTAATCATCGGCGCGGCAAAGGTCGCCGTCAGACCGAAGGGCCGCACCAGCAGGTTGGACAGCCCCAGGGCCACACCGGCCAGCGGGGCCAGCAGGACCATGAAGAGACGCAGGGGCCGGGCAATCCGCAGGGCGACGGGGCCGGGGCGGCGCAGGGCGATGGAGCGGGGGACAATCTCACCGACCACGATAGTCAGCAGCGCAGCCAGCCCGGTAACGATGACGGCGGCCAGGCGGTTCGGATGCCGGGTCAAAGACGGCGGCAGCAGGTACGCAAAATCCGGGGCCAGCGCCGCCGCCGCCAGGGCAGCCACGCCAAACGCTGCCAGCGTGATACCCACCTGCACCGTCGCCACCACGCGGGTCGGCTCCCGCAGCAGTTTTTGAGCCTCGCCCATCGCCGCCGAGTCCGCGTCGCCCGCCTCCATCATCCCTTGAAGCCGGGCCGTGCGGATGGTATTGAGCGCCGTCTCCGCCAGCGTAAAGAACGCATTGAGCAGGGTCAGCAGAAGCAGGGCAATCAGAGCGTAAATATGGGAAGGCTGCATGGGAGAAATTGGAACTCAGAGTCTCAAGGCAAGTGGGCCGGAAAAATATGCAGGTAGTACACGCCGCCCGTAAAGAGGATACCCAGCAGGCCGCCTAAAATGACCTCCTGCAAAGAATGAATTTTGCCCTCCACCCGGCTTTGGGCCACCAGCAGGGCGAGCAGGACGGCCAGAACGCCGGTGAATATATCTAACGAGCGGGCAATCAGCGTGGAAGCCAGAAAGAACGACAGGGCCGAGTGCCCGGACACCACTCCCCCCGATAGGATAGACCCCTTGCCCCCCAGCACTTTGCTGATCATGGTGATCACCAAAATCAGCACCACCACGGTCATCAGCACCACCATTGGCTTGGGATCGTTTTTGATTTCCAGATGCAGAGTTGTCAGTGAATGGGAGCCAAAAAACAGCACCATGCCCACAAGCGCCGCTGTGATGGAAGCAATCAGCACTGCCCCCGCCGCGATGTCTTTGGCAAGCTTTGCCAGCGGGTGATACGCCTGCGTGACCATGTCCACGACGCTTTCAATAGCCGTGTTCATCATTTCCGCGACGAGAACGCCGGAAACAACGATAAACAGCAGGCACATCTCTACCCGCCCCAGACGCAGCAGGAGGCCGACGGACAGCACCAGGATCACCGTGAAAAAGTGAAACCGCATATGCTTCTGCGTGCGGAAGGTGTGAATAATGCCTTCCACGGCATAGCGGAACGAATCAAGCGGGTTTTTGGGCTTGGGTACTTGGCGCATAAACGGTTTGCGAGCAGAAAGGAGAGCGATAAGAAGGGCGCGATGAATCGCGCCCCTACTCTGGTTCCCCCATTATTGGGGGCTAGGGGGTCCTAATCTTCTGCCTCCACGAAAAACGGGTGCGTGCCTGCGCCGGGAACGGGAATGCCTGCCTCGCGCAGGGCGGCCTCGGTTTTAGTCTGCATTTCCCACGCGCCCGCCGCCGTCTCGTCGTCGTGGCCGAGCAGGTGCAGAAGGCCGTGGACACCGAGCAGGGCGATTTCGTGATCTAATTCCCAGCCAGCGGCGGCGGCCTGACGGGCAGCGGTGGGCAGGGAAATGACGATGTCGCCGAGATATTCCGGGTCGTCCTGCGCGAACGACAGCACATCGGTGGGCGTGTCTTTGCCCCGGTGCGCGGCATTTAGCGATTGGATGAACGGGTCATCGCACAGCACGACGCTGACTTCCGGCGTGTTTGCGATGCCCTCATGCCGCAGCAGAGCTGTCAGCGGGGCGGTCAGCACCGACGGCGCCAGCGACGGAAACAAGTCCGTCTGGCGCTGGAATAAGAGTGTGAGCATCGGGTTTCTTGACAGTCTCTTTGGCAGTATCCGGGTAATCGATGCGCGAATGCAGCATCCCCGACAGCAGCCGGGTAAACGCGCCGTGCAGGCCGCGCAGGTCGCGCTGTGTCAGGTCGCACTCATCGAGCTGCCCGTCGGCAAGCTGGGCGTCCATGATTTTGGTGACCAAATCTTCAATGCGTCCCAGAGTCGGCTTGTCGAGCGTCTTGGAGGCGGCTTCCACGCTGTCAGCCAGCATCAGGATCGCCGTCTCGCGGCTCTGCGGCTTCGGACCCGCGTAGCGAAACTGCGTTTCTAGGCCCGGCGCGGCCTCGCGGCAATGGTCTATGCCATCGTCGCCGAGGCACTGCTGATGGAAGAAGTAGCGGATCAGGCTCGTGCCGTGATGCTCGGTGATAAACTGCTTGACCACCGGCGGCAGCTTTTCGCGCTCGGCAATCGCCAGGCCGTCGCGGACATGGGCCGTCACGACCAGGGCCGACAAAGACGGGTTCAGCCGGTCGTGGGCATTGTCGCCGCCCGCCTGATTTTCCACAAAGAACTGCGCCCGTTCCATTTTGCCGAGGTCATGGTACAGCGCCCCCACGCGGCAAAGAAGCGCGTCTGCCCCAATCGCTTCGGCCCCGGCAACGGCCAGGTTGCCGACCAGAATAGAATGCGTGTAAGTGCCCGGAGCCAGCTCGCAGAACCGTTTCAAGAGAGGCCGGTTCGGGTCGGACAGCTCCAAAAGCCCCAGATGACTGGTCAGCCCGAACAGCCGCTCAAACAGCGGGGCGCTGACCGTAAACAGCGCCACCGACAGCAGGCCGGACACGGCGGCCCAGACGGCGGACTGCCCCAAATCCGCCCGGCTGTCGTTCTGCAACTGCCCGACCAGCAGGCTCAAACCAACGTTCGCCGCGCACAGCAGCCCCGCCGCCCGCAGCACATCGCTCCGCGAGCGGATGTCGGCCACGGCAAAAATGCCCACCCAGGTCACCAAAAGCGTCAGCACCGAAAAGCGCAGGTCGCCGCCCAGAATCACCCCGGACTGCACCGCCAGCAAAGCCGTGATAAGCAGCGCAATACGCGGCTGTATCAGCGCGGCAATCAGCATCCCCATCGCCGCCACCCAGACCATGCCGACATACCCAAACTGCGCCGTCGACAGCCGCACTCCCAGCGCCGCGCTGCCGAGGCGCAGCCCCAGAACGCCGAGCGTCACCAGCAGGGCCAGCAGGAAAAGGGTGCGGGTGGACCGAAAAATCGCGGCGTGATCCCGCGCCAGCCACAGGCAGACCAGCCCGACCATGCAGGCCACCAGACCCAGAATGCAGGCGACGGCTTCCGGCTCCACACGCGGGTTTTGCAGCCCCAGCGCCCGCAGCTTATCGATCATGCCGGGGGTCACCACCTGCCCGCCGCGCACCACCGTGTCCCCGGCGAAGACCTGCCCGTACACGGGGGTCACCAGCCGGGCGGCGGCCTGCCGGGCCGCCTGCGTTCGGGAGCGGTCCAGCAGCCGGTTCGGCTGAATAACGGCGCGGGCAATCGCAGCGGCGGCGGGAAGGTGGGTGCGCGGCAGAAGAGAATTGGACAGCCGGGCGGCGGCGACAGCCCGCGCTTCGGCCAGATCACCCGCATGGTCGGCCCGGATTTCGCGGTCCAGCGCCGCGTGAACGGCCTGCCGGGTCAGCCGCTCGGCCTGTTCCAGATGGTAGCCTCCGGCATCGGCGTTCAGCAGCGGGGTCAGGGCGGCGGGCGGCAGGATCAGGCCGACATCGCGGCGTATCTCCTGCGCGGCCCGGAGGGGGTCCGTGTTCTGCACCTGATCGCGGCGCAGGCGCAGGAACGTTTCGGAGATGGCCTCGTCGGCCTCAGACGTGGTGTGCGCGGAAGAATACACCGGCTCGGTGCGGGCGACGGCGGTGTTTCGCAGCACGGCGGTGGTGTCTTCATCGAGGTAGCGCACCGACCGCTGGGCACGCACATCCTGGCCGCTGACCTCGCCGACGCGCAGGGAAACGCGGTCCGGGAGCAGGCGCAGAGACAGAAGCGCCGTCAGCGCCAGGGTCGTCGCCAGCGCCAGGGTGACCCGCGCCCAGTCCCGGCGGAGCAGCCGGGCCGTCCATGCCGCGACTCGCTGCCCCGGCGTTTCTTCCGGGCGGCGGCCTGCGGGGCCGGTTCGGCGGCGGCGCGTCCCCTGTCCGAAGGGGTTGGTCGTGGTGAGCTTTAGAAACTCTTTTGAAAAATCTTTTGCCATAGGGCACAAAGTCTAACGCAAACAAAGTCTAAAGGCGCGTGTCCTTTCTCCACACAGGGAAACAGGACACGCGCCCGAGGCGGCGGGTTAGGCTTTCTCTTTTTCTTCGTTACGAATGCGCTTGCGCGTGGCGGCTGCGATAGCCTTGCGCTTTTTGTCGCTGGGCTTTTCGTAGTACTCGTGTTCGCGGGCTTCTTTCAAAATGCCGGTCTGCTGAAGCTGCTTTTTAAAGCGCTTCAACGCGCTGTCCAGCGATTCATTAGGCCGAACCTGAATCTGCGTCAATCCAATCCACCCCCCTGCTGTTAGTAAATAATAACAAACAAAACAAGACCGAAGCCACAGGAACCTGCGGACTAAGGAACGCAGTAGTATACCATAGCCGTTCAAACTGTGTCAAGTTGACAGACACCGCCCCCCGTGATACACTTTATTATGACAACCCAAATTGCCGTTCGCCTCCTCCTTTTGGCCGCCTGCCTGCTGCTTGGCGCGGCGCTCCCGGCGCTGGCCGAAACCAGCCGCAGCTACCGCCAGAAAGCCGAAACGCAGATGGACTACATCCAGGCGCATTTCTACGAGGCCAAGTCAGGCCGCTACCGTGCTGAGTTCCCGGACAAGCCCGGCGGCCTGCCCTACTCGTTTATGTGGGAAAACGGCGTGCAAATCCGCGCTCTGGTCGATGCCGCACGCTATGATCCCGCCAAATACACGCCTCTTCTCAATGCGTTCGCGGACGGTCTGGAAAAGCACTACTGGGACCCTGTCGGGCCGAACCCCGGCTTCAATGCCTACTGCTCCGGGCCGGGCGGCGACGATAAATACTACGACGACAACGCCTGGCTGGTGCTGGGTTTTGAAGAAGCCTATCAGCTCACCAAAGACCCCAAGTATCTGCGGCGGGCCAATGAAACCCAGCGGTTTGTCCTGAGCGGCTGGGACGACAAGCTGGGCGGGGGCATCTACTGGTCCCTGAAGCACAGCAGTAAAAACACCTGTGTCACCGCCCCGGCGTCGGTGGGGGCGCTGCGGCTGTCGCTCTTGAACGAACCTGATCAGCGCGACTGGGGCGTGCGCCTGCGCGACTGGACCAACGCCAATTTGCAGGACAAAACCGACGGCCTGTACTGGGACAATGTTCGGCTGGACGGCTCGGTGGAAAAAATCAAATGGACTTACAACACGGCCCTGATGATTGAGTCCGACCTGGTCATGCACCAGATCACCAAAGACCCCAAGCACCTTGCCGCCGCCGAGCGTTTGGCGGATGCGTCGCTCAAACAGTGGCAGGACCCGGACACAGGCCGCTTCCAAAACGATGCCAAGTTCACGCATCTGCTCTGCGAGTCGCTCATTCAGCTTTATCAAGTGGACCACAACATCGCGTACTTAAACGCCGTGCGCCGCAACGCGGCCTTCGCCACGCACCATGTCTACGACGCCGCCGGGGGCGGCTACTGGGGAAACTGGGGTGCCAAAGAGCGCAAGCCCGACGAGCGCAAAGACCTGCTGGAAAACGCCTCGGTCGCCCGCCTGTTCTGGATGCTGGCCCCCTACCCCGACAGCGGCGAGCTGCTGGCACGCGGCGTCGCGCTGGCCGGGCAGAAGCGCGACGCCGCCGCCGAGCCGCTGCTGCGTCAGGCCGCCGACAGCGACACCGAAGCCGTCGAAGCCCGCTACCGTTTGTGGAAAGTGCTAGGCCGCCAGAAGAAAACCGCTGACGCTGCCGCACAGGAAGCTATTCTCGTGAAGCAGGCGCAGGACCCCGCGATGAAAAAGCGCCTGGAAGCCGTCGGCTGGAAAGCGCCGGTAGGCACGGTGGACATTATTACCACAAGCCCAATACTGGTTCGATGAGCAGAAAGCAACCCCCGGATTTCAATCCGGGGGCGAATTCTGCGTAACACCAGTTATGAAAATCCCCTACGCCATCCGTTCCAAATTTACGGCTCCCTGTCAGCAGATTCTCACCGCACAGCAGGCACAGTTGGCGGTGGGGCAGGCCATTCAGATTCCACTGGGAGCAGGCGGTTATGCTGGTCAAGCTACCGTGACCATTGACCGCGATGAGGCCACCGGGTTTGAGGCCGAGTGGGGCGGAAATGATCTCACCCGGTTTCCAGCACGTCTTAAAGCCACGGCAACGGCTCTGCGGGCGTGTGGCTACACAGGGACATTTGCGATTTCGCACGCAGACGGGGTAGTTTTTGTGCAAAACAGTAGCCATAGTAAGCTATAATAACCCATGCTTGAACTATCTCAGGTCATCAGTGACATCCAGAAAATGGGGGCCGAGGCACGCAAGCGCGGCGACCGGACGCAGACGCAGATGCAGGCGGCGCTTTCGCAGGCGCGTCTTGACGCCGATGCCTGGGCCGAAACCCGCGCCGCCCGTGAGGCTCTGCCCGCCCCGCCCTGGCTGGCCGCCGACTGCCGCGATGTGCCCCCGTCCGCGATTGAACACCTCCCGGCAGGCACGCCGAACGAATACACGGCGCTGGCGACCGACGGCTCCCAAATCCCCCTGGACCGGCACGCGGTCGCGCCCTGTTACCTGCTCAATGTCGGCGAGATTGTCCTGCACTACGGCACCGGCGAGCGGCCTCATCTCGGCACGAAAGCCACCCTGCATTACCGCGACGAGGACCTCTTTATTACCGGCGCGGGTGACCCGGTGCCGCTGTCGGACAAAATTATCGCCAACCGCCGCCTGCTGGCCGAAAGCGCGGCCCTCGCAGCCCTGATAGAGCAGCACAAAGACCGCCATGCGATTGCGTTAGTCGACGACCCGCTGATTGTCTGGACCCCGCAGGGCGAGTCCGAGGCGGAGCAGCGGCGCATCATCGACGGCTTCTGCCAGATGCTCACGGCGGGGCAGACGGCCCACACGCCTGTCGCGGGTTATGTCAGCCGCCCCGCGCACCGGGACGTCGTGGGCGCTCTGCGCCTGACCCTGTGCGAGCCGGGCTGTGACCACAACCCGCAAAGCCTTTGCGCCAAGCTCGCGCACCTGACCGATGCCCAGCTTTTTAGCCGAATGCTGCCCACCCCCGGCGACCGCTCGCCGGTCTACGGCAGCCGCCATCCTAGCATGAAGCTGTACCCGGCGGAGCATCGGGTCTGCTTCTTTTACTTGAACGCCGGGGGCGAAATCGCCCGCGTCGAAATCCCCCTGTGGGTGGCCGAAGACGCGGACCTGACGCGCCGGGTGCATCAGCTTTGCTTTGATCAGGCCCGCAAAGGCCAGGGCTACCCGATTGCGCTGGCCGAGGCGCACGAGCAGGCCGTCGTGCGCGGCCCCGAGCGGGAAGCGTTCTTCCGGCTGGTGGAAAATGCCTTCGTGCGCGAGCAAATCCCCGCCCTGCAAACCCGCAAAGCCCTGTCCAAGCGCACCCGCGTTTTGTAGCCCCCCGGCATACGTTTGACGCGGCTGCATTTGTCGGTAACACAGGGGCATGAACCCCACTACCGAAACCCTTCTGCAATTCCTAAACATCCCCGACTTGGATTTAGGCTCCCCGCTGGACCCAGAAACCCTTTCGCAGCCGGAGCCGCTCTGCGACCTGGTGACACGCCTCGTCGACGGTCCCCTGCCCTCCCCCGAAGCCAAAACTCTGGCCGAGACCCTGCGCGGCCACCTGGGCGAGGCCGACTGGAGCGAAGCCGCCGCGCAGATGAAAACGCGCCTCCAAATTGCCGGGCACTTTTTTGATCCCGTGGAAGAAAACATCAAGCAGGCCAGCCGTTAGCGGCCAGCCGTAGGACCGAGGGGTTAAAACCCCTCGCTGGCAGGCGCAGACGCTGGCAAGCCAAAGAGTTGAAGACGCAAGACAATGTGTGTTGTTCCGTGGGCCGCCCGGCGCGAAGCGCCTGTCAGCGAGGGGTTTTAACCCCTCGGTCTCTGCCGCGTACAAGCGGGGGTACAATAGGCTATGCCCCCGGTTCGCGCTATTTTCTTTGATGCTATCTTCTTTGACATCGGCGATACACTGGTGTTCGACAGCCCGCCCCTGCACGCCCGGCTGGCGCAGGCCGCCGGGTTTCCGATCAATCCCGCCGCCTACCAGGCGGGGGAAGAGTACGCGCTGGCTGCATACCTGCGTGGTATTCCGTGGGATGCCCCCGACGCGATGCGCCGGAACGTCGCCGCAATGCGGCAGGCGCAGGGACTGCCGCCGCTCAGTGACGCTGACTGGCAGGCTTTGGCCGAAGCGTTTGCCCAAATCCCCGTCACTCGGTACGTTCACCCCGGCGGGTTGGAGCTGCTGGCTGAACTCAAATCACGCGGCTTCGTACTGGGCGCGATTTCCGACTGGGAAGACACCCTGCCTGCCCTGCTGACCGCCCTCGGCCTCCGGCCCTATTTTGATGCCCTCGCCGTTTCGGCCCTTGTCGGCGTCACCAAGCCTGCTCCCGCGTTGTTTCAGGAGGCGCTGCGGCAGGCGGGCATCCCCGCAGAGACTTCCCTGCACGTCGGCGATTGGTATGCGTTAGATGTCAGCGGGGCACGCACCGCTGGAATGCAGACACTGCTGTTTGACCACGCGAACCGCACCCCGAATGCCGACTGCCCCCGCGTGACGACGTTTACCGAAATGGCCGATTATCTGCTGGCCCTGCCGCACGGAAGGAATATTCTCCTATGACAGACCAACGCCCCTTCTTTGACTACATCACCATTCAGGGCTATCGGCGGCTTCTGTCTGTGTCGCTGGAAATGCGCCCGTTGGCCGTGATGATTGGAGCCAACGGCGTCGGCAAAACCTCGATGCTGGAAGTGTTTTCTTTGCTCGCCGCCTCGGCGAAAGGACAGCTTAATGCTAAAATTTCTGAACTTAGCGGCCTAAACGAGATAATGACACGCGACAAGGCACCGGGATTAACATTCACTTTGCGAATGTACATCCCAGAGCATAATCCACTAGAATACTTTTTGTCTATTCAATCCAAAGGTCAATTCTACGAAATTGGTGCTGAAATGCTGACGCAGAAAGACAATGATGCAAATCATTTGTTCAGATACATTGACTCACAAGGAATGAGCATTCAGTATTTTGAGGAACCCGGCAAAGGTATTAGACCCAACTGGGTGCATGATCCGCTCGAAACTTCCCTGTCACAAACGCCAAGAATGCTCACCGCGCCGGAGTGGATGCGTCAGTGGTTAGCCTCCTACACCTACTATGAGGCGTTGAATGTGCTACCGAACAGCCCGGTTCGCCTGCCGCAGCCGATGCGTCCGGTGACACTGCCGGGTTCCAATGGCGAGGATTTGGTAGCTTGCCTTTACTATATGCGCGAGACGGACCCGGATCGGTTTGAAGTCGTGGAAGACACACTCAAAGCGGCCTTTCCTGACTTCGAGAAACTCAGCTTCCCACCGGTGGCGGCAGGGACGCTGGCAATGACGTGGAAAGACCGCAACTTTTCTCAACCCTTCTATATGAACCAGCTTTCCGAAGGAACCCTGCGCTTCCTCTGGCTGACCACACTATTATTAAGCAAAGAGCTAACGGCCATTACGCTCATTGACGAGCCGGAAGTCAGTCTGCACCCGCAACTGCTCACGCTTCTGGCCGATCTAATGCGCGAGGCGTCCCAACGAACGCAGCTCATTGTCGCCACCCATGCGGATAGACTGGTTCGTGCGTTGCGGCCAGAAGAAATACTTGTCTGCGATCAGGAACAGGGAATAACCACTCTCAAATGGGGCGACAGTTTTGACTTGGAACACTGGCTGGCGGACTACACGCTGGACGAGCTTTGGGCCATGAACATTCTTGGGGGGCGCACATGAGAATTGCGCTTATTGTGGAGGGCAAAACGGAGAAGGCGTTTCTCCCGGCCCTGCGAAACTATCTGATGCAAACTTTAGCCGGACAGATGCCCACGCTCAAAGCCATCCCCCAGGGCGGGCGCGTCCCAAAAGAAGATAAGCTGAAACGATTAGTAGAAAATTTGCTTAAAGAGTACGATGCTGTTATTGCTTTGACGGATGTGTACACGAGTAAAAACCCAAACAGCCGAGACTTTACCGATGCCGCTGACGCCAAACAAAAGATGCGCCGCTGGGTGGGAGACAACCCAAATTTTTACCCGCACGCTGCACAGCATGACTTTGAAGCCTGGCTTATTCCCTACTGGCCTGCACTGCAAACGCTGGCGAAGCATAACCGAAACGCGCCGGGCGGCAGGCCGGAGACAGTCAACCACGATAAATCTCCGGCCTATCATATCGCGGAACTCTTCGAAAGCGGCAAAATCCGCAGTTATAACAAAGAACGAGACGCCCCTAAAATTCTCGCGGCAAACGATCTTGCCATCTCTATTAGCCAATGTCCTGAGCTGAAATCGCTGATCAACACCATTCTTACTCTCTGCGGCAGTGCCGCTCTTGCCTGAAAAGTTAAAAGATGCCCCATCAAGTATTCGCACCTGTGCTTTTTAATGAGCCAATCATTGAAGGCCACAAAGTTTTAGTCTGCCATGCTCCGGCGATTGCCGCCGAGGCCAAGCCCGGCCATTTTGTCAATGCCCTGACGGCGGAGCGGACCGACCCGCTGCTGCGAAAGCCGTTTTCCATTTATACGGTAGACCGGGAACGCGGCGACATCAGCCTGCTGTATTCGATTGTCGGCGCGACGACGCAGGGGATGGCCCGCAAAGCCCCTGGCGACACGCTGGATTTGGTCGGCCCGCTCGGCGGGCGGCTGTTTGAGGCGGACCCCCGGCCCGGCGCGGCGCACGTTCTGGTCGGCGGCGGCTACGGCGTTCCCCCGCTGGTATTTCTGGCGCGGGAATTGCAGGCCGCCGGGACGGACCCGGCGCGGCTGACGTTTATTGTCGGCGCACGCCGCAAAGACTTACTGCTGTGTGAATTAGAGCTTCAGGAAGCGGGCATAGATGCCCGCCCGGCTACGGAAGACGGCTCGCACGGGACGCCCGGCAAGGTCACCGAGGCGCTTGCGCCGCTGCTCCGCGAAAGAGCGGGGTCGCCGGTGACGGTCTACTGCTGCGGGCCGACCCCGATGATGCGGGCGGTCGGCGAGCTTTGCCTGTCGCTCGGCGTGCCGTGTCAATTGTCCGTGGAAGTGGCGATGCCCTGCGGCATCGGCGTCTGCATGGGCTGCGTGCTGGATTTGACCGATGGCCGCCGCGTCCGCTGCTGCGTCGACGGCCCGGTGTTTGAGGCGGGAGAAGTGAAATGGTAACCACAGCAGTAAAAATCGGCAAGCTGACGCTGAAAAACCCGATTGTGACGGGGTCGGGCACATTCGGCTTCGGACCGGAAATGGCGGGGATTGTGGACCTGAATGCCCTCGGCGCGGTGGTGGTCAAAAGCACTTCCCGCGAGCCGCGTTTGGGCAACCCGACGCCGCGCATTGTGGAAACGCCCTCGGGCATTCTCAATGCCATCGGTTTGCAGAACGCGGGCGTGGACAACTTCCTCGCTGAAAAGCTGCCATTCCTGCGGCAGTATGACGTGCCGATTATTGTCAACCTCGTCGGCTACGAAGTCGGCGACTATGTGCATCTGGCCGAAAAGCTGACCGAAGCGGGCGGCGTGCATGGCCTGGAGATCAACATCTCCTGCCCCAATGTCAAGCACGGCTGCGACTTTGCCACCGACCCTGCGCTCACCGCCGAGCTGGTCCGCGAGGTCCGCAAAGTTACCGACCTGACCCTCATTACCAAGCTGTCCCCGAACGTCACCGACCTGGTCCCTATCGCCCGCGCCGCCGTGGACGCCGGCTCCGATGCCCTGTCGCTCATCAACACGCTGGTTGGCACGTCCATTGATGTCCGTAAGCGCAAGTTTCGGCTTGCCAACATCACTGGCGGCCTGAGCGGCCCCGCCGTCAAGCCCGTCGCTCTGCGCTGCGTCTGGCAGGTCCACCGGGCGCTTCCCAATATCCCGCTGATTGGCATGGGCGGCGCGATGACCGCCACCGACGCCGTCGAGTTCCTATTAGCCGGAGCCACCGCCGTCGCTATCGGAACCGCCACCTTCGTCAACCCCACCGCCGCCACCGACATTGTGACGGGCTTGGAGACATGGCTCCAAGAAAACGGCGTCAGTGATGTGAATGAGCTAGTCGGGGCCGTGGAAGCCCTGTAGAGGCTGGGCTTCCAACCCAAGATGCAAGAGGGCCTTCGGAGAGCCGTTCATGCGCCGCAAAGCACTTCAAGGGCTTGCCAACAACTTGTGCCAGATTTTTGCGGGGCATCAAGCCTACCATGATGTGCAGGATATTCTCACGCCGCTGTCAGAGGGCAGATGGGTGGTGCTGGAAATCAATGTGCTGACGGGGCAGTGCCTGGCCGAAGGAGCGGTGCTGCCCCTGCATATTTCCGGGGTCATGCAGGGCTGGCTGGCGGAGCAGTTGCGGCGGCGAAAAATCCCCGCCGAGGCTGTTCCCAGCGCCACCCTGCGCGTGGAGTACCGGGCTTGGCAAGTAAAGTATATACTCCGCCAAACGTGGTGGGAGCGACTCAAAGAGAAACTGGGCAAGCCAGGCGGGTACTTTCTGGAAGCGGAAACAGAGTTTTCCTGCCGGGCATCGCTTCAAACTTCGGACTATGAGTATCTGTCCGTTGACGGCAAAACAGGAAACGGCTCGCCCAAGAATCTCACTGGATGACTATGAAATTTTTCACCCCGGCCTGGCATAGCGGCGCATTAGACAGCGTAGGTCCTGATACGGCGTTTGAAGACTACCGGCGGCATCTTGCGCCGCTTCTGCCCCATCTGCCGCCGGATGTTCAGACGCTTGCAAATACTAATCTGCATGATGGGCTGCTATTTTATCTCGCGTCGGGTGCAGACTCTTTGGAGATGACGCTCCGGTGTGGGGATTTGCAGGTCGGCTATTTTGATCTTGTGCTGAACTATTTCGGAGTGGTTTCCTCGGCGGAGTTTACAGAGATGCTGGCAGAGATTGCCCCCGTCACGCACCGCCGTGCCGCAAAGCACAACACGCGGTGCAGTGAAGCATTGTACAATGAGATTGATATGGACGGAGAATGGATCATTCACCGGATACTGTTTATTGCAGGCAACAATTACCAAGAGATGACGGTACGATTCAAGGACTTAGTCCTCTCAACCCACGGGCGCAAGAGCCGTTATAACAGAGAAGATGACGACATTCACACAATCGATGTAAAAAGGTTTAAGATCGGTAGGCAATAGGCGGGTACACTATTCCAAAAGAGGAGAAAGCAAAGCCATGACGGTCAGTATCAGTTCACAGACGCAGGAGCTATTGCGGGAGCAGGCAGGGCGACTCGGTGAAAAACCCGATGCCCTGGCAGACACACTTCTTTTGGAGGCGCTGCGGGCCTCTCAAGAAGAGTATGAAGAAACGTGCCAGGCCATTAGCGAGGGATTGGCGGACATAGATGCCGGGCGGACTGTCTCGTTTGAAGAAGCCCGCGCCCAATGGGAGCAGCAGAAGGCGGCTCGCGCTCGAGGAGTTCAGAAAGCAGCATGAACTCCGCACCAGACGATGATGCACTGCCGCCTATTTATGCGCTGCGCTTTTCCAGCCGTGCGCTGGCCGATATAGACGAGGCTTACCTGCGCTTTATTGAATTGGCATCACAGTCTGTCGCGGATGACTGGAAAGATGGCCTTTTTGATGCGATTGCGCGGCTTGCCACAGTGCCAGGCCGTCAGATTATCCCGGAAGCCACACGCTTTCGGCAGGAAGTTCGTCAGATTATCTATCGCCGACCCGGCAGCCGGGTCGCTTATCGGGTGATATTCGTTGCTGAGGAAGAGAGTCCCGATGGTCCGGTGGTAAACATTGTTACGGTTCGACATGGCGCGGCCCGCCCAATCACGCGAGCCGAAGCACGAGACATCGAATCTGGCATTTAGCCGAGGAGGCCGCGCGAATGCTAACGGGCAGGCGGTTTGTGATCTGGGGCCTGAGCCGGCTGTCGGTGCGGGTGGCGGTGGCGCTGACGGCGGGCGGCGGGGCGGTGACGGTGGTGCGGCTGCCGGGCGAGGCCGGGCAGGCGCGGCTTGGAGCCGAGGTGCGTGTGCTGGGAGCGTCTTCGGAGACCGAAGCGGACCTGCTGACTCGTGCCGGACTGGCCGGGGCGGCGTGCCTGCTGGCGCTCTCGGAAGACGACGGGGAGAACCTGCGGGCGGCGGTGGCGGCGCGGGCACTGGCCCCCGACGTGCCGGTGGTGCTGCGGGCCTTTGACCCGCTGTTTGCGGACCAACTGGAACAAAGCGGCAGTGTGCGCCGCGCCTACAGCGTCTCGGCGCTGGCCGCCCCGGCATTTGTGGCTGCTGCCTGCGGGGACGCCGTGCTGGAAACGCTGCGGCTGGGCGACGGCGAAGTGCCCCTGTGCCGCCTGACGGTGCGCGGCGGCTCGCCGCTCGAGGGCCTGACACCGGCGCAGGTGAAGGCCCGGCTGGGCTGCGCGGTGATGGCGCGGGCGGCGGGCGCGGCAGCCGACTGGCAGGCGATGGGTGAGGCGGGCATGGACGAGCCGCTGACAGCGGGCGAGCGGGTGCTGATAGGCGGGCCGCGTGACTCGGTGCTGGCGGTGTCGGCGCGGAACGCTCCCTGGGCCGGGACTTTGCCCCGGCGGAGAGCGCGGCGGAAACCGGCACCCAAAGCGGTTCGCGTGCCGACCCGGCTGGGGCCGATTGCCGCCGGGTTGCTGCTGATCTTGCTGGGGTCGGTATTCGTGTTCCAAACGGCCCTGCACCTACGCTGGGTGGATGCCGTGTACTTTGTGGTGACGACGGCCACGACGACGGGCTACGGGGACATCAGCCTCAAAGACGGCCCGGACTGGCTGAAGCTGTTTGGCTGCCTCGTCATGCTTGCGGGCGGGGCGCTGCTGGGGATTTTGTTTTCGTCGCTGGCCGCGCAGGCGACTTTGGAGCGGCTGGACGAGACGCAGGAGCGGCGGGCAAGCCGCCTGTCCGGGCACGTCATCGTGGCGGGTCTGGGTAATCTGGGCTACCGGGTGGCCCGGCAGTTTATCGACCTGGGGCTGGACGTAGTGGTGCTGGACCTTGCGCCGCGCTCCCGGTTTGCCGGGCCGCTGCGGGCGGGGGCGGTGGTACTCAGCGGCGATGCCTCGTTCCCGGAAACGCTGGAACGGGCGGGCGCAGCCCGCGCCGCCGCGTTTGTGGCCTGTACCAACAACGACCTGGCAAACATTCAAGCCTGCCTGTATGCCCGCCGCCTTTGCCCGGACCTTGTGACAGTCGCCCGGCTGTCCGATGACGCGCTGGCCGAAACCCTGCCGCAGGCGCTGGCGATTAGTCATGCCCTGTCCGCGTCGCAGGCCGCCGCCGGAGCGTTTGTGGGAGCGGCGACCGATGCACTGGCCCTGCGCCCGCTGGCTCTGCCGGGCCTCAGCCTTCTGGCGGGCCGGGTGCAAGTCGGGGACGCGCCCCTGACGGCGGGCACCGTGGCCGCGTGGAGAGCCGAGGGCCTGCGGGTGCTTGCCTTCCGCCTGCCCGGCGGTCCCCCGGTCGCGCCGTCTGCCCTGCTCCTCCCCCTGCCGCCCGGCGCGGCGCTGATTGTGTGCGGCCCTGCGTCTGCGGTTCGGTCGGCACTAAACGCTTACGGCACATCGGCCCCGGCGAGGCCGCCGGGGGTGACATTCGGGTCCGGGTAGCCATCGGGGTAGGTGTTGGCAGCCGTCAGCACGGAGGCGCGGAGATATTTGACATGGCCGTCGGCAAACAAGTAGTCGCGGGAGGAGGTCAAGTCGGGTGTCCACCATGTCGTGAGGGCGCGTCCATCGTGGTTGTTCTGCCACTCGCCGACCAAAATCTTGCGGGCGGGGCTGTCTACCCGTGCCAGCGTCTGCGGCACGATTTGAAGCGCCGGGCCGGAACAGGGGGCGGGGTACAAGCACTTGATGTCGGTGATGGCCCCGGCGTTGGCGAGGAAGAACGCCGCGCTGTAGGCATACGACGTGTTGTCGAAGCCCCCCGCCGTGTCCGAGGGGCAGTGCAGGAACGCCGCCGAGTTGGGGCCGCCGACGGCGGTGAAATCGGCGGCGTTCTTTTTTTGGCCCAGCGTCAGATACGGCATAATCGGCCAGCGGAAGTGCCGCCCCTGCCAGAGCGCGGCATCGCTGACATCGCAAGGATAAGTCTCGTCATAATCCTGCGTGTACTGCGCGAACGCCAGGCTGATTTGCTTCAAATTAGACTGACAGGTCGCCCGGCGGGCGTTCTCGCGCACACGCGCAAAGACGGGAAACAAGATCGCGGCCAGGATAGAAATGATGGCGATGACGACAAGCAGCTCAATGAGCGTAAAGGCCCGAGTGTGGGAGTGACGCAAACAGTGTTCTCCAATAATGGTTTCTGAAACAAAGCCGTTTGACAGCAGTTACCGACGAGCGTAGAGATAAGTTCCCCCTGGCTCGCTGATTTCAAGAGCCACTATACCCCATCGCCGATGCGGGCAGGCCGAAAACTATTTTTGCAGCCCTATTGACTACTGATATAGTCTTGTGCTATGATTGAACTACATAAGTAGTTATTCAGAAAGCAGGGCGTGAGATGCTAACGAAACAACAAAGCCGCCGCACCGCATTGGGGGTGCTTCTGCTGATCGCCGCCATCGTGCTGTGGCGCGGGGCGGGAACCCCGGCGCGGGGCGATACCAACACCGCAAGCGGCGCGGGGCAGCTCGTCATCCGGGGCGCAAACGGCAGCGCGGCGGGGCTATGCCCGCTGACCCATACCGATGTGGTCGCCGATGTCAGCGGCTATGTGGCGCGGGTCCATGTCCGGCAGACATTTGAAAACCCCGCCAAGAGCAAGATTGAAGCCGTGTATACGTTCCCCCTGCCCGACAATTCAGCGGTGGATGAGATGACTCTCACTAGCGGAACGCGGCGGGTGGTCGGCCTCGTCAAACCCAAAGAAGAGGCGCGGCAGATTTACAACACGGCCAAGTCCAAAGGCAAAGTCGCGGGGCTGCTGGACCAGGAGCGCCCGAACGTCTTCACCCAGTCGGTCGCCAATATCGAGCCGGGCGCGGCCATTGTGGTGGACATCAGCTATGTGGAAACGCTCAAATACGAAGACGGCGTTTACGAATGGGTCTTCCCCATGGTGGTCGGGCCGCGCTACAATGGGGCGAGCGTCGCTGATGCCGACAAAATCTCGCCGCCGGTGTCCACGCCGGGCACGCGGGCCGCGCACACGGTCAGCCTCCAAATACGTTTGGACACCGGCGCTGGCCTGTCGAACATTGAAAGCCCCTCGCACCCCATCCAGGCCGTGCCGGACGGTGCGGGCCGGGCGGTGGTCACCCTGCAAAATGGGTCAGCGATCCCGAACAAAGACTTTATTCTGCGCTACCGCAGCGCGGGCCAGCAAATCAGCGACTCGCTGCTGACCTACACCGACACACGCGGCAAATACTTCACGCTCACGCTTCAGCCGCCCGAGCGCGTCCTGCCCGCGCAGGCCGTGCCCAAAGAAATGGTGTTTGTGATTGACCAGACCGGCTCGCAGGCGGGCTGGCCGCTGGAAAAAGCCAAAGAGACGATGCGCTACTGCATCCAGAACCTCAATCCTGGCGACACGTTTAATTTGGTCGGCTTTGACACCGATGTTCACCCCTGCTTTCCCCGGCCTGTCCTTGCCAGCCGGACCACCATCGCGCAGGCGCTGCGCTACCTGAAGCCGATCCAGGGTGACGGCGGGACGGATATTCTGAAGTCCATGCGGTATGTCCTGAAGTTCCCCGATGACCCCAGCCGCCTGCGCGTCGTCTGCTACATGACCGACGGCCTGATTGGCGACGACATGGAAGTGCTGGATTATATCAAAAAGAACCGGGGCCGGGCACGGATGTTTCCGCTCGGCGTCGGCGAAGGCGTCAACCGCTTCCTGATTGACGGCATGGCGCAGATGGGCGGCGGCATGGCGGACTATGTCACCCTGAGCGAGTCCGGTCAGGAGGCCGCCGAGCGGTTCTATACCCGCGTGCAGGCCCCCGTGCTGACCAATATCACCGTGAACTGGGGCACGCTGCCGGTCAGCGAAGTCTACCCGCGTGCTATCCCGGACCTGTTCGGCGCTTCGCCCATCATGGTTCACGGCAAGCTGACTGGCCCGGCGTTGGGAACGTTCACCGTCCACGGCATGACCGCTGCCGGTCCGTGGACACGCGAAGTCACGGTCACGCCGGACGACGAATCGCCGCAGCACGACGCCCTGCCGTCGCTGTGGGCGCGGGCTAAAGTCGCCGATTTAATGGCACAGGACATGGCCGGGGTGCAGAGCGGCAATTTATCACCCGACCTCAAAGACCAGATCGTGCAGACCGGCGTGGAGTACCACCTCCTGACCCAGTTCACCAGCTTTGTCGCCGTGGAAGAGAGCCGTGTCACAGCGGGCGGCCCGGCGCAGATGGTACGGGTTCCGGTCGATCTGCCGGAAGGCATGGCCCCGACCGGGCCGCTGGCGTCCCGCGCCGGTGACCCACTGATTACGATTGACGCGCCCGCCGATGCCCGCCGCGTGGTTGCCCTGATGCCGGGCGGCGAGATCAAGCCGCTGGTGTTTAACCCAAGCACGGGCCGCTGGGAAGTGCGCTTTGATATTCCCGGCTACGCCGCGCAGGGCGACTACGCCATCACCGCCCTGTTCGTGCTGGCCGACGGCACGCGGCATTCGCTGACCCTGCATTACAAGGTGGATACCACCGCGCCGCACGTCCTGGGCCGCACCGCCCAAAGCGACCGTTCGCAGGTGCATCTGACATTGGAAGCCGACCCGGACACCGCCCGCGTTTCCGCGCTGCTGCCCTGGGGCGAGCGGGTAGAGATGGCTCCGTCCGCCGAGAACCCGCGCCTGTTCGCAGGCCACGCGGCGCTCCCGGCGGCCTTCGCGCACTGCGACGCACCGGTAACCTATGTGGTGACCGACCGGGCGCACAACCGCACGCAGATCACGGTGGATATGAGCCGATAGAAAGCAGGCAGCGTATGCGTCACTTCTTTGTGCTGGCCGCCGTCCTGCTGACAGCGGCGCTGGGAACAACCCACCAGTCGGCGGGGGTCACGCCAACGGCAAGCCGCGTGTTCACCAGCACGCGCTCGGTGACTTGCCTGCTGCTGCAAGCAGACGGCACGCTCTGGGCCGGGACGACCGGGGGCGTGCTGCGGCGCTCCCCATCCGGGCAGTGGCGCAAATGGACCCGGCAGGACGGGCTGCCGTCGGAAGAAGTGCGTCGGCTTTCGCGGTCGGCGGCGGGGGAGGTGCAGGCGGACTTCCCCCGCGCCGCCGCACTCTGGCACAATGGCACCTGGCAAAGCCGCCCGGAGGCGGGCAGTGACGCCGCGTTTTCCGCCGCCGAGACCTGCCCGCCGACCCTCTGGAACGGCGAACGCTGCACGGCGTCGCTCTCCGGCCTGACTCTCGGTGACGGCCCCGATGCCCGGCATCTGCCCCTGCCGCCTTCGGCGGGAACCCATGTCAGCGCCCTGCTGCCGCAGGGGAGAACACTCTGGGCGGCGCTCTATGGCGACGGCCTGTGGGAGTGTTCGGGCGATGCCTGGAAGCCTATTCTGCCGGGCCTGCCCCCCAAGGCACGCGAGATTACTGCGCTGGCCGCGAGCGGCGACACTGTCTGGGTGGGAACGCGGCGGGCGGGCCTGTGGCGGCACGGGCCGGACGGCTGGCATCAGGCCATCTTGCCCTGGGAAGAACCAGCCGACCACAACATCCAAAGCCTGGCGTCTTACGGCGGCTGCCTGTATGCCAGCACGCTTCAAGATGGGCTGGTCGTAAAAACGCCCTCGGGGTGGCATCAGGTAACGGTCCCCACCCTGTCCTCCGCCGCGCCGCGTCAGCTCCTTGTCTTTGGCGGGCGGCTGTTTGTGCGGCATGGGGCGGGGGTGGTAGACCGCTGGGACGGCACGCGGTGGGCGCGGAACATCTTCGCGTTTCTGCCACGCGGAGGCGTCTCCGCGCTTGCCACCGACGGCACGCGGCTGTATGCCGCGCAGTGGGGCGGGTGGAGCGAGACCGACGGGCACGTCTGGACGCACCATCTGACGCTGCCTGCCCTGCGGGGCCAGGTTATCACGGCCCTCTGTCCGGTGGGCGGCACGCTCTGGCTGGGGACACAGGGCCGCAGCATCGCCGAAGTCCGCCGGGCGGCAGGCACGGTGCGCTGGCATGATGAGCGGGCGGGGCTGACCGATGACTGGATCACCTGTCTGGCACAAATTGGCCCCACCCTCTGCGCGGGCACGTTTGTCGGCGGGCTGAACTGCGGCCATACGGGGCCGCTGGAAACTCGCTGGGCTGCCCCCCCGACCCTGCGCGGCTCGAATGTCACCGCGCTGGCCCCGGACGGGACGGGCGGGCTGTGGGCCGCGACCCGCACCGGGGTCTGGCACCGGAGCGCAAGCGGCTTATGGGCCGCGCAGGCGGCGTTTCTGGAACCCGAAGCCCAGGCGCTGCTGCCCGTGCCGGGAGGTTTGTGGATTGGCACCCGCACCGGGCTGGACTTCCTGCGCGATGCAGATCGCCCCCCGGCCCCCAATTCTGGGGGAGCCAGAGTAGGGGCGCGATTTATCGCGCCCTCTTTGTTTGTATCGCGCCCTCCGGTTCTTTATCTAGGGGACCTCTTCACCGACGCACAAGCGTCAGCACCATCAGCGAATGAGCGGGCAGAATGAAGTCCAGATTGCCCGCTTTGCCCGGCACGGGCAGCACGAACGGCACAGGTTTGACACTTTCGGGATGGTCCCAGCCGTTGCCCGCCTGCGGGTCGGGGGATGTCAGGAGGGTGGCCGAGCGTCGTCCTGCGGGGAAGCCGGCCACGGTCAAATGCACGGGCCGCGCTTCGGACTGCTGGCGGTTGACCAGAAACGCAACAATTTTACTGCTGTCCGCCGTGAGGGCGCTGAACACATCCACATCGGACACGGCGGACACGGCGGGCAGGAAGCCGCGACCGGGCACATCATGCCCTGGCCCGGCCCAATCGGTCTGAATGGGCTTCGCGGGACGGGCCACGGTGTAAAGCTGCTGCGTGTAATACTGCGGGTCCACATAGACCACGCCCCGGTCTTTTTTGATGCCGCCGCCATGCAGCAGGGCGGTCATATTCGCCAATGTCACCCAGTCCCCATTTCGCAGGTACGTGTTCAGCGTGAGCGCGTTGTAGATCGCCCCCGCCGTGACATTGTGGTTCGGACCCTCCGGCCAGCCTTTGCCGCTGACAATAATGCCCCACTCGGTGGAGGCAATGCGCGTTTTCGCATTTGGCCCTTCGGCGTCCAGAATGGACTGCTTCAACGCCGGGATTTCGGTGTCGTCCATGAACGCCGGGTGCGCCATCGCGCTTTCGTAACGCTCGGCATAGGAGCGGTCGCCGAGGCCGCCGGGCAGGGGGACCAGCGGGTGAATGGTCAGGTAGGCCGGGGACGCGCCGCCATCAGCCACGGCGGCCTGCATCACCGAATCGTTCCAGAGTTTCTGGCGGGCCAGCCCCTCGGGCGTGAACTCATCGCCCTGCCCGGTCGCCATGACTTCGATGGTCGGGTCGGCGGCTTGCATGGCCTTGCGAAACCGGACAAACCGGGCGGCATTGCCTGCGGCGTCGGTGTGGCCGATCTGCCAGCCGCCGTACAGCTCATTGCCGATTTCCCACAGCGGCACGCGGCGGGCCGGGAACTTCGGGTCATTGCAGTAGCGCACCCACGCGGCGGCCATGTCCGGCGTGCCGTCTCCGGCATTGGCCCCGATCTGCCGCCCTGTGCCCAGAAGGCGGGTCAGCGCGAGGTACTCATTGGTTCCAAACGTGTTCGGCTCGACGCTGCCCCAGGCGACATTACACAGGGTAGGACGGGCGGCGTAGGGGCCGATGCCATCGCGCCAGTTGTACCCGGAAGAAAAATTGCCGGACCAGCGCAGGAGCGGCATCTGCCATTCCCGGCAGACGCGCAGGGTGTCCGGGTCGAAGCCGTCCACGGCATCGTCGGGGAACAGCTCTATGTCGTCGATGTCTACCGGCTGCCCGTTTTTGTAGGCAAACACCAGCCGCGCCGCCTGTCCTTTCGGCAGGGACCCGGCGGGCAGCTCCCAGTGCAGGGTCTGCTTCTGCCAACCATTTCCTGATACCGACACCGGCGAGCTGACAATGGCCTGCCCCGCCGCCTCAAACCCTGCCTGAAACGGGCCGTCTTTTTCGCCGCCGGTGCGGATTGCGGCTGTGACCTGCCCTGGCCCATTTGCCGCCCGCATCCAGAGCGTCAGCGTGTAGCGGCGCGTCCGGTAGGCGGGCAGAAAAACGCGCTGACTGAGCGTGCCGCCCGGCGCAGCCAGCCGCTCACAGCTTTTGGAAAGGTAGCCGCTGCCCTCCGCCTCCTGCCAGGTCGCCGTGCCGGTCTCATCCCACCACGGAGCCATCGTCTGTTTCGGGTCGGTGCGCTCTATCTGCGGGTTGTGCAGGGCATTGGCCCAGAGGGTGTCATAAATGACATTGCCCAGGTTCTCCACAAAGTTGCCGAACACATCCGGCGACAGCGGCTGCGCGGCCACGCGGGTGGCATTCAGATAAATGCGCGTCACCCCGCCGGGCGCAGCATCGTCGCGCCGGAAGTGGGACAGGTCCCGCGTGGAAGCAGACACGGTGACTTTGGCGGGCACTTTTTTGGGCGACGGGCGCGGCGCGGCGGTCAGCGGAGCGGCAAGGGTCAGCCCGGCCAGAAGCAGGGCGGTGAGCGTGGTTGGGTTGGGTTTCATAGGTTTCTCAGCGTTGGTTTCTCAGCGTTGGTTTCTCAGCGTTGGTTTCTCAGCGTTGGTTTCTCAGCGTTGGTTTCTCAGCGTTGATCAAGTCGTTTCAGACAGCCAGCGTTTGAGGGGTTGAAAACCCCGCGCTAGGAGAGGCACCCTCCGGGTGAAAGAATAGGACGAAGACAATGCCAGCAGAGATAGCTCTTCTCTGTCGTCCGAAGGACGCCTAACCTAGCGCGGGGTTTTCAACCCCTCGAACGCTGACCTTCTTGATCGGAGGATACGCTTCAGCGTTGATTGACGTAGCGATAATTGAAACGGCCATCGGGGGCGCTTTCGCCAGCATACCACCAGTCGGCAGGGTCGCCGGACCCCACGGGGACATTGTCGAGCCAGTGAAAGTCAAACGTGGTTGTCTTTGTGCCGGTCAGCCCCAGCAGGGCACGGGGCACGGTGACGGCCATCTGGCTGCCTTCCGTCCGGTACGCGACAGGCCACGTTTTGCCGCCGGACAGCCGCTTCAGCGTCGTGCGCGTCGGGCTGACCACACGGCGGTTGACGACAAAGTCATAGCCATGCCAGCCTGTCTTGGAATTGTGGTCGGCGTCAATCAAAAGCTGCATCCAGTGTGGGGCAGTGTACGGAGTCAGCGCGGCCTCGGTGCGGACATAAAAATAGATGTTTTTGGCATCGCAGGCGACGCGGGCATTCGTGATGTCATTGCGGCCCGAGGTGTTTGTGTACCGCTGTCCGCCCCACCCTGCATGGTCCCGGTGTGCGGTATCGCCGACGGGGTCCAAATACTGCGGCTCCATTTTGGCCCAGTCCGCCCACGTCTTCGGGGCATGGAACCCCGACTGTGCAGGCGGCGCGGGAACGCCCTTGAAGCGGCGGATGTTGGCGGCAAGCTGCATGAAATAATTGTCGCCGTAGCCGCCGCGCATGGGCATAATGTCGCGGCTGAACTCCTCGTTGTAGTTGTCCACAAAGAACGTCTCGCCCGGCTTCAAAGTCCGCCCCAGAAAGTTTGGCCCGCCGCCTGCGCCGCTGATGAACCGCTGGGCAATCCATTCGTTCCAGCCCGTGACAAACACAAACGCCGGGTCGATTTGGAGCGCCCGGTCCCACTGCTGCTGAAACTGCAAGCCTGCGCCCGATTGGGGCGTTCGGTCCTGAGCGTCTACCGGCGGCTCTGTGCCCTGGCCCCAGACTTCGGCGCTGTGATAGGAGCGGCCCAGATTGTCCGTCGGGTGTCCGGCCACGGACACCGGGACTTCTTCCGGCACAGCAGGATTGTTATGCCAGGAAGCTCTCTGGGGATACTTGTCAATCCACTGCCATTTGTCCTGCCCCGGCGACCACGCCCACGAGTCGCGGCGCGTGAAAAACGAGTCAATAGTTGGGTCCAGCGGCGTCTTGTCCCGGTCCCCTTCACGATCCCCCAGTAGAAGCGGCTTGCCTTCCCAGCGAAACCAGAGGTTTTGGTACAGCCCTTTGGCGTAGTACGTTTCGTACAGCTCTGTGACCACGGCGTTGGTAGACGAATGGGTCAGAAACCCGATCTGCGGCGTCCGAAAGCCTTCCCGGCGCATGGCTTCCGCCGTGTCAAACAGCACTTTGACATCGGCGGGGTACGTAGCCGCGTTGGTGACATCCAGAAATAGCACATCCACACCCGCCTCGCCCAGCATTTGCAGGTTTTTCCGGGTCACCCAGGGATCATCATCGCGGAAGTAGCCCACTGCCGGCTCGCCCCACCAGTGGAACGCAGGCACGGGGCCATACTGTGGATGGGCGGGATGGGCGGCCAGCAGCTTGGTGTTGTCATACGGCGTGTCGGTGCGGGAATGCCAGATAAAATAAAAAATGCCGACAAACTTGCCCGCCTGCGGGGGCCGTGCCTGCCCCGCCATCGGCAAGGCGCGGCCCAGAGCATCGGTCCCGGCCCAGGTGTCCGCACCCAGGTCGCGCAGCGGCGGCGCGGGAGTTTGGGCGGACGTCAGGGCGCAGGCTGCTGACAGCAGCAGAGTCAGGCAGACGTTAGGCGACGGTTTCATTGGCAGTAACGCCATTATAAACCTCGCAGGCGAATTCGTCAAGAGTGGGACCCCGGCTTTAGGAGACCTCCCCCGGCCCCTCCTCCAGAGGGGCCGGGGGAGGTCTCCTACTGCTTCGTCACCACCCCTGCCAAATCGCGGCGGAAGGCGGGCAAAGTCACTGCTGCCGCCCCATCCCGGCTGACGGCCAAGAGCGGCGGCAGGGCGCGGCCCGTCCAGGTGTCCCAGAAGCGCACGGTGTACGTTCCATGCCCCAGACCCGGCAGGGTCAAAGTCGCGCCCGCCGGGACAGACGCGGCCCGGTCACGGGCATACACCCAGAACACCGCCGACTGCCCCCCGCCCCTTGCCAGCGCGGCGACCGGCGGCGCGTAGTCGGTGACTGTGATTTGCTTGACGACGAACCAATCTTGCCCGTCATTGAAGGCGCTGACCTCGTGATGCCCGGCAGGCACGGCCACTGTCAGTGTTTGGCCCGCTGCATGGTCGGCATCAGCCGCTGGGAAGTCCAGCGCGGCAGCGCGAGTGCCGTCTACCGACAATATCGGGTGCGCTCCGGCTTTGGCGATGTCGCCCAGAGCCAGCCTGAATTCGCAGGGCGCGGCGCAGTCCAGCACAAACGTGATTGGCTTTGGCATCATGTCCCGGTGGTTCTGACCCTGAAAGAAGCCCGCCAGGCCGGACAAGTCGGGAGCCGCGCCGGACGCGGGCAGAATAACCCGGTCGCGGGTGAAGCTGCCCCACCCGCCCGGCGCAAACGACAGCGGACCACGGGGGCCGTCGGCGCTCACGTTGGGTGTCAGCGCCCTCCCCGCAGGCAAAGCGGCGACGTTCAGCGTGTGGACAAACCCGCCCGCCGCGCCGAACTGCGGCCACCACTGATTGGATTCAATGTCGCTCGCCGCCCAGAACTGGCCCGCGCCCGCCACCGGCGTCATCAGGCTGGCCCAGAGGCCGTCATGGACAAAGTCTTCGGTCAGGCCGGTTTTGAAGTCCGCCGGTCCCCATTCGCCTG
Source organism: Capsulimonadaceae bacterium (assembly GCA_965200075.1). Taxonomy (GTDB): domain Bacteria; phylum Armatimonadota; class Armatimonadia; order Armatimonadales; family Capsulimonadaceae; genus JANXMY01. Next base: position 3,141,427 of record OZ241338.1, read on the forward strand.
TAAACAGCGGCGATTTGCCGCCGCGCTGGGACGCGAAGTAGGAAATAATATCAGACGTATATTCATGCGGCTGGTCAAAATCCAGCCCGATTTCGGCCAGCGGTGTTCCCGGTGCGGAAAAGCTGGTGGTGACCAGATGATGGTTGACGTCGCCTGCCCGCAGGAACGCCAGCATTTCTTTGTGCCAGGCCACGACATCGCCAAAGTGACTGTCGGTTTCTTTGATGTTCTGGACTTCATTGAACAGCTCCCACGCCATCACATGCGTGGAATAGCCGTAGCGGGCCAGAATGTAGCGGTACTTGAGCTTGGTCAGATGCTTGGCGCGGGCATTGGTGAAGAAGTCGTCCGGGTGCGCCAGAAAGCCGCCATTGGCGACATTCCACGGGTTGTCGCTCCAGTTCGGGTTGACTTTCTCGGTGTACTGCCCGTGGTGCTGCAAGGTCATCTGCACATAAACGCCAGTTTTGTCAGCGGCGTCTAAAATCACATCCCACTTCCTGGCGGCGTCCATCAATAAATAACCCGGCTTGGGGTTGTTGGCTTTGTCCTGCGCCCAGTCCAGAGCGCGTCCATCCCAGAACGTCATCCAGACCCGCGCCCAGTTCAGGTTATCGGTGTGCATCTGCGCGAATACCGGGCCGAATGCCGGGACTTCTTTGCCGGTCCACGGCACGTTCAGGCCCAGCGGGTAGTAAATCGCGCCGGTGTCAAAGACGAACCGCTGCACGATTTTCGGGTCGCGCCGCACGAAGCCTGCCCGGTTTGACGGCACGCACTGAAACGAGCGCGGGGACAAGTCGGCGGGCATCACAGCTTTTCCGTTGCGCGTGATGCTCAGGCGGTAGACACCCACGGTGAGCGGGGCATAGCGCACGCGCCAGCGGGCACCGTCCCAGAACGCGGGCACAGTCACGGGCGCAGTTTTGGGTGAATTGAACGTGACTTCGACATCGTTGTCTGCCGGGTCAAACGGATTGCCAGTTTGAGTGGCAAGCGTCCACGACGCCTCGAATTTGGCAAAGCGGGGCACAGCAGGGGGCGGGGCGGCGGCTCGTGCCAGCGTCGGCACCAGCAGCAGGGCAGCGGCAAGGAGAAGCAGGGATTTCATGGGGCGAAGACCTTTTTCAACAAAACTTGCTAACAGGTGACAAAATCTGATTTTTGTCAGGTATAACAGAAGCGAGGAGAACTTATATGATACCCACCACGCTTCCCGGCGGCACGTTCACGCTTGCCGATACTCTCACACTCACCCGCATGGGCTACGGCGCGATGCAGCTTGCCGGGCCGCACGTCTTCGGCCCGCCCAAAGACCACGACGCGGCGATTGCCGTTCTAAAAACCGTCGTCGAGATGGGCATTACGCACATTGATACCAGTGACTTCTATGGCCCCTATGTCACCAATCGTCTCATCAAAGAGGCGCTGCATCCCTATCCCGAAACGCTGCGGATTATTACCAAAGTCGGCGCACGGCGCGACGCCGAAGGCAACTGGCCCAAAGCACTGGCCCCGGAGGAGCTTCGGCAGGCCGTCCGCGACAATCTGGACCACCTCGGCGCAGACGCCCTCGATGTCGTCAACCTGCGCGTCGGCGGCCAGACCGGCCCCGAAGATGGCTCCCTCGCCGCGCCGTTCGGCGTGCTGGCCGAATTGCAGTCGCAGGGACAAATCAAGCACCTCGGGGTCAGCAACGTTTCCGCCGAGCAGATCGCCGAAGTGCAGTCTATCGCCCCTATCGTCTGCGTGCAGAACTTTTACAACATTGCCAACCGGCAGGACGACGCCCTGATTGACGACTTGGCCGCGCAGGGCATCGCCTATGTGCCCTTCTTCCCGCTGGGCGGCTTTTCGCCCCTGCAATCGGACACGCTCAGTGGCGTTGCCGAGCGTCTGAACGCAACCCCGATGTCGGTCGCTTTGGCATGGCTCTTGCAGCGTTCGCCAAACATCCTGCTCATTCCCGGCACATCGTCGGTCGCGCACCTGAGAGAGAACGTCGCCGGGGCCGCGCTGCACCTGCCCGACGACGCGGTGACGGAACTGAATGGCATCGCGGGATAATCTTGCCGACGACGGGGCGGTGAACGCCCCGGCATTTTGCCCCTCAACCAAAGATTACAGTCCGGCGCTTTCGCTGACCTCGCGGGCGAACCCCGACCAATCGATGTCATCCCGGCCTTTAGCGACCGTCGCCGTCAGCCGTTCATGGACCAGATTTGCCAGCGGCATGGGGACCTGCGCGGCCTGCGCTTCGGCCAGCACCAGTGCCATGTCCTTGCGGATGAGGGACGGCTTTGCGCCGATTGGCAAATACTCTTCCGAGGCAATTTTTGCGCCGTAGTTTTTATAGACGGGGCAGGCAAACAGCGTCTCGGAGAACATTTCGTAGACCGCCTGCCGGGAAATCCCGCCCTTCTGGGCCAGCGTAAACGCCTCGCCCATCGCTTCAATGGCCGCGCCAAACAGGAAGTTTCCCGCCAGCTTGACCGTGTTCGCCGCGCCGGGGTTCTCGCCAAAGTCGTACACGCCCTGCCCCAGCGCGTCCAGCAAAGGCCGGATGCGGGCTTTGGCGTCCTCTGGCCCCGAAGTCGCCACCCACAGCAGCCTCTCGGCGGCGGCCTTTGGCTGCCCGAACACGGGCGCGGCGACGTACCATTCGCCATGCGCCCGGTGCGCCTGTGCCAGCCGCCGGGCCGTGTCCGGGGCAATGGTACTCATAGAAACATGGATGCCGCCCGCCCCCAGCGCCCCCGCCAGGCCGTTTTTGCCCGTCGTCACTTCTTCCACCGCCGCGTCATTGGTCAGCATGGTTGCCACCATGCCGCCCGGCCCGGCGATTGTTCCCGCAGGCGTGTCTGCCTGCACCGCGCCCATCTCTACGAGCGGCTGCGCTTTTTCCGCCGTCCGGTTGTAGACCCGCAGCCCAAAGCCTGCGGCCAGCACGTTGGCGGCCATCACCGACCCCATCCCGCCCAGCCCGATAAATCCTATTGTTTCACTCATCGCACACTTCCCCCTCTGTCTCTGAGCGAGATGTACCCAGCCGCCCGCATGAGGGAACCTTTCTCTGAGGCGATGTGCTATAATTCTGGCGTGAGAGGAGCCTGATTATGCACCTGACATCTGTGCTGGACCCGGACACTGAAGTGCGTCCGTTTGAGACGTGTTCGTTTCTCTGGGGCAGCCACAATTATCTGCTGAAGCACCCGGTTCAAATCCTGTCCGCCCGGCAGGATGGCCTGTGGATTTTTGAGTGCCCCGTCTACGGCCTGTCTGCCTTCTCCGCCAGCCGCGAGGAAGCCCTCAGCCAGCTTGGCGAAGAGTTTGCGTTTCTTTACAGTGGCCTGATGGGAGAGCCAGACGATGCTCTGACGCCAGACGCTATTGCGCTGCGCGACCGGCTGCGCTCCGATGTCCAGCAGGCACAGGTTCTTGCCTGATGCCTACTTATCGCACCTCGGATTTCGAGGCCGCTTTAGAACGGCTGGGTTTTCGCCGCGACAAAACACATCACAATATGTTTTGGTATTACCTCGGAGACCGGAAGACGGCTTTGAGAACGCGCACCAGTCAGGGCGAAAAAGAGTTTGATGACTCTTTGTTAAGCCTCCGGCGCAAGCAGATAGGCAATCTATCAAAAGCACAATTCTTAGAGGTGCTGAATGGAAGGTTGACAGAAGAAGCTTACCGTCAGTACCTCCTCCAAAGCGGTATTATTCAAGCAGACGCGGACCAAGCAGCATAAACTTAAGACGGTAAGAACTGTTCTCAAATCGGGAACGTGCGGTAGCCCGCGTGGCCGGTGAAGAGGAAGTACAAGGCCCATAGGCACGAGATGCTGTAGTCGCCGATGACGAGGCCCATGAAAAAGGGCAGGGCCTGACGGTAGATTTTCACGCCGCCGTAGCGCAGCAGCAGCGATTTAGCCAGCCAGCCCAAAAGCACTGGAAACCAAATCCAGGCCATCGTGTCCGTATTGCCCACCGCGTAGCCTATCGGGTGCAGCGGCCACCACGGCAGACGCATTCGCAGGGCGCCCAGCAGCAGCACAACACCGACTCCAACAGCAGACCCACCGATCCGGCCCGTGTCCAGCGGGCGCACGGCGGTCAGCCAGCCTTGAAGCTGATCATAGCCGTAGTGCCCCTGCCCGGTGCGCCAAGCATTGATCGTCGCGCTGTCCGCCCCGTAGTGATAATAAATCCCCAGACAGCAGGCCCACGCGGCGGCGATGCCTACCACCGTCGCCGCGAAAATCGCCGCCGTCAAATGGCGCGGGTTGATCTGCGCGGCATCGCCTGCTTTCATCGTCTCCGCCTGCGCGGGCTGCACCAGGCAGCGCATATCGCTGTCGAACCAGCGCACCAGTGTCAGCGCCGTCAGCTCCGACCCGGTGTAGGACGACGTCCCGCCGTAGTCCACCAGCACCGAGTGCGCCCCCGGCCAGCCGCCCTGCCCGCCCGGTCCCCACGGCAGGCCCGCCTCGGCCCGAATGCGCGTCATCGCCAGCGCCGCCAGCAGAAACAATCCGAAGAACAGCAGCGAAAGAGTGACGGACAGGCCCAGCGCGATGCCGAAGCCCACCAGCCCCAGCGCCGAGGCCATCAGGCCCAGCCACGCGGCCCGGTACGACAGCGGCTCCCGCGCATCGTCGGTCGCCTCCGACCCGCGCAGGCCGAACGCCTTGCGCCAGGCTTCCAGAAGCTGAGGGCGGGCCAGAAACAGCGTGTACAGCGCCAGCCCCAGGAACGCCCCAAAGCCCTGTTCGGCGATATAGGGCATATGCGCCAGCGTCGGCCCCGCGCCGGGGTCCCGAAAGCCAAAAGCCGTGGCAGCGACGTTTTGCAGCTTGGAAAACAGATAAAAGAACCAGCAGGAAAACGACACTTCCAGCGACAGCAGGTAAGTCAGCCCCACGACCAGCGGATAAAACGACAGCGTCGTATAGCCAACCGCGTTCCAGGGCGGGGCCGTAAGGTTCCGGTCAAGCTGCAAGCTAGGCTCCGGCTTGATGGGAAAGTACGGAACAGTGGGCTGAAACGTGAAATGAATCACCGCCACGGTTTCCAGCACGGCGGCCAGGCCGACGCCGCCCCACAAGAGCGGAGAACGCCAGAACGGCGTGTCCCCGCCATTGCGGGTCACTTCCAGCGGGATCAGCACAATGGGGAAGATCAGTCGTTCCCGCTCCACCCACTGCCGCCGCAGCAGCGTGCTGACGCAGTAAAAGCAGGCCAGCAGCAGCAGCAGAAAGCCGGACCAAACAGCGATGGGCATCGCCCAGCCTTCCAGCACGCCGGGGGCCAGCAGCGACGATTTGCCAGCGTAGTAGGCAGGAATCACGGCCGGGTCGGGCACGGCCCAGGACGGAATGTAATGCACCCAGCTATCCCAGTGGTTGACCGGCGTTTTGTAGTGCTGCCAGCCGACCAGCTCCGGGGTCAGGAACTGCATCATGCCGATGCCGCCGATGGGAATCGCCACAGCGGTCATGGCATACACCGTCAGCAGCTCCCCCTGCGTCAGCGCGGCACGGGGGCGCAGACGCTTAACGAGCAGGTTCAGCCCCACCAGTACCAGCAGGGCAAACAGCACAATCATCGGCAGGGACATCGCCGCAAGGTCCGGCCCCGACACGACAATCTCGGTGTATTCCAGCCAGAAGATCAGCAGCGGGATGAGGGCCAGCCCCAGCACCACGGCGCGGGCGGAGACACCGGCAGGGCGCGGCGTCGGCGTCAGGCGTTCCGGGGGCGGCGGGGATGCCTCCGGGCGGGTTTCAATCTGTGACATCTGAGACTCCGGCAGAATAAGAATGGGGAGGCGCGGTCGTGCCGCGCACAATCAGCAGAGGTTCCAGCAGGAGGCAGCCTGCGGGGACCGGCTCGCCGGACAGCATCCGCAGCAGGCGGCGGGCGGCGGCGGCCCCGATGTCCGACAGCGGCTGACGCACGGTCGTCAGCGCGGGCCGGGCCGTCGCGGCATCGGGGATGTCGTCAAAGCCGACCACCGACAGGCGCTGCGGCACAGACACCCCGAAGTCGCGGGCGGCGGCGAGGATGACCAGCGCAATCTGATCATTGCCCGCCAGAAACGCCGTGGGCGGGTCGGACCGGGACAGCAGGCGCTGCGTGTGGGCATACGCCGCGTCGGCGGCGTCATAGGAACAGGTGGCAAAATACGCGGCGGGAACAGACAGCCCCGATTCGCGCAGCGCGGCCTGAAATGCGCCGAGGCGCACGGCGACACTCCACATCGTCGCCTGTCCGCTCAGGTAGGCAATCCGCCGATGTCCCAGCGCCCGCAGGTGCTGAAACGCCAGCCGGACCCCGGCGGCGTTGTCCACATCGACGCACGGAATGCCGAAGGGGCCGCTGTCCGAGGAGATGGTGACGCACTTGAGGCTTGCCGAGGCCAGCGCGGGCAGAATATCTACATCGGTGGGCGGGGCCACAATGATAATGCCATCGGTACTCTGATCGCGCAGCGCGGGCAGCGATTCGGCGGCGCTGCGCCACAGCTCCGTGAACAGGGTGACATTGTGCCCGGCTTCGGCGGCGGCGGACACCACACCCTGTAAAATCCCGGACGTGTAGGGGTGCGTGACGGCGATGCTCGGGCCGACATTGTCAAACAGGATGCCCAGCGTGTTCATGCGCTTGGAGGCCAGCCCCCGTGCCACGGCGCTGGGGTGATAGTTCATCTCGCGCATGGCCCGCGTCACCCGCTCGCGTGTTTCCGGCAGCAGCGTGTTTTTGCCGTTGATGACATAAGACACCGTGGCGGTGGACACATTGCAGGCCCGCGCAATATCTTTGATGGTTGGCAACCCGGACTTCTCTTCCTGCGGCAGTGATTCGCTTGACAGTTACACGTTTAAACGAATGTTTTGTCCTGCCTGTGTCTTATTATAAAGCATCGCCCGGTGAATGTCAAACAACTCCGGCAAAAAAGACAGGCTGAAAATAATTTGACGGGGCGCTTGACAGGCAGGATTTGGTGTGTTATGATAGCATCATCACTTAACCGAATAAGCGGGCCGCACGCCCCAGAGAAAGAACAGCTTTTTATGAAACGCACCCGTGGCTTTACGCTCATCGAGCTTCTCGTCGTTATCGCTATTATCGCCATCCTGGCAGCCATTTTGTTTCCCGTCTTCCAGAAAGTCCGCGAAAACGCCCGCCGCACTTCCTGCCTCTCCAACATGAAACAGCTCGGCCTCGCATTTGTCATGTACCAGCAGGACAGCGATGAACTCTTTCCCAGCTCCACCAACTATGGGAGCGGGTGGGCCGGGCGCGTCTACCCGTTCGTCAAATCCACCGGCGCGTATAAGTGCCCGGACGACTCCGTGCCCTTCGGCTTCACCCCCGCCGCAACCCTAGCCCCGGTCTCCTACGCCGCCAACAGCTACATCACGAATCCCTACCACACGCAAAACACGCAGCCCATCGCGCTGGCTAGGCTCGTCAGCCCCTCCAACACGGTTCTCCTCTACGAAGGCGAGTCCGCCGTTGATCCGGGCAGCCATGCTCTGAGCAGCTCGCGCAATAACTACTTCGACACGGCCCAGGGGACTAACGAGAACACCAGCACTTCCTCCTACGGCAACCACGGCGACTACGAGTCCCCTATCGCAACCTACCGGCATGACCGTGGGGGGAAAGCGACGATTAGCTTGAACCCCGCCACGAATACGGGCTTCACCACCGGCTCCAACAACTACGTCATGACGGACGGACACGCAAAGTATCTGCTGTGGCAAAAGGTTTCCCAGTCCGACCTCATGCCTGGCGCGGGGGAGCCTGCTTCCGCCGACAATCTGAGCAGCGGCGGCTTCGTGGCAACCTTCTATCCCAGTTGATTGATTCCCCGAGCCGCTGTTTCTGCCGGGGCGCACCCTTCCGTGAGCTAAATGCAAGCGCCCTGACAATGCAAGCGCCCTGGCAGCGTTCCCTGCGGCAGCGCATCAGACAAAAAAGGCCCGTCCTCTCATGGGAGAGGACGGGCCTTTTGCTGTTTCTTGAATGTTTCAGGTTACAGCGTCCGCACCGTCAGCCGCGCCCGCAAAGCTTCAGCGGGGAACGGGTGGTCCCACAGGTCAGCGGGGCGGCGCAGGCGCAGGGTGCGGGCCTCGCCGGGGCGCAGGTGGAAGAAGTTGTCGGACAGGCCCTCTAAAATCACGCTGTCGGTGCGGCGCAGCCACACATACGGGGCGAAGCGGGAGGCGGTGAGCGTGATCGTCAGCGCGTCGTCGCCCGCGTCAGCCACGGAGTGCGTCAGGCCGGGCGCGGGCAGGCGCAGGTCCTTCGGCTCGGCCAGCAGCAGAAAGTTCTCGGCCACGGCGGCGGGGTCGTCGGCGGTGAAGCGGACGTGGACGAACACATCGCGCTCGCGGCCTGCGGCGGCGGACAGGGAGAAGACAGGGCCGGAGGCCGCCGCGTTGGCGTCTACGGACACGGAGGCCGTTTCTTCGGAAAGCGTGTCGCCGTCAAACGTGCTGACGGTCAGTGTGACGCTTCCCGAAAGCGGCAAAAGCGTGTCGTTGACGACGTGCGCCGTCACGCTGTCACCGTCCTGCACCAGAGACAGCAGCACGGGGGCGTAGAAGCGTTTGGCGGCGTAATAGGCCGCACGCGGCTCGCCTTCGGAGTCGATCACCGCCCACGACTGCACGGGCCAGCAGTCGTTGAGCTGCCAGAAGAGCGTGCCCCAGTTGCGGCCTTTGCGCCGCCGGTAATGCTCGACGCCGCACTTCAGGGCCTCGGCCTGGTTGCACTGGCTGTAATAGGTCAGGTCTTCCAGCGTTTGCAGGGCGGGGAAGTGCAGGGCGATATAGCCCAGGTACGTGTCGTAGCCCTTGCGCGTCTTGTCGTGCCAGCGGACGGCGGCGGAGTCTGGCGTCTTGTCTTCGAGGGCCAGGCAGGTGTCCCATGCCGCCATCCCCGGCGCGGCGGCAAAACCGAACTCGGAGCAGAAACGCGAGTCGTTTTCCACATAATGCACCCAGTCCCCGCGCCCGTGCCAGACGTCCCAGTTGTGGCAGTCGCCAAAGTCGGCGGAGTTCGAGTTGCCGTCGGGGCCGCCGTAGGGCGAGCCGGGCCAGTAGGGCGTCTGTGGGTCTTCAGCGGCCAGCATTTCGGGCAGGACTTCGAGGTACAGAGGGTCTCCGAGCAGCCGGGGCGGGCGCGTGCCAGTCCAGTTGCCGTCATACATCATCTGGTTTTCGTTGTTGCCGCACCACAGCGCCAGCGACGCATGATGGCGAATGCGCTTCACGGCGGCGGTCGCTTCGGCACGGGCGAGGTCGGCGTAGTGGCCCGTGTCGGGATAGTAGGAGCAGCCGTAGGTGAAATCCTGCCAGACGAGAATGCCCATCTCGTCGCAGAGTTTGTAAAAATCGTCGCTCTCGTAAAAGCCGCCGCCCCACACGCGCAGCATATTCATTCCGGCATCGGCGGCTTGCTTGATGCGCTCAAATAGCCGTTCGGCAGTGATCTCCGACGGAAACGCATGGTCAGGTATCCAGTTCGCGCCTTTGATAAAGAGGTCCGCGCCGTTGACGCGGAACTTGAACCCTTCCCCTTTGCCGTCGGCGTCGGGTTCGTGGATTAGCGCCACAGTGCGAAGGCCGATTTTCGCCCGCTTCCCGGAGTCAACAAAGCCGTCTCGTCCGGGAATGGTGAGAAACGGGCTTAGATTATACAAAGGAGCCTCGCCTGAACCGTTCGGCTGCCAACGCTCCGTAACTGTGGGAGTCAGGACGCCACTGACTGTCACGATACCTTCCCCGGTTGGCACTACCCTGTTGCCTGCTTGCACCCAGGGTGGGTTTGTGCCATAAGGAGTACCCACTTTCTCAAGCAGTGCATCGAAATGGAGCGGCGTGTTTTCCTCGCCGGGCATCCGCTCCACATCGACCGTGACCGTCACCACGGCTTTGCCGTCCTCGGTGAACTCTACGCTGTGCTTCCAGTCGGTGATACGGGCGACGGGCACGGTGATCAGCTCCACGGGCTGCCAGATACCGCAGCCACGCAGGACCGGCCCCCAGTCCCAGCCGTACTGATACTGCGCTTTGCGGACAAACGCCCGCGCATTCCAGTTGTCCCAGTGGTAGGGCAGGGTGTCGTTGCCTTCGGCATCCCATGCGGCCTGACGCTCTGCGCCGACACGCATGGCGGCCCGGAACGTCACTTGCAGCGTGTTTTCGCCGGGGTTCAAGAGGCCCCCAACGGGGAACTCGTGGGCGAAAAACATATTCTCGGTCGTGCCCAGCACTGCGCCGTTCAGGACGATCTCCGCCACTGTATCGAGACCGTGAAATTTCAGAAACGCATGGGCGGGCGGCGGGCCGTCCACCGTGAACGTCGTTTCATACACCCAGTCGCGCTCGTCCACCCAGGCGACGCCGTGTTCGTTCAGCCGCACGAAGGGGTCCGGGATGACGCCCGCGTGCATCAAGTCGGTATGCACGCAGCCGGGCACGGTGGCGGGGAGCCACGGGAGGGTATTGTGGGCAGGCAGGCCCTCCGGCGGCACTTCGCGCACGCGCCAGCCGGTGTCTAATGTCTGTGTCTGTGTCATAGGGGAAAGTTCCGTTCGGAGCAGGCAAAAACGATGCTTCAAAGCGATGGTTCAAGGCGATGGTTCCATGATAGCCGCCGGGGCGGGGCTTTGTCAAGGCGGATGTAAAAAAATGCTAAGCAGGATGTAACAAGCGCTGTAACATCGAACGGATGCCGAGGGGTTGAAAACCCCTCGCTCGGAGAAGCACCCTCCGGGTGGAAAAATTAAGGCACGGGGCCGCCCCCATACTTCCTTCGTCCGCAGGACGCCTTACCTAGCGAGGGGTTTTTAACCCCTCGGCATCCGTTCAGTTTTCATTTTGTAACTTACAGTAATTTATATAAAACAGCGCTGAAAATAATTTTCTGTTCTGCTTGACAGAATGCAAAGACAGTGTTACAATGAGGTTATGCACAGCATTCGAGAGGTCGCCAAACAAGCCGGGGTCTCCACCGCCACCGTGTCGCGGGCCTTTAACAGCCCTGAGCTGATCGCACCCCACACGCACCGGCGCGTGCTGGAAGCCGCCGACCATCTCAACTATCGCCCGCTGCGGGTGCGGGGCCGCAAAACCGCCGCGCCGCCTGCCCCGGCGGCAGTGGAAGCGTTTCTTGGATTTCAGTTTTTCAGCGCCGAACCCACCGACCAGATTCAGGCGAACCCGTTTTATGCCCCCCTGATGGCCGGGGCGCAGGCCGCCGCAGACGCGGCAGGGATGCACCTGCTGGTCAACACCACCGACCGGCACGCGCTGGCTCAGGAGCTGCCGCGCATGGTGCGCGAGCAGACCGTCGCTGGAATGCTCCTGGTGGGGACTGCGGACCCGAAAATCCTGTCCCTGTTTCTGGAGCGCGTCCCCGCGATTGTGCTGGTGGATCACCGGGACCCGACCGGGCAGCACGACTGCGTGGTCTCGGACGGCGTGGGCGGCATGGCCGAAGCCACGCGCTACCTGCTGGGGCTGGGCCATCGCCGGATCGCGTTTTTGCAGGATGCGCCCGATGTGCCGACCTTTCGGGACCGCCTGCGCGGCTTTGTCTGCGCCCACTTCGAGGCGGGCGTCAGCGTGAACCCTGCGTTGGTGCTGACCGCGAATGCCGCCGCGCTTCCCGGCGTGCTGGGGCTGCTGCTGAAGTCGGCAGAGCGGCCCACGGCGCTGGTCGCCGCAAACGACTCGCAGGCGTATCAGGTGATGCAGCTTTGCCGAACGCTGGGCCTCTCCATCCCCGGCGACTTGAGCCTGGTGGGGTTCGACGACATCGGCTTCAGCGGGCAGACATGGCCGCCGCTGACGACGGTTTATGTGCCCAAAAAGCAGATGGGGAGCCTGGCGGTCAGCCGCCTGCAAGCCCGCCTGCAAGCCAGGGAAGCTTCTCCCGAATCTCTGCCCCCGGTCACTCTGGAAGTGCCGGTTTCTCTCAAAGTGCGGCAATCCTGCCGCGCCCTGTCTTGATTTTGCCCGTTTTGACTTTGCCCGTTTTCACCCCTAGAAGGAGTTCTGTATGAAACAGCGTCGTGGATTTACGCTCATCGAGCTGCTCGTCGTTATTGCTATCATCGCCATTCTCGCGGCGATCTTGTTCCCCGTCTTCCAGAAGGTGCGCGAAAACGCCCGCCGCACCGCCTGCCTGTCCAACATGAAACAGCTTGGGTTAAGTGTCACCCAATACAATCAGGACAACGATGAAAAAGGTCCCAACGGCTCCGACCCCTATGGCCGGTGCAGCGGCTGGGCCTGGGAAGTGTATCCCTACGTCAAAAGCACAGGGGTATTCCACTGCCCGGACGACGGGCAGGTTGGCCCCGCTTCTTCCTCTTACGGCATGAATGCCAACCTGGCAATTTACAAAAACGGCACGGCGCAGGGGTCTGCGGATGGCCGTCCCATTTCGCAGTACAACGCTCCCGCCAAAACGGTGCTTTTCTTTGAAACCGCCAACAGCCGGGCTTACGACATCACCGACCCAGACCCGCCCCACACGGCAGATACCGCGACGAAAGCCAAGACCGACAACTGCTATAATGGTTTGTCTCCCAGCGGCTTCGGCATTGGTGACGATTATGACCCAAGCGGCTCTTACGGCAACACCGAAGGCGGTGCCCAGGCAGGCGACGGCGGCACGAAGTTTGCAACCGGCTGGCTGCGGAACAGCAAAAAGAACGGTCAGTTCCTCGCCGCGACCGGACGGCACACGGACGGCGCGAACTATCTGATGGCCGATAACCACGCCAAGTTCTTCCGGCCAAACGCGGTGTCTGCGGGCGGCTCCGCTGCAAAAGAAGCCGACACCGGCTTTGAAGTCAACGGCCTGGCAAACTGCGGCCCGTTCGGCGGCACTCGCTGCGCGGCGGGCACAGCGGCTCCCGACACTACCATCGCCGCAACATTCAGCTACAACTGACACAGCGCAATCACAGCGCCGGGGGATACCCCCCGGCGCTTTCAGGTGGTTATGAAACGAACTGCTCCCCTCTTTCTACTTCTGCTGCTGGCCCCTTGCGCCAAAAGCCAGACGCCTGCGCCGCAGGCAGGAGCCGTTCATCTGGAAGCCGAAGACGGCACGCGGACCGGCAGCACGGTTCAGACCAAAATCCCCGGCTTTTCCGGCAAAGGCTACGTGGGTGACTTCCAGCCGGACGGCGCGAAAGTGGCCTGGACTATCCCCCATGCCCAAGCCGGACTGTACGAGGTCAAGATTCGTTACAGCGCCCCGAATGGCCCCAAAGGGTATGACTTGGCGGTCAACGGCAAAGCGTCGTCGGGAATGCTGGCGGCCACCAAAGACGAGTTTGCCACGCTGGACGCAGGCAAAGTGGAGCTGAACGCCGGAACCAACACCGTGGAAATGCAGCGCGGCTGGGGATACTACGCCCTGGATGCGATTGACTTCACCCCCGCGCCGCCCGCCCCGGCACTGGTCAAGCCGCCCGCTGTGCCCATCGATGCCGGGGCCACTCCGGCCACCCGCGCTCTGCTGGCCTCGCTGGTGAGCCAGTACGGGGACAAAACGCGGACCGGGCAGTATGAGGCTAAAGACAACGAGACGCTGCTGAAAGAGACCGGCCAGATGCCCGCCGTCTTTGGCACGGACCTGATGGATTACTCCCCCTCGCGGCTTGCTCGCGGCGCGAAGCCGGGGGGCACTGTGGAGGCGGCCCTAACGCGGGCCAAAGCCGCGCAGATCGTCACCGTGTCCTGGCACTGGAACGCGCCGTCCGGGCTGACAGATAAAATGAGTGTCGACGCGCAGGGCAAGCCGCTCAATCTGCTCTGGTACAAAGGCTTTTACACAAACGCGACGACGTTTGACGTGCAGAAGGCACTGGCGGACCCGAACTCAGCAGAGTACAAGCTGCTCCTGCGGGACATGGATGCCATCGCCGCACAGCTTCAGAAGTTCCAGGACGCCGGGGTTCCCGTGCTGTGGCGTCCGCTGCACGAGGCCGAAGGCGGCTGGTTCTGGTGGGGGGCGCAGGGGCCAGACTCGTTTAAAAAGCTCTGGCGGCTGATGTACGACCGCTTCACCACGGTGGATCATTTGCACAATTTGCTCTGGGTTTATTCGGCTACCGCAGACCAGAAACCGGAGTGGTATCCCGGCGATGACGTGGTGGATATTGTTGGAGCCGATGCCTACCCCAAAGACATCTCGGACCCTCTGAGCAGCCTGTGGGACAAAATGCTGACTGCCCACGGCGGCAAAAAGCTGCTGGCCCTGACCGAGTTCGGCGGCGTTCCCGATGTGGACCGCATGAGCCGCTACGGCGTCCGCTGGTCCTATTTCGTGACCTGGAACGGCTATCTCGCCAAAACTCCGCCCGCCGTGATTGACCGCGTCTACAAAAGCAAGCGGACTGGGAACGCCCCCCGCCCCCAATAATGAGGGCGGGGGGGCCTAATTGGGTATAGTGCTTCCAGCACACGAAACCGAAAGGCAATACACCATGCAAACTTCCCTGCGGCTTCTTTTAGCCGCTGGCCTCGCGCTCACGGCAGCCGCTCCGACTCTGGCGCAGACGCCGCCCCCGCCGCCGTTGGCCCCGATGCACCGGGCCATGCCCCCGAAAGCCGGCAATGCCTCGGTTCCTTTGGGCCAGGTCATCGGCAACAAAAAAACCCATGTGTTCCATGTCGCGGGCGATCACGGCCCCCTGCCCGCCCCGCAAAACCAGGTAGTCTTCCATTCCACAGCGGAAGCCAAAGCCGCTGGCTACCATGCCGCCGGGACGACCACGCCCAAAGCAGACCACGCGATGAACCCAGAGCGGCACGGCTCGCTTCGCACCGGCACGACCAGCGCCACGGGCCGCCCGATGCCGCCCCATAGCCTGCCCGGAGCCGGTACTCCCCCGCCGCCGCCCGTGCCCGTTGTGCCGCGCTGAAGTCTCTGTGACGCAAAAAACGCCCCGGCCAGAGTGGCCGGGGCGTTTTTACGTTGAGCGCCTAATTCTGCTCGTGCGCGGCAAGCTGCGCCGTCACCGTGCCGTAATCAAACTCCGCCTGGAACAGCGCCCGGTCCCCCCAGCCGTAGCCCACCGACAGGCACTCGCCGCGCCGGTACAGCGACACCGGAAAGGCGACCCGCTTGGTATCAAACAGCTCTCCCAGACCCTCATAGCCCGAAGGCACATCGTCGGGCGTGATTGCCCGAACGCAGGATTTAATCTGCGGGCGGCCCTCGGCGTCAAAGGTCAGCCAGACTACCCAGCCCTCGTACTGCTCGTCGATGCCCGGATGCGCCGCATCCAGTGTTTCGGGATGGTTCGGGTTGTTCTTTTCCAAAACGACGTGAATCAAGCCGATGTAACCGCCCAGTTCCGGGCACTCCACGAAGTTGCTGCCCAGCCCCACCCGATGCACCCGGTCCCAGATGGGCAGGCCCAGCGCCCGCCCCAGGCCGTCAATGATGCCGCCCAAATGAAAGCCGCTCAGGCCGTCTTCGGAGGCGCTCTCAAAGAACGCGATTTGCTTGGTCTCGCTCATGGACCGCGCCCCGATCATCGTTTTTCGCCCGGAGGGGCAGCCTGCCGGCGACGGCAGGCGGACCGAGTTTTTGTACGACTCCACATGCGGGCTGCCGGACGCGCCTTCGGCAATGCCCTTGACCCAGACATCGTCGCCCAGCTCAGTCAGCCCTTCTTCCGCGCCCTCTTTGAACTCAATCCCGCCAAACAAGTGCGACAGCTCTAATTGGCCGGGCCGGGCGGCGGGGTCCAGATAACCGCCGTAGACACCGACATCGTGGATAAAGCGTCCGTCCGGGAAGACCACTTTGCCCCGGTAGCCCTGCCCGGTCACAAAGAAGCCCGGCCCGCCCTGCGGCAGCGTCGTCGGCGTCAGGCGCAGGTCTTCCATGATAACGCCTTCGGGGTTCGCATCGTACCACAGCCGCCCCACCCGCGCCGGGCAGGCTGGAACCGGGGTGCGCGGGCCGCGAATACGGGTAAACGGCAGGCGGCGGGCGATGTCATAGACATTGTGCATCCCGCGCATCTGGTCGTCGTTCATGTAGAACAGCAGGTTCACCGAGTACAGCTCGCGGGTCACCGGGTCCTTCATCCGCGACAGGCGCACGGTGACGCCGAAGGTCGTCTCGCCGGTGACCTCTTCCTGCCACGACTGAATGGGGCCATTGAAGGCCGCCTCCCAGGCGCGGCCCGGCTTTCGCGCTTCCACGCCGAAGTCCCGGACAGTGTGCGGAATGATCTCCAGCGAGCTGAGATCAGAAATTAAGTTGGGCGTATCAAGAACGGCAGTGTTCATCATAAGGAGACCTCAGAAGATAGATCGAAGATAGATCAGAGAGTAACAACGATTGCGTATATTTATTTAACAGGGGCGACAAGAGACAAGTTCCATTTCTCATCTCCCCCTCTCTGACAGAGTAAACCCCGCGAATGTTTCATGCTTGTTTTGCTTGCTTGTTTCGCCTGTTTTCAGAGTGCGATTTCAGCCATGAAGCTATCTTCGGCAGGAACCCGCACAGGGGTTAGGTCTCCCCTCTACTGTACCGCCTCAGACTCCCAGGCGCTACCCCAATTTCTCCTTTGTAACCTTCTGTTTACCAGCCCGGCCCGCTCAAAAATCCGGTATTTCTCACGGGCTGCTCTGCGGCGCTTGTTTGGCAGGTATACTTTCCCCGAAGGCTGCTTCCTATGATCACTCCCGCCCAAATCCAGCACGTCACTGACGAAATCGCCCGTAAGTTTCAGCCCGACAAAATTATTCTGTTCGGCTCCTACGCCTACGGCACGCCCACCGAAGATTCCGACGTGGATTTATTAGTCGTGCTTCCGTTTGAGGGCAGAAAGTCCAAGAAAGCCATCGAAATCCGAAGTGCTGTCTCTGCCAAATTTGCAATGGATTTGATCCCGATTACAGCGGAACGGCTCCGGCACAGAATAGAAATTGAGGACTTTTTTCTGCGGGAAGTTGTAGAAAGGGGCAAAGTGCTGTATGAAGCCGATCACTGAAGAATGGGTTGAAAAAGCCGAGGGAGATTGGGCAGTCGCCGGGCGCGAGATTCGTGTCCGAAAGTCTCCCAACTACGATGCCGCCTGCTTTCATGCCCAGCAATGTGCCGAAAAGTATCTGAAAGGGCAATTGCAGGAGCAAAGCATTCCAGTTCCGAAAACCCACGACCTCGGCAAACTGCTTGACCTGCTGTTGCCAACGCATTCCCTTTGGGCGGCCCTACAGCCTGCGCTGGATACGCTGAGTGTGTATGCGGTGGATTTTCGCTATCCCGGTGACAGCGCAGACAAGGAGGAAGCGCGGGAGGCTGTGAAGTTGTGCCGCTCCGTGCGCGAGATAGTGCGGCTGAGCCTCGGCCTGCCCGTCTAAATAGAGAAGCAAAATGGAGAAGCAAAAACGTTCCCTGCCTTCACACAACAGCACAGCCCTCCGGCTTTCGCCGGAGGGCTGTGCTGCGTTGGCGCTTACTCCGGCTTCGGAGACAGGGCGCTCAGGGACTCGAACTCTTCGTCGGTCAATGTCAGCGAGGCCGCCGCTGTGTTTTCTTCCAGATGCGCCACCGAGGACGTGCCGGGGATGGGCAGCACCACGGGGGAGCGTTTCAGGAGCCACGCCAGCGCAAGCTGCGAAATAGTCGCGCCCTGCTTTTTGGCCGCGTCGTCCAGCACGCCGCCGGGCTTTGCCAGCTCGCCTGCGGCCATAGGGAACCACGGGATAAAGCCAATATTGTGTTCCGTGCAGTGGTCCAGCAAAGCCTCAGCACTGCGGTCGGTCAGGTTGTAGAGGTTCTGCACGGACACGATATCCACGATTTTCTGGGATTCTTTCAGCTCGTCCACGCTGACTTCAGACAGGCCGATGTGCCTGATTTTGCCCGCATCCTGCATTTCTTTCAAAGCGCCCAGCGTGTCTTCTTTGGGCACTTTGGCGTCAAAGCGGTGGAGCTGGTACAGGTCAATCGTTTCTAATTTCAGGCGGCGCAGGCTCATCTCCACGCACTGCTTGATGTATTCAGGCCGACCCACGGCGCTCCACTCATCCGGCCCCTGCCGCGTATTGCCGCCTTTGGTAGCAATCACCACGCCGCCGTCGTAGGGAGCCAGCGCGTCGCCGATGAGCTGTTCGGAAACATCCGGGCCATAGGCATCTGCCGTGTCAATAAAGTTGATGCCCAGTTCCACGGCCCGCTTCAGAACGCGCTTCGCCTCGGCGGGGTCTTTCGGGTCGCCCCAGACGCCTGGGCCGGTGATCCGCATCGCGCCGAACCCCAGCCGGTTGACGGTCAGGTCACCGCCCAATGTAAACGTGCCGCTCGCAGCGGCATCGGGTTTCAAATCTGCCATAGTATCAAGCTCCTTGCTGTCTAAAACACAAGGACTATTCCCGGTGCAAGGGGCGGGCTAAACGAAGACCAGCCTTCTGTGCTTCTTAAAGTGTGCCGACCAGAACGCGGCCCCGTGCCTGGGCGGAGCGTGTTTCGGGAAGCGGGGCGGCGGGGCGCGGCAGAACGGTAATCTGCACATCGCAGTCCAGCGCGAGCAGGTAATCCAGCAGAAGCTCGTAGCTCATTTTGCCAATTTTGCCGTTCATCACTTCGGACACGCGGGCCTGGGTCGTGCCCAGGCGGGCGGCGGTCTCCGTCTGGTTCAGGCCGTACTCGCGGATACGGGCGCGGATTGCCTGGGCCAGCCTGGCTTTCGCCAGCCGCGCTTCGGGGTCGGGCAGGCCCAGGTCAGCAAACACGTTGCCGCTGCTGGGGAAAACACCTTCCGGCGTGTCTATTTTTTGGTCGTCGGCCATAGAACACTCTCTTTTCTTTCTGCTCTGTTCTTTTAATCTTCGGTTTCGTAACGCTCTTGGTAATCCGCTTTAGCCTCGGCCAGCCGCCGCTGAACAGTTTGGATGTCTTTGCGCGGGGTGGCAATACCCGTGCTGGACTTTTTCTTGAAAACGTGCAGAACATAAACAGCCCGCTCGAAATTGGCAGCGAAGACGCATCGGTAAGTATCTCCGTCATTACGCTCAGTAATCTTTAGTACCTCGTTGCTCCGGCTGCCCTCGAACGGGGAAACCGTGTCGGGCATCTCGCCTGTTTGCACCATCCATAGCGTGTGGCCGAAGTCGTCCCGCACCTCTTCAGGCAGCATCCGGGACCGAATATCATCATGGCTGCCGCCGATGAACCACAGGTCTTTAGGGGTCACTGTTCTTGTGTGTTCCTTTATCTTTGCCCTTCATTTATCTTTGCCCTTCATTTATCTTTGCCCTTCATTTATCTTTGCCCTTCATTATGCACTATTTCGCATAAAATCTGTTCACACTCAATCACGAGGCAATAAGCCCTTGCAGGCCGTTCGGAGAACCCTTCGGGTATACTGGGTGTTAAGAGAGTCTCAGAAGAGAACACAGAGGGAACGTTGTGCTGGAAGATGTCGTCAAAGAAATAGAAGGCGTGGAAGCGCGGCTGGGCAGCCTGAGCGGCCCGCTGGATTTAGAGGGGCGCGGGGAAGAGATTGCCAAACTCGAAGCGGCGGCAGGGGAGCCGGGCTTCTGGGATGACCCGGCAGCCGCGCAGACGCAGATGCAGCGGCTGAACACGCTTAAAGACAGCCTGGCCCCGTGGCAGGCAGCCCGCAAGCGGCTCGACGATGCCCGGACGCTGGCGGAGCTGGCCGGGCTGGAAGAAAGCCCGGAAGACTATGCCCCCGAGCTGCGGGGCGAGCTGACGGCCATCACGGCAGCCCTGGACGCTTTGGAAGTGGAAACCCTGCTGTCGGGGCCGCATGACGGCGCCCCAGCCATTTTAGAGATCAATGCCGGGGCGGGCGGGGCGGACGCCAACGACTGGACTTCGCTGCTTCAGCGGATGTATCTGCGCTGGGCCGAGCGGCACGGGTTTAAAGTGGAGATACAAGACGAGGTGGAAGGCGATGTGGCCGGGCTGAAAAGCACCACTCTGCGGGTGGAAGGCAAGAACGCCTACGGCCTCCTGCAAGGCGAGCGCGGGGTGCATCGCGTGGTGCGTATCTCGCCGTTCAACAAGACCCGCGAAACGTCGTTTGCCGGGGTCGATGTCGTGCCGGAAACCGAGGAAGTGCAGTCGGTGGACATCCCGGACAAAGACCTCAAGCGCGAGGCCATCCGGTCATCGGGCGCGGGCGGGCAGCACGTCAACAAGACCAGCTCTAAAATCCGTCTGACACACCTGCCGACGGGGTTAGTAGTCGCCGTGCAGAACGAGCGGTCGCAGTTCCAGAACGAAACGATTGCGATGAACATCTTGAAGTCCAAGCTGCTGGCAATGGCCCGCGTGGAAGACAAGGCGGGCATCGACGAGCTGCGCGGGGTGCGGACGGATATTGCCTTCGGCCATCAGACCCGCAATTATGTGTTTCAGCCGTATACTTTAGTAAAAGATACCCGAACCGCCCACGAAACGGGCGACATTCAGCGGGTGATGAACGGCGAGTTTGACGATTTTATCGACGACTATCTGCGCTGGCAGCAGACCCAGAAACTAGAGAATTAAGAAGATTGAAAGCTAATTATGTATATTCGGCATTTACTCACACTCGGCGCGGCACTGGCCCTTGCAGCCCCGGCGCTGGCCGCCAATCCACTGGCCTCCAAAAACCCGGTGCAGGTGCAGACAGCCCTGTCCGGCGCAGGCATGGCCTCGCAGGAAACCAATCTGGGCAATCTGGTGGCCGATGCCATGCGCGAGACCGGCCACGCACAGGCGGCGCTGGTTCCCGCCGATGAACTGAATGCGAACCTGCAAATCCCGGCGGGCAAAACCGACACGGCGGCGCTGCTGTCTGCGCTCAGCGACGGCGACGACCCCGGCAGCACGGTGGTCATCCTGACCTTGACCGGCGCACAGCTTCTCAAAGTCGCCGAGCGGTCGGTTTCCCGCGCCCCGGAGCCGTTTGACGGCTTTTTGCAGGTCTCCGGCCTGCAAATCCGCTATTCGCCCGGCCAGCCCACCGGCAAGCGAGTGTCTCTGGTCGGCATCGGCGGCGGCGAAGTGTCGGCGAGCCAGACCTACCGCGTGGCGACGACGCGCTCGCTGGCGGGCGGCAGCTTGGGCTATTTCCAGATTTTTGACAAAAAAGACATCACGGAAGACACCGGTGTTCTTCTGTCGCAGAGCCTGACAAATTATCTGGCCGCGCACAGAACGCTCGACGTCAAGACCGAGGACCGGATTACCAATCGGTAGGACCTTCTATGATTTTCAACCGCCGCCCGCACCCGTCTTTTCTGCTGTCCCTGCTGCCGGTTCTGGTTCTGGCAGGCTGCCGGACGGCCTCCTCGCAGGCCGCGCCTCCGCTGCCGCCCGTGCCCGCCGTGCGCTCGTCATTTGACGGCGCGGAAGCCTACAAAATGCTTCAGGCGCAGTGCGACCTCGGCGTGCGCCCGCCCGGCTCGGCGGCGCACGACAAGTGCCGCGCCTATATCCTCAAACAGCTCACGCCTTACGTGGATAAAGTGGACACGCAGAACTTTCCCTATTTTGATTCTGACCGCAAAGTCAAGCTGGCACTGACCAACATCATTGGCGTCATCAATCCCACCGCCAAAAAGAAAGTCCTGCTGTTCACCCACTGGGACACCCGCCCCACCGCCGACCAGGATTTGGACCACAAAGACCGCCCGATTATCGGGGCAGACGACGGCGCTTCCGGCACGGCGGCTTTGCTGGAACTGGCCCGCGTCTTCCATGCCAAGCGGCCCGACATCGGGGTCGTGCTGCTGTTTGTGGACGGCGAAGACTGGGGACCGGGCGAAAACCGGATGTATTTAGGCTCGGTTTACTTCGCCTCGACCCCCGGCGTCTACAAGCCCGATTACGCCATCCTTCTGGACATGGTCGGTGCCAAAGGCGTGCCGTTCTACCGCGAACAATACTCGCAGGAAAAACACCCGGAGATCAACGACAAAATCTGGAACGCCGCCAAAGCGCTCGGCGACGGGGCACAGTTCCCCGACACGGCCAAATACGCCATCGGCGACGACCATCTGCCCTTCAACAATGCCGGCATTCCCGCCGTAGACATCATCGGCTGGGAGTATCCCTACTGGCACACGCTGCAAGACACCGCCGACAAATGCGGCCCCGAAAGCCTTAAAGCCGTCGGCGACGTCGTGGCAAAAGTCATCTACGACGAAAAGCCCTAGCGTGCCGGGGCGGCCAGCAGCGTTCCCACGGCAGCCGCCTCAGCCGTGTGCCCGACCGACAGAAAGCCGCGCCGGGCGGCCTCAAAATAGGTTCGGGCTTCCTCTCGCGCCCCCGCGTCCCCGGTTTCGGCAGCCAAAGCCAGATAAACTTTCCCCAGGCCCTCCTGCACCTGCGCCCAGTCCGAGGGGAACTGCGTCTCGGTGTGGATTTCCAGAGCGGCCTGAAAACAGGCCAGCGCCTGCCGCAGAATTGCCGGGCGATCCGGCCCAGGCATCTGCGTATAGGCAATTCCCTGGTTCATCTCGGCCTGCCCCCAGCGTTCAGCATTGTCGCTCTGTGTCCAGACGCGCTGAGCGGCCTGAAAATAGTCAATCGCACGGCCCAGCATCTCGGCTCGCTCCGCATCGCTCGTTTTCATCAAAGCGATTGCCCGATGTGTGTATCCCAGGCTGTTCTGCGACTCTGCCCAGTCTTGCGGCTGGTCCTCCTCCGTGTTGACCCGCAGCGCACACTCAAAATGCGCGACGGCACGCCGCAGGTTTTCAGACTGGTCGCCTGCTTGAAGCTGAGAATAGACAATACCTAAATTGTGCTGGTTGCGTGCCCATCCGTAAGGATCAACCGTTTCGGTCTGCACTTCCAATGCGGCCTCAAAGCAGGCCGCCGCATTCCGCAGGTTCTCGTCCGGGTCTCCGCTTGGCATCAGAATATAATTGCAGCCAATATTGCTCCGCGTCTTTGCCCACTTCTGGGGCATATCCTTTTGGGTAAAGACGCGCAGGGACGCCTCGAAGCACTCGGTCGCCCGGCGCAGATTGTGCCCCCGGTCGCCGGTTGGCAGGTAGGCATGAGTGATGCCCAGACGGGTGATGGTTGCGGCCCACAGGAGCGGGTGCGTGTCTTCGGTTCGAACGCGCATGGCCGCCTCATAGCAGGCCGCCGCCTGATGCAGCGTTTCCGTGCGATTTCCGCCGGTCAAATTTTCCAGAACCGCACCCAGAGTGTGCTGGGCCAGTGCCCATTTTTCGGGAAACTGCGTTTCCGTCCACACGCTCAAAGCCGCCCGACAGTGCGATGCGGCCCGGTGCAGACGCGCCTCGTGCGGCGACAAAGACGTTTTTTGCAGGGCTTCTCCAAGAACCAAATGCGTCTGCGCCCACACGGGGTCTGTCAGCAGATGCCGGTCGTCATCATCCAGCCCCACTTCGTTCCAGTGGGTCAGCAGCGCCCGTGCTTCGCCCATCCGCAGGGCCTCCACCGCCGCCGCGTGTGCCGCGCCCCAGTCCGCCAGAACCGGGCCGGGCCGCAGGCTCCAGCGATGGTAGAAGGCCAGTGCGGTCTGCTCGCGCCCCTGCCAGTAGCCTTCGTACCAGGTATCTAAGACCTGCCGTGTGGCCTCCGGCGTGCGCCGCCGCAGCACCTCGCGCATGGTCCGGTGTATCCGGTAAAACCCATCGGGCTGGGCCGAAATGAACGAATAGTGCTGAAGCTGCTCCCAGCCCGCACGGCCCGCATGGAGCTGACGCTCGGTGTCCAGCGCCAGCGCCGCCGCTTCGTCAAAACGCGGGGTCAGGCTCAGGGCCTCCACCCACAGCTCCAAATTGCGGTTGTGCAGAGATTTCAGAAACCGGGTTGCCAGCGTTTCCGCCATCTTGGCCGGAGCCACCGCACGGAACAGGCTCGGGTCCGGCTCGCCGCCCGCCTGGCGCGTGTTGTCCACAATGTCCGCGCTGAGGGCCAGCGCCAGCAGGTGACACGCAGGCGCGGCTTCCGCACCGACGGCCGTGTTCGCCCCACGCAAAATCGCCGCCTGCAAAGCATCCGGGGCCGCAGGCGGCGCAGCGCCGATGCCGCGCCGGGCCAGAAAGGTCTGGGCATCCAGGGCGGACACGCCCCCCAGCAGGTGCTGGTCCAGGCAGGCGTCCCAGTCCGGGTCGGTGTCGCCCCAGCCGAGCCGGTCCCGCCCGGCGATGACCGGCAGCACGCCCGCCCCCAGCAGGTATTCGGCCAGTGTTCGCACCCAGGCATCGAGCTGGCGCGATTGTGCGGCCCGGCTGCTTTCGCGCCCGGTCCAGAGCGCCTCATAGGTGTCCAGAAACAGCACCCCCCGGCAGGCGCGTCCGGGCCGCGCCGGAAGGGCGCTGCTGAGGTCCTGGGCAAACCGGCGCAGCAGCTCCTCCTGTACGCTCTGATCGTCTCCGGCAAACTGCTCATTCAGCGCCAGCACCGCGTCCGTGCCGCCGACATAGCGCACCCACTGTTCCAGCGCCGCCGAGCGGCTCATGGCCGAGCGGAGCTGCTGCCCGGCCAGCTTCATGCCTGCCCGCAGAATATCCGGCGTCAATTCCAGCGCCGCGCCAAAGACCGATTGCAGGCCGGGGCTGATCTGAACCAGCGGCGTCTGTTCGCCGCCTTCCTGCGCCAGCAGCACAGCCAGCGCAAGATCAAACCGGGGAAACTTGATTCGAAAATCATTTTCAAAGTCCGAGCGCAGCCGCGTCAGCACATCCCGGTACGCCAGGGCCTGCTCGCTGATATTTTCCAGATTAAAGCGGGCAAAGGGCAGAACCGGGGAAGACGCCCCCAGGTCCGCGCACAGACGGCGGATCAGAGTTGTTTTGCCAATGCCGCCAACGCCGTAAAAGACCAGCACCGACAAGTCTTCCCCGAGAGGCGTGTCCCGGTGCCGGGCGAAGGCATCCAGAAAGTTTTCCCGATTAGTGAAGTATTCCAGCGCGTTGGGCGCAGTCTGGCGTGGTACGGCGGCAAACGGGTCACGTCTCATCGCATTCTTCCTTCCCACTGGAAGCAGTTACTCATCACTTCAAACAGGCAGGCCAAAACTCAACCGGGCAGTCTCGCGCACAGAGCGGCAGAGCTTCACAGCATCCTGGGCTTCATTGAAAATGGCCGTCTCACCGGGATAGCGAAAATCCACCGCATAATCTGTCAACTGAGCAAGCGCCGGGCGCAGGGCGGCCCACAGAGGAAACGTCGGCAGCAGCAAATCCAGCAGTTTTTCTAGATCGTGGGTTTTCGCGGGTGTGATGGCATCTTCCTGAAGCCTCGCTTTCAGATATTTTTCCGCACATTGCTGGGCGTGAAAGCAAATAGCGTTGTAGGCGTGCAGGTGCGTGGTCGCCAGAGTAAACTGAGCGACATTCCAGTCTTCTTCGGCTTTATCAATCCACTCCTCAGTGATTGCCAGCATGAAGCACTTTCCCCTTCTCAGTGATTTCGCGCAGAAAAAAGTCGTTCATCGCCAGCCGTTCTTGCAAGCGCTCCGGCGTAATGGGAATCAAGTCCATTGCAAATCTGGCCCGGACGGCCAGCCGGATTTCAGTGGCTTTCTTCGCCTTTCTGCCCTCAAAGGACAGCACGACCAGCAAATCTACGTCAGAGTCTTCGGTAGGCGTGCCATAAGCGTAGGAGCCGAACAAAATAATCCGTTCAGGCTGAAACTTGCGGGCGATCTCATCGCTGACGCGCTGGATTTGGGCAGGGGTAATCATACTTTGATTTAACGGGCTATCAGCAAGTGGCACTGTGGCACTTAGGTTTTGTAAAAATCGTCCATTTCCAGGTAATCGTCCATCACCCTCTCCGTCCAGGGTTGTGATCAGCCGGTATGTGCCAACGGGTATCAAGTCCCGGAACCAGCCTTTGCGGTCAGCCGCGACATACAGCCCAATCTGCGTATCCACACAGGGGTAATCAATAGTGTCGCTTTTGAAGACGAGTGACTGCTTATCAAAGCGTAACTGAATGTCACTCAACTGCCAGCGACCGATTAGCCCCGGTCGTTTGTCTTCCTATATTGAGTTTTCCAAAGAAACTTTGCCACCTTCAATGGCTTTCTCAATGAGGCCGCTGTTGTGTGACCATTCTCGCAGCTCTTCAATCAATGTGCTTGTTGGTGTCATTAACTTGACTAGAATTATACCTGTCAAAACAAAAAACAAGGGCGGCCAGATGGCCGCCCCTGTACGTGTGCTTGCTAAACCGCCGCGCCTTCCCTTTGCATCGTTGGCACTTTGAGGCGGGCGGTGATTTTTTCGCCGTCGCTGCCATAACGAGGTGTAGGAATCAATCGCCCGCTTTCACGCACGATGCGTACCCAATCTTCTTTGGCTTCGTGCAGACGTGCCAGTGCAATTTCCGGCGTCGGCCCGTCTACCGCACAGCCAACAAACTCAACA
Source organism: Capsulimonadaceae bacterium (assembly GCA_965200075.1). Lineage (GTDB taxonomy): Bacteria > Armatimonadota > Armatimonadia > Armatimonadales > Capsulimonadaceae > JANXMY01. Next base: position 3,167,858 of record OZ241338.1, read on the forward strand.
ATCTGAGCGACATAGCACTCATCCTCTGGGCTATAATAAACCTTGACCTCGTAACCATCCATCTTTGTCATCTCCTGTGTAAAGATCGAGTGCTTCACGAACCTGTTTAACTTGATAAGTTTTGGCTTTGCCATCCTGCCGGGGCTGCAAGTTCACCGGAGTGCCTACCGAAGGGTGTTTGTAATAGCGATGGCTGGTCTTTGCACTTTCCGTCTCCCAGCCGAGACGCTCCAAGTAGGAGACCAGCTCTGCGTAGTCAATGTTGCTGTCCGATTGACCAGTGGAAAGCTTGTCCCAGAATTTTGCCCATTTGCTCATTTTTCGTCCTTGACATTCCGCGCTTTGCCAATTGATAGTTGCTTCCAGTATAACGCCGCCTGCCGTGGCTGTCAACCAACGCGGCAAAAAGAGGCGGCCAGATGGCCGCCTCTGTGCGCGTGTTTGCTAAACCACTGCGCTTTCCCACTGTACTGTGGGCACTTTGAGGCGGGCGGTGATCTTTTCGCCGTCGCTGTCTACCAGGATCGTGTCGCCGTCCCTAAATTCGCGGCGCAGGATGCCGCTGGAGATTGGGTTTTCGACCAGCCGCTGAATGGTGCGCCGCAGGGGGCGGGCGCCGTAGAGCGGGTCAAAGCCCGATTCGGCAATCAGCGTTTTGGCGGCGTCGGTGACTTCCAGATGCAGGTGGCGGGCGGCAAGCTGCCGCTCGGTTCCCTTGAGTAAGAGGTCCACGATTAAAGTAATCTGGGGCTGATTAAGCGCATGGAAGACGATGGTTTCGTCGATGCGGTTCAGCAGCTCCGGGCGGAAATGGCGGCGCAATTCGGCGGTCACTTTCTCCGTCATGGCCTCGTGCAGGGTCTCCTGTTCGTACTGGCTCGCGCCAGCGGGCATGGCGTTTATAAACTGGCTGCCCAGATTGCTGGTCAGGATAATCACCGTGTTCTTGAAGTCCACAGTGCGGCCCGAACTGTCGGTCAAACGGCCTGCATCCAGAAGCTGCAACAGGATGTTGAACACGTCCGGGTGCGCTTTTTCAATCTCGTCCAGCAGCACCACCCGGTACGGGCGGCGGCGGACCGCCTCGGTGAGCTGACCGCCTTCGTCGTAGCCGACATAGCCCGGCGGTGCCCCAATCAGCCGGGCGACCGCGTGCTTTTCCATATACTCGGACATATCAAGGCGCACCATCGCCTCGGGGTCATCAAACAGGAACTGCGCCAGAGCGCGGGCCAGCTCGGTTTTGCCGACGCCGGTGGGGCCGAGAAAGAGGAACGAGCCGATGGGCCGGTTGGGGTCTTTGAGGCCCGCCCGCCCGCGCCGAACCGCCTCGGAAACGGCGTCGATGGCGGCTTCCTGCCCGATGACACGCTCGTGCAGGGTCTCTTCCATTGCCAGCAGCTTGTCAGCTTCCTCCTCAAACATCCGCGAGACGGGGATGCCGGTGGTTTTGGCAATCAGCTCCGCAATGTCCTGCTCGCGGACGACGCTGCCGACGCCGGACTCCCGCATCCACGCCTCCCGCGCCTCAGTGAACTCCCGGCGCAGAGACACTTCTTCGCCCTGTAGGCGGGCGGCTTTCTCGTAGTCCCGCGCCTCGGCGGCGGCGCGGCCTTCGGCCACAATCCGGTCGAGCCGGGTCTCTTCGTCTTTGAGCGCCTGCGGCATCGATGACTTTTCAAGGCGTATCTTGGACGCGGCTTCGTCGATCAAATCAATGGCCTTGTCTGGCAGGAACCGCTCGGTAATGTACCGCGCCGACAATTCCGCCGCCGCGACCAAAGCCGAGTCGTCAATGGTGACGGCGTGATGGGCCTCATACTTATCCCGCAGGCCCTGCAAGATTAATACCGTATCCGCCACCGATGGCTCGCCGACCACAATTGGCTGGAAACGGCGCTCTAACGCCGCGTCTTTTTCGATGTTCTTGCGGTACTCGTCCGAAGTCGTCGCCCCAATACACTGCAATTCGCCCCGTGCCAGCGCAGGCTTCAGCAGATTGGACGCATCCATCGCCCCTTCCGCCGCGCCCGCGCCGACGACCGTGTGCAGCTCATCTAAGAACAAAACCACCTGCCCGGCAGCTTTGCGGACTTCATCCATGACCCCTTTCAGACGCTCCTCGAACTCGCCCCGGAACTTGGAGCCAGCCACAAGTGCGCCCATGTCCAATGCTAACAAGCGCCGCCCGCGCAGGTTCTCCGGCACGTCGCCTTTGGCAATTTGGAGGGCCAATCCTTCGGCGATGGCCGTTTTGCCCACGCCGGGGTCGCCAATCAGCACGGGGTTGTTTTTGGTGCGCCGCGAAAGTATCTGAATAGTGCGTTTGATTTCTTCGTCGCGCCCGATCACGGGGTCTATTTTATCTTCGCGGGCCAGCGCGGTCAAGTCCCGCGAGAACCGCTCCAGCATCCGGTATTTTTCTTCCGGGTTTTCATCGGTCACCCGCGCACTGCCCCGGATTTTTTGCAGGGCCGCGTAGACTTTTTCCTCGTCCACGCCCGCGTTTTTTAGCATCCGCACCGCGCCGCCTTCGCCTTCTTTCAGGAGGCCGAGCAGCAGATGCTCGACGCCGATGTGGCTGTCCTGCAATCTCTGTGCTTCCTCCTGCGCCAGATCAAAGACTTTTTTGATGCGCGGCGTGATATAAATCTGCGCCCCGGCATCGGCGTACTGCACCTTGGGGGCACGCGCCAGGGCGTCTTCCACGTTATGTGTCAGGCTCCGCAGATCGACATGGAGCGATTGCAGCACCTGCACGGCCAGCCCGTCGTTTTGTTCCAGCATCGCCAGCAGCAGATGGTCTATATCTAATTGTGTATGTTTGTAGCGGGTCAGAATATCCTGGGCAAGCTGCACCAGGCTCCGCGCCCGCTCGGTAAATTTCTCAAACATGGTCGTGCCTCGTTATTCAGTTGTCTTCGCGCCGCGCTTCATCTCAATCTGCCCGGCGCACTCCTCCGCTTCGCGCAGGATGGCTTCCATCTGCCCGGCCAGCAGGTCGGCGCGGCCTATCTGGTCCAGCAGGGAGATAATATAGGCGACGCCGCTGAGATTGACTTTGACGTGCTGGGTCAGGTGCTGTATCTGCTGCAATCGCTCAATGTCCCGGTCGGAATAAAAGCGGTTTTTGCCGACTTTGCGCGGCTGCACCAGCCCCAGACGGTCGTACATCCGCAGTGTCTGGGCGTGAATCGGCTTGGCGTCGCCGCCCTCGCCGTGCGCCGCCGGGCGCACCAGCTTGGCGGCGATGCTGATGGTGTAAATCGGCTCGTCGCGGTCTTTGACATAACTCATACAGGTCACACTTTCACGCTGTCGTCGCGCAGCTTTGCCAGCTCCAGCAGCAGCTCCCGCTCACGCGGCGACAGGTCTTTCGGGACCGTGATCTTCACCCGCGCATACAAGTCTCCCGAGCCGCCGCCTTTGAGCTTGGGCATTCCCTGCCCGCCCAGGCGGAACGACTGCCCGCTCTGCGTGCCTGCCGGGATGCTGAGCGTCTTGCGGCCCGCCAGCGTCTCCACGCCCGCCTCGCCGCCCAGCGCGGCCACGGTGCTGGGGACCGGGAAGTCCGTTTTCAGGTCATCCCCGGTGCGCTCGTATCTGGCGTTCGGGCGTATCTTGATTTTGAGGAACAAGTCGCCGCCGCCTGCGCCCTGCCCGGCCAGACGAATACGCTGGCCGTCCCCCACCCCGGCGGGGATTTTGACGTCGGAGAGCTTCCGGGGCCGCGTCACGCTGCCTTCCCCCCGGCACTCCGGGCATACCTGGGTCGCCTGCCCCGTACCGCTGCATTGCGGGCAGACAGTGTTACCGAACATACCGCGCCCCCCCTTGACCTTGCCGCTGCCGCCGCAGGTGGGACAGGCCCTCCCGCTCGTCACCGCCCCCGCCCCGGCGCAGCGCCCGCACGTCTCCGGGACATTGACCGTCAGCGTGCGCGTGACGCCTTTAAAGGCATCTTCCAGACTGATTTCCAGCGGAAACTCCAGGTCCTGCGTGGGCTGCCGCGAGGTCTGCCCCCCGCGCCCGGCGCTGAACCCGCCAAAGCCGCCCGTCTGCCCGCCGCCCGCCTGCCCGCCGCCAAAAAGCGACGACAGAAAATCGTCCATCCCCCCCGCGCCCATGCCGCCGCTGCCGTTGAAGCCGGGCGTGCCGCCGCCAAAGTCAAAGCCTGCGCTGCTGCCGCCTGCGCTCGGCCCGCCGCCCTGGCTGGCTGCCTTCCACTGGTCGCCGTACTGGTCATACTGCGTCCGCTTCTCGGTGTCCGACAGGACTTCGTAGGCTTCACCGACTTCCTTGAACTTTTCTTCCGCCGCCTTGCTGCCGGGGTTGACATCCGGGTGATGCTTTTTGGCGAGGCTGCGGTACGCCGTTTTGATCTCTTTTTCAGTCGCCTCTTTTTTTACCCCTAAAATTTTGTAATAGTCTTTGTAGTCTACGGCCATTATCGCTTTATCCTTCTCGCGCACTGCAAGTTATCTTGTTGTTAGAGCAGTATGTCACCTGAGCGTATGATTGTCAACACACTTAACAAAGTCTGATGCAAACGGGTTCCCCGGACAAATTTCTGTTTAGTGTGCCTTCCTGCCGGGTAAAGGAGGCGCATTGCAGCCCAACTCAACAGACAACGGAGACCCCCGATGGCAGATAAACAAAATGTACTTAAAAGCGCCGCGCAGGAAGCTGGCCCAATTGTGGATCAGGTCAAAGAACAGGGCCAGCAGTATGCCGGTCAGGCAGCGGCTTTGATTGGCACCCGAGTCAAGGACGCCGCCACCCAGCAAAAGGACGCCCTGGCGACCGGCATCACTGACATTGCCCAGATACTCAAGCAGAATGGCGACTCGTTCAAAGACCAGGGCATCGGCGTCTTCGCCGCCCCGTACATTGACATGGCCGTGGGCAAGCTCAACGAAGTCGGCTCCACCATTCAGGGCAAAAGTATGGACGAAGTCATCACAGACAGCGAGCAGTTCGCCCGCACCCAGCCAACCGTCTTTCTGGCCGTGGCCGCGCTGCTGGGCTTCGCCGCCGCCCGCTTCCTGAAAAGCTCCGGCGCCCCCGCTTAAAGGAAACCATTATGAGCAAGAACAACAAGCCCCAGTGGCATGAGCCGGTCGCGGCGATCATTATTGAAGAGGATACCCCGCTCGAAGACACCATTGAAGTGGGAGTTATTGTGCTGGCCGACGGTCCGCTGGACCCGGTTCCTCTGAGCGAAGGCCCCCGTGACCAGGCCGATTATGCCGCGCCGCGCAGCTCAGTAGGCGCAATGCCCGATTTCAGCAGTCCCGCCTCTTCGCAAAACAAGGGAACAGATCAAAACAAGGGAACAGATCAAAACAAGGGAACAGATCAAAACAAGGGAACAGATCAAAACAAAGGAACAGACGTGGCACAGAAAACGCAGGACGCCGTTCAGGGCGTCGCCGACAAGGCAAAAGATGCGGCCAGCGATGCCGCTGGTAAAGCTAAAAACGCCGCTGCCGATACCGCCGACAAGGCCAAAGACACGGCAGCGCAGGTGCAGGACAAAGTCAAAGACACCGCCTCTGATCTCAGCGACAAAGCCAAAGATGCCGCTGGAAAGATTGCTGCCAGCGTCACCGATGCCGAGGCAAAAGTCAAAGACAGCACCGCGCAGACCGCCGACAAGGCCAAAAGCCTGTCCGCCAAAACTGGGAATGCTCTTTGGACCCTGGTGCAGCGCTCCCCGCTTCAAACTTTGGTATTTTTAGGCAGCCTGCTTTGGCTCGTGCGGCACAACAGCAGCGCCGCCTCCCAGCCGCCGGTGAGCATCAACGATGCCGCCGGAAAAGTCGGCACGGCGGCAGGTCAGGCGCAGGCCGCCCTCGGCACGCTCGGCTCGCAGGTCAAAGAGCAGGCCCAGCAGGGCCAGGGCTGGTTTGCCAGAACCTTGCAGGAAAGCCCGCTGGTTATTGGCGCAATGGCCCTGATTGCCGGAGCCGCGCTCGGCCTGTCCGTGCCGGAAACGTCTTACGAAGACAAGCTGCTCGGCGAAAAGCGTGATGCGCTGGTCAGCCAGGTGCAGGACGCCGCCTCGGACCTGACCCAGAAGGTTACGACGGTAGCCCAGACCGCCGCCCATGACGCCGTGGAAAGTGTCAAGGCAGAAGCCAAGAACCAGGGCCTTACCGGCGAAGCCAAAACGGACGACGCCAAGCCCGACGACGCCAAGCCCGAAGACAACAAGCCCGCAGATGCTTCTGCCCCGTCCGCCGGAGACCAGAATCAGTCCCAGTCTTAAGCACGGCCAAAGGCCCCGGACGCTCGAAAGAGTGTCCGGGGCTTTTTGCGCGTCCGCCCCCGGCGGGGTATACTGGGCGTAATAACTCATTAGGAGGCAAGATATGGCAGCACCGGGTTTGGAAGAACGGGCCACAGAGCTAAAGGAAGCAGCAGAACAGGCTGAACTTCACGCCGAAGCTATTCCACTGGATAGCCGCCCCTGGTGGGAGCGCATCCGGGGCACATTTAAAGACGACCCCGCTTATGAAGAAGCAATGCGGCTAGGCCGGGAATATCGGGAATCTCTGCGCCCGAAAGAGGATGAGGCTGATTAATGCTCATTCTGGATACGGATCATTTGAGCATCTTGGACCAGGACACAGGAGCGGCTTTCAACCTCGGCAGACGACTCGCCGCTGTTCCACCAGAAGATACAAAGGTCTCAATTATTACCTATGAAGAGCAGATGCGCGGGTGGATGAGCTATATCGCACGCGCCGCTACCCCGGCGCAACAAGTGGCGGCCTACGAAAAGCTTCAGCAGTTTATCAGACAGTTTCGCCAAATCCTCGTGGTCGATTACACCTTAGACGCTGCTATGCAGTTTGACGGTCTGCGCCGCAGCGGTGTTCGGATTGGCGCGATGGACCTGAAGATTGCCGCCATTTGCCTGGCAAACGACGCCACGCTGCTGACGCGCAACTTGAAAGACTTCGGCAAAGTGCCCGGCCTCCGGGCGGAAGATTGGTCGGTATAACAGTCTCTGCGGTTAGCCGATAACAGGCGAGGGTATAGTACGGCATGGCTGACAAAGAACTCTTTACGCGGAACCCCGCAAATCCGATCCTCAGAGCCTCGGACATCCCCTTCCCCTGCAAAGCCGTCTGCAACCCCGCCGCCGCAATGGTAGACGGCGAGACGCTGCTGCTGCTGCGCGTGATTGACCCCGAAGACCACTCCAGTCTGGTCGTGGCCCGCTCCAAAAACGGCGTGGACGGCTGGCGCTTTGACCCGGAGCCGCTGCTAGCCCGCTGCACAGACCCGCTTTGGTATGAAACGCTGGGGTGCGAAGATGCCCGGCTGACCTGGATTGAAGAAATCCAGAGCTGGGCCGTCGTCTATGTCGGGGCCTCGGGGCAGGGCGCGGGCGTGTGCCTGGCGCTCACCAATGACTTTCAAACCGTGGTGCGCCAGGGCCTGATTATTCACCCCTACAACAAAGACGCCGTGCTGTTTCCAAAGAAAATTGGCGGGCGCTACCTGATGCTGCACCGCCCGACGGCAGGGCCGCTGGAAAACATCTGGATTTCGGAAAGTGATGATCTGTACCACTGGGGCAATCCGCGCTGCGTGCTGGAAGAATCCGATCAGCCCGGCTGGTACAGCGGCAAAGTCGGCGCGGGGCCGCCGCCGATTGAAACTCCAAACGGCTGGCTGCTGATTTTCCACGGGGTCATGCATGAAGACAATGGCTGGCTGTACCGGGTCGGGGCGGCTCTGCTGGATTTAGAAGACCCCAGCAAGCTGCTCGCCAAAGTCCCCACCTGGGTGCTGGGGCCGACCGAGCCGTATGAAATGCGCGGCGCACAGCCCGGCGTCATTTTCCCGACCGGCACGACCGTCAGCGACGGCGTCATTTCTATGTATTACGGCGCGGCAGACACGACGGTCGCGCTGGCGACGGCCAGACTCGATGACTTGATGGCGGCCATGCAGAAAGTCTAGTGGCTGTTCTTGATCCGGCTCCCCCAAAATTGGGGGCGGGGGGCCAATTTGGGTACAACTTGCCCATGAAGACTAATGCCGCTCGCCTGCTGGACGAGGCCAATCTGTCTGCCGAAAGTGTGGCCGCAAAGATTGGCCCGCCGGAAGCGCAGGTGTTCAAGACGCTGGCTGTGCGCGGCGACAAAGCGGGCATCGTGCTGGCACTCCTCCCCGCTGGAGCTGCGCGGGACCTGAAATGCCTGGCGGCGGCGGTCTGCGGCAGCAAGCGATGCAAGATGCTGGCACCTAAAGACGTCCAGCCCATGACCGGCTACGTGCGCGGCGGCGTGTCGCCGCTCGGCACAAAGAAACGCTTCCCCAGTTACCTCGACCACTCCGCGTTAGACTTTCCCGAAATCAGTGTCAGCGCGGGCGTTTGCGGCACGCAGATTTTGCCGGCCCACTGCTTTAATTGAAATCACTCAGGCCGTTCTTGGCGACTTTTGTTCGCAGAAAGAAACCCCATGATTACTGTTGCCAACCGCATTTATGTCAAGCCCGAGTTCGCCGACGCCTTCGAGACCGCCTTCCGCGAACGCGCCGGGCTGGTGGACGGAATGCCCGGCTTTCTGTCCAACCAGGTCCTGCGCCCCGTCAACGACGGCGACCCCTATGTGGTCTTAACGCAGTGGGAGACCCGCGAAGCGTTCCTGAACTGGGTCCGCTCCGACGAGTTCCAGAAGGGCCATGCCCAGTCCGGCACACTGCCCCGCGACGCCTACCCCAAGCCGAACGTCTTGGAGATGCACGAAGTCATCCAAGACTCCACCCGCCCCGCCCTCCCCCCCGAGCCAAAAGGCGGGCCGTTCAAGATGCATTAAGAGGCGAGTTGGAACACTCTCCTTGCCTAAGAAACTGTATAGAAAGCCTTCAACGAACGCAGATCACCCCCCCGCCCCCAATAATGGGGGAGCCAGAAGAATGCAGGGGCTTGGTTTTCACTGTCCGGTTCCCCCATTATTGGGGGCGGGGGGGCCTGCCGACAGCTTTCTATACAGTCTCTAAGGAGAGGGCTGGGGTGAGGTTCTCTTCGGTCTTTCGAAACCGTTTCTATACTTAGAATGTATTTCAAAACGCAGGTCTAAAAAAGAGCCTGCGATGAGCCAATAATAGCGGCATAATGCCATCGAATGAGCCGAGCGTTGCGCCGAAGCCTGAGCCGAAAACCGTCCAGAAAAAGTCGTTGCCGACCATCTGGAACGTTCCCGATCCACTCTGGGAGTTGATCGAGAAGGTGCTTGCCGTCTACGATCCGCCTGCCAGAACAGGCCGCAAGCGAAGCGATGAGCGCCAAGCCTTTGACGGCGTCATCTACCGCCTGCGAACGGGCTGCCAATGGAACCATCTTCCCGATGACTTCGGCGACAGCAGCAGCGTCTATCGTGCCTTTGTGCGCTGGGAGAAGAAGGCCATCTTCGATATTTTGTGGGCCATCCTTTTGACCAAGTGCGACGACCTGCAAGGCGTAGACTGGCAGTGGCAGTCTGCCGATGGCTGTTTGGGCAAAGCGCGAGGCGTCCCCAAGAGCGGCGTTGGTAAAAGGGGGCGCAAGACCAGTGCGTCGGCCCCAGCCCCTGCGACCGCGCCAAGTCTGGCGTCAAGAAAAGCGTGCTGGTTGAGGGCCACGGCAGGCCCCTTGCAGCCTGCATCAGTGGAGCAAATGTCCCTGACACCAGTTTGCTGAAAGCAACGCTTGATGCTGTGGTCGTGGTGCGTCCCGCACCGACCACCGAGAAGCCGCAGCACTTGTGCCTGGACAAAGGCTATGCCAACGCCCCTGCCGAAGCCGTGGTTTTAGAAGCAGGCTATGTGCCCCATATTCGGCGCATCGGCGAAGAAAAGCGCGACGACCAGCAGGAAAAGACGCATCCTGAAAAGACGCATCCTGAAAAGACGCATCCTGAAAAGACGCATCCTGAAAAGACGCATCCTGAAAAGACGCATCCTGAAAAGACGCATCCCGCCCGCCGCTGGGTGGTGGAGCGCACGTTTGGTTGGCTGTCTCGCTGCCGTGCCATTCTCGTGCGCTACGAGAAGCTGGCAGAACGCTATCTGGCGACTGTGAAACTTGCCTGTGCCTTGCTGTGGTTCCGACGCTGGCACGAACTTGATCCGACACTTACGTTTTGAAATACATTCTTAGGCGGTTGTGCTCCAATGAAATGCGAGATACTGCCCTTCGACCTTAGCTAACATAACTGTTTCGTACCAGCGGTCTTTCAGCAGCATACCCTCCACCCATTGCTCACCTCTTAGAATAAAATCTGGCAAAGACGGCATCAGCCCGCGAGTACGCTCGCCTAAAATGCGTGTAAATTCAGTCTGGCTGATAGACCGAACTTGGTCATCTGCCTCAGCGTTCAAATAAGTATAAATTTGTTTTGCTTCACTCCAAAAGACATACATATGCTCAAAATTTGTCGTCTTCGCATGCAAAACGTAGATCGTGTCTTCTAAGCTGCTCTCGAAATCATCTGGCGTAAATATTACGGCTTCAATGTGTGGGTTTGCTTGCTTTCTTCTCCAAGCCTTCCAGCAATGAATGCGGTATTCACATCCCCGTCGTATAGCAGACGCATTTTTCTACATCTGACAGCGTTTGACTAGTGATTTTGCCTATTCTGCTTCGCAGACGCCCCGTATCCAAAACTCGCATCTGGTTACAAAGCACCACCGAGTCGCTGGTCAAGCCGCCCTCGCCCGCAGAAATACGAACGCCTGTTGGAAGCAAGGCTCGCCGCAGATTGGTTGTCAGTGGAATGGCAAAAACGGTTGTTGTAAACCGGCTCACAGCGTCATTTTGGAAGATAAGAACTGGCCGGGTTCCCGCTTGTTCCGAGCCTTGCGTCGGGTCCAATTCTGCCCACCAGAGTTCACCACGCTGGACTGTCATCAGGCAGCATCCTGTCTGGCCAGCCCCGCCGCATAGTCCACCATTCCCATCTCGGCCAGGGCGCGGTCTTCTTCCGCAAACTCAGCGTACAGCGCGGCCAGTTGAGACTCATCCTGGTCCTGCACGGGAGACTGACGCCCCCGGAACTGCAGAAAGGCCACGAACTCGGCGACTTCTCGCAGACTGCCCTCGTCCAATTGTTCTAAGTCTTGCTTGACTTTTTCTTTCAGCATTACGCTCATTGGAAATCTCCTTTTGTTGATTATACCGCACTCACCCCAGCATCTTTCCCTCCAAAAGCCACCTGAAGCAATGAAAGCCGGGTGTCACCCACTTTGCCCGATGCCCTTACCCTCGGGAAATTGCTCTTTTGAAGCATGGGGGTTCAGCCCCGTGATCCGAATCCTTCCTTTAGGAAGGACCCTGTGACGAAGTGAAGAATGAACGAAGGAACAAGGAGGTAGGTCTCTTACCCCCCCTTGAAGGAGGGGCCGGGGGAGGTCTTTACTCATACAGCCGAAATGCCTGAGCGCGTCCCGCCCAGCCGACCATCTCATCCGCCCACCCGGCGGCAATTTCTTCCGCGCTGCTGCCCAACACCAATGCCTTTTGTGCCTTTTTGCTGACCAGCAGCGTCGTCAGCTTCTCAGGCTGCCAGTCTGCCGGGGACAGGTCGCGCAAAGTCGCCGCCAGCGTCAGGCCGACTTGGACGGCGTTCAGCGCGGTGCGGTCCGTGACATAAAGCTGCACGCCGCCGCAGCGTTCTCCGGCAAAGACGCTGACCGTAGGTGTGAAGTAAGTGGGCACGAAGCGGACGCCGGGCAAATCGGCAGCGTTCAGCGCGGCGGCGAACGGGCGAGGGTCTATATAAGATGCGCCAAAGACCTCAAACGGCGTGTCCGTGCCGCGTCCGACCGAGACGTTTGTGAACTCCAGCAGCCCCACACCGGGGTACAGCGCGGCAGCGGTCAGGCGGCGTATGTTGGGAGAGGGATTGGTCCAAATTAGGCCCGTCGCATCGTACCAGTCCCCGCGCCGCCAGCCGTCGCAGGCAATCACTTCCAGGGGGCAGGTCAATTTGCGCTCGGCATGCAGGAGGCGGGCCATCTCGCCAAGCGTCAGGCCATGCCGGACGGGAACGGGGTGGCAGGCGACAAACGAGAGCGCGTCGGTATCGGCCAGCGGCCCTTCAGCGGCAAGGCCGGTTATCGGGTTGGGCCGGTCCAGCACGACGACGCGCAGGCCGTGCGCCGAGGCGGCTTCTAAGATACTTAAAAGTGTGCTGAAATAGGTATAAAAGCGGCAGCCGATGTCCTGAATATCAAATACGAGCGTGTCCAGGCCCGCTAAGTGTTCCGGCGTCGGCTGCGTGCGTGCCCCGAACAGCGAATAGACCGGCAGGCCCGTCCTGCTGTCTGTGCCGTCCGCGACCGCTTCATCCTGCTCGCCGCGCAGGCCATGTTCCGGCCCAAACAGGGCGGAAAGCGTGACACCGGGGGCGGCATGGAGGGCATCAATAGTCGTCTGTCCGTCCCCGGTCAGCCCCGTGTGGTTGGTAACCAAACCAACCCGCGCCCCGCGCAGGGCGGCAAAGTGAGTCTGGGCCAGCACGTCGATACCGGGCCGGACGCCGTCAGTGAGAGCGAGGGTGTGGTTCATAGGGCTGTTGCGGAAGGAACCCCTCCCGCTCGTTCCTCGCTCCCTCCCCTATTAAGGAAGGACAAAGAGCCGAAAAAAGAGGCTACCGCTTACGTCCATGTCTTTCGTAACCCTTCCCTAACAGGGGAGGGAGCGAGGAACGAGCGGGAGGGGTCAGCCAGGCCGCAGGGCGTCCAGCAGTAATTCCTGCCCGGTCACTAAGTCCGGGAACAACCAGGAGGTCCAGCCATTCGCGGTGGGCAGGCCGAGGCAGGCGGCGGCGACTTTGTGGATGGAGCCGCGATGGCCCAGCGCGGTGACCGTTCCGTCGGCATGAACGGCGGCGTATATCGGCGTGCCTTTGAGGTGCAGGAGGCTCCCCAGGGGCAGCCGCCCACTTTCCACGAAGCTCACGAACGGCACGCGGCGCTTGGGGCCGCCAAGCAGCACCCCGGCCTCGTCGGCACTCGTTAGCAGGGCGGGAGAGATGTTCGCCAGCCGCTTTTCGGCCACTGCGATATACTCCGGCTCGCGGTCAATGGTAATATAACTGCGCCCCAGACGCTTGGCGACGGCGGCTGTTGTGCCCGTGCCGCAAAAGGGGTCCAGCACGAGGTCGCCGGGATTGGAGGCCATCGTGATTATTCGGTGTAGCAGTGCTTCCGGCTTCTGAGTAGTGTGCGCCTTTTCACCATTGATTGTCTCTCGCTCAGAGCCGGAGCAAATAGGAAAGTACCAATCCGAGCGCATCTGTTTATCTTCGTTGCCGGACTTTAAGTCTTTATAATGAAACGTATATTTCGTTTGCTTTTGAGATTTTTTTACCCAGAGTATCGTTTCCTGAGCATTGCACAGCCGAACCCCTTTCATTTGAGGCATAGGATTGTGCTTTATCCACACGATGTCATTCAGCACCCAGTAGCCCAAATTCATAAGAGCCGTGCCGACGCGGTAGATATTGTGGTACGAGCCAATGACAAATAGTGTGCCTGTGTCTTTGAGTACGCGCCGACAGGCCGTGAGCCAGGCAACTGTGAAAGCGTCGTATTCTTCAAAAGACGCAAATTGGTCCCATTCATCGTCTACGGCGTCCACTTTGGTCATGTTGGGACGCCAGAGGTCGCCGCGCAACTGCATATTGTACGGCGGGTCGGCGAAGACTAAGTCCACGCACTTCTCCGGTAAGGCGTTCATCAATTCAATACAATCACCCTCCAATATGCAGTTTTGAGGGGCGTTAGTTGTCAATCCGTTTTTCAAGTATCTCCTCGATTTTGCGTTTTACTTCCGGTATCGCCAGCAGTTGATTTAAAAGGTAGTCAAAGTTTTCCAACTGATCAGAGCGACGCAAAAGCCGTATACTTTCGTAGTCAACCCCGATTAAACTGCAAAGCTCTGAGCCGGTCATTGCAGTCTCTTTGTCAAATCTGCCCTTCGCGCCAGTAACGATGGCTTCTCTGTTGTCTTGATTAAATGAACAAAAGCGCACTTGGGCAGAATAACCTAGCTTTTTTGCCAGCGCCTCTGCAAGAATGGTAACGCTTTCCAACTCACCACTTGCTTTCTTCGTGTCAAACGTATCTCCATCTTTGAGTTCGACAACGTGAACAATTTGGCGTACATTGTCAACTACGGTTACGTCGCCAACAATCGCGGTAGCCCCTTCGCGCTTGTGCTTATAGGAAAAAAAGACTTGAAGCTGTTTGTTTTCATCCAGTAAACCGGGAATATCGCCTACCACCGCCTCAACCGAATAATAGGGACATTGCTCTTTGAGAATGCGTTCCAACTCATTGCCATTTCGAATGACCGTTGCCTGTATGCGACTCAGTAGCTTTCCTAAAGCGGGCAGGCCGACAACGCGCACATAGCCAGAGTTTTCATCGCCTCTGCCTTTACTTTCCGAGATTTTTGCCATAGCAGAATAGTACCTAATCCACGGCCAGAATCAGGCACTTCAGATACTCGGACTCGGGCGCATCCAGCAGCACCGGATGGTCGGCGGGCTGGCCGTGGACTTCTAGCAGTTTCAGCATCCGCCCAGAGTCGCGGGCGGCGTTCTGGATGACTTCCCGGAACTCTGCCGACGACAGGTGGTGCGAGCAGGAGCAGGTCACGAGAACGCCGCCGGGGCGCAGCAGGCGCATTCCAATCCGGTTGATTTCGTTGTACCCGCGTATCGCCCCGTCACGGCTGGCCCGGTTCTTGGTGAATGCAGGCGGGTCCAGCACCACCATGTCCGTGGTGAACTTCTCGGCCTCTAATGCGCGGAGCCGGTCAAAGACGTTCTCGGTGACGACCGAATGCGGCATTTCCAGGCTGTTGGCGTCCCACTGCCGGGCGCACACGGCGTTGAAGTCGGGGCTGATTTCGACGTCGGTGACGCTTTTGGCTCCGGCATGGGCGGCCCGCAGACCGAACAGGCCGGTGTAGGAAAAGCAGTCCAGCACGTCCCGTCCCCGCGCATGGCGGGCGGCGGCTTTCTGGTTGCGTATCTGGTCCAGAAACAGCCCTGTCTTCGCGCCAGTCTTCAAATCCGCCAGCAGCACGGCCCCATCATCTTCGATTTCCAAAGCGTCCGGCGGAGCCTCCCCGGCCAGCACGCCCGACTGCTCTTCCAGCCCTTCCAGGCGGCGCACGGCGCTGTCCGAACGCTCGTAAATGCCCGTCGGCGACAGCGTCTCCTGCAAAGCCGCCACAATCGCCTCGCGCCAGGGTTCCAGACCCAGGGCCAAAAACTGCGTGACCACAAACGCGCCGTAGACGTCCACCACCAGCCCCGGCAGTCCGTCAGACTCGCCGTGTACTAATCGGTAGGCAGGTGGAAGCTGCCCGTCGGTATTCGCGTAGTGCGCCTTGCGAAACTCCCAGGCCCGCCGGATACGCCCGTGCCAGAACGCGGCGTCTATCGTCACATCGCCCCGGCGCGTCAGGTAGCGCACACTGATTTTGCTGCGGCTGTTGAGATAGCCGACCCCCAGCGTCTTGCCGCGTGCATCCTGCACCCGCACCAAGCCGCCATTCTGAAAGCCAGCGGGCGGGCCAACCGCGATCTCGTTATCGTAGACCCAGGGATGCCCCAGCCGCTCAGGCCGCTGCGGTTTCAGCTTGACCGAGGGAAGTTTTTGTGCGGGAAGTTTTTGCGCGGAAGTTGCGGAAGGAGTTGCCATGCCGCTATTGTACCCCCTGCAAACAAGCCGCCTCGTCAGAAGGCCGGTTAAAGGCTCGGGTCAATCCAGTCTCGTTCCAAATAAATGCCATGCGGTGGTCAATAATTCGGTCTGGCATCAGCCCATCGCTTTCAGGGCAGCCTGCAATTCTGCGTCAGTTTCGTCACCGGGCCACTGCCCCACGATCATATCCATTGCCGTTTTGCCCGGCGGCGGCAAGCGGCGAGGCTTGAGTTCGGCGAGCGTCTGCGGGACAGGCCGGTCTTTCAGGCCCGCTATCAACGCCTCCATCTTCTCCTGCTCCGTCAGCCCTTCCGGCGCGACCCCCTGCCGCGCCGCCGCTTCGGTCAATGCCGCTTCCATTCCCGGCGTCAATTCCAGTGTGATTGTCATAGATTTGCCCTCCGTTCCAATTACGTTTATTGTACCAGCATTGGCGTCTTGGGGTACACTCTACGCAAACAAAGCGAGGGAGTGTCAGCATGATTTGCGATAGCCAAACAGTGGAAGCCTCTTTGCTGGAATACACTCAAACCCAGCGAGACCTATCATTTAGTTCAACATTAGTGATGAGCGAATGGTACGATCTTTTTCCGGCCAGCGATAGCCGCCCCCGAAAGCCGCTTCAGTGGCCTCAAAACTTTCCGAATGCTGGCAGAGCGGGTGTTTATTTTGTTTTCAATGAGTCAGAGACGCTGGTGTATATTGGTATGTCGGAGACAAACGTACAAAGCCGTTTGGGAAGATACTTTGGTTACGACAATGGCCGCTCGGGACCGTGCAAAATTAAAGACATCACCCCAGCCTGGAAAACAAGTCCTCGCTACGTGCGTACCATCGCTGTTGCAAAGTCTTGGGAGGCTCCTATTTTGGAGCGTTTCTTGATCGGCGTCCTACAACCGTCAGATAACACACGCGGGGTATCCCGGCCCCAGAGTGGTTGATTAGACATTTTCAATAGTTTTCAGGAGGAACCCCGATGGCGACACTGACACAGGCCCCCGTTCTCAAAGCCCCCGGCGAAACGCTGACGTATGAGGCGTATCTGGCGGAGCCGCAGACGGAAGGGCGCTATGATATTATCAACGGAGTGAGGGTATTTATGGCAGGAGGAACTCTACGGCATCAGCGCGTTGCGGGCAACATCGGTCGATTGCTGTATGCCTTTGAACAAGAAAGCGGCTCAGGCATTTCCGTGTCGGCTCCATTTGACGTACTGATCCGGCGTTTTCCCAAGCTGCAAACCCGTCAGCCGGATGTCCTGTTTGTCAGCCATTGGCGGATTGCACAGGGGGGTGGCCTTCCCGTAATCGGGCCGCTGGAAGCCGCGCCGGAACTAGTCGTGGAAGTGATCTCGGACACCGAGACGGAGCGTATTCTGAGCGACAAGCTGGCGGATTATTGCGAGATCGGCGTGGACGAATGCTGGGTGGTGCGGCCCGAGGCGGGAACGGTGGAAGTGCTGGCGCTGGCGGCAGACGGAGCGCGGAGCGTAGCGGTCTATGGGAGTGGGGAAAGCGTGGTGTCCGTGGCGCTGCCGGGGCTGACGGCGGCGGTGGCAGAGGTGCTGGCGGCTTGATTCGCGGCCCCGGACTGGGGTACACTTAACAGAACATTTGTTTTCCTAAAGCGGGGCGCAGTGCGGCCCGTTTTTGTTTGTGTTAGGGGTACTTGTTTATGGCGGATTTTATTAAGATACAAGGTGCGCGGCAGAACAATCTCAAAGACATCTCGCTGGATATTCCGCGTGATAAACTCGTGGTCATCACGGGGCTGTCGGGGTCGGGCAAGTCGTCGCTGGCCTTTGACACCATCTATGCCGAGGGGCAGCGCCGGTATGTGGAGTCGCTGTCAGCCTATGCCCGGCAGTTTCTGGGGCAGATGGACAAGCCCGATGTGGACCATATCGAAGGGCTGTCACCGGCGGTGTCGATTGACCAGAAATCGACCTCGCGCAACCCGCGCTCGACGGTGGGGACGGTCACGGAGATTTATGACTACCTGCGCCTGCTGTTCGCCCGCGTCGGCATCCCCCATGACCCGGTGACGGGCAAGCCGCTGACCAAGCAGACCATTGAACAGATGGTTGATAGAACATTGGAGCTGCCGGAAGGCACGCGCATTCAGGTCCTGGCCCCCATCGTCAAGGGCCGCAAAGGCGAGTACAAGAAAGAGATTGAAGAGGTCCGTACCGAGGGCTTTGCGCGGGTGCGGATTGACGGCACGATTTACGATTATTCGTCGGACGAAATCCCGGAGCTGGGCCGCTACAAGATGCACACGATAGAGATTGTCGTGGACCGGCTGGTGATTAAAGCCTCGGGCATCGAGAAGCGCCTGGCCGACTCGTTTGAGACGGCGGCCAAGTGGGGCAAGGGGTCGGTCGTGGTGGATGTCGCGGGCGGCGAGCCGCTTGAGTTTACAGAGAGCTTCGCGGCCACCGATTCAGCGTTCAACTTTGAGGAGATTGAGCCGCGCCTGTTTTCGTTTAATTCCCCCTACGGCGCGTGCCCGGAGTGTCACGGACTGGGCATCAAAGTCGAGTTTGACCCTGATTTGATTATCCCCGATAAAGACAAAAGCATTGAAGACGGGGCCATCGCCCCCTATGTGGCCGCGACTTCGGGCAACACCAATGAGTGGGCTTTGGGGCTGTTCCGGGGCGTGGCCGAGCGGTTCAAGTTTGCCGCAGATGCGCCGATTAAAGACCTCTCGGAAGAGCAGTACAAGGCCCTGATGCACGGCGTCAAAGGCAGTGTCACGGTGACGTTCCGCAACAAGTGGGGCCGCAACCGGCAGTTTACGTCGGACTATTCGGGCATCGTCGGAATGCTGCAAAAGCGGCTGGGCGAGACCGAGTCCGAAGGCGTCAAAGAGTGGCTGGGGCAGTTTCAGTCTGAGCGGCCCTGCCCGGTCTGCAAAGGCCAGCGGCTGAAGCCCGAGGCGCTGTCGGTGCTGCTCGGCGGCATCACCATCAGCGACCTATGCGCCCTCAGTATTGCTAAATCCCACGACTGGTTTGAGACTCTTAATTTAACGAACCGGCAGCAGATTATTGGCCGTCAGATTGTGCGCGAAATCCGCACCCGGCTGGGCTTTCTGCTGAACGTTGGCCTGGGGTATCTCACGCTGGACCGGGGCGCGAAGACGCTGGCGGGCGGCGAGGCGCAGCGCATCCGGCTGGCCTCGCAGATCGGCTCTGGCCTGACCGGGGTTCTGTATATCTTGGACGAGCCAAGTATCGGCCTGCATCAGCGGGACAACACCAAGCTGATTGACACGCTGTTTCACCTGCGCGGGCTGGGCAACACAATTATCGTGGTAGAACACGACGAGGAAACCATGGCCGCCGCCGACTGGATTATCGATATTGGGCCGGGCGCGGGGGAGCACGGCGGACACATCGTCGCGCAGGGCACGCCGACCGAGATCATGGCGGACCCGAACAGCGTCACCGGGCGGTTCCTGTCGGGCGTGGACAAAATCGAAGTCCCCGCCGAGCGGCGTCCCGGCAGCGGCAAGTGTTTGGAGATTGTCGGCGCACGCGGGCACAATTTGAAGAACGTCAGCGTGTCTATTCCGCTCGGCTCTTTTGTCGCCGTCACCGGCGTTTCGGGGTCGGGCAAAAGCACGCTCATTCAAGAGACGCTGTTTCCTCGTTTGCAGAGTGCCATCAACAAAACCCACCATGTCTGGGAGCCGCATGACGCCATCCGAGGTATTGAGAACCTGGACAAAATCGTAGACATCGACCAGTCCCCGATTGGCCGGACGCCCCGCTCCAACCCGGCGACCTACACCGGCGTTTTTGACATGATCCGCGACCTGTTTGCCAAGACTGCCGATGCCCGGATGCGCGGCTACAAGGCCGGGCGCTTCTCGTTCAATGTCAAAGGGGGCCGCTGCGAGGCGTGCAAGGGCGACGGCATTATCAAGATTGAAATGCAGTTTCTGCCCGATGTGTATGTCCCCTGCGAAGTCTGCGGCGGCAAGCGCTACAACCGCGAGACTTTGGAAGTTAAATACAAAGGCCAGTCCATCTCAGACATTTTGGAGATGACCGTCGGTCAGGCCGTCGAGTTCTTCGAGGCTATCCCGGCCATCACCCGCAAGCTCCGCACCATCCACGACGTCGGCCTGGATTATATCAGAATGGGCCAGCCCGCCACCCAGCTTTCCGGCGGCGAGGCGCAGCGCGTCAAGCTCGCCACCGAGCTTGCCAAACGCGCCACCGGCAAAACTCTGTATATCCTGGACGAACCCACCACCGGCCTGCACTTTGCCGACATCCAGAAACTCCTCTTGGTGTTGCAGCGCCTCGCCGACACCGGCAACACGGTCCTGGTGATTGAACACAATTTAGATGTCATCAAAACCGCCGACTGGCTGATTGACATGGGACCCGAAGGCGGCGACGGCGGCGGCCAGGTCGTCGGCGTGGGAACCCCGGAGCAGCTCGCCAAAATTAAAGCCTCCCACACCGGGCGGTACCTCGCCAAAGTGCTGAAAGGCGAGAGTCTGATTAGCACGACCCTAACGCCTTGACACGCTTTTGTAAACAAAGTATACTTTGTTTATGGCTCAAGTAATTAGTTTTCGTGTGCCCGATGCGACTGCCGAGCGGTTGCGGACGGCGGCCCGCCGGGCGGGGCGCAGTCTCAATGAGTGGGGGGCGCTTTCTCTGGAAGAATGGCTCCGTCAGAACGAATTTACCGACATTGAGTTTCGCAGTGTCGGCGGCGAGAGGCAGGCTTGTCTCAAAGGGGCGCTGCCGGTGTGGCAGGTAGTCCAAATCGCCCGCTTTTATGCTCTAGACCGGGAGCAGACCGCGCAGCATTTTGGCTTTTCCCCCCGCCGCGTTCAGGCAGCTTTGGGGTATTACGAAGCGTACCCGGCAGAGATTGATCTGGCGATTGAAGACAGCCTGGCGATGACGGAAACGGCCCTGCGGCGACTGCTTCCCCAGATGGAAGTGCTGTCTGTGCCTTCGAGCAGCCCGGAGCAGTCCTGATGCTTTCCCTGCTGCTGGATGAGCAAATCTCGCCGCAGGTCGCGGCGGCTTTGGCTTTGCTGAATCCGGCTGCGCCCGTGGTCAGTATCTATGACTGGCGCGGCGGTGCGTTCACGGGCACGGAGGACGCTCTGGTGCTGCGCGGGGCGGCAGAGGACTCGCTTACGCTTGTCACCTACGATCTTAAGACCATACCGCCTGTGCTTGCGGAGTGGGCGATTTCCGGTGAAGCGCACGGCGGCGTTATCTTTGTAGACACGCGCAGCCTTGCCCCTTCGGACTTTGGCGGACTGGCCCGTGCATTGCTGCTGTGCTGGGAGACGCAGGGAGCCTGGGAGTGGGCCAACCGGATTGTCTACCTGAAGCCCGTGTAGCCAGCAGGACAGATTGTGGAGCAGTCTCTGTGCGAGAATAGCTTTGCTCCTCATAGCTTGCTTAATCAGACCCACATTGCCATTCTTCCACGAGATGCTGAACGAGCGCGGCGGCGGGCATCTCGCGGGCCAGCGGGGCACCCTGCCCGGCCCAATGGGCGGCGTAATCGCTGCTGCCGTGTGCTGTGGCCGCTTGATGCAGGGCTTTCCCGGCGTCGTAGGCGCGGGGGTAGTCAGGGAGCGGGGGCGCATCGCAGTTTTCCAGAGCGTACATTCGGTTGACGATGCCCCGCGCCGGGCGTCCCGAGATGGCGGAGGTGACCGCTGTATGACAGGCGCGTTCGCTTTTCAGGTCGCAGCGATACGCCTGGCTGGCGGCGGACTCGGGGCACAGGACAAACGCGGTTCCCATCTGCACGGCGGCGGCTCCGAGACGCAGGGCGGCGGCGATGCCATCGCCGTCCATGATGCCGCCTGCGGCAATAATCGGCAGCCGGGACCGGGCGGCCAAGAGGCGTACCAGGGCGAAGGTTCCCATTTTATCGTCGGAGGCCGGGTCGAAGACCCCGCGATGGCCGCCCGCTTCGTAGCCCTGGGCAATCACGCTGTCGAGGCCCGCTTCTTCAATCTGCCGCGCTTCGCTCCAGGTCGTGGCGCAGGCCAGTGTCGTGATGCCTGCCTGCCGCAAGGCGTCCACCCACCCCGCCGCAGGCAGGCCGAAGTGGAAGCTGACAGCGGCGGGCAGCTCTGCCAGCAGCATTGTCAGCAGGGTGTCGTTAGTCAAGGCACTCTGGTAGAGTTCGCGCAGCGATGCTGGCGGCGAAACCCCAAACTGCGCGAAGTGCCCCGCCAGATGCGATAGCCAGGCCCGCTCCCGGTCCGGGTCGGCGGCGGCAGGCCGGTGGCAGAACAGGTTGACGCTGAACGGCCTCTCAGTCAACCGGCGGGTCTGCCGGATTTGTGCTGCCGCGTCTTTGACGGTCATCGCTCCGAGACCGAGTGAGCCAAGCCCGCCTGCCTCCGAGACCGCTGCCGCAAGCGAGGGGGTAGAAACCCCGGCCATCGGGGCCTGAATAATCGGGTATCTGATTTTGAGCTTGGCCGTGATCGAGACAAGTGAAGGCATAGCTGAGTCTTCCCCGCGCACACAAAAATTAAAGCCTTCAAAAGCAAGAGTCTCGCAGACAGAAGCAGGTATACTGAGGCTTTAGTCTGCCGGGGCTTTAGTTGCTGCGCCCAAACTGCCGATATATCACCTATGAACCTACGCCTGCTGGCCGCTGTGCCGCTTCTATTACTGCCGATCCTGCCCGCGCCTGCTGAGGCTCCCGCATCCGCAATTACTCTGCGCTACCGGTGGGCGGTCGGGCAGACGATGACATACCTGGTGCAGCAGGACCCCTATTTTACAGACCCCGCCGGGGCACTGGCGGCGGCGGAGCCGGACGCAGCGTATGCGGCTCCCGTAGTGATGCGGCTGACCGAAGCGGTGCAAAGTGTGGCGCGGGACGGGACGGCGACGCTGAAAATCACGCAGACAGCCGCGCCGGGGTTTGAAGATGAAGCGCACCCGAAGCCGCCAGTGGTGTGGACGGCGCGGGTGACGGCGCGGGGGGAAGTCTCGGGCATTGCAGCGCCCGAGGTGCTGACACGGGCGTTTCCCCGGCTTCCAGCGGGGCCGGTGCGGGTCGGGGCATCGTGGGCCGGGCCGGGCGGGGCGCGGCTGACGCTGACGGCTCTGCGCGGCGGCGAACTGGCAATCCTGACGCAGACCTACCCGGCGGCGATTTCGGAGCGCCGGACGCCGGACCACGACGGGACACTGCTGGCAGCGACGCGAATCACGCAGACGGGGCGGATTGTGTTTGATCTCGGACGCGGGCAGGTGGCGCGGCAGGTGCAGACGCGCACGGTCACGGCAACGCTCGTGATGACCGGGCGTGGGCGGCGCGGCGTGGCCGATTTCGGGCGCGTTGTGCCCAATGTGAGGGTAGTTCAGACACTGACAATAGAGAAGCAGACGGATACGCCCTGACCAAACGGCTGAAATGTGGGTATAGAAGCAGGTGCTAGACTTTTTGCATCTGCTGGGCCGCTATGATGTGGCAATGGGATTGATCGCTCAGATATTCGTGCTGTCATCGGCTTGGAAACGCAAGGAAACACCCACGGCCATCCAAAGTGCTATTCTCATGGCGGCCCTGGGCTGCCTCGGAGCCGCCGTGCTGCTGCGCCCGCCGTCCAAGCCGGACCTGCTCCCGGACCTCATCGCCTCGATAGGGGGCCTTTTGCTTCTCACGCCGGGGGTGCAGGCAATTTGGAAGTATTGGAAGCACCGCGAAGAGCAGAAGGCCGACTGAGCAGCCACACGGCCAGCACACTCAGCGCAGGCATAACCACTAAAATCGGAAACCAGACCGCCCCATACCAGGCAATCGGAACCAGAAAGTAGATGTCGGTCGCCCCTAAACTCTGCGGGAACCCCGTCCACAGCTTCAGCCACAAGTAGTAGGTTTCGTCCCACACGGCGAACGTAAACAGAAATAGCCCCAATCGTTCGCGCCAGCCCCGCCCCGCCGCCATCGCCGGACCGAGCAGAAGCAGAAGCGTGGCGATTTCGCGCCCGTATTCCGTCTGCCGCACTCCCAGCCGCGTCATTTCCTGCACAATCGCTGCCCCGTTCCACGACAGCCCCCGCGCCGCCCAGATTTGGGCGTAATCCAGCCCGTCCGGCATATGAGTCAGGCGGCGGACATAGACCACCACTAAAGCCTCCACATAGCCGAACGCGGCGGCGTAGAGTATCCACCAAAGGAGGCGGACAGGCAGCGGGCGAGGGCCGTAGGAACGAGGGGTTGAAACCCCTCGCTGCAAGGTGCTTCGCGCCGGGCGGCCAATCGGAGGCACCTCGTTGCCTCGCGTATCCTGTTTTTTGGCTTCGCGGCGTCTTCGCCTCTCAGCGAGGGTTTTTAAACCCTCGCCTTTAGGTTTCTCATCAGCGTTTGGGCGCATCGGCAGATTTCTCCATTAAGGCAGCAGCAAGCGCCGCCTGCTGGGAGTGTACCGCATGAGCGGCCTGAGCGCGGCTCCAGTTCCAAGAGCGCCAGTCGCCGCTGTCAAACTGCCCGGCGGGCGGCAGAGTTTCGGCGACAATCCCCTGCGCGTCGGGCGACAGGCGCGGGAAGGCCCGCATCAGAGACGGCACGGCGTCGGCGCTCAGGGACGACGTGTAGGCGGCGTCAAACGGATGGCCTTTCGCGGCCCAGTGCAGGTTGGTTCGAACAATCGTGGCGTCGGGGTTGACAATGTGCAGGCCCAGCACAATGGCAAAGGCCGCGAGCGCCGCGCCCGACGCGAACCCCGCCCGCTTGCCGCGCAGGACGGTCAGCGTGAACCAAAGGAAGACAATGCCCAGCCAGCCCATGAACGCCGTCGTGTATAAACGAAGTTCAGTCAGGCCGCACTGGTCCACATACAGCCACATCCGCGACAGGGCCGAGGCCAGAATAACCAGCAGCAGGACCACTTGTACGCCGGTTTGGACGACGTAGCCGCGCCGCGCCCGGTCGTCGCCGGGGGTTTGGACCGCGTGCAGGGCCAGCAAAATCGGCAGCACCAGGGCGGCGACCCAGACTAATTCAAAGAAGCCGGAGCGGGCGTAGTCTTTGTAGTTCAGCCCCGGCGTTGTCTGGACCCAGTGCTTGCCGCCGAACAGAGCGCCGATTTGCACCAGCACGAACGACAGGAACAGGGCGTTTAGCAGCCCCAGCAGGGTAGCTGTCTCGACACGGCCCAAAGTCATCTTGGGTGTCAGCGGGCTGGCTCCCTCGGTGGACGCCGGGGCCAGCAGCGCCGCCCGGCCAAAGCCAGCCGTGAGGCTGGCGATGACCCCCACCCAGAACAGATGCCCGGCCAGGGCGCTCAGGTCAATATGCAGCACCTGCGCGACCAGCCGCTGAAAGACGGCATCGGCGGCAGTGAGCAAAGCCCCGAACAGCAG
Organism: Capsulimonadaceae bacterium; assembly: GCA_965200075.1. Classification (GTDB taxonomy): domain Bacteria; phylum Armatimonadota; class Armatimonadia; order Armatimonadales; family Capsulimonadaceae; genus JANXMY01. The sequence goes on from OZ241338.1 coordinate 3,192,960, forward strand.
GAGGAGCGGCAGGGCCAGCAATGCCCCCCTGCCCGCCGCCAGCAGCGGCGCTGTCCAGCCGGTGCGCGGCACGGTGTCCCAGGCGATTTCCCGGCGCAGCAGGGGAAAGACACCGAACCAGACACGGCCCAGAGCGCGGAAGAAGTCCGCCAGATAGTCTAATGCCCCCGCCGTCAGCACCCGGCCCGCCGCTGTATGCCCCGCGCCAACCAGGAGGCACACGGCCAGCCCCAGCCCGTCCAGGGCCTGCAAAGTCGCCGAGTCGCGCCACGCCAGGCAGCCCGCAAACAGCAGGGCGGGCACAGCCAGCCATTTGCCTTCGCCGCTTAATTCCAAGCCCAGATGCCGGGCAGCCAGCCACAGCCCGCCCAGCGCGGCCCCCACCCAGAGCGGCACGTTCAGCCCCCAGGGGGTCGCCCGCAGCAGGGCGTCGCCCAAGAGGCCCAGCGTCAGCGCCATGCCCAGCAGGGTCAGCCCCGCCCGCGTTCCCGCGCTCATTGGGCGCATATCGGTTCCGGCAGTCATCACGGTTTCCACAGCCATTGGTATTCCTCCTGCGCTTGTTATACCATAAATAACTTTGTATTGCAAAGTAGTTTGTGAATTATTTTCCTACGGGAACACGGACAGCAAAAGGCTGAAGGAACGAGGGGTTAAAACCCCTCGCTAGAGGCGAAGACGCCGGGAAGCCAAAGAGTAAGAGAAGCCAAAGAGTAAGAGACGTAAGCCGCTGTTTGCTGTCCGATTGGCCGCCCGGCGCGAAGCGCCTCCCAGCGAGGGGTTTTAACCCCTCGTTCCTCCAGCCTTTTGCTGTGACGCAGACCAATTTTCTCTCACACCGATTGGCATTCGCCGCCGATTGTGATACAATAGAGACGAAGACGGCGCGGCAAAAGCGCGAGAGGATGAGACAGAGACAATTATGGCAGCGCAAACAATGGAGCAGATCGTGTCGCTTTGCCGGCGGCGCGGATTTTTATTCCCCGGCAGCGAGATTTATGGCGGCCTGCAAGGGACGTTTGACTACGGCCCGCTGGGCGTGGAGCTGAAAAACAATCTCAAAAAGCTCTGGTGGCAGCATCATGTCTACGAGCGCGATGATATTGAAGGCCTGGACACGGCGATCCTGATGAACAAATCGGTGTGGCGCTACTCCGGGCATGAAGAAACGTTCGTGGACCCGCTGGTAGACTGCCGCACCTGCAAAGGGCGCTTCCGGGCGGACAAGCTCGGCGAAGTCCCCTGCCCCAAGCACGCGGACCGCCACCCCGGCGAGACCGTGGAGTGCGATCTGACCGAGCCGCGTGCGTTCAACATGATGTTTAAAACCGCCGTCGGCCCGTTGGCCGACCCGGATTCGTTTGCCTACCTGCGCCCCGAGACCGCGCAGGGGATGTTTGTCAACTTCAAGAACGTGCTGACATCCACCAACCGCAAGCTGCCCTTTGGCATCGCGCAGATTGGCAAATCGTTCCGCAACGAGATCACGCCGCGCAACTTCATCTTCCGCGTCCGCGAGTTCGAGCAGATGGAGATTGAGTATTTCGTAATGCCGGGGTCCGACGAAGACGTGCATGAGTCGTGGATACAGGACCACACGGACTGGTGGGTCAACTCGGTCGGGCTAAAGCGCGAGAACCTGCGCTTTTATGAAGTGCCCAAAGACGAGCTGGCACACTACTCCAAGCGCACCGTGGATTTGATGTACCACTACCCCATCGGCTGGGAAGAGCTGGAAGGCATCGCCAACCGCACTGACTTTGATCTCGGTTCGCACTCCAAAGAGCAGGCCAAGCTCGGGCTGACGGCCACGGTGAAGCCGAACGAGCATTCCACCGAGCGGCTGACCTATTTCGATCAGCCGTCCAATAAGCATATTGTGCCGTATGTGATTGAGCCGTCGGCGGGCGTCGACCGGGGGGTGCTGGCTGCGCTGTGCGAAGCGTATGACGAAGAGACTCTGGAAAATGGCGAGACGCGGATAGTCCTGCATCTCAAACCCGCACTGGCCCCGATTAAAGTCGCCGTGCTGCCCTTGAAGAAAAACGCGCCGGAGATTGTCGCCAAAGCCAAAGCGATCAAGCAGATGCTCCAAAAGACCGGCGAAATGCGGGCGGTCTACGACGACACCGCTGGCATTGGCAAGCTCTACCGCCGTCAGGACGAAGTCGGGACGCCGCTGTGCGTCACCGTGGACTTCGACACGCTGGGCCGTGAAGACGACGACAGCCTCAAAGACACCGTCACCGTCCGCGACCGCGACACCATGCAGCAGGAGCGCGTCGCCATTGCCGACCTGCTGGCCTATGTCCGGGCGCGTATTCAGTAAGAACGTTCAGTAGGATCGCCGTATGTCTGTTACCGAAAACCTATCTGCCGGAACCGAGATAATCCCCGCGCCTTCCCCGGTCCCACTGACTCCGCCGAGGCGCTCTCTCAAACGTTCCCCGGAGCAGCAGGACCGGGTGCGGGAGCGGCGCATTGTCCGTGTGGAGCGGCGGTGGTGGGGGCGAGTCGCCATTTCGCTGCTGATTCTCTGGCACGCCTTCGCGCTGTTTGTCTGGCTGATGCCCGGCAACACCCCCATTGTACAGGCGTGCCTCGGCACGGTGCGCCCGTATCTCGTGACCACAAGTCTGGTGCAGTCGTGGCAGATGTTTTCGCCGAACCCGGACAATACCGATGTCTTTTTAAGCGCCAATATCACCTATGCCGACGGCAGCGTCCGGCCCTATACATTCCCGCGCATGGCGACGATGGACTACGCCAAACGCTACCGGGAGGAGCGATGGCGCAAGTTCACAGAAGTTTCCACGCATTCGGTTCAGCCGGGCCTTTGGGCCGCTGCCGCCCGCTATGCGGCACGGGTCAATGACACCAACCCCAATAACCGCCCCGTCAGCGTGGAGCTTATCCGCCATTCGCGGCAGGTTCCGCCGCCGGGGGTGCCCCTGCCGCCTTATCTGGTCTCGGCCATCCATACGAGCGCGGGGCCATTTATTCTGCCGATTAGAGATGAGGATTTGAACGCCAAGTGAGACAACTGCGCCGCGATTGGTATGAGTTCTGGTTTCGTCCCGTCTCGCCCGGCCCGCTTGGCGTGTTCCGGCTGGTCTTCGGGTTCTGGGTGCTGGTGTATGGCCTTCTGCTCTGGCCGGACCGCTATGTCTGGTTTTCGGAGCGCGGGGCGTTTCGGGCCGCCGATGCCATCGCCTACGACGGCGGGGCAAACCCGTGGCTGACCAATCTGTTTCTGAACCCCGGCGCCGATTTGTTTTTGACCCCTCTGTTTGCCCTGTTCCTGCTGGCCGCGCTGGGTCTGTGTGTGGGGTGGTGGACGCGCCTGTGTTCCATTCTGGTTTATGCGGGCCTGTTCGTGCTTCATGCCCGCTGCACGCCGATCTGCAACAGCGGCGATACGGTGATGATTGTGCTGGCAGCGTATCTGGCGCTCAGCCCGGCGGGGGCGGCGTGTTCTTTGGACCGTCTGCGGCGTATTTTTCAGGGCCGTGAGGACGAGTTTGCCCCGCGCATCGTGCCGTGGGCACAGCGGCTGATGCAGCTTCAAGTCGCTGTGCTGTACCTGTGTGCCTCCCTGAGCAAAGCCGGAGGGGGGGAATGGATGAATGGCACAGCGGCCTATTACCCCTTGCATCTGGCCGAAACGGTGCGCTTTCCGGCCCCGTTCACCGAGAACCTCTATTTCATCAATCTGCTGACCTGGGCGACGGTGGGCATCGAGCTGGCGCTGGCAACTTTGGTGTGGGTCCCGCGCCTGCGGCTGATTGTGCTGGCGCTGGGCACGCTGCTGCATCTGGGGATTGAGTACACGCTGAATATCCCGCTGTTTTCGGCGCTGATGATCACGTCGTACCTGAGCTTCCTGACCGAAGCCGACTGGAAGAACTTTCTGGCCTGGGCCAAACGTCCGCTCGGCCTGAAACCGCTCCGCTTGGTCTACGACGGCGAGTGCGACTTCTGCAAATCATCGCTTTTGATCGTGCGCTTTCTGGACGTGTTCCATCTGATCACCTTTGTGGATGCCCATGACCGCGCCGCGCTGGCCTCCACCGGGGTTGCCCCCGAAGACGCCGCCGAGGCCGCCTACGCCGTCCGGCCTGACGGGCGGCAATATGCGGGCTTTGACGCTTTCCGGCAGGTCTCCTGGGTGCTGCCCGTGACCGCCTATTTCAGCCCTCTGCTGTACCTTCCCCCCGTCCCGCAGCTTGGCCGCCGCGCCTATACGTGGATCAAAGACAACCGCGCCCGCCTGCCCGTCGCCCCCCGCTACCGGGGCATCACTTCCACCGGCAAACAACTTGAAACGCAGCCCGGCCCGGAGCGCGAAACGCTGGAAGTCTAGCAGTCCTCCCCGCAAAATGGAACCAATGCCTGCCCGGTTCGGGTAAGAGAGGCAGGAGAACCCTTATGACCCCTCGCACACGCACTTTCAGGACCGGAACACTGGCTCTCGCCGCCGCGTCCGGCCTTGCCCTGTTTGCCGCGCACACGGCCTTCGCGGCCCCCGTGCCCAAAGTCGGCGACACACTGCCGAGCTTTACGCTGAACACGCCTGCCGGAGCGCCGGTGGCTCTGTCGTCGCTGCTCAAAAAAGGCCCCGTCGTGCTGGTCGTCCTGCGCGGCTACCCCGGCTACCAGTGCCCGTTCTGCACCCGGCAGGTGGGCGAGCTAACCAGCAATGCCGCCGCGTTCGCCAAGCACAAGGCGCAAATCCTGCTCGTTTACCCCGGCCCGTCGGACAACTTGCAGCAGCGGGCCAATGAGTTTGTGCAGGGCAAGACCATCCCCGCCAACTACACGCTTGTGGTTGACCCCGGCTACACGTTCCTGAACAAATACAGCCTGCGCTGGGACGCCCCCGGCGAGACTTCGTATCCGTCCACGTTTGTCCTGAACAAATCGGGCAAAGTCCGGTTCGCCAAAGTCAGCCACGAACACGGCGACCGCGCCTCCTCCGCAGAAATCCTGAAAGCTTTGCCGTAAGCAGAGAGCAAAACAGCCCTGCCGCAACTGCGGCAGGGCTGTTTTGTGTCTCTTGTCTCTACTGCGTTTACTCAGAAGTGGGCGAGGCGTCTGCCTGCTTGCCAGCACGGATTTCTGCCTGCCGCCGCTTCAGTTCTGCCGTGCCGCTTTCCCAGAAAGCAAGTTCCTGTTCCGGCGTCAGCCCTATCAGCACTTTTTGCACTTCCTCGGCCCCGCGCCGCTTCATCTCTAGGCAGTCAAATGTCTTCGTCTTCATAGTAAATTACCTCTCGTGGAGAACATCAAAATCTAGGCCGCAAAATCAGCCAGATCGTCCGGGTTCCAATAGAAACTGCCGTCTTCGTCCATGAGTAAACCCGACCGGTTCTCCATCAGCCACTTGAGCATTGCCTGAAGAATTTGCGATGTCTCTTCTTTGTGTCCGCTGAAGAAAGCTTGAACGACAACGAGGCTCGTTGCCTTGTGCAACGCAGCAAGCAAAAAATCACTGTTTTCACTTTGCTCCGCAGACTCCTTCATGAGTGCTAAGTCATCGCTAAACATATCACTCAATTTGTCTTCAATGCTGATCTTTCCACAGTCATTATCGCCCAATACTATCATGTCAGCGTCAACAATGTAGTTTGGATTGACTGAGTGTAATCCGCCTCCGATCTCGGTTAGCTCAATGGGCCGATCATCAGTAAGCGCGTAGCGAATATAGTAGGTCATTTTCGTTTAGCCTTTGTGGACACGCTGATTTCAGCCCCGTAACAGGGGTTTCCATACGGTCTCTGAAAGAAGTGCAGTCACAGAAGGGCAGGGGCAAGCCCTGCCCCTACTCTTCTTCTTGATTGTCTTCGCCCGAAGAACTCTCTTCCAGAGGAGTTGTGCGCCGCTCCTGGCGCCTCTCTGCTGTCGCCGATTGCGCTTTGGGCAGGGGCATGGCTTCGATCTCGCCGACGGCGCGGAGCAGGATTTCGCGGGCGCGGGATTTGGCGTCCGACGGCTTCCAGGCGGCGTCGGGGGTGGCGTCGAGGGCGTCCAGGATAATTTGACGGGCCTCGTCGATGCCGGTGGTTTTGCCTTTGCCGAAGCGGCGGCGGAAGGCGGCGTAGTCTTCGGCGGGGCGGATCAGCTCGGGTTCCCAGCGGCGGTACAGGGTCAGGGCCAGCACCGTGCGGCGCAGGGCTTCGTCCCAGGTGCGCGTTTTCAGCGTCGTGTAGATCAGGTGCATCCGGTCGGCGGTCCCGAAAGCAGCGCGGGCCAGCGGCCCCCAGGCGGCGATGTCGTCAAGGCGAGAGACGATTTCGGAGAGCGGGGTCGGCGTCCATTCCGTGCGGTCCTGTTTGGGGCGGGCGGCCAGATACAGCACCGGCTCGCGGGACTCGGCATTGATGCCCGCTTCAGGCAGCTTCATGGACTCCAAAAACTGCCGCTGCCGCCCGTCGAGCCAGTCCCGCAGGCCCAGCAGGCCGAGCGCCCGCTGCCGGTAGCCTTCCGCCAGCCGTGTTCCAATCGCGCTGATTTCCGGCAGACCGCGTGTGTCCAACGCCGCCGTCGCCTCTCCAAGCGTCGGACCGAAGGATTCCAGCCCGGCCCGCAGGTAGAACAGCACGCGCCCTGCCGCCCGCTGCATATCCGCCTGCGCGAACGACGCCGTGGCGACAATCTCATCGCGCAGGAGCGTTTTAAGCTGGTCTTCCAAGAGCGCTTTGCGGGCGGGGGATAGCCCCGAAGTTGCCAGCGCAAAGACCGGATCGCCGCCTTCGGGGATCAAATCCGCCAGCGGGGACACAGGCGCATCAGCATTGCGCGTGCCTGTCCCCACTGTAGAAGCCGCGCTTCCCGCCAGCTCCGGCAGGCCGAAGGGCAGGGTCGTGATGTCTTCCAGCTCGCTTTCGTGGTCGTCCATCCGCGCTGCCCGGTCACGGGCCAGGTTGACGACTTCTAGGTAAAGCTCAGGGACGTAGTCTAAAAGCGACTTCAAGACGGCTTTTGTGGCTTTGTTACGGATAGACGCCCTGCCAAGAAGCTCGGTCGTATCGGCCATCAGAAGCTCGTCGATGTTTTTGTGCCATTCATTTGTCGTGAGAAGCTGACGCCACCGCTCGGCCCGCTCAAAGTTCAGCAGGCGCGGCAGGGCCTGCCGGACGCCAGGGTCGGTGACCAGCATATCGGCAAGGTCTGAGGCCGTCATCAGCGACGGCAGAATGGACCCGGCCAGCGTGCCGGACCCGACCGCCCGTTCCAGCCAGCCGCGCCCCTGTGCGGGCGTGCCGAGGTTAATTACCTGCCGGTACTTTTCGGCAGGCAGGCTGCCAATCAGCGCCGTGTTCTGCTCCGGGTCACCTTCAATCAGTGCGGCGACCACCGGCGCGGGCAGGGCAGCGAGCGTTTGGTGCCGCGCTTCGGGCGTCAGCGCCCGCAGCAGACGGCCTTTTTCGGCCAGCGTCGGGGCCGCCTCCACGCGGGCCGTAGCCAAAGCAGTTTCGTTTATGGGTTCCACAGGAACCAGCTCGGTCAAGTTTTCGGGTGTCATTTCGGGTTCGCTGCTCATAAAGCCTCCACGATTCAGGGCAAAGCAAGACAAAAAAGTTGCCTGAAAAGCGCATTAGTATACCCGATTTTGACCCAAAAACGCCTATACTAACAGGGAACAGGAGACGCACCACCCATGCAGCACGAAGACATCCCGGCGGGGGCCGACGCACCCGAAGTCGTCAACACCATTGTCGAGGTCCCGAAAGGCTCCTCCAACAAATACAAGTACGCCCCCAGCAGCAATGTGTTCCGCTATGACCACACGCTTTTTTCACCCCTGCACTACCCCTTTGACTACGGCTGGATTTGCGGCACGAAAGGCGCAGGCCAGCGCAAGCCGCTGTCGGTGCTGGTCATGTCATCAAACCCGACCTTTTGCGGCTGCCTCGTCGTCGCCCGCCCCGTCGGCGCTCTGCTGATGAACGACCACCGGGGCGAAGACCACAAGATTTTGTCGGTGGCCGTGGCCGACCCGCGCTTTGATGCTATTCGCTCTTTGGACGATTTATCGCAGCACACGCTGCTGGAAATCCAGCACTTTTTTGAGATTTATCAGGTGCTGGAGCAGCATGAGGTGGAGATTTTGGGGTGGGAGAACGTCGCTGAAACGCAGGCCCGCATCCAGGCGGCGATTGGGGGGTGAGGAGACCTACCACCTTGCTTCGCTCATTTTTCGCTCCGCAGGGTCCTTCCTAAAGGAAGGATTAAGAGCAGGATGAGGAAAAGAGGGCGCGATAAAATAAGAGGGCGCGATAAATCGCGCCCCTACTCGGGTTTGTCATGATTGGGGGCTAAACCCACTGCCCGCCGACGGCGAGCAGGTAGACGGCGGCGTAGAGGACGACAGTGCCGCGCAGGGAAATGGCAATCAGGCGGGGGCGGCGGGCGCGGTAATAGGCGGCAAAGGCCAGGAGGGGCAGGAATGAGGCGAACTTGGCGGCCACAAACGCGGCGTCGCCGTGTGCCAGGCAGAAGGCCATCCAGGGGTTTGCCTCGGAGGCTGCCCCGGTATGCACCCAGTAGAGCGTCGAACACATATCCGCCGTGCAGACCACAAACAGCAGCAGGCTGTCCCACGCCAGAAGCGCCTGCCCCCACCCCAGTGTCGCCGCCGCCGTCATGCTTTTTGCGCTCCTCATTGCCCCGCTCGCTTTCTGTGTGGAAGATGAATAAAGACTTAATTGGTCTTTATCCATAATTCGCGCCAATCTGGCAGAAGTGAAGGAAAAGCAGGCAAAAACAGGTATTTTTGCGGATGAGGAAGGGGAAACCTCACCCCGCCCTCTCCTTCCGAAGGAGAGGGCGGGGATGAGGTTCAGACGGCTTTTGGCTCCACCAGCTTGACCAGGCCGATAGACCCAAAGAACAGGAGGGTCAGCGGGATAGCCAGCGCCAGCATGGTACCGGGGTCATTGGAAGGGGCGACGACCATCGCCACGGTGAACAGGCCGACGGCGGTTTGACGCCAGTAACGGACCATCAGTGCGGACGTAATAATGCCGATTTTGCCGAGGAACATCAGCACCACGGGCAGCTCAAAAAGCAGCCCGAAGACCAGCATCATCTTAACTGTGAAGATGATATAAGTGAGTGGGTTTTGCAGCAGGACCGGGTCGGGGTAGTCGCTCAGGTAGCTTAAAAACCAGTGAACGGCCATTGGCAGGATCAAATAGGCACAGGTGACGCCGAGCGCAAACAGAAGCACCGACATGGGGGCCACGAAATGGACGCCCCGCTTTTCATTGGGCGTCAGCGCGGGCGAGATAAAGCCCCACAGCTCCAGCACGACAAAAGGCAGCGCCAGGACCAGGCCGCCCACGGTGGCGATTTGGAGCTTGAGAAAGAACGGCTCGGTGAACGAGTTGAAGCGCAGGCCGCTTCCGGGCGGCAGCTTTGCCAGCGCAGGCTTGAGCGGCCCTTCCAAGAGGCTGTAGATTGGGTGGAACAGGACATACATGACGACCATGCCGAGGCCGACATAGACGCAGGCCCGGATCAGCCGCGTCCGCAGCTCGGCCAGATGCTCGGTCAGCTCGGCCTTCTTTTCTTCGGCCAGCAGACCCGGCTCGCGCTCCGGGTCCGGGCCGCTGATTTGCAGTTTCGTTGCCATAAACAGGGACTTACTCTAAATTGGAACTCTAAATTAAAAGGACGACGGTTTCTTTGTAAGTGAGCTTGGTCGGAGCCGCCAATGCCCCGCCAAGACCGCCATACTGGCCGGGGCTGCCTGGATAACCGCCGGGGCTGCCCGGTCCAGACCCCGGAAACGGCGACGGGCCGCCGGGGAATGAGGACGAGGGGGCGCCGGGATAAGGTGTATAGGGTGTGGAGTCATTTCCCGGTGCACCGCCCGGATAGCCCGGACGCCCGCCGGTATAGCCGCCGCCGGGTGACCCACCTGGATAGCCAGGAGAGCCGCCGCCGGGGTAGCCAGGAGAGCCGCCGCCGGGGTAACCAGGAGAGCCGCCGCCGGGGTAGCCAGGCGTCGTCGGCGCGGCCAGCAGACCGGGGGCGGTTGAGGTCAGAGTCATCGTGGTTTCTGTGCGGACCACGCGCCCGGCATTGTAGGCGAAATAAATCACCCGCTCGAACTTGACATCCGTGGCGGCCATCGGCGGCAGGGCCAGACCCGGCCCGGCGGGCAGGTTCACCGAGCCGGTGTAGGTTTCCCGGATTTTGGCCGTCGGGTAGCGGTCCTGCCACTCGAAATCTTCCAGCGTGCTGGTCGCCGTCACCGTCGCCGGAGCGGCCCCGGTCCAGTCGAGGGCCAGCTTCACCGGCGTCTGCCAGTGGGCGCCGACGGACACGCGGCGGGGCGGCAGGACGGGAATGGAAAAGCCCAGCGAGCCGATCCCGTTCTGGGTTTCCAGATCAGACAGCGTGCGGCCCCGCGCATCGACCTCGCGGTAGCGGGCACGCTGCGCGGTCAGCGCGGAGGAAAAGCCCCGATTGTTGACCGTTGCCACAAAGGGTTTGCCAGCAGCTCCTTTGCCGGTCGTCACCATTTCGTCCCGGACCAGATAATTGCCGCCAGTCGCGTTTTCCACCGTGCGCCGGAAGCGCAGCACGGCCTCCTGCACATCCTGCGACTGGGTGGGAGCATCGGGCGGGGCGGCATCCAGCGTGGTGCGCCGCTGATACAGCAGGGTCAGGCCAGTCTTCCAGGGATATTCCAGCTTGATCCCCTGCGCCGACGGCAGGTTGATCTTGTTCATCACCTGCACGGAGACGCTGTCGCGGCCCACCAGCTTGCCCGAGTCGCTGTACACCGCCAGCGTGATGGCATGGGTGCCATCTTTGTAGAACAGCGGCGTGTTGGGGTCTTCCGCCGTGGTGTATGCGGCTTTGGTGTCCCAAACGAACACCGGCTGCGCGGCGGAGGACGGCAGCGCCTGTGCTTTGATAAAGCGGTCGTCAATGCTGATGGAGACATACCCGCCTTTGGGGAAGTCTCGCAGTTTGACCGGCACACTCTCACGCACCGTGGCTTTGTTGAACGGCGTCTTAATCGTGATCACCCCGGCAGGGGCGACGGGCGCGGTGTCCGGCGGGGCGGCGTCCTGCGCCAGGGCCGGGCGGGGCGCGAGGGCACCGGCCACGAGGGAACCGGACAAAAAAGAAAGGGCAAGCAGCGTAGGCGAAAGATGACGCATAATAAGCCTCAAAAGTAGTTAGGGAATGTCGTCGGATGCAAGATCGCGGCCTGATTGCAGCGCGGACTCGATTTCGGCGCGGGCGGCGTCCGCCTCGCTGGACGGGACCAGCAGGCCGCCCCAGCGGGCGCTGCCGGTTTCCAGAATGCTGCCCAGAATGGGCGCGGGAGCGCCGTCAAACGTAACCGGAATACCCGCCGCTTCCAGCACGCCGCGCACGATATTTGCTTCGGTTTCGCTGGACGCTTCGAACACGGATACCAGGGGCGGGGCGTGTCCTTCGGGATTAACCGCAACGTCGTCGGGAACGCCTGCCAGCGGGTCGGTCGGGATTTCCCAGGCATCCAGCTCCCGCTCGGCCACAGGGAGAGAAGAAGGGTCGGTGCGGGCGACGTAGTCGTCCACATCGGCGATGACGCGGTCGGCTTCCTCTTCTTCGCGCCGGTTCTGTCCGGCAAGGCTATTCGCGGCGACCTCCTGCCGGGCGGCGGCTTCCAAAGGCGTTTCCAGTTCGGTATTGGGGGCGGCAGAGTTCGTTTTGGCAAAATCGGCGTTGTCGGGCATAACTAGTCCTTCCGTGTGGCAAATCGGTCAGCGGGCACGCATCAGCTTGGCCTGCGCTCCGGCGACGAGGGCAGAATCAGACAGGCGGCGCACCTCGCCTTCGCAGACAATCAGGCGGGAGCGAACGGTGACTATTCGCGCCGTCACGCGCAGGGCCTCGCCAATGCGGGCCGGAAGGGTCATGCGCGTGGTCAGCTCGGCGGTCACCCAGCCCAGCCCGTGCTTGTCCAATGCGGCCCGCAGGAGGGTTTCATCCAGCACCGTCGCCAGAAGCCCCCCGTGCGCTCGGTCGCCCCACCCCTGATGGATTGGCAGCGGCGTCCAGTCGGTAAAGTAGCGGTCGCCGTCCCAGGCGAATGTCAGATGCAGCCCTGCCGGGTTGTTCGGCCCGCAGACAAAGCAGAGGCCATTATCATTCAGCATCGCCTCGCTCAACTCGGGGTCTGCTCCTGCGCTCTAAAAAAATCACACTCCGCCTGCACCGGGCATCTGCCGCAGGCCGGGTTCTGCGAATGGCAGGTCCGCCGCCCATGCTCAATAAAGTGGACATGGTAAGAATACACCTGATTGTCGTCTAAAAGTGCCTGCAATTCATCATGCGCGGCCTCCGCCCCGACACGCGGCCCAATTAAACCTAATCGCTTCGAGACGCGGTGAACGTGCGTGTCTACGGCCAGCACGGGGCGGCCCAGATTGAACATCAGCACGCAGGCAGCGGTTTTGGGGCCGATGCCGTGAAAGCTCCGCAGGTACTCGCGCACCCGCCCGTCTTCCCAGCCGCGAATATGGTCTAAGTCCGTGCGCCCGCCGCTATGCTCGCTCTCAAAAATATCCTGCAAGATGGCCTGAATGCGCGGCGCTTTCATATTCGCCATGCCGCCCGACCGGATGGCGTCGGCCACCCGTGAGACATTGGCCGTCCGCACGTCGTCCCAGCCGCCGGGAAACGCTGCTTTCAGAGACGCATAAGCCCGCCCGGAGTTCAGGTCACTCGTGTTCTGCGACAGCACCGTGCCAACCAGCGCCCCAATCAGGTCCGACGTGTAGTTCTCTGCCTTCCAGACACGCGGCCCATAAGCCGTATCCATCAGCCGCTCGACGCGCCCGATTTTCGCCCGCAGGCGTTCCCGTTCCGCGTCCGTCATTCTCTCTTCTGGCACACTTGCAGCACTCACGCGCAATTATAGCATACTGCCCCCCGCTTGGCAAGCGGCGGCAGGAATTGTGGAAGTGGACGTTGAATCAAGCAGGCAAGGGGCACACCATGAAAACAGCGATTAAAGTATTGTTTCTCCTCAGTGGCTCTGTGGCCGCCCATTCAGCTCTGCGGATTTTTGTCTCGAAAGCAATGGGAGCTTATGAGGCGATTTACTGTGGCTGTAGGCGTCCCTCTGCGTGGGAGCTTGAGCTGATACGGGGGTTCGATTTTTTCACCCATTGGCCGCTCCCCGTTTTGAGTGACTTCCTTTGGGGAAGCGTCGCTGTGGCACTCTATCTGTGGGCTGCGAAGCGGCGCAAGGCTAAACGAGCGTCTGCGCTGCGGGCAAACGCCGGTTCTGCCGTCGCCGGGTCGGAGGCGGGTATTTGGCCTCCCGCCCCCAATTCTGGGGGCGTCGGAAGTTAGGACCCCTCCCGCTCGTTCCTCGCTCCCTCCCCTGTTAGGGAAGGGTGAAGAGAAGGCCGGAAAAGAGGGCGGGGGGACCCCGCCCCTACGTCGTATCTTTCCTGGTGTCCTCATCCTTCCTTTAGGAAGGACCCTGCGAACGAGGCACGAGAGAGCAAGGTGGTAGGTCTCCGGTTGATAGAAAGCCGAATGCACGCATGGAAAAGACACACAGCGAAGACGGCGGGCCGGTCTGGAACCTGAGCGCCGACGAATGGGCGGCGCTGACGGCCCGCGCACAGGCCAAATCCGATGTGCTGGAAGACGGGGCCTTTGTGCGGCCAGAAATTGCTCTGGAAGTCCCCTGCCTGGTGTTTTATGCGACGCCGCTGAACAAGCCGGACGGCTGGCGCTACCCGTTTCTGGAAGACATCGCGGGCGTGCGGACACGCGGCGCGGAAATCGGGCGGGCGTGGCATGAGCCGGACACAGGGTTTGTGCAGTTTGCGGTCACGCTCGTCGCGGCGGCGCAGGAACTGGCGGCGGACTATGAAAGCGGGGCATCGGATTTGGACTGGGTGACCTATGAGCAGGCCGTCGCGGCGGCGGTGCAGGGCACGCCTGCGGATGCCGTTTGGCTGCGCCGGGAGTTTGCGCGGCTGGTGCGCGTCGCAAACTTGTAGGGGCGCGATTTATCGCGCCCTCTCGGAGACCTACCACCTTGTTCCTGCGTCACAGGGTCCTTCCTAAAGGAAGGATGAGGACAACAGGAAAAATACGACGTAGGGGCGGGGTCCCCCCGCCCTCCTGTCCGTATCTTTCCTTTAGGAAGGACGGGGTGAAGCGAAGAATGAGCGAAGCAAGGAAAGCAGGTTAGAACGCCAGCTCGGAGACGCAGTTGAGGCGGAGCATCTGCACGTAGCGGTCCAAATCCGCCTCCAAAGTGCGGGCGAAGCGGCGGGAGCGGCCCAGGGTTTCGGCGATGTCCGGCAGGAGGCCAGGCGGGTCGTAGGCAACAGACAGCGTGAGCCGCGTTTGACCGTCCCGCGCCGCTTCGAGACGCAGCGACAGCACATAGAAAAACAATTTCCCCTGCGACTGCCAGCACAGAGTCTGGTCCGCGCACATGGTCCGCTCGGCGGCGAACTCCACATAGCGCCCGTCCAGCAAAATGGTCAGGTGGGCCAAATCTTCCTGTGCCCCCGCCACCGCCCCGCGCACATGGGTCAGCAGGCGCGGCAGGCAGGAGACGTCGTTCCACTCGCGCCACACATCCCGCCAGGGCACGTCGGCCTCGCGGCAGACTTCATGCGTAAACTGCATCAGGCTGCCTCCGCCGCCGCTGCGTTTGCCAGCACCTCGCGCCCATTTAGGTAGGGCCGCAGGGGTTCGGGGACGACCACGGACCCGTCGGCCAACTGGTAGGTTTCCAAAAGCGCGGCCACAAGGCGCGGCAGAGCGGTCCCGCTGCCGTTCAGGAGGTGCGGGAACTCAGGCTTTGCGCCCGGCTCGCGCCGAAAGCGGATGTTGCCGCGCCGGGCCTGAAAGTCCCCGCAGTTGGAACAGGACGACACTTCCAGCCACAGGTCCGCGCCGGGGGCGTAGATTTCTACGTCGTAGCACTGCGACGCCGCAAACGAAATGTCCCCCGCCGCCAGCAGCTTGACCCGGTAGGGCAGGCCGAGCGCTTCCAGAACGTCGGTGGCATCGGAGAGCAGCGTCTCTAATTCGGCATACGACTCTTCGGGCAGCGTGTACTTGACCATTTCCACTTTGTCGAACTGATGCACCCGGAGCAGGCCGCGTGTGTCCTTGCCCGCCGCACCCGCCTCGCGCCGCCAGCAGGGGGAGTAGGCCATATAGTTTAGCGGCAGGTCCCGCCCGTCCAAAATCTCGTCCCGGTGGATATTGACCAGCGCCGGTTCCGCCGTCGGCAGGGCAAATAAGTCCGCTTCGGCGTCGTGGTACATCTCGGGCTGAAACTTCGGCAGGTGCGCCGAGGCTTGTACGCTTTCGCGGCTCAAAAAGTACGGCGTCGCCCATTCGGTGTAGCCGTGCTTTTCCCGGTGCAGGTCCAGCATAAATTGGATTAGGCCCCGCTCTAGCTGCGCCCCCACCCCCTTGAACAGCACAAAGCCGCTGCCGGACAGCTTGGCCCCGCGCACGAAGTCAATCAGCCCCAGGTCGGTCGCCAGGTCCCAGTGGGCTTTGGGCGCGAAGTCAAACGGCTTCGGCTCGCCCCACGTTTTGACCATCTGGAAGTTCTCTTCCGAGCCGGGCGGCGTGGCGGATGACGGCAGGTTGGGCAGATAAAACAGAAGGCTGTCGCGCTCCCCTTCCAGCCGTTTGGCCTCGGCAGTGAGGGCCGCGATGCGGTCGCCCAGCTCCCGCAGGCCCGCCTTCACGGTCTCCGCCTCCTCGCGGCTGACTTCTTTCATCAGCTTACCGATAGACTGCCCGGAGGCTTTGGTCTGGCGGTTGAGGTCCGCCTGCATCTCTTCGGCCTCGGTGACCACAGCCCGCCAGCGCGTGTCGGCCTCTAAGACGGCATCAATGGCGGCATCATAGTTTGCAACTGGGTCGAGCGGAAACATTGGTATCCCGTTCTCATCCACAGCGGCGGCCAGTCGGGCGGCCAGCCGCTCTTTGACGCGCTCGGTTTCGGTACGAATCAGTTTAATGTCAAGCATAATAGATAGGCTAATCTTCGTCAAAGTTGGTTACTAGAGGGCCGAGTGGCTGTTGCCCGCCGTGGCGAACTCGCGTGATACGGACAAGACCCGGATTTTCTTCTGTGGCTTCAATTACGATGAACAAAATGCGGTATGTTGTTCCCGCATTGCGGTAGAGCAGTTGACGGATAGGGCGATCCAGCATCCCATTTTCCGGGGCATAGGGACAGCGCGACGGCATTAAAGAGAGTGACTCAATCGCCTGGTGCAATCCGTCACTGAGTTTGACCGCCGCTTCGGGCGAGCGCAGAAACAAATAGCTCCAGGCAGCCTCAATCTCCATTTCCGCAGGCTCGGAGACCTCAATTTCATAGGGTGTCATGTGTCTGCACCTGCACGGAGCTGAGGATATTTCTGCCGCATTTCCGCCATGAATTCCTTGTAAGGGCGGAAGCGCCCTTGATCGATGGCATCTAGTCCTTCCTGAATTGCCGCTGCGTCTTCGGCACTCTGTTCTTCCATCTGTGTCAGTGTTGCCAGCACCAGATGGCTGACGACGGCATCCGGCTCTTGACCGGTGCGCTGAAGGGTCTTGCGGAGGGCTGTTTCCGCCTCTGGCTCAAGTGTGATTGTCATAGAAGTATTCTCCTTCACTCGTTCTCGCTCAGGCCGCTGACCAGAAATGTCAGCAGGGCGGCCATGTTGTCCAGGTCGCCCAGATGGGCACGCTCGCAGGCCGTGTGCGGGTCTTTTTCGGGAGCGCCCACAAACACCCAGTCCATCGGCACGGCGGCGCGGTCGATAGAGGCTCCGTCGGAGCCGCCGCTGGATTCCACTTCCCGCTGCCAGGGCAGGCCGCTTTGCTCGGCCAGGGCCAGCACCCGGTCCAGATACCGCTGCCGGGGCACGCTGCTGTCCCGGAGCGAGACCGCCGGGCCGCGCCCGCGTTTGATGTGTTTGGTGTGCCAGGTCAGGTCAGAGATGAGGGCCTGCGTGATGCCGTACTGTTCCGAAAGCCGCCGGGCGCAGACCAGCGCCCCCGGCCCGCCGACTTCCTCGCCGGTGGTCAGCGCGACGGCGATGTTCGGGCACGCTTTCAAGGCCAAAAGCGCCGCCCACAGGCCGCCCCGGTTGTCCAGGTACGGCGACCGGAGCTGACCGTTCTTGACTTCGGGCCGGGCGGAATATACCCAGCGCGTGCCGGGAGGCGTCTCAACTTTGCCTTTGATGCGCCAGCCGCGCTCTTCGCCGTTGCGCGGGGCCAGCGTGTGGCCGGTGTCGGGGCCGTGCGCGGGGCGGATGCCGTCGCCAGCCTTGCCAGCGGGGCCGCCCACCCGCACCAGCAGGTTGTCGTACCCCTGCGTCCAGCCGGTGGTGTCGGTGTGGGCGAACACAGCCACGGCGGGATGGTCGCCGCGCACGGCCAGCAGGGCATCGCCGAGGCGTTCGGTGCGGGCGTCGGGCACTTCGCGGGTCAGCCAGTCTTCGAGCCAGTCGGCAAGCGGTCCTTCATCGCCCGCCGGGCTGTCCTGGGCCAGCAGTTCTAAAAGCAGAGGCGAGAAGGCATTCAAATTCGTCACGCGGTTCTTCATCCCATCCTTTGGCGTTGCAGTGTAAGAGCATAAAGTAAGAGCATAGAGTAAGAACAAAAGCCGACTTGTGCCTAGCGGTTTTTGGAGAGGCAATGAGCAACAGAATTAGGGCTGAGTTGCTTAGCCTGATTCCCCCATTTCACCATACGACCCAAAAGCCCCCAGCATCAATTCTGGGGCTATGAAGTGCGATTATCCACCTTTGTGGACATAGAATATCGGAGCAAGCCAGGCCGTGTCTTCTGTCCGCGAAGGCGGACATTTGCTTTCTACAGCCCCGGATTTCAATCCGGGCGGCAGTTGGAGTAACCTCTGTTAATAAGAAGCATTGTATCTTAAAGGGCGGGGGGTTGTCAAACGCAGGCAAAAAAGCAGCAAAAAGAGGGCGCGATTTATCGCGCCCCTACCTGTTTTTTTCTAGCTCCCCCACAACTGGGTTCAGGAGAGCAATCGTCTTAGGCTCAGGCCCGTGTCAGCACTTGCAGCTCCCGCGCTTTGAGGGTCACCGGCAGGGTGCGGGCGGGGCCGGTGGTCACGGTGCCGTCGGTCTCGCAGATTTCCACGCGGCCTGCGGGGTATTCCCGCGTCGGCGAGGGGGCGGCGGGGGAGGAGGCGCTGCTCCACGGCACGGTCCATTTGGCCTCGGCGTCGTGCAGGGCGTAGTCGACCAGCACTTCGCCGGTGAAGGCGGTGTCGGCGCAGTTGGCGACGACTAAGACTTCCACGCCGTCCAAAATCCGCGAAAAGGCGACGACGCCGCGTGGGTGCGGCGAGACGCGGAATGAGTGGCTGTCGCCGGAGACGGCCCGGAAGAACTGGGCGCCCCGGCAGAGGGCAGGCAGGTCCCGGCGCAGGGCGTTCAGGGCGGCCACGGTCTTATAGAGCGGCGATTTGGTGAACGCCCTCGGGTGGCCCCAGAGGGCCTCGCGGACATTGGAGTCGTCGGGCCGAGTTTTGGTCTTGTGGCCGGTCAGGCCCTGCTCGGTTCCGTAGTACAGGCACGGGATGCCTTGCAGCGTGTGGAGAAGACCGAGGCCCAGCGCAGTGCGGGCGGCGCGGTTTCGGCCCGCGAAGTGGCCGAAGCGCGTATCCTGGTCGTGGTTGTCCAGAAACGTCACAAAGGCGGACCCGGCGGGGGTTGCGAGCGACGTTTCCAAGCCATCTAAAAGCGCAGCGCGGCGCAGGAACAGCGCGGCCAGTGCCTCGGGCGTAGCATCGTCCGTGCCCTGCGCGAGTTTGGGCACCTGGAAGAACAGCGGGTAGTCCACCACCGCGTCTACGCCCAGACCCGGCGGGTCAGTGCCGTCCGAGGGGGCCGTGCCGATATAGGGGGCAATGACGTCGTCGCCGTCCCAGACCTCACCAAAGGTAAAAAAGCGGTCTTTGCCCGCCTCTTTCGCAAAGGCCCGGACGCCCTCGGCGAAAGCGCGGGTGAAGGCCGGGGACAGGAACTTGAGTGTGTCTATCCGAAAGCCGTCGACGTCGTAGCGGGCAATCAGGTATTGGTGAGCGCGGATCAGCGTGTCCCACACCGGGCGCGTGCCATTGTCGGCCTGGAAGTCGGCATCAAAGCCCTTCAAGGCGCTGAAATCGCCGGGGGCATGAAAACCGTGGTCGCCCGACTGAGCATCGCCGCGCCGGGTGAAGTATTGGCTTTGCTGAAGCTCCTGCGGCCACAGGGCGTCCTCGGGGCCGGGGTCGCGGGGGCCATCGGCCCAGTCGTCTCGGGGCTGGCCGTCCGCGCCGCGCCAGCGCAGGGCCTGCACCTGCGCCTGCCAGTCGAGATGCGCTTCGTCCCTGCCGCCCACGCGGTAGGCAAACACATCGGCGGCGTGGTGCAGCACGATGTCAAAAATGACATACAAGCCGTGCGCGTGGGCGTCATCCACCAGTGCTTTTAGCTCGGCTTCGGCATTTTGGGGATCGGAGGCCAGCCGGGGTTCGATTTCCAGGAAGTTCTGAACGCCGTAGCCGTGGTAGGCGTGCGGGTCCCAGGCCGGGTTTTTCAGCACGGGGGACAGCCACAGAGCGCCCACCCCCAGCGCTTTGAAATACGGCAGCTTGGCGCGAACACCGGCAAATGTGCCGCCCTGAAAGCCGTTATATTCGCCGTCCCAGGGCTGATGCCGGGGCGCGTGGTGGGGGTTATTGAAACGGTCAAACAGCAGAAAATAGAGGGACAGGTCGCGCCAGTCTTCGGGCGAAGGGGTTAGTTTTTGGGTGCGGGCGGCTTCGAGCGCCGCCGACACGGCGGGGTCATGGACAGAGGACAGAGGCATACAGCGGGTTCACAGTCTAGCAGTTAAGTTTGAGCCTTTTATGATGGCACAGCGGGGCGGCAGGTGTCAAGAGAATATGTAGCCCTAGAGAGCGGACGGCTAGATTGTCTTTGTCTGCCCGCCGTCCATGTCTAGCAGCGAACCTTGAAGCAGGCGCCCGGCGGGGCTGACCACGAACGCGGCCAGCGCGGCGATGTCTTCCGGCTCACCGATGCGGGTGATGCCTGCGCTCTGCACCAGACGCCGCTCGGCTTCGGCGGCGTCTACCGCCTCGGCATCAGCGCGGGCGGTCAGTGTCCGGGCGAAGCGGTCGGTGCGGACCGGGCCGGGGTTGAGGGCGTTGACCTGCACGCCGTCCGTGACGCCCCGGTCAGCGAGGGCTTTGGTCAGCGATAAAATAGCGGCGTTCACCGAACCGCCAATCGCAAACTCCGCGCCGGGGGTGCGCCCGCCAACGCCGACAATGCTGAGAAGGCTGCCCCCCGAAGTCTTCAAATGCGGCCACGCAGCGCGGCTCAGACGCACGGCGGCGTAAAACTTCAGGGCGAAGCCGTCGGTCCAGTCGTCTTCGGTCAGCGCCAGAAAGTCGCCGCGCTTCGTTGCCCCCGCGTTGTTGACGACAATATCAATGCTGCCGTAAGTCTCCAAAGCGAAGGCGGCCAGCTTGCCCGGCGCGTCTTGGCGGCGCAGGTCCAGCGACTGGAATGCGGCCTCGCCGCCCGCGTCTTTGATTGCCATGACGGCTTCGGTCAGCGCGGCCTCGTCGCGGGCGGCCAGCACTACCTGCGCTCCGTCGGCGGCCAGCCGGACGGCAATGGCCCGCCCGATGCCCCGGCTGGCTCCCGTCACTATCGCCGTTTTGTTGGTTAGTGTGCCCATAAGTTTCTCCTTGTCGGTGGTTTACCCATTTGTGCGATGGGTATAGTGCAGTATGAATACCCAAGATATTAAAGAGCATATGGAAGTCGTTGGCTCCGACGGCCAGCACGTCGGCATCGTGGACCACCTTGACGGCGACCGGGTCAAGCTGACCCACCATGATTCGCAGGCCGACGGACATCATCACTTTTTGCCCCTGAGCGCCATTGCCACTGTCACCGAGTTTGTGACACTGACGATGACCAAAGACGAAGCCGAGTCGCAGTGGATCGCAGAGTAGGCGCCCAGACGGTCTGTAAGACTGCTGAGACGCAAGGAGTAATAAATCACTCCTTGCGTTTTTTGTGTCATACTCAACCTATGAGCAATCCATTGAGGCCACTGAGGGAAACGCGGCTGCCCGCCGCAGGGCGACTGGCCGAGGCTTTGCAGGAGCGCATTGGGCGCGGAGACTATGCACCCGGAGAATGGCTGGTGGTGCGCTCGTCCTGCCTGAGGTATTCAGGGCGTTGAAAAGCTGTTAAAATTATTTTTGGAGGAGTTTTGGATTTATTAGGGCGTTTTTCTTGAATGTTCTTGACATGAGCAGAAAACTGTGTTACTATGGATAGTCACTTGGATTGCAAGCATATTTCATTTATTGTACCTCTCTCAAGAAGGAGACACCATGTCCACATCTACTCACCGCAACCGTATCGGCTTCACTCTGATTGAGTTGCTCGTCGTCATCGCCATCATCGCTATTCTCGCCGCTATTCTCTTTCCCGTCTTCCAGAAAGTGCGCGAAAACGCCCGCAAGACCGCCTGCCTGTCCAACATGAAGCAGCTTGGGCTGGCCGTCACGCAGTACACGCAGGATTACGACGAAAATTACCCCACCGGTCAGGGCAACATCCTGGGCAGCGGCTGGGGCGGCAACATCTATCCCTATGTCAAAAGCACCGACGTGTTCCGCTGCCCCGACGACCCAGGGCAGGCGGTCCTCACCAACGCGGCCGGGCAGCAATCCTACCGCGTGTCTTACGCAGGCAACCTCAACTTTATGCGCCGGGATATTCCTGGACCGCCTGAAGACCCGCGCACCGGACAGGCACTAGCGTCTTTGGTATCCCCAGCTAAAACTGTCATGTTCTGCGAAGTGCAGAACCTGTACGGCAACGTCAAAGACCCGCTGGAACGAAACGGCGTCGACTATGTCACCTCCGGGGTCACCAATGGCGACGCGACTGGTTACGTTTATCCTGGAGGGCTGCTGATGACCGGCTGCCTCAGCGGCAAAAACTGCTCGGCCCGAGTAAGAATCGGCCAAAATCATGATGAGTGCTTTGCGGCGCTCACGGGTCTGCACACGGATGGCTCCAACTTCCTGATGACAGACTGCCATGCCAAGTGGATGCGCGGCTCGCAGGTTTCCGGCGGCTCCACCGCACTGGCCGAAGACTGCAATCAGGGCGACGCCCCCTCGCAGCCAGCGGATTGCTCTGGCGCCCCCGGCTATATGTCCGAAGGAACCGGCGGCAGCAAGTTTGCGGCCACATTCAGCACCAGGTAAAAGACCGGCAAGCCCGAGAGGTTTTCAGCCTCTCGGGCAAACTCTCAATGCGAAGGTTGATCCGTTTCTATGAATTTTTTGTTTCTTTCTGCTGCTGCCGCCCTGCTGCTCTCCGCCCCCCTCGCGCACGCCGCGTCCACTCTTCAGGCAAATCACCTGCGCTGTGAATATCAGAACAACCCGCTGGGCATTGATGCCGCCCACCCGCGCCTGAGCTGGCAGCTTCAGTCCAAAACACGCGGGCAGAAGCAGACGGCGTACCAGATTTTAGTTTCACGCACCCCGGCAGGGCTGGCGGCGGGCAAGGGCAACTTGTGGGACAGCGGCAAAATAGTTTCAGGCAGCTCCACGGCGATTGAATATGCAGGACACCCCCTGCCATCGGGTCAAAAGTGCTGGTGGCAGGTGCGGGTATGGGACAGAAACAACCAGCCTGCCCCGGTCAGCACAGTCAGCCTTTGGCAAATGGGTCTGCTGAAGCCCTCGGACTGGAAAGGGCAGTGGATTGCCGCCCAGACGCCCCGCACCGTCTTGGTCGCTGGCGACAACCTGCCCCCGCCGCCCTATGTGCGCCAGTCGTTTACCGTCACCAAGCCAATTAAGTCCGCGACGGCATTTGTCACCGCGCACGGGCTGTATGAGCTGCATCTCAACGGCGCCAAAGTCGGGCGCGAAGTCCTGGCCCCCGGCTGGACCGACTACGACAAGCATATCGCGTACCAGACCTATGACGTCACTCCGCTGCTGCGTCGGGGACAGAACCGGGTGGGAGCCGTCCTGGGGGATGGGTGGTACTGCGGCTATGTTGGGTACGCCCGGCAGCGCAACCTCTACGGCGACCGGCCCGCACTCCGAATGCAGATTGAGATTGAATACACCGACGGCACGCATCAGACGGTCGGCACAGACAAAACCTGGCGGGCACGCACCGGGCCGATCCAGTATTCGGATATGCTGCAAGGCGAATCCTACGATGCCCGGCAGGAGCTTCCAAATTGGGACAAGCCCGGCGGCAGCGAGGCGGGCTGGCAGCCGATCACCACCACGCTGACCCCCGCCGTATCCGGCCAGGTCTCGGTGCTGACGGCGCTGAAGGCGCAGGTCCAGAACAACGCCCTGTCCGTGGTCGCAGGCAATGACCTGGCCGGGGACCCGGCCTACAACACGGTCAAAAAGCTGCGCGTCACCTATACCCTGGGCGGCGTCAAACGCACGCAGACGGTGGCTGAAAAAGAGACGCTGACAATCCCCGCCCCCGGCGAAGCGCCCGGCCCGCTCGTTCTGCAAAGCGCCGTCTACGGCGACCTCAGCGTGCCCACGGAGCCGCCTGCACTCGTCGCACAGGTCGGCCCGCCAATGCGTGTCACCCGCGAAGTCCCCTCACGCAAAATCACCGAGACCAAGCCGGGCACCTACATTGTGGACATGGGCCAGAACATGGTCGGCTGGACGCAGCTGGCGCTGACAGCCCCGGCGGGCACAAAAGTACAGATGCGCTTTGGCGAAGTCCTGAACCCCGATGGCAGCCTGTACACGGCAAACCTGCGGGCGGCCCGCGCCACCGACACCTATATCTGCCGAGGCGGCGGCCCGGAGGTCTACGAGCCGCGCTTTACGTTTCACGGCTTCCGCTATGTGGAGCTGACGGGGTATCCCGGCAAGCCCACGCTGAACACGCTGACGGGCCGCGTCGTCACCTCGGACACGCCCGAAACGGGTACGTTCCACTGCTCCGATGCGATGGTCAATCAGCTCCAAAGCAACATCGAGTGGGGGCAGCGCGGCAACTTTGTATCGGTCCCCACCGACTGCCCGCAGCGCGATGAGCGGCTGGGATGGATGGGCGACGCGCAGGTGTTCGTTCGCACGGCGACGTACAACTGCGATGTGGCGGCCTTTTACGAAAGCTGGATGAACTCGGTGGTGGATGGGCAGTCATCTGAAGGCGGCTTTTCCAATGTGTCCCCGCGCAAGGTGGACCTTGCCGACGGAGCGCCTGCCTGGGCCGATGCCGGGGTAATTGTGCCGTGGACGGTCTATCAAGCCTACGGCGACACCGGCATCCTGCAAAAGCACTGGCCCGCGATGCGCCGGTGGATGGACTACATCACGTCGGCCAACCCCGACGGCCTGTGGATGAAACGCCGCAACAACGACTACGGCGACTGGCTTTCCATCGCTGCCGACACGCCCAAAGACGTTCTTGCCACGGCCTACTACGCTTACGACGCTTCCCTGATGGCGCAGATGGCCCGCGCTCTGAACAAGCCCGCCGAAGCCGCCGAGTACGACGCGCTGTTTGCCCACATCAAAGCGGCGTTCAACACGGCTTATGTTGGCCCGGATGGCACGGTCAAGGGCGACACGCAGACCAGCTACCTGCTGGCCCTGCGCTTCCATCTGCTGCCCGAGGCTTTGCGCGAGGCTGCCGCGAAGCATCTCGTCCGCAACATTCAGTCCAAGAACAACCACCTGTCCACGGGTTTTGTCGGCGTCGGCTACCTGTGCCCTGTGCTGACCGACACCGGCCACAATGACACGGCTTATAAGCTGCTGCTCAACGACACGTTCCCGTCGTGGGGCTACTCCATCAAAGAAGGGGCAACTACCATCTGGGAGCGGTGGGACGGCTACACACCCGAGAAGGGGTTCCAAACCCCGGTGATGAACTCGTTCAACCACTACTCGCTCGGCTCGGTCGGCCAGTGGCTGTTCCAGAGCGTCGCTGGGATTGACACCGACCCGAACCAGCCTGGCTACAAGCACATCCTGCTGTCTCCCCACCCTGGCCCCGGTCTGTCTTCCGCGTCGGCGACGTATGACAGCATTCGCGGCCCCATCGTGAGCGACTGGAAGACCGAGAACGGCCAATTTGTCTGGGATGTGACGGTTCCCGCGAACACCACCGCCACCGCCCGCATTCCGACGTCCGACATCGGCAGCGTGCGCGAAGGCGGACAGCCTATCACCCCGGCCTCCGGCATCGCCCCCGGCCCCGGCGAGCCGGGCGTCGCCGTCTACGCGCTGCCGTCAGGAACTTACCACTTCACGGCTCTTTTGCCGTAAATAAGCGTCCACCGACAGGAAAACAGCCCTCGCCCATCTGGGCGGGGGCTGTTTTTCGTAAGTCGAGAGTTCGGACGGCCAGAGAGCCGAGGGGTTAAAACCCCTCGCTATGAGGTGAGGACGCCGGGAAGCCAAAGATACGGACAAGACACGCAAGCCCAACGTCCTAATTCTTTGTCCGCCCGGCGCGAATGCGCCTTTCAGCGAGGGGTTTTAACCCCTCGTCCCTGCCTGTATCAAGAGACCCCGGACAACCTCACCCCTCCCTCTCTTTCAGCAAGGAGAGGGAGCTGGAATAGGATTGGGCCTCGCTTCTTACTTGTAGCCCGGCAGGAACTCGGCTTCGGCGTCGAACATCTCTAACGTCATCTCCTGGATTTCGCGGGGGCTGCACACGGCGGCGGTGAGGGGGTCAAGCAGCAGGGAATGGATGGCGGCTTCTTTGCTCTTTTCAATGGCCGCCGCTGCGCCGAGGTCGTACATTCCCATATTGGACGCGCAAATCGCGGCCATCTGCGGCGGCAAAGCCCCGTAACGGGTGGGGTTGATGCCGCCCGCGTCAATCATGCAGGCGACTTCCACGATGCCGTCGGCAGGCAGGTTGGAGATCAAAGTGCCCACGCCGCCCAGTGAATTAGGGACATTGCCGTGGATGCGCTGCGGCACGTCTTTTTCGCGGGCTTCGATGATCCACGAGCCGTATTCCCACGAGCGGGGCGCGTCCAGCGACTCTTCGCCGCTGAGCATTTTGAGGCGCGTTGCATCGGCGTTCTTGCGCCACTGCGGCCAGTTGTCGGCATAAAACGACGTTTTCCCGTCGTAGCCGGAGCGGCAGTAGCGGTCAAGGAGGTCCTGCCGCTTGCGGTAGTACGGCAGGTACTCGGACAGGTGACCCGACGACTCGGTGATAAACGCGCCAAAGTGCAGCATCATGTCTTTGCGGACAATGTCGGTGTCGTCGCGGCCTTCCTCGGCGCTGTAGACATCGCGCCGGGCCAATTTCATCAGCTTGGGGTACAGGCTCTGGCCCCTGTGTTCCAGTTTGGTGAACCACGCCAGGTGATTGATGCCCGCGCATTCCCAGACCATGTCTTCATAGACGATTTCGGCGCGTTTTGCCAGCAGATGTCCCGTGCCCTGCACTGAATGGCACAGGCCGACCACAGGCATAAACGACGTCCGAGCCGCGGCCAGGCACATCATCGACATCGGGTTGGTGTAGTTTAAGATAATCGCCTGCGGGCAGAGCCGCTCGGCGTCCTTCAAAATATCCAGCCACACGGGGATGGTGCGAAGCGACTTGAACAGCCCGCCCGGCCCGATGGTGTCGCCAATGCACTGCTTGATGCCATATTTGGCGGGGATGTCGTTGTCAAAGCGCACCGTGCCGACGCCGCTGACTTCCACGCAGATGACGATGTAATCCGAGCCGCCCATGACTTCGGTGCGGTCAGTGGAGGACGTGACGGTCCACCCGGCGCGGCCCTGCGTGTTGATGACTTTTTGGATCAACTGATGCATAGTGCCGAGGCGGTCACCGTCAATATCAACCAGCGCAATCGTGCCGCCGACAGTGCCGGGGATTTGCAGGACATCGCGCACGAGGGTGGGCGTAAAGCCGGAGCCTGCGCCCATCATCGTAATTTTAATCGGGCGGCGCATCGCGCCGGGCAGCCCTTTGGCGTCAGCGGACTGGGAATGGGCGCTATGGCCCTTGTCCACTTCTTCTTCCACATCGGGGGTGGCGGTACTCATCAGTGTTGCTCCTTTGGGTTATAAGTCTGTCTGCCCCCATTGTACGCCGCGCCGTGCCTGCTTTCCTCTTGCCTCGGGAACTTCTCTGCCCCGCCCGTCCTTTTTCTTTTGCTACTAACTTTGTGGTAAAATAGGGACATGACCGATATGACGCACCATCTGACCCACTTGAAAGAACTTGAAGCCGAGTCCATCTTCGTCATCCGCGAAGTGGCCGCGCAGTTTGAGCGCCCTGCCCTGCTGTTTTCCGGCGGCAAGGATTCTATTATCCTGTCCCATTTGGCCCGCAAAGCCTTCTGGCCCGCGCCCATTCCCTTTCCGCTGCTGCATATCGACACCGGGCACAACTTCCCGGAAACTTTGGACTACCGGGACCGCTGGATGACCGAAATCGGCGCGAAGCTCCTTGTCCGCTCGGTGCAGGACTCGATTGACCAGGGCCGGGCCGTGGAAGAAACCGGCTACAATGCCAGCCGTAATTTATTGCAGACCCCCACCCTGCTGGACGCGCTGGAAGAACTCAAGATTGATGCCGCGATGGGCGGGGCGCGGCGCGACGAGGAAAAAGCGCGGGCCAAAGAGCGGTTTTTCTCGCACCGCGACGAGTTCGGCCAGTGGGACCCCAAAAACCAGCGCCCGGAGCTGTGGAACCTCTTCAATGGCCGCAAGCACCTGGGCGAGCATTTCCGGGTGTTCCCCATCTCCAACTGGACCGAGATGGATGTCTGGCAGTATATCTTGCAGGAGAACATCCCCCTGCCCGACCTGTACTTCACCCACGAGCGCCCGGTGATTGACCGCGACGGCAACCTGCTGGCCGACTCGCCGTACCTCAACAAGCGCCCCACCGAGGCCCCGGAGATGCGGCAGGTCCGCTTCCGCACCGTCGGCGACATGACCTGTACCGGGGCCGTCCTGTCCCCGGCCTCGTCGCTGGCCGAAATCATTCAGGAAGTCGCCGCCACGCGCACCACCGAGCGCGGCACTCGCGCCGACGACAAACGCTCCGAAGCCGCAATGGAAGACCGCAAAAAAGAAGGGTACTTCTGACACACGCCTGGGAGCTGAGATGGTTATCTTTGTTGATGTAGACGACACGTTTGTCCGCATCTATGGCACAACGCGCATTCCAATCCCTGCCGTCATCGGCCACATCCGGGCACTGCACACGCAGGGCGCACAGCTCTTTTGTTGGAGTTCTGGCGGGGCGGAGTATGCGCGGGCCAGCGCAGCGGAGTTCGGGCTGACCGATTGCTTCGCGGCATTTTTGCCCAAGCCGGACGTGCTGCTGGATGACCAGAACATCGCCGATTGGCGCACTCTTAGGCAAGTTCACCCCAATGAATGCGCGGCTTTCGTAGACAGCTTGCAGGAACCGGAGGAGACTGAGTTATGAACGAAGTGCTGACACGCGCCGAGATGGAGGCGCAGTTTGACGGGGAGTGGGTGCTGGTCGCCGACCCGGAACTCGACAAAGACCGGGAAGTGGTAAAAGGTCTGGTGGTCAGCCACGGCCTTGACCCGGAGGCAGTCTACCAGGAAGCGATTGACCGGCAGGTGCGGCATTGGGCTTCGCTGTATTTTGGGCCGGTTCCAGAGACGGCGGTTTTGCTGACCCTTCAAGGATGACTATTGGATTATGAGTACAGCGTTTAATCCAGCCGGTGGCCTGGTGATTTTCCGGGCAACTTTGCACGGCCCAAACGGGAGCGGCACAGCCCGTTTTGGTTTGGACACCGGGGCGACGGTGACAGCCATCAGCCCACGCGCCTTGCGGGCAGTCGGCATAGACCCTATGCGCGATAACGTTGGCACTGTGCCGGTGATTACGGCGAACGGCGTCATTTCAGTTCCGCTGGTGACGCTGGACAAGATGGATGCCCTGGGGCAGACGCAGACCGGCGTGACGGTGCAGGCGCACACGCTGCCGCCGGGGCTGCCGATTGATGGGCTGCTGGGCCTGGACTTTTTGCGCGTCTACCGGCTGGTGGTCGATTTTCGCACGGGGCAGATTACTCTCACATGAACGACACTTTTAATACCGACCGGCTGGCACGGCAGATCGCCTTTCTTTTAGAGATCGACAAGCTTAAAAGCATCCTGCGGCAGACGTATCTCATCAACGAGCCGCGCCATGAGAACTCCGCCGAGCATTCGTGGCATCTGGCGATGGCGGCGCTGATGCTGGCCGAACACGCGAACACGCCCGTAGATACTCTGCGCGTCCTGAAGATGCTGCTGGTGCATGACATCGTAGAAATAGACGCCGGGGACACCTATGTCTACGGCGTGCAGACCGGGAAAGCGGCATTGGAAGAGGCCGCCGCCGAGCGCATCTTTGGCCTGCTCCCCGAAGATCAGCAAGGCGAAGTGCGCGACCTGTGGGATGAGTTCGAGGCCCGGCAGACGCCCGAAGCCAAGTTTGCCGCCGGGCTGGACCGCATCATGCCTATTCTGCACAACTACCACACGGAAGGGCACTCGTGGGTCAGCCACGGCATCACCCGCTCTCAGGTGCTGGAACGCAACAGGCACACCGCCGAAGGCTCCGAGGCGATCTGGGAATATATCAAAGAAGTGATTGACGACGCGACGGCCAAAGGGTATTTGATTGACGACCGCGAAGTAATGCACGACGACCACTTTTAAGAGACCTACCACCTTGTTCCTTCGTTCCTCAGTCACAGGGTCCTCCCTAAAGGGAGGATTAGGACTAAGCGGGGCAGGAAGCAGGGGCCATCGCCCTTTGGCAGTGCCCTCTTAATCCTTCCTTTAGGAAGGACCCTGTGACTGAGGAACGAGGGAACAAGGTGGTAGGTCGGCCTTCAACACCCGGCACTTCGCCCGGCTCGCTCTGTTCGCGCCAGGGCTGACAGTAGTTGACCCGGCAGGCGTTGTTTGAGCCGAAAGGTATTCGCTATGATTGACGCTGAGACTGGGGACATTTACCTCCCAAACGGTTTTGTGATCACACCCGCGCTTACGCTGAGCGAGTTCCGGCAGTCCGAGTTTGGGCGTGGTGCGAAGTCTCGCAGCCTAAGCCCGCAAGGCTCCTGGCTTCGGTTGGATGCTGGTACAATAGAAACCTTTCCACTGGAAGTCAGCCTCCATTTTGAGGGACAGCGGCTGACACGGGTATTTCTTAATGCAGACCTGTCTCGTACCACAAAAGACGCTCACTTGTTCTTGGTTAATACAAAAGCCTTCCACGACGCTTTGCTCCGAAGCGACTTGGGCGAGCCGGACACTTTTACTGGCACGAGCGATGAAGACACCCCCGGTTTGGACAAAGCGCCGAACCATCTGCGGCCCTGGGGCAAGGCCGTCTCAGAGTTTGACGACGGCGGCGGTGACGCCTATATTTTAGTTGAGTATGATGCAAGACAAGAACAAGACGGGCGCGACGGCTCAGACTGATAGGACGATAATGGACGATTTTTCAACAACTGGCTATTTGGATATGGACCTGCTGCGGTTTACGACGGCGGGGAGTGTGGACGATGGGAAAAGCACACTGATTGGGCGGCTGCTGTATGACAGCAAGGCGATCTTTGACGATCAGGTGGAGGCGATTCGAGAATCCACCGAGCGGCGGGGCGAGGCGGGCATGAACGAAACGGGGGTCAACCTCGCGCTCTTGACCGACGGCCTGCGGGCGGAGCGGGAGCAGGGCATCACGATTGATGTCGCCTACCGCTACTTTGCCACGCCGAAGCGCAAGTTTATCATCGCGGACACGCCGGGCCATATTCAGTACACGCGCAACATGGTCACGGGGGCATCGACGGCGGATTTGGCGATTATTCTGGTGGATGCCCGTAAAGGGGTCATTGAGCAGACGCGGCGGCACGCGATTATCGCGTCGCTGCTGGGTATTCCGCACCTGGTGGTCTGCGTCAACAAGATGGATTTGGTGGAGTATTCGCAGAGCGTTTTTGAGGAGATTAAGAGCGATTTTGAGACGTTTGCGGCGGGCTTAGACACGGGGGACGTCCACTTTCTGCCCATCAGCGCCCTGCATGGGGACAACGTGGTAGACGCCTCGGCGCAGATGGACTGGTACAGCGGGCCAACGCTGCTGGGACTGCTGGAAACAGTCGAGATTGCCGAAGATGTCAATTTAGAAGACGGGCGGTTCCCGGTGCAGTATGTCATCCGGCCTCAGAGCGCCGAATACCCGGACTACCGGGGCTATGCGGGGCGGATTGCGGGCGGGGTGTTCAAGCCCGGCGAGGCGGTGCGCGTACTGCCGTCGGGGGCGACGTCGCGCATCAAGTCGGTGGATGCGGACGGCGGGCCGATAGCCGAAGGCTTTGCGCCGCAGTCGGTGACGCTGACGCTGGAAGATGAAGTCGACATCAGCCGGGGCGATATGATTGTGCCTGCGGATAACAGCCCGCAGGTGTCGCAGGACCTGGAGGTGATGGTCTGCTGGCTTGGCGAGCGCAGCTTAGTCCCGAATGGAAAGTACACGCTGCGGCACACCACCCGCGACGTGCGGGCGATAGTGAAAGCTGTGAAGTACAAGCTGGACATCAGCACTTTGGAAGAGAACACGGCAAGCACGACGGTCTCGCTGAACGAGATTGCGCGGCTGACTTTGAAGACGACGCAGCCGCTGTTTTTTGACGCCTACCGGCGCAATCGCATCACGGGGAGCTTGATTTTGATTGACGAAGCCACCAATGAAACGGTCGGCGCAGGCATGATTTTATGAGACGTGCCCTGCCTCTATTCGGACTGGCTCTGCTGCTGACGGGGTGCGCGGCGGACCGGCCCGTGTCGGAAACGTCCTCCCGCCCCGCCGCCCTGCCGCCTGCGGCGACGCCTTCGGCGGTCGCTGCCCCGCCCCCCGCCCTTGACCCGCTGACCACGTCGGCGTCGGCGGACCCGCTGACCACGTCGGCGTCGGCGGACCCGCTGACCACGGCGACGTCGGACCCGCTCGTCGGCGATGGAGGTGGCTCCGCCAAAGATGCCCTGGCGGGCAGCGACCCGCTGCGGGGCGCGAAGATGCCCACCGACCACTCCCACTGGCTTCGGGGACAGGTGCGGGGCGGTCATGTGGCGGTGTCCCTGAACGGCATCCGGCTCGGCGATTTTTCCGGGTTTGTGGACCGCGATATTACGATGCGCCTGCGGGCAGGCAGCAACACCGTCGCTTTCACCTATCAGCCTGTATCGGCGCACTCCTCGGCCAGCCTGGATGTGCTGGAAGGCGAACACACGCCCCCTATTGCCCCGCTGGCAACCTTTGACGCCGCGCCGACGGCCAGCCTCAGCACACCCGGCACACCGAGGCCGCAAACGCAGACAGTTACGTTTACGGCGCGGTGAACGGCTGAAAAAACGGCTGAAGAAGACAGCGGCGGGTTACTGGGCCGTGCTGTATTCCATTGCGCCGCCGACGGGTTTAGAACCCGCGAAGCCGTAGTACGCGACATAGAGGTAGCACAGCACCGGCACAATCAGCGCATGGTGGATGCCGATCCGGTCCGCCAGAGCGCCCTGCGCCAGCGGCACAAACGCGCCGCCGACAATGGCGGCAATGAGAAGGCCCGAACCTTTGCCGGTGAGCGGTCCGAGGTTTGCAATTCCCAGCGTAAAGATGTTTGGGAACATAATGGAGTTGAACAGGCCCACCGCGATAATTGTCCACATCGCCAGATGCCCGAATGTCAGGATGGACAGCAGCACCAAAGCGCAGGCCATCAGCGCAACCGCCCCGAGCGCGACCCCGGCCTTGACACTTCGCAAGACTACTGCGCCGATGAAGCGGCCTATCATTGCCCCGCCCCAGTAGAACGACACATACCCGGCGGCGGTTTTGGCGTCCAGATTGGCGATGTCTTTCTGGCCGAAATAGTTTACCAGGAAGCTGCCGATAGAAACTTCTGCACCGACATACAGGAAGATTGCCAGTGCCCCCAGGACGGCGTGCTGCTTGGTCCAGATGCTGACGGTCGACTCCGCGCCGTCCACCGGCGCGTTGCTGGTTTCCGACATCTGCGGCAGAGGAGCGAAGAACACGCCTGCCGCCAGCGCGAACAGCACCGCCGCCAAGCCAACGTAAGGCACGATGACTGAATGGGCTTCCTGGATTTTTTGTTCCGGCGTCAAAGCGACGGCGGCGCTGGCCGCGCTCAAAATCAGCAGGCCGCCGACATAGGGCGCGATGGTCGTGCCGAGCGAGTTCAGCGCCTGCGCCAGATTAAGGCGGCTGGAGGCCGTCGCCGGGTCCCCCAGCACGGACACATAGGGGTTCGCGGAGACTTGCAGTGCGGTGATGCCCGCCGCGACCACAATCAGCGCCCCCAGGAACAGCGGAAAGGAAGCCACCAGGGCGGCAGGAACAAACAGCAGTGCCCCCACCCCGGCGATGCACAGGCCGGTTACAATAGTCAGCTTGTAGCCGACTCGCTCCACCAGCTTGCCGAACGGCGCGGAAAACACAAAGTAGGCTGAAAAGAAGCAAAACTGGATCAGCATGGACTCGAAATAGTTCAGCTTGAAAATGGCTTTGAGGTGCGGGATCAGCACATCGTTGAGGACTGTAATTAATCCCCACATGAAAAACACAGTGGTGACAATTCCCATCGCGCCGGGGTAACTGGTGAACGGGGCGGAGGTGGTTCCTCGGGACGTGGGCGTGGAAGTTTGGATGGATGGCATAGGAAAGTTTCTCCGGGCAGCACTGCGGCAGGATCGAACGCGGCAGGATTTTGGGGGCATGGTCGGGAAATGGGCAATCGGCGCAATTACCCCGACCGATTAAGAGCGCGAACCGATTGTACCCGAAACACAGCAAGAAGTCGCCAGTTTGCTTGCCCATTTTAACCAGCCATTTACGAA
Source organism: Capsulimonadaceae bacterium (assembly GCA_965200075.1). Classification (GTDB taxonomy): domain Bacteria; phylum Armatimonadota; class Armatimonadia; order Armatimonadales; family Capsulimonadaceae; genus JANXMY01. The sequence continues at coordinate 3,226,954 of OZ241338.1, forward strand.
ACCATTTGGCTTCCATCGCACAACCATAAACTATGAAAAAAGCCATTGTATTAGCCCTCGACCTCGGAACGTCGTCTGTGCGGGCCATGCTCTTTGACGCGCACGGGCGGGCCTTGCCGGGGGCCGAAGTGCAGACCGCGTATTCGCAGACGGTTTCTGCGGATGGCGGCGTTCAAACCGATGCGGAAGAATTGCTGGCCCGCACCGTGGACGCTGTAAAACAGCTCCTTGCCAAAACCGATGCCGACACCCAGGCGCGATTGGCCGGGGTCGGGGTGTCCTGCTTCTGGCACAGCCTTGTGGGCGTCGGCACGGACGGGCGTGCCCGGACGCCGCTGTTTTCGTGGGCGGACAGCCGGGCGGCGTCGCAGGCGGACGCGCTGAAGACGGAGCTGGACCCCGGCGACTATCACCGCCGCACGGGCTGCGAGCTGCACCCGAACTACTGGCCCGCCAAGCTGCGCTGGCTTCAGCAGACTCAGGCCGCCGAGTTTGGCCGGGTGACCCGCTGGATGTCGTTTGCCGAGTATTTCTATTTGCGCCTGTTCGGCAAGGCCAAAGTGAGCCTGTCGATGGCCTCCGGCACGGGGCTTTTGAACCCCAATACCAAGACCTGGGACCCGGAGACGCTCCAAGTGCTGCCGGTGACTGAAGCCAATTTTAACCCGCTGGCCGGGGCCGCCGAAACGTGGTCGGGGCTGACCGGCGAATGGGCGAAGACGCTGGCCCCCCTCAAAGACCTGCCCTGGGCCGCTGCGTCGGGCGACGGGGCCTGCTCCAATGTCGGCAGCGGCGCGGTGGACACGAACCGGATTGCGATCAACATTGGCACGTCGGGGGCGATGCGGGTCGCCGTCCGCGCTGACAGTGTAGACATCCCCGAGGGCCTGTTCTGCTACCGCCTCGATGCCGAGCGGTTTTTGGTCGGCGGCGCGTTCGCCAACGGCGGCAATGTGTTTGCGTGGGCACAAAAGACGCTGCAAGTCGGCGACCGGGAAGCCGCCGCCCGCGCCGTCGCCAAGCTGCCCCCGGACGGCCACGGCCTGACGGTGCTGCCGCTGTGGGCGGGGGAACGCTCGCCGGGCTGGCACGCGGACGCCCGCGCCACCATTACTGGAATGAACCTGCACACGACGCCCGCCGAGATTTTGCGGGCGTCGCTGGAAGCCGTCGCCTATACGTTTGGCTCGGTCCACGAGCGCCTGCTGCGGCAGTACCCGACGGCCACGCAGATTGTCGTCTCCGGCGGGGCGCTGACGCACGACCCGACCTGGACGCAGATTATGGCCGACACGTTCGGCCTGCCCGTGGTCACCTCCCGCGTCTTTGAGGCGTCGAGCCGGGGCGCGGCCCTGCTGGCTTTAAACGCGCTGGGCCTGATTGCTGACTTAGATGACGTCCCCGCTTACCTCGGCAAAACGTATACGCCGGACCCTGCAAACCACGAGATTTATAAGAAAGCGCAGGCCCGGCAGGAGGCGCTGTACGCGCAGATGGTGGGGTAAGAGACCTCCTCGGAGACCTACCTCCTTGTTCCTTCGTCACAGGGTCCTTCCTAAAGGAAGGATTTGGAGCGCCGCCGCAGGCTTGCGGGCATCAGAAATATGGCTCCTCGGCGTCGCGGGCGTTTCGGTGGGACTGGGCGCGGGCGGCGGCGTGGATGACGCGGTGTTCCTCGCGCCGGAGCAGGGCGGCGTGCGGGTGGACGCGGCGCACTTCGTTCCTGCCGAGGAAAGCGGCGTGGGTACGCGGGTCTACTTCAACGAGGGGGGCAGGTTCGTTTTGGCAGATTTCGGACCCCTCCCGCTCGTTCCTCGCTCCCTCCCCTACAAGGAGAGGGTGAGGAGAAGAGAGTTCAGGGGCAGAAACGGGTTCGTTATCCAGTTCGTTATCGCAATTTTCGGTGTTTTCGCAGGCCAGAGTATCTAGCGGAGCGGTAACGAGGCGCGGCAGGGCCAGGTCCGTGGCTTTGCGGATGCGGCCTAAGCGGTTCCTGACTTCCATCGAGATAGCCGCGTCGTCCTCTAAGCACTCGGCACACTCGCGCTCGGAGAGCATGGCGTCCTCGAGCACGCGGGCGCGGACGCGGCGGGCGTAAAGCTGAGGGACGTCTTTGGCGAGCAGCTTGACGGCGGTGTCAATCTGGCGGTGCAGGGCAGTTTCGTGGCGCAAGGTTTTGTCGAGCCTGTTGAGTAGTTCGTCTTCGGTGAGGGCGCTGTCTTCATAAAGCTGTGCCTGCCAGCGTTGGAGCCTGCGGAGGCGCCAGGAAGCGGCGGCGATTTTTTCGACGTAGTGATGCTCCAACAAGTTCTGGGGAGCAAGCTGTTTGGCAAGCTCATCGGCAAGGGTTTGGTAGCCGGCGGGGTCTTCGCCGAGGTGGGGGAGGACGACGTCGCGGGCGAACAGGCCGTGGGTGGTGGCATTGCGGGCGGCGATGGCTTTGCCTTCGGCGGTTTTGTTGGTTTTATTCGCGCAGTTCGTTTCGGTAGTTTCGGCGGTGTCGGTGGTAGTCATGGTTCTGGGTTCCTTTATGTGCGGCGTGCCCGGCACTGGAAGTGCCGGTCTATTAGTAAACGGAAAAAGTCGCTACGCGACTGAAGATTTGAGACAGTGCTTTTTTAGTAGACTTATGATTTATTGTGGCGGTTTCGGGGAACCTGTGTCAAGGGCAATTCGGACCCCCTAGCCCCCAATAATGGGGGGACCAGAACAGAGAGGACGTGGAACTGCCCCCCCGTGCTCTAAGAAGGGAGTTACCCGCCTGTGTGGGCAAGGAGTTGAGGTTAGGAGTGAAGTTGATTGGATTGAGAATCTGGGTTTGTGAAAGCATTGATAATTGCTTTTGCAGATACAAAGGGGGCAAAGCGGGTTTGTGTCTTGCATTGCTTAGTTAGTTTTGGTATAATGGGCGAAAGGCGACCAAGTGCGTTTAGATTGCCGTGGCTAAAACGTGTCGCGCCGCAGATATGCGGTGAAAGCCACGCCTAGCGTGTGCTTCATGTCAACGCATTGCGGCGAAACGCAGTGAAATACTCCTGGGGTTTTGCTACGCAGGAATTGGCTAAACTTGGTGAGGTGATAATGGAAACTATTTATTGGTACAGTCTAGTCGAAGATAAAGAAGACTTTTGCAGAGAATCAATTGATGAAATGGTGAAACTTCTAAGCTTAAATTATCCATCTCTGCCACCTCTGCACACAGAACGTCTGTCAGACGAGTTGGTATTTGGTTTGAATTCGTACTTGTGTCAGTCACCGACTGATATTACGCGTACCGCTCCTCCTGAGTTGCTTAATAAAAAGATCATTGTATACTGTGAGCGTGAAGCTGAATTCGCAATAAACGCCCGCAAAGAGGAGCCGATGGCCCGTTTTGGGGCCGCAAGATTGACCTTATATGCGATGGTCTGGACTCCAAATAAGTATGTGTTTTGGCACGAAGCATTGCACTTGTTAGATGTACCAGAGTCCTATAATCATCTCGGTCAAACGACTTGTGAGGAACAAAGCTGTATTATGCAATGGAATCCAAATAGAGAAAACTGTACCGATACTTTAATTCTTTGTAAAAATGCTATTAACAAAGCATCTACTGCTCTGAATGGCTCTTTTTAAAATCATCGCTAGTGACATAAGGATGCTTTAGGTCTGCCACGCACCCAATACGGTAAATTTTTATGGAGAAATCAATGCAACGAAAACTTCAAAGTGTGCTAATAATCAGTGTGACAATACTTTTTAGCCAAAACTGCCTCGCCACCCCGAGCACCAATACTGCGGCTCATGGATATTGGAAACTGGTAGCAACACTGAAAAGTAGTGGCACTGCGCCCAATGTGAAAACCAGTCAAACTTTCGTGGTAGGGCCAGTATGGTTGCTTGACTATACGACAGGAACAGGTAAATACGATGGACTCGGACGCTGGGATCGCAAAGAGATTACTCATGCGTATTTGTGTGTAGGCAAGCAACTTAATACGACCCTATTTGAGCAACAAGCCAGCGGTTCGCATCGGGGCATTGAAACACACCCTGGGGCCGGAAAATATAATATGGTTATTCTATCAAATCAGCCATACACTGTACGTGTTTATGACCACAGGAACTAACGTTTTATCTGCGTATGGTGTCCGTAATCGCGTAGTCATTGTATATCTTCCTAAAAGTGGGAAGGCCGAAGATTTTGCTCCTAAAAAATGAAAAAAGTAATATGTAATAGAGCATTCTTTAGGTCACTATACTTTCAAATACCGCAACCGCAGATTTTACTGATGTGTCTCCAAATTGTCAACTGCACGATAGGTCCTGAGCCGATGGTAGCATCTGCCTATGTGCGTGTGGCACAAGCGGCCTAAAGTTGTGTCAGAGAGGGCGAGGGCAGTAGAGGAGGGCGCGATTCATCGCGCCCTCCTCTGGTTTTGCTGGTATTGGGGGCGGGGGTGGCTCCTGCCCCTACGGGAGAGCGAAGACTTGGCGCAGGTAGGCGAGGTAGGTTTCGTCGTGGCACATGGCTTTGCCGGGGCTGTCGGAGAGCTTGGCGACGGGGCGGCCCTGGCAGCGGGACATTTTAATCACAATGGACAGCGGGGCGAAGCCGAGGTCGTTGGTGAGATTCGTGCCGATGCCGAAGCTGGTTTTGAGGCGTCCGCGAAAGTGCCGGGCCAGTTGTAAGGCTTTGTCAATGTCTAACGCATCACTGAAGACGGCGGCGCGGGTGGCGGGGTCGATGCCCATGGATTCGTAGTGCCGGATGAGCTTTTCGCCCCATTCTACGGGGTCGCCGGAGTCATGGCGGCAGCCGTCGTAGGCTTTGGAAAACAGCTTGTCGAAGTCCTGGAGGAAGGCGTCCATCCCCACCACATCGGACAGGGCGATGCCGAGGTCACCCCGGTACTCCTGCATCCATGTTTCCAGCGCGAACTTTTGGAAGTCCGGCAGAGCGACGAGCGCCTGGCACGCCTGCAAAAACTCATGGGCCATCGTGCCGTGCGCTTTGAGGCCGAGCGTCCGGGCGGCGTGGACATTGCTGGTTCCCAGAAACCACGGGCCGAGGGTGTCCCGGAGGCGCTCCACGACGGTCATCTGCCAGTCCCGGCGGTAGCGGCGGCGCGTGCCGAACTCGATGAGCGCCACTTTGGCTATGGGTTCAGCGTTTAATTGGGCGATTTTGGCGTCCAGCCGCCGTGTGCCTTCGGCGCGGTTGGCGGCATCCTCGGGCTGGGTGCGCCGGAAGTAGATTTCGTTGACGATTGCCAGCAGGGGCACTTCAAACAGAATGCTTTGGAACCAGTTGCCGCGAATGCGGATTTGCAGGCGGTTTTCGGGCGCGGCCTCGGGATGGACGCGGATGTCCACATGGTCGGGATTGAGGCGCAGGTCGGAGAGGGCATCGACGTAACTGTGCTTGAGGAAGCGGATGCTTTTCAAGTAGGCCGCCTCATCGTCGGTCAGCCGCAGGGCGCAGTAAGCGGCAAGCTCGTCGCGGATTTCGTCCGCGTAGGGGGACAGGTCCACGCCGTGGGTGCGGCATTGGAAGGCGTATTCCACCTGCACATTAGGGAAGTGGTTCCAGACGACTTCCTGCATAGTGAACTTGTAGAGGTCGGTGTCGAGCAGAGATTGAATGAGCATAGGTGGCTTTCTGAAAGAAGGACCACGGGGCTGAACCCCCGTGCTTTAAAAGGGCAATTTCCCGCCTTCGCGGGCACAGAGAAGACTTAGTTTACCGCATGGCGAAGCGGTATAGGGTTTCGGCGCGGGCGAAGAGGGCCTGTGTGCCGTCGGAAAGCAGGCGGCAGTCGCTGGCGAGGGCGGGGTCGGCGACGACTTTGAGGCCGGGGGCGTCCATGCGGGCGGGGAAGAGTTCGAGTTCTTCCGACTCGGTCAGGTGCAGGCACATTCCCTGGGTTAAGACCGTGAAGTTGAGGGCGTGGGCGGCGACGGCGGGCACGGTGCGGGTGTCGTGGGCGGCGTAGTCGGGGCTGAAGCGGAAGATCAATTTTTGGAAGAGGCCGTTCTGGGCGGCAAGGACCATCAAAACGCCGCTTTGGAACCGGGCATCCAGAACCTGGAAGCCGTCGAGTTCGGGCAGGCGGACCTGATGACACAGGCCGCGCCGGGGCAGCAGGGAGGCGTACCACGCGCCGACAAGGCTTTGCAGGGCGACGCCTTCGAAGAGCTGCGTGGCCTGTTCCAGCACGGTGCCGACGGTTTTGAGCGTTGCCAGCAGGCGGCCCGGCGTCTCTAAAAACTCCACTTCGCGCAGGGCGTCGCCAGATTTGAGATGCAGCCGCCCATCGGTGGCAGTCAGCGTCTCGGCGGCGGCGGTGACGGGGATTTCGACGCCTGCGGCGATGTCCCACAGACGCAGGTGGCCGCCTTCCAGCACGGCGCGGACGGGGCGGCCTGTGTCGGTCAGGGCAATCTGCGTGCCCGGCCCGGCGTCGGCGACGCGCCGCCCGTTTTGGTAGATGCCTTCGGTGGTGAGCAGGAGGCCGTGGGTGAAGGACAGGACAGGGCCAGCGCCGCGCAGCAGCTCGGCAATCTGAAACTGCCCGGCCCCGGTGACCAGCACGGCAGGCTTGGGCACGAGCAGGGCGGCGGAAACGCGGTCCGGGGGCGGCACGCGCTCGCCGCGCTCTAGCACGGCCTTGTACCAGTCGCGGTACGAGGCTGGGATGACGTCAAAGGGCAGGCAGGCGGCGGGGATGGAGACGTCGGGGTGCAGCACCGAGACATTCTGCGTCATGCGGTCGTCGAGGGTTTTTAAATTGGGGTGCTTGCCTTTGTAGGGGTGGATACCAACGAACATCTGGAACGAGACGAGGGCAAACGAAAACCAGTCGGTGCCGGTGTTCCAGCCTGCCGCGTGGCGGTCCCGGACGCTGTCCATCAGAGCAGTCGCGGGGAAGCTGGGCGTCTGGTAGCTATCGACATCGATAAAGTAAACGCGCCCGAAGGCCGAGTCTACCAAAAAGTTCATTTCGTTCAGGTCTACAATGAGCAGGCCCCGCTCGTGGACGTGGCGGACGCCTTTTTGCAGTGCCTGCACCAAGCCCAGTGCTTTGTCGGGCGTCAGCCCCACCCGTTCGCGGAAAGCGCGGGGGAAGGTCTGGCACAGGACGAGGCCCTGCGGGATGCTTTGCATGGTGTAGCCAATGGGGGCGCGGCCCGAATCTAAGATGACTTCCTGCGGGCGGACGATTTCGGGCAGGGTCAGCACCGCAAGCTGCTGGATTTTGGCGGGCGCGATCATTTTGGCCGGGTCGGCGTACACTTTATACGCCGTGCTTCCTTTGACATAGACGGCTCCTTCGCCGCCCTGCGCCTTAAACTCGGCCTGGGTGAGCCGCACTTTTTTTCCCTGTACGTAGATGTCCATAGAGTGTTTGCCTTTCGGAGACCCCTCCCCTGTTAGGGAAGGGTAAGAAGGGAGACCAGAAAAGAAGGGCGGGGGGACCCCGCCCCTACGGGTTTGGCCCAGTTTGCATTGTCTGTGCCCTCCCCTAACAGGGGAGGGAGCGAGGAACGAGCGGGAGGGGTCCTACGCCAGCCAGACCACGGCGAGGGAGATGTCGTCGGCGTGGGTCCAGCCGCGTGCGGCGCACTCTTTGTGGAAGGCGCGGACGCGGCGCTGGACGAACTGGCCCAACCCGCTTTTGAAGGCTAATAATAATTCCAGCACGTCGCCGACGGGGACGGGCTGCGTGGTGCGCGAGGTGTCGGTGGTCACGGACTGCGTGAAGGACTGCACGCCGTCACTCAGCACGGCGACAAAGCGGCAGTCGGCGAGGCTGCCGGTCCACTCCTCGCAGGCGCGGTCGCTGGGGTGAGTCTCAGGCGGGCTGCCTGTGCCGAGCCGCCAGCGCGTTACGGTTTTTGTGTTGCCGGGCTGCGCCTGCCACTGCCGCAGCCGGGCGGCGTCGAGCGTGTAGCTGAGGTAGCGCGGGTAGCTGGCAGCGAAGGACACCACGAAGGCTTCGATTGTGCCGTCATGCCGACCAACGGCTACCACGCCGTCGCCGTGACAGCGGGCGGTGAATGTGCCGTCCGCCGCTGTGATTGTTAGCAGGGTGGCGTCGAGGCACGTTTGGGGCAGGCCGAGATGGGCCGTACAGGCGGCGGCGGCTACGATGGCTCCCTCGCCCGCTGGCAGGAAACGCTCGGCGGATGCCAGCAGGCGGGCGCCGATGTCGGTGTCGGGGGAGCCGGAGCAGCCGTCGGCGAGGATGGCGTGGGCGGCTCCCTCGGTGTGGCCGGTGACGGCGTAATCCTGGCAGACGCGGTGGGTGCTGCCAATCCAAAAGGCGCTGTCGGTGTTCATAAGTTACCTCCTCAAAACGTGTCTGGCGGCGGCAGAGAGCCACGCATTGAAATGCATGGCTGGGGAGCCTGCGGCTGAATGTCCCTGCGGGACAGAAGACAAATAAACCGAGCGTGACTGGCATCTGCGTCTTATTTTCCTGCGTCCCGCAGGGACGTTCGGCGTCTGCGCCCCTCAGCCATGCATTTCAATGCGTGGCTCCTCTATCATTTCATCCAGCTAAAACGTCAGCGATTGCGAGGGGCCGCCGGTGCCGAGCGACTGGGACTGAGCGCTGATGCTGCGGGAAACGAACTCGGCGAGGCGGGCCAGCGTTTTGGCATCGGCGCGGTCCATCTCCACGTACTGCGTGAAGCCGACATCGGTGCGGAAGTCCTGCAAGTAGCCGCCGACGGTGCGGTCCGAGACGTTGACTCCGATGAGCACCGAGACCACTGATTCGAGCGCCTCTTCGGACACGGCCCGCGTCAGGGCGTCTTTGACCAGGCGCGGGGTCAGCGTGGAAGCATTGTCCATGCCGTCGGTCAGGACGAACACAATGGCATTGGCGGAGAAGTCCCCTGCGGCAAGCTGCTGGGCGTAGTCCGTCGTGGCGCGGACGGCGTTTTCGGCAGCGTCATACAGAGCCGTAGCCCCGCCGATGTGAAGGACGCCGTCGTAGTCGGCGGCGTTGCAGCGTTCCAGGAGTTTGAAGCCGTGCGGCTCGCGCAGGTGCTGGTCGAACTCCACGAGCCGCAGCAGGAGGTTGTCGGCGCGGGGGGAGCGCTGGCACGCCTGCACGATGCTTTGCAGGGTCTTTTCGAGCTGCTTCTGGAACGGGCCAACGCTGCCGCTGGCATCGCAGGCGATGGTGACGAGGGTGTACTCGGCAGCGCCGAGGTTTTCCAGCCGCTCGGCGGAGTAGCCGAAGTGGCTGGCAGGCAGGGCCGTTTGTGTGAGGCTATTGTCAATGAGTAAAGGCATGGTCGTGGGTCCTTTCGTGTTTATCCAGAGCGGGCAAGAGTTCGGGCAAGAGTTCGAGGGGTTGAAAACCCCTCGCTCGGTGAGGCGTCCTTCGGACGAAGGAAATACAGACTGTGGATGGATGGCTCTTCCGTCCGCAGGACGCCTCTCTCAGCGCGTAGTTTTCAACTACGCGGATGCGCGGCTGCGCTGGCATTACGCCAGAAAGTCAGTAGTGGTCGCCAGCTTCATGCCGCGTGCGGTCATCTCGCGCAGGAAGTCGTCCTGGAAGCTCTCGAAACCGGTGACCGGGCTGGTGGCATCCTGGAGCAGCACGATTTTGGACACTAACCGGTCGTCGCCAAAGTTGTTGGCGATGTCGCGGACAGTGTTTGCAAGGCAGTGGCTGCCCGCTTCTCCGGCAACGGCGATGAGATCGGCCCGCATCAGGGTTTGCAGCAGGGCGGTGTTGATCTGCGTGCCGGGGTCAGCGGGGTCAGGAACGTCGGCCTGAATGGCCGAGTAATGCTCGGTGAACGGGTTGGAGCCTTTGGTGACATAGTCCACCATCGCAAAGCGCTTTTCCCAGTCCTGCAAGGCGGCGAACAATTCGGGCACGACGGCGTGGCCGGTGCTGCCAATGAGGCAGTGCGGGGGCCAAATGCAGAGGGGGTAGCGCCCGTGCTTCTCCAAAGCCTGCACATAAGCCAGCGCCCGGCGATACATCCCCGGCTGGGCGGTAGTCCAGCGGCCTGTTTCGACCTCGGCAGCCGTAATGATGGTGAACGGCGCGGGGGCCGACCCGCTGGCGTCCTTCCAGAAGATTGGGTGGGCTATGTCGACGAAGTGGTGCGAGTCGAGGGTGACATGGATGTCGCCGAGCTTCGGGGCCAGACGGCGTACCAGCGCTGCCAGCCGGGTCATGTCGCGGTCTGCGCCGGCCACGAACAGCGCCCCGTGGGGATCGCAGAAGTCGATCTGCGGGTCAATAATCAAAAGCTCTAGCTGCATAATTCTTGTCTCCTTTATGTTTGTGTTACATTGACACTATACCCTATAAATCCAATTTTGTGTCATTTTTACAATAACTTGAAACATTATTTTTTCGCCGACTTGTGCCATAATTGCAGCAGATGCCACAGCCGACCACAGATTCCGCGTTCCCCACCCGCTCGTTTTCTCCCCGCCTGTCCCTGGCCCGGAGCTATGCGCTGGTGCTTGCCAGCCTTGTTTTGACCACGCTGCTCCGCTTTGGCCTGGACCCGTTTCTGGGGCGGCGGGCGGCGTTTATTGTGTTCTTCCCGGCCCTCGTTTTCAGCGCCTGGGTCGGCGGCTGGGGCGGCGGGCTGGCCGCGCTGGTGCTGTCTGCCGCTGCCGCCACCTACTTTTTTATCAGTCCCAACCATACGTTTACCGTCACCGACAGCGCGGACCGGATCACGCTGCTGATTTTTATCACGGTGGGTCTGGCCGTGTCCGCCATCAGCAGCGCCCAGCGCAAGTCGCACCGGGAGGCCGAACAGGCCGCCGAGGAGGCCCATGCGGCGGCGCTGGCGCTGCGCCAGAGCGAAGGCCGCAAGTCCGCCGTGCTGGAAGCCGCCCTGGACTGCATTATCACCGCTGATGTGGAAGGCCGTATTGTGGAGTTCAACCCCGCCGCCGAGCGCACATTTGGCTACACCCGCGCTGGTGTTCTGGGAAAGCTGATTGCCGAGACCATCGTGCCGCCATCTCTGAGAGCCGCCCACGAGCGCGGTTTGGCGCATTATCTGGCGACTGGGGAAGGCCCAATTTTGCGTCAGCGGATTGAAGTGACAGCCATGCGTCAGGGCGGCGAAGAGTTCCCCGTGGAGATCGCCATTGTCCCGATGGGCGAAGGCGACGGGCGGGGATTTACAGCCTACCTGCGCGACATCACGGCGCTTCGCACCGCCGCCGCGCAGCAGCGGGCGTTTTTGCGGGACGTGCTGGCAAGTGTCACCGAGGGCCATTTGATTTTGTGCGACACCCCCGCTGACCTGCCCGATCCAATCCCTGCGGTCAGCGGCCCCATCCCCCTGTCGCGGGCGGGCGGTCTGGCCGAGCTGCGGCACCGAGCGATTGATCTGGCGCTGGACATGAAAGAAGAGCGGCGGCACGACCTGGTGACGGCGGTGTCCGAGGCGGGCATGAACGCCGTCACGCACGGCGGCGGGTCGGGCACGGGCTGGGTGGGCGTCAGCGACACCGGCCTGGTGCAGGTGCGTGTGGAAGATCAGGGCCAGGGTATTTCCCTGGAACACCTGCCCAAAGCCACGCTGGCACGCGGCTACAGCACCAAAGCGAGCCTGGGCCACGGCTTCAAGATGATGCAGCAGGTGGACCGGGTGTATGTGCTGACCGGCCCTACCGGGACCACAGTGGTGCTGGAGCAGGACCGCGACGAGCCGCCTCCCGCGTGGCTGTAGGGGTAGGCATAGAAACAAGGAAAAGAGGGCGCAGCAAGCAGCGCCCCTACTTGGCCGTTCGCAGGAGGCCGTATTCGATGCTGTCGACCACGGCTCGCCAGCTGGCGTCGATGATGTTTTCGGAAACGCCGACGGTACTCCACACGTCGCCCGCGTCGGCGTAATCGACCACGGTGCGGACTTTGGCGGCGGTGCCTTCGCGGCTGTTGACCACGCGCACCTTGAAGTCGGTCAGGTGGATGGATGACAGGGCCGGGTAGTGGGGCGTCAGCGCGAGGCGCAGGGCGCTGTCCAGGGCATTAACGGGGCCGTCGCCCTCGGCCACGGTCAGGGTTTCGGGGCCATCCGGGCCGCCGACCCTAAGTTTCAAAGTCGCCTCGGTGACGGCTTCGGTGTCCCCTGCCCGCTTTTCGACGATCACGCGGTAGCCCACCAAATCAAACAGGCGGCGATATTGCCCGGTGGCTTTCTTGACTAACAGCTCAAACGACGCTTCGGCCCCTTCAAACGAATAGCCTTCGTGTTCCAGCGCCGTCACGCGCTTTAAAATTTCTTTGACCTCCGGGCTGCCTTTTTCCAGACCCAGGCCCGTTTTCTGGACTTTCTCCAAAATGGTAGATGACCCGGAATGCTCGGAGACCAGGATACGGTTTTCGTTGCCGACGAGCGCCGGGTCCAGATGAATATACGTCTCCGGGTTCTTCCGCATGGCGTCGATGTGCAGCCCGGCCTTGTGCGCGAACGCCGACCGGCCCACATAGGGCGCGGCGGTCTTGGGCGGCAGGTTAGCGATTTCGTCAATCGTGTTCGCCATCTCGGACAATTCGCTCATCTGCGGGGCGCAATGCAGCGCATACCCCAGCTTCAGCCCCAGCGCCGGGATGATGCTGGTCAGATTGGCGTTGCCGGTCCGCTCCCCCAGCCCGTTGATGGTCCCCTGCACCTGCACGCACCCGGCCTGCACGGCGACCAGGCTGTTTGCCACAGCGCAGTCAGAGTCATTGTGCGTGTGGATGCCGAAGTGGCCTTCCGGGAACCGCGCCCGGACTTCCCGGACAATCCCCGCCAGCTCTTCCGGCAGCGTGCCGCCGTTGGTGTCGCACAGGGCCACCGAGTCCACGCCCGCCGTCAGGGCGGCATCCAAACACTGCGCCGAATAGTCGGCATTGCGCTTCCAGCCGTCAAAGAAATGCTCGGCGTCGTAAATCACTTCGCGCCCATGCGCCTTGAAGAAGCGCACCGTGTCGGCAATCATCGCCAGGTTCTCGGCGAGCGGCAGCCGCAGGGCCTCGGTGACATGGAAGTCCCAGGCTTTCCCCACAAACGTGATGGCGGGCGTCTCGGCATCCAGCAACTGTTGTAGCATGGGGTCATCTTCGGCGCGGCGGTTCGGGCGGCGCGTGGCCCCGAACGCCGTCAGCCTGGCATGGGCCAGCTTGACGCACTTCATGCGGTCAAAGAACTCAATGTCTTTGGGGTTGGACCCCGGCCAGCCGCCTTCAATATAGTCCACCCCAAAGGCGTCCAGACGCCGGGCAATGCGGACTTTATCTTCCACGCTGAAGGAAATCCCCTCCCCCTGCGAGCCGTCCCGCAAGGTGGTATCATAAATGTCAATTCGTGTGGTCATAGTAGTTTCTTACAGTCTTGCGGCGCAGCAAGCAGGAGCCGGGGGTATAAAACCCCCGGCATCAAAAGCAGACGCCCTACCGGGCTAAGGATAACAGGGAAGGATAACATTCCAAGCCTCTTCCGCCCGGAGGGCGTCTGAACTTCAATGCCGGGGGTTTTATACCCCCGGCTCGGCAATCACAGCGCCGAGTCGCCTTCATCGCCGGTGCGGATGCGGATGGCCTGCTCGACGGGGGAGACGAAGATTTTGCCGTCGCCGATCTCGCCGGTGCGGGCGGCTTCCTCAATCGCCAGCATGGCGGCTTCGGCAACGGCGTCGGCGACCACGAGTTCCAGCTTGAGCTTGGGCAGCAAGTTGACGACGTAGGTATTGCCCCGGTACTTTTCCGTGTGCCCGCGCTGATGGCCGTAGCCGCGCACATCGGTGACGGTCATGCCGACGACGCCGAGGTCTTCGAGGGCCTGCTTGACCTGGTCCAGGCGCATGGGGCGGATGATGGCTTCGATTTTTTGCATAAGCGTTTGCCTCCCGTCAGGAGAGGCCCCCCCGCCCCAATAATGGGGAGCCAGAGTAGGAACCGGAGTAGGAAGGGCAGGGGCAAGCCCTGCCCCTACACGAACCAATCTGGTTCCCCCATTATTGGGGGTTAGGGGGTCCTAATCCCGTGGGTCCAAACCCATCTTCACCGCGCCTGCCACGAGGTCGCCCATCTGGCGGCAGGTGACGTGGCTGACGCCTGCGTCTTTTTCCAAAATGTCCGCCGTGCGGTAGCCGCTTTGCAGGATGTGCGAGACGGCGGCTTCGATGTCGCGGGCGGCGGCTTCGGCGTTCAGCGAGTAGCGCAGGAGCAGAGCGGCGGACAGGATGGTTGCCAGCGGGTTGGCCTGCCCGGTCCCGGCGATGTCCGGCGCGGAGCCGTGGCTCGGCTCGTAGAGGCCGAAGGTGCCCTGCTCTTTCTTTTGCTCACCGAGTGAGGCCGAGGGCAGCATTCCGAGGGACCCCGTGAGCTGCGCGGCCTCGTCGCTGAGAATGTCGCCGAAGAGGTTTTCGGTGACGATGGTATCAAACGACTGCGGGCGGCGGACTAAGTCCATTGCCGTGGCGTCTACGAGTTGGTGGGTCAGCTCGACGTTGGGGTAGTCTTTGGCAACTTCTGTCACTGTCTCGCGCCAGAGGCGAGAGGTCTCCAGGACGTTGGCCTTGTCGACGCTCAGGAGCCGCCGCCCGCGCTTCTGGGCGGCCTCGAAGCCGACGCGGGCAATGCGGACAATTTCGTCTTTGGTGTAGACGCAGGTGTCGACGGCCCGGTCGCCGTCCCAGGATTTGGGCTGGCCGAAATAGAGGCCGCCGGTCAGCTCGCGGACGACCAGAATGTCAAAGCCGCCTGCGACGAGGTCAGGCCGCAGGGGGCAGGCGGCGGCGAGGGCGGGGTAGAGGACGCAGGGGCGCAGGTTGGCATACAGGCCCATCTTCTGCCGCAGGGGCAGCAAAGCGCCGCGCTCGGGGCGCAGGTTGGGGTCGGGGATGGCGTCGTACTTCGGCCCGCCGACGGCTCCGAAAAACACGGCGTCGGATTCCTGCACGAGTTGCAATGTCTCCGGCGGCAGCGGGTGCCCCGTGGCGTCATAAGCCGCGCCGCCGACCAGCGCCTCGGTGAAGTCCAGCGTCAAGCTGTGCTTCGCTGCCGCCGCGTGGAGAACTTTCAAGCCTTCCGCGATGATTTCCGGGCCGATGCCGTCGCCCGCGAGTACTGCTATTTTTGCCATAGTTGTTTGCCTTTACTGATGTCTGGGCCGGACCCCCTAGCCCCCAATAATGGGGGAACCAGATAATTAGGATGAGGCCCCGCTTGTTCTGTTCCGGTTCCCCCATTATTGGGGGCTAGGGGGTCCTACCCGATCTCGCGCCGCAGCGTTCGCAGGAACTCGCCGCAGCCCATCTTGCGCCAGAATGCCTGCGAGGCGGGGTTGGCCCGGACCACCTGCACCTCAATCGCGGTCAGGCCCTGCCCGACGAACCAGGCCCGCAGGCGCTCAAAAAGCTGCCGCCCGGTACCCTGCCCCCGGAAACCTTCGCGGACGCACACATCCGCGACGTAGCCGCAGTCGCCGTTGTCCAAAGTCGGGCGGCGCAAAATCTGGCCGAGCGTGTAGCCAACCACCACCGGCGCTTCGGCGTCGCAGACAGCCACCAGAAGGGCCGCGTTTTCATTGTTCATCTGCTGACGCAGGAAGTCCGCCATCCAGTCCGGCGCAGCGGCGCTCAAGGCCAAGCGGGGGTCTACCGAGGCGTTGATGTCCTGAAGCTGACGCCACAGCGTTAGGATTTCAGGCAAGTCGGCAGGCCGAGCGGGCCGGATAATGACCTCAGACATGCTCCAGCACGCGCTCCGGCTGTGTGCGCCCGCCAGAGCGGGCGATCTGTTTGTTCAAAGCCTGCAAGTAGGCTTTGGTGGACGCCACGAAAATATCCGTGTGCGCCGCATGCCCGGTATAGATCATATCGCCGCCTGCTTTGATGCGAATGGTCACATCGGCCATCGCATCAATACCCTCGGTGACGCTCTGTACGGTGTACTCAATCAGGTCGTTCGGAACCTGCACAATGCGGTTGATCGCCCGGTAAATCGCATCCACCGGCCCGTTGCCGGTGTCGGCATCCATCAGAACCGCCCGGTTCTCGTGCCGCAGCTTAACCGTGGCTGTGGGGATCGCTTGGTCGCCGCACGAGACCTGCACCTGCACCAGCTCATACGTCTGCGGCACGGTGGTCATCTCATCGGAGACAATCGCGTCTAAATCTTCATCGTAGACGACTTTTTTGTTGTCGGCCACTGTCAGAAACCGCGCATAGACTTTCTCGAACTCGTCTTCACTGCCAAACGTGTGCCCCAGCTCAGTCAGCCGGTGACGCACGCCCGCCCGGCCAGACCGCGCCGACAGAATAATCTTGCTTTCGCCGATGCCGACCGTTTTGGGGTCGATAATCTCATAGGTGGACCGCTCTTTGAGAACGCCGTCCTGATGGATGCCCGACGAATGGGCAAACGCATTGGCCCCGACAATGGCTTTGTTCGGCTGCACCAAAATACCCGTCATGGTAGAGACCATGCGCGAGGTTTTGTAAATCTCCTCGGTCTGGATGCCTGTGCCGAGGCCGTACACATCGCGGCGGGTATAAAGGGCCATGACGACCTCTTCCAGCGACGTGTTGCCTGCCCGCTCCCCGATGCCGTTGATGGTGCATTCCACCTGCCGCGCCCCCGCCCGCACCGCCGCTAAGGCGTTGGCGGTCGCCATGCCGAGGTCGTTGTGACAGTGCGCCGACAGCGTGATATTTTCGCTGCCCGGCACATGGTTTAAAATGCCCGCAAACAGCGCCCCGTACTCTTCCGGTGACAGGTAGCCGGTCGTGTCCGGGACGTTGATGACCGTCGCGCCCGCTTTAATCACGGCTTCAATCACCCGGTACAGATACTCCGGGTCGGCCCGCCCGCTGTCTTCGGTGAAGTATTCGATGTCTTCACAGCCCAGCGAGCGGGCGTGCTTGACCGCCGTGACACCGATCTCCAGTGCTTCCTCGGCGGTCTTTTTGAGCTTGTATTTGAGATGACTCTCGCTCACTCCCAGCCCCGTGTGAATGCGGGGCCGCGCCGCGCCTTTGAGAGCATCCCAGGCAACATCAATGTCTTTGGGCACGGCGCGGGTCAGCCCGCAGACGGTCACGCGGTCGGAAACGGCGGCGGCGACGCGGCGGACGGCCTCGAAGTCGCCGGGGCTTGAAATGGGGAAGCCCGCTTCAATCACATCCACGCCGAGGCGCTCTAATTGCCGGGCGATTTCTACCTTTTCGTCAATGTTGAGCGACGCCCCCGGCGACTGCTCGCCGTCGCGCAGGGTGGTGTCAAAAATCTGTACACGGTTATTTTGTACGTGGTCAGTAGGCATGGTACTTGCTTCCTTGACAGACGAAGCCGAGGGGTTAAAAACCCCTCGCTAGGTAAGGCGTCCTTCGGACGAAGGAAATACAAACAGGGTCCGTATGGCTCTTCCGTCCGCAGGACGCCTCTCCCAGCGAGCAGTTTTCAACTGCTCGTCTGCTCGTCGGCTTTAATCGCTGACGGTATCGGGCTTTTTCACCCAGGACATCAGGCCGCGAAGCTGCTTGCCGACGGCTTCAATCTGCGAGTCGGCGTCCTGCGCCGCGAGGGCGTTGAACATCGGACGGTTGGCTTTGTTCTCCAAAATCCAGTCCCGTGCAAACTGCCCGGTTTGGATTTCTTTCAAAATCTTGACCATCTCGGCTTTGGTGGCGTCGTTGACGATGCGCGGACCGCGTGTCATGTCGCCGTACTGCGCGGTGTCCGAGATGGAATACCGCATTCCCGCGATGCCCGACTCGTACATCAGGTCCACAATCAGCTTCAGCTCATGCAGGCACTCGAAGTAGGCGATTTCCGGCTGATACCCGGCGTTCACCAGGGTCTCAAAGCCCGCTTTGACCAGCGCCGTCGTGCCGCCGCAGAGGACCGCCTGCTCGCCGAATAGGTCCGTCTCGGTTTCTTCCTTGAAGGTCGTCTCTAAAACGCCCGCCCGGCTGCCGCCAATGCCTTTGGCCCAGGCCAGCGCCAGCCCCTGCGCCTGCCCCGTCGCGTCCTGATGAATGGCGATTAAACACGGAACGCCTTTGCCTTCGGTGTAGGTGCGGCGTACTAAGTGGCCCGGCCCCTTCGGCGCAACCATGAACACATCCACGCCCGCCGGCGGCTTAATTTGCCCAAAATGGATGTTGAACCCATGTCCGAAGACCAGCGCATTGCCGGGTTCCAGATAGGGCGCAATGCTTTCGCGGTAGACATCGCCCTGCACCTCGTCGTTAATCAGGATCATAATGACGTCGGCTTCTTGGGCGGCTTCTTCCACGGTTTTGACTGTCAGCCCGGCTTCCTCAGCCTGCGCCCACCGCTTGGAGCCTTCGCGCAGCCCGACGACTACGTTCATTCCGCTGTCATGCAGGTTCAGCGAGTGCGCGTGCCCCTGCGAGCCGTAGCCAATCACGGCCAGCGTCTTGCCTTGCAGCAAATTCAAATCGGCATCGTTGTCGTAATAAACTTTCACTGCCATCGTCTCTGTGTTCTCCTAATCTCCCGGCAGGGCCGGAACAAGCAATACTTTAACTTGCTTTTCTGTTTTGATTTCTTCTTCTACCTGCTTCATCAAGTCGCGGTAATCGCGTGCCCGAATGTCTGCTGGCTCCGGCGTTACTACCACGAACCACCAATCGCCATCATGCTGCACCCCGAGGCGCGAGACGTGGAGGCGGAAGTCAGGCGGCTGGTGCTTGTTGACATAAGCCTCTACGATGTTAAGGGTTTCCATTTCGCTCATAGCCATTTCAGCCATGCAGAATGGGCACGAGAAGTATTTTCAAGTCTTCATGCTCTTCGATGTCGCCTTCCGCGTCGGCCAGCCGCCCGTAGTAGTCATACGAGCGAATGTCTTCTTTGTCCGGCTGCACAACCACTTCCCACCAGTCATCTGAGGAATGACGAAGCCCGGTTTCACTCACGTTAAGGCGATAGTTGGTCGGCTGATGCGGCTCTAAATAGCGTCTCACGACATCCACAATTTTTTGCTGTTCTTCAGTCATGGTCTGCTCGCTGAGCCTCCCGGCTGACCCAGAGGCCCCACCCCGCGCCGAGCAGCAGGCCGAGGGCGACGAACAGGCCGAGGTTGACCAGCAGGTTTTTGACAGTGTCCAGACCCAGCTTATCCGTCAGCGCGTTGTAGAGCGTCCACAGTAAGAAGTTGCCGACGCCGACGGCCAGCCCAACCCCCACACCGCGCCCGAGGCGCTTCGCCCAGACGCCCCAGGCGAGGCCGACTAAGGGCGCGAGGACCAGCACGGTCATCATCAGCAGGTGCGCTTGGTGGGCGCTGATTAGCTCTTTCATAGATTTGGAGCCAGCTTAGATGCCGCGTGCGCCGCGTGCCATTGCAATCCGGCCTGTGCGGACCAGCTCCCGGATGCCGTAAGGCTCCAAGAGTTTCTCGAACGCATCAATTTTGTCGTTGCCGCCGGTCAGCTCGATCACGAACGTCTTGTCTGACATATCGACGACGCGGCCCCGGAAGACATCGACAAGCTGCATCAGCGCGGTGCGGTTCTCCACCAGGGCGTTGACTTTAATCAGCGCCAGCTCGCGGGCAATCAGCGGGATGCCCATGTAGTCCTGCACTTTGGAGACGTCGATGAGCTTGTGGAGCTGCTTGGTGATCTGCTCCACTTCGCCTTCATTGCCGTTGACCACGAGGGTCATGCGCGAGACTTCCGGGTTCTCGGTGATAGAAACGGCCAGGGACTCGATATTGTAGCCCCGGCGCGAAAAGAGCAGGGCTACCCGCGAAAGGACGCCCGGCTTGTTGTCGACGAGAACGGTAATAGTATGCTGCTGCAAAGCGTCTTTGCTCCTTAAATTTGCCTGATTTTACTTGCTTATACTGTCTGCTTCTGATGTCTGCGTGCGCTGTTCGCTATCCCTCTGACGCAGGCGTGCTATCCACGCCTGCGTATCTTCACCGGGCAAAAACGGGGTGTCATAGATGGCATCGTGGTCATTGATCCAGTATTCTTGAAGGGTGCGCTGAGGAAGCCCCTGCCAGTCTGCCAAATCCGAACGCTCCGCAACCTCGTCTCGCTGCCTTATTACGAAGGCTTCCAGCGCCAGATGCGCTACCATCTCACGCGACTGCCCCTGCTTTTTGGCTTCCTCGTCCAGCCACGCTTCCGTCTCTGGCGAAAGATCAATGGTCATTGTCATAGCGTCACCTCTTAACCAGTGTGTTCAGCCAATCTGCATCAGCTTGTGCAGGCCGCGCAGCACTTCGTCCCGGTTTTTGGCGGCCTTCATCCACTGCGGCAGGTAGCGGGCCAAACCAGAGTTCGGGTAGGAGCATTCGTCGCGCAGGTCGGCTTCGACGTACCGTTTCAGGTAGGCGAGATGAGGCCGGTTGTAGGCCCAGAGCGTTTTGCCGCAGCACGGCGTTTGGAACCACAGCGGCAGGTCAAACCAGCGGTCCCGCGTTTCGTTTGGCACGCCTCTCCAAACGCCATTCGTTTTCAGGTCTTTGGTGTGGGCACACTGCGGACACAGCAGGCGGGCAGCATGGTTCCAGACACGCGGGTTGCGGATACATTCCTGCGGATGAACAACCGGGTTATGCGCCCGTTCAGGCTCAATCTCCCGGACCGTCGCACAGCCGCCGCAGACGGGGCACTGCACGTAAAATACGTCGGCAAACGTGTACAGTCCTTCCCCCGTATTCTCAAACCGCGTCGGCATTGTCTTGTCCTTTTTTCGTGGTCAGCCTGCTTGCCCAGATTGAAATCTGGGGCTGTCGAGAGCAAATGTCCACCTCCGTGGACAAGTGATCGTAGCCGTGTCCTGTTCTTATGTCCGCGCAGGCGGACAATCGCCCTTCGCAGCCCCGGATTTTAATCCGGGGGCAAGGTCTACGCTGACAGATTAGTTTTCGCGTTTTAGTGTGCCATGAATGTAATGGTCGTGCTGATGTGCCAGGTCTTCAATCCCGGTATCCATCTGGCTGTCTGCCAGAAGCTGGGTCAGCGCCTCATAGTCAGTTTCCTGTACGCTCTTCGCAGGCGCGGCGGGGCGCTCGTTGAGGAAGGTGAACCACGCCGCCCTCAAACCAGCCTTTGATTGTCAGCATGGAAGCAGGCTCCTTTGGCCCGGCGGGTTTTAGCCCGCCGGGACCGGCTCGCGCTCGGTCTGCTCTTCTTTTTTGGAGGGGCGGACTTCGTTTTCGGGCATATAGGTTTCGCTCTCCATGTAGGAGTCCAGCGGGACCATGTCCGGGGGACGCTGGACCACCATGTCTTTGATGGTGCCGCCGCTTTTGATCATGGGGTAGACATTGTCTTCTTTGGCGATCCTAAAGTCCAGGACGGTCGGGCGGTCGGTGATGGTCATGGCCTCTTCCAAAGCGGCCTGGACGCCGGACGGGTCGGAGCAGCGGATGGCATGAGCGCCGTAGGCTTCGGCGAGCTTCACGAAGTCCGGGGAGGCTTCGAGGTCGACGTGCGAGTAGTTGGACTCCCAGAACAGCTCCTGCCACTGACGCACCATGCCGAGATACTGATTGTTCAGGATGCAGATTTTAATGGGCAGCTTGTAGACCGTCGCCACCATCAGCTCCTGAATACACATCTGGATCGAGCCGTCGCCGGAGACGCAGAACACGGCGGCATCGGGCTGACCGAACTGGGCCCCAATCGCGGCGGGCAGGCCAAAGCCCATCGTGCCGAGGCCGCCGGAGGTGACAAACTGATGCGGGTGGTGGCATTTGTAGAACTGCGCGGCCCACATCTGGTGCTGGCCGACATCGGTGGCGACAATGCCTTCGTGGCCGGTGATCTCGCCGATCTGCTCGATGACCTGCTGGCCGTGCAGGACGCCGTCGGCGGGGTAATGCAGCGGGAAGTCTTTTTTCCAGCCGGCAATACGGGCGTTCCACTCGGTATGCTTCGCGGGCTGCACCATCGGGATCAACTCGGAGAGGACGGCCTTGACATCGCCGACCACGGGCACATCAGCGGC
Organism: Capsulimonadaceae bacterium; assembly: GCA_965200075.1. Taxonomy (GTDB): domain Bacteria; phylum Armatimonadota; class Armatimonadia; order Armatimonadales; family Capsulimonadaceae; genus JANXMY01. The sequence continues at coordinate 3,248,916 of OZ241338.1, forward strand.
CAGGACTTTGCCGATCTCAGCGGGGTCGACGTCGATATGGATGATCTTGGCGTTTGGAACCCACTCGTCGGCTTTGCCGGTGACACGGTCATCGAAGCGGGCGCCCACGGCGATCAAGAGGTCGCACTCGGAAACGGCGTAGTTGGCATAGGCCGTGCCGTGCATCCCGAGCATTCCCAGCGACAGCGGGCTGGTTTCGGGGAACGCGCCGAGGCCCTTCAGGGTGGTGGTGACGGGCAGGTCGGCCTTCTCGGCCAGCGCCCGGACTTCCTGGTACGCATCCGAATAGATCGCGCCGCCGCCCACATACAGCAGAGGCCGCTCGGCGGCGTCAATCAGCTCGGCGGCCCGCGCAATCTGGCGGGTGTGTCCTTTGGTGGTGGGTTTAAACGTCGGGATGTGGACTTCCTCGATGGGCGTGTAGTCAAAGACGGCGTTGGAGATGTCCACGGGAATATCGACCAGCACGGGGCCGGGGCGGCCTGAGCGGGCGACATGGAACGCCTCGGCAATGATGCCGGGCAGCTTGGTGACATCGCGCACGAGCCAGTTGTGCTTGGTGATGGGCATGGTGATGCCGGTGATGTCGGCTTCCTGGAAGGCATCGGTGCCGATGGCCGTGGTCCGCACCTGCCCGGTGATACATACAATCGGGACCGAGTCCATCATGGCATCGGTGATGGGCGTGACCAGGTTGGTTGCGCCCGGCCCGGAGGTCGCCAGGCAGACGCCGACTTTGCCGGTTGCCAGCGCATAGCCTTCGGCCATGTGCCCCGCGCCCTGCTCATGGCGCACGAGGATGTGCTTGATGTCGGGAAAGTGGTAAATGGCATCGTAGATGGGGATAATCGCCCCGCCGGGATAGCCAAAAATGGTATCCACGCCTTCGCGTTTCAGGCACTCCAAGAGCGCCCGGCTTCCAGTCATTTGCATGGGTCAAGTCCTTCTAAAAGTCTGGTACAAAGTCTTCAATGATAGCGATGTCAAAATTAGGCCGGGCCGAGAGCCACGCCGGGCCGAGGGGTTGAAAACCCCTCGCTAGGAGAAGCACCCTCCGGGTGGAAGAAAATGCCAATCAAGACAGGCTTTTCTGTCTGCTCCTTCGTCCGCAGGACGCCTCACCTAGCGAGGGGTTTTCAACCCCTCGGCCCAGTCTGCATTCCCACCGGGCTTGATCGGCCTTGCGCTCCAACACGCAATTAGCTCCAACACGCAATTAGCTCCAACACGCAATTAGCTCCAACACGCAAAAAGCCCCTCGTCCACAGCACTGCCGCGAGGCAAGGGACGAGAGGCTTTTCCAAATACAAAGCATCACGCGGTACCACCCTTGTTCGGCTCAAGACTGCCTTCCCGCGCCGTCGTGGAAAGAAGCGATAAGCCGCACTTGGAGCGGGGTAACGGGCGCGAACCGGGCGTCTCTAGTGGGTATTCGCTCCGAAAAGCAAACACTGTTCAAGACACCTGCTCGGAGGGGAGAGTGCGCGTCGCTTGCTGCCGTCTCGCACCTGGCGACGACTCTCTGAAAACAAGCGGGCGCGGACCATGTCCTCGTCACTGCATTTACAAACTGTTAAACTATTTGGTTGTGGGAGCGAGTATACCCGCTGCTTTACGGGGCTGTCAAGGCTTTGCGCGGAATAGTTGCACCGCCCTTGTCAAATCTACCGTGAAGATGGTGTGGCCGTCAGACAGCACCGGGGAGCCGGGCGCTGTGCCGTCGCAGACATACGAGTAGCTGCCGGTGCTGTCTTCATCAACCGGCAGGATCATACCCACGCGGAACGGAGGAAAATGCTTGGCCCAGTTCTTTTTTTTCGATTAGGTCCTGCACCGTCTGTATAATCACATCATGGGTCAGAGTTTCCACAAGCAGCATATCTGACGACCACAAATACAAACCTGATTTGCATTCGCCTGTCTTTTTATTCTTGTCAAACAGAGTATGAATGTTGGCAAGGGTGAAAAAGGCAGCGAAGTAACGGGTTCCGTCCTCAAACACAATTTCTACGTCAACATTGTCGTCGTGGAGGTTTGTCCCTCGCGCATCTTCGTAGGCTTTGATGTGATAGTTTGTGCCTTCAAATATAGTGTTCATGTTCACCCTACTTGCCATAGATGCTGCGGAGGATACCAATGACTTTGTCTTGGTTGAACTTGGCAGACTTTCCTACAATTTGGTAGCCATTTTGTATGACTCGGAAGTATACCCTAGCACCACTGTCAGCCCGCATCTCTAACACTCCTTTGACTCCCTGCACAGACCGGAATCCTTTTCCAGCGTTAATGTAACCCTTCTGGAGCATAGACGTAAGATGATCCAATCCACCTTGTACTGACTTCCCTGCCTCCGCCGCTTCTTTGGCAAGTTGGCCTTGTATGTTAGAAACGACATTGACAGGCTTGCCAACTGTCACAACACCGCCTGCATCTTCACCCGCTTCGACAGCAGCAGCAGCACCTTGTGGGGTCAAGATAGATTGCCGCACTTCGTAGCTAGGGCTGAACATGAAGTAGGTCGTGCCTATGGTGGCCTGTATTTGAGCATCCAGAGCCGCTTGGGCTGCCTCAGCGGCTACAGCCGCGTGATAGCCGTCCTGCCCCCGCTGCATCGCGTCGTCTTCGTTGTTAAAGAAATCATCCAGACCACCACCACCGCCCCCGAAGCCGCCGTAGCGTTGATCGGGGGCACTGAAGTCTCCAAAGCTACCCGGCAGGCCCATCGACAGTCCGCTCGGGTCGGTCTTGTTGACCGGGTCATTGCCTGCGTAGGCGTACCAGTTGTCCCCGTCCCCCGCCGGGTCCTGCGTCAGGAACCGCCCGATCCGGCTGTCGTAGTACCTGTGCCCCATCAGCACCAGCCCCGTATCCACGTCCGTCTGGCAGTCCGCGCCGCCAACCCAGCCAAACGACGCCCCCGCCGTGGAACCCGTCGCTCCCACCGCCGCTCCGAACGCCTCAAACACGCTGCTGCCCAGCACGTTCTGCCCTGCGTCCGTCAGGAACCGCAGGCTGCCCAGCGCGTCTTCGTGCCGGAACGAAGTCAGGTTGTTAATGGTGGACGACAGCCCCGCCGTGAAGACCGTGTGGCCGTCAGACAGAACCGCAGAGCCGGGCGTCGTGCCGTCGCAGACATACGAGTAGCGTATCCTAATTGTGTGCACTCAGGCTTGTTCATTGCTCAATTCTTTTTGGTTAGATTGTTTAAGTAGTTATTCAATCTAACAATTGCTCCTGGCGCGAGACTATACTGAACTCCTTGAATGAGGACAGTCCCTTTTTGATCAACAAAAATTGTCGTATGTGATTCTGTTTTTTTTAACATCAATCTAACCGACAAGTCATCAAAATGCCGGTTTGTGTCTCTTTGACGACTACTTATAATCTGTTCAATTAGGGTCATCTGCTTATCGTTAAGCAATACGACAGTGCCCCATTTCTTGATGTTATTCATGGTAATGGGACCATAAGTATCTACGTTGAAGTCTATATGGTATGCCTTCCCTACCAAACTGGAGTGTGTGTTTTTCTTATTGATGGCAGCATTGTCTTTGTGATTGGCTGCTAAAACTGGTAAATTATTAGCAAGAACCAACAAAAGGATACAAAATATATACTTCATTTTTCCCAATCTTTTCGAGTTGTTAGCGCAAGTAAAAAAGCTGCTTTTGTAACTAACATATTATTACAGGAATTCAATGTTCGTTATTCTGCGCTTCATGTATATGTTAAGTAGTTACGCATAGGTTTTCCAGGCTTTTGCCCCGGCCTTAAAAGGCCGGGCTAACAGTGTACGAAGCCCCTCCGGGGCTGAGGAAAATACCGGATTACTTATGCACAACTACTTAGTAGGATGTCCGTTCAGCTTAGTAGGATGTCCGTTCAGCGCCAGGCCCAGCCAACTGGGTCATAATGTTATTCTCGCTAACATCAATGTTGAGCATCTTTCTTCCCCCACTAATCGGACTGTCAATGTCTGGAAGTCCGAAGACAGAATGACCAAGTTCATGAGCTAAAATGCGTAGCGATGATGCGTGTATCTTTCCACCTACTGTATAAATTTCGGGGTGATAGTCAAGATTAAAACTAGTTTCACCAGTAGCAGTGTTGCCGTACTGCATTCCCTTATTCTTTGTGATCTTGTAATTAAACGAAGATTTTGTGGCTCTACTTATCATAATATGCCCCACGTCTGTTGTGTTTATAAGAGCGATGAGGTATTTGATCTTTTTTTCTTCTTTGACGGAAAAGCCGTGAAAAGAGAAATAAGACTCGGCAGCAATCTGATCAAAAAGTAATTCCCCTGAAACTCTTTCTATCTCAGCCTTAATATAAAGTTGATGCCCCCGCTCCATACTGTCATTTTCGCTGCCCCAAAAATCGCTACTGGGGCCATCTCCTATCCCACCTCCTAATGCACCGCCCAGCCCGCCGTACCGTCTGTCCAGCGCTCCTGTCTCCCACGGCAGCCCCTGAGACAGTCCTGTTGGGTCCGTCGCGTTGACCGGGCTGTTGTGGCAGTAAGCATACCAGTTATCCCCGTCCCCCGCCGGGTCCTGCGAGAGGAACCGCCCCACGCGGCTGTCGTAGTAGCGATGCCCCATCAGCACCAGCCCCGTGTCCGCGTCCGTCTGGCAGTCCGCGCCGCCAACCCAGCCAAACGACGCCCCCGCCGTGGAACCCGTCGCCCCCACCGGCGTGCCGAACGCCTCAAACACGCTGCTGCCCAGCACGTTCTGCCCGCCGTCGGTCAGGAACCGCAGAGAACCCAGCGCGTCCTCATGCCGGAACGAAGTCACGCCCGCCACCGTCGATGATAGGCCCGCCGTAAACACCGTGTGGCCGTCAGACAGCACCGGGAAGCCGGGCGTTGCGCCATTAAATTGTTAGATTTCGTCCAGCTATTTGCGACTTCTGTAACGAGCCGCTTGCGTGACAATCATAAAAAAGCACTCTATGAACGAAAACGCGAAAGTTCCAAATATTGTTCCCAAAGCTGTCTTCATCAGAATTAGGCAAAGAGGCGCAGCGACAAAGAAGACCGAAATTAAAAATATCATGCCTAGCCGTATCTGCTGCGAAAGGGTGTACCGCTGATCAATCTTAGGCAGAAGCAACCGCCAGAGTAAAGCCGCCGAAATTACGCCTCCCACAAAGCTCAACGGGATTATCAGAGTGCTATCTATTCTCGTTCCTCAAATACCGTTCCTCAAATACCGTTCCTCAAATACCGTTCTTTAAAACGTGACGCCTTTCACTTCCACGCCCAGGCCCAGGCTGCGGGTGCGGAAATTGTAGGAAAAGACCGGCAGCAGGCCGCGCAGGGCGGGGGCAAGGGCAAGCTGGTAGTCGATGACGTTGGAGCGGGACAGGTCGTAGCGGACGCGCCCGGCGACGACCAAATGCCGGCTGCCCATCTGCGCCCGGATGTCCAGCTCGCGGGTGGAGTCCAGCACGTCAAAATTGAAGGGCGAGTCGCCGGACGCCGTGCTGCCCTTGAACTGGACGCCCAGGGCGGCGAGGTCGGAAAAGTAGTGGTTGACGTCGATGGAAAGCTGGCTGTAGCGATACGCCGTTTTGCCGCTGCTGTAGCCGCTGGATGACACGGAGAAGCGCGGCTGAAGGACGGTATTGGGGGCAATCAGGAGCGGAAAGGCGCTGAGGGACGCCTGGGTCTGCGTGCGCCGGGCGCGGATGTTGTAGGGGGCGCTGGACGACTGCTCGCGGTAGGAGCCGATGGTTTCCTGCGCGTCCAGGTACAGCACCACCCGCCGCAGGGCGGCGCGGAACGCGGATGGGTCGCCCGTTGCCGGAGGGTCCGGCAGGGGGGTCAGCGGAAGCTGGCCGTGCAGGGTGATTTCGGGCAGGCGGGACACATACAGGTCGTCGCGGCGGCGGCCATTGGCGGCGACATGGATGGAGCCTTCTTCGCCCAAAGTCAGGCCGCCCCGGCCCGGCGTTTGAAACAAATCAATTGGGTTCGGCTGGGGCAAAAAATCGTGGAACAAGAGTGGGTCCCCCGGCGGAAGCAGGGGGGCGGGAGCAGTGGCGACCGTCCGAATGCGTTCCAGCAGCGTGGGCGGCGGGCCGGGCGGGACTTCGGGCGGGCGCGGGACCGGGGGAGCGTAGAGCGTCTGCTGGCCGAACACCACGGCTTGCAGGGACTGGCGCTGCGGCAGAAGCAGGCGGTACTGGAACGGGACGCTGCCAATGCGCGTGCTGCTGCCGAAGGCCAGAAACGTGCCGTAGCGCGACGACACACCAATGGTGGGAAGCAGCAGCTTTTTCTGCGCCGCGCCGCCTTTGCTGCCGAGGCGGAAGGTCACACGCGGGACGGTCAGCAGGCGGGTTCCGAACAGGTACAGGCTGGCATTGCGGAGCGTCCCGCGCTTCGAAGTCTGGTCCAGCGTGAGCGTCTGGGCACGCAGGGAGGCATCGGCGGGGCCGCCGTCGGGAACGGTCGTCACCGTCACATTCTGGCCGACCAGGAGCGTCGGCATCGCGGTCAGCGTCTTAGTTCGCACCGTGAAGACGCCCCGCGTGAGAAGCGCGTTGTCCGCCAGCGCCGTCTGCGCCGCGCCGTCGAGCGTCACGGTGTCGGCGCGGACGGTCGTATCCGTTTCATGCAGGCGGACATGGCCGGACAGCACGGTGCGCTGCGCTGCTGAATCGGCCACGGCGGTGTCGGCGTCGAGCGTCAGCTCATTGCCGTAGACGAGGCGCGGCAGCATGATTTGAAGCTGGTCCAGCGGGCCAGAGGCCCGCTGATACGTCAGCACCGCCTCGGGCGCGGCGGGCGGCGGGGGCAGGGTGGTCGGGAGGGTCGGCGGCCCGGCAGTGATGGGCGCGGGCGGCTGGTCCGGCTTCTGGCTCGGCATCTGGCCGTGCGCGGCCCCGGTGAGGAACAAGACAGTCAGCAGGCCCGTCGGCAGAGAGACACGGGGGGAATAGGTCACTTCCAATCCCCAATGTCAAGCGCGGCGGTCGGCGCGGCGGCGGCTTTCCCGAAGCCGCCCATGCTGTCTTTAAATGCCTGATCGTCATAGGTCCGCGACTGCACGACAACGGGCATCGGCACGGCATGGCCCATCAGGAGCGCCTGCTGCTTGGAGTCCAGCGACGCCAGCACGCCCCGCAGCGCCGAGGCTCCCGAAATGCCGGTCAGGACGGCGTCAATGTCTTTTTCGTCGTTCAAGAGGCAGGTGATGCGCGTGCCAAGCTGCGACAGGACTTCGGAGTCGATGCCCGAGGGCCTTTGGTCCACGACCAAAAGCGTGACGCTGTATTTGCGAAGCTCGCGGGCGATTGTGCCGAAGATGGTCTGCCCGGCGAGGTGCGGCGACAGAAACTTGTGGGCTTCTTCAATGGTAATCACCAGCGGGGTCGGCTTTTTGCCTTTGTCCCCCATCGCCGCTTCGGTCAGCTTGACATACTGGGTGTGGATTTGCCGGGTTAAGATATTTGCCACCAGCATATATTGAAGCGGCTTGCGGTAGTTGCCGAACTCCAAAACAACGTTGACGTCTTTCAAGAGGCAGCCCATGATTTGCCGCACCGAATCGTCCGCTTCGCCCGGCACGTCTTCAATTAAAAAGCCCTTGCACTCATCCACCATCCGCCCCAGCTTGCGCTTGAGCGCCCCCAGCGACAGCGCATTGCCGCCGCTCTTTTCGGCAAACTCTTTGATCGCGTCGCCGTCCATCTTCAGCAGGGCGGCCAGCCACTTGCGCCCGTGGTGCTGCTCCAAAAGATAGGTCGTTTCAGCGGCGCTCTGGTTTAAGTTCAGCTCATTTGCCAGCAGCAGAATGTCGTCCACCGTGATTTGACTGTACGGGATGCGGACACTGTTTTCGACGGGAACCTGACGGCGGGCGGACGACTCGCGGTCCATCGTGAAGACGCTGACCCGGCTGCCGAAGTATTTTTTGAGGCCATTCACGCCCTGCTTGGTCGGGTCCTCGGTCGTGCCCACCCAGCCGTATTCGCCGTGCATATCAAAGACTAAATTGACGGCTTTTTTGTTCTTAATCGTGCCGCACAGACAGATGCGCGTCAGGAACGTTTTGCCCGTGCCGGACTTGCCGAAGATGCCGTTGGACCGCTCCACGAACTTTTCTAAGTCTAAACAAACGGGTATCTCGACCATGTCCAGCGGCGCTCCCAGCGTGAAGTATTTGTCGCCCTGCGTTTCCGACCCGAAAATGTCCGCGATGTCTTCTTCGGTGGCTTCCCCCACCCCGCTGAAATGGGTGGGCACGGTTTTCACGGGTTCAAACTCCGACCCGTAAGTTTTCATCCGCATCAGCAGCGGCTTCAGCGTCACCGTGCCAAACGTGGACGTGCCGGACAGCACCTGCCGCAGAAACTCGTCCGCCGCCCCGCCGGTGGCAGGCGGGTCCGCGAGGGCGCCGGGGGCGCTGCATTCGAGCGTCACATCGGTAATCATGGCAAAGAACTCGTGTTTGGCTCCGTCTACCACGACGAACTTGCCCGCCCGCACTTCTTCCACGGAGCCGCCGCCGCCCAGTTTCATTTGAATGCCGGATTGGAGCGAGCCGCGCACCACGGTTCCCATCGGCAGTCGCTCACGCGGCGGCGTCAGAGGCGGCAGTGTATACGCCCGCTCCGCGCTGTGCCCGTTTGCCCCACTGCCATTGCTGCCGTGTCCATTTTTGCCGTTTATCCCATTGCCGAATGCCATATCTCGTGCCCTGCCCCGTTCCTCTGTCCAGATGTGGAACTATCGTTGAGGCATTATAACACAGGCGCGGGGAAAGCGTCAACGCGGAACCTCTCCCCCGCCCTCTCCTTCAGAAAGGGAGCCAGATAAAGACACGAAGGACAAAAGGGGCACGGCAAAAAAAGAGGGCGCGATGAATCGCGCCCCTACTCTGGTTCCCCCAGAATTGGGGCTAGGGGGCCATCTGCTCCGGCAGCCCCGTCCTCGCAAACACGGCGGGCGTGCATTCACGGGCCACCAGATTGTAGCCTTTCACCGCCTCGGCCACGCCGTCTGGCCGCGCCGGAACACACGCCCGAACACGCCCCACCCGCCGATGCTCGGAGCGCAGCAGGGTCGCCATCACGCCGTTGGTGCGCGTATCGGGCGTCAGCAGGTACGCCGTGTCCGCCTGGCTTTCCAGTGGCTGCGCCCCATGCGGGCCTAGCAGAAGCGGGCCTAGCAGAAGCGGGCCAAACAAAAGAGCGCCCAGTCCCAAAACAGGCAGGCCAAGCGCAGAAATCAGCGAGGTTGTTTTCATTGCAATCACCCAAAATACCGAAAAGCCGAAAGGTATTAGCCCTCGGCTTTGGTCGGTTCCACAACAGGCGCTAAACCGGGTTATGCACCCGCTCGGCTTCCTGATTTTCCCGCAGTGCCCCCGCGCTCAGCGGCGCGACCGAACACAGGTACACCCGCTCGTGGTCGCTCTGCGGCCCTTCGTTCATGTAGCTCCAGAAGGAGCGCAGGCCGGTCAGCATCTTCTTGACCGTGTCATTCTTCATCATGTCAGTCATCGGTTTGCCTTTCCTAAATTGTTTGCTTCTAAATTGTTTGCTTCTAAATGGTTCACTTCTCGTCGTCGCCGACGCTTGCCCGGATCAGCGCCCGAAGCTGACGCAGGAGCAGCGGCAGACGCTCCGGTGGAACGCGGGACAGCTCGCGGGCGAGCTGGCGGGCAATCTGCTGTTCCGGGTCTTCCGGCTCGGCGTCGGCGCTGTCCAGAGAGCGGGCGAACTCGTGCTTGCCTGCAAAGTGCAGCCAGTCGCTGGGCGGCTCGCCGATGGCGCTGGCCCACTTGATCAGCGTCTTTTCGCCGGGCGATTTGCCCTTTGCCATGTCAGAAATCTGGTTGTAGCCAATCCCCAGCTTTTCGCCCGCCGCCCGCGCCGACAGCGGCTTTTGAGACGTGCCCATTTCGGTCAGGACGCGCAGGGTTTGTTTCTGAAGTTCTTCTGTCTTTGCCATCTGTCACCATTGTACCACAACATTGACATCATTGTCAACAGTTATTTTTGACGGGGCGTTTTCTTTGCCGCCCCTGCGGGTAGAAGCCGTGTATGTCTGAACTATCCCAAACGCAAAACCCTACGCAAAACCCTACGCAAAACCCTACGCAAAACCCTACGCAAAACCCTACGCAAAACTCCGCACACACCGTGGTCATTGTCGGCGGCGGCTTTGCCGGGCTGTATGCCGCCCGCGCTCTGGCGACTGCCCCCGTTTCCGTGACGCTGATTGACAAGAACAATTTTCACCTGTTTCAGCCCATGCTGTATCAGGTGGCGACCGGCGAGCTGCCCGCCGACGACATTGCCGCCCCCCTGCGGGCGACGCTGGCAAAGCAGAAAAATATCGAAGTCCTGATGGCCGAAGTCACCGGCATTGACGTCGCGGCCCGCAAAGTCGAGATGGCCGGGCAGTCGCTGACCTATGACAGCCTGATTCTTGCCACCGGCAGCCACTACAACTATTTCGGCCACCCGGAATGGCAGCAGATCGCCCCCAGCCTGAAATCCGTGGACGATGCCCTGGCTATTCGCGGCAAAGTGCTGCAAGCCTTTGAAGCCGCCGAAGTGGAAGCGGGAAAACAGGATGCCGACCCAGACAAAGTCAAGGCGCTTTTGACCTTTGTGCTGGTCGGGGCGGGACCCACTGGCGTAGAAATGGCGGGGGCAATTCGGGAGCTGATTGATGAGACCGTTTCCAGCGAGTTCCACCACATCCGCGCTTCGGACACGCAGGTAATTATCGTGGAGGCCGCCGGGCGCATTCTGTCCATGTTCCCGGAAGAAACTGCCGCCAAGACCAAAGCGCACCTGGAAAAAATGGGCATTGAGATACGCCTGAACGCCAAAGTGGAAGACGTGACCGAAGATGGCATTTCTGCCAGCGGCCAAAAGATTGCCGCCCGGACAGTCCTGTGGACCGCAGGCACGGTTGGCTCTGATGCCGCGAAGTGGGTGGGCGCGGAAACCGAAAAAGACGGACGGGCCAAAGTCGGCTCCGACCTCAGCGTCTCCGGCCATCCCGAAATTTTTATTCTCGGCGACACCGCTTCGGTGAAAGCCCCGGTACGCGACCTTGTGGGCCGCCCCCGGCCTGAGCCGGAAGAGATGCCGGGCCTGGCCCCGCCCGCCATGCAGGAAGGCCGCTATGTCGCCAAAGTCATCCGCCGCCGCGCCAAATCCCTGCCTGCCCCGGAGCCGTTTGAATACTGGGACAAAGGCAGTCTGGCGCAGGTCTCACGCGGCTATGCCGTCGCCGACCTCGGCTTCGCCCGCTTTGTCGGCTTCTTCGCCTGGCTGATTTGGATTGGCGTCCATATCTTCTATTTGATTGGCTTCGGCAACCGCCTTCTGGTTCTGCTGCAATGGGCCGTCACCGTGCTGACTTCCAAGCGCGGCGACCGCATCCTGCCGCAAAATCTGGCCCCGGATGTGCCCAAGCCCGACACGCCCCAGCCCGCCGCACAGGCGGCTTAATTAAAACTGCCTCTGCTTCGTTTTGTGAAGCAGAGGCAGTTTTTTGGAGCAAGCGAATGGTATTAACTGTAATTGTGGAGAAAACCGCTAACGGCTGGGGGGCCTATGCTCCTGATTTAGATGCCGTTATTGTCGCCCTCGGGGAGACACGCGAAGAAGCCATTCAAGATTTCCGCAATGCGCTTCTGGACTTGTTTGACTATCGCCGGGAAGAAGGGCAATTTGTGCCTGACGTAACTGCTTTGGAAATCCGCGAGACCCGCACGGTGGAGACGCTGGAGCCGATGCTTGCGGCGGCTTAACATAATGAAGCCAATCGTTTTACCACTTTTAGCGGTTCTGCTGGCGGAGACCGGAACCGCGCTGGTGATGTTCAACGCCGAGCCACATCAACCGCTCGGCTTTTGGTGTTGGTTTGGCGGCGTTGCGGTACTCAGCCCCGTTGCCGGATACTGGCTGTACCGGCACAGGACAGCGGCGAAAGTCTCGCATGAGTAAATACCTAATTTGGGATTTTGACGGCACTTTAGGATACCGCGAAGGCGGTTGGATAGGGGCAACGGTAGAAGTCCTACGCCAATATGCGCCGAAATGTGAGGCCACCGCCGACCATGTCCGCCCTCATCTTCAACGCGGCTTTCGGTGGCATGACCCGGATCAGTCTTATGGAATTAAGGGGGCCAGCCAATGGTGGGACGAACTCAGCCCTATTTTTGAAAGAGCATTCACCGCTGTCGGTATCGAGACTTCTTTAGCAAAGTGTATGGCCCAAGAAGTACGCTTCGCTTATGCAGGCCCAAAGCAATGGCGCTTATACGAAGATACAATTTCTACGCTTAATCAGCTTTCTGGGAGTGGCTGGACGCATTTAATGCTCTCAAATCATGTGCCAGAGCTATCCGATCTGCTGGGTCATCTTGCGGTCCGCAATTTCTTTGCTCAGGTATTTAATTCTGCCGAGACGGGTTACGAAAAGCCGCACCCGGAGGCATACCGGGCTGTTTTGAAGTCCATCGCCGACGCCGAAAGCCTGTGGATGATTGGTGACAATGCAGTTGCCGACATTGAGGGAGCGGCGGCGGTCGGCATACCGGGCATACTTGTTCGCAAGCAACATCCCAATGCGCTCTACCAGTGCGATAATCTTTCGCAGGTTGAGGCCGTGTTGCGGTCAGAGTTATCACCGAAAGTAACGAATATCAATAAAGATGAAAAAACCGACTGCTAATGCTAGTCGGTTCTTCTAGTCTTGTGTTGTTCCTTTGTTCCAACTCTAAATCCGCCAAACGGTTTGCCTCAGCAATATCAGCCTGACGGTTCTCTTTCATGGCTGCCATGAACTCATCCCAAAGCGGATTGTCGCCCAAGTTGTGCTTGAACTCAGGGATCGGCCAGCCAGCGTCAACAGAAATGGTCGATCCATCTGCTTCCCCGGCTAATTTTTCTAAGTCCGCCAGCCGATTCCCTTCGGCAATGTCAGCCTGACGGTTCTTTTTCATTTCTTCCAAATACATTTGCCACACCAATTCGTTGGTAAAACCCTCCGGGGACGGTTTTGTGGGTTCAGCAATATCACTCATCGGTTTTCTCCCAACCACAAACCGCCTCCGCTCCTGTTGAGGAACGGAGGCGGTTGATTTGGTCAGCTAGGCCCGGATGTCGACGGGACCCATGCGGCGCAGCTTTTTGAGGGCGCGAAGCTCGATCTGGCGCACCCGCTCGCGGGTGACCGCGAACCGCTGGCCGACTTCTTCCAGCGTGTGCGCGTAGCCGTCGTCGAGGCCGAAGCGCATTCGCACGACGTCCCGCTCACGCGGGGTCAGCTTATCGAGAACGGCGTCAAGCTGCTCGCGCCGGATCAGATTGACCGCCGCGTCCGACGGGGACTGGTTGGCATTGCTCTGGATGAAGTCCGCAAGCTGCGCCGAGTCCTTTTCGCCGACCGGGGTTTCCAGAGACAGCGGCTCGGAGGCGATCCGCTTGATCTCGTTGACCCGCTCTACCGGCACATCCATTTCGGCGGCCAGCTCGTCCTGCGTCGGCTCCCGCGAAAGCTGCTGCCGCAGCAGGCCCTCGGTGCGGACCAGCTTGTGGATTGTCTCCGCCACATAGACCGGAATACGGATGGTCCGGCCCTGATTGATGACGGCGCGGGCAATCGCCCGGCGAATCCACCACGTCGCATACGTGCTGAAGCGGTAGCCCTTCGTGTAGTCAAACTTCTCGACAGCGCGGATCAGGCCGATGTTGCCTTCCTGAATGAGGTCCGCCAGGCTGATGCCGGGCACAGAGTAGCGCCGGGCAATAGACACGACAAGGCGCAGGTTGGCCTCGGTCAGAATATCTTTGGCCCGCTGATCGCCGTCGGCGACTCGCCGCGCCAGGTCAATTTCTTCCTCGGCGTTCAAAAGCTTGGTGCTTTTGGTCTTCCGCATCCACATTTGCAGCGACTCGTCACGCGGGTTCTCTTCCACCGGCGCGTAGACCGTCGGCTGCTCCGGCTCATCTTCCGCCGCCTCTTCGGCCTCGTCGTCCGAGGAGCCGTCCATCAGTGGCAGGGACGTATCATCGTCTGCCCCGCCCGCCAGCGCCAGAAAGCGCACTGCGTCCGGGTCATCGAGCGCCCCCGCGCCTGCAAGCGCGTTGTCATCGCCGCCAAACTCTCGCCGTTCCTGTCCAACTGCGCCACGCGGCCGCGCTGCCGCCTCTGGTTCCATCAGTGCTATGTTGTTGCTCCCCATTGGTTTCCCCTTTGTCACCAAACCATCTGCCACTTTACTATCAATAATCAAGCTGTCAATTATAAATACTGCCCGATAAATAAACACTTGCGCCGTGCGTGCGGTTCCGTCAATGCAGTGTGTTATTCTCTTGCTGTTCTTTTATTACGCAGGCAAGTCCTTTATTGTCTCAAAAAAACCTTAATTTTTCAGTAATTTTGCTTACGTTTATATAAAATTATTTTGCATCACGCTCTTCTGCGCGTAGGTCTTTACCCAGACGCCGCATTTATCAACCGGCCCGGCATGAAATCAGACACAAACTCAAACAAAAAAAAGCCCCGGCGGCACAGGCCGCCGGGGTCTTTTTAGCAGAGACGCTTATGCCGCCAGGCGGCAGGCCGCAGGCGGCGCAGTGCTTTGCTGGCCCGCCCAGCGCACAAACACGTCTACCAGCGCCCCGTCCCACTGCCGCCCTGCGCCCGCCCGGAGGGCCTGAAGCGCCCGATCCGAGGACATCGCGGGCCGGTATGGCCGGTGCGAGAGCATGGCGTTGTAGGCGTCCGCAATGGCTACAATCCGTGCGCCCAGCGGGATTTGGTCGCCGACCAGCCCGTCCGGGTAGCCTCGGCCATCTACCCGCTCGTGATGATGCCGGATAATTGGCAGCAGCGCCGCCGTGGACCGCAGGGGGGCCACAATCTGCTCGCCCAGCACGGTATGCCGCTGCATTCGCGCCCGCTCCTGCTCGCTCCAGTTGCCGGGCTTCTTTAACAGCTCGTCCGGCAGCCCGATTTTGCCGACATCGCGCAGCACCGCCGCCTGCCCCAGCAGCCGCAGCGCCTCGTCTTCCAGCCCCAGCGCCGCGCCCAGCGCCTGGGCATACGCCGTCACCCGCGCCGTGCTGCCATCCGGCTCGGCGTCGCCCGCCCGCGCTTCCACCGCCCGGCTCAGGGAATAAATCACGTCTTCCACTTCATCGAGCTGATCGTTCAAAGATTTAATCCGCAAAAGTGACCGCACCCGTGCCAGCAGCTCCACGCGGTTGAAGGGCTTGGACACAAAATCGTCCGCCCCGGCCTCGTAGCCCTGCACCCGCTGCGCCGTCGTCGTCTGCGCCGTCACCAGCAGCACCGGCACGCGCCGCGTCTGCGCGTCCGCTTTCAGGGTCCGGCACACCGCGAAGCCCTCTTCTTCGCAGAGAGTCAAAGCCGACAGCAGCACCAGGTCAGGCCGCGCCAGCCGGGCCGCATCCAGCCCCTGCCCGCCGTCGCCGACGCACACGACCTCGTAGCGGTTGTCCGTTCGCAGCACGGCGTCCACCAGCGTCCGGCTCATCGGCTCCGGGTCAATCACCAGCACGCGGGGTTTGTTGGAAAGCAGTTGGTTCACACTGGGATTATAGGAGGCTGCGCCGCCCGCCGTTACCCGGTAAAAGCGCGGGGCATACGGAATGGGGAAACAGGTATAATCGCGTTAGATCATGGAAATGAGGTACCCCTGTGTCAGTGCTGCTCACATCTAGTGGACTGCGAACCGCTGCTGTTCAGAAGGCTTTTGTTCAAGAGGCTTTCGTTCACATCCTACCACGGCAGGCGTCGGCGCTGCGGGCGGTGATTGTGACAACGGCCTGTGTGCAGTGGAAAGAACGCAGCCGCCATGCTGTCTGCACCCAGGATTATCTGAACGCACTGGGCTTCATTTGCTGCGACTTCCTGGATGTGGAGACCGAGCCAGCGGAGAACCTGCGCGGCTATGATGTGATCTATCTCAACGGCGGTAATCCCTTTTACCTGCTCCATCATCTGCGCCGCAGCGGAGCAGACAGCATAGTAAAAGAAGCATTGAACAGTCGAATGCTCTTGGTCGGGGCCAGTGCGGGCGCAGTCGTACTCGGCCCCAGTTTGGCGATTGTCAAGCAGTTCGACAGCAACCTTGACACTTGTGGCGTCACAGATAATCGGGGCTTAGAACTGGTTGACTTTGTCGTGATGCCTCATTGGAACCGCTGGAATGAAAAGCCAACTTTTGCAGCGGAGTTCCGCCACTTTCAGGAGTCAACTTCCTTTCCAGTGATAGGGATTGCTGACGATGAAGCCTTGCTTGTAAGTGGAAACAGCATGGCACGGATAGCGGAGCCGTCGGTAGGCCCGGCCCTATAAGACATCCTCTGCTGTTTGTCCTATTCTTTGTCCACGCCGGTGGACGCTCGGCGTCTGCGCCTCACAGCCGAGGATTTCCAATCCCACGGCTCCTTTGGCCCCCGACAAGTAGGCGCGATAAAGGAAAGAGGGCGCGGCAAGCAGCGCCCCTACTCGTTCAGCCGGGCTGCCGCCGCTTCGCCGAGGGCCGTGGCCGCCTCGAACAGCGGGCGGGCGGGGACGTTTGGGGCGGCGTCGGACCCGGTTATCGTGGGCGTTGCGGCGGGTGCATCCGAGGGCGGCGGCAGGGCGGCGTTGTTGATCGCTGTCAGCAGGCCCGCCGTCGTGTTTGGAGCCGCGCCCTGCAAACGGGCGAGGAGCGTTGCGGGCAGGGATAAAATGCGCTCGGCGTCGCCGCGCCGGGTCGCCTGCACGATCTGCCGCGCCGCCCGCTCGGCGCTCATCGAACCGCCCGGCAGGTTGTCCCCCAGCCCGAACCACGCGAACTCTTCGGGCGGATGCCCTTTGAACAGGGCATGAAAGTACGAGCCGGTGCGGAGCAGCCCCGGCACAATCGTCGTCACCACAATGCCGTCCCGCTGAAGCTCCGGGCGCAAACCCTCGGATAGACCCGTGGCGGCGAACTTGGCGGCGGCATAGGGCAGCAGATGCGGGAAGGCCACTTTGCCGCCGATGCTGGAAATGTTGACAATGCGCCCCGCGCTCCGCGCTTTCATACCGGGCAGCACGGCCAGGGTCATGTCCAGAACGCCCCAAAAGTCCACGGCCAGGGCGTCTTCGAAGTCGGCGCGGGCCATGTTCTGCACCGGGCCGACTTCAATAATCCCGGCGTTGTTGACCAGAACGTCAATGCGCCCGAAATAGTCCGTCACTGTATGAACCAGTTCGGCGATCTGAATCCGGTCGGTCACATCGCATACAAACGTCACCGCCTCAATCCCATCGGCCAGAAGAAGGTCCCGCGCCTGTGCCAGTTCCTCGCCGTCGCGGGCACAGAGGGCCAGCTTGCAGCCTTGCCCGGCGAACTCCCGCGCCAGGGCCAGCCCTAGCCCGCGTGAGCCGCCGGTAATCAGCACGACCTGTCCGGTCAGGTCCGCCTCGCGGCTCTTTTGAACGGCGGCGCGGACGGCGAGGTACAGCCCCGTTCCCAGCAGCAGATTTCGTGTGGTTTTGTTCATGGTGATAAAAAAGAGGGCGCGATAAAAAAGAGGGCGCGATAAATCGCGCCCCTACATTCCGGCTCCCCCATTATTGGGGGCGGGGGGGGCTTCTTACGGCGTCAGCACCACTTTCGTGCAGTCATCGGTTTTCTCCTTGAAGATTTTGTAGCCGTGCGGGGCTTCGTCCAAAGACAAGCGGTGCGAGATCACAAAGGTCGGGTCGATTTTGCCGCTTTCAATGTGCTGCAAAAGCGGCTTCAAGTAGCGCTGCGTGTGGGTCTGCCCCATTTTCAGCGTCAGGCCTTTTGCAAAGGCCGCGCCCATCGGGAACTTGTCCAGAAAGCCGCCGTAAACGCCGGGCGAGGACACCGTGCCGCCTTTGGCGCAGCACTGAATGGCCTGCCGCAGCACATTGGAGCGGTCGGAGGCCAGCCGGGCCAGCTCTTTGGTCTTATCGTAAATGTTGCCCAGCCCCGTGCCATGCGCTTCCAGGCCGACAGCGTCGATGCAGTGGTCCGGGCCGCGCCCGCCGGTCATCTCTTTCAAGGTCTCGAACAAGTTGTCCTGCTCCTCGTAGTTGACCACATCGGCGTGGCTCTTGTCGCGGGCCATATCCAGCCGGACCGGGAGGTGGTCCATCGCAATCACCCGCTCCGCGCCGAGCAAATAGGCGCTCTGAATGGCAAACTGCCCAACGGGGCCGCAGCCCCAGACGGCCACGGTGTCGCCGGGCGTGATGCCGCAATAGTCGGCGGCCTGATAGCCGGTTGGGAAGATGTCCGACAAAAACAGCACCTGCTCGTCAGTCAGGCTGTCCGGCACTTTGATCGGCCCGACATCGGCGAACGGCACGCGGGCGTACTCGGCCTGCCCCCCGGCATAGCCGCCGTAGAGGTGCGAATAGCCAAACAGCGCGGCGGGCGAGTAGCCGTACAGCTCTTCGGCCATCAGCGAGTTCGGGTTGGAATTGTCGCACAGAGAGAACCGGTCCGTCGCGCAGTAATGGCAGCTTCCACAAGCGATGTCAAACGGGACCACCACCCGGTCGCCGATCTTCAAGTTTTTGACTTCTTTGCCCAGTTCCACAACAATGCCCATAAACTCATGCCCCAGAATATCGCCTTTTTCCATTGTCGGAATAAAGCCGTTATACAGGTGCAAATCCGAGCCGCAGATGGCCGTGGAGGTGATCTTGATGATGGCGTCACGCGGGTTCAGAATCTTGGGGTCGGGGACCTGCGAGACCTGAACATCGTTTTTGCCGTACCAGCAGAGTGCTTTCATAATCTATTTCCTTGCGTGTTTGTTGTTGCCGAATCGGGAAGCGAGGGTTTGAAAACCCCTCGCTAGGGGAGGCGTTCTTCGGACGAAAGAAGTGAGGAGCCTGCGGCCCCTGGCATTTTCTTTGTCTGTATGTTCCTTCGTCCGCAGGACGCCTTCCCTAGCGAGGGGTTTTCAAACCCTCGTTCCTATGGCCTTTCGTCCTACTTTACCTTGTCCGTGTCCGGCCCGCGCCCCGACGGCTGCCCTTCGGTGGTCGCCCGCTCCCCGGCTTCCATAATTTGCTTGAAGTGCCGCAGGTCGTCGTCAAGCTGACGGCGCGGGTCTTCGCCCAGCAGATGCGCTATCGTCGCGCCGACTTTGCCCGCAGGCGGCGCATAGGAAATCTCCGCCCGCACCACGGTTCCGCGCCCCGCCGGGGCAGGCTTGAACGTCACCGCGCCCGCGTTTTCAATGTTCGCACCGGGAAGCGACTGCCAGGCGATGATTTCGTTCGGCACTTCGTTGATAATCTCGGCGTCCCAGGCTACCGTACTGCCGAGCGGCGCTTTGGCGACCCAGTGCGACTTTTTCCCGTCCTGCACGGTCACCGCCTCCAGATGGTCCATAATTTTGGGCAGGTTGGTGAAGTCCCGCCAGTAGGCATACAGCTCTTCCACCGGCTTCATCACGGTCACCGCATGATCTACTTTAATGCCCGCATCGCCCAGCTTTTCGCGCACTTCATCTTTGGTCTGCGGCGTTGCCCCGTTGACGCCGAGGGCACTATAGGCCGGGCAGTGTCCGTTTGCGCCCCGGTACACCAGGTAGCCGCCGAGCGCGGCCAGCGCATACGATGCCGGGGAGCGGCGCATGACGCCGTAGGTCGCCAGTGCCCCGCCTAAAATCGCGGTTGTCCAGCGTTCGGTGCTGGCGATATTGGTCGGCGCTTCTTGTGTTATTTTTTCTTGTGTTTGTGTGTCTTCTGCCATGTGTTTGCCTTTCATTTTCTGCCAGTCATTATCTCAGTACGACTGGCTTTGCGTTCACCTGCACCCGGTACAGCTTGTACGGCTTCACCCGCAGGTCTTTGCCGTTGTGGTACGACGGCTGCCGCTGAAGCTCATTGCCGGTGGCATATAAATAGCCGTCAGTGCTGATCGAAAGCGTGTCGGGCCAAAAGCGCGTCGGCATCTGCAAAACCGTCGTATATGGCCCGCCGGGCTTCCCGCGTACGACCCGTGCATGCTCGTAATCAGTGGCATAGAGGCGGCCCTCGGCATCCGATTCCAGGCCGTCCGAGGCCCCTTTGATGCCCAGGTCTTTCACCGTCGCAGCCACTTCGGCCTCAGTGCGCTTTGGGTCTGCCAGCGCATCGACGCTCACGCTGTACAGGTGCCGCGAGGCCAGGGGGCAGTAAAACAGCCGCTTGCCGTCGGCACTGATGGCGATGCCGTCTGATTTGAGCTTCAAATGCTGCGGCGACAGGCCGTGCTTGCGCTCTAGGAGCGGCTGCCCTTCCACAATCGGCGTGAAGTTCGGCACAAACTGCGTGGAGGGGTTATTGCCCAGCCGCCGATAGCTTTTGCCGGAGGCCAGATCGACCACGATAATGCCGCCGGGTGACTTGGCGCCGGAGTCGGTCAGAAAGGCCATGCCGGCTTTGCCGCGCCGCAGGTCAAAGCGCACGTCGTTCAGGTACGTCGACGCCGGGACGACCGAGCGGGGGAAGAAAATCTTGCGCGTGATCGTGTTGGTTTTCAAATCCATGCAGACCAGTTTGGGGCCGTTCGGCACGTTCGGCCCCAGCTTGACGCTGCCCGTGTCCACCGCCCACAGCCGGTCTTTGGGGTCCACGACGACGCTCTGCACCGAGTACAGACACGCCGCCGGGTTCTTTTTGTTGATCTTGTTGACCGCCGCGTTCGGGTAAGCCACGGCCTTGCCGTTTTTGATCTCGGCCACGGTGAACGGCACGGGGTCGCCCCAGTGCGGGTAGTTCACAAAGACCCGGCCCGTGTGAGACACGGTCACGCCCGTCGGCATCGCCCCGTAAAAGTTGGCGACCGTCTCCGGCATCTGCCCCTGCGCCCCGGCGGGCAGCGCCGTCAGCGCTCCCGGCACAACCAGCGCAGCCGCGAAAAGCACAAATTTGATTTGCACGTCTGCTAATCTCCTGGCCGCTCGGTCTCGCCCGCGATCTCTGCGTCGCCCGGCGTCGGGCCGCTGCCCAGCGTGTCCGCCAGGCTGTCGCCCTCGGCGGCAGTGGTTTCGCCAGGCATCGTTTCCGTGCCGCCAGTCATGTCCTGATCTTCGGCGGCAATCTTGTTTGCGTCATCGGCGTCAATCGTGTCCGCCGTCGTAGGGTCCATACTCGACATCGTGTTTCTCCTTTTGATTAAACGTAAGCCGTGCCGTCTTCCGCTTTAGCCGGGTGCAGCACGTACTTGCCGTGGTCCGGCACCGCAACCTGTGTAAAGTCCCGTGCCAGCGTGTGCAGCGCGGTCCGCAGGTCCGGCCCGCGCATCGCCCGCCCGTGGCCGGTAACAGCAATCTCGGGTTCCAGCGCGGCGAGATGCTCCACGGAGGATTTCGCGCTGTCCCAGTCCGGGGTGAAATACATCGGCGGGCCGTGCATCTCCGGGCGCTGAACTGCCGCTGCATAGATCGATTCCTGCGCCGTGGTGACAAACGCATCTCCGGCAATCAGTGCCCGGTCCGTCTCCCGCCACAGCGACACATGGCCGGGCGCATGACCGGGGGTATGCAGCCAGCGCCAGCCCGGCATGAACGGCACACTGCCGTCCGGGGGCAAAGTGTTCAAACGCGGGCTGACATCCACGGGACCACGCGGAAACAGCGGTGACAGCAGCGACATCAGACCGCCCCCCACCAAAGGGTCCGGCGGCGGATAGGCCGCCGTGCCGTCCAGATACGGCTGCTCCAGGCTGTGCGCGTAGAGGGGCACATCCCACCGCCCCGACAGCTCTTTCAATGTGCCCACATGGTCAAAATGCCCGTGTGTCAGCACGATTGCCGCCGGACGGGAGTTCTCGCCAAACCGCTCCCCGGCGGCGCGGATGATCTGACCCGCCATGCCGGGAATGCCCGTGTCAATCAGCACCCACTGCCGGTCGCCCGCCCCCGGCAGACCGTAAAAAGCCACATTGACAATCGCCAAACGCTGATACGCAAGGTCCGGCGCGACTTCATGGGTGTCATCATGCCGGGCGCTGTCCTGCTGCGGGTCATCGGCGCGGGCCGAGGCTTCCAAAGTCACCTGTGTCACAGACGTTTCCTTTCCTCACTCGGCCTGTGCGTGGCCTGCCTTCAGTGCGGCGATACTGTCTACCACGGTGACCGCCGCTACGATTGCCAGGGCCACGCCGACCCGTTTGCGCTTGGGGTTATTCGGTCCCACTGAAGAAGCGAGGACAGCCAGGTCCAGAGCATCCCCGCCGACCCGCGCCCAGAACCACGGAGCGGGCTGGGATTGGGTCAAAAGGCCGGTACCGGCAGTGATTTCTCGCAGGCCAAAGCAGCGTACCAAAGTGGCCTTCTTTTCCATTCCCAGATACTCTGTCAGGCCTCCTGTTGCCACCACTTCTGTCAGACCCAGTCCGATGCTGAACCATCCCAGACCCTGTGCCAGGACATTGACTGCTAAATCTTTTGCCATGTCACTTTCTCTTTCTCGTCGGCCAGCCGCTCAGCGGATGCTGCTGGCCCAGTTTTCAATTGCCCGGTTGACCGCCTGCGGCTTTTCAATGGTCGCCGCGTGCGCCGCGCCAGGGATAATCACCAGCTTTGCGCCGGGCTTCATCTTCTGCATCATCTTTTGGGACTCGACGGCATAGATGGGGTCATCACTGCCGACGATAATCAGCACAGGGACTGTGACGCCCTTCAAAGTAGGCCGCGAGTCGGGCCGGTCCGCCAGGGTCTCTCCGCCGCCGACCGCCGCGTTGACGGTTCCCTTTTTGACAATGCCGCTGACGAATGCCACTAACGCGGGATCACTCATCCGCGTTTTGGTCGTCAGCATCTGCGGCAGCAACACCGGGTTCATGGAAGCGACGCCTTTGTCCCGTGCCTGCTGGCCGAAGCCGGGCCACTCGGCCTTTTCCACGTCGTTGGCCGGAGCCGCCGTCGTGTCAATCAGCACCATGCCCTTGAAGCGATTAGGAGCCTGCCGGTACATCTCGAAGACGACCGGACCGCCCATGCTCATGCCGCCGATGATCGCTTTTTTGATCTTCAAATGGTCCATCACTGCCAGCATATCTTTGGCATAAAGCTGAACGCCGCCTTTGGTGTCAGGCGTCGTGGAATTGCCAAAGCCGCGCAGGTCCGGCGTCACCACCGTGTAGCGGCGGGCCAGCACGCTGCGGTTCTTGGCAAACAGCTCGCCCGAAAGCGGGTAGCCATGCACCAGCATCATGGCCGGGCCGTGCCCCTGCACCCGGTACGCGATCTTGGCGCTGCCGACCTGCACGGAGCCGGAAGTCGCCTGAGCGCCTGCGGGAACGGCGGAAAACGCGGTCAGGGCCGCGCCGGAAATCAGTGCTGCTGTGAATGTACGATTCATGTGTGTCTCCTTAGTATGCGTCTGTCAACGGTGGTGAAAACGAGGGGTTGAAAACCCCTCGCTAGGTTAAGCACCCTTCGGGTGGAAGAGAATTAGGAAAGAACCGGCCAATGACCTCCGGCTCCGTATTTCCTTCGTCCGTATTTCCTTCGTCCGCAGGACGCCTCCCCTAGCGAGGGGTTTTCAACCCCTCGCACTTCTTAGCGTCTTTTCCTACGCCGCCATCGCCTGCGGCTCTAATTCCACTTTAATCCAGCCCGGCTTGCGCTCGTCGAACGCTTCGTAAGCGTCAATCGCGGAGGCCATCGGCTCCTGCTGGGTCAAAATCTCGGTCGGGTCCACGATGCCGCTGTGGACCAAATCCACCAGCATCGGGATATACTTGCGGTGCGGGCAGTTGCCCATCCGAAGCGTCAGGTTCTTGTTCATCGCCGCGCCGATGGGGAACGAACTCATCGTCGGCGGGTAGACCCCGATAATGGACAGCGTTCCGGCTTTTGCCAGGCATTCCACTTCCCATTGCAGCGCCTGCGACGGGGCATCGCCGGGGACCCAGTTGCCGCCTTTCGGTGCGTAGCCATCGGGGTTGTTCTGCGTCAGCTCTTCTTTGAAAGTCGCTTCCTGCTCCTTGTCCAGCTTCGCGGCGGGTCCCTGGTGGGCATGGTACGAGTCCACGCCGACGGCGTCAATCGCGCAGTCCGGGCCGATGCCGTTGGTCAGGCGCATCAGTGCCTCGACCGGATGCTCTTCGTTGAAGTTGATTGTTTCCGCGCCCTGTGCCCGCGCCATGTCGAGGCGCGACGGCACGGCGTCCACGGCAAACACGCGGCCCGCGCCGAGCAGCTTGGCGCTGGCAATGGCGAACTGCCCCACCGGGCCGCAGCCGAACACAACCACCGTGTGTCCGGCCTTAATTCCCGCGATGTCCGCGCCAAAATAGGCGGTCGGGAAGATGTCGGACAGCAAAATCGCCTGCGCGTCGCTGACTTCATCGGGCAGCTTCACCAGCGTCGTGTGGGCGAACGGGATACGGGCGTACTCGGCCTGCAAGCCGTCAAAGCCGCCTGCCGCTTCCGGTCCGCCGAAGAACGCCGTGCCCGCCGTTTTGCCGCCGGGGTTTGCCTCGTCGCACTGCGAGTAGTACCCCGCCCGGCAGTATGCACACGCCCCGCAGGCGAGGGTAGAGCAGATCACCACCCGGTCGCCAATGTTGAAGCCGCGCACATCGCGCCCCAGCTCTTCAATCACGCCGACGCCTTCATGGCCCAGCACCGTGCCGGACTTCATGCCGCTGAACGTGCCGCGCACGAAATGCAGGTCGGTCCCGCAGATGGCGCTGGCCGTCAGCCGCACAATCGCATCCGCATCGTCTTTAAGTTTTGGCTTCGGAATGTCATCCAGGCGAATATCGCCCAGCCCATGCCACACAACTGCTTTCATAAGTTGCTTACTTTCTATTAGCTGCTTTCGCCATCGCCGTCCGAAGTGCCTACCTGGGCCGCGTCCGGGCTGTGGTCGGTTGTGCTAGTGCTGTCTTCTTCGGTCTTGGTCTGGGTGGTTGTTGTTTCTTCGTCTGCCATGTGCTTTTGCTTTCTAGGTGATCGTGTTCCCGCTGAGTTTGCCCAGACTTTGTTGTCCTCTAAACCTGCAATAACTATGCTTAATCCCTAATGCAGGCGAATGGTTGGCACGAAACGTATGCTAAGAAGACCTACCTTCCCCGCTTCGCTCATTCTTCTCTCCGTATCCTTCCTTTAGGAAGGACCCTGCGACGAAGTGAAGAATGAACGAAGGAGCAAGGAAGGTAGGTCTGCGGGTATCATAGTCGTATCATGCCTGCTCCTGCCAAAGCTAGTCACAGCAAAGTCTGCCCGCGCTGCGGGACGCAGTACGAGAACCTGAAATCCACCACCTGCCCCCAGTGCTTCGCTATTCTGGTGCCTGTCGATGACACGCTGGCCCGGCAGCTTGCCGAGGCCCGCGCCGAAGTGGAGCGCACCCCGGAGTTTCAGGCCGTCAAAACCGAAGACGACGAGCGGTTCCGGCAGCAGTCTTTCGGCGCGTGCCTGGGCGTCGCCGCCATCACCGTCGCCACGCTGATTTTAGCCGCCGTGCTGATTACGCTCGCCGTCCGCCGCCACGCGGTTCATTCCACGGCCCCCCCCGGTGCCGTTTCCGTGCGCCAAACGCCCGCCCCCGACCCGCTGACCACTTTGCCCGTCGCCGCCGCGCCGCTGGCCGACGTGTTTCCGCCCGCGATTGCCCCCTACACCCGGCAGGCCAGCGACTCGGACGTTGTGCTGACCGGCACACTCACGCGCCTGTATCACGCCGTTTATGCCGCCCCCGACGGGGCCAAACTCGATGTCTACGCCCTGCCCTCGGGCCGCCCCACCGACGAACAGAACCAGTTCCGCCTCGGCCTCACCCTCGCCGCGCAGACCACCGGCCCGCGCCCCCTGCTCTTCTTCGCCACCGAATACTGGCGCTTCGCCGCCCTGGGTCCGCCTGCCGCACCCACGCCCCCCGCCGCCTTCCGCGATGCCCTTGCGGCCCATTTTCGCGCCCGGTAGAAGATAAGAGGGCGCGATAAATCGCGCCCCTACATATTTATCCAATTCTGTTTGTCCGGCCCCCTCTCCTTGCGGAAGGAGAGGGCCGGGGTGAGGTTCCCCCGGCTTTCGGGTATACTGCCCGTAACTATGAACAAGACACTTAAAACCCTGCTTTGGACTGGCGCGGGAGCCGCCGCTCTGGCTGCCGTGAGCAACGCTGTTTTCAGCCGCGCCAAAGCGCTGGGCAACTCCCTCGGCGGCGATGCCCGCTTTTGGCCCGGCCCCCACGGCGACATTTTCTACACCAAATCGGGCGAAGGCCGCCCGGTGGTCCTCCTGCACGGCCTGTATGCCGGGGCGTCGGGCCACGAATGGCGCAAGAACTTTGGGCCTCTGTCGGAGAAAGCCAAAGTCTATGCTCCCGACTGGCTGGGCTTTGGGCTGTCGGACAAGCCGCGCATCAAGTACACCGCCGCGACCTATATTGAGCAGCTAGAGCAGTTTCTGCGCGAAGTCGTCAAAGAGCCGTGTACGCTGGTCGCTTCGTCGCTGGCCTCCGAGTACGCCGTGCAGGCCGCCGCCGACCTGCCCGCACTGGTCACTGGCCTGGTGCTGGTCTGCCCCACCGGCTTCCGGCATCTGGCGAAAGCGCCGGGCGCGAAGGGCGCGGCGATTTACGGGCTGACCCATGCGCCCCTGCTGGGCACGGCGATTTACAACGGCGTCTGCTCGCTGCCGTCGCTGCGCTGGTACTTGATGAACCAGACGTATTTTGACCCGTCGCTGGTGGACGATGCCCTCATTGACCACTATTCCACGGCCACTCATCAATACGGCTCGCAGAATGCCCCGCCGTCGTTCTTTGCGGGCCTCCTGAACCACGACATTTCCGCCGTGTTCCCGAAGCTGGCTTTGCCTTCCATCCCCCTGGTGTGGGGCCGCGAGGCGCAGCTCACGCCGCTCGCCGATGCCGAAGCATTTCTGGCCGCCAATGCCAGCGCCGCACTCACGGTGTTTGACAAAACCGGCCTTCTGCCCCACGATGAGCAGGCCCACGCTTTCAACCGCTTTGTTCTTGACCACTTAAACTAACTAACCTAAACCTAATTTCACAGGAGACGACTCCCCTATGGCACGCAACGGAACCAATGGCAGCGCCCAGCGCAAAGAAGACCCCGCAGGCCGCAAGCCGCCCATCCCCCTGACCCTGATTGACGGCGGTGAGGGCGACGAAGACGAAGCCGCTGAGACATACATCGTCGTCGGCGAAGCGGGCGAAGACGTGGCGTTTGAGGTCTGTGAAGACTTGGAAATCGCCCTCGGCGTCCGCGAAGCCATGCAGGAAGACGGCTTCGCCGTTCGTATGTACGAAGCCGTGGAAATCGAAGTCGTCACCGACGACGACCCCTCCCCGGACCGCGCCGCCTGAACCCAACAACAGAAACGCCCTCCGGCAAGCCGGAGGGCGTTTTCAGTTGCCTGCTATCAAAAGGAGTGGTATGACCGCTGTATGCCTGAAACTGCCACACATATTCTTGACATATTCTTGCTGCTACTCAAGCAGCCACTAAAAGGCTATGAGGTCACCGATGCTCACTACCAATTCTAAAGCTGCACTTGGCCTGCTGGCCGCCGCCCTCGCCTTCAGCGGCCCCCTTGTGCCAACCGCCCTGCACGCCGCGCCTTCCAGCCCGGTTTCTACCCCCGCCCCCGGCAGCCGGGAACGCACCGCGCTGATGGACGCCCTGCGCGGGCCGTTTGCCCAGACCCACCACGAAACCGCGACATTCCAAGTTGACCGCCTCAAAGTCGGCGGCGGCTATGCTTATCTCGACGCTGTCGCCCTCGGCGCGAACGGCAAGCCGGTCCGGTCGCTGGCCCCGATGGGCGGCGCTGTTTCGGCCTTTTATCAGAAGAAAAACGGCCACTGGACGGTGATCAAATGGGGCAGCTACGGCGGGACGGACCTTGTGGATTACGCCCGCCAGCACTACCCCAACGCCCCCCTCGCCCTGTATCCCGGCTCCGTGGACGGCGTGCGGGCGGCGTCGGACGGGGCTGTCTATACCCCGAAACCCGGCAGCCGGGAGCGCGAGGCACTGATGGATGCCCTGCGCGGGCCGTTCGCCGCGAAGTATCACCAAACCCCGATTTTTCAGGTGCGGACGCTGCGGGTGGGCAATGGCTACGCCTATCTGGACGCCACCGCCCTGACGGCCAGCGGCAAGCCGGTTCCCACCCTGACCGGGACCGGCGGCAGGGTTTCCGCCCTGTATCGCCTGCAAAACAGCCATTGGACCGTGATCAGATGGGGCAGCTACCACGGGTCCGAAGTCGAAGACCACGGCCTCAAACATTACCCCAATGCCCCGTTCGACCTGTTCCCCTAACCGAGTTGCGCCGTGCGAGATGCGAACGCTTTGCCAGAGACCGAAAGGAGAGGGCGTTGACAGAGGACGACAACGACGAACCGAAGTTTCCTGCCGTCCCTTACTCTGTGCTGCACCTTGCCCCCAGCCTGCCCGTGCAGTTTTCGCTGCGCCTCCCGTTCTCTCGGAACCGAGTCCTCGTCGGCCAGGACAGCTTTGGGCGGCTGCGCGGGCGGGTTCAGCGCAGGCCGGAAGATACGCAGGCACGGATTACACTGGCCGCCCGGCTCCTTTCCGAGCAGCCTTTGCGGCCCGCCCACGCCTCGGAAGCCGCCGAACACCTGCGGATTGCCCTGGAACAGATGCCTTCCGGCGCGGAGGGCGAGCAGCAAGATCAGCAAAAAGCGATGGTCTGCACTTTTTTAGGCGATTCCCTGATTGTCTTAGGGGAGCAGGCACAGGCCCGCACCTACTGGGCGCAGGCGATTACACTGGACCCGCCCCCCGGCGCTTTTTCCAGCGCGGCCCAGGAAAAACTGGACCAGTACGCAGCCTAACTGCAAGGTTCCTACTTGGGACGGAACGTCTGCACGGACGCTTCCGCCAGGGCCAGCGCGGACCCGGCCTGCGGGGAGGCGTCCTGCGACCCCAGCAGGAAAAACTCCCCGCCGCGCCGCCCCATGTAATTGAAGCCGCGCTCGGTGCGCCCCGTTTTGGGGTCCGTTTTGTGCCACGACGCCCGCACGAACGGCACGCCCGCCAGGGTTCCGGTCTCGGTCGGGGTCTGCGCGTAGCTCGGGTCGCCCTTTGCGCCTGATTTCATAAACATTCCGAACGCCTGCGCCAGCGTGTAGCGATTTTGCTCGTTTGGGGCAATCAGCACCCGCTGAAACATTACCAGCGGGTAGCTTCCATCCCCGCGCACCTTGCCGCGCCACGCGGTGATGGTCCCGCCGCCCGGATTAATCGCCAGCGGCGCATAGCCACGCGGCGGGCGCACTTTAAAACCTGCCACCGGCGTCAGCGGCCCCAGCTTGGCGGCCTGCGCCGGGTCCGGCGTCCACACTTTTGCTGGAGCGGCGTTGCCTGCCGCGCCTGCCAGCAGCCCCAGCGCCGCCACGGCTGCTACTTTTATTGTCCACTGCATTTGTTCGTTCTCCCCGCCCCTTTTACCCCGGACACCCCCCGTTAAACGGCGGAGCCGCCTGTCCGAACGTCAGCGTCAGCGCCGTCCCGGACAGCCCCGCCGCATAGACCTCTCGCAGCGTCATCGTGCGCCCATTCACCGTCCCCGTTAAATGCATCGTCGCCGGTGGCCCTGCCTGCGGCAAAACCACATTCTGTGTCGCCATCACATCAAAATTGCCCGCCGCGTCGGTCGTCAGCGGCTGCGTGAGGGTGTCCGCCGCCCCACACGAAAAACTCAGCGTCCCGCCCGACGCCGTCACCGAAAGCGCCGCCGGAACCAGCGTCGCCCCGCCGCCCCAGTTTCCTACCAGATTGGCCGGGGGATACGGCCCTGACGACGACCCGCCGCCCCCGCCGCACCCCGCCAGCAGGCACGCCGCGCCCAGCAGCACCAAAGTCAGTTTTGTCTTCATCACGCCCGGTTCCGTTCCTTACTCTGACGATTTGCTTTTCTGTGCCCGAAGCGCATACCAGCTCCAAAAAAGCACCGTTCCCAGATAAAGCCCAAACGAATCCTCGATTGCCCCCCATCCCGTCAGATGCCTCGGCGAAGTCCGCCCCTGATCGAAAAAGGAATTCAAGCCATAGTCCGACAGCGCGGACAAAATCCACAGCGGCAGACAGCACAGCGCCAGGGACGCCACCAATTTGAATTTTTCCACGAATGTACCTCCTGCTCCTGTCAAAAGCCGCCGTCTCAGCGCCCCGGCTTCACCGGCTTTCCATTGGCGTCTTTGAACACCCCATCCTTGAACTCCTGATTTAACTCGTCCTGCTCCTGCGGCGTCGGTGTCCGCCCGTCTATGGTCACCGTCACCTGCCCCGCCTGCGGCACCGGCGGGGACGAACGCACTGAATAGCGCGGCAGGAACAGGAGCAAGCTCAGCCCGAGGCCAATCATTACTACCCCCTGCCCTGTCGCCGAAGCGTCCCACTGCGGCGTCCGCTCCGAGGCCACCCCTTCGCTGCGGTGACGCCACACCACCGACTGCCACGCCGCGTCTTTGGCAAAAATCAGCATTCCGCCGCGCACGAAGCAGAAAAGACATAGCGCAGCAATGATGAAAACGCCCATCTTTGGCCTCCTTTTTACACTCCTTAAAAGTGCCCTTCCCCCTCATGCCCGCCGTGATGCCCACCAAAATCGCCGCCGTGATGCCCGCCAAAGTCGCCGTCCGAGTGCGAATGCGCCTCAGTATGCGCTATCACATCCTGCTGAGTGAACGACGTATTGCCCTGAAAGCAATGCGCGGCCACTTCCACCCGCATCTCCCAGTAGCTGCACCCCTTGCCCGAGGCAGCGTGGTAGGCGTCGAAGTCCTGCGGCGTGCAGTACACCGACAGCCCGTAACACAAATCTGCCTCTCTGAGATTTGCCGCCTTCGCCGCCGCAAGCACCTGTGCGGGTTTGTAATACTTCGCCTTTCCAGACAGCCGCAGAAGCATCGGCCCCAGGCAGTCCAAATACCGGCCAATCGCCCGCCGCTTCCGCTGATTCTGCACCCAGCCCATGAGAATCATCGCCTGCGCCCTCTGTTCGTTTCGACAGTTCTGTCTGCCGCGCCTGAAACTCCGCCTCAAGCGCCGCCACTTCGTCCGCACTCAATGGTTAGTCTATATCCAGCGAGTGCAGCCAGTGGCGCACTTCCGGTGACGTCAGCTTTTGCACAGAGTTCCCCAGCTTTAAGGAGTAAACAGGAAACTGTTTCGGTTTGCCGTCCTGATGCCAGAGCCACTGCACCTGCCAAGAGTGGTGTAAATCCCACCCCTGCACATCGCGGAACTCTTCGCTCCAATCATAGTTGCCAACCAGCCTGCCGACGCCGTAGATATGCTGTGTGCCCACTCGAAGCACAACCAAATCGCCGGGCTTCATGTCTTCTGCAAATCGTTTGACAATTCCCACCCGTCTGGAGCTAATGCCACCCTGACGCATTGGCGTTTCGCAGTCCGGCCATGCCCCGAACTTCCCTGGCCCGATTATGATCACATTTTTCTGCAAACAGCACTCAGCGTAATGAGTATTGCTGCCGTTGCCTGCCGCAACCTGCCAAATTGTTCTACCATCGGGATTCATGTATATTTCCTTGTGTGATTGACTGCTTCCTGCGCCAATTATATCATACTTCCTGCCAATCTCCCAGTCGATCCCCCACGCTTTGTGGCAGCCTGTGTTTTCATAGACCTACTATCAGTAAAGCAGATCGTCGCGCTGGCGGGCGGCGAGATGAGATTGAGCGCGGGCGGCGGCGTGGATGACGCGGTGTTCCTCGCGTCGCCGCAGAGCGGCGGCGTGGGGGTGGACGCGGCGCACTTCGTTCATGCCGAGGAAGGCCGCGTGGGTGCGCGGGTCGACTTCTACGACGGCCTCCGGGTCTGCGGGGAAGAGTTCGTTTTGGCAGTTTTCGGAGTCGGACCCCTCCCGCTCGTGCCTCGCTCCCTCCCCTGTTAGGGAAGGGTGAGGATTGGCGGGGGCGGTGAGTTCGTCTTCAAGTTCGTTTTGGCAGTTTTCGTGTGTGTCTTTGGCCTCATCTCTAGGAAGGGTGTCCAGCGGGGCGGCGACGAGGCGCGGCAGAGCGCAGTCCGTGGCTTTGCGGATGCGGCCTAACCGATTGCGGACTTCCATCGCAATGGCTGCATCGTCTTCGGGGCACTCCAAGCACTCCCGCTCCGACAGCATGGCATCCTCTAACACGCGGGCGCGGACGCGGCGGGCGTAGAGCTGGGGCACGTCTTTAGCGAGGAGCTTGACGGCGGTGTCAATCTGGCGGTGCAGGGCGGTTTCGTGGCGCAGGGTCTTGTCCAGGCGGTCCAAGCGTTCGTCTTCGGTGATGGTGTCATCTTCATAAAGCTGTGCCTGCCAGCGCTGTAATCTGCGAAGACGCCAGGAGGCGGCGGCGATCTTCTCGACGTAATGATGTTCGACCAGGTTCTGGGGAGCGAGTTGTTTTGCCAGCTCGTCGGCGAGGGTCTGGTATCCGGCGGGGTCTTCGCCGAGGTGGGGCAGAACGACGTCGCGGGCAAAGAGTCCGTGGGTGGTGGCGTTGCGGGCGGCGATGGCTTTGCCGGATTCAGTGGTGGGCATGGTTCTGGGTTCCTTTGCGACAATATAATCATCAATCGGCTAAATTAGTAGACGTATGATTTATTTGTTAGTGTATTGTGGCGGTTTGGGGGAACCTGTGTCAAGGGCCGTTCGGACCCCCTCGCCCCCAATAATGGGGGAACCGGAGTAGGAAACCTCACCTCAACCCTCTCCTTCCGAAAGGAGAGGGAGTCGGAAGGAAAGAGGCGGACAAGGAGGTAGGTTTACGGCCCTTGCCCTTGCCCGCCGACTGTGGTACAATAACCACAATTGCTAACGCCCGGAAGGCAAACGGCCCGCGTTCGTCAGAAAGAGTGCCCCTACCTATGGCAGAAAAGAAATTGGCGGAAGAAAAACAGACCCCCTACCGGGTCAAAGTCCCCGACATCGACTACTGGCGCGGCAAAATCGGCTGCCAGACCGGCTGCCCCGTCAAAACCGATGCACGGGGCTATGTCATCGCTATCGCCGAAGGGCGCTACGACGACGCTTACGCCATCGCCCGTGCCCCAAACCCGTTTGCGTCCATGTGCGGGCGCATCTGCGGCGCTCCCTGCGAAGTCAAATGCACGCGAGGAAACATCGGCAGCGATACGTCAGGGCCGGTTGCAATCCGGGCATTGAAACGGTTTGCCACCGAGCAGTACGGGGTTGAAAACCTGCACAACCTGCACAAGTCCCTGGAATACTCCAATGCACGGGGGTCGGCCTATCCGATTCAGGACAAAGAGAAGATCGCTGTGGTCGGCGCGGGCGTTGCGGGCATGACTGTCGCGCACGATCTGGCCCGGCTGGGCTACCAGGTGACGGTGTTTGAAGAGCTGGAAGTCCCCGGCGGGCAGATGGCGACCGGCGTGCCGGTGTACCGGCTGTCGCGGGAGCTGATGAATCTGGAGATCGCGGCGATTTGTGAGCTTGGGGTCGAGTTGAAACTGGGCGTCTCGGTGGGGCGCGATGTGACGATCCCCCAACTGCGGGAGCAGGGCTACAAAGCGTTTGTGATTGGCGCGGGCTATATGCAGGGCCGCCCGCTGACCATTCCCGGCTCGGACAAAAAAGGCGTGCATATCGGCATCGACCTTCTGCGGCAGGTTAATCTGGGCAAAGAGTATTATGTCGGCGAGAAGTGCGTCGTCATCGGCGGCGGCAACGTGGCGATGGACGTGGTGCGTATGACCGTCCGCACCCCGGTTATCCCCGGCCTGTCGTCGCTGGCGAAGCCTAAAAACTATGCGCTCACCGATATTGCCCGGACGCTGGCGCTCACGGCCAAGTCGATTGACTGTATTTTCGGCGAGTCCCGCGCCCAGATGAATGCCGATGAGTACGAGATTGAAGAGGCCGTACTGGAAGGCGTCCGCCTGCACCCGCAGCGGCTGCCGATTGAAATACTCGGCGAGGAAAGCGTCACCGGCGTCCTGACCAAAAAAGTCAAATCGCTGATTGATGCTCAAGGGCGCTTCAACCCGCAGTACATCGAAGGCTCCGAAGAGGTCTTTGACTGCGATTCGGTCATTGTCTCTATCGGCCAGATGGTGAACTGGAACTTCGTGACCGGCGTGGAAGACCTCGCCAAGACCCCGCGTGGCACGATTGAAGTCGACCCCGAAACGCTGCAAAGCACGTCGCACCCGGACGTCTTCGCGGTCGGCGACATTGCCCTCGGCGCCCGGCTCTTTATCGACGGCATTGCTTCCGCCCAGAAGTGCGCGGTCGGTGTCGATGAGTATTTAGGCGGCGTCCCGCACAAGATTGTCAAGCGAGGCTATATGCGGGCGCTGCCGATTGTCAACTACGCCATGCCGGAAAAGTACGACAACTACATCCGGCAGGAGCCGCCGGAGCGCGAGATCACCAACCGCTCGGCGGGCTTTGACCTCGTAGAGTTTAACTTCACCGAAAAGGCCGCACGGGAACAAGGGATGCGCTGTTTGCGTTGTCATGTTAATGTGGTCTTCGATGCCGAGAAGTGCATCCTCTGCGGCCTGTGCATCAACATCTGCCCGGAGAGCATCCTCAAGATGGTCCCGGTCACCGATGTGGTTGGCGATGAAGAGGTCGCCAAGCTGATTGAAGCCAAATACGGCGTCCCGCAGGACGAGCTGCGGCCCGACGACGGGACCATCATGCTTATGGACGGAACCAAGTGCATTCGCTGCGCCCTGTGCGCCAAAATCTGCCCGATGGACTGCATCTCGATGGAAGCCTTTGAGTACGAGGAAGAGCTGGTCCCCGTGTCCACCCGCACCCGGACGAGCCTGCCCCCGGAGCCAACCGCCATTGGCTACAAAGCTGTCGGCGTCTGAGGAATTATCCTGCTCCCTCTCCTTCCGCAAGGAGAGGGCCGGGCTGAGGTTTTCTGAGGGGAGGCAGCATGAGTGTAGAGCAGTTATTTACGAAATTGCGTGAAGGCACAAAGCAGCAGCAGCATCTGCGGGCGGCAAAGCTTTCGGCTTTTGCGTCTTTGGTTTTTGTTTTAGTCTCGCTTGGGCACTTCATAGCCGGGCATTGGATATTTGTCATTGTGTATGGAATGGTCGCTGGAATGCATGGCTGCCTTGCTCATGCCCATTATGTGCTATCACGCAAAACCGACGACCAGGGTGACGCCACGCAACCCGGCCACGCATTGAAGGGCCACGCATTGAAATGCATGGCTGAGGAGCCTTCGGCTGAATGTCCCTGCGGGACAGAAGATTAAGAACCGCTTTATGCTGATGGCCTTGCCGTCCCGGAGGGACGTTCGGCGTCTGCGCCCTTCAGCCATGCATTTCAATGCGTGGCCGGGTTGCGTGGCGCTTCAATGCACGGCGCTATTAAGCTGACCGCCTTTGAATACAAGGCGGTTGGGGTATAATAAAACCAAAGTCCTCAGCCCCGGAGGGGCTTCGTACACTTTTAGCCCGGCCTTTTAAGGCCGGGAGACCATCCGACCAACGACCGACGAGTGACGACCGACACCAGCGGACTTTGACCCCGCTTAGGAGAAGAACGAACCATGCCCGCAACTCTCGAAATGCCCGATACAACCACCGAAACCACCATCAACGAAGTGTCCGCGCCCGCCGGGCCGGTCACACTCACCGACGCCGCCGCCGCCGAAGTCCAGGGCCTGCTGTCCCAGCAGGACCGCGACGACCTCGCCCTGCGCGTGTATGTCGCCGGCGGCGGCTGCTCCGGCCTCCAGTACGGCATGGCCCTCGACGAGAACGTCGAACCCGGCGATGAGACCTTCCACATCAGCGGCATCAACCTCGTCATCGACGCCACCAGCCTGAAGTACCTGTCCGGCGCGGTCGTGGACTACATCCACACCGACATGGGCGGCGGCTTCAAAATCGAGAACCCCAACGCCACCAAGTCCTGCGGCTGCGGCTCCTCGTTCAGCGCGGGCGACGACGAGGCCGCCGGTCTCGACACCCGCCAGGGCGGCGGCTGCGGCTCCTGCGGCTGCCACTAAGCGCCTCAGCGCCAATGACACAAGACGGGGGCGGGCCAGAGTGGCCCGCCCCCGTTTCCATTTCGGGAGATATATCATGTCACACACGGCACTTTTGGCACCCTCGGAGCCTGCCACTCAGGAAAGCGGCCTGACACCCGGCCAGTTTGAGCGAATGGCGGCGGCGGGCCTCGTGTCCGTTCACCCGCGCATCGTCAGCGGGGCCGTCGTCTTCGCCGGAACGCGAGTTCCTGTCTACAACCTTTGGGATTACCTCCGAGCGGGAGACAGCCTAGACGACTTCTTAGACAGCTTCCCCACCGTCCGCCGCGAACAGGCCCAGGAAGCCATTCAAATTCAGCAGCGCACACAGACGCGGGAGATTGCCCTTCGTTGAATATCCTCTTTGACGAGAACTTCCCCCGGCCCCTGCGCCGCTTTCTGTCCGAACACACCGTCAAAACAGCCCAGCAGATGGGCTGGGACGGGATTGAAAACGGCAATCTGCTGGACATTGCCCAGTCTGCGTTTGATGTGCTGCTGACGACTGACAAGGGCATTAAATATCAGCAAAACTTTACGGGCCGCGACATCGCCGTGATCACGCTCCGAGCCATTGACAACCGCATCCCAACGCTGATTCCCCTGATGCCCCAGGTCCTTGCTCTGCTGCCGACCGTGGAGCCGGGGCAGATTTACCTCGTCACCGAGCCAGCCACGGACTGACCCCGCAAGCGGGCGTGTCCCGCCCGCCCTGGAGACGCCGCCATGAACCCTGCCGCTTTTCCGCCCCCGCCGCCCGGTCCCCCGACTGCCCACCGCCGCACTCTGCGCCCGCCACGCGGACGCGCCCGGCTGGTCCTGCTTGCCCTTGTGCTGTTAGCCCTCGCCATCGGCGGGTACGTCACCACACGCGGCGGCTGGGTCAATGCCCTGAGCCTGCCGCCCACCCTGGACGCTGCCACGCCCCGCGCCCAAAACGGCTGGGTGCTGGAAGATATTCAGTTGCCGGGACAGCACCAAGATTTTGCCAGCCGAGGGTTTAGCGGGTTTCAGTACAAACAAGTAGACTTTGAGGCCAGAGAGGGCTGGACATTGAAGCCGGATACACAGGATGCCTTTGGCCTCTGGCTGACCCCGCCGCTGGGAAGCGTGGCAGTCACAGCCTCTTTCGACTCAGCCAACAACACGGATGGAAAACAGGTGTCCATCACAGCTCGGCTCTCTACGGGCGAATTACTGCCGCTGGAGTGGCATCTTCGCAGCCAGGAACAATGGACGCGACCGGGAGAAACAGGAGTCAGCTTTCTGTTTGTCGCCCTGCCGACCGGCTACCCAAACACCTGCCGCTTTGTGGATTTTGATGTCTCAGACCAGCACGGACACGCCGCCCACTGGCGCATCACCCGCCTGCCGCGAATGCGCCATGCCGTCCCGCCGCCTGCCAAAGTCACGGACTCGGTGACGGAAAACGGCATCACGATGTCGGCCAAAGCCTGGCATCAGCAGGACTGGCAGAGCAACAGCTCGATTGAGACTATTTTGCACCCCGTTCTTCCAGCCAACTCGCACCAGTGGGATGTCAACATCACGCGCCGGGAGCCTGAGTGGGAAGCTTTCGGCACTGATGGCCGGGACCACGGAAGCAGCAGCTCAGGGCCACCCATTCTAGGCCGAAACGGGGTGTTCAGCACACAATTTGAGCAATGGTTTGGTGGCGGCATTCTGGGCTACGCAGGCTCAGACCCCTATCCCCGCACAACGCGCTTTGTACGGATAGATACTGAGCTGCGGCAATTTGAAACCTACGACGAACCGACGACATTCCATAACATTGCTTTGGGACATGAAGGCCGTGGTTACTACCTCGTGATACCCGAACCGCTTTCCATCACGACACCCAGTGGTGTCACCATTACGCTTCCTGCTCAAGGTAAGCCCAGAGACGGCAGCTTGGGCGAGGGCATCTCTGTTCTTGTGAAGGTGCGGCCCAGCATCAACTCTGATCTTGTTCCCTCGCCTCTGCCAAACTCTCCACTGGCACGCATTTTTGGAAAACCGGTTCGGCTCAGCCTGATATTTCCACAGCCCTATTCCGCGAGCAGTTGGTCTTATATGCAGAACGGCGCACCAGCGGACTATGGACTGTCTTTACCGCGCGACCCGAAAGATTTCCGCAAAATTCTGCCGCCGCCGCCCGTTTTGAAAGACTTCACAATGATTGTTCGTCAGCGTGTAGACATCCAGACTATTCCAATGACCTTCACCCTGTCCATTGCTGACCATTCGCCGCCCTATTACCCGAAAGGTTTCCGAATCCCCAAACGATGACAACAGACACACAAACCCTCAGCCAGATGCTCCTGTTCGGCTGGCAGACCGAGACGCAGACGGCGGCGTTGACCGATGAATTTGCCGTCGGCGGCGTGATTTTGATGGGCCGCAATGTCGGCACGCCGGAAGACACCAAAGCGCAGATTGCCCGGATGCAGGGCCGCGCCGCCGCGCTTGGCCTGCCGCCGCTGTTTGTGGCGGTGGACCAGGAAGGGGGGCGCGTGCAGCGGCTGGCCCCGCCGCGCTACCCCGCCCGGCCTTCGGCCCGCGAGATCGGACAATCGGAGGACGCCGAAACCCGCGCCCGCACCGAAGCCGCCGCGCTGGGGAGGGAGCTGAAAGAGTTGGGGTTCAACTGGGACTTTGCGCCCGTCTTGGATGTGGACAACAACCCGGACAACCCCGTCATCGGCGACCGCTCGTACAGCCCGGACCCGGAGCAGGTCGCGGCGCTGGGCGTGCAGGCCGTGCGCGGCTTGCAGGAGGACGCCGGGATACTCGCCTGCGGCAAGCACTTTCCCGGCCACGGCGACACGGACACCGACTCGCACCTTGCCCTGCCGCGTATTCCGCATAGTCGCGCCCGGCTGGAAGCTGTCGAGATGGTTCCGTTCCGCGCCGCCCTCGCCGCCGGGCTGGGGGCCGTGATGACCTCGCACATCCTGTTCCCCGCCATTGACCCCGCCCTGCCCGCGACGCTGTCGCCTGCGATTTTGACCGGCCTTCTGCGTCAGCAGATGGGTTTTGACGGCCTCATCATCACCGATGATTTGGAAATGCGCGGCATCGCCGACCACTGGGGCGCGGGCGAAGCCGCCGTGCTGGCGGTGGAAGCCGGAGCGGATATGGTGCTGTGCTGTCATACCTACGGCACGCAGCGGGAGATTGCCGCCGCGCTGACCGAGGCCGCCGCATCGGGGCGCATTCCGGCGGCCCGGCTGCAAGAGTCGCAAGCCCGGATCGCCCGCGCCAAAGCGCGATGGGTTTCGTAGAAACAGGGAGTATGCGGTATACTTTGTTGGCAGAAGGACGCTTGCAGGAATGTCAACGAGCTTTGTTCGAGTTGGGCGTTGGATGAGTTCACACGAGTATAGTCTGATGTTCGCTTCAGGCTTTGTGCAGGAAAGCGGCAGTGGCACAACGCACGTCGCCCTGCCAGCAAGCCAAACTGCGTTTGAGTCACAGGCCGCCATCGGCAGTTTTTATGTTGAATTTGATGTTCCAATAGAGAGCGTAAAACCGACGCAGTCGGGCTGGGCCAAAATACTTGGCCCGCATACAGTGGAAGCGCGTCTTGCCGCCGCGAAAGGCCGCCCGATCCCACAGATGCCGCAGGCGAACAACATTGAGCACGTCGCCACTAAGTAAACGAGGACACGATGCAGACCGACTTTCAGAAAATCCAGTTCGAGGCAGTGCAAGCGCCGGACGGCCAAAGTATGCGTCTGGACCTCACCCTGCCCGATTACATGGCGCGTGTCACCGTGGGCCACCTCGGCACAGACACAGGGTATTGTGATACGGAAATCCTGAACATAGAGACGGAAGAGACAATCCACTGGCAGCATCAGGAATTCAGCAGCGCGGCAGAACTGAACGCCGCCCTCACGGATTTCTTCTCACGTCTGCGCGATCTCCCGGATGCTAAGACTTCTGCTAAGACTTCTGCCCAAGCCGTAGACCAGAATACACGTCTGGACGTTTTTCTGGCTCCTCTGCTTGCCGCTGCTGCGAACCACAAGCAAGCGTCTTAAGAAGCTTCCAGTTGAAATAGCTCCTCTACCGAAACGCCCAGCACCCGCGCCAGCTTCAGCGCCAGCACGGTGGAGGGGACAAACACGCCCCGCTCCACGGTGTTGATGGTTTTGCGGGTGACCCCTACTCTCTCAGCAAGCTGCTCCTGGGTCAGCGCGTGCCGCGCCCGCTCGACCCGCAGGGTGTTGACCAGACGCTCCCCGCCGGTCGGGATGGTTTGGATGGCTGGTTCCAGCGGCATAGTCACTCCCGTTCCAGCACCAGAAACGCGCCGACGAAAGCGTTGAAGCCGACGAACAGGCTGATTTCTGCGCCTACCTTCAGCGGGATAGCGATTGAAAGGACGGCGTGGAACGCCGGAGCCAGTCCTGCCAGAAGCGCCTCTGTAATAAGCAGCACCCCAAACGCAAACTCCGCCGCCTTCAGGCGCGTCTGCCGCCACAGCTCATCGCTGAGTGCGGCGGCGGCAGGTATCCGTGTCAGAGTTTTGGCAAATTGCAGAAGAAAAACCAGCGAAATTCCCCAAATCAGCCCGCTTAAAAGCTGAACAGTGATCAGCACAGATTTCCAGGGAAAAGGGGCGGTGTTTGCGCCGAAGAAATCGCCGACAATCCGGCTGCCCAGCCAGAAATCGGTTGTTAGAAGAAGGACCAGCAGGAGGCGGCGGCGCTTTTCCACCAGTGTTTGTACCGTTTTCTGTACCGCGACTTTTTGATCGGCCATTTTTGTCTCCTTTAAGTCACCTTGACGTTACTTAATATAACATACACGTTACTATTCTTTCAAGTGAGGTCATGTTTTTCAGCGGCCTGCTTACCGCATCTGCCCCGCTGATGCGGTATACTGAGTGTTTTATTATGCAAGCCACCCTCGATGCCATTACCGAAGACCTCCATGCTCACCAGACGGCGGCTATCCTGCCCCGGCTGGAAGAGGGGCTGAACACGCAGCAAATCCAAGCCTTTCGGCATGATGATGGCCCGGCACTGGTGCTGGCAGGCGCGGGGTCAGGCAAAACGACCGTCTTGACGCGGCGGCTGGCGCGGCTTTTGGCGCGGGGGGCGGACCCGCAGCGGCTGTTTGTGGCGACGTTTACCAAGAAGGCCGCCGAGGAGATGGGGCAGCGTTTAGCCGGGCTGCTGGGCGAGGGCGGCGAGGCGATTGTGGAAAAGATGTGGCTGGGGACATTCCATGCCCACTGCCTGCGGCTCTTGAAGCACGAATGGGCGCACCTCTACGGCAAGGCCGGGTACTTTCAGCTTGCTGATGAGAACTGGCAGGTGCGGGTCGCCAAAGCCATTTTGGGCGACAAGGACTGGATGGCGCGGGGCCTGCCGTCGCCGCCGTTTGGGCTGAATGTCAAGTATGACCCCAAAGGGGCGCTGTCGGCGGTGTCGGCGGTCAAAAACCGGGGCTACACCGTGGCCGAGGCCGAAAAGGCGTTTCGGGAGCATGAGCCGAACTGGGCGGACCCGGCCATTCAAACACTGGTCAAGTTCTGGAAGTGCTATGAGCAGGCCAAGTTGGCGAAGTTTGATATTCTTGCCAAGAAGCCGTCGCGGCGGCTGGACTTTGACGACCTGCTGACGGAGACGCTGACGCTGCTGCAAGAACAGCCGGCGATCCGGGCCAAGTATCAGGAGTTCTTTCAATATCTGTCCGTGGACGAAACACAGGACACGAGCGCGGTGCAGTGGGAAATCGCCCGGCTGCTCGCCGCCAAGTCCACCAATATCTTCATTGTGGGCGATGTCGGGCAGGCGATTTACAGCTTCCGGGGCTGCTCTCCCGAGGCGACGGTGGGGCAGTTCGGGGCGGCGTATCCGAACGGGACGATTGTAAGACTTCCCGCGAACTACCGGTCGTCGGCGTCGATTGTGCGGGTTGCCAATGAGCTGATCGGGCGCTCCGGGATTGACGCCAAGTACCGCTTGGAGATGGCGGCGATGCACCCGGAAGGGGAGCCGCTGTCGCAGCATGAGCATGAACACGCGGAAGCCGAGGCGGAGTTTGTAGCGACGCGCCTGAAAGAAGTGCAGGCGTCGGGGGTGGCCCTGCGGGACTGCGCGGTGCTGTTTCGCACCAATGCGTATTCGCGGGCTTTGGAAGAGGCGTTTGTGAAGGGCGGCGTGCCGTATGTCTTGCAGGGCGCGATGGGCTTTTATGCGCGGCGCGAGGTGCGCGATTTGTGCGCGTTCCTGCTGCTCTCGGTGGACCGGGACAGCCCTGCCGCCGATGAGGCGGTCAAGCGGATTTTGAACGTGCCGTCCACGACGTTCGGCAAGCCGACCCACTTTCTAGGCCATGCGTTTATCGCGGAGCTGGAAACGCAGGCGGCCCGTAAGGGCTACTCGCTTTATAGAATGCTGGCGGTGGGGCAGTTCAAGACGACTAATCAGGGTCTGGCCGTCAAGGACTTCCGGGACATGGTCAAGGTCGTGGCCGAGGCGGGCGACTCGGTGGAAGGGCGGCTGCGAAAGGCCCGCGAGATCGGCTACGACGAGTGGCTGCTGCGCGAGGAGGGCCATGTGGAGGATGAAGGCAACTCTCGGTTAGACAATCTGGAGGAGCTATGCGTCGCGTCCGGCGCGTTCCCCTCTGCCGCTGATTTTGTGGCCTTTGTGGCCGCGCAGAACACGCCCAAAGATGCCACCGAGACGGCGGGCGATGCGGTGGAAATGATGACGATTCACCGGGCAAAGGGCCTGGAATGGCCGCACGTTTTCGTGGTCGGCTTTGCGTTTGGGATGCTGCCGCATCACCGCTCCCTGCGCTGGGAAGACGACGAAAAGACGCAGCTTCTGGCGGACAGCCTGGAAGAAGAGCGGCGGCTGGCGTATGTCGCCATCACCCGCGCCCGCGAGCGGGTGTATCTGTCGTGGCCGCTGCTGCATCAGACCCGGACGCTGTCCCGCTCACCATTTCTGGGCGAAATGCCCTCGCTGGAAGTGCTGCCCGCAGAAGGAACTCACGCCGTCGGCGGTGAATTGTAACCGCATCGTTTATTGCCAAAGGACACAGGAAATGCCAAAGCTGCCGATTGCCTTGCAGATGTATACGCTGCGTGACGAAACAAACAAAGATTTTGCCGGGACCATTCGCAAAGTCGCCGACATCGGCTATGCCGCCGTGGAGCTGGCCGGGTACGGCGGCCTGTCCGTGCAGGAGGTGGCGGGCCTGCTGGCCGACAATCACCTGAAAGTGGCGGGAAGCCATGTGGCTTTGGACGCGATTGAGGCCGACATCTCCAAAGTCATTGAAGAAAACCTGGCGCTCAGTAACACACACATTGTCGTGCCGTACCTGGGCGACGACCGGCGCGGCTCGGCGGCGGGCTACGAAGCCGTGGCCGCCTCGCTGAACAAATACGGCGAAACGCTGCGAGCGAGCGGCATGACGCTGTGCTACCACAACCACGATTTCGAGTTCACGCCGCTGGAAGACGGACGGCTGGGCGAAGATATTATTTTAGACAACACGGACCCGATTTTCGTCAAAGCCGAAGTGGACTCGTACTGGATTTTAAAGGCCGGGCACGACCCGGTCGCGTTTATCCGCAAGCACTCAGGCCGCGTTCCGCTGCTGCATCTCAAAGACATGGACCCGGAGGACAAGTCATTCGCCCCGCTGGGGACCGGCCTGCTTCCCCTCGACGACCTGATTGCAGCGGCGGGCGAGATCGGCACGGAGTACCTGATCGTGGAGCAGGACGTCTGCAAAATCCCCCCGCTGGAAGCGGTGACGATCTCGTACAACCACCTCAAAGAGAAGGGGTATGCGTAGGCCCTTCGGCAGCCAAGACCGTGTAGGGGCGGGGTCCCCCCGCCCTCTTTTCCTGCGCCGCCGGATGCCGGGCGGCAAGAATAGCCGGGCGGCAAGAATAGAAGGGCGGGGGGACCCCGCCCCTACGGGTCCTGTTCCCGTTAGAGTCTCCACCCCATGCCCCGCGCCGCTTTTGTCTACACGGACGCTTTCACCGACTACCACCTGTCGGATACCCACCCCTTGCAGCAGAGGCGGCTGCAAATGACGCACCGCCTGCTGGAACGCCTCGGCGCGTTTGAAAGCCCCGGCTCCGACCTCCTGGCCCCCACCCCGGCCACACGCGCCGATCTGCTGCGCGTGCATACGCCGGAGTATCTGGACGCCCTCTATGCCCTCAGCGTGGGCGAACACATCCCCCACCGGGCACAGTTCGGGTTCGGCTCGCCGGACAACCCGCCGTTTGCGGGGATGTGGGAAGCGTCACTGCTGTACGCGGGGGCGTCGCTGGATTGTGCCAAATTGGTGCTGAACGGCGGGTACGATGCGGCGTTTAATACGTCGGGCGGGCTGCATCATGCGCGGCCTGAGCGGGCGGCGGGGTTCTGCACCGTCGCCGATATTCCGCTCGTGGCCTGCTATTTATTGGACCGGGGCGTGAAGCGCGTCGCCGTGATAGACATCGATGCCCACCACGGCGATGGAACGCAGGCGTTTTTCTATGATGACCCGCGTGTGCTGACTCTGTCGGTGCATGAGTCACCGGAAACGCTGTACCCGCGCAAGTCCGGGTTTGCCGGGGAGGTGGGCGTGGGGCCGGGGCTTGGGTTCAATTTGAACCTGCCTCTCGCGGCGGGCACGGGGGACGCCGAAGCGGGGGCGGCGTTTGACGCCGCGTTTCTGCCCCGGCTGAAGGCGTTTGACCCGGAGATTATCATTTTGCAGGTCGGTGCGGACGCCCACTTTTTGGACCCGCTGGCGCACTTGTGTTTGACGTCACGCGGCTGGCTGGGACAAGCGGA
Organism: Capsulimonadaceae bacterium; assembly: GCA_965200075.1. Taxonomy (GTDB): domain Bacteria; phylum Armatimonadota; class Armatimonadia; order Armatimonadales; family Capsulimonadaceae; genus JANXMY01. The sequence continues at coordinate 3,293,799 of OZ241338.1, forward strand.
GGCGGTGATTGAATTGGGGCGTCCGACGATTGCGCTGGGCGGGGGCGGCTACCATCTGGAGTCAGTCGCCCGGCTGTGGTCGCTGCTGTACGGGGCGCTGGCGGGGCTGGAGTTTGGGGGGCTGCATGACAAGGAATAGGCCCCCCCGCCCCCAACTCTGGGGGAGCCGGAGCAGAATAGCCGGAGCAGAATAGGATAGGAAGGCGCGATAAATCGCGCCCCTACTGGGGCAGCACGGTGGGGGTCACGAACAGCACAAACCGCTTGTTCGGCTGGGCCATGTCCGCGAAGAGCGGCGTCAGCACCACGGTCTGCCCGGCTTGAACGGTCCGCATCAGCCGCGCTTCTTCCAGGGTGGCAACCGCCGTTCCCGAGCGGGGGGCATTGCCAGCGGCGTGTCCGAGGGCCTGGGGATGCAGCAGCAGGGTGACTGCGCCGTCGTCGCCAACGCGAGGGGTGGCGGCAAATGTCACACCCTCAAGCTGCGGCAGGGCCGTGCCGCCGGTAAAGGTGGCGGAGCCGTCTACATTGCTGGTCGTCGTCATCGTCATGGACTGAACCGGCACGCCTCGCGTGTGCATCTTCCGCAGAAACGCGGCGGTGGCAGCGGCGGGCGCATAGCCGGTCGGGGTTGCCTTCGGGTGCGCGGGGGCAGGAATGGCCGCCGGGTCAAAGCGGATGCCGGAGCTTTTGAGCTGAGCATCGGTCAGGACGGCGAGTGCAAACTCGATTTTCACCTGCCGGGGCGCGACATCGGCGAGGGCGACAATTTCCTGCACCTGGGCAAAGCCGTCGGGCGTGGCAACGACGGTGAGCGCATTGGTAGTGGGCTGGGCGGTGATTTGCGAGACGCCCGCCGGAAGCTCTTTGGCGTTGTCCCAGTGCAGGGACTTCAAAAGCTCAGCAGGGACAACGTGCTGAAGCACGATGGTCTGGGGGGCGGCGGGCGCGGATTGGGCGAGTGTCGGCCCGGCGCTCAGCAAGGCGGCAGCAAGGCAAATAGCGGCAAGGCACAGCGGCAATTTTGGCAGCATCAGTGTGTTCTCCTGTGTCCCGGAGTTAATCCAGGCCGTCCTCGTCCATGTCGCCGCTTTCGGCGGCGTCCAGGTATTCGTCGAAGTCATCGCCCAAATCCTCGCCCATTTCGCGGCCCATCTCTTTGGCCCACCGGCGCATGGCTTTGGGGTCGTCGCTGTCCCCGAGTTTGTCGGGGTCCGAGAGGTCGTCCATCAGGGCGTCGTCACTGCGGCCTCGGGCGAAGCGGGTGACGCGCTTCTCGGCCTGATTGCCGCCGCAGTGGGGGCAGAGGGTGGAGTCTGCCGCCGCCGTCATGCCCACCAAAACGGTGAAGCGTTTGCGGCAGTGCGTGCAGGTGTATTCGTAAAGGGGCATAGTGGTATTGTACCACGCCCGCACGTAACGCCGGTGGGGTACAATAGGCCATTCCAATCTTCCTCGCAGATACGAAAGAGACCCCGATGGCGACACCACCCCTGACACCCAATCCTCCTGGCGGCCCGACCCCGCTGCCCGCACCCCACAAGTATGACAGCGCCCTCGGGCGGCTGCGGCACCTGGTGTTTGGACGCGCCCTGCCGACTACCGGTGCGGGGCATCAAAAGCTGCCTGTGTTTCTGGCCCTGCCGATTTTCTCGTCGGATGCGCTGTCGTCGAATGCCTATGCGACCGAAGCAATTTTGTCGGTGCTGCTGGGCACGGCGCTGGTGACGGCGAACCTGCATTTTGCGCTGCCGATTGCCATCGGGATCGCCCTGCTGCTGGCGATTGTGGTGCAGTCGTACCGGCAGGTGATTTTTGCGTACCCCGAAGGCGGCGGGGCGTACCCGGTCTCGCGGGACAATCTGGGACCCGTGCCCGCGCTGGTCGCGGGGGCATCGCTTCTGATTGACTACGTCCTGACGGTTGCCGTGTCGGTGTCGGCGGGGGTAGCGGCGATTATCACGGCGGCTCCGGCCCTGCACCCGCATCTGGTGGCCCTGTGCATCGTCGGCGTCCTGATTGTGACGATGCTCAATCTGCGCGGGGTCAAAGAAGCGGGCTGGGCCTTTGCCGGGCCGTCGTATCTGTTTATCTTTTCGGTGCTGGCAACGGTGGCCGCCGGGATAATCAGCCTGGCCCTGCACACGCCGCACGTCTCCGAAGCGCAGCGGCTGGGCGAAAGCTACGCGGCCTCCAAAGCGGGATTGTCCACGGTCGGCTATTATTTAATTATGCGGGCGTTCGCGCAGGGGTGTTCGGCGCTGACGGGGGTGGAGGCGATTTCCAACACGACGCCGCTGTTTGCCGAGCCGCACGCCAAAAATGCCGCGCTGACGACGGTGTGGATGGGCGGGCTGTCCATTGCCATGTTTGCCGGGCTGACCTATCTGGCCGTCCGTTTCGGCATTCATGCCCATTTGGACGCCAGCCAGAATGATTATCAGAGCGTGGTGGGGCAGGTCGCGGACCTGTCCTGGCCCCCTTCGTGGCACTGGATGTTTTATGTGGTGCAGTATGCGACGGCCATGATTCTGGTGATTGCCGCGAATGCCGCGTTTGCAGGATTTCCACAACTGGCGTCAATGCTCGCCAAAGACAGCTATCTGCCCCGGCAGCTTGCCAACATTGGCGACCGGCTTTCTTATTCCAACGGCATTCTGCTGCTGGCCGTGGCGGCGATTGTGCTGATTGTGATTTTCAAGGGCATCGTAGACGCTCTGCTGTCGCTGTATGCGATTGGCGTGTTTACGTCGTTCACGCTGGCCCAGATTGGGATGGTCCTGCGCTGGCTGCGGACCCGCGAGCCGGGCTGGCAGGCATCGCTGTTCTTCAATGGCCTGGGGGCACTGGCAACGGGGGTGGTGACGGGCATTATTGCGGTGTCCAAGTTTGCGGACGGCGGCGAGATTTCCCCGTACTTCCACTTCGGGGCGCTGTACCCACGCTACGGGGCCTGGCTGGTGATTATTCTGGTGCCCCTGATGGTACTGTTCTTTCTGCGGGTGAACTGGCACTACAAAGCGATGGCCGAAGAGTTGCAGCCGGAAGTCGAGCCGCCGCTGATGCACAACACGGTGCTGGTTCTGGTCCCGCGTGTGCATCGGGGCGTACTGGATGCCTTGCGCTATGCCCGCCTGACTTCGGAGGACGTGCGCGGCGTTTATATCGAGACTGACCCGTCCAGCACGCAAAAGCTCAAGCAGGACTGGAACAAATTCGTCCCCGATGTGCCGCTGGTGATCATGGAATCGCCGTTCCGCTCGCTCGTCGGACCGCTGCTGCGCTATATTGACGCGGTCCAGAAAGAGCGCACGGACGACATTGTGACCATTGTTTTGCCCGAATTGGTCTCTCAAAAAGCCTGGCACGCGATTCTCCACAATCAGGCCGCGCCGCTGCTGAAGCTTGCACTCCGCAACCGGCGCGACGTGATTGTCACCAATGTTCGGTACTTTCTGGCGCATTAGGGCTGACGGTGCAACTTTTCCGGCCTTGCCGTGTCTTTCTTTCAAAGAGGAGCAAGCCAATGAGTATTGCCGATGAGCTGCAAAAAATTGAAGAGCTGTACGCGCACGGGACGCTGACCCGCGACGAGTTTGAGCAGGCCAAAGCGAAGACGCTGGCCGCCGGGGAGTCGCCCACCCCGGCGGCAGACAGCCAGACCGCCCGCCAGATTGCCCAGATTCAGCGGCAGAACGCCGTGGCGCAGCTCGACCGGGAGTGGGCAATGGAGCGGGAGCAGTATATGGTCACAGGCCGGTACGGCTCCCGTTCACTTCCCAGCGAGGGGGGCAGCCTGTTCGGCGGCCTGATTATCGCCGGGTTCGGCGTGTTCTGGACAATCCTGGCATTTACCATCACTTCCGGCGCGTCCGCCGCCGGAGCGCCCGGCATCGCCTCAGTCTTTCCATTCTTCGGCGTTCTCTTTATCCTAGCGGGCATTGGCTCCAGCATCAGTTCTTATTCCAAAGCAGGCCAGTACCGGGAAGCAAAGCAGCGGTATCAGGACAAGCGGGCACGGCTGCTGACGGAGCCAAATGAACTCTGAAAGGCGGAGGACGACGTGAACCCAGACAGCGACGACAGCACAGTGTCAGCGGAAATCCCGGACGACACGGTTTGGCCCCCGCCGCCGACCGGCCCCCGCGTTGTGGCACACCCCGCCCGCGCTTGCTGTTCGTCCTGTCCGTTCCCGAAGTGCTGGCGGAGTTCCGGCTGCCATCCTGGGCGAAGTCGGCCTGGAACTACCTGTTCGCCGTCTTTGTGATAAGCTGGCTTCATACAAAGTCACCGATGCTGGCTAAAGTGGTGCTGGGATTCTTGGTGCTTGGGATTGGTATTTCGCTTGTGGGCTTTCTTAGGGAGGCTGGCACACTTCTGTATGCCCGTGCGGCCTCTGCTGTTACAGGCAAAGTTCATACGCCCGCAAATAGGGACAGCAAGGACTTCACGCCGGGCGCATGGCTGAAAATATCGCCCCGTCTGATGTTTTTTGTCTGGGGGCTTTCTGTTCTTTTGAGCAGCCAACGCCCCATTATTACCTGGATTGCGCTCATCTTTTGGGTTTGTTTGCTTGTCGTGGGCATAGGCATAGCTGTCGTGAACAGAGTGCAGCAGTGGCTTTTGAACAGACAGCAAAGTGCAAGCTGAATTGATTACCATCTACCACCATTTAGACCCCCACCTGCCGGGGCGCATGGCGAGCGGCGAGTTTGCGGGCGGCTTTGTGCCGCTCCCCCGCGATCTGGAGCTGGCCGCCGTGGTGGAAGGGACGAACGATCTGGACGCGGCGTTTGACCGGACGGTTCACCGGGACGCGGAGCATTGGACGGATGCGCCGGGCATCATCTTTTTTGGAGACCGGCGCGGGCGGCGATCATCGCGGGAGGGAGACGTGTTCGTGGACGGGCGCGGGGCGGCCTTTCTGGTGCTGACGGTCGGCTTCCGGCCCCTGCCCGGCCTGCGGCTGCCGTTTTTGCCGTCCCGGCCTTGACAGACTGAGCCGCCGCCGGTCATAATTTATTTGTCAGCCTCCGATGCCGTGGGCAAACGCCGCAAGAAAGCGTCCCGCACCTATGGCAACCCCTTCCCTTTCCCCGGCCCTGACTCGCCCCCGTCTGCCCCTGGATACACTTCGGGCCGACGGCCTCTGGCGCACAGCCCTGCTGATTGTTCTGACTGCCGCGCTGGGCGGCGTGCTGGGGGCAATCACGCTCAACAAGCAGCTTTTTTTGTACAAAGAGCAGCTTCATCTGAGCGCCAGCGGCGTCGGCACGCTGGCACTGCTAATTAATCTGCCCGCTTACTTGCAGCCGTTTATGGGGGGCCTGTCGGACCTGTTTCCGCTGTGGAGCTGGCATCGGCGCGGGTATTTTGCGCTGGCGGCGGGGGTGCAGGCGCTTGGCTACGCGGGGCTGATGGGTCTGCATCAGTACCCCTATGCGACGGTGGCCTGCCTCCTGATTGTGGCGGGGTCCGGCGGGGCGCTGTCGGGCGTTTTGATCAACGCCGTCATGGTCTCGGTCGGCAACCGCTCGGGAACGTTTGGGATTTTGCAGACGCTGGCGCAGTTCACGCCGCTGGTCATGAGCCTTGCCTACACGGCGCGGCTGGACGGACAGGTGACGCAGCACTGGTCGTACCACCATACATTCTTGGTCGCTGCCCTGCTGTCGCTGGCCCTGCTGCCGCTGACCTTTCTGCTGGACGACCGCCGGGCCGCCCGCCGCGAGGCGGAGGGCAGCGACGCGGCGCGGCGGCGGGAGCGGGACGAAACGACACAAGCTCTGCGGGCGGCAGCCCGGACGCCGGGAATGTGGCCGATGGTGGGGTTTTTGTTTTACCTCTATGTGACGCCCCTGCTGCTGACGGCGGCGGTGTACTACGAAACCGATGTGCTGCACCTGTCCAAAGGCTTTATCGGGCGGCTGGATAGCTGGATGGCGGCGGGATCGATTGCCGGGCTGATTGCGTTCGGGGCGTTCTCCCGCCGCCTGCCTCCGGCGGCGCTGGTCTGGGGGGCGATTGCCGCCGACTGCGGCATTTATCTGGCGGCGATGACGATGCACGATGCACCGTCTGCCAAGACGGCCTGGTTCGTGTGGAGCTTTCTGGCGATCTTTCTCGCGGTCTGCCTGAACACGCTGGCCGCCCGCGCCTGCCCGCCGAAGGTGGAAGGGACGGTCTACGGCCTGATGCAGGCGGCTTTAGCGCTGAGTTTGGTGCTGTGCGACAAGTTCGGCAGCGCCCTGTATGATTATTTCGGCCCGGCGCACGGCTACACGGTCGCGCACGGCTGGTTTTCCGCCCTCTGGTTCGGCTTCGGGTTCACGCTGCTGGCTGTTTTCTTTGTGCCCTTCCTGCCTGCGTGGGCGCGGGCAAAAGCCGCCGAAAAATAACCCGGAACACAAGCCAAAAATAGGAACACAAACGCGCAAAACGTGGTATAGTAGAGTATCTCAAAACGAAGGAGGTATCAGATATTGGATCATAGTTTACAGGGCGGTGGCGAAGGTTAGTTTGTTTTAACCTTCGGGACGGCTCAGCCTACGGGTGATTAGTCACGCGCAGGTCATGAATGGCTGCCTTTGCCATCTGCCCACCCCAGAAGTCTACTCGTGAGCGTTTCGCCTTCGGGCGACACTCTTTAGGATTAGCAGAAACAGCGTGGTGTTTCGCACTTTTGCCGCAAGGCACAGTGCGTACAGCCACGCTGTTTCTTTTTGAATGCCTTGTGTCGGTGCAGGAAATCCCTGCCCCCCTGCCGAACTGACCCCCATGCCTGTTGACCTCCTTGTCCCCCTCTATTCCCTGCCGCCGCGTGCAGACGGCGCGGCCCGCGTGCGCGACGCGGGAATCGTGATCCGCCGCGCCAATCCGTTTGAGCGGACCCGTGTGTCTGAGTTTGTCTGTCGGCACTTCGCCCAAAGCTGGGCCGATGAAGTGGGCAGTACGTTTGGGCGGCAGCCGCTTCCCTGTTTTCTGGCGCTGGAAGGCGGGCGGATTGTCGGCTTTGCGGCCTATGATGCCACGCGCAAGGCATTCTTCGGGCCGACCGGCGTGGACCCGGCGGTGCGGGGACGGGGCATTGGCCGGGCACTGCTTGTCGAGGCCCTGTGGGGCCTGCACGATCTGGGCTATGCGTATGGCATCATCGGGGCGGCGGGACCGGTGGCGTTCTATGAAAAAGCGGTCGGCGCACGGGCAATCGAAGGCTCCTGGCCGGGCATCTATGCGGACGGGCTGCAAAAAGAAAGTTCCCCTGCGGAAAACTCGTAACACTGCGGGTTAAAACAGCGAAAATCTCAAAGAACACAGTCAGCACTTCGGGAAACAACGCCGGTTGGCACAGAATATGCACTAGATAAATACCAGAAAGGGACGCGAAATTTTACTCTCGCTTTCCGCTGAGGCAGACGTCTATGAGCATTCCAATCTCGACATCCGTATCGAACACAGCTTCTTCGCTGGCCCCCACCACGCAAGGGCAGCGGTATGTCCTCCCGCGCAAGCGCACGCACCGGGTGGATGCGGGCCTGCGCCGCCTGCTGGATGTGACGGTGTCGCTGTCTGTCCTGCTGTTCCTGTTCCCGGTGCTGGCGCTGATTGCGCTGCTGATTAAGCTCGGCAGCCCCGGCCCGGTGCTGTTTGTCCAGAAGCGGGTCGGCTTAGATGGCCGCGAGTTTCCGGTTTACAAGTTCCGCTCGATGTATACCGACGCCGAGCATCGGCTGGAGCTGCTGCTGGCCGAAAACGAGCGGTCCGGCCCGGTCTTCAAGATGCGTGAGGACCCGCGTATCACTCGTGTCGGGCGCGTTCTGCGGCGCGGCTCGCTGGACGAGTTCCCGCAGCTTTTGAACGTTCTGCGCGGCGAAATGTCTCTGGTCGGCCCCCGCCCGGCAATCCCCCGCGAAGTCGCCCTCTATACCCCCATGCAGCGGGGCCGCCTGGCCGTCACGCCGGGCCTGACGGGTCTGTGGCAAGTGTCGGGACGAGCAAACCTTTCGTTTGAGGAGTCCATTGCTTTGGACTTGGAGTATATCGAGCGGCAGTCGTTTGCAATGAATTTGATTTTGCTGGCCCGCACTGTCCCCGCCGTTTTGACCGGGCACGGCGCTTATTAGAGTTTGCATAAAAAGCCCCCGGCCATCAGGCCGGGGGCTTTTCTTGTTTGGGGTCTGGCTGCCCCTGAATCAAAAGAGCCAAAAGACGAGGGGTTAAAACCCCTCGCTGGAAGGCGCTTCGCGCCGGGCGGACAATAGGACGACAAATACAACCTGGTGCTTTTGTATCTTTGGCTTCCCGGCGTCCTCGCCTCCTAGCGAGGGGTTTTAACCCCTCGTCTTTTGGCCTCTCTATTTACTCCCCGTCATCCGCAGGCCGACCATGCTTGTCGAAGCCAATATAGATACGCGCCTGCGCCGATTTTGCCAGCTCCCGCAGGGTTTCCAGCTCCCGCAGGCGCAGCAGGGCGGGGTGCGTGGTATATTCGTGCGCGGCCTTGCCCTGGGCACGCAGGGCATCCACTTCGGACTGTGTGCGGGTGCGCTGAGTTTCGGCTTCCACGGTCGCCGACAGACGCTGGGCCTCGGCGATGGACTCCGCCTGAAGGCGCTGGCTTTCGAGCTTGGCCTGCGCTTCAATGCGCTGCACATCGGCTTTGGTGCGGGCCTCCACAAGCTGCGCCTCGCTCATACGCTCGGCGGCCAGCACCTTGTTCATAATCTCCTGCAAGTTGCCGGGAAAGATCAAATCTTTGACATCGGCGCGGAAAATCGCCACGCCGTAAGTCGCTGCTATCTCTTTAACGTCCCGCAGGATGTCCTCCGAGAGCTGATTGCGATTGGTCAAAATCTCTTCCAGCGGCATCGACGCCAGCGAGCGGCGGGCGGCTAATTGCACATCGCTGTAGAGCCGGTCTTCGTACTTTTCGACTTCATGCAGCGCGGCGCGGGGGTCGGTGACACGGAACTGTACGATGATAGAGACGCGGATAGCGACCTTGTCCGCCGTCAAAATCTCCTGGCCCTTGATGGTCAAGTCCCGCTCGCGCATATCCACCAGCACCACTTCGACGCTGGGTGTCCGTCCGAACAGGCGCGGGCGCGGCAGTTCGTAGCGCCCCGCTTCCAGCACCCGCGTCAGCACCCCGTCTTCGTACCACAGTCCCCGGTGCGTGTCTTTAATAATCAAATCGTTCATGGCTGATTTTACGGGCAACTTGGCCGTCCATCGCGCTCCCACGCTTCGCCGCGCCGCCCGCACCAGACCCACCCAGAAGAGCGCAAACACGGCAATTGCAAGAGGCGAGCTGTGGCGAATGTGCGCGGCGAGATCGTGAATAAAGTCGCTCATAGCTTCCTGTAAAATTGGCCCCGAAGCCGGGCCGATGTGAAAGACAAGCGTTCAGATAGCATCGCTCAACCGCGTGTGGAAGGGGCGGCAGAGACACCTGATGTCAGCTTGTTTCTAACCTGGCCGGGGCACAGGGAGAGTGTACCCGGAGACCTGCCTTCCCCGCTTCATTCATTCTTCACTTCGCTGGGGTCCTTCCTAAAGAAAGGATACGGAAAGAACAGGAGGGCGGGGGGACCCCGCCCCTACGCCTCGGCCTAATCCTTATATCTTAATCCTTCCTTTAGGAAGGACCCTGTGACGAAGGAACAAGGAAGGTAGGTTATAGCAGCTTCTTTTTGACCACCGTGCCTTGCGGCGAGTCGCCGACGGTGTAGCCTTCAGCCTCAATCTCGGCCCGCAGGGCATCGGAGCGGGCGAAGTCTTTGGCGCGGCGGGCGTCGTCCCGCTGATTTTTCAGGGTCACAATCGCGGCGGGCAGCAGGTCTTCGTCGGTTTCCGGGGTCAGGACGGCGGCGCGGGAGCGGGCTTCAATATCTAAGCCCAGCACCGAATCAAACTCGCGCCACAGCCGGTAGGAACCGGCTTTGTGCAGCTCGGCCACAGCGCGGGGCAGGTTCAGGTCGTCCGAGATGGCGTCAAAAACCTTCTGCTTGGCGGCGGCATAATCGGCGTCGCTCAGGCCGTCGTCTTCGCCGAGACGCGATTTCAGCTCATAGACTTTGCCCAGCGCTTTGGTCGCCGCGTGCAGCGACTCCCACGTCGAGACGTTCAGGGCGAGTTCCGAGCGGTAATGCGCGGTCAGGCACAGGTAGCGGTACGCCAGCGGGTCAAAACCGAGATCGATCAGCCGCTGCACGGTCAGAAAGTCCCCCGCCGACTTGGACATCTTGCCGCCCTGCACGGTCAGAAACGCGCCGTGCAGCCAGAACCGGGCGAAGGGGTGGCCCGTGGCGCACTCGCTTTGGGCGATCTCGTTGGTGTTATGCACCGGGATATGGTCGATGCCGCCGCAGTGGATGTCCAGCGTCTCGCCCAGATACTTCATGCTCATGGCCGAGCATTCGATATGCCAGCCGGGGTAGCCGACGCCCCAGGGCGACGGCCAGTGCATCACATGGGAGGGCTTGTTGGTGAACCACAAAATGAAGTCGGCGGGGTGGCGCTTGCCAGGGTCCACATTGACCTCTTCCCGCGCCCCGGCCTTCTGCGCGGCGAGGTCCAGCCCGGCCAGCTTGCCGTAGTCGGCATCTTTGGCGGTGTCAAAATAGATGCCTTCGCCGGTCTCATACGTGTAGCCTTTAAGCTGCAATTCTTCAATCAGCGCGATCATCTCGGGGATATGCTCGGTCGCACGGGGGGCGACATTAGGCCGGATAATGTTGAGCTTGGCCGAATCGGCAAAAAACGCCGCTTCGTACTTTTTGGCAAGCTCCCACGGGGACTGCTGTTCACGCTCGGCGGCCTTTGCCATCTTGTCCTCACCCGAGTCCGAGTCCGAGGTCATGTGCCCGACATCGGTGATATTCATCACATGGTCCACGCCCCAGCCGTGCATCTGAAGCGCCCGGTGCAGGAGGTCTTCAAAGATATACGTCCGCAGGTTGCCGATATGGGCATAGTTGTAAACCGTGGGGCCGCAGCAGTAGAGCCGCACCGTGTTTCCATCTTCGGGCGTGAACGGCTCTTTGGTGCGCGTGAGCGTGTTATGCAAAAGCAGGGGTGTCATGGGGCTATTATAGCACATGGCCCTCCGAGAGATGGTATAATCCAGCTATGCTTACTATCACCATTGATGAAAAAGTGCAGGCCCGCTTTCAAGCCGTGGCCGCCCCGGAAGAAGACTTTGCAGCTTTTGTGGCTTCTGCCACTCAGGAAATAATTACTCGCCGCGAGCAGCAGGCCAAAGGCCGCGCCGAAATGCAGGCCATGCTCGACGGCCCAAAGTACACTCAGGCTGAGTCAAGAGAGCGAATGCGCCAGAAGTATGGTTATTCCGGCTTGACGCACCTGACACACGAAGAGCTGGAAGAACAAGGAGATGCTATTCTCGCCACTCTGCCGCCAGAAAAAATTGCAGAAGCGGAACGGCTGGGTCTGATATGAGCAGCTTTCCCGAGGAGAGGCAGACAAAGTTTGTCGTTCTCTACAGCGACCGGGCCGATGATGATTTGGACAAGCTCAATTTGTTCCAAAACCGTCTGGACCCGGACCGGGCCGAACGTTGGGATATGGGCTTGCGTCAAGTAGTCGATGAACTCACCGAGTTTCCCGGCCCGCTGTCTCATGCGCGGGATAATGATGCTTCGGATTACTTCCACCGTGAAGTCCGCCGCCTTTTGTACTATGGCCCAACGCGCCGCCGGGGCGTTCCGGTTCGCATTCTGTTTACCCTTCTGCCACCTGACCCCGCCGACTCGCCGGAGGAGGCCGAAACCGTAATCTTTCTGCTGCGCCTCCTCCACGGTTCCCAAAACCTTCTCGCCGAAGACACTCCAGACGCCTAACCCCGCCGCGTTTGCCCTGCCTGCCTGCCGGGGTAGATAATTGGCATGAACTATATCAAAGGCATCTGGAATGCCGGTCGCTTCATTCAGCGCGGCGGCGGCCTCAAAGCCGTCGGCAAACTCGCTAAAGCCTCCCCCAAATACGCGGCTCTGTACCGCGCCCTGCTTGCGGACCCGCGTGTGCCCAAAACGGCCAAAACCGCGCTTCTGGCGGCCACGGGCTTTGTGGTCAGCCCGCTGAACCTTCCCAACTTTATCCCCGTCATCGGGATGCTGGATGACGTGGCGATTTTGACCATCGCCAACGGCTACTTTATGAAGCAAATCCCCGCCGACGTGCTGGCCCAGCACCGCGCCGCCGTCGGGCTGTCTGCCGATATGCCATAAATGAGTGTGGGCAGGAAAAAGAACAGGGCGCGGTGAAGTATGCCTTATGCACTGTTCTAAACCCTGCCTGCTGATTGCGTTTGTTTGCAGCCTTGTTCCTGCCTCCGTCTCTGCCGCTCCTGTCCCGCCTGCCCCCATCGGCAAAATCACCCGGATTGTGATTCTCGGCAGCAAGAATGTCTCGGAAACCGATATTCGGGCGGCGCTGACCGAGAAAGTCGGCGAGGCTTATAATCCGCAGGCTGCTGAAAAGGACCGGGCCGCCGTGCAGGCCCTCGGTTTCTTTAGTGGGGCAGTCGCCGAAACTGCGATGCCGGACCCGGCGGGCGGGGTCGATTTGTCCTTCACCGTCACCGAATACCCCATCGTCACCGCCATCAAGTTTGTCGCCGATACCCCCGATAAACAGCCCTCGGTTCCCGCCTCCCAACTGCTGTCTCAGATGACTGTTAAAATCGGTCAGGTGCTGGACGTGAACGCATTTCAGCGGGATTTAGTTTCGCTGTTCGACCTGCAAACGGGCTACGTCGCCAAGCAGGGCTACTTGTTTGATGTTGGTACGGCCCTGAGTATTGAGCCGACGACGGGCGTTGTCACCATTCCCCTTGTGGAGCGCCGTATCCAATCGATCACGATTACGGGCAACTCGCGTCTCAAAACCGCCGATATTCTGGCCCGAATGCAGACACATACCGGCGACATCTTTTCCGGTGCGTCCATCCAAAAAGATGAACAGGCCATTTATGCAATGGGCGCATTCCAGGAAATAAAGCCGGGAACCTGGGAGCTGGTGGGGCCGGGCCTTGTGCGCGTCACCATTCCTGTGGTTGAGTGGAAAACTGCCAGCATCGCCGCTCTGGACGAGACGCAGGCGCGAGTTATCCCCCTTCAATACGACCCCGTTGCCTGCCGGTCTCCCATCATTCAGGTCAGCATCAACGGCAAGCCGCCGCTGGCATTTATTGTGGACACCGGCGCGACCTCTCCGCTTCTATTGGACCTCTGGGCCGTCAGAACGCTTGGCCTCAAAACACCAGCACTGACGAGCAAACAGAATGGCTATGTCGATGCCCCGGTTGTAATTCAGTCTGCGGCGTTCCAGGGCAGGGATACGGATAATTCCATCACGTTTAACATCACTGAGGCGCGTGCGGTCGACCTGAGTTTTATCCCGGATGCTTTTCGGGGTGTGCGTGTGGCCGGTATCGTAGGTCTGGGGCTACTTGCCCCGGTCACGACGCGCTTTGACTTTGCGGCCAAAACGCTGACCGTCTACAGCTATGCCCACCCGCCGCTGCGCGTTCCGGGGGCAGTCACTTTGCCGCTGACCGTGAACGGGGCTGCTCTTGGAACAGTTCAAGCCACGCTTGCCCCTGGCGTGAACGACACTCTCATTTTGGATACAGGCAGCGACTCAACACAAATCCACCGCGCCGCTGCCCAAAAGCTGCATCCTTCGGCACGGGCTTACACATTCAGTGGCCGGATTGAAGGGTGGTACGAACTCCCGCAAATAAGTCTGCCGGAAATAACACTAGGCGCTCTGCGAGTTCCAAACGTCCTCCTGGCAACCGAGCAGGACGCGGCATCTGCCTCGCTCGGGATGGACATTCTGGCGGGATACCAAATGACGCTGGACGGGCCGAACCGGGAGCTGACGCTTGCGCTGTCCACCGCCGGGGGACGCTACACACAGGGCTGGTCCGGGGTGAAAGTGAGACAGGACGCCCAAAAAAACTGGCTGGTCAAAACATTGCGAGCAGGGTCGCCCGCGCTCCAAGCCGGATTGCGGGTCGGCGACGCGATTGAAACAGTCAGCGGCGTGGCTGTCCATGGCCTGCCGGAAGCGCAGGTTGACGCTCTGACGCGGGGTCTGGCGGGCCGGTCAGTGTCGCTTGCGCGGCGGCGGGATGGGCAAGTGCAGACGCTTTCCTGGGTTCCACTTAACAACCTGACCGCGCCCCGCGATGCCCTGTATGGCCTGACGATGCAGCGGCCTACCGGAGGAGACTGGGAGATCGTGGACGTTCTGCCCGGCTCCCCGGCGGACCAAGCGGGGCTGCGGGCCGGGGACAAAATCACCACACTTGGCGGCGTCCCCGTCGGCTCGGCGTCGCTGGATCAAGAGACGCATCTGGTCATCCAATCCCCCCTGCCACTGGTGGTCACGCGGGCGGGGCGGGCAACGCCCCTGATGGTAACGCTGACGGCGCCGCCCCCACAACCGCAGAAAAAATAGCCGCCGGGCAGGAGATCGGGGGCGGGGCGGTGAATGGCAACAGTATACTCAAGCCCCAAGATTGGACCCTGCGATGACCTCTGTGCCCCCTGCCAGCGTCGGCGTGATCGGCTGCGGCAATATCAGCAATATCTATTTTGAGACCGCGAAGCGGATGGACGTGCTGAACATCACGGCCTGTGCGGATTTGGAGTTGTCCCGCGCTGAAGCCAAAGCCGCCGAGCATGGCATCCCGCAAGCGCTGACGCCGGAGCAGCTTCTCGCGGACCCGGACATTCAGATCGTTATTAATCTGACTGTTCCTGCCGCGCACTACGAAGTCTGTTTGGCGGCGCTCAACGCAGGCAAGCACGTTTATGTGGAAAAGCCGCTGTCCCTGACCCGTGAACAGGGCCGCGCCCTGCTGCAAATGGCCTCCGACAAGGGCCTGCGGATTGGCGGCGCTCCCGATACATTTCTGGGGGCGGCTCTGCAAACCTGCCGCACGCTAATTGATGACGGGGCGATTGGCCGCCCCGTCGCCGCGACGGCGTTTATGCTGTCTCGCGGCGTCGAAGCCTGGCACCCCAACCCGATCTTTTACTACAAGCCCGGCGGCGGCCCGATGTTTGATATGGGGCCGTATTACCTCACCGCCTTGATTTCCCTGATTGGCCCCATTCGCCGCGTCACCGGCTCCGCGCAGATGTCGTTCCCGGAGCGCCAGATTACCAGTCAGCCCCTGTCCGGGCAGACGATTATGGTGGAAACACCCACGCATATCGCTGGCGTAATAGACTTCACTTCAGGGGCGGTCGGGACCATCATCACGTCGTTTGATACGTGGGCGGGCAACCTGCCGCCGATTGAGATACACGGCTCGCTCGGCTCGCTGTCGGTGCCGGACCCGAACTACTTTGGCGGCGTGGTGAAGCTGTACCGGGACGGGGAGTGGAAAGAAATGCCGCTGACGCACGGCTACACCGAGAACTCACGCGGGATTGGCGTCGCGGACATGGCCTATGCGATTGCCGAAAACCGCCCGCACCGGGCCTCGGGCGACTTGACCTATCACGTTCTGGAAGCCATGCACGGCTTTTTGGAAGCGTCGGAGACGGGGCGGCACTATCTAATGCAGAGCGCGGGCGTGCGCCCGGAGCCGCTGCCGGAGGTGTGGCCGGGGTAGGACCCCCTAGCCCCCAATAATGGGGGAACCGGAATAAGAGCGGAGGGGCCTTCTCGGCTTTGTCTGGTTCCCCCATTATTGGGGGCTAGGGGGTCCCCTTCCGGCTCCTGTAAAACAATAACAGCCCGGACGCCTTTTGCGTCCGGGCTGTCTTCTTAAATCTGACTGCGTCTATAGATGCTTTTTGTACTTGGGATGCTTGTGGCCGACCCGGTACTTGCGGTGAATGCGGCCATTGGGGGTTACCACCGAGCGGTAGGTCTTGTCGCCGTTGCGGCGATGCACGACGGACTTCTGGCCAGCGGCGCGATGGGCGGTGATGCTGGTGTTTTCCCCGGCTTTGCGAAACGGATACTGAATGGCTTTGCCGAGTTTGTGGAACGTGTTGCTGTCGTGGTGCTTTTCGGCATGGGCGATTGGCGACAGGGCGGCAAACGCACAGGTCAGGGACAGGGCAGCGGCGGCGCGTTGGATGGGCGTCATTGGGTTCTCCTTGCGGGTTGGTGTGTGTCAAGAGCGTTCCCGGAGCGCAGGAAGTTCCAAACAGCAAGTTCCAAACACGGGCGCGGCTACTCTGTGCGGTACACCAGGCTCTTCTGGCCGGACAGGGCGCGGCGGGCCAGCACAAAGGCAATCAGAGTCAACGCGGCGCTCAGGAGGAACGGCGCTCCGGGGAAGAAGACCGGGCCGCCGTGCCGGGTGGCGGCGCTAAAGATGTTGGTCGCCAGCAGCGGGGCAACAATGCCCGCGAGGCTGGACAGGCTGGTCAGCGCCCCCTGCAAGGCCCCCTGCTCGTCTTCCCCCACCTGCCGCGACAGCAGGCCCTGCGTCGCCTGCCCGGACAGAAAGCCAATGCCCGAGGCCAGCAAAATCACATACACCATCCAGCCCTGCGTCGCCAGCGCATAAGCGATATACTCAAACACGCCAATGGCAAGTCCCAGCAGCAAGGCCCGCCGCTCGCCGAGCTTCGGCAGCAGAAACCGCGCACCGATAGTTTGTACCAGAAGCGCCATCACCCCGAAGGCCGCCAGCGAAAAGCCCGTCGCCCGCTCGTCCCAGCCGAAGCGCAGCGTCCCCCACAGCACCCATGTACTTTGCAGGCACTGCCCCGCCAAGCTGCTCGCGGCCAGCGTCCCTGTCAGCCCCCAGACAATCGGGTACCGCCCCAGAACGGCAAGTGCCCCCACCGGGTTCGCCTCGCGCAGTGCAAACGCCCGCCGGTTCTCGGGCCGCAGCGACTCCGGCAGCACGAACGCGCCGTAAAAGAGGTTCAGAAAGGCCAGCCCCGCCGCCGCCCAGAACGGCACACGCGGACCCCAGGCCCCCAGAACGCCGCCGAGCGCCGGACCCAGCACAAAGCCGATGCCGAAGGCCGCGCCAATCAGCCCAAAGTTCTGCGCCCGCTTTTCCGGCGGGCTGACATCGGCAATATAGGCGCTCGCCGTGGTAAAGCTTGCCCCCGTAATCCCCGACAGCGTCCGGCCCACATAGAGCCAGATCAGCGTCGGCGCTAAAGCCATGATCACATAATCCACGCCGGTAAAAAACAGCGACAGCAATAAAACGGGGCGGCGGCCATATTTGTCGCTCAGGCTGCCGAGCAGGGGCGAAAACAAAAACTGCATGGCCCCGTACAGTGACAGGAGCCAGCCGTAGTCCCGCGCCCCGCCGCTGACCCCGTGGTGCGAGAGTTCAGCGATGAACTTGGGCAGCACGGGAAAGAGCAGGCCGAAGCCCAGAATATCAAGGAGCAGCGTGACGAAAATAAATGAGAGACTGGCAGTTTGCTTCACACACACCGAATGCTTTAAGCGGCCACCTGGTTCCTGCCCGCCGCTTTGGAGCGGTACAGGGCGGCGTCCACGCAGCGCAGCAGCACGGCAAAGTCGGCATGGTCCGGGCAGAGCGCACAGACGCCGATGCTGACTGTCACCGAGTTCAGCGGCCCGTCGGCAGCTTCCACGGCGGCCCGCATTCGCTCGGCCAGCAGCAGTGCCCCGTCCGCATCGGTCTGGGGCAGGATGACCACAAACTCTTCGCCGCCGCAGCGGGCCACAATGTCGCTTTCCCGCGCCGCCTGACTCAGCACCCCGGCCAGCGCCCGCAGGGCGTCGTCGCCCGCCAGATGGCCGCGTGTGTCGTTGATGGTCTTGAAATGGTCCAAATCCAGCATCAGCAGCGACAGCGGCTGGCTGTGGCGGCTGGCCCGCAGAAACTCTTCCGCCAGACGCTCATGCAGGGCGCGGTGGTTCAGCAGGCCGGTCAGGCCGTCGGTCGCGGCCAGCGCCGCCAGGCGGGTATTGGCGGCGGTCAGCTCGGCCAGATGCGCTGCCGCCTCGCGCCGCGCCTGATTGCGGTCGGTGACATCGCGGGCGGTGCAGACGACGGCCTCGCCCGGCAGGCGCAGGAGGGCATAATCAAACTCGCGCTCCGAGCAGCCGTCCTGTGCCGGAAGCTGAATCTGTCCCTGTACCGGCTCGTCGCCTGCCCGCACCCGCCGCACCCCCGCATTCAGCATATCCTGAAAGAACGCGGGCAGGTTCAGGTCGGCGGCGGTCCGGTTCAGCCACAGGGACCGCTCCACCCCCAGCACTGCCGCGCCGCCCGCACAAACGTAGAGAAATTGATCTTCGGCATCCAGCACATACACATGATCTTCTGAGGCGGACACAAGCGCGTCCAGCAAGGCGGCGTCCACGGGCAGGGCGGGCGTATCGGAACTATAATCAGGAGTATAAGCAGACATTTCGTCCATGAGCTTTCTAAAACGCATTCATTTAAGCGAACACGCTTTTTCATTTTACCATTAATACCGAAAATAACAGTTGTTAATACAATATGATAATGTATGCCAAGACAACTGGGGCGATTTCGTCAAAACATGGTAAAATCAGCACAAGAAAGTTTTCTCGGAAGGTTCTCTGGAAAGAAAGCACACCGCCATGTCTGAGCCAGCCATGACCCACTCACATACTCCTCTCAAAAACGCTGACCTTGCCGTAGCTCATGCCGGGCCGGTCCCGATGGGCCTGGCGGACACGCCCGGAGCCGAAGCCGCCAAAGCCGCCGCCCTGAGCGGGGTGGCCCACGGCATGACCCTGCCGAACGCCGAAGATGTCCCCGCCGGAGCGCCGGGCTGTCAGCACTGCGAGGTGCTGGCAAAGCCCCTGCGCGGGCCGGGCACGCTGCGCCTGGTGTTCCCGCACACCTACACGCTGGGCAAAGTGCTGGATTTCCTGAACGGCTCGCCCTGGGAGCATCGGGAAGCCGACGGCGTCCTGAGCGTCCGCGCCGGGGCGGGCAGCCTGGCCCCGCTGCTGTCGCCGATTGTGGACCTGCTGTCGTCGCCGGAGCAGCGGGACACGCGGGCCTCGTTTCAGGCCGACGGCCTGCGGCCCGATTTTGAGGAGGTCGGCTCGCTGCCGCATCTGGTCGCCCATGTCCGGGCGGGCTGGCTGCTGGCGATCCTGCGCGGGCAGCGGCTGTCCACTGTGTTTCAGCCTATTCTGCACTGCGGCACGGACGGCGCGGCGCCTGCGCTGCTGGGCCATGAGTGCCTGATGCGGGCCACTTTGGACGACCAGACCGTGCTGCCGGGCACGATGCTGGAAGTCGCACGCGGGGCTAATCTGCTGTTTCAACTGGATTTGGCTGCCCGGCGGGCGTCTTTGACCGGCGCGGCAAAACACGCGCTGCCGGGCCTGGTTTTCATCAACTTTTCGCCGAACTCCATTTATGACCCCTATAGCTGCCTGGACAGCACGGTGCGGATGGCGGACGAGCTGGGGCTGGCGCGGGAGCGGATCGTCTTTGAGATTATTGAAAGCGAGCGCCTGCCGGAAATGCGGCACTTGCAGCGCATTGTCGGCTATTACCGGGAAAACGGCTTTGGGGTCGCGCTGGACGACTTCGGCTCCGGGTACTCGTCGGTGGACGTGCTGCTCCAACTGCGCCCGGATTATGTCAAGCTGGACCGCTCGCTCGTGAGCTGCGTGGACACCGACCCCGCCAAAGCTTTGGCCGCCCGCAAGCTGCTGGAAACGGCGCAGGGACTGAACTTGAAAACGATTGCTGAAGGCATCGAGCGCCCGGAAGAATGGGAGTGGGTGCGCGAGGCAGGCGCGGACTTCGTGCAGGGCTACTTTTTCGCCCGCCCCGCCGCCCCGCCCTCGCCCTGGGGAAACTGGAAGTAGCCCGCCGAGCCGCCGCAGGAAAAAGAGCGAATTAGGACCAAAAAGAGCAGAGCCATTCAGTTTTCTCTTTTGCTCGGCTACGTACAAAAAAACCACGGATTGTGAGCCACGGATTGTGAGCCACGGATTGAAATCCGTGGCTGAGGAGCCTGCGGCTGAATGTCCCTGCGGGACGCAGGAAAATAGGACGCAGGGGCCAGTTACGGTCGGCTTATCTGTATTTTGTCCCGGAGGGACATTCAACAGAAGCACTTCAGGACAAAAACTACTCTGTCTGCTGGGAGGCAGCCAGGGCGCTGGGGGAGATTGCTTCGCGCCGCCCCGACCCCACGCTTCGGGCCGCGCTGCTGGCACTCCGGCGGGCAGAACCGCTGGACCCGATGACTTCGAGCGCCCCCGATTCGATTTATCAGCAGGTCTTCGAAGAGATTGAGGCTGCCACCGAGGCGCTTAAAGATTTGCCGCTGCCTGCCGCCGCGCCGCCGCCGGATGCCCGCACGCTGCCCTGGCCCGCCGCCTCAGGCGCTGAAAATTAACGTTTTCTTAACGAAAAACGCGAGATACGCCGGGTATACTCACTGCCATGAACTACACCCGCCTTTGGATTCGCCGCGCTCTGGGTCTGGCCGCCGCGTCTGCCCTGCTGTGTGCCGGTCTGGCCGTGACCCCGCCCGCCGCCCGCGCCTGGAACGGAACCGGGCACATGACCGTGGCCTCTATCGCTTATGACAACCTCACCCCGGCCACAAAGGCGCGGGTGGATGCCCTGCTTCAGCGGCACCGCGATTACGCGCTCTGGATGAGCCAGATGCCTGCCGGGTACACCGACAAAGCGCGGTTTGCGTTTATGAAGGCATCGACCTGGCCCGATGACATCCGCAAAACGCCCGAGGACCGCCCGATCTGGCACTACAGCGATATTCCGATTGTCGCCCCCGGCTACGCCGCTGACCCGATTGAACTGCTGCCGGTGAGGCCCAATGCTGAGACGCAGATTGTCGCCGAGTCCGCTGCGCTGGGCAGCCCCGCCGGGACCGATGCCGAGCGGGCCGTGGCCCTCTGCTGGGTGGAGCATTTGGTGGGCGACGTGCATCAGCCCCTGCACGCGACTTCTTACTATTCGCCGCTGTTTCCCAAAGGCGACAAGGGCGGCAATGCCGAGACGCTGGCTCCCGGCTCTGTGACCGGCGATGCCCTGCTGACGGCGGCTCGCCCGCGCAAGCTGCATTCCCTGTGGGATGATTTGCTGGGCGCGTCTCTGGACCCCGTGGACATCCAGAAGTACGCCGCCGCGCTGGAAACCCCGGCGTATGCCCGAAAAACCTATCCGCAGCTTTCTGACAAGACCGTCCACGACTGGCTGGTGGAAAGCAACGCGCTCGCCAAATCCACCGTGTACCAGAACAGCGCCCTGCCTATGACTCCCGGCGAAGGCACGCTCGTCACCGTCACCCTGCCGCCCGGCTACCTCGCCGCCGCGCATTCCGTTGCCAACCGTCAAATTGCCCTGGCTGGCCTGCGCCTCGCCGACACGCTGAACGGCCTGACAATCCCTGCCGCGACCGCCCCGGTCACGACGACTATTCCCGCGCCCGCCGCTGCGGCTCCGGCCCCGCCCGTGCCTGCTCCGGCCCCTGCTGCGCCGCCGATGAATACGCCCGCACCGCCCGCCGCCAAATAAGTATTACTGTGGAACAGAAACCACAGGCCGAGGCCGCTGAATTCAGTCCCGGCCTGTGGTTTGTTTATGAACGATCTCGGCAGCCTCTTACAGGTGCGCCGCACCGATAGCTATCATTTCAAACGCTGCTGCATAATACGCCTCCACGTTTTCAAGGATACTTTCGTTGTCGGGAAGTCCTTTGACTTGAACGGCGAACCACTCACCAAAGGTTTCCATGCAGTCCTCGTCGGCATTCTGAATCGTCTCCGCCGCCCAGAAAGTGTATTGCAAGTTGAACTGTGCAGTATCTTCTGTCGGCTTGAAGGCGCGACGACGGCAGAACTCCACATAATCTGTCTTGAACGTGCCATTAGCAACTTTTTCCCACATAAATTTTGTGTCGTAAATTGGGAACAGATGTGGGTTGAAGAAATGTGAAAATCTGGCAACTGCCATCCAAGGATACACCGCCGGATAACGCGCCGTTGGCTTCATTGGGCCTAAGCATTTCAGACAATGCTCAATCTTGGCACGACTGTCCTTCTCTGTTAAGGTCGCTAGTGTCAAGCCTGACTGCCGGGAGCAGGACTGGCATTCTTGGGTCAACGCATCAAAAATTTGATTCGAACTCCAACAGACACCGCTAGAATTGCGAAACACCTGCCAGCCTGATGACCTCAGACTGTCATAAACGTGGCGGAAGGCTTGGCGTTTTGCCGTTTCCGATACCTCTAATTCAAAGGCTATCTTCGCAGAGCTATAAAGGTCCAGCTTGTGCGCCACGCTCCAGGTTGGCGGAACAACGACCAAATAATGATCCAATGCCCTTTTCGTATTTGGAGAGGTGAAATACTCTATCAGTCTCATGTTTGCCTTTTTTACGCTCTATGATGGGTTAAGAAAACTTCCGGGGGTCTACCTTGAGTGGCCGGGTCGCTTCGCCGAGCGGCTGATACAGCGCCGTGTAGGACTCCCAGGCGCCTTTTTGAAATAAATCTTCGAAGAACAAGTATTGTTGTGCCCAGCCGGCCATCGGGCCGAACTGGGCGCGGAGGTGGTCGCCGATCTGGGCGTAGCCGACTTTGGTGAGCGATTTGGCCGGGGGTGTGCCCTTCAAATAGGTGCGCTGGGCAATTTGCCGGACGTGGGTGTCTACGGGGATGGCTTCGTCTTTGTCCAGGGAAAACAGGCACACGCAGTCGGCGATCTTTTCGCCGACGCCAGGCAGGGCCACGAGGGCGGCTTTGGCTTCGGCGTAGGGGCGCTCCCGCAGGCCAAGCAGCCACTGCGGGCCACCGGCGGCCATGACGGCCTGGGCGGTTTCTTTGACATACCGCGCCCGGTAGCCGAGGCCGGTGCCGATCAGGTGCGGGACCGACGACTCGGCCAGGCGATGTACGGGCGGGAAGCCGTGATGGTCCAGCCCGGCGACGGGGCCGCCGGGGTAGGTGTCGCCGTATTCTTTGCAGAGCGCGGCAATGGTGCGCCGAATGCGATACAGCGGGGACGCCGAGGTACACAGAAACGAGAACAGGCACTCCACGGGGTCCTGCCGGATGACTCGCAGCCCGGCGAAGTCGCGGACGGCGCTTTCGATATGGCGCGGGTCGGCCTTCGTGAAGTGCTGCATCAGCGCGGGCAGGTCGATCTCCAGGCGGAAGTAGTCGCGCACAAACGCCAGGTCGAAGTGCTGGGGACTGGTCTGGTAGTACACCGCGTCGTCATCCTGCCAGAGCCGCACCAGCGTATGCCGCTGCGCCCCCGTGGCGGGATCGGTGCGGGGCAGAAGGCAGCTCCACCAGCCCTCGGCGTCCAGCCGCCAGCGGAAGGTCTGGCCGCAGATGACGGTGTGCTGGATATGGAACTCGGACAGCGGGCAGGCGATGGTCGCATAGGGGAGTGTGGCGTAAGGCATACCACATTGTACGCCGCACGCGAGGGTTTGTCAAACGGGGGCACTGCCTCTCTACTCTGCCAGCGCATTCAGGGTTTTCAGCAGCTCGGTCGCCAGCGCGGACGCCGCCGGGTCCTGCGCGAACAGGTCCGGGTGCAGGGCGCGGGCCAGCAGGCGGCGGGCGCGGCGGCGCTCGTCGGTGGTCAGCCGGGCGGCGGCCAGGCCGAGCGCCCCGCCAATGCCCCCGCGCCCCGAGGCAGTCAGCAGGTCCAGACGCTGCCGGGCGGCGGCAAGGTCAGCTTCGGCGGATTTGGCACGGGTTCGCATTTCGTCCCAGCTTGCTTCGGACTCGGCGAGGCGGCGGCGTGCTTCGCGCAGCTTGGCTTTTGTGGCCTCATGCCGGGCGGTCAGCGTGTCCAGTTTGGCGGCGTCCACAGTGCGCGGTCCGTCGCCTTTCGCACCGACCAATGCCCGCAGGTCCGCACAGCGATAGAGCGTGGCGCGGGAGATGTCCGCCCGCTCGGCCACATCAGTCATGGTAAACGCCGCGCCGATCCGCTCGAGGTCGCGCACGGCGGCTTTGACCCGCTCGGCGCGGGCATCGGGGTCTCGCGGCTTGGCCCCGCGTGTTCGCACTTCTTTGGTCTTGCTTGTCTTATTCACGGCGGCTATTTTGACACATTTGAGAGACAATAGCAAGCCATATTTGCTGCTCTATGGCCCTATCATTGCCTGCTGTGCTTGTGCGTCAGCGGCTGTTGCGGCCACAGTCGGGCGAAATTAGCACGCAAGCCATGCAGCGTCTCTGTTGACAAAGCGCCGCTCGTATGCAATACTATATTTACGTTTGCAAAAACGAACCCCGGCGAGAGGCACACAGCCTCCCGTTTTTTTGTTGCCTCTTTTATTGGGCTGTTTATTTGCCCAGTGCCTGCATCAGCCGCACCAGACTGGGGCCGAGCAGCACCACAAAGATCGCCGGGAACACGAACAGCACCAGCGGAAACAGCAGCGTCACCGGCAGACGCGCCGCCTGCTCCCGAACCCGCTGCACCCGCGCCGCCCGCGCCGACTCGCTTTGTGCCCGCAGCGTTCGTCCCAGACTTGTCCCCCGCCGCTCCGCCTGCACCAATGCGGCGACAAACGTTTTCACTTCCCCGATTTCCAGCCGTGCCGCCATGTCTTTCAGCGACGCCGCCCGTGTCCGCCCTAGCCCCATCTCCTGCCGGGCACGGGTCAGCTCCGAGGACAGCGGCCCCGGCATCTTGTCCGTCACTTTTGCCAGCGCCGCATCCAGTCCCAGCCCCGCTTCCACGCTGACCACAAGTAAATCAATGGCATCCGGCAGCGCCCGCCGGATTTCTCCCTGCCGCCGCCGCACCGCCTGTTCCAGCAGGCTGTCCGGCACGGCAAAGCCGATCACGCCGCCGAGCAGCAGCAGAACAACGCGCCCGCCCGGCGCGGGAACCCAGAGACAGCACGCCGCCGCCAGTCCCAGCCCGACCGCGACAGACAGCAAGCGCAGGCCCGCAAACTCTGCCGGGGTATAGGGGCCGCCCGCCCGCATCAGCGTTTGCTTAAGACGCGCCGCTGTGCCCGCCGGGGTCAGCCGCGCCCCCACCCCGGCCAGCCGCGTCCGCACAGGCCGCACAAGGCGCTCCCGCCAGTCGCCTTCCAGTTCCGCCTCGGCCAGCGAGGGGGTCGAAGAGGCAGTGGGCCGGGCGATGTCGTCCAAGCGTTGTTTCAGAGCGTCGCGCTCCGCGCCGAGCAGGCCGCGCAGGGCGACGGCGAGCAGGGCGGCGGCGGTGAAGGTGAGGAGTAAGGTTAATGTGAAGAGCATGATAATTTAGGAGCCATGTCCTAAAGGACACGGCTAACGGGCGCAGACGCCGGGAACCCCCACTTCGTGGGGCTAGGATTAAGTTTGCTCTGGGCGGCGTGAATCTGCCTCCCAATCCGTCATCCGCTCCATTTTTTGGGACAGTTGCCCCGCTCCATGCCTCTGCTTTTGCCGCTCCACATAACGGATAATTACTGGCAAGCGCCTCTCCTCCAGCGTCAGCATCCCATAGCCCGGCTGCCAATATAGAAGGGGAGACAGCGGAGAAGCTTGCTCAGGGCAATGGTTGATATAGTAGGAAGAAGCACCTTTAATGGTCTCCATGAAGTCTGCCGGAGCCAGACGGGGCGGCAGACTGACCACAAGATGCACATGGTCAGGCATTCCGTTGAGGGCGTGAACAGGGATTTTCATATCCCGGCACTTGCCTTCAATATAAACTCCCAATTTTCTTCTCCTTTGGTAATTTTACACCTCCACGGCCACCATGCGGCGGATAATCAGAGCGCCCACAAGCTGCCCGGCGAATGCGCCGCCGAGGAGCAGGCGGCCCAGGGGAAGCTCCAGCAGAGGCTGGAAGTAGGCGGGGTCGCGCAGGTAAAACAGCAGGGCCAGGGCGGGGGCGAGCGCCATGAGGACAATGGCGGAGAGGCGGCCTTCGGCGGTCAGGGTGCGGACCTCGCCGCTCACCCGGACGCGCTCGCGGATGGTGGCGGCGATGGCGTCCAAGACTTCGGCCAGGTTGCCGCCAGCGGGGAGCTGTATCAGAATGGCCGTGACAATCAAGTCTAAATCGGGGGACTGAACACGCTCCACCATGCGGCCCAGGGCAGTGTCCCAGGCGATGCCGAGGGCCGCTTCGCCGCCTGCCCAGGCGAACTCTTCGGACAAGGGCGCAGGCAGCTCTTCCGCCGCCGTCGCCAGGGCCTGTGCGAACGAATGACCTGCCCGCAGGTCGGAAGCGAGGAGCAGGAGGGCGTCGGGAAGCTGCGCGGCAAAGCGGTTTCGCCGCGCCGCCTGCCGGGCAGACAGCATGGCCTGCGGAACCAGCAGGCCGAGCAGGCCAAGCACCACTCCGGCCAGCGGGCCGTGCGTCAGCAGCAGGCCAGCCAGCGCCGACAGGAGAGACGACGCACCGCAAAGGGTCAGCCACTCGGCGGGCCGCAGGCGCAGGTCGGCACGGAGCATGGCAAGCCGCAGAGAACGCTCCCGGTCGCGGCCCCGCAGCCAGCCGGTCAGGGTGGGCAGAATGTCCGGGCGGGGGCCTGCCGAGGGCGCCGGGGAGGAGGGTTCGGGCGGGGGGCCTGCCAGCACGGCGAGGCGCTGACGCAGGCGGCGGCGGTCCCGGCTCAGGCTTTCGGCGACGGCGTACACCACCCCGAAAGCCAGCGCAAAGCTCAGGCCAATCATGGCGGGCAGAAAATACTGGCTCATGTGAAAACCTCCGGCCCGAGCGGGAAGCCACGGGCGGCGAGCGTGGCCGCACAGGCCGGGTACAGGGCCGTGGGGCGCAGTTCGGACAGAGTGGCAGAGCGGACAAAGATGTCCTGCATCGTAATGACGTCGCCAACTAACCCGGTCAGCTCGCTGATGCGCGTGATGGCACGGCGGCCATCGGGCAGGCGTTCCTGCTGGACAATCACCTGCACGGCAGACGCAATCTGTTCGCGCACCGCCCGCAGGGGCAGCTCGGTTCCGGCCATCAGGGTCATGGTTTCCAGCCGGGACAGCGCATCACGGGGGCCGTTGGCGTGAACCGTGGACAGGGAGCCGTCGTGGCCGGTGTTCAAGGCCATCAGCAAATCCAAAGCCTCGGCTCCGCGCACTTCGCCGAGAATAATCCGGTCCGGGCGCATTCGGAGGGCGTTGCGGACAAGCTGCCGGATGGTGACTTCGCCCCGGCCTTCTAAATTGGGCGGGCGGCTTTCCAAAGCGACCACATGAGGCTGCTGAAGCTGCAATTCGGCGGCGTCTTCGATGGTAATCACGCGCTCGTCCGTGCCGATAGAGGCAGACAGGGCGTTCAGGGTCGTCGTCTTGCCGCTGCCCGTGCCGCCGGACACCAGCACGTTCAGCCTGCCCGCAACACATACCCGCAGGAAGTCCTCGGCCTGCGCTGAGAGCGTCCCCAATCGGACCAAATCGGCAGTTCGGAGGGGGCGGCGGGCGAACTTTCGGATAGTAACGACCGGCCCGGCGACAGCCAGCGGCGGCAAAATAATGTTGACCCGGCTTCCATCAGGAAGCCTCGCATCGGCCAGCGGCGAGGAGTCGTCCACGCGGCGGCCCAGGGGCGACACAATGCGCTCGATAATGCGCCGCAGGTGCGCGTCGTCGTCAAAGGCCGCCTCGGCGCGGGTCAGCCGCCCGCCGCGCTCGACATAGACCGCATACGGGCCGTTGACCATGATTTCGGAAACACTGTCATCGACCAAGAGCGGCTCCAATGGCCCCAGGCCAATCAGCTCCTGTAAGACGGCCTGTGTCACCGCGTCGAATTGCCGCGTCGTCAGAGTCAGCCCTTCGCTGCCAGCCTGCCGCGCCACCATTTCGCGGGTCGTTTCCGCCAGCGCCTCCGGTCCCAGCCGGGCCAGCGCAGCGGCATCCGCCTCGGCGACAAGCCGGGCATGAACCCGCCGCCGCAGGGCCGCGCCGTCAAAGGGGGCGTCGGCGATGGGCCGTCCAAATTGGAAGGGGAGGAGTGTCATGGCGTTTTTATGGCGTTTTTATGGCGTTTTCAGAGCAGGCTTTCGGCCAAACAGCGGCCGCCGAAGGCGCGGCAGGGCAGGAGCCGCTTCTGTCTCAGACAGCGTGCGGGCCAGCGCGGCGATGCTGCGGGCGGGGGCACAGCCGGGGTGCGACAGGACAAGTGGGATGCCAGCGTTGATGGAGGCCGGAACTAACCTGCCGTCGTTGGGGATCACTGCCCCGGCGGGCAGGCCCAGCACCTGTTCACCGTCGGCGACGCTCAGGCGGAGGCGGGGGGCGACGCGATTGAAGACAACGCGCACGGCCTCGGGCGCAAGGTGAGCGCCGAGCAGGGCGTCCAGCCAGCGGCGGGAGGCGGCCAGAGTCGGCAGGTCGAAGAGGCCCGCAACCAGCAGAACGTCGTCGGCACGAGCCAGCGCGGCCAGCGTTGGGCGGTCAATCAGGGTCGGCAGGTCAATGATAATTGAGGCGCACTCGCGTTCCAGTTGGGTCAGCACGCGGTCTACAGTCTCCGCAGAAAGGACGCCCGGAGCCAGCGGGGCGGCGGCTCCGGCCAGTAAAAACAGGCCGCTGTCGTGAGGCTCGGCGTAGTCTTCCAGAAAGCGGGCGTCCAGAGCGGACGGGTCAAGAGAAGCCCAGTCGGCCAGCGTCCGGCGCGGCGTCAGGCCAAGTAGTAAAGCCGAGTCGGCAAACTGCGTGTGCAGGTCCAGAAGTACAGTGGGCTGGCTCGTATCACGGACCAGCGCGGCGGCGAGGTTGACGGCAAGCGTCGTTCGGCCCGTGCCGCCTTTGGCCCCGGCGACGGCGATAACCCGCGCCGGGCGTGAGGGGGGAGGCGGCGGGGCAGCAGCGGCGGGCAGACCGCCCAGGGCGGCGGCGAAGTCGGCGGGGGGCAGGGTCCAGGGCAGAACATCCCGCGCTCCGGCCCGCATGGCCCGGCGCAGGGTGTCGGGATGGGAGTCGCCGGACAGCAGCAGGACAGGGACGATTGGGGCCAGCAGCTCGCAGGCCGCGAAGCCGCCGCCCGGCGGCAGGTCGTCGGCCAGCAGAACAACCGATGGGCGCAGGGAGCGCGTCAGCGCAAAGGCTTCGGCGGTGTCGCAGGCGGGCGGCAGAATGTCTATACCGGGCAGACAAGTCATAACGGCGGCCCGGCGGTCGGCGCGATGGTCGGCGATTAAAACGCGCAAAACGCTCATGGCAGGGCCTCCGGGGCGCGGGGGGCGTCGCGGTCCCCGCCGCCCTTCTGGAGTTCGGGGAAGTCTTTGTCAAACGCGCCGCGCCGCACCTCCGGGCGCGGGATAGGCAGGTTTTCCAGACTGCCCGAGGGGGGCGGCTGAACGCCGGGCGTGTCCGGGGTGACGATCTGGGGCTGGATCAAAATCAGCAGCTCGCTTTCCTGCTTGCGTGTGGTAGTGGATTTGAAAAACTCGCCCAATACGGGGATTTGGCTGAGCAGCGGAATGCGCTCGGTCTGCCGCGAAGCGGTGCTGGAATACAAGCCGCCGATGACGAGCGTTTCGCCGTCGCCCATCTGCAATGTGGAAGTCGCCCGGCGCACGGTCAATGCCGGAATGACAAAGCCGCTGAGCTGGACCGCGTTGGTATAGTTCAAGTCGCTGACTTCGGGCGTGACGGTCATCTGGATTTTACCGCCTTCCACCAAATCTGCGTGGACCAATAAGCGAACGCCGTAAGGTTTGTACACGACCGTAACCGAGGCGCTGACGCCGCTCGTGCCGGTGCTGGACTGGGCCACGGGCACGGGGATTTCGCCGCCGACCAAGATGCTGCCGTCGCTGCCATCTAACACTAACAGACTTGGCTCGCTTAGTACGCGGGCCTTGTTTTCTTCAATCAGGGCGTCAAGCTGCGCGGCCAGAGGCATCAGCCGTTGAATTGGCCCGCCGCCGCCGAGGCTGTATCCGGCCACGCTCGGCCCCTGTCCCGATGCCTGCCCAAACAAGATCGGCTGAGGTGTGAAGGTATACACCCCGCCCGCCCGTGAGGTGCCGGAACTCAGGCTGCCCCACCGAACGCCGAGCGTTTTGGAGGCGGCCCGGTTGATGTCGATCACTTTGGCTCGCACGAGTATTTCCCGCGTGGGCCGCCGTCCGAGGTTGACTAAATTGACCACGCGCAGGTCCGGCGGCAGGGTTTGCAGGAGCCGTTCCAGCGGGTCGGCGGCTGCACCGGGAGCGGACGCCCCCTGCCGCTCCGCTGTGCGGGCGGGCGCAAAGGTACTCAGCGCGTCGGGCGCACCGGGCGGGCTGAGGGCGGGGCGGTACGTTCCTGACAGTGCAAGGGTCGCCGGGTCCACCACGCGCACGGTGATGCCGACCGAGGCCAGCGGCGCGTCCAGCAACTCGGCATACGTCTGGGCCACGCTCGGTTTGAGCGGTCCGACCGGCGCGGGGGCGATTTGCAGCAGGTTTCGCACGTTCGCGGTGTAGACAGCCGCAATAGTCTGGGCACGCTGCGATTCCAGCGCGGTCTGCACGCTGCCTTCCAGCAGCAGGGTATTTCCGAGTGCCCGTACCCGCACGTCCGGCAGGCCGATGTCCGCCCGCACCCGCGCTGCCAGCGGGCGCAGGTCTGTGGGAGGGGCCGTCACGAACAGATGCAGGGCGTGCTTGCCGCGCTTGTCGTAGACAAAGAGCGTCGTTTCCCCCACCCCACGGGCATTGACCAGCAGGCGGCGGGCGGTCAGCGGCACAATATCGGCCACAAGCGGGCTGCCGACCGCCGCCGCCGTCATACCGTCGAACTCGTAGATGTCGGACTCTCCGGGGTGCAGGGTTTTATGCCGGACGGGGGCTGGCGGCGGCTGTGCCTGGAGCGGGGCAAGGCTCAAAAGCAGGGCGGCAAGCAGCAAGGAAATAATGGGCAAGTGCTTCATAAGTTTGCTTAGGTCAGGACGAGGGGTTAAAACCCTTCGCTGGAAGGCGCTTCGCGCCGGGCGGACAAAGGACTAGGACATTAGGCCCGCGTGTACATATTTTTGGCTTCCCGGCGTCTGCGCCTCCTAGCGAGGGGTTTTAACCCCTCGTCCTAACAGCCTTTAGCCTCTCACGGCGCGACTGTCACCGTCTGGCTCACGCTGCCTTTGATGACCAGAATGGTCACCCGCGCCGGGGGCGGCGGGGGCTTGGACGGGCGCGGGGCGGGCACCGTTTTGGGCACAGGAGGCCGGGCAGAAACGGGGGGCGGCGGGGCGGTGTCAGCAGGCGGGGCAGACAGCGGGGCGGTGTCGGTCAAGCTGTTGTCGTCTACGGCCCGGAGGGCCAGATGCAGCTTGCCGCGTGCCGCCGCCAGCACGAGCGCCTGGGCTTCGGGCGGCGAGACAGATACAGTGACATGACCCGGCCCCGCCCCGTCGGGCGGCGGAGGCGGGCCGTCAGGCGACGTCTGGCTGCCCACCGCCAGCAGCAGGGCATTTTGCAGAACCGTCCGGGCTTCGGCAGAGCGGCTGCCCGGCTCATTGGTCGCCAGAATGTCCACGCGGTCGCCGGGGCGCACGAAGTCGCCCGCGCTGTCGGTGGGATCAAGCGCGACGGTGACAGCCCGGCGCGAGGGCGGCAGAGTAAAGGCCATGCCGAGAGCCGCCGTGCCGTCGGTCACGGCGCTTTTTGTGAGGGGCGTTCCGGCAGGCAGGGGCCGGGTGGTAATTTTGCCGACCGCCTGCGCCGGGGCAGTCAGGGCGTCGTCGGGGACGTCGGACGGCGGCAGGGTGCGGAGCGTGAGATGGGCGGGGGTCAGCCGCGCCCGCGTGGGCACAGCGCGGGCGGCAACCACGACGGAAACGGGCGCGGCGGGCGCGGGTTTGGCGCGGCCTCGCAGCAGCAGAAAAGCCAGCAGGGACGCGGCCAGCCCTGCCGCGAGGGCCAGCGCGAGCGTGCTTCCGTGCGCCCCGGCGGGGGCGGGGCGGACGGGCGGCGCGGGGCGCGGCTGCGGACGGGGCGCGGGCGGTATGACCTGCATGACGATTCTCCTTTCCGTGGATCAGTGCTTACTTATTGGACAAAAAATTACGGCACAAGATGCGGTGCGGCGCGTGTGCCTGCGGGGGCGCACGCGCCGCCGGTGGAACCTGGAACCGAAAGGCCCAGAAAACGGCCTTGTGCGACGGCGTTGCCCGCTGCGTTTGTTGGATACGGCTGGTCCACCCAGAAGGCCGCAAAGGCAAGAATAGACACGCTGCCGGGCTTGTCTTTGAGGGCCTGGCTGATGACCGGAAGCAGCAGCAGGTGGCCGTCGGTCTGCTCCTGCGCCCCGCTGAACCAGGCATCGTAGGTGGCCGAGCGATGCGTAAACTGCGCGTTGCTCGGGGCCAGTCGGGCGGCCAGATACTGCCGCGTATAAAAGACGTTGTCATAGGCCAGCGGCGGCGTGGGCAGTGTCTGCCCGGCCAGAAGCGGCCCGTCGGTGGTCTGCCGGATGCTGTCAAAGTAGGTGCTGCCCCGGTCGCTGAGCAGCACCGGGTCAAAGCTGCCGCGCTGGGCCAACTTGCTGTTTGTGTCCCAGACGTTTAGCTTTAAAACCACCTGCGAACTCACCGGCTGATACGCGCCGGGCGTGAGCATTTTTGCGCCGCTGAGAAGCGCGGACACGGCCTGCACGGCGGGGTCGGCGCTTGATGGGTCATCACCGATGAGCGCGAACGGCGCGGCGGGCATCCCCGGCGGCAGGGCGCAGGCGGGCGGCCTGCGGGCCGTGGCCGTGGCGGGCACAGACAGCGTATTGGCAGCCCCGTCCCGGCTGCGCGGGGCGTAGCCGACCGCCGGGGCGAAAGCCAGCGGGGCATTGACGTAGCCGCTCACTGTCACCGCGCCCCCAGACGTGGTGGATACAGCCAGCCCTTTGTAGTCCGCGCCGTTGGCCGCGACAACCGCCGCCGCGCTGACGACTGCCGTGTCCGGCGTGGCCGCGCCTGCCAGCGCGGCGGCATCGGCGTTGGCCTGTGCCCGCTGCCGCGCCGCCTGCGCCAGCCCGAGGTCCACGGCCAGCGCGGCGACGCCGAGCAGAGCGGTCAGGGCGAAGACGACCAGCACCAGCGCCCCGCCCCGGCGGCGAGACTTTTTTTGGCGGTTTCTATTCACGGCGCATCACCAGGCGGGCGGTCAGCGTGCGTGTCGTGCCCGTGAACACGAACGACGTCACGAGTGGGTGGCGATAGGTCACTGTGGCCCGCACCAGCATTCCCGTGAGGGCATTATTGGCACTGCCGGTATCGCCGAGTGCAGTCCAGACGGTGCCGTTGGGGCTGCTTTCCAGAGTCACTGTGGTTGCGGACGGTGACAGGCCGACGCCTGCTGCTGCGGCCCGGCTGCGGGCGGTGGCCGTGGTCTCGCCCACCGCCAGCGAGCGGGCGGCTTCGCGGGCCGCCGCGCCCACCTGGGTTTGGTCTGAAAAGATCAGCCCAACTTCGACGATGCCAAACAGCAGGACGCACAGTAAAGCCCCGACGAGGGCGAACTCAACCAGGGCCGCGCCGCGCCGGGAGCGGCGCTTCACTTCAGCCATTATTTCAGGCTGTTGGCGGCAGTAGTCAGCTTGGTGTTGGCGTTTGTGCCCAGAATGGTGACGGCCCCTACACAGACAGCGGCAATCAGGGCAACCAGCAGGACGTACTCGACTAATGCGGCTCCGAGGCGGGCGCGGCGGCGGCGAGACAAGGCAAACATAGACGGAATCCTT
Organism: Capsulimonadaceae bacterium; assembly: GCA_965200075.1. Taxonomy (GTDB): domain Bacteria; phylum Armatimonadota; class Armatimonadia; order Armatimonadales; family Capsulimonadaceae; genus JANXMY01. Next base: position 3,327,450 of record OZ241338.1, read on the forward strand.
TCCTGAAAAAAGTCTTGAAAACAAGAAGCAATAGCGAGCGGATTGGGATTACTTGAGGCTGTCGGAAGCCGTGGTCAGCTTGGAATTGGCACTTGTGCCAAGCAGCGTGACCGCGCCGACGCAAACGGCGGCAATGAGCGCGACTAAGAGGACGTATTCCACGAGGGAAGCGCCGCGCTGACGGCGCGGGCGAGAGGCAGAACGAGAGGCAAAGCGAGAAAAGCGGGACATAGCAGAAATCCTCCGTAACTTGGGTGGGCTGCGCCCGCTGGAAACTTCCTTTCCCGGCACAAAGGCCGGGTCCCAGGGACAGTTTATTTTACAGCATAAACCGTGCCAACAAGGCAAATCTACCGGGGGCGGCGCAAATTATTTTTGCGCCGCCCCGGCAGAAGGGCTAACGCCCCCGTGTCAGCAGCACGCCCGCGAGGGTCAGCAGGCTCAAAATCACCATCAGACCTGCGGGCATGAAGGCGTGGCTCTGAGAATACCGGACGCCGAAGAAGACCAAAATAGCCGACGTCAGCACTAAAGTCAGCGGCAGACCCCAGGATTGACCGCGTCCGAGGCCGTAGCCTGCGGCCAAAAGAAGCAGGCCGCTGAGGAGGCCGGAGATCAGCGACGGGCGGCTGCCCGCCTTGATAAAGCCGAAGATGCCGCCGACCATCGTGAGAACGGCATAGACGAAAACGAGGAGCGCGGAAGGGTTCATGGGGCTGCTTTCTGAGTGCTGTCCGGGCTGCTGTCTGCCGCCGCTGCTGGCAGGTTGATAATGGCGGCACGGGGGACACCGATAATCTGAATATCTTTGATGTGCCGCGCTTTGACGAGGCGCGGGGTCAGGGACGCTGCCCGAAGCTGGGCGGCGCGTGCTTCGGCCTGGGCTTTCAGCACGGACTTCTGGTTGACGATTTCCTGAAGCTGGAAATTAAGCTGGGACAGCTTCAAGTTCTGCTGGGCCGCGAGGCGCGAGCGCAGGGCGGTGACGGTGGCGGCATCCGGGTAGATAGCGCGGATGCGGACCTCGTCAATGACTATCGCGTCCGGGTTGAAGCGATTATTCAGCTCTTTGAGGGCATAGGCCGCCGCCGCCCGTTTGCCATCGCCGGTCATGTTGGCGGTGGTGGCTGCCAGCCCAAACGCATCTACAATCGCCTGCCGGAAGGCGGGCCGAAGCTGGGCTTCTTCGAAGCCGTGGAAGTCCGTGAACTGGTTCCGGTATTTGGCATACAGCGCCGTGATTTCCTCGGGATGGGCGGGGTTCCAGGCAAGGTGGTAGGTGATGCTGGTGTCGACGTTGAGGGTGTTGGACGACAGGGTGTTGACCAGAACACTGTCATCGTTGCCGTGGGCACCTTCGCCCGGCTCGCGCACCATTGTGTAGGTGCGCTCGTAGGTGGGGATTTCAATCAGCTCATTGCCCGAAAATGGCGGCTGGGCATTAAAGCCCGCATGGCGGATGCGCGGGTCCACGCGCCCGGTGTAGTGGTTGATGACGAGGCCGACATTGCCCGCCTTTACTACGAAGCCGCTGGAATTGCGGGCGACAACCAGACCAATTACAATAAGCACAGCCAGTACGATGAAAAAGGGTTTCATTTGTTTTGCTTTCGCTGCTGACGAGCGGCTATGCGCGAGAGATTGAAGTGCGAGATTGAAGTGCGAGGGATTGAAAATCCCTCGCTAGGTGAGGCGTCCTGCGGACGACGGAAAAGAGCTTGCGTTTGCTGGCATTTTCCTTCCTGACTTCCTTCACCCGAAGGGTGCCTCCCCTAGCGAGGGGGTTTTAACCCCTCGGCCTGTCGGCTCACTTGTTCAGCAGTCCCACTAACTGGTCCGAAGGCAGGTACAGGGTCTTGACCTGAGACAGCGTCTGGTCCTGGATATACAAATCCGTCAGCGTGCTGTTTTGCAGGCGGTTGACTTTGGCGTCGGCGGTGGCCTGGGCCAGCAGGGTCTGGTTGTCAAACGACTGCTGCTGCAAGCCCAAGCGTGCATTGTCGATTTCCTGCATCTTGGACAGCGTGGTAGACAGCAAATCTTTACTCTGCTGGTCCTGCTCGATGCCGCGTATCATCAGATTGGAAAAGACGACGCCGCGTGTGCCCCATTCGTCGTTGAGCGTCTTCAAAGCCTCGGTTTCGGCCTTCTGCTTGCCCGCCGTCGTCAGCGCGGTGGTCGTATCCATGTCGCCGATAGCGTAGTTGATCGCGCCTTTGATAGCTGGCTCTAAATTGACCGCTTCGAACTGCTCTGTGTCGGCAAACTGGTCCTGGTAGGCCCGGTACAGGTCGTCGGCCTTGTCCGGCGCGATGCGGTACTGAGCGGAGACGTCGACTTGGAGCAGGTTGGAGGGCGTGTTGACCTGCACGGCTCCGGTAGGGTCGCTGTGGGTCAGCGACAGGGTGCGCTGGGCGGTCGGCACTTCGATCACGGTTTCCCAGATGCCCTGCCAGTGCGTGCCCGCCGCCATCAGCTCCGGCTCCATCGTGCCCCGGTAGTTGTCCAGCACGAGGCCGACATTGCCCGGCGCGATATGGGTCGGCCCGGCCATGTGGCCGCCGCGCCCGAGCGAGATACTCAGGAACAGCACGCCGCCCAGGACGACTAATCCGGCAATGCCCAGCGCCCGTGTGCGCGGGGAAAGGCCGCCGCCCGTCTCGTAACTTGCTGCATTTCGTTTCGGTTTGCCTACCATCTGTCCTCCTGTGTCTTTGGGGCTTCGTCTTCGGGCACGACGAGCGATGCCAGCCTGCATTCCGGGCAGCCATGCGCTCCGAGCGGGCCAGGGAACAGTGCGCCGCAGCTCAGGCAGCGCAGGGGCGCTCCCGCCCGGTGCAGCTCGGCGTCCCGCGCTTCCCGCCGCCGCCGGTCTTCGGCGGCCGCACCGTCGCGCTTCAGGCTGGCGGCCAGGGACCAGACAAACAGCCCGACCAGCACCAGTCCCAGCGTGAACAGCCCGGCAAAAATTAAGCCCATCGGTGTCGCCTCATGTCCTTACACTGTATAGTGACACGCGGGCACGTAAAAAGTTGCTGCCCGGCGAAAGAAAGTTTCGGGGCGGCTTTTTCCCCAATTAAAGCCGTTCGCTCACGGTCGTTAGACCGTCCGTGTTGGGGGTGTCTGCCTGTTTGCGGAGTTTGCCATCGGCAGAGATCGTGCAGCGGACAGTGCCGCCGCCAACGGGGCGGGCGGACACAGACAGGTCTGTGCCGGAGCGGGCATCGAGGGTCTGGGTCCAGGGCAGGGAAACGGCTTCGGGCGGGGCGACGGCTTTGCCGCCTGCATCGCGGTAGGCAACCATCGCACGGGCAGCGGTTCCAGTGACCTGATAGGTGATGGGCCGGGTTTGGGCAGCGGGGCGCGGGCGGGGGGAGCGTCGCAAAATGGCCTCATCGGCTCCCGCTGCATCGCCGCCGGGCAGGGAGGCGGTCAGCATCAGCCAGGCTCCGCCGGTCATCAGCAGCAGGCAGACGCCGATGACGGCCCAGCTCAGGTAGGGGGAAACGGTCTGTGTCAAGGCCGACGGCGCGGCGCGGGCTTCTTCGGCAACCTGCGCCTGATACCGCTCGGCGGGGCTGTCTTTGGCGTCGTAGACATAGCCGCACTTGCCGCAGACGGCGTCATCGGCGCGGGTCGCTTTGCCGCAGCGGGGGCATTCTTTATCGGGGGCCGCTTCTCCCGCCAGAGAGCGAAGCAGCTCTGCCTGCTGGCAGCGGCGGCAGGGCACATCGGGGTCAATTTCGTCGCCGCACCGGGGGCACTGCATTGTGTTTCTCCTGGCCTATTATAACAGGGAAGCAGCAAATGCGCCAGAGGCAGGCTAGAACTTGATCCCCAGGTTGGCCGAAGCGTTGTAGTCGGCATTGGCGGCGGAGGCGTCCTGAATGCGCTTGCCGTTGACGGACAGGCTCAGGCGGTCGCCCAGGGAATGCATGAAGCCGACGGTGTAGGCGGTGGCGGGCGTGGCGGCGGCTTGCAGCAGGTCCTGGGTGGACTGATAGCCGACCAGAAGCTGCGTGGCGGCGGAAAAGCGCAGGCCCAGATTGGCCCGGACGGTCTGCGTGTCGGCGGGCGTGTCGTAGCCCTGTGTCCAGTCACAGCCGCCGGACAGGCCCAGGGCACCCAGGTGCGTTTCGAGGCCCAGGCCGCGCCGCGCCTGCCGCTGAATGGTGGTGCCGCCGCCATCGGGGTTCAGGGCATAGGTTCCGACGACGCTGAAGCCCGAAACTGGCTTGAAGGCAATTTTCGCGGTGCTGGTGTCAAACAGGTCGTTGACATTGGTGTCGGCGGCGGAGGCCGAGCGGCTTTTGTAGGTCCCGGACAGCTCCAAAAACGAGACCGGGCGCAGCGTGCCGCCGACCGAGGCGATAGAAGTTGCCAGCGGATTGGCATCTGTGCCGACCGCCGCCGTCTGCTGAAGTGTCAGGCCCGCGTTGAGCTGCACCGCCGCAAAGGGGTTCAAAGTCACTTTGACGGACTGGTTATCGGTCAAATTAGCGGCAGTGCGGGTTTGTCCGGCGGCGGTTTCCAGGGACAGGGTTTTGGCCGGGGTCAGCACGCTTCGAACACTGACCGCCTGCGTGTCGCTTGCGCCGCCGGGGGCGTCTTTGCCGCTGAACGCCGCGCTGATTTTGAGCGTGTCGGCGGGGCGGGTGTCTACGGATAAGCCGATGGTCTGCGTCTGCCCATTGTCCCCGGTCGCGGTCTGCGCCAGCGAGGCGGCGAGATTGGTGCGGTCGGTCGGGGTCATGGTCAGCGACAGCGCGGTGTTTGTGGTGGTCGGCGCGTCGGAATTGTCGGCGAGTCGGGACTGGTCAAAGCGCACTTCGGCCTTCAGCCGCCGGGTGGGTGTCAGCAGGCCGCGCAGGTTCAGGCGCTGCAAGCCGACCGTGGCCTCCGCGCTGCCGGTGTCCTGCACGCCGGAGCCGACCCGCGACACGCCAAATGAAAACTGGCCCCAGTTGGAAGCATTGGCCGAGCCGGACAGGGCCAGCCCGAGGCGCTTGTCTGCCGAGGCCGTGTCCCCTGCGGCTGTGACCGGCGAGAACATCAGGCGCGAGGAAAGCTGATTGCTGCCGCCGCCATTGAGACCTGCGCCGATGCCGAGCGTGACATTGCCGTCGCTGCCCGACTGCTTGCCGAGGGCGCTGAGAGAAAAGTAGCCTTTGTCGCCGCGCAGAACGTCGAGCGACAGGGGAAGGGTGCGAGTGACAACATTGCGCTGCCCGGCCCCGTCCTCATGCAGATAGGCGACCGAGGCGACGGATTGTGCCGGGAGCGAGCGGGTGAACGTGACCGTGCCTTTGTCGGCATCGACCGTGTAATCCAGCCCGCGCATCTGCGGAATGCCGTTGACTTCGACCGTCTCGGTCCCCGGCAGCAGCTTGGTCCAGCTCAGGGAGTAGGGGCCTGCCGTGCCAGCACCGACGCAGACATCCGAGACCCGTGTGGTGTCGGCACGGGCGGCGGGTGTCAGCCCCGTCAGCGAAGCGGCGGCGGTTGTGAGTAGAAGAATCGCGGGAAAGCGCATAGCGGTCTGTGTCTCCACGGCGTTAGAGTGCAAATAGGATGAAAAGTTTCAAAGAGACCCCCTAGCCCCCAATAATGGGGGAACAGGATAATTAAGATAGGATAAAGCAGGAGGGGGCGATGAATCGCACCCCTACGCTGCCGTCGCCTTCAGCGTCACAATTTCGAAGGGCTTGATGTCCAAAACCACCATGTTTTCAGTCACCGTCAGCGGGGCGTCGCCCTCTTCCAGCAAATTAACCGAAGCGGCGGAGGAGACGGGAAAGCCAAACTGCACCGTGACGCGGGCCGAGGCCCCGTGTGCTTCGTAGAGGCGCACAATGAGCGCGTCGCTGTCTTCGGCTTTTTTGACGGCTTCCACAATCACGTTCTCGGCGCTAATCGTCAGCAGTGAGCCGGGCAGGGCGGACGACGGGGACGCAGACACAACGCGCAGGGGCATATTAAGCTGGTAGGCCGCCCGGACGACGCCGCCTGCGGCGTAGTCCCCGGCGTGGGGCAGGAGGGCGTAGGTGAACTCATGCTCGGCGCGGTCGGCCACCGGGTCCGGGCCGCCGGTGCTGCGGAGGAGGTTCAGATCAAGCACCGTGCCGTGGACTTTGTGGCCGTACTTGCAGTCGTTCAAGAGGGCCACGCCGTAGCCGCGCTCGGAGAGGTCCACCCATTTGTGGCCGCAGACCTCATCTTTGGCGGCGTCCCAGGTCGTGTTGCGGGTGGTCGGGCGGGCGATATTGCCGAACTGTATCTCGCAGCGGGCGGTGTCGGCAAGGACGGCGGCGGGGAACGAGGTGCGGAGCATTTTGCCGTTTTCGCGCCAGTCCGCGTGGGTGTGGAAGGTCAGCTGACGGCTGCCAGAAAGCAAAGTAAGGGTCTGCGTCAGCGTCGAGTCACCAAAAGTGCGCGTTTGCTTCAGGGCCGCCAGCGGGCCATCGGTCCAGGCTTCGGCGGCGGTCACGGGGCACGGGGCGGGGGTGACTTCGGCGTAGTCGGGGGCAAAGTCCCAGGCATCGCCGCCATCGGTGTAAACGGCGAGGGCGTTGCCGATTGTGCCGGGGCGCAGCACTTCGCGGGCATTGTCTTTGTCGTAGACGGAAATTAAATCACCGCTGCCCGCAAACTCGGCCCGCAGATGCTCGTTTTCCAGAAGTGTTTCGGAGGCCGTCGGCGGCACGAAATCCGCCGTCGGCGCGTCGGGCAGACGGGCGGCAGCCAGCGCGGGCACGTCGGCCTCATACCACAAGCCGTCCGCCTGAACCCACTCGCGGCGCGGCCAGGACAGCGAATTTATGACTGTTAGCGTTGTGCCTTCGCCCAGCCAGACCCGGTCGGCGGCGGCGGTCAGTTCGGCAACTTCGGCCAGCAGGGCGGCGTAGCGCGGCAGGGACTCGTCATAAACGCGGGTGATAGACGAGCCGGGCAGGATGTCATGGAATTGGAGCAGCAGCATCTCTTTCCAGAGACGGTCCAGCGCCTCCGTCGGATAGTCTGCCCCGGCCCGAACGCAAGACAGCTCGCACTCGCGCAGGGCGATTTCCAGCTTGCGGTTCGCCCGTTTGTTCCGCGCCTGCGTGGTCAGCGTGCCCTGATGCTTCTCCAAATACAGCTCGCCGCGCCAGACGGCGTATTTGTCGGCATTTTCGCTCAGCCGCTCAAAGAAGGCCGCCGACGGCTCCTGCACCACCGGGGGCAAACCGGCCAGGTTGCGCTCCCGCGCCAGCCGCTCCAGATGCTCCTCGCCCGGCCCGCCGCCGCCGTCGCCGATGCCAAACAGGACCAGCACCCGGTCGGAAACGGCTTTATCTAAATAGTTTTCTTCGGCACGGGCCAGGGCACGCGGGGCCGCCGAGCTGTTGTAGGTCCCTTCGGGCGGCATATGGACTAACACCCGGCTGCCGTCGATGCCTTCCCATTGAAACGTATGGTGCGGGTGGACATTGAACTCGCTCCACGAGAGCTTCTGGGTCATAAAATACGGCATTCCCGCCGAGGCGCAAATCTGCGGCAGGCTGCCCGAATAGCCGAAGACATCCGGCATCCAGAGGCTTTGGACATCCACGCCGAACTCGGCGCGGAAGAAGCGTTTGCCATACAAAATCTGCCGCACCAGCGCTTCGCCGGAGGGGACGTTCGCGTCCGGCTCCACCCACATCCCGCCCTGCACCTCCCAGCGGCCTTCGGCGACGCGGGCTTTAATCTGGGCATACAGGCTGGGATAAAAGTCTTTCATCCACTGAAAGAGCTGCGGCTGGCTGGCCCCAAACACATAGTCCGGGTACCGCTCCATCATCCGCAGGGCCGTGGCAAAGGTCCGCGCTCCCTTGCGAATGGTCTCGCGCAGGGGCCACAGCCAGGCCAGATCGATATGGGCGTGGCCGACGGCGCTAATCGTCAGCGACGGGTCCCCGCCCTGCTTGGCAAGCTCCGGGGCCAGCCGCGCCCGTGCGGCTTTCGCTGTTTCTTCCGTCACCGTATCCAATAAAAGCGCGGCCTCATAGAGCGCCTGCCGCACCTGCGCGTGCCGGGCGCTTGTGGCGGGCACCTGGTCCAAAAGGCCGCGCAGAACGTCGCAGTCGTAGCACAGCGCCAGCGTTTCCGGCTGCCGCACCGCGATCTGCGCTTCTTTGAGCGTGCCGCCATTTTGCAGAACGCCGAACAGGTCATTGGTCCCGGCATCCAGCCACAGGTCTACGCTTTCGCCGCCCGCGCCTGGGTTGACAAGGGGGTAGACGTGCTTGCCGGGCCGCCCTAAACTGTAATCAAACGATGAGCTAACACTCGTTAAGCCCTGCACCGCTGCGCCGTCACTATCCACCACCAACGCCTCGCCGCTGACATCTATCAGCAGGACTACGTCCAGCCCTGCCGCCTCGGCGGGAACCGTACCGGTCAGATGAAACCAGCCGCAGTCCCACAGCTTGCCCCAGGTCTCGCCCACAGCCAGCGTTTTATGCTCCCCGCTTTCGCGCTCGGCGAACGACACCGGCTCCGGCGTCGTCCACGCTTCCACGGCTAACTCTGCCAGCGGCAGGTAGGCTTTGGCGGGCAGCCGAGACAGCGTCCGGTCAATGCGCGACATCTGCGGGCCAAGTGTCACTTCGGGGGTAATCGGAATAGGCATAGGGGCAAGGGTCTTTCGTCTTAAAATCGTGAGCGGTTTTATGATACCTTACGCGGGCGGGGCGCGGATAGTTCGCGGGGAAATTAGGACCCCCTAGCCCCCAATAATGGGGGAACCAGATAAATACAAACAGGAGAAAAGGGCAGGAGGACCCTGCCCCTACGCATTTGGTTCCGTTCTGTATTGCTCCCCCATTATTGGGGGCAGGGGGGTCTGCTCTTTATTGCCAATAAATGTTATAATCAAAGCTATGAACGACAAGTACCCACAATCCGTGCAGGAAGAATTAGCTGCACTTGCAGGCAAATCAGATAAAGACATCGACTTTTCTGACATTCCCGCATCAGCCGAGCGTGATTGGGACGGGGCCGTGCGCGGAAAGTTTTACTGCTCCGAGACTGCTCTTCACCGAAAGCTATTGGAAACAGAACCAAACGAGGATACAAGGGAGGCATAAATTATGGATGTACACCTTTGGCGCGTCATGCTCACCAGCCCCTTTGTCCTTTGGTTTGTGGCTACTATCTTGCTTTTCACTCAGAAGGGCGGTGACTATGGACGCAGGCACGGTTCCAACTTCGTGTATTCAGCACCGCTGCAACTTCTTCTATTCAGCCTGTTGCAGACTGTCAGTTTCGCATGGATAGCTTGCTTATTGTGGAACACGCCCGACCGGTGGTTCATGGTCACAGCAATGAGCCTTTTGGCACTGGTTTTCCTGTGGGCGTCTCAGCCCTATATACTGCAAGTTGATTGCGATCAAAAAACCTATTATCTTGCGGATGGCTGGCCGCTCATACAGCGGCGTCGCCGGGGCAGCCTCGCCGATGTAGAGCGGTTTCGCATGATTTATACCAAAGGGTGCATCTTTCTAGTTGTTGTCTGGAAAGGGCGAGGGCCGCGCACCACCCGTCTTGGGTCGTATCAGAAGAAAGTACAAGCGGAGGCCGCTGCCGCCGAGGTTCAGGAGGCGTGGGGCATCAAGGTTCCTGTTGTGACGGGGTAGCTGCCGCGCTACGGAGGGCCTTCACCAGTATCCGCAGGGCTTCATTCACCGAGTCGGAATCGGGGAAAATGGCGGCCATATCGGGCGACAAGATGACTACGCCCGGCTCTTGGGGAAACAAGTGAGCGTAGCGCTCCCGCTGACCGCCGCTAAAGTCGTAGTGTGCCTGCATCTCCGGCTCCGCTTCGGGGGACGGGGTATTTTGTTCAGAGGCCATAAACTGCTCATTCCTCATATCTCTTTTTGTTGCCCCGTCAATTTTCCAAGCTCAATCAACACAGTGTCTAATTCTTTCGATGTCACCACACCAAGCTTCCTGATAAAAAAGGAGCGGTCAACGGCTCGCACCTGGAAAACGAGCGCGATTGAAGTTTGGCTTAGACCGCTTGACGACTTGGCCTCAATTTGAACAGTGGCAGGAAAACGCAGTGCCCCAAGCTGCGATGTCAAAGGAACAACAAGGACAAGCGGCGAAGCCTGTCCGTAAGAGGCGTCTTGAATAATCAGGCAGGGGCGCTGCCCGCTTTGCTCACGCCCCGCTGCCGCAGGAAGGGCCGCCGTCCAAACTTCGGCTCGTTTCATTCCCAGCCTATCCCTTCCGTCGCCTCAAACTTTTTCATGCTTTCCTCGGAGATTTCATCCCAGGCATCAAACTCCGCCTGCAATTCCGGGCTGACGGGTGGAAAGTGCGTATACAGGGCTTGCAAAAGCAGAGCCTCGGCAGAGGCATCGGTCCCGGCGGCAAGCTTTTGGGCCGAGTGCGCGATCTCATCAGGAACGGTCAGTGTCATTGACATAGTAATTTCTTTCTAGTCGCCCTTTGCGGGCAGGAAGGCGATGAAGTGGGCGCCCTGGCCGGGCGAGCCGACTTCGACGATGCTGCCCCGATGGGCTTCCAAAATGCCCTTGACGATGCTGAGGCCGAGGCCGAGGCCACGGGCGCGGGACGTGAAAAAGGGCGTAAAGATGCGCGGCTTGATGTCGGCGGGGATGCCGGGGCCGGAGTCAAGGAAGTCAATTTGGAGATACGTGCGGCCCCGGCCAAGCTCGGCCAGGGCGTGCGCCTGCACGGGGTTGGCGCGGGACGTGCGGATGGTCAGCGTGCCGCCGTCGGGCTGGAAGGACAGGGAGTTTTCAATCAGCTCGGAGAAGGCGCGTTTCAGGCGGGACGTGTCGGCGAGAATGGGCGGTAAATCAGGGGCAAGGTCCAATGTCAGCGTGACGGGGCTGCGCTTGGGATAGGATTCGTCGACGCACTGCTGCACCAAATCGTTAAGGTCGTACTCGGCCAGGGCGATCTGGGTGGCGCGGACGAAGTCGCGGAACTCCTGCAATATCTCTTCCAGGCGCATGATGCCGCGCCCGATGCTTTGCGCCAAGTTCTGATATTCGGGGCGCTTGTCTTCGGGGCCGGACAGCTTATACTCTAGTTCGTTCAGGTCGCCTTTGATAGAGAACGTCCGGTTACCGATCATGTGGGCGGCTTTGGCGGACAGCTCGCCCCAGGCGGCCATGCGTTCGGTGTTGACCAGGCGGTCCAGGATGCGGCTGTTTTCAATGGCGGTGCCAAGCTGGGAGGCGATAGTCAGCAGCACGCTTTCGTCGTCCTCGGTGAACTCGCGCCGGAACCACGGCGCGGCGCTTTTGCGGCGCAGGACGCGCAGAACGCCCAAGACGCCGGAGCGGCCAAAGATGGGCACGGCCAGGAACGCGCCGACATCAGTAGACGGAAACTCTTCAAAGCGGCCCCGCCAGCGGACGTCTTCGCGGGGATTGCCCACGCGGATTGGCTCGCCGTGCTGGGCCACCCACCCGGTCAGCCCCTCGCCCACCGGGTAGGTGGCCGTGCCGATGCTGCCCGCCAGCCCGCCGCGTGCGGCCTGCAAAATCAGCTCCCGCTTGTCCCGGTCCAGGACAAACACGGAGCAGTCTTCGAAGCGAAGCTGGGCGGCAGCGACATCTACCACGCGGCGCATGAGCTGGTCGGTGTCGCCGATAGCCGACAGGTCTTTGCCGATTTCCACCAAAGCCGCCTCGCGGGCGCGGTAGCCGTCGGTGAGAAGCCGCAGCACGGCAATATCGGCCAGCGATTGCAGCAGGCGCAGGTGGACGCCGGTGAAATGGTCCGCCTGGAAGCTCTGAATGTTGATGACGCCCCGCGTGTGGCCGTTGCCATCCAAAAGCGGCACGGCGATTTCGCTGCGAACGTCGTGGAAAAAATCGTAGTAGTGCGGGTCAGCGTCCACATCGCCGGTCAGGTACGGCTCGCCCGTCGCGGCGACGTGCGAGGTGATGCCGCCGCGTGCGCCTTCTTCGGGCCGGGCGTCGATTTTCAGCCGCATCGCCCGGTCCTCATCGGTCCAGCCGACGCCCGCCGTGGCAATCAGGGTCAGCTCGCCGGTGCCGTCGTGGGCAATGGCGATAAACGCCCGATCCGCGCTCACGGCTTCCATCGCGGCGAGGTTCATCTCGTCGAGAAACATCTCAGCTTCGTCGGTTTCAATCGCCCGGCGGGACATCCGGCGCACCAGCGTCACGGGATCAGCAGTTACAGAATTAGGACTCACAGGGTCAATGGTCATAGGCAGAGTGTACCCCAATGGGCAAGGCAAACAAAAAGCCCCCACCGGGTTCGGTAGGGGCTGGGGTCTGTGCCGGGTTAGGGCTGGTCAAACGGCGACTGCGGCTGACCTTGCTGCGGCTGGCCTTGCTGCGGCTGCTGCTGGTCGTCGGCAGAGGGCTGACCAAAGGTCGAAGGCCGCTCTTTCAGCGTCACGGTCAAGGTGCGGAGGGAGCCATCCCGCAGCACTTTCAGGGTCAGCGTGGAGCCAACGCCCTGGGTCTGAATAATGTTGTTCAGCGTGTCCTGATCCTCAATCGGCTTGCCGTTCGCGGCAGTGATCACGTCAAATAGGCGCAGACCGGCGGCGGCGGCAGGAGAGCCGGGGTACACGCGGGCCACGATGACGCCCTGGTCCTGCGAGGCGGGGATGCCGACCTGCGCCCGGTCATCGGGAGCAATGGAAGACACGGGCTGGTACTTGACGCCGAGGTAGGGGTGCGAAACCTTGCCGCTGCGGATCAGCTCGGCGGCGACCTGTTTGGCGCGGTTGATTGGAATGGCGAAACCGATACCCGAGGACGTGCCGCTCGGAGACAAAATAGCCTCGTTGATGCCGATGACCTGGCCGTTGATATTTGCCAATGCCCCGCCGGAGTTGCCGGGGTTGATGGCAGCGTCGGTCTGAATGGCAGGCAGAATGCTCTGGCCTTCGGCGCTCTGGCCGGAGCGGTTCAGGGCCGAGATAATACCGAGTGTGACGGTCGTGCCGACATCAAGGGGGTTGCCGACGGCAATGGCCCACTCGCCGATGCGAACATCGTCCGAGTTGCCAAGCTGCGCGACGGGCAGCTTGACGCCTTTGGTGTCAATTTTGATGACGGCGATGTCGGTCACGGGGTCGGTTCCAATGACGCGGGCGGTGTAGGCTTTGGCGTTGCCGCCGACATTGACGGTCAGCGTGGATGTGTTGGCGACGACATGGTTATTGGTGATAATGTAGCCGTCGGGGCTGATGATGACGCCGGACCCGGCCCCGCGAGGCGTCACCGGCGCGGTCGGCGCTCCGCCGCCGAAGAAGCGGCGAAAAATGGGGTCATCGCCAAAGGGGCTGGACCCGCCGGAGCCGGGAACGGGTTTGCCGACGGTGTGGACGGTCACAACGGCCCCGTCCACTTTGGCGGCGGCATCGGCCACGACGGTATCAGCGACATTCGGCTTGATGGTTTTAGGGGTCACGTCCAGCGACGTCAAAACAGCCTGTTTGGACTGCGACTCGCCAGCGGATTGCAGGGCGGCGGGAACGCCGTAGGTTTTCAGGCCCAGGGCACAGGCAGCGACGCCGACGCCGAACGCGACGCCGTAGGAACTTACTTTCTTCATTTGTTCTGCGAACCTCATAATTGTTAAGTCTTTATTTGCTTGGGTGGTCAGTTTTGTTATACGCGGATTGTCCGCAATAAGTTCGCCATTTCAATGGCGGCGGCGGCGACATCCGCGCCTTTGTTGCCTGCCTTTGTGCCTGCCCGCTCTAATGCCTGCTCAATCGTGTCGGTAGTCAGCACGCCAAACAGGATCGGCACGCCCGTCTCTACGCTGAGAGAGGCCAGCCCGGAGGCCAGCGGCCCGGCGACGTAATCAAAGTGGGCCGTCGCGCCCCGGATGACCGCCCCGAGGCAGATCACCGCGTCATACTTGCCTGATTTTGCCAGCGCCGACGCCGCCAGCGGGATTTCAAATGCCCCCGGCACATAGGCTATCGAAATGTCGCCGTCTGCCGCCCCGTGCCGCCGCAGGGTATCCAGCGCCCCTTCGCGCAGGCGGTCGCCAATCAGTGAGTTGAACCGGCTTTGCACAATGGCAAAACGCAGCCCCGCCCCGGTCAGCATTCCTTCGTAAGTGGTCATAGATAAGTGTCTTTTCCCAAAAGTGTGCGCGGTCTAACCGAGGAGGGCGCGATGAATCGCGCCCCTACGTCGCCTGTTCTTCAATGACCGGCCCGTCGACTTCCAGCAGGTGCCCCATTTTGGTGCGCTTGGTTTCCATGTAGCGCCGGTTGTCGTCGTTGGCGGGCAGATTCAAGGGAATACGGTCCACAATCTCCAGGTCGTAGCCTTCCAGGCCCGCCAGCTTTGCCGGGTTGTTAGTCATATACAGCAGGCGCTTGACGCCTAAATCCACCAAGACCTGTGCGCCGATGCCGTAGTCGCGCAGGTCCGGCTTGAAGCCGAGGCGGACATTGGCTTCCACCGTGTCCGCCCCCTCGTCTTGCAGCGCGTAGGCTTTGATTTTATTGGTGATCCCGATGCCCCGGCCTTCCTGCTCGATATACAGAAGAACGCCCCGGCCCGCTTCGGAAATCTTTTCCAGCGCAAGCTGCAACTGATCGCCGCAATCGCACTTCAAGGACCCCATCAAGTCCCCGGTGACGCACGAGGAATGGATACGCACTAGAACGTCTTTGCCGTCGGCAATGTCGCCCATTGTAAACGCCGTGTAGGGGGCGGGGTCCACGCCGCTTTCGTAAGCGTGCGCGGTGAACTCACCGTAGCGGGTCGGCAGGCGGGCTTCGGCGACTTTGTGGATGAGCTTTTCGCGCCGCCGCCGGTACTTGATCAGCTCGGCAATGGTGATAAACTTCAGGTCAAGCTGCGCGGCCAGCGCGGCCAGGGCGGGGACGCGGGCCATCTCGCCGCTGTCGTCCATGATCTCGCAGATAACGCCCACGGGTTCCAGCCCGGCGAGGCGCATCAGGTCTACCGCCGCTTCGGTGTGCCCGGCGCGTTTCAGGACGCCGCCGACGCGGGCCATGAGCGGGTTGACATGGCCGGGGCGGTTGAAATCGGCGGGTTTCGCCTCCGGGTCAGCCAGACGGCGGATGGTCAGCGCCCGGTCGGCGGCGCTGCTGCCGGTGGTCGTGCCTTCATGGGCATCCACGGTGACGGTGAACGCCGTTCGCATGGACTCGCTGTTTTCGCGCACCATCAGCTCTAAGTTGAGCGCCAGCAGACGCTCCTCGGGCATAGGCACGGTGATAATACCCGAAGCGTGCCGGGTCATCAGCGTGATGGCTTCCGGCGTAATATGCTGGGCCGCCATGACAAAATCGCCTTCGTTTTCGCGGTCTTCATCGTCCACCAGAACGATCATTTTGCCCGCCTGCAAATCGGCGAGGGCTTCTTCTACGGTGTCAAACTGTGTGTCGGGCATCTGCGCCTCTCTTCTTAAAGCTGTTTCAGCAAACTGTCGTACTCAGCGTGAGTGCCAATCCAAAACCAGGTAATCTCGCTGCCGGATCGCACTCCCACTGCCCGCCAGTGTGCGCCAACTCGGACTGAGAAATACGGGCGGCTGGGATGCACCTGTTTGAAGCGCAAGCTGTTATGCCACGGGTCCTGACGCCAGAGGCGATATGTTTGCCGAGCCAATGCCTGAGCGTCTTCCGGCATTGATTGAAAGCGTTTGCGAAAATTTGCATCAGTGCTGGACTTCACAAAATGTCTTCCAGCGGGCACAGATCGCCACGCTCTCGCTCGATACGCACCTTTTCAGCCATGCTCTCCAAGAAGTCCTGAGAAGCGGCGAAGCTATCCGTCCATTTTTTTTCTTCAGCCATTTCTTCCTGGAGTCGCCAGGCGAGATAGTTTTGGTCTTCCACAGGCAGCTTTGCGGCGGCAGCCACAGCCTCCGCAAAAACGGCAGTCACTTCCACTGGGACCAAAACGGCCATTCGGTCCGGGGGCCGTGTCCAGCTTTCTACGGCTTCAACGGCCTGCGTTTTGGGCAGCTCTTGCTCTTTAATCACTGTGTTACTCCCGGTAAGCGGTGGCGTAAGCGGGTTCGGGGCGCTCTTCGCGCTCTAAATCGGCGATGCGGAGGGGGGTGGCTTCCGTGCGGGCGTAGTCGCCGCCGATGAGCTTTTCGACGTATTTGCCGATGATGTCGGTTTCTAAGTTGACCTGATCGCCTGCGCGGCGACCGTGTAAATTCGTGTGGTCCCAGGTATGCGGAATGATAGCCACGGAAAAGGTTTTGTCGTCGGCATCTACCACGGTGAGCGAGATGCCATCAATACAAATGCTGCCCTTGCGGACAATATAGCGCAGAATGCGGGCCGAAGCCGTGATGTAAATATAATAGGAATTGTCCACGTCGCGGATGGATTCGATGGTCCCTACCCCGTCCACATGGCCCTGCACGATATGGCCGTCGAAGCGGCCATTGGCAGCAAGGCTCGGCTCTAAATTGACTTCGTCGCCAATCGCCAGCGCCCCGAGTGCGGTTCTTTGAAGTGTCTCATAGACAGCATCAAAGGCCACCGTGCCGTCGCCAATATGTACAATCGTCAGACACGCCCCGTTGACCGTGATGCTGTCGCCAATTTTAACGGCATCTAAAATATGCCCGGCGCGGACGGTAAACCGTGCCGACTGTTCGCCGCGCTCAATCGCTTCAATCTGGCCTAATTCCTGAATGATCCCGGTGAACATAACGCCTCTTTCTGTAATTCCAATGGCTGTCTTAACGTATTCTACCCAGTGCCTGTATCGAACTGCACCTCTAAGATAATATCTGGCCCGCAGCGGCGCACGCTCTGAAAGCGCCCCGGCAGGGCATCGGCCATTGTCTGAATGCCCAGATCGGCCACGGGGCCGGGGGCGGCAGTGCCGCCAACAATTTTAGGCGCGATAAACGCCAGCCAGCGGTCCACCAGGCTGTCTTGAAGCAGACTTGCCGCCAGCGCCCCGCCGCTCTCTCCCAGAACACCAACCATGTCCCCTCGGGTTCCCAGGCGGGCCAGCAAATCGGGAAGCGAGACGCGCCCGGCAGTGCCCACCGCGCAGGTCAGCACGGTGCAGCCCCGCGCTTCGATCTCCGCCCGCCGCGCCGGGTCAGCGGCATCGGTGACGGCAAAGAGCGTGCGCCCGTCGCTTTCGGATAGCGTCACGACCTGCGCGGTGAGCGGCGTCCGCAGGCGGCTGTCTACAATCACGCGCCAGGGGTTCCGGCCTGCTTTATGGGTCAGCCGGGTCGTCAGCGAGGGGTCATCGGCCAGCACCGTCCCCACGCCGGTCAGAATGGCATCGCAGCGGTCGCGGAGCTGCCGATGCACAGCGCGGCGCGAAACTGGGGACGTGATCCACTTTGAGTCGCCCGTTTCGGTGGCGATCTTGCCGTCCAGCGTGGTGGCCGTTTTCAGCACCACCCAGGGCAGACCCGTCGTTCGGTGCTTCACATACGCCGCGTTCAGCGCCCGCGCTTCCTTCTCGCCGACGCCAATGCTCACTTCCACGCCGCCTGCCCTGAGCCGCTCCAAGCCCTGCCCGCCGACGCGAACGTCCGGGTCCAGCATCGCGGCCACGACGCGCTTGACGCCTGCCGCCAGCAGGGCGTCCGCGCAGGGCGGCGTGCGCCCGTGGTGCGAACACGGCTCCAAAGTCACATAAGCCGTCGCCCCCCACGCCCGCCCGCCCGCGTCCCGGAGCGCGAACACTTCCGCGTGCGGCTGCCCCGGCGCGGGATGCCAGCCTTCGCCGACGATTTGGCCGCTGCCGTCGACAAGGACGCAGCCGACCATCGGGTTTGGCGATGCGTGCCGCCCCAGCGCCGCCAGCCGCAGGGCACGGCGCATATAGTAGGAGTCATTAATATTGGTCATCGTGCATGAGGTGTGCCAAAGCAGGCCCCCCCGCCCCCAATAATGGGGGAGCCAGAAAAGAGAAGACCCGTAGGGGCGGGGTCCCCCCGCCCGCCGGTGCGTGCCCGCCGGTACGTGCCCGCCGGTGCGTGCCCGCCGGTACGTGCCCGCCGGTGCGTGCCTGCGGTGGGCGCAAGGATAAGAAGGGCGGGGGGACCCCGCCCCTACAGGGTCGATTTATGCAGACTGCTCCGCCAGGAACGCGGACAGTTGAGCGAGCGTTGGAGAGGCGGCGTGGCGGACGTAGTAGCCCGAGGTGCCGACGGCGACGGTGGCGGCTTCGGCGTCGTCGAGGCCCAGCAGCTTGCCGAGGCAGAAACCGGCGTTGAAGTGGTCGCCTGCGCCGGTGGAAATCAGCGGATTTTCGACGAAGGGACCGTCCACGTCGCCCGTAATCTCGCCGTGGGCGCCGACGACGGCGTAGGCGCGGGGGTGAACGACGACGGTGTCGACGGGCAGCTTGGCGCTGATAAAAGCCGTGACAGCCCGGACATCGGCGCGGCCTACATGGCCGCCGCTGTAGCCAAGCGCCACGCCGACCCGGAAGGCTTCTTTCTCGTTGAGGCCCAGAATGGCCGCGCCGAAATCGCTGAACTTGGAAAGCAGGCGGCAGGCGTCGGCCACTTTGGCGTCCGAGTGCTTTTCGGGGTCGGCCAGATCAAAGAAGAACCGGCGCGGCTGCTTGGGGGCGGAAGCCAGCAGGGTCAGGAGCTGCTCCCAGATGGCGGACATGGCGGGGATCATAGTCCAGTTGACCAGGGCGACTAAATCCGCCTGCGTGAAGAGGCGAAGGAGGCCGTCCTCGCCCAGACGTTCCGTGAGCCGTGCCCAGGTGACATCGCCCAGGGACTCGATCTTGCCCATCATAATTTTGCCGTCTTCGAACTCTAAAGCGTCCGTGTGGCCCGGCGTCCCCAAAGAGACCAGCGTGGCCTGCGCGGCCATGTCGGCGAAGGCCGGGTGAATGCCGCCCTCGCCCAGCGGCCCGAGGCAGGTCATGCGGGTGCCGAACGAGGCCAGCGCGTTTGCCATAATCGGGCCGTTGCCGCCCAGCTTCACACGCTCTACCACTAATTCCAGATTGGTGCTTTGGCCCGCCGCGCCGACAATGCGCGTGCCCAGCTCGGCAATCTGCTCAATGGCCGTGTATTCGGTGTCCGAGGCGCGGCGGTCCACGACGCGGATGATTTCGTCGACGAAGGCATCGAGGCCAACGGTGACATTCAGGGGGGATGAATCGGCGTCGGCCAGATGGGAAGCGACTCGAGCGGTGAGTTCTTTTTGCATAGCGGTTGTCTCTTTCTTGGGGTTCAGGCGGGCGGCGGGGGGTCGGCATCGCGGCCCAGGGTTTCAGCCAGCAGGGCGCGGCGCGATTCGGCCAGGCGGCGCAGGTTTTCGCGGGAGTCCAGCAGGGCCAGCGGCAGCAGCGGCAGGACAGACAGGCAGATCAAGATAACATACTGGGCGTAGCCGATGAGTGCCTGCCGGGTGTGCGGCTTGGGCAAATAGGTCCAGCCGAGGCAGAGGCCGAGGGCCAGCAGCAGAAAAAACAGGCCCCAGGAGCGCAGGCGGCGCTGTTTGGGGGAAATAGTTTCCTGCCCCAGCGGCGTCGCCCAGCGGCGCACTTCCCAGACGCCGTAAGCGGCGGCGGCGAGGAGAAATAAGAGGAGAACGAGGCGTGGGAGAAGCATCACAAAATCCTCCAAACCGATGCCGGAGACCTACCTTCCTTGCTTCGCAGGGTCCTCCCTAAAGGGAGGATACAGACAGGGCAGCCAAGAAGCGGTTCTGCCGACATTCGCAATCCTAATCCTCCCTTTAGGGAGGACCCTGGGAGCGAGGAACGAGGGAGCAAGGTGGTAGGTCTCGTCATCGTTTGGCGGCCTCCTGCCCTAGTCGGCGCAGCTCGGCGATGGCGTCTGCCAGGCCCTCGGGATGGTGGAACACGGCGCTGCCCGCGACCAGCGCATCCGCCCCGGCGCGGGCGACGAGGGGGGCGGTGTCGGCGTTGACGCCGCCGTCGACGCCGATCTCAAAACGCAGGCCCTGCGCGGCCCGCATCTCGGACAGCGCCCGCACTTTTTGCAGCATTTCAGGCAGGAATGCCTGCCCGCCAAAGCCGGGGTTGACGGTCATCACCAGCACGCGGTCCAGATCGCCCAAGACCCACTCAATGGCGCTGAGGGGAGTGGCGGGGTTCAGGGCGGCTCCGGCTTTGGCCCCGGCGTCTTTGATCTGGCCGAGAACCCGGTGCAGGTGCGCGGTGGTTTCGGGGTGGACGGTGATCAAATTGCAGCCCGCTTTGGCGAACTCGGCGACGTACTGCTCAGGGCGCTCGATCATCAGGTGAGCATCAAAGGGCACGGCGGTGACGGGCCGGAGGGCGCGGACGAGCTGCGGCCCGAAGGTGATATTCGGGACGAAGTGGCCGTCCATGACGTCAATATGAATGTAGTCGGCCCCGGCCTGGGTCAGCTCTTCCACGGCCTCGGCGAACGCGCCAAAATCGGCGGAGAGGATGGACGGGGCAATTTTGATAGGCATAATAGGCATTCTAAAACGTCTGCTGGCGGACCAGCTTGGTGTCCAAAAAGATGCGGAACGTGATCTTGTTGCCGATGCCCTGCACGGGGGCGCTGATCTGGTCGCCGGGCTGCTGGTCTTCCTCGTAGACTAGGTTGGTGCCCGTGACGTCCTGGATTTCAATTTGAACGTGCCGGGTGCGGCGCGGGCGGCGCGGCACGCGGAAGTCGATGGTGAACTGGCGCAGGCGCGACGAGGCCGACGGATCGGACGGGGGCGTGTCTCCTCCGGTGGAAGTGTCCGGCGGGGTCACGACAGTGTCCGACGGCAGGGTCGGAGCGGCGACGGGAACCGGCGGGGTCGTCACCTGCACCGGGTCGCTGGCCTCAGACTCGCCTGCCGTGTTGACGGCAGAGACGGTGTAGGTATAGGCCGTGTCTGCCTTCAGGCCGGATTCGGAGAACCGGGTTCCGGCCAGTCCCTGCGCGACGGTGGTGGTGTCGCCGCCTTCGGAGCGCAGGACTTTGTAGGACTCGGCGCGGGGCGCGGCGTCCCAGGTCAGGCTGATTTTGTCCGGGCCGTCGGCGCTGCCCAGGAGGCTGGTGGGCACGGCGGGCGGCTGGCGGCCTTTGGAGACGGAAAAGTTGATGGCGGTGTTGCGGGCGACTTTGCTTTTCTGCTCCGGGGACTGCCGCAGGACGATGCCGCTGGGAATGGTGTCGCTGTATTCCTGGGTGACGGCTCCTATCGGGAGGCTGGCGGTGGCGAGGGCATTGGCGGCATAGTCCTGCGTGGTTCCGACGAGGGCGGGAACGACGAGCAGACGCGGGCCGAGGCTGCGGTGGACATCGACCTCTTTGCCGGATTTAATGGTGCGGCCCGGCAGGGGGTCCTGGGCATAAATCTGGTTTTCCGGCATGGAGTCGCTGTAATCGCTGTCCTGGCTTTCCACGAGCGTGAAATGCTGCTGCGCGGCAATGCGCTTGGCATCATCAAAAGTTTTGCCAATCAGATTGGGAACCTGGACATCGCTGGGCACTTCGGCGAACATTTTGACGGCATACCAGGACAGGCCAATGACGGCCAGCATGGTCAGGACAACCAGCGTCCCCAGCAGAAGGCCCAGTGGGGTGGCGGGCTTTCGTTCGCGCATTCGTTTTTTTCTTGTGCCTTTCGTCGTGTCTTCCGGCTCCTCCCCGTCTGCGTCCCCGTCTGCGTCCGGTTCCCCGGCCAGCATGGGGCTGACCTGCGTGGTCTCGACGGAGCGCGGGGCAGGTGGGCGCGGGGTGCGTTTTTCAGGCTTTTCCGAGGCCGCCGTGCGGCCCGCGAGGGGGGACCAATCCAGAGGCTTGCCGGAGCGCAGGGCATCGCGGACGGCCTGCAAATCGGAGACCAGCGCAGCGGCGGAGCGGTAGCGGCGGGCGGGGTCGGAATGCAGCGCTTTCTGCACCAGGCCATCGAGTGCGGGCGGGATGCCGGGGTTGACATCACGCGGCGAGGTCACCCGGATGCTGCCTGCCATCGGGGGCACGCCGGTCAGCATTTCATAGAGCAGTGCGCCGAGCGCATATAAGTCGCCGGTCAGCGAGGGCGTGGGGTCCGGCCCGGCTTCGGGGGGCAGAAAGGCCGCCCGGCCTGGGTCACCCATCCGGGCGGCGACAATCGCTCCGTAAGAGAAGTCCGCGACTTTGATTTGCCCTTCCGGGCTGAACAAAACATGGGTGGCCCGCAGGTCGCCGTGGGCCACGCCGTCGCCGTGGGCCGAGGTCAGCGCCTCGGCAACGGCCAGCGCAAAGTCGGTGGCAACAGTCAGGGTGAACGGCGCGATGCGCCGGATGCGCTCGGCCAGGGTGATGCCCCGAAGCTGCTCCCGAACCACATACAGCTCGCCGGTGTCTTCGGTGACGCCCTGTTCAAAGACGCGCAGGATGCCCGGATGGTCCAGGGCCTGCGCTTCGCGGACGGCGGCCCCGAAGTTCGCCTGCGCGGCGGCAGGCAGCAGCCCGGCAGGGACGATCTGAACCGACACGACCCGTCCTTCTTCCCGGTCGCGGGCTTTGGAAAAGCGGTACGGCGGGGTTTCGGGGCCGGACGCCTCTTCCAGCAGTTCATAGCGGGGATTGATCGCCAGGGCAGACAAAAAGCGCGTTCTCCTTCGTCAGTGTGCCGGGGGTGTAACCCCCCCGGCAGGGAAGTGTCCTTCGAACAAAGAGTGAGAAGAAGGAGGGCGCGATGAATCGCGCCCCTACTTTCCTCACCCGAAGGGTGCTGTCATTGCCGGGGGGTTCCACTCCCCCGGCACGCTGATTAGTGAGCAGTCCAGTGAAACTGGGTCGATGAGCCGTTGGTATTGGGCAGGTGCCAGCGCAGGCCGAGCGCGGCGTCGTGCAGGTCATTGACCACGCTGCGGCCTACGGTCCAGCGCGGCCCTTCGGCAAAGCCGACGCCGCTGACGACTATCGGGGTTCCGGTGCGGCTCAGGACGCCCGCCGTTTCGCCGTCGAACAGCCCCGGCACATGGGTTTTGTAGCCGGAGTTCGTTTTGACAAATTGGATGGGCACCACGCGCACGGGCCGCCCCGCGCCGGGCCATTCGCCGTGGGCTTCCATGAGGCCAAGCAGCGCCTGCCGCTGCACCGGGGTCGCTTTGGCATCCAGATAAATCACCCCGGCAGGCACGTTCGTTTTCGCAATTTTGGCCGTTTTCGACTTGGCGACGCAGCACGCGGCCATTTTGCCAGTCATTTTAGGGGCGTGGGCGTCCACCGCGCCGTCTATGGAGATCATGGACAGACCGCTGACATCGACGCCTGCGTAGACGGCATGGTCAAAATGATACACGGCGGCCAGGGCGCAGTTGTCCGGCCCGTTTTCGAACATACAGGGGCAGGCATAGGCGCAGGAGCATTGGTGCAGGGCCACGCCAGTTGCAGTGTAATTGGGCGCGGCCTGAGCGCGGGCTGTGCCCAAAAGCAGCAGGCCGACGGCCAGCGTTCTGGCGATTTTGGAGAGAAGCATCGAAGGGTCTACTTTCTATTCTTCGAGTTAATCTTCGAGTTAATCTTCGAGTTAATCTTTGTGCGCGTGTCTTCTTTGCGCGAGCGGTTCAAATAGCGCAGGGCCAGCGTGCCCACGGACACCAGCAGCATCAGGGCGTATATCCCTGCGCCCGCCGAGGTGTAGACGCCGATCTGCGCGGGCAGGAAATAGCCGCCGAAAAAGAACAGGGCCACGGCGGCCACCCACCCGGTCAGCAGAATGTCGGCCCAGAGGGGCGGCTTTGTTTTCATTTTGGGCCAGTGTCCGAGGGCCAGTGTCCGAGGGCCAGTGTCCGAGGGCCAGTGTCCGAGGGCCAGTGTCCGAGGGCCAGTGTCCGAGGGCCAGTGTCCGAGGGCCAGTGTCCGAGGGCCAGTGTCCGAGGGCCAGTGTCCGAGGGCCAGTGTCCGAGGGCCAGTGTCCGAGGGCCAGTGTCCGAGGGCCAGTGTCCGAGGGCCAGTGTCCGAGGGGTTGAAAACCCCTCGCTAGGTGAAGCGTCCTGCGGACGAAGGAAATACGGATGGGAGGGCGGGGAGACCCCGCCCCTACTTCTTTCACCCGGAGGGTGCCTCCCCTAGCGAGGGGTTTTCAACCCCTCGACTTCCGCCTCCGTGTGCAAGCTTTGCTGACGCGCCAGCGCAGCGCGGATTGCCGCTTCGGGAACGACGTGCCCCGGTGTCGCATGGCCGAGGGCTTCCATCAGCACGAAGCGGGCCGTGCCGCCGACGCTCTTTTTATCCCAGGCCAGGAGGCGCACGATTTCGTCCAGCGAATGCGCCGGGTCCAATGCCACCGCAAAGCCAGCAGCCTGCAAAAGCGCGGTCACTGCCCGCGTGTCTTCGGGGCGCGTGACGCCCACTTCTTCGCCAATCAGCGCCGCCGACACCATGCCGAGGGCAATCGCCTCGCCGTGCGTGTAGCTCTGGTAGTGCGTCAGGGTTTCCAGCGCGTGTCCGACCGTGTGGCCGAAGTTTAAGATGGCCCGCAGGCCGCCTTCTCGCTCATCCTGCTCCACCACCCGCGCCTTCAGAGCGCAGGAGCGGGCCAGCACATAACCCAGCTCCGGCGAGGTCAGGTCCAGCAGGCCGTGCATTTCGCGGGAGAGCAGGCCGAAGAAACTTTTGTCGGCAATTATACCATATTTGATGACCTCGGCCATCCCGGAGCGCCGCTCCCGCAGCGAAAGGGTCGCCAGCGTGTCCGGGTCGATTATTACAAGGCGCGGCTGATGGAATGCGCCCAGAATGTTTTTGGCGTGCTGAAAGTTTACCCCAGTTTTGCCGCCCACGCTGCTGTCCACCTGTGCCAGCAGGGTGGTGGGAACCTGCACGAAGTCCAGCCCGCGCACATAGGTTGCCGCCGCGAAGCCCGCCAAATCGCCGATGACCCCGCCGCCGAGGGCGACGACGGCGGTGCGCCGGTCAGCGGCTTCGGCGTGCAGGGCGGTATAGAGCGTTTCCAGATGGGCCAGCGATTTGGTGTCCTCACCCGGCGGCACGTTTGCCGTGGCAACCCGGAAGCCCGCCGCTGTGAGGCTTTGGCGCAGGGTATTGCCATACAGCGCGTCGATTTCGGGACTCGTGACGACCAGCGCCAGCCGGTCCCCTACCCCATCGTCAGCCAGATGCCGGGCCATTTCGGTGCCGACCGCCGCCAGCGCCCCGCGCTCGACGAGAATCTGGTACGACCGCTCGGCCATCTCCACCGGAACCATGTATGTTTCTGATTTCATATCCAGCATTTCCAGAACCCGCACGGCGGCTTCTTCCGCGTCGCGGCAGCCTGACGTGTCCAGCGTATACGCGGCCAGGCTTGCATAGCGCGGCCCGCGCTCGGCCAGCAGTGTTTTGATTCGCGTCAGCGGGTCGGCGGCGTGCGCGTGCAGCAAGGGCCGCTCATGCAGGGACCGGGACACGCGGGCCAAAATCGCTTCGGGGGCGACTTGCAGCCAGACCACGATTCCGATTTGGGCCAGACGCGCCGCGTTTTCAGGCCGCAGAGGCGTTCCGCCGCCGGTGGACAAAATCAGCGGCGTCTCGCTTTTTTGTTCGGCCAGCGATGTCAGCAGGGCTGCCTCGCGGGCACGGAACGCCGCCTCGCCCTCGGCGGCAAAAATCTCGGGGATCGTGCGGCCCGCTTCGCGTTCGATTTCGGCGTCGGTGTCTAAGTGCCGCGCCCCGAGCCGCCGCGCTAAGGCCCGGCCCACGGCGCTTTTGCCGGTGCCCATAAAGCCGATGAGAACGATGTTCTCTGTTTTTTGCTCAGTCATCCGCTTCAATCTGCCGTGCCTCTGCCCGCGTGATTGGCTTGCGTGCGCCGTGACGGACGTTCAGGATATAGACAGTCGGGCCGTCATCCTCCTCCTCGACTATCGTGAAAAGTATTCGATAGGCAGGAGTTCGGAAACCGTGACGATAAGACAAAGCACGAATTTCTTGTCCAAAAAGATGATTCTCCGGCGCGACCGGCCAGCGTCTTGGAAGGGTCGCCAGTTTTGCAAGAGTATCTTCAAGATCAGAAAACCATGACACAGCGTATTCATCATCTACCAATTCAGCAAGGCGAAGCAAAGCTTCCTGCATATCAAGCAGTGCGCGGCGGCGAATACGAAGGGCATAGATTTTTTCGTCTTCGTCCATCGTAAGTCTTATTTCGTGATTTGAGCTTTGGACTGTTTGATATGCGCGAGGGTTGCCATCATTTCCACGTGAAATTCTTTCATAGACACCCCTTTGTCGCCCGCCTCAATTTCGGCGAGACCTTCCTGGACCGAGAGGATTTCTTCTTCGGAAAGAGAGAAATCTAGCTCGTCTTCAAATTCTGACAATGTCAGCAGATAATCGGTCACTGATTGGCCGTACTTGGCGGCCCGCTCGCGCAGATTTGCCTCCGATTCCGGGGGCAGTTCCAGAATGACAGTCATGTTGGTTCTCCGTGATTAGCCAAAATTAGGAGGGCGCGGCAAGCAGCGCCCCTACTGCGCGGTGCGGGCGGCGACGCGGGCCATGTAGGCGTCGTAGTTGGCCCGCATTTCGACCAGGCTGTCGCCGCCGAACTTTTCGGTCATCAGGCCCGCCAGGACAATCGCCACCATCGCTTCGCCGACGATGGCGGCGGCGGGGACGGCGCAGACATCGGAGCGCTCAGCGAACGCCGGGACGCCTTCTTTGGTCTGCAAGTTGACCGACGGGAGCTGCTTCATCAGGGTTGCAATGGGCTTCATCACGGCGCGGACGACCAAAGGCTCGCCGTTGGAGATGCCGCCTTCCGTGCCGCCCGCGTTGTTGGAGCCGCGCCGGAAGCGGGCGTCAGTGCCCGCGTCGTCCGCGCCGTCGTAGAAGAAGGGGTCGTGGACCTGCGAGCCGGGGATGTCGGCGGCATGGAAGCCGATGCCGACTTCGACGCCTTTGATGGCCTGAATGGACATCAGCGCCTGGGCCAGCTTGCCGTCGATGCGCGTGTCCCACTGCGAATAGGACCCGAGGCCGACGGGCAGGCCGAGGGCGACGACTTCAAAGGTGCCGCCGAGCGTGTCGCCTTTATACTTGGCGTCGTCGATGGCGGCGATCATTTTGGCTTCGGCGTCTTTGTCTACGACGCGGACGGGGCTGTCTTCGGAGAGTTCGGCGATGCGCCGCAGGTCGATATTGTCGGCATTGACTTTGACGCCGCCGATGTTGACGACGTGCGAAGCCACAGTGACGCCGAACTCTGCGAGAAGCTGCCGGGCGACGCCGCCGACGGCGACGAGGGTAGCGGTGTTGCGGGCCGAAGACCGCTCCAGCGTGTTTCGCAGGTCGTGGTGATCGTACTTCATCATGCCGGTAAAATCGGCATGGCCGGGGCGGGGCACGGTGATTTCGGCGGGGGCGTCGACGCCTTCGGGCAGCGGCTCCACGGACATTTTAGTCGTCCAGTTGGCCCAGTCGCGGTTGCGGACAACGAGCGTGATAGGGCCGCCCATCGCCTTGCCGAAACGGACGCCGGATAAAATCTCGGCGGTGTCGGACTCAATTTTTTGACGCGCCCCGCGTCCATAGCCGCCCTGACGGCGCTTCAGGTCGGCATTGATGGGGGCGGCCAGAACGGACATTCCAGCGGGCAGGCCCTCCACAACAGCGGTGAGGGCGGGGCCGTGGGACTCTCCGGCGGTAAGAAAACGAAACACGGGCAAGCTCCTGGTCTACGGTGAATAAGAAACGGGCAGTAAGAAGTTGGATAGCCGCGATTATACCCGAAAATTGAAGCAGGCATGAAAAAAGCCCGGCACAAGAAGTGCCGGGCGGTTAGGAAGTATCAGGCTAGGGCGTGACGGTGACGCTCTGGCCGCCGTTGGCGTTGGCTGTGCCGCTGTCATTGCTTTCGCCGATAATGGTGGGGGTGACGAAAATGAGCAGTTCCTGGTCGTTGACCTGTTTGTTGCGGGTGCGGAACAGGCCGCCGAGGATCGGAATGTCGGACAGGATCGGAATGCGCTGCGAGGACGCCGTTTCCTGCTTGCGGACCAGGCCGCCGAGAACCATCGTGTCGCCGCTGCGGACGGTGCGAAGGGTGGTGACGTTCTGGGTGATAGTGGGCGGGATGCCGCCGACGGCGGCCTGGCCGGTGGTGTCGGTAATCTGCGGCGCGAGGTTCATGGTCACCGAGTCGTCGCTGTTGATGCGCGGGGTGATGGTCAGGAACGTCTGAAGCTGGAGAAAGTTCGCCTGCTGGTTGTTGAACGTGTTGTTGTTCAGGCCGCCGGTGGAAACCGTGCTGGACGTGAAGAACGGAATCTGCGTGCTGATCTGGATGGTCGCCTGCACGTTGTTGGTGGTGGTGATCAGCGGGGCCTGAACGACTTTGCCGCGTGTGCGGGTCAGGGTCTGGTAAAGCTGGGCCACGATGTTGCCGGTAGCGTATTGCAGGAACGTCGGCTGAACGCCGGTGACGAGGGTGGAGTTGCCCTGGGTCGTGCCGAATTCGAGGCCGGGGTACGGCACGAGGTCGAAGTTGACGCCGAGATTGTCGACGTCGGTGACACTGGCGGTGACGAACTCCACTTTGACCTGCACCTGACGCGGCGCGATGTCTAGGATTTTGACCAAACGGCGCAGCTCATTGAAGCCTTCGGGCGTCGCATGGACCAGCAAAGAGTTGTTGCTTTGCAGGGCATAAATACGGTCCACGCCTTCGGGAAGCTGAGCCTGCTGCCCCCGGCTATTGGGGTTGTTCTGGCCGTTCGGGCCGGTCTGGAAGGGGTTCAGGCCGCCGCCGCCACCGGGAAAGCCGCCGCCGCCACCGGGAAAGCCAGCGCCCCCGCCGAAGCCGCGTCCGCCGCCGAAGCCAGTGCCGCCGCCGCCGAAGCCGGGGAACTGGTTGGCCTGGTCAGGCGACCCGGCGCTGCGGTTAGCAGAATAATTGGCCTGCGCCTTGCTGGGATTGCCGGTCCCAACCGGCACGGAGGGGCTGCCGCCGCCGTAAGCGCCGTAATTGTTGTTGTCCAGCGTCGAATAGCCGGGCGGAAGCTGGGAAGGCAGAATAACGCCGGGCTGAGTGGACGACAGAACAGGCGTATTGGAATTGACGGACAGCGGGCGGAATGGCTCCGGCTCCACCACATACTGGTCCCAGTGCATGATCCGCAGAAGCTCGGAAGGAACCGCGTGCTGAAGGACGATGGGCTGCCAGTGCAGGGAGACAGCGGGGTAGTGCCGGGGGGCATCCTCGTCGGTCTGCGTCTGGCTGTCTGCGCTGCTGGACAGCGAGGCGGTCTGCATCCGGGCGGGAGCCGCTGGCGTGTCCCCGGTTGGGTCAGCGGCCCCTTCCGGCTCAAAGATATAACCGCCGTCCGGGTCGCGGCTGACGCGGGCATGGGCACTGAACGCGATTTTGCGGAGCGCATATTCCAGCGGCTTGTCCACAAGATGCACAGACACCTGCTTGAAGGGCTGATCCCCCTGACGGATGGTGACGTCTACACCGGCCTGCCGCTCCAGCATGGCAACCACCGTGCCAAAGTCTGCATTGGCAACGTCAATCGTGACGATTTTGCCGGAAGGGGCGGCGCTTCGGGCGGGCACAGTGCCTGCCAGAAAGCCGAGCGTCATTAGCCCGAGTGCCGCGCCAATTCGCCATTGCTGATTACCCATAGGGAAAAGTACTCCTCGCGTGTCCTTAGTTCTTCGTTGATATTTAACCGGCCGCTGCCGGTGTCAGAGGCATCTCAGCGGTAGCCGCCGCCAAAGCCGCCGCCGCCAAAGCCGCCGCCGCCGAAGCCGCCGCCACCAAAGCCGCCGCCGCCGAAGCCGCGCCCGCCGCCGCCGAAGCCACCGCCGCCAAATCCGTTGGCTCCGCCAATGCTGGTCACGGGTGCAGACAGGCCGCCGCCGAAGCTGCCGCCGAGGCCACCCTGATTGCCATAACCGCCGCCCTGGTTACCAAAGCCGCCGCCCTGGCCGCCCTGAGTGTTGCCGCCTCCAATGACCTGGTTGGCCTGCACCTGAACAATCGGCTGGGCATCGCCGAGGAGCTGGGCGATGTAGTAAGCATCGTACTTGTCAATCGGGATTTTGTAGTACTGTTTTGGCGTCGTGCTGTTCGTGGCAGCGTCAGTCGTGCCTTCGGCTACAGTGGTTGGCGTCACGACGGTCAGCGTGGGCGGGGCCGCCGCTTCCTGCACCTTGACATGGTAGATTCCGTTTTCGATCTCAAACGTCGCCGGGGGCGTGGCCTGCGACAGAAGCTGGCGCAGGGCCGTGGTGAACGGCACATCGCCGACATTGATGTTGGCGAAGCCCTGTACCTGCGGGTCAATCTGGTAGTTGCGGATGCCCGCGCTGCTGAACAGGGTCCGCAGAGACGCCTGGATGGGGACGTTCAGCAGGTTCAGCGTGATGGGCTTGCCGTTGTCGCCTCCCCCGGCATCCTGAGCATGGACGGGCAGGGCCAGCGCGGCGATGCCGAGCAGGGCCAGTGCCCCGAGGGCAAGGCCCCGTGTATTTTTGCGTGTGGTGTTAATCATAATCTGCTGCCTTTCTAACGGATCGGCGAGTTGTTCGGCGAGTTGTTTTGAGCGTCTGGTGTCATCTGAATTACCAGAGAGTTATTGGACTGAAGCGCGTAAATCCTTTCAACCCCGTCCGGCAGGCGGTTGTTCGCCGGAGGCATCGGGGCCGGGGCGGCATTGGGCGGCGTGTTCAGCGCGGGACGCAGGCCGGGAGCGCCGAGCGTTGTTACTGCCGGACCGCCGGACAGGACTGGAGCGAACCCGCCGCTCGGGATCACGAAATTCGGCGGGACAAGAACAATGGCCTCCTGGCGCGTCGCTAAATCTGCCATCATGCCCGCGTCGTAGTGCTGCACATCAATTTTGTAGAACTGGCTTGCGGCGTCTGGCTGGCTTGGCGTCTGTGCGTGCGCGGCGGACAGCGCCCCCAGAAAAAACGCGGGAAGGACGAAGAACGAAAGTTTTTGTATCATGCTGGTGCCTCCTGAGTGAGTATGGCGCTTACAAGTTGTCGCACTAGCCTCCGGTGTCGCCGCCCGCATCGCCCGTATCGCCCTGTCCGGGATAGCCTTGACCGGGATAACCCTGGCCCGGATAACCCTGACCTGGATAGCTCTGGCCCGGATAACCCTGACCGGGGTAACCCTGACCGGGGTAACTTTGACCGGGGTAGCCCTGACCAGGATAGCCTTGACCGGGGTAGCCCTGCCCTGGATAGCCGGGAGGTGTATCCGAGCCGCTGGACTGGGTGATCGTGATAGGCGTGCCGCCGGGGGTCCGCAAGGTCAGACCCGATCCGGTGAGAGACTCCACAACCGAGCCGTCGGGCAGAGTGTCGCCGGGCTTGACCGTCTGCGACTGGCCGCCGACTTCCAGAATGCCGTTGATGTTGCCGTCGGGGCCGTTGACAATGCCCGACAGGCGGTAGTTTGCGGCCAGAAGCTGCGTGTTCCGCCCATTGCCGTTACCACCGACCAAAACCGGGGTTGGCGGAGGCAGAGTATACAGGTCCACACGCGGCAGGCGGTCGCGCAGCGGCAGGGCGGCGACGAGCGGGCCGTTGCGCTGTGCCAGCAGCTTGCGCCCGTTTGGGATGCTGTAGGGGTTCGGCCCCGACGGGTTCGGGGCGGTCGAGCCGGGCCGGGCTTCGTTCAGCCCCGGCACACCGGCCAGCGCCGTCGTCGCCCTCACTGGAACACCGGCACCAAACGGGTTCGGACCGCCCGGCCCCGGCGGCAGGCTGCTCCCTCGCGGGTCCTGCGGGATGCCGCCCGGAGGGCCACCGGGCGGCACTCCGGGCGGGCCGCCTGCCGGAACCACGGTCGGCACCGAGGCTGTGCTGGTTCCGCTGGGGAACAGGCCCGCCTCAAAGGCAATCAGACCGCCCATCGCCAGCAGGAAGAACACAGCAACTCCCACAATGATGGGCAAGTTCTTTTTGTCTTTTATAAATTCGTTCAGCCGGTCCATGCGGTCATCCTCGCTTTCCATTCACTATACCCGCTCTGAGGCGGGGAACACGGAAAGCCTTCATTTTCCAAAACTTGATTACGAAAGAAACCCGAAAGAAATTCTAAAGCGGGCGCCCCCCCGCGTAAGCCGCGCTGCCGGGGCCTCCGGGGCTGCCGGGGTAACCTCCGGGGGTTGTGCCCGCCGCCGCGCCGCCGCCTGCTTTGGCGATGGGAGCGGGCAGCTTGTCGTCGTTCTGCGGAAAAATGATCACGGTCGCCGTGTAGGACCCGGTCATATAGGGGCTGTTGCCGTCCAGATTCAAGCTGTCCACCAGAACCAGGCGGTTGAAATAGCGCCAGTTGTAAAAATGGGTCAGGATGCGACGAAAATCGCCTCCCACGGTGATTGGGCCAAGCGGGATGACCAGCGGCGCGGCGGTGATGTCATTGGGCGAAACCGGCGGCGGGGGCAGGGCCACACTGGTGGTGTTGGTGACGCCGCCGGATTTAAACTGGCGCTCCAGGTCTGGCCCCAGAGTCTGCCCCAGCTCATAGGTGAGCTGACGGACGGCAAGCTGGCGGTTGGCAACATTGTAGGGCGGCATATAGCGCACCTGATCGACATTCCACTGAGTTTTGATCTGAGCGACCTTGACTTTGGCTAAGTTGACCTGTTTCAGTGCGTTCTTCTGGGCACTCTCTGTGGAATCGGGATAGTTTTGCGCGTAAATTGCCTTCTGGGCATCCAGACGCTCCAGGGTCGGCTTGATCAGAAACCAGCCGATCAGGCCGACAGCAAGCAGGCAGAAGACGATTCCAATCGCGGCAACAATTCCTGGACTCAGGCGAGCAGTTTTCATAGTGGTTATCCTGTGGGCCGTACGCCGGGAGGGGGCGGGAGTCCGCCGGGATAGCCGCCGCGTCCGCTCGCGGGTCCGCCGGGGAACGCGCCGGGAGCGCCTGTGCCCGCAGCGGGGGCAGAGCCGGGCAGCACGGGGGCCGTGAGCAACTTGGTGGTTTCGTCTTTCAGGGTTGCGGTGACGGTCAGCTCGAAGCCACGCGGCACAGTCTTTTTCACGACCCGGCGCAGGCGTGCCCGCAGAATGCTTTGGCGCACTTCGGGGGTGGCAAAGGGGCTGATGTTGCTTCCAGCCACGCGGTCAAACACTTCGCCGTAGATGATGGGGGTGGCTCCCACGCCGCCCGTGCCATTTTGCGGCCCGGCCTGCTGAACTCCCGGCTGAACTCCCGGCTGCTGTCCACCGCCAGGATAACCGCCGCCGCCGGGGCCATTGCCGCCGGTGACGGAGACGCCGCCGGTCAGCTCCGGCGGGGGCGGGCCGACACCGGGCGGGATGCTGCCGGGTGCATTGGGTCCGAGGTTTGTCGGAGTATAGTCTGTCGGGCCATTTGCCCCGGTCCCCTGACCAGTTCCGCCGCCGCCCGTCGGGTAGCCGCCGGGCCTGCCGCCGCCACCGCCGCCGGGGTAGCCGCCGCTGCGACCGCCGCCGCCAGGATAACCGCCCCCGCCGCCGGGATAGCCAGAACTGCCGGAGCCGCCGCCGGTGCTGGTGGCATCATCGGCGAACACGAGCGTTTTGCCGTAATAATACAGGCTGCGAACATTGTCCGGGTAGCCGGGCACTTTGTCCACGGCCACGGTGGTGAAGTCCGGCTCACGGTACATGGCCTGCAAGTAGCGTCCCACGGTGGCAACAGACGGCGAGTAGGCTTTGATGGTTGCAGACGTGGGGCCGGTGGCGGCGGCTGTCGCCCCGGCTCCGCCGCTGCCGGGGTAGCCACCGGCGGCTCCTGTGCCAGCGCCGAGTGTTGTGCCGCTGTAAATCAGGCTGTTGAGCGGCGTGACATTTGCCAGGGTGTTGTAAAACTGAACCCAGTGGCCGGGGTAGGCCAGGACGGCGGCGACAAAGTCAATTTTGGCTTTGATCGGGTCCACCTGCGCCAGCGTGCTGACGGCGAGGGCTTTGGACGCATCCGTATTTTTCTTGCCTTCCACAGCCGCGTTGGCGAGGGCCGTCTGCTTTTTCAGCTCGCTGACGTTGTAAAAGTAAAACAGCAGCGGCAGAACCACGCAGGCGACCGCCGCAACGGCGAAGCCAGTAATCATCTGTTTGATGACGCGGCGCTGCTTGACGTAATTGGGCAGTAGGTCAATTCGGAGCATAGGTGTCTCTGGAAGCGAAAAGGGTTAAAAGATAACTTTAAGAGATACTCTTAAGAGGCGGCTTTCGCCGCTTTCGGCGCTTTGGGCGGCTTGGGCGCTTTGGGAACAGGATTGGCGGAAAACACGGCGTCGCGGGCGGCAAGCCCCAGGGCCACTGTGAAGGCGGACCCAATGGTGGGCAGGTAGGCCGGGTCAAAATGCTTGGAGGTGACACTCAGGCCAGACAGCGGCGCGGCCACGGCGACCGGAGCCTGAAGCTCATTTTGCAGGAACGCGGCCAGATTGGTCAGATTGGCGGTGCCGCCGGTGAGCAGCACGCGGTCGATGACCGAGGACGCGCCCCGGCTGCGGAAGTAGTCCAGCGAGCGGCGGATTTCCGAGGCCAGCTCGCCCAGCACGGGAGCGATGGCCTCAAAGATGTCGTTTCGCCTCTGTTCGTCATCCAGGCTGCCTGCTCCGGCCAGCCCGAAGCCGAGGTCCTCGCCGGGCGGCAGAAAGGCCGGGGGCACATCGGAGACCGCCGGACGCGCCAGGTTCAGCGTGCGCCGGGACATGGGCTGCGTCCGCTCGGCATCATCAAACTGCGGCTCGCCGCCCAGACGCCCGCTCGGAGTGGGGGTGCGGAACGGATCATCGGGGGTTGTGCCAAAGGGGTTGGGCATGACCAGGTCATCGGCGAGGCCAAACGAGGTGTCTTCGTCCTGAAACTGCGGGGCTTCGTATTCGGCGTCTTCTTCGCCAAAGCCCGTGCCGGTGTAGACGGCCATGCGGTCAAGCTGCACGACGCCCAGCTCGCGCTTGATGCGCTCGGCCTGTTCGGCGGGAAGCTGCAGGGCTTCGCTGATGGCGCGGGTGAGGCTGTCTCCGGCCAGCGGCAGGGAGCGCGGGAAGGCAAGCTGATCGCCCTGAAAGATGGCAATGTCGGTGTTGGCCGCGCCGATGTCGACGATGGCGACGGTTTCGGTCGGCAGGCCGCCGTTCAAAAACGCCTGCTCTCCGGCGGACATCTGCGGGCGGGACACGGGCTGCCCCCCCTGAAGGTCCAGCAGGGCGCGGGACAGCGCCAGCGGCTCGACATCCAGCGCGGTCGGGTCCAGCCCGGCGGCATACAGGGTATCCAGGTAGCTGGAAACGGCATCCTGCTGCGCGACGGCCAGCAGCACTTCCATGTTGGGTCCTGAGGCGGCTTCGGGGGACAGGGGAACCAGCGGCTGGTAATCGAGATGCGTTTCACTGGGCGCAAAGGGAACGTGGCGCTCCACTTCCCACTTCATGGTTTCTTTCAGCTCGGCATCGGTCATCCGGGGCACTTCAATGATGCGAATGACGACGGCGTTCTGCCCGGACAGGCAGCCCACTGCTTTGCGGACGGTGATGCCGCTGTCTTTCATCAGCTGCTTGACGGCCAGCCCCATCGCGGCGGGGTCCGTAATGATGTTGTTCTGGATGATGCCGGGCGGGGTCGGCCCCATGCCGAGGGCAGACACAACCAGACCTGCTTTGCCGGGACGCAGCTCGACCATTTTGATCTGCTGCGACCCGATATCAATTCCAACCAATGGCCCGGCGGGCATAGTGCATGACTCCCAGTGAAACCCAAAACTATAGCAAAACTATAGCAAAACTATAGCAAAACTATAGACAGCGGCGAAAACAGGCGGCGAAAGAGGACGCGAAGTTCTCCGCGCCCCCCATTCTAACACGTCCCTGCCCGCTTGTCAAGCCATTCCCGGACAAGTATTTTCGTGGATTTTAAATACGTTAGATTTGATCCAAACCAAATGCCAGCACTAAAGAAACTGCCTTTGCGTTTTCATGCAAATTATCCTGTAAAGCGTTCCAGATTTTATCTTGCTTGGCGTGGTCGCTGAGGCCGTCAAAGCGATCCGAGACGATACGGACGTAGATGTGGCCGGCGTTGCCTTCTTCGGTGCGAATAGCAACATTGGGGCCAAACTCTTTTTTAAGTACATCGTGGACTTTGGGACTGATCTTGGCATAATCATACGAGAACATCTGCATTGTATTTCTCCATTCGCATCAACTAATTTTGGGGGACAGCCAGTTGACAACTGCCTGCACGTCGTTTATAAACTCTTCTGCTTCCATCGCTCTTGGGGTGTCTGTTTCATATCGCCAGGAAGACCGCCATTGTGCCACTCGCCCCCAGAGTCTAGGGTTGTAGGCAGGGTAACTTTCAAGATCAGTGAGGCTCAGCAAATAAAAGATTTTATGCCCAGCCGCAGACCGAGCAATGTTTTCAATCGGCTCTAGATTTCTCTGCTGCCGCTGAGCGTTTAGAGTATTCTCTGCCGCTCTCAGTGTCTGAGAATTGGTGAATTGAATTAGATACGCTTTCAGTAAACATTCTACCGCATATCCAGACAGATACATCGCACCGCGCAGATGGTGTCTATTTGCATCAGACCTCTGAGGATCAAGCGTGGGAGGCTCCAGTAGTTCTCTGGCGTCTTCCAGACGCCGAAATGCACTGCGGCGATAATCTTCACTGGTGTCTCGAAAAGGCATATTTTTCCTCCGAATACGCTGCGCTTGCCGATTTGAAACAAGGCCCCTGCGTCTCTCACAACCGTAAGAGAAGCAGGGGCCTTGCTGTTTATGAGACGCTTAGTAGGCGTTCACGTCAGACGCGCCGTACTTGGACAGGACGGCGGAGGCCGTTGCCTGGTCCACATCGCCGGAGGGGATGGACACGGACAGCACCGCGCCGCCGCTGGTGACTGCGCCGTGGTACCGCTCGGCGGCATCGGCGGGGACGCCCTGATCTTTGAGGTAGCCCGTCGCGCCGCCCGCCACCGCGCCTGCGCCTGCCGTCAGCGCCGTCGCGCCCAGCGCGGCAGCTAGTGCGCCGCCGCCGAGGACGATGCCGAAGCCGGGAACGGCCAGAGCCGCGATGGAGGCCAGAATGCCGACGCCGAGGCCGATGCCGGTTCCCTTGACCGCGCCTTCGCCCGCGTCTTCGGGAGTGGTGGTGCTGATGCCGTGCTTGGCGGCATTGTCAGTGGCTTCAGGGCTGCTGGCGTGGCTGGCTGCTGAATCCGGCCCGCCCTGGTCCATCGGGTTCAAGTCGCTGCCGACGGGGGTAGAGGTCGGGTTGTCGTACACCTGCGCCGTGTCGCCCGCTCCGGCCCGTGCAGTGGCGGCGGTTTCGTAGCCTGCCGCCGCGCCTTCCGCGCCGAACGCGCCGGTCGTGGCTCCGGCAATCCGGTCGCCCGTCTCGGCCAGGCCATTACCCAGACCCGCCGCTGCGCCAGTGGCTGTGCCATAGCCCGCCGTGCCGGTGGTTCCGTAGCCTGCGCCGGGGTTTGCACCGCCGTCAGTGCTGTACATGGTTTCCCGCGTGGCCGCATGGGCCTCATGGGCGACGATGCTAATATCTTCCTGCTTGACGCCGTAGTCTAAGAGCGCCCCGGCTGCCTTCTCCGCCAGCGAAGCGTCTGCGAACGATGCATACAAATGTGCCATTTTAGTTCTCCTGATTAGGTCGTGTGCCCCCACAACTTGCCGGGGAAACAAACACATTCGCTATCTACCCGGCAGGCAGGCAGGGCAAACCTATGGAGGCGTTATTTTGGCCTGC
Source organism: Capsulimonadaceae bacterium (assembly GCA_965200075.1). GTDB lineage: Bacteria > Armatimonadota > Armatimonadia > Armatimonadales > Capsulimonadaceae > JANXMY01. The sequence continues at coordinate 3,365,148 of OZ241338.1, forward strand.
GGCACAGCACTTGATATTGTGCGCCGAGGGGCAGGCGGGACAGGGGCGGCTCCAGAGGGCGCAGGGCAGACAGGCTGCGGGGGAACAAAAACAGGAAATCGGTGCGAAGTATTTGGAACCCGGCGGCGGTCAGCAGATGCCGGGCGTGGGGCGGGGAAATCAGCACGGCATCGCGGTCAAAGGGAATGCGGTGCATGATGTAGCGCGTGCCGGGGTTCCACGGGTTGTTTTCCCAGAACGCGAACAGGCCGCCAGGCGCAAGACTGCCGTGGACATAGGCCAGCGCCGCCGCCCGCCCGGCGGGGGGGATGTGGTGAAAAACGCCGTTGCAGAACGCCAGGTCCCGGCTGCCGTCGGGGACACGCTCGGCCAGAGTCTGGAACTGCACTTCGGGGCTGCCGTACTGCCGCCGGGCGACTTCCAGCGAGCGGGCGGAGACGTCTACGCCCAGCAGCGCGGCTTCCGGGAAGAACTCGCGCCAGAACGGAGTCGCCGCCCCCACCCCGCAGCCGAAGTCCAGCACCGTGCGGGGCTGAACGCCGCGCCCGGAAAGCTGCCCGGCCAGCCAGCGCAGGCGCTCCCGCGCAAAATAGTCCCGCGATTCTCCCGAAGCAGACAGCCCTTCGGCCAGGGCGGCGTCGTAGTCGTCGGCATAAGTGTCGAAAAGGTCAGGCATGGCGTTATCTGCGGCGTAGCTGCAAGATGGACACGAAAAAGCTGGACAGAACGGTCTGTACGCCGAGCGCCGTCAGGGTCGCACCGGGAATGGCCCAGCGCATGGTGTGGGCGTAGTTGAGTCGCCCGAAGTCCACGCTGCGCCACTGATTGATGGCTCCCCCCAGCAGGCCGAGGCCCACCAGCAGGGCCAGCGCCCCGGCCAGCAGGCAGCGTTCCAGAGTCAGAACATCCAGCAGGCGGCGCAGGCGCGGGTCCGGGGGCATCAGGCGCTCGCTGACGGCGAACGTTTTTGCCAGCAGCGCAAATAGCAGCGATTGATACCCGCACAGCAAACCGAGGCTCGCAAACAGCAGGGTATGGGCATCGAACGTCAGCCCGCCCAGGGTGAGGCCCGGCAGGGCGACGCCGTAGCCCACAAGGCCCAGGGCAAGGAGCAGCAGGCCGGGAATTAAGAACAGGCGGCGCGGGCTGTAGAGCAAAAAGAAGCGCAGGGTCCGCCAGCCGTCCCGAAAGGTTTTCAGATGCGGCGGGTGGGAGCGGCGGCCATCCGGGTGCAGGGTAATCGGCACTTCGGTTATCGGCTCGCCATACAAACTCGCCTTGATAATCATTTCGGTGGCAAACTCCATGCCCGTGCAGCGCAAATCCAGCCGGTCATAGAGGGCGCGGGTGAAGCCGCGCAGGCCGCAGTAGACATCGTGAATGGGGGCATGGAACCAGGCGCGGGCCATCTCCGAAAACAGCGGGTTGCCCAGCCAGCGGTGCAGAAACGGCATCGCCCCCGGCAGCACCTGCCCGCCGCCCGACGGCAGGCGGCAGCCCTGCACGAGCGCCGCGCCGCCGCGCAGGCCCGCCACGAAGCGGGGCAGGTCGCCGAAGTCGTAGCTGTCGTCGGCATCGCCCATGATGATATACCGGCCCCGCGCCGCTTCAATGCCGCCCATCAGGGCGCTGCCGTAGCCGCGCTCGGCCACCGGCACGACCCGCGCCCCCAGCCCGGCGGCGAGGGCCTGCGAGCCGTCCGTGCTGCCGTTGTCGGCCACAATAATCTCGCCGACAATGCCGCTTTCGTCCAGTGCCCGCCGCGCTTTGCCAATGCAGACAGCCAGCGTGTCGGCTTCATTGAGGCAGGGCATGACGACGGAGACTTCGGGCATGAAGCTGTGTTGTTCGTCCATAAGCCTTACCCGTGCCCAAACTTGGGGTCCGAGTAGTACAAAAAGACGACGTACCACCAGTTCAGGTCAAACAAAATCAGCAGCACCGGGGCCAGCCACGCCAGCAGGGGCGGGCGCACGCTCGGCGTTCCAGAGCGCCGGAACAGGCCAAAACTGGCACTCAGCAAAATCAGCACCCAGGGAATGCCGTTCAGCAGGTAGCGCCCGCCAATCTGCACGCGCCAGTCGCTAAAGGCCGCGTATTGCAGCAGGGCGGCGAGGAGCGTCAAAAGCGCCGCCATCGCCATTCCCCGCAGACGCCGGGCGACGGGGTCCGAGCGGTCCCGCAGGCCGACAACGAAGCAGACAATCAGCCCCAGCGCCAGCGCCAGAGACACGATGGTTGCCAGCACCGGCGGCAGGAGCAGGTCCGCCCAGTCCGGCAGAAAGCCCGTTTGCAGCATGAGCTTAGTCCACGACAGCAGCACCAAAGGGTTGGCAAGCACGCCCGCCGTGACTTCGGCCTGATGCGACACGGCGGCATAGTGCGGGAACCACTGCCCGGTGACGGCATGGTTACGGAGCGGCCAGCCGCAGCCCGCTAAAATCCCCGCCAGCGCGAACGCGCCCAGCCGGGGCAGCTTTTGTTTTGGCTCCCCGATGGCCCACACTGTCCACACAGCCACCGGAACCACAAAGAGCGTCGTCTGCTTGACCCACACGCCCGCGCCCATCAGCAGGCCCAGACCGGCGGCCTGCGCCAGCGTGCAGGTTCCGGCCCGGACGCGGGCGACTAAAGCCAGCGCGGCCACGGCGCTGTACAAAATCGCCAGGTTTTCGTTGTTGACCACGCCGCTCAGGTATTGGAACATGGGCCAGCCTGCGACCATCAGCAGCAAATACATCTGCCAGCCGGGGGGCGCACCGGCCACCGCAATCAGCCGCGCCAGCACCAGCAGGGTCAGGCAGGCCAGCAGGGTGGAAAAGACGCGCAGGAGGCGGCGGCCCCGGACGGCCTCCGGGGTCATCTGTGCGAGCGCGTCCGGGCCGGGCGTCAGCGCCAGCGGCGACTGCTGCACCCCGGCCAGCCGCCAGACGGGGGCCAGCACGGCGTAGAACGGCGGCGGGTGCTGCACCATCACGGACTCGGCGGGCGTCGGCAGCCGTCCCTCGGTTGCCAGAACGTGAACATAGGCGACATGGTCCGGCTCATCCGGGCCGTAGTCCAGCCGGACGCAGAAGTTGACCAGCAGGCCCGCCAGCACCATAAAAAGCAGAACTAATCCAAGCGCGACAGGCCGCTGCCGCGTGGGCGTCCCGGTCTGCATCGCAGCGTCTGTAGAAGTAGGCGTCATAAGGGCGCTATTCGCCGAAGCGGGCGGGCATTCCTTCTTGCCACGCATTCGGGCTTACCACGCATTCGGGCCACGCATTAAAATGCATGGCTGAAGAGCCTTCGGCTGAATGTCCCTGCGGGACAGAAGATTCAAGGCCCGCGATGTGGGCGTCCCGCAAGGACGTTCGGTGTCTGCGCCCTTCAGCCACGGATTTTAATCCGAGCAAACAGGTTTGTTCCATTTTGTCACCGGGGGTATGAAACCCCCGGCAGGAAAAGCAGACGCCCAGCCGGGCTAAAGACAGCAAGATAAAAGACAGCAAGATAAAAGACAGCAAAATGAGGCTCTTCCGCCCGGAGGGCGGCTGAACTCAACTGCCGGGGGTTTTATACCCCCGGCACTCGCGGCATTTATGCTGCAAAGACGCCTTGCGCCCTGCGCCGAGATTTGGTACAATGCATCATGCGTATTGTTTCCGTCCGGGCCGAAGCGTGGACCCTGCCGCTGGTCGCGCCGTTTGTGATTGCGGCGCGGACGGCCACCGAGGCCCGCAGCGTGCGGGTGACAGTCACGACAGACACCAGCGTTGTGGGGCTGGGGGCCAGCGCCCCGGTGGGCTATGTGACCGGCGAAAGTGTCGAGACAGTGCTGGCCGCGCTGGCCGAAGCGGGGGCGGCGCTTGAAGACCACTCGGCGGACGAGTGGGAGCCGCTGCTGGCATTGGCGGCAGACAGCTTGGGCGATGCCCCGGCAGCGCGGGCGGGGCTGGAAATGGCGCTGCTGGATGCCTGGGCGCGGGGGCAAAATCGTTCGCTCTGGGCACACTTTGGCGGGGCACAGGCGCGGCTGACCACGGATGTGACAATCCCGCTGGTGGCTCCTGCCGAAGCGGCGCGGCTGGGCCGGGAAGCGTGGGCGGATGGGTTCCGGGCACTCAAGCTCAAAGTCGGCGACGCCGCCGGGCCAGAGGCCGACTTGACGCGCATTCAAGCCGTGGCGGCAGCTTTGCCGGGCGTGTGGCTGCGGATCGACGCCAATCAGGCGTTCACGCCGGACGCCGCTGTGGCATTTACAAAAAAGCTGCTGGCATCGGGAGCTGCCGTAGAGCTGTTGGAGCAGCCGGTCGCCAAAGAGGACGTGGCCGGGCTGAAGTTCGTGCGCCGCGAGGTCAACCCGCTGGGCGTCCCGGTGTTTGCCGACGAAGCGGCCCGCAGCGTCGCCGAAGTGCGAACGCTGATTGCTGAAGACGCCGTGGACGGCGTCAACGTCAAGCTGATGAAATCGGGCATCACGGGGGCGCTGGAGATTATCGCGCTGTGCCGGGCGGCAGGCAAAATGCTGATGCTGGGGTGTATGCTGGAAACGGGGCTGGGGATCGCGGCGGCGGCGCAGATTGCGGCGGGGACAGGGGCATTTGATTACTTAGATTTGGACTCGCATCGCCTCCTGCGCCCTGTACCGGGCCTTTCGGGGGGCTTTCATGTAGACGGCGACGCTCTATTGATTGACAGCGGCGCGGGCTGGAATGTGAATTATTTGTGAAAACCGCCCGTTAAATCGAAAAAACATGGAACAAATGGCCGGTTTTGGCAGACTAACACATAACGCTTTAGGAAACAACACCATGAACGATACTATGAAAAAGACAACCACCTGGCGCGGCAGGCTGACGCTGGGGATGGCGGCGCTGACCCTGCTCGGCACGCTGGCCGGGCCGCAGACCGCCTGGGCGGATAAAAAAGACAAGGACAAAGACGGCAAAGGCCCGATTGTCGGCCCGATTGTCATCAAGCCCGACGAGCCGAAAAAGAAGTAGAGGCGGGGAGCCGCCCCCCGGATCGCCCCCTAGCCCCCAATTCTGGGGGAACCGAAGTTCGGATAGGACCGGAGTTCGGATAGGACCGGAGTTCGGATAGGAGAGGATGGGAGGGCGCAGCAAGCAGCGCCCCTACGAGACTCCGAGAAATCGCTGACGCAGGGCGAGCAGGGCAAAGCGCGGCAGGGTCATCACCTTGCCGATTTTTTTGGGGTTCTTGGACAGGCGGTACAGCCATTCCAGGCTGCTGCGCTGCATCCACACCGGAGCGCGGGAAACGCGGCCAGAATGGACATCAAACGAGCCGCCAATGCCAATCAGCACGGGGACGCCGAGGGCGGCCTTGTGCTGCTGTATCCACTTTTCCTGCTTGGGAATGCCGAAGGCCACGAGCAGAACGTCCGGGCGGGCGGCTTTGATTTCGGCTACAATCTGCGGCTCGTCCGCAGGCTGGAAGAACCCATCACGGGTGCCGACAATGTGCGTTCCCGGAAACCGCTCCCGCATCTTGTCTGCCGCCTCGGCGGCGATGCCCGGTGCGGCTCCAAAGAAGAAAATGCGCGTGCCGGTTTTCGCCGAGTTCTGGCACAGCGTCGCCACCAAATCCACACCCGAGACTTTATGGGCAATCGGCGTGCCGAGGAGCCGCCCGGCCCACAAAATCCCCGCCCCGTCCGGGGTCACGAGCGCGGCCCCGTCCACAATCGCCTTTAATTCGGCATCGCCCCGCGCCAGCACCGCCATCGAGGCATCTGCTGTGACGATATGCGACGGCTCACCCGCCGCGATGAAGCCGTGGATGGCTTGCAGCGTCTCGTCCGCCGAAACGCGGTCCACCCGCAAGCCTAAAATCCGCACGCTTTGCCCCGACTGCCCTGTTTCCACCATGCGCTCATTCTAGCCGCGAAGGGGGGAGTGTGTCAAGAGGCGCTTTCCTCCATCGGGTATACTGTGCCCATGCTCCGCCGCTCTGCTCTGCTTTCTCCCCGCGCCTTTGCTCTCGGCATTCTGGGTTTGCTGCCGCTTGTTCCCCTGGCCCTGCTGTGTCAAGGACGGTCGCCGTCGCGCTTTGACACCGTCAACCTGCCCGCGTGGGAGCGGCACGCGCCGACGCCTGCCCCGCGCCGGTTCCAGTATGCCCTGCCGCCCGCCGCCCCCGGCGCGATTGTGTTTGCCCACAACCCGTGGACCGCCGCGCTTCGCAAGTCGCCGGACCCCAAAAGCGTCGCGGGCGAGGGCGCATGGCTGGAAGCGGCCTGCGCCTGGGGCCGCACCGACCCGGCTCTCGCGGCCAAGCAGGACCGGATCGCAACGCGCCTGCTGGCCGCACAAACCGACGCGGACTGGCTGGGCGGCGGCGACAAGGGCAGGCCGCTGACACCCTTGCAGTGGAACGCGCAGGGACCGGGCCTGCGCGGCCTGCTGGCGTGGTATGCGCTCACCAAGAATACGGCGGCGATTTACGCGGCCCTGTCGCTGGGCAGCCGGGCACTGCCCCGGCTGAACACCCGCCCCGACCCGGACTGGGCCGCGCCGCTGGCCCGGCTGTACCTCGAGACCGGCGACACGCGCTTTCTGCACGCCGCCCGGCGGCTGGCCGCACCGGGCGACGGCCAAGCCTGGTGTGCGCTGTACGAAGCCACCGGCGAGGCCGACGCACTGGCCGCCGCCGAACGCGCCTGGTCTGCTGTCCCCTCCCCTTCTCTGGCCGCCGAATTGCTGCTCCTGACGGGCCGCCCCGGCTACGCCCGCGCTCTGGCCGCCGCGCCGCCGTCCGGCCCGGCGCTGGCCCGGATGGCCTGGACCCGCGCCCCGCAGGGCGTCGCGGTGCAGACGCCCCTGCCCTGTTCGGCGAGTTTCCGGGCGGTGCATCTGGCGCAAACCGTGGACAAGACGGGGGCGCGGACGGTCACGGTCAGCGTTCCGAAGCCGACGGCATTCAAGCTGCGCGTGTTTTTGCCCTCCGGCCCGCCCGTGCGGGTGCTGCTGAACGGCAAGCCGCAGGCCGTCGCCGCCCTGCCCGGCGGCTACGCGGTTCTGCTGCGCCGATGGCGGGAAGGGGATGCGGTGACGATTGCACCGGAGAAAGCAGGGAACGTGCCGAAGCAGGACGTGCAGTTGAAAACTGCACGCTAGGAGAGGCGTCCTTCGGACGGAGGATTAGGAGCAGGACAGGAGGGCGCAGCAAGAGTAAGAAGGGCGCAGCAAGCAGCGCCCCTACTTCTTTCACCCGGAGGGTGCCTCACCCAGCGTGCAGTTTTCAACTGCACGTCCTGCTAAAGAAGCAGCCCCCGCATCTGTGTGAGACGCGGGGGCTGTTTTGACACAGGGCGGCTTTCGCGGAAGGCTTATGTGCCTTCCTGCCACGAGGCCAGATACCGCTGCTGTTCGGCGGTGAGCGTGTCAATGTTCACGCCCAGCGAGGCCAGCTTCAGGCGGGCGATTTCCTGGTCAATCGCTTCGGGGACGCCGTAGACGCTCTTTTCGAGTGTTTGGGCGTTCTGGTTCATGTACTCGGCGCTCAGGGCCTGGTTGGCGAACGACATATCCATGACGCTGGCGGGGTGGCCTTCGGCGCTGCTTAAGTTAATCAAGCGGCCTTCGCCGAGGATGAAGACGTTGCGGCCATCTTCCAGCGTGTATTCTTCCACAAAGTCGCGCACTTCGCGCTTGCCGGTCGCCATTTTTTCCAGCGCGGGGATGTCGATTTCGACATTGAAGTGGCCGGAATTGGCGACAATCGCGCCGTCTTTCATGGCCGCGAAATGCTCGCCCCGGATGACGTCCTTGTCGCCGGTGACGGTGCAGAACAGGTCGCCGACTTTGGCGGCATCGGCCATCGGCATGACATGGAAGCCGTCCATCGTCGCTTCGAGGGCGCGGAGCGGGTCGATTTCGGTGACAATCACCTGTGCGCCCATGCCCTTCGCCCGCATCGCCAGCCCTTTGCCGCACCAGCCGTAGCCCGCGACGACGAAGAACTTGCCTGCCAGCAGAACGTTGGTGGCCCGGATGATGCCGTCGATGGTCGACTGGCCGGTGCCGTAGCGGTTGTCGAAGAAGTGCTTGGTCTGGGCATCATTGACGGCCACGATGGGATAGGCCAGGACGCCGTCGGCGGCCATCGCCCGCAGGCGGATGACGCCGGTGGTGGTCTCTTCGGTGCCGCCGATGATGTTTTCAATCAGCTCGCGCTTCTCGGTGTGGATGATGCCGACGGTGTCCGCGCCGTCGTCCATCGTGAAGTTCGGCTTATGCTCCAACGCGCTCAGAATATGCTGGTAGTAGGTATCGTTGTCCTCGCCCTTGATGGCGAACGTAGCGACGCCGTAGTGCTGCACCAGCGCGGCAGCCACATCGTCCTGCGTGGACAGGGGGTTCGACGCACACAGCACCACTTTCATGCCGCCCGCTTTGAGGGTCCGCATCAGGTTAGCGGTCTCGGCGGTGACATGGAGGCAGGCCACGGCGGTCAGCCCCTCGAGCGGCTTTTCTTTTTCGAACCGCTCCCGAATAGAGCGCAGGACAGGCATCTCGCGGTCAGCCCATTCAATGCGGCGCTTGCCAGCGTCGGCAAGGCTTAAATCTTTGACATCATAGGCGGGCGGAGCCACCGGCATCGGCGAAAGGGTTTCTGTGGAGGCAGTGGAAGTCTCGGTTGTCGGAGCATCAAGTACGGGCATGGAAGGTCCTTTCCAGGGATCAGCGCAGAACAAAAAACGTCTTTAGTATACCCGTCTTCGCTCCTAAATTAGCCACAATATGCTAAACTTGTTCCATGAGCGCCACCCAAATCTACGAGCAAACGATCAGGCCGCTGTCTACCGGCGAAAAGCTTGCCATCGCCCGGCTGATTTTAGATGAAGTTGCCCCGGTCGCAGAGGCATCCTCCGCAGAAACAGGCTTCGCTTCTCTGAAGCGGCTTCTGCCGCATATCGAGCGCGTTACCATTACTGATGCAGACCTTGCCAGCGTTGTGCTGAAGCCATGACTCTTTCGCTGCTTTTGGATGAAAACATAAGTCAAGTTGTCGCCGCCCAGGTCAAACGCCATAGACCCGAAATGGTGATCGAAAGTGTTCACAGTTGGCGCAATGGCAGTTTTGAGGGCCGCTCAGACAAAGCCTTGCTTCAAGCAGCTTACACTGAGGGGCTGACCCTGGTAACTTACGACCAGAAAACAATCCCAGCGTTTCTGACGGAACTTTACGCAGAAGGCGAAGAGCATGGCGGCGTTATCTTCGTTGATGATCAAACCATTCCCAACGGCGATTTTGGGATGCTGACATTGGCTTTGATATTTTTCTGGGAGCGGTTTCATAACGAAGACTGGCAGAACCGCATTCGTTTCTTGGAAAAACTCAGTCGTTGACGCTTCGGGGCGAGGAACTCCCCCGCCCTTTTCTCCTGTTCAAGCAGCATGACTGACCTGCCTTCTCTTTTGACCGCCCGCTACGGCCCCGCCGCCCCCACCCTTCCCGCTGACCTGGACAGCCCCGTTCTGGAAACCCTGCTGGCGCATAAATCCGTGCGGCATTATGCCCCCACCCCATTGCCGCCGGGGACGCTGGAACTGCTGGGCGCGGCGGCGCAAAGCGCGGCGAGTTCGTCCAATTTGCAGACGTGGAGCGTCGTGGCCGTTCAGGACCCGGAGCGTAAAAGCGAAGCCGCCCGGCTGTCCGGGGACCAGGATTTTATCCGTCAGGCTCCCCTCTTTCTGGTCTTCTGCGCCGACCTCGCCCGCCTGACCGCCGTGTCCGAGCGCGAAGGGCTGCCGGGGGCGGCTTTGGACTACCTGGAACTCTACCAGACCGCTGTGATTGACGCCGCGCTGGCCGCGCAGAACGCCGCCGTCGCCGCCGAGGGGATGGGGCTGGGCATCTGCTATGTCGGCGGGGCCAGAAACCACCCGCAGGAGATGGCTGCGCTGCTGCACCTGCCCCGGCGCGTCGTCGCCCTGTTCGGGCTGACCGTCGGCGTGCCTGCCGGGGACGACACCGCGCAGATCAAGCCGCGCCTGCCGCAGCGGGGCCTGATTCATACCGAAGTTTACGACGCCGGGGAACGAGACCGAGCCGTGAGCGAGTACAATGAGACAATGCGCGGCTTTTACGAGTCGCAGGGTATAGATGTCGATGGAACCTGGGCGCGGCATTCGGCCAAACGGGTCGCCGGTCCCGAGGCGCTGTCGGGCCGGGACATCTGGCACGCGATGCTGGAAGAGCGCGGGTTTGGATTGAAGTGAATTGAAGTAAGCGGTGTCTCACTTGAGTGATGGTCTAACTTGAATGGGAGGGATTTCGATGAACAACGCAAATCTTCGTATTGGTCTCACAGCGGCTGCGATTTTCGTGGCTGGCGCAGGGATTTACACCAAGCTTCTGCCTTCTCATCGCCAGCCCCCAGCCCCGCAAACACAAACAATACAACCGCCCCCGGCAGCGGCGCAGACGCTGACGCCGTTTCAAAAGAACCCTTTTCTTTTCAGCAGTTTCCAGGAAGCCGTCAAGGCGCTTCGCAGCCAGGATATGCTTCAGCGCCGCTCCGGGATTGAATGGCTGGGGCAATATACGCTTACCTATACCACCTATGGCGTGTCTGCCAGCGATTCCGCTGGACAGGAACTGCAAAAACACCCGGAAATAGTGCCTGATTTAATCCGTGCGGTTCAGGAAATGCCGGACGACGACAGCCGTCAGGCCGCCCGGCTGCTGGTCTTTTTTGGGCAGCCCGGACAGCCCGCGATTGCGGCGGTCTGTGCGGCTCTGGCAAGTCCTCGTTATGGCAGCGGAAAGCCTTACGACAGCAAGTTTGTGGAGCGGGGCGATCTGCTCAACAGTCTGGTACACCTGTGCGGCGGGCCGGATCGTCTGGGACCGGCGCTGGTCAAGATGCTGAACGCGCCGGAGCCGGACTGGCGGACGGCAGCCGCATCGGCAGTATCCTTCTGCGGCGACCCAACCTTTCGCCACCAGTCTCCCCCGCCGCAGGGGGCTTACCACTGGTTCGATGCCAAGCAGGAAGGGCAATGGCGAACCGCGTTCAGCACCCTTCTTGTTCCCGCTCTGGCGGCACGGCTGACTGATCCGGTCAGGGCGGTGCGGCTGGCCTCGCTGGCCGGACTGGAATCGCTGACTTATTATTCTGCGAACCCCGCGTGGAAAGCGGCGCTGGGGCCACTGGCCGGGGCGGCATCCTCGTCCGATCCGGCCATTCGTCTGGCAGCTCTGCGTGTGCTGGCGTATGCCCCTGTCGATGTGTCTTCCGTCACTCCCACGCTGCGTGCAGGCTTGCATGGAACCCCGGAAGAAAAGGGCTATGCGCTTTCGGCCCTTTTTCACGCTGCGCAGACCAACCGTGCCTTGACAGCCAGCAGCTTTCTCGGGGACCTGGCTTCTCCGGCAGTACAGAACCGCAGGCTTGGCGCGAACGATATAAACCAGACAGTAATCCTGCTGCTGGACGGCAGCTTTTGGCCCGAACCGGACCCGATCCCGAACTGGTACAACGATTCACGACTGATGATGGCTCCTGAGCCAGCAGGGCTGACCCCGGCGCAGCGGCCCGCACTGATGGCAGCGAGGGCGGCGGCAGAAATCGCGTTTCAGCCGCAGCTTCTGGCGGCACTTGTCAAAGCGGCATTAGACCCGGACCATCAGGTTCGTGTGGACACAGCGGCAAGTCTACTGCAAATCGGCGATTGGACTAATGCCATGCTGGGGCGCGGTATTTCCAATAATCCGGGGGACAGGCTTGAGCCGCAGGTGGCCTTCGCATTGACACAGGCCGCCGCCGCACTTCAAAATACGGAGCCTGCCGAGGCAGAGCGGCTCCTTTCGCTGGAAGAGCGTATTCAGCAGCCACACGACCGAGCTTAGGAGAACACACATGACCGAAATTACGCGGCGCGATTTTGTGAAGACGACGGTACAGACGACGCTGGCGGCGGGATTTGCGCTGGCGGTGCAGCCGGTGTCGGCGCAGACGATTCATACCCCGGACACAGGGCTGACGGATGGGGAAATTCAGATACCGACGGCGGACGGGAAAATCCCCGGCTACTATGCGATGCCTGCCGGGGGAAAGAACCTGCCGACGATTTTGGTGGTGCAGGAGATTTTCGGCGTCCATGAACATATCAAAGATGTCTGCCGCCGATTTGCCAAGCACGGCTACCTGGCCGTTGCCCCGGCGCTGTATGAGCGGCAGGGAGACGTGTCGCAGCTCGACAGCATTGACAAGATTCTCACGGTGGTCAAGAAAGTCCCTGACGCACAGGTGATGTCGGATTTAGACGCGACGGTCGCCTGGGCCAAACACTCCGGCAATGCCAACACGGCAAAGCTGGGCATCACCGGGTTCTGCTGGGGCGGGCGGATTGTCTGGCTGTATGCCGAGCATAACCCGGCTGTCAAAGCGGCGGTGGCGTGGTACGGCCATGTGACCGGGGACACCGACCCCCTGCACCCGAAAAACCCGATTGACCTGGCCGGGTCACTTCATGCCCCGGTGCTGGGACTGTATGGCGGGCAGGACACGGGGATTACGCAGGCGTCGCTGACGCAGATGCAGGCCGCCCTGAAAGCCGCCCACAAGACGGCGCAGATTGTGGTCTACCCGGACGCCGGGCACGGCTTCCACGCGGACTACCGGCCCTCGTATAACAAAAAAGACGCCGCCGATGGCGACGCCAAAATGTACGCCTGGCTCAAAAGCCACGGCGTTTAGACCTACCTTCCCCGCTTCGCTGGGGTCCTCCCTAAAGGGAGGATACGGATAGAACAAGAAGGGCGGGGGAACCCCGCCCCTACGCCGTGTCTTTTCTGTTGTCCTAATCCTTCCTTTAGGAAGGACCCTGCGAAGCAAGGTGGTAGGTCTCCGAACGCATTTTTCACAATACACCAAACACAGGAGATACACATCATGCCCACACGCAACGCGGACGCCCAATGGTCGGGCGGCCTTCAGGACGGCAAAGGAACCATGAAGCTGGGAAGCGGCGCTTTTGAAGGCCCGTTCTCGTTCAAAAGCCGCATGGAAGAAGGCACGGGGACAAACCCGGAAGAGCTGATTGGAGCCGCTCATGCGGGCTGCTACTCGATGCAGTTCTCGGCGATGCTGGAACACGCGGGCTTTCCGCCGGAGCGTGTCCACACAGCGGCCAAAGTCCACTTCGGGCCGGTCGGCGGCGGGTTTGCCATCACGAGCATTGACTTGACCGTGGAAGGCAGCGTTCCCGGCATCAGCGCCGATCAGTTTCAGGAGCTGGCGCAGGCGGCCAAAACAAGCTGCCCGGTGTCCAAAGCCCTGGCAGGCACGGAAATTACGCTGAACGCGAAGCTGGTTTAAGACATTCCCGGCCCTGATGTGAAATCGGGGCCGGGACTTTCTTTGTGTTTTCGGGTATTCTCCGCGTATGAGCGCCCCCCCAGACATTCTCCCCCTCAGCGAAATCCAGCTTGCGCGGATTGCCCGCGCTCTGGCGGAACCCCGGCGCTGGCAGATGCTTCAGCAGATCGGCGCTTACCAGCAAGTTAGCGGGGGCAGCGAGGCGATGCCTTGCGGCATTCTTCGGCACGATCACCCCGTCAGCGCCGCAACGCTGTCGCACCATGTCAAAGAACTGGAAGAAGCCGGGCTGATTGAGATTATCCGCGAAGGCAAGTTCGCCCGCTTTGCGCTCCGGCGCGATGTGCTGCGGGCGTACCTGGCACAACTGGCGCAAATCTGACTGGCACAAATCTGACTGGCACAAATCTGACTGGCGCAAATCTAGTGGGAACTTTCCCCAAACGTCCCCTGTTGCTCTCAATTAGATGAGCGTCTAACAAACACTCAGACTACCAGCAGGAGAGAACACACATGGCAGATTTAACGGGCAAGGTTGCGGTCGTGACCGGAGCGTCCAAAGGCATCGGGGCGGGGATTGCCAAAACACTGGCGGCGGCGGGGGCCGCCGTGGTCGTCAACTACGCTTCCGACAAGCAGGGCGCGGACAACGCTGTCGCCGCGATTGAGCAGAGCGGCGGCAGAGCGGTCGCCGTGCAGGGGGATGTTTCTCAGGCCGCCGATGTGGAGCGGCTGTTTGCGGAAGCGGTGCAGGCTTACGGGCAGGTGGACATTCTGGTCAACAACGCAGGCGTGTTTGTGTTTATGCCCCTGGAAGCCATTACCGAAGCCGAGTTTCACCGGCAGTTCAACATCAATGTTCTCGGCACAATTCTGGCAACGCAGGCGGCGGCCAAGCACTTTGGCCCCAATGGCGGCTCGATTGTCAACCTGACTTCCGTGGCGAGCGTCGCCGCGATGCCCGCGTCCGGCGTTTACGCCGCCTCGAAAAGCGCCGTGGATACTCTGACGCGGGTGTTTGCCGCCGAGCTGGCCCCCCGGAAAATCCGGGTCAATGCGGTGGCCCCCGGCTTCACTGAAACGGAAGGCGCAGCGGCTCTGGAAATGCCGGACGGCGTGAGAGAAGCCACGATTGCCAGCATTCCCCTGGGCCGTCTGGGGCAGCCTGCGGACATTGCCCAGTCGGTGCTGTTTCTGGCCTCCGACGCCGCCGCCTGGATCACCGGCGAGCGCCTTACGGCTTCGGGCGGTCAGCACTGAGCAGGCTTCTTTACCCAAACCAAAGAGAATAAAATGCCAACACTTGAATCACAAACCAGCGCGTTCAAAGAGAGCGCTTATGCCAAGATGCCTCCCGCAGTAGCCACTACGATCCACGACTGGGTGGCAGAGCTTTCGGCGTCCGGCATTGCCGGTCGGAGCCTGCAAGCCGGGCAGACGGCTCCCGACTTTGCCCTGCCAAACGCGCATGGGCAGATAGTGACGCTGCCCGACCTGCTTGCTTCCGGCCCGGTCGTCGTCACTTTCTACCGGGGCGCGTGGTGTCCGTTCTGTAACATAGCCCTGCGGGCCTACGAGGGCATCCTGCCGGAAATCAAAGCGTTGGGGGCCTCTTTTGTCGCCATCTCGCCGCAAAGTCCCGACCATTCTTTGACTCAGGCGGAGAAAGAAAACCTGAGCTACGAAGTCCTGAGCGACCGGGGCAACGCCGCAGCGCGGCAGTTCGGCATTGTTTACAAGCTGGGCGACGCCATGCAGCAGGTGTCGGCGGCATTCGGGCTGGATTTGACCCAGTTCAATGGCGACAACTCACGGGAGCTGCCGCTGCCGGGGACTTTCGTGATAGACCAAAGCGGCACGATTAAGTTCGCCCAGGTGTTTGCCGACCATTCCCAGCGTGTTGAGCCGTCGGCGATTCTGGACATCCTGCGCGGGCTGGCTTCAGAAAAGTAAGCACGCTCATAAGCACGCTCATAAGCACGCTCATAAGCACGCTCAAGAGCCGCGCATGAAACCAACAGCCCCGGCCTTGACGGGCCGGGGCTGTTTTCTGTGGGCCTACTTGTCGCCCAGAGGGCCGACCAGGCTGCGGAGGACGCCCTCCACGAAGTCTGCGTCGAGCGGCTGCCGGGAAAACCAGCGGCGGTAAAAGAAAAGTGCGACGAACGCATCGGCAAAGGCGGCGGGCGTCTGCCCCGGCGGCAGGTCGCCGCGCTCCTGAGCGCGTTCGGCGGCGGCAGCGAAGGGAACCAAAAACTGGGCGTGCATCTGCGCCAGCAGGCAGGCCATGTCCGGGTCATGCTCGGCGGCGTCGATGACGGAGGGCATGACCGTGGCACCCCGCGACGCTTGCAGCTTTTGAGCCAGAGAAGCCGCCAACGCCGTCATGTCGCCGCGCAGACTGCCGGTGTTCGCCTGCTCCACACAGGGATTGAGCCGGGAACAGGCATCGATGAGCAGCGCCGAGCGCGACGGCCAGTGCCGGTAGACCGTGGTTTTGGAGACGCCGGAGCGGCGCGACACTTCATCCACGCTGAAGCCCGCGATGCCCTCTTCGGACATCAGCTCCTGCGTGGCTGCCAGCACGACCTCGCGGGAGCGCAGCACGCGCTTGTCGGTGGCTTTGTCTGAGCAAGTTGTGTTTTTTGAGTTCACGGTTGACTTTTTTTGATACGATACGGTATCGTATCATAACTGAGCGAGAGATATTTTTTATCATACCCGCTTCTCGTAGCTTGTCGCAGAAATGAGAGATTTATGGCCGTCACGACCCGCCGCCCCGACAGGGCGGCGCTGAAAAACTCTGTGCAAGATGCCGCTCCTGAAGCCGCTGCGCCGTCGGCAGTCAGCCCGTACCGCTGGATTATTCTGGTGGGCCTGATCAGCGCCGTGATTATGGAGGCGCTGGACACGACCATTATCAATGTCGCTCTGCCGCAGATGGGCGGCAATCTGGGGGCGACGCCCAATGAAATCGGCTGGGTGTCCACGGGCTACATTCTGAGCGTTGTGATCATCCTGCCGCTGACCGCGTGGCTGGCCGCCCGGTTCGGGCGCAAGAAATATCTAGTCACTTCTATTCTGGTGTTTATTATCGCGTCGTTCTTTTGCGGCACGTCGCGCTCGCTGGGGGAGCTGATTTTCTGGCGCGTCGTGCAGGGCATTGGCGGCGGGGCGCTGCTGTCAACGGCGCAGGCGACGCTGCTGGAAATCTTTCCGCCGGGTCAGCAGGGGCTGGTGCAGTCGCTGTTCGGGCTGGGCGTGGTGGTCGCCCCGGCGGTCGCGCCGATGCTGGGGGGCTGGCTGACCGACAACTATTCGTGGCCCTGGGTCTTTTTCGTGAACCTGCCTATCGGGGTCGTGTCGGCAGCGCTGGTCAGCACCTACCTGCAGGACTCGCGCTTTGGGAACAAGTCGGCAGGCAGCGTCGACTGGGCAGGAATTGGCTTGTTGGCCGTGGGCCTCGGTTCGCTGCAATATGTCTTGCAGGAAGGGCAGCTCAATGACTGGTTTGGCAGCCCTTTGATTACGCGGCTGGCCGTGCTGGCCGGTGTGGCTTTGTCGGGATTTGTGGCCTGGGAGCTATGGCCGGGCAATATGCGGCCTGCGGTGAACCTGCGCGTGCTGGGCGACCGCAACCTGCTGGGCGGGTCGCTGCTCGGCGCGGCGATGGGCTTTGGTCTGACGGGCGGCTTGTTTATTTTCCCGCTGTTCGTGCAGGGCATTCTGGGCTTCACGGCGACCGAGACGGGCTTTGTGCTGTTCCCGGCGGGGCTGGCGATTTTGTTTGGCATCGGGGTCTGCGGAACGTTGATTCAAAAAGGGGTGGACCCGCGCCTGTTGATTGCCTTTGGCATTGGCGTGTTCATGCTGGCAAACTGGGATTTGGGGCATCTCAGCCCGCAGAGCGACGCCCATGCGACGCAAATGGGTCAAATCCTGCGCGGGCTGGGCATCGGATGTTTGTTTATTCCGGTGTCGGTGACGGCCTACTCGACGCTCAAGGGCGAGCAAATCGCGCAGGGGACAGCCATGTGGAACCTGTCTTTGCAGATGGGCGGCAGCCTGGGCATTGCGGCTCTGAATACCTATGTCGTCAATATGACGCAGTTCCACCGGGCGATGCTCACAAGCCATTTCACTGCGGGCAGCTTGCCTTTTTCCGAGCGGCAGGCCGGGCTGGCACAGTCTTTGATTGCCCACGGCTACAGTGCGGACACGGCGCACACGACGGCCATGAGCATTCTGGACAACCTGGTGCAATCGCAGGCATCCACGATGGCCTACAACAACGCTTTTGTGCTGATTGGCGTTTTGTTCGCCTTCGCCTTCCCCATCATTCTGCTCCTCAAGCGTCCCGCGCCGGGTGCGCCCCCGCCGTCGATGCATTAGTATTATTCGAAAAATGTTTGACAAGATAAAGACGAGGTGAATAACGTCGTAGCAGCTAACAGGAGGCGCATTATGAGCGACACCACAACCATTCCCGCCGATGATCCCCGGCGGCATCTGACTTTGGCCCGGCCTGATACGGACCCCAGCCTGCCCCATATCGGGGTGGTGGGCGACACCTACACCATTTTGCTGTCGGGAGCAGACACCGCAGGACGCTTTTGCCTGATTGATATGCACATCCCGCCGGGCGGCGGCCCCGGTCCGCACCGGCACGATTTTGAAGAGACGTTTATCTTGCAGGAAGGGGAAGTCGAAGCGACGTTCCGGGGCAAGAAGTCGACCGTCCGCGCCGGGGAAACGCTCCACATCCCCGCCAACGCCCCGCATCAGTTCCACAATTCCAGCGACAAACCCGTGCGTCTGCTGTGCCTCTGTTCGCCCGCCGGGCAGGAAGATTTCTTTCGGGAAATCGGCGTCCCCGTCGCCACCCGCACCACCCCGCCCCCGCCGCTCGATGCCGACGCGCAGGCGGCGTTTCTGGCAAAAGCGCAGGCACTGGCCCCAAAATACCACACGGAGATGCTCAAAGAAGCATGATGCCGTGCCGGGAATGACTAATTCTGCACATAGACCATTTCCAATGGCCCGCGCCCGGCATGGATGCTTTGGGCTGTCAGGGGCGTGATTGTGCCGTTTGAGCGGACACGAAACGAGCGAATGCCGTTGCCGGTCAGCAGGTCCAGTGTATTCCCTGCGGGGTCAAACTTGATGTTCGTGACGGCGGCAGTGACAGGCAGCGTTTGTGCCCGCTGCCGCCCTAGCTGCCCGTTTGCCCGGATTGCGTACCGGCACAGACGCACCGGGGCCGGGTGGCGCGGTGCATGGCTGTCATCCCCGCCTCTGTCACTGGGGCGAGAGATCACATACAGGAAATGGCTCGCCGGGTCCACAACCGCCGCCGTGACATCGTGAGCCAAGAGTACGCTGGCCGGGGACAACAACGTGAGCCGCCCGTCTTTGCCAACGCGGTACTGGGACGTTCTCGGAATGCCGCCCCAGTTGTGCGGCACATAGGCAAACTGCCCGCCGCGTGCCAAAAACAGGCCCAGCGGCGTGTCGCTCCACATTTCCATGCTTCGAGCGGGCTTGCCCAGCGGCATGATGTCCGGCGGCAGGGCATAAGTGTCAATCCCGCCTCGCGTCGAGTCATCCGGTCCCATCGCGGTCGCCTGCGCCGACAGGTACAGCAGCGGCAGAGCGGGATGAAAATAGGCGTGCGTGGTGAACACGCCGCCCGCACCTCCCCCTGGTTCAACCTGAATGGGCGCGATAGATGTCAGCCGCCCGTCGCTGTCAATGCGAAAGGTGGTTTGGAGGCTGCCCAGCACATAGACCCCGCGCCCGTCGGGGCGCATCACGATCAGCGAGGGGCCGCTGCCTTCGCTGGAAACCGGCACGGTGGCGGGCGACAGCGGCGTAAGCATTCCGTCCGGCTCAATCTGGAACTGCGACACACGGCAGTTTTTGGCGCTGAACTCCAGAGTGCTGAGGGCGTAGAGAAACCGGCCTTTCGGGTCTACGGCGAGGCTGTGACAGCGAGGGTAGGCTTTAACGGCTGGCGGGTTGAGCGGCGTCAGCGTGCCATTGGGGTTGGCGCGGAACTGGGAGACCGTGCCGTCGGCGTAGTTGCTGACATAGACGAAAGAGCCTTTGGCAGAGGCGGGCGCGGCGGCGAGGAGGAGGCAGAAGGCAAGGGCGGTGAAAAATACTTTGCACATGACTACAAACGTAGCATATTCACGGAGATAAATGCAAGGGGGTCAGCCGCAGGCGCGGACCGCGTTCAGGACGGCGTCCAAAAGGCCGGGGAAGCGGGAGTCGAGGTCGGCGCGGCGCAGGGAGTTGAACGACTGCGTGCCTTCAGCGCGGGAGACGATGATGCCGGTCTCGCGCAGCACCTTGAAGTGGTGGGCCATCGTGGATTTAGGCACATCGGCGGGAGCGCCGACGCCGCAGGGCTGTTCGCCGCCCTCGGCCAGCGCGGCGACAACCCGCAGGCGGGTCGGGTCACTCAGCGCATACAGCACCTCGGTCAAGAGGAGGGCAGGGGTTTGGGGAAAATAAAAGCGTCTCACGCTTGACAGTATAGCATATTCTCTGCCATACTTCTATTGTTCTAATACAATAGAACAACAGGAGATTACAAAATGGCAGATTTAGCAGGCAAAGTGGCGATTGTCACCGGAGCATCGTCGGGCATTGGAGAAGCGACGGCGCTGCTTTTGGCGCAATCAGGCGCGAAAGTGGTAGTCGCCGCCCGGCGGCAGGCCGAAGGCAATGCAGTCGTGGCACAGATTAAGGCGGCGGGCGGCGAGGCGGTCTTTGTCCAGACCGATGTGTCCAAGCTGGCTGACAACGAGCGGCTGGTGGCGGCGGCTTTGGACACCTACGGGCGGCTGGACATTGCCTTCAACAACGCGGGCGTGGCCCGCTTCGGCCCGCTGCATGAGCAGACCGAGGAAGATTGGGCGGTGCAGATCGGGACCAACTTGAGCGGGTCGTTTTATGCGCTGAAAACGCAGCTCCCGGCCCTGCTGAAATCCGGCGGCGGCTCGATTGTCTTTAATGCCTCGGCTGTGGCCGAAGTCGGCGTGGCGGGGATAGCAACCTATGCGGCCACCAAAGGCGGCATCGTGGCGCTGGCCCGCTCGGCGGCGATTGAGTATGCCTCGCAGGCTATCCGCGTCAACGTGGTCAACCCCGGTCCGGTAGAAACGCCAGCGGCGTTAAAAATGTCTGGCAGCGCGGACGCCTTTTCGGAGATGATGTCCCCGAAAGTGCCGCAAGGCCGGGTCGGACAGCCCGAAGAAGTGGCCCGCGCCGTAGTGTTTCTGGCCTCCGAAGAAGCCTCGTATATCACGGGTCAGAGCCTAAACATAGACGGCGGCTATACGGCGCAGTAAAGATGGTGCAAGGATTGAAGCGAGGGACTGGAAGGACGAGGGGTTAAAACCCCTCGCTGTTACGCAGTCATGCCGCAGGCATCAAGGCGCTTCGCGCCGGGCGGCCAAAGAGCAAGACACGCAAGGCTCAATTTGCTGTCCAATGGGCTTCCCGGCGTCCGCGCCTCATAGCGAGGGGTTTCAACCCCTCGTCCCCCCCAGCCCCCAATAATGGGGGAGCCAGAGTCAGAACCGAAGCCGTAGGGGCAGGGTCCCCCTGCCCTCTTTAGAGTGCCCGTATCCTTCCTTTAGGAAGGACCCCAGCGAAGCGGGGAAGGTAGGTCTTAGCGACGACCGTTCATCGACGCGGCTGCAATTACTGTCCCAAGATGGGTTGCTTGCGGCGAAGCAAACGCAGGCGGGACGGTCAGCGCCCCGCGCAAGGTGACACTCCGCGAAGCGAGCGGCTGGCGATTAAGCGCGGCAGCATGGGAGCGGACGGAGGAAAGCAGGTCAGGATGAGCAGCAGACGGCCCAGTTTTGGCGGGCGCGGGAACCGCTGAGGCCGCAGAGGACACGGACAGCAGCAGGGCAGATACGAAAAGCAGATAGTTCATAACGCCTCCCAAACGCGAACACGCCCCGGCCTCTGAACTGTTCAGAAGCCGGGGCGTGGTTGAGTTTAGTCTTTGACAAACGGCAGCAGGGCGATTTCGCGGGCGCGTTTGATAGCGACGGCGATCATGCGCTGCTCTTTGGCGGTCGCCCCGGAGCGGCGGCGGGGGGTGATTTTGCCCCGGTCGTCGGTAAAGGTGCGAAGCAGGGCGACATTTTTGTAGTCGACCGTTTTAATTTTGTTGATGGTCAGCGTGCTGACCTTGCGGCGCTTGAAGCGGTTGTTCTTAGCGCCGCCGGGGCCGCCGGGGCGACCGCCGGGGCCGGGACGACCACCGGGGCCGGGGCGACCGCCGGGGCCGCCGCTGGGAGAGCCGTAAGCCATGGTGTAATCCTTATGCTGCGATCCTCACGGCCCGAAATCTGGGCCGTGCGACTTGCGGGGTGTGTATTTTCGGCAAAGCGAATTGCGGGAAGTATAGCACAAGCGGAGCCGAGAAGTCAAGAAGCAGGAACGGCTTTGGAGAGGCGAGCCACCATGCCGTCGCCGCCGTAGTGCAGGTCCACTTCGTCCATCAGCGCCCGCATCAGGCGGATGCCGCGCCCGCCGAGCGCATCATAGTCTTCTTCTTCGCGGACATGGGAGGGGTCAAAGCCGTGGCCCTGGTCATGGACTTCGATAAAAAAAGCGTTTTCGGATAAGCCGCAGACAATCTGCACATGGCTGGCTGAATGGGGGGACCCGTACAAGATGGCGTTGGTGACGGCTTCGCCGACGGCAATCTCAATGTCTGCCAAATCTAGGTCTGTGAAACCGGCACGCACCGCCAGCCCCTGAACCCGTTCACGCGCTTCATGCACGTTGCGCGGATGGGCTATAATCTCAAATTGTTCGCGGAACTTGTTCACCCTCGTCCTCGTTGTTAAAGTGTTGAAATACCCCTTCACTGATGATGCCAAACGTGCCAGGCCGGTTGACACCACGCGGCCCGCCGTTGTATAATGGACTATTGGCAACTAACTTACTAGGAAATTACAGGCGCGGCGCGTCTGATTAGTCAGGGACACTACGTTATGAGCGAAACTACGCAGACCAAAGAAGTCACGCAAAAAGAAGTCAAGCAGACCAAAGAAGAGCGTCTGAAAAAAGAAAAGGCCGGGCTGGACGTTCTGGCTGACATTTACCGCTACGCCGAAACGGGCTTTGACAGCATTGACCCCGGCGACTTCATGCGCTTCAAGTGGTACGGCGTCTATCAGCAGCGGCCCAACGATGGTCACTTTATGATGCGGATCAAAGTGCCCGGCGGGCGCATGACCACCGAGCAGCTTCGCACGGTCGCGGACCTGACCCAGCAGTATGCGCGGGGGATCAGCGACATCACCACGCGCCAGACCATTCAGCTCCACTGGCTGACGATTGCGGATATGCCGGACATCTTTGCCCGTCTCAATGCCGTGGGGATCACTTCGGCGGGCGCGTGCGGCGACATTACCCGCAACATCACGTCGTCCCCCGCCGCCGGGTTTGACCCGCAGGAGCTGGTAGACTCCCGGCCTGCGGTGAACGCCATTCAGGACTTTTTCCACTTGAACCGCGACTTTGGCGACCTGCCGCGCAAGTTCAAGATCGCCGTGGAAGGCTCTCCCGTCCAAAGCACCCTGCCGCAGATCAACGATGCCTCGCTGATCGCCTACATGCGCCCCGAAGACGGCGTGGTGGGCTACCACTTCTTTGTGGGGGGCGGCCTGTCCCTGCAGCCGTTCTTCGGCCAGCCGCTTGATATTTTCGTGCCCGCGACTGAGTTAGAGAAGATCGTGGACGTGATGCGGGCCATCGCCACCTGCTACCGCGATGCTGAGCAGCTTCGGGCCAAGCGCACCCGTGCCCGCCTCAAATATCTGATGGCTGAATGGGGACCAGAAAAATTCACCGCCGAAGTCCGCGCCAAATTGGATTGGACCCCCGACCCCGCCGCGCCGGGCTTCCAGTTCTCCGATGAGACTTACCGGGACCATGTGGGCGTCCACGAACAGTCCCAGCCGGGGCTGCACTGGATTGGCCTGTGCGTTCTGGCCGGGCGGATGACCGACACGCAGATGCGCCGCGCCGCCGATGTCGCCGACAAGTACGGCGGCGGCGAAGTCCGCACCACCAATGTCCAAAATCTGCTCATCCCGCACATCACGACCGAGAACCTGGATGCCGCCAAAGCCGATCTGGAAGCGGCGGGCTTTGCGTGGGACGTGCCCAGCATCCGCCGGGGCGCGATGGCCTGCACGGGCATTGAGTTCTGCAACCTCGCCATCACCGAGACAAAATTACGCATCAAAGAAATCGTCGGGCATCTGGAAACCGTCGTGCCAAACCCGTATGAGCGTGGTTTAAAGATCAACATGAACGGCTGCCCGAACTCCTGCGCTCAGCACCATGTCGGCGACATCGGCTTGCAGGGCTGCCTGGCCCGGCAGGACGACGGCACGCAGGTGGAAGCCTACGACCTGCACCTCGGCGGCGATCTGGGCGAGCATCCGTCGTTTACCCGCGCCATCCACCGCAAGGTCCCCGCTGAGCAGGTCAAGTACGCGCTGGCGAACGTCATCCAGCGGTTTCAGGAAACCCGCGAAGGCGAAGAGCGGTTCGCCCAGTGGACGCACCGCCACACCAACGAAGAACTCGATGCGTTTTTAGGCGTAGACACCATCATCGGCGTCCCCGACCTCCCCGCCAGCGCCCAGGGCGCAGGCGAAACCAAGTGGCGCTGACGGGTCACTGATAAATCACAAAAAAGGCGGGCCTCACGGCCCGCCCTTTTTGTTTGTCAGCCTCGGGTAGAATAAGCACGAGACAAGGCGCGAACGGGAGGCTCCTCTATGGGACTTGCTAAGCTGACGGTGCGAGGCTACAAATCTATCAAAGAGCTAGAAGATTTTGAGCTTCGCAATCTGAACATCCTCATCGGCGCGAACGGCGCGGGCAAAAGCAACCTACTGAGTCTTTTCCGGCTGGCGAAAGCATTGGTGGATCAGAATTTGCAGGCTTATGTCCAAAAGCAGGGGGGACCAGATGCGCTCCTGTTCGGCGGTCGCAAGCGCACGCCCCAGATGGACGCCGTCTTTCATTTTGGTGACAGAGGATATTGGGTAAGGCTTGTGCCCACCATTGATAATCGTTTGATCTTCGAGCGCGAAGAAACTTTGCTTGAACAAAGAATGAGTCAGCCACATAACTTGTTAGGGTATCCCGAAGCATGGATTCTTGGCAGTCCTAACCCGGAAAGCCAGATTGTCTCTGCGGCTCTGCAAAGCTTGCAGTTGTATCACTTTCAGGATACGAGCGACACGGCGGCTGTCAAAGGATTGCATCCAAGCAATGACAACCTGCGCCTCAAACCAGACGCGGCCAATCTCGCCGCGTTTCTAGCACGACTGCACAAAGAATTTCCAAGCGAGTACAAGCGCATTGTGGAAACAATCCGATTAGCCGCCCCGTTCTTTGGCGACTTTGTCATTCGTGACCCTCTGCCCCGAGATGTTGAGTTAGAGTGGACACAGCAGGGCGATCCCGATACTCCTTACCGTGCCCATGTCCTTTCTGACGGCACACTACGTTTCATCTGCCTGACGGCTTTATTGCTTCAACCCTGGCATCTTCAACCAGACACTATACTAATAGATGAACCAGAATTGGGCCTTCATCCCTACGCTATCAATCTGCTGGCAGAAATGCTAAAGCAAGTTGCGGGCACAGGATTTCGGCAGGTGATCGTCTCTACGCAGTCTGTGGAGCTGCTCAACAGCTTTGTGCCGGAAGATGTGATTGTGGTGGGCCGCGAGGAAGGGGCTTCCACGTTCAGGCGACTGAATGCAGAGGCGCTTACGGACTGGCTGGAAGATTATACGCTCGGTGAGCTGTGGAAAAAGAACGTTCTCGGCGGGAGGCCGTCCAAGTGACGCTGCTTCATGTGGTGTGCGAGGGCCAGACCGAGGAAACGTTTGTCCGGGATGTTCTGATCCCCGCGCTTTGCCCGCCGCTGATTGTAGATTACAGCCTTATTGAAACTTCGCCTGGTCACAAAGGCGGCGGCCTGTCGTACCCGCGTGTCCAAAAGCACCTGCGGAACATCCTGCGCGACTCACGAGCGCCCATCACGACAACGCTGTTTGACCTGTACCGTCTGGATGCAGGCTTTCCGGGGTACGCCCAAGCATCGGGCAAACCATTAGAGCAGCGCCTGGGCATCTTGAACGAGGCGCTGCACACAGACATTATCAACTTTGCTGGCTGCCCGCCGGGGCGCTTCCTGCCCTATTTCCAGCCCTACGAATTCGAGGCCCTGCTGTTCAGCGATATTCCTACACTCGTTGGCCTGGAAACGGGCTGGTCGCAAGCCGCCTCCAAGCTCCAAGCCGTGCGTGACAGGGCCGACTCGCCGGAGCATATCAACGACGGCCCCGAAACGAAACCCGCCGCCCATCTGGAACGTCTTTTAACACTGCCCAAATACCAGAAAGTCCTGCACGGCCCCATTGCGGCCTCGCTCATTGGGCTTGCCCGGATTGAGCAAGAGTGCCATTTCTTTTCCAGTTGGCTGAACGCACTGCGGGCGATTTCTTTGCCATCAAAACCTGTAGAAAAATGACAAAAGCCCCCCGGCACTGCCGGGGGGCTTTTGTTTTGGCTAGGGATACGTCACGCCTTCCTTTGGGAACAGGTCTTGGGTAGTGCTGACTTCGTGGCTGCCGGGCGGCGGAGTGAACACGAAGTCATCTGGGTTTGTCTGTTTGTTGATCTCCATCCCGTAGATTTTTTGGGTGCTGATCTCAAGTTTGGTCGGGCTTACAGGATCGGAGACAACTATTTGATAGAGTAGATTGTCCTGCTGCCCAATATAGAATGTCACCGTCTCGGCGGCTCCCGGCCAATCACGACCCGGCGCTCCAGCGCGATATTTCATCTTAGCGATGACGACATTTAAAGCGACAGGATAGGCGATACCGGAGAAGTCTATTGTCGTCGGCTGGCCCATCAAATACTGCGGCTCTGAGAGATTGGTAATGCGCCCTAGTCTGTTCCCGAAGAAGATGCCCGGCATTCCAGTAATCCCCGTGCCGCCCCAACTGCCAAGACCGCCAAAATCTGATGGGCTTCCTCGGTATGCAGGGAACTTCGCGTAGCGGCTTGCCAGTCCTTTGTTCTCGGTGCAGGTGACATAGAACGTGCTTCCGTTGCAGATAGCAAGGGCCTTGCCAGATAGCTCAGGATCGCCAATGAGGGTCGCTCGTGCAAAGCGGATTTTGTCACGCTGTAAGGCATTTTTGCTGATCCGCTCAATTTCATAAGAAGCGACTTGCCCACCGTTATCAGTTTCCTGCGAAAGCGTATCGCACTTGAACGACTTCATTGCAGCGTAGGTGGCATACATCTGGTTCAGCACAGCCAGGGCGCGGGCTTGATCCTGCGCTTTTTCGGCGCGGACGGCTTTGGCTTTCATTTGGGTGGTGACCTGAACGGCTCCCGCCGTTCCAAGCGATAGGCACACGACAAGCGCGGCGGCTCCGAATTTGAGGTGCAGACGTTTCTGGTTCATGGTGTGGATCACTCCGTGGGCAAGGGTATGGGCCGGGGTGTCCGGCGACAAAGGAAGGTGCAACAGGACTTCGGCGCAGTGGGCGGGGGCGGGGCGGATGCTTTGGCCGAGCAGGGCGACGAGGGCGGCGGCGGAAAGGGCGATGCCCCGTGCGACGAAGAAGCGGCGCAGGTGGTCCAGAGCACGGTTGACACGCATTCGGGCGGCGTCTTCGGAGATGCCCCGCCCGGCCCCGATTTCAGCCAGCGGGCGGTCCTGAAAAAAGCGTTCCAAAATCAAGGCCCGCTGACCGGCAGGCAGGGCAGACAGCGCCGCGTTCAGCAGTAGCTCCGCGTCGGCCCATTCGGCAGTCGTGTCCAGCGTTTGACTGTGCATCCGGGCGGCCTCCTGCTGATATGAGTGTTCTCGCGCCTGACGCCGCCGCTCCTGACGGGCGGCGTTTTTGGCGGCAAGCCGGGCGGTCTGAAACAGCCAGCCCGCCAGCGATGCCCCCTCCCGCCCCGGACGCAGGGACGACGCCTTGCGGGCCAAAATCAGAAACACGGCCTGCGCGGCATCTTCGGCCAGCGTGCGGTCGCCCACCTCGCGGCGGCACACGCTGTAAACCAGATTTGTGTAACGCCGCGCCAGCTCCGCGAATGCCGCCTGCGAGCTATGGTCGGCGAACGCCCGGACAAGCTGCCAGTCCGTTTTCTCATCCGCTTTCTCAGTTATTGGTTCCGTCATTGCGCCCTCCTTATCCTACAATGTCCGCAGAGCAGGCGAAGCGAACGGGTTCTTTTAGTTGGCGCAAAAATACTTTCCGTCAGGATAGCCAAGCAGCAGACCCTTTGCCTGCAAAGTCTGCACGGCGCGGCTGGCCCAGTGGGTTGGCGGAACATCGGGAAACGGCTGGACCGGGGCATTCTGAGCCAGTTCGGCCAGCCGTGATTGAGCGGCATCCGTGTCTACGCCGAGCCGCGTCAGTTCCGGGGCAAACTCTCTGGTCAGAGCCAGCAGGGCATTTTGCGCGGGCAGACTGCGGCGCAGGAGCGCGGCGTAATCCGCCGTGGGGTAATAGTCGGGGATAAGCGGCGTGCGCGGCACAAGTTTCGCGCCCGCGAGCAGGCTTCCGACGGCGAGTGCAAATTCATAGCGGGATACAGTTCGTCTGCTGGTGCTCACGCCGAGTGGGTTGCCAAAGGGAATGCCTGCTTTTTGCAGCGTATCTGCTGCCGCAAACGGCAGGGAGTGGGGCGGTACGTCGGCAAAGGGACCTCTCGCCGCCTGGGCGAGACAAGGGCTTATGAGCGTCAGCAGCAGAGCGAAACAAAGTAGTGTACGAGGCATCAAGGCTGGCTCCAATCTTCTAAACTAACGCCGGGAATGGTTTGAAAATGGGTTAAATTGCAGGTGACGACGGTGAAGCCGTGGACAAGGGCGGTGGCGGCGATGCGGCAGTCGCGGGTGCCGACGCGCTTGACGGCGGCGGGCCAGGATTGAAAGAGTGCTTCGGCCTCGGCGGTGTAGGGCAAATGCTGGAAGCCGTGCAGGAGTCGCAGCGTTTCCAGCAGGTCTCCGTAGGCTTGCGGGAGTTTCCGGCTGTCGGTGGGGCGGGCGGCGTTCAGCGCGGCCAGCGTGGAAAGGCGACCGCGCAACTGCTCTTCGACGACGGGCGCAGGGAGCCAGAGGTCGTTTCTTGGAGTAGCAAGCACGCGGCGGGTAATTTGAGGATGGCCCCGGAAGTGCAGGGTCAGCGTGTCGGTGTCTAAAGCGTACACGTCAGAGTCCATCCTCCGAAGGGCCGTAAAGCAGGTCGTCCTGCTCCCGCTCTTGGCGACGCGCTTCTTTCATGGCAAGCAGGAAATCGTCCCAAAGCGGATCGTCTTTGAAAGCGCCTGCTGTGCTGGCCAGCGGGTGCAGTTCGGGCGGGTCACCGGGCTGCCATTCGCGTTTGTGGAAACCATTGCTGCCATTGTTGCTGCCGTTGCCGTTGTGGTGCGGCGGGGTTGTAGATTTCGTGCGGCGTTTTGCTTTGAGTGGCATGGGTTACCTCCGTTGAAGCGGGCGTGGATAGGCTATTGTAGCACAAAGGCCCTCCGGCTCTTATCCGTAGATAGGAGCCGGAGGGCCTTTGCGAATGCCAGCCGTTAGCGGACGGGGTGGGTTTTGTAGTAGGCGTCCACGGCGGTGCGGAGCTTGATGGCGTAGTCGGCGACTTTGGAGCGCGTGACGTCGTAATCCGCGCCGGGCAGGGTATTGAGCGGCTTGTCCAGAAACGTCCTGACGTAGGTTTCGGCAGACGACACAAGCGCGGGGACAAGGTGGTTGTCTTTGCACTCGCGCAGGGCGGAGAACATGGTGGTCAGGTAGCGCACGTCGGTGACGCCTTCGCGGCAGGCTTCCCACTGCACCGTGTCCAAAACGCCGTTTTGGACGGGGTAGGTCAGCATCAAGGGGCGGTAGGCGGCTTTGGACGGGGAGGCCCCCGCCGAGGACTCATCGTAGGGGTCCGTGCCAAACGCCGTCTGGTAGTCGGGCAGGTAAGCCCCGTAGAGGCCGGAGCGCCAGAGCAGATACCCGGCATTGACACGGTTTTGTTTGGCGTTTTCATCGGTCGCAGGCCAGTACCACCAGTCGTGGAGCGTGGAAATGCGCTGGCCTTTGGTGCGAAGAAGCTGCTGGGCATACTCGGAGTTGATGCTGTAAACCACGATGTCCGAATTGGAAGACAGCGCATCATAGTCCGCCTGATGCGGGATGTAGGTGGCGTTCGGCAGGTGCGCTTTTGCCAGCGGCCCCATGCGGGCGCGGGCCAGGTCGTTCGGCTCCGGGTCCGTGTAGTAGGTCAGGGGCGGCGCGGAGTGCGCCCCGCGCTGCGACTCGATAGTCTGCGGGTCACCGGCGCCCTTATATAAGTTATAGGAGGAGCCGAGGCCATGCGCTTTGTAGGCATCCACGGCGCTCCAGAGCGTGTCCGGGCCATCGTACAGCGAGGCGATAGTGAAGCCGTGGGCGGTTAAATCCGCAAGCTGCGCGTCCAGCGTGGCCGGAGACACAAAGTCGGTCACTAACTCGTGTCCGTCGGCGGAAGGCAGCGCGGCGGGGGCGGGGTCGAGGCGTGAGCGCAGGTCCATGCCGTACTGCTTGGCGGGCGACAGCAGGCGCAGCGGCAGGACGGCCAGGGTCAGGCGCACCGAGGATGCTGGAATGCCCTTGCCGGTGATGACGAGCCGACCGGTGTAGGAACCGGGCGTCGTGCCACGCGGAACGGTGACCGTCACCCAGAACTGTTTGGACGAGTCGGCGTCGATATTGCAGATGGCGGAGCCGGTCAGGCGCACGGCGGGGGCCGGGCCGGACAGGGCGGCGCGGTCGTCTTTGACCAAAATCTCCGGCGTCAGCCCCGCCGTGTCCACATCGCGCAGGGAGCCGGAGCCGGAGCGCGGCATGACTTTGACCACATGGACATCGACCAGCGAGCGGGGCAGCGTCTTACGCGCCCCCAGCAAATCGGCAGGCACGGACACGGTCACATCGGATAGGTCCGCCAAGCTGTAAATACAAAACGTCGCCGCCTGGGTCTGCTCGGCGCAGGCCGTGACGCTGACATCGGCAGTCAGCCCGGCGGTCGGCGGCAGGGAGGTCGGCAGGACCGTGTCAAACAGAGACAGCGGTGCCCAGACCTGATAGGGCCTGCCGGAGGCGGACAGCGCCTGCTGCACGGCTTTCAGCGACGCCTGCCGCCCCAGGCCGGGCGGGGTCACGGTGAGGCGGAACGCAACGCGCCCGCCATGCACCTGCGCGGGGAGCGTGGTGACGCCGTAAGAGACCGCATCCTGCTCTTCCTGCGTTCCCACCGACTGCCACGCGCCGATGTTGCCCTTTTCGAAGTCCTGCACCACCACGCTGTCGGTCCCCTGCCCGGCGGCGTCCAGCGTGGTCCAGGCGATGTCGTCGACGACCAGCGTGGTCTGCTTGGTGGCGGTCACCTCCAGCGCCAGGCCGTTAGCCGCCGCCCAGTCCGGGCGGGAATTGTCCATGTCGCTTTGAGGCTGTGCGACGGCGGGCAGCATCGTATCCATGAGCCTGGGCCGGTTCGGGGCGGAGCGCAGGCTGAACTTGTCTTTGGGGAGGACAAACTCGCGCCAGCCCGCAAAGGTGACGGGGATGGGCGTTGAAATCCAGACATCACGCGGCAGCGGGTCGGCGGCGGGCGACGCGGCGGCGGTGGGAGCCAAAACGCGCACGCGCAGGGTCGCCCCGCTGGCATCGCCGCGCACCCACAGGCGGACGGCATTGTGCGTGCCCAGCGCGGGCTGGCTGTCATTGACCAGCAGCGTCTGCACAGGCGTGTCGGTGCGCCCGGCCACAATCTGCGTCAGCGGCGACACGGCGGGGCGCTTGACAGGCGCAGGCTTGCGAACAGGCCGCTTTGGCGCGGCAGACGCGGCGGCAAGAAATGTGGCGGTGAGAGAAAGAGACAAAGCGGCAGAAATCAGCCGCGCCGCGCCGGAGCGGCAGGGCGAATGGGAAGTCAAGCGGAAAGTCCTCCTGGGAGCGGAATGGTGCGGGTGGTGTGAACGCGGGCAGTTTATGTGAAACCTAGTAAAAAGACGGGGTTTTGCGGGGAAAAGTTCCCGAAAGCAAAGGCGACCGGTATGAAGGTAAACGTCCGTTTGCCTGTCATAGTAAATATGAAACTCTATATGAAACTCTACACGTTGGCCTTTCTCTGGGTTCTACTGCTCCTAGTACCCAGTGTTTCCTTTGGGCAACAGGTAGGAGTCGACCAAAAAGTATCTGCCGCATTAGCACTTGCGAAAAATCCCACATTGAATTACGATTCTAGCGAAGTTTATAGCCTTTGTGAGAAGTATGGGGCAGGCATTCTACCATACTTCCGCCAACATATTTCGGATAAAAACCTGTTTGTCCGTCTGGCGGTTGAGGAGGCGGCAGCCAAGTTCAGCAATTCTACAGCTAAAGAAATGCTACTTCAGCTTGTACGCGATCAAGAAACAAGCGTGATGGAATACGCACTTAGGGATTTTGTGCGCGTCTTTCCAACAACCGCTTTGAGCCATGAGGATGCCAAAACTCTCAATGACGGGCTTTTGATACAGGCCAAAAAAGGCAATGCCTCTAGCGTATCCCTGCTTCTTCTGGCTAATTTCTCACAGCCTCCTAAAACCATCGCGCTGCTCAACAGCCTGCACACGACAGGATCGGACACGATGGGCTTGGAGGGAGCGTTGCCTGTGGAAAAGAACATCATTCTGGATGTCACGCTGACACAGCTTGGGGACAAGGCGGCGGGGGAGCGGATTGCGGCAATCATCCACGGCGGCCCTCCCGCGTCCATCACAGACGTGATTGTGACCATTCCCTCTATGGCGGACGCCCACCTGTTGCTCCAAGCGACGGAACTGCTGAAAGACACACGCTTGTCACTCCGAACTAGGGGCGGGGCGGGCTACGGCGGGCCGGGAACGCCGGTCGTCTCATTGCCCTACAAGCGCATTTGTGATCTGGCCCTCGATGAGTTTGCCAAGAGGAAGCCGTCCGGGGTGAGTTTAGATACTTCTGTGGAAAACCGCCGCCCGTTTACGCAGGAAGAATTGGACAAGAGCGGTGAGGAGCTGCGAGCTTTTTACGGGAAGCAGATAGAACGAGGGGGCTGAACCCCCTCGTTCTTTAAGTGTTTTATGACTTCGGCACAAGGCTGGTGTCCGACGAGTCGACGGACACGATGTACCACTGGTCGGCCTGATGGCGCAGGGTGTAGGAGACGTAAACGGTCTTGGCGGGGCCGGTGCTGTCGGTCGGGTCGGTCTGGCCGTCGGCGGGGCCGGTCTGGTCGAAGGGGACCGTCGCGCCGTCGGCTCCGGCGCTTTCGGCAGCCGTCTCGCCCGCACGGTAGACATGGGTTCCGTAGGCGGTCACGTCGCCGTTTTTGGCTTTCCGCAGGCGGGTGAAATCAAAGGACACCGTGCCGAGGCGGGCGAGCGCATCGCGGGTGATCTGGGCGTAGTCGCCGGATTTCAGCGAGTACGCATACTTTTTGTTCAGCGAGACACTGAGGCGGGTGTCGTTGTCGCGCAGATGCTTTTTCAGGAGCGTCACATCGCCGTCGGTCCATGCGCGTGCAATGTCGCCGAAGGCGGCCTGATAGGAGCCAGCGGGCCAGGCGTTTTTGATGGCCTCCTGCGCCGGAGCGCCGCCTTCCTCAAGCTGCTTGACGCGGGCTTCATTGGCGACATAATAGTTGTTTTGATTGTAAGTCGCTGAGTAAGTCGGGGCGCTGAACGGCAGGTAAGTGGTGTCGTACACCGGCTGATAGGGCTGCCCGATAATAATCACATTCGTGCCGCCGCCGCCATAGATATACTGCGGGAAGCCGGAATAGACGCTGTACACCGAGGGGTAAGTATAGGTCGACGCGGCTATCGACGAATAGCCCCCATAGTAATAACCGCCGAGCAGGGGCGGCGCATACGACGGATAGTTATCGTAGTTGTGGTAATTGTTGTAAATGTAGGTGCTGCCGGGGTCAGGGCGGGGCTGCCCGCGCCAGTGGTTCGGATAATCGCGCTGGCGAGTCGGATAGTCGCGCTGGCGGTTCGGGTAAGTACCACCAAAGCCGTTGGCGGGGCCGACCGGAGGCGTCTGGCTGTTGAAGAACCCGTTGCCTGGCCCCACCGGAGGCGCGGCTCCGCCCGTCCAGACCGTGCCGTTGTTGGTCCCGTTTCCGAAGCCGTTAGCGTTGTTGTTGTAGCCCTGCGGATAATCGCGCTGACGGTGGCGCTCGCCTGCGTCTGGAACGGAAACCGCAGGGCCGGTGCGAACTTCATTCCCATAAATCCGCACCGGCGGCGGGGGGCTGGGAGTGTTAAATCTGGGGTTATTAAATCCGGGGTTATTGAATCCAGGGTTGTTGAAGACCGGCGACGGCTGCACGGGCGCTCCGCCCTGCGGCCTCTGCCAGACGGCCCCAGAATTGCGCTGCACGGGCGCGGAATACTGCTGCACGGGCGCGGAATACTGCTGCACGGGTGGAGCGGACTGCTGCTGCGCTCCCCCGCCGCGCAAGCCACGGCCCACGGCCTGTGCCTGGGCGGCAGGGGCGGCGCAAAGCAGGGCCAGCGCCGCGAACGCGGTCAAAGAAAACGGCAGCGAGAAAGACGGTGAGCAAGTAGCACGGCTGGCATTCATGGAAAGCCTCTTTTCAAAACGCGGAGCTAATTGAAAGCTAATTAAGAGCTAATTTGGGACGGCAAAGCCTTCTTAAATGTTCCCCATTTTTCACCCGGTTTTAATCCAGTGCTACTCATAAAATCAAGTCCTATTCGCTTGCCAGACGCGCATCCATTTCTTCCGCGATGGCCTGCGCGAGGGGAGCGTACAGGCAGACGGTGCGCTCGTAGAGGGACAGCAGCTCGGCCAGCGTCAAACGGCGCAGGAGGCGGCGGTAAGTGGTTTGGTCATGCAGCAGCATGGGAGGTTTCTTTCTCTTGGTCTCGTTTGGCCGCATGGGCAGCCCGGCGATGAGCCAGCCGCCAGGCCAGCCCGTCCATCCAGATGTCAAACAGCACGTAAAACAGCCACAGGGCCGCGCCGAACAGCGCAATCATTCCCAGCAGAAAAGGCCGGTGAAAAATCTGCCCGATTGTTCCCAGAAGCGGATGCAGCCGGGCCGGGTTCAGCAAATCCCAGGAGTTGAACCGCCCGCTCATCAGCCCCAGATAAACGCCGAGGGCGCAGAGCGGAAAAATCAGGGGCCGCAGCACCGCCCCGCCCCACCCCAGACGGCGGCGGGTCAGCCGGTCCAGCGGCCACACGGCCAGGAAAAACGCCAGCAGACCCGCCCCGCTGTAGAATAAGTAAAACACGGTCACGACCAGAAAGTCCAGCCTGCCCTCCCCGCTTCCGTGCGCCTCGGCGTACAGCGGACTTTGCGTGACGGTCTCCAAATAGTGCCGCCACTCGGTCAGCAGGTAGCAGGAGTTCGGCAGAAACACCAGCCACACCAAAGCCAGCGGGACCCACAGCCCCCAGCGCACCCGGCCCAACTGCCGCAGGTCATGCCGCGCCCCCCGCGCAATCGCCGAAGCCAGCAGGACAGGGACCAGGGCCAGAAACAGGTTCCACAGGACATTTAGGGCAGGGCGCATAGGATTAAATACTCGGTCAAGGAACCTACCACCTTGCTTCGCTTATTCTTCGCTTCGCAGGGTCCTTCCTAAAGGAAGGATTAGGATAGGAGCGGACCAAACCCGTAGAGGCAGCGGCTTGTCCCTGCCCTCTTATCCTGTCTGTATCCTTCCTTTAGGAAGGACCCCAGCGAAGTAAAGAATGAACGAAGCGGGGAAGGTAGGTCACTCGCTCTGCCCCGCCGTGTGGACAATGCGCTCCAGGGCGCTCAGATAAGCGTGAAAGGCCGCCCGGCCCGCGTCGGTCGGGGCGTAGGTCGTGTGCGGCTTCTTACGCACAAACTCTTTGGTGCTGACGGCGTAGCCCGCTTCTTCCAGCTTGGACAGGTGGATGGACAGGTTGCCGTCGGTGACCCCCAGCGTCTCTTTCAGAAAGCGAAAGTCCGCCTCGCCCCGCGCCATCAGCGCGGACATGATGCCGAGGCGCACCTTCTGATGGATGACCTCGTCCAGTGAGTCCAGCGACTCCACCAGGAGCGTATAGGACGCGGGGGCTTCAATCGTGCCTGCGACTGCCATTCGCTCACCACCCATGCTTCCGCGCCATGAGGACGCCGTACCCGATATGGAAGCCGCCAAAGGTGACGGCCATCATATACAGGTGATAAGGGCCGGGCAGCAGCAGCGTCACCGCGCCCGCCAGCACAAAAGCCGCGCCCAGAAACGACACGGGCCGAATGGAGAACAGGCCCACCGCGCAGATCGCCAGGCCGTAGCAGAGCATCCAGATAGCCCATACGTAGGAGGCCATATCGTGCTGATAGAAAAACAAAGTCAGCAGCGCCGCCACGAAGAACGCAGGCAGGGCCGCGACCAGAATATGTGCCCCCAGCGGCGAGTCCACCCGTTTGCCAATCCGCGCCGCCCGCCGCTTATTGCAGGCGAACTCGATGGTGACCGCCAGCACCAGGACTGCCAGCCACACCGGGCCGAGACGCAGGTAGTCGGGTTTGACCGGCAGATGCCCGGCCTGCGTGAGCAGGAGGTGGGACAGCCAGACACCGACAATGGCGGCAAGCCCTATCAGCACCCCGGACAGGCCGGACAGGGTGGAATACTTGGTCGAGCGTTCCATCGTCTGCCGGATGACCCGCAGGTTTTCACGGGCTTCGTCCAGCGGCGCAAGCAGGGCAGGCATGGGGGTCTTCTCCTCGGGTAGTCGGCTCATACTTTACTTTGCAAAGTGCTTTATGTGTGAAGTATAGCACGGGAAGCGGGGCGTGTCAAGGGGGCTGAGGAATTAAATAGACCGAGGGGTTAAAACCCCTCGCTCGGAGGCGAGGACGCCGGGAAGCCAAAGAATAAGACAAGCCAAAGAATAGTGCGCGGGGCAGTATCTGTGTGTCCGTTGGCCGTCCGGCGCGAAGCGCCTTCCAGCGAGGGGTTTTAACCCCTCGGTCTATTTAACCCCTCGCGCCTTGTGGCCTGCTGTTGTCAGGGTTTCGGCCTCGCCGCCCGCACCAAATCGCGCAGCGGGTCCGTGCCGTCGGTGACATGGAGGTTGTCAAAATCCAGCACGTAGCCGTCCCAGGCGGCTTTGTCTCGCGCCGGGTCCGGCAGCAGCCTTTCCAGGCTGCGGGCCAAAGCGTCGGTGTCAGCAGCGTCGGTCACCGTCACGCGCACGAGGGCAAATTGGCCCCGTTTGGCAGTCGCCGCGCTGCCGGGCGGCGGCGGCAGGGAGGGCGGCATTTGGTGCGGGTCGTCCCAGGTCACCAAAATATGCGTGTAATAGTCGGCGCTGTCCATCAGGACAGGCTTGCTCGCCGACGTGGGAATGGCCTGCCGCAGCTCCGTCAGGAGCAGCGCATTGGCTTCAAGCCGAGCGTCCTTCCACTGCTTGGTCAGCCCATCTTCCACCGTGCTGTCATCAAAGCCCGGCAGGCTCAGGTCCTCGTTGTACCAGGTGTTCGTGATGTCTACGGGGTCAGCATGGAAGGCCCGCAGAAACGCCAGCCGCATAGGCAGGGTGTAGCCGAGACCCTCTGCCGGAGAGTAAGTAATGCCCTGCGTGCTGTCCTCCCACACGAAGCCTGCCAGCCCCGGACGCGAGGCGAGGCTTCGCACCATGTCTGCCAGCGTCTTTTTTACTGTGGTCGAAACAGGGCTAACAGACACCGGCGGGGGCACAGCGGGATAGGGCAGCCCTTCGCCGTCGTAGTCTATAAAATAGTGGCTGTTTTGGCCCAGAATATCCAGGTCCCAAGTGTCTTTCGGCGGCACGTATCCCCACGACAGTAGGCTCAGGTCGGCATAAACGGCAATCCCTGTGCCCTGCGTTTTGGTCAGCGCCTCGCTTAAAATGTCAGTGCCTTTGGCGGCAATGTGAGACCTGCCCTCGGAGAATACGTCCAGCCACAGCTCATTGAGGCCGACTTTTTGCATCGCCGCCACCAGGGCATCCACAGCGGCGGGAGTCGTCGGGTGTCCGATGATGGCTCGGCGCGGGCGGGAACGGAGCAAAGGCAGCAGCGGGGGTGCGGGCGGCAGCCTAGCGATCTCGGCTTTCTCGTCTTCAACATCGCGGGGGTTGTTGACTTCGTTGTAATGGACAAAGAGATTCGAAGCATCGCCCTGAATATCCGTCTCTATTGGTTTGCTCTCTCCGGGGAGCAGGAATTGCAGGGCGTAATTGGGATATACCGTCACGGCTTTGGTCAAGTCCGGCTCCTGCGGCTCGGCATTGCTATTTTGGCTGCCCCCCGCCGCCAGCTTGTCTTCGTAGGCATCTGCGATTTGATGCACCCGGTTTTGCTGGGCCGCATTCAGCTTGGCATAAGGAACAGCATACTGGTTAAACCCAGACTTCTCTATTAAGAGGCTTGCCTGGCCGGGGATGACGGCCAGCGGGTCCCCGAACGGGAAAAGCGACGGGGACTTTCCGGCGCGGTTCTTGACCAGCGTGTCGCTTGCCGTGTTTACCAATTTGCTATTTTCGTAATTGATACCATGAGAGAGGTTGGACAGCCGCCGACGGCGCGTGCCGACACCTTCGAGATCATCGGTCAGCACAAACGCCGGGCCGACCTGCCGGTACGTCCCGGCGACCGCGAGTGCCAGCGCCCGTAGCGCATCCGCCGCTGGGACTTCCTGCGCGGGGCCAATAATGGTCAACGTTCGGGACGCATAGTGCGGATCGGCATACAGCTCGGTGTGCGTTTTGGCCGCAATTCGCGCCACCAAGTCAGCCACGGTCTTTAGCCCGGTCAGCGAAACCGCAGGCTGAAACTTAGCGTCACTGAGGGGCAGGCCGCTGGATTTGGCGGTGTTGGGGACCACAGCCCACAGCAGTAACGCATTCTTGGTAGACGCCACTTCTAATTTTGGATACCAGGTATGAAGATTGGTGGAGGGGGCTGGGGGTGCGGAAAAGCTGATGATCCTGCCTTTCTTGTCAGAAATATAGATGTCCGCCGTCTGCCCGATTCGCACCCACACGCGATCAATCTGATCGGACACATTGCGCGTATCCGTGCGCTGGGCATCCGGCAGCTTTTGCTGGGCCGGGTCCTGCGAGGCCATCCAAAGCTGACCGTGGAAAAACAGGGCGTGAAAGAGGCTGCGCTGCGTGTCATTGGTCAGGTCCGGCAAACCGAGGCCACCTTCAGAGGTAAATGCTTTCCACTGCGGGTCGCTGAGGCTGGCGGCAAACAGATGAAACGCGGTGTCCTGGTCTATATTCGCGGACGAGTCGGGCGAGGTAGGATTGGGGTTGAGCAGAACGTGGGTGGCGGGGGCAATCGCGGTGACTGGTCCAAAGTCCTGCGTGATGTCGCCGAACGTGTTTGCCACTACAGTCGGGGAGGCGTCGGCGGGTGGAGGCAGCGTGCCGTCGGGGAGTGTGATTTTGTCTGCGCCGACGGTCAGCAGAACGCCTTTGGCGGGCGGCGGCAGCTTGGCGAGGGCCTGCGCGAACGTCAGCGGCGCGGGAGTTTTGGCGGGCGGCTTAGCGGGCGGAGTTTGTGCCCCGGCGTGCCCGGCGACACCGAGAAGGAGAATAAAGAGCAGTGTAGTGTATCGCATGACCCTCTAAACGGGGAATGGGGGCAAAAGGGTTCGGTGGGGGGGGTGCGCCAGTTTGGAGACCTACCTTCCTTGCTCCTTCGTCGCAGGGTTTTTCCTAAAGGAAGGTAGGTCTCTGAGGGGCTTCCTACAGCCCGTCGTAATGCGAATAGCCCCGGTCTTCGCTGCTCCAATAGTCTTTGGGCTGCGTGGCGGTGTAGCTAATTTTGGTGATGGCTTTGATGTTTTTCAGGCCCAGCTTCATTGGGACTAAAAGGCGCAGGGGGGCGCCGTGTTCGACGGTCAGCGGGACCATCTGCTGCTCGGCGTTGCTCTGATGGGTCGCCAGCAGGGTCTGCGGGTGGCGGGCGGTGTCTAAATCAATGGACACATAGTAGGGGTCCGGGTCGCCGTTGTAGTCCAAATTGAGCGACGAGTCCAGCCGTGCCCATTTCATTTCAGGGGCCGGGGGGTAGGCGTTCAGGAAGTCCGCGAAGCGCAGGCCGCCCCACCCCGCAATCTGGCTCCAGCCTTCGACGCACACCAGCCGGGTCACCTGGTCCTGCCGCCCGCCGTTCTGGTCAATCAGGGCGTGGATAGTCTGAGCGGTCAGATGCTCCACTTTGCCCGAGGCCAGGCCAACCACGGTCAGGGTCCAGTCGGGGATGTAGTCCGGGTCGGGCGTCTGGCCGTCGTAGTTGTTTTTCAGCTCCCGCGCCGCCTGCGACAGATCGTAGGTGGGCACGAGGCGATGCGGCGAATAGAGGGCTTCGGCGACGTCGTCGTCAAAGGCTAACGCTTTGTTTAAAATGCGCTCTTTGCGGGTCTGATTGACAATGGGTTTCAGGCCCACCCGTGCCCGCGTGTCTTCCGGCAGGATATAGGCCACGCCTGCGGCGGCCAGCAGAACGCCCGCGCCGTAGATCAAAAAGTCCCGGCGCGACTGCGCGGCAAGCTTCCGCTGCGGCACGTCGGTCGGCGGCGGCAGGTCGGTGGGAAAGGGCGGCTCGTTGTCAGTGGTGGGTTCAGGTGTGGCGTTGGACATAACGGTTCTCCGGCGCAGGGTTCTCTCACAGGGTTCTCTGCTTGTTTCTACAAGCGGCAGGCCAGAGAAGTTCCCCTTATTTCACGGTCAGCAGACCGGTCCCGCGTGTGTCCCGTGACGATGCCCCCACTTCCACGCTGTAGCGGCCCGGCGCGGTGCGCCAGGCGTGCGTGGCCGTGTCCCAGTATTGGAACGCCCGCGCCGGGAGGGAGAAAGTCACAGCTTTTTTCTGGCCCGGCAGGAGCGACACACGCGCAAAGCCTTTGAGCTGACGCCCCGCCTCGCCCGGCCTCGGGGCCAGCGGACGCAGATAAAGCTGCGCGATTTCATCCCCGGCCCGCGTGCCTGTATTTTGCAGCGTGAGGCTGACCACGGCGGTTTTGCCGCCGCTGACGGTCTTTGGCACTTGCAGGCCGCTGTAGGCGAAGGTCGTGTACGACAGCCCGAAGCCAAAGGGGAACTGCGGGGGGAGTTGGGCGGCGTCAAAATGCCGGTAGCCCATCAAAACGCCCTCGGCATAACGGACCGTGGTGCCGTCGCCGGGGTAATTGCCCCAATCGGAGTAGTCTTCGCGCTTGACGGCCAGCGTGTCGGCCAGCTTGCCCGACGGGTTGACCAACCCAAACACAATCTCGCCGACCGCTGTGCCGGTCTCCTGCCCGGCGTACCAGGCGTTGATAAGTCCCCGGACGCGGGGCAGCCACGCACTCATTAAAAGCGGCGTCCCGGCATTCAGCACGACCACCGTGTTGGGGTTGGCTTTGGCGACGGCGGCAATCAGCGCCTCCTGATCGCCCGGCAGATGGAGATTAGGCGGGTCCATTTCCTCGCCCTCGTAAGTGTTGTCCGTGCCGACCACCACCACGGCGGCGTCGGACTTGGCGGCCAGAGCGACGGCTTCCGCGAGCGCGGCAGGCGTTCCCGGCGTGGTGCGCGGGCAGCCCGGCGTGAACGTCACGGCGACGCCCTTGCCCGCCGCTTTTTTGAGGCCGTCTAAAATAGACACGGTGTAGAATGTCGGAATGTCCGCGCTCCACCGTCCGCCCAGCGGCGTGTCGGCGGCGTTCGGACCGATTACGGCCAGCGTCTTGATTTTTTTGCTGCTGAGCGGCAGGAGGGCGTTCGTGTTTTGCAGCAGCGTCACCCCCTCACGGGCGGCCTTTAGGGCAAGTGCCCGGTGCGCGGGGCTGCCCATCGCGGCGGGGTTTGGCGCGTGGACTTTTCCCAGGGAACCCGTCCGGGCCAGCACGCGCAGAACGCGCCGCACCCGCTCGTCGATCTGTGAGGGTGTGATCTTGCCTGCTGTCAGCGCCGCCGTGAGCGCGGCGGGGCTGTAGACATTGGGGCTGGGCATTTCCAGGTCCACGCCGCCCCAGATGTCGGCCACAGTGTCGTGCTGCGAACTCCAATCGCCAATCACCAGCCCGTCCCACCCCCACTGCGCCCGCAGCAGGTCCGTCAGCAGAGGCCGGTTTTCGGACATATATGTGCCGTTGACATGGTTCAGCGCGTTCATCAGCGTCCAGGCGTGCGCCTCGCGGATGGCGGCCTCAAAGGGGGCCAGATAAATCTCATGCAGGGGCCGCTCGGCGATCTGCACATCAATCGTGTGCCGCCCGGTTTCCTGATCGTTGCCCACAAAATGCTTGGGGCAGGCGGCCACGCCCGCGCCCTGCATCCCGTCGATATAGGCCACGCCGAGCCGGGCCGTCAGGTAAGGGTCTTCGCTGAACGCCTCAAAAAACCGCCCACTTTGCGGCGTCCGGTGCAGGTTCAGTGTGGGACCGTACACAATCTGCCGGTTCTTCGCCCGCGCCTCCTCGCCAATCGCCGCGCCGATTTCCTTGACCAGCCCCGTGTCCCACGACGACGCCATGACCACTTCCATCGGAAACGCCGTCGCCGGGCCGTCGCGCAGCCCCTGCGGGGCATCAATCGTGCGGAGGGACGGGATGCCAAGCCGGGGAATGGCGGGCGTGTTCAGCTTCAGCGGGTCATTGCCGCTGTCTAAGGCCAGCAAGCTCAGCTTCTCCGCCTGCGTCATCTGCCCCAAAAGCGTATGGAGGCGCGTCTCCATCGGCACCGGCGCGTCGGCGCGAACAACGCTGAGAGTGCTGAGCAGCAGCGCGGCGGCAATTAAAAACTTCATGGGCTTATTATACACTGCCCAAAAAATCTTTTCTGCCACACCGAACCCTTTTCACGAAGTCCCGCGTTATTATTGTTATATGTAGGCCCCTGTAAATGGTTGCACACTTATTTAGCAGGGTGGGCGTTTTGGGGAGAGCGGCTTTCCGCCCTTGTAGCCGAACGCTTGTTTGCACCATTTGTCTACTACTTTGCCCGCTCGTTTGTGGTCCCTTGTGGCCCTTCGCTGACACCCATCCCAAGACGGGGCGGCGCGTGTTCAGAAGGCGCGGTAGCGAGGCTGTAGAGATGGGGCGGGGGGCTTCTGAACCCTCACATTTGGAAGGAGGAGCAGACGGGAAAACCGCCTGTCTCCCCCGTCCCGTGTGTGGTCTGGGTCAAAACCCTTGTTCGACAGCGGGGCTGGTTTTTCCTCCCTATTGCTGACACAAAGTGTGTTTTATTTTTCAGGATATGCTTTTCGGAAAGTGTGTCGTATTTTTCAGGGTGTAACATGTTATAGAAAGCCCCACAGCTAGACCTTCCTCCGCCCGAGAAGGGCGATTGAAAAAGAGATCAACATGAACAAGAAACACGGCTTCACGCTCATCGAACTGCTGATCGTCATCGCCATTATCGCCATCCTCGCGGCGATTTTGCTGCCGACATTTCTGAAAGCGCGGGAGAACGCCCGCCGGACGGCGTGTCAGTCCAATCTCAAGCAGCTTGGGCTGGCACTCGCTCAGTACACGCAGGACAACGAGGAGCGGTATCCGCAGGGAAACTATGTGGAACCCTGGGGCTATCAGGGGCGCGGCTGGGCGGGCGAAGTGTACCCCTATGTCAAAAGCGTGGGTGTCTTCAAATGCCCGGATGACCCGACCCCGGCCCCAGCGGTTTCGTACTGCTTCAACAGCAACCTCGACGGCCATCAGCCGAATGGCGCTCTGGTGGCCTCAGCGGCCCCGGCCAGCACGGTTCTCCTCAGCGAAGCCTACGGCATCTCCGCCGACCCCGGCAAACCCGATGAGGGCAATTCCGCCGGGGGCCACGGCAACGACGGCGGGGCGGGCTTTATTGACTACAGCGGTCCCGATGCCCACTGGGTCACGGGGCCGATGGGCCAGCCCGCCGGGGAGGACGGCGCAAACGGCGGCGGGTACGGCAATCAGACGGGCGGCGTTCATGCAGGCGGCACAAACTTCGCCCTGGAAGACGGGCACATCAAATGGCTGCGCCCGGAGCGGGTGTCTCCCGGCTTTGCGGCTCCCACTCCCACGACGGACCAGAATAGGAACGGCACCTTCGGCGGCGGCGGCGTCGCGGCAGGCACCGGTTTCATGGGCCAATCTCCCAAGAACTTC
The DNA here is from genome assembly GCA_965200075.1 of Capsulimonadaceae bacterium. GTDB lineage: Bacteria > Armatimonadota > Armatimonadia > Armatimonadales > Capsulimonadaceae > JANXMY01. The sequence goes on from OZ241338.1 coordinate 3,408,754, forward strand.
ACCGCCACATTCAGCCCCATTTAGCCAGATAAAATAGGACCGGAGCAGACACGTAGGGGCAAGCCCTACCCCTACCCATAGTTGTTACCCGCCCGGTGCGGGGACGGCCAGTTTGTAGCCGACGCCGTGGACGGTTTGAATGAGCTTGACGGCGTGGTCGGCGTCGATTTTGCGGCGCAGGAGGCGCACGTAGGCATCAACGGTGTTTGAGAGGCTGTCGTCGTCGAGCCAGACGCGCTCCTGAATGACTTCGCGGGTGAGGGTCTGGCCTTGATGCCCCGCCAACGCTTCCAGCAGGTCGTACTCGCGGGGGGTGAGCGCAATCTCGCGCCCGGCCCGCGAAACCCGGCGCAGGGTGGTGTCGATCTCCAAATCCGCTGCCTGAATGACGCGGCCTTTGTGGACCCGGTCGCGGCGCAGGAGGGCATGAACGCGGGCCAGAAGCTCGCGGAAGTCAAAAGGCTTGGCAAGATAATCGTCAGCCCCGGTTTCCAGACCCTTCACCCGGTCCGTGACCGTGTCGCGGGCGGTCAGCATCAGAATGGGGGTGGGGTTGCCCGCCTCGCGCAGACGCTCGCAGAGCGCCCAGCCGTCGAGATGGGGCAGCATCACATCCAGCAAAATCAGCCCGTAGCGGCTGCTTTGCGCTTGCGCCAGCCCGTCCCGCCCGTCGGCGGCGACATCCACAACGTACCCCGCCTGCCGCAGCCCGAGGCTGACCACTTCGGCTATCGGCGCGTCATCTTCCACTACCAGTATTCGCATCATGGCCCTGTTGTACCCGCCGCCGCCGCGAAACGACTTAAACGGCTCAAATTGGGGTAACTTAACGGCATACTATAATGCAAACAGAAGAAACAGCGATGGCGCCGCCAAACCCGGTGACGGCTGATTTAAATCCCTACCGACTCCTGCGGGAAATCGGGCGCGGCGGGATGTCGGTCGTCTACGAGGCGCTGGACACGCGCACCGGGCAGCGGGCCGCGCTGAAGGTGCTGGCCCTGCCATTTGCCGTCACCGCCGCCCGGCGTCACGACCTGGTCGCCCGCTTCCGGCGCGAAGAGCGGGCGGTCGCGCACCTCTCGCACCCGAACATTGTGGCGATCCACGAAATCGGCGAGCGGGCCGGGGTCCATTTTATTGCGATGGAGTTTCTGCCCGGCGAGTCGCTCCGCGCCCGGCTGGAGCGCGGGCCGCTGACGCCGCCCGAAGCGCAGGCTGTGCTGACACAGATCGCGGCGGCGCTGACGGCGGTTCACGGCGCGGGCATTGTGCATCGGGATGTCAAACCGTCCAACATCATGCTGCTCCCGGACGGCACCGCAAAGCTTCTGGATTTTGGCGTCGCCCGCCATGCCGACGACACGGCGATCACGAGCGGCGGCCTCGTGGTCGGCTCCCCGGCCTATCTGTCCCCGGAGCAGGTGCGGGGCGGAGCCGGAACGGCGGCCTCGGATGTCTGGGCGCTGGGCGTGCTGCTCTACGAAATGCTGGCAGACCGCCCGCCATTTCAGGCGACCGATGTGGCCGCCGTCATGTATCAGGTCATCCACGAGCCGCCGCCGCCTTTGATGGGCCTGCCGCCCGGCCTGTCCAAAGTCCTGAAACGCGCTTTGGAAAAAGTGCCGGAGCGCCGTTTTCCGTCGGCGTCCGCGCTGGCAGAGGCATTTACGAACGCTCTGCCGGGGGAGAATGCGCCGCGTCCCCTCCCCCGTTCGGCGGCTCTGCCGCGCTGGGCGTGGGGCGCTCTGCCGCTGCTGTTTGTGCTGGCCGTTGGCCTGGGTTTGCGCGGGAGCCGGACCTTATGGACGCCCGCGCCGCCGCTGCCGGTGTCGCCCTCTTCCCCCGTGGCGGCACTGCCCGCACCTGCGGCTCCTGCCGCTGCCGTGCCTGCTGTCTCTGTTCCTGCTGTCTCTGTTCCTGCTGTCTCTGTGCCCGCTGTCCCTGTGCCCGCTGTCCCTGTCGTGACCGCCGCCGCCCGGCCCTCGGTTCGCCCTCTCACGCCGCCAGTGCGCCGCCCGGTGACGGTGCCACTGGCGGCGGCTCCGGCTTCCGCCGCTGTGCGGCCCCGCCATGTGCATCCGTCCGTGAAGATTGTCCCTGCCGCCGCCCCGCCTCTAAAGCCTGTGGTCGTCCGGCTTCCGCCGCCCCGGTTTACCATTCTGCACCGAAGAACTGAACCGGAAGATGTAGGCCAAACTTTGCCCGAAGACACGCCGCCGGTCGAAGCCGCCCCTGTGCCCGCCCCGGCGCGGCCAGCCCCGGTCGCGGCTCATTCTGCCCCGTCCCGCCCCAAACCTTCCAAAGCCGAAGAAGACGCTGAAGCGGAGCGCCTGCAAAAGTTCATCTGGTCCGAAGGCCGTTAAGGCAGCGCGGCGGCTTCTTTGGCCTGTCTTTCCAGCGCTGCCTGGCTTTGCCGGTACATCTGCTGCCAGTGTTCTGTTTTGGCTTGAAACGTCCGCAAGTCCTGCTGATGCAGCCCTCGCGTGCAGGCGAGACGCTCTGCCAGAGGCGCGGTCGGCATCGGGCTGCGGCAGTATCAAGGCGTAAGCGCCTTGTAAACCGTCTTCATATTCACAAACTCCCGCAGGCCGTGTTCGGACAGCTCGCGGCCATAGCCGGACTGCTTGATGCCGCCAAACGGCAGGCGCGGGTCGGAAACAACGGGGCTGTTGAGGTAGGTCATTCCCGCTTCAATTTCGCTGATGCACCGCGCCTGCTCGGCGGGGTCGGTGGTCCAGACGCTGCTGCCGAGGCCGAACGGGGTGTCGTTTGCCAACGTAATAGCCGCGTCCAAATCGGGGACCCGGAACAGCAGGGCCACCGGGCCGAACAGTTCTTCCGAATAGGCGGGGGAGTGCGGCGGAATGTCCGTCAGCACGGTGGGGGCGTACCAGTTGCCGGGGCCGGGCAGGCGGTGTCCGCCCAGCAGAAGGCGGGCGCCGAGAGCCACGCTTTGGTCCACCTGCGACGCCAGCCCCTCTAAAATTTTAGGCAGGGCCAGCGGGCCAATATCGGTGTTCGGGTCCAGCGGGTCGCCAGCGGTGAGCGCCGCCATGCCGGCCACAAACTTTTCGGTGAACTCGCCCGCGATTTGCTCGTGGACAAGGAACCGCTTGGCGGCGATGCAGGACTGCCCGTTGTTGAGCGTTCGGGCCTTGACCGCCATTTCTGCCGCTTTGCCGATGTCGGCGCTCGGAAGCACAACAAACGGGTCGCTGCCGCCCAGTTCCAGCACGGTTTTCTTTAAATTGCGCCCCGCCCGCGCCGCCACTTCTCTTCCCGCCCGGTCGCTGCCGGTCAGCGTCGCGGCAGCGATACGCGGGTCATCCAGAACGTCCCCGAACTGCGCGGTTTCTGCGAAAATCGTCTGAAACACGCCTTCGGCAAAGCCTGCCCGCCGAAAGACATCTTCCAGAATCAGCCCGCACTGCGGGACGCTTTCGGCAGGCTTGAGCAGGCCGACATTGCCCGCCATCAGGGCGGGCGCGGCGAAGCGCACGACCTGCCAGAGCGGAAAGTTCCAGGGCATGACGGCCACTACCGGCCCCAGCGGCAGAAAGCGCACGTAAGCAGTCGCGCCCGCGCCCATGTCATAAGGCTGGTCGGCCAGCATCCGGGCCGCATGGTCGGCATAATATCGGCAGGTGCGGGCACATTTTTCCACTTCTTCCACCGAGGACCGGAGCGTTTTGCCGACTTCCAGAGTCATCACACGGGCGATGGCGTCTTTCTCGGCGTCCAAAATCTCACCGGCGCGGGTCATCCGGGCGGCCCGGTCGGCAAGCGTGGTTTTCTTGTAGCTTTCAAACGCCGTGGCGGCGGCCTGAAGCTTGTTTTCCAGCGCCTCGGCAGTCAGCGATGGAAAGGTCTGGGCGGTCTCCCCGGTGGCGGGGTTGATAGAAGCAAAGGGCATGAGGGGCCTCCGGGCTAAGTCTACCCACACCGCCGTATATGCGAACTTTTTCCGGGAACATTTAATCAGTAACAATGATTATATTAGGGTATGATAGTACTATGGATATTCAACCCCCACCTATTCCCGCCAGCCTGGCGGTCTGGACCGGCTACCTGCTCACCCGTGCCGCGCAAAAGTGCCGCAGCCACTTTGACGCGCTGGCCGAGCCGCTGGGCATTCACGGGCGGCACTTTGCGGTGCTGGCCCTGCTGGGCGAGGAAAAGCCGCTGGCACAGGTAGAAATCGGCGAGCGGCTGGGAATTGACCGCAACACCGTCGTGCTGCTGCTCGATGATTTGGAAGGGCAGGCGCTGGTCACGCGCCGCCGGGACCCCGCCGACCGCCGCGCCCATTGCGTGAGCCTGACCGACGCGGGCCGGGGCAAGCTCGGTCAGGCCGAAACGCTGGCCCGGCGCACCAACGAAGAAGTGTTCGCCCCGCTGGCGCCCGCCGAGCAGGCGCAGCTTCATTCGCTGTTAGGTCGGCTTTTATAGGCCGGGATTGCAAAAACTATGGCAACCGAAGTTTTCCGAGACAGGCGGCGGCCTGCCGCCCCCGAAGCCAAAGCAGACTCAGCGCCGGAGCCGCCGGTCAGCACGCAGTCCAGCCCCCTGTCTGTCAGCGCCGTCACCGACGAGGTGTTCAAGCGCCGCTGGTGGATTTTACTCGGGCTGATTATGGCCGCCGCGCTGGAGATTTTGGATACCACGGTGGTCAATGTCGCCCTGCCGCAGATGTCAGGCAATTTAGGCGCGACGACCGATGAGATCGCCTGGGTGTCTACGGGCTATATTTTATCTAATGTCATTGTGCTGCCGATGACGGCGTGGCTGTCGGGGCGGTTCGGGCGCAAACGCTACTTGATGGCGTCCATTCTGATTTTCAACATTGCGCGGTTTATGTGCGGCCTGTCGGGGAGCCTCGGCGAGATCATCTTCTGGCGGCTGGTGCAGGGCGCGGGCGGGGCGGCGCTGATTTCCACAGCGCAGTCGACGATTGTGGAGATTTTTCCGCGCTCGCAGATCGCCACCGTGCAGTCTATCTTCGGGCTGGGCTTGATTGTGACGCCGACGCTGGGGCCGGTGCTGGGCGGCTACATCACAGACAACTATTCGTGGCGGACGATCTTTTTTATCCACGTTCCCCTCGGCATCGCGTCGCTGGCAATGGTGGGGGCATTCTTGCAGGACTCAGTGCATCAGAAGCGGGTCAACACAGTGGACGTGCTGGGGATAATCCTGCTGGCGCTGGGCATGGGGTCTTTGCAGTATGTGCTGGAAGAAGGCGAGCGGTACGACTGGTTTCAGGACCCGTGGATTGCGCGGCTGGCGGTGATTGCCGCGATTTCGCTGGTCGGCTTTGTGTGGTGGGAGCTGACTTCGCGCAACAAAGCGCCGATTTTGGACCTGCGGGTGCTGCGGGACCGGAGCCTATCCGCATCGGTGGTGCTGGGCCTGGTGCTGGGCTTCGGGCTGTACGGCGGCGTCTTTATTTACCCGCTGTTTGTGCAGGGCATTCTGGGTTTTACGCCGACGGAGACGGGCCTGGCCCTGCTGCCGGGGGGCCTGATGACGGCGCTGTCGGTCATTATTATCGGGCGGCTTTTGCAGCGCGGCTTTGACCCGCGTGTGTCGATTATTGTGGGGATGTTTATCTATATCTATGCCATGTGGCTGCTGGGGCACTTGACCACGCAAAGCGGCGAAGCGGACACGCAGCTTGGGCTGATGGTGCGCGGCTTCGGCCTCGGCCTGGTCTTCATTCCGATTACCACCGTGGCGTTCGCGGGGCTTCAGGGGGCAGACATCGCGCAGGGGGCGGCCCTGTACAGCCTGATGCGTCAGCTTGGCGGCTCGTTCGGCATCGCGGTTTTGAACACGTATATCGTCAAGATGACCGCGTTCCACCGGGCCAACCTGGTGTCCAATTTGTATTCCGGCGACTCGACTCTGCAAGGCCGCCTGAGCGGCACGGCCCATGCTTTGGTCAGCGCGGGCTACGGCCCTGCCGAAGCGCAGGCGGCCGCCCTGCACTTGATTGACCGCACGGTGCAGGCGCAGGCGGCGACGATGGCTTACAACAATGCGTTTATTCTGCTCGGCATCAGCTTCCTCGCCGCCCTGCCCGCCGCCCTGCTCTTGAAGCGGGCTAAAAAGGGCGGGGCCGCGCCTGCGGAGGCGCATTAGGACCTCCCCCCGCCCCCAATAATGGGGGAGCCAGAGTAGGGGCGCGATTTATCGCGCCCTCTTTTCCTGCCCGCGCCCTTTGACTTTTCCTGCCCGCGCCTTTTGATGGGCGCAGAAGGGCGCGATAAATCGCGCCCCTACGGCTTCGGTGTCACGGCCTGCACCAGATCGCTGAGCGGCGCGGGGCTGTCGGTGAAGCGGTCTTCCTGGAAGTCCAGCACGTAGCCGTCCCACGCGGCTTTGCCTTTGGCGGGCGGCGCGGGCAGGGCGGCTTGCAGGTCGCGGGCCAGCGCCTCGGGGTTGGCGGGGTCGCGGACCGGCACGACCACGAGGGCCGAGCGGCCCTGTTTGGCAGCCACGGTTCGGATGTCCTCGTCGGACGGGTAATCCTTGCCCTGGAACAGCGTCCGCAGCGGCGGCGGCAGTTGGCGCGGGTCGTCCCACGAGGCCAGCCAGTCCGGCGCATTGTCATTGCACCGCATCAAAACGGGCTTGTTTGACGGCAGCGGCACCGCCTGCCGCAGCGCAGTCAGCAGAAACGCATTCGCCCCAAACCGGGCGTCATCCCAGTGCCCCCGCAGCGTGTCATCCACTGCCGAATCGTCAAACGTTGGCAGGCTGACATCAAGGCTGGAGTATTTTTCCTGCGTGATGTCTACGGGGTCGGCGTGGAAGGCCCGCAGGAAGGCCAGCCGCATGGACGGCGTGTAGCCGAGGCCGCTGCTCTGCTCCGAATCTTCCCAGACAAAGCCGGCCAGGCCCGAACGCGAGGCCAGACTTCGCACGGTGTCTGTCAGCGTCTTCTTCACTGAAGCCGAGACGGGGCTGGCCGCGACCGGCGGGGGCACGTAGGCGATAGGCCGCCCCGCCGCGTCGTAGTCTTCGTCGCGGCTGCGGGCATGGGCGGCGATGTCTTCCGCCCGGCTGTTTTGGCCCAATATATCCAGGTCCCAGGTGTCTTTGGCCGGGCTGCTGCCCCACGGCAGCAGGCTGAGGTCGGCATAGACGGCAATGCCCGTGCCCGGAGTCTTCGCCAGCGCCTCGGTCAAGATGTCCGTGCCTTTGTCTGTCAGATGCGATTTGCCCCGCGAAAACACATCCAGCCACAGCTCGTTGAGACCCAGCTTCTGCATGGCGGCGACCAGTGCATCCACAGCGGCGGGCGTCGTGGGATGGCCCAGAACGGCCCGGCGGGCACGGGAGCGCAGCAGAGGCAGCAGCGGCGGCGCGGGCGGGCGCGTGTCCGGGGGAGTTGTTCCCTGCGCCGCCGCCTGCACCTGGCGCTGAGCACGGGCCGCTTCGGAAGCCGCCGTGCCCGGCCAGTACAGCATCGAAAGTGGAACATTGGTATTGCCGTCCACCGGCCCCTCCACGGTCGGGATCAGAAGCTGCACGGCGTATTGTGCCCTCAAGCTCACGGGTCCGGTCGGATTTGGCTCCTGCGGCGGGTCATCGTCGCTGGTGCTGGCCGGTTTCGTCGCCTGGAACTCGGTGTAAGCGTCCGCGATTTTCTGAACCTGCGCCTGCTGGGCCGGGGTCAGCCTGGCATAAGGGTAGCTGTCGTCTTCGCCGGGAACGCCCGGCATGGTCACGTCCTCTTTGACACTTGCGATTTGCTGCGGGGTCATTGCCAGAGGGTCCCCAAAGGTCGGCAGGGAACGGGCGGCGGTCAGTCGGTTTTTCAGCAAAGCCGCGCCCGCCTGATCGTTCAGTTTGAGGCTGGCACCTAATGTCCCCTCCTGCCAGTTTACCAGCCGCGTGCGGCGTGTGCCGACGCCTTCCAGGTCATCGGTCAGCACAAACGCCGGGCCGACCTGCCGGTAGGTTCCGGCGACGGCGAGGGCCAGTGCCGCCAGCACATCCGCCGCCGGGGCTTCGGGGGCGGGACCGAGGACGGTCAGCGGGCGCGTGGCGTAGTGCGGGTCGGCGTACAGCTCGGTGTGCGTTTTAGCGGCAATTCGCGCCACCAGCTCCCCCACCGTCTTTGCCCCGGTGAGCATCACCCTGGGCTGAAACCGGGCATCATGCAGCGGCAGATCGCTGGATTTGGCCGTGTTGGGGACAATCGCCCGCAGAAGGACGCTGTTTTGAGTCGCCGGGAGGTCATGCGGCGGACGCCAGGCGCGAAGCCGGGTCGTGTCAGAGGGCGGCCCTGAAAAGAAAATCGTCTTGCCTTTTTTGTCGTGCAGGTACAGATGCGCGGTTTGCCGGACTCGCACACGCACGCCGTCAATCTGGTCAGACACATTGCGCCTGTCCGTGCGCTGGTCGTCGGGCAGCTTCGTTTGGGCCGGGTCCTGCGAGGCCACCCAAAGCACATGGTCCGGGAACAGGCTGTGAAACAGCAGCTTTTGCGTGTCGTCCGTCAGGTCCGTGAGTCCTATGCCCCCCTGCGACGTGAGCAGCTTCCACTGCGCGTCGTCCAGACTCGCCGCCAGCATCTTGAAGCCGGTGAACGCTCCAATATCCGTCGTCAGGTCGGGCGGGGCGGGGTCCGGGTTGAGCGCCGCTCGTGAGGCCGGGGCGATAACCGTCACACTGCCAAAGTCCTGCGTGATGTCGCCGAAGGTGTTTGCCAGCACCGTAGGAGACGCATCAGCGGGGGGCGGCAGTGTATCTTTGGGCAGGGTCACTTTGTCCGCGCCGACGGCCAGCAGGATGCCTTTGGCGGGCGGCGGCAGGTGGGCGAGCGCCTGCGACAGCGTCAGCGGCGCGGGGGTCTTACGGGGGGCACTCTGTGCCCCGATGTGCCCGGCGCTGCCGAGCAGGAGGAGCGGCCAGAGAAGCGTGTGGCGTGTATGTCGCATGAATAGATTGTAGCGCATATTTGATAAAGACGGACAGCGGGGGCAAAAAGGTTCGCGGGGATTTTTGGAACCTCACCCCCCCGCCCTCTCCTTCGGACTAGTCCTTCAGAAAGGAGAGGGAGCCGGACGGGCTTGTCCCTCACTTTCTGGCTCCCCCAGAATTGGGGGCGGGGGGGGCCTCCTGATTGACACCCGCCCGCCGATTTGGTACACTGGTTAGGTTATTATTCCAAACCCGAAGCGAGAACTCCCCCGTGCCCAATCAACCTGACATTGCTGTTGTGATCCCCGCCGGGGGCGGCGGGACGCGCCTGTGGCCGCGCTCCCGGCAGGAAACCCCCAAGCAGTTTCTCGACATCGTTTCCGAGCGCACCATGCTTCAGGAAACCACCGACCGCGTGCGCGGCCTCGTTCCCCCGGAGCGGCTGTATGTTATCACCAATGCCCGGCACGCCGGGGCGGTCCGCACGCAGCTCGAAGGCGTGCCCGCGCAGAACATCGTCGGGGAGCCGGTGGGGCGGGATTCGGCCCCCGCGATTGGCCTGATGGCCGCGCTGCTGGAAAAGACGCTGGGGCCGGACGCGGTCATGGCGACCCTGCCCGCCGACCATGTCATCTCGAATGATGCCCACTTTCGGGCCATTTTAGAGGCCGCCGCCCAAGTCGCCGCCGAAGGCTGGCTGGTGACCCTGGGCATCCCGCCGACCGGGCCGGACACCGGCTTTGGCTATATTCAGAGCGGCGAGACCCTGCGCGAGACCACGGAGGCGGGCGTGCCGGTTTACACCGTGCAGCAATTTAAAGAGAAGCCTGCGCGGGAAGTGGCCGAGCAGTATCTGGCCGACGGCGGGTACTACTGGAACGCCGGGATGTTTATCGCCTCGGTCGGCACTCTGCGGGCGCTCTACAAAACGCACCTGCCGCAGATGGAAGCGACGTTTGCCCGGCTGACGGACGCCTACGGCACGGAGGATTTTGAGGCGCTGATGGACGAGATTTTCCCGACGCTGGACAAAATCTCGGTGGACTACGGCATCGCGGAAAAAGCGGACAAAGTGGCCGTCATCCCCGCAGACATCGGCTGGAACGATGTCGGCTCCTGGCAGCGGCTGGCCGAAGTGCTGGCTGAATCAGGCCACGAGGCCGAAAACATCGTGGTCGGCCACCATGTTGGTGTGGACACGACGGGGTCCCTGATTTACAGCCCCAAGCGTTTAATCGCCACGATTGGCCTGGACGACCTGATTGTGATTGACACGCCCGACGCGACCCTGATTTGCCCAAAATCACGCTCGGAGGATGTCAAAAAAATCGTGGACGAACTCAAAGCGCGGGGCCGTCACGATTTGCTGTGACTTTCGCGTTTTTCTTCGGCGGCCAAATGCCGCCAAATGTCGGGGGTGTAAAAACCCCCAGTAGGGAGGTGTCCTTCGGACAAAAATTTAGGAAAGAGCCAGAAAGAGGGCGGGGGGACCCCGCCCCTACTTCTATATTACATCCTCACCCAAAGGGTGCTTCTCTGCCAGGGGTTTTTACACCCCCGGCATTTGGCATCAATTTAGGCAACAACGCCTTTTTCTTCTCTTTTTGTCTGAAAAACGCGCCGAACGCTTGCAAAACGGGTGTTCGGTGTGCTATACTTCTTGCTGTTCCCCGCTGCACGGGGCGCAGCCCCGTGGGTTGGTAGCTCAATGGTAGAGCATCTTACTTTTAATGAGGTGGTTCCGGGTTCGAGTCCCGGCCGGCCCACATCCTCTCTCTTATCCCGCTTCCCTTTTCACTCACCTGAACCTGACCTCAATCTGGAGGACGATATGAAGCTCTCACTTCCGCCGCAGATTATTCTGGCCGCCCTGGCAGTGCTGGCAGTGCTGGTTGTCAGCAATGTTGTGACCGGGTACATGGCGGCTCACCTCACCCGTTCGCAGGACTTCTCCGAGCTGAATATGAATTGCCTGACTAACTGGGGCAGTATTGGGGGAGAGTTTGACGCAGTTGCCACCGCCCACTGGCCGCACCCGTATCCCCAAACTGAAGCGCAGGTATATCACAGGCACGAAGATGAGGCCCGTTTTATGGTGCATTACCCCAAGTTTAACAAGCGTACCAGCAGCAACTATAATGACGACCTCACCTGGATAGTATTCTGCTGGGCAGTGGCCGCCGAAAAATACCACAGGCATAACGTGGACATCCCCGTAGACCCACTGGTCTGGCAGGCATTTCTAGCGCATGGCCCCAAATCTTTGCCGCTGTACTGGGACTTGCGGAAAGAGCTGACGGAGGCGGGCGCGGGGCAGGGCCTCATTCGCGGGGACAACTCCATGCGGCTGTATTCCGATCCCAAGCCTCCCGCCTACAAAATGGGCCGCGTGTCCACTCCCTACCAGCCGCTTCCCGGCGAAGACGTGCCGCTGTGAGTGCTTGTGTCACAGTGTCACATCTTCTGTCACAGGCTGTGACACAAGGGAACTTCTCCAAACGCCCCGCTGTAAAGACGGGCAGAAACACAGTCACACAAGACCGTTTGGAGAAGCAACCGATGAAACTTAATACCCTCAAACTCAATGCTCTGAAATTTGCCGTGCCGACCCTCGCCGCCGCGCTGGCGGTGGGGGCGCTGCTGCTCCCAAACACCCCCGCGCACGCCGACGGGCAGCCCGTAGTGGTGGAGCTGTTCACCTCCGAAGGCTGCTCGTCATGCCCGCCCGCTGATGCTCTGCTGTCACGCTATTCCCGTGCAGCGTCGCTGGCAGGCGTTCCCGTGATAACGCTCGGCGAACACGTCGACTACTGGGACGGCGCAAGCTGGCGCGACCCGTTTTCGCAGCACAAGTTCAGCCTGCGGCAGGAGACCTACGCGAATGCCCTGAACGCACGGGCGGGGACGCCGCAGGTGGTGGTGGACGGCCATGAAATCCATGACGGCGGCAGCGCCGCCGAGGACCGGGATGCCGTGACGCAGGCGGCTCGTGCGCCGAAGGCCACCGTGGGGCTGACCGCTTCCGGGCGGACGCTGTCGGTGTCGGTGAGCCACCTGCCCCAAACTGCGGGACGCGGCCCGGTGGATGTTCTGCTGGCGGTCACCGAAGACGGCCTCAGCTCGCAGGTGCGGGGCGGGGAAAATGCCGGGCGGCGGCTGGCACACGGCGCGGTCGTGCGCCGCCTGTCCCTGCTGGGGACGGTGACCGGCGGCGTCTTCACCGCCGCCCCGACCGTCACCTTAGACCCATCGTGGCAGCGCGGACACCTGCACGCGGTCGTCTTCGTGCAGGCGCGGGAGTCGCACCGCATCGTCGGCGCGGCGTCGGTGGGTTTGGGGTAGAGGCCCGCCCGGAACAAAAGAGCGCCGGGGACAGTAAATAGCAAATAGCCTCAAAGGAGCCTGATCTAATGCTGTCCCCCACAACCGCCTGCGCCCTTGCCCTATCCATTTTTGGGGCCGCCGCCTCCGCCGCCCCGATGAAATCCAATACGCCGCGTGTGCTGACCCTCCGCACCGTTGACCATACCGTGAGTGTCACAGCTGGAAACGGCTCCCGCGTCTTTTCTTCGGCGCTCGCCGCGCCCACGGTGCGCGTCACCGCAAGCAGCCGCTTTCCGCGCTCCCTGACGCTGGCCGAGGCGTCCGGCAAGGTGCTGTGGAGCGTCGCGCCGGGAGCCGAGGGGCTGACGCTGACGGGACCCTGGGCCGGGAAGGGCGGGGGCGTGTTTGTGCCTGCCCTGTCAGCGGGGCAGGCACCAGAAGCCGGGGGCGCACCGCGCAGCGTTACCCTCACGCTGGGACCCAAAGATACGCTGCTAATGGCTTCGGTGAGCGCCGCCCCCTCACGCCCGGCCCTCGGCTTTCAGTGCGGCACGGACCCGACCGGCTTTTATTTTCAGAAAAGCCTGCCAGTCTACGGCGCGACCTACAACGAGGACGACACCGGCGGCGTGTTTGAGTTCGGCCTCAGCCGCTTTGTGTTTCAGAAGGCGACGCCGCCGGGCACGCTGGACATGGCTTTGAACGAGCAGCATATTGTGTTCCCCGCCGGAACCCGGTTTCATGCGGACACGCTAGAAAGCGGCCAGATTGCCCTGGTCGGCATGGCTCCGGCGGGGTCGGCGCTCGTGTGCCGCCTTTAACGCCGCCCGGCCTTGACACCCCGCCCGCTCTTCTCTATAATAGGTCTATGCAATTCTCTCTTACCGGCCTGCTGGCCGGACTGGCCCTTTTCGTCCTGCCGCTGACAACAGCGGCGGCCCCGCCCTCCCGGCTGCACGCGCAGGGCACACAGATTGTGGATGCCGCCGGGAAGGCCGTCGTCCTGCGCGGCGTCAACCTCGGCGGCTGGCTTATTGAAGAACCCTGGATGATGCCGCTTCAGACCAAGCCCCCGGACGGCTCGGCTCTGCCGCCCCTCAAAGATCACGCTTCCCTCCTCACGATTTTGCAGAAACGCTTCGGGGCGGCAGGCGCGGCGCGGGTGCAGGCGGCATTTCGGGACGCCTGGCTCAATGAATCCGACTTTGACCGGATGCAGAAGGCCGGGCTGAACTGTGTCCGCCTGCCGTTTCTGGCCGGGCAGATCGGGGAGCCTGCGACGCTGGCAAAGATCGATCAGGCGATTGCATGGGCGAGTACGCGGGGGATGTATGTGATCTTAGATATGCACGGCGCTCCCGGCAGTCAGAGCGATCAGGGCCACACGGGCAAAGCCGACCGCAATGAGTTCTTCCAAGACCCGGCCAATGTCGCCCGCGCCGAAGCGATTTGGACACAGATTGCCCGGCGCTACAAGGACAACCCGGCGGTGGCGGGCTACGACCTGCTGAACGAGCCGACGGGGACGCCCAATTCGGACACGCTGTATGTGGTGACCGACCGCCTGTACCGGGCGGTCCGCGCCGCCGACCCAGCCCACTTGGTGTTTATTGAAGACGGCTACACCGGCGTTCAGTGGATGCCCTTCCCCGGCCCCTGCGGGTGGACCAATGTGGTCTACAGCACGCACTACTACCGCTTTGACGCGAAATCCGCCGACGATCAGCGCCGGGAGTTTGCCGCTTATCTGGCCTCGGCCATGAAAGAGCGCGACACACGCCGCGTGCCGTTTTATGTGGGGGAGTTTGGCTTTGAGCCGCACGGCGACGCCGCCGTGGAAGCAGAGGCCGTCCAGAAGATGAACGCCGGGGGAGTCTCGTGGTCGGCATGGACCTATAAAGTCATCTTCGGCGGGGGCAATTTAACGCTGTGGAGCCTGATAGGCAATACCAAGCCGGTCGAGAAGCTGAACCCCTATGTGGACTCGGAAGCGGAGCTCATCCGCAAAAGCGCGGCGGTGCGCTCGGAGAACCTGACCCAGAATGACGCCGTCGCGGCGGCCTTTCGGTGAGGCCCCCCCGCCCTTCTGTTCTGTCGTGTCCTCCGCGAAGCCTCGGGTTTTAACCCGTGGCTCTTACCGTCTTCTCTGACGCGGGCCTTAGCACGCGCAGAATGCGCGAAGGTTCCCCGGCCTTGATACGAAGTAATGCCGCAGGCATAAAGGCCGGGCTAAGACCGGCTGCGCCGGACAAAGCCCCTCCGGGGCTGAATGCTTGGTTGACGGGGCTTAGTCTTAGCCCCGGAGGGGCTTCGTACCCTGTTAGCCCGGCCTTTTAAGGCCGGGGGGCATTTATGCAACGACGCCCAGTTCCCCTGTTGGCGGCGCCAGGGACAGCGGGGCCTCAGTCTGACAGCTCTTTGTCCACCTGCTCGCGGGCGGCGTCCACGATGTCTGCGGCTTCGTCCAGCTTTTCTTCCAGCGCATCCAGCACCGCCCCGGCATCGGTGGCTTCGGACATGGCCGCCGCTTCCAGATCAACGCGGTTGCGGACCGAAGGAATGTCCCGGCGCAGCTCTTCCACCAGCGCAATCAGCTTGGCGATTTTCTGCTCGGCCAGCAGGTTCACCTGCAAGTCAAGCTGTGCCCGCCGCTCGGCCAGCCGCGCCTGCCGGTTTTGTGTAATCAAGACCAGCACGGTCAGCACCAGCGCCACCATGCCGTTGAAGCCCTGCAGCCAGAAGAACGGGGCCGTGTCCGGCGGCTCTTTCCAGCCAACCGTGTGCGGGGCGAGGTTGATCCCCACCCAGACGGCCATGGCAAGGAGCAGCAGGTTCAGAAACAGCGGGCGGCCCAGGTTGGCCGTGACGGTTTCAATGGTGCGCTGATGCAGGCTGACGCCGCTTTCGCCGCGCTCCTGCAGGGCGGCCAGGGTATCGATATGCTGGGAAATGTGGTCGGGCAGTTCGCTTTCAGGGGTCACGGGGTTGGCTCACTTTAAAGGCTGTGCAGGCAGGGTATTGTACCCGGCCTGCCGAACTAGGAGCTATGTCTGCCCAAAAACCCGTATGTCCCGCTATTTTTGAGCCGCCCCATGACTGGGAGCCAGTGTATGCCGCTTCGCCTGCGTACCACTTCGGCGAGGAGCCGAGCCAGATTGCCCGCACCGCCGTCCGCTGGTTTGAGTCGTTCGGCGGCGAGGCAAGCGCCGCCCGCGTGCTGGATTTAGGCAGCGGCGAGGGGCGCGACACGGCGTTTTTGGCGGGGCTAGGCTTTGCCGTGACGGCGCGGGACAGTGCGCCGTCGGGCCTGGCAAAGACCCGCGCCCTGCTGGCCCGACGGGGCATTTCCGAAAGCAATGTGGATTTAGCCCTCGGCGACGTGCGCGAGTATGCGTTCCCCAAAGACCACTTCCACATTGCCCTGGCCGCCAATGTCTTTCAGTTCCTGCCGCCCGCCGACGCCCCTACTTATCTGGAGCGCCTGAAGGCCGCGACAGAGCCAGGCGGCCTCTGCGCGGTTGGCGTGTTCAGCCCCGCGATGGGCACCTGGGGCGCAAATATCAGCGGCTTCTGGACGCAGACCGCTGACGACCTGCTGGCCCGGTTCGCCCCGGAAGACGGCTGGCTCGCTTTGGACCGCACCGAATACTGGACCTACCGCGAGGCCGAGGCCATGATGGCGTCGTTTGCCTACGTCGTCGCCCGCAAGAAAGCACTCGCATGACCGGACACCATTTGTATCTGCTCGCGCCCGGAGCCTCGCTTGCGGACATCCGCCGTTTTTACGGCGAAACGCTGGGGCTGGCCGAAGTGCAGAAACCCGGCAGCCTTGCCCACACCCCTGTCTTGTGGTTCTCGGCGGGGACTATTCTGCTGCACGTCGGCCACCCCGCTGAGGGGATTGTTGGCGACGGCCACACCGCCCTCGCCACGCCCGATGTCGCCGCCGCCCGCGCCCGGTGTTTGGATATGGGCTACCACGTCGACGATGATGTTATCCCAATGGGCTACGACCGCTTTTATGTCCACGACCCCTGGGGTAATCAGTTCGAGATTTTGCCGGACGCCCTGCCGGGCTAGGCTCTGAGGGTTGGATCATTTCGTTTTGCCCCGCCTGCGTGCCACGGATTAAAATCCGTGGCTGAGGAGCCTTCGGCTGAATGTCCCTGCGGGACAGAAGATTCAAGACTCACGAAGTGGGCGTCCCGGAGGGACGTTCGGCGTCTGCGCCCTTCAGCCATGCATTTCAATGCGTGGTTTTCATCCGACGGGCAGAGCAGAGTGATCCTGCAATGCAGAGCCGTCAAGAAGGAAATCCCCCGCCGCACACGGAACTACCTGCCATGAAGCTCTCCCCATCCATTCTGCTTCCTCTGTCCCTGCTTTGGCTGGCCCCGCTTCGGCCCGCCGCCGCACAGACTTACACGGTCACGGGTTTGGGCACGCTGCCCGGCGGCACGTTTAGTCAGGCGGCGGCGATTAACAACCTCGGCCATGTGACGGGGACGGCGGATACAGATCGTCCTGAGCGGGCTTATCTTGCCTACCTCGAAAAAAACCTCGCCGCGAAGGATCGCTCAAAGTATGTGGCACGAACTAGTCACGTTTTTATTTGGGATGGTTCCAGTCTGCGTGATTTGACAGGCGATGGGATGCAGTGGAGTGTGGGCAATGCTCTAAATGACCTTGATGCTGTCGTTGGGATACAAGGTGACGGTGAGGGAGATACTGTTCCAGGATATTGGGGGGGCAAGATCAACAGTCCTCCGGCAAACGACTATGGAATTGCTTCCAGTGTCAACAACAGGGGCGAAGTTTCGGGGAGCAGATACGACTATTTCAGGCAAACGGGCGAACACCCTTTTGCTACCGGACAGCAGCTAGACAAGGAGCAACTGGATATAGATGTTCTTCATCTGCCGCGCAATTCTGCCGAGGCAACTGGCATCAACGATGCCGGGCTGGTGGTCGGCTCCGCAGATGTCAGCGCAAAGCCGGGAACCAAGCCGCGCCATGCGGTGCTGTGGCGCAACGGCGTCCGGCAGGATTTGGGGACGCTGGGCGGGACTGAAAGCCGGGCACTGGCGGTGAACGCGCCGGGGCAGATTGTCGGGGTCAGCAGCGTGACGCAGACAGCAACCGATGGCAACTCGCTGTACCATGCGTTTTTCTGGGACAGGGGCAAGATGGCTGACCTGGGAACACTGCCCGGCGACAGGCAAAGCGGCGCGGCGGCCCTGAATGCGCGGGGCGAAGTGGTCGGCTCTTCCGGCGAACGCGCCTGCCTGTGGCGCGGGGGCAAGGCGTATGACCTCAACGCGCTTCTGCCAGCCAATTCCGGGTGGGTGTTGCAAGGGGCGGCGGGCATCAACAACCGGGGGCAGATTGTCGGGACGGGGCTGCACGGGGGCAAAAAGCGCGGCTATCTGCTGACGCCAAACCGTTAGAGACTGCGTCGCAAGGCCCCGGAGAACCTTACCCCAACCCTCTCCTTCGGAAGAAGAGGGAGCCGGAAAAGAACAGGATTAGGACTCGTAGGGGCAGGGCTTGCCCCTGCCCTTCTTGGGCTTGCCCCTGCCCTTCCTGTCCGGCGTTCTTAGCCGAAAATTTAAAGGATACCTATGGAAATCAATGAACAGGCGATTGGGCAGTTTAAGACCGACTTTGCCCGCGTGAAGGCCGAGGCAGGGAAAGTCATCGTCGGCAATGCGGACATCGTAGACGGCGTTCTCATCTGCCTGCTGTCCGGCGGGCACGCGCTGCTGGAAGGCGTGCCGGGCCTCGGAAAGACCCTGCTGGTGCGGACGCTGTCGCGGGTGCTGGACCTGTCGTTTAACCGCGTGCAGTTCACGCCGGACCTGATGCCTGCGGACATTACAGGCACGAACATCCTGATGGAAGACGACTCGGGCCGCAAGATTTTCCAGTTTCAGCCCGGCCCGGTGTTTGCTAACATCGTGCTGGCCGATGAAATCAACCGGGCGACCCCCAAAACGCAGTCGGCGATGCTGGAAGCGATGCAGGAGCATTCGGTGACGGTGTCTGGCAAGCAGTATCAGTTGCAGGAGCCGTTTTTCGTGCTGGCAACCCAGAACCCGATTGAAATGGAAGGCACGTATCCCCTGCCCGAAGCGCAATTGGACCGCTTTCTGTTCAAGCTGATTGTGCCGTCGCCCACGCTGGCCGAGCTGTCGTCGATTGTGGAGCGCACGACCGGGGCGGAAACCGTCGAAATCAACAAGGTGCTGGACGGCCCGCAAATCCTTGCCATGCGGCAGGTGGCCCGCGAAGTGCCGATTGCCTCGCACGTCCGCGACTTTGCCGTGCGCGTGATTTTAGCCACGCACCCGCGCTCCGAGGTAGCCTCGCCGCTGGTCAACCAGTATGTGCGCTTCGGGGCGTCCCCACGCGGGGCGCAGGCGCTGGTGCTGGCCGCGAAAATCAGGGCGCTCCTCGATGGCCGCTACAACGTCGCCTATGACGATATTTCCTCGGTCGCCCCGGCGGCTCTGCGACACCGCCTGATTTTGAACTTTGAGGGCGAAGCGGAAGGCATCGGAGCCGACGCCATTGTGCGGGATATTCTGACCCGGCTGTCGGCAGCATCCGGGTAAGAAAACGCCCCGTTCAGCCTTTGCCGAACGGGGCGTTTTCTAAAATGGGTTAGTGCCCTTTGGCGACCAGAAGCAGGTGCAGCTTGTCGCGCAGGGCGGACGGCATCGCCGAGGCATTGGCTTTCTGACGCAGGGACACCACGAGCGTCTGCTCAAACGTGAAACGGCGCAGGCAGGGGCGGCAAATTTCCAGGTGACGCATCACCACAATCGCCTCAGCGGGCGAAAGCTGATGGTCCAAGTACTCGTTCAGGCGCTTGATGGCTTCCTCGCAGGAGTAAAAATCGGCCCCGCTCAAGCCCGCACAGACATCTTCCGCGCTCTGCATTTTTCCCGCGTTCTGCGTGTTATCCATTGTCAACTTGCCCATTGGCGCTTCCCCGCGCCCCGTTTTCTTTCTCGCTCATATCCACGTTTAAATATTCCCATAGCGCCCGCTGAAGCAACTTGCGGCCTCGGGACAGGCGCGACCGGACAGTTCCCACCGGGATTTCCAACGTGTCCGCGATTTCCTGATACGAAAGCTCTTCTAAAGTCGCCAGCGCCACCGTGTCCCGGAACTCAATCGGCAGGGCCTGAATAGCCCGCGTGATGGTTTCGATGTCCAGCTTCTCTAAGACGGCCTTTTCCGGGTTTTCGGTTTCCGGGTGGTCCCCGCCGAGGCTGCTGACGCCGCCTTCGGTCAGACGGTTATACAGATAAAAGTCTTCCAAGCCGTCGTAGGACACCGTTTCGCCCTGCCGGGACTTGCGCCGGTAATCGTTTAAAAAAACCGTGTTCATGATCCGAAACAGCCACGCCTTGGCGTTGGTTCCCGGCTGATACTGGTAAAAAAACCGGTACGCCCGCAGGTAGGTGTCCTGAAGCAAATCTTCGGCATCGTTGGCATTGCCGGTCAGGCGCATGGCGTTGCGATACAGGGCATCCAGATGGGGGTTCATCTCAGACTCGAAAAGAACCGGGTCGGTCGGGGGCGGCGCGGGGGCGTCCAGAACCGCCTGCGTGCCGGGGGAAAGCCCCGAAGGCAGGTCGGCGGGGACGGTAAAAGTCGGTTGTGTGTCCGTTTCGGCCATGCGATTTCCTAGCATTTATTTGCGAGCGTTTCTAATCCGAAGATGCGTCAGCCAGCAGCCGGGCAAAGCGATTGCGGCCCACTTTGAGAACCTGCCCCGTGGTAACCGTGACCAGCAGGCCAGGGTCGGCGACTTTTTCGCCATCCAGCGAAACGCCGCCCTGAGACACGAGCCGCTTGGCCTCGCCCGAGGACGCCGCCAGCCCGGCGGCCACTAAAAGCGCCGCCACACGGGCGCGGCCTTCCGGGTCGCAAATCTCCGCAGGCACGGCGATTTCGGGCATCTCGTCGGGGATTTGATGCTCTTTATGCACCCGCTCAAACTCGTCGTCAGCGGCCTGCCCAGCTTCAGGGCCGTGGTACAGGCTGATAATCTCCCGCGCCAGCCGCTTTTTGGCCTCGCGGGGGTGGGTCTGCGCGGAGTCGGTCAGCGTTTTGACTTCGCCGAGCGGCACGTCTGTACACATCTCGTAATAGGTCGGCATCAGCGCATCGGACATGGACATCAGCTTGCCGAACATCTCTGTCGGCGCTTCATTGATGCCCACATAATTGCCGAGCGACTTGCTCATCTTTTTGACGCCGTCGAGGCCCACCAGAAGCGGCATGAACAGCGCGACCTGCGCCTCCTGCCCCAGCTCTTTTTGCAGGGCGCGGCCCGCCAGAATGTTGAAGGTCTGATCCTGCCCGCCCATCTCCACATCGGCTTTGATAGCGACGCTGTCATACGCCTGCGCCAGCGGGTACAGCAGCTCATGCAGGCTAATCGGCTGCCCTGTCTCAAAGCGGCTCTTGAAGTCTTCGCGCTGCATCACCTGCGCGACGGTCATTTTGGACGCCAGCCCAACAAGGTCAGCAAAGCTAAGTTTCCCCAGCCACTCACTATTGAAACGGATGACGGTTTTGTCCCGGTCCAGGACTTTGGCAAGCTGCTCCACATAAGTCTTGCCGTTGGCCGCGATTTCCTCCGGCGACAGCATCGGGCGTGTGACCGAGCGGCCCGACGGGTCGCCAATCAGGGCGGTATAGTCGCCAATAATAATGACGACCACATGGCCGAGGTCCTGAAACTGCCGCAGCTTCCGCAGCACCACGGCAAAGCCGAGGTGAATGTCCGGCGCGGTCGGGTCCAGCCCGAGCTTGATTTGCAGGGGCTGCCCGTCTTTGGCGGACTTTTGAAGCTTGGCCCGCAGCTCGTTTCTGGGCACAATTTCAGTGGTTCCGCGCTCCAGCCGCGCCATTTGTTCATCGAGTTGTGCATCAAGGGGGAGAAGTGACATAACACGGGGAGTGTAGCACACGGCGGCGGGCAAAGTCAATTCGGGGAGCCTGCCACAGCCGCACACTTGTAGGGGCGGGGTCCCCCCGCCCTTCCTTTCTTTCGTCTTCTGTGCGTGGCCTTTTGCGGGCCTTTGTTTTGGGCGGGCCTTTGTTTTGAGCGAAGCCGTTGGCACAAGAGGGCGGGGGGACCCTGCCCCTACGGTTTGGGGTACACTTTTGCCATGACTGACACCGCGCCCCCCGCCGCCGAACACGCCCACCTTGAAGGCTTCATTTCCGTCACCGCCGCCTTGCAGGGCAGGCGGCGCACTGTCCACAGCATTCTGCTCAAAGAGGGCCGCGAGGACGGCCAGACCCGGCAGCTCGCCCGGCTCGCCCGAGAGGCCGGGGTTCCGCTGTCGCGGGTGTCCGCCGAGGCGATTGAAATCCGAGCAGGCGGCAGCAGCCACGGCGGAGTGCTGGCCGAAGTCGGCCCGTATCAGTTTACGCCGCTCGGAGAATTGCTCCAAAGCGCCTCTGCCGCGCCGTTTGTGGCGATGATTGACGGCGTCGAAGACCCCTTCAACTTCGGGCAGGCGGTCCGCGCCCTCTATGCCGCCGGGGCGGACGGGCTGGTCCTGCGCCCGCGCAACTGGCTGTCGGCGGCGGGGGTCGTCGCCCGCGCCTCGGCGGGGGCCTCCGAACTCATCCCGACGGCGGTTGCCGAAACCACCGAAGACGCCGCCGCGTTTTTCCGGGAGCGCGGCCTGCAAATCGCCTGCGCGTCGGATGCCCCCGGCAGCCGCTCCCTGTACGACACCGACCTGACCGGCCCGCTGTTTCTTTTAATTGGCGGCGAAAAGCGCGGCGTCACCCGCTCGTTTCTGGCCTCAGCAGATTTAAAGCTGCGTATTCCCTATGGCCGTCCCCTGCCCCATTCGCTCGGCACGGCCCCGGCCACGGCGATTATCGCGTTTGAGGTCCTGCGGCAGCGGACCCCCTAGCCCCCAATAATGGGGGAACCAGACAGTAGAGGCAGGGCTTGTCCCTGCCCTTCTTTCCTGCCGTCGCCGACACAAGAAAAGCCCCCTGCCACGAGGCAGGGGGCTTTTTTGGCGGCCTAGTTGTCCGCGATCTAATTGTCCGCAAAAGGGTCGTCGAGGTCGTCTTCAGCAGGCGGCTGGTAGTTGCCACGATTTCCGCCTCCGGCGGGGGGCCGGGCAGGCGCGGCTGCCGGGCGGGCGGCGGGTGCGGCCTGGGCACGGGCCGGGGCAGGCTGCCGGGCGGGGGGCTGCTGCGCGGGGGCTTCGAAGGCGTCTTCACCGCCGTCGTTGTAACCGCCGCCACCGCCGCCGTTCGAGCGGCCATAATTGCCGCCGCCCTGACCGCCTCCGCCGCCTTCTTCGCCTTCTTTGGGGCGATCCAGCGACTTCAGGTTGTCCACGACTACCTCGGTATCGCGGCGCTTTTCGCCGGCCTGGGTGACGTACTCACGCACCTGAAGGCGGCCTTCCACGGCGACCAAGCGGCCTTTGCCGAGGTAGTTCGCGGCGTATTCCGCCGACTGACGCCAGGCGACGATGCTGAAAAAGTCCGCCTGCTTTTCCTGTCCTCCGGCGCGGGCATCGGCGGACATGGGCCGGTTGACGGCCATACGGAACTGGGTCACGGCAATGCCGCTCGGAGTGTATTTCAGCTCCGGGTCACTGGCCAAACGGCCAATCAAAATCACGCGGTTAAGGTCCATCGTCTGCTCTCCTTGATAATCTCACTACACCAATGCTGTTGTCACGGGACCGCCACGCGATCAGGCCGCGACGGGTTCGGCGGGCGTCTCGGACTCGGTCGTCTCGGGCGCGGGAGCGGCTGCTTCCGGGGCAGTTTCGCTGACTGTTTCTTCGGCGGTGGTTCCGGCGACTTCTTCGGTCGCGGGGGCCACTTCGGGGATGGCTTCGGCGGCGGGCGCTTCGGCAGGCGTCTCGGCAGCGGGCGCTTCCGGGGCGGTCTCGACGGCTTCGGCGTCATCGCGGCGGACGATCATGTACCGAATCTGGTCTTCGCTGATCTGGAAGATGCGGCGCAGCTCGGCTTCCACGGCGGGCTTGGACGAGAACAGCATCACGACATAGATGCCCTCGGTGCGGCCTTTGACCTCATAGGCAAGGCGGCGGCGCTCCCACACTTCGGCGCTTTCGACCACGCCGCCGTTGGTTTCGACAACGCCGCGATACTTTGCCAGGATTGGCTGGATTTGCTCGTCCCCCAAACCGGGGTCTAAAATGTAAACGGCCTCGTAAGGCTGGGTGATGGCGATGGATGGCATGGAAAATGCCTCCTCTCTCTGGTCTTGGATTTTTGGCCCGGCTCGGCTCGCCTCAGACGAATCGGGCAGAGAGGAACTAAAGACAGACGCCCTGAAGCGATGTCCCGTTCAACGCGCTATTATAGCACGCCGGGCGTCCAAAAAACAACTGTATTTATTCTTTCACGTTTACACTGCCGAACGCGCCGGGTACTTTTGGACTACTATGCAATACACACTCAAACCCGCCGCCCGGCTGACACTCGCTGCCGCCGCGCTCGCCCTGGCCGCCGCCGTGCTTGCTCCCGCCCCGGCATTCGCCAAAACAACGCACACCCGCAAGATGCACACGAAAAAGCATACCAAAAAGCACACGACAATGCACCGCACCATGCGCTCCCCGAGAAGCAGCGCCCGCCCGATGGCCCCCACCCCGACGCCCGGCCATGTCCTGCCCGGCGTCCGCAACTCCGTCGGCGATGTCGGTGGCACGGCCAGCCCGCCTAGCGGCGCGGCGCTGCCCGACCGGACGCGGTAAGAAAAAAGCAGGAACACCCGCGCCGTTTGGTGAATCATCTCTGTATCAAATACGGCTTTCTCGGAGTGAGGGAAAGGGATACACCGATGAGGGTTAAAATCAATTTGGCAGTGCTGGCGGCTCTGGCGGCAGTTCCGGCGCTGGCTGCGCCCGCTGTACCGCCCGCTGCAACGCTGGCGGAAGCGCGAAAGTCGCTGCAAGCCAACTACACTGACCGCGACACGGCGGTTGGCCGCAAAGACGTAGACGGCGCACTGGCCCATTACGCCCCGGAGTTTGTCGGGGTCAGCACGGCAGGCAAGACGCATGACCTTAAAGAAGAGCGGGCGGACTTTGTGAAGACCTTCACCACGCTGAACCCGCGCACCAGTGACATCAAGACGACTATTGACAAGCTGACCCTTGCCAAAGCGAGTACCGAAGCGGCGGCGACCGTCTCCCGCCACGGCGTTCTCTTGATTGTGGACCCGCAAACCAAGCTCAACAATGTGCTGGTGCTGGACGGCACCTATCAGGACACCTGGGCCAAACGCGCCGGAGCCTGGCGCCTGACCCGCGAGCAGACCGTCTCGCTCAAAGCCACCATGAACGGGCAGCCTTTGTAGACAGTATCACCAACAAAAGGCGCGGCAGGCATTCCTGCCGCGCCTTTTTGTCTGCCGCCGGGCGGGGTATACTTTGACCATGATGACAGACACAATTATTTCACAGGCCCCGCCCCAACCTAAGCGCATTCCCAAAACCGACACCCTGCATGGGGACGCCCGCACCGATGACTATTTCTGGATGCGCGACAAGTCCGACCCGGACGTCCTGGCCTACTTAGAGGCCGAAAACGCCTATTGTGACGCCGCGCTGGCGGGCACGGAAGCCTTGCAGGAAACCCTGTATTTGGAGATGAAAGGGCGCTTGCAGGAGACCGACCTGAGCGTTCCCTCCCGGCTCGGCGATTACTTCTATTACAGCCGCACCGAGGAGGGCAAGCAGTACCCGATCCGCTGCCGCAAGCACGGCTCGCTGGACGCCGCCGAGGAAATCACGCTGGACCTGAACGCGCTGGCCGAAGGGCATTCGTACCTGGGGCTGGGCACGTACACCGTCAGCGACGACACGCACCTGCTGGCGTACTCGCTGGATGTGACCGGCTTCCGCGAATACACGCTGTATGTCAAAGACCTTCGCACCGGCGAAGTGCTGCCGGACCGCGTGGAAAAGACCGGCTCCGTGAGCTGGGCCGCCGACAACAAAACGCTCTTTTACACCGTGGAAGACGACGCCAAGCGCGATTACCGCCTGTACAAGCACGCGCTGGGGCAGGCCGACGACACGCTGGTGTACGAAGAAACCGACGCCCTGTACCGGCTTGGCGCAGGCCGCTCCCGCTCCAAAGCGTACCTGTTTATGACCTCTGAGTCGTCCAACACGACCGAAGTGCGGTATCTCAAAGCCGACGAACCCGACGCCAACTGGACCCTGCTGCGGCCCCGCGAGAGCGACCACCGCTACTATGCCGACCACCGGGGCGAGCAGTTTTTTATCCGCACCGACAAAGTCAGCACGGTCAAAGACGCCCGGAACTTCCGCATCGTCACTGCGCCCGTGACCGCCCCGAACGACTGGACCGAGTTCCTGCCGCATGACCCGGCGATCACCCGCGAAGACATTGATTTATTCAGCCGCTGCGCCGTCGTCTCCGAGCGCGAGGGCGGTTTGGAACAGCTCCGCGTCATCAATCTGGAGACAGGCGACGCCCACCGCATGAGCTTCCCCGAGCCAGCCTACTCGGTGTCGCTGGACACCAACCCCGAGTTCGACACCGACACGGTGCGCTACCGCTATCAGTCGTTTGTGACGCCCGCGTCCATCTATGACTACAATATGCAGACCCGCGAGGCGACCCTCTTGAAGCAGACCCCGGTGCTGGGCGGCTACGACCCCGACGCCTACCGCTCCGAGCGCCTGGAAGCGACCGCCCCGGACGGCACGCGCATTCCCGTGTCGCTGGTCACGAAGAAAGGCACGCCCCGCGACGGCTCCGCACCGCTGCTGCTGATTGGCTACGGCTCTTACGGCATCTCCTACCCAGTGTCGTTCTCGTCCGCCCGCGTCTCGCTGCTGGACCGGGGCGTGACGCTCGCCATTGCCCACATCCGGGGCGGCGGCGACCTCGGCGAAGACTGGCGCGAGGCCGGGAAGATGGAGCGCAAGCAGAACACGTTCACCGACTTCATCGCCTGCGCCGAGTTTTTGATTGCCGAACAGTATACGTCCTCGGACCGCCTCGCCATTCAGGGCGGCAGTGCGGGCGGGCTGCTGATGGGCGCGGTCATCAATCAGCGCCCGGACCTGTTCCGCGCCGTGCTGTCTCAGGTCCCGTTTGTGGACGTCCTGAACACCATGCTGGACGACACGCTTCCCCTGACCGTCGGCGAGTATTTAGAGTGGGGCAACCCG
The DNA here is from genome assembly GCA_965200075.1 of Capsulimonadaceae bacterium. GTDB lineage: Bacteria > Armatimonadota > Armatimonadia > Armatimonadales > Capsulimonadaceae > JANXMY01. The sequence goes on from OZ241338.1 coordinate 3,435,252, forward strand.
AACGTCGCCGCCGACTACGCCGTCATGCGGGCCTACTGCCCCTACACCAACCTCGCCGCTCGCACTTACCCGGCCATGCTGGTCAAAACGTCGCTGAACGACAGCCAGGTCATGTACTGGGAAGCCGCCAAATACACCGCCAAGCTCCGCACTCTGACGCCCGAAGGTGGCCCCGTCCTGCTCCTCAAAACCAACCTCGGTGCCGGCCACGGCGGCGCGTCAGGCCGCTACGACGCCCTCCGCGAAACCGCCCTCGACTACGCCTTCCTGCTCACCCAAATCGGCGCAGCGTAAGACGTGAAAAAGCCCCGCCGGAGCGATCCGGCGGGGCTGCTTTATGAATGAGGAAGATGCGAATTGAGGTGAACAGCTTCCCGAAAACTTTGGAAATCAAATGCCAAGTCTCTAAAGTCTAAGGGAGCATCACAACGATGAATGGCGGCGTGATGATTGGGGCAAATTAAAGCCATATTTTCCAAAATGTCTTCCCCGCCTCTGCTTAACCATTGAATATGATGACCGTGACAGAGGTTGAAGCCGTATTTGTCTTTTGGACTCCAAAGACAGATTTGACATTTGCCGCTGTAAAGCTCTTGCAACTGTTGTGCTAATTGGCTATTTCTTGTGATAGCCGGGCCAAAAAGGTATTCTCTTCTTTTTTCAGCAATACCTGAAGGCTCTGAGCGAACTAATTTTTCTACTGCCGCTGCATTCCCCAGCAATACTGTCGCTTCCAGTTTTTCTTCGGGCAAGATACGAGCGCGGGGTTCCAGTGCTAACTGTTTTGCAACGGCAGTCAATATAAGATGATCTGGTGTGCTGATGCGGCGAACTGCCGCATTGCCCTGAAATGATTGGCCGAGATATACCGCTCCCGTTTTCAGGGATAGGCTGCGAATGACTTGCTCAATGTTTGGCTGATTTTCAACCTTGAAATAGCGTGACTTCTGTAAATCTCCCCAGAGCCGATACTTGCCATAGCGAAAACTGGGCGCGTTGAATGTCTTTGCCCGAACAACAATTTCTGCGGCAAGTGCATACCGCCCATCAGAAGCGCGTGTGAAAGCCCACAGACTTTGTCCGGGATAAAGCTCGTGCATCAAGGGATTAGACTGGTTCAAGTTATAACCAGCGCCCATGTCAAGGTCACGCACATAGTTGTCACGATGCCAGTAATACAGAAGCGCCATAGCTAAAAACTACGAAATAATCAAGGCCGCCATCGCTCCTAATCAGGCAGAGCCTGCTACCCCGCCTCTTAGGGCGGGTATTCGGTGGCGATTGGCGGCCTAAATGCTGCGAACAGTATACCACAGGATTTGCGGCAGCTCATCATGCGTCGAGTTCTAGTAAGGCGTCAGGAATAGCTTTGCGGTCGCGGACGGCGGCAGAGAGAAAATCAATCGCTCCTTTCCTCTTTTTTGTCTTTGAGGTGCGGAGATTTGCGTACAGGAGTTTTGGCGGACTGCTTGGAAATCTTTTTGGAAGTTGTTTTGTCAGTTTCAGGCTTCTTGCCGGGGAACAAACAGGTTACGACAATGATGCACATTCCGGCCACCTGTGCAAAAGTTTCCCCAACCAGCAATTCCAAAAACAGCTTGTACTGCGTGAAATCAAGGTGCCCCAAGCCAACAGAAAGGGTCAGTCCAATCTGGAAGATTACCATCCCGCTCAGCAGCCATTTGAGCAGACCTGACCATTCACGGCGAAGGCCATAATAGTCTTCGGTGCCCTGCCGCTCGGCTCGGAGCTGGGCGACTTCTTCAAACAACTTTGCGACTTTGGCAGAAAGTTCACGCGCTTCAAACTCTTCCTTGAGCGAAGCAGTAGCCGCAGTTCCCTCCGTTGGAACTGCGGCTCTGAGTTGTTCGAGATCATGGCCTTCCGAGGGCTGTAAATCCTGTTTTCTCATGCAGCCTCAAGTGAGGAACCGTATTCGTCCTGAAGCCGATGACGAATGACCTCAGCGGAAACGCCAAAAATGTCCGCAATCCTTCCCACGGGGAGATGGCGGTATTGATCTAAAAACTTTCTTGGGACCAGCAGGTGAGCGGCAAATAAATTGGCTTCTCTTTCGTAAGGATCATTAGCCCCCCCGACGGGAACACGCCGGTAAACTATGGCGTAGTTCGGCTGCTCGGTCAGCAATTCTAAATGCAGCAGCAGGTGGCCGAGTTCATGTGCTATGGTGAACGCCTGCCGGTTGACAGAATCTTCTTCATTCACGACAATACGCTTGTTTTCGAGGTCCAAAAACCCTGCCACATCGTTGTACTTACCTGTCAGTGGAGCTTGCTCAATTCTGTCAATGCCCACATAATTTAGAGCTATTTCATTGATAGCAACCGGAGGCGCAATCACATTATTGTCACTGATCACGGCATCAACAGTGTCAAGAACTTCTTTTTTGTAGTTTGATTTTAATGCGGTAGGCATACTAATTCTCCTGCATAAACCATGCCAGACACAGCAATTATACCCACAAAGTCAAAGCGCCCTCGCCGAAACTTTCGGCGGGGGCGCTTTTTTGCTTATGGCCGCTTACGCGGCAAGCTTTAGCGGGGCATCGGGGCTTGCCAGGAGGTCGCGGGTGTCTTCGCGGATAGCGGCTTCGTCGTCGCCGTGCCAGAGGAGGCGCAGCTTGTTGGAGCCGTTGAGGGCGGCGACTTTGTAGCACTCAGCCAGCGTCGGGTAGTTGAAGACATTGTTGATGAAGTAGTCCACGGTCCCCTTGAAGGTCATCACGGCCTGGCCGATGTGGATCAGCTCGGTGGCTCCCGTGCCGATAGCGTGGATGCCGAGTATTTGGCGGGTGTTTTCATGGATCAGGAGCTTGAGCATCCCGACGTCGTCGCCTAAAAGCTGGCCGCGTGCGATTTCGCGGTACTGAGCGACGCCCGCCTCATAGGGGATGCCTTCGGCAGTAAGCTGGGCTTCGGTCTTGCCGACCATCGAGATTTCGGGGATGGCGTAGATGCCGAGCGGGAACAGCTCCGGCAGGGACATGGTCGGCTCGCCGTAGGCATGGCACGATGCCTGGCGGCCCTGCTCCATCGACGTGGAGGCCAGTGCGGGGAAGCCGATGACGTCGCCGACGGCGTAGATGTGCGGCACCTCAGTCTGATAATTCGCGTTGACTTTGAGCCGCCCCCGGTTGTCCGGGACGAGGCCGACGGTTTCGAGGCCCAAAGCATCGGTCGTGCCCTGCCGTCCGATGCAGTAGAGCAGGGTGTCCGCCCGCAGGTGCTTGCCGGATTGCAGGGTCGCCTGCACCAGACCGTCGGGCAGGACTTTGATTTCGTCGACGCGCTCGCCAAGCCGCAGGGTGACGTCCATCGCCCGCATCCGGTATTGCAGGGCCTCGCTGATCTCGGAGTCCACAAAGTCTAAGAGGGAAGTCCGCGCTTCGGTCAAAATCACGCGCACGCCGAGAGTCGCCATCATGCAGGCGTACTCCGTGCCGATGACGCCGCCGCCGACAATAATCATGCTTTTGGGCAGGTGCGATAATTCTAATAAATTGTCACTGTCCAGCACTTTTTGGCGGTCAAACGGCACGCTTGGCGGGCGGGCGGGGACCGTCCCCGTGGCAATCACGAAATGGTCGGCTTCGATGACTTCTGACGAGTGCTGGTGTGTCACGCGGATGGTGTTTGGCCCCTCAAACTTGGCCTCGCCGCAGATGATTTCCACTTCGTTGCGGACCATATGCTCGCGGATGACCTGCATCTCCGTCCGAATGACGTGCTGGCCGCGTGCGATCAAATCTTCAATCGTGATTTCCGGCTTGCCGCCGCCGCGCCCGCTGCCGCCGTCATTGTAAAAACCGCGTGTCTGGATGCCGGACAGGTGCAGCACCGCTTCGCGGAGCGCTTTGCTGGGAATAGTCCCGGTGTGGGTACACGCGCCGCCGAGAATGCGGTTGCGCTCAATCAGCACCACGCTTTTGCCGAGCTTGGCGGCTTGAATGGCGGCTTTCTGCCCGGCGGGTCCACTGCCGATGACGACCATATCGACGTGCTTCATAAACTCTCCTGGGGGGCGGCCCGTGCGGTCCACGGCGCGGCGCTCGGGACCATTGTAAGGGCTGGCGTCCAGATTGTGCAGGTATAGGTGTGGCATAACACCCCTATCCTCGGCAAATTACGGGGATTTCGTTAGGTGTCAAATACAAAACAGGCACAAAAAAAGCGTCCGTTCTCCCCTCCGCCCCCGGCGCGGACGGCAAGGACGACGCTGCCTTGTTGCCACAGGCCGTAGAGTACCGCGCCGGGCGTGAAACTGTCAAGCCAAAGTATCAAAACAAAGTGTTGACAATCACGTTTCGCGTGGGTATACTGGCCCTGTTGATGGCTTCGTAGCTCAGCGGATTAGAGTACTTCCCTCCGAAGGAAGGGGTCACTGGTTCGAATCCAGTCGAGGCCGCCATTTTAGCAGAGACACTTAGGGAGCCTGCCGCACTGCGGCGGGCTTTTCTTTTTTGACCAAAGCAGGTCAGTCGAGGGATTGAAAATCCCGCGCTAGGTGAGGCGTCCTGCGGACGAAGGAACAAGAAAGAAGGGCGCAGCAAGCAGCGCCCCTACTTCTTCCACCCGGAGGGTGCCTCTCCTAGCGCGGGATTTTCAATCCCTCGTTCCTTGTTGCTCTCTTGACACTGTTAGTTTGAAGGAACCCATTATGCCCGTCGCTTCCCCGTCTACCCCGCCCGTTCTCATTGTCGGCTCCATGGCCCTGGACTCCGTCCGTACCCCGGTGGGGTCAGTCACAGATGCCCTCGGCGGGGCGGCGGACTATTCCGGCGTCGCGGCGTCGTTTTTTGCCCCGGTGCAGCTTGTGGGCGTGGTCGGCAGCGACTTTCCCCCGGAGCATCTGGACTATCTGAAATCACGCGGCATTGATCTGGCCGGGGTGCAGACGGTGGAGGGCGGCAAAACGTTCCGCTGGGCGGGCTACTACGACTTTGACCTGAACATGGCGCACACGCTGGACACGCAGCTTAACGTGTTCGCGGATTTCCAGCCGTCGCTTCCCCAGAATTACAAAAACGCGAAATATGTGTTTCTCGCCAACATTGACCCCGAATTGCAGTTGCAGGTATTGAGCCAGGTTGAGTCGCCCACGCTGACCGTCTGCGACACGATGAACTTCTGGATTGAAGGCAAGCGCGACGCTTTGATTGAAGTCTTGAAGCGTGTGGACATCGCGTTTATGAACGATGCCGAAGCCCGGCAGCTTACGGGGCAGCTCTCAGTCATCAAAGCCGCCAAAGCACTTCAAGCGATGGGGCCAAAGACAGTCATCATCAAGAAGGGCGAGCACGGGGCGCTGCTGTTTAGCGGGGACACGCACTTTGCCGCGCCGTCGTACCCGCTGGAAGACATTGCCGACCCCACGGGTGCGGGTGACACGTTCGCCGGCGGCTTCATTGGCTACGTGGCCTCACAGGATGACATCAGCGTCGCCACGCTCAAAAAAGCCGTCATCTACGGCAGCGTGCTGGCCTCGTACAACGTCGAGGACTTCTCACTGAACCGAATGCGGACGCTGACCAAATCCGATATTCGGACCCGCTACCGCCAATTTCAAGAAATCGCCCACTTTGAGGCGCTGGACGGCGCAGGGGCGTAGGGATAGAAGGCAAGGGGTATGGTGCGAGGGGTTTTAACCCCTCGCATTTTCAGAAACGCGAACGGATTCGCCCTTATGACCACTACACAGCCCGCCCCGTCCCCAACGCTTTCAGTCCTTTTGGCCGCCTGCCTCGACCCTTTCCTGACGCTGCTGTACCCGCCCCGCTGCCTGCTCTGCCGCCGTATGGGCGAGCGCGATTTGTGCGCGGCCTGCCTCGCCGACATCGCGGCCCTGCCGCCGCCTGCCTCCGGGGCGGGACGCGCCCTGTGGGCCTACGAAGGCCGCCTGCGGGAAGCCATTCACCACTTCAAGTACCGCGACCGGCCCCAGCTTGCTCGCCCGCTCGGCACGCTGCTGGCCGCCGCCGCCCACGCGCAGGCCGCGCACTTCAATGATTTACTGATCGACGCCGTCATCCCCGTCCCGATGCACCCGGCCCGGCAGCGGGAGCGCGGCTATAACCAGTCCGAGCGGCTGGCCCGCGTTCTGGCCGCCGACCTGTCCCTGCCGCTGGACACCCGCTCCCTGCGCCGTGTCCGCCCCACCCGCCCGCAAGTCGGCCTCAGTGCTGAGGCCCGCCGGACTAATTTGGAAGGGGCATTCGCGGTCAGTCGCTCCGAGGTCGTGGCGGGAAAAACGCTGCTTTTGATAGACGACGTCTGTACGACCGGCAGCACGGTGATTGAGTGTGCAGGGGCGCTGCAAGCCGCCGGGGCAGTAGCAGTCTACGCGCTGACGCTGGCGGCGGGGTGAGGCACCTTCCATTTCCAGAAAGCAGGCACTTATGATCCTCGAAAAAGTAACCGCCTTTATCACACGCGGCACGGGCGCAGCGCGTGCGCTGCTGGTGTTCGAGTCGCCCAACTCGGGCATTCAGCTCCCGGCGGGCACGGTAGAAGCGGGCGAGGCCGTGGAAGCGGCTTTGTGGCGCGAGGTGCGGGAAGAGACGGGCCTCACTGACCTACGAATGGTCAGTCGGCTGGGGGCAGAGCCTATCTTAATGCCCCTGGGTCGGCGGATCGTTCTTGCAACCATCCCGATGCAAGTGTCTCCCACCCCAGACGCGCCCATCGTCGGGCGGATGCTGCGGCGTGGGCTGTTTGCGACGGCTCACGAGACGCGGAGCGGTTGGACACAGGTACGTTACACCGAGTACGCCCTGCGTGGGGACGAGATGGTCGTTGCCGAGGAAACTGGCGGCTGGGTTCCAGCCGAGACCGTTACCGCCCGCGCCGTGCGGCATTTCTTTCACCTGGAAGCGGCTGGCCGCACGCCGGACCGCTGGGTCTGCCGCGAGGCGGAAGAAGGCTGCAACTTTCGGCTGTTCTGGACACCGCTAACTCAGGACCCCGGCCTTGCCTTTGGACAAGCCGAGTGGCTGGCACGGTACGCAGAGGAGCTGCGCTAAGAGGCTCCCGCTACGCTGGCAGCGTGTCCAAAATCTCCGACACGGACAAATACGCCCCGCAGATCACCTCGTCCGCCGCGCCGTAGTAGAGCGTGATGGTGTCGCCGTCCTGGACGTGTCCGTTGGTGAAGACGACGTTGCCGAAGAAGCCGGTCAGCTCATACGGGGCGGTCGGCTCCATGATCGGCTCCAGCGAGCGGGCCAGGACTTTGGAAGGGTCGTCCCGGTCCAGCAGGGCCGCGCCGAGGCAGTAGCGGGAGTTCGTGTCCGCGCCGTGGTAGATGACCAGCCAGCCGCGCTGCGTCAGAATCGGCTCCGCGCCCGCGCCGATCCGTGCGCCGTCCCACATTCCGGGCCGGGTGTAGAGAATGCACTTGTGGTCGCCCCAGTGCAATAAATCCGGCGAGCGGCCCAGCCAGATGTCGCTGCCGCCGATATAGACATTGGACGGGCGATGCAAACAAAAATAGCTGTCGCCAATCTTCTGCGGGAACAGGGCGCAGTCTTTGTTGGACGGCGGAATAATAACCCCGTGGTTCTCAAACGTTTGCCAGTCGGCGGTGCTGCTCATGCCCACGGCGACGCCCGACGGCGAGACGGCGGTGTAGGTCAAATAGAACCGCCCGTCGATTTCGGATACCCGGCTGTCTTCAATGCCGAACGACTCGAATCTCCCCTGCCCGGTCAGCGTCGGCGTCGCTTCCGCCGTGAAATGAACGCCGTCGTCACTGCCCGCCAGCCGCAGATGGGAGAGCGTGGTCAGCAGCGTCTGGCCTTTATATTGAAACGCCCGTGGGTCTTTGGCGACCACATCCGGGTCATCTAACGCATACTCTAAAATCGCAATCCCGCCCGGCGCGTGGGGGTCTAAAACGGGCGTCGAGATGCGCCCTTCCGGCTGCGGAGGCCGCTCCGCCACCCGCAGCAGCAGCCACGTTTTGCCGTTAAACTGGAACGCGCCAGGGTTCAGCAGGCACTCCACCGTCAGCCCGTCGCGGCTTGGCGTCACGTCCGCAGGCCGCAAAATCGGGTTCGTCTCAAACCGCCGTGCAATGTCCGCCATGTGTTATCTCTCTTTCCACACTGTCCGCCCCTTATGGCCCCCTAGCCCCCAATAATGGGGGAACCGGACATACATACAGGAAGGGCGGGGGGACCCCGCCCCTACTCATCTTATCCGGCTCCCTCTCCTTTATGCCTGCGGCATTACTTCGTATCGGAAGGAGAGGGCTGGGGTGAGGTTCTTATTCCGGCAAGCTCTAAGTAGCATTCGCCTTCCAAGTGCATTTTTCCTGTTTCTTGGAGTAAACTGACCCTGGAGGCAATCTATGGCTGAGACCACTTTAGACCCGGAGGATGTCTTAGGACATCTGACCCGCGCCCATGAATTGACGACCGCCGGTACTTCTCCCGAAGCCCTTGCAGCGGTGCAGGCGGCGGTTCGCCTTTGCCCCGACCGGGCCGATTTGCACCTGTGGATTGGTTGGTATTTTAACCAAGAGGCGCACAGGAGTCATATTGAGCGCCCCGGCAAGCGCAGCGGCGAATCTGAGGCGAAGGAGGCGGCAGCGGCATTTCGGCAAGCCGTGAGAATCAATTCCACAGATGCGGCTACTCTCTCCTATCTAGGCAGATTAGAATGGTGGCTGGGGAACAAAACGGAAGCCATTCGGCTGATGAAGGCTTCTCTCGCGGCAGGGGCAACAGATTTCAAGACGCACTTTCTGCTGGGGCGTTATCAAAGCCGAACCGGGGATTTCAGGGGCATGGTGCAGACTATAAATGCACTCAACGCTCTGCCAAAGTCGGAGGGACGGGATGAACATTACCGGCAGGTATATCGCTTTGCCGGTCGTGCCGAAACCAGCTTGCTTTGCGCGGCAGGCTTGGCCGCGTTTTTGGTTTGGCGCAAATGGCGGGGGAGTTCGAGGGGGTGAACCCCCTCGCTGGGGGGCGCGGACGCCTTCAACCCGCCTGCGCGGGTAAAGATGGTAACGAGACGAGACACGGGGGCAGGTTCTTTTTCTGCTCTGCTCCTGTCTTAAATCCTTACCCGCGCAGGCGGGTTCAGGGCGCTTCGCCCCCCAGCGAGGGGGTTCAGCCCCTCGAATCCTCTAAAGCGTTTCGCAAGTTTCCTCGGCTTCAGGCCAATGCGTCCCTTCCGCATGGTGCTGGGCCTGGTTCTCAATGTAGCAAATAACCTTTCGGCGATCACGCTTGCTCACGCTGAATGCTCCGTAATTGCCCTGCCACGCAAACCATTCGCCTGGAAGAAGCGTGTCTGACACGAAGCGGGATGAAAACCAGCTTGCTTTGCAGCGGCAGGCTTGGCCGCGTTTTTGGTTTGGCGCAAATGGCGGGGGAGTTCGAGGGGGTTCACCCCCTCGAACTCTCAGCCCCGTGTTCCCTCTTTCGCCATACGAAAATTGACAAACGCCACACCGCGTGCCCAGACGGTCTGTTCGGCCAGCAACGCAAAGCCGTGGGCCTCGAAGAAGGGCCGGGCGGTGAGGCTGGCTTCGGTATGCAGGACAGGCATTCTCTCGTGCCGGGCGACGACCTCAATGGCCGTGAGCAGCAATGTGCCAATGCCTCGGCGCTGATGGTTTGTGTGGACAAACAGGTGGTCCAGATGGCCGTCCGGCTCCAAATCAGCGAAGCCGACAAGCTGGCCGCTCTCGTCCACGCAGACCCGCGTGTGCCGGGTGCGGAGGAGGGCGGCCCAGCGTTCGGTGTCCAGGGCCGACGCCGCCCAGGCATTGACTTGAGCCTGCGTGTAGTCGCCTAAATTGACCGTCTGCACGGTGCCCCGAAACAGGGTCAGCAGGGCGGGCAGGTCGGCGGCGATATAAGGGCGAACGTGCCTCAAAGCGTGTCAAACACAGACAGGTCCCAGGAGTCGCGCCAGGTTAGCGTGAGCTGGTCGCCGTTGACCGACAGCGGCAGCCAGACGTAGCGCGAGTCGGCGAGGGCGTTCGGGTTCCAGCGGTCGCCCAGGTAAACAAATGCGCCGGGGCGGTCCGCGACGGGCAGGACGAAGGCACTTTGGGAGCCGAACGTCGTCTCGGCCCCCGGCCCCTCGGCGGGGTTGCCCTGAATGTTCCACGGGCCGAGCGGCGAGGGCGCGACGGCATACTGCGCGGGGTTCGCCGCCCAACCGGTGCAGCCGGACGTAATTAGGTAGTAGCGGCCTGCGTGGGTGAACAGGGCCGGGGCTTCGCGGGACAGGCCGACAAACGCGGCTTCGGAAATGTCGGTCAGGCTCAAATAGTCGCCGGACAGGCGGACGATCTTCAAAGTCTGGTTTCTGTCGGACGAGAAATACAGATACGCCGCGCCGTCGGTGTCCTGAAAGACAGTCATGTCGCGGCTGTCTGAGTCCAGCGGCGCGACACTGCCGAGGTAGCGAAACGGGCCGGTGGGCGAGTCGCTGACAGCGCATCCGGCGCGGGCATAGGCGTAGTCAGCGGTGTCGATATGCAGCCACAGAACGTACTGTTTGGTTTGAGCGTTGTAGATGACTTTAGGCCGCTCGGCGACTTTCGACGGGTGCAGGTCGTGGGCCGGGTCATCCGGCACGGCGGCCAGCAGAACGCCCTCGTTTTTCCAGGTTGTGAGGTCCTGCGACGAGTAGCAGGAAACGCCGAGAACTTCTACCCGGCCCTCGTGGGTGTTGGGCGCGGCCTTGTTCTCGCCGTACCAGTAGTACGTGCCGCTGTCAAACAGCACCCCGCCGCCGTGGGCCTGAATGGGCTGGCCGTCCGTGTCCCGCCAAATCGCACCGGGATAAAACACTGAAGAGGTCACTAAATCGCCTCTCGGTCCAGCATCTGCGCCATCGCCGGGCGGGTTAGGCGGTACAGGAACCACTCCTTCATACGGCGTGCCCCCATGCGCTCGTACAGCGCCTGCGCGTTGGTGTTCCAGTCCAGGCAGGTCCAGTCCATGCGCCCGCAGCCCCGGTCAAAGGCGGTCCGAACGCAGTGCCGCAGGAGCGCTTTGCCGATGCCGCGCTTGCGGTATTCGGGCAGCACAAACACATCTTCCAGGTACAGCGTCGGCTCCGCCAGAAATGTGGAATACGTTTGCAGCAGCAGCGCATAGCCGACCGGCCCCGGTGCGCCTTCCACTTCGGCCAGCATAACCTCAAACTTCGGGGCGTCGCCAAAGCCATGCTCAATCAGCCGTGCCTGCGCGGCGGCATCCGGCGGCGGCAGGTTCTCAAACTCGGCGAGGGCGATAATCAGTCCGATGACCGTCTCCGCATCAGCGCGTGTCGCGCTCCGCAGTGTAATGTTGCTCATAGTTGCTCCAAAGTCCAATCCGGCGGGATGACCGGATGATGTCCCAATTCTTCCAGTATCCGGCAAATCTCTTTCACCAGCTTCCGAAACGACGACGCCCGCTGATAGGCAGCTTTCAAGTCGAATTGTGCCGAGAGCGCAGGCTGATCTGCCGTCTCGCTATAGGGGATGTTCAGCGGCATAAACCGGCTGACAACTCCTTTTGCGCCGCGCACCTGCTCCGGGTTTTGAGGGTAAGTGGCATCCGCATTGATGCCGCGCACCCCGCGCAGAGACTCAATCGCCGCCAGAAACCACGCTTCATATTCCCGCCGCGCCATGACCACCCCGCAGGGCATATTTGGAAGAATTTCCCGCGCCCAGAGCAGCATAGTGGGAATGTGCGTGGCGGCACAGTCATCATCGGCATCAAACAGCACCAGCAGCGCCGAGGCATTAGGTTTGTAGGAAGCCACTTGAATGGCCCGCTTGAAGTCCGCCTCTCGAATGATCTGGGTGCGCTTGTTGCGGTAAGGCGAGCCGCCAACTTCCAGATAGCACCCTAGCTCGGGAAGGAGGCGGCGCAGCAGAATGGGGAACGCGCTTTCTTCCCCCTGCCCTTCCACAATGGACTGTATCACGCGAGAGATTCCTCTAAAACAGGAGGAGCGGCATCGAGCGCATTGGCCCTCATCAGCTCGCCCGCTCCCATCAAATGCTGCCGCAGAGCCTTGACCGGGGCGGCTCCCAGCTCAGACACCTGCGTCGCGCCGTCTTTCCATTCCACCACGCGCAGGTTTTCCGGCTGTATCCATTTTGTATCCAGTAAGTCCGCGCTGTGCGTCGTGACCACCACCTGCGTCCGCTCTGCCGCAATATGGATAATATCCGCAATCGCTCCCAGAGCGCCGGGGTGGACGTTTAGCTCCGGTTCTTCAATCGCAATGACCGAAGGCGCGGGCTTCTGCAAAGCCGCAACAACCAACCCCAGCGTAGAAAGCGTGCCCGTTGACATAGCAGAAGCCTGTAACGTGGTTTTGATACCGGGCCACTGCTGGTCAAAATACAAGAGAGCCTTGCCATCGTGAAATTCAGAGGGGATTGTCTCAATACCAGGCACAACAGCTTGCAGCAGTTGGTTGACACGCCTGATTTGCCCTCCCTCATTAGACAGCCGGTGCAAAATGCTGTTGACATTGGAGCCATCACTCTTCAAAAAAGCGTCGCTGTCTTCGTTTTGGATGTCGCTGATTTGCGCCGGGTTTATCTGATAGACACGCATCGCCGCTAGAGACAGATAGGCACTGGACAAATCCTGCACGCCCCCAATGAGAGGCATGGCAAGCGCCTGAGAACTCAGCACTGGCTGTATCCCCGAGATATTGCTCTGGAACGTATCGTTTTGCCGATTAAACCAGACTTCGTTATTGCCCGCGCCGCTCAAGCGAAAATCTTCAAAGCCAATTACAAAAACACCTCTGGAAACCATTTGCAGCCCAAAGCCATAACTGCCCCGTTGCCCCGGCTCGTTACCCAGCCGGAAATCAAGACGAAACTGAATGTGCGAGGTAATCGGCGTTCGAAGATAAGCCACCCGTCCCAGACCGCCGCGCCGCTCAATCACCGACTGCAAAGGGTTGGTCATGCACTCGGAAATAAAGGCCAGCGCATCCACAAAGTTGCTTTTGCCGGAGCCGTTTTGGCCGACCAGAAACAATGGATTAGCAAATGTGACGGTTTCCTCTCGAAAAGACCGAAAATTACGGAGCGTCAGTTTTTCAAGAAACAGAGGATAACTCATGGTATATGCCTTTATTCGCCGTTTGTGCCGGATTTCCTGCCTAATGCAAAGTCAATGCGCTCGGAGAGCGGCGGGTGGGTGAAGAGCCAGAACTTGATGAAGGCGGGCGGGTTGGGGTCGCTGAGGTTCTGCTCGGACAGGGACACGAAGGCACGGGCCATTGCGGGGCGGTTTTGCGTGACGGACAGGCCGTAGGCGTCGGCCTGATGCTCGATTTCCCGCGAGACGCCGTTGGTGACGGGGGCGAGAAAGAACGAAAAGAGGGAGACGGTCAGGAGAAGCGCGGGCACGGCGGCGTAGTCGCCGGGGCCATTGATGCCCCACCCCGCGCCATACCGCCGCAGAAGGGCTTCATAGACCCACTTTGCCAGCGGCAGCAGGACTAGCAGGCCGCCGACGGACAGCGCGAAGCCCCAGTAGATATGCTTCAGAACATAGTGCCCCATTTCGTGCCCGACAATCGCCACAATCTGGTCTTCGGGCATCTGCTGAAGTGTCGTGTCCCAAATCACAATCCGGGCCGACGCCCCGATGCCGGTGACGTAGGCATTGGTTTCGTGGGTCTGCTTGCTTTTGTCAGCGACTAAGATCGGCGCATCCGGGATGCCCGCTTTGGCGGCCAGCGCCTCAATGCGGTCATGGAGGCGTCCGGGCGGCAGGGGCGTGAACTTGTTGAACAGCGGGTCTACCAGAATGGGCGCGGCGAAGATGCCGAAGGCGATCACGGGGATCAATGCGGCCCAGAACCAGAGTGCCCACCGGCGCGGCGAACGGTGGATCAGCCAGTACAGGCCCCACAAAATAGGAATGGTGGTTAGGATGTCTACGCCGACGCCCTTAAACAAGTCGCCGAGCCAGGCCAAAAGCGACTGAGAGGACAGGCCGTAAGCGTGGCTGAGATAATAGCCGCTGTACCAGGTCAGCGGCGCTTTGACGAGCAGCAGCACGCCAGTCAGCGCGGCATAGTAGCCCGCCAGGCGGAGCGGGGAAAAGCGCCACGGTTGCACCCACGTCCGCAGCTTTGCTGACACGCCCGAGGCCAGCACGCCCGCCAGCGCGGCCAGCCCAAAGGCGGTGCTGACAAAGTACATTCCCCAGCGAATGCGTGAATACTGCCGAATGGTCGGCGTGACGACGGGCGGCGTCACGGCGTCCGAGGCAGTGATGGTCTGCGCGGCAGGGGCAGGCGCGGCGGGGCGCGGCGGGACAGGCAGGAGGAAGACGGCAAGGCCGACGGCGACGAGGCCCGCGAGAAAGAGGTAGCGCATAGGGGTTTCTACGCAGAACGGGGGCGGGAAGTGCCGACCTACCTTCCCCGCTTCGTTCATTCTTGACTTCGCTGGGGTCCTTCCTGAAGGAAGGATACGGAAAGAACTGGAGGGCGGGGGGACCCCGCCCCTACGCCATGTCCTAATCCTTATATCCTAATCCTTCCTTTAGGAAGGACCCTGTGACGCAGGAACAAGGTGGTAGGTCGGGTACAATCTTCGCTATGGAACCTGTAGAACCCGCCCCGCGCAAGCTGGTGTTTGCCCCATTCGGCGCGGATATGTTTGGCGATGATGTGCTGCTGTTTGAGCATGGACTGCTGCTGGCCCTCGAAACTGCCGTGGAGGCGGTCGGCGGCTTCGCGCTGGCGGATGTCCACGATGCCCTCGGCGGGGCGGACAAGAAAGACCATCCCGTGCCGCCGCTGACGGAGGGGGAAGTCTATGCCCTGGCGGAAAAAGCCGGGTGCGACTTTTTAATCGACGGCCTGCTGGCGTGTGAGCGCGACGCCGAGACCGGGGCGCTGGCGGAGATAACCGTGTCGCTGCGCGTCTTTTCGGCCCGGACAGGGGAGTTTGCCGCGCCGGAGGCTCTGCGCTTTTCGGCGTTTGACCGGGAAGCGCGGCCTGAAACGCTGGCGGTGGACTATGACCTATGGATCGCCTTGCAGTTCCGGCTGTGCCTGCTGCTGCTGGATACGCTGGGGGTCAGCGCCCCGTGGACCTGGACCACGGACGCGCTTCAGCAGACCCGTTCGTGGCCTGCTTACGTCGCGTTTCTGAAAGGCAAGCGGCTGGCGCGAACGCCGGAAACCAAGCTGGGCTACTACGAGCAGGCCGCGAAGCACGACCCGGACTTTTTCCTGGCCCTCTATAACAGCGCCATGCTGTATAAGACGCAGACGGACTACGCGATGGCCCGCAAGCGGCTGACGCGGGCGGCGGCGGTCACAGAAATCCCGGCGGATTTGGGCGATGTCTACTTTGAGCTGGGGCTGGCGTCGATCTATCTGGGGGACCCGAAGACTGCCCGCAACTTCTGGGAAAAGGCATTGGAGTATGCCCCGGAGAACCCGGCGCTCTATGTCAATCTGGCGGGGACCTATGAGCAGGAAGAGAACTGGCAGGAAGCCACGCGGCTGAACCAGGAGGCGCTGGAAGTTGCGCCTGATTATCACAAGGCCCTGGTCAGCCTGGGCCGCCTCCATGCCATGTTCGGGCGGCTGGAACAAGCAATCCCGCTATATGAGCGGGCTTTGGAATTGTCCCCCGACGATGCCCTGCGCCGGTCCGTGCTGGGCGGCTGTTATCTGGCCGATGGCCGCATGGAAGATGCCCGCCGGGAGTTTGCACGGGCCGTAGAGCTGGACCCGGCCAGCGATCCGGGCCGGTATGCCGCACAGGAATTGGAAAAGCTTGGCCCGCCGCCGGGTACGGACGAGGAGCATAAAAAGAAGCGGTGGGGACTTTTCTAACGGGAACAGAGAACGAGGGGTTGAAAACCCCTCGCTAGGAGAAGCACCCTTCGGGTGGAGGAACGAGACGGAGAGAAGGCCGGCGGCATTTAGCTCTTCTCTATTTTCTTTCGTCCGCAGGACGCCTTACCTAGCGAGGGGTTTTCAACCCCTCGTTCCCCTCGCCCCCACCCTACCGTCCCGACTTCCGCAGCCGGTTGGCCCGGTTGCGCTCTTTGGAGCGGGCCAGCGGGGAGCCGGAGGAGGCGTCTGATTCGACAGAGGGCGTCGCCGACGCGGCGCGTTTGAGGCGCAGGGTGCGCCCGCCTTCTACCTCGGAGGCGTACAGGGCGGACACCGTCGCCCCCAGCAGCAAAATCATCATGGAATAGTAAATCCAGAGGATAAACGCGATCAAATTGCCCAGCTCCCCGTACAGCGATTTGTTGGGCTTTAAAAGATAGACCGAGAGACCTTTTTTGGCGATCTCAAAAGCGATTGCCGATACGAAACCCCCAATCAGCGCCGCTTTCCAGCTTACATTGGCCGACGGCAGAAACTTGAAGATGACGCTGTACATCAGGCCGCTGAGAACAACAGCCCCCAGCTCCACCGCCCCGGAACTGATCGCTCCCGAAAACGGAACTGCTTTAGCAAACTGTGAGCTTGAAATTGCCGTGGACAGCGCGGTTGCTGCCAGCGACAGCACCAGCAGAACGCCGACGGCGACCAGCAGGCCGAGCGCCACCAGGCGAAGATGCACCCAGCCCCGGTGTTCTTTGGTTTCCCAGGCCGCATTCATGGCCGAAGACCCGTTGATAAAAATCTGCATGGACGCCCAGACGATGCCTGCGAAACCCACAATACCCGCAATCCCATGTTCCTGCAAAATGCGCTTTAAGGTTGGCCCAGCATTCCCCTGCGCGTCGGAGATGTTGGCCCGCTCCATTAAGTGCTGGACTTCTTTGCCCGCCGCCCCCGGCAGCACCTGCGTTTCCAGCAGGTGCTGAATCTGGGCTACGGCGCGGTCCGGGTGATGGTAATACACCAGACCCAGCCCCCACAGGCCGACCAGAAGCAGAGGGACAATCGCTAGAACCAGGAAAAAGGCCAGCCCTGCGGCCAGCAAGCCGCCGTTCTGCTGGCCGAAGCGGGCGAAGACCTCAAATACAAAGTTAATCCAGTAAATGCGCTTCAAACGCGTCAGAATGGATTTGCCAAAATTGACAAGGGGAGCCATAAAAGTATGCAGAGCTTTCTGAAAGAAGGCCCGGCACGAAATGTGCCGGGCCAAAGGAAGCAATCTAGCCGGGGCGCACCGTGATTGTGGCGTCGTCCGAAGCGGGCTTGCCCGACGAGTCCAGGCGGGTCGCCGTGATGGTGAAGACCGTGTCGCGGTTCGCTCCGAACAGGGAGCGCACTTTCAGCGACAGGCCCTCGGCGGTCCAGTCGCCGTCTTTATCGGCCACCACATCTTTGGTGGCGCTTTCGCCGCGCACCGGCAGGATGCCGCCGAGCGCCTTGCTCTCGTAGGACACCGTGACGCGGACCGTGCTGCCGGGAGCGGCTTTGCCCTTGACTGTCAGCGGCGCGTCGGCATTGATATAGGCGCTGTCCTGGGGGTCCAGAATGCGCGGCGCAGGCGGCGGGCCGGAGCTGACGGTCAGGCTGCTGGCAAGGTTCGAGGTGACGACCGTGCCGTCGCGTGCCACGAACCGGGCGGACACCGGGGCATCCGCCGTGCTGTCTCCGGCTTTGACCGTGTACTCGCCGACATAGACGCCAGGGTTGTTCTCGGTCAGCGGAATGTCTTTTTGCAGGCCGCCAACGGTTGCCGTCGCCTTGCCGCCCGGCTGGGCGTTCAGTGTAAAGACAATGGTGGACCCGGCCCCGACCGTCTGCCCGGCGGGTTCATTGGTGGTGAATGAGCGGACAATGTTTCCCGTAGAGACTTTGAAACTCCAGCTTGCCGTCTGCACATTACCTGCCGCGTCAGCGATGCTGACGCTGACCGTGTGCGGGCCGCTGGCGAGCGCGTCGGCGGGCTTCAGCGTAAACAGCGAGGGCGTGAGGCTGGCCTCGCCGGTCATGTCTTTGCCGTCCACCGTAATTCTGGTGGCGGTCGGGTTGACACCCGTGCCGCTGCCGTCGGACAGCGTGGCATAAATCAGCGGGTGCTGGCTTTCTACCGTCGCGCCCTGGGCGGGGCCGAAGTCGGTGACTTTGGGCGGCACGCTGTCCACGGTGAGCCGGTTCGGGGCCTGAATGAGCGCACTGGTGACACCGGCGCGGACGAGGCGGCCCAGCACGGCGGCATTGGCGGCGCTGACATTCTTCGGGATGGTGTAGCGGCCTTCGTAGACGCCCGGCGAAATCTCGGTCATGGGCAGGTTGTCGGCGACGCCGGGAATGGAAAAGTCCGCCTTGCCGCTGGGGCTGCCCGCAAGCGTTGCCGTCAGAACGTCGCCCGCCCGCAAAGGCTTGTCGGCATTCGTGGTAAACGAGGTGACATCGACGCTGACCGAGGTTCCATCCAGGACACCGTTGCCAGGGTTTGGCGCAGGCACGTTGCCCGCGCCGGGCGGGGTCGGGTTGGGCGTGTCCGCCGTCACCACCGCCGCGCTGTAGCCCAGGCTGTTGTCCGGGTTGGTGCGGATAACGACGCTTTCGTAGGGCTTGATGTCGCCAATCTCCACTTTGCGCCCGTCAAAGGTAATCGGGGCGGTCGCGGCCAGCTCGACGACGCGCCCGCTGTCGAGGGTCAGGGCCGTGTTGCCGTTGGCGAGCTTGCCGATGCCCACAATCTTGCCTTTGACCTGCCCGAACGTGGCGGTGATAATCGACGCCGTGCCGTCGGCAGTGCGCTGGATGCTGACCTGGTCGCCGGGGCTGATGTCTTTGATGCCAATCTGCGTCGCGGCCTGCCCGGTCTCGGAGCGCAGCAGAATAGTCGCCGCCGAGAGAGGGACGACCGTGTTCTGACCGCCAATTCGCAGTGTAATCTGGGTGGGCGTCGTATTGGTGTAGACGCCGGTGACCTGCCCAGAGATGGTGCTTGTGCCGTTGGTCGGCGTCGGCGGGGCGGGAAGCGTGGTCAGGTGCGGGTCAATCGTCTGGATCAGCACCGTGCGGGTGGCCGGGTCCCAGCGGACGCCTGCGCCGAGGGCTTCCGAGATAAAGCGCAGGGGAACCAGCGTGGTGCCGTTGATAAGCTGCGCGGGCTGCGGCAGAGCTGTCGGCTTGCCGTCCACCGTGGCGGTCAGCGCCCCGAGGGGCAGGACGATGGCGGTCTGGCCGCGCTGCCCGAAGACGGTCTGCGTGGCGCTGTCAAAGCGCACGGATGCGCCGAGGGCCTCAAAGATGCCGCGCATGGGAACGAGCGTCGAGCCTTTGATCTGGGTCGGCTGCGTGCCGCTGAAAGTCAGCGTGCGGCCATTGAGGTCTACGGAAATGGGAGCCTGCGCCTGTGCATTCGGCGCGGCCAGCAGAAGCAAAGACACCCCCAAAGCCACTTTCGGAGAAATTTGGTGAGAGTTATTCATGAGTTTACTGTATCCGAATGCCCGCTTTCCTAAACGGCAAGAGCGGGTACACTGTGCCTATGAGACCCATTTTTCGCACCGTGCTTGCCCTGTGCGCGGCCACTTGCCTTGTGAACTCGCCCCTGCGGGCGCAGGCCCCCGTGCCGGTCACAATTACCGTCGCGTCCGGGGCGCGGCAGACGTTTCACGGGTTCGGGGCCAGCGCCTTGAACTTCGGACGCGAGTACCAGACGCTTTCCCCTGCCGAGCGGCAGACGCTGTCGCGGACGCTGTGGCACGATCTGGGCTTCCGCACGCTGCGCCTGTGGCTGAATCTGAACAAGTATGCCCCGGCACCGGGGGCGCACGACCTGTCCGAGTTCCGGGGCTGCTACGTGGACTCCCATCTGATTGCCGATGCTCGCGCTCAGGGTGTCACCACCCTGCTGCTGGCTCCCGACGGCCTGCCACCCTTTATGGCGGAGAAGCGGCCTGACGGCAGCGCCCAAACGGGCATGGCCTTGAAAGACAGCGCCGTGGACGCTTACGCCGACACTCTGGCCGACGCCATTGCCCGGCTCCAGTTGGAAGAGGGTCTGACGGTCAGCGTAACCGGCATTCAGAACGAGCCGAATGACCTGGAGCGGTTCACGCCCGCGCAGATTGTTCGCGTCGTCAAGCGCCTGCGGGCCGATCTGGACAAGGCGGGGCTGAAAAGCGTCCAGATTATTGCTACCGAAAACGGCAACCCGGACAGCAGCCTCTATGCCCAGTTGGATGCCCTGAAAGCCGACTCAGCCGCGTGGGCCGCGCTGTCGGGCATTGCCTCGCATTCGTACAACATGGCGGCGACGGACGAAGCGGCGGCCTATATTGCAGGCACGCGAAAATCGTACTGGATGACCGAAGCCAGCGACAACGGCCCGGAAGCGCCAGGCGACGGCCTGCGGGCAGCGTCTCTGGCGTCGCGGTTTCTGAGCGACATGAACCACGGCGTCACCGACTGGGTGCATTTTGTGGGCTTTGAAGTGCCGGACGCAAACGACAACGCCACGCGCATTCTGGCCTATACGCCAAAGCCATTTGCCATCACACGCTTTCAAAAATACTACTACTACAAGCAGTTGTCGGCAGCGTTCCCGGTCGGCAGCGTTTTCCGAAAGTCGGAAAGCACGCTGGACGGCGGCATGACCTATACCTACGGCAAAAAGCCGCACGTCACCGCCGCCGCCGCCAAAGCGCCAGACGGCGCGTGGGCGATTGGCCTGTCCAACTTCACGTCGCCGACGTTCACCGATGCCGACGATGCCAAAGATTTTGCCGTTCACAACGGCGGCTACGCGGCAAAGACCTACGCCGTGACCGTGCGCGTGCCGGAGCTTGCCGCCGTGCCCGCTCTGCGCTTTGCCCTGCGCCGCAGCACGGCCACAGTCGGCGACGCGCCCGCCGGGTTTGCCGTCATGCGCTACGGCACAATCACCCTTCCCGCGCTTGCCCCGCTGGAGCTTATCACACTCAGGAGTACCCCGAATGTCCGCTGAAGCTCTAACTAATGAAACATTGCCGCTCACACTTGATTTGTCCGGCAAAATCGCCGTCGTCACCGGCGCGACCGGACAGCTTGGCCGCGTCATGGCCCGCACGCTGGCCCGCTGCGGCGCGGATGTGGCCGTGCATTACCACAAAAACGCCGACATGGCCGACAAACTGTGCGCGGAGATTACGCAGATGAGCCGCAAGGCCATGGCCGTGTCGGCGGATGTCACTGACAAAGAGGCTGTGCTGAAGATGCGTGATGCTGTGACCGAAGCTCTCGGCCCGGCCACAGTGATTGTCAACAACGCTGTCGCGCAGTACGGCTGGACTTCGGTGCTGGAACAGGCTCCCGAAGACTATGAAGGCCAGTTCCGGTCGTCGGTGCTGCACAATGTCCTGATGGCGCAGGCGTTCGTGCCCGGCATGATCGCGGCGGGACGCGGCGGGCGCGTGATCGGGATTAACACCGAATGCGCCATGCAGAACTTCGCCGGACAGTCGGCGTATGTCTCCGGCAAGCGCGGCATGGACGGCGTTCTGCGCGTGCTGGCAAAAGAAATCGGCGAGCATGGCATCACGGTCAATCAGGTTGCGCCGGGCTGGATGATCAGCGACAACGACCGCGCTTCCGGCTCCGAGGAGCAGCCGGGTTATTCCAAGAATGTCCCCCTGCGGCGGCGCGGGACCGACCAGGAAATCGCCAATGCCGTGGCGTTTCTGGCGTCTGATCTGGCCGCGTTTATTACGGGCGTCTACCTCCCCGTCTGCGGCGGGAATGTGATGCCGACGATTTAGAAAGCGGCGGCAAAGCGGCGGCAGAGTGACAGATTAGAAAAACTAATGCGGCAGAGCGCCGGGTTCTCACCTGTTTCTCACGGAACCTGTGGTATGCTAACAGGATAACACGCTCGCGCAGACGCGCTGCGTGACCGCCAGCCTTTAAGGATTGCCTCACGTATGTATATTCGCACGATCCAGCACGCCGTGCCGACCCACAAAGTCACCAACGACGACATTTTGGAAACCTTCCGTCAGCAGAGTGTCGGGCGGCTTTCCCCCGCCGAGTTCAGCAAGCTGGACTCGCAGGTCCGGGACACGCTGGCAACCGCCGGGACGCAGGTGCGCTACAAGCTCGCGCCGGGCGAAAAAGCAATCAATCTGGTGCTGGACGCCGGACGCCGGGCACTGGCCGCCGCTGACCTCAAGCCCAAAGATGTGGACTTTCTGATTTATACCGGCGTCGGGCGCGGCTGGATTGAACCCGCGATGGCGAACGTCGTGCAGTCCGAGCTGAAGATGCCGAATGCCACCTGCTTTGATATGCTGGATGCCTGCGCGTCATGGCTGCGGGCCATGCAGGTCGCCCGGAGCCTGATTCAGAACGGCACGTACAAGCGCGGCATGATTGTCAACTGCGAGGCCAGCCTGGTGCGCTCGTTCTGGTGTTCCGAGATCAAAGACGCCGCCGATTTGAAGCATCGGGTCGCGCAGTTCACCATCGGCGAAGCGGCGACGGCCACCATTGTGACGGACGAAAACCCGGACGACGACTTTTACTTCAACTTCAAGAACTTCGGCGAGCATTACAACCTGTGCATGATCCCCCTCGCCAATGTGGACGACTTCCTGCCCGGCGACCCGGACCCGCGCTACGCGGCCTCCCAGTTCTTTTCTCTGTCCCGCGAGCTGGTGGTCACGACGGTCAAGAAGATCGCCGAAGTGTATGCCGCCGACCCGCACTTTAAGGGCCGCTGCTTTGACATCGCGTTCGCCCACGAGGCCAGCCAGAAGGCCAGCGAAGTTTTGGTCAAGCACCTGCATCTCCCCAAAGGCGTTTATTACAGCCTGCACCCCCGGTACGGCAACTGCGTTTCGGCCTCGGTCCCCCTCGGCATGAGCATGGCCTTTCAGGAAGGCCGCCTGGAGCGCGGCGATCACACGCTGATTGTGGTCGGCAGCGCCGGAGTCACCGTGGGGCTGTCTTCGTTTACATTTTAGGCCGGGCACGGGTCCCCGCCTTCGCGGGCATCAGTTCGCCCCTCCCCCAATTCTGGGGGAGCCGGGGATTTACTTCGAGCAACTTGAGGCCACGAACCCCAACCCCGCGAAATAAAACCGTCCGCGCTTCAAAGCAAAAACAAGGAGATCAGACTGCTATGCCAGAAACAACACCCATTATTGCACCGCCATATCATGTCCAGTCCAACGCAGCCGAACTTAAAAACGGCTTCCCTTACTTTCCGCACCACGACTCTGTTTCCGCTCTGTGGGCGCAGAAGTGGCGGGTGCCCTGCCAGCACGGGATTTATCCGTTCTCCGATGGCAAGGTTGAAGATTTCGACCCGATTTTCGCCGAATTGGTGAAGATTTCGGGCGACGATTCCGACTTTTTGCACAACCCGGATGAATACTCCAAACCATTTATTCCGGTTGCGGAAGGTTTGATTTTTCAGGCCGAAGCCTCCGAAAATCAAGGCGACACGGACAAAGCACGCGACCTTTATTTGCGTGCTGCCGCCGTTTATCGCATTTCGCGCTTTCCGATCAACCGCTCGCCGCTCAGCGAGGAGTCGTGGCAGAAAGGCAAAGCCGCTTATGTCAAGGGCGGTAAATATCTCAATCCGCCGAGCGTCTCGCTCGATATTCCCTTCAAGGAAGCCAATGTCGCGGCGGGCGACACCGACGCGCCGATTCAGACGTATTTGCGAATGCCGACGGGCGCCAAGCCCAAGAATGGCTGGCCGGTGCTGTTGTTCATCTGCGGCCTGGACGCCTACAAAACCGACAACACTTCGCGCACCCAGATTCATGTAGATCGCGGTTTCGCCACCATTATGTTCGAGATTCCGGGCACGGGCGATTGTCCAGCGGCGCCCAACGATCCAGATTCTCCCGACCGCCTGATGACCAGCGTTTTGGATTGGGTTGTCGCCAATGCCGCCGAATATGGCTTTGACACGAGCAAAATCGTCGCACGCGGCATCAGCACCGGCGGGTATTACGCGCTGCGAGTCGCGCACACCCATGCCGACCGCCTGTTGGCCGTCGCGTCGCAGGGAGGCGGCGGCCACCATATGTTCGACGCCGCCTGGATCGGCGCTCAAAACCAGATGGAATATCCGTTTGCTCTGGCCGACGCGCTTGCCTACAAGTTTGGATACCGTGCGGCCAACCCCGTCGAGGCTTACAGCGCCGATGCCCATAAATTCAGCCTTCTGGGTTCCGGCGTGCTGGATCATCCCAGTTGCAGGCTGCTCGTTCTTGATGGCATGGAAGATTCAATTTTTCCCATTGAAGACAACTTCATCGTCGCGGTGCGGGGCGGCAACAAAGATCTGCTTTGCAATGGCAACACCAGCCACATGGGAAATCCCCAGGGCGAAGGGCAGGTTTACGATTGGCTGGATGCGGCTGTCGCGGCCAAATCGTGAAGCGTGCTTCACGTTCGCAACGCTCCGCAACCCACAGGGAAACCTAATAGAGTTGTCGCGCCGTCTGCCGCCTTCGTGAGCCTCTGCGGCTTCACCCGGAGCGACTTTGAGGCATTGTACCAGGACTTTGCCGCTGCCTATGCCAAAGACCGCCAGCCGCCCCTCACACGCTCCGGTCAGCCGCGCCAGCGGGCCGCAGGCGGCGGAACGGCCCTTCTCGCACGACGGGCGCACCCGCCTCCATGCTGGCGCTGGGCGGGCTGGCGTTTGCGGTCAAGCGCAAGAAGGCGCACGCGGGGCCTAAGAAACTGTATAGAAAGCCTTCAACGAACGCAGATCACCCCCCCCCGCCCCCAATAAAATCTATGATTCTGGGGGAGCCAGAAGAATGCAGGGGCTTGGTTTTCACTGTCCGGTTCCCCCATTATTGGGGGCTAGGGGGCTGTCCGGGGGCTTTCTATACAGTCTCTAAACGAACGCTTGTATGTAAAGCTTATGCAGCTTGGAACGGCCCTGTCTTCCTGTCGGGAAAGAGGGGCCGTTTTTTTGGCGGCGGGACCTCCCTTGTTGCGGCGGGACCTCCGTTCCTTGTTCCTGCGTCACAGGGTCCTCTTTCAAGGGAGGATGAGGAAGAGCAGGGATGAGGAAGAGCAGGGCGCAGCAAGCAGCGCCCCTACTCCCGTCGCTTTTCCTTCCCTGGCAGTTGCGCCCCTTGACTTCCCCGCCCCGCTTCGGCTATACTGACTGTCAGCACAGAACTGTTCGCACCAATTTCAATACCGCTGGGGGTGCCGCGTTGTTTTCACACACGCGGCTGAGAGGCACAGCCAACCCCAAGAACCTGATCCGGTTAATACCGGCGTAGGGAAGCGGAGGACCGGCACGCCCCCTGCACCCGTTTGGTTTGCACCCGAGGCCGCCGTCCCCACTTTCCGGGGGCGGCGGCTTTTGTGCGTTTGATGTCAACTCGACAACGAGACTTAGCAAAGGGAACCGACCAATGATTTCTCCTCCGACGCGCCCCAGACAGCGGGGCTTTACTTTGATTGAGCTGCTCGTGGTGATCGCCATCATCGCGATTCTCGCGGCCATTCTCTTTCCCGTCTTCCAGAAGGTGCGCGAGAACGCCCGGCGCACCGTCTGCATCTCCAATGGCAAGCAGATTGGGCTGGCCGTGCGGATGTATATTCAGGACTCCGACGAGACGATGCCGATTTTTCAGGCATACAATGATGGCGGTGCAGGCGACCCCGGCGCAGGCGGCGCACCGGGAACCGCCACCCATCGCGGCGTGGAAGATGAGCTGATGCCTTACACTAAAAGCAAAGACCTGTTCAAATGCCCCGATGATTCCGGTGGCCCGACAACGGCAGGAGCCAGCTATCAGAAGGATTACGGGTCTTCATACCGCTTCACCAAAGCCTGCTACACGGTGCTTTATCAGCCGGCTGCCGATGGGACGGCTTCCTATGAAGACAATTATTTTGTCAGCCCTCCCAAAGACAATCCAACGGCCAAAAGCATCGTCGTGACGGACGCGCAGTTTGCCACGCCCTCGGACACCCGCATCATGCGCGACGAGATGTTCCCGTGGTTCTCCGCCGATCAGGACCCCGGCGGGGCAAAGTACGGCTATGTTCCTCCTAAAAGTGGAACGACCAGCTATTACCAGCAGTGGCATCCGAACGGCGGCACGATGATTTACGCCGACGGCCACGCCAAGTTTATCATTTCAGCGGACGCCTTCAACAAAACAGCGGTGACACCGGACGGCAAGACGTACAACGACATCAACCCGGTGACCGGCAAGCGTTACTACAGCGGCTACGATTAGGAACCTACCACCTTGTTCTCTCGTTCCTCGCTCACAGGGTCCTTCCTAAAGGAAGGATTAGGAAAGCGACGTAGGGGCAGGGTCTCCCTGCCCTCTGTATTTTGTCCGTATCCTTCCTTTAGGAAGGACCCTGCGACGAAGTGAAGAATGAACGCAGGAGCAAGGAAGGTAGGTCTCCGGGTTTCTTGACGCCTATGAACGTTCTCATTTTAGCCAACGGCGACCCGCCTTCTTCCGAACTGCTGGCCGGGCTGGCAGACTCGCATGACCTGTTCATCGCCTGCGACGGGGCCGTGCAGAAGGCTGTCGCCTGCGCGGTGCTGCCGGATGTTGTCAGCGGGGACTTTGACTCGCTGGATTTAGACGCTGCGCGGGCGGCGCTGCCGCGCACGGAGTTTGTGGCGACGCCCGACCAAAGCCGAACGGATTTAGAGAAAGCGGTGGAGATAGCGCGGGCGCGGGGCGCGACGGCGCTGACGATTGCAGGCGCGGCGGGGGGGCGAATCGACCACACGCTCGGCAATGCGAGCCTGCTGCTGCGGTGGGCGATGGACTGGCCGGACCTGCCGGTGGCAATAGTCGCGGACGGCGCGGAGACGCGGGCGCTGCTGGGGACGCGGACGCTGGACACGGAAGCGGGCGATGCGGTGTCGGTGCTGTCGCTGGACGGGCAGGCGCGGGTAACGCTGGCAGGTGTCCGCTGGCCGCTGACGGACTTCCTGCTGGCGGTGGGGGTCGGGGGGCTGCTCAACGAAGCGACGGGGGCAAGCGTCACGGTCAAAGCGGAGGGCGGCGTGATTTTGGTCTGCCACTTGCAGGCGTATTTGAGGCAGTTGAGATGACCGATTTGCGGGCGGCGTTTGCGCCGCTGGACTGGGGCGTGCTGGGGCTGTATCTGGCGTTTCTGCTGGCGATTGGCTTCTGGAAGCGCAAGGGGGGCAGCACCGAGGACTATCTGATTGCAGACCGGAGCCTGAGTCTGCCGGTGTTTGTGGCGACGCTGGTAGCGACGTTTTACGGCGGCATCCTCGGCGCAGGCGAGTTCGTGTATACATCGGGCATGGTGGCCTGGACCTCCAACGGGGTGCCCTACTACGTCTTTGCGCTGCTGTTTGCGATCTTTCTGGCCCGGCGGGTGCGCGGCGGGGCGGCGCATATCTACACCATCCCGGACAAGCTGGCGGAAGCGTATGACACGAAGACGGCCCTGCTGGGGGCCGTCTTTGCATTTGTGTATGCCGCGCCGTCGACCTATGTGCTGATGGCGGGGACCCTGCTGCATATTTTGTTTGGCTGGCCGCTGGTTCCGGCCATGCTGGTGGGGGTCGTGTTTTCGGTGGCTTACGTCTTCCGGGGCGGATTTCTGGCGGATGTGCGGGTGAACACGCTGCAATTTCTGTTGATGTTCTCGGGCTTCGGGGCGATTGTGGCCCTGTGCCTGACCAAGTTTGGCGGGCTGTCGTTTTTGACCGCGCCGGGGCATCTGCCGCCTTCTTATTTGAGGCCGATGGGCGACTACGACCTGGCGGCGGTGGCGGTCTGGTTCTTTATCGCGCTGGAAACGCTGACGGACCCTGGCTTTCATCAGCGGTGCTATGCGGCGAAAACCCCGCGAGTGGCCGCCGTTGGGATTGGGCTGGCGGTGCTGTGCTGGCTGACGTTCGACCTGCTTTCGCTGACCACGGGCCTGTTTTCCCGCGCCCTGCTGCCGCATCTGGCCGACCCCAAGCTGGCCTTTCCGGCGCTGGCCGAGCGTGTCCTGCCGCCGGGTCTGAAGGGGCTGTTTTATGTGGGGATGCTGGCCCCGATTATGGCAAGCCTGGTGTCCTATACGTTCATCGCCGCCGTGACCGTGGGGCGCGACTTTGTGTGGCGTCTGCGCGGGGACGTGAGCGATGCAAACGTCCCCGCCTACACCCGCTGGGGGCTGGTCGGGACTTCGCTGCTGGCGCTGGTAGTCGCCGTGCTGGTTCCGTCGGTGGTCAAACAGTGGTATGCGTTCGGCAGCGTTCTGGTGCCCGGCGTCTTGATCCCCCTGCTCGGGGCGTATGCCACGCCCCGCTGGCGGGCGCCAGCGCCATTTGCTTTTTTCTCCATGCTGCTGGGCGCGGGCACGGCGCTGTTTTGCCTGCTCTGGGGCTGGGGGCACGGCGGCCTGGACAGCCCTGCGTATCCCGGCGGCTGGCAGCCGCTGTACCCTGGTTTGTTAGTGGCCGCGCTGGTCTATGGTGCGGGGCTTGTTTTCGGGCGGCGGCGTGGAAACCCGGCTGGTTCTGGTACACTGTAAGCGTTGAGGCACTATGTCTTCATTGAAGCCATAAAACCACTTTCTTAGGCAACAAAATCAGCACCTTTCTTTGGAAAGAGAAAGAACCATGAGCAAACCATGAGCGAATCGCACACGACCGAGCAAGGGCGGCAGGATGCGGAAGAGAACCGGCAGGATGCCGAAGAAAGCCGGGAAGTGGCGGAAGAAGTGCGGCAGGGCGGCGAAGAAATGCGGCAGGACGCGGAAGAAAACCGGGAGGATGCAGAAACACTGCGCGGCGAAGACGAAGGCACGCGCAGCTCCGACGAGCAGCGGCGGCAGTTTGCGGAAGAGCGGCGGCAGGAAAAAGAAGAACAGCGGGAAGCCGCCGAAGAGCTGCGGCGGCTGATGGAAGCGGGGCGCACAGTGTCCGAAGAGATGCGCCGGGCCTCGGAGGAGGTGCGGCAAACGATTGAAATGCTGCGGCAGGCCGCCGAACAGGAGCGGCAGGTCGGTCTGGAACTGCGCCAGGCGTTTGCGGACCTGCTCGACAAAGCTTACAGCCGCCAGGGGGGGTAACCCCCTAGCGCACCAGGGGCAGAGTCGTTTTTTCCCAGTGGTCGGACAGGCTGCGGTGTTCAAAGCAATTTTCGTGCGGCTGCACCAAAACTTCGGAGCGCGTCTTTTGCGACAGCATCCGGCAGCGCCAGACGGCTGCCGTCTGCGTGCCGCTCGGCGAGGTCACATAAACGCGGTCCTTGTGGCGGCAGGAGGCGCATTCGTGCAGTTCTTCAGTCAGGGCAGCGGCGTGGGGCTTTTCCAGGAGTTCCAGGGGCATGGTAGTTTCTCTGAGCGTTTTCTAAGTTGACTTCGGGGTCGAGTTCCTGTAGTTCAACGCTATTGTACCAGCCTTTGTTCCCATTTTTATATAAAGTTTTGTTAATTTATATTAAGATTCAAAACCGCCCTCGAATACCCCAAAGTTCTAAATTGTTCCTGAAAGCACAAGGGGCAGGTATAATAAATGCACCATGTCCGAAACCTTGTACCATTCCCAAAAGAATATCCGTAATTTTTGCATTATCGCCCATATCGACCACGGCAAGTCCACGCTGGCGGACCGGCTGCTGGAGTTCACCGGGACCGTGCAAAAGCGCCATATGCAGGAGCAGCTCCTGGACTCGATGGACATTGAGCGCGAGCGCGGCATCACGATCAAAATGGCCTCGGTGCGGATCAATTACAAGGCGCTGGACGGCGTCGAGTATGAGCTGAATTTGATCGACACGCCCGGACACGTCGACTTTACTTATGAAGTGTCCCGGTCGCTGGCCGCCTGCGAAGGAGCGGTCTTAGTGGTGGACGCCGCGCAGGGGGTGGAAGCGCAGACGCTTGCCAATGTCAATCTGGCCCTGAACAATGATTTAGAGATTGTGCCGGTCATCAACAAAATCGACCTGCCCGCCGCTGACCCGGACCGCGTGGCCGAGGAAATTGAGGAAGTGCTGGCGATTGATGCCACCGAAGCCATCCGGGCGTCGGCCAAAGAAGGTATCGGCACGCAGGAGATTTTGGAGTCGGTGGTCCGCCGCGTCCCGCCCCCGCAGGGCGACCCGGATAAGCCCCTCCGCGCCCTGATTTTTGACAGCCATTTCGATGCGTATTTAGGCGTCGTCGCCTATGTGCGGATTGTGGACGGCGAGATTTCGGCGGGCACGCAGATACGGGCGATGGCGTCGGGGAAGACGTTTGACGTGACCGGCGTGGGCATCTTCTCGCCGCGCATGAAGGCGGTGGAAAAACTCAAAACCGGCGAAGTCGGCTATGTCACCGCCTCGGTCAAGACCGTCGGCGACTGCCGCGTCGGCGACACCCTGACGCTGGCCTCGCACGGCTCGACGCAGGCGCTGGCGGGCTACCGGAAGGCGACCCCGGTGGTCTTCTGCGGCCTGTACCCCCTAGACAGCAGCCAGTACCCCGACCTCAAAGAGGCGCTGGGCCGCTTGCAGCTTAACGACGCCGCGCTGACCTTTGAACCCGAATCGTCAGCGGCGCTGGGCTTCGGCTACCGCTGCGGCTTCCTGGGCCTGCTGCATCTGGACATCGTGCAGGAGCGATTGGAGCGCGAGTTCAATTTATCCCTGATTGCCACCGCCCCGAGCGTTATCTACCGGGTGCATCTGACCGACGGCGAGACCATCGAAGTGGACAACCCGGACAACCTGCCGCCGCCGTCGCAGATTGCCTCGATGGATGAGCCGATGGTGGCGGCCAGCGTGATTATCCCGTCGCACTATGTCGGCACGGTGATGGATTTGGCCCGCGAGCGGCGCGGCGTGTATGTCCGCACGGATTACCCGGCTAAAGACCGCGTGATGATCCATTACAAGCTGCCGATGAACGAGATTTTGATGGACTTCTTCGATCAGCTCAAGTCCCGCACCAAAGGCTATGCGTCGTTTGACTACGAGATCAGCGGCTACGAGCCGGCCACGCTGGTGAAACTCGACATCAAAATCAACGACGACCCGCTGGACGCCCTGTCGTTCATCACCCACAAAGACAAAGCCTACGAGCGCGGCAAGCAGCTTGTGGAAAAGCTCAAAGAAGTCATCCCGCGCCAGCAGTTTGAGATCAAATTGCAGGCCGCCGTCGGCGCGAAAGTCGTCGCCGCCGAGCGCATCTCCGCCCTGCGAAAGAACGTCATCGCCAAGTGCTACGGCGGCGACATCAGCCGCAAGCGCAAGCTCTTAGAGAAGCAGAAAGAGGGCAAAAAGCGGATGAAGTCCATCGGCAGCGTCGAAATCCCGCAGGAGGCGTTTATGAGCGTGCTGAAGCTGGGGAGCGATTGATGCCCAACCACCCTCTCGCGGAAGTGTTCGGCTTCCCTGTGAACAATCTGGGTGCTGAAGCCGACCGTCACCGCCGGGACCGTCTGTGTCCCTTTGGCAACAGCGTGCCAAACTGCACCAAGAACAGCATTGAAAATCCGCTGGGGGTATGCAGCGTGTTCAGCGCGACGGGTGAGGTTGTGATTACCTGTCCGGTTCGCTTCCAGCAGCAGTGGCGCATTGCCTCCGACGCCGCCGCCTTCTTTTTCTCGCCGGGCGCGGCCTGGACCTCGCTAACGGAAGTACGCCTGAAAGACAGCGCGGGTAAGTCAGCGGGAAATATTGATGTGGTGCTGCTGTCTTATGATGAGATTGGACGCATTACGGACTACGGCTCTCTGGAAGTGCAGGCGGTTTACATTTCCGGCAATGTCAGCACGCCCTTTCAGCACTACATGGAAAATCCTCATGCCCGTGCGGATATGGACTGGCGTGGTCAGCGCAATTATCCGCGCCCGGATTATCTGTCTTCCTCGCGCAAGCGTCTGGCCCCGCAGCTTATCTTCAAGGGCGGCATTCTCAATGGCTGGGGCCGCAAAATGGCGGTTGCCCTGAATAGCGGTTTTTATGAGACCTTGCCCGCATTGGAAGAAGTCGATCAATCAGAAGCCGATCTGGCCCTGTTTGTCTATGACCTTGTTTTGGACCCCGCGCAAAACCGTTATGTGCTGACGCTTCATAAAACGGTGTACACAAAATTTGAAGCCGCGCTGCTCAGAATAACCCGATCCGAGGCAGGGGATGAAGCCCTGTTTTTAGGGCAACTGCAAAAAGAACTCAGCAAAAGGTTGAACAATGCCGCCGCTCCTGACACCATTGCACCCAACACCGATTTTTGATGCCCATGTCGCAGAGCCAGCGGTTCAGTATTCGCTGTTTAGCCATGGGGGGCAGGAAGCGATTGTCAATGTGGCGTCTGTGCCGCAGCGCAGTCCGTTTCGCTATCCCGGCGGCAAGACCTGGCTGGTTCCGCGTGTCCGGCAATGGCTTCGGGCGCAGCCGACGCGCCCCAGCCTGCTGCTGGAGCCGTTTGCGGGCGGCGGCATTGTGAGCTTGACGGCGGCGTTCGAGCGCCTAGCAGACCAAGTTCACATGGTCGAGATTGACCCGCAGGTGGCGGCGGTCTGGCAGACAATTTTAAGCGACAATGCCGCATGGCTCGGGGAGGCCATTGTCCATTTTTCGCTCACGCCGGACAATGCACTGGCCGCACTGGCAGAGACCTGTGAAGAAACGCAGTGCGTGGCTTTCCGCACCATTCTGAAAAACCGGATCAACCGGGGCGGCATCCTTGCGCCGGGCGCAGGGATCATCAAGCACGGCGAAAATGGTAAAGGGCTGGCGTCACGCTGGTATCCCGAAACTCTGCGGCGGCGCATTTTAGAGATTGCAGCCCAGCGCGGACGTATTGAGTTTGAGAGGGGCGACGGGATTGCTGCTTTGCGTCGTCACGCGGGCCGAGCCGATGCAGTATATTTTATTGATCCGCCGTACACCGCCGGGGCGACAAAAAGCGCAGGAAGTCGTTTGTATCTGCATTCCGTCCTAGACCATGAGCAGCTTTTTCAAGTCGCCGCGACCCTGGCCGGGGACTTTCTGATGACGTATGACAACGCGCCCGGTGTGCGGGCACTGGCGGAAAAACACGGCTTTGACACGCTGCCCATCCCGATGAAGAACACGCACCACGCCGAGATGACGGAACTGCTGATTGGGCGGGATTTGGCATGGGCAAAAAGCGGATGAAATCCATCGGCAGCGTTGAAATCCCGCAGGAGGCGTTTATGAGCGTCCTGAAGCTGGGGAGTGATTGATAGAAAAGGAACGGAAATCACGATGCCTTATCAAGAAGAAAGTGCTTTGCGTATCCCCTTTGAGGAATACAAAGCGATCACAGACCTGATGCACGCCCACCTCAAAACACACGAGGGAAAATTGCGAGCGATTATTGCATTTGGCGAAATTGTGACACGCGGCGGCACATTCGATATTGATCTGCTGGAAGTGGTGGAAGATTGGAAGGGGCCAAAGTCTGTCACATTCAGCAGCACGGAGGCACTGCCGCTGCGCGGTCAGCTTCGGCTGCATCTGCTGACGCCGGACGAATTTGAAGGCAAAAAAGGGGACAGAACTCACTTCATGGAAAATTTGCTGATGGACCATGTTCGTGAGGGATACGATGTTGTCTACGAAGACCCGCCCGGTTACGCCCGAGATGTGTTGGCTGGGAACACGCAAATCAGCAAGAGCAATCCGCTGGAGTTCCTCGTTTCCGGGAGCCTCCTCTAATGCCCCAATTTCCAGAAGATGATGCGCTTGGACGTGCCTTCTTTGAGGAAAGCATCCGGCATCTGGAAGATGCCCGCGTTCTGCATGAGGCAGGCCGTTACCCGGCGGCGATTACTTCGGCTATGAAGGCGGCGGAGCTTGCGATCAAATGTGTGGTCGTTCTCGGAGGCGCACTGGGCTGGTGGGACAAGATTTTCAGCACCCACAGCCCCCTCAGTGCGATTAGTGACTCTCGGACTTTCCCCTATTTCCAGTACCATATTGTGGCTTTAGGGCAGAAAGACAAGACACTGGTGGCAGAGATTAAAAAGATGGAAAAGCTGGCTCCACTCTCCCCTAGCGGTCCCTATAGTCTTGATGACCAACAGAACCCGGAGTATCCATTCTTGTCTTACCAGACAGCTTCGGAAGGTGTCCCGGCTGAACTTCGACTCAATAAGCCATCGACACATTTCACACAATTTGACAGCCGTAAGTATTACAGCACCGCGCAAGATTTGCTGACGGCAGTGGCCGCTCAATATGCCACGGTCGGTGGCTGGGGACTTGCCGTGCCGCCTGCGCTTTAGGTCCGTAATTTTTATGCGCCAAGACCCACAGCCACTCCTACTGCCCGCGCCGTCTGCCCTGCACAGTGCAAGCGACGTTGGCGTTATTGCCTATATTGGTCTGGGCACAAATCTGGGCGACCGGCGGGGGGCGCTGGAAATAGCCCTGCGGGAGATGCAGCAGCCGCCGATAATATGCGTAGAGCGCGTGTCGTCGGTGTATGAAACGGCTCCGGTGGGCGTGACCGAACAGCCGGACTTTCTAAATGCCGTGGCGCGGGTGCGAACGACGCTGCCGCCGCGTGCGCTTTTAGAGGCTTTGCTGGACCTTGAAAACCAAATGGGCCGGGTGCGAACCCTTCGGTGGGGTCCCCGCGTTATAGACTTGGACCTGCTGGTTTACGGCGATGTGCAGACGAGCGAGCCGGGGCTGGAAGTGCCCCACCCGCGCCTGCGGGAGCGGGCGTTTGTGCTGGGGCCGCTGGCTGAAATCGCCCCTGAATTAGCCCTGCCGCCCGAGGGGAAAACGGCGGAAAAAATTTTTGGGGAACTTCTGCAAAAACAGGGAACATTCTAAAGGCAATACTCGTCTCACAGGGAACCCCTGACTGCCTGCGCTCCCGCCCTCACTGAAAAACGCTATGATTTAAACGCTATGATTTATTCGTATCAAGCTAAAGACCGGCAGGGCCGCACCGTGACCGGGGCGCTCGATGCCCCCGATGAGCGGCAGGCGGCGCACGAAATCCGGGAGATGGGCTACTTTCCCATGCGCGTGGCCGCACAGACAGGCGGGGATGCCGGTGGCTACGCAGGCGCAGCCCCTTCCTACGCGCCGAGGCCAGCCAGCGCGAGCTACGGCCCTTCGGCAGCGCCCCCGCTGTCCATCCGGCGCTGGCTGATGGTGCATTTTGTGTATTCGTTCTGGACGGGGGTGGGTCTGCGGGATTTGGCCCTGATGTACCGGCAGTTCGCCGCGATGCTTGGGGCAGGTGTGCCGATCTATCAGGCCCTGACGACCCTGTCGTCGCAAACGAGCAACGCCACTCTGCGGCGGGCGCTGGCACAGATTGCAGCGCGGGTGCAGACTGGCGAAAAGCTGACGCAGACAATGGCGGAGTTTCCGTGGATTTTTACAGACTTCCACCGGGCGATGGTGTATGCAGGCGAGCAGAGCGGGCGCATGGATGTGATGATGAACCGCCTGTCGCTGGCGCTGGAGCAGGAATACAACCTGCGGGCGATCATCAAAAAGGAAACCCGGTCCCCGGCGGCGGCGCTGGTGGCGAGCTTTCTTCTGCCGGATTTGGTTGATCTGGTGGTCGCTAGAAATCCGAAGCTGTATTTTCACGATGCAGTGCTGCCGCTGCTGGAAGTGCTGTTGATTGCGCTGGCAGTGTTTGTGGCAACCCGGCTGCTTTCAAACTTTAAACTCTTTTATGACTCGCTCATCGCCCATCTGCCGCCGTTTGCAGGCGCGGTGCGAATGGTTTGTCTGGCCCGGTTTGCGCGGGTGCTGTCGTCGCTGTACGCGGCGGGGCTGCCGATCCCGGAAGTCCTGAAGGGGGCGGCGGCATCCACGGGCAATGCTTACATGGAGCGGCGCATGATTTCAGCGATCCCGGCGATTGAAGGCGGGCGGGGGCTGACTGAAGCCTTGCAGGCGACGAGGGTGTTCCCGCCGCTGGTGCTGTCCATGCTGGCAACGGGCGAGCAGACCGGATCGCTGGATATGACGATGGATAAAGTGGCTGAGTATTATGAGGCCGAGTCGCTGACGCGCCTGCATCAAATGGCGGTCGCCCTCGGCGCATTTGCAACGATGCTGATTGGTATTCGGGTAGCGATGGTGCTGGTGAAGTTTTACACGGGATACTTCGACAATTTGCAGCAGTACGCAAACCCGGACGGGCCATAATCCAAGACGGGCCATAATTTATATCAGGCAGCCCGAGACACGGCACGAAAAACACGGCACGAAAAACACGGCACGGCGCGGCATTTTATTATTTGCTTTTTCCGCGTCACGCCGCCGAGAGGGGGACACACAGAAACCGCGCCGCGAGGCAGTGTCACTATCGCTTTTATTTGTATGATTTTTTTGTTTTCGCACGGAGCAAACGACGATGAGCTTGCAGCGCAATTATTATGAAGTGCTGGGCCTGCCGCCCAGTGCCACCACAGACCAGATTAAAAAGAAGTACCGGGAGCTGGCCCGCAAATATCACCCGGACATCGCGCAGGATAAAGATTTCAGCCAGCGCGTGTTTACCCAGATCAACCAGGCGTACCGCGTTCTGGCAGACCCGGACCGCCGTGCCCAGTACAATTCTACGCTGGATGCAGCAAAACCCGTCGCCCCTGCCGCCGCGCCTGCCGCCAGTCGTCCTTCTGCGGCACCCGCCGCCGCACCGGCGGCGTCCAAAACGGCCCCGCCCAGCCTGGAAAAAGCGAAGGCAATTTCTCTGCTTCTCGGCAATGCCGACCGGGCGATCATGGACAGCAAGCCGCTGGAAGCACGCGGATTTTGTGTCAAGGTGCTGGAAATTGATGCTGGAAACGTGCGCGGCCTGGTGCTGATGGGGGATGCTCTGGTGATGATAGGGCAGACCGAGGATGCGGCGGTGCAGTACCGCAAGGCGCTGGCGGTTAGCCCCAGCCCGCTGATCCAGTCCAAACTGTCCCGGCTGGAACAGAACATGGCTTCCAACAAGACACGCGAGCTGAGCGGCAAACCGCCCCGCCCGGAGCCAGGCCAGGCCCCGCGCCCGCAGCCCGCACCGGCCCCCGAAAAAGGCGGCCTCTTTGGGAGGCTTCTCGGGCGCAAATAAAGACAAGCAAAAGACAAGCAAAAGATAAGCAGCGGAATTAGAGGACGCGGCGCGGCAGAGGCCGCGTCCGCAGGAGGCGATGCACAGAGCGGGCGAAGGCGACGAGGCGAACTCGGAGCTTTTCGGTCGCTCTTGCTTTTAAAAACAGGGAAACGACGCGGCGCGAATAGCGCACGCCCACCTGCGCCCGCACATAGTTGTCGGCCTGCGCCGGGGTGAAGGCCGGATTTTCGCGGTACAGGCGCGGCGCGGTCATGGCGGCAAACTCGCTGGAAATACACAGCATTTGTGCTTCAAAGGGGATGGTCGTGCCGGAGCGGCCAAAGGGGTAGCCGCTGCCATCCACATATTCGTGGTGAAAGCGGATAATGTCGGCGGCGGGGCGCAGAACGGGGATAACATCTAAAATAGCCGCGCCGACAC
This sequence comes from Capsulimonadaceae bacterium, assembly GCA_965200075.1. GTDB lineage: Bacteria > Armatimonadota > Armatimonadia > Armatimonadales > Capsulimonadaceae > JANXMY01. The sequence continues at coordinate 3,472,649 of OZ241338.1, forward strand.
GCACATAGTCGCGCAGGACAAAGCGGTCTGTGGGATCGGACAGCGGCGCGGATGTATTCAGCAGGCCGTAGGGGATACTGACTTTGCCAATGCCATGCAGCAGGGTCGCGTCTTCCAGCGTTCGCATCGCCACAAATCCCATGCCGCGCAGGCGGGCCATCAGCATCACATAGCGCGAGGTCTGCTCGGCATGCCCCAGCAGGTGCGGCTCGCGGGCTTCCACCGCACGGGCCAGCGCGATAAATGTCTGGCGGTACGACTTCCGAATGCGCCAGGGCAAATAAATCAGCACGGCCATCAGGGCCGATGTAAATACAATCGCGGCAATACTATCGGCAAATACTAGATTCATAAAAATACTAAGTTCATAAGAACAGTTTCAGGCCCGCCCGGACAGGGACAACTGGGATGACGCCTGTGGCAGCGTCGCCCACAGCGAATCATCGGCCAGCTCCGATGTCGGGCCGGAGCGCTGCCCACCCACTTCCAGCGTTTGTTCGCGTTCAAAAATGGAAATGAACGTCTCTACGACATCCTCTTGAAACTGTGTTCCGGCATGACGGCGCAGCTCGGCAATCGCTTCAGTGGGAGTAATTGCCCTGCGATAAGGCCGCTGATCTTCTTTGGCCGGGCCGCCTACCATCGCATCAAAGGCATCGACCACCGAGATGATCGACGACTCGATGGGAATATCTTCTCCCGCGAGACCCTGCGGGTAGCCTTTGCCGTCGGGCCGCTCGTGGTGGTGTCGTATCCAGTGGCTGACTGCCCCCAGCACGCTCATTTTGCTGACCAGGTCGGCTCCGGTGACAGGATGCTTGCGGATCATTGCCCAGTCATCATCGGTCAGCTTGCCGACTTTGTTCAGCACGCGGTCATCGACCGCGACTTTTCCGATGTCATGCAGGATCGCGGCATCGCCGATATACTGCATGGAGGCCGCAGGCAGCCGCATTTCCTCGGCAATCTGCACGGCCCACCGAGCGACCCGGTGCAGGTGTCCGTGCGTGTAGGGGTGCGCCTCCTGCATAATACGCCCCAGCAGCTCTACCCCATGCCGGTACGCCTCCATCGACTTTTGATGCGTGATCACCGACATCCGCATCATATAGACTGGCAGCAACACAAAGCCAACCCCCAGCCACCAGTGCTGACCATACAAGATCGCTGTCAGCAATCCAATCGGCGACATAAATAGGGCACTGGACAACAGCCATTTGAAGTTTTCATGCCAGAGAACATCCCAGCGCAGGTTGTAGTACCGGCTGGCGAGGGTGGTCGTAATTAGGGCGCTGATAGTCAAAGCAGCTAGCGTACAAAACGGCAAAGCAAGACAAGCATATGCTGTTGGAGCCTGTCCCACACGCATCCCTTGATGCCGAAAAAGAACCAGCTCTATAAATGAATAAAATAGGGCGACACCGCCCACGGCAACAACGTTAGTACATAGAGAAGGGATATATAGGTTGATCCGCCATCGCTTCCCTTTTGGTATCGAAACATATCCTGCTGCAAATGCAGATAGGATTGCTGAAAGAATGGCCGCAGTGGCTCCAAATAAGCCTGCAATCGCAAAGACAAGAGGGATTGTAGGCGAGCCAACAAGCTCCGAGCCACCCGGCAAGCGAACTGACATTAGGCCAACCAGTGTTGTCAAAGTTATCAGTAGAAATACTGAGAGCCAGGAATGAATAGAGATGGGGCTGATGAGCAGACAAAGTAAAGAGACTGCGGCGGCACACCAAATCAGTTGCTGCCGCAGAAGGGCATACGCTGGCGGGATTGCTTTTGTAGAGGGAGGTGAGGATATTTCCGATAGTGTATCTTCTGTTTCTTGAACAGAGGCTGAGGGCAATGACATAATGAAACTGTATTCTTGAAGGCTGTAATTTTACTTTGGTAAAAATCAAGGTATGAACGGGAGATATACGTTTGCAAAGGACGATCCAGGCGGCAGAGTTATAAAATTTGAAAGGAATGCCGGGTGCTTACATAATAAGCAAGGTCAATCAAACAAGATTTCAAAGTGAATATGAAGACCAGGCGACCACTTCCAACCGGTCTAGCAGCCGCCTGCAATGATTTATAATTGCAGGGTACTGCTCAGGACAAACTAGTCCGGTGGGAAAAAGTGGGCAAGGGCGCAGCCGTTGATGGCGCTGGACAGGGTCTTGATCATCTTGGAAACGGTGTTCATGGGATAGGACCTGTGTGTAAACGCGGTTGTGCCGACTTCTCGGACATCGAACCGCCTTCGCTCGTGAGAACCCCTCGGTTCCCGAAGCCCCGGCATTCCAAAGCGTAACAAACCAATCTCGTAACGATTATTCCATTGTCAAAGTAAATTTTACAGGATTATTTTTGGGAGTGCTTTGACGCCCAATTCCTGAAGATCAACACTTAAAAGTCGGCTAAAAGTCGTCGTCCGTCATGGCCTGGCTGACACGGCGATTCACAGCATCGAGGGTGGCATTGACCACCGCTTTCCACACGTCCTGCCGAATGAGGGCGCTGCCGGTGAGAAGCTCCTCGCCCTGCGGCGGGGCCAGGGCGCTGACCAGCACGGCGACGGCTTTGCGGCCTGCCAGCGCGATGTCGGTCTGTAAATCTTCGACCACCATGGTGCCGTCCCGGTCGCCGCTGTCTTCCACGGCGCGGATCGCCGCCGAGGCGATCAGCCGAAGCTGATTGTAGGCCGAGGCATGGCCGGAGGCGGTGCCGGTGTAGAGGGCATCGCCGCGCTTTAGATGCACCAGCGCCTCGGCGCGGCTGCCGGTGACGGTCAGAGCAACATCGGAAAAGCGCAGGCGCGGGGCCGTGGACGGCGCAGACCCGCCGACCGGGGCATGGCCTTGAATCTGGGCAATGCTGATTTTTTTGTAGTCCAGCGTCACATCCAGATGGGCGCGAACAGCGGATTCAATGTCGCGGGCAATCTGCTTGGGGGCACGTTTGGGGTGGACGAGAACGTGCAGCTCGTCGATGCGCCCGGACGGTCCCAGAACGGCGCGGGTGGAGACGACATCTTTGAGCTGACGGACGATGTCTTCAATCTGCTCGGCAGAAACATAGCGGCGCGAGGCGGCGGTCTCATTCAATGCAAGGTCCAAAGTCGCATCCTCCTCAACAACAACAGCGGAAAAAGCTTCTTCCTAATTGTAACACAGATTTCTGATTTTAGGTAATTTATTTTTGTTACCCAAGAACTATTTTTTGCAGGCCAAAAACAGCCGCCGCTCCCAGCCCCGTGCAAGCTAAATTGACCGCATCGTTGCCCACCCAGCCCCACCCCCGCAGTGGCGGCTCGCCCGGATTTCGCTCCGTCCACCGTCCGGGCCGCGCCGGGTCCCGCCACTGCGCCTGCACCGTCGCCCCCAGCCCGCTGTCGGCCACTGCCCCGATTAGCCCCGCCGCCGTGACCATCGCCCATCCGGCCAGATTTCCTGCAAAGCATCCCACAAGGGCTGCTCCGGCCAGCGCCGCCAGCGTTCCCGGCAGGCTAATCGCCCCCGAGGTTCCCGGCGCAGCGGCGCGGCCCGTGCGGAGGTCTCGCGTGGGTGCGCCCAGTGCCGAGCCGATCTCTGTCGCCCATGTGTCGGCGTTCGCCGCCGCCAGCGCCCCCAGCATCAACTCGAACGCCCGATGTGGGTCCACTTGAGGAAATACCAGCGGCAGCAGCAGGCAGGCCGCCGCCAGGCCGCCGTTTGCCAGCACCTGCCCGGCATCGCGCCGCCCGCCCTTTTCGTAGCCCAGCGACTCCTTCGCCCGCCGCCGCCATTTGGACAAAGCCGTGGAGGTTGCAAAGAACACCAGCAGCGCCCCCGCTCCGGCCCAGCCGCCTCGGGCAAATATGATCGTGCCGACCGCGCAGGCGGCCCCGGCTCCGGCAGGGGTAAGCGCCTTCGCCCGCCACGCGGCGGCGGCGACGCACAGGGCGCAGAAGAAGGCTAAAAGTGGGTGAGGCATGGTGAGATGAGAGGGCGCGATGATAGGCAGGAAAAGAGGGCGTGATGAATCGCGCCCCTACTTTTTGGACACGTAGGGATTGCCGCGAATGTAGTAGCGCCAGGGCAGCTCGACGCCGCGTGTGATGCCGATGCGTGTGGTTTCCACGGTCTCAAACGGCGGCGCGGTGCGGGGGCGGATGAACAGCTCGCCGTCGGAATTGGTCAAGTCGGCCTCGTTGTGGGCCAGCCGCGTCAAGGCCAGCGCCTGCGCCAGCTTGCCCGGCCCATTCGTGAGCTGCCGCGTTTCGGCTATCCCGCCCCGGTTCTGCCGCATGGTTTCGATGCCCTCGGTCGGCTCCAGAGCGCGAAGCAGCACGGCTTCGGCGACGCCCTGCGGGGCGCAGACGACATTGAACATCATGTGCAGGCCGTAGGTGAAGTAAACATACGCCTGACCGGGCGGGCCGAACATGGCGGCATTGCGGGGTGTCTGCCCCCGGTAGGCGTGGCAGGCGGGGTCGTCGGTGAGGTAGGCTTCGGTCTCTACGATAATCCCGGCAAGCCGCTCGCCGGTCGGCAGGCGGCGGACGACTTCCTGCCCGAGCAAGGCTTTGGCGACGGTGCGGGTGTCCTGCAAATAGAAGTCTTTGGAAAATGGCTGTGCGGTGTCTACCACGGGGCCTCGATGTCTTCGTCGTCCAGGGACGGCCCGGCGGCGGCAGGGGCAGGCTCCGGGGTCGGCGCGGCGTGTTCGGCCTTCAGGCGCTCGTACAGCTCGCACGTCCCCGTCTGCAAAATCTCCTGCGTCTTGCCGGCAATGGCCTCGCCGAAGCCGGGGATTTTCTTCAGCTCCCCCCGCGCCTCAATGGCGGCGGCAGGCTCCGGGAGTGTTTCCAAAGTGCGAACGGCATTGCGGTAGGCGCGGATTTTGAACGGGTTTTCGCCCTGTCCTTCTAAAATCTCGGCGATGCGCTCAAAAACATCGGCAATCTGGGCATTGGTAATTTGAGCGTTGGTTGGTGTTGGTTCCATAGAAGCGATATACCCAAAGCAGACCCCCTAGCCCCCAATAATGGGGGAACCGGACAAATACAGAGCGGACAAATACAGAGCGGACAAAGAGGGCACGATAAATCGTGCCCCTACAGTGCTGGGGAGGCGGGGGGGCCTAGCCCCCATGCCAGAGTGAGTACCCGGCCAAGAGAGCCGTGGCCCCGATAATCCAGCGCCAGAGCTGCCAGCGTCCCCAGCCGGGGGCGTCCAGCAGCAGGGCGCAGGTTTGCAGCACCAGCAATACCACCACCGGCGTCACCGTCTGCACCAGCGGCAGGGCCGGGCCGGTCGTGCCGAGGTCAGCCAATGTCCGCCCCAGCGCCCAGGCGCTCAGGCCCGCCAGCCCCAGCGGCAGGAGGCGCACCAGCCAGGTCACTTCGGCAGCCAGTGTCAAGATAAAGACCGACAAAAACAGCAGGCCGCTGGCCCCCCACCCCGCCTGCCAGACCGTGCGCGGGTCGCTGCCGCGCAGGACCGAACGCAGCGCGGCCAGCGCGGGCAAAGCGGCGCATCCCAGGAGCGGCAGGAACCAGAGTCCAATGCGGGCCAGCGACAACCGGGCGGGGAGAACCTGAACCGCGACGGCGATTTCCTGCCGCCCGCTCGATGTTTCCAGAATGACTGTTTCGTCGTAAGCCGTCGGGGTCGCCCAGACGGCATCGGTCCGCGCTGTCAGGGTCAAAGTTTGGCGGCGGCGCGTCGAAAACGCGGGCGGCTCGACACGCACCCAGCCAGGTGCAGACACGACGCGGCCTTCGAGCGTGCCCCCGCCGCCGCTTTGGACGGTGACCCGCAGGGCGCGGGACTGCCCCTGCCGCAACGTGCCAAAGTTCAGCGCCGTGCTGCTCCACCCAATCTCTGCCGAAGGCGGCGCGGCTTTTTCCCGAACAAGCCCCTGCGGCGCGGGGTGATACCCCTGTGCCCGCGTCAGTACGTCGGCAGCCTCCTCGCCTTCCCCGGCGCGGCGCAGGACGGCGGCCAGGGTCTCGAAATGCGCCGGGCGGCTGGGGTCCAGATGCACGGCCCGGCGCAGAGCGGCGATGGCTTCGGGGAGCCGCCCGGCTTTGGCCTCTTTTTGGCCCTGATGGAAGGCTATTTGTGCCTCGTCGGCGGTTTCCAGTCCGGCCCGGTAGAGAAAGTCGCGCAGGCGGTCGTCGTCATCCCGGTCCGGCTCGGCGGCACTTTGTTCCCCGGCGATTTGGCGGGCGACTTCGGCCAGCGGGCTTTCCCCGATGCTTTCCAGCCAGCGGGTCAGCGTGCCGTTGGTGAAGGCTTCGAGGCTCTCGTTCCAGTGGTCGGGGGCGGCGGCGAGGAAGTCGTCGATGGTGGTGAAGGGGGCGAGGAACCCCTCCCGCTCGTTCCTCGCTCCCTCCCCTGTTAGGGGAGGGTTTTCGGATACTGGTGGCAGGCTTGCCTGCCGGGAGGGGGAAAGCTCCCGCAGGTCCCGTGCCAGGCTGCCTGCGTCTCGGTAACGCTGGGCTTTGTCGCGGGACAGGGCGCGGGCAAGAATAGCGTCCAAAGCGGGCGGCGCGTCGGGACGGGCGGACGTGACGGGGGGAATGGGGTCGTTCTCGACGGCCTGTTTCCAGGCGAAGGGGTCTTTAGATTTGGGAGCCAGAAACGGGCGGCGGCCTGCCAGCATCTCGTATAAAATCACGCCGACGGCCCAGATGTCCGATTGCCGGTCGGACTGCTCTTCGGGGTGAAAGTCTTCGGGGGCCATGTAGGCATAGGTCCCCGCGCCGCCCGCGAAGGAATGCGTGCCCAGCACTTCGGCCAGCCCGAAATCCACCAGCTTGACCGCGCCTTCGCGGGTCACTAAGATATTCGCAGGCTTGATGTCCCGATGCACCGTCCGCTGCGAATGGGCATAGGCCAGCCCGTCGCACACCTGCGCGGCGATGTCCACGGCCTCGGCGAGGGGCAGCGTGGGCGTCTCCCGCAGGATGTCCTGAAGCGTGCGCCCCCGGACATACTCCATATCGATGACGACTTTGCCGCCGATTTCGTCCACCGAGTTGACCCGGACAATGTTCGGGTGTCGCAGACGGTCCAGCACGCGGGCTTCTTCGAGAAAGCGGTGCTTTTCGTCGCCCTGCGCCGAGATTTCTTTCAGCGCCACCTGCTTGCCCAGCAGCGTGTCTTTCGCCAGGTAGACAATCCCCGTCGCCCCATGCCCCAGCACATCCAGGCGCTCATACTTTCCAAGCATTTCCAGCGGCATTTGTAATTCTTAATAATTTTCTTAGGGCTTCCAATGCAGCGGGTCGCCAAACAGGCTGCTGTCACCAATCTGACGCACGCCGGTTCCGTTGGCGTTCATCATCACAAGCGTCGGGCCATACATTCCCTGACAGTAGATGTGCCGACCATCACGGGTCACAACCGGGTCAATGTAGCCTGTCCTGCGGTTCCCCGCCAAAATAGGCTGAGGTGTGCCCCCTTGCAAGGGGGCATGGTATAAATCCACAGTTCCCCCAAAATTGCTAAAAAAGACAAGACTACGCCCATCGGGAGTTGGGAAGGGACCAAAATCGCCGTAGCTACCGAATTCAACGATCTTTCGAACAAGAGCAGGATTGGCGGTGTCCAACTCCTCAATCAGTGTCCGGCTGGTAATACCTGTGAAGGGAGTTCCACTGATAATCATATGCTCATACAGGACGTGTCGACTATCCGGGCAGAACCTGGGACGGATGACACCCTGACTTTGGAAGTGCGTCAACTGCCGCAGGCCGGAGCCGTTGCGGTTGATTAAGAATACGTCGATGTCGCTCCAGGTGTTCTCGCCCCGCTTGCCATTGTGAAAATACTGGGAGCGGGCGAACACGATATGATCTCCATCAGGCGAGAAGGACGGGTGATCGTCGGCCACATTCGGCGTATTGGTGAGCTGGCGGACGTGCCTGCCGTCCAGCGAGCGGATAAACAGGTAGCGCGGCGCGGACAGGTCTGCGGCGGACTGGTAGACGACGCTTTTGCCGTCAGGCGAGAAGGCGGGATAGTTCTCGTAGGCGGGCGTGTCTACAAAGCGTGTCACCTTATTGGTTGCCAGGTCCAGCAGGTACAGGCCCAGACCGCCGCTGCCCGTGCCGGAGAACACCACGGTCCTCTCATCGGGCGACACGTCGAAAGTGACATAGGACAAGCCCTGCATCTGCGGCCCGGAGGCTCCCCCTTTACCTGGCGCACAGCCGGTCAGCGTGAGCGCGAGGCTGCAAGCAGCCACCGCACCTGAAGCACCGCGAAGATGTTTGCTGATACGCAAGCGGTTCATGGTTTGATACCCCTTCAAGTCGCGCCGCCGAGACAAAAGGCGAAAGTAACGAGAGAAGAACGCGGTTGGGAACGAGGGGTTAAAACCCCTCGCTGGAAGGCGAAGACGCCGCGAAGCCAAAGAGCAAGAGAAGCCAGCCTCAGTTTGTGATTGGACTGGCCGCCCGGCGCGAAGCGCCTCATAGCGAGGGGTTTTAACCCCTCGTTCCCAACCGCCGCGTGCCGTAATGCCGGAAGCCGCGCCGGTAGCGGCGGCCTGTGGGGGGCACGGCGGCAGGCGTGTCGGCAGTTACGGGGGGCGCGACGACCGGAACCGGGGCGGCGGGGATAGGCGGCAGCGGGTCAGTGGACGGGTGGGCGCGGAAGACTTTCAGGCGCTCGGCATCAATCAAATACAGCGTGCCGTCGGCGGCGACGGCGAGGGATTGTGGGTTGGACAGGGACGAGCGGGCGATCAGGCCGAGCGAGACGCCGTTGGGCTTGTATTTGGTGAGCGTTTTAGCAATCGCATCGGACACATACAGATTGCCCTGCGGGTCGGTGGCCGTGTGCAGGGTGACGCCGCCTGCGCCGCGTACCCCGGCGGGGGCAGCGGATTGGGGACGCACAAAGGGCAGGGTGTACTTGAACTGCGGCAGGCTGCCGCCGCCGGGCGGCAGGCCGACGACGGTGCCGGACAGCGGCGCGACCGTGACCGCGCCGTCTTTCGGATTGACGGCCAAAAAGCTGCCGCGCACAGGCTGGGCATAGAAAATAGTCGGGGCGTCGTAGGCCAAGTGCGCGAGGTCCAGCGGCGGGGCCGGGGGCGCGGGCGGCAGGGGTGATACGACGAACGGGGGCGCGGCCTGAAACTTGTACCCGGCGTGCTGAAGCTTTCCGGCCAGTGCCCCGGAGACGCCGGCGCCTGCCAGCAGGAACAGGGCGGCGAGCGACGGCCAGAGCCAGCCGCCGCGCCGGGGCGGGCGCGGCTCCTCCGGCCTGGCAGAGACGGGTGCGGGTCGGCTTTGGGTCGGGCTGCTTTTTTTGCTGGATGCTTCGGGGCGGGCCAGGTCGGCGGTCTGCATTCGCAGCGTGCGGGTTCCGGCCTGAAGGCGGGCAACTACGGCAGTGATGTTGTCTTTGCCGCCTGCCCGGTTTGCCAGAAAGACCAGCGTGTCGGCGGCGGCCTGCGCGGAGCCGGATTGGGCCAGCGTTTGGATCAAATCGTCTTCGTCCACCATGTTGCTCAGGCCGTCGGTGCAGAGGAGCAGCACGTCGCCGGGCTTGATTTCCACATCGGAGACTTCCGCTTCCAAAGTCGGCTCAATGCCGACGGCGCGGGTGATGATGTTGCGGAAGCGGGACTTGCGGGCGCCTTCTTCGGAGATGGCCCCGGCCCGCACCTGCTCGGCCACATAGGAATGGTCAGCGGTGAGCTGGGACAGGCTCCCGCCGCGCAGCAGGTAGGCCCGGCTGTCGCCCGCGTGGGCCAGGTACAGACGGTCGCCTTCGACAATAGCCGCCACGCAGGTGGTTCCCATGCCTTTGCGCCCCTCGTCCTCCTGCGCCAGCGCGTAGACGCGGGCATTGGCTTTTCGCAGGGCCGTGGACAGCGCATCGCCGAGGACCACCGGCTCGGCCAGACGCGAGTCCAGCAGCTCGGCCAGCGTCTCGTCCACCGCGCCGACTGCCGCCTGCGACGCCTGCTCACCCGAGGCGCGTCCGCCCATGCCGTCGGCGATGACCAGCACGCCGTCAGCCCGCAGGCCGCGCCGCCGCGTGTCCACCACGAGGTAATGGTCTTCGTTGTTGGCCCGCTGTCCGGGGTCCGTTTTCGCACCGGCGGAAACATTCATGTAGGATTAAGTATAACCGTTCGGGGCGAAAAAGGCAAGGGGCCTACCCGGCAGGCCGCTTCCAGGCCAGCCACACCGCGCCGAGGCAGGCCAGCGCCAGGCACACGCCGTAGAAAACGCGAAACGGCAGCGGGAACAGCTCGCGGGCCAGCGCCGCCGAAGCAATCCCCGCCGCCGCGAGGCACACCCCGATGCGCGTGCTGCTGTCGGCGGGGCCGCGCCCGACCTGCCGGGCATTGCCCATGCCGCCGCCCAGGGCCATGCCGCGCAGCAGCCACCACGCCCCCGACGCGATGCCCACCGTCAGCGCCAGCGCCGGAAGCCGTGCCAGGGTCAGCCCCAGCACGGCCAGCACGGCCAGCAGCACCAGCCAGAATTGAAGGGACGGCTTTGGCGAAGTCGTCACTGCGGGCCGCCGCCTGAAGGCGGCGTCTCGTCTACCGGGTCCCCGCCCAGCGACCGCCGGGGCGGCTCCGGGTTGGCGGGGGGAGTGACCGGAGGCTGCGGCTGTCCCCACGACGGGGCGGGAGGCGCGGCCTGTCCAAACGAGGTCGGCGGCGGGGTCTGCCCGTAAACCGTCGGCGGCTCGGTCGGCGGCGGAACCGCACTCGGGGCGGGGGGCCAGACGCCCGGCGCGGCGGGAGCGCCAAAGCCCGGCTGCCCGAAGCCACCGGCCCCGGTGGGCATCCCGATCATGTCCCGGTAGGCCAGCGCCCCGACCAGATAAAACATGGGCACGGTCACAAACAGCCCTAGGCCGCAGGGAATGGCGCTGACAGCGATCAGCAGGCCCATCACGAAGGCAAAGGCCGCTGCCATCCACATATCTTTCTTCATGCCATCAATGCTGCGCGACAGGGCATTGCCAAAGTTTTCGCCGTCGGCAATCAGCGCGAAGCCAGGGAACAGCAGGCCCAGCGCCAGCAGGCCCGGCACAACGCACAGCACTGAGCCGATGCCGACTGCCAGACTGTACACAATGTTGTAGATCAGCATGGGCAGTATCGTGGAGCCGCCCGCGAACAAGTCTGCTGTGGAGATCGACTCGCCGCGTACCTGCTTGACGGCAGCCCGGTAGACGCCGCCATACAGCCAGGCCCGATACACCACGGCCACAATCTGTATCAGCAGACTGACCGCCGGATTTCCCCCTCCGCCGAGGCGCTGTGCAAACTCGGCTCCCGGATTAGTAGAGGGAACACCCTGGTAAGCACTCGTTGTCGCCGCCCCGCTTGCTCCGGCTATGGCCCCGATAACAAAGGCAAAGACCAGGGGCACCAGAGACAGCAGCCCGGCGATGATCCAGACCCCGATGTTGGCCTGAAACAGGGAGAATGCCTCGCTGATCCAGCCGAAATTGACTTTTCCAGGCGGCGCATACGCCGCCCCGCCGCCGTAAGGCATTCCGCCAGCGGGCGGACCTCCATAGTTGACACTCATTGCGCGTGGTCTCCTTTGTCAGTATTGGTGTGCGACGCCCGGCTCTGCGTCCGGCCTTGCGCTGTGGGGGGTTATTCGCGCTGGCTTGCTTGTTTTCCTGCTTGCCCCGGAGGCAAACAAGACCCCCTAGCCCCCAATAATGGGGGAACCGAACAATGAAGGAGCCAGAAAGAAGGGCAGCCAGAAAGAAGGGCAGGGACAAGCCCTGCCCCTGCGGGTCTGATTTGGTTCTTTTCCGGTTCTTTTCTGGTTCCCCCATTATTGGGGGCTAGGGGGTCTTGTCCTACTTGTCCTGCAAAGCCGCGACGCCCGGAAGCTCTTTGCCTTCGAGGAACTCCAGCGACGCGCCGCCGCCGGTGGAGATATGGGTCATCTGATCGGCAAAGCCCAGTTTTTCCACCGCCGCCGCCGAATCGCCGCCGCCGACAATCGTGGTGGCCGACGAATCCGCCAGCGCCTGCGCGATGCCTTTGGTGCCTTCGGCGAACTTGGCGAACTCAAAGATGCCCGCCGGGCCGTTCCAGATGACCGTCTTGGCCCCCTGCAAAACTGCCGTGATGGCTTTCAAGGTGGCCGGGCCGATGTCCGCGCCTTCCCAGTCGGCGGGGATTTCGCGGACGCTCACGACTTTGGTGTTCAGATCGGCCTCGCCGCCGTCAAACGGGTTGCCGTCGGTGACGACGACGTCGACGGGCAGCATCAGCTTGTCGCCTGCCTCGGCCTGCACTTTCTGGACAAAGTCCAGCGAGTTGGTATCCAGAAGCGACTTGCCAATCTCTAATCCCTGCGCCTTGAAGAACGTGTAGGCCATGCCGCCGACCACAATCAGAGTGTCCACTTTGGGCAGGAGGCTTTCAATGACGGGGATTTTGTCTTTGACCTTCGCGCCGCCCAGGATCGCCACAAAGGGCCGCTCCGGGTTCTCCACGGTGCTGCCCAGGTAATCCAGCTCTTTTTTCAGCAGGTACCCGGCCACAGCGGGCAGGTGATGGGCGACGCCTTCAGTCGACGCATGGGCGCGGTGAGCCGTGCCGAACGCATCATTGACATAGACTTCGGCCAGCGCCGCGAGTTTTGCGGCATACTCGGGGTCGTTCTTCTCTTCTTCAGGGTAGAAGCGCACGTTTTCCAGCAGCAGCACATCGCCGTCAGCGAGGCCATCCACCAAAGTCTGCACTTCCGGGCCGACGCTGTCCGGGGCCAGCGGCACGGGCTGTCCGAGAAGCTGCGCCAGCCGCTCGGCGACGGGTTTCAGGCTGAACTTCGGCGTCGGCCCGCCTTTGGGCCGCCCCAGGTGCGAGGCCAGAATGACCCGCGCCCCTTTGCCGACCAGGTACTGAATGGTCGGCAGCGCCGCCCGAATGCGCCGGTCGTCGGTGATCGCGCCGGTCTCGTCCTGCGGGACATTGAAGTCCACGCGCACCAGAACGCGCTTTCCGGCCACGTCCACATCTTCGACAGTTTGTTTGTTAAAGCTCATGTCGGCCATTATACCCCCTTGCCGCAAAATACCCGCTTGCCACAAAAGTTTTGGCGTGTTACAATGGCTCAATAATTCAGGAGACCGCCATGACTGTTCGCCACTGCCTGTGCCTTGCCCTTGCCGCCCTGCCCCTTGCCGCCCTGCCCCTCGCCGCGCACGCCGCCCCGGCCCCACCTGCGCCCGCTCCGTCCGTGTCCCTGAGCGTGATGCTGCTGCGGGCGACGCCCCCCAAAACCGGCGTGGTTCTGGCCGTCGATGCCGCCAAAGTCCCCCTGCCGCCCGAGGCGGTTCTGCCCGGCGACGCGCCCACGGTCCGCGCCGTCGGGGCGATTTATGGCCGCTCGGTGCTGGACTTTGGCACGGTCACGGCGGTTGTCCCGCCGACCCTCACCGTGGTTTATGCCCCGCCCGAAACGCCGAACCCTTACGACGGAATGCCCCCCGGACAGGTCATGTCCCTGCTGGCAAAGACGTTCACCCCGGCGCAGTGGAAAGCGTTTCTCAGCCCTGCCGGGGTGGCCTACACGACTATGACCGGCGACACGCAGGCCGCGCTCTTCGGGGCGCTCTTTCCCGACGGTCACCTGAAAGTCATTCAGGATAACCCCACCGGCGAGAACGATCCCAAAACAAAGCAGGACCTGTCCGGTGATACTCTGACGGCGGCTCATCTGCGGCTCGGTTACATGGTGATGATAGCCCTGCCCAAAGAAAGCGACCCGACAACGCAGGTCTTCGCCGCCGGTCTGCGGCCCGCGAACTCCCCGCCGCGCTACTTTATGACCAACGCGCAGGATTACAATGTCGACCATGAGCTGGGCGCAACGGTGCGCGAGAGCGTTCCAAACACCCTCAAAGCCGGACAGATGGCTTTGGATGCCCCCGCGCTCAAAGCCGCCGTGCCACTGTCAGGCATCAAAACCGTGGACGATTTGATCACGCGCATCGGCGTAACCACCAAGCGCGAACTGTACGCCGATGCCCGTTACGGGACGCGGCCAATCACCCTGCTCCCGGCGAACGGCTCCGCGCGCTCTATGGGGGTGAGATCGCCCCATTCGCTCCAGACAACATACAAATGGTTCGGTCGCTCACCCCGGCGCGGTGCTTCTTCAATAATAAGAGGCTCACCATTACCGGCTTGCGGGGCACGCCATTCTTCTAACAGACGTTCTGCAAGCTTGTCGGTTTTAATCCGTTCCGCCGTACCCACTCTTTGTGCAACAGGCATTATTCACCTCCAAAAATCTTTGTCACAGCGACTCGTGCAAACCGTGGACAACGCCACCCTCCGCGTCGAAGTGAGGCTTTACCACAGAATAAAAACGGTCATCTTTTGATTCATAAAAACGAAAAATCGCAAAGGCAATCAAATCAGCAAGCTGGATGAGGCGCGAAGCTCTTGAATCAAGAAACAGCGGGACTTCAGCGAAATTTCTTATTTTGTCCCAGGTATGGCCCTCTGTACGAAAATCTGTCGCCAATGCCTGCAACGTCGTTTCATAAGTAGACTTGTCGAAAATCATTAGCCCTCGCTGTGGATTATTGATTTTGTGAAGTCGTCTGAGGTAATAATCAAAGCGACTGGCTAGTTGTTCAAAAGCAACGTTCACCGGGTCAAGGGGAGAAACGGAAGCTTTTTTCACCACGCAGGCAAACGCACGGTTGGTGGGATGACTGCCAACAAGGCTGAGAGCATCCATAATTGCTTGTTCTCTGTCTGCTTTTGGATAGTGCCGCCACTTGCCCTTGCCGTTTAGCATAGGGCTTCCATGCAGTTCCACGGAGGCGGATTCGGCGGGGTCAAAACGCGCCGCAATCTTTTTCAACTCTTCGCCTAACCAATAACACTGACGTTCAAACAGACAAAAGCCAGCAAGTACAAAATACTGCTGGCTTTTGTCATGGCTGGAGCCTGACTCATCGGCATAAAGAAGGTACATCGCTCCACCTTAAAAAGAGTACAGTTGAGGAAAGACCATGCTTTCGCGGACCGAGTAAAGTCGGACCTCCCAACTGACTTTTTTATTGTACCATATTTATCCGATATTTACAGTCCCTTGTCGCTGAGGAACTTGAGGAGGTCGGCGACGCGGCAGGAGTAGCCCCACTCGTTGTCGTACCAGGAGACGACCTTGACGAAGTTGCCGAGGCCGATAGTGTCCAGGGCGCTGAAGATGGACGAGTGCGAGTTGCCTTTGAGGTCGGTGGAAACCAGCTTCAGGCAGGTTCCAACTCAAACCCCAGCCGTTCCGCTTCGGTACTGGTCAGTCCCATTGCAGCACTCACTGTCTGTGATTTGGAGAGGCCATACTCCTCCTCATAGGAGCGCATAATGATCTCAGAGCGTTCCTGCTGGCTCAATGTCTTCCATTCGTCCCAGACGACTAAAATATGGGTGCGCTGACCAGGCTGAGTAATACTGATAAGGGGCTGAATATACCCCGGTGTAGGGCGATGAAATTCAGCGGCGAGTGTTTGTCGTAATTCCGAGGCATCTTCGGTTACGGTATTTTTCTGTTTTACAAGAGACATAGCTAACTCCAAAGAAATTGGTAATTACTTCTCAGCCATTCAACACTGTCAAGCATTTGCTGTGCTTCAATTGTGGAAGCATCTGGGTGACGGTAACGCATGGCAACAAACCAGTGATCATAAATAAACCCGACATTGGCATTGAAACGCTGGCTGAGAACTGGAGAGACTGTATGGAGCTGCGGCTTTCCTTCAAGCCTTCGCGCATCTTCCAGCGAAAGGGCTAAAAACAGCAAGTCATGCCTATCGGGAAGATTACCACCAAATGTGTTCTTCCAGTGTCGTCTCGCAGGGCCAATATAGGCATCGACGGTCAGTGTGCTAAGAAGAGAGGAGTCTACCCGGCACAAAGCTGTTTTCAGCCACATCTCAGCGGCATACCCCAGGAGATAGATACCGCCGTGGTAGTAGCCCTCCTGAACAAGTTTTTGGCCTTCCTGGTACCGCCCTTCGGCAGCGGCCTCCATTTCAGCCACTGTCTCGGGTAAAAGCTCCAAACGTGCAACAAGAGACATCTTAGCCCTCATAGGAGGGCGCGGCTTGCACCGCGCCCCTGTCTTGTCTTTGCTTTGGTTTTACAGTCCTTTGTCGCTGAGGAACTTGAGGAGGTCGGCGACGCGGCAGGAGTAGCCCCACTCGTTGTCGTACCAGGAGACGACCTTGACGAAGTTGCCGAGGCCGATGGTGTCCAGGGCGCTGAAGATGGACGAGTGCGAGTTGCCTTTGAGGTCGGTGGAAACCAGCGGCTCGTCGGAATACTGCAAAATGCCCTTCATGGGGCCGTCGGCGTACTCTTTCATCGCGGCGTTGATCTCGTCCGGCGAGGCATCGCGGTCCAGAATGGCGGTGAAGTCGACAACCGACACGGTGGGGGTCGGGACGCGGAAGGCCATGCCGGTGAACTTGCCTTGCAGCTCGGGGATGACCAGCCCGACGGCTTTGGCCGCGCCGGTGGAGCTGGGAACGATGTTCTGAGCGGCGGCGCGGGCATCGCGCAGGTCTTTGGCGGCGGTGTCCACGGTGCGCTGGGAGTTGGTGTAGGCGTGAATGGTGGTCAGGAGGCCCTTTTGGATGCCGAACTTGTCATTCATCACTTTTGCCACGGGCGCGAGGCCGTTGGTGGTGCAGGAGGCGTTCGAGATGACATGGTGCGTGGCGGGATCATAAGCGTCGTTGTTGACACCCAGCACAATGGTCAGGTCTTCGTTCTTGGCGGGGGCTGAGATGATGACTTTTTTGACGCCATGCTCGCGGTGCGCGACCGCTTTGGTGGCATCGGTGAAGAAGCCGGTGCTTTCAATGACGATGTCGACGCCTTCGGAGTCCCAGGGAATGTCGCCGGGGTTCTTTTCGGCGAAGACCATGATTTTCTTGCCGTCCACGACGATGTCTTTGTCTTCGGCGACCACATCGCCGCCTTTGTAGGGGCCGTAGTTGCTGTCGTATTTGAGCAGGTGGGCGTTGGTCTTGGCGTCGGTCAGGTCGTTGAGGGCGACGACTTCGATTTCGCCGTTGGGGAACCGTTCCTGAATGGCGCGGTAGGTGATGCGTCCGATGCGGCCAAAGCCGTTGATGCCGACTCGCACTGGCATAGTGTGTGTTCTCCTGTGGTGTGTGATTTTCTGTCAATCGTTTGATTTGAGCTTTCAGTGTACCCGAAAGGGCCGGGGCGGGGCAAGGGGAGGCCCCCCAGCCCCCAATTCTGGGGGAGCCGGATATTTAGAAAAGAGCAGAACGAGGCCAGGCATTATCTTTTCCGGCTCCCCCATGATTGGGGGCTGGGGGGTCTTTCCCCCGGCCCCAGCGGGTACACTGTCGGCTATGTCTCTGCTTCACGATTACCTCGCCGCGCTTCACACGATCCATGCCAGCCAGGCCGGGGTCAAGGAAACCTCTTACTACCCGGCTGTCAGCGAGCTGTTCAACTCTGCGGGCAAGACGCTGAAGCCGCCGGTGCGCTGCATTATCAACCTCAAAAACACCGGCGCGGGCATTCCCGACGGCGGCTTTTTCACGCCGGACCAGTTCGGGCAGGTGACGGACGGCATGCCGCCTGCGCTGCTGCCGTCGCGGGGCGTGCTGGAAGTCAAGGGCACGGGGGAGGCGCTTGCCAAAATCGCGGCCAGTGACCAGGTGGACAAGTATCTGGCGAAGTACGGGCAGGTGCTGGTGACCAACCTGCGCGGGTTTGTGCTGGTGGGCCGGGATGAACACGGCCAAAAGCGGCTGGAAGAAGAGTTTTTACTCGCCCCCACCGAAGCGGCGTTCTGGGCACAAGCGGCGCAGTCGGGTCACGCCGAGCCGGAGGCAGCGGCGCAGTTTGCCGAATACTTGCAGCGCGTGCTGCTGCGGGCCGCCCCGCTGGCGTCGCCCGAAGAGGTGGCGTGGTTTTTGGCCTCCTACGCCCGCGAGGCCGCCCGCCGCATTGCCGCGTCGCCCCTGCCCGCGCTGGCTTCGGTGCGGACGGCGCTGGAAGAGGCGCTGGGGCTGCGCTTTCAGGGCGAAAAGGGCGATCATTTTTTCCGCTCGACGCTGGTGCAGACGCTCTTTTACGGCATCTTTTCGGCGTGGGTGCTGTGGTGCCGTCAGCACGCCGCCGCCAAAACGGCGGGCCGGTTTGACTGGCGCATGGCGGTGTGGGATATGCACGTTCCCATGATTGATGCGCTTTTTCAGCAGGTCGCCCAGCCGTCCCGGTTGATTGCGCTGGGGCTGGTGGAGGTGCTGGACTGGGCGGGGGCGGCGCTGAACCGGGTGGACCAAAGCGCGTTTTTTGCCAAGTTTGACGGTGAGCAGGCGGTGCAGTACTTTTATGAGCCGTTTCTGCAAGCCTTTGACCCGGCCCTGCGCCGGGAGCTGGGGGTCTGGTACACGCCCCCGGAGATTGTGCGCTACATGGTGGCGCGTGTGGACCGGGTGCTTCAGGAGGAGCTGGGCATCGCCGACGGCCTGGCCGACCCGAATGTCTACGTGCTGGACCCCTGCTGCGGCACGGGGGCGTATCTGGTGGAAGTGCTGCGCCATATCCACGCCCGGCTGGAGGCGGCGGGCGGGGACGGGCTGGCCGCGTCTGACTTGAAGGCGGCGGCCACGGAGCGCGTTTTCGGCTTTGAAATCCTGCCCGCGCCGTTTGTGGTGGCCCACTTGCAGCTTGGTTTGCTGCTTCAGAACGCGGGCGCTCCGCTGTCTGAAGCGAAGGCGGAGCGGGTGGGCGTCTACCTGACCAATGCCCTGACCGGCTGGGGCACGGACGCGGCCCCGCACCCGGCCCTGCCGATCCCGGAGTTCGGCGTGGAGCGCGATTTGGCCGATCAGGTCAAGCAGAAGAAGCCCATTCTGGTCATTCTGGGCAACCCGCCGTACAACAGCTTTGCGGGGCTGGCCGTGGAAGAGGAGCGGGCGCTGTCGGCGGCGTACCGCACCACGAAGGCGGCTCCCGCGCCGCAGGGGCAGGGTTTGAACGACCTGTATGTGCGCTTTTTTCGCATGGCGGAGCGGCGCATCACGGAGGGCACGGGGCAGGGCTTGGTCTGCTTTATTTCCAACTATTCGTGGCTGGATGGCCTGTCGCATACGGGCATGCGCGAGCGGTATCTGGATGCCTTTGACGCGGTCTGGGTGGACAGCCTGAACGGGGACAAGTACAAGACCGGCAAGCGGACGCCGGAGGGCCTGCCGGACCCGAGCGTCTTTTCCACGGACTTCAACCGCGAAGGCATTCAGGTCGGCACGGCGATTGCTTTGCTGGTGCGGAAGTCGCCGCACGAAGCCGCCTCCGAGGTGCAGTTTCGGCACTGGTGGGGCAGCACCAAGCGGGCCGATTTGCTGGCATCGCTCGGCAGCCCGGTGCGTGCCTACACGCCGTTCACGCCCTCGGTGTCGATGGGCCTGACGTTCGTGCCGTCTACGTTTGGCGCGGAGTACCACACCTGGCCGCTCCTGCCGCAGTTGTTCCCGGTGTCGTATCCGGGAGTCAAAACGAGCCGCGACGATGTAGTCGTTGATATTGACCGCGCCCGTCTGGAACAGCGCATGACCCGGTATTTTGACCCCGCCATCACGAATGAGCAGATGAAGCAGTTCGCGCCGGGCGCAATGGAAACTGGGAACCGCTTTGATGCGGTCGCGGTGCGCGAACATTTGAAGAAACGCGGCTTCCTGCCAGACAACATTGTGCGCTATTGCTACCGCCCGTTTGATGTACGCTGGCTTTACTGGGAGCCTGAGACAAAGCTGCTGGACGAGAAACGGACTGGTTATCAGGCACAGGTGTTCAGTGGCAACGTGTTCATGGTTTCTCAGCAGATGCCTCGGCGGGATTGGTCACTGCCGCAAGTAATACAAAGCCTCGGCTGTCTGGACCTGATGGACCGAGGCGCAAGCTGTATTCCCCTCCTGCTCAAGCCCCACGGTCAGGGAACGCTGCTGGACGAAGCGGGCGCAGGAGACGTGCGGGCGAACCTTTCGGAGAAGGCGGCGCAGTATTTGCGGGGGCTGGACAGGCAGGCGGAGGAGGACCCCCTAGCCCCCAATAATGGGGGAACCGGAAAGGACAAGGAGGGCGCAGAAGGAGAAGAGGGCGCAGCAAGCAGCGCCCCTACCCCGGTTTTGGGGGCCGGGGGGGCTTCGGCGGCGGACCTGTTTTATCACACCCTCGCCACGCTTCATGCGCCGGCCTACCGCGAGGAAAACAGCGGGGCGCTGCGGCAGGACTGGCCCCGCATGCCCCTGCCCCGCCGCCGGGAGGCCCTCGACGCTTCCGCCGCGCTGGGGCGGCAGGTGGCCGCGCTGCTGGACACCGAAACTCCCGTGCCCGGTGTCACCGAGGCACCGAACCTGGCGTTTAAGACGCTCGGCGTGATTGGCCGCGTGGACGGCACGGCGATTCAGCCGGACGAGGGCGACCTGCGCGTGGCTGCCGGGTGGGGCCATGCCGGACAGGGGGGCGTGACCATGCCGGGCAAGGGCAAAACGGCGGAGCGCCCCTACACGGCGGCGGAAGCGGCGGCGCTGGGGGAGGGAATGAGCGGCGAGGCACGGGCACTTCTGGGCGAGACCACCCGCGATGTGTATTTGAACGGGGCCGTCTGCTGGCGCAATGTGCCCGCCCGCGTCTGGGACTACACGCTGGGCGGCTACGCGGTGCTGAAAAAATGGCTGTCGTACCGGGAATACGCCGGGCTGGGCCGGGACCTGACCGCCGCCGAGGCCCGCGAAGTCACGGCGACCGTCCGCCGCCTCGCCGCCCTGCGAATGCTGGAACCGGCGCTGGATGCCAATTATGAGGCCGTGAAAGCGGCGGCGTTCGGGTGGGATCAGGAACAAGAGAAGCCGGAAGCCACGAGGGCCAGAATGCCGGGGGTATAAAAATATATTAAACCCCCGGCAGGAAGTTCAGCCGCCCTCCGGGCGGAAGATAATCTGTGATCCTTAGCCCGGCAGGGCGTCTGCTTTGGTTGCCGGGGATTTATGCAGCCGCGCCGCTTTCATCTGTTCTTCATGTGGCGCTGTTATACTGAGAGTGGCAGGCAGGCAGAAACTGGCCCGCCCTGCCGCTGGAACTCAATTTTATGTCCCGCGCCCACTGCGCCAAAGGAGCCTACCATGACACGAACACACACTCTGCTTCGGCTGCTGCCCGTCGCAGCGGCGGCCCTCTTCCTGGCAGGGAGCGCCCATGCCCAAAGGCCGGGCGGCTTCGGCGGCCCCCCGATGCCGCCTGAGATGCAGGCCAAAATGAAAGCCTGGGAAACGTGGCGCGGCACGCACAAAAATGTGTCGGCCCTTCAGCGCACACTGGGCGGCATGACGCGGCTGGAAGACAGCCCGGCGACCAAGCTCACCAAGCCGCAGGCAAAGACGGTGCTGGCCGTGCTGGCGAAGTGGCAGTCCAAGCCCAGCATCACGGATGCTCAGGCCAAACAAATCACTGCCCAGCTTCTCGCCCCGCTGAGCGCCGCGCAGCGGCAGCATCTCACCCAGCCCGGTCGCCCCGGCGGCGGCTTTGGCGGAGGCGGCTTTGGGGGCGGCAGGCCGGGCGGCGGTGGGTTCGGCGGGGGCAGACCGGGCGGCGGCTTCGGGGGCGGTCGGCCCGGCGGCGGTGGGTTTGGGGGCGGTCGGCCCGGTGGGGGCGGCGGCTTCAACCCGGCGGCGTTTCCTGCGCCGCGTGACTATAACCCGCTGAACCCGGCCACGCAGCCGATGGAGCGTTCCCGTGACCGCGCCGAAAAGCAGCACGCCCGGCTGATGACCGCGCTGAAAGCGGCGGTGAAGTGACCTACCTTCCCCGCTTCGCTGGGGTCCTTCCTAAAGGAAGGATTAAGAGCGCATCAGGAGGCTTTCTTGTGTTGTCCTAATCCTCCCTTTAGGGAGGACGGGATGAAGCGAAGAATGAGCGAAGCAAGGAAGGTAGGTCTCCAAATCCCCGCGAACAAGGTACAATGGGACTCATTCGTTCGCGTGCGTCCCATTTGCTTATGTTTAATCCTATCCCCCTCCTTCGTTTGGCTGTGTCCCGGCTGGCGCTTGCCGCCGGGCTTGCTCTGGTCTGCGCGGCGCCCGCTCTGTGCCAGGTTGTCCCGCCCGCGCCTCAGACTTTGCCGTCGCCGCTGACGCTGTCTCAGGCCATTGCCATTGCGCTCGGCCATCAGCCGGACCAGTTTATCGCCCGTGACCAGCAGGCGCAGGCCCAGGGGCAGAAATTGCAGGCGCAATCCCGCTACTACCCCACCGTCACCCCGAGCTACCAGTACCAGAACCGCCGTCAGAACTTTTACGGTCTGAACTCCGGCGGGTCTACCGTGATTACCACCCCCGGCACGACCACCACGGGCGGCGGCACGGGCACAGGCACAACGGGCACAGGCACAACCGGCACCGGGACGACGGGGACCGGCACAGGAGCGGGGGGAACCGTGGTGGACCCCGGCAGCGCGGGCGGCACGACGGGAACGGGGACAACAGGCACGGGAACGACGGGAACGGGAACGACGGGAACATCGACGGTCACGCAAAGCGCTTCTGTCAATGAAGTCAGCGTCGTGCGCGGCGGCGGCCTGACCGTGGGCCTCAGCCAGAACTTGTTTGACGACGGCACCCGTGAAACGGTCAACAAACAGGCGCGGCGGGCCGTGGATGCCGCCAATTTTAACACGCAGAACACGCGGCAGAACACTATTTTGGTGGTGACCCAGAACTACTATCAGCTTTTGCTCGCCACGGATTTGGTGAAAGTGGCACGGGCGCAGGTGGCCCGCTTCCAGCAGGCGGTGGATGTGACGCAGGCGCAGATTACGGCGGGCACGGCCCCGGCCAAAGACGTTTATCAGGCCCGCTCGGATTTGGCGACGGCGCAGGTGACACTGCTGCAAAACCAGAACCAGGTGCTGCTGGCGTCCGCCGCGCTGAAAAACACGCTGGGCGTTGCCACTGCCGCCCCCGTGCAGGCCGCGCCGCTGGCCGCCGGACAGGACCTGCCCCCGCCGCCGCCCGCCGGCAAAGCCCTGACTTTTGAACAGGCCCTGACGGCGGCGTTCGCCCAGCGCCCGGACCTGCGCCAGCAGGAGGCGATTGTGCAGAGCCAGAACGCGGCCCTGAGTCAGGCCCGCCGCCAGGCCGGGCTGACCCTGCGCGGGGACTATGTGCTGACCTATCAGGCCACCAACGACACCGGGGCACGCGGCACGGACTCGCAGTTTCTCGTGACCGGCTCGTATCCCCTTTTTGATGCGGGCAGCGCACGCGGGGCCGTGCGCGTCGCCCAGGCCCAGCGCGACATCGCCGCCAACCAGCTCGAACAAGTCCGCCAGCAAATCCGGCTGGATGTGGAGCAGGCGTACAACACGCGGGCCGTCAATCAGCTGGCCGCAGGACTCGCCCAGGCCGCCGTCACCGCCGCGCAGGTCAACTACGATGCCGCCGTCGCCGCCCGGCAGGAAGGCATCGGCACCGTGCTGGACATCACCACCGCGCAGGCGACTTTGACGCAGGCGGAAAGCCAGTACGTGACCGCCGTGTACAACTTTTACATCGCCGATGCCCAGCTTCAGCGGGCGCTGGGCCAGAACGACGCAGCAGCGGGCGCGGCCCCGTAGCCTTCCGGCGTCTTCGTGCCCGCTGTCCCCCGCCGCGCCTCCAAAAGCGCCTGCACGCAGGCCGGGTCCCACTGCGTTTCCGCGCCGTCTTCTAAAATGGACAGCGCCTGGCTTTCTTTCAGGCCCTTGCGATAGGGCCGGTCCGTGGTCATGGCTGAAAACGCATCGGCGACGGCCATCAGGCGGGCCGAAAGCGGCGTTTCTTTGCCGGTCAAGCCGAAGGGATAGCCGCCGCCGTCCCACCGCTCGTGATGATGCCGAATGGCATCCAGGGTTTCCTCAAAGCCCGGCACGGCCCCGACAATCACTGACCCCATCATCGGATGCTGTTTGACGGCGTCAAACTCTTCTTCCGTCAGCCGCCCCGGCTTTCGCAGAATGCGGTCCGGGACGCCGATTTTGCCGACATCGTGCAGCAGGGCAGCCACCGCCACGTTCTGCCGCGCCGCCGCGCCCAGCCCCAGTCCGTCGGCGATTTGCAGGCTGTAATTCAGCACATCTTCGGAATGACGGCGGGTGTAGCGGTCCTTGTTGTCCACGGCGGCCAGCAGGGCGTCCAGCATCGCGTAGCCTTCGACCGAGGCGAGCAGGTGACGGCGCAGGCGCTCGGCTTCGGCGTCTTCCGGGCCGCCGGTTTTGGCCCGGTACAGGCGCTCATCGGCCAGGGGAACCACGTCCGCCCGCGCTGCCGCTTCCAGCGGAAACACCGCCGCCCCAAAGGACATCGCCAGCGGCAGCGGGCAGTCATAGCCTGCGGGCAGGAACGTGACTCCGGTGATGCCCGCCGCCAGCCGTGCCTGAATAGCCTCCAGCACCGCAGGCGCGTCTGCGAGGCCGCCTCTCTCCGCAGGCGGGACGGGCAGCAGCAGGGCAAACTCGTCGCCGCCGAACCGGGCCAGCGTATCATACGAGCGGCAGATGCCCCCCAGGCTTTCGGCCACCAGGCGCAGGACATCATCGCCCGCCGCATGGCCGTAGGCGTCGTTGAAGAACTTGAAGTTGTCCAAATCCGCCATGACCACCACGACCAGCCCGCCCTCGCGCTGGGCGCGGCAGCATTCCTCTTCCAGACGCCGGTGAAACGCCCGGTGGTTCCACAGGCCCGTCAGCGGGTCCCGGTCCGCCCGGTCCACGGCCTCCGAAAGCTGCCCCTGGGTCCAAACCAGATGCTGCGCCCGCTCGTCTTCCAGCCGCCGCCGCTCGGTGATGTCCTGCACCAGCACAATGCGGGCTGGGACGCCGCCAAAGCGCAGGGCATTGGAGGTCACTTCTACTTCCCGCAGGCTGCCGTCTTTGAGCCGGTGCCGCCCGACACGGGCGCTGCGGCGAAAGGCCGCCGTGGTCATCGCCGCCAGCCCCGCCCGCAGCAGGGCGCGGTCTTCTTGCGGGTGCAGGTCTTCCAGCGTCAGGCCGAGAAACTCCGCGTGTGAGTAGCCGTAGCTTTGCACAGCGGCTTCATTGACCGCTAAAACTTTCAGCGATTCCAGCGCATAGACCCACATTGGCTGCGGATTGGCCTCAAACATCTGCCGGTACCGCGCTTCGCCCGCCGCCAAATCCTCGTTGGCCGACTGCAAAGACAGCGAGAGCTGACGGCTCTCAAAGATCGCCAGCACCTGCCGGGCCACCACCAATCCCACCACCGCCAGTGCCCCCAGCCAGACGCCGTGGTCCAGCACCGGCGGGCCGGGCAGGCGGCGCGTCCCCAGCACCAGCAGGCCGACACCCGGCAGCAGGGCATACGGCAGCAGGGACAGCCACACCGGCGGCGCATCGGCGCGGCCTGCATTCCCCGGATTCGCCTTTTCCCGGCACAGCCGGGCCACGGCCAGCCCGGCCAGCATATAGCCCAGCGACCAGCCGGTATCGAGCAGCGTTCCCGACGCATACCCGCCGTGCAGCAGCCGGTATGTTTCCGCACTGTCCGTCGCCACCACAATCAGCAGCCCCAGCGACAGCAGCAGGGAAGCCCGGCGCGTGCCGGGCCGGATTGCCACCAGCGCCACAAACGGCAGCAGCAGCAGGTCCGCCAGGGGGTAGCAGATATTGACGATTTTTGCCCCCAGCGCCACCTGCGGCTCCAGGCAAAGCGGTCCCAGCACAAAGCGCCAGCTAAACGTCACGGCAGCGGCCATGACAATCAGCCCGTCCAGCGTCACCCGCAGGCGCACGGCGGAGGAAAACCGCCGCCCCGGCAGCCCCAGCAGCCCGGCCAGCAGCAGCGGGTAGGACACAAGATCAAAAATGTCCACCAATGAGGGAGAAGGCGGCAGCTTCGTGTTTGTGATCTGCGCGTCAGTGATAGCGATTTGCCCCACCGTGTAGCAAAGCAGCCCCAGGCCGCACAGGGCCGCCGGCCAGCGGCGTCCCCCGCGCCAGGACAGCAGGCAGAACACGCCGCTGAGCAGCCCGCCCAGCGTTTGCAGCACAAAGTCTACGTCCAGAAACGCCCGCCCGCCCACCGGCTTCGCCAGGACCCAGAGCGCCAGCAGGCCATTGAGGGCCAATGTCAGCGCCAGCCCTCCAACGAGCAGGCGCTTCCCCGCCCCGTCTTCCCCCGCGTCGTACAATACAGTCAAAATAGCGTGATACTTTCCTGCGTTCCCGGCTCCCGCCCCCGTGACCGCTTCTCAAATTATGGCAGTTTGGCGGGCAAATCTCAGGGATTGGTCTCACCAGGGGCAGCCGCAGAGAGAATTGTCAGAAAAGAGAGCCGCGTTTCAGCAGTCAAAGCAGGGGTCTCCGCTGGGCAAAGGCTCTCATATAAAGCAATTATAACATGAGAAAGCGTCAGTTGCTCATTTTTTGATGTTACGCCACCTTACTTGAAGCCGTTTCCAGAAGCCACGGGTTGCATTATCATTTGAAACCCGAGGCTCTTCTGGCGACCTGACACACACGCCTGCTCGGAGCCTGACAAAATAAGGTTTCTGCTCTTCCCAAGAGCATTCGGTTCTGGTATACTGGACGGGTATGAGTTTTGAGATGACTTACGAAGACGCGCTGGCGTATCTGGACGGGCGGCTGCGGCTGGGGGTGAAGCTGGGCAATGACCGCTTTCTGGCCCTGCTGGCGCGGCTCGGGGACCCGCAGGCGCGGCTGAAGGTGGTGCATATCGCGGGGACGAAGGGCAAAGGCTCGACGACGGCGATGGCGGCGAGTGTTCTGCGCGAGGCGGGGTACAGCGTCGGGGCGTATCTGTCGCCCTATGTGTATGATGTGCGGGAGCGGATACAGATCAACGGCGAGATGATCCCCCGCGACGACTTCGCCCGGTGGGTGACAATTATCGCACCGCACGTTGCCGCGCTGGAAGAGACGGAGCATGGGGCGACGACGGAGTTTGAGCTGAAAACGGCCATTGGCCTGTGCTGGCTGGCGGAGCAAAAAGTAGACTGGGCGGTGCTGGAAGTGGGGCTGGGCGGGCGGCTCGATGCCACCAATGTCGTGCCGAAGCCCGCCGTGACGGTGATCACCAATATCGGGCTGGATCACACGGAGATTTTAGGGGACACGCTCGGGCTAATCGCGGGCGAAAAGGCAGGCATCGTCAAGCCCGGCGTGCCGTGCGTCACCGGCGTTCCCGTCGGCGGGGAAGCGTGGGAAGTCATTGCGCGGGTGTGCCGGGAGCGCAGCGCCCCGCTGCTGGCGCTGACGCCGCCTGTGGCAGAGGACGGCACGGGCTTTACACTGACGACGCCGCGCCGCACGCTGGCGGGGCTGCATCTGCGGCTGGGCGGGGCATTTCAGCAGTGGAACGCGGCGGCGGCGCTGGCGGCACTGGACGCGATTGCCCCGGCGCTCCTGCCGCCGGTGGCTGACGACGCGGCGCGGCGGGGACTGGAAGGGGCGTGGCTGCCGGGGCGGCTGCAAGCGGTCAGTCGGCGGCCTGCGGTGGTGGTGGATGTGGCGCACAATGAAGTGTCGGCGCAGGCGCTGGCGCAGGCGCTGCGGGAGCAGTTCGGCGCAGGGCAGCGGCGGCTGACTCTGGTGGTGGGGCTGTCCCGTCACCATGACCCGGCCCCGTTTCTCGCGCCGCTGGCCGCGCTGAACCCGGTGCGGCTGATTGCGACGATGCCGGCATTTCGCCCGCGCCCGGCGGCGGAAGTCGCGGAGGCCGCCCGCGCCGCAGGAATTGACAGCGTGGAAGTGGTGGACAGCAGCGTGGCCGACGCCGCCCGCGCCGCTTTGGCCGAGCTGCACCCGGAGGACCTGCTGTGTGTCACCGGGTCGTTTTACACGGTGGGCGACCTGCCGCCCGCGCTGTGGGACACGCTTTTATCTGAGTACGAAAAGAACCGCACGAGAGGAACTTAGACCCATGCCGCATCAAGGAATTGTCGCTCTGAGCATTTCGCTGTTTTCCGTTGCCCTCACCCTGGGGATTTTAGCCTTTAACCTGCGCCATGAGAAAAAGCAGCAGGCGCAGAATGACCGCGACGAGCATTAGAAACTGTATAGAAAGCCCCGGATCGCCCCCCCGCCCCCAATTTTGGGGGAACCGGAGAGTGAGGAGGTGGCTGCTCTCTTCTGTTCTGGCTCCCCTCACTTCTGGCTCCCCCAGAATCATAGATTTTATTGGGGGCGGGGGGGCGATCTGGTCAGGGACAATCGCTTTCTATACAATCTCTTAACATAAGCAGGACGAGGGGTTAAAACCCCTCGCTGGAAGGCGCTTCGCGCCGAGCGGCCAAAGAGCAAGCCCACGCTGGCCCTCGTCTTGACTCTTTGGCTTCCCGGCGTCTTCGCCTCACAGCGAGGGGTTTTAACCCCTCGTTCTTATTGGCGGCGGAAAGGGTGCCTGCCTCGTTAGAGCGGCTTTTTGTGTGGGTAAGCTGGGAGAAACCACCCAAACAGAAAGCACTTTCCACTTATGGCAGATACAAGGCTTCAAAAGCAGGACCCGCGCACGCAGTACCCGCAGCCGCCGTTTGACAAGCAGCCGCAGTCCGCCCCCGGCATCAACTCAGATATGAAGCCGAAGCCCGACTGCGGCGAAGAGACCTACACCGGCTCCGGCAAGCTCACGGGGCGCAAGGCGCTGATTACCGGCGCGGACTCCGGCATCGGACGCGCCGCCGCGATTGCGTTTGCCCGCGAGGGCGCGGATGTCGCCCTTTCCTACCTGGCGTCCGAGGAAAAAGACGCGCAGGAAGTGGTCGCGCTGATTGAAAAAGAAGGCCGCAAGGCAGTCGCCATCCCCGGCGACATCACCGATGAAGCGTTCTGCACGTCGTTGGTGGAAACAGCGGTGAGCGGCCTCGGCGGGCTGGATATTCTGGTCAACAATGCCGGAAAGCAGGCCACGAAGCCCGCCATTCTGGACATCACCACCGCGCAGTTCGACCTGACGCTGAAGACGAACCTGTATGCGCTCTTTTGGATCACCAAAGCCGCCGTGCCGCACCTCCAGCCGGGGGCGTCGGTGATCAACACGGCGTCTATTCAGGGCTATGAGCCGTCCGAGGGCCTGCTGGATTATGCGCTGACCAAAGCGGGCATCGTCGACTTCAGCAAGGCCCTGTCCAAGCAGATGATTGAAAAAGGGGTGCGGGTCAATGCCGTCGCGCCGGGGCCGTTCTGGACGCCGCTGCAATCGAGCGGCGGCACGAGCGAGGAAAATCTGAAAACGTTTGGCAGCGCCGTTCCGCTGGGCCGCCCCGGTCAGCCGGTGGAGATCGCCCCGGTGTATGTTCTGCTGGCCTCGCAGGAAGGCAGCTACATCACCGGCGAAGTCTTCGGCGTCACCGGCGGCGTGGGGATTGCCTAAAGACGGCAGCCTGAAAGACCGAAGCCGGGGGTATAAAACCCCCGGCAGAAAGTTCGGACGCCCTCCGGGCTAAGGACAAAGCAAAATCTGTAGCCCGGCAGGGCGTCTGCTTTTAATGCCGGGGGTTTTATACCCCCGGCCTTCTGGTGGGCGATTGCAGGCTAGGATTGATGCAGAAGCGCCAATCAAAGACATCCACGCGCCGCCTGCCCCCCTACCCCGCCGCGTCTTCGCCCCACACGCGGCCAATGGTGGCCTTGATCTTGGCCTCAAACCGCTGGATGAGCGCCTTGTTGGCGTCCACCCACCCCTGTTCTTCCTCAATCTCCGCCACAATCGCCCGCTGGGTGTCAAGGTCAGGGAGCGGGATTTTGGCTGCGTTCAATTTAGTGAGGGTCAATCTGGTAATCGCAACGCCAGATACCATTGCCAGCATTGACTCTTTCCCGCGCTTACTATTGAGGTAGCTGCACAAGAAAATGTTGTTCAGGCGCTCCTTATTGCCGCGCAGAACTGCGACACTGGAAAGCAGGGAAAACTCTTTATCCAAAGTGTTGATCGTCGCAATACCCGCTGTTGCACCATCTTTGATATAAAGCACGTCCCCTTTTTTAATTGGGCAACGTTTGTATATCTTGTCATGCTCTTCCTTTGTTACATAAGTTATTGAAGACAAATCAACACCGGCTTCTTTTATATTTTTGGCTGTGATGTATAAATACTCTCCGCTTGCGCTATTCTGCGGCGAAAAATGAGTTCCATCCATAATAGCATCGCACACCTCCCCCAGTTCCACCACCGGCCACTCCGGCCTCACCACAATGCGGGGCGTGTAGTTCTCCACCACCTGCCGCGCCCCGTCAATGAGCTTCTGGTAGCCTTCGATTTCGGCCACGATCTCCTGCTGGACGGCGAGGGGCGGGAGGGGGATTTCAATGCTTTGATAAGCAGCATTGTCTAGGTTTCTAATGCCGCTGGTTTGCTTTTGTAAGAGTGCTGTTCTGCCAGATTGATAAAGGGAGTTCAACAACAGCCAGACGAATATGGGGCTTGCTCTGTCGTCAACGACACGGATACGCGCTGTAAAGTTGCTATAGGAATACTCCCCTTGCTTGATGTTGAACAAAGCGACACGACCGACAGGCTGGGTTGGGCCGCCGCCAGATTTTTCTAATATAATATCGCCGTACTTTAAACGGCGTGACTCAAGTTGCTTTTCTTCAACAGGATGCTCAACTACATCAGCAGTATTCAGAAAACCATTCTTCGTAAAGTTGGTATTGCGAAGTATTTTAACCGTATGTAGCGGCTCTTTCTCACCCTTCCATAAGCCACTCCGAAACTCACAAATCTCGGACAAGGGCAACATGGGCCAATCAGTGCTGACGTTTGCGGTTGCTATGTAGCGGTCCCCGCTCAGGTTGTAATCGCCGCTTTCGGCGATTTTTGCCTTTGCCACCACTTGCACATTGGCCGCGCTGCCGGGGTCAAACGCCGTCCCCTCCCGCAGGCTCTCGCGCCAGGCGTGCAGCAGCCGGGCGGCTTCGGGGAGGTCGTCCGTCGCCACCGCCCGCCGCTGTGCCCCCAGCCCGAACCCATCGCTGGCAATCTTCACAAACAGGATCGAATTGGCCCCCTTCGCCAGCTTCTTGTCCATCACCAGCACCGACGTTTTGACCCCGCTGTAGGGCTGGAACACCCCGGCGGGCAGGGACACCACGGCGACCAGAGAGTTTTCCACCAGCATCTTCCGCAGGGCCTTGTAGCTGCCGCCGCTCTGGAAGATGATGCCTTCGGGGACAATCACCCCGGCCCGGCCTGTCGGGGTCAGGTGGTCGGCGATGTAGTCCACAAACAGAACCTCGCTGCGGCTGGATTGGACCGAAAACCGCTTGTGGGGCCGGATGCCGCCTTTCGGGGACATAAAGGGCGGGTTGGCGAGGATGACATCGGCGTACTCGTTCCACTTGTCGTCGCTGGTGAGCGTGTCGTACTCCTCCACCTGCGGATCGGCGAAGCCGTGCAGGTACAGGTTGGCGAGGGACAGGCGTACCATGTCCGGGGAAATATCGTAGCCGGTGACGCTGTGGGCAAGCTGGGTGCGCTCGTCGGGGGTCAAAAGGTCGCCGGGGCGGGCGGTCTGG
Source organism: Capsulimonadaceae bacterium (assembly GCA_965200075.1). Taxonomy (GTDB): domain Bacteria; phylum Armatimonadota; class Armatimonadia; order Armatimonadales; family Capsulimonadaceae; genus JANXMY01. Next base: position 3,504,225 of record OZ241338.1, read on the forward strand.
TTGGCGGCCAGAATGTGCTTGTAGGCGGAAATCAGAAAGCCCGCCGTGCCGCAGGCGGGGTCCAGCAGGGTCTCGCCTTTCTGCGGGTCCACGACTTCAACGATGAAATCAATGAGATGGCGCGGGGTGCGGAACTGCCCGGCATCGCCCTGGCTGCCCAGCACAGACAGCAGATATTCAAAGGCATCGCCCAGCTTCTCGGAATGCTCATAAGTGAAGCCGTTGATCTCTTTCAGAAAGGCCCGCAGGGTTTCCGGGTCTCGGTAGGGCAGATACGCCCTCTTGAAGATGTCGCGGAACAGGGCCGGCACGCCGGGGTTCTCTCCCATGCGGGCGATGGATTCACTGTAAAGGTTGACCATATCCGCGCCGCCGGTGGCGGGGGAAAGCAGCCTGGCCCAGCCGTACTGGGCAAATTCTCCGGCAAAGAAGGCGCGTTTGCCGCCGAACTCTTCGGACGTGGCGTCCATGTCGTCCATGAACTTGTAGATCAGGGCCAGAGTGATTTGTTCGACCTGGCTTTTGGGGTCGGGCACACGGCCCACGAGAATATCCCGGCAGGCATCGATGCGGCGTTTGGTTGTAGAATCAAGCATAAAAAGGGTTTCGTTTCGTGCGTGGTGCGTGGGGGCCGGGAGATCGCCCCCGGCGTTTAGGAGACCTCCCCCGGCCCCTCCTTCAGAGGGGAGGAAGATCGCCCCCGGCCCCTCCTTCAGAGGGGAGTTAGGAGACCTACCTCCTTGCTTCGCTCATTCTTCGCTTCGCAGGGTCCTCCCTAAAGGGAAGATTTGGAAAAAGAGGCGGGTTTGGTCTACAAAATACTGGCGGGTTCGGTGAGATGCGAGTTTGTCACGCGGCCCTCGGTATCGAACCAGAAGGAGCAGATGCCTGTCGCAAACGGCTTTTCCGCCTGAAAGGTGGGAAAGACGGCTCGGAGGCTGAGCTGTACGCCAGCATCATAAGCCTCCCAACTGTCGAACGACGGCGTCGTGGAAAAAGTGAGGGCGGGAGTACAGGTGCTAACGATCTGCCGTGTGGACTCACGAATATGTGTAACGGCATCCTCGTTCGGAAGGGAATGCAGACGCGACGGGGTAATAATCGCAATGGTGTGCCCGGACGCGCAAAAGAGCGGCCACAGCCCGGCACAATATCCGTTGCGCGAGCCATGATGGCTGACTTTGACGGCATGCGCGTTTAGCCGGGAGTGGTCGATCTGGCTCAGTGCTTCTTCCCAGCTTTCCTGTTCGACATCGCCGCCAAGAATGAGGCGGGTTTTTCCAAACTCAATGAGCAAAGCGGCGGAAATCTGATTGTGTTTCAGCGCGGCCATCTTTTGTTTGAGACGCTCGGAGTCAAAGCATTTATGAAGTTTTTCCTGGTAACGCTGCACCGTACCCGTCCAGGGAGCCAGCGTGTGAATCTGGACAGCGTCCGAATCAGGAGTGCCGCCCAGGGGAAGGGGGTAGAGGGTTTTGAAGTCGGACATTTGCGTGCTGACCAGTGTTTTTGCCTTGCGCTGCTCAATGACCGTCAAAAATAGCTGATCCAAATTTCGAACGCTGTGCTGGCGGGATCGATCTGTGGTTTTCGTCCCGGATATTTCCTCACGCAGCCCATTGACGAATCGGGGCAACTCGGCGGGGCTGATGCCAGCAAACCACCAAAAGGCTGAGACCTGAAGATAATCCAAAAGGTCTTTGAGTCCATGATAATGGTCCGCGTGGGGGTGGGTGAGTGCCAGAAACTCCAACCGTTCGACAGAACGCTCGCGGAGAAATTGAAATGTGGGATTCGTGTCCGGCTTGTTCAAGTCAGGAGAGTAGCAGTCTATAACGCCCCAGCGGTTGCCCGGCATTTCCAGGACGATGCTTTCCCCATAGCCTGCGTTAATGACATGTAACCCGAGGCGTGGGAGCGCCTGATCCGAGGCGGCGGAAACGGATTCAGTAGTCATTTTGCAGTGTACTGTAAGCGGCGATTGCCCTGGCCTCACGCTGCTTGCGGCGCAGCTCCGAAAGGGTGCGCTGCGATACGGGCTGAAAAGAGATTTGGAAACCGCTGCGATTGCGGACGACCTGACAACGGAAGGCAGTGCCCGCTTCCGCCGGGATGCAGTCCCGTTCCAGGTCGGCGACGGCATAGGTCGCCACCGACCGCCGCCCCTGTGCGTCTACGAGGCGGAGGGTTGCAGCGCCATCGGCGACCTGTTCCACCCAGCCTTCAAAGGCGATCATCACCTCTTCGACAGGAGTAATGGCGGGCGGCTTCACGGCAGCAGCAGGAGGCGGAAGGTGCGGCGCTCTCTGGGGTAAGGTGTGCCGTTGCCGCGCCCACGACGCAAGCGGAGCCACGCCTTGAATGCGGGTTGTCTTAGGGGCGGGCTTTTCCTGGGCGGAGGTAACAGAAAAATAGTTACTTTTGGAAGACAGTTTCTTGTCGGTTTTTAGAGGCCGTTTCGGCACAGAAGTCTTCACAGAAACCTCATGGCTTAACATAACCCATTTCCTCTGAGGTATCTTGGGAAGACGAGGCACGAACCACGGGGAATGCCGAAGTTCTTTCTGTTTAGTCGTCGCCATAAACTTCCTCCAGGGCAGTGTCAATCTCTTCTGGCGTAGCATTCGGGCCAGGAATATCTCCTTTATAGATTTTCTTAAGGAATGTCGCCTGTTTTTGCACTTCCTCAGCAAATTTCAGAAAATCGGAATGCGGCATAATCAGCCGCAGTTTGCAAAGATCAATACGGCCCCGACCCTCCCAGTAGGTATTTCCTAAGAGGAGTGTGACATCCGATGGACTATTGGTCATCTCAGAAACTTTGATATAATGTTCCGGGACAGTCAAAGGATTATTGTCCCAAAAGCCGAAATCTTTTGCTTCTTCGGAAGAAATCTCTTCTTGTTCTTGATCTGCCATTTTTTCCTCTGCTAAGAGACTGATACGCGCATTATACCTGCCGTCGTTCCTCTTCTGACACCGTCAGGACAAGAACGTATTCAGAGAGACATAATCTTTGATGTATTCGGGAACGCGCTCGCGCCAGGGTTTCGGGACGGCGCGGAAGTCTTCCAGCGTGAGCGTGGGGTTCGTGTTCAGCTTGGTGTAGTCGCCGGTGTCCACAATCTGGCGGAGCTGGCTGTCGGTGGCATACGCCTTGAAGAAGTAGCGCAGGGCGGCCATGTTTTCCACATCGCTGACGTGATCGGCCAGAAGGAACTTGCCGAACTCGTCTTCGAGCAGCTCGTCTTTGGACTTGAAGCGGGGGATGCGTCCGAAGGCGCGTTCCAGGATTTCGCGCAGGCCGAGGCGGCGGTCCAGCCCGGCGGCCTGGCGCAGCTTGTCGAGGGTGAAATACTCGCTCGGCTTGTTCAGCAGATGCTCCACGACATAGGACGCGGCCTGCTCCCAGCGGTCGTCCTCGACCAGAGCCTGCACGGCGGCATCGCCGGTGACGGTCTTTTCGAATTTCTGGAAAAGCATCCGGTCCACCTTCATGCCGCCCTCGCCGAGGGCGGTTTCCCGGATGAGTTCTAGGCGGTCCGGCCCGGCGTATTCGTAGAAGTTGTCCGGGGTGGTCTCGCCGTCGTCCTCCCTGGTCTCGCGGGCGGTGCGGGGGCGGGGCAGCTTCAGCACTTCGTCATACTGGAACTCCTCTTCAAAGTACTCGCAGTTGGCGAAGAAGTCAAACAGCTTGTAGTGGGTCTTATCCGGCTGGGTGACCTGGGGCTTCAGGCGGGCGTCATGCAGCTCCTCGGTGAAGTTGTGTTTGCGTGTGCCGCGCCCCTTGATCTGGACAAACTCGGCGGGGGAGAAAATCGGGCGCATCAGAGCCAGATTAAGCAGGTCGGGGCAATCGTAGCCGGTGGTCATCATGCCCACAGTGACGCAGACGCGGGCCTTGCTGGTGCGGTAGGTCGGCAGGAAGTTGGCCGAGCCAAGCAGCGTGTTGTTGGTGAAATTGATCGTGAACTGCTGGGCATCGGTGACTTGCGAGGTGACTTGAACGGCGAAATCGGACTGGTACTTTCCGGGAAACAGCGTGTCGGCCATCTGGTTGAAAAGCTGGGCCAGCTTCCCGGCGTGGTTCTGGCTGACGGCAAAGACCAGCGTTTTGCCGATCTCGCCGCTGATGGGGTCCCGCAGGGCATTCTGGAGCAGCGTTTCGCAGAACAGGCGGTTGGTCGGCTCCGAGAAAAACGTCTTCTCAAAATCGCGGTGAACAAATGTTTCTTCCGTGGCCGGGTCGCCCTCGGTCTCGGCGGCTACCACAGTGGCATACCCTTCTTCGGAAATCAATTGGGTCGTGATGTCCGTCCGGGCGTCCACCACGATAGGATTAATCAAATAGCCATCGTGAACCCCATCCAGCAGGGTGTACCGAAAGGTCGGTTCGCTTGATTCGCAGCCAAACGTTTTGTAAGTATCGAGCAGGTGGCGGCGTTCGAGTTCGCGGGGGTCGCGTGTGGTGGGACTGCCCTTGTCGAACTTCCGCAGGTAGTCTTTGGGGGTGGCGGTCAGCCCTAGTTTATAGCCCACAAAGTATTCAAACACGGCGCGGGCATCGCCGCTGATCGAGCGGTGGGCCTCGTCGGAGATTACCAAGTCAAAATCGGTGGGGGAAAACAAAGCTCTGTATTTGCCGTTGAACAGCAGGGATTGTACCGTGGTGACGACCACCTCGGCCTTGCGCCAGTCGTCGCGCCGTTCTTTGTAGATCACGGTGCTGTAATCGTTTTTCAGCAGCAGGGTGAATTGCTTGGCGGCCTGGTCTTCTAATTCCAGACGGTCCACCAGAAACAGCACCCGGCGGGCGTTGCCGGTCCGCAGAAACAGCTTAATGACAGCGGCGGCGGTCAGGGTCTTGCCGGTTCCGGTCGCCATCTCAAAGAGGAACCGATCTTTGCCCTGGGCAACGGCCTCTTGCAGCTTCTGGACGGCCCGCTTCTGGTAGCTTCGCAGGAGGCGCAGCTTGTTTTTCTGGATAAAAGCAGGGCGCTCGGCGGCCTCTTTCCAGCCGACTTCCTGGGCATAGCCGGGCAGTTGAGTCAGCACGATATAGTCATCGCCCACCGGCTCCGCCGCGAGTTTCTGGGGGTTGGGCTGAAAGGTGCTGAGGCTTTCCAACGAATCAAGGGCGGGGAACGCCGAAATCAGGCGGGGGCTGCCGTGCTGAAGGTCCCAGAAATAATGCTGGTTGCCGTTGGACAGGATCACAAAGCGGCAGTTTTGGGACCGGGCATAGGTGCGGGCCTGCTCCTTGCCGACCAGCGGGCTTTTCTCCTCGGATTTAGCTTCCAGCACAACGACAGGGAAGCCGCGCTCATCCAGCAGCAGGAAGTCCACAAAGCCGTTTGTGGGGGTGTCGAAGTTCTCTCCGAGGGCGTTCACGCTGGAGTGGGTGAGCTTGACATTTGGTTCTAGGACAATGTTAGCCTGGCCCGCATCGCTGTCAAAGAAGCGCCATCCAGCCTCTTCGAGCAGCTTGTTAATCTTGATCCGTGCTTTGGCTTCTTTGGTGACCATGTGAGTTTTCTGGCGTAAAGGTGAAACGTAGCGTTATTGTCCTTCATTCCGGCCCTCCTGTCAACCGGCAGCGCGGCTTTTTTAGTGGCTGGCTCTTCCCTTCCGGCTCCCTTTCTGGAAAAAAGGGCGGGGAAAGGTCTCCAAAAAGAAAGGCCGCGCCATTTTGGCGCGGCCCTTTTTTGTGTCTGGCTTAGTGGTGGAAATAGCGGTCGTGCTGGGCATCGTGCTTCTGGCGATAGATCGCCCTGCTCGTGCGGTTCTCTTCGCGCTCGATGTGGCGGCGCTCGGCGGCGGTGAAGTGGCCGCCGCTGCGGCGGTCGCGGGCCTCCTGATGGGCGATACGGCCTTCCCGGTGTTCCAGGCGCACGGTTTCGCGGGGCGTGAGGCTGCCGCTGCGGAGGCCCTGGTCAATGCGCTGCTGCTGCTCATTGCGGCGATGGTTGATGGGGTGTGTGGGCGGGGCCGCCTGCGCGGCGGTGGTCAGGGCCAGCGTACTAAAAAGGGCCACGGGGACCAGTGCTTTAAAGATCGGGTTTTGAAAGATCAAGTTCATGGGTCGTTCCTGCTTTCGTCATTGATAGTTTTCTGACGACGGCAAACGGGAAAAGGTTCGTCGGGAGAAGAAAATTAGGAGAACAATATGCCAACGAATAAAAACGCGCCGGGCTTTCACCATCTGGCCCTGCGGGCGCGGGACTTCGATGCCACCGTGCGCTTTTACGAGGACGGCCTCGGCTTTGTTCAGGCCCACAGCTGGGGCGAAGGCAGCGACCGGGGCGTGCTGCTGGACACCGGCGACGGCAATTATCTGGAAATCTTTGCGGGGGGGACGCCCGCAGCCCCGGTAGACCCGCAGGCGCAGGGGCTGATTCACTTTGCCCTGCGGACGCCCGATGTGGACGCCGCACACGCCCGCGCCCTGGGGGCCGGGGCGACGGACGACATCGCGCCTAAAGATGTTTCCCTGGGCGGTGTGCCGGTGCGGCTGGCCTTTGTCTGCGGACCGGACGGGGAGCGAATTGAGTTTTTTGCGAATGACGCGCTTTAGAAAACCTCCCCTGGCTTTAGAAAACCTCCCCCGGCCCCTCCTTCAGAGAGGAGTAGGAGAACTAGGATAAGAAAGAAGGGCGCGATAAATCGCGCCCCTACTTCTGGCTTCCCTCTGAAGGAGGGGCCGGGGGAGGTTTTCTAAAGCCAGGGGAGGTTTAGCTTTTACTTCGACGCCGTCTTGGCGGGCTTGGCAGCGGGCGGCGCTTTGGCGGCCAGCGCCTTTGCAATCGCCGGGCCGAGCGCGGGGCCGCGCACTTCCAAAGCGATAATTTTGCCGTCGCGGCCAATCAGCAGGCCAAAGGGAATGGCCTGCACGCCGTACTGCTTGCCGACGGCGCTGCCCCACCCTTTGCCGTCGAAAATCTGACGCCACGGCATTTTGTTGGCGGCGATGTACTTTGTCAGCGCCCCTTTGTCCTGGTCGAGCGAGACGCCGACGATGTCGAAGCCCTGGGCATGGTACTTTTTGTAGTTGGCGATGACATTCGGCATCTCGCCCACGCACGGGCCGCACCAGGTCGCCCAGAAGTCCATCAAAACGACTTTGCCCTTGTATTGTGCCAGCGAAATCGGCTTGCCAGCCAGGTCGGTGGCTTTGAGGGCAAAAGGCCGTGCGCCGGGCACAAGGCGCGGATCATGCATCGGCGGCTGGGCCTGCGCGACGGCTTTGGTCACCCCGGCAGGCGGGGTAAAGGCAAAATCGGCGGCGGTCAGCGCGGGCGTCGTGGACAGAGTGGTGACGGTCTCCGTATGCGTCACGGGCTTGGCAGCGTCCGCGCCCGTCGGGGTGATCGTGATGCTCACCTGACGCACCAGATGGTCGTCATGACCGACGGCAAAGGTGATTACGCTCTGGCCGCTGGGAGACGCCGGGGGCGTAAAGGTCATCGTGTCTGCCGCCACGCCGCTGAGGGTGGTGGGAGTGCCGAGGGCGGCGGCGACACCCTTCTGGGCGGCGATCTGGTTCAGCTCTTCGGGCCGGGCCATGATCTGGGCCAGCAGCGAGCGGGTGGAAGCCAGAACCACAGCGGCGGCGGGGCTGCCGGCAGGCAGGGTCTCGCTCTGGTACTTTTTGGCGTGGACATCATAAATGGTCACAGATTTGGTGTCGGACACAATCCGCGCCAGCGGCCCGGTGGTGTCCGACACAGCGGCATTCGCGCCGAGGGTTTTGTCCACCGACAGCAGGATGGTCTGCAAAGGCGTGGCTTTGCCCGGCCCGCCGGTGTTCTCGACGGTCAGCGTGGCGGAAAAATTGGTCAGCGCCTGCTGCGCGGCCACCGTCTGGTCCAGCAGCGTTTGAACCTGCGGGTCCACAGCGGGCGCGGCGGGCGGCGTCTCAGCGGGCGCGGCGGGCGGCGTGTCAGCCGGGCCAGCGGCCAGCGGCCCGCCGAGAAGCAGCAGGCCAGCCGCCACCGGCAAAAGGCGGGGTAAAAAGAAGCGGGACATGGGGGGTTCTCCTAATGCTGTAATTATTTGTGACCAGTGCGCGGGAAGCGGACGGCTCCGGCCTGCCCGGACGGCTTGGCCGACGGGCCGCGTGCTGCGCCCGCGCTGCCTGCCTGTCCGGGACCGGCTGCCTGACCCTTTTTGCCCTTCGCCTGAGCGCGGCGCTCGGCGCGGTTCAAGATAGGCGCGGCATCGGTAGAAGTCGCCGGGTTCTCTGTGCCATTGTCCGAGGGGGTCACTTGTTCGGACTGTACTTCTTCGGTCAGTGTCGGCTCTCCGGTTCCACTGCCGCCGGTTTCCTGCTGTGTCATAGTTCTCTCCTTTGGGCTGCCCCGTACCCGGCACGCGCTTCGAGGCGCGGGCGGGCGTAGTCTAGCAGCGTCTGCATATTCACGACATCTTCTTTGTTGTAGGCCAGCAGCAGGCGGCGGGCCTCGTCGGCATTCGGGCCGCCCCGGCGATAGGCCCGCCACAGACGCACGGCGTCCATGCCGCTCAGGCCGTCGGCCTCGGGCACGCGGGCGATGCCAAGCCGAGACTCTATACGCTTCAGGCCGCCGGTTTGTCCCAGCGTTTTAAGCAGGGGACACAAATCAATGTGCAGCCGGTCCGCAAAGACGTTTTCCAGCACCGGAAAGCGGCGCTTCAGGAACGGCACATCAAAACCCGTGCCGAAGAACGTCACAAAGCCGTCGTAGTCCTGTGCTTCGTAGGCAAACTGCGCCAGGTTCTCGCCTTTGACATAAAAATGCGTCTCGTCGCCGTCGTACAGGCCAATCAGCGTAATCGAATCCGGGGACATCCCGCCGTCGGTCTCAATGTCTAAAAAGCCAATTTTCGGGAAGTGCGACAGCGCTCGCCAGTGTTCGCGCTTCGGCAGGTTCCGGGCAAAGTAATCCGTGCGGCCTGCGGCGAGGGCCGCCAGGCTGTCTTCCACCGTCTCCGCCAGCGCTTCTTTGTGGCGCAGGGCCAGCTTCAGCGCCGCAGCTTGTTCCAGGTAGGTATCCCAGGAGGTCGCCCCCTGCGCCCACAGCGACTGCTCCGTCGCGGGGCCGACACCGGGGGCATGAATAAACGTAGAAGTCAGCATCAGTAGGTTTAGTATGGCGGGCGAAGGGGGGTGTTGTCAACCGGAGGAGGCCCCCTAGCCCCCAATAATGGGGGAACAGGATAGGATTAAGACCGGAGAGGAGAAGAGGGCGCGATAAATCACGCCCCTACACGTCCAGACCCACGGCCCGCATCAGGGCGATTGCGTTGCTTCCGGTCACGATGCCGGGGCGCAGGTGGTAGTCAAAGCTCATGCGGCCTTCGGTCATTTGATCCTCAAAATGGACATTCGCCGCCGCAAGCGCCGGGTCTTCGGTGAGCGCCGCCAGCGCCAGGTCGTGCGTTGTAATCAACCCGACCGCCCCCGACCGCACCAGGGCGCGGGCGATAGCTTCCGTGCCCAGCCGCCGGTCATGCGAGTTCGTGCCGTGCAGGATTTCGTCAATCAAAAACAGCAGCGGGGGGCCGTCCGCGCTGCCAATATCCACAATCTGACGCAGGCGCAATATCTCCGCATAAAAGCGCGAAATGCCGCCGCCCAGCGAGTCCTGCGTTCGCAGCGACGCCCCCACGGACAGCGGGGACAAGTTCAGGGCACGCGCCCGCACCGGAGCGCCGGCCTGTGCCAGCACGGCAGCCACGCCAATCGCCCGAAGCAGCGTGCTTTTGCCGGACATATTGGAGCCGCTGACCAATAACAAACCCGGCGCGGCCCCGCCCAGGCTGACAGCGTTGCGGACAGCGGCCTCCGGCGGCAGCAGGGGATGACTCAGGCCGACGGCCTCAAAGCACGCCCCCGTGTCGGCCATCTCGGGAAACGCATCTTCGGGATGCTCATAGGCATACCCGGCTAGTGCGGTCAGCGCCTCGTATTCGCCCACGGCGTCAATCCACCGCCGCAGCGACGGGCCATTCACCGCCCGCCACGCTTCGGCGGCAAAGGCACATTGCGTTGTCCACAGAAGCGCGGCGGCAGGCAGCGACAGGATTGGGTTCTTGGGCACTTCCAGCAGCCCCGCAATGGTTTGCAAGCGGCCAATTCGGGCCGAAGGCCGCTCGCCGCCCGCGCTCAGTGACGCCTGCAAGGCCACTAATCGAGGCGCGGTAAACGTCGCGCCCTCCAAATCTGCCAGCAGCGACGACAGCAGGCCCAAATCCCGCAACGAGCCGTCCAGCCCCCGCTGCACCTGCCTCACACGCGAGCGCAAAGGCCACTCAAACACGAGGACCAGCACGGCGACGAGAGCGGCTAAAACCCAAGCGTGACTAAGCGCCCAAAATACCAGCGCGGCCACGCCCAGCACGGCTATCAGCGGCGCGGCTCCACGTCGCCAGGGTTCGTTGAGCAAGACGGGCGCATCGCCCCAGCGGGCCAGCGTTTCCGGCTGCAATTTGCCCGGCCCGTCGTCGCCGCGCACCGCCAGCGCCTCGCGGGCATCGAGATGGGGGGCCAGCTCGCGCACCGCCGCCTGCCGCGCCCGGATGGCTTCGGGCAAGGCGGGGGCCAGCAGCCAGCCCGCGAGGCAGTCTTCGCCCAGCCGCGTCCGGGCCGTGCAGAGAAGCTCAAAGAGCGACCCGCTGCCGAAAATGTCCAAGTCGGCGGCGTAGGGGTGTTCGGGGTTCAGAAACCGCTCGCCGGAGACGCCCGCCCCGGCCCAGCGGCCTTCGAGCCGCGCCAGCCCGCGCTCATAAAAGGCCGTCCGGCGGCGGGCGAGTGCCAGCCGCGCCGCCACGCGCTCATGCCGGATTGCCAGCGCCACAAACGCCAGCGGGAACACCACTAAAAGCCAGGGCGAGAACCAGTGCCGGCCCCACGCCAGCCACGCGCTTATGCCTGCTGCGACGACGATGTAGAGCCGGATGTCGGCCAGCTTGCTGTCCTGCTGGGCCAGCGTGTCCCGCGCCGCGCTGTGACGGGCGAGCCGGGTGGTGTATTCAGCGTGAACGGCGCTTTGGGTATTAGCTTCTGTTGGTATTTTGGGCCTCGTTGATAGGAGCGGGATAAGAACGAGGGGTTAAAACCCCTCGCTAGGAGGCGCGGACGCCGGGAGGCCAAAGAATAGTAAACGGTAGGATTTATTTGTTTATCCGATGGGCCGCCCGGCGCGAAGCGCCTTCCAGCGAGGGGTTTTAACCCCTCGCATTTTGGCCCCTCGCATTTAACCCTTCGCGTGTGTCATTTGGCTTGCCGCTTTTCCGCCGCCAGAATCATGTTCGTCACCGGGAACGGGCGCGGCGTGCCGTCCAAGTCAAACAAGGCCACGCGGGGCGTGAACGAATGTGTCACGCGCCACTTGTTGACATAGGCATGGGAGCCGGGAAGGAGAGACAGGCCCGCGTCTTCAAGCTCGCGCTCCCAGTCGGCGAAGCTCCAGAAGCAGAAGGCTTCGTGCATCTCGGAGAGCCAGTTGTCCACATAGTCCATCTTGGCGATAAACTCCATCGCGTAGCCGAGCGGCAGGCGCAGGCAGTCGGTGCCGTTGGCGGTCACCGTGGCGGCGACGGGGTGCGCCTCGCCGGGGCGGAAGTCGCGCTGAAAGCGGCGGAAGCGGGAGAGCGTGGATAATTCAGACACGTCAGCAGCGCCGTCGCCATCGGGCAGGCCGTCGTCAGCGCGGCACTTCAAAAGCACAGGCGCGTCTTTGCCCTCGGGGCCGACCACGTCGCGCACCACCAGACGCCCGCCGGGGCGAAGCTGACGGACTTTGCCGCGCAGGTACGCCCGCACGGTTTCGTCACCCTCGCCGTAGCTCCACAGCTCATGCAGCGTGGAGTTGCAGATGATGGTGTCGGCCTGACCCGCCTGCGCGTCGGTGACCGGCGACATCAGGTTCTGCTGCTTGAAGAACACGAACGCCCCGCCGAAGGCCCCCGCCCGCTGCGCTTCCCGGCCCCGCGCCAGCATCTCGGCGGACAGGTCCACGCCCACCAGGTCGCTGTCCGGGAAGTCCCGCGCCACGCGCTCCAAAAGCGCCCCGTCGGCGCAGCCTTCGTCGACGATCTTGCCGCCGTGCAGGAACGGCCTGACTTCGGCGTACTTCAAGTCAATGGCGTCATTCATCGCCTGCGTGTACGTGCGGTAGTTGCGCGTCTCGGTGAGGTCCCCCTGCTCGGTCAAAATCGGGTCATGGTACAGGCGGCGGATCTGGGCCACGGCATCGGGAAAGTCCCGGAACACGGCGCGGGTGGCTTTGGACAGCGCGATCTCTTCCAGCGGCAGGACGCCCTCGCCCACCTGCGTCACAATTTGAGTCGGGACCATCTCCGTGAGCCGCTTGGCTTTGGGGTCATATTCGCCGGGCAGGACGGCAAAGCCGAGCGCCCGCCAGGCGTTAATCAGCGGCACGGTGGACGTGAAGACCACCGTGTCGGCAGGCGTGAGAGTCAAGCGCCCCTCGGTCTGCGCGGCCAGCTCTTTCAGGACGCGGTTGGGGAAGTCGTCCGACGGCGGCGCGTGGGGCACGCCGACAATATGAAAGCTGACACCGAAGTCGGCCTTGAGCCGCCGGGCGAACTCGTAGACGAGAATCGCCCGGATTTCAAGCGGCAGCGGGTTGTACCGGCTGTCGCTGCGGTTGGCCGAAGTCACCGCGAATACCAGTGTCGTGGCCTTCCCCGACGGCGCATCGCCGAGCATTTCCGGGAGGGCCGCTAAGTCCCGCCCCAGAATGCGGTCCAGATATTCGTCCTGATAGCGCGTGTTGACAATCTGCCGTCCGGGCAACAATAGGTAGGTCATGGTTTGTTTCCAGATAAAAGGTGAGGCCGCAAGCTATTGGAACGAGGGGTTGAAAACCCCTCGTCTTCTCTCTCGCTTCCTGACATCGGGTATAATCAAGCTATGCCCCGTTCCCAAAAAGCCTCCGCGCAAGCATTCACGCTGATTGAGCTGCTCGTCGTCATCGCCATCATAGCCATTCTCGCCGCGATACTTTTCCCTGTGTTCCAGAAAGTGCGCGAGAATGCCCGGCGCACTTCCTGCGCGTCCAACGAAAAGCAGCTTGCGCTTGGTGTCACCCTGTATACCCAAGATAGCGACGAGCTTCTGCCGCCGTCCGCCTCGCCCGACCCGGCGTTCCCCGCTGACGACGACAAAGTGATTTTGTGGCCGGATTTGATCAGCCCGTATGTCAAGAACAGCCAAATTCGCCTGTGCCCGTCGGACAGCACGGACATCAACAATTCGTATGGCCTGAACGAGAAAGTCTTTGTGGACCTCGGCGATGACGACCACCCGCCTATTCAAAGCCTCGCCGCGATTCAGACCCCGGCGGACACGCTGATGCTCGGCGAAATCGGGACCGGCGACGATTTAAAGACCCCGCGTGCGGAAGCCTACAAGCTGATTGCCCCGGACAGCGTCCTCAACGACGACGCCGACGCCCGCCCCGCCGCCCGGCACTTCGGTCAGGCCAACGTGGCGTTCATGGACGGCCATGTCAAGTCCCTGCGTTTGGACCAGTTCTACACCGGCCAAACGCCGCCGGACAAGTTCTTTACGCCGTAAGCCAAGCAGAAACCGTAGGGGCGGGGTCCCCCCGCCCTTTTATTCTGTGTCCTTATCCTGTGCCTTGCGGCGAGAGCAGGAGAGGAGGGCGGGGGGACCCCGCCCCTACCCCCCAATCACCGCCGCCCCGAACCGCTCCATTTCTTCTAATTGCGGGCTGAATTGCAGCAGCAATAAATCTACGCCGACCGCCTCGAACGCCGCTACCTGCGCCTGGACTCTCTCCGGTGTGCCGACCAAACCCGCCCGGAGGCCCCGGTTGGAGACCGAGTAATCTTCTAAAGAGACCTGCTGCTCTAGCTGCGTTCCCGAAAGCCACTGCTGATAATTGTCGTAGCCCGCCGCGCTTTGCCGCACGTCCGTGATCCGCGCCCGCTCCGCTTCCGCCTCGGCGTCGGTGTCCCGGACAATCGCATAGCCCGCCACACCGAACGTCATCGGCGCAAGGCCCAGACGCTCCCGGCGGGCCGACAAATCCGCGACCTTCTCCCCTACCCGCTCGGGCGGGTCGCCGTGCATGACATAGGCATCGCACGTCCGCGCAATCAGCTCTTTGGCCGCCTCGGACTCGCCGCCCGCATAGAGCGTCGGGCGCGGTTTGGAGACGGGCTTCGGCGACAGCACGGCGTCCTGCACCGAGTATAGCGGCCCCGCATGGGTGAACTTCTCCTGTGTCCACAGGCCGTTGACCACCGCCAGCCATTCTTCCGTGCGGGCGTAGCGGCTGCCGTGTTCGTCAAACTCCACCCCGTACTGCCGGGCCTCCTCGGCCCACCACGACGACACCACGTTCAGCGACAGCCGCCCGCCGCTGATGTGGTCGATGTTCGCCGCCTGCTTCGCCAGCAGCGCGGGGGCGTGGTAGGCGGGCCGGACCGCCACCATCAGCTCCTGCGTCTTTGTCACCGCCGCCAGCGCGGCGGCGGTCGACCACGCATCCAGGCAGGGCGCGTCCATGCCCTTGATGTCATTGAGGTTCAGCTCGGCAATCAGGGTCAAATCAAACCCGATTTCCTCCGCCCGCACGGCCAATCGCTTGGCATACTCCCACGTCGCCGCCATGCCCTCATCGTCCACATTCCGCAGCCACCCCCCAAACACGGGCAGCCAGTAGCCATAACGCATTCATTTTCTCCTCAAACTGTTGGCGGGCCGACAACTTGCCAGCCTATTTCTTGGGCTATCTTTTCTGCCTGCCTTTCGGCTTGGTCTCGTTCTCCCGTTAAGGCTAGAAATGGCCCGCCCGACAGCCCTTGACGCCAGGCGACGTATACGCCATAGCTGCTGCTCCCCTTAACGCTAATTTCTTTCACGTAGATGCCTTTGATGTCCTCCCAGGAACCAGACCGAAACTGACGTTTCAGAAACGTACCAGATCGCAGCCGATAAGTTCGCTGGTTTTTGTCCAGGCGCAACTCCTGTGGCCCCGGCAGCCCTCCCAATAGCACAGCGACAAACAGCAGAGGCAGACCCACAAAAAACATTGTAATTGCTGCCAACCATCCTAGCGTCACAGCCAAACTGTCATGCTCCGCGAGGATACTCGCTATCTGTCCTGGCAAGACATATGCGCCAGACGCAGGAAGCAACATAAGGGTCACCACCATTGTCACGAGTGGAACACGGGGGGTACGGAACACGATTTCGCTTCCTCTAAGGTCGGCACTAGGAATTTTACCGTTCAACATCCGGGAAGCAACAACAGCCACAATCAAGGTAATGCCAAAGAACAAACCAAGTCCGACCGCGTTAGGGTCAAGCATTTTTCTCTCCTGTCACTATGCCTGAATTTTGTTCAGATGAGGCCCAAAACTCCCAATGTACCAAAAACATAGAAACCAACAACAAAGGGCAATCCCAGACGATGGAGGATACGACGCTGGCGAAGAAAACCCTCTTCGCTTTGCCCCTCAAGTATCCCCTGCCAAAAACGATAATTTTGTTTATCCAGTTCGCCGTTTCTGTTCTTGAGCCAGCTATAAACCATCACGACCAGCCAGACATTCAGCAGAAAAAGACCCCACAATCTGTCCATGTCCTGCCCCCTTACAATGTTTAGCTTTTCCTATGTCCACGAAGGGGGACATTTGCTCTCTATAGCCTCGGAATTCATTCCGGGGGCAAAGGCTACGCGACATCAGCTAAAATCAACTATCCAAAGCATCCAACGGCCATTCGCCTGTTTGCGGGTCATAGAGAGCCAATTTCCCGGAGTCGCACATCTCGGAAGCATCTTGCAGGGCTTCAAAGATTGCTTGTTCAGCGTTCTCCCAATAAGGCACGGAGAAAGAGATTTCTGTATCAAACACCGTGACTTGTATCGGGCAGGCCATGACTTGCTTAACGAAGCTTTTTATTTCAGGTGTCTCCAATTCAAGCTGGTAGCCATATCCCGGAAGACGGTCAAGAAACGCTTTTATTTCGTCCTCTTCAAGAGGCTGATGCTCAAATGCATCGAGTTCCTCGCCCGCTTCAACCTTTTGCTTAACTGAAGAATGGACAATTGAAATGTCATAACTCATAACTGTCTCCACCGGAAAATTGCCCTACGCCGCCTGCACCGTCGCCGCTTCCAGATAGTACGCTAAATTGGCGAACAATCCGCTGCCAATTTGTGTGACTTGCACCCATTTCTCCCAAAAAGGGCAGACAAGTATTTCGGAATGCTATCGCAAACTTTGTGCTTTTACGCGATCTGCATTTGCCTGAATAGTGTCACCTTTACGGTCGTAAATGTTGGCTCGAAGCACGTAGGCATCCACATAAGCCGGGTTCAGGCCGATGGCCTCCGTCAGATCAGCAATGGCATGATCGCTATTCGTCTTTTGATTATAGGCATAGCCACGGCCAAAGTATGCCTCTGCGCTGCTTGACCGAAACGTCAAGGCCATTGTATAACTGTCGATGGCATGGTCGTAATCTTTCTGAGCGACATAAAGACCCGCCAGCCCAATGTAGGCAATGGCATCGTTTGCATTGATGCTGATGGCTTTTGTGTAGTCCGCCTTCGCCTCTTTATATTTCCCGTCAGACATATACGCACTCCCTCGACACACATAGGCTTCGGTTATTTGAGGGGCGAGTTCAATCGCACGAGAAGCGTCGGCAATCGCTTTGCTGAATTCTTTGGTTCGCCCATAGCTCGCTGCTCGTGTAGTAAAAGCCGCTGCATTTTTCGGATTTAATAGAATTGCCTTCGTACAATCGTTGATTGCTTGCTTGAAGTTGCCGGTGCCCAGATATGCCCATCCTCGCGTGTTGTAAGTCTCCGAATTGTTGGGCTTCAGCGTGAGTGCTTGATTGCAGTCGGCAATCGCTAACAGATAGCTTCCTTTTCCATTGTAAGCCGCCGCCCGAACGCAAAGTGCCTCCGCATATTTTGGGTTGAGAGCGATTGCCTGCGTCGCATCGGAAATGGCCTTCTCATAATCGTTGTTTTTGTAGGACACCAGCCCGCGCCAGTAATAGGCAAAAGCCGACGTTGGGTTCAGTTTGAGTGCTTCTGTAAACTCAGCAATAGATTGATTCAGGTTGCCCTGCTGGGCATAATCAACTCCCAAAGAAAGATGAGCGTTCACTTCGTTTGTGGCTTTGTCATTCCCCGGCAAAGAATCCGCGAAGACGGGAGCGGAGGCAAGAGTGATAAAAATCAACAGAGCTAAAATCCAATTCGTGCGGCTTCGGAGGCTCTTTAGAAAAACAGTCAACTCAACGTGATTGGCAGCCATGTTATTTACCTCTTCTGTACGGATAAGTTTCACTGCGCCGCCTGCGACAGCGCCGCTTCCAGATAGTCGGCCAACTTGGCGAAGGGGTCGAAGCCGACGACGCGGGGGGCGTCGGCGACGAAGTTGGACAGGGCGTTGATGTCGTAGTAGAGCAGCGAGCCGTCGCGGTCGTCGATCATGTACTCAATGCCGCCGACGTCAATCCCGGCAGACTGCATGATACGCTCGACGGCGCTGATGACTTCGGCGGGCGGGGTGCAGGCTTCGACGCGCATTTTGTTTTGGGGGGCATCGGCGGGGGCCGCGCCGCGTGTTAGCGCTTCGCCGCCGACGGTCTGGCAGATGTCGGCGGGGCAGAGGTTGAAGCTGTCACCGGGCGCATACACATGGATGGCATACAGGTACTTGCCGCCCAGAGTTTCCACCCGCGTGATGCGCCCGCCTTGCGCCGGGACAAACTCCTGCACCAGCGCCGTGCCGTCGATGCCCATGTCCAGCTCCCCCGCCGCCGCCGCCAACGCCAGCTCTTCCAACGAGTTGTAGCGCACAATCCCCGCGCCGCTGCCGCCGATGTTGGCCTTGACCACCACCGGAAAGCGCAGGCCGTCGGCGGCGTGGGGGGCGGCTGCCGGGTCCGCGATGATGCGCGTTTTGGGGTACGGCAGGCCCAGCGATTGCAGCAGGGTTAATTGGAGGGCTTTGGAGGTTTCCGTGGTGAACGCCGCCCGCCCGTTGATGACCCGCGTGCCCAGCCGCTCCAAGTGGGCGAGAAAGCCCTGCGTGTAAAAGATACCAGGGTGGGCGGAGCGCAGGTAGGCCGACGGACTCATGCGGTTAAAGAGCGCGGCGTACTCGCGCTCCGTCTGGCCGGGGTCGTAGGAATGCCGCCGGGCATCGAGGGCGACGTAGGGCGTGCCGCGCCGGTCGAGTTCGGCAAACAGGGGCCGGAACCAGTCGGGGTGTTCGTAATAGATGGCAAGAGGGAGGGACATCGGTTTGTTATGACTTTCTGAATACCCGTAGGGGCGGGGTCCCCCCGCCCTGTTCTTCTCTTGTAGCGGCAAGCCATAGGAGGGCGGGGGGACCCCGCCCCTACGCTCTCTGTATTGCTCCCCCATTATTGGGGGCGGGGGGGCCGCTTTGCAGGAACCCGCCCGCCCGGCGGCGAAGTAGCCTTCATGCAAGACACTGACACAAACATCGCCATCGCGGCACATATCCAGCAAATAATTGAGCGTATTCTACCCGAAGTCACCCAAACACGCCACCACCTGCACCAAAACCCCGAACTCAGCGGGTCGGAGCAGCAGACGGGGGCCTATGTCGCCGAGCGGCTGCGGGCGCTGGGGGTGGAAGATATTCAGACGGAACTAGCCGGGCACGGGGTCACGGGCCTTCTGGGCGGGGACAAGCCTGGGCCGACAATCGCGCTGCGGGCGGACATGGACGCCCTGCCGATTGCCGAAGACAGCGGCCTGCCCTATGCGTCCAAGTGTCCCGGCGTCATGCACGCCTGCGGGCACGACGGGCACACGGCCACGCTGCTGGGCACGGCGGCGGTGCTGGCCGAGATGCGGGACCACTTGCCCGGCCCGGTGAAGCTGATCTTTCAGCCCGCCGAGGAGACCGTCGGCGGGGCGGAGGCGATGGTGGAGGCAGGCGTTTTAGAGGGCGTCGAGGCGATCTATGCCCTGCATGGCTGGCCTCAGCTAGACATCGGCCAGATCGGCTGCCGCCCCGGCCCGATGATGGCAAGCGCGGACGGCTTTGACCTGACGATCAAGGGCAAAGGCGGGCACGCGGCCTACCCGCACCTGACGGTGGACCCGATTGTGGTCGGCGCACAAATCATCAGCGCGTGGCAGACGCTGGCCTCCCGCGAAGTGTCCCCGCTGGACTCGGTGGTGGTCACCGTGACCCAGTTCCACGCCGGGACCGCCTACAATGTCATCCCCGGCACGGCCACACTGAGCGGCACGGTGCGCTGCCTGTCCAACGCCGTCCGGGCCGAGATGGCGGCCAAAATGGAGCGTATCGCCCACGGCCTCTGCGCGGCGTTCCGCGCTAAGGCCGAGTTTGCCTACCACCCCGGCCCGCCCGTGGTCGTCAACGACGCCCGCCTGAACGCCGAAGTGGAGGCCGTCGGGTGGGACTTGCTCGGCCCCGAGAACGTGACGTTTTTGGAGTCGCCCACGATGGGGGCGGAAGACTTTGCCTACTATTTACTCCACATCCCCGGCGTCATGTTCCGCCTCGGCGTCGGCACGGAAGTCAGCGCCCTGCACACGCCGACCTACAACTTCTCCGACGGCGCACTGCCCTGCGGCATTTCGATGCTTGCCCACCTCGCCCTGCGTCCGAGGACAGACTTATGAGCCGCCGCTTTCAGGCCGTCCTGTTCGACCTCGACGACACCCTGTACAGCCGCCGGGCGGCATTCGCCCGCTGGACCGACGGCTACCTTGCAGATACCCTGCGGCTCTCCGACCCTGTCGAAGCGGCTTCCGTCCGCGCCCTCATTCACTCGCTGGACCTGAACGGCTACGGCTCCAAGCAGGCCATCTTCGAGCGCCTCCACGCCGACTACCCCGCCCTGCCCGGCTCCCCGGCCCGCTCGCTGGAAACCTTCTTCGCCGAGTTCCTCACCCATGTCCGCCCCGAATCCGCCACCGAGAGATTATTAGACGCCCTCGCTGCGGCCAGCCTTCCGTTCGGCGTTGTCACCAACGGCTCCCACCGGCAGTGGCGCAAGCTAGACGCCCTGGGACTTTCCGCCCGCACCGACTGCCTGTTTGTCTCGGAAGATTTCGGCACCAAAAAGCCCGACCCGGCGATCTTCCGCGCCGCCGCCGCGCACCTCGGCATCGCCCCCGGCCATATCCTCTTTGTCGGCGACAACCCCGCCGCCGATGTTGGCGGCACACAGGCCGTGGGCATGGCCGCCGCCTGGTTGCACCGCGATCAGCCCTGGCCGGACGAGATGGACCGCCGCCCGGAGTTCGTGATAGACACGCTGGCAGACGTGGCAGATATTTTGGAGATTGACGGATTAGAGATGGCTGGGGGCGGAACGGGGTAGAATAGCAGGCAGACGCCACGGCGCATTCCTAAAAGGAGACCGCGATGAAACTCACACCTTCTGTGTTCACTGCCCTGTCCCTCAGCCTGCTGGGCGCTTCGGCGGGGCGCTGCGCCCCGGACCCGGCGGCAAGCGTCCCAAGCCCGCTTTACACGGTGGTTCCCCTGCTGTCTCTGCCGGGCGTGGAGACGGAAGAAACGTCGAGCAGCGACCCGCGTGCCCTCAACAACAAAGGCGAGTGCGTGGGGGAGGCCGGGGTGCATGGGCGGTTTCAGGCAGTTCGATGGGACGCCGAAGGGCATATTCATCTGCTCAGCACGCCGTCTCAGCAGCTCAAAGGGGCGCAAGGCATCAACGACAGCGGGCAGATAATCACCTCCGCCCCCGGCGATTCGCTCGCGGCGCGGCTGTTCATTGTCGATGCCACTGGAATGCACCTGATCGCACCGCCGCCGGGAACGCAGACAATGGGGTTTATCGGCGGCGAGGCGATCAACAATGCCGGGCAGGTAGCCTTCAACACGCAGACGAAAAATTTCCGGCCTGAGCGGGCGTTTGTAACAGACCACGGGACGGCAACAGATTTGGGGCATCTGCCGTTGCGCGATTTCGAGGCGCGATTTGCCTCAGTTCATGTGCGGGCACTCAGTCCCTCTGGCATGGCGGCGGGCGTCAGCCAGGTTACGCCAGAGCCGCCGGACAGCTACCCCTATCATGCGTTTCTGTGGCGTCAGGGCGTGATGACCGATCTGGGCGTACTGCCCGGCTATGACGGCGGGTCGTCAGCAAACGCGCTGAACGATGCGGGCGATGTGGTTGGAACGATGTCCCGCAAAACCGAGAACGAGGCCAAGCCGGACATCGGAGCGGTGCGCGTGCATGGTTTTCTATGGCACGACGGCAAACTAATCGACATCGGCGGCCTGCCCGGCTGTCAGTACACAGAGCCGACTGGCATCAACAGCGCCGGGCAGATTGTAGGCAACTCGTATAATATCAAGATGTACAGTGATGGTGCCTACTCGCTGACCGGCGGCAGTTTAAGCAGCGGCGTTTTTCTCTGGGAGAACGGCAAAATGCAGGATTTGCAGACGCTGGTTCCCAAAGGCTGGCGGCTTAATACTGCCGTTGCCATCAACGACCGGGGTGACATCCTTTGCACCGGCTACCATGAC
The DNA here is from genome assembly GCA_965200075.1 of Capsulimonadaceae bacterium. Lineage (GTDB taxonomy): Bacteria > Armatimonadota > Armatimonadia > Armatimonadales > Capsulimonadaceae > JANXMY01. The sequence continues at coordinate 3,525,789 of OZ241338.1, forward strand.
GGAATGCCGTCCCGCGCTCTGGGCAACGGCTCGTTCCTGCTGCGCCGTATTGAGCCTCTGAGAACTGCTGGCACAGGAAAGGCAAAATTATGACATTCACACTTGATATGGCCCCGGAGGTGGAAACGCAGGTTCGGGAAGCAGCCGCACGGGAAGGCTTGGAGCCGGAGCAGTACGTGCTGGAAGCCGTTGAAGAAAACCTCGCACGGGCGGCAGAGGAGAAGCGGCAGGCGGAGGCGCTGGAATGGGCCGAAGGGATGCGGTCCTGCTCCGACTAAGGACGTAAGCCGTGAGGGAAAACAATGATGCAGACGACAGCGATGCCGTACCAATGGTTTGCCGACAGGTTTTTCACGGATTTGCAGCCGGTGTGCGGCTTTGGCCTGTGGCAAGTCTGGTCCGCCGAGTTGGGACAGACCCCACTGCTTTTGGTGGTGAATGAACTCGAAGAAACCGTGGTGAAATGTTAGTACGACACGGACGCGGAGCGAGCCGCAGATATGGCTCTGCTGCGCCGCCTGCCGCCCGGCGACGAATCAGGCGCGGGCGTTTTTGCGTTCCCCAAACCGCCGCTTCCTAGCTTGTCGGCGGCCAAAGCGGGGCCGTAGGGGCGGGGTTTCCCCGCCCTCTTTTTCTGCCCCCGAAACATTTATGCTAATTTTTTAGCAAATGGCTTGACAGGACACTTTCTTTGTGCTAAATTATTAGCATGAGCATTAGCCCCGCCCTCAGCCGCCGGGAGCGGCAGATTATGGACATCTTGTACCAGCAGGAGCAGGCGACCGCCGCCGACGTGCTGGCCGCGCTGCCGGACCCGCCTTCGTACTCCTCCGTCCGCGCCCTGCTGGGCATTCTGGAGAGCAAAGGCCACGTCACCCACGCCAAAGACGGCCCACGCTATGTCTACCGCCCCACCCGCGCCCGGCCCGCCGCCGCCCGGTCGGCGGTCGCGCAGGTCATGCAGACCTTCTTTGCCGGGTCCGTGGAGCAGACTGTCGCCGCCCTCCTGTCCGCCACGGACGCGCCGCTGTCCGACGCCCAGCACGCCCGACTTTTAGCTTTAATTGACGCCGCTAAGTCTAAAGGAGAGTCTCAATGACACCCCTGCTGCTGTCCCTGCTCCTGCTGCTGATTAAAAGCCTGGCCGTGTTTGCGCTGGCGGGGCTGACCCTGCTGGCCCAACGCCGCGCCTCAGCGGCCTCCCGGCATCTGGTCTGCCTCTTGACCCTGTGCGCCCTGCTGGCCCTGCCGCTGTTCTCGCAGACGCCATTTTCCCTGCCGGTGTCCGTGCTGACGCCTCTGCCGCAGCCCCCGGCGCACCTCACCCCCCGCCCTCTCCTTCCGCAAGGAGAGGGAGCCGGAGCGGACGATGTAGGGGCGGGGTCCCCCCGCCCTCTTTCTGCCCGCCCGGCCTTTTTGCCCTCTTCCCACGCCGGGCAGGGACAAGCCGCTGCCCCTACCCCTGTTCTGGCACGTTCCTCTCTGGCTCCCCCAGAATTGGGGGCCGGGGGGCGATCCCTCCTCGCCCTTTATCTGCTCGGCGTCCTCGCCGCCTCCGTTCGCCCTCTGCTCGGCCTGTGGGGCATTGGGAATCTGGGCAAATCCAGCCGTCCCGAAGCGTCTCCCGCCGTGCTGACCCTCGCCGCCGACTGCGCCGCCGCACTGGGTCTCCCTCGCGTCCCCGCCATCCGCCGGGGCGACGTGCCTGTGCCGATCACCTGGGGCCTGCGCCGCCCCGTCGTCCTGCTGCCCGACGCCGCGAGCGCCTGGCCGGACGGCCGCCTGCGGGCGGTGCTGCTGCATGAGCTGGCCCACATCCGCCGCCGCGACTGGGCCGCGCACCGGCTGGCCGATCTCGCCTGCGCCCTGTACTGGTTCCACCCGCTAGTCTGGCTCACCGCCCGCCGCCTGCGGGGCGAAAGCGAGCTGGCCTGCGACGACCTTGTCCTGTCCTGCGGCGTCCCCGCCCCCGACTACGCCCGTCACCTTTTGGACATCGCCCGCGCCCTGTCCCCCGCCGCGCCCTCCACCTCCACCGGAGCCATCGGCATGGCCCGCACCGCTCACGTCGAAGGAAGGATTACTCAGATGCTGAACCCCACCCAAAACCGCCGCGCCGCAACGCGCCGCACCATCTTTGTCTCACTGATTGCCGCCGCCCTCGGCGTCGGCACACTCGCTGCGCTCCGGCCTGCCGCACAGGCCGCGCCCAAGCCTTCGGCCAGACGGCCCGCGCCTAAACGGCTAATGTCCAAAGCCACAGCGCGGGTGTCGGCGGTCAGCGCCGTGCCGGGCGAGTTTGACGCGATGACACTTGTGGGCGAAGGCGGCTCCCTGACGCCCCAAGCGGCGGCGCAGCAGGAGAAAATCCTGGCCGCCCGCCCGGAGGATTACAAGGCTCATATTCTGCTGCTTGGTTATTACGGCAGAAAGCGCTTTCTGCCCCACGCGCAAGTAGTCCCTTACGAGCAGCAGGTGTTCTGGTTCATCCGCACCCACCCGGAATCCGTTCTCTGCGGAGAGGTGGACACCTGGCTTCTGAAACGCTACAACCCGGAAGGCTTTGGACAGGGGAAGTCTTTGTGGCTAGAGCAGGTAGCCATGCATCCGGCAAACACTACTATTTTAGGCAAGGCTGCTAGTTTCTGCAACCTGTCCGACAACTCAACTTCGGAGCGGCTGCTGAGACAGGCGCAGGGGTTAGAGCCAAAAAACCCGGAATGGCCGCGCCGATTGGGAGAGCTTTACGCCCTGCAATCGCATCCTCCAGACTGGAGGAAGCCTGCGCTTTCTGCGGAACAGCAACAAGCATTGGCGCAGGCTTCCCTCGTGGAATACGAGAATGCCTCCCGCCTTGCGACTAACCCAGCTATGGCAGGCAGTTTTTCTAAAGAGTGTGCTGTCATGGCCTATGCGGCAGGAGATGACGACAAAGCACGGAACTACGCAAATGATTTGCTGGCGGTCGCCCAGAAATTCGCGCAATCTGCCTCCAAAGATTATTTCAATCAGGGGGATGAAGCCACCCATTATGGCAATCTGGTTCTTGGCCGTCTCGCGCTGAAAGATGGCGACGCGGCAAGCGCCAAAGCGCATCTTTTGGCAATGGGGCGTATTTCCGGCTCTTCTACTTTGGACAGCTTTGGCCCCAACATGAGCCTTGCCCAAGACCTGCTTCGCGCCGGGCAGCACGACGTGGTACTGACTTATTTTGACGAGTGCGCCAAGTTCTGGAAGGACTCGAAATTGGCCGTATGGCGCTCCGAGGTGCAGGCAGGCAAGACGCCCGACTTCGGGGCAAATCTGGATTACTGACCGCCTCGCTTCGCAAAGGGAACCCCCCTCATGTCTTGTAAACACGCCGCGCACGACTTCATTCTGTGGGCTGCCCTGCCGATGGCACGGACGGCGCAGGTCGAAAGCAGGCTCCACATGATACTCAAACCGAACGCCAACCGGCGGACGCTGACACGCCGTGCCGTGGTTGGTTCTCTGTTCATTGCCGCGCTCGGCGTGGGGACACTTGCCGCTCTCAAGCCCGAAGCGCGGGCACAGGCGGTGGTCCCGCCTCCGGGGGATGTGAAGACGCTGCGTTACGAGGTGACTGAAATTGGGCCAAGCGCCGAGTTGTCCCCCCAATACTTTCTGACCAACACCGGAACAGTGGCGGGACAGGTCTACGAGCCGAAGCCCCGGCGCCTCTGGCCGCTGCAAGCGTTTATGATGCCGCCCGGTCAGCCGCGTCTTTTGGTAAAAGCCGCACCGGGACCGGGCTACTTCCGCTTCGACGGGTTCAGTGACACGGGGCAGATCATCGGGCGGCAGTCGGAGAAGACGGGGCAGACGTGGTATGTGGGGACCCGCGAGGCGCTGACGCCGTTTCGCACGACGCCTGCGTTCCAGCAGCTAACGGCGGCGGGGTACAGCCTGTATGGGCTGACGGGCCTGAACAATGCGGGGGATGTGGTGCTGAATGCCAGCATCAAGCAAGGTGCGGAGCAGGCGTTTGTGGCGCGGGGCGGGGCGCTCACCGCGCTGAAGCCGCTGGCGGGCGCAGGACAGCCGGAATGCAGCGCGGCGGCGATTAACAGCGCAGGCGCGGTGGCGGGGCAGTCGCAGGGGCAGGCGGTGTTGTGGGCGGGGGGAGCGCCGCAGGGGCTGGGCCTTCTGCCCGGCTATCCCGAAAGCGAGGCGACGGGGCTGAACGAGCGCGGCATGGTTATCGGCAGGCTCTACCGGCGGGAGGAGATCGGCGTATCGCCGTTTGCCCCCGGCGAGCGCGGCCATGCGTTTGTCTGGGAGGGCGGCACAATGCAGGATTTGGGCACGCTGGCGGGCTATGAGTATACCTCGGCCAACGGCCTCAACGATGCCGGGCAGGTGGTCGGCGGGGCGCGGAGCATTCAGCCGATCTCGCCGGAAATGCTCAAGAAAATGACATGGCTGCCGCCCCGCAAAGCCGGGGACACATCGCACCACTATAACATATCTTCCCGCGCTTTCCTGTGGCAACGGGGCAAGATGTATGACTTGCAGCAATGTCTGCCCAAAGATAGCCCGTGGCGGCTGCAAAGCGCCTGCGCGATCAACAACTGGGGCCAGATTGTGGCCCTTGCTATCAGTGACAGCCCACGCTCGGCGGGACCGGACGTTTATGCAGTCCTGCTGACGCCGAAGACGCCATGAGTCAATGAAGCCGGGGGTATAAAACTCCCGGCATCGAAAGCAGACGCCCTGCCGGGCTAAGGATAACAGAAATAGACTCTTCCGCCCGGAGGGCGGCTGAACTTCCCTGCCGGGGGTTTTATACCCCCGACTTCATTGACTCCTCAGCTTTTATTGCCTCCTCAGACTCCGCTTGCGGCACATCAGGCCGTTCCTCATCCACCTCTTCCCAGCCAAGCCGAGATGTCCCCTCTGCGTGATGCTGCTTTTGACGCTGAATATAGCCGATCACCGAGGCGCGATGGGCGCGGTAAAAGCTGAAGACCCCGTAGCCGTCCTGCCAGCCGAAGAACTCACCGCCCGCGAGGCGCTGCCGCACAAAGGTGGAAGAAACGCCTTTGATACAGCGCATCACTGCCGCCGGGGATTGCTTGGTCGGCATTGCCAGCGCAAGGTGAATATGATCGGGCATTCCGCCGAGCGCCAGAACTTCACAGCCCTGACGTTTGGCTTCGGCCAGAATGCAGGCGTAAAGGGGCTGTTCCCAGTCGGGAGCAATAAGGGGCATTCGGCGATAAGTCGCCCAGACAAAGTGCAGATCGATTTCGGATTTGCTCCGACGCATGGGGGGTGTCCTCCTTAACACAAATCGAGGGAGCCGGGGGTATGAAACCCCCGGCATCAGATGCAGACGCCCTCGCGGGCTACAGATAGAGGAGATATTCAAGAAAGAGTTGTCATTTTCCTTCTGCCTCTTTCTATTCTGTTATCCTTTCTGTTATCCTTAGCCCGCGAGGGCGTCTGCTTTCCCTGCCGGGGGTTTTATACCCCCGGCCTCCCCCCGGCTCTCCTAGCACTATCTCCTAGCACTATCTCCTAGCACTATCTCCTAGCACTATCTCCTAGCACTATCTCCTAGCACTATCTCCTAGCACTATCTCCTAGCACTGGCAGCGTGGCGGCGAAGTGGCAGGCGGAGAGGTGCGAAGCAGGGCCACCGCCAAACGGCGCGAGGGGCGGCTCTGTCTCAGCACAAATCTCCTGGGCATGGGGGCAGCGGGTGCGGAAGCGGCAGCCAGGGGGGATGTCGATGGGGGAAGGCACGTCGCCTTCGACTTTCTCAGCCAAAGCGCGGACGCCGCCGTCGATGCTCGGCACAGCAGCGAGCAGGGCACGGGTGTAGGGGTGGCGCGGGTTGTCGTACAACTCGTCAGCAGGGGCGGTTTCGACGATTTTACCGAGGTACATGACGGCGACCCGGTGGGAAATCTGCCGGACCGCGCCGAGGTCATGCGCGACAAAGAGCAGGGCGACGCCAGTGTCGGCCTGCACCTGCCGGAACAGGTTCAGAATCTGGGCGCGGATGGAGACGTCGAGGGCCGACACCGGCTCGTCGGCGACAATGAATTTGGGGCGCAGGGCGAGGGCGCGGGCGATACCGACGCGCTGGCGCTGACCGCCGGAAAACTCGTGCGGGTAGCGCGTCGCGGCGGCTAACGGCAGGCCGACTTGCTCTAAAAGCCGGGCGACTTCGGCGCGGAGGTCTTTCGCGGGAACGATTTTGTGAACGCGCAGCGGCTCTTCCAAGATCGCCCCGATGGTCATGCGCGGGTTCAGCGAGGCGAAGGGGTCCTGAAAAACGATCTGCATCTCGCGCCGCGCTTTGCGGAGGGCTTCGGGGGCCAGCGCCCGCAGGTCCTGGCCGTCAAAGGTAACCCTGCCGCCGGTCGGCTCAATCAGCCGCAGCAGGCAGCGGCCTAACGTCGATTTGCCGCAGCCGGACTCGCCGACGAGGCCCAGTGTTTCCCCGGCGTCTACCGTGAGATCGACGCCGTCTACGGCCCGCACCTCGTCCGTGACCTGCGTGAACGGGCCAGTGGCGCGGTGAATGGGAAAGCGTTTAGCGAGGCTGTGGACTTCGAGCAGGGGCATAGTTAGAACTCTATCGTTAAAACTCTATTACCTGGCCGTCAAACGCCAGCGCGACGCCGGGGGGCAGGTCGGCATTGGTGGCGGCGTGGTCGTAATCGTGAGAAAGATGTGTTAAATAGGTCTGTTTGGGCTGAAGCAGAGCAATCGTTTCCAGTGCGGCATCCAGGTGAAAGTGCGTGTCGTGCGGCTCGCGGCGGACGGCGTCGAGCATCAGCACGTCCAGGTGTTCCAGATGCGGCCAGGTCTCAGCGGGAATGCGGCTGACATCGGTGACATAGGCGAAGCGCGGGCCAAACTTGTAGGCCAGTATCGGCAGCTTGCCGTGAAAAACGCGCAGGGGCAAAATGTCCAGCCCGCCCAGCGTCATCGCCTGTCCCGGCCCGGTTTCATGCAGCGTCACCTGCGGCTTGCCGCCGCCGGGCTGCGCGGGCTGGAAAATATAGTCGTAAATACGCCGCAAATCGCCCAGCACATTCGGCTCGGCATAGACGGGCATGGCCGCGCCGGTGCGGTAGTTGAAGGTGCGGACATCGTCCAGCCCAAAGATATGGTCGGCGTGAGAATGCGTGTAAACGATGCCATCTAAGCGGCTGACGCAGTTTTCCAGAAACGCAATCCGCATTTCGGGCGGCGTGTCTACCAGGATATTTGCGCCGCTGTCCGCCGTCACCAGAATAGAAGGCCGCAGGCGGCGGTTGTGCGGGTCCGGGGACGTGCAGACCGCGCAGTCGCAGCCAATCATGGGAACGCCGTGCGATGTGCCGCTGCCGAGAACGGTGACTTTCATGGGGTAAAGTGTACCCGGAATCGGAGCGAAAAAAAGAACCCGGCACTTTCCGTGCCGGGTTCTTTGTCCTAACCGCCGCCGCCGCCCGCCCCGCCGCCGCCGCCGCCGGAGGCTCCAGCACCCGCGCCGCCGCCGCCGCCGCTCGCTCCCGCGCCGCCGGTCCCGGAGGCGCTGCCCGTCGCGCCGCCCGCTCCGGCAGTGCCAGTCGCGCCCGGCCCGGCCCCAGCCGCACTGCCCGGCCCGCCTGCCGCACCGCCTGTGCCTGCTGTGCCGCCGCCGGGTCCACCTGCCGTGCCGCCTGTGCCTGCCGTGCCGCCGCCAGCCACGCCCGAAGCGCCCTGCCCCGCCGCGCCGCCGCCGGTGCTGGACGTGCCTATCGCGCCGGGGCTGCCCTGGCCGCCCGCGCCGCCTCCCGCCGCCTGGCCGCCTCCCGCCGCCTGGCCGCCGCCCGCCGCTTGGCCGCCGCCCGCCGCTTGGCCGCCGCCATTGCCAGCGGCTCCACCGGGGCCGGTGTTTCCATTCGGCCCGGATATGCCGCTGTTACCCGCAAATCCGGTATTGCCTGCGTTGCCGGGCGTGCTGCTGCCTGCGGTGTTGCCGCCGCTGTTGGACATGGCGCTGCCAGTCGTGCCTGCCGCGCCGGGGCCATTAGACCCCTGGCCGCTGGCCGTGCTGCCTGCTGCCCCCTGCCCGCCGCCGCCCGCTGCATCCGCGCCGCCGCTTTGGCCCGCCTGTCCGGGCGGGGTGCTGGTTGTGTTGACCGGAGTGCTGCTGCTGTCCGTGTGCCGCAGACCGCTGGTGGCTAGAAACACGATAATCGCCAGCACAATCAGACCGCCGATGACCCAGGGGGTCAGCTTGCGGACATCTTTCTTTTCGTCCAGCACTTCGCGCATGTTCTTGTCCTGCTGCTGCCGCTCTTCACTTTTTTCCGGCTGATTTTTATCCGGCCCACTGGAATAGCTGTCTGCCATTGGTGTGTTCCCCTTGCTAAACTTTGCTTTGTCTGTTCCCCGCACATAGCACTGTCAAACCGGGCAGGCGTTTGGGTATACTATTGATAGCTCGCCGCTAGGAAATGATTTTTAGGAAAAGAAAAATGCCTGAACCCTCCGCGCACCGTCTGGAAGATTTGATCGGCAGTACGCCGCTGGTCCGTCTGCGCCATATTGAGCGCGATGCGCCCGGCGTGCAGCTTTACGGCAAGGCCGAGTTCTTCAATCCCGGCGGCTCCGTCAAAGACCGCCCCGCGCTCAATATGATCTTAGAAGGCGAGCGCGAGGGCCTGCTCTCGCCCGGCAAAATTATCTTGGACGCCACTTCGGGCAACACCGGCATCGCCTATGCCATGATCGGCGCGGCGCGGGGCTACCGTGTTCGCCTGTGCCTGCCCCGGAACGTCACGCCCGAGCGCAAAAAGATTTTATCGGCTTACGGCGCGGAGATCGTCTACACACCCCCCGCTGAGCAGTCCGACGGGGCCATTCGTATGGTCAAAAAGCTCTACGCCGAGAACCCGGAGCTGTACTTTTACCCCGACCAATACGGCAACCCGAACAACTGGAAAGCCCACTACAAAACCACCGGCCCCGAAATCTGGGCGCAGACCGAAGGCACGCTGACGCACTTTGTCGCGGGCCTCGGCACGACCGGCACGATGATGGGCGTTGGACGCTTTCTGCGGGAGACCGCCCCGTCTGTGAAATTAATCTCCATGCAGCCCGATTCGCCGTTCAATGGCCTGGAGGGCCTGAAGCACTTAGAGACCGCCATTGTCCCGCCCATCTATGACCCGACTGTGGCCGATGAAAATGTCGAGTGCCGCACCGAAGATGCGTATGTGATGGTCAAGCGACTCGCCCGCGAAGAGGGCCTTTTGGTCGGCATCTCCGCAGGCGGCAACGTGCATAGCGCCCTGCAAATCGCCAAAACCGCCCCTCCGGGCAGCGTCATCGTGACCATTTTATGCGACAGCGCCGACCGCTACCTGTCTGAGCGCTTCTGGACCGAAGGCGAAGACGAGCCGCACCCGCAGATTTAACGACCACGAAATATAACGACCACGAAATGTAACACGGAGGGTAAAATTGAGACAGCCATTGGAATTGAAGCCTGTTGTCTGGGTTGGGGCTTCGCTGAGAGATTTGAAGGCGCTGCCGGACGCAGTTCAGACCGGCATTGGCAGGTCACTCAAACTGGCACAGCAGGGAGACAAACCGACATCCGCAAAACCCTTGTCGGGCTTTGGCGGAGCCAGTGTTCTGGAAATCAAGGACAACTATGATGGCGATACCTTCCGTGCCGTCTACACCGTTCGTTTTGCGGAACGCCTTTATGTGCTTCATGTGTTTCAGAAGAAATCGCGGCAGGGCATTCAGACGAGCAATCAGGACATCGCTTTGATACGCATCCGCCTTAAAGCGGCTGAAGAGCTGCACCAAGATTGGCTGTCTCAGCCGGAGGAAAATTGAAATGGCAGAAAAAACAGACGTTGAGGAAATTGAATACTCTGTCAGTTGCGGCAACGTGTTTGCCGATCTGGGCCTGCCCGATGCTGAAGAGCTTCAAGTCAAATCCCAGTTGAGTATCGAAATCGAGCAGGCCATTAAAAAGAAACGGCTGACAAAAAATCAGGCGGCGGCGCTTCTGGAAATCAGCAAAGAGGAACTGAGCCGTTTGCTGGGGCGCGGCTTTTCTGAGTTTACATTAAGCCAGCTCACCAGCTACCTGCACTGCCTGGGTTACGATGTGGAACTATCCGCCACGGTCCGCGAACGCGCCCCCGAAGCCAAACAGCCAAGGCCGCAGGAAACGCGGGAGGCTGTGGCGGCATAACGGGAAGCCGTGGCGGTATCAGATGTCAAAAGATGATGAACAGGCTACGGCCCCTTCGTTCGCAAAGCTGGTAGCCGGGTATCTGGCAGTTGCCTTGTTGCTTGTCATGTTCGTGATGTCCTTGTTCGGCGACATTTTTGTTTGGGCAATCTGGGGAACTAGGTTTATTCTTTCTACCCGCTTCCATCAGGCAGAAACTTGGCTGAACGGCCTGATTAGCATTTCTTTCTTTTGTTTCATTGGGCTTGACAAGGGACTGGAACATTTGCAGCAGAGAAGGTGGAAGCTGTTCTTAGTGGCGCTTCTGACGTGTATTGGTGCCACTGTGCCATTTGCCAAACACGCTGCGCTTCTCGTTCGGCTGGCAACGGTCAAAGGAGTGGTGGCTCTGGCCCAGCCTAAATTAATGCTTTTTATTGCTCTTTTGATGCTGATATTCCTTTGCAAGTGCAGAATAGTGGTTAGCCTGTGGCGGCTCCTGCGTTCCTCTCAGCCACGCGAAACGCGGCGGATTGTGGTTTCTGAATAATGTCCCTTCAAATCACACCTGAACACGATGCCGCGATGCGCTCTCATGCGGCGGCGGACTACCCGCACGAGTGCTGCGGGTTTCTCGTTGGCACGTCGGACGGCGACACTGTGACGCTGGCGCGGACGGTTCCGGCTGCCAACACGCGGGACGATTCGCCGCGCAATCGGTTTGAGATTGACCCCGGCGAGCTGGTCCGCACCGACCGGGCGGCGCGGGCGGAGGGCTTCGGCGTGGTGGGGTTTTACCATTCGCACCCGGACGTGCCGGCGGTGCCGTCGGAGTTTGACCGGGAACACGCCTGGCCGGGGTACTGTTATGTCATCGTCTCGGTCCGGGGCGGCGAGCCGGTGGAAATGCGAAACTGGCAGCTGCGCGAGGACCGAAGCGGCTTTGACGAAGACGAGATTACTGTCCGTGAAGAGTAACTGAGGAGATGAGTTTGTATGCCTAAAATTATTGTGCCCACCCCGATGCAGCGGTACACGATGAACCATGAAGAGGTGGAAGTCGGCGGCGCGACCGTGGACCATGCGTTGCAGCACCTGTCCGAGAACTACCCGGATATTAAGAAGCATTTGTTCAACGAAGACGGGACGCTGCGGGCGTTTGTCAATGTGTATGTCAACGACGAAGACAGCCGCTACTTGTCGGCGGGAGCCACGCCGGTCACGGACAGCGACACGCTGACGATTGTGCCGAGCATTGCGGGCGGGCTGGACGCCGTGGGCACGGGCGGGGCGCCCTCGTTTCATCTGGCAGGCAACCCGGAAGCCGAAAAGCTCTCTAATGACGAAGTGCTGCGCTATTCGCGCCACCTCATCATGCCGGAAGTGACGATGGAAGGGCAGAAGCGCCTCAAAGCCGCGAAAGTTCTGTGCATCGGCACGGGCGGCCTCGGCGCTCCGCTGACCATGTACCTGGCGGCGGCGGGTGTGGGAACGCTGGGGCTGGTGGACTTTGACACCGTGGATGTGACCAATTTGCAGAGGCAGATTGTTCACCGGGAAAGCTCCATCGGCAAGCCCAAGATCGACAGCGCCGAGCAGACCCTGAAAGAGATCAACCCGTTCGTCAACATCGTCAAGCACGAGGTCATGCTGACCTCGGAGAACGCGCTGGACATCCTCAAAGACTACGACATCATTGCCGACGGCACAGACAACTTCCAGACGCGCTACCTGGTCAACGACGCCTGCGTCCTGCTGGGCAAGCCCAATGTCTACGGCTCCATCTTCCGGTTTGAGGGTCAGTCGTCGGTGTTTTACGCCAAAGACGGCCCCTGCTACCGCTGCCTGTACCCGGAGCCGCCGCCGCCCGGTCTGGTTCCGTCGTGTGCCGAAGGCGGCGTTCTGGGCGTTCTGCCCGGCATCATCGGCGTCATTCAGGCTATCGAAGTGGTTAAGCTGATCTTGGGCGAAGGCCAGCCCTTAGTAGGCCGCCTGATGCTCTTCAATGCCCTGAAAATGTCCTTCCGCGAGTTGAAACTCCGCAAAGACCCGAACTGCCCGATTTGCAGCGACCATCCGACGGTGACGCACCTCATCGACTACGACGAGTTCTGCGGTGTCGGACGCGGCGACGAAGGCCCGGCACTCGAAACCGAAGAGCAGATTACGGCCCTGGAGCTGAAAGCCAAAATGGACCGGGGCGACACGTTCACGCTGGTAGACGTGCGCGAGCCGTATGAGTATGCTATCGGCCACATCCCCGGCTCCAAGCTGGTCCCGCTGGGCACGGTCAAAGAGCGCCTGCACGAGTTCGACACCGCCGATGACATCGTGCTTCAGTGCAAGTCCGGCAAGCGCTCCGCCGAAGCATTCGAGACGTTCAAGCAGGCCGGGTTCAAGAAGCTGCACAATCTGACAGGCGGTATTCTGGCCTGGTCCGACGACGTAGACCCCACCGTGCCGAAGTATTAGGCCAAACAAGTATTTCGCAGACAGCAACAGGCCGGAGGCAGATTGCCTCCGGCCTCTTTTTGTTTTGCAAAACTAGCACTTGACACAACTTTCCGCCTGTGCTATACTGGGCACATGACGCTGAACTAGGGCGTCCTTCCGTAGCTTCCGCTTGCTGTCTGTGACTTTGGGATTTTTGATTGCCCGTCGTTTGACCCGCTTGCCGTTGATGTCTAGGAGGTTCATCATGTTCACTGCTCATTGCCCGTGCGCCGCATTGCCCGTGCGCCGCATTGCCCGTGCGCCGCATTGCCCGTGCGCCGCATTGCCCGTGCGCCTCTGCCTGGCTGTTCTTAGCGTGATGTTAGCCCTTCTGCTCTCCCCCACCGCCCACGCCGGGACCTATATCTGGCAGACCACCGACGCCAGCGGCACTGTCACTGCCCGCAGCCCCGTGATCAGCGGCGGCTTCTGGTATACCTACAATGACAGCCCGAAGCCCTACAGCATCGGCTACTCCGGCAGCGGCGGCAGTGCCGAAACCGGCGGCTATGCCGGGCAGATAAGCTCTAGCGGCACAATCAGGACCGTCTACACCTGGCAGCCCAGTTATGCCGGGGAGCCTGCCCCGCCCGTCGTCATTGAGCAGACGTGTGAGGCCACCTATAAGTGCGACTTTTCCTCCGCTGGTGGTGCTTCCGCTTCGGATGCTTCTTGCAGCGACGGTCTGGACGACCTGCCAATCAAGGACGCTTATGGCAATGAGCATTCCAGCGGCACGCACTACCGGGCCGTTGTGCCGGACTCGACCGGCAAGATCGTGGTGGACCTGGTGGGGGCACAGGCACATGCCCCGGCGAGTTCTTTCACCAACTGCACCGTTTGGTACACCATCAACGCCTACCCCGTCACCATCAACCTCACCGGCACAAAAAAAGACAGCAGCGGCAACCAGAACATCTTGGTGGGGCAAGGCTGTACGGCCAGAGTGGACGGCATTCCCGATGCCTTGCTAAACAATACTCCACACCCTGCGTATAATTGGTCTATTAGTGACAATACGTTTCAGAAGTGGCTATCATCAACTCCCGCTTTCCCAAATGCCAACCCGCCAACCGCAGCCAACCCCAATGCTTCGTATTTTGAACTCGGACCTGGGATTTTGACTAATCCTACAGCTCACTGGTACTGGGATTGTTTACCCGCCACTGAGACTGTTACCTGCTCCGTGCAACTGACGCCGCCTGATGGACAAGGGCCAGCCTTTACGGTACAGGCTACCGCCAAAGTTAAGGTGATGTCGCCTACTTATGCCTGTGATCCTTATGAAGGCGTAGTTTTTATCAGCCCTGATGGTACAAAAATGCAAGCGTCACCAACCTCCGATATGTATGGGCATGGTGAAACATGGTTTTGCAATGTACAAACGCCGCCACTTTTTGGAACCGGGGGTTCGTGCTATTTTTGTCAGATTGTTACTCCCGGCAGATCGCATACCTACCTGTCGGGCACAGTCTCTTGTACGGAGAACGGCCACATCGGTCTTGATACAATCTTTCCTTATGATGCTGAACCTGGCGATCCGTATACTGGAACGGGGATACATCTTGGCTGGCCTGCCGATAACACTAGACATCGCTCTGGTGATTCGCCTGCCACAGCGTTATATGACGAGACGGGCACAAGAGGTGTGGCGACAAGTGTGTCTGTCACCGAAAAATTCAATACATTCTTGATGTATGTGCCTCCCGGTGATGACGTGTGGCCGGTTCCCCTGCATGAAATTGATTGGAACTGGAACAGTTCGGCTTCCGAACCTTCTAGCGGCTGGGCTGACCCAGATGGCTACACTGTTACACATATTACTGGGACGGCATCATTCCGGGACTTTCTGCATCCGCTGTGGACAAGGGTAGAAAGTACGTCTGTCGGCTCTGGTTGGTAAGAGAAGGAAAGGATCAGACTATGGACAAATCTATTTTCGGAGCGTTACAGCTAAAGACGGCAATCAACGGTGCCGCGCTTCTTGTGTTCAGCACAGGCTGTGCCTGTGCCGCCCCTCATGCAGCCTCTACGCTCACAGGGAAGGACACCGGGAAAGCGCCAGCAACTTTAAGCCGCCGGATTGCGTCTTCGGGCGATGCCTCTATTATAGCTACTCCTTCCAGTTTGGTAACTCTGACAGTTGAACAAGCCCAGCAATCCAATGCGGATGTTAAAGAAGGCCAAATCGCATTCGTGATAGGGCGATGGGATGCCGCCGAAGCAGACTTTCGCCATGCGGTACAGATGAATCCGGCCAATCCAGATGCACTGGTGGGACTGGCAAAGACATTGGAGGTTGAAGGCAAAAACGCACAATCGATCAGTGTCTATCGTTACCTCTTGAATCCAAAGCCGCATTGGGGAACAAGTCTGGAAGGTGATCCGGTGCTGAGAATGCACTTCTGCCTGCTTTTAGCAGGTGATGGACAATGGGCTGAGGCAATGTCGGTATATAATAACACACTTGCTCGTGTGAGCCTCGGTCCGTCGTTTCCAGCGATCACCGTTCCGTTTAATCCCGATGCCCCGAACCTCACTTTCTTTCAAACGATGGTTCATCTGCGGCTGGGGATTGTTTACAGCGGTATGGCAGAAAACGCCCAAGCATTTTCGGAATACCAGACAGCCCATAACTTGCAGCCGGAAATGGCTGTGACCAATTACTATTACGGCACAGGCTGGCAACAGCTTAACCCGAAAGACAAGGCCACTATTGGAAATGCCGCACAGGCCAAAGCGGCGTTGGAAAAAGCCTCCAAGATGGGCATACATGACACACGATAAGCTCGACGTGAAAGAGGCGGCCCAAAAGGCGCTGCTTGTGGCCGCAAAACCCTGACAACAAATCACTAAGACATAGCACAGCGCCCGGCTTCTTGGGGAGGCCGGGCGTTTGCTTGTGTTTTGGAACCCTTTGCCTCTTGACTTCCCCCCGCTCCGCTAGTATACTAGGCTTACGCAGGCGCAAATGTCCTGTAAAGCACTAGACAAAGTAAACAAAGTATTTCACGACAGTACCGGGAGCCACCCATGAGCAGCACGTCCCCTGACAGCCCGCAAAGCGTCCGGCTGAACTTGACCTTCCCTTCTGACCGCGTGGACCAGCCGCTGCTGGCGCAGGCGATCCAGAACTTTGGCGTCTCCGCCGACATCCGCCGGGCGCAGATTGAGCCGCACACCGGCGGCTATATCATGCTGGAGCTGACCGGAACCGAGAAGCAGATCGACGAAAGCATCGCGTTCTGGAAAGCCTTCGGCGTCGGTGTCGGCTTCATCGGCGCAGAAGAAGTGCAGGCTTATTAGCTTTCCAGGCACACCGGGGGTGTAAAACCCCCGGCAAGAAGTTCAGACGCCCTCTGGGCTACGGACTAAAGACAGCACACGGCCTGAGTCTTTAGCCCGAAAGGGCGTCTGCTTTTTCTGCCGGGGGTTTTACACCCCCGGTGTGCATTCTTAAACTATTTTCTCAACAGGAGATCACCAACGATGGCAGACGGCAGCAATACTAACAGCGGCAAGTACGCGCACCCCGAGGTGCTGGTAGAGACAGACTGGGTGGCCGAGAACCTAAGCTCGGGCAGCTTCAAGCTGATTGAAATTGATGTGGACACCGATGCCTACGCGCAGGGGCATCTCGAAGGCGCTCTCGGCTTCAACTGGCAGACCGAACTCGAAGACACCCTGCGGCGCGATGTGCCCGATCAGGGGCAGTGGGAGGCGCTTCTCAGCAAGTCTGGTATTACGAAGGACGACACGCTGGTGCTGTACGGCGACAACAACAACTGGTTTGCGACGTTTGGGTACTGGCTGTTTTTGATCTACGGCCATGACCGCGCCAAACTGAAAATGCTCAACGGGGGCCGCAAAAAGTGGCTGGCTGAAGGCCGCGAGATGGTCACCGAAGTTCCCGCGCCCACGCCGTCTACCTACAAAGCAAGCGAAGCCAACTGGGAACTGCGGGCCTTCCGCGACGATGTGCTGAAGCGGCTCGGCGACCCGAATCTCACGCTGATTGATGTGCGCTCGCCCGACGAGTTTTCGGGCAAAGTGATTGCCCCTCCCGGCATGAACGAGACGGCGCAGCGCGGCGGACATATCCCCGGCGCACAGTCTGCGCCGTGGCTGAACGCGGTCAACGAGGACGGTACGTTCAAGTCCGCCGATCAGCTCCGGGAGTTCTATGCGGGCAAAGGCGTGGCCGAGGGCAAGGACGTGATTGCGTACTGCCGCATCGGCGAGCGGTCGTCGCATACGTGGTTTGCGCTGTATAACCTGCTCGGCTACGAGAACGCCAAAAACTACGACGGCTCGTGGACCGAATGGGGCAGCATCATCGGCGCTCCCATCGAGCGCGAGGTGGAGACGGTTCCCGGCCAGGGCGGCGACTTGAAGGTCTGCCCGTAACCGCCCAGCCTTACCCTTATGCGACTTACCACCAAAAGCCAGTACGGCCTGCGCGTCCTCGGCGACCTCATCCGCAACTGGCGCGACGGCAACGGCTACCTGCAAGTCGGGGTGCTGGCGGCCCGCTGCGACACGTCCCAGAAGTATCTGGAACAGGTGCTGCTGCCGCTGTCCCACGCGGGCGTTCTGGAAAGCAAGCGCGGGCAGCACGGCGGCTACCGCCTGAACCGCGCCCCGCAGGACGTGTCGCTGGCCGAGGCCCTGCGCCATTTGGAGGGCCTGCTGATGCCCATTCCCAAATGGGCCGACGACCAAGCGGACACCTCCGAGCTAGGCGCGGTCCTGCGCCGCGTCCGGGACGCCATTCGTGACATTCTGGAAAACACGTCGATTGAAGTGCTGGCGGAAGCCCCCGAAGGGGATACCAAACGCACCGGCGAGGCCGTGGAAGCGCTGATGTATTATATTTAGCGCATAGGAAGCCGGAGACCTACCACCTTGCTTCGCTCATTCTTCGCTTCGCAGGGTCCTTCCTAAAGGAAGGATGAGGATTTAGGCGTAGGGGCAGGGTTCCCCTGCCCTCTTAGTTAATTTATCCGGTTTTCCCAGAATTGGGGGCTAGAGGGCGATCTAAGGCAAGATGGCACGAAAGATACTGGCTGGAGCGACACAGAAAGTGGGTTCGGGTAAATCGCTTAAAGATGTGCGTGACATTCAGTACCCGAAAATAAACGCCGCAATAGATCGCGGCCTCGCCGATGTTGCGGCAGGCCGCGTCTATACCCGGCGTTCCTACGCGAAAGAAGCCCAGCACTACACCACCGTCTGCTTCCAGCGGCCCCACTTGAACAGGGCCAGCGCCCCGAGGCCGTTCAAAGCCGTGGAAAGCGTCATTGCCCACCACGCCCCCACCGTGCCCAGGCTCAGCAGGAAAATCGCGGCCCAGGCCAGCGGCAGGCGGATACCCCACATCGTCACAATCCCCATCAGTGCAGGCGCTTTCGTGTCCCCGGCCCCGTTCAAAGCGCCTGTCAAAATCATCCCCAGCGCCAGAAACGGCTCAGACAGAGCGGCGATTTTCAGATAAGCCACGGCCAGAGGCACGACTTTCGGGTCATGCGTAAAGATATGCGTGAACGGCACGGCCAGCGTGTAAAACACCGCGCCCATGAAGATCATCACCACAAAGCCCTGCTGCAAGGCCGACCAGGCCGCCCGCTCGGCCCGGTCCGGGTTGCCCGCGCCGAGGTTCTGCCCGGTCAGCGTGCTGGCCGCCATCGAGAACGCAAAGCCGGGCATGAACGCCACGCTTTCCGAGGTCAGGCCGATGGTCAGCGCCGCCACCGCCGCCGTCGCCTGCGGCGAGCGGGCCAGCACCGCCGTGAAGAACATCATAGACAGCACGCGGGACAAGTTCTGCCCGGCGGCGGGCAGGCCGATGTTGAGAATGCGCCGCGCCCAGTCCATGTGCAGGCGGCTGAAGCGCGTCATCAGCCCCGCCACCGGCGAGCGGCGCAGGAACAGAATATAAAGCAATGCTCCGATCACCTGTGAGGCGATCAGCGCCGCCGCCCCGCCAATCAGGCCCATTTTCGGGAAGCCCCAGTTTCCAAAAATGAGAAGCCAGTCGCCGCCGAGGTGAATAATGTTGACCCCAATCATCACCCGCAGCGGCGTCACCGTGTCGCCCAGGCCCCGGAAAACGCTGCTGAGAATCAGCATCAGAAACAGCGCGGGCAGGCCCAGAATGGTCAGACTCAAATAGCGCACGCACAGGTCAGCCGCGTGTGCGTCCACCCCCATCCAGCCGACCACCAGACGCCGCAGGGGCCACATCACGACCATACACAGCACCGCTGCGATGAACCCGATCCACACCGACTGGTTCGCCGCCTGCGTCGCCTGGTCCCGGTCCCCCGCCCCGGTGAACCGCGCCACCAGCGCCGATGTGCCGACGGAAATAGACATCCCGACCGAGAACATCAAAAACATGAACTGCCCGCCGACGCCCACCGCCGCCAGCGCGTCCGACCCGAGATGCCCCACAAAGAAGCGGTCCAGAAACGAGTTGAATGTTTGCAGCAGCATCGTCAGGACCGACGGCCACGCCAGCATCCAGACCGCCCGGTGCAGCCCGCGCTTGGTCTCGTCCGCGAACTCTTCTTTCGCTTCCAGGGGCGACACCGGCCCGATCTCTTCTTCGACCGTCTCCGCCCCGTCCCGCATTCCCCCGACCACACTGTCTACTGCCAAACGTCCCTGCCTTCCAAAGATGGTCTGAAGCCCGCGTCCTCGCGGTCCGCCCATCCACACACCACAAAAGCAACACCGAAGCGCCGCAGAAAGTTCGGACGCCCCCCCACAACCTAACAGGGGCGCGAACAGCTTTCTGCTCACGCCCTATTTTTCACTTCGCCTAGTCGGTATGACCGCAGATTACTTGTCCATCAACGGCTCCCCGGAGGCAATGGTGACTTTCAATCCCTCCCGCTCCTGCACTTCGTCTTCAATCTGCGCCAGCATTTCATAATAGGGGAAGAGTGGGTTCGGCCAGCGGGAAGGGCGAACCGGAATGTTCCAGTAGCCGTTGCGGAGGTGTATGCGAACCTCATCTAGCGTCAGCGCAATATCGCCGAGGTGTCTGCCGACGACGTAAGGCCGCACACGCAGGGCAACCTCATTTGGGGAGAGAGTTAGGGATGTCTCAGCGTTCATCGGGCAAATCCAGTGTATGCCGCAGGGCCGCGTCGATTTCTGTCCGAGGCAAAGACCCAATGACACGGAAAATGGCGCTTGTCGTGACCGTCACCAGATTGTCCGTCATCACCACCGAGTCGCTGAGAAGTCCGGCAGCCCGCCCTTCCAGGGAAGCGACACGCACCGTCACGCGACTGGGGTGTCCGGCACGGACCATCTGGCTAGTGATCATCGCAAGAACCGTCTGCGAAAGCCCCGTTTGCAGATGGTCGCGCTGGACCACAAGCGCCGGGCGGGTCTTGGCACTTATCAAATCCGAGTTCGGAAGGGCGAGAACGACATCCCCGCGCTTCAAGCCTGTGCCTCTATGCGTGCCTTCGCCGCATCGTAGTCATCATAAACTTCCATCCCCGGGCGCTCCCACTCCCCGGCGAACGCGGCACACCGCGCCCGCAAATCCGCCGCCTGCGCGGGGTCAATCCCATACTCCGCCAGCCGAACGCCGCCCACCCCGGTGTCTTCCGGGCGAACCTCCTGCTTCGTCGCCTCCGCCTCCGGTGTCAGATCAAGTGCAATGCTCATCCCGTCTGCCTTTCTCCCAAAAACGGCCGTCGCCCCACGAACCGGCTCCGGTCCCGCGCGATTTTCTCTATGTCTAAAACTTTCTGCTACTCTGATTGCATTATTCTTGCATCATTCCCCTTCCAATTCAATAGCCGGAGTGGGTGCAGGCAAAGGACGCTCCGCACGCAGCATCTGATTTTCGAGGCGCAGCAGCAGGTTCTCACGCTCTCGTGCTGCGTCTTTGTCTCGGCGCTCATTCTCATCGCGGAGGCGCTGCGTCTCGAAATAGACCCGCTGCACCGCAAGCGTCAGTTCATTGATCTCTTTGTTCAACGCTTTGACTTCATTGCTGAGACCGTCCACTCGTTCGCTCAGGCTTTTAATCTCCGCTTTGTTCTTTTGCGTTTCCTGTGTCAGCGTGAAAATTTTGCCGAGCGCAGCAGAAATTTCTTTCCAGGGAAGCATCGCTCAAACCGCCTTCAAGGTTGTCAGGATCGCTTCGGTGCGCTCCGAGATTGCCCGAATTTCTGCCAGCGTGACACGAGTAGTAGATGCCAGACGGTCAATCTCTTTTTGGTCATTTGCCATCAGATCAAACAAGCGGTCCATTTCCATCAAGTCGCGCTGAAGGTGTTTTTGGAACGTGATGGCTTCCTCGTTGGTCGGCTCCAATATCAGGCTATTGTCCATGTGTTTTGCCTCCTGTCAGCATTATACCACGCGCCTAAGTTCAAAAAGAAAAAAGCCCCCGCCTTGCGGCGGAGGCTTTTCAGGTCAGCAGCAGACCCCGGCATCAGGCGAAGTGCCTCTGCCCCACGAACCGGCTCCGGTCCAACGCAATCTTTTCCAGCTCCAAAACGTCCTGCTCCGACAGCCCTGCGTACACCTGCATTGCCGTCTCTAAAAACTCTCTGTGTCTCTACCTTCTTCAAAAGGTTCTGCTTCCAAAGTGTTAGCAATATCAGAGTCTATATCCCTCAACAAAGGGGCAAATGCAACATGAAATGCTTTGGCTTGTTGAGCCAACCAACTGTGTTGTGCTGGCCAATCCGCTTCGTCTTTAGGATTACTATTGCGTTTGTAAATGGCGATTCGACAATCCCTTTTTCCTACAAGCCCTTCCCATTCTAGAGGGCCAGTTTTTGCTTCTATTTCTGATCGGATAAGTTGTAACTGCCGAAGGCGGGATTTAGCTGCTGTTCCAGATAAATACAACTCAACCCGCACCCACCCGTCGCGGGAATTGATTACTGGATTTATGTTGAAACCGGTGCGACCAACACTAAAACTAATCCAGTTGGCGTCGCTCGGCTTGATAAGCCGAAGAGGTAGAGGTGAGTCAGCAAGATTTGCCAAAAAGGCCGCCCAATAGCCGTACCGGAAAGTAGTTTCTTGATCGCTGGCATCACGTCGTGTGATTATAGTGCGCGAATAACTGTTAGGTCGGCTGATAACATTGAATTTGGGAGCATAAGCAGAGTTGCCTATGCGCCAAAGTTGGATTTCCAGACCGAAAA
Source organism: Capsulimonadaceae bacterium (assembly GCA_965200075.1). Classification (GTDB taxonomy): domain Bacteria; phylum Armatimonadota; class Armatimonadia; order Armatimonadales; family Capsulimonadaceae; genus JANXMY01. The sequence goes on from OZ241338.1 coordinate 3,547,665, forward strand.
ACTTAATGTCTTGTGTCGTGTGTTCGTTAAGCCAATCCAAAGCTGCTCGATGTTCTTCTGTGAACTGTCGGGCAATCCAAATAATTGAGCAAGCGTGAAGGCCAGCAGCATAGGTCAGCAACTGCCCTAAATGGCTGTGATCTGTACGTTCAAGTTGGTTTTCTATCAGGACCCATTCAGTCTCGTCACCGATTGCCATGCTCTTGCAAAGAATGTCAGCCCGGAACGGGCCTACCCATTGTTCTTGGCCCGCAAGTTCCAAGTCCATGCCGACAGCCTCACCCAGCAAACTAAGATTGGCCTCAGAAGCCAGCCAAGGTGTAAAACTAGTAGCTTCATTCTCCCAACACGTTCTTAAATCTACCGGCTCTAGCCGCCCCAATTCAGGTGATGCAGACATACTGATTTTCCTTTTCGCATACGCCAAACTACTGGTTTCATCGCATCTTCTTGGTCCTGAGCGTCCCAGGCGAACATTTTGGGCAAGCCCGCTTGGGCCGCATTCTCCCACAAATACGCCGCGACGCCCAGTTCTATATCAAAGGTGATAGTCATCGACTTTTTTCCTGCCACCATTATAGCACGCGCCAGAGTTTAAATAGAAAAAGCCCTCGCCGCAAGGCGAGGGCTTTTTGGTTTGACCTACCGGTCGCGGCCACTGCCGCTGTCGGCGAGGTTGGCCTGGGCGGCGGCGAGGCGGGCGATGGGCACGCGGTAGGGGGAGCAGGAGACGTAGTTCAGGCCGATCTTGTGGCAGAAGGCCACGGAAGACGGCTCGCCGCCATGCTCGCCGCAGATGCCGAGCTTGATGTTTGGGCGCACTTTCTTTGCCAGCTCGACGCTGATTTCCATCAGCTTGCCGACGCCGCTCTGGTCGATGGCCTCAAACGGGTCGCCGGGCAGGATTTTCTGGGCCACATAGGGCTTCAGGAACTTGTCCGAGTCGTCGCGGGAGAAGCCGAACGTCATCTGCGTCAGGTCATTCGTGCCAAACGAGAAGAACTCGGCCTCTTCGGCAATGAGGTCTGACGTCAGCGCGGCGCGGGGGATTTCAATCATCGTGCCGAACATATAGTCCACGGCCTCGCCGTTGGCTTCGGTGACTTCTTTGGCGACCCGCTCCAGGTTGGAGCGGACGGCTTTCAGCTCGTTGACATGGCCGACCAGAGGGATCATGATCTCCGGGTGCGGGGAAGCGCCGTTCTTTTTGGCGGCAATCGCGCCTTCCAGGATGGCCCGTGTCTGCATCTCGACGATGCCGGGAAACACAATGGACAGGCGGCAGCCGCGCAGGCCCATCATGGGGTTGATCTCGTGCATCCCCTCGACTTTGTGCAGCATTTCTGCTTTTTCTTTAAGTTCCGGGCTGTCCGGGTGGGTGGCTTTCAGGGTCGCCACTTCGGCGATCAAGGCGTCCATCGACGGCAGGAACTCATGCAGCGGCGGGTCGATCAGGCGGATGGTCGCGGGACGGTCGCCGAGGGCCTCGAAGATGCCCTGGAAGTCCGACCGCTGATAGGGCAGCAGGGCGTCCAGATACTTCTTGCGCTCTTCCTCGTTCTCGGCCAGGATCATGGACTGCATGAGGGGGCGGCGCTCTTCGGCGAAGAACATATGCTCCGTGCGGCACAGGCCGACGCCTTCCGCGCCCAGCTTGATAGCGAGGGCCACGTCTTCGGGCGTGTCCGCATTGGTGCGGACTCCGAGGCGCTTGACTTCATCCGCCCAGCCCAGCAGCGTGCCGAACTCGCCGGTCATCTCGGGGTCCACCACGTCCACCGTGCCGTCGATAACTTCGCCCAGCGTGCCGTTCAGCGAGATGGGGTCGCCTTCATTGATGGTCCGGCCATTCACGGTGAACGAGCGTGCGCCGACGGAAATGTCGGAGCAGCCCGCCACAGTCGGGATGCCAAAGCCGCGTGCCACGAGGGCCGCGTGCGACGTCATGCCGCCGCGCTCGGTCAGGACGCCTTCAGCGGCCAGCATTCCCTTGAGGTCGTCGGGGGAAGTGTCGGCGCGAACCAGAATGACCTTCTGGCCCAGCCCGCCCTTGCCGAGTTCGGCGGCGCGGGAGGCGTCAAAGACAGCGATGCCGGTGGCCGCGCCGGGTCCGGCGGGCAGGCCCTGGGCTAGCCGCGTGTAGGTCGCGCCGGGCTTGATAATCGGGTGCAGGCACTGATCCAGAAGCTCCGGGTTGATACGGGCCAGCGCGGTTTCTTTGGAAATCAGGCCCTCGTTGACCAGATCGACCGCGATTTTGACCGCGCTCGGCCCGGTGCGCTTGCCGGAGCGGCACTGCAAAATATACAGCTTGTTGTGTTCAATGGTGAACTCAATGTCCTGCATATCTTTGTAATGCGCTTCCAGCCGGGTGCAGATTTCGTCGAACTGCCGGTACATTTCCGGGTTCTGCACTTTGAGCTGCGAGATGGGCATGGGGGTGCGAACACCGGCCACAACATCTTCGCCCTGCGCGTTCATCAGGTACTCGCCGAAGACTTCATTGGCGCCGTCGGAGGCGTTGCGGGTGAAGGCGACGCCCGTGCCGCAGTCTTCGCCCTGATTGCCGAAGACCATCGCCTGAATGTTGACGGCGGTTCCCAAATCGTCGGAAATCTTCTCGCGCTGCCGGTACAGGATGGCCCGGTCATTGTTCCAGGATTTCCAGACGGCGGAGACCGAATCCTGGAGCTGCTGCAAAGGGTCTTGCGGGAACTCGCGTCCAGCATTCTCTTTAATATGCGCTTTGTACGTCTCGCAAAGCTGTTTGAGCTGCTCGCCGTTGACCTGAAGGTCGTCGGTGACGCCCAGGCTTTTCTTCATATCATAGAAGATATGCTCAAAATCATGCTTTGCCAGATGGTTCGTGCCATCCGAGTAAGCGACGTCCGAGAGCATCATCAGGAAGCGGCGGTACGAGTCGTAGACAAACCGCTCATTGCCGGTCAGCTTAATCAGCGCTTCCGCCGTGGCATCGTTCAGGCCCAAATTCAGAACCGTGTCCATCATGCCGGGCATGGAGAACTTCGCGCCGGAGCGCACCGACACCAGCAGCGGGTTTGTAGGATCGCCCAGCTTCTTGCCGGTTTTGGCTTCGACATCCGCCAGAGCCGTTTTGAGTTCGTCCATCAGGCCCTCGGGAAAGTTCCCGTCGCCTTTGTTGTACGCCACGCAGGTATCGGTGGTGATCGTGAAGCCGGGCGGGACGGGCAAGCCAATGTTGCTCATCTCGCACAGGTTCGCGCCCTTGCCGCCCAGTTCATCGCGCATCATTGCGTTGCCCTCTTCAAAGAGCCACACGCGCTTGGTGTCTGCCATTCAGTTCTCCTCTATCATCGTACTTTGAGTGTTACTTGCGTGCCTTCGTTTTGTTCAGAATTACCGGTTCTATCGTAGACATTGTTATCGGTATCTGAGACACATCACGATGCGTCGGTTTCGCGCCATTTGTTCCATTATTTGTTCCATTTGGCGCGGTATTGACTACTTTCTGAAAACCCTTAACATAGGTAACAATCTTTGTTTTGTGATACTCATTCACGATGGTAACACGGATATGTTCGCCTATGTTGGCTTCTTTCTGAAGACGTGCGAACAGGTCTTTGTCCAGTACAGAAACCTGCTGCGAGAAGTGGCGTTTGAGGCCATTCCGCCCGGTGGCACAGTCAACAAGATTTACCTTTGCTGGATCGCCAGGCAATAAGCCCACCAGTTGCGAATTGGTCGTAACTTCGTCCGTCTTGAATGCTGTCTCCATTTAACGAGGCTCCTCTTTCGGGTTGATCTCTGGCAGACGCTGCGTATCAATTGGCATATTTAGAGGTGTATTCCCACTTCCGCCTGTTTCGATCTCAGTCAAAGTGTACAAGTCAAAAATGGCAATTTGGTCATAAGACACCGCCAGCGCAGTTGCTTCTTGCTCAGTGGGCAAAAGTGCAACAATATCACAGAATGTCACTTGGCCGTTGCTCCAAAGACCCACACCGCATCTTGCATCGTTCAACAAATCCATATTTATTTGAACGAACAGCAGGAAAGTATCAAGTTCTAAAACTTCGCTGGACAACTTGAGACCGCGATCCGGCCACAGCGAAACAGAGTACAAAGGCTGACCGTTCATGTCGCCGAAGCGGAGGCTGAACGTCGCTCCCGTCCGCCCGCTTTCTTCATACAGGGTGGTAATTTGGTTCGCCGCTTCTTCCGCCTCTGCCAACTCCGGGAGCGCAAGGCCAGCCGAATTGGCAAGATAAGAACTTAGACTTTCCGCCACCGGTCGGTCATCAGGCATTACTCGTTACCCGCCAATACTGCTGATTTCTCCTCTACCATCAATTTAGTTGCTTTGATAATCGGTATCATCAGGTGCGTACACCCTTTTCAGGGGGACGATATTTTTGTATTTAAGGTCAAGTGCTTCGTAGTGCAACAACACCAAGTCAGTTAAGGCCGCACCGTCAATCAGCCGAACCTTTTAGTGGCTAAGTGATAGAAGCATACCCTCAACTAGAGAATACTTGCTATCGCTGTGATAGTCCCTTGTGCGATGATTTGTTCAGTTTCACAAATATCAAATGTCTTGCCTGGGTACAAGTTACCCTTATGTGCTTCTGGAGATACAAACCAAAGATAGGTTTTTATTGTCTCACCTGGATAAACCCACTCGGTTTTTTCATATTGTTGAACCGCATCCCAACTTTTTCCTTCGTAAACGAATTCTCCCCGATACCCAGAACGAACCGGGCCATGACGCCCTCCCCGGTCCGGTGTCAAAAAAGTTATCATAGCCTCCGCGTGAGAAGTTTCTGCGGATGGAACTCTAGCTTCACCAGCTATTTTCTTCATCTCTTCTAAGATGTTGAGAAATGTTTGATCCTTTTTCATTTTACTGAGGCCAATGGAAGAAAACCTAATACTCCGTCGAAAATCGCCGATTGATAGCTTTGAGATTAGGGTTAAACCATTGTCGGTTCCGGGGCAGGCAGCTCGAGATGTTTGGTGCGGCTCATGTTTTCGTCAAATGCCTGCGTCAACCCTTGAAATCCCTCGAACTTGTCTTCAATTTCTTCTAAACGCCGACGAAACAGCGGGATTGTTTCCTGACCGTCGTAGTCACGATAATCATCCATCAGCATAAAGCCCAGTGCGTCGGCATGGTCCAGGATACTTGCCAGCGTTTGCGGGTTAGTGTTTTTATAAGCAAGAGTGCGAGTGCAAACAATGATGCTGTGAATTGCCCGAATACCGCTGTCGTAAAAGTTCGAGTTCATCTTCCCCACACTCTCACCCCGCCCGTCACTGGAAACCGCTGATAAGTATACCCGACAATGGGAGCGGGGGGCAAGAGCAATTATGTTTCGCCTGCCAGGCGTGAGTCGGCGCGGACAGACAGCCGGGCGGGGGCGCTTTCGTGAGTTAAATACTCGGCGGTGGCGGTGAAGCCGTCCGGGGTCAGGGTCAGCCGGAGGGTGTCCGCGAGGGGGGATGGGGGCAGAGCCAGCGCGGCCAGCGTGTCCGCCCATCGTCCGTGGGCGGTGTGGTAGGCGTGCTGCGCGTGGTAGACGGCCATGAGTAAATCGCGGGCGGGTTGGGACGGGTCGGGGCGAAAGGCGTCCGTGCCGGGCGGGGCGTCCGAAAGAGAACCATTGGAGAACTGCACGAAGCCCCAGCGTTCGGGGCGGTGCATATCAATCGCGCCCTGGGGGGACCAGACCCAGTTGTGTTCGGGGCGATTGGGGATTTTTTGATACGCGCCGTTCTCCACAGTCACATCCCACTCCACCCGCGAGAAGTTGACGCGCCACTGCTCGCCGTGCTTTGGGGGCACGGAGCGGCCTGCGTGCTGGGCCAAATCGGCCCACGGCAGGGCCAGCGTCACGGTCCAGCCCCGGTCGGCGCTCGACGGGTCGTTGAGCGTGCCGTCAATGTGGACGGCTTTCTTCAGCCCCAAAGCGTGCCACTCGTTCAGGGCCGGGCCGCCGTCGCGGTAGGGCTTGACCAAACGCAGGTCCCAGACCGTGCCGAGGGCGTTGATTTCCAGCTCAAAGTAGCTGTGATTGTCGCCGTCGGGGTCTAGGAACACTTCAAAGTCGTTGTCGTTGAAGATGACCGAGTCATGTTCGGTCAGAGTCGCCCAGACGTGCGGCTCTTCCATCTCGGCGGCAATGTAGAAATAGGTGTCGTCCCACAGCATCTTGGCGCGGGTGCGAAAGCGCGGCGCGGGCTGAAGATCGCCTTCAATGTCCACGAAATCTTCGGTCCACGGAGCTGCCGCCCAGACGCCCTTGGTCAGCCGCCCGTCCAGGGCGGGCGGCTCTGAGGCGTGGTAACAAACATAGCCGCGTGGCATAGGGTTTAGAGTGAAAGTGTCTTGACCGCTATTTGTCATTTGCCGCTTTGATTGATCAATGCTGCGAGTGTATCCGTCGTCTTTTTTGCGGAGAGAACTGCACGCAAGTGAGACTTGAATTCTGTTTCGTCAGCACACTTCAGAGTTTGTCCATCTACGACGATAGAGGCAGGATAAAGCGTAATCAGGTGATGTACGTAAAAGAGCTTGTAACGGTAGTTGCCGAGTGAAGGAACTTTAATGTAGAAACTGTGATAAAAAACGGGGTTTGACTGCTGGGTTACTTGTTGCTCCACGGAGGACAGCGTGAAGTTGCGAAGCAAATCCGCGTTGCTACTTGAGCTTGGATTTTCATCTGTCGCAGAGATGACTTCACCTTCTAGGATGTTGCTGGTAATATTGCCCAGAATGCTTCCTTGCTCTCTCAGGATAGAAAGCGGCGTGGTTATTTTGGTTGCGGCAACGGTTTCAGGCCATAAACTGTCCATATTTTCTCTCCTTCGAATTTCTCAGAATGTCAAGTTGAACATGATGGGCAGGTGATCAGACATATCATCCTCAGCGAGATCACTGGTACTGCTTAGAAACGTGATTTCACCATCTGTTTTCAAGATTTTTAGCGTAGTGTCATCCCACATATCTAGCAATTCTGGCCGCAAAATCACTTGATCGAACATATTCCAGTAATAGCACAAGTGGTCTGACTTTGGGTAATAAAGTGTTCCAGGAGCCGTGTCCGCAACATCGCCAAAGTGTGCCCACATCGGATTATAAAGTAAGAATAGGACTTTTGTTGAATAATGCGGGGCAAGCGGCGGGCAATCTGTTTCGTCATTGCAGCATTCAAAGCACCTGCCCCTACCATACCATATTCAAAGGGATTCATATTGAAGTCCCCACATAAAACTGTACGTTTATGACCCGTAAATCCTTCAGCTTCTTGGATCGTTTTTGATAACGCCCGTGCTTCTTCCTTCTGACTTTCTTCTGAGTATTGCACCTTGCTGACAGCATGGACGACAGCAAGCAGGATTTTCAATCTGTCTGGCAGTGCTATTCGCCGAACGGTTACTCGCTTCGTCTCTAGGACAATCGGCAAAAAATCATCTGAGAATTTTGTGTACAAATGTATTTTAGTACATTCTCGGCAAGGCGCGTAGTGATAATCTGCTGTACCATCTACGTTGAGAGCTGTCAGCAACGTTGCTGGAATTATATCACATTCTGCAAACATCAGAACGTCAATTTTATGGGCGGCTGCCAGCTTGGCGATTGTGTCCGCTAGTGGCTTTTTGTTCAAGTTCCAAAACAAAAACCTCATCATTGGCTACTACTCCCGCCCCTTCGCCGCTTGCCAGGCGGCTTCCATTTCGGCCAGCGTCAACTCAGACACGGCGCGGCCTGACGCTTCGGCGGACAGCTCGACAGCGCGGAAGCGGGCGGCGAAGCGCAAGGTCATCCGGCGCAGGGCGTCTTCGGGGTCGACTTGGAGCTGCCGGGCGACATTGACCAGGGTGAACAATAAATCGCCCAGCTCGTCGGCGGTGCAGGCGGTGTCCCCGGCGGCGATTTCGGCGCGAAGCTCGGCCAGCTCTTCGTCCACTTTGTCCAGCACTTCGGCCACCGTCGGCCACTCGAAGCCGACTTTGACCACGCGCCTCGACACTTCCAGCGCCCGCATCAGCGCAGGCAGGGCGGGCGGGATGCCGTCCAGAATGCTGGTGCGGGTTTCGTAGCCCGGCTCGCCCCGCTTGATCTGCTCCCAGTTTTTCAGCACTTCGTCCGTGCCGGAAACGCTCAAATCTCCGAAAACGTGGGGGTGGCGGCGGATCAGCTTTTCCACAATGGACTGCGTCACGGCGGGCAGAGCGAATGTGCCCGCCTCTTCGGCGAGCTGCGCGTGGAAGACGACTTGCAGGAGCAGGTCGCCCAGCTCTTCGGCGAGCTTCGCGGGGTCCCCGGCGTCAATGGCTTCAATCACCTCATAGGCTTCTTCAATCAAGTATTTTCGCAGCGTTTGCGGCGTCTGCTCCCGGTCCCAGGGGCAGCCGTCAGGGCCGCGCAGGCGGGCCATCACGAGCCGCAGGGCGTCAAAGTCGGCAGGCGAGGCGGACGGCGGCGGGGCGGCAGTGTAGATTTGGAGCGGCAGGCCCTCGCGCCGGGCGGCCTCGGACAGCAGCAGGCCGAGGGGGGTGCCCAGCAGGGGGTGGCCGGGCAGGACGCAGAGCGCATCACCAGCACGGGCCGCGTCCAGCACCTGCCGGGCGGCGTCGGCAGGCGGCAGGTCGTCTAAAACGGTGTCAAAAACGATGCCGCCTTCGGCGCGGAGCCAGCGGGCGGCGGGGTGCATCTGCCCCCGCAGAAAACGGGGGCCGGACGCGGCTTGCAGCACGCGCCAGGCCCCGAGGCTGAGGCCGTCGCCCGGCGTGTCCGCCGGGCCGAGGCCGATAAGTGTCAGCATAACAGGTCTTTCCGATGAGGCCCCTAGCGCGGTGCAGGCGTGAACGGCGAGCCGCCGGGGCCGCCGCTGGGAGCCGCCGGAGCGGGCGGCGGGGCGGGCGCGGGATGGGTGATTTCCTGGGCCAGCGCGGCATACTGCGGGCCAGCGATTTTCACCGTGGCGGCGGTCTGGAAGTCCCGCAGCTGCTGCTGCAAAGCTGTCTGCCCTTCGGTGTTCGCCTGCGCTTTCTGCTGAAGCAGAATGGCACGGACCAAATCTTTGACCTGATCCAGCGGCATCACTTCTTTCTTTTCTTTCTTCACCACCTGCACCAGCCAGAAGGTCGGACCTGCCGGGCCAGGGATCGGGATGGGCGTCGTCAGCCCGCCTTCGGCGGTCGCGGCCAGCGGCTTGGTCAGCACTTCCGAGCCGGGGGCCGCCGGGTCAATGGCAATCCACGTCGGGAAGTCGCCGTCAGGGGTGGACTTGTCCAGGGACTTTCCGACTTCCTTGTCAAACGTGGTTTTGCCGCTCTTGATGTCGGCGGCAATGGAAGCCGCTTCGGCCTGCGTCGCCACGGCGATCTTTTTGATATGCACTCGCTCCGGCTTGGTGAAGCCGCCGGGGGTATCGGTGACGGACTTGTTTTTGTTGGCGTCGTAGTACGTTTTAATGTCGGCATCGCTGATGGTGACGCCTTTGGTCAGCAGCTTGACGGGCGCCAGGGCGGGCTTGATCTGGGTTTCCTTGACAATCTCCGGGGTCAGGCCGTTGTCGGCCAGCACCTGATCAAACGGCTTGACATTGCGGATTTCCTGCACCAGCTTGATGTTGTTGTACTGCGCGTCGATTTCGGCATCGGTGGGGGCCACCCCCTGGTCCTGCGCCAGCCCTTCAAAGAGAAGCCCCTGCACCATCTGCTGCATGACGGCCTGCCCGGTTGGCTGGTTCATGGCAGCGGGATTGCGGCTGGAAGCAGGCACATACGATTGAAGCTGGGCATAGAATGCAGGCTGGGACAGGGTCAGCATCCCGCCTTTGGGCGTGGTGACGGTTGCCACGGTCCCGGCAGGCGCTCCGGCGACGGTGGCGATCACGCCGCCGGTGCTGGGGGTCGTGTCCGAATGGCTGCATCCGGCCAGGGCCAGCGCGGTGAGGGCGGAAAGGGCCACCAGAGGGGCCGCGCCGCGTCGTGTCAGTTGCATAATCATAGGTGTCCTTTAATCGTCAGAAAGTTAAAACGCACGCCGGGCGTGCAGGCTCAAAATCAAATCGACCTCGCCCCGGCCCAGGCCTGTCTGGCGGGCGATCTCGGCGGGGTCGGTGACGCCCTGAGCCAGCAGGGCGAACACCGGCTGATGGCGCGGGTCCGCTTCGGGCGCGGGGCGTGGGTCAGCCGCCGGGGGCGGCGGGAGGGCGGCGGCGGGCCGCGCCGCCAGTAAATCGTCTCCCCGCTCTGCCGGGGCTTCGGACAGACGCGGCGGCGCGGTCACGGGAACGCCACGCTCCAACGCATCTAACCGCCGCGCCATGTCCGTGACAACAGTTTCTAAAGTCGCGCAAAGCTGCTCCAAGTCAGCCAATTCGGCCACAGCCACCGGCGGGGGCGGCACGGCGCGTGCGGCCAAGTCGCGCCGGGCGATCCACCAGAGAGCGCCCGTAAAAACCAGCACTAAAATTTGAACCAGCAGGAGTTCTGTTCCTATCGTCCTTGTCCTCGGCCCCGAAGAGAGCTTACAGCGCCGCCTGAAGCATCCGGCCTGACGACACCTGCCGCCCCACCAGGAGCGTGATAAAACGCAGTTTCGTTCGCGCCCGCACCACATCGGCTTTGAGCCACAGGCGCAGGCTCTGCCCGTCGTCCGCGACCAGAATGCGCCGGACGGCCAAAATCGGCACGCCGGGAAACACGCCCAGCAAACGCACATCTGCGGGCGGCAGATTCATCGCTTCGGCCAGACGCCGATGCTCCGCCGGGAATGCCTCTGCGGCGGACGTGCCCGGCGGCGGAGCCAGCCCGCGCCGGGTCAGCGGCATCCGCTCCAAAACCGAGTCGCCGCCCCAGCGGACAGTCGGGCTGGCGGGACGCGGGATTTTCAGCTTCCCCGCCTTTGGCAGCCGGACCGCCCAGCCGCCCAGGTTCTGATTGGCCCCCAGCCGCTTCTGTGCCCCCAGCAGGGCCACGGCGCTCACGCGGGTCGGCGCGGCGGGCAGGCGAAAAAAATGTTCCGGCAGGCACACATCCGTCAGAGGCCAGTCCAGCCCAGCCTCCAACGCCCGGCTCGTTTCCGCCCGCAGCACCGGCAGAACGCTCACCGGCGCAGGGCGCAGCGTGAAGCTGGCGCTGTCGCCCGCTCCGGCCAGCGTCGCGGACGGCAGCAAATCGCGCCCCCCGGCCGCCGCCTGCGGGCCGGGCAAAACGTGCGAGGCGGCCACGGAGGCCCAGCTTCCTTCGCACAGCCCCGCAAGCAGGGACGGGGGCGTCAGCGCGGACTCTCGCACGGCTACGGCAGAGGCCACGCTCTCCGGCGGCATTTCGCGCACCACCACCCGCCCGGCCAGCTTCCCCAGCGCCCGCCGGACAGCCTCCCAGGCCCCCGAGCCGGACACACTCATGCGGGGGCCTCCTGCTCGTCCGCCCACAGCATTTTAATCGCCGTTTCCACCCGCGCCAGCGGCTCGGTCGGGTCCATCGTGCGCCCGGCTTCGGTCAGCAGGCGAGTCGCCTCCGCTCGCAGTCCGGCATCCGGGCCGGGCAGGCGCACGCGGACAGGCGAGCCACTGTCAGTCACCTGCAAAAAGTATTCACTGTCGGAAATATCCTGCGCCGCGCCAAACTCTTTCAGCGGGGACACCCGCGAGGCCAGCAGCAGCACGGCTTTTCGGCCCGCCGCCTGCGCGGTTTCCAGCAGGGCAGGCTCGGAGACCAGCAGCAGGTCCGGCTTGTGTTCCAGCCGCGACACCAGATTGCCCGCAATCACCTCGCCATGAATATATTTTTCCAGCACGTCGCCGTACAAAATGCGCTGCAAGCGGGTGGCCCGCACCGGCTCGGTATAGCGGAACTCCAGCGGCAGGCCATGCATATCCGTCACCATTGCCCCGCCCATGAAAACGTCCTCGGCCACCGCCAGGGACAGCACATACCCCAAACTGATTCCCGCCGCCGCCATCTGTGCCCTGCTCTCTGCGTTGTATTCTCTGCGTTCTACTTTGTTTTCGCGTCACTGCGTTCCCGCTTAGTGTAACTCATCCCGGCGGCAGTGTCAAGGGCGAGCGGGAAACTATGCCTGCCTGCGGTATAATTGGCTATCATGAACAGCAGCAATCCTGTCAATGGCAGCACTTATCTAGTACTGGGTATTCTCAGCCTGGTTTTGTGTCCGCTTCTGGGGCCGTTGGCCTGGAGCATGAGCAATAATGCTCTGTCTGTATTGGACCGTTATGAAGCCAAGACAGGCGACATCAGCCAGCGCGGGCTGGTGGTCGCGGGGCGCATCTGCGGCATCATCGGCACGGTGCTGTTCGGCCTGAGCCTGTTTCTGGTTTTGCTGCGCGGCTGTGCGCTGAGCGGGCGAAACGCCTACAACCCGCAGGACAGGGGGACAGTGACGATTGACGGACGCCCCGCCACCCCGCAGGAGAGACAAATGATCGAGCAGGCCAATCAAGACTATCTCCAAAAAGAGGCGCAGAAGCATACCGGAAAGCCTGGCCCCGCAGCACCAAGCGCCCCAAAATAAAACAAACGTTCGGGAACATTTTGCGGCCCGTTGTCGTTTAAACAATGCAAGCCGCCCCCGTTTCCCCAGCGTTGCGGACGCGGGGGCAGGCTTTAACCGCGTGAAGTAGGCCGGGCGGGCGCAGATCAGCCTGCCTTCCACTGCCCGCCGCCGGGCGTCCCTAAAGACTGGGACAAGGGCGGGCAGCGTGCTTCCTTCACACCTTCTTCCCAATCTTCCCAATTCGCGTTTTCCATGTTGACAAATCGTGCCGGGTAAGTCATACTCTCTTCTGCACCTGCCCAACACTCTCCCCCCGTGCCGAAGTGGCGGAATGGCAGACGCGGAGGTCTCAAAAACCTTTGAGGGCAACCTCATGCGGGTTCGAGTCCCGCCTTCGGCATGGAAAAAGCGCCTGCACTTTTTAGAGAGTGCAGGCGCTTTTTCGTGTGCAGGCCCCCCCGCCCCAATTCTGGGGAGCCGGAATAGGATAGATAGGAAAGAGGGCGCAGCAAGCAGCGCCCCTACGGGTCTTTCCCTCACTTCTGGCTCCCCCAGAATTGGGGGCGGGGGAGCCTGCCTCAATCATCCTCAATCGTGAACTGTGTCATCACGGGCTTGGTCTGCCCGTCCACCGGGTCCTGGACCGTCTTCGTCTGCGTCAGCGTGTCCAAAGACTGCGCTTTGACATGGCCGTCGCAGTAGAGCACGTTGACACGCCCCGTGTGCCGCTCGCTGATGTTGCTTAATTGGCGCGGCGTGACGGCAGTGTTGATAGGAGGCGGGACTTTGGCCCAGAAAAAGCCCTGCGAGCCGCCCGTGTTGGTCGCGGTCGGCGCGTTGTTGTTGTCCGTCACCCAGACGGTGCCTGCGGGCACGGCGAGCTGCGACAGCGTGACCAGATACAGGGCCGATGAGCGCGGGGGCGTCTGCGCGTCCCCCGCCGCGCTGTACGCCCCGTTCAGCCCGTAACTGCCGTAGTCGTGCCCGCTGCGATAGTGGTACGGCGGGCTGACCGCGTCGCTCGGGCAGGTAAACACCGCTTCGCTTTTGATATACGGATAGATGGCATCCATCCACTTGAAGTTGGTGGTCGCGTCCGAGTCGCCGGTGCTGCCATAGTAGGAAAATGGCAGAACTTCATCGGTGTCCTGCACATACTGAATCAGCGCCAGACCGATCTGCTTTTCATTGGACGCACACGAGGCCCGCCGGGCATTCTCGCGCACCTTCTGGAAGACGGGAAAGAGTATCGCCGCGAGAATCGCTATGATGGCGATGACGACGAGCAGCTCAATCAACGTGAAGCCGAGTGCAAAAGCGCGGGCAGATTTGGGACGGCGTGGGGTCATGCGTCTTTAAACGCCGGGTGGCGGCGGGGTGTTCCCGGAGCCTTCCAGCGGAGAGAACAGAGGCTAGAGAACAGAAGCGATGGCTTGCGGCCCACGGATTGAAATCCGTGGCTGGGGAGCCTTCGGCTGAATGTCCCTGCGGGACAGAAGAGTTGAGCCTGTCATTGTTGGCCTTGCCGTCCCGGAGGGACGTTCGGCATCTGCGCCCTTCAGCCACAGATTTCAATCCGTGGCGTTCGAAAGGCTAACCCAAAAAAGCCACCCCATTCGGGGTGGCTTTTCACTTGCTGCTCTCTTCTCACTGCGCCCGGCGGGGCTCGAACCTGCGACCTTCTAGTCCGCAACCAGATGCTCTAATCCACTGAGCTACGAGCGCATCCACGAGTTGAAGCAACAGGGGACAGTATACCGGAATGAACAAGTGTTGTCAAGAGGGCATCCAAGAAAATAATTCCGCACGCACGCCCAAAGCGTTGACAACCACGGCGGGCAGTGCCATAATAGCCTTAGATACGTTTCCGACTAAATCAGTCGGAAACTCGGAAAGCAAACGTAAACAGCCTCATGGACACCCCAAACACTTCCAAAGAAAGCCAGAAACGGCCCTCGCTCTTCTGCCGCTGGTATCAGAAAAACGGCGCAGCCCAGAAGGCTCTGCGCCGCACGGCGGCGCTGGCTGAGTTCGAGCCGGATGCCACCGGACACCGCGAAATGCCGCTGTGCCGCATGGAGCCGGGCGAGTTTGGGCACGTCCTGGGCCTCAGTCCTGACACAACTCTCCGCGCTCACCTGCTGGAGCTGGGATTCACGCCGGGCGTTGAAGTGCGTATCCTGCGCGTCGCCCCGCTGGGGGACCCTATGACCGTCCTGCTGCGCGGCTATCAGTTGTCCCTGCGCCGAGGCGAAGCCGAAGCCGTGCGGATGCGCCGCTGCCCGCCCGAGCTGGACCCGGAGATGAACGAGTAACATAACAGCAAGCAAGAAGGTAGATGATGACGGCCTCCCCTGCGCCGGATGCGATTTCGAAAATTAGCCCGCCTGCCCCGCCGCTCTTTGCCCTGGTCGGCACGCCCAACTGCGGCAAAACCACGCTGTTCAATGCCCTCACCGGCCTGCGCCAGAAAACCGGCAACTATCCCGGCGTCACGGTGGAGAAAAAAGAAGGCCGCGTGCGCGTCCCCGGCGGCGAGGCGGCGCTGATTGACCTGCCCGGCCTGTACTCCCTGTCCCCTCGCTCCCCCGACGAAGCCATCGCCCGCGACGTTCTGTTTGGGCACCGCGCCGATGTGTCTCAGCCCGCTGGCATTGTCCATGTCGTCGACGGGGCCAATCTTTCCCGCAATTTATATCTCACTTCGCAGGTGCTGGAACTCGGCCTGCCCACGATCATCGTGCTGACCATGACCGATGTGGCCGCCCGCACGGGGCAGACCGTGGACGCGGCGGCTTTGGAAAAAGCATTGGGCGTGCCGGTGCGCGTGGTGCTGGTGTCCAAGAACGCGGGCCTCGATGCTCTCCGCGAAGCGATTGCCGCCCTGCCGCAGACGCCCCCGCCGCCCCGCCGCGACTGGATGCTGCCCGTGGAAGCCGAGTCCGAGGTCAATGCGCTGGCCGATCTGATTGCAGCCGCGCATGGGACCGCCCCGGCACAGGCACAGGCGGAAGCGACGGGCCTCTTGATGGCGGAAAGCCTGCGGCCCGAAGAGCGCACCCGCTGGAACCCGGATATT
The DNA here is from genome assembly GCA_965200075.1 of Capsulimonadaceae bacterium. Taxonomy (GTDB): domain Bacteria; phylum Armatimonadota; class Armatimonadia; order Armatimonadales; family Capsulimonadaceae; genus JANXMY01. The sequence goes on from OZ241338.1 coordinate 3,563,255, forward strand.
TTGAGCCATGTGCGGGCCGATCAGGCCAATTTCGCCGCGCTCGGCCTGGACTTCCCCACCCTGCTGGTCGAAGCCCGCTATGCCTGGGCAGGACGCATTGCCGCCCGCGCCGTCCGCTCGCCCCAAAAGCGCACGGTGACCCTGACCGACCGCGTGGACCGGGTGCTGATGCACCGGGTCTGGGGCTATGTCATCTTTTTCGCCGTGATGGTCTTTGTCTTCCAGACTATTTTCACCTGGGCACAGCTTCCGATGGACTGGATCGGCAGCGGCATGAGCCACTTGCAGGACTTTGTCACGGCCCATATGCCCGCAGGCGACCTGCGGGACCTGCTTGTCAACGGCATCATCGCCGGGGTGGGCACAGCAGTGACGTTCCTGCCGCAGATTTTGCTGCTGTTTTTTGTGATTGCCCTCCTGGAAGACACCGGCTACATGGCGCGGGCGGCGTTTCTGATGGACCGGGTCATGTCCAAAGTGGGCCTGCACGGCAAGTCGTTTATCCCGCTGCTGTCGTCGTTTGCCTGCGCCATTCCCGGCATCATGGCGACCCGCACCATCGACGACCGCAAATCGCGCCTCGTCACGATTTTGGTGGCCCCGCTGATGTCCTGCTCGGCCCGTATTCCGGTGTATACGCTGATGATCGCGGCGTTTATCCCGAACCGCCGCGTGCTGGGCATCTTTACCCTGCCGGGCCTGACCATGATGGCGATGTATTTTCTGGGCACAGTCGCCGCCTTCGGCATGGCCTGGCTCTTTAAAAAGACACTGCTGCGCGGCGCTCCCCCGGTCTTCTTTTTGGAAATGCCCCCCTACCACGCGCCGTCGCCGCGCACAGTCTTGATGACCATGCTGGAACGGGCGGGTCTGTTTATCAAAAAAGCGGGCACGGTCATCCTGTCCATGTCCATCCTGCTTTGGTTCCTGTCTGCCTACCCGAAACCCGCGCCGCACACGCCGCCGCAGGCGGCGCTGGCACAGTCCTACGCGGGCCACGCCGGGCGGCTTTTGGAACCGGTCATCAAGCCGCTCGGCTTCGACTGGCGCGTCGGTGTTTGCCTCGTGTCGTCCTTTGTCGCCCGCGAAGTCTTCGTGTCGTCGTGGGCTAACATCAACGGCGCAGTGGACACCGGCGATGCCAACACTTCGCTGGTGCAGAAAATGCGGGCCGACCCCCTGTTGTCGCCGCTTGTCGCCGTCTGCATTATGATCTACTACGTGCTGGCAATGCAGTGCCTGTCCACCGTCGCCGTGGTCAAGCGCGAAACCAACGGCTGGCCCTGGCCCCTCTTTATGACCGGCTACATGACCGTGCTGGCCTGGGGCGTCACCTTCGCCGCCTACCACATCGGCCTGGCAATGGGCTGGGGCGTGCGGTAGCAGAATTGCTGGGCAGGAAAACCTCTTTCGATTGACGAACGCAACCCGTAGGGGTAGGGCTTGTCCCTGCCCTCTCTCATTTTTTAACTGATGTTACGCCCTCTTTGCCCCCGGATTGAAATCCGGGGCTAGAAAAGGCGATTGTCTGCCTTCGCAGACATAAGAGAGCCGTCCGGCGATAGCTCCTATGTCCACGAAGGTGGACAGTCGCACTTTTCAGCCCCAGAATTCATTCTGGGGATAAGGGTTGCATAACGTTAGTTCTTAACTCAGGTTTCTTAACTCAGGAGGGAGCCGCCATGACAACTGTGCTGGACAGGCCAAAAGCCGCGTATGAAACTGTGCCTGTCGCTGTAATTGAAAGCGCCGAAGAGCCGCGCAAGCGGTGGACGCGGGCGGAGTACCGAAAGCTGGAAGAAGATGGCTTTCTGGGCGACGGCAAGTATGAGCTGGTGCTGGGGGAGATTTGGAAGAAAATGGGACAGGGACGTTTGCATATCATCGCGGTCATGCGGATTATCAAAGTGCTGGAAGCCGTGTTTGGCTATGAACGGCTTCAGTCCCAGGCCACTCTGCCGCTGGGAGGATACGGGCAGCCGGAGCCGGACCTGAGCGTTCTGGACCGCAGTATTGATCAGTTTGTGGAGACGGAGCCAACCGAAGCAGACACGACCCTGGTGGTAGAAGTCTCCAACGCGACGCTGGCGTTCGATCTCTCCAACAAAGTGATACAGTACGGCAGCGTCGGCATTCCTGAATACTGGGTGGTAGACATCCCCAACCAACTCCTGCACGTCTTCCGTCAGCCTCACGCAACCGGCTATGCCGAGGAAACCGTGCTGACCACGGACGACGAAGTGCGGCCCCTCGCCGCCCCTGACAGTGCCGTTCGTGTTGCGGATTTGCTGCCGTGATGAAAGATTACAAAAAGCTGCTTGGTTTCACAGACGAGTGGTTCGCGCTTGGCCTTGTGACTGAGGAAAGCCTGCGGCAGAGCGCGGCCACCTATGAAGCCAGCGACGACAAAAACGCCGAGCATTACCGCTACGGCGCGTTTCGGTGGTATCTTCAGGAGCATCGTCCTCTACCCCCCACTGTTGCGGAAGCCTTATACAAACTCGCGGCGTCGGACACGAACGGCCCGGAAGCCGGGGCCATAATGATAGACATCATCAGCCTGCCGGAGTGTCCGTCATCTGTGCTGGACCGTGCGGAAGCGTCCGGCGTCCAGTTTCTTGTTCGGGCAGCCCGGAAGCGGGCACTGCGGTCTGCGGTGGAAACCAACCCGCTCACGCCGGAGTTGTTCAAGCGATGTCTGGAAAGCGCCGACAGCAGCCTTCAGCGTACTCTGCTTGAGGGTAAAAATCTTTCGACGGATCAGCTTCAGCGGCTGGCGGAAGCCGGAGCAAGCTGTGCGGTCCGCAATATCGCGGCTGGCAAGCTCAAAGCCTCCTCGGTTCGGGCCGACAGTTTGCGAGATTAGGAAACAGATATTATGTCTTCACAGGCGATCATGCAGGTCTGGGGGGTTGTGTTTATGCTTCTTTCTGGGGCGGCATTTGCTCTGCTGCTGACACGAAAACGTGAGGCTGCCGGGACGCGCCCGCCGCGCCGGGCACTGCTGGATTTCTCGGCCAATCAGGAAGAAGGGCGGCAGATGCAGGCGCGACTGGCAGAGGCGCTGGCTGTCTCGGCGACGGATACGGAGTTTGAGCAGAAGTTTCGGGACGCGCTGGATTTGGTCACGGGGTCGGAGAACGAGAAAGCCTGGGTCTGGCTGGAGCGGTCACTGGCGGAGTATCGGCAGGGAAATCAATTCGAGCCGTCTTCGCGGGTGCTGGCGGCACGGTTTCTGGCAGACATTCCGCGCCGTTACCGGCTGAAATGACGCAAAGAGGGAACGCCAAAAGGCCGGGAAAGCAGTTGCTTTCCCGGCCTTTTTGACTGTTTTTGCTGGGCTTACTTGGCGGCGGTTGCGGCGTTGTCTTCCTGCAAAATCTCAAACAGGAACCAGGTGCGGCGCTCGGTGAGGTCCAGGATTTCTTCCAGCATATTGGCGGTGGCGAGGTCTTTGTTTTCTTCGGCAGTCTCGGAGGCGGCGCGAATCTGCTGGGCAATGTGGCGGTTGTCCTGGGCCAGACGCAGCACCATGTCCTGCGGGGTCACAAACTCATCGTTGTCGTCCTGGATAGTCTGGAGCTTGCTGATATGGGTGATGGACCGGATAGACGTGCCGCCAATCTTGCGGAGGCGCTCTACCATCGGGTCGATGCTCTCAAAAATCTGTGTGGCCTGCTTGTCAAACAGCAGGTGCAGGTCGCGGAAGCGCGGGCCGGACAGATGCCAGTGAAAGTTTTTGGTTTTGGTGTAAAGGGCAAAGGCATCGGCAATGAGCGGATTGAGCGCATTGGTAACGGCTTCAGCCTGCTTGGCGGTCAGGTCGGTGGGCGTCGAAAGCTGCGCGGGGGCCGGGTAGGTTTTGGGAAAGCCTTCCGAGTTGCTTTGCGCGGGCGTGCCGTCGATTTGTGCGGATAGGTCAGTGGGTTTGGTTGGAATATTGACTGCCATAGAAAGTGGCCTCATTTCTGGTCGGGTTTGATGGGCTATTTTTACCAGAAGCATGGCTTGTTAAACACGGCAACCGGCTCTTCCAGTGCCGGGTTCCTAATCGTCGTCCTTGTCTCCTTTCTTCGCCGCCGTCCCCGTCAAAAGGCCGTAATGGCGGGGGGGCGGCGTTGTGCCGGGGCGCAGGGAGCGCCAGAGGATGTCGTTGAGCTGCTCGTCCGGCCCGGACTCTTCGCGCAGCGGGTTCAGGAGGCGGGCGGAGTCCTGGGCACGGTAGGCATTCCGGCCATTGACTTCGGCCAGAATGGAGCGGGCGGGCAGGATAGCGGTGTACGGAGCAACGTTGGCGGCGGCAGACGGGCCGAAGACGGCCAGCGGCGGGGCGATGGCGTCGTAATGGGACATGGGCGGCAGGCCGAGCAAAAGCTCCATTGTCCGCAGGGCGCTGTCGGTGTTGTAAAAGCGGCTGTCGTGCGTGTGCGGGGCGATAAACGGGCTGATGACATAACAGGTGGAGCGGTGGGCGTCCACATGGTCGTAGCCGTTCTGGGCATCGTCTTCCACAATCACAATCGCCGACGATTTCCAGTACGGGCTGTGGCTGATGGTGTCCACGAGCTGTCCGACGGCGTAGTCGTTGTCAGCAACCATCGCACGCGGCGACGACGCACCCGCCGTAGTCCCGCCGGTGTGATCCCGCATGAAGCGGACCATGCAGAACGGGGGCAGGGTGTTGTTCTTGACGTAGTCGGCAAACTCGCGCTTCCAGGCGGTCACCCGCGACGGGTCGTGCTGCGAGCCGTACTCGGTGAGCTGCTTCGGAGCGGGCGTGATTTTTTCCTGGGTCCAAGCCTCACTGTCGGCATAGTTGGTGTCAAAAAAGCGGAAATCGGCATCGCTTTTGCCGACCAGCGCCTTCTTGGTCGGGCTATTTGCCAGCCCCGTCGTTCCCTGCTCCGCCGACTGGCGCGGCAGCTCTAAATCGTCGGTGAAGAAACCGTAGTCCCGGAAGCCGACCCCGTGCACGGCGCACAGGTCCCACAGGTAGCCGCCCGGCGGGCGGGCGGCATCAGGGATGCCGAGCAGGTCTACGGCGACCCCGTTGTTGGTTCCCTCAAAATCGTAATCCCGCGCCCGGCCCGAGTAGCTGAAGGGAACATTGCGTGCGGTGTTCTCCGACGCCATCCCCGCCGTGGACCAGTTCCAGCCGTCGCCGGAGACTTCCGCGCAGTCGTAAAAGTTATCCAGCAGCACAAAGCGCGAGGCCAGCGCGTGCTGATTGGGCGTCACGTCCTTGCCGAACAGCGTCAGCGACGGGTCGCCGTTGCCCTGCGGCAAATCGCCCAGCACCTGGTCATAGGTCCGGTTCTCTTTGATGATATAAAAAACGTGTTTGATACCGGGGTTCGTGAACGGCATCTTAGGCGCGGGGCGGCCCTGATTGTTCGCCAGAACGCGCTGCGTCGAGTATTTCAGACTTTTGGGGTTTTGGGACCGGATCAAATCCAGCGTAGTCACCGTGCCTTCAATGATGTTCTGGATATACTGCGGACGCTGCGTCAGGCCCGGCTTGGGGCTGGCGTTCGGGTTCCGTGCTGCCACCCCTTTGGCATTGGCGACAAACAGCCGCCTGCAGTCGGGGGACACCACCGCCGACGTCGGATACCAGCCGACAGGCAGGTAGCCCGCCAGGGTCAGCCCCGGCAGGTCCACCACGGCTACGGCGTTCAGGTCGCCGAGCGTCACGTACAGCCGTTTTTCGTCGGGGGACAGCGCCACGCCGGTCGGGGTCGCGCCCGGCAGGCCCCGGCTGCCCGCAGGCCGCAGCAGGAGCGTCTGCGTCACGCGGTCGGTTTTGGTGCTGATCACGCTCAGCGTGTCGCTGCCTGCGTTTGCCACAAACAGCCTGGTCTGCGCCCGGTCTAACGCCAGCCCAATAGGCTGCGTGCCGGTGGGGATGTCCCGCACCCGCTGGCCGGTGGCGGGGTTCACCACAGACACCACGCCGCGCTGCTCGCTCGTCACAAACACTTTTTTGTCCGCCCACACGCCTTTAGTGACAGCGGCCACAGCGAACGGGTATCCGGGCAGGTCCACCGTGCGCGGCGCGGCCCCCTCGGTGCCCAGAATATAAAGATGGCTTCGCATCCCACGCTTCGGCTCGCCGGTGTTGTCGGCGGCGTACAGAGTCTTTCCGGTGCGATTGACGGCCAGCCCCGCCACAAACGGAAACGGGGCGGCGGTCCCCGGCGCGGCGGTCCCCGGCGCGGCGGCCAGCGTTTTGCCGGTGTCCGTCAGCACTCCGGCGGCGCTGAGCGACAGCACCGAGACAATCCCTTCGCCGCCCCGCGCCGCATATACCGGCGTCTGCCCCTCTACCGAGGGGCCGCAGACGAGGCCGTAATACAGCGACCGCTTGGAGCGTTTCAGCAGGGTGCTTGGGCCATTGAAGTCCAAGCGGCTGACCACTTTGCCGGTTTTGGCATCCAGCACCGAGACAGACTGCCGGAAGCCGGTGTTTGTCGCCAGCACGTAGCGGCCACTGGGCGATAGCACGAGATGGTCCGGGAAGCTGCCAAGCGGCGTCTGCCTCCCTGACGGCGTCAGGCGCTCCCCCGTCACCAGCCGCCCCGTGTCTGGCAGGGGCGTGTCAGCAGCCAGTGCGTTTCCGGTGAACAGGGCGGCTCCGGCAGCCAAAGCGGCAAATGTTTTCAATCTCGGCAAAAGTCTTGTTCCTCTATCGGGTGCTTCCCATGTGTGCTTCGCTAGTTGCAGGTGTCATCCTGGATGGTCCACATACAGGGCGTGGTCGTTCCCCAGCGCCGGTACGTGGAATGGCCGTCGCCCCACAGGACCACAAAGCCGCCCCGATGCCGCCCGGCAACTTTAGAGGGTGTGGCATCATTAAACATATCCGTCCGAATATCCTGCTGCAAGCCGCGCATCGAGCCGCCGTAGGTTTTCGAGTCCGCCGGGGGAGCGCCGCCCGCCATGCCGTCCACGATATGAATGGTCCCAGCCGGGTCTGCCACATCAGCCAGAGAGCGCGAGTAGGTTGTTCCCGTGCCGACCCACCCGGACTTCGGACTGGTCGCAGGATCGGCGAAGCCGGGATAGCTCTTGCCATTGTTGGTCACGCGGCCCGCATTGATGGCGTTCCACGGGCTGCCGTTAGTGGTGGGGATTAAGTTGCGGGTATACGACAGGCGCGGCACCAGGCATTTGGACGGGTCGCTGCCGTCCGCGCCGTAGCCCCCCGTCGTGGTGGTGGCCCCGACATAGAGGCGCGTGGAAGCGGCCACCTGGCTGCTGTCCGCCGCCTGCCCGCCGTCGCTGCCATCGGGGCAGACAAACACATCGGCGCTTTTGATGTACGGGTAAATGATAGAAGGCCACGAGACCAAATTTACGCCGCTGCCGTTCTGCGAGGGCACAATCAGCTCGTCATAGTCCTGGCTATAAAGGGTAATGGCAGTGCCCACCTGCTTCATGTTGGACAGGCAGGCCGTGCGCCGGGCGTTTTCGCGGACACTCTGGAAGACGGGAAACAAAATCGCCGAAAGAATGGCGATGATGGCGATGACGACGAGCAGCTCAATCAAAGTGAAACCAAGTGTAAAGCCCCGTGCGGGGCGCGGTTGGCGTGAGGGGGTAGGATGCATTTTTTCTCTTTCTTCTATCCGCCGATGCGGGCACATATCCAATGAATACCGGCAGACAGTGTACTCGCTCTTTGTTAAGACAGCTTTATATAAAAGTTAAGAACAGATTAAGAAATGCCATCGGTTTTCCAGGCCGCCTATTCCCCACGTCGGCGGGTACAATGTTCGTATGCAAACAGAAGACACCCCCGGACTGCTCCAGCTTGACCCGTGGCTGGCCCCCTATGCTGATGCCCTGCGGCACCGGCAGCGGCATTTTGAGGGCGTACAAACCGCGATTGATCAGGTGGGCGGGCTGAACGGACCCATTAGCCGGGGATTTGAGTATTTTGGCCTGACACGCGGCGAGCAGAACGGAGAGCTTGGCGTCTGGTACCGCGAATGGGCACCCGGCGCACACGCCCTGGCCCTGACCGGGGACTTCAACGACTGGAACCGCGAAAGCCACCCGCTGGGGCGGGACACGTTCGGCGTGTGGAGCCTCTTTCTGCCGGACCGCTATTATGCCGAGCGCCTCACCCACGGCAGCCGGGTCAAAGTGTTCGTGCAGGCCGACGGCGGCGGGCAGGACCGCATCCCCGCCTATATCCGGCGCGTGGTGCAGGACCCGGTGACGCAGGATTTCGCCGGGCAGGTCTGGCTGCCGCCCACGCCCTATGCATTTCAGAACGCCGCGCCGACCGAAAGCAGCGGCGGCCTGCGGATTTATGAGGCCCATGTCGGCATGGCGCGGGAAGAAGAGCGCGTGGGGACGTTTCAGGAGTTCACCGCCGATGTTCTGCCGCGCATCGCGGGACTGGGCTACAACGCCGTGCAGCTTATGGCCGTGGCCGAGCATCCCTACTACGGCTCCTTCGGCTACCATGTGTCCAGCTTTTATGCCGTGTCGTCGCGCTTTGGCACGCCCGAAGACTTGAAGCATCTGGTGGACACCGCGCACGGGCTGGGCCTGCGCGTCCTGCTGGATTTGGTCCACTCGCACGCCGTCAAGAACGTGCGCGAAGGGCTGAACCGCTTTGACGGCACGGACTTTCAATACTTCCACGGCGGGCCACGCGGCGAGCATCCGGCCTGGGACTCACTCGTGTTTGACTATTCCAAGTTCGAAGTGCAGCGGCTGCTGCTGTCTAACGTCCGTTTCTGGCTGGAAGAGTTTCGCTTTGACGGCCTGCGCTTCGACGGCGTCACCTCCATGCTCTACAAAGACCACGGCTACCGGCGCGAGTTTTCAAATTACGGCGACTACTTTGGCCCGAACATCGACGACGACGCGCTGGCCTATTTGCAGACCGCGAACACCCTTGCCCACAGTATTCGGCCCGAGACGGTCACCATCGCCGAAGATGTGTCCGGGATGCCCGGCCTTGCCCGCCCCGTCGCCGAAGGAGGGCTGGGCTTCGACTTTCGCCTGGCAATGGGCGTGCCCGATTTCTGGACCGAACTCGTCACAAAAACGCCCGACGAAAAGTGGCCGCTGCCCAAACTCTGGCACGAGCTGACCAACCGCCGCCCCGGCGAAGCCCGCGTCGGCTATGCCGAAAGCCATGACCAGTCGCTGGTCGGCGACAAAACGCTGGCGTTTCAACTGATGGACGCCGCCATGTACCACAGCATGAGCAAGGGCAGCGACAATTTAGTGGTGGACCGGGGCATCGCGCTTCTCAAGCTTATCAAGCTGCTGACCTTCAGCCTCGCCGGGGACGCCTGGCTGAACTTTCTCGGCAATGAGTTCGGCCACCCCGAATGGGTGGACTTCCCCCGCGAGGGCAACGGCCAGTCTTATGCCCACGCCCGCCGCCAGTGGTCCCTGGCCGACGACCCCGCCCTGCGCTACCACGACCTCAACACGTTTGAAGGCGCTTTGATGGCTCTGGACACTGAATTTAACCTGCTCACCGACCCGCTGACCGAGCAGTTGGCCCTGCACGAAGACACCCGGCAGCTCATCTACCGGCGCGGCCCGTTAGTATTCGCCGTCAACCTGCACCCCACCGAGTCCTACCCCGCCCTGCGCGTCCCCGTCCCCGACGCCGCCCCTGCCTACCGCGTCGTTCTGGACACCGACGCCCAAAGCTTCGGCGGCTGGGGCCGCACCGCCGCCGGGGCCGTCTACCCCGTGCAGCCCGTCCCCCTGTATGGCCGCGCCCAGACCCTCCAGATTTACCTGCCTTCCCGCAGCGCCCAGGTGCTTGCGCCGCTTTCTTCGGGAGAATAACAGATAACATTGACAAATTCACCACGCAGTGGTTAAAATATCACCATGTACCGGAGAATAATAGAGCAGCGGCTCGTCGATGCCCTCGCCGACAGCCCGGTTGTCCTGATCAACGGCGCACGGCAGGTAGGAAAAACAACGCTTGTGCAGGCTCTCCCTCAAGAGAGTCCGCCGCGTACTTACCTGACTCTGGATGATGCTACGGTTCTGTCGGCGGCCCACGCTGATCCGGCAGGCTTTCTAGCGGGTTTGACCGGGCCGGTCGTGATTGATGAAGTGCAGCACGCGCCGGAACTGTTCCCAGCCATCAAAGCCGTGGTAGACCGGCAGCGGCAACCGGGCCGATTTCTGCTCACCGGTTCGGCAAACATCCTTCTCCTGCCGCGTCTTTCCGAGTCGCTGGCCGGACGCATGGAAATCCTGACGCTCTGGCCGCTGGCTCAGATTGAGATTGACTCCCGCTTGGATTTTGGCGTCAGCTTGATTGACCGTTTCTTCTCGGCGGCGCTGCCGCCTGCGCTGCCAGCCCTGTCCCGCACCGAGTTGATTCATCGCCTGCTGGCCGGGGGCTACCCGGAGCCGCTGTCACGCACCAGCGAGGCGCGGCGGCGGGCCTGGTTCGGCTCGTACCTGACGACAATTTTGCAGCGGGACGTGCGGGACCTGGCAAATATCGAAGGGCTGACCGCTCTGCCCCGCCTGCTTTCCCTGCTGGCTTTGCGGACCGGATCGCTGCTGAACCTGGCCGATATTTCCCGCACCACCGGGCTTGCCTACACGACACTGACACGCTATATGACGCTGCTGGAAGCCACTTTTTTGGTGCAGCTTTTGCCTGCCTGGTCAGCAAACCTGGGCAAGCGGCTGGTCAAGTCCCCCAAGCTTCTGCTGTGCGACACGGGTTTGGCCGCAGGGCTTCTGGGAACATCGGCGGAGCGCGTGGCCGAAAACGGGGTTCTGCTCGGCTCCCTGCTGGAGACGTTTGTGGCAATGGAGCTTCGCAAAGCCGCTGGCTGGAGCGAAGAGGCAGTTCAGATGTTCCACTATCGCACGCAAAGCGGTCAGGAAGTGGACGTGCTTCTGGAAAACGGGCGGGGGCAGCTTGTCGGAATTGAAGTGAAAGCCTCTTCCACAGTGACTTCAGGTGACTTCGCCGGTCTGCGAGCCGTCGCCGAGGCGGTCGGCGACAGCTTCGTGCGCGGCATGGTGCTGTACACAGGAAGCCAGGTGATTCCCTTTGGCGAGCGAATGCACGCCGTGCCATTAAGCATTTTGCTGTAGCCCTGTCCACCCGCAGCATCCAGAGACTTACGCCGACGACGAAAGGAAACAGCACATGAACTGGGAATACCTCGGCAAAGACGCCCTGCCGCCTGGCAAAGTCTTCCCCGAAACCGTGCAAACCTGGCGGGCCAAAGTCCCCGGCGGCTGGCTGGTGCTAACCACAATGAACAGCGGCAGCGGCACCACGCACAGCACCACGTTTTACCCCGACCCGGCCCACGAACGGGACGGCGCAACGATGTAGGGGCAGGGCTTGCCCCTGCCCTTCTTTCCTGCCCTTCTTTCCTGCGATGCGTTCCTGCGCGGGTGAAGAATAGTAGGGCAAAGCACGAAGACTATCTCTTTCTGCTCCTTCCTTGAATCCTGACCCGCGCAGGCGGGTTCAAGGCGCTTCGCCCCCCAGCGAGGGGGTTCAGCCCCTCGAACGTATCGCCCCTGCCCTCTTTTCTTTGCTCTTACTTACGTGTGCAACTTTTTCCGCGCTTCCGTGTCTACACTTATATCCAAGTTATATCCAAGTTTAGGACACAGGAGAACCCACCATGATTGTTGTGACCACGCCCGATATTGCCGGGGCACGCATTGAGAAAACGCTGGGGCAGGCGTTCGGAGTCGTTGTCCGCAGCCGGGGCATTGGCGGCAACCTGATGGCGGGGCTGCGCTCGATTGTCGGCGGCGAGATCACCGAGTACACCGAGATGCTGGAAGAAGCCCGCAAGCACGCCCTGGACCGGATGGTGCAGAACGCGACCGTGATGGGCGCGAACGCCGTCGTCGCCATGCGCTTTGACTCGTCGGAAATCGGCGACACCATGAGCGAGATTGTGGCCTACGGCACAGCGGTCGTCACCGCGCCGGAGCGATAACAGGAGGCTTTCCATGCTTCGCCTGACACTCCTTGCCCTCGGCGGCCTGCTTCTCGTCGCGGCCCTGATTTTGCTCACGCACCCGCCCCTGCTCGGGGCCGCGCTCTACGTCGGCTTTTATGGCCTGCTCCTGGTTGGCGGCATCCTGTTTGAGCAGAACGCCTACCGGCCCCGCATTCACCGCAGCCGCCCCGGCTGGCAGCCGACCGGGGAGCGGTTTGTGGACCCGATCACCAACGCGCTCACCGAAGTCTGGTTCAACCCGGACACTGGCGAGCGAGACTACCGGCCCGTTTGATTACTGCTGTGTTTGACGGGTACAATGGGCCTATGAGCAATGCAACCAAGTATGAAAGCCTGTACGATGACATCAACGCCGCCGACTGGGACACGGTCGCCCCACACTTTGCCGCGCTGGGCAGGGAAGAACTGACCGTAGGCGGCGTCGATGACTGGCTGCAACGGTGGAGCGAGCTGGAAAAAAATCTCGGCGAAGCCGGGGCCAAAGCCTCGCGGGCCAAGTCCGAAAATACGCAGGACGCCGACGCCGAACAGAACTACCTGCATTTCGTGCAGGACATCGCGCCGAAGTGGAGCGTGGCCGCACAGGGTCTCAAAACAAAGCTGCTGGCCGTGCCGGGCTATGCGCCAATCCCTGAAAACCAGCAGTTTCTGCGCCGCCTCCGCAATGACGCCGACCTGTTCCGGGCCGAGAACGTCCCTATCCAAGCCGAGTTAAGCACCCTTGCCAATGATTTCAACAAGCGCACCGGGGCGCTGACCGTGACCCTCAATGGCGAAGAGCAGACGCTTCCGCAGGCCGAGCAGGCGCTTCTGGAGAACGACCGTGCCGTGCGCGAGACCGCGTGGCGGGCCGTCCAAAACCGCTGGCTCGACGAGCGCGGGCCGCTCGACGACCTGTATTTGCAGATGCTTCCCCTGCGGCGTGAGCTTGCCAAAAACGCGGGTTTGTCCGATTACCGCGCCTTTATGTGGCGTGCCCTGCGCCGCTTTGACTACACGCCCGAAGACGCCCTGGCCTTTGGCGATGCCATTGAGTCCGAGTTCGTGCCGCTGGCGCAGTCGCTGTTAAAAGCCCGCCAAAAAAGCCTCGGTGTGGAGACCCTGCGCCCCTGGGATTTAAGCGTAGACCCGGAAGGCCGGACGCCCCTGCGGCCCTTTGCCGATGTCGCCGAACTGGAAAACACCAGCAGCCGCATCTTCGCCGCCGTCGACCCCGAACTCGGCGCGGACTTTGAAAAGCTGCGCGGCGGCTTTTTAGACTTAGACTCGCGCCGGGGCAAAGCCCCCGGCGGGCACTGCTCGTTTTTCCCCAAAACCGGCCTGCCCTATATCTTTATGAACGCTGTCGGGACCGAGGGCGATGTCCGCACCCTGCTCCATGAAGGCGGCCATGCCTTTCACGGGCTGGCGTCGAGCGCCGCGCAGCCCCTGCTCTGGAACCGGGGCGCACCGATGGAGTTTAACGAAGTCGCGTCGATGGCGATGGAGCTTCTGGCCCTGCCTTATTTCGGCAAAGACCAGGGCGGCTTTTACACCCCCGAAGACGCCGCCCGCGCCCGGCAGGAGCAGCTCGAGCGCATCGTGCTGTTCCTGCCCTACATGGCCGTCGTCGATGGCTTCCAGCACTGGGTCTATGCCGAAGCCCCGGACAGTGTCACCGCCGCCGACCTCGACGCCCAGTGGGACAAATTATGGACCCGCTTCATGGGCGGCACAGACTGGTCGGGCCTTGACGCCGAGCGCGTCACCGGCTGGCATCGTAAGCTGCACATCTTCACCGTGCCCTTCTACTACGTCGAATACGGCCTCGCCCAGCTTGGGGCGCTGCAAGTCTGGCGCAACGCCCTGACTGACCAGGCCGACGCCGTGCGCCGCTACCGTTCGGCTCTCGCTCTCGGCAACACCCGCCCCCTGCCCGACCTCTACGCCGCCGCCGGAGCACGTCTCGCGTTCGACAAAGACACGCTCGGCGAGCTGGCCCAGCTTGTGAAGTCGCAGATGGAGGCATAACGGCAGAGGCGGCCACGGGTTGAAACCCGAGGCTGGAAAGAGCTTACCGTGCCGGGCATGTAAGAACAGGACAAGCCAGCAAATATCAGCTTTGCCTTCTTACTCTTGTGTCCCCTGGACACTGGGCACTTCTGAGCCTCGGGTTTCAACCCGTGGCCGCTTTCGGGTCATAAAATAAGACAGGAGCAGAACCACCATCGCCAGCGCACTCAAAACTCAATCACCGCCGCCTGCGCCCGGTCGCGCCGCCGACATTCAGACCGCCCTGCGGCTAACCTACCTCACGCTGGTGTGGATGACCCTTGAAGGCGGCGCGGCCCTCTGGCTGGGGCGGGCCTCACGCAGCCTGCTGCTGGAAAGCTTTGGGCTGGACAGCGTCGTGGAGATGGGCAGCGCGGGCGTTCTGCTCTGGCGGCTGCGCGTGGAAGCCGGAGGCCGGGCGGATGCCGCCCGCGTGGACCGGGCCGAGCGGCGGGCGGCGCTGGTCGCGGGATACCTGCTGTACGGGCTGGCGGCGTGGGTGGTTTGGAACTCTGCCCAGACGCTTTTCGTTATACATAGGGAGACCAACACGCACGAAAGCGTGTGGGGCATTGCGATTGGGCTGGTTGCCAAGATCGGAATGCCGATTTTGGCGGGGTATAAATTGAAGGTCGCCGCCCGGCTGGGGTCCAAAGCCTTGCGGGCGGATGCAATGGAAGCGGTCACCTGCGGCTATTTGAGTATTGTTTTAATGGTGGGGCTGGCGGTGACGCGAGTGTTTCCCAGCCTCTGGTGGCTGGACAGTGTGGCGGCGCTGGTGCTGGTTCCGTTTTTGATCAAAGAAGGCCGCGAGGCGGTGACCGGCGAGTGCGGGTGCTGCGCCGCGGAAAACACAAAATGACAGTGGACTGGCAGCAAATAGTAATGGCGCTGATTGTGCTGGCGGCAGCAGTCGCCGTGGGGCGGCGGCTGTGGGCGCAGGTGGCGGGCTTTCGGTCGGGCAGCAAGGGCGATGCCTGCGCGGGCTGTCCGAGCGCAGCCCTGTCCGGCGGTACGTCAAAGTTAAATAACGCGAAAAATGCGAAAACGAACCCTGGCCCGGCTCTGGTGCAAATCCAGACCCGCCCGCCCCTGCACCTGCGGAGGCCGCCCGAGTGAAGCAAAGATTCTTTCTTCTCGCCGCCCTGCTGTGCGCCGGATGCGCTCCCAAAGACGCGCCGCCTCCGGCCCCGCCGCCTGCGGTGACTCCGGCCCCGGCCAGCAAAGAAATCACGCTGGACTGGACGCCCAAAAAGCCTCAGTCGCTGGACCCAACACAGTTCACCGTGCGCGTTTTCGACGTGCAGGGGCAGCCGAAGGCGGCGGATACAGCCAGCCTGAGCCTGGCAATGCCCACCATGGACATGGGCAAAAACGAGGTGGCTTTGAAGTCGACCGCGCCGGGCGTCTATGTCGGCACAGGCCGGTTCACGATGGCAGGCGACTGGTGGGCCACGGTAAAAGTCAGCACAGGTGGAACCGTCAAATCAGTGGTCGTTCCGATCTCGGCCCAGTGAATTATTGAAGTGATTATGAGCGAACAAAACACGCAAAGCAGCAGCCCGGAAAGCAGCGGCCCGGAAAGCATTGGCGGCGGCTGGCTGGGAACATTTCTGTATGAAGGCCGCCTGCACCGCAAGCCGCCGGTGCGCTTTGAGGCCACGCTGGGCCTGCCCGACAGTGACGGCAAGTTTGTCGGCACGATTTTGGACGACGAAGACGGCGGCGACGGCGAGGCGGATGTCAGCGGCGGGCAAAGCGGCCTCGGCGTGCGCTTTTCCAAAGTGTACCGCGCAGGGCATCAGACGCCGGTGTTCTATGAGGGCACGCTGGCCGAAGGCGGGCGCACCATGACCGGGACCTGGCGCATCGCCGACCGGGCGCACGGCGTCTGGGACGCCCGCCGGGTCTGGTCCGAAAGCATGGGGGCGGACACCGAAGAAGCAGAGGACACTCGGTATCTGGAGCCAGCCCTGCCGCGTGAAGTCGTGCGGCTCGGCAGATGACAAGCACGCAGGAAGCCTGGGGGCTGGCCCTCGGCATGGGGCTTGCCAGCGGTTTTTCGCACTGCATCGGAATGTGCGGCGTGTTTGTGATCTCGTATGCCGGGGCTGCGAGCCGGGAGCGGCGCGGCGCGGCGCGGCACGTTCTATTCCACAGCGGGCGTCTGGCGGCGCTGGCGCTGCTGGGGCTGGCCGGGGGGGCCATCGGGGCACTCGGCCATCAGTGGGCTTCGGCGCAGGCCGTGGTCAGTTTTGGGGTCGGCCTGCTCATGCTGGGCCTCGCGCTGGGGCTGGCCGGAGTGTTTCCGCGCTTTCGCCTGCCGGAGCCGGACGTTCTCGGCGCGGGCGGCGGGCGCGTCCGGTTGGCGTACCGGCGCGTGCTGGGGTCCAAAAGCGCCTGGAAGCCGCTGGGCGTGGGTGTCTTTGTCGGCTTCCTGCCGTGCGGCCTGACTTACAACGCGCTCATGACGACATTCACCCTGCACCCCCTGTCCGGCCTGGTGCTGATGCTCTGCTTCGGCCTCGGCACGGTCCCCGGCCTGCTGGCGCTGGCCCTGTTCGGCCAAACTCTGCTCGGCGGCCTGCTGACCCGCCTGCCGTTTCGGATTGCCATGACCCGCGTGTCCGCCCTCTTCATGGCCGCTCTTGGCCTCGCGTTTTTGTGGCGCGGCTGGACGAGTTTTGGATAGCAGCGCACACAATCCGTAGGGGCGCGATTTATCGCGCCCTTTTCTCTTTGTCTTTCTCCGGCTCTTTCCTAATTATCCGGCTCCCTCTTTGAAGGAGAGGGCGGGGGAAGAGGTCCCGGCTTTGTCTTTTCAGCGCCGGGCGGGTATACTGAACGCATGAAGGAAAGCACACTCACCTCGGAAGAGCGGCGCGATGCCATCATCGCCGCCGCAGAAGACAAAAAAGCTAATTATATCACCACGCTGGACCTGCGCGGCAAAACGGTGATTACAGACTTTTTTGTGATTTGTTCGGGCACGTCCAATATCCATATCCGCTCGGTCGCCGACGGCATCATGGAGGGAATGGAAAAACAGGGCGTCCGGCAGCGGCGTATCGACGGCTACAGCGAAGCCGCCTGGATTTTGCTGGACTACGGCGATTCTATCGTTCACATTATGTCCGAAGACGAGCGCGATAAGTTCGGCCTGGAAAAACTCTGGACCGGGCAGGACACGCCCGAAGCCGAGCCGGAACGGTTAGAGGGCATGGCCGTCGGCGAGTTTGAGGACGACGGCGAAGAAACGGACGAAGACGACTTCGAACTCGACGAGGACGAAGACTCCGAAGACGAAGAGCTGGAAGACGCCGCCGTAGATGAAGGATCGGTCAAAACCCATGCCGCCTGACGGGCCGCCTGAACGTCCCCTCTTTGAACGTCCCCTGCCCCCGCGCCGTCCGTCTCCGCCCAAGCGCGACTACGCCGCCGAGGAAGCCGCCGTGCGGGAGCAGGCCGCCATTAGCCTGCTCGTGCGGCGCGGCTCGTTTGCCGAAGCCGAGGCCGCCGCGCAGGCGATTCTGGCGACGCGCCCCGGCGACGCCTTCGCGCAGGAGACGCTCGGCGACGTTCTGGCCGGGCGGGGCGATGTGACCGGGGCCAAAGCCGCCTACAAAGCCGCGCTGGCGTTGGAGCCGGGCCGCGCTTCTGCCGAGTCCAAGTTTGCCCTGCTGACTTTGGAAGGCGAGGAAACACGCCGCCGGGCCACGCTCGGCGTCGGCTACGCCGCTGAAGACACGCATCTGGTCCGGTCCGGCGCGGGACGCGGCCTGTGGGCAGGCATTGCCGGGTCCGCCATCTGTCCGGGCCTCGGGCAGATCGTGCAGGGGCAGGTCGTCAAAGGTGTCATTCTGGTTGCCATTTACATCGCCGGGCTGGGGATGCTGGCCCTGCTGCCCCGAGGCACGGCGGGGCAGTCCTATTTCGGGCCGGGCTTCTGGATCATCTCGGCACTGATGACCGCCGACTGGATTTATGCCGTCGCCGACATCGCGCTTGCTTCCAAATCAGCCGACTGAAATCAGCCGACTGAAACAAACGGGCCGAAGCATTGTCTAACGGCCTGTGAGCGCCCGGAGAGGCCCACCACTTTTTCAGCACGGGAGACCACGCATTTGCAGATACGACACCGCCGGAGCCTGGCGGCTTTGGCCGCCCTGGGAGCGATGACTGCCGCCGGATGCGGCAGCAGCAGCAGTGACCCTCAAGCCCATATCCGGTCGGCGGACTTTGCCGTCAACGCCAACACCGCCAATGTGACCGTCAACACTTCTCCCAACGGTGGAGACCTTGATCAGGGCCAAAGCACGCCTTACAACTTCATCGGGGGCGTGCTATCGGATTTTGGCTTCGTGACCACGGCCACTTTGCCCGCTGATATTGGAACCATTGGCTCCCCGCCCAACTCGCGTCTTCAGCTTGATATTAACTCGTACTATACCGCCTATTTGATTGGCCGCGCCGATGTACGCGGCAAGCTGGACAAGCGGTTTTTGCAGGCTGTTGTGACCGGCGACCGAGGCGCCGCCGCCGTCTACAGCGGATCGGTGAAATACACCGCGCCGCCCTCCGGGCAGGCCAACCTGCGCGTCTTGAACGCCGCCCCCGATGCCGGGTTCACCGCTCCCAACACCGTGGGGGCCGTGGATGTGCTGATCAACGGCAAAGTGGCCTACTCCGCTGTGGCTTATCCGCCCCTGCTGCTTGCCACCGGCACGGCAGACTCCGGCAGCATTTCTTATGCCCCTGCCGCCGTGCCGGTGACGCCCTATCAGCCCGTAGCTTCGGGCACGATTTCCGTGCAGGTCAATGTCGCGGGGACTTCTACGGTCATTGTGCCGCCAACGAACCTGTCCCTGTCCAGCGGCAGCGTGTACACGCTGATCGTCAGTGAGACCAACATCACGCCGACCTACACCGTGAGGCTGGAAAACGACTAAACGAGCCGCAGACAAGCGAGCCGCAGGCACAAAAGAAGCGGCGGCGGGCTGTTAGCCCGCTGCCGCTTTTGCTGTTTCTTTTTTTGCTGTCTCTTTTGTGTCTTTCCCGGCCACCGTGGCCGGGGCCTTTTTCGGCGCGGGGCCATATGCCACTAACCGTGCCCCTTGCAGGCTCTTCGGGTTGACACCTTTCACTTCGGAGCGCGGCATCGCCACCGTGTCCGGGTTGCCGTCGCTGACATACGCGGGAATGCGGCCCGTCTGCAAAGCCTTGATGGCCCGCTCCGCCCACCCCGGCCCGACCCCAATCCGCGCAATGCGGTCGGGGTCAAACTTTTTGTCCACCCAGTTCCGGCTCGGCCCGCCCCAGGCCATCAGCAGGCAGCGATTGCTGTAGGTAATATCGCCCAGCTTGCCGGAGCGCAGGTCCGCCCAGAGCGCCTTGTTCTTCGGGTAATCGCCGCCCGGCAGGGCCATCGTGTCCATTTTCAGCCCCGGCACATGGCTGTCCATGTACCGCTCGGCTTCGGCCATTTCCCAGATCAGCTCTTTGGCAGGCAGACGCCCCATCATCCGGTGCGTGGTGGTGTGGTTGGCAATCTCAAAGCCGTCGGCGACCAGCGCCCGCAGCTTTTTGGTTTCTGTCCCCGGCTGCCAGAACGGCGCGGGGTTCCAGGCGGACTTGGGCAGGACATAGAACGTTGCTTTGAGCGGCCAATCCGGGTGCGTTTGATGGAACGCTTTCAGAATGCCGACGGCGCAGTTCGGGTCGATGGAGCCGTCTTTCAGGTAGTGAAACTGCGTGCCCCGCGCATCGTCAAAGGTCAGCACCACCGGCGTTTTACCGGCAGGCACGTCCATCCGGGCGGTCAGAATATCGCGCATATTCATCGGGTACCACCCGGCGGCATACATCAGCGCAAGCTGCTTGCGGAACGTCTCCGGGGCGATATTCAGCCCTTCTTTATCATACCGCGTGCCCTTATGCGACGGCCCGCCAATGGCATGGTACATCAAGATCGGGATGCGCCCGCTTTCGTCGACGTGCAGCGCGGCCATCTGCGCGGCGGGCATCGGCGGCTGAAGCGGGCGCGGCGGGGTAGGCGCGGCGGCCACAGACGGGGGCGGCGCAGGGGCAGCAGACTGTTTGTGGGCCGCGCATCCGGCCAGCAGCACGGCGGCCATGCCGGGCGCGGCGAAACGAAAAACGTTCATGTTTAGCTCCAATACGAATTGAGAACGAGCGGTGGTCCATTGTACCACAGGCCAGCAGGAAATGCAAAATAAATACACACTTCAGCACACTATTTCGGGATTGACTGTCTGGCTATTTTTGAGGCAAAGCCGGTACAATTTCTGCACTATGCTTATCTTCGTCTCAGTGCCGCACCCCTGGCGTTTCCACTGCCTGCTTGTGACGCTGTTTTTCTTCAGTCTGTTCCCCGCCCACGCGGAAACGCCTGCCGGGCGGCACACTGCGCCGCTGCCTGGCCCCTGGCGCTTTCACGCCTTTCCCTTCGTGACCGGGGCCGAAGCGCCGTCGTTTGACGACTCCCTCTGGGCCACTGTCCGCGTGCCGCACACAGGGAGCCGGGCCAATACGATGACCACCTACAAGGCGGCCTGGTATCGCACGCACTTCACCCGCACGGCGGCAGAGACGGGGAAGCCGCTGTTTGTGTGCTTTGACGGCGCGGCCACCCTCGCCGATGTCTGGCTCAACGGCGTCTATTTAGGCCAGCACCGGGGGGCCTACACGCGCTTTGTGCTGGATGCCACCCGCGCCGCCGCCGCCGGGGACAATGTGCTGGCGGTTCGCTGCAACACCGACCCTCAGGACACCCGCGACTGCCTGCCGGGCGGCGACGGCTACCAGCTTTACCATGTCTACGGCGGCCTGTACCGGCCTGTGCGGCTTCTGACAACCCCGCCGGTGCATCTCGACTCGGCCACCGACGGCGCTTCGGGCGTGTTTCTAACCCCGCAGAATATCAGCGCCGCTCGTGCGACTCTGGCGGTGCAGGCGCGGGTTCGCAGCGATGCCCTGGAGCCGCACAGCGCCGTTGTTGCCAGCGTCCTGAAAGACGCGGCGGGGCAAATCGTGGCGCAGGCGTCGGAAACAGTCGCCTTGACGCCGGGCGCAAGCCAGACTGCCGCGTTCACGCTGGCTGTCCCGCGCCCCCATCTGTGGGGCCTTAATGATTCCTACCTTTACACGGTGCAAACGACAGTCAGCACTGCGGGGCAGGCTCCCGACACGGTGACGGAGCGCACCGGGTTCCGGTTCTTTCGGATGACGCCGACCGGGTTCACACTTAACGGGAAATCGACGCCCCTGCGCGGGGTCGCCAAGCATCAGGAAACCGAAGCCAGCGCCTCCGCCCTGTCCGAGGCGGAGCTGCGCGAAGATTGGGCCAGCCTGCGCGATCTGGGGGTCAATTATGTGCGCCTGGCCCACTACCCGCACGCGGCCTTAGAGTATGATCTGGCCGACGAAAATGGCATCGCCGTGTGGGCCGAAAACGGACACTCCCACCCGGCGGCGGGCACGAAAACCGGCGACCAGATCACCCGCGAAATGGTGCTGCAAAACTACAACCACCCCAGCATCTTTTTTTGGAGCATCGGCAACGAGGCGATTGGCGGGAAAACGCAGAAGCGCGACATTCAAACGCTCCGGCAGTATGCCCGCGCTGCCCGCGCCGAGGACCCCACGCGGCCCATTGTCTATGCCAGCAACACCAAGTTCGCCGCCGACCCCGCGCTGGATTTCGTCGCAGTCAACCGCTACAACGGCTGGTACGGCGGCTCCATTCGCAGCTTCGATGCCCACGCCTTGTTTTACCATTTCATCTCGGAAACCGGGGCCGGGGGAGTGATTAGCACGCACACGGCGGCGTTTTTGCCCACGCACAAAGTCAATACTTACGAGCCGGAAGAGTATCAGCAGGAAGTGGCCGAAGAACGCTGCCAGCTTGTCTTCCGGGACCACCCCGACGACATTCCGCTGTTTACCTGGTGGACCTATCGGGACTTCGGCGACCCGCGCTACAAAGGGGTCAATTCAAAGGGGCTGGAAACCTATGGCGGCTTCCGCAAAGACATCTGGTATCTGTTTCAGTCGTTCCTGCGGCCTGCCCTGCCGGTGGTGCATCTGTGCGGCAAGCCGTGGTTTTTGCGCCGCTTCCTGCCGGGCGAGACGCTGCAAATCAAAGCCTATTCCAATGCCGCCGCGCTGACGCTGACGGTGAACGGCAAAGAGGTGGGAACGCAGAAAAACGGCAGCTATGACCTGCCGGTGGGGGGCGAAGCGGATAACGTGTTCTCGTGGCCGGATGCGCTCCAGCAGGGCCGGAACTTGGTGACCGTCAGCGACGGGCAGGGCCACTCCGACACCTCGGCGATTTACACCGACGGCGGCACCGAGCTAAACACAGTGCGCGATTTAGTGTCTTCCAACCCGCTCAACCCGGCTGTGTTTATCGACCAGCCGGTTCACGCCGACTGGCCCGTCTACACCGATTTCGACAGCACCGCCGACAACACGTTCGGCCCCATTCCGGCGATTTTGGAAGGCGCTCGCCCGGTTGCCACCCGCCGCGTCAGCCACGCGGGGCTGGAAACCGCGCTGTCTTTTGCGCTGGCCCCCGGCGCTGGCCGGACCGACGTGTTTCTGGTCGTCAGCACACGCCCCGCCCCGCCTTCAGCTCTGCTGGCGGGCTGGACCGATACCGGCGTGCGCGGCCAGTGGCGCGACAACAGCACGCAGCTTGTCCAGAATGCCGTATACCGGCAGACTTTGCGGGGCGGCGACCGCCTGAGCGTCCCGGCAGTTAAAGGAATAGACTACGCGGTGCTGGTGGGGGGAAAGGTCCTCACCCCTCCGCGCCCGCTGCCGGGCCGTTGATGAAGCGGGCGGCGACAAAGCAGACGGCGGCCAGCGCAATCGCCAGAATGCCGTGCTTGGTGTGATGGGTCAGGTCGCCCGCCGCATGGCCCGGCAGAAAGCCGGGCAGGGCGGAGGCCGGGTCAATGAAATACAGCACGGCGGCGACCAGAAAAAGAACGCCGAGGAGGGCGGCAATCGCCGCCCCGATTTGTTTGGATTGCATGGTAAATGTCTCCTGAAAGTTTAAAGACCTGTGCCCGGCGTGCCGCTTTGCAGGATGACCGGCGGGACCGGCGTGCCTGCCGCTTTCTGGGCGGCGTGCTGGCGGCGCAGGTCCTCCAAAAGCCCCGGCACGGCCTGCGGCGGCGTCGCGGGAACAGCGAACGCGGCGGTAAACGTCGGCCAGAACTGCTCAATGTTGTGCGAGTAGTCAAAGACCATGACGCCCTGGCTGGAGGCCGTCGCCGCCTGCAAGGCGCGGGCCAAAAGCTCGGGATGGCCGTTGTAGTTGCTGAGGGCGATGCCCGCATACACAAACGTCTGGTCGTTGACGGCGCGGTTCGAGAACTGCCCGGCGGCTTCCACGCTTTCCCCGGCGGGGCGGCCCACGGCGAGGGCATCGGCAATAGGGCCGGGCGGGTAATAGCAGCCCGTGGTCAGCCAGTCGATCAAGCCCGCAAAGCCCGTTTTCTGGTAGCTTGGCGTCAGGAAGCGCAGGCCCGCGACCAGGTCATCCGCGCCCCAGTTGGAGCCGAGCGCCGGGTAGTCGGGGTACCACGAACCGGCATAAACCGCCACCTGGGCCGAAGGCCGGATAGCCTTCACTGTCGCCACGGCGCTTGCCAGCCAGTTGCGGATGGTCAGCGCCCGGAACACCAGCCACGAATCATACAGCGGGCCGGGCACAATGCGCTTGGTCAGCGACGGAAAGCCGACGTTGTAAGTGAACACGTCTTCCGGCCAGCGGGCGACGGGGCGGCCCAGAAACGTCTCAAACTGCGTGCGCGTGATCGGGCTGAAATCGGCATTCGCCCCGGCATAGCGCATCCGGTCGTCAAAGATGACGCCGTCCACACCGTACCCGCGCACGACTTCGGCGATGATGCTGAGGATACGCGCCTGCACCTCGGGGTTGTTCGGGTTCATCATCAGCGGCACCTGCTGCTCGGGCCGGGCGCTGGTGAGGACGAAATCAGGCCGCGAAATCAGCGAAATCTGCGCTCCGACCGCGCCGTAGGACCGCAGCCACTGCCCCGCCGCGCCGCCGCCGACCAGCGCCGCGCCGCCAGAGGGGATTTGCACGGACAATGCGCCGAGCGCCGCGCCGTCCACCTGCGCCAGCACGCGGTTCTCGCTGCTCAATAAAGACACGACGCTGCCCGGCGCGGCTTTAAGTGTGCCGCCATCGGGGATCAGCACCATCTGCTCCGGCAGCCGGGCCAGCCCTGCCCGGTCCGAGAGCGAGGTCGGGGCTGCACCGGGGGTATTAGACATCACGGAGAGAGCCACCTCATAGAGCGTGGACTGCCACTCCGGGTGCAGGTAGCCCGGCCCGCGCTTGACATCGCGGTGCCCTTCGCTGAAAACGTTCATGCTGGCGACAATTTGCAGCCCGCTGCCGTGCGCCGCCGCCACCATCGCGGCCAGCGGGTCGAATTCCAGCGGCAGGGTCTTGCCGTTCAGCCACGTCGTCATCTTGGGCGCGTACTTGCTCGGGTACAGCGTCTCGCCCACAATCGGCTTGACATCCATGACAATGGTGTTGAAGCCCGCTTTTTTGATCTGGGCCACCATCGCCGCGATTTTGGGGGCCGAGTTGGTGCTGTTGAGGTTGGCCGTGGCATCAATCCAGATAATCCGCGCCTGAAGCCCTTTCGCCCGCGTCATTCCCTGCGCGATGCCATACGCATCGTTGTTCTGATCCAGCGGCACAGTCGGCACGCCCGGCAGAGGGTTATAGTTCACCGTCGGCGGCGGGGGCGGCGGAACAGTCAGCGGCGGGGCCAGCACATAGGGCGGCGGGGGCGGCGGAGGCGCGACAGGAGGGGGCAGGGTAAGAGGCGGCGGCGGCACAGCGATAGGGGCTTGCGCCCGCACAGTTTGGCTTCCCAAAGCCAGTCCCAGCGCCAGCGCGGCGGCAATCCAGTTCTTACAGGTCAAGGCAAATCCTTCAAGCGGGCGTGCGGCGTAAAAGCGCGGCCTGCGGCGGTCAGTAGTGCGGCTATTATAGCACAGTGGGTCAAGCGTCTGCCCCGGTTTAGCGCACCAGCCCCCCGCCGCGCAGGGACTTCAGCACGACGTCTTCAAACGGCATCGCCGTGGACGAGCGCACGTAGTCCATGCCGTAACGGTTCGCCATCGCCTGCAACCCGTCGCAGAAGGTTTTCAGCCCGGCGTCATACTGGGCTAAAAGCGCGGGCGACAGGCTGACTTCGCGGGCCGCGCCGGTCTCCGAATCCAGAAGCCGCAGGTCCCCGGTCAGGGTCGGGGCCAGCTCTTCGGCATCTAAAACGTGCAGCAGCACCACCTGAAACCGGCGCGATAATAAAGCCTGTATCCCCTTGACATGGGTTTCGTCGAAGAAGTCCGAGATCACCACCGCAATGCCGCCGCCTTTGGCGCGGGTGGCGTACTGCGACAGCGCTTCCCCCAGCCGCGTCCCGCCGCCCGTCGGCAGCTTTGTTTCCAGATAGTTGAAGAACGGAAAGATGCCCGGCTTGCCCCGGAGCGGCGGCAGGCGCTCGCCCAGCCTTTCGCCGAGCGATGCCAGCAGCACGCGGTCATACTCAGACAGCGCAACATAGCCCAGCGCCGCCGCCAGCCGCCGGGCATAGTCGGCTTTGGTGAGTGGGCTGCCAAAGTTCATGCTCTGGCTCGTATCAATCAAGAGGTGAATGGTCAGGTCTTCCTCTTCGACGAACAGCTTCAGAAACAGCTTTTCCAGCCGCCCGTAGGCTTTCCAGTCCACATAGCGCAGGTCATCGCCGAGGGCATACTCGCGGAAGTCGGCGAACTCAATCGACGACCCGCGCTTGTGGGAGCGCCGCTCGCCTTTGGTTTGCCCCGCGAGAATGCGCCGGGACGCAAGGCTGAGGGCTTCGAGTTTTTTAAGAAACTGCGGGTCGAGCAATGTTTGTGGGTTAGGCATGATATGGCTCTAGGATTTGGAGACCTACCTTCCTTGCTTCGCTCATTCTTCGCTTCGCAGGGTCCTCCCTAAAGGGAGGATTAGGAACAGGGGCAGATGGCCTGCGTATTTGTCTGTATCCTTCCTTTAGGAAGGACCCTGCGAAGCGAAGAATGAGCGAAGCAAGGAAGGTAGGTCTCCGAAAGGCCAGGTTATTTTCCTACACCGGCAGGTACGTCTTCAAAATCACGGCGTCTTCCTCGCCCCCGTCCAAAGTATATTCGCCGAGTGACGCCGGAACCAGATACGACCGGCCCTGCGCCAGCGTCGTCTCGCCAATTTTGGCCGTGCCGCCATGCACGAACAGGTGATGGAAGCCGTCTTCAAGCGACTGCGGCAGAGACTTGTTCGCCGTCACCGTCACGCGGTCCAAATTGAAGTACGGCGTGCGGAACAGCCGCTCCGTTTTGCCGCCGCCTTCCTCGGCAATCACTTCCGGCTTGCGGATGTGCCGGGACAGCTCATTATGCGCCGCATCCGGGTTGATGGTCGCCAGATAATCGGCCACATGGGTCGGGCGCAGGCTGCCGTCGTCCAGGATTTTGCCCTTGTCAAAGCCGCGCATGGAGCATTTGTCGTCGGGCACATCCACCTGCACTTCGTAGACCAAGTTGCCGTCCGGGAACCGCTCCGAGTCGTCTTCCCACGAATGATGAATCGCCCCCGGTGTCAGGTCAATCACGTCATCGGTCTGCGCGACTACGGTGTTGACATAGGCCAGCGGGTCCAGGGCGCTGATGCGCTCCTGCGCCTGAGCGCGGGCGTTTTCCAGAGTCAGCCGCCCATTTTTAATCTCCTGTGAGAGTCGCTTCATCTCGTCGTCCAATGTGTGCAGGACCCGTTTGTAGGCTTCAAAGTCCGTGCCCGCTTTCAGGCCGAATGTGTACAAACCCGGCGCGAGATAAAACCACGCTTCCGGTTTTGGAACCCAGTGCCCCAATGTGTCGCCTTCGGGCAGATGCACCTGAAACGAGTTGCCTTTGGCCTGTGTCAGCTTAATCAGCAGCGACAAATCGGCCCCGTGCGCGTCCAGCACTTTCTGCCCCAGCACCGCCGCCGGGTCGGACTGAATCAAATCCGCCAGCGAGACCACGGCCCCGCCGTCGGGGTCAAGGAGCTTGGACGCCTTCGCCAGCTCATACGACTGCCCGACTTTTTTATCTTTCCACTGGGCGTCATCGCTGAGGCCCTTCAGGTCAATAATATAGCGTCCGCCCCACGACGGCTGTTCAATCAGCTCATCCTGCACCTGCCACGGCGCTTTAGTGATTTCTGTCATCTTATGTGTTCTCCTCGCCCCATTGTACCCGCTCATAGACTTCCGCCAACGGCAGCACAATGTCCAGCGATGCCAGCCGGATTTCGCCGTCCAGCCCGCCGATGCTCTCATAAAGCCACAGTCCGTTGTCCTGCCGGGTGAACCGCTCTACACGCGGCGTGCTGACTGACACCAGCACATACTCTTGCAGGCTGTCTAAACTCTGATACAATGTCCACTTTGCCCCCCGGTCGTAGGACTCGGTGCTGCCCGAAAGCACCTCGATAATCACCGTCGGGTTGATCAAACTGTTCTGGTCCAGCGGATGAAAATACTGTTCACCACACACCACCGTCACGTCGGGGTAAGTTTTGAGGCCAGACTGCATCACCGTCACGCGCAGGTCACTGTTGTAGACCTGACACGGCTTCCCGCGCAGGCGGCTTCGCAGTTCCCCGGCAATGTTGGTTCCGATGGCGCTGTGTTCCGGGGTTCCTCCTGCCATCGCAAATATCTGGCCGGAGAAATACTCGCTCTTGAAGTCGGCCTCGCGCTCCATTTCCAAATACTCTTCCGGCGTCACAGACCGGGCGGCTAACGCAGACATTATGAGTTTCCTTTCGCGTTTGGCAGCAAAGTCGCAGACAGAAAAACCCACAATCGGGTTGCGTTTGGGTCTTCATGCCGCCCGTCGCCGGGCGCAGGAATAAGGGGCAGTGTCTCCCCAAAGTGCATCCCTTGCGTGGGCTTTGGAGATACCGTAAAGATTAGAGGGATGATCTTCAGCAGTGTGGGCTGAAAGGGAAACGCGGCCACACTGACGGGAGCCGCTGGATTGCCAGGGCCGGGGGCCAGCACAAAATTGAAATGCGGCACTATGGAGAGCGTTATTGCGCCATTAGATCGACTCTGGGGTGTCACCGACAGGCTGGAGCCTGCCGACACGCCGGGGTCATGCAGCCCTGCCAGAGAAAAGACTGCGGGCTGACCATCTGCTGTCGTCCGCGAAAATGTCTGCACCACGGAGCCGGGCCGCTGCGCGAGAGAGCCAAGCATCCGGTCGGCATTCGGCCCAAGAACCACCTCGGCAAAGCGCGGCGTCTCTGCGGCCTTCTGTGCCAGGCCATTGTCCGAAGGACGCTCGGAGGGTATCAGGTTGAAGTTGATGCCCAGATCATCCACATCCTGACAACGAGCGCGAATGGCTGCGCATTGTATTTGAATTCGTGACTGAGAATGTGTCTGAATAGGCGGCGCGGCGGGCGGCGTATCGGCCAGGACAGGCAAAGTAAAAATGGTGCAAAGTCCGACGGTTCCCAGCAGCAAAACGAACACAGCTATTCGAAGAAGTGAACACATAAGTTTTCGTCCTTCTGTACGGTTGTTGCCACGGATTGAACCCTGTGGCATCTTCATCTGCGGCCCATCACGGCAGATGCTCCAAAAGATATTGGCTCAGTTCGGCTTTGTGGTAGGCCAAACGCCCTTCCAGACAACAGACTATGGCCGTGCCGTCCTGCGTAATCAAAATGTCCAGGGCTTCCTGCAAGGACATTTCTTGCTGGTCCATCTCGCGCTCCGGGGAAATCAAATAACACGTCGGCCCCGCGCCCTTGCGCCGCAATAACTGTTCCACACGTTCAGAAGTGTGGTCACGGTTCTCGATGCGAGTCGCCCGTTCGGGAATTACGTCAAGGCTGTGGTAGGGCGTCCCGAGGATTTTCTTTCGGCGGCTTGAACTTGCCAAAAGCTGTAAATATCGGTCCCGCTTACCCGGCACGATAAAAGCGTGAACAAAGGCTTCTTCTTGAAGGGTGTTCATATTAGGGGTGCGCGTTCGGGTTATCCACGGTCAGCCCCTCGGCAGACGCGGCGGCGTTGAGGTCGTTGTCTGCCGAGATGAAGATGAGAGGTGGTATTGTCACGCGCTGATTCTGGATTTGCAGCGCAGTCGCTAATTGGACAGCATCATAGCCGCGCAGTCCATACTTTTCGGTCAGGTCCATTGCCAGTTTGATGACAGCCAGAGTGGCCGGGACAGCATAATATCCTCGGTCAAAGTCATAGCGAAAGTTGGCAATGGCAAGGGTGGCATCCGGCAAGGTGGTTGCTTTGCGCCGAACGCGCAGTGTAATAGCCGCGACGACTTCAGCCCCCGCAATCTGGGCGATGTAAAAAGTGTTTGCAGAAGTGGGCGCGACCAGACCGCGCAGCCAGGGGGTTCCCGTCTCCACAATATATCGCTTGACAAGGCCACTGCTGTCCAGAAAATATGCTGCCATTCAGCGGCGCTCCCGAATAATGGTTTCCGAGAGCGGCTCTCCGTCTATTGTGATGGCGGGCGGCTCTCTATAACCTTCAGGATAGCCCTGTGGAATGTGGTCAAGCATTCCCTGTGCCAGCAAACGCTGGGCAAATTGAAGTTCCTGGTCCGAAGGCGTCTCTGGAAGTGCGTCTGCTCCGAGCAATGCCCGAAGCTGTGCCTGCTCCTTGTCCGTCAGCGTCTTGATTTGCCGTGCCATCTGCTCTACTGTCGTTGCCATGCTTACCCCCTCACGTCTTTGCTCTTATTATACACGATGTCGCCCGGCCCGCGTACATTCTCGGCGGACAACTTGGGGTATGATAGCATTGTTATTCAATGAGGAGAAACCCTGTATGAACGCCGCACGCGCAAACACGCTCTGGTTTGTCACGGGAAGCCAGCACCTCTACGGGCCGGAAACGCTGGAACAAGTCGCCCGGCATTCCAAGCAGATGGCCGAGGGGCTAAACGCCGACCCGGCTATTCCCCTCCAAATTGAGTTCAAGCCCGTGCTGACCGGGCCGGACGCCATTCGGACGCTGTGCCGGGAAGCGAGCGCCGACGACACCTGTGCCGGGCTGGTGACCTGGATGCACACGTTTTCGCCCGCCAAAATGTGGATTGGCGGGCTGACCGAGCTGCACAAGCCGCTGCTGCACCTGCACACGCAGTTCAACCAGGACATTCCCTGGAGCGGCATTGATATGGACTTTATGAACCTGAACCAGGCCGCGCACGGCGACCGGGAGTTTGGGTTTATCACGGCGCGGCTCCATGTCCCCCGCAAAGTCCTCGCAGGCTACTGGGAAGACCCGAGCATCCGGGCAGACATCGGCGCGTGGGCGCGGGTGGCGTCGGCGTGGGTGGCGGGACGCAGCCTCAAAGTGGCCCGGTTTGGCGACAATATGCGTCAGGTGGCGGTCACCGAGGGCGACAAAGTCGAGGCGCAGATCAAGTTCGGCTGGTCGGTCAACGGCTACGGCGTGGGCGATTTAGTCGAGCGGGTCAATAGCTTCTCGGATGCCGAAGTAGATACGCTGCTGGCCGAATATGCCGAGTTATACGGCTTTGCTGAGGGCAGTTCGGGCACCGACCGGGTGCGCGAGCAGGCGCGGATTGAGCTGGGAATGCGGGCGTTCCTGACCGAAGGCGGCTTCCAGGCATTCACGACGACATTTGAAGACCTGCACGGGCTGGCGCAGCTGCCGGGATTGGCCGTGCAGCGGCTGATGGGCGATGGCTACGGCTTCGCGGGCGAGGGCGACTGGAAGACGGCGGCGCTGGTCCGCACCATGAAAACAATGGCGGCGGGCCTGCCGCAAGGCACATCGTTTATGGAAGACTACACGTACCACCTCGCGCCCGGCAAAGAGCAGGTGCTGGGGTCGCATATGCTGGAAATCTGCCCCTCCATTGCCGCGACGCGCCCGCGCATCGAAGTTCACCCGCTGGGCATCGGCGGCAAAGCGGACCCGGCCAGGCTTGTCTTTGACGGCGCGTCCGGCCCCGCCGTGGTGGCCTCTCTGGTAGATTTAGGCACCCGCTTCCGCCTGATTATCAACGAAGTGGACGCCGTGCCCGCCGAAAACCCCATGCCGAACCTGCCCGTGGCACGGGTCCTGTGGGAGCCGCGCCCGTCCCTGCGCGTGGCCGCTGAGGCGTGGATACTGGCCGGGGGCGCACATCACACCGGCTTCTCGCTGGCCCTGACTGCCGCGCAGATGGTGGACTGGGCCGAAATGGCGGGCGTGGAGTACGTGCTGATCGACGCGGACACCAAAACGCGCACCTTCCGCCAGGAGCTGCGCTGGGGCGCGGCGGCGTGGCGGTAAGAAGAGGGAGCCTGATAGGAAACCACGGATTGAAATCCGTGGCTGAGGGGCGCAGGCGCCGAATGTCCCTGCGGGACAAAATTAGGAACCCGTGAAACGGGCTGTCCCGCAGGGACATTCAGCCGAAGGCTCCTCAGCCATGCATTTCTAATGCGTGGCATTCAGAAAGCAATCACCTATGCCCTCAACCATGCAAGCGACAATGCAGTCAATGGCCCTCACCGGGACGCGGCGAATGGAGCCGCGCACCGTGCCTATGCCTACGCTTGCCAACGACACCGACGTACTGATTAAAATGGCCCGCGTCGGGATCTGCGGGTCGGATGTGCATTACTTCGCCGAGGGCGGCATCGGCAGCCAGCGGGTGCAGTACCCGTGGACGGTGGGGCACGAAGGCGCGGGCGTGGTCGCGGAAGTCGGCGCAGCAGTGACTCGGGTAAAAAGGGGTGATCGAATTGCCATTGACCCGGCCCGGCCCTGCGGTGCGTGTGACCAGTGTGCGGCAGGCCGCCCGCACACCTGCCGCCGTCTCGACTTTCTGGGCTGTCCCGGTCAGGTGGAAGGCTGCCTGTCCGAGTATTTAGTCATGCCCGAAGGAAGCTGCTACCCGATCCCCGCATCCATGACGCTGGAAGAGGCAGCGACCGTGGAGCCGCTGT
Organism: Capsulimonadaceae bacterium; assembly: GCA_965200075.1. Lineage (GTDB taxonomy): Bacteria > Armatimonadota > Armatimonadia > Armatimonadales > Capsulimonadaceae > JANXMY01. The sequence continues at coordinate 3,595,364 of OZ241338.1, forward strand.
CTATCGGGCTGTACGGCTGGACACTGGCCGCCCTGCCGCCGGGGGCGGCCATCGGCATTCTGGGCGCCGGGCCGATTGGCCTGAGCGTCCTCCTGCCCGCCAAAGCGGACGGCGTGGGCCGGGTCTACCACACCGACAAGATCGATGCCCGCCTCGCCGTGGCCCGTCAGGCCGGAGCCGATTGGACCGGCAACCCGGACGCCGGAGACGTCATCGCCGCCATCACCGAGCGGGAGCCGGCGCTGCTGGACGCCGTGTTTGAATGCAGCGGCGAACAGGACGCGATAGATCAAGCGGTAGAGCTGCTGAAGCCGGGCGGCACGCTGCTGCTCATCGGCATTCCCGGCAGGACCAACCGCGTGTCGTTTGACATCAACCTGCTGCGCCGCAAAGAGCTGCGTATTCAAAATGTCCGCCGCCAGAACGGCTGCGTTCAGCCTGCGATTGACCTGATTGCCAGCAAAAAGATTGATGTCGGCCCGATGATCACGCACCGCCTGCCGTTTGCCCAGACGCCGCAAGGCTTTGACAGGGTGGCGGGCTACCAAGACGGCGTCGTCAAGGCGATGATTGAGATAGGATAGACCTACCACCTTGTTCTCTCGTTCCTCGTTCACAGGGTCTTTCCTAAAGGAAGGATTAGGATTTAAGGATTAGGAGTTAGGCGTAGGGGCGCGATTCATCGCGCCCTCTTATCCTGCCCTGTCTGTATCCTTCCTTTAGGAAGGACCCTGCGACGAAGTGAAGAATGAACGAAGGAGCAAGGAAGGTAGGTCTCCAACCAAAGGAGAAAGCACTTGCCCACCTCTGGCGATACTTACAGCATTGGACTGGATTACGGCACGAACTCCGTGCGCGGCCTGCTGGTCAGCACGCAGACCGGCGAGGAAATCGCGGCGACCGTGTTCCCCTACCCCCACGGCGTGGCGGGAATTGTGCTGGACCCGCGTGACCCCGATCTCGCCCGGCAGCACCCGCAGGACTATCTGGACGGGGCCGAGGCGGTCATTCGCGGCGTGCTGGCGAAAGCCAAAACGCGGCCCGGCTTTGAGCCGAGCCAAGTCGTTGGGCTGGGCGTGGATACCACCGGGTCGACGCCCCTGCCGGTCAATGCGGACGGCATTCCGCTGGCGCTGACGCCGGAGTTTGCGGACAATCCCGGCGCGTATGTCTATCTGTGGAAAGACCACACGGGGCACGCCGAGGCGGCAGAAATTACCAAATTGGCCTCGGAGATGCGGCCCGAGTATCTGACCAAATGCGGCGGCATTTACAGCGCGGAATGGTTCTGGGCCAAGCTTCTGCGCTGCCTGCGGGCCGACCCGGACGTGTTCGATGCGGCGTATACCTGGGTGGAACACGCGGACTGGCTGCCCGCCGTGCTGGCTGGCACGACGCACCCGGACACACTCAAGCGCGGCATCTGCGCGGCGGGGCACAAGGCCCTGTTTCACCCCGACTGGGACGGCTACCCCGATGCCGAGTTTCTGGCGCGGCTGGACCCCAAGCTGGCCCGCCTGCGGGCGGCACTGCCAGACACAGCCTGCGCGGTCGGCCAAAAAGCGGGCACGCTGTCTGCCGAATGGGCGGAGCGAACGGGGCTGCCGGAAGGGATTCCCGTATCGGTGGGGGCGTTTGATGCCCACCTCGGCGGAGTCGGCTCCAGCATTGCGCCGGGCACGCTGGTCAAAAATATCGGCACCTCCACCTGCGACATGATGGTGTCCCCGCTGTCGTCGGAGATGCCGGATATTCCGGGCCTCTGCGGGGTCGTTCCCGAGTCCATCCTGCCCGGCTTTTACGGGCTGGAAGCGGGGCAGTCCGCCGTCGGCGACATTTTCAACTGGTTTGTCAACGGCGTCCAGCCTGCGGGCATGGGCCATCAGGAGCTGACCGAGGGCGCGGCGAAGCTTCAGCCCGGCGAAAGCGGCCTGCTCGCTTTAGACTGGCACAACGGCAACCGGACGATTTTGGTGGACCAGCGTCTCACCGGCGCGGTGCTGGGATTGACGCTGTATACGACCCCCGCCGAGCTGTACCGGGCCTGGATTGAAGCCACGGCCTACGGAGCGCGGGTGATTATGGAGCGGTTTGAAGAATACGGGCAGGCGGTGACGCAGATTGTCAACTGCGGCGGTATTTCGGTGAAAAACCCGCTGGTCATGCAGATTTACGCGGACGTCATGGGCCGCCCGATTGCGATTTCCAGCAGCGGCCAGACGGCGGCCCTCGGCGCGGCGATTGCCGGGGCCGTCGCGGGCGGCGCGTTTGACGGCTTCGCGGAAGCGATGGCCGCCATGACTTCGCGCCTGCCGCGCACGTTCACACCGGACCCCGCCCGCGCCGCGATCTACAGCCGCCTGTTCGCACAGTACCAGGCTCTCCATGACGGATTCGGCGTGCGCGGCACGTCCAGCGATTTATCGGGCGTGATGAAAGAGCTGCTGACTATCCGAGACGAGGTACGCCGTGGCTGACATTGATTTTGACGCGCTGAAAGAAGCCGTCTATGCCGCCAATATGGCTTTGGTCCAAGCCGGGCTGGTTGTGCTGACCTGGGGCAATGCCAGCGGCGTGGACCGGGAGCGGGGCGTGGTCGCCATCAAGCCCAGCGGCGTGGCCTACGACGCCCTGCGGCCCGAGGCTATTGTGCTGGTGTCGCTGGAAACGGGTGAGCCGCTGCCCGGCGAGACCCTGCGGCCTTCGTCGGACACGCCTACCCACGTCTGCCTGTATCAGCGGTTTGCGGACATCGGCGGCATCGCGCACACGCATTCGCGCTATGCGACCTCCTGGGCGCAGGCGGGCCGCGAAATCCCCTGCTACGGAACCACCCACGCGGACACGTTCCACGGAGCCGTGCCGCTCTGCCGGGCGCTGACGCCGGAGGAAATCGCAGACGCCTATGAGTGGAACACCGGCGTCGCCATCGCCGAGCATTTCGAGCGCGGCGGCCTGAACCCGGCGCACGTTCCCGGCGTCCTCCTGCCGTTTCACGCCCCATTTGCCTGGGGCGCGACGCCCGCACAGGCCGCCGAACACGCGGTCATCGTGGAAGAAGTCGCGGGGCTGGCCTGGCGAACCGAGATGCTGAACCCGTCGGCGGCCCCCGCGCCGCCCACGATTGTGACCAAGCATTTCGAGCGCAAGCGCGGCCAAAACGCCTACTATGGGCAGCCGGAGTGAGGCCCCCCCGCCCCCAATAATGGGGGAGCCAGAGTAGGGGCGCGATAAATCGCGCCCTCCTCTCCGGTCTTCTCCTGTCCGGTTCCCCCATTATTGGGGGCGAGGGGGTCCGGCTCATTTCTTTTTCGCCGCCTTGTGCGGCGGAGGCGGGGGCGGCGCTCCCATCGTCCAGCCCTGCGGCAGCGCGGGTTTGCCCATCAGTACCGGCGGGGACGCCGGGGCGACGTGCGGCTTGGCCGCAGGACGCGCAGCGGCTTTCGGCGCAGGCTTTGCGGTGTCTTTCTTGGCGGCGTGAGTCGCCGCGCCGTGCCACATCCCCGTCAGGCACGAGACGGCCAGCGCGGCAGCCCAGGACAGCTTCCGGGCCGCCTTCCGCCGAAACGCCCGCAGGCCCACCGGGCAGTCCTGTGTCAGCACGGTGCCGTCGGCGCGGGTGTAAAAGCGCACGCACAGATGGCCTTCGTGTTCTAAAATCACCGCCTCGGCCTGAGCGCGGGTCATCTCGGACAGGTTGTAGACATTCTGGCGGCACGCGCCGCAGTGGCGCACCTGAGCATCACCGGTCATGGCGTCCCAGTCGGCGGAGCAGGGTTTGGCGACCTGAATAGTTTCCAGCGGAATCATCGGCGTTGTCTCCTTTGCTGAGTTAGACCACGCGGCACGGTACGCGCTTCAATCACCGTGAGCCGCTGGGTAAAATAGTTTTATGCTTTTGCCACCCATCACCACTTACAGCGACTTGACCCCCGAAGCCCTCGCGCCGCTTGGCTTTGATGACCCCGCCCGCGCCTGCCGCCTTTTGCAAGGGATGGCCGGACATGATGTGCCGGACAGTCTGTTTGAGGCCGTTTTGGAGGCCATTGTGCCGGTGCTGGCAGAAAGCGGCGACCCGGACCGGGCGGTCGCAAACCTCGGACGCTGGGCCGAAGCCGTGGGCAGCCGCGCCCCGTTTTACCGGCAGCTTGCCTTTGACCCCGCCGCCGCGCCCGCGCTGCTGACCGTGTTTGCCGCCTCGCAGTTTTTCGCGGACCTGCTCCTTCAAACTCCCGAATACTTGGAAGTGCTGACCAACCCGACCGTTCGGGACCGGGCGCGGGATGCCGAGGCGCTCTGGGCCGACTTGTCCCGGCGTGTCGGCATTGCGAAGACAGCCAACGCCAAGCGTGATGCTCTGCGGCGGTTCAAGCCGCCGGAAGTATTGAGAATTGGCGTCCGGGACCTGCTTGGCTGCGCCACGATGCCCGAAACGGCGCGGGCCATCAGCGACTTTGCCGATGCCTCCGTCCGCATGGCCTGGCAGATTTGCGCCGAGGAGCTGGGGCAGCCGGACGCCGCGTTTGCCGTCCTGGCCCTGGGCAAGGAAGGCGGGCAGGAGCTGAATTATGCCTCCGACATCGATCTGATTTTTGTGCATGGCGACGACTTCCCCGCCCCCGCAGCAATTAAATTGGGCGAGGCCGTGCGGGACACTCTGGCGCGGGCGACGAGCGCGGGCTTTGTCTTCCGGGTGGACCTGCGCCTGCGGCCCGAAGGCCGGTTTGGGCCGGTGTCCCGCTCGCTGTCGTCATGCCGGGCGTACTATGAATCGTGGGCGGAACCCTGGGAGCGGCAGGCCCTGATGAAAGCGCGGTGCGTCGCCGGGGACCCCGCCGTCGGCGCGACGTTTATGAACCTAGCCGAGCCGTTCGTGTACCGAATGCGGGTCGAAGAGTCGTTTGTGGCAAGCATCCGCGCCAACAAGCGGCAGCTAGAGCAGAAGGTGGCACGGGCGGGCGGGGCCGAAGTCAATGTCAAAGAGGGCATCGGCGGCATCCGGGACATCGAGTTTGCTGTGCAGCTCCTGCAGCTCACGGCGGGCGGGGCGCGGCCTGCCCTGCGCGGGGGCAACACGCTAAACGCCCTCGCTGCCCTGGCCGACGCGGCGCTGATTTCGGACACTGAGCGGGACACGCTGGCCGAGTCGTACCAGTTTCTGCGAACCGTGGAGCATCGTCTGCAAATCCGCGATGAGCTGCCGGTGCGGGACATTCCCCGCGAGCCGTCGGAATTGCGCCGCTTCGGGCGGCGGCTGGGCTACGCAGGCGGCGCGGCGTTTCTGACCGACTACCGGCGGCACACAGCGCGGGTTCACGCGCTCTTTACGCGGCTCTTTTACGGCACAGCGCCTACCGACGAAGCGGCGGCGGACGAGCCGCTGGCCGAGTGGGTGCTGGCCCCAGACGACCCTGCCGCGCAAACCGCTTTGGGCGAGGCCCTGACGGCGCGGGGCTTCGCCGACCCTGCCGCCGCGCTGGGGCTGCTGTCCCGCGCCGTGTCCGGCTCGCGCTACGGGGGCATCTCGCCCGAGTCGCGGGAGACATTCGCCGCGCTGGTCCCGGCCCTGCTGGACGGCGCGGCGGCCACCGATGATCCCGACGCCGCCCTGCGCGGGCTGGACGCTTTGGCCGATGCCGTCCCGTCCCGCGCCGCCCTGTTTGCGACGCTGGCCGAAAGCCGCTCTTTCCTGCCGCGCCTGTGCCTTCTGGCCGCTGGCAGCCCCCCGCAGTGGCAGGTCCTGCTCAGTCATTTGGAGATGCTGGACGGCCTGGCCGACGACGAAGCCATGGACGCGCCGCCGACATTTTCGCCCGCCCGGACACTCCCGGCACTGGCGGCAGGCGTGCGCCGCACCCGCCTCCAAACCGCCGCCCGTGACCTGTGGGGGCTGGCGGACACGCCCGCCGTGCTGGCCGAAACCACGCGCACCGCCGAGGCGACTCTGGAAAACGCCCTGACCCTGGCGCGGGCCGACACCGACTTCACGGGCCGCTTCGCTGTGATTGGCCTCGGCAAGCTGGGCGGGGGCGAACTCAGTTACGGCTCGGATTTGGATGTGCTGTATGTCGCCGACGCCGGGGAGCTGACGCCCGCCGCCCGGCTGGCCGAGCGCACGCAGCGCCTCTTGAAAGACGACTTGGGCCGGAGCGGCCTGGGGATAGAAATGGACGCCCGCCTGCGCCCGCATGGCAATGATGGGTCGCTCGTTTTGGATAGCGATTCGTACCGGCGCTACTACGCCGAGTCCGCGCAGACGTGGGAGCGGCACGCGCTGGTGAAAGCCCGCCCCGTCGCCGGGGACGCCGCACTGGGCGCGGAGTTCGCCGCCCTGGCCGACGCGGCTGTGTATGGCACGCCGTTCACAAACGCCGAAATTGAAGACGTGCGGGCGATGAAGCGGCGCATTGAAACCGAGCGCCTGAAATCGCCCACTGACCTGAAGCTCGGCCCCGGCGGGCTGCTGGACATTGAGTGGACCACGCAGCTTTTGCAGCTTCAGCACGCCGCCCGCCGCCCGCGCCTGCGGACGCCGAACACGCTGGATGCCCTGCGCCTCCTGCGCGACGACGCGCTTTTAACGCAGGCCGACTGGGAAACGCTGTCGGAAACGTATGTGGCTTTGCTGACCCTGCGGAACCATCGTTCTCTGAAATCGGGGGTGTCCCAGGACGCGCCGCACGCCCTGCCGGACGGCTTGGTAACGCTGCGGGCCGCCGCACGGGCGATCTGCCTGCGCGTGTTTTACGGAATGTAGGGGCGGGGGGACCCCGCCCCTACATGGTTTGCGTGAACATCCGCCGGATGATCTCTTCGGCTTCCACCTCATCAATCGCAATATCGGCGACGGGCAGGCGGGTCAAAATGGCCCCCGCCGCACGGGCGCTTTCGGCGCGGGGCACTTCCACTGTCGCATGGCCGCCGTCGAAAGAAACTATTTTGCCGAACGGGAACAAGTCGGACTCGGTGACGGGCCGCTCGAACGTCAGCCGCAGCAGCTTGGAGTCGGAATACTGCGCCACCAATTTATCTAAACGGTCGTCATACTTGACGACGCCGTGGTCAATAATAATCACCCGGTCACACAGCGCCTGAATGTCCTGCATATAGTGCGACGTTAGAATAATCGTGCTGCCTTCGCGCTCCTGAAACGTCTTCAAGAACTCCCGCACCCGGCCCTGCGAGACGACGTCCAGCCCGATGGTCGGCTCATCCAGATAGACCACTTTGGGGGCATACAAAAGCGCAGCCACCAGCTCGCACTTCATCCGCTCCCCCAGCGACAGCTTGCGGACCTGCGTGGACAGCAGCGGCCCCAATTCCAGGAGTTCCGTCAGCTCCGTCACCCGCGTCTGATACACGGCGTCCGGCAGCTCATAGATTTCTTTCAGGAGCAGAAACGAGTCCAAAGCAGGCAGGTCCCACCAAAGCTGGTTTTTTTGCCCCATCACCAGCGACACCTGCCGCAGATACGGATTTTTGCGCTCCCAGGGCGTGTACCCCAGCACCGTCGCCCGGCCAGACGTCGGGTACAAAATCCCTGACAGCATCTTCAGTGTCGTCGTCTTCCCCGCCCCATTCGGCCCCAGAAAGCCCACAATCTCGCCCGGCTCAATCGTGAACGAGACGCCTTTGACGGCGGGCACACTGACCGTCTGGCGCGTGTACAGGGACTTGATAGTCCCGGCCAGGCCCGGCTCTTTTTTCAGGGACGTGAATGTTTTGGTGAGGTCTTCGACTTCAATCACTGGAGGCATGCAGACAGAATACCCCAGAAACCACTCAGCCTGCCACGCGGTTGCGGCCCGCGTGCTTGGCGTTGTAGAGCCGGGCGTCCGCCTGCGCCAGCAGGCGCTCGTGGGTCGGAGCCTTCCCCCGCTCCGCCATACCCAGGCTGGCCGTGACGGCAAGGCCCGGCTGCATTTCGGACCACGGGTGCAGGGCAATTGCCGCCCGCACCGCCTCGCAGACGACCCGCGCCCCGGCCTCGTCGGTCTCCGGGAACACCAGCGCGAACTCCTCGCCGCCCCAGCGGCCCACGAAGTCCGATGCCCGGCAGGCACGGCGGATGAGACCGGCCACGGTTTGCAGCACCGCGTCCCCGACCTGATGCGAAAAGCCGTCGTTGACCTGCTTGAAGTGGTCGATGTCCAGCAGCGCCACGCACAGCGGGCGGCGCTGACGCGCCGCCAGCGCAAACTGCCGCCCCAGGCTTTCGTCCAAACTGCGCCGGTTCGGCAGGCCGGTCAGGGCATCTTCGGCGGCCAGCCGGGTCAGCGCCTCGGCCTGCGCCCGCAGATCGGTCAGCAGCCGCCGGTTTTCCGCGTCGGCGTGCTGCAAAGCGTAGTTGATTGCCGCCAGCTCCACGTTTTGCAGCCGGTGCTGCTCGGTCTCCTGCCGGGCCGTGTCGGCCTCGCGCCGGGCCAGCAGGGTTTTTGCTTGCCGGTCGGACTCTTCGCTGAATACTTCCCGCTCAATCCGGTGAAACTCCTGATGGTGGGTGTATGCGGCGGCGAAGTCTCCCGCGTCCGCGCACAGCCGGGCCAGTGTTTCATGCACCTCGGCCAGCGTTTTGCGTGCCCCCACCTGCGCCGCCAGCCGTGCGGCCTTGGTCAGTGCTTCACGGGCCTCCCCGGTACGCTTCTGGTCGGCCAGCAGCCGCCCCAGTCGCCCCAGAAAATCGGCTTCAAAGCTGAAGTTTCCCAGGGCGTGCATCGTGCCGACCGCAGCCCGGAAGTCCGCCTCTGCTTCGGAAAGCCGCCCCAGGGCGTGCAGGCTTTCCGCCCGGTTATTTTGCGCCTGCGCCTGCCACACCCGCTCGCCGAGCGGCTGCGCCAGCGCAATCACTTCGGTGTGCAGGGCAATCGCCTCGGGGTGACGGCCCAGCTGAATATAGCAGTCGCCGAGGTTGCAGGCGGCGTGCAGCTCCCCGGCCAAATCGCCCTGCTGCTGCGCCAGAGCGCGAACACCCGACAGGCAGTGCAGGGCTTCTTCGTGCCGCTCCAGAGTGCCCAGAATGATCCCGACCCCCATCAGGGCCTTGCCTGTCTGCGTGATGTCGCCCGCCGCTTCGGCCAGGCGCTGCGCTTCCAGGTAGCTGTCCAGCGCGATGGAATAATTGTCCAGACTATAATGTGCGGACCCGATTCGCACGCGCAGGGCGGCCTCACGGCGCGGGTCCTCGCGGCACAGGGCCAGGCCCTCGGTGGCGTGCGCCAGCGAGGCCGCTGGATCGCCGGTTTGCAGGCAGCTCAAGCTGAGACGGAGCAGACCGTCAATTTCCGGGGACACGTTCTGGTCCACTCGGCTGAGGGTCATTGCCTGGTCCAGCGCAGGCTGTGCGTCCTCATGACGGCAGGCGGCACGGGCCGCCTCGCCGCGCTCAAAAAGCATTGCTGCGGAAGGCGTCAGGGCTGTTTTTTGCTCACTACAGGCAGGCATGGGTGTTGTTATTATCGGCATGGGTATCAAAAACAACAGCCGGGGCGCTCTGGCAGGGAACTAACCCGGCCTGCTGCTGGTACAACCCGGCATGAATGATGTCACGAGCGGCAGCAAAGACGCCCAAAGCCAGGACAAGAAAAGCCAGGACAAGAAAAGCCAGGACGCCCAAAATCAGAATGCCCGGCGGGCTGTCTTCGCGGCCCTGGCCGCCGAACACGAAGCCGCGCTGCTGCGGACGGCCCTGCGGCTCTGCCGGGGCAATGGCGACCGGGCGCAGGATTTAGTGCAGGATACCCTGATTCGCGCCTACTCCGCATTTCTGGCCGGAAAGCTGGATGAAACTCGCGGGGCGCGGCCCTGGCTGGTGCGTATTCTGACCAATCTGTTTATCAACGACTATCAGCGGCGCAAAAAGTGGGAGGCGGATGTGGATTTTGAGACGCTCACGTCCGGCGGCGAGACCGGCCCTTCTTCAACGCGGGCCGACCCCGACGACGTTCCCGGCGTCGCCCTGCTGGCGCGGACGCTGGACGAAGAATTGGAGCGGGCGCTGGCGATGCTGTCTGAGGGTCTGCGCCTGTGCGTGGTGCTGGTGGATATGCAGGGGCTGGAATATGAGGAAGCCGCCCGCGCCCTGGGTGTTCCCATTGGAACCGTGCGGTCGCGCCTCGCCCGCGCCCGGATGAAGCTGCATGATATTTTGCAGGACTTCGCCCGCCGCCGGGGCTATGCGTGATTGTCACTTTTTTCGTAGCTTTTTGTCACTCTTCAATCAGAAAGAACTGCACCCATGAAACACAAAATTGACCCCGACAACCTCAAGCCCTGCCCGCATATGCGAACGCTGGTTTCCGCCTGGACCGATGGCACGCTGCGCGGCCTGCCGCGCTGGTTTACCGAAGCGCACATCAAGGGCTGCCCGCAGTGCCAGGCGTCCGTGCCGTTTTTACGGTCGCTGAAATCGCGCTTCGGCGAGCTGGCGGAAGCCGGTTCGCCCCCGGAGCCGCTGACGGACACCCGCCGCCTCGCTGTGGAAACCGCCTGGGAACAGGCGGAGCTTGCCCCGGCTCCGCCCCTGGATTAGGGACGTTCCGGTTTGACAGCCCCGGCAGAACGCTGTATAATACTGTATAATAATGGCTGAAGGAAACTTTGCAAGGAAATGCCATGACACAGCCTGTCACGCGCCGCCGCCTGCTCCAAACAGCGGCGGCGGGAACACTCGCCCTGGCCTTGCCTCGTTCCGGCGCGGCGGCCAAAGCCAAGCAGACTGCCAAATCGTCCAGCGTCCTGCCCGCCCGGCTCGCTGACCGTGTCCTGCCGGTCGTCAGGCCCCGCGCCGTGCCGTTTGACCTGGCTGACGTGCGCCTTCTGGACGGTCCCTTCCAGCACGCGCAGGCCCGCGACGGGGCCTATCTGCTGTTTTTAGAGCCGGAATGGTCGGCCCGCTCCTGATGGTCGGCACAATGGTCCGCGAAGGCATGGGTCCAAGAACTCAGATTAACACCAATCAGGCCCCGCAGAACGACCGGCCTGCCCTGCCGGTCCCTGTGCTTGTGGGCAGTGCTGCCGAAATCACACGCGGCATTCGGCCTGTGGCGGGCCAGCCGCTGACGTTCCAGATAACCGGCGCAGATAAAGAAGCCATCACACTCATTCCCACACATCTGGCGCACAAGGAGCGGCTCAACACGTATTGGAGCGTCTATTCGCCTGAAGACTGGGAGCAGCACAAAGCAGAGACGGCCCGCACGGAAGCCGCGCAGCGGGCACTGGACGCCCTGACCGTAGACAGCTACGTGCCCGGCAATCAGCAGTCCGAGGTAGACCATCAGCTCAAAAGTGAGAACTTGAATGTCGGCGCGTTCCGGGATGGAAGCTGGCGCGACGCCAGGGGCGGCTGGTTCGAGTTCACACTGAAAACAGAGGACGGCCCGCTGACACTGCGCTGCACCTACTGGGGCGGCGACGTGGGCAGGCAGCAGTTTGATATTTTCGTGGACGGCACGCCCATTGCCACGCAGACACTGGAAAACAACCAGCCCGGCCAGCTTTTTGATGTGGCGTATCCCATCCCGCCCACGCTGACGGCGGGCAAGTCGGGGATTACGGTTCGCCTGCAAGCGGAGCCTGGCATGACCGCCGGGGGCCTGTTCGGCTGCCGCCTGCTGCGCTCCACGCCGGATATGACGGTGTAATGTTTCCTCTTTTGAAATGTTTTCTCTTTTGAAGGGCCACGCATGAACTCTGCTGAACCGCGAATGAGCGGCAATCCCCTGTTTCCCGGCTGGTACGCCGACCCGGAAATCCACTATTTTGGGGGCCGCTACTATATCTACCCCACCACCTCACGCTCTTATAGCGAGCAGACGTACTACGAATGCTGGTCGTCGTCCGATTTGACTGACTGGCGCAACGAAGGCGTGATTTTAGACTTCCAAGATGTGCCGTGGTCCACCAATTACGCCGCGTGGGCGCCCTCGTGCGCCGAGTTTGGCGGCAAGTATTACTTCTACTTCTCGGCAGGGGATGGCGCGGGCCTCGGCGTGGCCGTTTCCGACTCCCCGACGGGGCCGTTTCGGGACCCGATTCAGCACCCGCTGGTCGGCTTTTATCCGCACGGGGCGCAGCCGATTGACGCGCATTGCTTTGTGGACGATGACGGGCGGGCATATCTTTACTTCGGCGGCCACGGCCACTGCGTGATGAGCCGCTTGACCCGAACACTCTGCGCGTTTGATTTGGACTTCCGGGACATCACGCCCACCCCGGAGTATATGGAAGGCCCGTTTATGGTCAAGCGCCGGGGCAAGTATTATCTGATGTGGAGCGAAGGCGGCTGGGGCGACCACACCTACGGGGCCGCTTACGGCGTCGGCGACAGCCCCTTTGGGCCGTTTGAGTACGGCGGCCAAATCCTGCAAAACAACCCGGAAGTCGCATTGAGCGCAGGCCATCATTCGGTGCTGCCTCTGCCCGGCACGGACGACGACTGGGTCATCTGCTACCACCGCCGCCCGCTCGGCGAGACCAATGCCCACCACCGCGTCGTCTGCCTGGACCGCCTCGTATTCCACGAAGACGGCTCCATCGCCCCGGTGACACTGACCCACACCGGCGTCCCCGCGCACCCGGCCCAGTGAAAGCAGCACTCCGCGCATTGCTGCTGGCCGCGCTGACTGTCCTGCCCGTCTGCGGCAGGGCCGCTCCGCCTGCCCCCGCCCCGGACCCGTTTTCGTGGGGCGCATCCCCTGTCGCTGACGCAGGCTGGGGGCGCATGATTCGCCTCGCTGATGGCCGGTGGCTGTCCGTGGGCACGCTGTACCCTTCTAAAACCAGCCACATCTTGCAGCTTAAACTCAGCATGGACAACGCCCGCACCTGGACCACGCTGTCCACCGTCACCGAAGAGGGGCGGCAGATGGACAACGGCGAGCTGATTCAACTCTCTGACGGGACAATTCTGCTGACGGGCCGCTCGGTCATCGACAAGCAAAGCTACCACCTGCCGGTGTACCAAAGCACGGACGGCGGGGCACACTGGGCTTTCTTGAGTCAGATTGACACCAATGAGATCGACACCAGCGACGCCGTCGTGCAGCATAACGTCCCCAGTCAGGGCCTGTGGGAGCCGCACTTTTTCCGGCTTGCCGCCGGGTATCTGGCCGCCGCCTATGCCAGTGAAAAGCACTCGGTCGGAACCCCGCCCAACAGCCAAACTTACAGCCAGATTTGCGCGGAACGGGTGTCGGGGGACGGCGGAAAGACCTGGGGACCGGAGAGCGTGCTGGTCTCGCCGCCGGGCGGGGGCAGCCTGCGGCCCGGAATGCCGGTGGTGACGCAGATGCGCGATGGGCGGTACATCGAAGTCTCAGAAATCGTTGGCGTCGGCCATGCCGACGTGTATTACAAGCTCTCCCCGGACGGCCTCACCTGGCCGCCCGGCCTCGGCACGGCGATTGCCGACCAGCACGCCGGTCCCTGGGTGACCTCGCTGGCTGATGGCCGTTTGGTCGTCACCTCCTGCGCCAACCAGATTTCCTACAGCGACGACTTCGGCACGACCTGGACCCGCGCCGCGCCCGCCTGGGACCTCGGCTTTGTCCTTTCCTGGCCCGCCATCTACCAGACCGGCCCCAGCGAGATCGCCGTGATGAACACCTATCGCGGCATCAACATTCGTTTTGGGGCCTATCGGCCTCAGAAGATCGCCCCCTAGCCCCCAATTCTGGGGGAACTCGAAGTAGGGGCAGGGCTTGCCCCTGCCCTCTTTATCCTGTCCGAAATCCGGCTCCCCCAGAATTGGGGGCGGGGGGGCCTCCTCTACTCGCGCCACAGCACCCGAATATCCACGGCTCGCATTCCGGCGCGGCGGGCGGCTTCTAACCCCGGATCGCCGTCTTCGTAGACAATGCAGTCGGCGGGGGCGATGCCGAGGCGCTCGGCGGCCAGCAGAAACAAATCGGGGGCGGGCTTGCCATGCACTACGTCGTCGGCGGTAACAATGACTTCAAACAGCGGCAGCAGGCCGGTGGTGGTCAAAGTTTGCCGGACGATGCGGCCCATGCCGCTGGAGGCCACCGCGATAGGCACTTTGCCGTGGTGCGCCCGCGCAATATCAGCGACGGCAGTGATCTCCTGGATGTCATGCAGGCCCTCCACGTAGCGCCGCTCTTTTTCTTCCTGCGTCTTTGCCACATCCAGACCGTAGGCGTGCTCGCGGTTCAGCGTCTCAATAATGGCCTGATTGGGCAGGCCGCCCATGTCTAAAAACAGCTGTTCGCCGATCTCATGGCCGAAGGCGCGAAGGGTCGCCGCCCACGACCGGGCATGGGCGGGCATGGTATCGGCCAGGGTTCCGTCACAGTCAAAAATCAGGGCCTTGTAGGGCTGCGGCGGGGCAATGCGGGAGATGTCCATAGAGAGGGTCCTTCGGCAGAAAGTCTGCGGTTCCTGTTCGGCATCCCGGCCCGCGTTTCCTGCGTGAGCCGTCTCAGCACGGCAGAACGCCCGGTCCTCTCTAGAAAAGGGCCGGGCGTTCCGCGAGTATTCAGAGATTATGTAGATGCTCTCGCACTTTCGGAAGCAAGGCTGCCATGCTCCCGGCCACAACAGCCGAAAGCGAAGGCCCTTCGCTTTGCGTCCCCGCGTTTCCACAGGTTTGCCTTTGTCGAGCAGCGATTGGGTGGGTCAGACACTTGTATTATGGGCAGGGGCGATGCTTTCGTTAGCCCGAAAAAATACTGGGGCTTATTTCTTTTCATCTACACGGGGTGGGTAGTCTTGCCGGGCCTCCCGCAATGTTCGTGCGCGGGGGCCGTTGCTGACCGTCTCATAATGGCTCCAGCCATTCCATGCCCCTTCCGTGATATGACGAACCTCAAACCACTGTGCCCATCGGTAGCCGTGCCGGAAAAGCATCTCCGCTTTGCGCCACTGATTAATGTTTTGCCGACGCGGCGGCTTGAAGTCTTTTCCCGCATCCTGCATCTCCGCGCCGCAGTCCGGGCAGGGATAGCCTTTTTTGGGTGGCTTTTTCGCGCCATGATACCAGTGCCGACAATTCACCTGATTGAACATCTTGCGGCAGATGAAGCACACGTAATGTGCGCTATAGGCAATGTAGCGGTTTTGGCCGAACTCCGTGTCTAACCGACCTGTTTTTTTGCACTTCATCTTTTGCCATTCTCCCTCGCTGTAAAATCAGGGAAAGTTAAACATTAAATCCCTGCTTGCGGAATTTTTCGGCAATAATCCTGCCAACCTCGCTGTCACGGTAGTAAGTCCGTGCGGGCGAGTCAGCAGGTTCAGCCTGAACAAGCTTTGCTTGCTCGGTAGCCGCCAGAAGCAAGTGACGCAGATGCTCTTGAGACTGTTCTAAAGAAACTTCTTGTCCGGGCACAACTTCTTGTTTATCGGGTGCTTCTCGCAAGAGTGCTTCCAGTGCGGCGTCAATGACGGCTTCAGGAGGCTGATTACGCAGGGCAGCCAGCGTTTGCAGACGCACTTCGGTTTCAGCGGGCAGTGTGAGTGTCATGATGTTATTATACCAAACTTGGGCAGAGACCGGCCAAACTCGTAGGGGCAGGGCTTGCCCCTGCCCTTCTTTTCTTCTCTTTTCCCAATCTTCTCCGAGACCTTTTTAGTCTCGCGGTGCATCTTTCAGAGAAGGAGCCATTGTCAGCGACCCCGCCAGCATTTGGCCGGTCAGCAGATTGTCGTGCTCACCTTCCGGTATAGCAACCGTGGCGGGCGCGGCGGCACGGCAGACTTGCCGACGTAGAAGTCCGCGCCGTAAGTCGCCAGCACTTCCGCGCCTCCATGTCGGCGGGCGCCGCGTCGGCTTTGAAGCAGTTAAGGGTAATAACTCTACGGCAACAGCTCTAGGGCGGGCCGAGGAGTCTGCTGCTGTCCCGGACCGTCAGCAGTGCGGGCAGCGCCACAGAGCGGGGCGCAGAATCAGGGGTTTTCAGGCTTCGCAGGATCATCGCCGCCGCCTGGCTGCCGATCTGCTCATACGGCTGTGCCATTGAGGTCAGGCCCACACCGTTCGGCAGAGTTGGTACAATGTCATCAAAGCCCGTCACGGCCACGTCTCCAGGCACGGACAGCCCGAACGTCTGGAGACGCTCGGCGAACTGAATAGCGGCATAATCGTTGAAAGCCGCAGCGGCGGTCGGGCGCTGCCCGGCGGGAAGCTGAAACACGGCGTCTATCGCGGTCCAGGGCTGTTCATAAGAGTGCGACGGAATAGACAGGACAATATCGGCAAGACCCGCTTCCTGCACGGCGTCCATGTAGCCCTGAATGCGGTCCTGCACAGCCGCAATCATCTCATTCTGGGTCAAATAGGCAATCCGGCGATGTCCCTGCGCGATCAAGTGCCGAATCATCTCAGCCATCGCCTGCCGGTTGTCCAGGCCGACAAAATTGGTGTCGGCAAACGCCGTGCGCCGGTCAATGGCGACGACCGGGATTTGCTGCTGGATTTGTTCAATCAGCGCGGCATTGCTGTCGTAGGCATAGGAATAGAAAACGACGCCTCCAAAGTCCTGTTCCAGAATGTAGCGCAGCTTTTCCGCTTCCCGCGCAGCGGTCTCTTCAGACCGAACCTCTCCCACGTCCACAAAGACCGCGTGATACCCCGCCTTTGCCAGCGCCTGATTCATTCCCCAGTAGATACGCTGCTGGGCACTCATGCTGCGCTCAAACTGGCCGCCGCCATGCCACATGAGGAGTGCAATAAACGGGGTGGTCACGGCAGACGACTGGCCGCCAGAAGCGGCGGCCCGAGTTTCTTTTGGACCCTCTTTGCCAGGGGCAACCACCGGGCGGCAGCGCGGCTCTCGGGTGACCAGACCCGTTTCCACAAGCTGATTGATCGCCAGACGCACAATACGCCGGTCGACTTCCAGGTCCTCCGCCAGCGTGCGCTCGGTGGGCAGCCAGTCCCCGGCCCGGTAGCTCCCGGCGCGGATGCGGGCACGCAGCACGTCTGCCACTGAGTTTTCGGGATGCTTTGCAGAGTAAGTGGTGCGAAGCAATGTCATTGTTTATCGCCAAAGCGCCGGGACACAGGGCTTGCTTTCATCGCGTTTATTGTATCATGTTTGGGGAAAAGTGTCAACACTTTGGTTCTTCAAGAACCAAAGTGTTGACAATTCTGCTGAAACGTGTTAAATTAGCCCTGTGAATAATCCAAACTGTGCAAGTTTGGAACAAAAATGCTGAGGCAGAGTGTTTCCTTATGATAAAAAAAGTAAAAAAAATAGTTCCCACCGTATTTGGCCTCTTGGTGCTGGTCTCTCCGGCGCTGGCACAAACCCCCGCGATCTATCTTAACCCCAAAGCGCCGCTGGAAGCACGGGTCTCGGACCTATTCGCTAAACTGACGCCGGACGAGAAAATCACGCTGCTGGACGGCACCGGGTTCACCACCCGCCCCATTCCACGCCTCGGCATTCCGCCGATGGCGATGGCCGATGCCGGGCAGGGCGTCCGGGGCGGTTTGGACAGCACGCTTGGCCCGGCGACCCTGTTTCCGGCGGGCGTCACGATGGCCTCCACCTGGAACCCGGCGCTGATCAGTCAGGTCGGAAAGGCCATTGGCGAAGAAGCCCGCAACAAAGGCACGGGCGTGCAGGTCATGCTCGGCCCCGCCGTCAACATCCACCGCTCGCCGCTCGGGGGCCGCAACGGCGAGTATTTCAGCGAAGACCCCTATCTCGCGGGCAGGCTTGCCGTGGGCTACATTCAGGGAATGCAAAGCACCGGCGTCGCCGCCTGCATCAAGCACTTTGCGCTGAACAATCAGGAAACAGATCGGTTTGCCGTCAATGTGCAGATCGACGAGCGCACTTTGCGCGAGATTTACCTGCCCGCGTTTGAAGCGGGCACACTGGACGGCCATGCGTGGACGCTGATGTCGTCGTACAACAAAATCAACGGCATCCATGCCTCGGCTAATTATTACACGCTGACCGATGTGTTAAAGAAGGGCTGGGGCTGGGACGGCATGGTCATGTCGGACTGGGGCGGGGTTCATGCCACGGCGGCGACAGTGCAGGCGGGCAACGACCTGGAAATGCCTGGCCCGGCCTGGCTGGCCCCCAAAAACGTGGAGCGGGACCTGAAGCGCGGGCAGATCACGCAGGCGGCGATTGACGAGAACGTGCATCGCATCCTGCGGGCCATTCTCCGCGTCGGCCTGCTGAACGGGCCGCTGCCGGCCCCGGACCACAGCCAGATTGGCAGTGCCGCCCATCAGGAAATCGCCTACACAGCGGCCACCGAGGGCATTGTTCTTTTAAAGAACAAAGCGGCTCTGCTGCCTTTGAGCGCCGCCAAATTGCGCTCGGTGGCCGTGATCGGCCCGGCGGCTAAAGGGATGCAGTACGGTGCGGAAGGCAGCCCCGGCGTGACGCCCACCGTGTCGGTCAGCCCGCTGGACGGCATTACACGCCGTCTGGGGCCGTCCGTGACCGTGAACTATGCACGCGGCCTGGCGAGCGGCCTCCCCGTTCCGGCGTCCGCGCTGCTGCCGCCCACCGGGGCCGGGACCGGCTTGAAGGCCGAGTATTTTTCCAACCGTAATCTGGAAGGCGGGCCGGTGCTGACCCGCACCGACGCGCAGATACAGGATGACTGGAGCCAGACTTCTCCCGACCCCGCCGTGCCGCGCACCAATTTCAGCGTCCGCTGGACCGGAAGGCTGCTGGCCCCCACCACAGGGACCTACACGCTGACCCTGACCGCCGACGACGGCTGCCGCCTGTTTTTAGACGGCAAGCCCCTGATTGATCGCTGGCTGGAAGGCGGGGCAACCGCGCAGACCGCAACCGTGGCGCTGACGGCGGGGCAAACTTACGCTCTGCGCGTGGAGTATTTTCAGGGCGGCGGCGATGCCGTGGCCCGCTTGGACTGGACCCTGCCCGGCACATCGAGCTATGCCGATGCCGTGGAAGCGGCCCGCAAATCCGAGGTTGCGATTGTGCTGGTGTCTACCAAAGGAACCGAAAGCGAGGGGCAGGACCGGCCTTCGATGGACCTGCCCGGAAATCAGGATGCGCTCATTGAAGCTGTTGCCGCCGCCAACCCGCGCACCATTGTCGTTCTCAACAACGGCACGCCCGTGACGCTCACGCGCTGGCTGAACCGGGTCCCGGCGCTGGTGGAAGCCTGGCTGCCCGGCGAGATGGGAGGCCGCGCCCTGGCCGCCGTGCTGTTTGGCGATGTGAACCCTTCCGGCAAGCTGCCCGACACGCTCGGCGCACGGCGCGAGGACTACCCGGACTACGGCCACTATCCGGGCGTGGGGCGGCAGGTGAGCTACGACGAAGGCATTTATGTCGGCTACCGGAGCTTTGACAAGAAGAAAATTGCGCCTCTCTTTCCCTTCGGCTACGGCCTGTCCTACACGACGTTTGCTTACGGCACGCCCCGCCTGTCGTCGGCGACGCTGGCCCCCGGCAAGAGCGTGACAGTGACAATCCCCGTGACCAACACCGGCCGCCGCGAAGGCGCGGAAGTCGTCGAGCTGTATGTGCATGACCCGAAGCCGAAAATCGACAAGGCCGTGCGCGAGCTGAAAGGCTTTGGCAAAGTGCGCCTGCGGCCCGGCGAGACCAAAACCGTGACCCTGACGCTGACCGGGCGGGATTTGGCCTACTTCGATGTCCCCGGCAAGCAGTGGAAGGCCAGCGCGGGGACCTATGATTTACAGATTGGGGCGTCTTCCCGCGACCTGCGCCGCCAGCTCCCTCTGCGCCTGACAGGTGACTACACAAAGGCCGTGCCGCTGTCGGAAGACCAGGCACAGAAACGCAAAACAAACGCCGCGACCGAGACAGACCTCGCGCTGAACCAGCCCGTGACGGCGTCTTCGGTGCAGACGGCGGGTGAGCTGGACGCCAAGTTCGCCGTAGACGGCGACGAGGACACCCGCTGGGCCAGCCAGTTTTCCGACCCGCAGTGGATCGCCGTGGACCTCGGCAAGCCCACCCAGATCAGCCATGTCCGGCTGTCGTGGGAAGTGGCCTGCGCCTCGGTCTACAGCGTGCAGGTCAGCCCCGACGGCAAAATCTGGACCGATGTGTACCACACCGACGACGGGGCGAGCGGGGTGGAAGACATCCGCTTCCAGCCGACTTCGGCCCGGTATGTGCGCGTCTACGGAACCAAACGGGCGACAACGTTTGGCTACTCCCTGTACAGCTTCGAGGTCTATCGCTGAAAAAGCGCCGGGGCATCTGCCCCGGCGCTTTCTGGCTGAACTGTTTTGGCCCATTATTCCTGCGGCCCATTATTCCTGCGGCCCATTATTCCTGCGGCGGGCCGCTGCTGCTTCGCACGACCAGCGGGGCAGGCAGGCTGGCCGTCAGGAGCGGAGCCGCTGGGTCCGCCAGGCGCCGCAGAATCAGCTCCACGGCTTTTCTGCCGATCTCCTCATACGGCTGGGCCACCGTGGTCAGTCCCGCGCCGCCAGGCAGCGTCGGCACGATGTCGTCAAAGCCCGTCACCGCCACTTCCTCCGGCACAGAAAGCCCCAGGCGCTCCAATCGCTTCGTCAAATGCACGGCGGAATAGTCATTGAACACCGCCGCCGCCGTGGGCCGCTCGGCTTCGGGAAGCCGGAACACGGCTTCAATCACCGGCCATCTCTCTTCGACCGGGTGTTCCGGGATCGCCAGAACCATATCTTCCAGCCCGGCGTGATACATCGCAGCCAGATAGCCGCGCAGCCTTTCCTGAACCGCCTGGATTGGCTCATTCTTGGTGACATAGGCAATGCGCGAATGCCCCTGCGCGATCAGGTGCTGGACAGCCTCATACATGGCATGGTGGTTTTCAATGCCAACAAAATCCGTGTCCGCCGCGCAGCGGCGGTCAATCGTGACAAACGGGACAGTCTGCTGAATTTCTTCAATCAGTGCCCCATTGCTTTGGAACGCATAGGGATAAAAGACTGCGCCGCCGAACCCTTCCTGCAAAATGTAGCGCAGGCGCTCGGCTTCCTGGGCCGCAGTTTGCTCATGCGTGCCCAGCTCGCCGAGGTCGATAAAAACCCCGTGCCGCCCCGTTTCTGCCAGCGCCTGGTTCATACCCCAGAAGATGCGTTGCTGCGCGGTCTGCGTGCGCTCCATCTCGCCGCTGCCGCGCCACATCACCAGAGCAATAAAATTGGAGGTGGCCGAAGGTGTCTGGGAGTTCCCGGCGGCTCGGGCGCTCTCTCCCGGAGAAGCCACAATGGGGCGGCAATGGGGATGCCGAATAATCAGCCCGGTTTCTACCAGCCGGTCAATCGCCAGATGCACCGTGCGCCGGTCCACTCCGAAGTCTTTTGCCAGCGCCCGCTCGGCAGGCAGCCAGTCCCCGGCGCGGTAGTGGCCTGATTCGATTTGCTCACGCAGAACTTCCGCCACGGAATACTCGGGACGCTTGGCGGACGGCGTCAGGGAAACTGTTTCAGGAAGTGTCATTAATGCTATTATAGCATCTTTTTTGCTGTCCTTGTCTCTTCAGCGTCAGCCAGCGCGATGACAGCAGCGGGCGGGGTGATCACTGGTCGATTGGCTGTGTTGACAGCGTTTCCTGCGCTCCTGGCCTGGCGGTGTTCCGCAAGGACTATGACCTCAACGGCAACTCAAAAACCACCGGCGGCGGCATCCGGCATAACGGCTTTCAAAGTGTGGTGTTTTGCGACGGTCATTCGAAAGCACTCCGAGGCAACAACGAAACACAAAGCACGTCCATCTACAACGTATGCACGCTTGGTGCGGTAGGCGGTGCAACAGGCGCCTCTAACCAATGCCCGACTCCGGTAACCAATGCCCGACTCCGGCGGCTGCGGACCCCGTTTCCGGCGACAACCCCACTTTCAACTACTCGCCATAACGCCTGTCAGGACAGGAATCCAAACTGCGTTTGCTCTCACTTCTTCCCCAAAGGGGTGAGGGTTTTTTTATGGCACGGCGCGGCAGCCTATGTTTGCACGCTTTCCGCTCTTGACAACCTGCCCCCATTTCTTTATCATAAGCGCATGACAACCGACACGATCTGCACCGTGGAATGGGCCGCACTGGAAGGCCGACGCCCGCGCTCGGCGGGGAGCAATGCCCGGCTGGGGACACACGGCCACCGGGTGCGCGTCCCGCTGCTGCGGCTGACGACGTCGGGGGGGCTTTCCGGCTTTGGCTTTTCCGGGGCCGGGCAGACGCAGGCGCAAACGCTGCTGGGACAGCGGCTCGCGGACTGCTTTGCCGAGGACGGCGGCGTCCGGGACGCGCTTTTGCCGATGGAGTTTGCCCTGTGGGACCTCGCCGGGCAGGCGGCGGGGCTGCCGGTGTATGCACTGGCGGCGAATATCACGGGGCGGCCTGTGCCCGAAGTCTGCCGCGTGCCGTGCTACGACACGTCGCTGTATTTTGATGACCTGCACCTGACCGAGGACGCGGAAGCGGCGGATTTGATGGCCTCCGAAGTGGCCGAAGGGTGGGCGCGGGGACACCGGGCGTTTAAAATCAAAGTGGGGCGCGGCGCCCGCTGGATGGCCCCCGAGGCCGGGACGCGCCGCGACAGCGCCGTCATTCGGGCCGTCCGGGAGGCGGCGGGGCCGGACGCCGCCCTGCTGCTGGATGCCAACAACGGCTGGACTTTGAACACGGCCAAGCGCGTTCTGGGCGAAACGGCGGACTGCCGTATTCACTGGATGGAAGAGGCGTTTCACGAAGACGATGTGCTGCTGCGTGATTTGAAAACCTGGCTTCAGTCCGAGGGCCTGGCAATGCTGATCGCCGACGGCGAGGGGGACGCTTCGCCGCGCCTGCTGGACTGGGCGCAGGCCGGGCTGGTGGATGTGGTGCAGTATGACATCTTCGGCCACGGCCTGACCCGCTGGCTCCACACGGGCAGGCTTCTGGACTCGTTCGGGGGCCGCGCCGCGCCGCACCACTACGGCGGTCACTGGGGCAACTACGCTGCCTGCCATCTCGCTCCGGCTTTGGCGGGGTGGACGCTGGCCGAATGGGACGAAGCCGAAACGCCGGGCCTGGACGGCTCCGGCTACGTCATTGCCGAAGGCTGCGTCACGGTCCCCAATGCCCCCGGCTTCGGTCTGCTTCTCGACGCGGCGCACTTTGCCCGTGCTGTCCAAGAAGGCGGCTGGGCCGCAAAATGATTTGTTTGAATGATTTGTTTGCGCCCACGGCTTGACAGAGGGGACTGCTTCTGCTACTCTTGGGTGAAACGCTTAACTGGAGACAATCAGATGACTTTCCATTTTTCCCCCCTCGCTCGCCTCGGCACGCTGGCCGCGCTGCTGCTCTGCCCACTGGCCGCTTGCGCCGACCCCGGCACGCTGACCGTGCAGGTGAATAAACCCGGCGTCAAAATCAGCCCGAAGTTCTATGGCCTGATGACCGAGGAAATCAACCATGCCTTTGACGGCGGCCTGTATGCCGAGCTGATCCAAAACCGGGCTTTTTTAGACGACGACAAAGCTCCCGCCCACTGGGCTTTGGTCCAGGACGGCGGCGGCGCGGCCACGATGACCCTGGATAACGACAACCCGGTCCCCGGCACCACGCTCACCCGCTGCCTGCGCCTCGATGTCACCCAAGCAGGCACGCGGGTCGGCGTCGCCAATGAAGGCTTCTGGGGCGTTCCCGTCCGGCCCAATGCGCCGCTGCGCGTCTCGTTCTGGGCCAAAGCCGCTGCCGGAACCGGGCCGCTGACCGTGGACGTAGAAAGCCGCGACGGCAAAGTGGCCCAGGGACCACGCCGAAGCGTCGCGCTGACGCCGCAGTGGAAAAAGTACACGCTGACGCTGCCGCAGGCGTATGGGGAGCCGGGCGCGGACAACCGCTTCGTGATGACCCTCGGCACCCCCGGCACGGTCTGGCTGACACAGGTGTCGGTCATGCCGCCGACATTCAACAACCGGCCTAATGGCACGCGCCCGGACCTGATGCAAAAGCTGGGGGGTATGCAGCCCGCGTTCCTGCGGATGCCCGGCGGCAACTACCTCGAAGGCAACACGCTGGCGGGGCGTTTCCACTGGAAAAACACCATCGGGCCGGTGGATCAGCGGCTGGGCAATCCGGGAACCTGGGGCTACCGCTCCTCGGACGGCTTCGGGCTGCTGGAAATGCTGGAATGGTGTCAGGACCTCCACATGGAGCCAGTGCTGGCCGTCCACGCGGGATATGCCCTGAACCGGGAACACGTTGTCGCTGGCCCGGAGCTGACGCCCTATGTGCAGGACGCTTTGGATGAGATTGAGTATGTCACCGGCGGACCCAACACGAAATGGGGCGCAGTGCGCGTCCAAAACGGCCACCCCGCGCCGTTCCCGCTCACCTATGTGGAAGTCGGCAACGAAGACACGTTTGACAACTCCGGGTCCTATGATGGCCGCTACGCGCAGTTCTACGACGCCATCAAGGCCAAGTACCCGAAGCTGCAAATCATCGCCACCGCTCCGGTGAAAGGGCACGTCATGGACGTTCTCGATGACCACTACTACCGCTCGGCGGCGGAGATGGCGCGGGATGCGGGCCATTACGACAATTACAGTCGCAAAGGCCCGAAAATCTTTGTCGGCGAATGGGCGTCCACCGAAGGCAGCCCCACCCCGACCATGCAGGCCGCTCTCGGCGATGCCGCGTGGCTGACCGGCCTGGAGCGCAACTCCGACCTTGTGGTTATGGAGGCGTATGCGCCTCTGCTGGTGAATGTCAACCCCGGTGCTAGGCAGTGGGGCACAAACTTAATCGGCTACGATGCCCTGACCAGCTTCGGCTCGCCGTCGTACTGGGTGCAGAGTCTGTTCGCCAAAAACACCGGCACGGTCACCCTGCCGACCACCTTCACGCTGGCCGAGGCCCCGCCGGTGGCTGCCGTGCCGCTGCCGAAGGGCAAAATCGGCGTGGCGACGTGGGCGACGCAGGCCGAGTTCAAAGACATCTCGGTGACACAGGACGGCAAAACGCTCTACGCCAAAGACTTCGCCACCGGCGACGGCGACTGGACCCTGGGCAGCGGGCAGTGGCAGGCGGTGGACGGCGTCCTGCGTCAAACCAGCGACGCCATTGACTGCCGCGCCGAGGCGGGCGACACAAGCTGGGGCGATTACACCTATCACCTTCAGGCCCGCAAGCTTGGCGGCAAAGAGGGCTTTTTAATCCAGTTCCATGTGCAGAACGACGCCAACCGCGTCTGGTGGAACATCGGCGGCTGGAACAATGAACGCTCGGCGCTGCAAACCTTCCATGACGGCGGGATGCGCGAAATCGGAACCACGCAGAACACGGTGGAAACGAACCGCTGGTACGATGTGCGGGTGGAAGTTAAGGGATACCGCATTCGGTGCTTCCTGGACGGCAAACTCGTGACCGAGGTGACGGACACCCCGCCCCCGCCCCCGTCGCCGGTCTATGCCGCCGCCAGCCGGGACACGAACACGGGCGATATTCTGCTTAAAGCCGTCAACCTGGGCGATGCGCCGCAGTCGCTGCAAATCACTCTGGCCGGTCTGAACGGACAGATTGCCGGAGGCACGCAGGAAGTGCTGGCTGGCGAGCCGGGCGACGTCAATTCGGTGGAAACCCCGGATAAAATCGCGCCGGTGTCCCGCCCGTTCACAGGCACGGGCCGCTCATTCCTGGCGGACTTCCCCGCGCATTCAGTCACGGTGTACCGGCTGAAAGTCAGAAAGTAGCCACAAAGACCTACCGCCTTGTTCCTTGCTTCACAGGGTCCTCCCTAAAGGGAGGATTAGGACAATGCCGAAGTGCGAGGGCCGCTGCCTCTTGCCTGGTACTCTGTATCCTTCCTTTAGGGAGGACCCTGTGAAGCAAGGAACAAGGCGGTAGGTCTCCCAAAACATCTATGAAGCCCTTATTTCACTGCTTCTCACTCGGCCTGCTGTGCCTTCTGGCAACCCCGCCCTGTCTCGCTGAGAGCCTAAAGGATAGCTTGGGCAATTCCGGGCAGTCAGCCGCCGAATGGAACGAGTTTTACCATTCGCCGCCGGGCACGCTGAAGGCCAAAGAAGGCTGCCGGGTGTCGTTTGACTACACGGTAATCTTCCGTGCGCCGAATTCGAAGTTCTATGTGCTGGCACGGCGGGACGGCACGACCAACACTTTGGGCTGGAAAGAATGGACCGGGGACGCGGGCGCGACCGGCCACATCGACACGCAGTTTGCCACCGGGGGCGGCGACACCACGCTCATTCTGGGCATTCAAAACAAAGGCGCAATCACCATCACGCACCTGACCGTCACCGTTGACCCCGCCCTGCGCCCGCCCGACTGGCCTGCCCCCGTCCGCACCTGGCAGTCCCCCGGCCAAACTCGCTACTATGCCGACTCGGTGCATGGTCGGGACACCAATGACGGCAAAAGCGCGGCGCATCCCTGGCGCACGCTGGGCCGAATCAATGCGGGCGTGTTCGCGCCCGGCGACGCGATTTTGCTGCGGGCGGGCAGCCGCTGGAATAGTTTTCTGGCCCCCGGCGGCAGCGGCGCGGCGGGAAAGCCAATCACGCTCAAAGCCTATGGAGCCGGGCCGAAGCCGTCGCTGGACGCGGCGGGACTGTCGTTAGCCACCCTGTCCCTGCACAACGGCGAATACTGGGACATCGGGGGGCTGGACATCGCCAACCGCGCCCCCGCGCCCGTGCCTACCCTCTGCGGCGTGAAGGTGCGCGAAGACGATTTCGGGGTCGCCCACGGCATCCGCCTGCACGCCTTAGACATCCATGACGTGCGCGGCAGCAACGTCAAAAGCGAAGGCGGCGGCAGCGGCATTGACTGCTCCAGCGGCGGCGGGAAAGTCAAAACCCGCTACGACGGACTGACTATTGCGGACTGCCGCCTGACCCGTACCGACCGCAACGGCATCACCCTGGGCGCATACTACGCCCGCCCCGAGTGGCCGCTCAGTACGCACGTCGTCATTCGTGGCAACACGCTCTTGGACATCGGCGGTGACGGCATTGTGCCCATCGGCTGCGACGGCTGCATCATTGAACACAACACCCTGCACGGCGGGCGGATGCGGGCGGAAGACTACGCAGCGGGCATCTGGCCCTGGTCCTGCGACAACACCGTGGTGCAGTTCAATGAAGTCAGCGGCATGAGGGGGACCAAAGACGGGCAAGGCTACGATTCGGATTACAACTGCCGGAATACACTATTTCAGTACAATTTCAGCCACGACAACGACGGCGGCTTTATGCTCATCTGCGACGACGGCGGCCAAAAGCCGCCCTGGAACATCGGCAACAGCGGAACCGTGGTTCGCTACAACATCAGTGTCAATGACGGCGAGCATACCTTCAACATCACCGGCCCCTGCCTGAACACGCGCATTTACAACAACGTGTTCTATCTCGGCGCGGGCAAAACCGTTCCGTTCGTGGCGTCCGGCAACTGGGGCAAAGCCTGGGCCGCCGACACGCACTTTGTCAACAACATCTTTTACGCCGCCCCCGGCAGCAAAAGCCGCTTTGACTTTGGCGGCATGACCGGGGTGGTCTTCGACCACAACGCTTTTTGGGGCGACCTAGCCGCCCGGCCCGCCGACCCCGCCGCTTTCCTCACTGACCCAAAGCTCACCGCCCCCGGCAGCGCAAAGGCCAGCGGCTACGCCCTGGCCCCCGGTTCCCCCCTGCGCCATGCGGGCGCGAGTGTCCCCGCCTCCGGCAGGCGCGACTTCTGGGGCAGTCCCGTTCCCTCGGGAAAGCCGCCCGACGTCGGCGCAGGGCATCTTCGTTAGAGCCAGATCGCCCCCCCCGCCCCCAATTCTGGGGGAGCCAGAAGTAGGGGCACGATTTATCGCGCCCTCTTTGTTTGTATCGCGCCCTCTTTGTCTTTTCCGGTACTGCTCACGTCCAGTACAGCACGCGCCCCTGTGGGAACCGGGCTTTAATCTCTGCGGTGAAGAACGCCTTCAGCCGCTTCATCATGTCCGCCGGGTAGACATACTTCACGCCGCCGAACTTGTTGCGCTTTTCGGCCCGCAGCTCCTCATCCATCTCCAAAGTCGTCTTGGGATACCAGCCGGTCAGCACCTCTTTGGAGCCGGGCGTGAAGCGGTGCGTGATCAGCTCGAAGGTGATGTCTTCGGCAAAGCCAACGGCGACCTGCGCGTCGTCCAAAAGCTGAGAATACTGGCTCTCCCAGTCGTCGATGGGCATGATCGGGGCAATCACCAGCCCGATGGGGTAGCCGCCGCCGCCCTCGCTTCGAGGCAGGGCCAGGCGGCGCAGGGCATCCAGGCGAGCGGCGACGGGGGCGACACCCCCTTCCAAACGCCGGGCGACGGCATCGGCATTGACCGAGGCACGGGGGCGCGTGTGGCCGTTGTGGGGCAGGTCCAGCAGCGGCTCCACGGCATCAAACTTGGTGGTGTAGCGCAGGTAAGCGTTCTCGCGGGTCCCAAACCAGCGGATCGTCTCGGCGAGGCTGCCCGTCAGATGCTCCAATGAAAGCGGGTCGGTATAGCACGACGCTTCAAACGTCGTCCCGGCGTCCTCGTTGCGCCCCGCGCCGGGCGTCTCATAGTGCGCCAGATTGTCCAAGATGTGCGGCAGGTCGGCGAAGGCCCGGATGACCGGCGGCCCGGCGAGGCTTCCGGCGAGGTAGCAATACTGACAGTGCGCGGGGCAGCCTTCGGCGAGGTGAAACTGCCAGTCGGCGCTCGGCGGGATCGGCTGCAATTTGCGGGCGCTCGGCGCGGACGTGACCACGGCCAGGGTGCGCTTGGCCTTGTTGTAGGTGGCCCGCTCGTCGGCCCCGCGCAGGCCGGTGATGCGGTTCTGCGTCAGCGTCTCGGTGGCAACGCCCAGGGCTTCCACCCGCGCTTTGATCTGCCGCCCCCAGGGCTGCTCCAATGCGGCAGGCGTAAACTGCGCCTGCTGCGGCATCCACAGGCGCGGCTTAGGGCGGGCGGCGGGGGTCTCGGAAATGGTGGGCAGGGCGGGTTCCAGAAGGGTGATGCTCATGGTATTTAAACACCGGCGGGGGGCGCGGTGTTCCAGAAATCTCGCGGAAATCTAGCTGCTGGCGCTGGAATACGCCCGCGTCGCCACGCGCCAGAACAGGATGCTTGCGGCGAAAAAGGCGGCGGCCAGCAGGGGGCCGATGACCAGCGCAGGGAGAAAGGCGCGGCCCGTCAAAACCTGCACCGGCAGCGACGCCAGAAAGGCCAGCGGCAGGATATACGTCAAAAAAAACTGCGCCCCCGGTCCAAACGCCCGGAAGACGGTAATCGGCGTCCGGGCCACCGAGAACACCGTGTCCAGCGCCACAAACAGATTGTCCAGACGCACCAGCCAGAACGACAGGGTCATCGTCAAGAGACTAATTGCGTAAAAGATGACCACGCCGCACAGCAGGAGCAGGGCATAGGCGGCAATTTGGCCCGCCGTCGGCGGCGTCGGCAGCCGCCACAGGCCGTAGGTCAAAAGCCCCGCCGCGCCGACCAGATGGCCCAGGTTGTCCAGCGAGATAAAGCGCAGGGAGATAAAAAACTGCGAGTTGACCGGGCGCAGCAGCGTAAAGTCCAATGTCCCCAGCCGGATTTGGTTCGGCAGGTCCGACAGGTTCTGGTAAAAGAGCGTATCCGTGATGCCGCGCAGGACCGAGTACGTCCCCACCAGCAGAAACATCTGCCCCTCGCTCCAGCCCGCCACGGACTGCGTGTTGAGGTAAATCAGCTTCAGAAACAGCACCAGCGAAAGCAGCCAGCCCAGATTAGTGGCGACATTGGCAAAGAAGTTTGCCCGAAACTCCACCGCCTGCCGCAGACAGTTGCGCCAAAAGGCGCGGTACAATCGAAAATAGCGCCGCATAGTCCCAAGCATACTCGTAAGTTTACCTGTTTTTTGGCGTCCTGGGGAATTATGTTTTAACCGGGCAGGCGCTGGATATAGTTGTAGTGCAGACAGAGCGATTTGTCCGCAAACAAAACAAGCAAGTCACTTTCAGCGATAATTGGCGCGTGCGCGGACACTTTCTTCCGCGCCGCAGAAAACAAAGGAATATCATTATGGGCATTTTAGGATGGATTGTCGTCGGCTTTCTGGCCGGCTTTCTGGCAAAATTGATCGTACCGGGTGGCTCCAAAGAGCCGGGCGGCTTCATTGGAACCACAATTCTAGGCATTGTCGGCGCAGTCGTCGGCGGGTTTGTTTTCCACTTGGTCACGAACAGCCCGAACTTCGTGAGCAAATTTGACCTTCCCAGTATTCTGTGGGCGGCTCTCGGCGCGATTGTCGTGGTTGCTATTGAGCGGGCCATCGCAGGCCGCCGCGCTATCTAGGGGCGCAGCAGACAGAAATGCAGAAAAGCCGGGAGCCGAAAGGCTCCCGGCTTTTTTGCATCAGGGCTACTCTGACTTCCACAGAAAATACAGCCCCAGCACCCCGAACAGCAGGGCGGGCGACCACGCGGCCAGCGACGGCGGCATTTTGCCCGCGATCCCCAAAATCTTGGTCAGCAGCAGCGTGTTCCAGGCGACCCAGACCATCACAATACTTAAAAAGATGCCCATGTACGCTCCCGCACGGGCGAAGCGCAGCGTGAGCGGCGGCGCAAACAGGGCAAACGAAAAACAAAGAGCCGCCATGCCGAGGCGGGAATAATAGTTGTAGGCGACAGAAGTGTTGTCCTGCCCGGTCCGCGCCTGCGCGTCCATCTGGGCGCCAAGCTGGGCCATCGTGAACTGCTCCGGCGTGTCCGCCGCGCCCTGCGACAAGCTTGCCAGCGGAACCTGCAAGTTGAGCGGGCTGGTTTTGGCCGTTGCTTCTACAGACACCATGCCGTCCGCGCCAAGCGTGGCAAAATAGGCGTCGTGCAGGGTCCACACATCCCGGTCATAGTCGGCGGTTTTGGCGGTGATAATGGTCGGGAAGCCGCCCGGCAGGGTGGCGTTTTTGTAGATGGTCAGCCCGGACAGCAGCAGACGGTCCGGCTTGCCCGAGGGGTCTTTGCGAATTTCGCGGATATGGAACGCATAGTCGTTGAAGGTAAACACTTTGTTGGCGGCAATCGTCGGCGCGGCCTGCAAGGCATAGGCGAACATTTGCGACTGCGTTTTCTGGAACTCCCGCCACGCCGGGGGAACTACCTGATCGCCCACCAGAAACGAGGCGGCGCTGGAGCCGAGACCCACCAGAATAATTGGCAAAAACAGCCGCCGCAGAGAAACGCCCGCCATGCGGATGACGGTGATTTCCGAGTCGCGGGCCAGCCGGTTGACCGCCCAGGCCGACGCCAGCGCCACGCCCGGCGGCAGGGTCAGGGGAATGAGGATGGGGATATTGAACGCGACCAGCCGCGCCACAATCAGCGGCGGGATGCCGTTGCGGACAATCTGCTCAATCAGCGGAAACAGCGTGTTGCCGACCAGCATGATAACAATCAGCAGGATGCCGCCGACAAACGGCAGCACCATTTCGCCCAGCAGGTAGCGGTCTAAACGTTTCATAGGGGGTGTTGCAAGCAGATCGCCCCCCCGCCCCCAATTCTGGAGGAGCCGGATTAGGACAGGAGAAGAAAAGAGGGCGCAGCAAGCAGCGCCCCTACTCTTAACTTCTGGCTCTTACTCTGGCTCCCCCAGAATTGGGGGCGGGGGGGCAATCGGGGGCCTTTCTCTCTCACGCACAGGCCCGTGTGGTATACTACTGCGGGTTCAGGCGGATGCTCCAATCGGTGATGTCCAAATCATCTAAGTTGACTGGCGGGCTATCTGAGGTCATATGTGTGGGTGGAAGGCGGTCGTATTTCACGCCGACTGGTCCACTGTTACCTGATGTAGCAACATCCAGTTCCCCTTCGTTGTTGGTCGTGGTGTTGTTGTACAGGCCCTGCTGCACCGTGCCGCCCGCCGAGCGGACATTCAGGTCCACAAAGCTGCCGGTGCTGGTCGGCAGGTTCAGCGCATCAAAGTATTTAGGCGTCGTCAGGCTGTCCCCAATCACGTTGACCACGTTGGTGGTGACAAAGTTGACTTCCAGTTGGTTGATATTGTCCACGGTCAAATTGGAGCCGAATGGAACAACCTGCGCGAGCGGTATCTGGAACGAAAGCGTGTTGCCGCTGACCGAGGACTGAATGAGAAAGCCCGTGGAGCCGCGATAGACTGGCTGAAGCAGGTCCGCGCTGATGGCATAATAGCCGGAGCCGGTTCCGCCGGGAACGCCGCTGTTGAACTCGACGTAGCTGGTAAACGCCCCCGCTGCGAAGCCGTTGCCGTAGGGCGGCGCGACCACGGGAACCGGTCCGGTGACACTCGTGCCATTGGGTCCGGGGGTGTCATTGATATTGAACAGAACGTAGTAGTAATAGTTCGGGTTAATCGTGCCCTTGACCGTCATGGTGACGAAGAGTTGCGGCCCGGACACGGGGCTGGTGGCCCCATTGCTCCCGCCGGGCGCTTTGGCGCAGCCAGCAGGCACGAGCAGCAGGCCGGACAGGCCGCCGAGCAGAGAAAGCCGTTTCAAAGATCGCTTTGCAAATCGCATACCAACAGTATAGCCGAAATGGCGGGAGATTGACTACGCCCCCCGGCAAATCCGGCGGGGAAGACAAAGAACCAAGTCAGGCACAAAGTCACAGGTTGCAGGGCCACGGATTAAAATCCGTGGCTGCGGGGCGCAGACGCCGAACGTCCCTGCGGGACGCAAGAAGTCAAGCACCCGTGAAACGGGCTGTTCTCTTTTTTGTCCCGCAGGGACATTCAGCCAAAGGCTCCTCAGCCATGCATTTCAATGCGTGGCCCTCGTATCCGTGGACCTTCAACCTGTGGACCTTCAACCTGTGGCTTCCCGGCGTCCTCGCCTCCCAGCGAGGGGTTTTAACCCCTCGTCTTCGGCCCCCCGTATCCCCCGCCGCCAAGCGCAGGCACAGGCCCTTCGGCCTATCCCTGGCGCTGGCCGCGCTGTCCGGCCTGCTGCTGGCGGGGGCGCTGCCGGGGCTGGATTGGGGCTGGCTGGCGTGGGTTGGGCTGGTCCCCTTTCTGAGCCTGTTCCCGTTTCGGAGCGCAAAAAGCGCGTTCGGGCATGGGCTGGTGCTGGGCATTTTTTATTTGGGCGTGATGGCGTACTGGATTATCGTGTTTGCGGGCCATATTATCGGCCCGGCGCTAAGCACGCTGGGCTGGGTGCTGATTACGCTTTATCAAGCGTTTTATCTGGGCATCTGGGCCGTGGGAGCGCAGTGGCTGCACCGAAGACCAAACCCGTGGGCGTTCCGGCTGGGCGTCCCTGCCCTGTGGGCGGTGGTGGAATGGTGGCGGCAGTCGGGGGCGCTGGGGCTGGGCTGGGGCGATCTGGCCTACACGCAGCACTTCGCCCTGCCGATACTGCAAGTAACCAAGCTCACCGGCATCTGGGGGCTGGCATTTTTGATTGTGCTGGTCAACGCTGCTTTGTGTGAAGTTTGGCAGTCGCGGCGGCTGGGGGCGTTCCCCCGGCTGACGGCGGCACTCATGCTGCTGACCGTGGGCGGCGGCATCTGGACCATTCAGGCAGAAAACTTGAAGCCGACGTTTGTGGCGGCGGCCTTGCAGGGCAACATCAATCAGAACACGGAGCAGACCCCGGCGTATGCCGAGCAGGTGATGCAGACATTCACCGCGCAGGGCCGCGAGGCGGCGGCGCGAGGGGCAATGCTGGTAGTCTGGCCCGAAACGGCGTTTCCGGGCTTTCTGCGCGGGGATGCCTCGCCGAGCAATGGCCTGGCGCGGCTGTCTGCGGAGGCTATCGGCAATCGTCAGACGCTGCTGGTGGGCGGCGTGGAACACGACTGGAAAGTCGGCAAAAACGCCAACGCCCTGTTTTCTATCACGCCCACCGGGCAGATTGCGGGCAGCTATCAGAAGCGGCAATTAGTGCCCTTCGGCGAGTTCGTGCCAGGCCGGTCGTGGCTGCCCTTTGTGGAGGCCCTGCACGTCACCAATTTTGACATGAAGCCGGGCGCGGATGTGCAGCCGCTTCTGGACGGCGGGCCGGAGGCGGGCAAGCTTGGCGTGACGATTTGCTTTGAGTCGTCGTACCCGCGCTTCCTGCGCGAACAGGTGCGGCGCGGGGCCACGCTGCTGGTCGTGTCCACCGATGATACGTGGTTCGGGCGCACGGCGGCGGCCCGGCAGCATTCCGCGATTGCCGCTGTGCGCGCCGCCGAAGCCGACCGTTATCTGGTGCGAAGCGCGGCGACCGGCGTGTCGCAGGTGATCGATCCGACCGGCCATGTGCTGGCCGAAGCGGGCCTGTTTCAAGCCGCCGTCGTGTCCGCCCCGGTGCAGTCGCGCACAACCGTGACGCCCTATGTCCGCTGGGGCGACTGGTTTGTAGGCGCGTGCGTGCTGCTGCTGGGGGCGGTGAGCGTGCCGTGGAAGAAGAGACCCCCTAGCCCCCAATAATGGGGGAACAGGATAAGAAATACGGAAGGCTACGTCTTAATTTTCTGGTTCCCCCATTATTGGGGGCTAGGGGGTCCGGTTCTTTCCGCATCTGGATTTTCGAGGAGTTTCCGTGCCACCCGTTCCCGCGTTTGAGCAAAAAAAAGCCGTCTCGTTTTTCGTCGTCCTCGGCTGGCTCGGTTTGGCGGCAGGCGGCCTGTGGCTGCTGTATGCGCTGCGGGACCTGTTGCCGCCGTTCATTGTCGCCATGATTTTTGCGATGACGCTGACCCCGGAAGTGGACCGGCTGGAGCGGCAGGGCCTGTTCGGGCGGCGCTTCCCACGCGGGCTGGCGATTGCGGTCATTTACGCCCTGTTTCTGGGCTTCGGCGGGCTGATTGTCAAGGGCCTGTCGCTGGTGTCGGTGCAGATGACCGATCTCATCCGGCAGCATTTCGGACAGTTTCTCACGGCGCAGCCTGCGGAAGTCGTCGCCATGACAAAGACGTGGCTGGTCGCAAATCATGTTCCCTCGTCCCTGCGTGCCCCAATTCTCACTCAGGCCAGGCACGTCCCGGAGCTGCTGGCGCAGGGCGTGTCCTGGTTCGGCGACAATCTGCCCGCGCTGGCGGGCAGCCTCGCCGTGGTGGTGCTGGTTCCGTTTATCACGTTCTTTATCCTGCTGGACTTTAATAAAATTTTGGGCAAGTCGATTCTGCTGGTTGCCAAAGAAAAGCGGGAAGGCATCTTAGCCACCGTCACGGACATTATCGCCGTGTTCGGCAGCTACATTCGCGGCGTCACGACAGTCATGGCGCTGGATATGCTGGTGATTTTTGGCGTGCTGTGGGCCTTCGGCCTGCGCGATTATGCGCTGACACTGGCGATCACGGCGGGCCTGCTGAACTCGATCCCCTATTTCGGGCCGCTGGTGTCCACAACGCTGATGGGGCTGGTGACGCTGGCCGTGCTGGGGCTGTCCCCGGCGCTGGCTGTCGTGGGGGTGATGGTGGTCATCCATCAGATTTTCTTTGACCTCGTGCTGGCCCCGCGTATCATCGGCGGCAGCGTTCACCTGCATCCGCTCTTGACGCTGATTGCGCTGATGGTCGGCGGCACGCTCTTTAAGCTGGGCGGCACACTGCTGGCCGTTCCTATTGCCGCCGCGCTGCAAGTCATCTTAATTCGTCTGTTCCCCCAACTGGAAACCGATGTGGTCGCCGTGCGCCGCGCCGCCAAAGTGGTGCAGAAGACTATTTCTAAAGACACCGAGGCTGCCGCCCCCCTTCTCCGCAAAGACGGCGACGAAGCCGCGCTTCAGGAGGCGCAGGACGCCGCCCGCACCGCCGCGCAGGACGGGCAGGTGCTTCCGCGTGCCGGGAGCTAGGCGGCACTCTTTCCCTGCGCCCGGCACTTGTCGCTGCAATAGACGACCTGTTCCCAGTCTCGCGCCCACTTTTTGCGCCAGGTAAATGCCCGCCCGCAGACCGGGCACACTTTGGTTGGCAGGTTGTGCGGGTTTCGGACAGGGGCTGGTTTTGGCTTTGGCATGACGCTACCCTGCCATCGGCTCGCCTGTCGGTGTGATGTGGGCGGACGTTTCCGAGGCGTGGGGCGTCGAGACCCAAAGCTGCGGATCGGCGTCAAAGGTTCCTTTGCTCGTCGCGCTCTCAAAGTGATACGTTTTGCCGCTGTAAAAGCTGCGATGATTGTCCGCATCCGGGTCCACCGCCCGGTGCGTCACCGCATCTGTCCACACATCATGCTCCGCTTCATTGTAGGCCATTGGTGTTGTCCTTTCCTGCTTTGAGTGTGCCCCGCAGTGGGTCCTATCAACCTATTCGATCCTGTCAACCTGTTCAGCCAGCATTGCTGCATACATCTCACCCATCGCGGTTTAGTTCCTCACCGCCACCGGCTGCCCCGCCTCGGCGGAGCGATAGGCGGCGAGAGCGACTTCCAGCGCCCGCAGGCCGTCTTCGCCGGTTGCCAGGTCTGGAGCCTCTTCTCCCAAAACAAGGCGCACGAAGTCGGCGACCAGGCCGTCGTCGGTGCCGCTACCCCAGTACGGCCACGCGACCTGGCCCGAGCGGTCGTCATAGTGGGTCAGGCTTTGGGCGAACAGGTCCAAATCCAGCACCCCTTGCGTGCCGACCACTTGCAGCGTGACATCGCCCCAGGTCGGATAGGTCTTCGGGCGGGACCAGCTTGTATCGAGCGTTGCAAACACGCCGCCTTCGTAGCCGATAGTCAGAAAGCCGGTGTCGTCATAAGTGCCATGACCGAAGCCGCTGCCAATCTCGGCGTACACCTCGGTCGCCTCGCGGCCCAGCAGGACGCGGTTCAGGTCAGCCACATGGACGGTGTGATCAATCACCGCGCCGCCGCCGGAGAGGGCCGTGTCGGTGAACCAGCCGCCGGGAGCGCGGCCCCGATTGGTTCCCCGGAGCGCCAGCACGTCGCCAATGGCCCCGCTTTGCACCTGCTCCCGCAGACGCCGGAAGGCGGGCGAATAGCGGCACGGAAACGCCGTCGCCAGCCGGACATTGCGTGCGGCACAGGCGGCCAGGAGGGCACGGGCGTCTTCCAGGGTCGTTGCCAGCGGCTTTTCGCACAAAAGAGCGCGGACACCGGACGCGGCGGCCTGTTCGGTCAGCGCCCGGTGATGGACGTTCTCCGAAGTGACAACAACGCCGTCCAGCCCTGTGTCCAGCAGGGCGTCCGCCGAAGCAAAGTACGCCGTACCGACCGATTCGGCCAGTGCCCGCCCGCGTGTCTCGTTTGGGTCGGCGATGCCCACCAGCACCGCGCCGGGGTGCGCGGCCAGCGCCTGCGCGTAGGAAGCGGCGTGCATATGCGCCGCCGAGAGAATACCAATTTTCACAGACGCAGTCATAATGTCACCACCTTTCCGGTTTCAATCGACTCCAGCACGGCCAGCGCGATTCGGGTGGCTTCGCGGGCGTCATGGACGGTGACCGGCGGAACCGTGTTTTGGGCCAGCGCCCGCACAAAGGCATTCAGCTCCAAATAATACGGGTCATCCAGCGGGTTCATTGGGCTTTCAGGCACAGCGACGCCGCTGCCCCCGCCGCCGGAAGCGCGAAGAGACGCCGCCAGGGGCACAGAGCGGGCCGAGTCATGCTCAATCAATCCCGCGTCTCCGGCCACTTCGAGCGTCGTGCGGAATCCGCCCGGATGCGCCCAGGAGCCGGTGACATGGGCCATCGCGCCCGACTCAAAGCGCAGGGTCGCCAGTGCGTAGTCCGCCTTGCCGACATACTCCGGGCGGCCATACAGCCCTTTGGCAAAGACGCGCTTCACGGGGCCAAAAGTCCAGCGCAGCCAGTCGAAGTCGTGCAAAATCATGTCCAGCGCCACGCCGCCGCTTTGGGCGGGGTCGGCATACCAGTTGGGCTGCCCGCCGAAGTTCGGCAGCCCGGCCATCCTGGCCGTGCGAATGGCGGCAGGGGTTCCCACCCCGCCCGCGTCCACCAGCCGCTTGGCCTCGGCGTACTCAGGAAAGAAGCGCAGGACATGGCCGGACATGGCCGGGACTTGCGCTTTCTCGACGGCGGCGACAATGGCATCGCAGTCGGCGAGCGTCCGTGCCAGCGGCTTTTCCACAAACAGCGCCTTGCCCGCCGCCGCCGCCCGCTCCACATAGTCCCGGTGCAGCGGGGTCGGCGTGCAGATGTCAATAATATCGGGTTTGGCCTGGGCCAGCAGCGTGTTCCAGTCGGTGTACGCCGGGCCAGCGGCCTCGGCGGCGTCGGTGCGGGGGTCCAGAACGCCGACAATCTCGGCTTCCGGCATCGCGGCCCACTGGCGGGCGTGCCAGCCGCCCATGTTTCCGGCCCCAATCAGGGCCACGCGGTAGGTCATCAGAGTTTTCTCCAGGTGTAATTCATTGATGTTACGCACCGGTTGTGATGCGCTGCTGGAAGCTGTAGCCACAGGAGCCGTGGGATTGTCTTTGTCCACGCAGGTGGACACTCGGCGTCTGCGCCTCAGAGCCGAGGACTTCCAGTCCCACGGCTCCTTCCAGGCTATTCTTCGGCTCCACGGACAGGCCGCACGTTTCAGACGGCTTCACGGCCAGCGTCACAGTGAGCATACCCGCCTGACGCGCCGTGCCAGGCATTTGTGGTATAATTTAATGCTTGCATCTTTTCACGCCAGTCAAACCCTGCACCGTTCGCCGTGTCCATAATCGCCCCTCACTAATAGCCCCTCACTAATAGCCCCTCACTAATAGCCTCTCACTATTTTTTGCCGGACCGAACCCTTTTTACCGCTTCCACCGTTATATTATCTACGCGCTTTCGTGAGGGCCGAGAATGGCCCCACCATGACCCGAAACCGAGTTCCTCTGTCTGTACCGCTGATGCTCCTGGACGCTGGGCTGCCGCCCGCAGCGCACGCCGCGCCGACCCGTCCGGGGCTTGTCCCTGTCCCGCTCATGCCGCCAACGGTTCCGGTGGCCCCGGCGGATGTCCAGCCGGTCCCGGCCAACCCCGCTCCCCCGCCGCCGCCCGCCGCGCCGCCGCCCACCAGTCCCCTGCCCACGCAGGGGAGTTATCAGATCACCGGCAATGACGCGGCCCTGTCCGTGTTCGCCGTTTCCGCTGATGCCCAGGAGCTGTTCACCGCCCTGGCCGAAAAGGCGGGCCTGCGGCTGGTCGTGGACGACACGGTCTCGCGTCGACTCACCGTCAACATCCTGCATAAGCCCGCCCGCCAGATTTTGGACGACATCATCAGCGCCTACGGCCTGTCCTCGGCGGAGGTGGAAGGCGTGACCATGATTTGCGAGGGCATTCCCCGCTCGCTCTCTTCGTACCTGCTGCCGGTTTTCCTGCAAGACTATGTCAAGGTCTGAGCGCGGAAGAGGCGGACAAGCAGCCCGCGCCAAAAGACCTGTCCGTTTCCCCCGTGTCGCTTGCCGTGCGGCAGACCCTGACTACACTAGTTCAGCGGCTGGCCGCCACACCGGGAGTGACGGCCCTGGTCCTGCGCGAGACGGTCAGCTCCGGCTGCGACCGAGCCGCCGGGTCCCGTTACGGCGCTCAAGGCGACCCGCTCGGCTACACGCCGCTGCTGCGGCTGGCGTTCCTGCGGAAAAATCACGTTGACCCCCTCGATCTGGAGCCGGAGACCTATGAAGGCCAGATGACGGCCAACCTGTCCCTGCCCGAGTTCAAGGACTGGCAGGCGCTGGGGAGGGTCGCCGAGGACTGGCTTTTCTCTGCACCAGTGTACATTTGCGCTTTGACGATTGAACAGATCGTCACACTTCCCACGGGCATCGAGGCCATTTTTACCCTGACATTGACAACGCGCCCGTTCAGGCAGCGAATGCAGGTGTTCGTATCCAGCAGATGAGTCATTCCATGACCTCCCTCACTTCGTATTCCCCCTGCGGCCCCCGTTCAATGGGGTCATTTTTCAAGGAACCAAAGGGGGCTTCGAAGAACCCAGGAGGCCAGCCAAGTTCTTCTGGGGTCGGTGCGGCGGCAGGTGACGCGGCAAGCGGCTGAAGAACCAGCATCACATCCACCTCTATTTCGCGCAGGGGAGTTGGCACTTCAACGCTCAATGTCCCATCCGGGCCGATATGCCCTCTTGTTTGCAGGCTAATCATAGTATTTTCTCCTCGGCATAGGGCGCTTCATACAGCAGGCAGCGGACGGTGCGGGCGTGTTCCAGAACCGTCTCGGCGGGCACAACGGTCGCACACGGGGCAAACCGCTGCGGGCAGCGCGGGGCAAACGGGCAGCCGGGCGGGATCGCCGTCAGCGGCGGCGGCTGGCCGGGCAGGGACGGCAGCAGGGCCTCGGTGCGGGGCCGCCGCCAATCCGGCAGCGACGCCAAAAGCGCCTGGGTGTAGGGGTGCTTCGGCGCGGTAAAAAGCTGCTCCGCAGTGGCGTGTTCCACCACCTGCCCGGCGTACATCACGGCGACGTCGTCGCACCGCTCACGGACGACGCCCAAATCGTGGGTAATCAGCACAATCGCCGTGCCAAGCTCGGTTTTCAGCTCGTCCATGAGGTCCAGGATTTGGGCCTGCACCGTCACATCTAAAGCCGTCGTAGGCTCATCGGCCAGAAGCACCTGCGGGCGGCAGGAAAAGGCAATCGCAATCATCACGCGCTGACGCATTCCCCCGGACAGCTCATACGGGTACTGCTTCAAGCGCCGCTCCGGCAGGGAAACGCGCACGCGGGTCAGCCAGTCCAAAGCCTGTGCCCGCGCCTCCGCCCGCGAGACGTTCTGGTGTGCCCGGAGGGTTTCTTCAATCTGCTCGCCTACGGTCAGCGTCGGGTTCAAAGCGGTCATCGGGTCCTGAAACACCATCGCCACCCGCGCCCCGCGCACGGCCCGCATCTGCTTCTCGGAGAGCGCCAAGAGGTCCTCACCCGCCAGCCGCACCGCGCCGCCGACAATGCGCCCCGGCGCGGCAATCAGCCGCAGCACCGACAGCGCCGTGACGCTCTTGCCCGACCCGGACTCCCCCACAATCCCCAGCGTCCGCCCCGCGTCCACTGCGAATGACACCCCGCGCACGGCCTGTGCCACCGGCCCGCGTCCTTCGCGCCCGAACACCGTTTCCAGATTGTCTACTTGCAGCACTGTATTTGTCATAGGTTGTTTTTATCGTCCAGAAGCCGGGGGTATAAAACCCCCGGCATTAAAAGCGGACGCCCTGCCGGGCTAGGGATAACGGCGTTTGGCTCCTCCGCCCGGAGGGCGGCTGAATTTCAATGCCGGGGGTTTTATACCCCCGGCGGCTTCTGGCCTTGTTCACACCGTCCTCACATCCACCCCAATATCAGCCCAGGCCAGCAGGCGCTTGGGGTTTTCGTAGAGGGCGGTGTCGGCTTCTTCGGCGGTCAGCCCCGCGCCGAGGGCGACCGTGCGGGCGAAGGCTTCGGTGTGCAGGTCGCCGGGCGAATGCGTGTCGGAATTAATCAAAAACTTCGCGCCCGCCGCCCGGCCCAGAACCACGGTGTTGCCGTTGCCCAGGCAGTGGCCCCGGCGCGAGGTGATCTCTAAATAGACGTCGTTCTCGCGGGCGAGTTCCGCTTCTTCGGCGGTGAGCAGTCCGGGGTGCCCTAATATGTCCACATCGGGGCACTCCACGCTCGCCCGGTTCGTGCCGGGCGGGACGGGTTCTACCAAAGTCTCGCCGTGAATGACCACGATTTTGGCCCCCGCCGCCTTCGCCCGCGCCGCCAGCCCCGCGATAGACCGGGGCGGGCAGTGGGTCAGCTCCACGCCCGGCAGCACCAGAAAGCCCCATTCTTCCCACGCCAGCACGCAGTCGCGGGTCACTTTTTCGACCAACTCTTCAATGTTGGACGCCGACGCATGATCGGTAATCGCCATCGCCGTATAGCCGCTGACCTGGGCGCGGCGGATTAGCTCCATCGGCAGCAGCGCCCCGTCAGAAAAAAACGAGTGGGTGTGAAAGTCATAAAGCGGCATGGGTAGTTCCTAAAGTTTCCTTGTGTCACACGCTCTGTCACAGTGTCACATAGGGTGTGACACAGGCTATTTGGGCAGAGGATGGTCGCACTGTTCTTTCATTCCAAGCTTGTGGAGACGCTTTAGAATGGTGACGTCTGTACCGGCATAGCGCAGCGATGCCACACAGTTGACGTGCATAGCAAGGAGCGCACGATTCAGTTCTTCTGGTGTCTCCGGCTGCTTCTTAAAAAAGCACCCATCATCCTCGCTATTTTCGTGGAACCCGATTAAGTCCGGTGCTTGGGCTTCCGGCAGGCAGCATGTAATGCACTGCCCCGCCTGGACATAGAATGGCCCCGGTACGTTCAACAGGTCCGCAACGTATTTTCTTGAAACGGCTTCCACAGTCTGCTTTTACCTCTCTACAGCATGGGCGATAACCCACTCCGTAAACTCCTCGCGCCCCATTTTGCTGGATGCGACAGCGAGAATGACCCGCTCCTGCTCATCTAAAATGTCAGCGAAATCATAACCGTTGAGGTTCAAAAATAGCTCCATTGCGCCGTGGCCCACGCGCTTGTTGCCGTCGTGGAACGGATGGTTCTGTATCAGCGAGAAGGCAAGAGCGGCGGCTTTTTCAGCAACGGTTGGGTAAAAATCTTCGCTGCCAAATGTCATTTGCGGCTGTGCGAGCGCAGAGTCCAGCCCATTCTGCTCTTTGATCCCATGACTGCCGCCAATCTCATTGATTATTTCGATGTGCAGTTCCAGCACATCCTCAAGCGTCAAAAACTCCGTTTCCAGCGGTTCGTTCATGCCAGTCGCCGATACAGTTCTTCATTGTCTTTGACAATGCGTTTGATAGCCTGAGAAACATAGTCTTTGCGCCCTGACAGTCGCGTTTCGACGCTTTGAGTCACAAACTGCTCTGGTGTCAAGCGCAGGCGCTGCGCTTCTTGTTCCCACTGCTTGGCCTGTTCGTCGGTCAGTTCTAATGTCATTGTAGTCATTGTTTCAATCCTTTCGTATTGATAGCCTAGTCAAACAAGCTCGAAATGCTCATGTCTTTGTTGATGCGGTGGATGGCCTCGCCAAACAAAGGGGCGACGGAAAGCTGGGTGATTTTAGGGCGCTTTTTGTCTTCGGGCAGCGGGATGCTGTCGGTGATGACGACTTCGGCAATCGCCGGGTGGTCGTTCAGGCGGTCGACCGCGTCGTTGGTCAGGACCCCGTGGGTGGCGCAGATGTGGATTTCGGGCTTGCAGCCTTTGGCAATCAGCGTGTTGACGCACTCAATAATCGAGCCGCCGGTGGTGATCATGTCTTCCAGGATAATCGGCGTTTTGCCTGCCACATCCCCGGCCAGATCGGTAATCTCGGTGTGCCCGTGCATCTCGTGGTGTTTGTAGCCGACCGCCAGCGGGGCGTCGAGCTGACGCACCAGCTTACGCGCCTGCTTAACCCGGCCTTCGTCGGGGGAGACGATGACGACGTTCTCTAAGTGCTTGCTCTGGAAATAGTCCGCGAACATTCCCCGCGCCGTCAGATGGTCCAGCGGGATATTGAAAAAGCCCTGAATGGCGTCGGCGTGCAGGTCCAGCGTGATAATCCGGTCCGCCCCCGCCGCCGTGATGACATCGGCGATGAGCTTGGCGGTGATGGCCTCGCGGGGCCGGTCTTTTTTCTCCTGCCGGGCATAGCCGAAGTAGGGCAGCACGGCGGTAATTCGATCCGCGCTGGCCCGGCGCATGGCGTCAATGAGTATCAGCAGCTCAACAAGGTTGGTGTCCACGGGCGGGCAGGTGGGCTGAATAATAAACGCATCCGCCCCGCGCACGCTTTCATTGTACTGCACATACGTTTCGCCGTCGGAAAAGCGTTCAATCCGCACATCGCCGAGCGGCAGGCGCAGCCACTCGGCAATCGCCCGGCACAGTTTTGGGTTGCCGCTCCCGGCAAACAGCTTGATTTCGGTAGTTTCGCTCACAGTGATCCCCTTGTTCTTCCCACCCGGTCGCCGCAGACCGTTGGCCTCGGACAGGCAGAAAGGATTATACCGGAGCGCAGGGAAGGTTGGCAAGGGGACGGAGCAGGAGAGGAGGCCCCCCGCTTTCTTTGTCCGGTCTGTATTTGCCCAGTTTAGGCTGTGAAGAAGGCCCTCTGGACAAACCAGAATGCTCCGGCGAGGATGACGCTGAGTGCCCCCACCCTCACCACGCAGCGGCGGGCGGCGAGGCTGCGGCGGCCAATCAGCGACAGCAGCGGGGCAGCGGCCAGCACAATGCACATCTGGCCGATCTCCACACCCAGATTGAACGAGAATAGGGACCAGCCCAGCGCGTAGCGCGGCAGGCTCATTTCGTGCAGGGCGTTGGCAAACCCAAAGCCGTGGATAAAGCCGAAGCCAAACGCAAACCACAGGCGCGGGTCGTGCAGCCCCGTGTTGGTGCTTTTACTGAGAAGACTGTGGACACCGACAAAGACAATGCTCAGGGCAATCATCGGCTCGATAATCCGGGCGGGCGGGTTCAGGAGGCCAAAGGTCGCCAGACCCAGCGTGATGCTGTGGGCGATGGTGAATGCCGTAACGATTTTCAAAAGCTGTTTGAGCGAGCCGCCCAGAAATAGCAAACCCAGAATGAACAAAATATGGTCGGGGCCAAGAAAGATATGATGGACACCTTCAAACGTGAACTGCTTGACGACAGCCCAAATGCTCTGCCGCGTGCCCGCCCGGAAATCTAATTCAGGCGCGTCTTTGTCCAGCACCGCCTCGCGCTCCAGTGTGCCTCTCTGAAAA
The DNA here is from genome assembly GCA_965200075.1 of Capsulimonadaceae bacterium. GTDB lineage: Bacteria > Armatimonadota > Armatimonadia > Armatimonadales > Capsulimonadaceae > JANXMY01. The sequence continues at coordinate 3,639,984 of OZ241338.1, forward strand.
ACATTCAGAAAGGTCTTGTGGCGGGGGTCATAGGGAAACAGCAGGGCGTGGACTTGCAGCGTTCGCGGCATTTTGGCGTAGGGGAACCATAACCGCAGCCGGACATCTTTGCGGTCCGGGATCGGCTCCGTGCTTTGCAGCGTGCCCGAAAGCCGCGTGCCGTCCGCCGTGATTTGCAGCCGGGGCAGCAGTGTCGCCGCCAGCACCGGCCCCTGCCGCGTGGCGACGGCAGGGGTCATTAGCATTTCCGGCTCGACGGTAGGCAGGCCGTGGGCTAAATCTGTCGCCGAGGCTTGCAGGCTGACTTCCATGCCCGCCGCGCCCAGCCGCAGGTCGGCAAAGCTCGATGGGGCACTGTGGGCGCGGGCGGGCAGCGGCAAGAGTGCAGCCAAAAGCGCCAGCAGGCAGAGCGCGGCAGAGCGGATGAGTGTGGTTGTTTTCATGGGCCTAGCCGCCCGGCAGCTTTGCGGAAGCCTGCGCGACGGGCGGATGCGAGCCGAGCTTTGCCAGGGTATCGGCGGCAGTCTGGGCAAAGATCGGGCTGAAGTTTGGGTTCAGGCTGAGGGCCTCGGCCAGATACTTGCCGCCGGTGACGCGGTCGCCTGCTTTGGCGTAGATCATCCCGGCGTGGAAATAGATGCGGGCATCGGGCGTGTGCCAGGCCAGCGCGGTCTGAATGGCGGCTTTGGCCTGATCTTGGAGGCCGTTTTTGTAGTAGCACCAGGCCAGCGTGTCGGCCTCGTTGACATTCTTGGTCAGCTTGTGTTCTTCGGCGAACTGCATGGCCTGAACCAGATTGCGGTCATGGTCGGCATAAAACTGGGCCATCTGCATATGGTCATGGACGCTGATGTCGGTGTTGCGCTTGTGAAGTTCTTCCACGAGCGCATACTGCTTCTCGGCCTCGGCCTTGTTGCCAGTGACGGCATACAGGTCGCCCAGCGCCGCCAGCGATGTGATTTCGGGGGCGACGGCCAGCGATTTTTTGTAATAGGAAATCGCAGCGGGGTAGTTCTTTTTGGCCGTCTGCACCATGCCCATTGTCGCCAAAGCGCGGTAGTTGTTGGGGGTCCCCTTCAGAGCATCCTGAAGGATTTGGTCGGCGGGCAAGAGGGCGCCTTCGTTGAAGAGCATCAAGGCAAGCTGCGTGCTGCACCAGGTGGTGTTCTCGGCATAGGGAGCGCCGGTTTTGATGGCTTTTGCCATCAGCCAGGTTGCTTTGCGCGGGTTGCCGGTCAGGTACAGCAGGTGGGCACCCCGGCTGTAGGAGGACGTGTCGGGCCGGATGTCCAGCATCTTCTGGTAGGCGGTGTATGCTTCGTTGTACTGGCCCAGCTCCACATCGGCATCACCGATGAGGCCATAGGCGGTGTTATTGCGCGGCTCGATGGCGATGGCCTGGTTCGCCCACTCCACGCTTTTGTCAAATTGGTGGCGGTCGCTCGTCACCCAGGCCATGCCGGTCAGCGCATCGGCAGAGTGGGGGTTCTGCGCCAGCGCCAATGTGTAGGCTTGCTCGGCGTAGCCGTAGTAGTGGTAGTCGGCGTTCTCACGCGGCTTTTGCATTAGGGCATCGCCGAGGTTTGTCCAGGCTTTGTCGTCAGCGGGATTCGTGCGGGCTTTGCCCATCCATTTGGTGATTGCTTTGTCGGTCAGCGTCACGCTTCCCGGCGCGGGGATCGCCGCCAGCACAGAGTCGGCGGTGGGCGGAGCGGGGGCGGCGTTCGGGACGGATGTGGCCGCCCGGTGCGTGGCACAGCCGCCCAGGCCCAAAGCGCAGGCGGCCAGTGCAAGCAAAGTTTTTGGCAGGGGGGCGTTCTTCATAGCAGGGCTTTCCGAGAATTTGCCCCGTCCCCAAAACTGGGGACGGGGGCAGTGTGGCCTTACGAGGCCGGGGGAGCAACGGAATTGGGACCGGAGTCTTTGATGTTGCGCGTTCCGGCATTTGGCGTGGCGGCGTAGGGGAAGGTCATGTTGTAGACCTGATCGTTGTGGTCGATGTTGTCCCCCAGCAAAGTGACCGTTTTATAGGTCGGGCCGCTGGCAACGGCGGTCAGCGCGATGTCTACCACATCATCGCCAAGCCGCCGCCCGTTGGGCCAGCCGCCGGGAACGCTATTGCCGCCCGAAGCGGTCAGCGTGTCGCCGCCAATGAAGCCGAGCCGGTTGAACGATGCCTGGCCGGAGATGTTGCACGGGCCGGTCGAAGTATCCACGCGGATCACATCCGGGATGTAGACGCCCACCAGATCGGTGCGGCCTGTGGTGGCAAAGCTCGTGCCATAAGTGGCATTGATCAGGGCCGCGATTTCCGGGTTGGCTGCGTAAGTCTTGTACTTGGTTGCGTCGCTTGTGGGCAGGTCGCGGTTGTAGTTGTCCTTGTCGCGGATAGCGACCAGAACTTCATTGAACAGCGGGTTTGCCTCGCGGTTGACCTGAATGTAGGGGCCGGAGCTGGTGTCGTCGCCCGTGGTGGAGCGCAGCGTGATCCGGGGCCGGGACACGGAAGCATAAACGCCGACGCCCGTGTTGATCCCGCTGCCGCCGGTGAACGCGCCTTTGTACTGGAACGAAGGCAGGTCACTCAGCGGGATGACAATGGCGTAATGCAGGACGTTGTAGCCTTTGAAGCCGTCCACACCGTTGCCGTCCTGGCCCAGTCCCTTGACCTGCGTGTTGCCCAGGATGCGCGGGTCCAGCAGGTCAAAGATGCCGGGCGTGTCGGCATAAAAGCTGTCTTCGCGGGAGCCAGCAAAGACCGTGGTGACGCCTGCCGCGTTCGGGATGGCAGGCAGATCATACGTCGCCTCGCGGGTGTAGGTATCCAGACCGGCCCGCGTGGTCGCGCCGCTGACGGCGAGGCCCGTGCTGGGGTCGTTGTAGGCCGGGGTTGCCCGCAGGCCCGTGTTGTAGGGAGGCACAATCAGGGTCGTGTTCGGGTTAAGCAGCGTGGAGGTATTGCCGACGGTTTTGGTGACGGTGTAGGTCTGCACAAAGTTCTGGTGAGCATCCCCGATGTCCCGAATGGGGCCGACATCGGCGGCTCCGTTCTTGTTCGCGCCGCGCCCGTAGCGCAGGATGGTGTCCAGGTTCTTGTAGCTGCCGTTTTTGGAGCTGACCGGGGAGAACTTGAAGTCATACCGCTGCACTTCCGCGCCGGTAATGGGGTTGGCGATATGAATGGAATAGCGGGCATCGTCGGAGAACGAGTCGTAAGTGACGCCGTCGCCCGGCTCGGAAAAGGGCCGGACGCTGACTTCGACGACCAGCACTTTCGTGCCGTCGGGCCGGTTGCGCCGGAAGGCGTAGACGTCGGTGAGGTTGGCCTGCGGGTCCAGCTTGATCAGCGGGGCGTCGCTGTGGCTGGAAGCGCGGGCGGGGCTGCCGCCGAGCGCCAGTGCGCCGAGCGCGGCCAGCGCCGCCGCAGCGGGAAGAAGTGTTGTGAGTTTCATTGGGTGTGTCTCCTGAAAAAAGCGAGCTGATAATGCATCAAGAGCGGGCAGGAACCATGCGGCGACGCCGCACGGCAGTGAAGGCGGTCAGCAGCAGCAGGCCCGCTCCCAGGGAAACCAGCGTGCCGGCTTCCGGCACAGGCGCGGCGGACGCGACCGGGGCAAGTGTTGTTCCGGTCGTCGCGTTGCCGTCCAGGTCCAGGGTGTCAAAGGTAACGGTAGACGGCGCAAACGCGCTGGTGAACGAGAAGCCGCCGATGACACTGCCCGGCGCGAATGTTGCTGAGTCAGCGAGAAACGAGGCAATGCCGACGCCCGAATCGTAGGGCTGGAACTGGAAGCCGGTCGGCGCGGTCAGGTTGGTGATGGCTCCGCTGACCTGCGGCAGCCCATTCAGGTTGACGACGACGAGGTCTGTGGCCGTGAGATTGGTGACGCTGTAGCTGTAATTAAACAGCGATCCGGTAGAAGTGATCGTGGGTGTGACCAGAACCTGAGCGCGGGCCGTGCCCGCTAGAAGCAGTGCGCCGAGCGCCCCTGCCGCCGCCAGAGGGGCGGCAATTCGACGTGCGCGTGATCGTGGAAGCATAAGTGAAACCTTCCTTGCAGTCTTGCAATAAATGCAATTAAAAAGTGCGCGGGACAAGACAGCAATCCCGGCGAAGAAGACGCACCCAGGTAGAACCAAATAAAAACAGGGCAGGTGCGGTCACGCCCGGCGGACGCGACAATGAGTGGGCAAAAGTGAGCGGGCAAACCGGCGTATTCAGCGGTCGTGCAGCAGCGGAAGGAGAGTCAGCGAAGAACAAAAGAACGTAAGTAGACCAGAACCAGGACAGAACGAGAGGCAGCAGCGACCGGCTATCGGACTTACTGCGGAAGTCTACCTCGCCTGCGGCTAAAAGCAATCCGCGCCGCCTGCATTTGATTAACAGAGGGTTACAAAGAAAAAGAACCGGCTCTTCAGAGCCGATCCTTTTCTTTTCCACCCCGCGCCCCCCATCGGGTATACTCTCCGCATCATGCGACACTTTGACACCGCCCGCGACACGCCCGAAGCCCTCCGCGCCGCCCTGACCGCCCGCGACACCGCCCGCGAAGCCGAAGTGGAAGCGGTCGTCCGTGCTATTCTGGACGACGTCAAAGCACGCGGCGACGCGGCTGTTTTGGACTACACCCGCCGCTTCGACTGGCCGGAGGCAACAATCGAAGGCTTGCGCGTCTCTGAGCCAGAGTGGGAAAAGCTGGCGGAACAAGCAGACAGCAGCCTGCAAGCTACGCTGATGTCAGCGGCGCTTAATACCAGCGATTATCACTGGGACGAAAAAGGGCGCTACACTTCCTGGTTTAACACGGACGGCGCAGGCAATATGCTGGGGCAGATGGTCCAGCCAGTGCAGCGGGCAGGTATTTATGTACCTGGAGGCAAAGCGGCCTATCCGAGTACCGTCTTGATGGCTGTGACACCGGCAGTGGCGGCAGGGGTCAAGGAAATCGTGGTCTGCACCCCGGCAGACAGCGAAGGCAACATCAGCCCGGCAATAGCCTATGCCCTCAGCTTGATACTGCCGCCTGAATGTTTCTTATTCAAAATCGGCGGGGCGCAGGCGATTGGCGCGATGGCTTACGGGACCGAAACCGTGCCCAAGTGCGACGTGATTGTCGGGCCGGGCAATGCCTACGTCAACGCCGCCAAGAAGCTGGTCTACGGCGAGGTCGGCATTGATATGCTGGCCGGGCCGTCCGAAGTGGCGATTGTGGCCGACGAACACGCGAACCCAGCCTTCGTCGCCGCCGACCTGCTGGCGCAGACCGAGCATGGGCACGACAATAAAGGCGTGCTGTTCTGCCACTCAGCGTCTGTTTTGGAACACTGTAATTCTGAACTAGCAAAACAGCGCGAAAGACTGTCGCGCAAAGAGATTTTGGAAGTAACGGCGAACAACCTCATTTTTGTCAAAACGAACTCGGTGGAAGAGTCGCTGGCGCTGTCCAACATCCTGGCCCCCGAACACCTGGAACTGATGGTACGCGAGCCGCTGTCCGTGCTGCCACTTGTGAAAAACGCCGGAGCCGTCCTGCTTGGCGAACACACCTCGGCGTCTATCGGCGACTACTGGGCGGGGCCGTCGCACACGCTGCCCACCGCAGGCGCGGCCCGGTTCTCGTCGCCGCTATCCGTCGCCACATTTATGAAGCGCACCAGCGTTGTCTATTATTCCAAAGAAGCCGCTGAAGAAGCCGCCGAGGATGTCGCCCGCTTCGCCGAAGCCGAAGGCTTTGACGGCCACGCGCAGTCTGCCCGGCTGCGGGGGAAGCAGACCCCCTAGCCCCCAATAATGGGGGAACCGGATAATTAGGATAAGGCCCCTCTGCTCTCACTCTGGTTCCCCCATTATTGGGGGTTAGGGGGTCCATTCCTGTCCGCCACTACACTACCTATGCCATACACCACACCCAACGCCGAAACGCGCCGCGCCGCCATCGACGCGATTATCTTTGACATGGACGGCGTCCTGCTCGACATCACCGACAGCATCCGCGCCGCCGCCTGCCTCGCGGTCCCCTACTACCTGCGAACCGTCCTCGGCTGGCCCGCCTCCGACGAACTCGTGACCTCGGCGGACGTGGAGCTGTTCAAAAACGCAGGCGGCTTCAACGACGACATTGATTTAGTGTATGCGCTGGTGCTGCACTACATCGCCAAAGGCCATGAACATCCGATGGCGACGCCGGACACGCTGAATGTCATCCAGCCCAAGCTGAACCGCTACGCCGCCCGCATCGGCGACCGGGGCGGCTGGCTCCGGGCCGCCGAGAACATTGCCTTTGAAAACCTCAGCGCCGAAGACCGCCTAGCCGTCGAGACCGACTACCGCAAGCCGCTCATCAAGCAGGTCTTCTTGGAGCTGTTCGCGGGCGACCTGTGCGAACAGCTCTACGGCGCTCCGGCGACGCTCTACACCGGCCCCGGCTATATCTTAAAGGACAAGCCATTGATCGACCTCGCCAAGCTGCCCCCCGGCATCCCGCTGGGGATGCAGACGGGCCGGTCTCTCCCCGAAGCACAGGTAGGATTGGAACTCTGCGGCCTCGCCGGGCTGATCCCCGAGGACCACATCATCACCAAAAGCAACGGCTTCCCCAAACCCCTCCCCGGCGGCCTGCGCCTGCTGGCGAAGCGCATGGGCTTCCGCACGGCGGTCTATATCGGCGACACCCGCGACGACCTGCGGACCGTGCAGGCGTTCAACGCCGACCGCGCCGAGGGCGACGCCGTGTTCCTCTCCGCGCAGGTGCTGACCGGGCCGCTCGGCAAGACCAACGAAAAGATGTTCCGCACCTCCGGCGCAGACATCGTGGCTACCGATGTGAACGCCGTTTTGGAGTGGGTGAGCGCAGAACATGGCTGACACAGCCAAACTGTGTCAAGTCTAAAATGTAGCCTTTGTCATCAGAATCAATGTCTTTTGTGTGTGCTTTTGCGGCGCGACTGATAATTGCTTCTGTCACGCCTGTGAAAAGCAAGCGGCTAACTCCATTGTCCTTCGGATTTCCAGCCGCATTGTGCCCATAATTGTAATCAAACCGGAGCGTGTGCTTGAGGCGGTCGTACAATATGATGCTCGTAGAGCCGAAACTGAACAAATCAAAGTCCCAGTTTAGCCGAAAGAACCTTGCTTTTGGGGAACGTTTGAGGGCAGCAGACAGTCGCGGCAGCACTACATTGGTATCACCCGGCGAACCACCAGGGGTAAGAGTGCCAATGTCTAATTTGACAGACGGCACAGTCTGCGTCTGCTTGGGTTGTGCCTTGATTGTGTGACACTCGAAAATGAGCAGCATTGCACAGGTTATTGCAGCAATTGTCTGACTGGCCTTTCGCGTGACGCCCGAGTATCTCATGGAAATTCGCCGTTCTCATTTTCGTGCCGTAGATGCTGTTTGGCTTATTGTGGCACAGCGGCAACACTTTTTGACTACTAGCGTAATAAAAAATTAATTAGGAGACAACTGCCATGCTTCCGATTACTCGTGTGACGCTCTATACTAGCGGCGTCGGCTACTTTGAGCGCGGCGGCACAGTCGACGGCGACGCGCAGATTACCCTGTATTTTCCGGTCGGCGCGGTCAATGACGTGCTGAAGTCGCTGGTGCTGCTCGACGGCGGGGGCGGCGGGATTTCCCCGGTCACGTATGCCGCGCAGGACCCGGTGCGGCGGGCGCTGCAGGCGTTCTCGCTCAACATCGGCGATGAGCCGGACCGGGCCACCCTGCTGGGGCGGATGCGCGGCGTGTCCGTCACCCTCACGACCGACGACCCCGCGCCGCTGACGGGCATCATCGCGGGCGTCGAAACGCGGCGGGTGTATCGGCAAATCAGCAGCGGCATGACCGAGCAGTCCTGGCTGACCCTGCTGGCCGGGGACAGCCTGCACACGGTCGCTTTAGACTCGGTCCGCAGCCTGCAAATCAACGACGCCGCGCTGGCGGACGAGCTGCGCGGGGCGCTGGCCGCCGTCGCGCAGGGGCGGGACGCGGGCAAGCGGCCCATCACCCTGACCTTCACCGGCGAAGGCCAGCGCACGGTGCAGGTCGGCTACCTGCTGGAAAGCCCGGCGTGGCAGACTTCTTACCGCTTGGTGCTGGGCGAGACGCCCCGCCTGCAAGGCTGGGCGCTGGTGCAGAACACGGGGCAGGACGATTGGACCGAGGCGCACCTCAGCCTCGTCTCAGGCCGCCCGATTTCATTTATCCAGGACCTCTACACGCCGCTGTATGTCCACCGCCCCACGGTTCAGCCGCGCATCCCCGCCTCGCCGACGCCGCAGACTTACGCCAGCGACATGGCCGCAGATTGGATGGAACAGGAAGAGCCAATGGCAGGTGGGGGGTATGCGATGGCGGCCCTGGCCGCCCCGGCCCCACCTGGCAGTTCCCTGCGCCGACGCGGGGCAGCCGCCGAGGCTCCCGCGCCGCTCAGCCCTGGACTAGCCGCGCTGGGCAGCGTCGCCGCCACGGGTGCGGCGCTGGGTACGGCCTTTGCCTACCATATTGACGTGCCTGTGTCCGTGCCGCGTCAGCAGTCCGCCCTGATCCCCTTTGTGGCTGACACGGTGGAAGCCGAGCGCGTTTCGGTCTACAACAGCCGCGTACAGGCCAGCCATCCATTGACCGGGGTACGCCTCAAAAACACCACACCTCTGCACCTGATGGGCGGGCCGCTGACCGTCTTTGATACGCCGGACGCGGCAGACGGGGGCGCGGCGGGCTATGTCGGCGATGCCCTCATGGACGACACCGAAGCGGGGCAGACGCGCCTCCTGACCTATGCGCTAGATTTGTCCGTGGATGCTGACGCCCGGCCCGACGCGCAAAGCGGCATCGTGTCCGAAGTTATTCTGACAAAGGGCACGCTGCGCGTCCGGGAAACCTATCAGCAGGTCACGGAATATGCGTTTAAAAACCACAGCGACATGCCGCGCACGGTGCTGGTGGAACACCCCGTTCAGCCCGCCTGGGAGCTGACCGCGCCGAGCGCCCCGGACGAGCGCACCGCCGCCGAATACCGCTTCCATCTGCCCCTGCCCGCCGCAGGAACGGCGTCGCTGACGGTGCGGACCGAGCGGCAGGTCTGGCAGTCACTGCGCCTGCTGGATGCGGCCACCGACCTGTTTTTGTCGCACGGACGCTCCGGGGCCGCCTCCGCGCCGGTCCGCGCCGCGCTGGAAGACGTGGCCGCCCGGCGGCAGGGGCTGGCCGAGCAGGAAGCCGCGCTGACCGCGCTGAAGAAACAGATTGCGGCCATCACGCAGGGGCAGGAGCGTATCCGCAAGAACATGGAGGCGCTGGCCCAGAACTCCGACCTGTACCGCCGCTATGTCGGTGAGCTGGACGCGCAGGAAACCAGAATCAGCGCCCTGCTGGCAGACCACGACGCCACGGAAGCCGCCCTGGACGCCGCCCAGACCGAATTCAGCCGCTTTCTGGCCGCGCTGACGGTGTAGGAAACAAATGAGTGGTAAAACCGCGCAAATTATTTCTGCTGTGCTGCAAGTGCTGGGGGCGCTGCCGCTGGCAGTCTATCCGGTTGTGCTGATCGCTAACATCATGTCGGCGGCAGCTAAACCGAACCCCAATGCGCCGCGCCGCCTGCGGGCGGTCGTCCGCACATTTTTGGTCGGCTCGACGACCTACCCTGTCGTCTTTCTGCTGTGTTTGTTTGCCGCGAGACGCGCTTTGGGACGCGGCGAGATGGAACGGGGGCTGGCTTTCAGCAGCCTGCCGCTGGTCGAGATTGCCGCGCTGTGCGGTCTCCTGGCGCTCTGGCAGCGGCTGGAAAAGAAGTAGGCGCAGAAAACAAGTAGACAAAGCGCCGCCCGTTTGGTACAATACGCCCACCATGAGCGTTCCCGCAACTATTATTTCCGACAAAGGCGTGCGCGGCCCCCGGCGTGAGGCGACGCTGGAGAGGCGCACGTCGGAAACCGACATTTCGCTGACCGTCGTGCTGGACGGCGACGGCAGCTCTGAGCTGGTCACCGGGGTTGGCTTTTTTGACCATATGCTCACCCACGTTGCCCGGCACGGCCTCCTGCACCTGAGCGTCCGGGCGATGGGCGACCTGCATATTGACGACCACCACACCGTTGAAGATGTCGGTATTGCGCTGGGAACGGCGCTCAAAGAGGCTGTCGGCGACAAGGTCGGCATCGCCCGCTACGGCTTTTCCCTGCTGCCGATGGACGAGGCATTAGTTGCGTGTGCGCTGGATTGGAGTGGGCGCGGGATGCTCGTCCATGACTTCGTGTTCCCCTCGCCCAAAATCGGCACGTTTGACACCGAGCTGGTCCCCGAGTTCTTCCGGGCCGTGGCCGCCAATGCTGGCCTGAACCTGCATTTTGAGCAGCGGCGCGGGGCCAACGCGCACCACATCGCCGAAGCCGCGTTTAAAGCCTTTGGCCGCGCTCTGGATATGGCAAAGCGCCGCGATGAGCGGGTGCAGGGCATTCCGAGTACGAAAGGGACTTTGTAGCTTATGGCCGCTCCCGCTTCGCCGCCGCTGGCCTTGACGCTGCCGCACACGTTTCTGGCCGATGTCGCCTACCGAATCGGGTCGGCCCTGTTTTCCGGCATCGGCATTGTGGGCATGGGCGTGGCATTTACGCACCACCGGACGCACGACCTGCTGATTCTCGCTATCCCCTTCGTGCTGTTTTTCGCCGTACTGCTGATTGTGATGACCTTTTCGCTGACCGCCGACGAAGCTGGCCTGCATCAGCAGTCTATTCTGGGACGCAAAGATACCCGCTGGGACGATATAGACCGATTAGACCAGGGGCAGGCGTACTCGGTCTACCGCAATGGCAAAGAGCCGGTCTGGCTGTGGCTGGTGTCCACCAAAGCGCAGGAGGCTCTTGCGCTGGAAATCATCCACCGCGCTGCCCTGCGCCCGTCGAATGCCAAGATAGAACACCCGCTGAAGCGGCAGTGGGTGCGCTGACCTACCTTCCCCGCTTCGCTGGGGTCCTTCCTAAAGGAAGGATACGGACAGAGCAGGATAAGAAGGGCGCGATAAATCGTGCCCCTACGCCCAAATCCTAATCCTTAAATCCTAATCTTTCCTTTAGGAAGGACCCTGTGAACGAGGAACGAGAGAACAAGGTGGTAGGTCTCCGAGGTCTTACGAGAAAAAACCTATGAAAGTCGCCATTATTGATTACGGCATGGGCAACCTGCGGAGCGTCGAAAAAGCCTTCCACAAAGTCGGCGTCTCGGGCGCGTTTGTGACTGACGACCCTCGCGCCGTGGCCGAAGCCGACAAGGCCGTGCTGCCGGGGGACGGCGCGTTTGATTCCACCATGCACTCCCTGCGCCGCTCGGGCGTAGACCAGATTGCGTTAGAGTTTATCGCCTCGGGCCGTCCCTTCTTGGGCATTTGCGTCGGGATGCAGGCGCTGCTGACCAGCAGCGAGGAAGGCGAGCCGGGCGTGTTGGGGCTGAACGTCGTGCCGGGCCGCGTCCGCCGCTTTCCCGCCTCTGCTATTTTGAAAGTGCCGCAGATTGGCTGGAATAATCTCACGTTCACCCCCGGCTCCCCGCTCGGCGCGGACCTGCCGGGTGAGTCGCCGATGGCCTACTTCCTGCATTCCTACTACTGCGCCCCCGACGACCCCGCCGACTGGGCGGCGACCACCGACTATGGCGTGTCGTACTGCGCGGCCCTCCACCGGGGCAATGTGTGGGCGACACAGTTTCACCCGGAAAAGTCCGGCCCCGTGGGCCTGGCAATTTTGCGTAACTTTTCGCGCCTGTAAATGGAAAACCCACGGAGAGCATCACTTAATGGACCCTCATGCAATGGCGGACGTAGTGGAAACACTGGCGGCTTTCGGCGGCATCGCCCTGGTAATCTGGGTGTCGATGCAGGGCAAAATCGCCCATATCAAGGCGGAAGCACAGACGCGCCGGCAGCAGGCCGTGCCGCCGCAAGCAGACGACGGCGCAGTGCTGGCAGAACTCAGGGCGCTCAAGCAGCAGATGGCCGAAATGCACAGCACGAGCCATCAGTTTGACCTGTCCTTTGACGAGGCCCTGAACCGGCTGGAAGGCCGCGTCGGGCGGCTGGAAACCAAGTCGGCCACGCGAGGCGCAGCCGCCGAAGACACGCCCGCCGTGCAGCAAAACGGCACAGGCCGCTAACGGAGAATGCTCCTATGTCTATTCCGCTCACACGCTACAATGACGGCTCCCAGAACCCGCCCCGCCTGCGGGTGCAGCATTCCCTCTGGGGAATGATTGGCCTGCCGATGAATGCCCGCCCCGAGGACGAATGGACGCTGACCGAGAAGTTCACGCGGGTCAAAGAGGCAGGCTTTGAGGCCGTCGAATGCTGGCTGGAAGAAAGCAGCGAGGCTGAACACAAAGCGGCTTTAGACGCGGCGGGCCTGCGGCTGGTGCTGGGATACGGCCCCCAGAACCTAGAAGACTCGCGCCGGGTCATCGCACAGGCCAAGCGTTTGGAGGCCGATTTTCTCTTCTCCCACCCCCTCACCCCCTATGTGCCACTGGCCGAAGCCGTTGTCTTTTTGCGCGAGTCTAACCGCCTCGCCGCCGAAGCGGGCCTGGTACAGTTCACCGAAACCCACCGGGGCAATATCCCCGAAAGCCTCCTTCAGGCTCTCGCGCTGATTGAACTCATGCCCGAGCTGACGCTGACCGGGGACTTCTCCCACGCCGTCGTCATCGGCGAGTTCTACGGCTGGGAGAACGAAGGGGCTTTAGAGAGAATGGACCCGGTGCTGGCGCGTGTCGGCCACCTGCACGGGCGGGTCTCCAACGGCGAACAGGTGCAGGTCGATGTCGGCGACGGCACGGGCGACGCCGCGCAGTTCTTCGTCCGTATCTGGGCGCGGGCAATGGCCCACTGGCGCGAGGGAGCCGGGCCGGGCGACGTGCTGCCGTTCGCCGCCGAGCTTGGCCCGCCGCGCTACGCCATCACCCTCCCCGATGGCCGCGAGTTCAGCGACCGCTGGCAGCAAAGCCTCGTGATGAAGCAGCTTGCCGAGCAGGCGTGGGACCTGTCGGAAGCAGGCCTGTGACCGACCTGCCCGCTGGCGCAGCCCGGTGGGCAGCGCAGGCCATCGGACCGAAAGCACGGGTTCAGAACGTGCGCCGCCTGCCCGGTTCCACGTCGTCTACGCTCTATGCGCTGGACATAGAAAGCGGCGCGGCTTCCCGGTCCTGCGTCCTGCGGCTGTATGACAACGCCCGCTGGCTGGCCGAAGAACCCGATGTGCCCCGTCGGGAGGCTGCCGCTTTGGAACGGGTCACGGCGGCGGGGCTGGCCGCCCCCGCGCTGCTGGCCTGCGACCCGGACGGCGCGGCCTCCGGCGGCGTCCCGTGCCTTCTGATGACCCGCCTGCCCGGCGAAGTCGTCCTGCTCCCCGACAACATGGACCGCTGGCTGCACGGGCTGGCCGACGCCTTGCTTCCCATCCATAGCGTCCCGGCAGAGGGCTTTCCCTGGGAGTACGCGCCCTACACTGACCTGTCTGCCCTGATCCCGCCGCCCTGGTCGCGTGTGCCGAGCCTCTGGAAGCAGGCTATCGCGCTTGCCCAGACGCCCCCTGCGCCCTCACGCCCGTGCTTCATTCACCGCGATTACCACCCGAACAACGTCCTCTGGCAGAACGGGCGCGTTTCCGGCATTGTAGACTGGCCGGTAGCCTGCGTGGGCGATGCCAATGTAGACGTCGCTTGGTGCCGCAAGAACCTCCTATTTCTGCACGGCCCGGAGGCCGCTGAGACCTTCCTGCGGGCTTATCAGGCCGCCGCCGGGCCGTCGTTCGTCTATCATCCCTATTGGGATGTCATGGTTCTGCTGGAAGAATTGCCCGGCCCGCCAAGCCCCTACCCGCCCTGGGCCGAGTTTGGAGCCACCGTGACAGCAGAGGGGATGCGCGAGCGCGTGGATGACTATTTGGAGAGTGTGCTGGCGCGGCTGTGAGGAGGGGCAAGAAGTGTTAAAGCGCGGCGACGAACGCGGGCAACTCAGCGGCAGGCAGGGTTTCGGGGATCACTACCGCCATCCCTTCCGCCGCAGCGGCCCGGCAGAAACGGCCATCGGCGGCCACGAGAGCGCAGGTCTCGCCGGTCGCCTGAGCATAGCGCCGAAGTGTCGCTAAGAGGGCGGCATCTGTGGCGTTGATATTGTGCCGCTGAATATAGGTGATGCTGAACAAAATATCGGCATCCGTGGCGGAGACAAGTTGTAGGCGTGGCAAAGCAAGAATATCGTTCCGCAACGCGGAAGTCGCAGTTGCATAAACGGAAGCGTCCACTCGTCCGCCATTATAAGCGCGGCGTATCAGCGAAAATGTTTCGCCAGCCCGCTGGCGTCCCAGAACAGTGACGCCATCCTTATTCCTCTCTGGCCTCAACAATGCCGCGTGAAAGAAAGTTCTCTTCCGGGCGTATTCCTGCTTTTAGGAACGCTTGCCGGGAGTCTTCCGCCGTTGCTGTCGGGTCATATTCAATTCCAGCATCTTCAAACTGCCGGGCAGCGATGGCCCGAAACTCTTCCATCTGCGCGTCGCTGATGAACAAAGATTTACTTGCTTTTGTGTCGGGACGAGGCGCTTCCAAAACTGCCATGATAGGCTCCTTGTGCTTGACAAAAAGGCCCCGGCGAAAGCCGGGGCCTTTTCCTTGCTCTGCGCGTCAGCGGCGGCGCAGGAAGGCAGGGATGTCTACGTCGTTGTCGGCGGGCGGACGCGAGGCGGCGGGGGCGGCTTCGGCGGGGGCTTCGGTGACGACGGCGCTGGAGGTGGCCGAACTGGGGCGGCTGGCGGTCATCACGGTGCGGCCCGCGCTGGCGGCGACGGGGGCCGGAGCGGGCGGGCGCTGGTCAAAGCCGGTGGCAAGCACCGTGATCCGCACTTCATCGGTCAGGCGCGGGTCCTGCACGATGCCGAAGATGATGTTGGCGTCTTCGGCGTCGGTGGCCTGCTGGATCAGCTCCGTGGCTTCATGCACTTCGGCCAGGGTCATGTCCGGGCCGCCGGTGATGTTGATCAGCGCGGCGCGTGCCCCTTCAATGCTGGTTTCGAGCAGCGGCGAGGCAATCGCGGCCTGCGCGGCATCCACGGCGCGGTGGTCGCCCGAGGCAACACCGATGCCCATGAGCGCGGTTCCAGCGT
Source organism: Capsulimonadaceae bacterium (assembly GCA_965200075.1). Lineage (GTDB taxonomy): Bacteria > Armatimonadota > Armatimonadia > Armatimonadales > Capsulimonadaceae > JANXMY01. Next base: position 3,655,138 of record OZ241338.1, read on the forward strand.
TCAGCATGATGGCACGGACATCGGCGAAGTCCACGTTGATGATGCCGGGGATCGTGATGATGTCCGAAATGCCCTGCACGCCCTGCCGCAGAACGTCGTCGGCCTCGCGGAAAGCTTCCACGAGCGTCGCCCGCTTTTCGACCACGCCAAGCAGCCGGTCGTTGGGGATAATAATAACCGTGTCCACTTTGTCTTTGAGGTTGTCCACGCCCTCATCGGCCAGGCGGGAGCGGCGCGGGCCTTCGAATTTGAACGGCTTGGTGACGACGGCAACCGTGAGGATGCCCAAATCTTTGGCGATTTCGGCAATCACCGGCGCGGACCCCGTGCCCGTGCCACCACCCATGCCGGCGGTAATAAAGACCATATCCGCGCCTTCCAGGGCCTTTTTGATGTCGCTTTTGGACTCTTCCGAGGCCGCCCGGCCCACTTCCGGGTTGCCGCCCGCGCCGAGGCCGCGTGTGAGGTTCTCGCCAAGCTGCAATTTGTAGTCGGCGGCGGACACGTCTAAGACCTGAATGTCGGTGTTCATCGCAATGAACTCCACGCCCGTCAGCCCGGCTTCAATCATGCGGTTGACGGCGTTTGTGCCGCCCCCGCCGCAGCCGATGACTTTGATCTTGGCAAACGGCACTAAATCGTCTCGATAGGACACTGCCATAATGAAATCGTCTCCTTGAAATCGTCAAAAATGTTTATTTATCTTAAAAATGCTGTTTTTGGTACTATACTCGCTTATTATACACTGTTTTTGTCAGAAGTTGACTCCCGCCGCGCTGGAACACCGGGATACTTGATGAAAACCCAGAGTACCACGCCCAGCAGAATAGCACCTGCGGGCAGACCAACCGCGAACAGCAGGCGGCGCGGGAGCAAATCAACCAGCATCCCCACACCCAGGGCAAGCGCCACAGAAGACAAATAATGCCGCCACCGGTCTGTGAAAGGCTTGCGGAACAACAGATTGACAACGCCCATAATGCCCACAACAAAAGCCACGGCAACGACGTAAACTACCGCGCAGACGACAATATGCAGCAGAATGAGTTTCATCGATCGCACTCATTTTCTGGTTATTTCTTCGCGGCAGGCAGGAGAAAAATCTGCGGCTCTGGTCTCGGCTCCTGCTCGTTCCAGCTATCTTCCAAATCCTGAAGTTTGGCGGCACGCTCATAAGCGTTGGCCGTGCTGTCAACGTGAACGGGCAGGTAAAACCACTCTTTTTCCTGCCGGGCACTGTCTGGAAACAGCGTAACTTCAACATTGAGTTTCTTAGCGTGGCGGTGAAGCCACTGATAAATTTCTTCCTGCGTATGCTGCGGTGCTAAAACTGCCATTGGTTTACCCCATCAAAATTTCTCTTATAACCTTAATCAAAAATGAAGCATCTTTTAATGCGGCTGTTGCCGCTTTCGCATTTGCTCCGCCGACACTGATATAGTCTGCATCCACACGAAGCTTGTAAAGCAAGGCAAGTCGCCGGGACAATTCGAGGCACTGGCTCTGCGTCAAGACCGTGCTGAGACGCTGCCGCAGCAAACCGGGAGTCATCTCATGGCTCCATGCTTCTCGGTCTTCAGGCGGGGTTGCTCCCAGATAGAGCAGCACCGCAGATGCAGCCTGATAGGCAGCATAGTAGCTGCGACTCGCACTTGAGCGGTACTGTTCTCCATCTGCCAGCAGTTTAGCGGCAACCAAAGACCCCTGCGCCATTTCCCACCATCGCTCCCAGGCGTCCATGCGATTGCTCCTTCAAGTTTACCCGTTTGCGGCGCGGGACATGAGGCGGGTGAAGAAACGCTGGATTTTAGCGATAAGCGTGCCTTCGCTGGGGCCTAAACTGGGCCGGTAATGGTGCAGCGCGCCGTACTGCACCAGCCCTAGCGCGGTGGCGTAGACCGGGGAGCGCAGGTCGCCGGAGATGCCGCTGATTTCACGCGGGATGCCCACGCGGGTCGGCATTCCGGTGACTTCGGAGCAGAGTTCAGCCGCCCCGAGGAGCTGCGAGCCGCCGCCGGACAGCACAATGCCCGCCGGGAGGGTTTTGTAGTAGCCGGATTTTAAAATCTCCTGGCGCAGCATCAAGAACAGCTCGTGCATACGCGGCTCGACAATCTCGGCCAGAATATGCTGTGGCAGGAGGCGCGGGGTGTCGCCGCCGAGGCTCAGGACTTCAAAAAGCAGGTCAGGGTCAAGCTGGTCCAGCGTCGCGGCGGCATGGGCACGCTTGACGCGCTCCGACTCTTCTTCGGAGGCCCGCAGGCCCACCGAAATATCGTGGGTCACATGGTTGCCGCCGACGGGGATGGCCGAGGAATAGGCGATGTCGCCGTCGACAAAGATAGCGACGTCGGTGGTCCCGCCGCCGATGTCAGCAATCACCACGCCGAGGCGCTTTTCGTCGTCTAAAAGCACGGATTCAGCCGTGGCTATCGGCTCCAAAACCGTGGCTTCGACAATCAGCCCGGCTTTTTGGACACACTTGGCGACGTTCTGCAAAAACGTGACGGCCCCGGTGACAATGTGCGTCTCCACTTCCAAGCGTGTGCCGGACATTCCGACGGGGAAGCGGATGCCGCTCTGGCCGTCGATGGAGTACGAGCGCGGGATGGCGTGGATGATCTCCCGGTCCGGCGGCAGCACGATCACCCGGCTCTGGTCCTGCACGCGGGCGACGTCGTCCTCGGTGATTTCCCGGTTCGCATGGGTGATCGCAATCACGCCGCGTGAGTTCAGAGAGGCGACGTGTTCGCCGGTGACACCCACAATGACGCGGCTGATGTCGTAGCCGGACATAGCGCGGGCTTTTTCCACGCTGTCCATGATGGCCTGCGCGGCGCTGTCAATATCAACGACGATTCCCTTGCGGATGCCCGCAGACAGCGAATTGCCGACCCCCACAATACTGATGCGGCCCGGCTCTTCGACTTCCGCGACCACAGTGCATACTTTGGTCGTCCCAATATCCAGCCCCACGATGCAGTCCCTAGCCACCTCCGGCGCTCCCTCTTCTCTGCTTTAAACGCTCTCGGAACGTTTTGCGGCCCGGTCGCTTTCGTGGCCGTCGAGCCACTGCCGCCGGATAATAGACAGGTTCACAAAGATGCGCCCGCCCAGCGCCACCAGCGCGGCCAGGCCCAGCGGCTGCCCCATCAAATCGCCCAGATAGGCTAGAAACGCTGCCAGCAGCGTGTTGGTGACGAAGCCGGACAGAAAGACATTGCTTTTGAACTTGCCCTCAGTCCCCGCCCGGACGCCGCCAATCAGCGAGTCCAGCCCGGCCAGCGCCGCCAGCGACAGATACTGCGCGTACTGCGTGGGAAACGTCACTTTGGTAAAATAAACGAGCGCGAAACCCAGCGCCCCGGCGACCAGCGCAAACCAGCCCATAGGATTTTCTCAAACTTACTACAGCGGTGTTCGCTGCGTGCGACGCTCACTTAATAGAAGCAGTTTTGGCAGATGTAATTTTAGCGGAAGCCGCTTTGGCGTCCACCCCGGCAGGCTGCGCGAACTTCGGCTCAATGCCGCCCGCGTAGGCAGAAACAAGCAGCGGCTGCTTGGCAATCTGCGTGGTGAACATGGCCGGGTCATACCCCCGAATGGCCTGCGTCACGCCGCCGGGCAGCTCAATCGCTGTATAAAGCGTTCTCGGGTTGCCAATAGCCTTGATGACATACGGCGGCGTTTGCGGCGTATTGTTGACAAAAATTGTCGGTCCGGCACAGCGCACCGGGCTGACGGCGACGATGCGCTGGTCATTGACCGAAATGGCTTCCGCCCCTGCCGCTTTCAGCTCATTGATGACACTGCCAATGTCCGTGTCGTGAATCAGGTTTGGCGGAGTAAACCCGGCGGGCATCGGGGACGCCGGTTTCTTGCTGTCATTGAGCGTGACTACAATCCCCGGCCCCTTCACATCGGTCAGTCCGGCCAGGAACTGCGCTTTAGAAAGGTCGTCCGACAGTTCTTTCAGCCGCCGTGTGTCCGAGGGTGCGGACTGGGCGAGCTGCGAGTTGTCTTTTTGAAGCTGGGCAATCCGCCGCTGCAAGTCCAGATTGGCCTGCACCAGAACAGTGCTGCCCTGCTGACTTGCCAGGGTGTCATTGCGGATTTTCAGAGTCTGCGTTTTGACGCTCAGGCCGAGCATGGCCCCAAGCAGGCCGCACAGCACAAACAGGGTTGCCCACCAGGCGCGGCGGTCGCGGCGGGGCATCGGGTCCACGGGGTCAATCGAGGCGGGCGTCGGTTCCATGGGTTGTTATTTCTTGTGTGTCGTGCGTGCTAGTCGCTGCTTGGTCACCGGGAAGCTTGGCACGGGGCTTCCAGACAGGCTGCTGCGGGCAGCTTACATCAATATAGGACGCCTGACGTGCGAGTGCGCCGCCGTAAGCAGAGACGGCGGCATCGGCGAGCGCCATCTTGCGCGGCAGCGAGTCGGGCTGTCCCAGACGGATTTGAAGCTGGTCTGTTCTATTTAAGCACAAATTCAGGTTTTGGTCAACCGTTATTTTTGCGCCCCCCAGAGTCCGGGACAATTCGGGGGATTTGTCGATCAGTGTCAGCAGGCGGCTGACATCCGGGAGCCAGACGGCATGGAGCGGCTGGCCCAGAATTACCGACTCTGGCAGCACTGCCGCCGCCACCTGCACGGTCGGCAGGCCGCGCACCGGGGCATGGAGCTGCCGGTACGGCACGCCTTTGGTGTCCAGCAGCCAGAACTGCCCATTTGCGGCCAGCACCGCATGAGGCTGCCGCTCGGCCACGGTCAGCACCACGGTATCCGGCAGCCGAATGGAGCGCGTGGCATGGTCCACCACCGGGTCCTGCGCCAGACGCTTCACAAACGGCTGCCGGAGCATCGCAAAGATATTGGTGCGGGCCGGGACACTCGCTTCTTCAAACACCTGCGGCGCGGTCAGGGTCTGCGTCCCCACCACGCGCACTTTGGTCACATGGAAGTACGGATTTGCCAGCAGCAGCACCCCGGCTTCGGCCACGAAGCCGACCAGCGCAAAGAGCCGCAGACCCCGGTTCCAGCGGGCGGCACGGGCGGCGCGTTCTTCCGCCGTGCGCCGGGGGCGGCGCGGGCGCGGCGGGGTACGCCCGCTGCGGCGGCGCGTGTCGGTCGGGGCATCTTCGGTGATTTTCAGGTGCGGTCGTTTAGACATGGCTTGGTCCAGCGTCTTATTCCAAAGCGAGAGCGATAATTTTATCCAGCAGGCGCGGGAACGGATACCCGGCGGCTTCTGCCGAACGGGGCAAAAGACTCGTCGGGGTCATGCCCGGAATGGTGTTGAGTTCCAGCGTGTAAATCTCGTTTTGCGCCGTCACAATCATGTCCGTCCGGGACATTCCCCGGCAGCCCAGAGTTTGGTGACAGAGTGTGGCAATCCGCCGCGCTTCGGCGGCGACGCTGTCCGGGATACGGGCCGGGACAATCTCATCGGTTGCCCCCGCCGTGTACTTGGCCTCGTAGTCGTAAAAGCCTTTGGCCGGGACAATCTCCACAACCGGCAGGATTTCCAAAGCGTCGTTGCCTAAAATGGGGACGGTGATTTCGGTCCCCGTGATGAACTGCTCGACGAGAGCCACATCGTCGTGCTGAAACGCAAGGTCGGTTGCCGCCGTTAGCTGCTGCGCTTTCTCTACAACCGTCATCCCAATAGTGGACCCCTGACGACTTGGCTTGACAATCCACGGCAAAGCCATACCGCCTCCCAGGGCAGCATAATCTCTCTGCGAAACGTGCTTCTGTGCTTTTGTCAGCGTCACGTCCTGCGGCATCAGAACGCCTGCCGCCGTCAGAACGCGCTTGCTCATCGCCTTGTCCATCGACAGGGCGCTTGCCAGAACGCCGCTGCCGGTGTAGCGAATACCGAGTAGGTCGAGCAGTCCTTGAAGTGTGCCGTCCTCGCCGCCTCGCCCGTGCAGGGCAATGACGCAGACCTCCGGGCGGCCCTCCGTCAGCGCGGCCAGAAGCGCGGGCATCTCCTGCGTGTCCAGCGGTGTGACGGCATACTTGTCCGGGTCCAGCGCATTGAGAATCTGCCGCCCGGTAGACAGCGAGACTTCCCGCTCGGCGCTCGTGCCGCCCATCAGAACGGCGATTTTGAGTTTGGTGGTCATAGTGTACTTTGGCCGCGTCCGCCGGGCCGTCGAGGAGTTGAAAACTCCTCGCTAGGAGAGGCGTCCTGCGGACGAAGGAGAGGAGCCAGAGGCCATTGGCATCGTCTTTGTCTGTATGTTCCTTCGTCCGCAGGACGCCTGACCTAGCGAGGGGTTTTCAACCCCTCGGCCCTCTTGACGCTCTTGGTCTAACCCTTGAGCAGCCCCTCACCCGCCGTGCGGATGTCGCCCGCGCCCAATGTCAGAAGCACGTCGCCGGGGCGCACAATCTCGGCAAGGCGCACGGGCAGGGCGGCTTTGTCGGCCACATAGGTCACGAACTCTGCGCCGCGCCGCTCGGCGGTCAGCGCCGCCAGACCCGCGCCGGTGACCCCTTCCAGCGGCTGTTCGCGGGCCAGGAAGATGTCGGTCAGCACGACATGGTCGGCATCGGCAAAGCTTTCGGCAAACTGCGTCTTGAAGTCCCGCGTGCGCGACGGCAGGTGCGGCTGAAAGACGGCGACGAGGCGGCGTCCGGGGAAAGCCCGGCGGGCGGCGGCCAGCGTCGCCCGGATTTCGGTCGGGTGATGCGCGTAATCGTCCACCACCGAGATGCCCTCCGCCGTGTCCCCCAGCCGCTCAAAGCGGCGGCCTGTGCCGGTGAATGCCGCAAGCCCCGAGGCCACAGCGGCAAACGGGACGCCCAGCGTCAGGCCCACAGCGGCGGCGGCCAGCGAGTTTAGAACATTGTGCAGACCCGGCACGGCCAGCGTCACCCGCCCCAACTGCTCACCGCGCCAGACCAGCGTGTACGACGGCGCGGGGCCATTGGCATCCAGCGCCTCGGCGCAAAGCGTGACAGCGCCGTCCAGCCCAAACGTGACCAGCGCGGGAGCGTTGGGCAGAGCCTGAAGCGGCTCCACCAGAGAGCGGGCATTGTCGTCGAAACCGGGCAAGATGACTGTGCCCGTCGTCTGTGACAGAAACTTCTGGAACGACCGCAGGACATTGGCGAGGTCGCCGTAGTAGTCCAGGTGGTCCGCTTCAATGTTGGTCACGGCGGTGATAGCCGGGTCCAGGTCCAGAAACGAGTCGTAGGCTTCGCACGCTTCAGCGAGAAAGACATCACTGCCGCCGAGCCGCGCATTGCCGCCGTAGGCGGGCAGGTCACCGCCGATTAAGACAGTCGGGTCCAGCGCGGCGGCTTCCAGAATCATCGCCGTCATACCCGTGGTCGTCGTCTTGCCGTGCGTGCCCGAAATCGCCACCGAGCGCGAATACCGGGCCATCAGCCGCCCCAGCATTTCCGCACGGGAGATGACGGGGACAGACCGCTCGCGGGCCGCGACAATCTCCGGGTTGTCTTTTTTGATCGCTGCCGAGGCGACGACCAGCGTGGCCCCGTTCAGGTGACACGCCTCATGCCCTGCCTCGGCCCGGATACCGCTTTCGCGCCGCAGCGACTCCAGTGTCGCCGACTCGCGGGCATCCGACCCCGTAATCTGAACCCCCTGCCGGGCCAGCACGCGGGCCATGCCGCTCATGCCCGCCCCGCCAATGCCTACAAAATGAATACTTTCCCGCACGAAATGTTCGTTCTCCCCAATAAAATTACTCCAAAAAGAGTTGCTGCGCTTTATTATTATGTTTTATTGTACCACAGGGTTAGCCAGTGCCAGCACTGCCTCGGCTAAATCCTGCGCCGCATTTGGAGTCGCCAGCGTCCGCGCCGACTGCCCCATCGCCGACAGACGCACCGGGTCGGCCAGCAGAGCGCGGATTTCGGACAGCAAACGCGGGCCGTTGAGGTCACTGCCTGGCAAAATGACAGCCGCCCCGGCGTCCACCGAGCGGCGGGCATTGCGCGTCTGCTCATCGCCGCCGGTCGGAACCAGGGGGATAAACAGCGCGGGCAGCCCCACTGCCGCCGCCTCGGTCACCGTGCCCGCGCCGCTGCGGCCCACCAGCAGGTCGGCCAGCGCGAAGATGTCCCCGATTTCATCGCCGACAAAGGGCACGACAGCGCAGCGCGTTTGCAGCGCGGGCGGCAGGGCGGCATGGACACCTGCCATACGCTCCCCGTCCTGCCTGCCGCACTGATGCACCACGCGGCAGACGGTCAGCAGCTCCAGCAGCGCGGCTTCCACAGCCCGGTTGATGCTTTGCGCTCCCAGCGCCCCGCCGGTGACATACACGGTCGGCAGGCCGTCCTCAGCGGGCAGGAAGCCGAAGCGAGAGATCGCCCGCGCCCGGTCACCGCCAAAAATCACAGGCCGAACGGGGTTTCCGCTGACAAAACTCTTACGGCGCTGACTCGGCGCAAGTTCCGCCGCCGCGCCTTCAAACGTGAGCGCGATGCGCGAGGCAAACCGGGCGGCGATTTTATTTGCCAGCCCAATCTGCACTGTCTGCTCGTGAATAAGCACCGGGCGGCGCAGCAGCCCGGCGGCAATCACGGTCGGCACGGACACATAGCCGCCCGTTGCCAGCACCACATCGGGCCGGAACCTGTGGACTTCGGCCACGGCCTGAACAATGCCCACCGGCACGCGCAGGGCATCCGTGAAGTTCTTGAGGGTCAGCAGCCCGCGCACCGAGGCCGCCCGCCGCAGCTTGCCGCTCTGCACGCCCACAAACGGCACGCCCGCCGCTTCGGCTTGGCCCTGCTCGATACCGCCGTAGCTGCCCAGATAGCGAAACTCCGGCGTCCACGGCGCACTGCCGCCAATAGACGCTTCGGCTATCTCACGAATGGCTCCAATGGTCGCCAGCGCCGGGCTGACGTGCCCGCCCGTGCCGCCGCCGGTGACTAAGATTTTTAAGATTTTGAGGGTACGGGTCACTCCTTAAACGCTCCCCGGTCCTGCCGGGCACGGTCCAGGCGGCGGGTGCGGTCCAGGCGGCGCACCGTCTCGCGGGTGATGCGCGGCTCCGCTGAGGCGGCTGTCGTGCGGCGGGCACCCCGGTCCCAGCGGCGGTTCCAGTCTTCCTCGTTCGGCTCGGTTTCCTTGACACGCGGGCCTTCCGGGCCGTCGGGGTACGACGAAATGTTCAGCAGAATACCGATGCCCGCCAGCATCAGCACCAGCGACGAGCCGCCATAGGAGATAAACGGCAGCGGCACGCCCGTGTCCGGGATGGACGCCGTCGCCACAGCCATGTTAATCAAAGACTGCACGGCAATCAGGCACGTAATGCCCGTTGCCAGCAGCGCCCCAAACGGGTCACGGGTGCGGTAGGCAATCGTGAAGCCGCGCACGGCGACAAACACAAACAGCGCGACCAGCCCCAGCGTCCCAATCAGGCCCCACTCCTCGGCAATTGCGGGGAAAATAAAGTCCGTGCGGGCCTCCGGGATAAACAGCTTTTCCCGGCCCTCGCCCAGCCCCATGCCGCCCGGCCCGCCCGACCCCAGGGCAATCAGGGCGTGCCAGACCTGGTAGCCGGTGTTGTACTGATCGGCGCGGGGGTCCAGAAACGCCGTGATGCGCCGGGCGCGGTACGGCTCAATCGCAATAAACAGCGAAAGGCCGACCACCGCCGCCCCAATCAGGCCGCCGATATGCGCGGGCCGTGCCCCGGCCACAAACAGCATAATGAGGCCCGTCGCCGACAGCACCATCGCCGTGCCCAAATCCGGTTCTTTGGCAATCAGCGCGGCCAGCAGCAGTGTCACCGCCAGCGGGGGCAGCAGGCCCTGCTTGGGATGCGTCTTGATCTTCAGATTGCCCGCCAGCACCCGCGCCAGATACAGCACCAGCACGAGTTTAGCGATTTCTGAAGGCTGAAATCGGAAGCCGCCATGCCCCAGCCAGCGCCGGGCACCGTTGACCAGAATGCCGACGTGCGGAACCAGCACCGCCAGCAGTAAAAACACCACGATTGCCAGAAAAACGACCGCATAGCGTTTCCAGAGCCAGTACCGGACCCGCGAGGCAATCCACAGGACGAACAGCCCGCCCAGTCCCCACAGGGCCTGCTGCCGGGCATAGCGAAACGAGTCCCCATGCAGCTTCTCTACCGCAATGGCATAGGACGCATCGTAGACGGAGACAATGCCGATGCCGAGCAGCAGAAAGGTCAGCCACAGCAGCAGCCGGTCCATCGGCTGCCGCTGCGCTTCGGAGCGCCGCCCCCCACGCGGGCTGCCTTCGGGCATGATTGTTTTGTGCAGTGTCGCGCTCATAAATAGTGGTCCAATCGGAGCCGCCCCGTTCAATAATTCAGCATTTGCCACGGGTTGAAACCCGAGGCTCGGAAAAGCCCAGCGTCCAGGGGACGCAAGACCAGATGGCAACGGCCAAATCCTAATTATCCGGTTCCCCCATTATTGGGGGCTAGGGGGTCTTGTGTCCCCTGGACGCTGGGCACTTCCCAGCCTCGGGTTTCAACCCGTGGCGGCCTCTCTTGCCCGGACCAGCGCCTTGAACTGATCGCCCCGGTCCTCAAAGTCCTGAAACATATCAAACGACGCACACGCCGGGGCCAGCAGCACCGTGTCTCCTGCCTGTGCTTGTCCCGCCGCCAGCGTCACGGCCTCAGCGAGCGTCCCGGCCCGGTGCGTGTCCGTGAACCCTGCCGCCCGCGCCGCCGCCTCAATTTCCGGCGCGGAGTGGCCGATCAGCACCAGCGCCCGAACGTTATGTGCGGCCACGCTTTTGCCAAGCTCCCCCACATCGCCGCCCTTGAAAACGCCGCCCGCGATGACTACTTTCGGCTCCGGCAGCGCGGCCAGCGATTTGTCAAAGGCGTCCGCGTTGGTACACATGGAGTTGTTGACGTATTTCACGCCCGCAATCGTTTCCACATATTCCAGCCGATGCACCACGCCGGTAAAGGTTGTGGCGGCTTTATGAATAGCTTTAAGGCCAACACCGAAGACGTAGGCCATCGCGGCGGCGGCACAGACATTCAGCAAATTATGGCGTCCGGGCAGCTTGACATCGGCGATTTTGCAAACATTCAAGTCCCCCGGCGTGACATTGAGATCACCCCACTGTATTAGTTCTCTGTCTGCCCGTGGGTCATCTATGGTGACAGTGTCGTGAACGCAATAAACTCCGTATTCATCAGTGCAGACATCGCCAAACTCCCAAAGCGGCGCGGCCATCGTTTGTGCCTGCGCTTCCGAAGCGAGGTCTTCGCTCATCACCGCGAAATCATCCGCCGTCTGGAACTCGAAAATGCGCCACTTGGCGGCGACGTATTCTTCCCAGGTCTGCCGGTCGCCGTGGTCGGGCGTGATGTTCAGCAGCGCGGCGACTTTGGGGCGGAACGTGGACACCCACTCGAGCTGAAACGACGAAATCTCGGCGACGATGGCGGCCTCGGCGGGGGCCTCATAGGCGGCCCGGATGAGCGGCAGGGCGATGTCCCCCGCCGCGATGTTGCCTGCGATATAGGTCTGAATGCCCGCCGCTTGGAGCATCTCGGCCAGCAGCACCGTCGTGGTCGTCTTGCCGTTCGTGCCGGTAATCGCCAGAATGGGCGCACGGGCGATGCGGTACGCGGCTTCAATCTCGCCCAGCACCGGCACGCCTGCCGCGACGGCCTCCGACAAGACGGCGGCGTCTTTGCGGACGCCGGGGCTGGTGACGACATAGTCTAACACCGCGTAGTCCAGCGCCGCGCCGCCCGTCAGCGGGGTCAGGCCCAGCGCGACCAGTTCGGCGACGGCTTCGGTCAACTGGTCGGCAGGCTTGCTATCCCAGGGGATCACCGTAGCCCCCAGACGGGTCAGCACATCGCAGCAGGCCCGGCCAGAGCGGGCGAGGCCGACGACGGCGATGGTTTTGTTTTGGAACTCTGTGTTTTGGAACTCGGTTTGCATAACGTTACTGCCCAGGAGACCTACCACCTTGTTCCCTCGTTCCTCGGTCACAGGGTCCTTCCTAAAGGAAGGATACAGAGCATCAGACGGCAAGTAACAGCCCGCGCCTCTTGACAGGGCTTTCCTAATCCTCCCTTTAGGGAGGACCCTGTGACCGAGGAACGAGGGAACAAGGTGGTAGGTCTCCGGTTCCCCCATTATTGGGGGCTAGGGGGCCTCCTACCGCAGCCACACATACATCGACGGGGCCAGCCACAGGCCCAGCACCAATGCTAGAATGCCCAAAATCCAGAAGCGGGCGACGACCTGTGTTTCCTTCCAGCCCAGCAGCTCGAAATGATGGTGGATCGGCGTGGAGCGGAAAATGCGCTTGCCTTTCGTCAGCTTAAAATAAGGCACTTGCAGAGATACGCTGCCGACTTCCATTAAAAAGACAATGGCGAACAGGAGAAGCAGGACTTCCTGCTTGCCCAAAATCGCCAGCGCGGCGAAGGACGACCCCAGGGCGAGAGAGCCGGTATCGCCCATGAACACTTTCGCCGGGTGCGCGTTGTACCACAAGAAGCCCAGACACGCCCCTGCCAGCGTGAAGGCCAGCGGCGGAAGCTGCGGCCAGTTCAGGTGCGCTGTCAGGCCCAGGCCAATCAGCGTGAAAATGGACAGGCCCCCGGCTAGGCCGTCCAGCCCGTCAGCGAGGTTGGCGGCGTTGGACATCCCAATCATCAGCAGCAGCGCCAGCGGATAATAGAAAAAGCCGAAATCCACGTAATGCGTGCCCCAGAAAAACACCTGCGTGGTCGATTCGGGCGCACCGGTCAGCGCCAGCCAGATCACAAAGGCCAGCGCAATCACCACCTGCCCGGCCAGCTTTTGACGCGCTAAGAGGCCCAGCGACTTGCCGCGCCGCGCTTTCAGAAAATCGTCGGTAAAGCCGAGCGCGGCGTGCCCGAGAAACACTAAAACCACGGCAAGGAGGCCCCCGCTGACCGGGCGCAGGCCCGGCGCGAAAAGCAGGCCCAGCATCAGAGTCACCAGCAGGGCAAGGACCAGCAGGACGCCGCCCATGCTCGGCGTGCCCTGTTTTTGCCGATGCGATTCCGGGGCATGTTCATTGATATTCTGGCCGAACTTCAGCACGCGCAGCCAGTTAATCACCGCCGGGCCAGCCAGCACGGCGACCAGGAACGCTGTCAAGAAACCCGCCAGCGCGACAGGGAACAGTTCGGGGAGCTTCATGTTTGCTTCTCAGACAGCGCGGCGGCGATGCGCTCCATTGCCATTGCCCGCGAGCCTTTGACCAAGACCACATCGCCCGGTCCCAGCGTCAGCGCCTCGCGGGCGAACTTGGCCGCTTCCGCGCTGTCTCCAAACCGGCGCGTGGCATTTGGCACGAGCGCGGCCAGGCCGCCGACGGTATACAGCGCGGTCAGCCCGCCGAGAGTGTCAATCACCGGACCGAGTTCTTTGTGCGCGGCTTCGGCGCGTGTGCCTAGCTCGCGCATATCGCCGAGAAAGGCTATCTTGCGGTCGCCGGGCTGCGCGGCCAGCGTTTGCAGCGCGGCCTGCACCGAGTCCGGGGCGGCGTTGTAAGCGTCGTTTAAAATCACTGCCCCGCTCGGCAGGCGGGTCACCGTCATTCGCATGGCGGGCGGCGTGTAGGCTCTTAAAGCATTGGCGGCGTCTGCGGGTGCGACGCCCAGAGCATTGGCGACCGTGAGCGCGGCCAGCGCATTGCCAACGTCATGCCGGGAAACGCTCTGGATTTCCACGGAAACGCCGTGCCACTGGAAGCGCCAGCCGGTCTCGGTCGGCACCGCGTTCTCGGCAGGGCCGAACGTGACGACGCGGGCGGACGTCCGCGCCGACAAGCGCGGCAGGAACGGGTCGGCGGCATTCAGCACCGCCAGCCCGTCTTCGGGCAGGCTCTCTAAAAGCTCGCCTTTGGCATCGGCGATAGCGACCCGCGAGCCGAGCAGCTCCAGATGGTTGTCGCCAATCAGCGTCACCACCCCCACGGTCGGGCGGGCAATGCCGCACAAGTAAGAGATTTGGCCTGCGCCGCGCATTCCCATCTCAACGACGGCGGCTTTGTGGTCCGAAGTCAGTTGCAGCAGCGTTTTGGGCACGCCGGTTTCGTTGTTCTGGCTGGCCGGGGTCTTCAAGATAGGGCCGAGCGGACTGAGAACCGCCGCCAGCATTTCTTTAGTCGTGGTTTTGCCGACGCTGCCGGTGACGCCCACGACGGGCAGGGCAAACCGGTCGCGCCAGAAGCGGGCCAGCAGGCCGTAGGCGACTTCCGTGTCGGGGACGCGCAGCACCGGCATCTCCGGCGACGCCGCGACGGGCTGAGACACAATCAAGCCCCCCGCCCCTGCCCGGAGCGCCGCCGGGACGAACTGATGGCCGTCGGCATTCGGCCCGGTCAGCGCCACATACAAATCGCCTGGCTGAAGCGTGCGCGTGTCAGTGGAAACGTGCGGGAACGTCGTTCCCCCGCCCCCGGTTGGCGCATCGTAGCCGAGCGCTCCAAACACATCATGCAGCGTTAGGGACTTAAGATTTAGAGACACGAGGCTAATGCCTCCCGTGCCACGGTGCGGTCATCAAACGGAATGGTGCGCCCGGCGGCGGTCTGCCCCGTTTCGTGCCCCTTGCCTGCAATGACGATGAGGTCGCCGGGCCGGGCCATCTCGCACAGGGTTTTTTGGATGGCCGCGTGCCGGTCTACTTCGACGACGACATCTTCCCGCGCCGCGCCGCCGTCGATGCCGGCCAGAATATCGGCGACAATGGCATCCGGGTTCTCCGAGCGCGGGTTGTCGCTCGTCAAGATCGTCAGGTCGGCCAGCCGCGCCGAAATCTCGCCCATCAAAGGCCGCTTTTTCGGGTCCCGGTCCCCGCCGCAGCCGAAAACGCAGACCAGGCGCGTGGGGTTCAAAGCGCGGGCGGAGGCCAGCACGTTTTCCAGCCCGTCGGGCGAGTGCGCGTAGTCTACCACGACGGTAAAGCCCTTGCCCGGCGCAGGGACTAATTCGAAGCGGCCTGGCACACCCGAGAGCGCCTCCAAGCCGTTCTTGATAGCGATGGTTGGCACGCGCCGCAAAATGGCGACGCCAACGGCGGCCAGCGCATTGGAGACCTGGAACAATCCGCCCATTTGCAGGTCCACGGTGAACGTCACCACGC
This sequence comes from Capsulimonadaceae bacterium, assembly GCA_965200075.1. Lineage (GTDB taxonomy): Bacteria > Armatimonadota > Armatimonadia > Armatimonadales > Capsulimonadaceae > JANXMY01. The sequence goes on from OZ241338.1 coordinate 3,670,262, forward strand.
TGCCCTGCGGCGGCTGATAGGAGACTGTAAACCGGGTGCCATCGGGCCTCGCCTCGTTGACGACGGCTTTCAGCACCACGGCGGGGTCGGAGCTTGTCAGCCCGTAGCGCAGGACGGGCCGCCCGGCGGCTTCGAGCGCGTCACAAATGCGCCGCCCGTAGGGGTCATCGGCGTTGACCACGGCATTAAACAGCTTCTCCGGGAACGCCAGCGGGTACTGCGTGAACAGCCGCAGCTTTTCCTGGAAGTACGCTTCCATCGTCCCATGCGCGTCCAGATGGTCCTGTGTCAAATTGGTAAACACGCCCGTATCAAACGCGCATTGCGCCGTCCGGCCCATGACGATGCCCTGGCTGGAAACTTCCATCGCGCACCGGCGGACGCCCGCCGCCACCATGTCCGCGAACAGGCCCTGCAAGTCCGGCGCTTCGGGTGTGGTGCGCTCTAAGGGAACGCTTTTACCGTTGATGGTGGCCCCAATCGTCCCAATCAGGCCGGTGCGCTCGCCCAGGGTCCGAAAGATGCTTTCGACCATGTGCGCCGTCGTCGTCTTGCCATTCGTGCCGGTGATGCCGATGAGGTCAAGCTGGCGCGACGGGCGGCCATAAAAGTCGGCGGCGAGCGTTGGCAGCAGGGGCCGGGTATCTGCCACGGTGACGGTTGGCAGCGTGTTCGGGCCGAGGCGGCTGGCCTGATCGGCATGGATCATCAGCGCCGCCGCGCCTTTGTGGAGCGCCTGCGCGATGAAGTCGTGCCCGTCACTCGTCGCCCCGCGCAGGGCGACAAAAAGCGCCCCCGGCGTGACTGCCCGCGAGTCGTAGGCCAGCGCCGTGACTTCTACGTCGTCGCCCGTGCGCGTCGCCTCAGAAATGTTTCGAATGAGCGTGCTGAGTTTCATGGCTTGCGATGTTGGAAAAGGCCCGGAGACCTACCACCTTGTTCTCTCGTCCCTCGTTCACAGGGTCCTTCCTAAAGGAAGGATTAGGATTTAGGCGCAGGGGCGCGGTTCATCGCGCCCTTCTTATCCTGCTCTGTCCGTATCCTTCCTTTAGGAAGGACCCCAGCGAAGCGGGGAAGGTAGGTCCCTACGGCACGGCAATCCCCGGCAGGCCCGGCTGAGCGGCCACCCGGCGCGTGGCTTTGCCGGACTTGCCCGCCAGTTTGGCTTTCAGGTGGTCATCCCAGTCCACCACGCCGGGGGCGTCGGGCGCGATTTGGAGCTGAAGCATGGCCTCGCGGGCGATGTTATGCACCACGGGCGCGGCCACTGTCGCGCCCCAGTGGCTGGTCTGCGGCTCGAAAATGGCGCACAAAATCACGAGGCGCGGGTGCGACAGCGGGTACATCCCGACAAACGACGCCACAAAATGCCCGCCTTCGTAGCCGTGCGCCCCCGACACCTGCGCGGAGCCGGTTTTGCCGCCCACCGAGAAGTTGGCAATTTGGGCCGGGCGTCCTGTGCCGTCCTGTACCACGGTTCCGAGCATCGAGCGGACGGCCTGCGCGACCTGCGGGTCCACCACGCGGCGGATTTGTTCAGGGGCCGTTGGCGCGTCTTTGCCGTCTTTGCGGACGGCCCGGATGATATGCGGGTGCATCAGCGTTCCGCCATTGGCAATCGCGCAGTAGGCCGTGGCAAGCTGCAAAGGCGTCAGGCTGATGCCCTGCCCGAACGCGATGTTGGCGAGCTTGATTTTGGACCAGCCGGTGCTGCCAGTGAACTTGTCGAATGCCTGCGGCGAGGCCAGATGCGATTTTTGCTCGCCGGGCAGGCCCGAATTGGGATAGTCCAGAAAGCCGAACTTTTGCTCGTACTCATACAGACGGCTGGCCCCGAGGCCGAGGCCAAACTGCGCCATGCCGACGTTGGACGACACGCGCAGAATGCCCCGCAGGTTCTGGCTGCCGAGGTTGTTGGTCAGCTCATCGGCGGCCTCGTGGATGAGGTGCTTGCCGACTTTCAGAGTCGGGCTGCAATACACATACTGGTCCATCATGCCCAGGCCCTGCTCCTGCAAAACGGCGGCGGCGGTGATGGTTTTCAGCGTGGACCCCGGCTCATACAAATCGGACACGGTGCTGTTTTTCCAGCGGGCGGCGGCGGCCAGCGCGGCGTCTCGGGACAGCCGCCCCGGCGGGCGCGGGGCATTGGGGTTGAATGTCGGGGCCTGCGACATCGCCAGAATCTCGCCGGTGTGCGGGTCCATGACAATCGCAACGCCGTGGTCGGCCCGGAACGTGCTGACGGCTTTGGCGACTTCCACATCGGCAACGTGCTGAAGCTGCTCGTCAATCGTGGTGACGATGTCTGAGCCGTTTTCCGGCTCCACGCGGCGACGGGTCGTGCCGGGCAGGAAGCGCCCGTCCCGGTCAATTTCAGCGACGACTTTGCCGTCCTGCCCGCGCAGGAGCGCCTCCTGGCTTTGCTCCAGGCCCACGATGCCGTTTCCATCCGGGTCCGTAAAGCCCAGCACGGACGCGGCCAGCGTGCCGTCCGGGTACGACCGGCGGGTATCGCCGACGGCATACACGCCGACAAGCCCCGCTTCTTTGAGGGCGAGGCTCAGGGCGGTCGCGGGGGTCTGGCCCCCGGTGGTCGGGGGCGCGAAGTGACGCTTCAGGGAAACAAAGTGAACAAAGCGGGAGCGGGGCCGAAGCAGCGTCGCCAGCCGCGCCGGGTCCATGTGGAGCAGAGGGGCCAGCGCGGCGGCGGTTTTGTCCGGGTCGGTGACTTCCTGCGGGTCGGCATAGACGGCGGCGGCGGGGATGTTGGACGCCAGCGCCGAGCCGTCCCGGTCCAGCAGCAGGCCGCGCCGGGCGGGCAGAATGCTTCGGCTGACCCGGTACTGGTCGGCCTGCTTCTGAAAATAAGCGTGCCGGACCGCCTGGAGATACACCAGGCGTCCGGCCAGCAGCAGATACAGCACGGCAATCCCGAGGAAGACCCCGGAGGCGCGTGGCTTAATGGTCGAAAGATGTGACGTCTGCTTTGCCAACGCTGTCCCCCTGCGTGCTGTCTCCTTCTGCGTTTTTGTCGTCCGTAGTTTTGGTAGCTGTCTTGGGCGGAGGCAGGTAATCGACGTGGCCCCCGGCACGCGGGGTCATCCCCAGCGCCGTGGCGCGGGCGATCACCGTGGCCGGGCTTTGCAGGCGGTCGCGCTCGGCACGAAGCATCTCGTTCTGAAGGCGGTTTTGACGCAGGGAAACGCGGGCGTCCGCCTGCGCGATGCCCAGCCGCGTCACCTGTGCGTAGGCAGCCAGGTACAGCAGCAGCAGGCCGCAGACGACGGCGGTACAGGTCGTCGCCAGGCCCATCAGGCGCATCTCGGAGCGGGCCAGGCGTGCGTGCGCGGCCCGGTCCGTGCGGGGCGTTCGGCGGCCCGTCTCCGGGGCGGCCACAGGCACGCGCTCGGGCGCAAGCACGGCGCTCCCCTGCGTCCGGGTCGTCCGGGGCGCGGAGCGCGGAACGGCATCGGGGCGGCGAGTCCGGGGAGCAGAGGGTGGCGGCAGTCTCGTTTCCAGCATCACAGTTCCTCGGGTCTCGGTCTTTCAGACAATCATTCAGACAATAATTTTGCTAAGTAACTTACAATTTTTGCACCGCACGCAGGCGGGCCGAGCGGGCACGCGGATTGGCGGCAACTTCGCCGCTTCCCGGCTCCACCGGCTTGCGCGTCAGCAGCTCCACCACGGCGGGCGGCGGCGTGCCGTAAATCCCCTCCCCCGGCCCGCGCCCGGAGAGGTGCAGGAACACCTGCTTGAGTATCCGGTCTTCCAGCGAATGATAAGAAAGCGCCGCTACGGTGCCGCCTTTAGCGAGGCGGTCTGCGGCACTTTCCAGCGCATGTCCGAGAATGGACAATTCTTCGTTGACGGCAATCCGCAGCGCCTGAAACGTGCGGGTCGCCGCGTGCCGGTCCGGCGGGCGGGCGCGGACCGGAATGGCGGCATGAACGGTTTCAATGAGCTGCCCGACGGTGCGAAACGGCTCGGTCTGTCGGCGCTCTACGGCGATGCGGGCAATCCGGGCCGCCCAGCGTTCATCGGAGTTTTCGCGGATAAGCGTCGACAGCGCCCGCTCTTCCATCGTATTGAGCAAATCCGCCGCCGTCGGCCCGCCGCCGCCCGCGTCCATCCGCATATCCAGCAGCGCCTCGGGGTCCTTGAACGAAAATCCCCGCGCCGGGGTATCCAGTTGGTGCGAGGAAACGCCTAAATCAAACAAAACGCCGTCTACGGCGTCTATTCCAAGAGTGTCCAGCACAGCGCCCAGCTGATCGAACCGCGCCTGCCGCAGAATAACCGCGTCCCCAAAGCGGGCCAATCTTACTGCGGCCTCGGCCAGCGCCTCCGGGTCCCGGTCCAGACCGAGGAGCCGCCCGCCGGGCATCATTTTTTCCAGCAGTGCCTCGGCGTGCCCGCCGCCGCCTAATGTGCAGTCCAGAAACACTTTGCCTGGAGCTGGCTCTAAAATCGCCAGTGTTTCGGCAAGCATCACCGGCACATGATAAGCTCGCTCACTCACGCAATGCCAACTTCACGGGCCGAGGCGCTGATAATTTCCGCCGACAGGGTATCATTGTAGCGTTCCCACGAAGCCGCCGCCCAGATTTCAATGCGGCTGCCGGTTCCCACAATCACCACATCGCCCTGCTCAGCAATTTTGGCGTACTCGCGCAGCTTCATCGGAATTGCCACGCGCCCCTGCCCGTCGACACTGGCTTCGGTGGACGTAAAAAACCGCTGCAAGCGCAGGGTATGCTCATCGAGCTGCCGCTGCCGGGACAGGGTCTCGCTCAGGTCTTTGTAGGCGCCTTCGGTGTAAATAAAAATACAGCCGTCCAAGCCTTTGGTCATGTAAAATCGCTCGCCGAGCGAAGAGCGGAACCGAGTCGGAATGATGACACGGCCTTTTTCGTCCACACTATGGTCGAATTCGCCCTGAAACACCACTATTCCACCCCTTTGCCACCCCTGCACTCCACTCAGGTACAACTATACGGTATCTGGCTAACATTTGTCAAGGCTTGCTCTCCCTTTTTTGGATTATTTTGCAGGTGTTTTTGCGGGGCGAAGACAAAAAAACAGCCCCGGCCTGAACAGGCCGGGGCGGAACCCGCGTTTAATGATGCCCGGACGCGGCGGCTCCGGTGACAGACACCTGGGCACGCTCGATCTGGCGGCGGCGCTGACGCTGGATTTGCAGCGGCTGCAAGTCTACACTCAGCACGGTCTCGGTCAGGCCGCGTGCATGAATCACTTCGCGCAGGCGCGGCACGAGCGTGTGTTCAATAAAGTCGGCATAAATCTCGTTGTAATTGTAGGTTTCCACGGCCACGGTCCACTTGACGCCGTTGCGCCGCTCTCCGGCGGGGTAGTAAAATACCGTCGGGCCGGTTCCGGTGCTCCACTCGATGACGACTTTGGCCGCCCCGTGGGACTTCCACAGGTCACATTTGTTCCGCAGGGTTTCCAGGTCAAATGCGGGTTCTTCGTGCAGCTTGCGCTCCATACTTTCTCTGTCTCCTCGCCCGTAATTTTCTATTGACTGTTTTCGCTGTCGGCTTTGAGCGCCAGCATCGCGGCGTAAACGTCGCGCTTGGAGGCGCTGCGCTCGGCGCTGACCTGCTTGACGGCGTCGCGCTCGCTCAGGCCCGAATCGAGCGCGGCCTGAAGGGCCTCCGGCAGCGGCAGCGGCTCGGCCTCGACAGGTAGTAGAAGGTCCTCGCAGTCGCTATCTCCGGCCAGGCCCTGCACGACCAGCGTAAACTCGCCGCGTGGACTGTGAGTTTCAAAGTGCGCGTGGACTTCGGCCAGCGTGCCGCGCACGAACTCTTCAAACTTTTTGGTCAGCTCCCGGCCCGCCGCCGCCGGGCGGTCCGGCCCAAAGGCGCGGGCCATCTCGGCCAGCGTGCCCTCCACCCGCTGCGGCGACTCGTAGAAAATCAGAGTCCGCGTTTCGCTTCGGGCCAGGGCTTCCAGCTTTGCCCGGCGCGGCCCTTTCGTGCGGGGCAGGAAGCCTTCAAACGCGAACCGGGCCGGGGGCAGGCCGCTCCCGACCAGAGCGCACAGCGCGGCGCTGGCACCGGGGATGGGAACCACCGAAACGCCCACCGCCAGCGCCGCCTGCACCAGCGCGAGGCCGGGATCGGAAACGCCCGGCGTCCCGGCGTCAGTCACGAGCGCGACCGTCTGCCCGTCTTCGGCCATGCGGCGCACCAGATGCTCCGTCCGCCCGGCCTCGCTGTGCTGATGGTAGGCCACCAGCGGCGTGCCGATCTCAAAGTGCGTCAGCAGGGGCCGCGTGTGGCGGGTGTCTTCGGCGGCCACGACATCGGCTTCTTTCAGGACGCGCAGCGCCCGCAGGGTGATGTCTTCCCGGTTGCCAATAGGCGTGGCGACGATGTAAAGTGTTCCCGGCACGCGCCTTACCCGCCCGGCTTCGGCGCGGCAGGCTTCGGCGCGGGGCCTTTGGGCGCGGGCGGCGCCACGATATGCACCTGTCCGGCAGGCTGCCCGGCGGGCGAGCCGCCGGGCAGGGTCATACCGGGGAAGCCTGCGGGGCCGCCGCCGGACTGCGGATGGTCTTTGTCATACTGCTTGAGCCAGGCCAGCTCCGCGTCGGCGAGGTCCGCACGGCCCAAACGGCGGTAGGCGGTCAGCAGCGTGGTGTGAGTGCTTTGGTCCGTGTAGGCGAGCTGCCCGGCCTTCTGATAATAGACAATCGCATTGGCCTTGTCTTTGCTGTCTTCGTAGAGCTTTGCCAGAGTCAAATCCAGGTTCACATCCGGGTGCAGGGTGGCGGCGGCGGCAAAAGCGTCAATGGCCTGCTTCGGCTGGCCGAGGCCCTGATAGACCTGCCCCAGCGACGCTTGCAGCGCGGCTTTTTCCAGCGCGGGCTGATCCACTTTGAGGGCCTTCTGGTAGTCATCCAGCGCCTCCTGGTAGCGGGCTTTGGCTTTGGTGGGGTCGCCCTGCCGTCCGGCCAGAGTCAGGGCATTGTCCCCGGCCAGTGAGGGGTCTTTGATGTCAATTTTGGCTTTGTCATGCAGGTCCGTCACCAGCGCCTGCAATTTTGCCTGCCCCTCCTGCTCGGCATTCTGGGTCGCCTGCGCGGTGTACTGGGTGATATAATCTTTCTTTTTGGCCTCAAAGTCTTTGGGCAGCTTGTTTTGGATGTCGTCCAGCTTGATGATAAAGTAGCCGTACTGGGGTACGGAAACGATGTCCGGGGTCACCTGGCCGGGTTTGAGGCTGAAGGCGGCCTTCTTGAACTCCGGCACATACGGGGTCAGCGAGTCAATCAGGCCATCGTCGCCGCCCTTCGCTTTGGTGCCAGGGTCATCGGAGTACTGCTTGGCGAGTGCCCCGAAGTCCGCGCCAGGCGCTTTGGCTTTGGCGAGGATTTGCTCGGCCTGGGCTTTGGCCTGCACGTCGGAGCGGGTTTTGTTGCCAATCAAAATATGCTGCGTGTGATACTTCTGGTAAAACTGCCGCACATCAGCTTCGCTGACCTGGGGCAGCGGGGACAGGGCCGTGAGCAGCTTGCCGGGCTGCGGCCCGCCGCCGAGAATAGCTACCTGCCGGAGCGTGTCATCGGGCAGGCGGCTTTCAATCGTTGCCCCATTGGTTTTTGCCAGGGCGGCGTCGATTTCCGCCACCGAGGCGGTCGGCGACAGGCCCAAAGTCTGGCGCAGCCCCGACCTTTCAATCACATCATTGCGAAGCGCCTTGATTTCGGCATCGCTGACGGTGATGCCGCGCCGCTTGGCTTCCTGCATCGCCAGCGAGGCGCTGACGAGGTTGTTCAGGGCCTGATAGCTGAACAGCGGCTCTTCGGCAAAGCCAACGGTGCGTCCCTGTGCCTGCACCGACTGGTGCAAATTGTCCAGCACCTTGCTGAAATCATCACGGGTGATCGGGTCGCCGTTGACCGTGGCAACCACATCGGTTCCCGCCGGGCCGGCGGCGGCACCCCGGCCTAAATTGTTCCCGAGGCCCGAAAAGACCAGCGAAAACGCCAGCAGTCCGCCGACGCCGAACAGAACCCATTTGGCAATCGGGTTGCTTGTGATGCTGCCGAGACCAGAACGAAACGAATTCAGTGACATAAGTAACAGTAGTCCCTTGGTAGTTCTTTAAAGTTTAAGCAGGTGTGTGAGGGCATCCAGACACGCCCGCGACGAGGCTTCTTTGCTGCCGCCGCCGTTCCAATGCGTTTCCAGCGACAGCCAGCCGTCGTAGCCGCCTTCGCGCAAAGCGTCAAACTGCCCAATGTAGTCAATCTGCCCGCCGCCCACGACGGTCCATTGCGGCTCGCCCCCGCCGGGCGGCACGGCAGCATCTTTGAGATGCACATGGACGACGAAGTCTTTGAGGGCCGCGTAGCCTGCCGGATACGGCTGCTCGCCCGCCATCAGCGCATTGCCGGGGTCCCAGACGGCCCGCACGGCAGGTGAGTTGATCTTCTCCAGTGCCCGCGCCGTTTCCGCCCCTGTGCCGAGGCAGCAGGCGTGTTCGTTTTCGATCATCAGCGTCACCCCCGCCGCTTCGGCGAGACGCGCCGGTTCGGCGTAGGCATCCACAATCAGCTCCTCCTGCGCGGGCGTCAGCGGGCCGTCTTTCCAGAACGAGAAGGTGCGAATGAGTTTGGTGTCAAAAAAGTGCGCGGCTTCCATGCACCGCTCGAGTATCGAGATTTGGTCGCCCAGTCCCCGCGCCGACGCCGAGTGGAGCGGTCCCGCCGGGCCATTCGGGGCCGCACCGGGCAGAGTGCATTTGTAGAACGGGGAGGCGATGCCCACGACGCGGACGCCGCGTGTGTCCAGCAGGTCTTTCGCCCGTGCCCAGTCCTCAGTGGACCCTTCCGAAATGTTTTTATCCCAGACCTGCCGCAGCTCCGCACCAGTGACGCCGTACTCCGCCATGACATCCAGCGCCCGTTCCAAGTTCGCATCAATCTCATCGGTAATCACGGCCAGTTTCATGTATCCGCGCCTTTCAGAGACAGCACTCTTAACACTACGCAAAAAAACAACAATTCATTCTAGCCGAAAGCGCCGGGTTTGTCAACAAAGTTTGCGAGCAAAGGCCGTCCGGGTACGATAGCACTAACCGACGAAAGCAGGAAATTTTTATGGCCGAGCGCTTAGATAAACACGATAAAATCCATCACGAACTCTTTGACGAAGACACCGCGCAGGTCGGCAGCCTCGGCGATATTGTGGAGCAGCACGCGGGCGATGCCGTCTTTTTGACGCCGCCCGAGCATTCCCCAAACGGCGTGGACGGCGGCGAGTCGGACTTTGAAGCCGAGATGAACGAAACGGACCCGGCAGGCGATGAAAGCATGGACCCCGATGACGAGTATTCTGCGATTGACCAGGACGGCCTCCCCAACGCCGACTTGACCGGCACGGTCGCGGGCATTGCACGCGGCTTTGGAACCCATCTGCCGCAGGATTTGGGCGCAGGCGGCTTTCAGATCGAGTCCCTGCCCGCCGCAGCCCTCAAAATGCAGGGCCGCCCCCTCGCCGACGGCGAAGAACTCGACGACTACGACGACGACGCCCCGGACACCGCCGACGGCGGCGCGTTAGAGCCGTTCACCCATCAAGTCTCCGCCGACCCCGACGATGACGGCGAGCCGATGGAAGGCCGCATCCCCGTCCGACAGCCCCGCCCCGCCACCACCGACGAAGAACTCGACGCCACCCGGCAGATGAAGTAGGGATGGCCGAATTAGCTGCGTTTTATGGCCGTGTCCGCCGGGGCGCGGCCTTTTTTGGCGCACTATTTCAACAACTTAGCAGGAGACGCGCCTTGCAGCGGCGAACTAAGCAACACAAAATCTTTGAGGATGGCACGAGGAAAGGTGGTGTAAGAAGCCGCCGCTTCCAGTTCCAAAGTAGGCTGTGCTGTTAGTGTTTCTTTTCGTTCGGCAAGCAGCGATTTCGGCGGCGGATAGTTTGTGATAAGCACCTCTTTGTTCAACGTCCGAACACTGCCATTCTTTTCGGCATTCATGCCAGAAGCAGACTGAACTCCCAGTATGAAATGATCAGGGAAAAGAGCGTACATTTCAGGAATGTCATACGAAGACAATATCCATCGGCATTCTGCTTTTTTGAGACGTTCTGCCAAAAGATAGTGCTCCTTCCACCCGCGCATATTGTGTGCATAATTGCATTTGTTGCCGGGATAAGGGGGATCAACATACATCACAACGCCGGGCCGGTCGTATCGGTCAAAACAGGACTGCCACTCTAAGTTTTCTACAATCACCGTGCGGAGGCGCTCGTGAACTGGCAGCAAACGCTGATGCAGTGTTTTAAGTGCCCCGATCAGACGGTTGCCGTGGCCCCCATCTTTGACACTGGTTTGAAAACGCGGGTAATTCAGTTCGCCGCCCCACCCAGCCATAATCAAATAATAAAACCGATGGGCTTTCTGAACGTCGGTGAGCTGTGACGTGTCCAGAGTTGCCAGACGCTCAAACTCGGCGCGGGACACAAGCTCCCACTCAAAAGAAGCAATTAGCTCCTCTGGCTTGTCCCGCAGGACACGAAAAAAAGTGACCAGATTTTGATCAAGATCGTTGATTACTTCCACATCACTCAAAGGCTTGCCAAATAAAACCCAGGCAGCACCGGAGAAAAGCTCCACATAACAAGTATGCTCTGGCAGAAGATCAATGATATATTTTCGCAGGCGCGATTTGCCGCCGACCCACTTGAAAGGGCTGTTGAGCGGCTTATGCTGGACAGCGTCATTGTCACGAGCTGAAGGCATCAGTATACCTCATTCTTTTTGTCTCTATTAGAGACATTATAGCACGGCCTCTCGTATATGTCAACCCTACCATCCCCAGAAATTCGTCGATTTGGACAAAAGCTTCAACTCCTGCGCCAGCGGCAGGGTTTGACATTAAAGGGCCTCGCCGTTTCTCTGGGCTATTCTGCCCACGGCTATATCAGCGAGTTGGAAATGGGGAAAAAAATTCCCACGTCCGAGTTTGTTTTAAGTGCCGCCCGTCTTTTCGATGTTACCACAGATCAACTGTTGAAAGATGAATTGGAATTGCCTCAGACCGCCGTAGAAACCAGAGAGACAAAAATATGAGTGTCGCATTTGCAGATCGTTCCCCACTGCCCCAAGAAATTGAACAGCTTCGGCTTATCCTAAGTGCTTATCAGGATGGAACAGGAATGCTTGCCGCCAAAGGCGGAAAGACACTCCCCGGATGGCGAGACTTTGAGCGGGCTGTCGCACTAACATTTCAAGGAGAAGGCCCTGAAAACAAAGCTGTTTTTGATGTTCTCTTGACCTCTCAAAACAGAGATGATACAAAGTTTGGCATCTCCTGCAAAATGCGAAAAGAGCTTGATCGCATTGGGCGCGATGGGCGCGTCACTCTGGAACTATCAAACTCCGCTGGGCATTTTTGGGATCAGTTGGGCTTGGCAGATATTTCTATCGCCAACTACAAGCAAAAGCCGCAGGAAGTTGGCAAAACACTAATTGATGTGGTCAAGAAATGGCACACGTCAGCCGGAGACGGAGAGGGTGCGACGGTTGATCTTTCTAAAAGCTGCTATCTTGTTCTTTCCTGGAACGGCACGGGCCTATATCAGTTACACCAATTTGCATTGACACTGCCAAGTCCCGAGCAGCTTCACTGGTACTTTCCTACAAAGACCATCAAGGGGCAAGAGGTAATCGCCCGGCACATCAACGGAGACGATGCGGAAGGCAGAGTCTTTGAATGGTACGGCGAATCAGGCGGTCAGCTTAAATTTTACCCGAAAGGCTCCTCGGCACTCTGGCAGTCTGAGACATTTGAACTGGAGCCTTTGCCTGATATAGAACATGGCGTTCTTGCCAAAGTTCAGGCTTATTTTCCCGAGCTATGGGCCAAAGCTGCTTCAGCTCTCTGAGATTTTTTCTTCCACTGCTAGTGCTTCTCCCAGAAAGTCCTGCACCTGCCAGCGGACGTTGCGGCCATGTGTGCCCAGATAGTCTAAAATAGCCTCTTCGGCAAACTCGGCGTCGGCCAAATCCGCCGCCGTGAAACCTTCCTGCACGGCTTCCCAGACGGCTTTCAAATCAGCGGCGCTGATAATCCGGTGCGCTTCGCGGACGGCGGCGGGCTTCACTTTCAGGAAAATCTGGTCGGAGGCGTCGAAATGGCCTTTGACCACAAAGCCTTCCCAGCCGTCGCGGGCCGCCAGAAACTCCAGCGAGCGCAGGCGCTTGTAGACATCCCCCGCCTCGCCGCCGCCCACCAATTTGCCCTGAAGCTCCACAAGATGCAGGCGGTAGTCTTCGGCGATGCGCTCTTTTTCCAGCCGGTCGGCAAACTGAAAATCCGGGTCAATCACATCAGTCAGCACCATGTCAGGCCGGTCGGCGGGGACCACGGTTTCGATTTCGGGCAGGGTCATCTCAAAGCAGGGCACATAGCCCAAATCGGCCAGTTTATACGCTTGCGGGTACAGCTTATCGATCAGCTTTTTGGCCTGACTGCCGTAGTCAATGCCTAAGCCCCGGACATTCTCAATGCCCGCCGAGACCAGCGGGTTGCTGCCGTTGTAGACATCGCGGGTGGCGAAAAAATACTCCGCCCGTTTGTCCCCGCGCCGGTACAGGCGGATATTGACTCCGTCTTCTTTTTTCTCCACCGTCACCTCGCCGTCGCGCAGGGCGCGAAATAAATTACGCTCCTGCGTCGCCGCAAAGCGGTCCGTGGTGTAGTCCGACGACGGCAGAATGCGCGGATAGCCGCGCACAATCTGTTTGTTATCACTGAAAAAGATGGTCCCTTTCAGCACATACGACACGGGGGAATGGCTGCCCGATTGGTGATAAGTAATCGCCGGGCCGTCCTCGGAAAACGACCCGATCCCCACCCCAAAGTACGCCGCCAGCGCCTCGCGGGTGAACACCGGCACGTCGCGCCCACACGCCCGCAATTTTTCGGCAATGTCTAAATACATGGCAGGTCAGTCTAAAATCTCACGAAAAAATGTCAGCAGGGCGGCGGCCACGGGGTCGGGGCGCTCTTCGGGCAGCCAGTAGCCGCCGCGTGGAATGGTCACAACTCGAATGTCCGGCGGCGGGGTAATTTCGCTCCGGTGTGGGTCACTCTCGCCGAGCAGCAGCAGGTGCGGGACAGTCCCCGGCGGCAGGGGCGGGGTGTTGGAAGCGCGGAACGGGGCCAGCGACGCCCGCAATGCCCCCGGCTCTGAAAGGGCGCGGACATAAACAGCCCGGTCGGCGGCAGGCAGCATTTCAGGGTCATGCGACCACGCCCGGAAAAAGTGGTGCAGGTAGGCGTCGACGTGCGGGGCGATCAAAAGCTCCGGCAGGTCCGGCGTCTGATGAAAGCCGTCGTGCCAGCCGCCCCCGCCCGCTCCCGGCAGGGCGCTGATCAACGCGACGCCCGCGACTTCTTTCGGGTAAAGCACGGCATAGGCGTCAGCAGTGTCCACGCCGCCCGCGCCGTGGCCGACCACAAAAAGGGGATCGTCGCCCAGCCCCAGCGCGGACACAAGCTCGCGCACGTCTTCCATGCGGGTCGCGGCGTCATAGCCCCCCGAAGGCTTGTCCGAGTCCCCCGCCCCGCGCAGGTCGGGGGCCACACACAGGTAGCCGGACGCCGCCAGGGTCGGCAGAATATGCCGCCAGGCGTGCCCGGTTTGCGGCCAGCCATGCAGCAAAAGTACTGTCGGCCCGCCGTCGCCGAGGCAGCGGTAGCGCAGCCGCAGGCCATGAGACAGCCGCACAAATCCGAGGTCCAGCAACGGCATAAAGTGGTGTTTCCTGATACACGCAGCACAGCCTGAAATGACACAGAGGACCGAGGACCGAGGGGTTGGAAACCCCTCGCTAGGTGAGGCACCCTCCGGGTGAAAGAAGTAGGGGCGGGGTTTCCCCGCCCTCCCATCCGTATTTCCTTCGTCCGCAGGACGCCTCCCCTAGCGAGGGGTTTTCAACCCCTCGGCCTGTGGCCGACCGAATACCTCTAGCCCTGTCAGCGTCGGAAAACAAAAACGCGGGCGGGCCACTCAGCCCGCCCGCGTCCCCGCCGCCGCTACTTTTCTCTATTTTTTGGCGAAATCGGCGTTGATTTGGATGAAGTTTTTCCACTGGTCCGGCACTTCATCTTCCATGAAAATGGCATCTACCGGGCACTCCGGCTCGCACAGGCCGCAGTCGATGCACTCGTTCGGGTCGATATAAAGCTGGTCGCCCGCCTCGTGGATGCAGTCCACGGGGCAGACGGCGACGCAGGAGCTGTCTTTGACCCCGATGCAGGGTTCAGCAATCACATAAGGCACGGTCGAGTCCTCCAAAAAGTTCTAAAATCATTCGATTCGGGTCAGGCTATTATACACGCGCCGCAGGCCAAATAGCAAGCCTTAGAACACCATCTCCATAAACACGTCGGCACGGGCATAGGGAGAAACCGGGCGGCGGGCGGGCGGCAGGTGCTGGAAGCCTACAGCTTCGTAGAGGTGCAGGGCCGGACCCAAACGCCAGTTGCTTTCCAGATACAGCCGCCGTGCCCCCTGCTGTCTTGCCCACGCTATCGCCGTCGTCAGCAACTGCCGCCCCGCCCCGCGCCCCTGTGCGGCGGGAGAAACCGCCATCTTGGCAACCTCGTAGCTGTTTTCGGGCATGGACATCAGGGCGACGCAGCCGACACTCTGCCCGGCGATTTCCGCCATGAAAATCTGGCCGCCGGGCGCGAGGATACTGCCTTCCGGGTCGGACAGCGTGGCCGCGTCTTTGGCTTCTACCTGAAAGTAGGTGGTGACCCATTCCAGATTGAGCGCCCGGAACGCGGCGGCATCGGCAGGCAGGAACGGGCGAATGATGACAGCGTCCGGCACCAACTCCACGCTCATATCTGCGCTCCCTGCGCGTTCAGCCGCGCCCGCAGTGTGTCCGTATCAATGTGCCGGGGCGCAGCGCCCGTTTCCAGTGCCAGCACGGCGGCAAGGCCCGCCGCTTCGCCCAGAGCGCGGCAGTTCTGCTGGATACGCACGGCGGCCTGCGCGGCAAAGGTCGCGGACAGGCAGCGGCCCGCGACCAATAAGTTCTCGATACCCACCGGCAGCAGGCAGCGGTACGGGATTTCGTGATAGTGGCCCGGCGGCAGGTGCTTCATCACCAGCCCACCTTTGGCTTTGGTGCTGTGAATGTCGATGGGGTACGAGTTGCGGGCCACCGCATCGGGAAAGCGGGCCTCGGTGAGATAGTCTTCCTCGGTGAGCGTGTAGTCGCCAGCAATGCGCCGGGACTCGCGGATGCCAACCATCGGGGCAATCGTGCCGATGTACGAGTCCTCAAAGCCGCGCACGGCAGTCTTGAAGAACCGGGCAATGCGCCGTATCTTCTGCCGCCCCACGGTCTGCGCTTTCGATAAATCCCAGGCGTCGGTGGAAGACAGCCCGGCAATACGCGGGCAGTTAAAGGCCAGCTCGCCGGGGCGGCCCAGCATGGAAAAGAATTGCAGGTAGCCGAGGTCGTCGTTTTCTAAAATGCCGTCCGCGATGGCCGCACAGATTAGCGGCCCCAGCGGCGTGTTTTTGGCCTCGCCCGTGCCGATCTCAAAAAGAGGCGGGCGGGCATAGCAGTTCATTCCCAGCTCATCGGCTAAGAAGGCCGCCGCCCGTTCCTGATCCACGCCCGCCAGCGCAAAGCGCAGAGACATTGGCTGGTTAAGCCCGTCTTCGGGGTCGCCGCTGACACACGGCACGCCTGCCCGGAAGGCCACATCGGCATCGCCGGTGCAGTCAATCGTGACCCGCGCCGTGATCCGCTGCCGCCCGGACTTGTTCTCAATGACGATGCCCGTGAGCGCCCCGTCCTCGACAATCGCCTCACTGATGAGCGTGTGATACAGCACGCGCCCGCCTGCCTCAGCCAGCAAATCATCCAGCACCAACGCCAGCGTCACCGGGTTGAACCACAGCAAATCACCCGACTTGTCCGTCGGCGGCGGGTCATACTCGGCGGCCCGTTTTAGAATATCGTCGTTGATGCCGTGCGTCAGGTTCTCGGTCAGGATTTTGTTCGGCATCATAGGCGTCACCCACCCCGCCGACTGCGTCCCGCCAAGCTGCCCGAGCTGCTCCACCACCAGCACGTCCG
Organism: Capsulimonadaceae bacterium; assembly: GCA_965200075.1. Classification (GTDB taxonomy): domain Bacteria; phylum Armatimonadota; class Armatimonadia; order Armatimonadales; family Capsulimonadaceae; genus JANXMY01. The sequence continues at coordinate 3,686,420 of OZ241338.1, forward strand.
CGCCCGCCCGTGCGGCGGCCAGCGCCGCTACCACGCCCGCCGTGCCGCCGCCGCAGACCAGAACGCCGCAGTCAGCGGCCAGGGGTAAATTAGGGCTTAATGTTATCATACTTCTATCACTTATGCAATGTTAATGCAGCAGATTCAGCAAGAGCGAGGCTTGTGGCATTGTACGGCTCTGCATCTAAGGCAACGACTATTGCATCGGTTTGTCCGTCCGTAGTCACGTAGTGAAAGCCATGAAACGTAAGCGAATGCTTTGAGTCACCCTGATATTTAGGATACATATCGGTTGGAGCATCAGTAAATTTGAAGTACTCTCTGCTGAGGTCTAGGCCGTTCGCATTGCCATCTTGAATGCTCGACTTAACAAGGTTTGCCCGACCAGTCAATCCCCCATTACCATCCAAAAGTGTTTGCACAGAACCGGTATTATATCCTGACGCAGCGACACCAATAATCACGAAAATTAGTGGAAATGTGCCATCTGGCCGTGTTGTGCCTTTTATAGCATAAGAGGCAGTTTCTCCTTTGTTAGACAAAGTTTCGGGCCGTCCCACAATGAAGCCTTCTGGGAGACGCATACTGAATGCGCCAAACTTCGTCTCTGGCTGGAGCAGTGGCAGTAACTTGGCATCTGGCGACCACCGGAGTGATGCTGCATTGTTTTTGGTTTGTTTTCCCGATCCTTTTTGATGTGAAGTTTTTTTGCTGTGACTGATGGAAGATTTTGCATATCCAGAGACAGCCAAAAGGCCAACGACACATAGCAGGGATGCTTTCCAAGAGAAAAACTGAATTTCATGGTTACCCTTCTTTGTTTTTATTCTTCCAGTACGCCAAGTATACCATGCCCAATAATTCGAGAGAGCGACAACTGCTAATAAAATAGATTTTCATGTCGTTCGCTGTACATTCGCTCTTTGAAAGATCAACGAAGCTACAAGTGGAGCCTATCGAAACTATTTCACCCCACCGGTTCCTGCTGGTAGTAGCCTGCCAGCACGCGGTACAGGTCCGGGTGGTGGTGACGCGTCTGCCCCGGCAGCTCAAAAAAGCATTCGGTCGCCACGGCGAAGAACTCGGCGGCGTTGGTTGCGCCGTAAGGGTCTAAAAGCGTCGGCTCCCCGGCCTGCGTCTGGGCCGCCAACTGCTGATACTCGGCACTCATCACCTGCGCCCAGTCGTCAATCTGCGCCCGGTCTTTGAGATACGGCGCTCCGTCCGCCGCGCCGTCGCGCATATCCAGCTTGTGCGCGAACTCGTGCAGCACGACGTTGTGCCCGCCGCCCGCGTGCCGCACATCCTCCCACGACAGCACCACCGGCCCGGACAGGGCGGCTTCCCCGGCATAGGGCACAGTTTCCTCGACGAGTGCCCCATTCGGCCCGCGCCGCTGCACTTTGACCAAAAAGCCCTGCGGGTAGACCAAAATGCTCTCTACATTGGGAAAATAGTCGCTGTCGAACCCCAGCACCAGCCGGGCCGCCTGCCCGGCGATGGTGACTTTGATCTCGTCCGTCAGCGTTAGTCCGCCCACTCCTTCCCAGCTTTTCTCGGCGATCAAGACGCGCACCACGTCCCGCACCTGCCCCTGCTGCGGATTGAGCAGACGGGAGTAAAACGCGGCCCGTGTCAGGATGCGTTCCCACTCGGCGGGGAACGGCGACGACAACAGTTCGCGGCGGCGGGCGGCATGAGACCACGGGAAAAGCATTAATCTTTGGTGAGCGTCAGCGCGTCAATCTGCGTGCCGTGTTCGTCCCACTGCGTCAGCGTGAGTGTCCGCCCCCGCACATCGGCCACGGTGAACGAATGCAGGCGGGAGTAAAACTTCGCCCCGTAGGCCACGTTGCCGTCTTCCGGGTGCAGCCACTTGTCCGGGGCATCGGTCAGGTCGGGGTCATGCAGCTCCTGCCCGCCCGCGCCGGTGACGATATAAATAATGCCGTCCGGGTGCGTGTGCGTGCCCCCGTCAAACGCCGTATCTACCGTAAACGTACCGGGGACGTAGCGGTCATCGTGGCTGAGATTATGGACTTTGGACGTGTCCGTGGGCACAAACTTCAGCGGGCGTGTGCGCTGGTACGTGTGCGTGTGGCCGGAAAAGACGGCGTCTACCCCGTGCTTTTCCAGCAGCGGAGCCAGCACGCGCATCTGCTGCTCGGCATAGTGGGCGCGGCCCATGTTAAACGGCGGGTGGTGCATGACCACCAGCTTCCAGAGCGCGTCCGTCGCGGCGAGGTCCGCCTCCATCCACTGCTGAAGCGCGGCACCCGACGGGTCCACGTACAGATTGCTGTCCAGGCACAAAAAATGGACATCCCCGGCGTCAAACGAATAGTTTGCCATCTGCGGATAGCGGCGGCCCGCCGCCGCTCGGAACTCGGCGACGGTGCTATCGGCCCCGGTGTAAAGCGTTGGATACGTCGGCTTGGCCGGTCCATTCATCGGCAGGTGCATGGCCGTGTAGTATCCCAGCGAGTCGCGGGCGGCATCAAAGTTTGCCGCTTTGGCGTTGTGAATATCATGGTTGCCCAGCACCGTGTAGTACCGCACCGAGCGCAGCAGGGGCGCTCCCAGCGCGGGGTCTGCGGTGTCGGCATTGTAGACAGCCAGAAATCGGTCCGTGTATTCCGAAGCCAGCCCCCGGTCGTAGACGTTGTCGCCGACATTCATCACAAAATCGGGGCTGGCCTTGTAGACATGATAGGCAATCGCATGGTCGCTGCCCCCGCCGCAGGAATTGTCCCCGAAGATGGCGATCCGCAGGTCCGCGCCGCGCCGCCGCCGCCCGGCGGCAAAGCCTTCGGCAATCAGCCGCCCGTTGCCTTCCACCCGGTAAAAGCAGGGCTTGTCCAGCGGCAGCCCAGTGAGTTCGGCGCTGTAGTCAAAGCGCCGGTGAATATCCCCCACAGCCAGCGCCCCGCCCGGCGACACCGGAGCCGTCGGCGCATCCTGCCGCCCCACCGTGCGCTCCGTCCGGGTGATTGCCGCCGTGTGCCCGTAGGCTTTGGACGGCCCGTACTGCACCCGGAACGCCGCCGGGCGCTCTTCCGTCTGCCACGCCACCACCAGCGTATCCGCATCCTCCGCCAGCGCCCCCGCCGCCCCCGGCTGAAGGTAGGGAATGGCCGTAAACAGCGGCAGGACTGCGCCGGGAGCCGGAGCCGCAAACAGCCCCTGCCCATGCGGGATCAGCCCCAGCAGAGTGATTCCGCCCGTCATTTTTAAAAACCCGCGCCGCGTCATCGGTTCTGTCATAACTTGTTACTCGCTGCATCTACTTTGCAGTTTGCAGTAGAGAATGAAACATAAATTGGGGTATAATCAGTATGGAAACGGCCTGCGAGCGAACTGTCGCCTCCCCGTCAAAACGGGGCCAGTATGGATGTGTGCATGGCATGTGAATTTGCCTAGTGGACAGGCCGCCTCGCTCTAATATCGTACTTAATATCCCACATACGTTCCACGCAGCCGAAATGGAAATCCGTCGCGCTCCAACTGCCGCTGTTCCTGGTTTGTCACTCGCAACATCCCTTCACCTTCATGCGACACCACCCCCAGCACCAACTCGCTATGCCGGTCAATGTGCCGGTAAAGCATTAGGTCTTCCAGCCACCCCTCCGCGCTCGCCTCGTATGAAAAGACACCGTTTGGAAAAAACTCCTCTAAAACTGCGAGCGATTTGGACGTCAGCCGCCAAAGTTCCAGAGGCCGAATAAAGTCTCTTTCATCTGCCCTTCGCCCCGTGAGATGCCCCCGCTGAGCGTTGGCAAGCCGGGAAGTGTAACGAGTTCTTCCATAAGAGTAAAGTTCGTGAACGAGGAACCGGATTCCTGCTCCTGCCGTCCGTGCTTCAGAGGCATTCCCTTCAAGCCACGCATTGAAATGCATGGCTGAAGAGCCTTCGGCTGAATGTCCCTGCGGGACAAAATACGGATGAACCAACTACAAGTGGCATCTTCGTCTTATTTTCCTGCGTCCCGGAGGGACGTTCGGCGTCTGCGCCCTTCAGCCACGGATTTCAATCCGTGGCTCTGTGGGTCTGTGATATGTGAGCAGTGGGTGAAAGAAAGCGTCTCTGGTTTAGGCACTGTGCTAACTTGGCACGATTGGGGTATCTTAGGGAACATGACTGAACGAATCAAACGCTTTTGGATACGGGAGCCGTTTTGCGGCTTCTCGCACGGCTTGGGGGCAGCATTATCGGTCGTCGCGCTGGTCGTCTTGCTGATTTTAGCGCACGGCAAGCTGTGGCAGACGATTACGTTTGCCATCTTCGGGGTGAGTTTAATTGTGCTATACACGGCTTCGACCCTATACCATTCGCTGTGGGTGAAGCCGTCGCAGATATTCAAGCTGATGCAGTTTGACCATGTGGCGATCTTTCTGCTGATTGCCGGAACCTATGCCCCCGTCTGCCTCGTCGGCCTGCGCGGGGCGTGGGGGTGGAGCCTGTTCGGCGTGGAGTACGGGCTGGCGGTGATCGGCATCGTGTGCAGCCTTGTCTGGAAGGGCTTCCCGGACTGGGCCAGAATTGGCATTTACCTAATTATGGGCTGGCTGATTGCGCTTGCCATGCACCCGCTTCGGGCCAACTTCTCGCCCGCCGCGATTGCGTGGCTGTTCGCGGGCGGCATCGCCTACTGCGTCGGCACGGTCGTCTTCGCCACCGACCGCCCGCACCTGTGGCCCGGCAAGTTCAGCGCCCACGACCTCTGGCACATCTTCGTCTTGGCCGGAAGCGCCTGCCACTTCGTCCTGATGGCCTGCTTCATCGCGCCGATGGTGTAATATCGGCACAATGGAGGAAATCATGAAGCTGACAAACAACCTTCCGAAGCCGAAACGTGCGACAGAAAAGGATTACATTCGTGCAATCCGCTCTGCTCCCGTGGCAGTATTTGTGCAGGCAGTGGCAGCCCTGTTTTTTTGTACCGTGCCCTTACGGGAAACGGAATTGCCAATTGGTTCTGGTTCGGTTTTGCGGTTGTTGGGATGCTAATCAGTACAGTGTTGCCTTACATTGTTTATCGCCGCATTTATCGACAGTAATCCCAATTATGCCCAGCCGCCAGATTATACAGCAAGCGTCTTGAACGGCAAAAAACCCCCACCCCAATCTGGGGCGGGGGCTTTCTTGAGCTTATACGGGGCTGTCGGCTTTCAGGTCCAAATAGGCCAGTTCGGCGGGCGTGAGTTTTACATCCAATGCTTTTGTGTTAGCCGCGAACTGCTCGCGGGTGAGGCTGGACACCAGCGGGAACAGGTTCATGGGCTGGCTCAGAGTGAACGCCAAAGCAATCTGCGGCACGCTCAGGCCCTTTGCCTGCGCCAGCTCGCGGGCGCGGTCGAGGCGCTGGAAGTTGGTTTCGCCGCAGTAGCATTTGATGCAAATCTGGGCGAAGTAGTCGTCTTTGGAGAGGGTTTCTAAATTATCCCGGTGGTAGATGTCCGCGAAAAAGCCGCCGGCCATGCTGGACCACGGCATCACGGCGATGCCACTGCCTTCGTAGAACTTGCGGGCGTTTTCCCCCTGCGGGCCGCTCAGGCTCAGGCAGCCGTCCCACGGCGGCTTGTACATCTCGGCGAGGCTGTAGTTCGGGCTGGAAACGGCAAACGGGGTCAGGCCATGCTCGGCGGCGTAGGCGTTGGCCTCGGCGATGCGCTCGAAGGTCCAGTTGGAGCCGCCAAAGGCTCCGATGCGGCCCGCATCTTTGTGGGCGTTCAGGGCTTCCACGAGCGGCCCGACAGGCACGGAAGGGTCGTCGCGGTGCAGGACGTACAGGTCAAAATAATCTAACCCCTGCCGGGCCATCGACTCGGTCATGTCGGCTTCTATCGCTTCGGGCGTGACACGGGGGCTGCCATAGGGGTGAGCGCCTTTGGCGAGAATGACGATTTTGTCCCGGACGCCGCGCTCGCGGACCCAGTTGCCCAGGGTTTTTTCGTTGCCTTCGCCGTAGACATGGGCCGTGTCAAACGTGTTGATGCCAAACTCCATTGCCAGGTCCAGCAGGGCGAAGGCTTGCTCCGGCTTTTCGGGGTCAAACACGGTGTTGGCCGTGCCCTGCACGAGACGCGAAACCGGCTTGGTGACGCCGGGAATGCTGCCGAACTTCATGGAATATGCTCCTGGGGGGTTAAAAAATGAAGGCTTTCGGAGACCTACCTCCTTGTTCGCTCGTTCCTCGCTCCCTATCCTTCCTAAAGGAAGGATAGGGAGCAGACCCCCTAGCCCCCAATAATGGGGGAACCAGACAGTTAGGAAGGAGCTTTTCCTATCCTGCTTTGCTCCTAATCCTCCCTAAAGGGAGGACCCTGTGAGCGAGGTACGAGCGAACAAGGAGGTAGGTCCTAGACGCGGGCCACTTCACGCGAGGTGGGCGACGCGGACACTTTGGCGACAAAGCGGCCTATCCGGTGCAGGGCCTCTTCAATATTGGCAAGGCTGGTCGCATACGAGCAGCGGATATGGCCCTCACCGCCCTGCCCGAACGCCGTGCCGGGGACGACGGCGACATGCTCCTCGAACAGCAGCCGCTCGGCGAACTCTTCCGAAGTCAGGCCCGTCGCCCGGATGCTGGGGAAGGCATAAAACGCCCCCAAAGGCAGGTGGCATTCCAGCCCCGCCGCGTTCAGGCCCTCGACCATGAGCCGCCGCCGCTGATTGTACTGCCCGATCATATCCCGCACGACCGGCTCGCCGGAGCGCAGGGCTTCCAGAGCCGCTTTCTGGCTGGTGGTGGTGACACACATAATCGTGTAGGCGTGTATCTTATACATCGCGTTCAGCACCTCACGCGGGGCGCAGGCATAGCCGACGCGCCAGCCGGTCATGGCATACGCTTTCGAGAAGCCATTCAGCAGAATGGTCCGCTCCCGCGCCCCCGGCAGGGTGGGCACGCAGGTATGCACGCCATCATAGGTCAGGCGGTCGTAAATCTCGTCGCTGATCAGATACAGGTCGTGCTTGACCGCAAAGTCCACAATTTCCTGCATCTGCTTACGGGGCATCGTCGCCCCGGTCGGGTTCGACGGATAGCCCAGCACAATCGCCCGCGTTCGCGCCGTCCGGGCCGCTTCGAGCTGCGCTACGGTGACCCGGAACTCGTTTTCCATCGTCGTCTTGATGCCGACGGGCACGCCGCCTGCAAGACTCACGCAGGGCTTGTAGGACACATAGCAAGGCTCCGGCACTAGCACTTCATCGCCGGGGTCCAAAATCGCCCGCATGGCTAAATCCATGCCTTCGGAGACGCCGACGGTCACCAAGATTTCTTCGTCGGGCGAATAGCGCACGCCGTACAGCGTCTCTAAATGCCGCGAGATTTCCCGGCGCAGCTCTAAAATGCCAAAGTTGCTGGTGTAGGTCGTTTGCGCCTTTTCCAGCGAATAGATGGCGGCCTCGCGGAAGGCCCAGGGCGTCGCAAAGTCCGGCTCGCCCACCGACAGCGAGATGACATCCTGCATCTGCGCGGCGATGTCAAAAAACTTGCGGATGCCCGACGGCGGCAAGTCCCGCGCAATCTGCGACAGGCGCGGCTTGTGTGTAGTGGGTAAAAAGTTAGCTTCGTTGCTCATAATCAATTTCCTGCGTTTGCGTAGCCTATAATAGCAATTTCAACCAATACGAGAAAGTCCTGCCCCGCAGGCTCCCGCAGCCGCCGAGCAATCTCAAATTGGTGGTGAATTGGCACAAGAACCTGGCCGCCTTCAATCCAGGGATATTCGGCGTTTTCGGGCGTGTTGCCACGGTCTACCGCCGGGGCCAGCTTCTCAATCGCAATCGCCAGACTGCGGGCGTACCGCTCTATCTGCCGCCGTTTAGCATCCTGTGCGCGGTAGCGGCTCCGCAGCCGAGGCGTTTTCAGAAAGAAAAGAATAAACTTTGAAAAAGCCGTGTGGCTGTAAAGGTCGTTCTCTGTAAATGTGTCTGCCTCGCGCAATCGGTAGGCTTTGGCAATCTTTTCGCAGGCCATTTGCAAGTAATGCAGACGGTGACAGTCTTCCGCATTCTTCAGATAAATCTGGTACACCGTGAAGTCGGACTGCGCCTGTGCGGCATAGGCGTCGGCTAACGGTTTCCTGATTTCATACGGGACGCCGGAAGCGGTTTGGGGCGATTGCAGCGGACACTGGGTAGACGAACACTCTCCACGGACCTGCGCCATTTTGCCCCCTCCTGGCTTCTGCCGCGAACCTGGCGGGCCGGTGCAGGATAAATAACTGAATTTTCCAAGCTCCACCCTTCCGGCAGCGGGATTTCATTGCGCCGCACCTGCTCCATCTCTTCCGGCGTGATATTGGCAAGCCTCATGCTGTAAGGGAAATCGTCTGCCGGGCCAAACGTGAACGTCGTCACGACTCCAGATTCAATGGCGTCAGGACTAGCTTCCAAAAACTTTAAGGGTTCTTTGGGATCGTCTTCGTTGGCGGACAGCAGGCGGATCACCTGCGTCATGCGCGGGTCAATCGTGTAGTGCCAGTCTACCAATTCGCGGGCCGCTTCGTCTCTCGTCAGCATGGGCTTAATCTCCTACGGCGTCACGACTAATCTCTGGTCGCCTTCGGCTTCCACAAATAAATCCTGGTCTTCTTTGTAGCGGCGCAGCAGAAAGTGGGTGTCCGTGCCGGTGACGCCTTCCAGAGTCGACAGCTTTTCGGCGACGAAGCGGCCCACCTGACGCATATTTTCGCCTTCGACCACCACGCGCAGGTCACTGCCGCCGGAGACGAGCCAGACGGAATGCACTTCGGGGTAGCGGTAGATGCGCTCGGCGACGGCGTCAAAGCCGACTTCGCGGGCAGGAACGACTTTGACATCAATAAACGCAAAGACGCGCTCGACGCCCGCTCGCTCCCAGTCCACGATAGTCTTGTAGTGCTTGATAATGCCCCGCGACTCGTACTCGGCAATCGCGGCGCGGACCTCGGCCACGGGCCGTCCGGTCAGGGTCGCAATGGTTTCCGGGGACGTGCGGGCATCGCGGGCCAGAATAGTCAGGATTTCGTCCGGCTGCGAAGGCCGGGACGGGGCGGTATCAGGGGTCGGCATCATAAGCCTTAGTATGACACGGGCAGCGGGAGAGTGTCAAGGGAAAAGCCGTTACGGCGCTTCCCCTGACCGGCAGCATGCTACGGCGCGGCAGGCGCATTGGTCGGCGGCGTATCCGTCATTGGCACAGGGGGCGGCGTGTCAGCAGGCGGCGCCTCCGGGGGCGCGGCAGGGGCGGCCTCCGGGGGCGCGGCTTTGGTCTGTGCGTCCCGCATGGCCCGTCCCACGGAGCCGAATGCATCCACCGCCCGGCGGGGCATCTTGCCCGTGCCTGCCTCCGTGTAAACTTTCAGCGTCACGGGCAGGACGCCCGGCGCGGGTTTTGGAAAGGCATGAACCAGAACCACATCCGGGTTCGTGGGGTCCGGGCCGACAACGGCAAAGGTGTAGCCCAGAGCGTTGCGGGTATCGGCAAACAGCGCGTACATCCCCCGCAGGGCGGGCGGCATCTGGGCGATTTCGGCCTGGGTTTCGGTCGAGGCGGCCACAAACTCCTTGCGCGGAATGTTCTTTTTGGAAGAAGCCGACAGCAAATTATACATCCCGGCGAAGTTGTTTTTGACCCGCAGTGTCAGCAGCGTGGAGACAGCGGCGACCGCCGATGTATTGTCGGCGGCAGCGGTGGTATGGGCAGGCGGCTTTGGGGCAGCAGGCGGCTTCGGAGCAGCAAACGTGGGGCCGGTCAGCAGCAGCCCGGCGCATAGCAATGGGAGGGCAGATTTGAAGGACATGGGCGGAAGTCTCCTTGACAAGTTGCGCGGTGCGAGAGCTTAGTATAGCACGTTTTAGGCGGGCGGGAACAAGTCGCCCCCCTGCCCTTCTTTTCCTATCTTGTCTGGTTTCCTATTTTGTCTGGTTTCCTATCTTGTCTGGTTTCCTATCTTGTAGGGGGCCATGCGGGGGCTTTTCAGGCCGTTTTCAAGATGATTTTTGGGAACCATACGTAGGCTTTCATTGTTATTGATAGTATAAAACAACGCGAAATGAGGGACGACGATGCGAATTCAGTCTTCGATGCTGGTGCATCTGGGGTTTGGGAAGTATGTGCGCTCGGATCAGGTGACGGCGGTTTTGCCGATTGAGCAGGACCGGGGGCCGGGGCGGCGGACATTTGTGCATGTGCAGGGGCAGGCGGACCCGGTGGTGGCGTCGCGCTCGGAGGACGCGCTGGTGCGCGATCTGGTGCAGGAGCCGAAAGAGATCACGCAGTCGCGGCAGCAGCAGGAGATTTTGCGGGACCTGCTGCAAGACCTGGGCAGTGTCAATGCCACGGTGCGGCGCATTGCCCGCGACGAGGGCGGCCTGGATTTGGATGTCTTGGAGCGGCGCATCCGCGAAGTGGTGGAAGACTAGCCGCAGAAAAGAAGGCCCGGCGCATCTGCGCCGGGCCTTTTTCTTTTACTGGCTGGCGCTCAAAGAGACGGCGCTCCATCCGGCAAACGGCCCGTAGTTCTTGGCCGCAAAGCCGCCCGCCCCGTCCACCGTCCATAGCGACGCCATCCCATCCGGCGCATGGTTCCACAGCAGGCGGCGCACCCCGTCCGCCCCCACCGCCGCGTTTGTCACCGACCAACCCGCATAGGGGCCGTAGTTGACGAAGCTGTAGCCCTGCACGGCAAAGTCGGCGCTCCACAGCGACTGCGTTCCGTCCGTGCTGCTCCACGCAATCGATGCCAGCCCGTCAGGACCCGCCGCCAAAGCGTTAGCCGTCCACCCCGCAAATGGTCCATACTCATAGTGCAGGTAAGAGCCGTCCGTCTGGCTGACCTGCCAGGTCGAGATGCTGCCGTCCGTCTTGTTCCACAGCACTTCGGTCGCGCCGTTGCCGCCGGTCGCCACGGCTTTGGCGCTGTAGCTGGGGAACGGGCCGTATTCGCGGTGGTCGTAGAGGCCCGCTGCGTTGTCGAGGCTCCACAGGCTCATCTGCTGATCGGGCTGATGGTTCCACAGTAGATGCAGCTTGCCGTCCGGCCCCGCGCTCATGCTGGCAGCCGCCCAGCCTGCGAACGGCCCGTAGTTCTTGAACGTGAAGCCGCCCTGCGCGTCCACATCCCACACCGAAACCTGGTGGTCTGCCGTGTGGTCCCACAGCAGATGCGTTTTCCCGTCCGGCGTCTCGGCCAGTGCCGTCGCCACCCAGCCGGGATAGGGACCGTAGTTGTGGAAGGTGTAGCCGCCTGTGCTGCCCACGGTCCACACGGATGCCGTGCCGTTGGTGTTGTCCCACAAAATATGAGACACCGAGGGCAAAGGCGGAACCACCTCATAAGCGCCGATTGCAGGGGATGGAGAAGGAAAAGGACGCCGATTACCGTCTTTATCAGTATACGGCTCAAGGAAATTTGTTCCCGCCGCAATACACGGAGAACCAGGCCGCAGGTGGAAGTCATCGCTGCCAGCATTCACAAACAATGGATCGGCATCAATGTTGCCTGCGCCGGGGTAGCCGCCCTGAATATCACTGTAAGACACCAACGCGGCGGGTGTCATGCTGTAACTGTTTACAATTTCTTGGCCGGAGTTGCCAAAAAAGATACAATTTACGGCCAAGGTTGTACCGCCATCCCCGATGTCGGCCAAGCCTCCTCCACTATTTGAGAAGTTCTGAGCCAGCGTGCAACTACTTAAAACGACTGTTCCACCTCCATAGTTGCTGTTCGAGACGCCGCCCCCCTGATTTCCTGCGTGATTGCCGGTGATCGTACAGTTGACGCTTCTGACTGTGCCACCATAGCCATTGTAGTTGCTGATGCCGCCCCCGTTTCCGCTTTGAGTGAGGTTGTCAGAAATTGAGCATCCGTTGAGACTAATTGTACCGCCGTTGGAATTGCTGTTGTAAACTCCTCCTGCTTCGTAGGCTGCGGTGTTGTTGGAAATTGAGCAGTTGTTGAGTGCGATTGTGCCGCTGTCATTGTTAAAGTTGATGACTCCGCCTGCAAGAGACCGGGCTGTGTTATGGTCAACAATACAATGGGTCAGCGTGATTGTGCCACCATCAGAGTTGGAGTTCTCAATTCCACCTCCGCGTGATGCAGTGTTGCCGACAATGTAGCAGTCCACCACTGTGATTTTGCCATTTGTGGCGTTGCTGGAGAGGCCGCCGCCTTCCGAACTGGCGGTGTTTCCAGTGAGATAACAGTTCTGTATATTGGCGCTGCTGTGATCAACGCTGATACCGCCCCCCGCGCCGCTGCCTGAAACATAAGATTCATAGCCGTTCTTGACCGTGAACCCACTGATGACTGCCGCCGTCTCGCCGCTATGGATATAAAACCCCCGATGGTTACCAGAGCCGTCACTCGAAGAAAAGCCGCCACAGTCAATCACAGTGCTATACGGGCCATCATAAGAAATAACACTGATATTTTTACCATTGAAGTCAATGTCCCGGTTGCCCGGCCCGGTGTATGTGCCGCCAGCGACCTGCACCGTGTCGCCGCTCACAGCAGCGTTGACGCCCGCTTGAATGGTGGGGTACTGGGCGGGGACGCTGAGCGTGGCGGCGCGGGCGGCGGCGGGCAGCAGGAGGGCGGCGCAGAGGAGCGGAAGCAGGCGGCGGAGGTTCACGGGAGCGGGTCCTTCTTTGGGCGCGGACAACAATGAAAGCGGGCAGCGGCCAGAAGCAGGCAGCCCTACGTTATTTTACCACAAAATTACAGGTGCAGGAGTCATGCCAAATGGGGGAAAGGCGAGAAAAAGTGTGGGTCTGGGATTAACCCGGCAGAAGGCGTTCGGGTATACTTTGGCAAGCAGACCGCTGTTGATACTCAGGAGAAATCTAATGAGCCTAGTGATTGATCTTTCGCCCGCCGAGCAGGCGTGGCTGACCTTTATAGCCCGGCAGGCAGGAACCGAGCCGGCAGTGCTGGCAAAGCGGCTTGTCACCAGCCAGATGCCGACGCAGTGGAGCAGCGGCCTTGCGGAGACAGAGACACCGGAAGCCCGTGAGCAGAAGCGTCGTGATGCCATTTTCGCCGCGCAGGGAAGTTTTGCCTACTTAGGGGTCAGCGTGGACGACCTTCACCGCGAGCGCCAGAAGGACAAGCAAAAAGAGGAGGCTGAGGCAAATCAGTGATCCATATTTTAGATGCTGGCCCTATGATGGCTTGGCTGAAGGCCGAACCGGGCGCTCCGAGAGTGTCGCAAATACTGGCTGACAATCCGGGTGAGTGCTTCGCTCACGTCTTTAATTTGACAGAAGTGTACTACTTGACTTTTCGCCAGGGAGGAGTCGCTTTGGCAGAAGCAGTCATAGAAACGCTGCTGAATGCCGGGATTATTCCACGCGAAGACGCAGACACGGCTTTCTGGAAGGACGCGGCGACGTTCAAGGGCAGTCACGCTCTGGCCCTGCCGGACGCCTTTTGCCTGGCGCTTGCCCAGCGGCTTTTCGGCACGGTCGTGACAACCGATCATGCGGAAATGGACCCGCTTGTGCCTCTCGGCTACTGTCCCATTCTCTTTATTCGGTAGCACAGTCATCAGAAAAACCGGCGCATTTGCACCGGGCCATTGGCAGGTTGCTTTTAGGCATGAACTAATTGACGTGTGGCGGCGGAGGACTTGGGAATATCCCTTCCGAGGTAACGCGCCCGATTGATCCACTCCTGAGCAATGACCCGAATGTTATCCCGTGCCTCGGATTCGGTAGTGCCATCGGACAGGCAGCCGGGGAGGTCAGGTATTTCGGCAATAAAAGCGCTGTCGTCCTCGCTCCAATAGGTCACGATGGGGTACTGGTTAATGAGATCAATATCCATGATTTTCTCAATCTTCGGGTTCAATCAAAGTGTAGTTTTCGATAAGGCGGCGCACCTGTTTAACTTGATAGGGCTTGGCGAGGTTTCCAGCAGGTTGAAGGTTGATAATTTCCGTGACGCCTTCTTTGTCATAGACCCTGTGGCTGCCCCCGCTGCCGTCGTTCCGTTCTTCGAAGCCCAGGCGCTCCAGATAACGGCAGAGGTCGGTGAAGCTGATGTTTTTATCAGATTGACCGCTCAATAGCTTGCGCCGAAACTTGTCCCATTGCGTCATTATCGGCATTATACCAGAAAAGGCCCGGCGCATTCGCGCCGGGCCTTTTCGCTTATCCTATTTCTCAGTCTACACCACTTCTTCGGCGGGCAGCTTGGCTTCGATCATGCGCTCGACGCTGGCGACGCGGTCGTCGTCGGCGAGGTTGATGGCTTTGACGCCCTGGGTGCTGCGGCCTGACGAGCGGATGTCGTTGACACGCAGGCGGATGGTGATGCCGCCCGACGTCATAATCAGGAGCTGGTCTTCATCGCTGACAATCTGAGCATCGACAATGTCCCCGGTTTTGTCGGACAGGGCCATTGTCAAAATCCCCTTGCCGCCGCGTGTCTGGATGCGGTAGTCTTTGAGCGGAGTGCGCTTGGAGATGCCGCGCTCGCCGATGACCAAAAGGTCCAGGGTATTGTCGACGATCGCCATGCCGACGATGCAGTCATCTTTGGCCTCGGACAAGACAATGCCGCGCACGCCGCCCGCCGCACGGGAGCGGGGGGTGATGTCGTGTTCGGAGAACCGAATGGACATCGCCTTGCGGGTGACTAAAATCATCTCGTCGTCGCCCGAGGTGTGAGCCACCCAGCGCAGGGCATCGTTTTCTTCGATGTCAAAGACAATCAGGCCGTTGTTGCGGAGGTTGGCGAACTCGGACAGGGCCGTGCGCTTGACTTCCCCCCGCTCGGTCGCCATCAGCAGGTAGCCTTCGGCCTCTTTGTACTGCTTCATCGGCACGGTGGCCGTGATGCGCTCGCCGGGCTGAATGTTCAGCAGGTTGATGACCGCCGTGCCCATTGCGGTGCGCGAGGTTTGCGGCACTTCGTAGGCTTTCAGGCGATACACCCGGCCCCGGTCGGTGAAGAACAGGATGTAGTGGTGCGTGGTAGCCACAAACAAATGCTCAATCGTGTCTTCTTCCTTGATCGACGCCCCGATGCGGCCCTTGCCGCCGCGCTTCTGGTCCGGGAACGTGTCTTTGGGCACGCGCTTGATGTAGCCGTCGCGGGTGATGGAGACGATCATTTCCTCTTCGGGGATCAGGTCCTCGTCGCCGATTTCCTCGGCTTCCATCGGCACGATTCGGGTGCGGCGCTCGTCGCCGTACTTGTCCCGAAGCTGCTTCATTTCCTGCTTGATAATCGCCGTCACCCGTGCGGGCGACGCCAGAATATCCTCGTAGTAGGCGATCTGTTTCAGCAGCTCTTTGTAGTCGTTTTCCAGCTTGTCGCGCTCCAGCCCGGTGAGCGCCCGAAGCTGCATGGCGAGGATGGCATCGGCCTGAAGCTGCGAGAGCGTAAAGCGGGACATCATCTCGCCGCGTGCGATTTCCACTGTCCGCGAAGCCCGAATGAGCGCGATAATCTCATCGAGGAAGTCCAGCGCAATTTGCAGGCCCTCTAAAATGTGCGCCCGCGCTTTGGCCTTGTTCAGCTCAAAGAGCGTCCGGCGCACGATCACCTCGCGCCGGTGGGTCAGGAAGAACCCGAGCGCGTCTTTCAGGTTCAGAATACGCGGCTGTCCGTCGACAAGCGCCAGCATATTGACGCCGAACGTCGAGCGCAGAGGCGTGTGCTTCAGCAGGAAGTTCAGGACTTTCTTCGGGTACGCCTCGCGCTTGAGCGTGACCACGACCCGCATCCCGTTCCGGTCCGAATAGTCGTTGAGGTCTGCGATGCCTTCAATCTTCTTCTGCTTGACCAGATCAGCGATCTGCTCAATCAGCCGCGATTTGATGACCTGATACGGAAGCTCCGTGATGACGATTTGATTGCGCCCGTTTTCTATCGGCTCAATCGACGTCCGTGCCTGCATGATGACCGACCCGCGCCCGGTGGCATACGCCTGCCGAATGCCTTTCGTGCCGAGGATCAGCCCGGAGGTCGGGAAGTCCGGCCCCTTGATAAACTCCATCAGGTCTTCGGTCGTGGCTTCAGGATGGTCCAAGAGATGCACCGCGCCGTCGACCACTTCGCGCAGGTTCTGGGGCGGGATATTGGTCGCCATGCCGACGGCGATGCCCGACCCGCCGTTGCAAAGCAGGTGCGGGAACTTCGACGGCAGCACCGTCGGCTCCCGCCGCGTCTGGTCATAGTTCTCCACCCAGTCCACGGTTTCCCGGTCCAGGTCCTGCAGCATCTCCATTGCAAACGGTGCCATCCGAGCCTCCGTGTATCTTTGTGCCGCCGGTGGGTCTGCATCAATCGAGTTGTGGACAAACACGCCGCTTGTCAGCAGGAAGTTGTGATACTCGTCTACCGTGATATCGTAAACATCGGCTGTTTCTGCGACCTGCCGCACGGCAAGAGTGCGATGACTGCACTGTTCCGGCGCAGCGGAAACACTGTTCTGACCCTGCTGCAAACCTGCCGTATCAAAATAGCCTGGCATGAGGCTGTCCTGCGGGGTTAGGTGCTGTGCCTCTTTGTAGACGCCGCTTCGGAGCAGGAAGCGGTGATCAGGCGTACACCGGATGCGCTCACCGTTATCCAGAGTCACTTCCACGAGGTCCGCGCCCTTGCGGGTGATCCGGGCGTGGCGGCCTTCGCCGACAACAATCTGCCCGTCTGCGTTCACAGAGTAAACGTGGAATACTTCGTCCGCAGGCAGCTTTGCTAGTTCTGCAAACGATTTTTCGGTGCCGTCCAGAAGCTTGATTTGAGTGTCGCCGGTAAAACAGCCGAAGTTTCCCTGCCCGTCCACAAGGATATAGCGCATATTGAAGTCCTGCGCCATACGCACCATTGTCGCATACAGAGCCGCGTCGCCGTGCGGGTGATAGTTGCCCATGCAGTTATGCACAAGAACGCCGTTAGCGATAAACTCATGCTCCTCGGCCACCTGAATGTCATAGGTCACTTCAGCGGCGACTTCCTGAACGGACTTCACCGGCGCAAAGGAGATACCGTCGCGGGTTAGTTCACGAACGAGAGGCGCGAGGGGGGACTCCAACGCTTCTAATTTTGCGCGAATTCCCAAAGCGTCAAGGCTGGACGCATAAACTTGAAAATGTTCCGCTAAATCCGCTGAGTAACGGAGTTTAGAACCATTGGCGTATTTCAACCCAGAGCGAATTTTTTTTCCAGATGATGTGGCATACCATCCGCCCCCGAGATGACGCTGTTGGAACTCAGTCAAAATTACTTTGCCCAGGTGAGGAATAAGCTGTGCTTTTTCAGCCCCTAACTTTCGGTCTGATTGATGGCACGTAACACGCGCACTCTTTCCAGCATGACACAAAGGCAGGTTTGAGGCCAGCTTGTGGAATGACTGACTACGGATTTCCAGAGCATAATACGGCTGACGCTCTTGTGCTGCTTTGCCCGCGAAAGTTGAATTGTTCGGAGCATAAGAATAAAGGGTGCTGTGAATACCCAAACTCTGGGCAAGCGTTTGCACCCCATGCAAGAATTGCTGGCTGATACTGGTCAACACACACACATTTCGGTCAGTGTGAATAGAACCATCTCCATCTATAAATCCAGCGAGGAAAGAATAGATGACGGCAGGAGGTGATTGGCGAATGGCTGTTGGCAAAGTGATATTGCCAGCTAGCTTGTCCTGCAAGCCAAACGCCTCGATAATCTGGTTGTTGACACCAGTGCTGTGAACGCGCAGAGTGTGCAAACCGTCTTTCAGCCCTAGAGAAGCGTTCACATCAAACTTTCGGCAGAGAATGCTTTGCAGCTTTTCGATAACTGCGATGTCCGAACAGGCAAAACTGAGGCGGTCATATCCCCTCTCGCGGTCTCGATCAACCCACCCATCAGCCAGGAAGAAACCAAGCATATAAGCAATGTCTTTGTCAACAGTGATACCGTTCGTTTTGACGAATTCCGATGTTGTGGGTGCGGCGGAACGTGCAACCACATATTCGCCTGCTGTCAGCTCATCGGCGGTTTTCCAGATTGGCTTTAAATCGGCAGTCCAGACTTTGAACTGCTGACCGGGTGTACAGCGCAGTGTCGCGCCGTTCTCGAACATCACTTCACGGAGCGGCTGGGCAGGCATGACGTAAGCCTGCGTCACGGGCTGAACGCCGGTCTGGGTGTAGACGGTGTCGCCGGTGTTCAGGTCCTCAATCGGGGTCAGGCCACGCGGGGTAGAAACAAGGGTTCCCGCCACAAAGCACTCCCCGACGATTTTGGCGCTTTTGCGGTGCTGTCCAGCGGGGGTAAGGTTGAGGTCGCTCATTGCCATTAAAATCCGGCGGTGGACGGGCTTGAGGCCGTCGCGCACGTCGGGCAGGGCGCGGGCGATGATGGTGGACATGGCGTAGTCGAGATACGACTGCCGCATTTCGTCTTCAATGCTGACGTTCAGCACTTCGCGCCCGGCGGACTGCGCGGAGGGCAGGGTCATCAGGCCGGTCGCGGTTTCGCCAGCGGGGGCGTCGCCGGGGGTCTCAGAAGCCGCGTCCAAAGCCGTGTCAGGGGTCAAATCGGAGGGGGAAATTTCTTCGTCTGCCATCGGGTGTCCTTTACAAAAAATCTTACACAAAGTCAGGGTGTCAGCGGGCAATAATGTTGATAGTATTATAGCATATTTGATAGCCGCTGTCAAGAAAAACGACGCTCAAAGGCGCAAAAAAGGCCCGCTTCCCGTGGGGGAAGCGGGCCGCTTTCAGAGAAGCCGTCAGCGGGCGCAGCAGGCCATTCCAGCACTCATGCCGGGGCAGCCGCAGGCGGCGGGGCAGACACCGGTGGCGGGGTCGCAGCAGGAGCCGTCCGCCGCGCAGCAACCCGGCATCGCGCAGCACGAGCCGCCTTTGCAGCAGTCGCCGCCCGCACAGCAGGCCGGAGCGGCGGGCTGAACGGCAGCCACTTTGACGTGCGCGGGCTTGACCGCGTGCGCCGCCGGGGCGGCAGAAGCGGACACGCCGCCGAAGGTCAGGGCCGCCGCGAGGGCAGCCAAAGTAAAGAGCAGTTTCATGGGAAGGTTTCCTGAGTTTAATCTGAATTCAAAGAGCCGTAGCAGAAGAATCGCCGCCCGAGGGGGCGCGGGTTCAGGAAACCACAGGGGGACCACGCGGCCCGCGTTCGCAGGAAGGCGGCTCGGCCCACACCGCCCGCGCTTCCGGCAGACGCGCACCGGCAAGCCCGGCAGGCGCGGGGACACTCAGGACAGCAGGCAAAGGGAGGAGGGCAAACACGGGGACAGGAACAGCGGAAGAACTAGTGGGCGCGAGGATGACACGCGGCAGCATCCGGCAGCAAAGGGGAACCGCAGACAGCCCGGCGGGCGGCACGCAGCAGGCCATGCGCGGCGAGGCAGTCGCCGAAGCAGCGGGCGGCAGGCAGCAGGAAAGCGGCAGGGCCGGAGAAACGCCGCCCATACTGATCAGCCAGAGCAGCAGGGCCGCCCACAGAAACCGCCCGCGCCTTGTCATAGCCCACTTTACCCGAAAGCGCCGGAATAAGTTCCACTCAGCCTGCCGCGACTGCCTCTGTGTCACTGCCCACGTAGGCACGGACACAGTTGCGGCCTGCGCCTTTGGCGGCGTACAAAGCCAGATCGGCGCGTTTGACCAGATCGCGGTCGGCGCGGGCATCACGCGGGAAAGTCGCACAGCCCAGGCTCACGGTCACACGGGCTGTGTCCGCCGCGCCGCCGTCTTTGCCGGGCAGGATAAACGGCGTGTTCTGCACGGCCACGCGGATACGCTCGGCGATTAGCAGCGCTTCCTCGGAGCCGGTTTCCGGGCAGATAATCACAAACTCCTCGCCGCCGTAGCGGGCGGGCCGGTCCACGTTCCGCAGGGCATTTCGCAGCACCACGCCAAGCTGACCGAGAAGCGCATCGCCCGCCTGATGCCCGCGTGTGTCGTTGAACGACTTGAAGTGGTCGATGTCCAGCAAAATCACCGACAGAGGCCGCTCGTAACGCTCGGCGCGGAGCAGCTCATCGGTTAGCGTCTCTTCAAACTGCCGGAAGTTGTCCAGGCCCGTCATCGCATCGCTATAAGCCATCGAGCGGAAGTCCTGCTGCACCAGCACCCGCTGCAAGGGGAACACGGCCCGCGCCGCAAGCTGCTCCAGGCGCGTCACCTCTTTGGCAGACAGTCCCGGCGCTTCGTCGGCACTGATGTAGAGCATTCCCAGCACCACTTCCACGCTCGCCAGCGGCAGGCAGACAAACGAGGCGGTGGTCTTGTCAATCTGAAACAGAACCGAAGAGGGATCGCTGTTTGCGGCGGTATCGCTTGCCTGAAAGGCACGGACGCCGTTCTCGCCCGGCATGGGCAGGCCGCCCCGAAACGCTTCCCGCAAAGGCAGCGACGGCAGCAGACCGACCGGGCGGCGGGAGCCGCTGGCCGCCCGCAGCTCCAGGGTTTTGCCGTCGCGGCTTTTCAGATACACCGCACAGACCGCGCAGGAAAAATGCTCCTGAATGTTGAGCAGAATCAAATTCAGCGTCATATCTAAATCAAACGCCGATTCCATCATCTGCGACATATCAAGCTGCACCGACAGGTTCTCTTTTTCCGTGTCCAGCAGGCTCAGGCGGCGCTCCATCTGCGCCCGCAGGGCCGCGCCAAACACAGCAATCACGGGAAAGCTCAGGCCAATGGCAAGCGCCTTGTGCGACGGTCCCGCGCCCGGCAGATGGCCGTCCATTGCCAGCACTGCCGCCACGCCAATCATGCCCGCCGCCGCCGTCAGCCCCACGCGCAGGCCGTAGCAGAGCGCCGCCAGCAGGACCGGCAGGTACAGCGCACACGGCATCGGCGAGCGCAGGCCGCCGGTGAGGTACACAAAGGCCGTCACCAAAACCGCAAACCCCAGTGTCACCCCGTAGTCACGCCCCGTCCGGCCATTCGGCGACGCCCGCAGCCAGCCCCGGCTTTCCGCCGTCAGATAGAGCGCGGCGAACAGCGCCCCCAGCGCAATCATCGCCGGGAGCGTGCCGCCCGCCAGTACGCCGGTCACAGCGGCCAGCAGGCCAAATGCGACGGCGTAGCGGCTTTCACTGTTAAGCTGTAGTTTTTGGATCAGTAATTTTTGGATCAGTAGTTTTTGGATCAAGCGTTCTGTCCTTCGCCTTCATAAGCTGTGCTTCTACCGCCTCGCGTCCTGTGCCGCCCCGCGCCCTGCGGGCATCGGCGCTGCCACGCGGGCTGACCAGCGCGGCGGGGTCCACTCCCTCAAAGAGCGGCGAGGCCGTCACTAACTCTTGTGCCGTCAGGTCTTCCAGCACGCGCCCGGTTCGCACGCAGTCGCCGACAATTTTGCCGATCACTGCATGCGCCTGCCGGAACGGCAGGCCCTGCCGCACCAAGTAGTCCGCCAGATCGGTTGCCGTCGAGAAGTCCCCATGCAGCGAGGCCGCCATGCGCCCGGCGTCAAACTCGGTGTGCCGCAAGAGCGTATCCATAACCGCCAGGCACACATCGGCGGTGTCCAGGGCGTCAAACAGGGCCTCTTTGTCTTCCTGCATATCCTTGTTGTAGGCCAGGGGCAGGCCCTTCAGGGTCATCAGGAGGCTGACCAAATCGCCGACCACGCGCCCGGTTTTGCCGCGCACCAACTCGGCCACATCCGGGTTCTTTTTCTGCGGCATGATAGAGCTGCCCGTGGTGACAGTGTCCCCCATTTTGGCCCAGCCAAACTCCGGCGTACTCCACAAAATCAATTCTTCGCACAGCCGCGACAGGTGCAGCATCACTAAAGACAGCGCGGCCAGTGTTTCAATCACAAAGTCCCGGTCCGAGACGGCGTCGAGGCTATTCTCGCAGAGGCCGTCAAATCCCAGAAGTTCTGCTACCCGCTCCCGGTTAATCGGAAACGTCGTCCCCGCCAGCGCCCCCGCGCCGAGGGGCAGCACATTCACCCGCGCCCGCGCCTGCGCCAGCCGCTCCCCGTCGCGGTCCAGCATCCAGAAGTACGCCAGCAGGTGATGGGCCAGCCTAACGGGCTGTGCGTGCTGCAAATGGGTCATCCCCGGCAGCAGCGTGTCCCGATGCGCCTCCGCGTGTGTGACAAGAGTGCCTTGCAGGGCCAGAATGCGCCCCTTCAGACCGTCCAGCGCCTCCCGCGTATAGAGCCGCAGGTCCGTCGCCACCTGATCATTACGCGAGCGGGCAGTGTGGAGTTTCCCCGCCACCGGCCCCAGCCGCTCGGTCAGCCGGGTTTCCACGGCCATATGCACGTCTTCGGCGTCTTCCGGCAGCGTGTCCGCCCCCGATTTTAAATCCTCGGCCAACGCTTCCAGCCCGGTCTGAATGGTGTCAGCGTCAGCTTGGGCGATTATTCCACACTCTCCCAGCATTTTCACATGGGCGATACTGCCTGCAATATCGACCGGCCACAGGCGGCGGTCAAAGCGCAGACTGGCATTGAACTGATGCACCAGCGCATCGGTTTCCTCGGCAAACCGCCCGGCCCAGAGCTTCGGCGCAGATGAAGATGAAGAAGACATACGAACCTTTCAGGCACACCTGTTTTTTGGGTGCTTTGTGATATAATAAAAATATGGACACCAAAACAAAAAAAGCAGAAAACGCGGAGAATGCAGACCTGCCCGAACCCGAAGGCTATCCCTTTGTCAAAGGCAGTGTACCCACCGCAATGAGCGGCGCGGAAGCGATTGCCTACTGGAAAGAACACGGCTGCTTTGAAGTTTGGGCCGAGCAGTACAAAGACATTGGCCCCGGCAAAAAATATGCGGACAGCACCGAGTATGTTCAAGCCATGCGGGCGCGGGCCGATTACCGAGGTCACTAAAAAGGATCACTAAAAAATGACCGACGGCGAACTGACAAACAAAGTGCGACTTCTTGATACCGACGTGATGATCGACCTTCAGCGCGGCTTTCCGCCCGCTCTCGCCTGGTATCAATCTGTGCGGCCTGGAATGCTTGCTCTACCGGGGCACGCCCTCATGGAGCTGTATCAAGCCGCACAAAACACACAGCAGACTTTGGCCGTAGATCAGCTTACGGAAACTTTCCCGCTTATCTGGCCGAACGACCTTGAATGTCTTGAAGCTGTTCGCAATTTCCGCCTCCTGCATCTGTCGCAGGGCGTCGGCCTGATTGACACGCTGATTGCCGCCACCGCCCTGAGCCTCCATGCCCCGCTCTGCACCTTCAACCGCAAACACTTCCGCCACATCCCCGGCCTTGTGATTGAGCAGCCGTATTCGCGTTAGCCGCCTCCCACTCCCATTTGTACGCCCACTTTGCCCACATCGGCCTGACGTAAGGCACTTGATAGTCGTACAGGCCGCCCCATGCCCATGTTCCATTTGGGTCAAGGTCATTGTAAGTACGGACACCCATCTGCCCGACATTGGCAGGCAGCATAGACCCAAAGCGGTCCTGCCAGCAGCACGCTTTCCCGTTCGGGGTGAGCCGCAGCGCGATATAGTTTCGATAGTACGCGACATGAACCCGCCGTCCGCGATAGTAGGCCGGGTGCGGGCGACGGCCCCGAACTACCTTGCCGCGCCGGATGCCGCCGGGAACGTGCATCCCTGTGGTTTTCCAGGTAGCCCGACCATTCCAGAAGAGCATTTCCCGGCGGTACGAGCTGAGTTTGCAGTAAAAATCGGTTCCGTAATCTACCATGTATTGTTGCGGGCGGCCAGCCCCGCGTTCAGGCCGCAGTTTGCGCCGCCTGCTTGGGGCGGACGATGATTTCTACTTCCTGCCCCAGCGCGTCCAGGCAGCGGAACAGGCGGTCCAGTGTGAAGCCGTCCAGGCGCCCCCGGAGCAGGTCGGAGACGTTGGGCTGGGTCAGGCCCATCAGCTTGGCGGCTTTAGCTTGCGTCAGATGGCGCTCCCTCATAATACGACTGATTTTTACGCAAAGCTTGGCTTTTGCCAGCAGCAGTTCCGGGTCAGGCAAATCAAGGTCAGCAAAGACATTGCCACAACTGGGCGTGACTTCAATTTCTTCCTCGTTCTCAAGAAGCATTTCGGTCGGCATACATTTCCTCCGCTCTTTTTAAGCGTGTTGCAATCAAGTCTAAATCACGGGCTGAGGTCGCAATTCCTGTTCGGCTTTTCTTCTGGAAAATGTGCAAAACATAAACCACTTCCGCAAAGCGCACCGTGTAAACGGCGCGGTAAGTGTCTGTGTCGTAGTCTTCGACCAGTTCTAAAACGCCTGCGCCGCGAAAGCCTTTGAGCGGCTTGGCGTTGTCCGCCTTCTCTCCTGACTGTGCTAAAAATAGGGCGGTGCCAAATGCCCGGCGGACGGCACTTGGCATCGCCTTCAAATCTTTCCGTGAGGACCCGACAAACTCAAGCGGCTTGACGATTTCATCATCCATAATAGTATACCAGATTTGGGATAATCTACTTCCCGTGCTTTTCTTTCAAGGCCCAATACATCCGGGACTGCATCCCGTGGGTCTGGACGTTGCCGACGGACAGCCTTTGGTCAAAGGTCTTGGAGTCAAACGACGCCAAATCTTCGTTGTACAAGGCCCAGTCGGAGGCGCGGCCGACGACGACGCAGCTTCCCTTGAACAGGCGCAGGGTGACCGTGCCCGTGACGCGCTCCTGGATTTTCTCCGTGAAGGCTTCCAGGTCGTCTTTGAGCGGGTCGAACCACAGGCCGTAATAAGCCAGCTCGCCCCACTGCTGGTCGGTCAGGGTCTTGAACTTGCGCTCCGCCGCCGTCGCCACCAGAGATTCTAAAGCGTGGTGGGCTTTGATCAAAACCGTGGACGCCGGGCATTCGTAGTTTTCGCGCACTTTCAGGCCGAGCAGCCGGTCTTCCATGATGTCCACCCGCCCCACCCCATTATCCCCGGCGATTTTGTTGAGCTGCGTGACTAAAGAAAGGCCGTCCAGCGCCGTGCCGTCTAAAGACACCGGGACGCCGTTCTCAAAGCCAATCGTCAGCATTTGCGGGCCAGGGTTGGCGTTTTCAATGCCTTTGGTCCACTGGAAAATCTCTTCCGGCGGCGCATAATTCGGCTCCTCTAAGTGTCCGCCTTCAATGGAGCGGCCCCAGAGGTTTTCGTCGATGGACCAGATTTTGTCGGCGCTCACCGAGATGGGAATGCCCTTGACGCGGGCGTACTCGATTTCCTCCGTGCGCGTGTAGTTATGCTCACGCATGGGGGCGATAATTGGGGTGTCCGGCAGGAGCGCCCGCATGACATACTCAATCCGAAACTGGTCATTGCCCTTGCCGGTGCAACCGTGGCAGAAGGCATCGCCGCCCACTTGCTTTGCGATCTCGACGGCTTTCAGGCCAATCAGGGGCCGGGCAATGGCGGTAGACAGCGGGTAGCCCTGGTAGTCGCCGTTGGCCTTGACGGCGGGCCAGCAGTACTCTTCCACGAACTCTTTTTTGGCATCCACGGTGTAATGCTCGGTTCCCATCGCCTTCGCCCGCTCTTCGGCGCTCTGGACATCCTCGGCAGGCTGGCCGACATCGACGGTGACGGTGACGATCCGCTCGAAGCCGTAATCTTCGCGCATCATGGGAATGGCGACGGACGTGTCGAGGCCGCCGGAATAAACGAGAACAACTGTCTTAGGCATAGTGATTTCCTTTGTGTGTCAAATACGAGCGTCAAATTTCAGCGAAAGCGTTTGGCCGGGCGCGTTGGCCGGGCGCGTTGGCCGGGCGCGTTGGCCGGGCGCGTTGGCCGGGCGCGTTGGCCGGGCATTCCGGGATTGGAAATCCGGGTCTTTAGAGAGCAAATGTCCGCCTTCGCGGACAGAAGACTGTGACGGGCGGTGAAAACGTCAATCGTCTTCGTCAATGCGTTCGCTGGACGGCCACAGGCGACTGTCGGCATGATGGGCTTCCTGGTTTTCTACATAGCGCAGTATCAGGCGAATCTGCGAGGGGCTGACGGTATGCACTCCGTACCGGCCCTGCCATTTGAAGTGCCATGCGGGGCGGGCAAATGCCTGATTGAGCGCCCGCGAGGAGCCGCCTTTGACAGTCTTCACGAACGTGGAGACGCAGACCGTGCGCGGCAGCGTCACCAGCAGATGCACATGGTCTTCTACGCCGCCAATCGCGTGCAGCGTAACGCCGAGCGTCTCGCATTGGTGCTTCATCAGCAAATATGCCTGCTGCTGAACTTCGCCGGTGAGCAACGGCGTCCGGTCCCAGGTGGCCCAGATAAAATGGTAAAACAAACGGGCGTAACTATGTGCCATGTTCCCTCCGTGGTTGTGCGTGAACTCCGTGATGTTGCGTTTATATTATGCCGCGATATGACGCAAACCCAGCCCCCGGATTGGAAATCCAGGGCTTTAGAAAACAAATGTCCGCCTTCGCGGACAGAAGACAAGCCTGCTGTAATTTTCCGGTGTCCACGCAGGTGGACATTTACTCTCTACAGACCCGGATTTCCAATCCGGGATGCTCTTTCGGGTTGTTCTCTTTCAACATCCCCCTACAGCACCAGCGCCAGCACGGCTTTCTGGGCGTGGAGGCGGTTTTCGGCCTCGTCGAACACCACCGAGTGCGGGCCGTCCAGAACATCGGCGGTGATCTCCTCGCCCCGATGCGCCGGGAGGCAGTGCATGACCAGGGCGCCCGGTTTGGCGTGGGCCAGGAGAGCCGCATTGACCTGGAACGGGGCGAAGATGACGGCGCGTTTGGCGGTCTCGTCTTCCTGCCCCATCGAGGCCCAGACATCGGTATAGACGGCGTCGGCATTGCGGGCGGCGGCGGCGGGGTCGTGGGTCAGCGTGAGGGTTGCCCCGGTTTCGGCGGCGAAGCCCAGCGCGGTCTGCCAGAGGGCGGCGTCGGGTTCGTAGCCTTCCGGGCAAACCAGGCGGAAGTGCGTGCCGACTTTGGCGGCCAGCAGCATCAGCGAGTGGGCCACATTGTTGCCGTCGCCGACATACGAAAGCGTCAACCCCGGCAGGGCTTGGAGGCCGCCGAACCGCTCGGCCAGGGTCTGGAAATCGGCCAGCGCCTGACACGGATGCTCCCGGTCGGACAGGCCGTTGATCACCGGGATTTGGGCGTACTCGGCCAGCTCCAGGACGGCCTGATGGTCGAACGTCCGCGCCATGATGCCGTCGATCCAGCGTTCCAGGTTGCGGGCGACATCGGGGACGGTCTCGCGCACGCCTAATCGGCCCTCTAAATAGATCGCATGGCCCCCAAGCTGCGTCATGCCCGCTTCAAACGTGACGCGGGTGCGGAGCGACGGCTTCTCAAAGAGCATGGCGAGGGTCTGCCCTTTGGCAAACAGCGTCTGCGTCTCGTCAAACTTGTGGGCTTTCAGGCGCATGGCGACATCCAGCAGCAGGAGTATCTCGTCCTGCGTCAGTGTTTCAATGCCGAGAATATCCCGCCCGCGCAGGCGCGTCTCGCCCAGAATGTCGTACAGGTCGGAGCGGCCCTTAGTGGGCGGGGCCATGCGCTGCGGGTAGGTGGTTTGCGTGTTCATAGTATGTTGTTCTCGGAGCTTACTCCGGTGTCTGCGCCGGGTGTATCAATTCGCATCAAAATCATCTCGCCCTGCCGGGTTGGGGTCACAAAGACAATTATATCGTAGTCTATGCTGTCACGGCGAACCGCAATCAGCCCTTGTAAGGCCATCCGGTGTTTCCAGTCGGGCAGACCGGCCAGTTCCTTGAATGTTGCAAACAGGCCGGGCACATTCTGATGGGGGATATGCATAGTTGTCTGCCACTCCCCATTGACCAGATAGTCCACGTCTGTTTTGTCGCCCTGTGGGGTCAGCCGGATTTGCGCGGCTTGCTCCCGAAGCGCCTGCGCGATAATTCCGTGGGCAATACGAAATGTAGGCGTCCGCTCTGAGATACGCCCGTTTTCTTGCCGCTCTTTTTCGCCCAGACCCAGAACAGGCGGCGGCGTGGGCGGGGTCGGCTCCGGCAGGCTGGGCGGTTTTGACTTCCACATGATACGGCTCCTTTAGAGGATACACGGGGCTGAACCCCCATGCTTTGAAAGGGCAATTCCCCGAGGGTAAGGGCATCAGATAGGCAGGCGTAAGACAGAGGCCACGGGTTGAAACCCGAGGCTCGGAAAAGCCCAGTGTCCAGGGGACACAAGAGTAAGATATAGGACCCCCTAGCCCCCAATAATGGGGGAACCGGAAAGAGAAAACCGGAGAACGCGCCCGTTGTCTTTCTCTTACGTGCCCGGCACGGTGGGCTTTTGACAGCCTCGGGTTTTAACCCGTGGCTTCCTGCTGACCCGCGCAGGCGGGTTCCCAGCGTCTGCGCCCCCCAGCGACGGCATTTATGCCGTCGTATTGCCCCTCATTTCCCCACCCCGCACAAGCGATCTTTTCTCTCTGCTACACCACCGCCGCTAAAATCTCCAAAGCGGCGTCGATGTCAGCGGGCGTGATAATCAGCGGCGGGACGATACGGAGGGTGTGGTCGCCGATGGCGCTCAGCAGCAGGCCGCGCTCCATGGATTCCAGCATGACACGCTTGGCGTCCGGGGCGACTAGCTCCACGCCGATCATCAGGCCCAGGGCGCGGATGTCTCTGAGTTTGGCACGGAAGCTCGGCTCATTCAGGCGATGCACGAAGTACGCGCCCATCGCATGAGCGTTAGCGATGAGATGCTCGTCTTCCACGGTTTCCAGCACGGACAGGGCGGCGGCGCAGGCCAGCGGATTGCCGCCGTAGGTGCTGCCGTGGTCGCCGGGAACCAGCGTGGTGGCCGCTTCGCCCCGCGCCAGGCACGCGCCGATGGGGAAGCCGCCGCCGAGGGCTTTGGCGGACGTCAGGATGTCGGGGACGACGCCGTAATGCTCATACGCGAACCATTTCCCCGTCCGCCCGATGCCGGTCTGCACTTCGTCGATAATCAGCAGGGCATTATGCTTATCGCAGAGGGCGCGGGCGGCTTCCAGGTACAGCTTGTGCGCGGGGTAGACGCCCCCTTCGCCCTGCACCGGCTCCAGCAGCACGGCGCAGGTGTCGTCCGTGACGGCGGCTTCGAGGGCCGCAATGTCGTTGTAGGGGACGTGCGAGACGCCCGGCAGCAGCGGCAGGAACGGCTCCTGATACTTGGGCTGCCCGGTGGCGGTGACCGTTGCCAGGGTGCGCCCGTGAAACGACTTCTGCGCGGCGACAATGCCGTATTTACTTGCCCCGCCGTGGACTTTACCGTACTTGCGGGCGATCTTCAGCGCACATTCGTTGGCTTCGGCCCCGGAGTTGCAGAAAAACGCCCGGTCCATGCCGCTGACCAACACCAGCTTTTCGGCCAGCTTGGCGACCGGCACGGTGTAGTAGTAGCCTGATGTGTGGATCAGCGTCGCCGCCTGCGCCTGAATGGCCTGAACCAGTCGGGGGTGGCAGTGGCCCAGCGTGTTGACGGCGATGCCCGCCAGAAAGTCCAGATATTCTTTGCCGCCCGCGTCCCAGACGCGCATGCCCTGCCCCCGCACAATCGTAATCGGCAGGCGGGCGTAGACGTGGAGCAGATATTCGTCGTCCAGATGCTTGATTTCGGCGTCGTCCACGGCAGGCGCGATGTGGCCGGTGGTGGTGTCCAGGGTGTAAGCGTCCGCCGTGGGTCTATCGAGTGTCGCAGTTGTCATGGTATTTGCTTTCTGTGCGAAGATCGCCCCCCCGCCCCCAATTCTGGGGGAGCTAGACAAAGACAAAGAGGGCAAGAAGGCCGCAGCAAGCAGCGCCCCTACGGGTTCCGTTCCTCTCCTAATCTGGCTCCCCAGAATTAGGGGCGGGCCTCTTCCTACCGAATCATTGTCCCCTGTCCCTCGTCGGTGAACAGCTCCATCAGCAGGGAGTGGGGCTGACGGCCATCAATGATCGTGGCCCGGCCCACCCCGCCGCGCACGGCAATGACGCAGGCTTCCACTTTGGGGATCATGCCCCGGTCCACGCTGCCATCGGTGATAAGCTGCCGGGCGTCGGCGGCGCTCATCTCGCGGATGAGCGTGTCGGGGTCCGCGAAATCCTGAAAGATGCCCGCCACATCGGTCATCATTACGAGACGCGCCGCGCCCAAAGCAGCGGCCAGCTCCCCGGCCACGGTGTCGGCGTTGACATTGTAGCTTTCCCCGCCCGCACCGACGGCCACGGTAGAGATGACGGGCACGTAGCCCGCGCTTGTGAGCGTGTGGATGAGCGCCGGGTTGATCTGCGTGACCCGTCCGACAAAGCCGATGTCGCCTTTGGTGGTCTCGCGCTCGGCGATAATCAAATTGCCGTCTTTGCCAGACAGTCCCACGGCCAGCGCCCCCTGCTGATTGAGGAGCGCGACGATGCCTTTGTTGGTCTTGCCCGCCAGCACCATCTCCACAATCTCCATCGTCTCGGCATCGGTGACGCGCAGACCGCCGACAAACTGCGGCTCTTTGCCCATGCGCTGCATCGCTTCGCTGATTTCCGGCCCGCCCCCGTGTACTAAAATAGGCGTGATGCCGACCGACAGCATCAGCACAATGTCCTGCATGACGGCGGCTTTGAGCGCGTCGTCGAGCATCGCCGCCCCGCCGTATTTGACCACGACGGTCTGCCCCGCATACCGCTTGATATACGGCAGCGCCTGAATTAAAACTTCCGCTTGTGTCATTGTATATGGTTCCTTCGGTTAATCAAACTGTCAGTCAAGTTATCAGATGACGTTACACACTACCGCCCTAGAAGAGCCGTGGGCCAGATAGAAGAGCCGTGGGCCAGATAGAAGAGCCGTGGGACTGGAAGTCCTCGGCTGTGAGGCGCAGACGCCGAGTGTCCGCCTTCGCGGACAAAGAATTAAGTGGACAAAGATAAAGCCAATGAGCGATGTCTATTCCTTCTCCACGCAGGTGGAGACTTGGCCGCAGGCCGCACAGCCGAGGACTTCCAGTCCCACGGCTCTTCTATCTGGCCCACGGCTCTTCTAGGGAGTAGTGCGTGACATCAGTTATCAGTCAAACTATCAGTCAAAATACTCGCCACTCTCTTCCGCACTGGGCCAGAGAGTTCCTCCCGAATGATGCTGCTTTTGACACTCAATATACTGTACCGTCCTGGCGATGTCGCGCCGACTGACAGAAAACGCGCCATAGCTGCCCTGCCAGGCAAACCAAGTGCCGGGCCTCAGTTCGGTGCTGACACACCGCGAGGAGCCGCCTTTGACGTGTTTCATCAAATCGGCCAGCGTGACTGTGCTGGACAGCAGCACTAGCAGGTGAACGTGGTCCGGCATCCCGCCCAAAGCCAGCACCTCGCACTTGTCGTCTCCGCAAACCGTCTTGATATAGCGATACACGCCGCGCTCGATGTCGTCCGTAATCAGCTGGGTACGGTCCCAGGTAGCCCACACGAAATGGACACACACGCACAGCTTGTTTTTCAGCATCGTTTCCTCCTTGATTGTCACGAAATGGCTTCCGATAGCCGTGAGCTAGAGGAGCCGTGGGATTGAAATCCTCGGCTGTGAGGCGAAGACGCCAATTCTCCGCCTTCGCGGAGAAGGAGCAGAGTAAGTCACAAGCCCTAATCTTTGTCCACGCAGGTGGACACTCGGCGTCCGCGCCTCAGAGCCGAGGATTTCAATCCCACGGCTCCTCCGCGCCCGCCCCCGCTCCGTCATCCCGCCTCCTACTCTCTCAAAACTTGCCGAACTGTGGGCAGTAGGGTCTGCCACAGCCAGCCTAGCTTGATCCAGAAACCCGGCAGAACGGCGCTGTCGTACCGGCCCGCCGCGTCTTCCCGCGCCCGCTGATAGCGCCCCTCGGCGTCCAACACAAAGAAGTCCGCCCGGTGGGCGTCGGTGTCAATAATCCAGTATTCGCGCACGCCCCCGGCTTCGTACTCGGCATACTTCGCGCCCCGGTCCCGCAGGGCGCTTTCCGGCGAGATAATCTCTACGGCAAGGTCGGCGGGGCCGTCCAGAAAGCTGCCTTTCAGCAGCGAAAGCCGCTCTTTCGCCACAAACAGCAGGTCCGGCTCCCGCCCCCGCCGCAAAGCTTCCAGCTTCATCTGAAACGGCGCAGTCAGCACCTTGCCCGCGTCCGCTTCGTCCACAAACTCTGCCAGAACACGCGACAGAAACAAAGAAATATCCTGATGCTTCACGCTGGCCGGACTCATCCGCTCCACCTTTCCGTCCACCCATTCGGCGTAGGTATCCTCGTCCGCCCAGTCCAAAAACTCCTCGTAAGTCATCCGGCGCGAGGCAACGGGCGGAGTGGGCAGCGCCTTGACGGGTTTTTCAAGTGTGGTTAGCATTTGTGTTCTCCTTGCCGAGCAAAAGCGTCTGCACCAAGATACATTTCTCAGATTGAAAAATTATCAGGGAAGTAAGCAGACATCATAGCCACAACAACCGTAAGCCATGCGGCAGATTGAATACAAACATCATCACAAAGTGCTGGATTGTCCAGATTCTTGGAAGCACCATGTCCTATTTTGTCTTCGTCAATAGGCGTGAGACTCCATATTGCACTGTCCGGTTTGCCGTGTAAAATGCTATTGAATGGCTTGGTAAAATCCGCTCCAATGCCGGTAAATTTTTCACTCGCAATTTCATTGAGCATTCGCGCAAGGCTTGGTGCTTCATTGTGTTGCCAGCCTCTCTTCCATATATCTATATGGTGCGGATTACGCTTGAGATAAAGCAAAATGGCAGCACGCTCGACTAGCGGTCTTATAAGGATAAATGCCCCAAACAAGTAGCCTTGTCTAACTAATTCTCGGATTGAAAGAGCAATGCTAATGCTCTGTGGAATTAATTGGCAGGCCGCCAACTGCAAATCAGTTTTGTTGATCTCGTGCGTTAGCGAAGCTACTCTGGTGTTGGATTCCATGCAAACAACAATCAAGTTATCAAAAGCATAAACAGCCTCGCGCCCAAGATAAGGCTCATTATCTGGTGTGAATACAGCAACATTAGAAAGCTGTTCGGTCTCGCTTTTCATTGAGTTTGTCCCCTTTAAGTATGGTACTCCGCATTAATTTTGACATAGTCACAGGAAAAGTCACAAGTCTAAAGCGTGAAGGCGGTCAGTTCCCGCTCGGCCACCGGCAGAGCAAGGTCAGCCTCATACTCCGGCGCGGCGGCTTCGGCGGCCTCGGCCAAGATGCGGTGGCGCTCGGCACGGGGCAGGGTCAGCAGGTACGCGGCATCCCGGCGCTCCGGGGCGGGGCTGTCTGTGAACGCCGCCGTCAGGCGCGTGCCGCTGGCAAAGGGCACGGGGGTCAGCAGGCGCAGAACGCCGTCTTCGTAAATCGCTTCCGCAGTGGTTGTCATCGGGTGGCTCCCTTTAGGTATGATGCTCCGCGTTGGTTTTGCCGCCGCTACGGCACGACGGTGACTGTGCCGAACTGGCGGAAATGCTGGTCGAAGGCAAAGGCTTCGGTGATGCCCAGCTTGTCCATTACCACTTTGCTGGAACAATCCGTAAAGCTCCACTCTTTGTCGGCAAAGCGCCGGAACACCTGCCAGGTGTCCCGGATGTCGGCTTCGGTCAAGTAGTAGATCGTTGCCAGCGAGCCGTCGAAGAACTGCTGGCCCAAAACCGTTGCCCGCGTATTTTGCCCACGCCCCCTCAGAAGAGTCAGGGTTTCATCTACAACGAAATCGGTTGTCAGAAGCGGCTGCCGGTTTTGAGCAAACCACAGCTTGGCGGCGGCATAATGCGGATCGTTTGGAACTGTCATGGAAAACCAGCCGCCGGTATCGGTAAAAATCACAGAACACCCTCCGGGCCGCCGTACAAAATGCGGTCATGTTCCGTGCCGACAAACTCCGCCGGTTCAGGCTCCATTGGCATGGCCGCAATTTGCGCCAGTATTTCAGCGGCACGGCGCGGGTCGGGTGCGTTGCGCTCAAGTTCGGCGAGAGTCACCGTGCTGACCGTCACTTCCACGCGGTCGCCCTGTTTGAGAGTGAGAGGCGACAGCAGCCGAAGCAAGTCACCTTCCTCATAAATAGCCTGCACAGTTGCTGTCATCGTATTGCTCCTTTGTGTCGAATTAAGTGTGGTACTCCGCGTTGATCTTGACGTAGTCGTAAGAGAAGTCGCAGGTCCAGACGGTGGCGCTTTCGCCGTTTGGCTGATGGAAGTCAATCAAAATCTGGACTTCTTTGGCTTTCATGGCTTCGGAGACGACGTAACCGTTGAAGTCGGTGGGCATTCCGGCGCGGTAGACGGTCGTGCCCGCGAGGGCGATTTCGACGCGCTCGGGGTCAAAGGCAATGCCGGCGCGGCCTGTGGCGGCGAGAATGCGGCCCCAGTTGGGGTCGTTGCCAAAGAGCGCGGTTTTCACTAAATTAGAGTTGGCGACGGTCTTGGCGACGGACCGGGCGAAGCCCGCCCGCTGCTCGGGGGTGAGCGTCGCGCCCTGCGACGCATAGGCTTGTTCCAGCCGTTCGGGCACGGCGACGTTCTGCACGGTGACTTCGACCAGCTTTGTCGCGCCCTCGCCGTCGCGGGCAATCTCTTTTGCCAGAAACAGGCAGACCGAATAGAGGGCCTTCTCAAACGCACGGGCGTCGGTGCTTTCCAGCGTGGTAATGGGGGTGTTGCCTGCCTGCCCGTTGGCGAGGGCCAGCACCATGTCGTTGGTGGACGTGTCGCCGTCCACGGTGATGGAGTTGAAGGTGTACCAGCAGACCCGGCGCAGCATCTCTTGCAGCACGGCCTGCTCGATGGCAATGTCGGTGGTCAGAAAGCCCAGCATCGTCGCCATGTTCGGGGCAATCATGCCGGAGCCTTTGGCGATTGCGCCGAGCCGGGCCGTTTTGCCGCCTTCCAAAGCAATCTCCACGGCCACTTGTTTCAGAAACGTGTCGGTGGTCATAATCGCCTGCGCGGCGTCGTCGCAGGTGTCCCCGTGCAGCTTCCCGGCGGCGTCTTCAATGCCCGCGATGATTTTCTCAATCGGCAGCTTGGTTCCGATGACGCCGGTAGACGCGGACAGCACGCGCCGGGGCGGGACGCCGAGCGCCTCAGCGGTGTGGTTGACCATCGCCACGGCGTCGCTCCAGCCCCCTTCGCCGTTGCAGGCATTGGCATTGCCGGAGTTGACCACAATGGCACTGGCGAGGCCGTCCGACAAATGGGTCTGATTGCTGACGACGCAGGGGGCCTGCACGATGTTGGTGGTGAAGACGCCCGCCGCGACGGCGTCGGTGTCCGAGACAATCAGCGCCAGATCATTGCGCTTGCGCTTGATGCCGCAGTAGACCCCCGCCGTGCGGAAGCCACGCGGGGCGACAATGCCGCCGCCGAGGATCGTCATGCCGTCTGTGTGTTCCATTGCGCCGCTTGGTTCCATAGTGTTGTTTCTCAGTCGTCAGAAAGTTTGCTTACGGCCACAGTGCGGCCAGCGTCAGGCCCGCTGTTTCGTCGAAGCCGCACATGAGGTTCATGTTCTGCACGGCCTGCCCCGCCGCGCCTTTGCCCAGATTATCAATCGCGGACACGACAATGACGCGGCCCGTGCGGACGTCGACCGCCAGCCCCAGGTGGCAGTGATTTGTCCCGGACAGGGGCTTGGTCGCCGGGAACTGCCCTTCGTCCAGGACCGTCACAAACGGGGCGTCCTTGTAGTAAATCGCGTACAGCTCGCGCAAATCTTCGGCGGGGCCGGTCAGCGCGGCGTAGCAGGTCGCCAGAATGCCCCGTGTGACGGGGACCAGATGCGGCGTGAATGTGACGCGCACCGGCACGTCGGCGACGCTGCTCAGGGCCTGCTCGATTTCCGGCGTGTGCCGATGCACGCCGCCGACCCCGTAAGGCTTCAGGCTTTCATTGATCTCGGCAAAGTGGTAATCCAGCCCGAACTTCGCCCGCCCGGCCCCGGAAACGCCGCTCAGGCTGTTGATAATCAGCGAGTTTGGTTCCACCGCTTCCCCGTTCAGCAGCGGGGCCAGCGCCAGCACGGCGGCGGTGACATGGCAGCCGGGGTTTGCGACCAGACGGGCGGTTTCAATCGCCATCCGGTTCAGCTCCGGCATCCCGTAGACCGCTTCGTCGAGCAGGTGCGGGGCGGTGTGTTCGGCCCGGTACCACTGCTCATAGACGGCAAAGTCTTCCAGACGGAAGTCCGCGCTCAGGTCCACCACTTTCTTGTCCGCCGCCAGCAGGTCGGGCACGAGCTGCATTGCCAGCCCCGCTTCGCCCGCCAGAAATACGAAGTCGCACTTGTCCGCGCAGGTGCCCAAGTCGAATGCCTCGCAGGTGAGGTCCGACTTGCCAATGCCCGGCAGGGCGGCCCTCAGAGGCTTTCCGGCGTATGTCCCCGAAGTGACATACGAGAGCTGAACGTTCGGGTGCGACAGCAGCAGCCGCGCCAGCTCGCCGCCGCCGTAGCCGGAGACGCCGACCACGCCGACCCGGAGTTTTTGCGTAGTATTTGTGTTGTTTGATGGCATAAGCGTAACTATTCCTTGCAGTTGATGACGAAAGGCCGGACCTCTCCCGCTCGTTCCTCGCTCCCTCCCCTGTTAGGGGAGGGCAATACAGAATAAGCAAAAATGCCCCCATCTGCGTCTTTATTATCTTCACCCTTCCCTAACAGGGGAGGGAGCGAGGAACAAGCGGGAGGGGTTTCTTGCCCTAATTAAAAAACGCCGTCCCCTCTCCTGCTCTGCTGTCCTAGCAGGGTCAAGAGCGGCGGGCGGCGTTTTTTTGGAGGTCTCAGAAGCAGGTCCAAAACGAAAAAAAGCCGCACGCCAGCAAGCCCGGTCCCCGGCAGGGGGAGGGAAGCGGCCCACGGCTCCTCTGACTATCACATCAGAAAAGTCTGCATCACGCACGGCGCGACGCGGGCGCACTTCCCAAAGCACGCACGCGGCGACGCAGTGACAGAGTTATCACAGCGGCAATCTTCATCTTGGTGGCAGTATACCGGGCGAGGCGAGAGGTTGTCAAGGCTTAACTGTTTGTTGACGCTTTCATATCAAATCATAGCCTTAGTAAGATGTAGGATTTTCTATATCTTTGATGATTGATTCTGCTTGATTACGCCAAGGAGTATTGGGAGGGATGGCCTGCAAATATTTTTTGTAATAAAAAATTGCTTTTTTTGCATCGCCTGCATCTTTGTTTTCAAGCCAGTGAGCGTAATAAACGCCACCCAATAGGCTATAAAGTCCTGGTTTGTTTGGATACTGTACTAGCAAGCGTTTTATTCGGGCAATGGAGGCAGCTTTTTTCGCGGGTGTATCTCTGCCAGAATACAGCCCTGCCAGTTGGTACTGGATGGCAAAATCTTTGGGATCACGAGATGCTAAACGCTTTGCCAGTGGCAATAAAACCTGTTCATTCCCAGGCCAGTTGAGCAAAAACCGAATACGCTCATAATCGTAGGCATAAGGATCAATCAGGCCAGGCTCCTCAAAAGCGCCATCACCCGGACTCATGTGCGGCGGCAGATTGGGGAAACGCCGTTTGGCAAGATTATCAGCGTAAGCCCATCGGAACAGAATCAGAGGATCACGCGGCTTCTGTATCCATGCTTGGCGGTAATTTTCCAAACTGATGGCTGTGAGGTTTCCTTTGTCCGCAAGCCGATCAATTTCTAACCGGATATTATGGTAGGGGCTGTTATCGCCATTCCACGGTTTGTTGGCCCAGTCAAATGCTGGGCCAACAATTATTGGTGCGTCACCTTGTTTAACGTTTGATTGAGCATTGGCAGTAATCCAAAAGCCAACGCCAAACAATCCAACTAGTGCAAGGACGATAAACAAGAAATTCTGCGTTTTTACGGTTGGACTCATTTGTTGTCATCCCTTTTTGGCTAGTAGCTGAACGGGTCCCTAGAGTTGAGTTGAAAGACGCCAACATCATATACTCCATCTGGGTCAGTAGCATCAAAAATGAGGCGCGTTGTGCTATGAGGCCCTACATACCCCTGAGCACTGTATTCATCGCAGGTGAATGTTGTATTTTTGTATGGCACAGACAATTTCGTGCTCAACATGGTAAACCTGCCCGCCATTTGTTCCAAACGTAAGTAGTCTAGATGAGCGGGTAGGTTGTATCGTTGAACAATATCAAACGCAGTTCCGTCAATATCTTTGTAAAGAATTTGTCCTGGTTTGGATACACCAAGCGCGAAAATGTTGGCAGGGTTGGGATAGCGGGTTCTATGGGTGGCGTCAGCGACTTCTTCGTTTAGCTTGTCTAGTTCTATTGGCATAATAGCCACTAAACCTGCGTAAATTGGGTTTTTTTCATAAAGCCCTATAGTCGCGGCGGCAACAAGGATACCCGCTTGCACAAGACCATCTATGTCTACGTCGTAGACTGGATAGACAGCTTTGACGTTAGATGTGCCTGATCCCACTATTGGCAAACCCTCAAAACTGGAAGGACTTTTTGGAACGCGGAGGGGTTGGGCGAATACTGTAGTATCCTTTACCCACCCCTCATATTGGTGATGCCATCTGATAGAATAAGAATTGCTGCCAACGCCTGCCGCAGATACAGTTGCGGTTGTGGTTCTGAACGGACTGTTTCCAGTGGCTGGCGAATCCGACTGGTTCACTTGATAACTTGCATGATCCGTTGAGTAAACGGAGTAATTTAAGACGCCATAACCTGCTGACCAATCATAAACCAGTCCGAGTCCGGCTGTGTTCTTGGCGGCAAGTGCTGAAGTTGTACGCCACGGATCGGACTGGGGGGCACCGTAATCATCGGTCGTGTAAGAGAGTATAGAGTCAGTTGTAATGGAGCCGTCCGGGTTCCTTTTGTTCGGCTCAGGACCTGTAGCACCTTTATGTTTTGAGTTGTCATATGGCCCCGTGATCCAGACGAAGTTGACGAGGACTGAAAGGGGATGGTCGTGAGCAAGGATTACGCTCCCAACCTGGGATCGTCCCCGAACATTGATACTCACCGGTGTTTTATCCATGCTGAAAGGAAACGACTTGTCTACAGAAACCGATATGGGAGTATCAACGCTGCCGTTCGCAGGCGGAGTGCCCGAACCAGAAACAGTAAATCCAGGAGGAATTATTTCACCGCCTCGGCTAAAACCAACCGCATTGTGAAAGCCGTTGTACGAAGTGATTGTAGCGACAGTAGTAGCGTTTCCCCCTGATGGGACTACCAAATAGGTAGGAGTGAGTGTAAAGTCGAAATCACCCGCCTGAACCGCGAATGATATACCGGCCGAAGTCTCGGCACTGCTGTCACCACAAGTCTTGCTGGTGTAGTCCATGTGGATGGTGTAGGAAATCGTATAGTATCCGGGTACAGGAAACGAGGCTGTAAGCGTCGCAGGATTGCCACCATTAATGCTTGCCGAACCGATATTTGTGCTAGAAGTCTGAGCGCCATCGTTTGTGCTATACGTCATAACAACATTTTTATAGCTGTACGTCACAGAATCTAAAGTGCATTCTTGTCCGCTTGCATTGCTTCCACCTCCAGTGGGGTTAGCACTCAATGTTTCCGTAAGTGTATCGCCTGCATACAAAGGGAACAGCGACTTCGGCGGCGTGTGCGGGCCTTCGGGGCCGGTAACAGTGATAGAACTTTGATCCTGAGATGCTTCGACACCCCACATCCCATCGGCGGAAGCCGACCCGGCAACAATCAAAAGCAGCAACGCGGCGAAGAACGGCAAAACAAGTGCATTAAATCGAGTTAGCATATCTTTTCTCCTACAACGATACGAGACAAAAAACGTTCAATGAGTGGCCGGGCGGACGTTTCTCATTCCAGACGCCGCTTCCATGTTCCGTTGAAACCAGAGGCGGTCGCCGCTAGTCCATAAATGCAGATTCCAGCGCCAGTTTTCTTGCAGATGCTCAGACCCCGCAGATGCGAAAGCGGCACGGTAGGACAGCAGGCGGTATGCGGTCTGCACGGAAGCATAGCGGCTGTTTTCCTGCGCGGCATCAAGAGTATCCCAAAGAGAACGCGAAGCGCGAAGCACCGGCAGTTGTGAAGCGGTTGGAGGCGGAAGCTGTGGCAGGGGTACATTGGCAACCGGCGGCGGAGCGTCCGCGTCCGGCGGCTTGTAGGACACATTGAACATGGCAGCCATCGGCGAGTTGTCACTGCGCCCAACCGGCCCGGTCAGCTTGTCCAGGAACAGGCCGGACAGCAGGGTGTTGTGGGTGTTGTTTTTGGCAATGTGGACGTAATACCGGGACGGGCCACGCACGAGGAAGCTGGTGTAGACACCGTTCCAGAAGTCATGCACACGGGCATGGGCCAGCGGCGGCAGGGTCAGCGCATCTTCCAGCCTGGCCTGGTAGGGCAAGAGGTCAACGACGTAGTCGCGCAGGCGGTTGTCGTCGTTGTGGCCGTCCTTGTTGGTTTCGTACAGGCTCAGGCGGTGGACGCCTTCCGGCACGGTCACGCTCACCCACAGGTCCGGCCCCTCAAAGGTGCGCGGGTAGTCCTCGCCGTGGTCGTCCCACTCCGCCTGTGTGCGGAAGCCGTCCACCGGGCTGTAGAGCGTGCCGAGGCGGGAAGTGCGGATCATGTCCGGCTGTATCCAGTGGCGCAGGGCGTCATCCGGCGCGTGGTGCGGCCCAAGCTGCCCGTCTACGGCATAATTTGAGTCCCACGTCAGCACTTGATCCATTGGCGAGGCCACCGCGCACAGCACCGCGTACTGCCGCCCATAGCGCCCCACCCAGTCCCCCAGCGTCCGCCAGTCCTGCCCCAGAAAGGCCCCGCCGCCCACGGGCATCTCGCCGGTCAGCCCCTTCACCCGTGCGGTCATGGCGTTTAGCTCCGCCGGTGTCGGCGGGGCGGCGGGAACGGGCAGAGGCGGGGCAGGCGTCTCGGCCACAGGCGCGAAAGTAGGGACGCTTTGGGCAAAGGGAGTCAACAGGCCGCCGCCATAGATGGCAACCCAGGCAGCGCGGCCTTCCACAAACAGTTCGGAAATGTAGTCGGTCGGCACGGCGGCGTCGGCCCCGGACTGTATCCGCTTCCCGGTTCTGGGATCAAACACCTCCACGCTGCCCTGGCTGTGCCCGATCCAGAGACCGCCCGAG
Organism: Capsulimonadaceae bacterium; assembly: GCA_965200075.1. Lineage (GTDB taxonomy): Bacteria > Armatimonadota > Armatimonadia > Armatimonadales > Capsulimonadaceae > JANXMY01. Next base: position 3,727,403 of record OZ241338.1, read on the forward strand.
GTGTCTTCGGCCAGGGCGGTCACATCATCTTCGCGCATCAAGTCGCCGGAGTAGGCCACCGAGGAGGGCGCGACAGGCCGGTACAGCCCGGACAGCTTGGCTTTCCAGTCCAGTCCCCGCGTGTAGTGCCACGTATCGCCGCCGTCCCGGCTGTTCGCCAGCCCGGCGGTCGTCCCGGCATAGACCGTGCCGCCCTTTGTCACCAGCAGGCAGTTAATTAGCCCCGAAGGCAGGCCGCGCCCGGCAGGAGCAGTAGGCAGGGCTTGGGGGCCGGGCGTGGTGCGCCATGTTTTGTAATTATCGTCGGGGGAGCCGACCGCGATGCCGTCGCACTGCGTTCCGACATACAGCGTACCGTCCGCCCCGAACGCGAGGGCCTGCGCCTGGTCGGAGGGCAGGCCGTTGGCGCGGGTGAAGTAGGTCCAGCGGGAATTGACGTAGCGGAACAGCCCGGCTTCGGTCGCGCCCCAGACGCCGCCGTCTTTGGGGCTGACAGCGAGGGCAAACAGGCGGGTTCCGAGCGGGCCGTCGGTGGGGCCATACTGCCGCCACTGCTGCCCGTTGTAGACGGACACGCCGGACATCCCCCCGGCCCAAATGCGCCCGGCCTTGTCGCAGGCAAGGGCGTAAATGTCGCCGGACAGGTCGGCAGAGGCGGGGAAATGGGTCCAGGCTTTGTCGGCAGGATTGTAGGCCCAGAGTCCCTGCCCGTCTTCCGTGCCCACCCAGAGGCGGTGCTTGAGGTCGCGGCAGACACAGGTGACAAAGCGCCCCTGCGTGTTCTTGTCCCAGGCCACAGGGGCCTCGGCACGGACAGGACTAAGGGAAAGCGCCCCAAGCCAAAGGCTTAGAACGAGGGGGAAGCAAAAGAGGAGTATAGAACAGCGCGAGCGCATAATGTTGGCTTGACGTTCTCAGGAAAGAGACGTTGAGGCCGGATTGCACTCACCTATAGTGTAGCAGACAACACAAAAATTGTCAAGCAATGGAGAAATAATTTGCGAAGTGGTTCCCGGCCCGAAGGCCGGAAACCGTTGACGCTACCGCTGGTCGGCTTCGGGGTCGGTCGCATAGGAATCCGAGGAAGAGGACGCGGACTGCGGGCCGGGGGCGGCGGAAGCGTCAGCGACAAGCTGGGGGGAGCGGCGCACACAAACGAGGTGGGCGGCGTAGTACGCGCCGTCCACGCGGTCAATGGCGACGGCCTGGCCGTGGCCCATCGAGGCGTGGATGAAGTAGCCGCCGCCGATATACATGGCCGTGTGGTCAATGCGCGGGTGGTGGCAGGCAAAATACATCCGGTCGCCGGGCAGCCATTTGGACCAGTCACTTTTAGGAACGTCGTAGCCGACCTGCGCCTGATCGCCGGACACACGGGGGAGGGACAGGCCATTCGCGTTGTAGACGGCCCGGACAAAGCCGGAGCAGTCAATCCCCGCCGCCGTCGTGCCGCCCCAGACATAGGGAACGCCCAGATAACCCTGGGCGCTTCGCACGAGCGCCTGGCCGAGCGGCCCGCCGCCAACGGCGGGCGCGGAGCCGTCGCCGATAGAATCGGGCGTGGTGGTCGCCACGGGAATATCCAGCAGCTTGACATCGGATTTGTTGACAAAGCCGATAGAGCGGTCAATCATCAGCACGGCGTACTGCGTGGGCGTCTGGCCGCTGACCGCAAGGTACTGGTCTTTGGGGCAGACGGACAGCACGCGGCTTCCGGTTTCGCGTCCGCCGACAATCGCGGCTTGGTCACTCGTGACCTGGGCCAGCCGTCCGACGACGCTTGCGGCCTGCTGGGCGGGAGACACGATGCCCCGCGAAGGCAGCGAGCGGGCGGCGCGGCTGGCGGACGAGCGGCGGGAAGTCTTGCGGTGGTAATAGGCAGGCTTGGCCGCTGCCTCCGGGGGCGGCCCGGCTTCCGACGCTTCGCTGTCGACCGGGGCCGTGAGGGCCGGGGGCTGAATGGCATGAGCCGCCGGGGCGGCAAACGAGGTGATGGTCAGCGCGGACAGCAGAAAGAGACACAGACGGGATGAGTGCGGCGCGGCGGGACGTAAAAGCAAAACACGATCCTCCTCACGGTTCTCGGCATAAAAAAACAGTGAAATAAGCAGTGATAATTTGTTGAGTTGTCGGTGAAAACCGGCCAGGTCTTTAGGGCCGGGGGAGACTTGGGAGCGGCGTCAGTGCCGACCCGGCGTGGATGCCGCTGCCTCCTGGTTCCCAGTATAAGGCACAGGAGCCGCTTTGTCAAGCACAAACAATAGTTTGTTTGATACTTTTTTTTGCCAGTTTTTTGCAAGAGGCGTTTGCCCCTTGACAACACGGTGCGGGGCCGGTATAATACCGACACCTGACCGGGAGTTTCCCGAAACACGCCGAAGTGGTGAAATGGTATACACGCTGTGTTCAGGTCGCAGTGCTCGCAAGGGCATGCGAGTTCGAGTCTCGCCTTCGGCATAGAAAAAGCGCGGACACTCTGCAAAGAGTGTCCGCGCTTTTTCCTGCGTTTACCCGTGCCACAGCACTCCGGCTAAAGCCGCAAGGCCCACAATCCCTACCACCGGGACGCGCCGCGACAGAGCCAATCCGAGGGCCACACTCAGCAGGGTCAAACTGCGGGCCGTGATCCCGGCGCTTTGCAGGATGCCGCAGAGCGCCACCAGAAAGATGCCCACCACGGCCAGCCCCAGCCCCTGCACAAACCCCTCCACCGCCGGATGATGCTGCACCCGGCGATAGAGCCGCTCGACGCCCAGAATCAAGAGCGGCGGCAGGAGAATCGCCAGGAGTGCCAGCAGGCTGCCCGGCACGCCTCCGGTCAAGTAGCCCAAACTAATGACCCACAGGCCGGTCGGGCCGGGCGAAATGTTGCCAATGGTCAGGGCTTCCCCAAACTGCCGCTCGGTGGCCCAGCCGTGTGCGGGCAGGTCCGCGTGCAGGCTCGGCAAATTGCCCATGCCGCCCGTGGAAAACAGCGACGCTTTGAAAAACAGCCAGAAATACAAGAGCCAGGGCATTAAGCCGTCCCCCGCCGCGCCCGCGCCCAGTGCCAGCCCGCGCCGAGCAGCCCGGCGGCCAGCAGAATGACAATGACCGGCAGGTGCGCTTTCCACGCCGCCACGCCGCTGCCGACCAGCAGCAGCAGATGGAACGTCAGCCCCGCCTGCCCGTCCCGGCGCGAGGTATTCGGACTTACCCGTCCCAGCAGGGGCCTGGCAATCTGCCAGGCCGTCACCAAGCCCAGCCCGACAATCGCCGGGATGACGCCGCCCGTCGCGTGCCGCACCCCGGCAGAGTGCTGGAAATGGCTGTACGAGGCGGTCAGCGCCACGGTGATTGCCACGCTCGGCAGCAGCAGGCCGAGGAGCGCCAGCACGCTCCCGCGCAGCCCCGCTGTCGCCCGGCCAATTAGAATAATCAGCGCCAGCAGGTTGATACCGGGGGCAAGCTGCACCAGGGACCAGAAGTGGGAAAACTCGGCCTCGGTAATCCACTTCTCGTCTTCTACGGCGGTTCGGCGCACCAAAGTCAGGGTCGCCATGCCGCCGCCAAACGATTGCAGGCCCAGCAGAAACCAGACCCGCAGCAGGGAGAGCGAGGAAGGCGGGGGCATTGGGGATGGAAGTTCAGAGTTGGACACGGAGTTAGTATAGCACCAGAGGACCTTCTAGCCTCCAATTCTGGGGGAACCCAGTTAGGATAGGACAAGATAAGAAGGGCGGGGAGACCCCGCCCCTACGTCTGTCGGCCTCATTGTCTGGCTCCCTCTCCTTGCTTAAGGAGAGGGTTGGGGTGAGGTTCTCCCCGGACTTCCGATACAGTTTCTCAGTGCGCTTGAAAGCCAGGCGGCGGGTCCGCCGCCATATCTGCCAGCCGGTCGGCCAGGGCGGAAACATGGATTTCCAGTTTGTGGCCGTCCGGGTCGGTGAAATACAGCGAAGCCCCCTCGCTCCGGTTTTCGCGCCAGACTTCTGCCCCGGCACGAAGAATGCGCTCCGTCATGGCCTCAAACTCTTCGGGGGCAACTGTGAAAGCGATGTGGCTGCTGCTCCGTGTCATTTCGCCCGTTGCGTCGGGGTCAGTGTTGAGGGCTACCCAGACTGTTCCTGCTGTCAGGTACGCGCCCGCGTCCCAGGTCGCCCGCAATATCATTCCCAGAGTGTCCTGATAGAATGCGGTAGCCCGCCCTAAATCGCGGACGGCAAAGGTAATATGGTTGATACCTGTGACCATACTGTGGTTATTTCAGAGACGGGCAATCAGGGCGGGCAGCTCGCTCAAACTGCGAAGGGTGGGGACGCCCGCATCGGACGCGGGCAGGCGGTCCCGGTTCAGCCAAACCCCGCGCAGCCCGGCGGCCTGAGCGGCGCGGGCGTCAGTGAGCAGGAGGTCGCCGACATAGACGCAATCTTTGGGGGAGGCTCCGGCCTCTTTGCAGGCGGCGCGGAATATCTCGGGGTTCGGCTTCCAGACGCCGAGGTCTTCGGAAATGATAATCGTGATAAACTGGTCGGCGATGCCGAGCTGATGCAGCTTGCGTCGCTGCTGCTTGCCGCTGCCGTTGGGAATGATGCCAAGCGGTGCGTTGTTCAGGGCGTCCAGGCACGGCAGGACGTCGTCAAAGAGCGCCCATTCGCGCTCGTAATGGACCAGATAGGAGTGGAAAGCGGAGCCGTCTTCGTCGTCTGCGCCCAGGATGTCCCGCATTCGCCGCCGCCGCTGCTCCCCAAACGAAATCCGCCCCGCCGCGCACTCGGCGAAATGCTTCTGCATGACGGCGTCCCACACGGCGGGAAACTCCTGCCGCGTGGGGGCAAGGCGGTCCGAGAAGTCATCCCAGAACCGCAGCGCCGCCTGCGTCTGCGCCCGGCTGTTCATCAGCAGCGTGTCGTCGATGTCGAAGAAAATCAACTTTTAATGCCCCGAGGCCGCTGGAACGTCGATTTTGTCGTGCAGGGCCAGACGCTCCAGGATAGTCTCGCTGGCGTGGTTCAGGCCCACAACCTCGGCCTCCCAGCCCAGGCGCCTGGCTTTGAGGACGACTTTGTCAATGGCCCCCACCGCCGAGCTGTCCCACAGGTGCGAGTGGGTCAGGTCGATGACGATGCGCTGCACCGGCTCCTGCCAGTCAAAGGCGTGCAGAAACTGCTCGGTGGAGACGAAGAAAAGCTGGCCGTGGACGGCGTAGGTGCGGGTCGCGCCGTCCGGGGACAGGGTACTCGTGACCGAAATCAGCTTGGCGAGGCGGCGGGCGAACAAGACGGCGCTGAGGATGATGCCGACGGCGACCCCGGCGGCGAGGTCATGGGTCTGCACCACGGTCACGACGGTGGCGACCATGACCAGCGTTTCGCCGCGTGGGGTGACGCGCAGGTTTTTCAGCGAGGCCCAGTCGAATGTGGCGAGGGACACCATAAACATGACGCCCACCAAAGCCCCCATCGGAATCAGGCGCACCCAGGACTGGCCGAGCAGCAGGAAGGCCAGCAGGAAGACGCCCGCACACAGCGACGACAGCCGCCCGCGCCCATTGGATTTGATGTTAATCATGGACTGCCCGATCATGGCGCAGCCCGCCATGCCGCCAAACAGCCCCGCCACAAGATTGGCGATCCCCTGCCCCACGCATTCCTGATTTTTGTCGCTCGGCGTGTCGGTCAGGTCGTCAATCAGCGTGGCGGTTAAGAGAGACTCGATTAAGCCCACAAACGACAGTGGCAGGGCATAGGGCAGGATAATCTTGAAGGTCTCCAAATTGAAGGGCACGAGCGGCAAGCCAAATGTCGGGAAGGCCGTCGGGAGCTGGCCTAAATCGCCCACGGTTCGCACGTTCAGGTGGAAGCCCACCGTGACCGCCGCTAACACGGCTATCGCCACGAGCGGCGAAGGCACGGCGGTCGTAATCCGGGGAAACAGATAGATAATCGCCAGGCTGGCCGCGACCATCGCGTACATTATCCAGGTTGCCCCCACAAACTGCGGAAACTGAGCCATAAAGATGAGTATGGCAAGCGCGTTGACAAAGCCGATCATCACCGAGCGCGGCACAAACCGCATAGCACGGCCTATTTTCAGCAGCCCCCAGACGATTTGCAGCGCCCCCGTCAGAAGCGTCGCGGCCAGCAAATAGGCCAGCCCGTGGTCTTTGACCAGCGTGACCATCAAAAGGGCCATTGCCCCGGTGGCCGCCGAAATCATGCCGGAGCGGCCTCCGACAAACGCGGTGACGACCGCGATGCAGAACGCGGCGTATAACCCCACTTTGGGGTCGACGCCTGCGACGACGGAAAAGCCGATGGCTTCGGGGATCAGCGCGAGGGCCACGACCGTGCCGGACAGGACATCGTTGCGGACATTGAAAAACCACTGCGAGCGCCAGGGCGGGTAAATTGCGGGGGAAGTCATCGGGCATCTCCTCATTAAAAAGGCACACGCGACGACGAATGCACCGGGTCAAACTCAGATTGAGTTTAACAGCGGCCTTTAGTATACCCCATAGGGTCAAGGTAGGTCCCTACCAGCCTCAGTGGTCAGGAAACCAGACGTTGATGCGGTGTAGGGGCGGGGTCCCCCCGCCCGGCAGAGGCGGACAGGAAGACGCAGGAGCAGGCAGGAGCAGGCAGGAAGACGCAGGAGCAGGCAGGAAGACGCAGGAGAGGGAAGGGCGGGGGAACCCCGCCCCTACATATTTTCCGGCTCCCCCATGATTGGAGGCGGGGGGGATCAATCAAACACAATCACGACCTTGCCGCTTTGGCCTTTGTCGGCGACGTCGTAGGCTTCGGCGGCCTGAGACAGTGTAAAGCGGTGCGTGACTGTCACTTCCGGGTGCAGGTTCCAGCGGGAGAGGCGTTCTACCAGGTCTTCCATGTGGGGCACGGAAGTCACCCACGAGCCGTAGAGCGTGATCTGCGGGTGGATGAGGAGCGGGGAGACGTCGAAATCTACCGTGCCGCCTTCGCCCACGAAGACGCAGCGGCCCCACTGCCGCGTGCCCTGCAGGGCCAAGCGGCGGGCGGGCGCGGCCCCGGAGCAGTCAATCGCCGCCTCGCAGCCCTTGCCATTTGTGGCGGCTTTGATTTTGTCCAGCGCGGCGGCGTCGCTGAGGAAGGCGTGATCGACCAGGCCCAGCTTGACGGCCAAATCCAGACGGGGCTGGCTGGTGTCTACGCCAATGACCTGCGTCGCCCCGAGGGCGCGGCCCAGCATCGCCGCCGCCAGACCCACCGGGCCGAGGCCCGTGACTAAAAGCCTGTCCCGGCCATCGACTTTGATGCGGGTCAATGCCTCCCAGGCCGTGCCGAAGCCGCAGGCGACCAAAGCCCCGTCCACATAGGACAGGTTATCGGGCAGGGCGACGCACGTATTCTCCTCGGCCAGCAGGTACGGCGCATGGCCGCCGTCGCGCTGCCAGCCGTAGGCGGCGCGGTGCGCCGAATGGCACGAGATCATGTACCCGCCCGAGCAGTCTTCGCAGACCCCGCAGCCGCTGATATGGTACAGCACCACCCGGTCACCTTCCTGGAAGCGTTTGCAGCCCGGCCCCACGGCGGCAATCTGCCCGCACGGCTCATGCCCGGCGACGACGCCCCGGTAGGCTTCATCCCCCACCCCCAGATGCTCCCGGTAGATGGCCCGAATGTCCGAGCCGCAGATGGACGACGCCTTCATCCGCACCAAAACCTGCCCCGGCCCCGGCGTCGGAACCGGCTGCTCCCGAAACTCCACCGTGCTGTTGCCCGGCAGGACCACGCCCGTCATGGTGCTTTGCGTTATTTCTTGTGTTTGCATACCCGTAGTATACTCGAATGCGGCGTGTCCCTGACTTTGGAGACCTACTACCTTGCTCCTTCGTCACAGGGTCCTTCCTAGAGGAAGGATTAGGATAATACCGAAGTGCGAGGTCCGCTGCCTCTTGCCCGGTACTCTGTATCCTCCCTTTAGGGAGGACCCTGCGACGAAGGAGCAAGGAAGGTAGGTCACCCCGCACTCTCCCCGCTCTCGTCCCACAGGTCGCGCCAGTCCTGGTCAGTGCCTGCCAGCGCGGTCCTCTCGGCAGCAGGCAGCGGCTCCCTGGCGCAGGGGACGCCGAGGCGGGCGGCAAGAGCGACCACTACCGGGCCAGCGCAGCTTGCGGTGTCACCGGAGCAGGATGGGTGCGCCGAGCAGGAAGTAGCCACTCGGGATGAGGCCGTGCCCCGCCCGAATGCAGGCCCGAGTGCAGGGAGACGTGCCCCGGTTGGCGGGATATGGTGGGGAATGGCGGCGGGGTCGATGCCGTCCGGGTCCGGGGCAAAGGGCGCAAACTCAGGCTAAGCGGGCATGGGCGTCTCTCCTGCCGTTCCCATTCGACAGCCCCGCGCCTGAGTCCTCCCCGCTCCGCCGGAGCCGTGAAAAAGGGAGGCATCTGTCAAGATGCCTCCCCCGTCAAGAACCAAACTATTTGGTATGGTCCAGCGCCGGGTTGCCGCCGGTGTAGAAGCTTTCGGGACGCTGACTTTTGACGTGGCCGTCAAAGAAGCCTACAGTGCAGGTTCCGTTGTGGCGCACCGCAGGGGCGCACCAGTTGCCGTCGCCGCCATCCGACCGGTCATGCCGGTCCACCTGCGCGGTGGTTGCGCCCACCGGGTCCGAGAAGAAGAGGCAGCCAGGTTTCTCGACGTTGGGCATATAGAAAGGTGCAGTCGTCTGTCCCTGCGTTCCCTTGTCTACAATGTAAACATAATTGGACGGCGAGTTGATTTGTGCCAGGGCAATTCCAGCATTTTCATTGCCGTTTGGCTGCTGTGAATCAATGTTGATGGCATAGCTGTTGTGAAAACGCGGGCCATACTGGGGGTCGTCAGCAGAGAAAGAAGTGTTCGTGCGGTTGCTGTCATCAGGGCACTGGAAAACGCCCTGAGACTTGATGTAGGGCTGAAGCAACTGCCCGTAGTGAACGCCACCATTGGTCAGATTTCTCCATCCGGGGACGGTCAATTCATCCGAATCCTGTACATACTGGGTTGCGCCAAGCAAAATCTGCTTTGTGTTGCTTTGGCAGGAAGCGCGGCGGGCGTTCTCGCGCACTTTCTGGAACACAGGGAACAGGATGGCGGCGAGAATGGCGATAATGGCAATGACAACGAGCAGCTCAATGAGCGTGAAGCCTTTGCGGCTTCGAGAGGTGGATAAGGACATTTGGTTCTCCTCAAAGGACAGCAGTTAAGAAAAAGGGCAATCAAAAATTGCAGCGCAGGCCAAACGCTGTTTGGCTGCATTTTGGCAGATGTTTGGCGTACACCAAACACATCATAGCATACCGGTTACATAACTGTCAAGAAAACGGCAAAAATAATGGCAAAAATAATGGCAAATAGAACGGCAGATAGAGCAGCTACACAAAAAAGCGCCGGGGCAGAGGCCCCGGCGCTTTGCGGATGGTGACGCGGTGGCCGTTTACTGGCCGCGCATCGTCAGAAGGTACTGGTAGTTTTTGTTGTCTGCGGGGCTGACCGACTGTTTCAGCACATCCCCGATCCGCAGTGCTTTGACGTGGCCGTCGCAAAACAGAACATTTGCCAGTTCATTGTGGCGGAACATAATCGGGTTGCCGTCAATTGGGCCTTGATCCTGCGTGCCGCTGTGAAGCGATGTTAGGCCGCCGCCAACAGGGAACGTATCCTTGCGCCAAAGCGTGTTGTCGTTGGAGGAAAACTGGTACGCGCCGCCGCCGTCAGCGATCCAGATGGTCGTGGCCGGAGATTGCAGGCTGTTCAGGGTATAGCCCGCCTGATTGTAGTTGTTGCCAGGGCCGATGTCTGGCGACTTGCCGCCGTAGTTGTAGGAATTGATCCCGTAGCTGCCGTAGTAGGCTTCATTGGGCGACTGCGGCTGTCCGGGCTGATCATACATGTAGTAGGGAATGTAGTTGCCGGTGGAGTTGCCGCGCACGGTCGGTCCAATCACGCCGTTGATCGGGTAGCCGCTGTCATCGGGGTCGTGGAACACGCCCGTGCTTTTGACATACGGAAAGATGGCGTCCATCCACTTGTAGCGGATCGCGCCCGGCACGTTGCTGGAAGACAGGTAGCCGTTGTTGCCATACCAGGCGGCGACGAGCAGCTCGTCGTAGTCCTGAGAATACTGGGTCAGCGCCAGCCCAATCTGCTTTTGGTTGCTCGCGTCAGACGCCTTGCGGGCGTTTTCGCGCACCTTCTGGAACACAGGGAACAGAATCGCCGCCAGGATGGCGATGATAGCAATGACGACAAGAAGCTCGATGAGCGTGAAACCTTTGCGGCTTCGCAATGATGACTGAGGCATTATCGTAAAACTCCTTCGATGAAATGACGACAGGCAGCGCCGCCGGTGCTTCTATCATATCCCCTTTTTCACAGTCTGTCAAGCATAACAATAAAAACAATTAGAACGCAAAAATTAATAGTAATCATAGGCGTTGTTGCATAAATCAATCTGCCCCCCAAACCCGGCCTTGAAAGGCCGGGCTAAGACCGGCTGCGCCGGACAAAGCCCCTCCGGGGCTAAATGCTTGACCCATATGGCTTAGTCTTTGGCTCAGTCTTAGCCCCGGAGGGGCTTCGTACACCGTTAGCCCGGCCTTTCAAGGCCGGGGCGGGCATTTATGCAACAAAGCCGTAATCATATAAAATAATCAAAGCGCCCATCCTGGCAGACTGTGCCGATTTGTTCTATTTATGTCACAATAAAGCCTGGCACTCCTCACGGGTGCAGATGACTACGAAGACCAGAAAGCTTGGGCGAAATGGCAGACAACGCGCAAAACGGCGGAGAAATGACCCTGCCCCCCCTGGGAGAAGTGCCGGAGGCGGCCACGCACTGGGTCTTGACCCTGCCCCACACGCATCGGCGGCTGTGGGATGTGCGGTTTCAGCTTCTGGACAGCCTGCCGCTGTCGCCGCGCCCGCAGAATGTCAGCGTGCAGGCCGTGATCGAGCCGGGCTACCGCTCCGACGGGCGGCGGCGCGGGGACACGCATTGTTACTTTTGCCTGACGCTGGCCGGGGAAGGCGTTTTCTGGGATGGGCGCGGCGAACACCGACTGCCGCCGAACACCGGGTCTTTGTGCGAGATCAACGACCCGCAGACCGGCTACCGGGCCGAGCCGGGCTGGCGGTTTCTCGCCTTTGAGTTTGCCGGGCTGGCCGCCCGTGCGATGCTGCGCGACCTGCTGGCCCGCTTTGGGGCTGTCTACACGCTGGACCCGGCGGCTCCGGTGCTGCGGCGGCTGCTGTCGTTTGAGACGCAGGGCACGGCGGTGGTGGCGCTGGACGCGCTGGACGGCGCGGCGCTGGTGCTGGAGATGCTGCTGGCGCTGGCCGACTGCGCCCGCAAAACGCCCGACACAGCGGGCGATCTGGTGACACGGGCCATGCACCTGATCCATGACTGCGAGGCGGCGGGAACCAGTGTGGAATCGGTCGCCGAAGCGATAGGCGTCTCCCGCGAGGGCCTGACCCGCGCCTTCCGCCGCCGCCTGGGCCGGTCGCCGGGCGAGGTGATTTTAGAGTGGAAGGTGCAGCAGGCCGGGTTTCTGCTCAAAGACACCGACCTGCCCGTCAAAGCCATTGCTGACCGGCTGGGCTACACCGACTACACGAACTTTATTCGCGCCTTCCGCAAAGTGACCGGCCTGACGCCCCATCAGTTCCGCCTGCGCGGCAGCAACGCCCTGCTGCGCGGGCAGTTGTGAGGTTCCTACCGCCGCACCGACGGACGCGCTATCCGTGTTCGGGGAAGCGTGCCGCTGGAAGCCGCAGACGCCGCAAACGCGGACAGGTGCAGGGCCGCGCCGCCGAACTCCAGGGCCGCGCCCGCCACACGCGGGCCGGACAGCCGCAGGTCCTCGCCCAGCCCCACAGCGGCGTGCCGGGCCGCCTCGGCCTCCGCCAGTGCTTTCAGCCAGTCGGCGGCCACGGACCCAGGCGGGGCGGCATCTGCGGTGCGCTCTTCCAGGGCGTCCAGCGCATACGACGCCACCAGCTTCGGCAGCAGTGCGGCCAGCGTCTTGGACTGGTCAAAGCAGTCCAGCCCGACCAGGTCCCGGCCCAGCGCAAACAGCACCCCCACCTGCCCCGGCTCGGGTGTCCCCAGCGCGTTTTGATACGCTTCCAAATCGCCTGCATAGGTGCGCGTCACGTCATGCAGGGCATTGGTCGGCGCGGCAACCGCCATGCGGGACAGCTTGCCCTCGATGTCTGACCAGACGCGGTTTTGGTCTGCGTCCGCCCGGCCTGACCGGGCCAGAGACGCCGACACTTCGGCCACTTTTTTCTGCCGCCCCCGTGCATTGTAGTGGCTGCCGCCCGCCTCAAACCGCGCCGTGTCCTGCCGCCAGCGGCCCGCTTCCACGCACGTCACCGGCAGGCTCAGGGTGGTGCGGGCGTCCACCAAAACGCTCGTGTTGACAATACGGTTCTGCTTGGCCCCCACCAGTTCTTCGCCGTCCAGCAGCAGCACCCGGTCCGGGCCGGTGTTGGTGAGCCGCAGGGCCGGGACCGTGCCGCCCATTTCAGTTTCTTCCACGGTCAGCGTGCCCGCCCGAAGCGCCTCTTCCAGCAGGCAGTAGGTGTTCGTGCCCTGAGTGTCCCCCAGCAGCGGGTAGGCAGTCAGACTGCCGTGCCGCCGGGGCGTGCCGAGGGTCAGCCCGGCCAGCCGCGCCTGCCAGGGCGCGTGTGTTTTCGGGAGCGTTTCTTGTTCCTGAGTGGTCATGGTGCATTCGCTTTCTTTTGCTTTTTCAGAGCGTGGTTTTTGGTGTGTCGTAAATACACTCCCCGCGCCGGAGGAAAAAGCGGAAGGCAAGGCGAAAATAAAGCAAAAAGGCGCGGCTGCATAAAGGCCGGGGCAGAGAAGACGCCGGGAAGCCAAAGAGTTTAAAGACGCAAGGCTTGGTCCGCTATCCGATTGGCCGCCCGGCGCGAAGCGCCTTCCAGCGAGGGGTTTTAACCCCTCGTCTGCCTTTTGTTTTTATAATGCTTTCCGCTTTTTGGAGCGCCCTATGAGTAAGATGAATGAGTAACACTTCTGAAGAAGCCGCCGACTTTCTGTATCCGCTCACGTCCCGTCACACGCGCACCGACGCCGTCACCGCAGAGTTAGTCGCCCTCAGCCGCCTGCCTGCCGGGCAGGTGGTGGTGCGGGCAAAGGAAATACGCAAAGACCGGCGGCTGTCCCACGAAACCCTGGTCGCTGTCGTGCGCGGCTTCCTGCGGGCGGGAAACATACCGGCGTCGGACGCCGCCCTCACCGCCCTGATTGATCGCCTGCGGCCTCTCGTGAAAGCGCGGGCTTCGCAGTGGAGCGGCCTGTTTGCCGCCGATGTGGAGGATGCCGTGGAAGACGTCCTTCTGACGCTGATCCGGTATATCCGCACTCCCGACGCCGGGCAGGAGTTCTGGGAGTGCAACTTCGCCTACGGCTTCAACTTTCGCCTGTCTGATGCCTTCCAGCACGCCGCCCGGCAGCGCCAGAATACACACTCCCTGACGGCGGAGTGGGCAGACGGCAAGGAGCATGAGCAGGGGGACGACCTGCCGGACACGGCCAGCGAAAGCGCGTTTGATGCCATTGAAACGCAGCAGATGGTTCAGGCCATCGCGCAGGCCGTGCCGGGCTTTGCCGAGTATTTCACGCGGCATAAGCTCGGCTATACAGACAAAGAGATTGCCGCCAAGATGGGCGTGGCGGACCGCACGCTCCGCAACTGGAAACACAAAGCTGAAACCGTTTGGAACACACTGAGACCCCAGCCATGACAGATGAGATTTTGACAGATGAGATTTTGAGTGATGAGATTTTAGAGGCCCTTCCTGAAGATGCCGATGTCTACGAAGCCACGCTGGCTTTTGACCGGGCGCTCAATGCCGCCCCCAACGACCGAACTTTGCTGCGCCGGTGGGCCGCCCGCTTTCCGGCGTTTGAGGACGACTTCGTCACCGTCGGCTTTGGCCGCTTTGCGCTGGGGCTGACCCTGACCGATCCGCTGGCAGAGTATGAAACCGCCGCCGTGCGGACTCCTCTTGCCAGCCTGGCCTCAGAAGCGCAGGCGCGGGGGCTGTCCGTCGCCGCCCTCGCCCAAACCCTGCGGCTGGACCGGACCCTGCTGCTGCGTCTGGACCAGCGCGTTCTGGAAGCCTGGAGCCTGCCTGCCGCGCTGATTGACCGTCTCGCACAGGCATTAGAGCGCAATACAGAGGAGATACACGCCTACTTTGCCAGCCCGCCCAAGCTGGCAAGCGGGACCCACTACCGGGCCAAAGCCGCCCCGAAGATAGTGCAGGAACGCGGCCTATTGCAAAGTCCGGTGCGGCAGCCCTCGTTCGCCGACGAAGTGCGCCGCAACACAAAGATGAGCGACGAAGACAAGGCATTCTGGCTGGACGAGGGCTGAATACTTTAGTATGTAGACAAGTCAGGCTGTTTATGGCAGGATTAAGTAATGGTGATCAAACAGCCTGCCGTCACTTTAGAGGGTGCTTTCGGATTAGTTCTGCGTCAGCTCAGAGAGAGCAAAGGGCTGTCTCAGGAAGAACTTGCCGATCAATGCAGCATACACCGGACCTACGTGAGCCAGTTGGAGCGTGGCCTTAAGTCCCCAACACTGCGTCTTGTCTGGAAGATTTGTGCAAGCCTTGAAGTCAGCCCGCTGTCCCTGATTGCCAATGTACAAAAACGTACCGAAAGCGACAGGAAAGCGGATTAGCAGATGCCTCTTCTCTCGAACCCCCAGCAGCTACAGCGCATTCGCGCCCTCGTTTTTAACTACCTTCGACTGCCTCTGGATACCTCAAATGTACCAGGATCGTTTATGGAAGCCAATCTGAAAGAGGCACGCGGCGGCGACACAGAAGTTCTACGCACCTATGACTTTGTGGATGTGATCTCCCGAAGCGAAAAAAGAGGCTGGCAGGTCAAGTCTACAAAAAGTACGACGCCTGTGACCTGGATACGTGGGAAGATTGCTCGTAAAGAGGAATTGATTCGAGCCTCGCATCTTTCAGACGCAGGATTGCAAGAGCTTGGTGACGCGGTGCTGAACTACTGCAACGCACACATTGCCAATAGCTTTCGGCTTTATGGTCTTGAAGAAATCGGCTATGCCCGTCTGATAAACTTTGGCAGCAAGTTTCGGTATTTTGAGATACCGCTGCTCAAAAATGATGGATCGGTTTTGTTTCGGCCAACAGATTATGAATGGAGATGGTCCCAGCAAAAGAAAACTCTGGCTAAAGAGCAAAAGCCCGCCCTGCACGGATTTCACAAGCAAACGCAGGTCAAGCACTGGGCATGGCACGGGCAGGGAGAAAACCAGCTCCATTTCACGGGCGAACGTCTCTGGTGGCCCAAAGAGACATACCAGCATGGTATCTCGTTTGATGGCCCTTCCGAAACACAGACAGTCAGTTTTGAGGCGCTTGCAGATTGGCTTGCCACTCTTTGATTTTGTTATGTGCTTCGCGCAGCAAGTGCCAGACCAATTTTTTCAGCAAGCAGAGGCGGGACAGCATTCCCCACCTGATGACTTTGCTGGATATAAGTGCCAGCAAATTGGAAGGTATCCGGGAAGGCTTGCAGCCTTGCAGCCTCACGCACAGTGATAACACGCGGCTCAACTGGATGCCCGAAGCGCCCGGACCCCGGATGAAATACCCAGCGAGTGATCGTCGGCGCAATCATAGATTTGGTGAGCCTGCCGTAAGCGCCGCTGTAGCCGGACTTGACGCGCAGATGCTCAGGAAGGTCGCGCAATCCCTGCCCCGGTTCCAGAGAGGACAGCCGCTCAAACTGAATGGGCTGAAGTTTGCGGGCAACATGGTTGTAGATTGTTTCACTGCCCTGCCTTGCCCATTTTTGAAACCCGTTCTGGGGTTCAGTCGGATAAGCGCATGGAGAAACCCCTGTTCCATGTTTTAAAGCTGGCAAGTCGCCAAAAGCCTCCCAGACAGTGACCGGGGCCTCTGCGGCAAAAAGATCGCTGTTGTCTTTTGTTTTGCTGTGTGTGGGAGCAGGAAAGGCAAGAGGCTCTCCATCTCGGGACGCCAGAAAAAAGGCACGGCGTCTTCGCTGAGGTACTCCAAACTCGGGCGCATCCAGCACGCAATGCGTAACATTATATCCCAGGTGCTTTGATTGGAGTGTTTCGAGCAGCAAATCGGTGTAAGCACCGGAAAAGCCTTTCTGCATTTCAGCGACATTCTCCATTAAAATAAAACGCGGCATACATGCCTCAGCAAAGCGAAGAAACGCGGCAACAAGCTGGTTTTTTGGGTCTTCCAAATAGCGGTTTTTCCGAGGGACGTTCTTAGAAAATCCCTGGCAGGGTGGGCCGCCTGCCAGAAGGTCCAAACTGCCTTTTCTGATTCCTATGGCTGCCATGACTTCGACAGCGCTTATTTGTGAAAGATCATGTGGCAGCGAAACAGCATTTGGGAAATTGCTTTCAAACGATTGCAGATAAGCCGACTCGTTGTCTATCCCAGCCAGAATCTTGAACCCGGCCCGCTCGAGACCGCAGGAAATGCCCCCAGCCCCGCAAAATAAATCCACCGCAGTCAAAACGTCTCGATTTGGCTCTAACATATTAATACTATAGTATACAAATAATCATTTGTCAAGTTTCTGTGGAAAGAATTCAAAATGACCGATATTAAGCGCCGCGCACAGGCCAAACGGGTGGAACTCGGCTTAGAGTTGGACACGCCAACCCCGGCGGAAAACGTGGTGCAGGCGTGCGAGGCGGCGACGGAGATCGAGCGCGAGTTTCTGGAGCCGGAAGATGTTCTGCTGGCCGGGGCGCGGGCGGTGCTGAACCTGCCCTACGAGCGGATTTATCAGGACAGCTCACTGGATTTGGCCGAGCAGCGCTTTGATGCCGCCCATGAGTTTGCCCATGTCTGGCTGCATTCGGAGACCTGCCACTGCTCACAAGCGGACCTCAGCCCGGACGGGACCGCCGAAGTGCCCGGCAGCCCGCAGAGCGTGGTGGACGGCTATTCGCCCCGGCAAAAGCGCGAAGGCGAGGCCAATGCCTTTGCCGCCGAGCTGCTCCTGCCCGGCCCCCTGGCCCGGCGGCTGTTTCTGGGCGAAGGCAAACACGCTTCGGAGATTGCTGAATTGCTGGGGCTGCCCGCGTCCATCGTGCAAAGTCAGCTTGCCGAAGCGGTCCTCCTGCCGCCGCTGGCCGAAGGCGCGGTCAAAGACGCCCCGGCGTCGGCAAAGCCGGTCGATTTGGACCCGTCGCAGCAGGCCGCCGCGCACGCGCTGGCCGGGCCGCTGCTGCTCGGGGCCGGACCGGGCACGGGCAAAACCAAGACGCTGGTGGAGCGGTGCCGCTTTCTGGTGCAGGAGCAGGGCGTTCCTGCGGAGAAGATACTGGCGCTGACCTTCTCCCGCAAAGCCGCCGGGGAAATGCGTGAGCGGCTCGCACAGGCCGGGGTTGGGACCAAGACCGTCGGCCCCTGGGTGGGCACGTTTCATGCGTTCGGCCTCGAAACTCTGCGCCGCTTCGGCGAGCGGATGGGCCTCGGCGCAGACCCAAAGATGCTGGACGGGTTGGATGCGGTCACACTTTTGGAGAACCATCTGGCTGACTTGCAGCTTGACGTGCTGGATAACTTGTATAACCCCGCCGTGCATCTGGGGCCGATTTTAGGCCAAATCAAGCGGGCCAAAGATGAACTGTGTTCGCCCGAACGGTACGCCGAACTTTGCGCGGCGATGACCGTCAAGGCCAACGCAGACGCGGCGGCGCTGAAGGCGCGGGGCGGTAAAGTGCTGAAAAAAGAGCAGGAGGCCGTCGATAAAGCACTCTTGCAGGCTGCGAAAGCCGCCGAGGTCGCCCGCTGCTATCCGATTTATGAGCGGTTGAAGCGCGAGGCTGGTTTCTTGGATTATGCCGATTTGATCACGCAGACCGTCGCGCTTTTGGAAGATTTCCCCGATGTCCGGGCGATTTTGCAGGTCGAATACCCGCACGTTTTAGCCGACGAATACCAGGATGTCAACCGGGCGTCGGCCCGTCTGGTGCGCCTGCTGGCAGGCGACGAAGCACGGGGCCTGTGGGCGGTCGGGGACAGCCGGCAGAGCATTTATCAGTTTCAGGGGGCCTCGCCCGCCAATGTCGCCGCCTTTGCCCGCGACTACCCCAGCGGGCAGCGGCTGGATTTGGGCGTCAACTACCGCTCTCGGTCAGCGATTGTGTCGCTGTTTAGCGAGGCCGCCCGGCAGATGGACGGCCCCAATTTGTTTGAGGCCGCAGGCTGGCAGGCACATCGGGGCGTCAATGGCGATGCTCCCTTCCCCGCCGTCTCGCAGGCCGCCGCGCCGGATGCCGAGGGGCAGGCAGACGGCATCGCCCGGACGGCCCGGACGCTCGAAGCCGAAGGGCAGCCGCTCAAACAGCAGGCCATTTTATGCCGCACGCACGGGCAGGCGCAGGGCTTGTCCGAGGCGCTGGCGGCGCGGGGCGTTCCGGCGCTGTATCTGGGACCTCTTTTGGAGCGTCCCGAAATCAAGGACCTGCTCTGCCTGCT
This sequence comes from Capsulimonadaceae bacterium, assembly GCA_965200075.1. GTDB lineage: Bacteria > Armatimonadota > Armatimonadia > Armatimonadales > Capsulimonadaceae > JANXMY01. The sequence goes on from OZ241338.1 coordinate 3,745,954, forward strand.
GGCCCTCTTGGCCGAGACCGGCGGCACGGCTTTGGTGCGGGTCGGCGCGTGGCCCGAGTACGCCGTGCCCCAAGTCGACAGCCTGGCCCTGCTGGCGCAAATCGCCCGCGAGGAGACGCCGCTTTTAGACGCTTTGCAGGACCCGGCCCTGCACCCCGGCCTGCGCCTTTTGGGGCAGCATTTGGCCGAACTCGAAACAATGGACAGCGACCCCGCCGCCCTGCTGCGCTTTTATTTATTCGGGCAGTCCCGCTTCCTGCGCGAGCTGTTCGACCGCGCCCCGGACCCGTTCACGCGCATGGCGTCGGGGCTGGCAATCCATCAGCTTCTCGGCGTGGCCGCCGGGGCAGCGCAGCGGATGGTGGTTCCCAAAACGCACACCGGGCCGCCCCACCCTGTCCGCGAGTTTCTGGCGTACCTGCGCCGCCGGACGGCCTCGGGCGAGACCCTGCGCGTGTCCCTGCCGGAAGAGGCCGACGGCTGGGACGCGGTGCGCCTGCTGACCGCGCACGCCGCCAAAGGCTTAGAGTACCCGGTGGTCTTTCTGCCGCATCTGAGCGCCGGGCACTTCCCCACACGCGGGCGCTCCGACGGCCTGGTCGCCCCGCCGGGTCTGGTAGATACAGGCGATGCCGACGCCGAAACGGACGAAGAAATGTGCCTGTTTTTCGTGGCCCTGTCCCGCGCCCGCGAGCATTTGATTTTGTGCCGCGCTGAGGCTTACGGCACGGGCCGCGCCGCCGCGCCGACCGAGCTGCTGGCGCTCATTCGCCCCGGTCTGGACGCGCTGGGCATCGCCGAAGCCGCCTGGCCGTCGGGCAAGTCTCCTGACGAAGCCGCCGCGCCGGACGAGTTGCGCCTGCCCCCCACCACGCTGCCCGAATACTCCTCGGCGGCGCTGGAAGCCTACGGGCGCTGTCCGCGCCAGTATCATTACAAGTATGCCTTGAAGCTGCCCGGCGGCTACAGTGTGAGCGGCTATCCGCAGTTCCACGCCTGCGTGCGCCGGGTGCTGGACTGGCTCGAAGATGCCCGCGCCCAGGCGCAGTTCCCCACCGAAGCCGAAATCCTAGCGCGTTTAGACGGGTTCTGGGAAGAAAGCGGCCCGGTCGGTCACCTGCACGAGGCCAAATACAAAGACAGCGCCCGCGCCATGCTCCGCGAAGCCGCACAAATGGGGAGCCAGACCGAGACGCGCACCGATGCGCGTACTTTGCGGGCGACCCTGACGCACTGCCACGTCTTTGTGCGCCCCGATGCCCTGCGCCGCGACTCTGCCGACGGCACGCTGATTGCCGCCCGTCACCTGACAGGCCGCGTTGGAGCCGACGACCACACGGACAAGCGTCTCGCCTTGTATCGCCGGGCGGCGACGCAAACGCACCCCGACGCCCCGCTTCGTATTGAGCTGCGGTACCTCGCCCACGGCGAGTGCAAAGTCGTCCTGCCCCCGACCACTAATCAGCAGCTCAAATGGGAAGCGGACCGGGTGCAAAAGTACGACGCCGCCGCTGAAGGCATCGCGCAAGGCCATTTCCCCGCCGCGCCTGCCTCGGCGGATGAATGCGGCAAATGCCCCTACGCGCTGATTTGCCCATTGTGAGAGAAAGAGCAGAAAAGAAAGACGAGGAGAAAGACGAGGAGAAAGACGAGGAGAAAGACGAGGAGAAAGACGAGGAGAAAGACGAGGAGAAAGACGAGGAGAAAGACGAGGAGAAAGACGAGGAGAAAGACGAGGAGAAAGACGAGGGGTTAAAACCCCTCGCTGGAAGGCGCTTCGCGCCGGGAAGCCAAAGAAGAAGTCGGAAGCCAAAGAAGAAGTCGGAAGCCAAAGAGTTAGGCGAGAGACGAATACAGGGAGGTAGAAAATGCGACGGAGTCGAACGGAAATCTATGTGCATTGCATCTGGACAACGCGGCGGCGTGAGCCGCTGGTGACGCCTGCACTGGAGCGACGGGTGTATCGGTGCATTCAAAGTCAGGCACAGAAACTTGGCTGCACGGTGCTGGCGCTGAACGGAATGCCAGACCATGTGCATCTTTTGGTGCGGATGCCCTCCACAGTCAGCATGGAGCAGTTAATGCACCAGGTCAAGGGCTTTTCTTCGCGTGTCATCAATCAGGACTGCGGTATCGGCGAAGCCCTGCACTGGCAGGAAGGTTCCGCCGCCTTCAGCCTGAGCCGGTCTCATATCGCACCGGCAGCGGCTTACATCAAGAATCAGAAGCAGCACCACGCCGACAATGACGTTTGGAGCGAGTGGGAATGGACAGAGCCTGAGAATTAAGGGGCGAAGAGGCATAGGAACGAGGGGTTAAAACCCCTCGCTAGGAGGCGAAGACGCCGGGAAGCCAAAGAGTTAGATATGAAAGCCTTTCGGTGTTATCCGATTGGCCGCCCGGCGCGAAGCGCCTTGATGCCTGCGGCATGACTGCGTAACAGCGAGGGGTTTTAACCCCTCGTCTTTCTCTTCGTCTTTCTCCTCACATCTTGTGAGGGCCTACCCGTGCTTTGGCCCAATATCTCCGGCGACATCAGCCCCTAAATCGCTGGCGTTGGTTCCCGTGTCAATGGCGGCGCTGTCGGTAGATAGCTGCCGGTCACCGTCGGGCAGGGCATCCATCTCGGTCTTTTCAGCCTCGTCGTTTTCGGCAGTATCGGAGAGAATATCCAGGTCATCGGGGTTGTCGGTCATCATAACTTGGGGTCCTTTCAGAATCGGTAGAAAGAGGCACACAAAGGCGGGCACGGGACAGCAGATGGCCTTCCATTGCGGCGTCTACGGCGTCCCAATCGGCGGCGGGCAAACACAGCACGGGGATGTCCAGCGCGTACAGCTCGAAATAGAGTACGCGGGGCGGCGCGGCAGGCGCAGCCCGAAAAATCTGACCGGGGGCGGGGGCGTCGCCTTTCGGCAGGGCTGTCAAAACGGCGGGCAGGTCGAAGCGCAGCCAGTACGCCCGGTCGCCGCCCTCCGCTTCGGGGTCGTGGCAGAGCAGCACAAAGCTTTGCGTCCGTGCGGGCGCGTTCTGCCAGCACAGCGCGGGGTACAAACTTGAGGGGTACAGACTTGCGCGGTCCCCTTCGGCCAGGGTCAGCGTGAACGCCATTGGTTTCTCCTGACGCCCAATTACCCGCGCCAGCGAATACGGCAAACGTGAACGGCTATTGGAGGCGGAGAAAAGCGGCGACACAGGCCGGGTCCCACTGCGTCCCTGCGCCGTCTGCGAGAATCTGCCGCGCCCGGTTGGCGCTCATGCCTTTGCGGTAGGGCCGGTCCGTGGTCATCGCGGAATAGGCATCGGCGACGGCCAGCAGACGGGCCGTGAAGGGGATTTCCGCGCCGCGCAGGCCGAACGGATACCCGCCGCCGTCCCAGCGTTCGTGGTGGTGCCGGATCGCATCGAGCATCTTCTCGAAGCCCGGCACGGCCCCGACGATCACCGCCCCCATCATCGGGTGCTGCATCACCGCTTCGAACTCTTCGTCGGTCAGACGCCCCGGCTTTCGCAGGATGTGGTCGGGAACGCCGATTTTGCCCACATCATGCAGCAGCGCAGCGACTTCAACGTCATGCTGCGCCGAGGCGCTCAGCCCCAGGGCGCGGGCGATGGACAAACTGTATGTCAAGACATCTTCAGAATGGCGGCGGGTGTAGCGATCTTTGTTGTCCACGGCGGTCACCAGCGCATCCAGCATGGTGAAGCCGCCGACCGAGCGGGCCATGCTGCGGCGCAGCAATTCGGCTTCGGCGTCGGTCTCGCCGCCGGTTTTGGCGACCCGCAGGCGGGCCAGCGCGGCGTCCAAGAGGGCGGCCCGGCTGAGGCCGTCGCCAGGCAGGAACGCACAGCCCACCGAGAAAGACAGGGGGAGCGGCGTTTCGTAGCCGGGCGGGTGGTAGCACAGGCTGTCCACAGCGGCTTCCAGCACGGTCGACAGTGCCGAGGCCCGCGCCTCGTCCGCCCCCGGCAGCAGCACCGCAAACTCGTCCCCGCCAAAGCGGGCAATCAGCGCCTCCGGGCAGGCGGCAGACAGGGCTGAAGACAGAGATGAAGACAGGGCTGAAGACAGGGCAGCGGCAGTCCGGCGCAGAACATCATCGCCCGCGCCGTGGCCGTGGGCATCGTTGAAGAACCGGAAGTTGTCCAGGTCCAAAATCAGCACGGCCAGCGGCTGCCCTGCCCGCAGGGCCGTGTCCACCCCGGCTTCCAGCCATTTATGGAACGCCCGGTGGTTGAACAGACCCGTCAGCGTGTCCCGGTCCGCCCGCTCCAGCGCCTCGGCCAGCAGGCTCTCCGTTTCCGCCAGCAGGCTCTCCGTTTCCGCCAGCAGGCTCTCACGCTCGGCTTCCAGCACCCGCCGCTCGGCTTCGCCCGTGCGGCGCTCGGTGACATCCTGCGCCATCGCCGCGACTGCGACAACCCGCCCCGTCTCATCCACCAGCGGCGTGTTATACCACTCGCACAGTATCTCGCGGCCCTCTTTGGTGACATTGGCGTTGACACTGCGCCGCCCGTCCTGGCCCGCCAGCAGATCGGCTCGCACCCCCTGCACCTGGGTATAGGCCGACGGGGCGACAATCAGCTCCAGGCCAGAACGCCCGAGGGCTTCGGCGGCGGTGTAGCCAAAGATGCGCTCGGCAGCGGGGTTCCACGACGTCACCTGAAAATCCAGACTCCATTCAATCACGGCCAGCGGTGTCTGCTGAACGTGCAGCCGCAGCCGCTGCTCGGCTTGAAGCCGGGTTTGCTCCGACCGCAGATAGTTCTGCTGGGCCAGCCGCCGCTCGGCGGCTTCGCCTGACCGCGCCCGCCGCAGCTCCATTTCCGTCTGCACACTGTCTGCCAGGTCCCGCAAAAGCACCTTCTGCTCGGCGGTCAGCGTGCGCGGGCAGGTATCCAGAACGCAGAGCGCTCCCAGCGCCCGCCCGTCCCGGTCAAACAGCGCCGCCCCGGCATAAAAGCGAACGTGAGAATCGCCGCGCACCAGAGGAATCTCGGCAAAGCGGGAATCCTGCGTGGCATTTTCCACGACCAGAAGATCGGAAGACAAAATGGTGCAGCGGCAAAACGAATCTTCGCGCTGAATTTCAGTGACCGGACAGGTCAGCGGCCCGCCGGACGATTTGATCCACATCCGCTCGCGGTCCAGCAGCGTCATCAGAGACAGGGGGGCGTCCAGCAGGCGTGCGGCCAGACGGGTCAGGCGGTCAAACCCGTCTTCCGGGGGGGTATCCATCAGATTGTATTCTAAGAGTGAGGCAATTCGCTCCTCTTCATCGGGGGGCAGAGGGTCGGATGACACGCGTTTTCTTTCTCCACTGGCAGCGGGCAGCGGGCCGCAGGGTCTTCTCTGGTATTCTACCATAGTGTTTTGTATTCTTTTGAGTTTTTACAATTTTTTGCCTGCTTCTTTTCCACAGCCTCCTAACTGGAACTTAATCAAAACTTAACCAAAACTTAATGCTGGCTTAACAGAAGGCGCAAGTCGTCTCTGGTATCCTTTTCCTGTCCCTTTGCAGGGCACTCTGGAAAGGATACGAAGACTTATGCCACGCTCTTTTCTGTTTTGCCCCTGTCTTTGCGTACTGACGGCACTCGTCGCGCTGCTGCCACTGACCGCCCCCGTCTGCGCCGCCAGCCCCGCGCCAGTCTCACTGGCCTTTTCGGACTTCTTTGTGCCGCCCCCCGCCCCTCTTGCGCTGTCCGCCAAAATGCAGACGCTCAGCGGCAGGCGCGTCAAGCTGCAGGGCTACATGGTGAAGATGGAAAACCCGATGGCCGGGGCCTTTTATCTCACGCAGCACCCCACCTTCTGCGACGAGGAAGGCGCGGGCACGGCGGACCTGCCGCCTGCCTGCGTGCGCGTGATCGTGCGCGGCGCGAAGAATCGAACATTAGGGTTTGTCGGCAGGCCGCTGATTGTCACCGGCATTCTGCAAGTCGGCGCTCAGACCGAAGCCGACGGCCAGGTGTCGCATTTCCGGCTGATTTTAGACGGGCCGGAACCCACTCAGGCTATTTCACCCAAACAGGCCCACAAGACGCCTGGCAAGAAGTAAACGGCAAGGATTTAGGAGATACACAGATGAAATCCCTCAACTATTACGGCCTGTGCGCTGGCGCACTGGCCGCTTTGACCGGGGCAGCTCACGCGGCCCCAACCATTTCAGTCACCCCCCCCGACAAGTCCCGGTTTTTGACCGGACAGCGGTTTGACCTGCGCGTCGAAGGCAAATCCACATCCGGGATCACGGCGGCCACACTGGCCGTGGACGGCACGCCCATCGCGTTCAGCTCCAGCGACACGTTCACCGGCGGCACGGGCTACAACCTGCGCGGCTATTCCAACAGCACGCCCGGTTTGCACACACTCACCGCCACCCTCACCGACAGCACCGGCACGGCCACCGCTTCGGCGCAGTTCCAGGTCATCAGCCCCAGCGGCGGACGCCGCCCGGCCAAAAACCTCATCATCATGCTCGGCGACGGCATGGGCGCCGCCCACCGCACCGCCGCCCGCGTCGTCATGGGCGGCTACCAGTCTAATCTATCCACACCGGCCCTGAATATGGACCAGTTCCCGGCCACAGGTATGATTATGACCGCTTCGCTGAACTCCATCGTCACCGACTCTGCCCCCGGCATGGCCTGCTATTCCAGCGGCTCCCACGCCAACAACGGCCAGGAAGGCGTCTACCCCGCCACGTTCGCCAATCCCTTCGCCCAGCCGCGTGTGGAGTACCTGGCTGAATATATGCACCGAATGCAGGGCAAAAACTTAGGGCTGGTCAGCACAGCAGACATCGAAGACGCCACGCCCGCCGCGAATGTCATCCACACCGGCAACCGCAATGCCGGACAGGGCATCTGCGACCAGTATCTCGATGAAGCGGGCAACTCGGGCCTGACCGTGCTGATGGGCGGTGGGCGCCGCTGGTTCCTGCCTGCTGCATCGTTTGGGTCGTCTCGCAGCAGCAGCAACGACTACGCGGCCCTGCCCGCCGATCTGACGGCGGCCTATAACATCCCCGCCGGGGCCATTGACCCGAACCGCAATTTGATCGGCGACTTCCAGAACGCAGGCTTTTCCTATGTGGAAACCAACACGGACCTGAACGCCGCCTTTGCCGGGGGCAAAGTCCCCGCCAAGCTGCTCGGCCTGTTCGGCTACGGCAACATGAACGTCGCGCTGGATAAAATCGCCAAGCGCCGCAATCCGGGCGTCCCCGGCGTCGTGGACGACTACCGCGCTCCCGACCAGCCAATGCTGAACGATATGACGACGGCGGCGCTCAAGACTCTCAATGCCAACAGCCCCAATGGCTTTTTCCTGATGGTGGAAGGCGCTCATATTGATAAGCAGTCGCACCTGATGGACGCCGACCGGGCCATCATCGAGACCGTCGAGTTCGATAAAGCCGTAGGCGTCGCCCGCGATTTCGCCACACAGGTCGGTGACACCGTGGTGATCGTTCTGGCTGACCATGAGTGCGCGGGCTTCAGCATCATCGGCGCGTTAAGCGGCCCCACGGGAACTGCGGGCAGCCAGGCCAACCTGCGCGGCCTTTCCAGCGACCGGGCGGCGACGGACCCCACCACCCTCCCGCAGCGGCAGCTCGTGGTTGGAACCTATGACGCGGCAGGCTTCCCCAACTACGTCCTTCAGGCTGATGGCTATCCCGCCAGCACCGATATTGACGGCAAGCTGCTGATCGGTTTCGGCGCGAGCGCCGACCGCTACGAAGGCTGGCTGACCAAGCCGCTGCCGGTCGTCGACAGCCTGCTGCCCACGAACATCTCTAATGAGCTGAAAGCCGGTGGAAGCGCGACGGGTCAGAAATACGCCGTCCATCCCTACTCCCGCGCCGAAAGCGGCCTGGGCTTCTTCCTGCGCGGCCAGGTCCCCGGCGACCAGGCCGTCCACACGGCCACCGACATCCCGATCTCGGCTTTCAGCAGCAGCAGCCGGGCCTCGGATCAGTTTGTCGGCGTCCAGCAGAACACGGACGTGTTCTTTAAATTGGCCCGCGCCGCCTTCGGCGGCTATTAAACACAGGGAAGGATACCATGAAACTCAGCACACTTGCCGCCGTATTCGCTTTGACGGCTCTGCCGACACTGGCCTTCGCGGCCCCAACGACCATTAACTTCGACGACGTACAAGACGGCACGGTCATCAACAATACCTATGCCGCGCAGGGCGTCACGTTTGCGGTGGAAAACGCCGCGCCGTTCACCGCAGATATTCAGGCCACCGCCGACGGCGGCGCGTTCAGCTCCAATGCCCTGGATGCCACACTTGGCTCGGTGAACGTGATTTTAAACCCAGCTATCTTTGGCAGCGGCCTCAGCGCGTTCCAGGTGACTTCGCTGGCGGACCCGGAGGGGTTCGGCAGCCCAAGCGTCACTTTCCGCTTCTACGGCGCCAACAATGCTCTGCTGTTTACGTCGGCGGCCTACGACCAGACGAAAACGCAGACGCTGCTGTTCAGTCAGCTCGGCAGCGTGTCGCGGATCGCCCTGCCCGCCGATGCCTACTATGACAACTTCTCGCTGACGGCCACGCCCAGTGCGGCCCCCGTGCCGGAAGCGTCTTCCGTGATCTCGCTCGGCCTGCTCCTGGCAGGCGGGGGACTGCTCACCGCCCGTCGCCGCCAGGGCGCAAAAGCGATCTGAGCCTTTCAGCCCCCGCGCACGCCCCCAAAGCCGCCCCGACTCTCAAGGAGAGACGAGGCGGCTTTTTTGCGCTTCTATCGCAAAACGTATGCCAAGATATGCCCTGCTGTTCCTCTAGTTCCGGCGGCGTTGTGCCAAAGATACCAGTATCTTATGGGAAGCTTACCGCGCCGCGCACAACTTTATCTGGTTTTAGTCTATCTGCTTGGAGCGGCGTCGGCTCTGGCCGCCGCGCTTGCGCCTATTCCGAAGGCGGACGCGCAGGAGTGGGAGCTGGGGCTGTACCTCGTGCTGGCCGCCGCCCTGAGCAGCAAAAAGGTTTTGCTGATGCGGCGGCAGAACGCCGAAGACCATGTGACGATGTCGCTGTCCTATGTGCTGACGTTTATGACCCTGCTGCGCTTTGGTCCGGCGGCGGGCCTGCTGGTCGCCGGGGTCGGGGGGCTGTCGAATGGCCTGTTTCCAAAGCGTCAGCCACTCCATCAGTTGTCATTTAATCTGGCTCTGAGTATGCTGGAAGCCTGGACGGCGGGGCTGGTCTTTCTGGGGCTGAACGGTCACACGCTGACCCTGCGGACGCCCGGCTCGTACCCGGCGGTCGCGGCGGCTTCGCTGGTCTTCTTTTTAGTCAACACTGGCGGCATCTCGGTGGTGCTGGGGCTGGTGACGGGCAAAAATCCGTTCCGGCTCTGGCGGGAGACATTTTTGTGGGCCGCGCCGTCTTATCTGGCGGGCGGCGGCGTCAGCCTGCTGGCAATGCTGCTGTTTGAGACCCATTCGGTGTATGTGCTGATTTTACTGGCCCCGATGGGCTGGATGGTCTACCAGAATTATGCCAGCGCGGCGGCTCGCACCGAGGAAAAGCAGCAGCATATTGAAGAGTTGCAGCTCGGGCAGGAGCATCTGGCCGACCTGTATCTTGCCACCATCAAAAGCCTCGCGCTGGCGATTGATGCCAAAGACCAGTACACGCACCAGCACATCCTGCGCGTGCAGCGCTACGCCGTCGCCACGGCCCAGCACCTGGGGCTGGAAGGCATTGAGCTGGAAGCCATCAACACCGGGGCGCTGCTCCACGACATCGGCAAGCTGGGTGTCCCCGAATACGTCCTGCTGAAGCCGGGCCGCCTGACCGACGAAGAGTTCGCTAAAATTAAGAAGCACCCGGAGATCGGCGCGGCGATTTTGGACCCGGTGGACTTCCCGTGGCCGGTCCTGCCGGTGGTGCGCTCACACCATGAGAAGTGGGACGGCACGGGCTACCCGGACGGGCTGGCCGGGGAAAACATTCCCCGCACGGCGCGTATTCTGGCCGTGGCCGATGTGTATGACGCGCTGACATCGTCGCGCTCGTACCGCAATGCGTGGACGCACGAGCGGGCCTGCGAGGTCATCCGCAAAGACAGCGGCACGCACTTTGACCCGATCATCGCCGAAGCGTTTCTGGAAATTATTGACACGGTGGTCGCCGAAATGGCCGCCGGGGGCGAGGGGCCGCTCCTGGTGGCCGAGGCGGCGGGCAAAGGCAGCAAAGCCGACCAGGCCGCACGGGATATTCACCGGGCGTCGTCGGAGCTGTGGGCGCTCTATGAAGTCGTCCAAACCCTGTCGTCATCGCTGGGGCTGGAAGAGACGCTGGAGATTTTGGGCCGCAAGCTGGAAACCATCCTGCCGGGAACCGCCGCGCTGTTTCTGCTGGCTGACGAGGCCGCCGGGCCGGGCGTTTTGGTCGCCCGCGCCGCCGTGGGTCTGAACCGGGAGTTCTTTACCGGGGCCTCGACGCTTGCGCCCGAAGGCACCTCGCGCCGGGCTGCGTCCTCGCGGACGACCTACCTGGGGGAGTACGATTCCGACGACCTGCTTTTGACGTCCTCCCAGTCCGCGCAGTGGGTGCCGATGCAGACGGCCTTGATTGTGCCGATTGTGCATCAGGGCGAGACGCTGGGCACGGTCAATCTGTATCATCCGCAGGCCGATGGCTTCTCGGCGCACGACCGGCAGCTTTTGGAGACCATCACCGAGCGGGCGGCCACGGCGCTTTACAACGGCCTGCTGTTCGACCGCACGCGCTCGCACGCCTTTACGGACCCGCTGACGGGGCTGTTCAATATCCGCCACATCACGCAGCACGTCGAGGAGCGGTGCGCCGAGGGCCGTCCGTTTGCCGTGCTGTGCCTCGATCTGGACAGCTTCAAGCCGATCAACGACAATTTCGGCCATCAGAAGGGCGACCAGGTGCTGCGCGACCTCAGCGCCCTGTTTTTGGCGTCCCTGCGCGACGGCGACGTGGCGGCGCGGTACGGCGGCGACGAGTTCTTGATTTATGTCGAAGGCGGCAGCGCCGCCGACGCCCAAACTCTGGTGTCCCGCCTGCAAGCCGCCGTGGATGCCTACGACCCCGGCCTCCTGCACCCGCGTCTGGGTGCCCTGCGCCTCGGCGTCTCCATCGGCTACGGCTGCTTCCCCGGCGACGGCACCGACTTCCCCGCGCTGATCGCCGCCGCCGACTCGAATATGTACCGCGAGAAAACCGAGCGCAAGCTGGGCAAGCTCGCCGGTCCCGACCGCTCCCCCCTCGGCCCCGAGTTCCCCCTGCGCCGCGCCGCCTGATTTCCTGCCTGAGAGACCGTACACAAAGCAAAGAGGGTCGGGGTCCCCCCGCCCTCCTATCCGTCCGCTTGATTTTGTGGTATCTAATGGGATACTATCGAACGGCTTTGCTGCATAGACCCTGGCAGGCAATCGCCGGGCCAGAATGCCGGGGGTATAAAACCCCCGGCAGTGAAGTTCCGCCGCCCTCCGGGCGGAAGACAAACATAGCGGAAGATAGTCATATCTGGCCTTCTTTACTCTTTAGCCCGGCAGGGCGTCTGCTTTTGCTGCCGGGGGTTTTATACCCCCGGCACTCATACCCCCGGCACTCGGCATCGGGCTATTTATGCAACAACGCCCTATCGAACTCTATCTAAAGCCGCTGTTTTACTTGGCCTGCATTTGCCGCCTGCCGAGGGAAACCCACAGGATGAAGAGTTGGAAGAAGACGAGGAATAAAGTGATCTCTCAGCACGAATGGAACACACTGCGCTACCCCGTGACCCTGCATCAGCTTTCCGAGGAGGAAGGCGGCGGCTGGCTTGCCACAATTCCGCAACTGGGACGGGCGGCATTCACCGCAGACGGCGAAACGGCAGCAGAGGCATTGGAAGAGTTGGAAACCCTGCGGCGCGAGCTATACGAAGAAGTCATCGCCTCCGGCCAGCCTATCCCTTTGCCAGAAGATGCCGCCGAGGAAAAGGCCATGCCAAGTGGCAAATGGCTCCTGCGAACCTTGCCCCGGTTCCACGCCGAGCTTCAGGAAGCCGCCGCCGCCAGCGGCCTCAGCTTTAATGCCTATTGCAACCACGTTTTAGAGCGCGGCCACGCCACGCTGTCTATGCACCGTGCCGCGCAGGAAGTCCTGCGGTCCGTCGCAAACGGCGATTCTCGCCAGACATCTTCTCTGGAAATTCCCTCGCAGCATTCCCTCCGGGGCTGAGATCACTCCCCCTCGGCCCCAACTCCTGCTCGGCAACCTCTTTCCCGTATTCTTCGCAGTGAGGCCCCCGGCCTCCGGCGGCATAATGAAGAGTGTTGGTTCCTCGCGCCCTCGAACGGGCAAACCCGCCGCAAGGCGGGGACGCAAAGCCACGGGTCTCTGGCTCTTTGCTGGGCTGGAGACTGCCGGGCCGCCGAATGGGCGACGTACTGCTGTCAGTGTACCATTCTTCTCGCGTCGGGCCGAGCGAACCATATTTGCCGCACTCACTGGCCGCAAGGCCGGGAGTAGCTTGTCACGCTCCTTCGCAGCCGAAACTGGCAAACCGTCCGAAAGGGCGGGACGCAAAGCTACGGGCCTGTCTTCTGCGTTTCTCTTCGGAAAACGCGGGAAATGGCCGCCGGGCCGCCGCACTGCACACGCTCGATGGAAAGAAACTTATGAACAGCAAGACCCTCACACCATTACAAAAACGCCTGCTTGCCCCCGGCCTGCTGGCCGGGCTGGCCCTGCTGACGGCGCAGGCCGTCGCCGCCCCGACTATTCACGCCGCGTCGGCAGCTCCCACAGACACGGCGCTCACCAAAATGCTGGCCGAAAAGCCGTCGGCGGGCTGGGCCTCGGTGATTGTGCAGAGCAAGCAGGCCCTCTCGCCTGCCGAGGAAGCGCAGATCACGGCGCTTGGCGGCGACATCACCCGGCGGCTCTCGCTCATTCATGCGCTGGCTGTGCGCGTGCCCAAGCGCAATTTGACGGCCCTGACTGCCCTGCCGTTTGTGTCGCGCCTGTCGCTCGATGGCCTGATCCAGAAGACCGATGAGTTCACGATTAAGTCCAGCGGCGCGGACCAGGCGACGGCCACAGGCGCTTGGGGAATTTCGTACCAGCTCACCGGCAAAAGCATCACCGTGGCTGTCATTGACAGCGGCGTCGCCAATGTGCCAGACCTGGGCGGCAAGTCGCCGGTTCCGCTCCTCAGCCTAGCTGGCCCCCGGCTGCTGGCGAGCGTTGATCTGACGCCCAAAGCGCCCCCCCCGCCGAAGGGCACACCGCCCACGAACCCCGATGACCCCTGTGGGCACGGCACGCACGTCGCAGGCATCATCGCGGGCAACGCCAGCAAGTCTTCAGACCCGAACTCGTTCCGGCACTTTTATGGTATTGCACCACAGGCGAATATTGTCAGCGTCCGCGTGCTGGATGCCAGCGGGCAGACCGATGTGGGCACGGTTATCGCCGGGATTACATGGGCCGTCACCAACAAGGACAAATACGGCATCCGGGTGATCAACCTGTCGCTCGGCCATCCGGTCGGCGAAAGCTACACCACCGACCCGCTGTGCCAGGCTGTCGAGGCGGCGTATCAGGCAGGCATCGTCGTGGTCTGCGCGGCGGGAAACGACGGGCGGACGAACGGCGACAGCAACACGGCGGGGATGGACAACGAAGGCTGGGGCACAAATTACGGCTCCATCAACTCGCCCGCCAATGATCCCTATGTGATCACCGTCGGCGCGACCAAAAGCACCGACGGCAGCCGGGCCAATGACAAAATCGCCACGTACTCAGGCCGGGGGCCGTCGCGGCTGGACTTCGTGATGAAGCCGGACATCGTCGCCCCTGGCAACAAGGTGATCTCGCTGACCGCCAACAACAGCACGCTGGACAACTATGCGGGCGGGACCAACGACATTCCGCAGGCGGCCTACCGCTATGTCAAAAAGGGCGACGCCGTTTCCAACGACTACTTCCAGCTTTCGGGCACGAGCATGGCCTCGCCAGTGGTTGCCGGAGCCGTCGCGCTGCTGCTGCAAGTCAATCCCAAGCTGACACCGGACACCGTCAAGGCCCGGCTGATGCTGTCCGCCGACAAGTGGGCCGCGCCCGATGGAACCGCCGATGCGCTGACCTACGGGGCAGGCTACCTGAACATTCCCGCCGCGCTGGCCTCCACCGCCGTCGCGCAGGGTCCGGCGGTCAGCCCGAGCCTCGTGGACAACGGCGACGGCACGCTGTCGGTGTCCATGGACCGGGCCGTCTGGGGCAGCAGCCTGTGGGGCACGGGCGTCACCGACCTGCGGGCGGTGTGGGGTTCCCGCGCCGTTTGGGGAAGCAATCAGCTCACCGCTGACCGCGCCGTCTGGGGCAGCAATACCCTGAGTGCCAGCCGCGCCGTCTGGGGCAGCCGGGCCGTGTGGGGGTCGCGGGCCGTGTGGGGCAGCTCCACGGGTTCCGTAGACCTGTCTTCCAAAGCCATCTCGGGCGAATAAGCAGGGAGGCTAGGATGAGCGCACCGCGCCGACGGATTTCCTGGGAAGGATAGGCACACAAAACTAAAAACAGCCCCGGCACGAAAAGTGCCGGGGCTGTTTTTTTCGGCGGCAGCTAAAACGCAAACGGCAGATGCAGGCCGAAAAAGCCGCCCACAAGGGCGGTGCCTCCCGCCAGCCCTGCCGCAAGACCGAAAACCCAGACGCGGCGGCTGCGGGTCAGCGCGGCAATGGCAGAGAGGGCAATGGCGATCTGGCACAGCGATACGGAAAACGCAAAGATGTGATGCCGGTCCATATCCCGCGCCGAGACGGCGTCTTTGACATCCGCTTTGCGCTCCAGGTCTTCGGCTTTGGCTTGAATTTGCTTCTGCTCCCGGTCGTAGCGGGCGACTTCAGCCTGGCTTCGAGCGATCTGCGGCGAGCCGGGCGGCAGCAGAGCCAGTGTGGTCTCATAAATCACCCCCTTGATGCTTTTGGCCTGATAGTAGCTCCACTGATCTGTGGCCTGAGTTCGCAGGCTGATTTCGTCGTTCTTGGCGAGCAGGGCCTCGTTGACGAGCAGCCCTGAGCGCAGCGCCCCGATGGCAGCCACGACCGCCAAAATGGCTGTGATCACCGCAATAAAGCGCGTCCAGCCCTCTTTTTCTTTCTCTTTTTCTCCGTCTTTGCGGCCATGCGCTTCCTCGTGCGCCTTTTCAATATGCTCCTGGGCGTGTTCCAGCGGCACTTCAATTTCATCGGGCATAATTATTTCCTTATCGCGCTAGTTCAGGGTATTGATGGCACGGGCGGCGAGAACAGCGATGACGGTCAGGGAGATAAGGGCCTGCACCATCATCAGGAGCTTGGCCCAGCGGGACAGCACGGCGGTATCGGCGGGGGACAGAGCCGTGCTGGCATTGAACGCCAGAAATAAATAATCCACAAAACCGGGGTTCCACCGGGCCTGCCCCGATTCGGCCAGGGCCTCTTCGGTCATAGTCATCTGCGGAAACAAAAATGCCCCGTGGCAGTGGCCCGCCCGCTGGTCCCGCGCATTCGGCCCGCCCGCGTCCAGATGCCAGTACCAGAGCGCAAACACCAGCACATTGGTCAGCCACAGCGCCGCCGCTGAAATCAAAAGCCGCTCCGGGGTTTCTTTGTAGGCCGTCAGGCCGGGGTGCAGCAGGGAGTCCACCAGCTTCAGCAGAGACGCAATCAAAAAGAATGTTTCCACGCCCGCCACACTCAGCCCCATGACGCGGTTGATAGTGTGATGCCCGCGCAGGTGTGACAGCAGGGTCGGCAGCAGCAGCGGCCCGATGATGGCGGCGGGGAGCCAGCGAGCGCCAAACGACAGCGAGTGCGGCAGGACGCCGAACAGGCCAACCCCGCCTAGAAGCGCGACAATCGCGGGCCAGCGCGGCTCCGAGTCGGCGCGGAAGTTCGCGTACCGCGCCCGCACCTTCTCGCCCATGTAGTACGACCAGTGGTGCTTTTCTGCCGCCGTCTCAGAGGGCTGCGGGTTGGGGCCGCTCGCGGCGGCGTTCTGGCGCTGATTTTTAGGAGACATTGATTTACACCACTCCAATCTGCTTCGCCAGCGTATAGAACCCGAAGACAAGGCCAATGCCAATCACCACGCGGCGGACATTGGCCTGCCCCATCTTTCGCGCCACGCCCGCCCCGCCCCAGCCGCCAGCAATCGCGGCCACCGCCATCAAAATCGCCAGGGACCAGTTGACCTTGCCGTAATAGATAAACAGCGCCGTGCCGATGCCGTTGATGCACACGGCGGCGAAGTTTTTCAGGCCGTTCATCTTGTGAATGTTGGTCTGCCCCAGAAAGCCCAGGGCGGCCAGCATGAGTATCCCGATGCCCGCGCCGAAGAAGCCGCCGTAGACGGCCACGAAAAACTGGAAAACCATGCCGCCGACCCCGAGAGGCCGCTCGCCCGCCGCCTCGCCGCCGCCTGCCGCCCGGCGTTTGTCCACCCACCGGCGCACGGGGTCCTGAATGAGAAACAGAAACGTCGCGCCCAGAATCAGCCACGGGACCAGATGCGAAAACAGCTTTGCGTTGACGTGCGTTGCCAGATACGCCCCGAGGCCGCCGCCCAGCACGCTCGGCAGAGCCATCTGCCACAGAGCGGTCCGGCTGAGCTTGACCTCCCCCCGGTAGTTCCAGTAGGCGCTCACCGAGCCGGGAACCAGCGCCACGGTGCTGGTTCCATTTGCCAGCACCGACTGCGCCGGGCCAAGAATAGTCAGCAGCGTGGGGAACGTCAAAATTGTTCCCCCGCCCGCGACCGAGTTGATGGCCCCCGCGACAAACGCGGCCAGGAACAGCAGAACGAGGTGCAGGGGGTTGGTGTGCAGAAACGTGGCGGGGATTAAATAAGAAGGCATGGCCCTATTTTACCCGCCCTCTTCCCATTGCCCGCCACTCAGGGTAGAATAGAGCCTGTCTGGAAATAATAGCAAAAATAATAGCAAGCAAGGCGATTTTATCTTATGGCGCGGACGATCCCACAACGCAGCGGTGCGGAGACTACAGCAGAGACGCCGCCCGAGGGGCGGCGGGAGGGGATACGGGCGCGGTCCCTGGTCATCGGGGCGGTGGCCGCTGCTGTGACGGCGGCCCTCGTGACACAGGCGGAAATGGTGCTGGGAACCATTCATATCGGCTACCTGCAATTCCCGCCCGCCGCGCTGGGGATGCTGCTGCTGGTCGCGGCCCTCAGCCGCCTGGTCGCCCGCATCGCCAAACGCTGGAGCCTGACCTCGGCGGACCTGCTGGTCATCTACTCTATGTGCCTGGTCGCGGCCCTGACCGCCTCGCACGGGCTGGTGGAAAAGATGGTCCCGGCGCTGGTCTATCCTCCCAACCACACCGACGCCGCCAATGACCTGCATGGGCTGTTTGACCGCTGGCTGCGCCCCGGTCTGGTTCCCTACAACCCGGCCCTCAGCGCCGCGCAGCCGGTGGCGGATGCGTGGAACAACAAGCTGCCCGCAGGCGCTCCGATCCCCTGGGCGGCGTGGATACAGCCCATTTTGAACTGGGGCCTGCTGTCAGGGCTGGTGCTGGGGGCGTTTCTCTGTATGACCGCCCTGCTTCGCCGTCAGTGGGTGGATGCCGAAAAGCTGTCATTTCCGCTGACTCAGCTTCCGCTGGAAATTGCGGCCGATCAGGACAAGCCCGCGTTCTTCCGCAACCGCCTGATGTGGCTGGGCGCCGCCCTTCCGGTCCTTATTTACACCGTCAAGGGCCTGCATCAAATTCAGCCTTCCATCCCCGATGTCACCCTGCAATGGACCATGAGCGATTACGTCACCTCGCCGCCGTGGAACGCCGTGGCGTGGAGCGTGATGTTTATTCTGTCGTTTGCCGCTATCGGGTTCTTTTTCCTGCTGCCGACTGACGTTTTGTTTTCCATCTGGTTCTTCTTTCTGCTGTCGCGGGCCGAGCAGATCGTGATGATCTCCTTCAATCAGCCCACGCCCGCAATGCCCGCCTACCCGCCGGTGCTGTTTATCGGGTACCAGACGGTCGGGGCGTATTTGGTTTTGACCGGGTACTTTTTCTGGATTGCCCGGCCCCATTTGAAGCGCGTCTGGGCGGCGGCCATCGGGCGCGGCAATGGCGAGGACGCCGACGAGCTGCTGCCGTACCGGACGGCGTTCTGGGGGCTGGTGGGGTGCATTCTGGCCTCCTCGGGCTGGCTATGGCTCAATGGAATGTCCCTGTGGCTGGCCCTGTTTGAGCTGATGGTCTGCCTCTTTGTGATTGCTCTGGTGATGGCCCGCTCCACGGCGGAAGCGGGAATGCTGATGACGGAAACGACGTTCCGGCCCGTGGACCTGCTGCGAATGGTCATGCCCCTGCACGCTTTGGGGGCTTCCAACTTGACGATGCTGGCGTTCTTTGACAATCTGTTCCTGCGCGATCAGCGCGGCCTGCTGCTGACGGGAATGCTGGACACGGCCCGGATGAGCGACGGGGCGCGGACCGAAAGCGGGGGCCGGGTGCGGCGGCGGGCGTTTGCCGGGGCGCTGGCCCTGGGGATTGTGATTGCCTTCTGCGTGGCTGTGCCAATGGACATTGCCATTCCGTACCGCCTCGGGGCGAACGGGCACATGGACCCGTGGATGACGCAGGGCAGTCCGGGGCTGACGTTTTTGGATTACGCCCAGTATATCAAGGGCAGTCCGCCGCCGCCCGCCGGGGCGTCGTGGCAGATGCCAGCGTTCTTCAGCGTGGGCGTCGCGGTGACGGTGTTCCTGTCGGTCATGCGCTCGGCGTTCTTCTGGTGGCCGCTGCACCCGCTGGGCTATGCGCTGTCGGGGGCGTGGAGTACGATTCAGTTCTGGTTCCCGTGCTTTGTCGCCTGGATGTTCAAGTCGCTGATTTTACGCTACGGCGGCATGAATCTGTACGCCCGCGCCCGTCCGTTCTTTCTAGGTTTGGTGCTGGGCGAATTCGGCATGGCGGTATTTTACGTGGTCCTGAACGCCCTGTCGGCGTGGCTGACCCCCGAATACAAAATTCCCGCCCCCCCGTTCCCGTGGGGGTAGACCTACCCCGCGCCCGGCACGAGATGGGGGAAGAATGTGGCGAAAATCAAATACATATTCAGCAAGGCGATGATTCCGCCCAGCGTCCAGCCAATGACTTTCACGGCGGGGCCGTTGACGAATGGCCCCATCTTGATTTTGTCGCTCGTGAACTGCACCAGCGGAATGACGGCGAACGAAAGCTGCGCGGACAGGACCACCTGACTCAAAATCAGCAGCTTGCCCGTGCCGCCCGGCCCGGCCAGCAGTGTGGCGAAGACGCAGGGGACAATCGCAATCAGGCGCGAGATCATGCGGCGTGACCACGCCGGGATTTTAAAGTTCGTAAAGCCTTCCAAAATGATCTGCCCGGCCATCGTGCCGGTGATGGTCGAGTTCTGGCCCGACGCCAGCAGGGCTATCGCAAACAGGGGCGTTGCTAACGCCGCACCGAGCAGCGGGGACAGCAGCTTGTACGCCTGGTCAATGTCGCCAACGCTGTGGTTGCCGGAGCGGAAGAACGTTGCCGCCGACAGGATCAAAATCGCGCCGTTGACAAACAGCGCCAGCATCAGCGCAATCGTGGAGTCGGTGTAGGCCGTTTTGAGTGCGTTGCCCAGCTCGCCCAGGCTGCGCCCGTAGCGGCGGGTCTGGACAATCGACGAGTGCAGATATAAATTGTGCGGCATGACCGTCGCGCCCAAAATGCCGAGCGCAATATACAGCATGGCGGGGTCGGTGACAATCTGCGGGCGCGGAATAAAGCCGCCCAGCACACCAAACCAGTCCGGTTTGGCATAAATCAACTCCAGGGTGAAAATGACCATCATCGTGCCGATGAGCGTCATAATAAACGCCTCGATCCAGCGGAAGCCTTTGCCCTGCAAAGCCAGCACAATCAAAACGTCTGCCCCGGTCAAAATCACGCCCACGGTCAGCGGAATATGGAACAAGAGATTAAGCGCAATCGCCGCGCCGATGACTTCAGCAATATCGCAGGCAACGATGCCGATCTCGGCGGACAGCCAGAGCGCAATCGCCACAGGCCGCGAATAGGCATCCCGGCAGGCCTGCGCCAAATCGCGCCCGCCGACAATGCCCAGCTTGCAGGCCAGCGCCTGCAAAAAGATGGCAATGAAGTTAGAGATTAAGATGACCGACAGCAGCGAATAGTTGTACACCGCGCCGCCCGCGATGTCCGTGGCCCAGTTGCCGGGGTCCATGTAGCCGACCGCAACAATATAGCCCGGCCCGATAAAAGCCAGCAGCCGCCGCCAGAACGAAGCGTTTTTAGGAACGGGGATGGAGCGGAAGACCTCGGGGAGAGACGGCTGCCTGACAGGCAGCCGCCAGCCTGCGGTTGGCAGGTCTTCGTCCAAAGACGGGTCAGGAGTGATCGTACTCATAGGGTGTTCTTTCTGATTTCTTAAAAGCGGTAGGCCACGCCGGTTCCAATGAAGCTTTTGTCCGCCGGGCCGCCGAGGCCCGCGCCGACACGCACATCGACCTGCGTGTTAGAGTTGATTAGATAGGTTAGGCCGGTGTTGACATAGTTCGTCCCCGTCTGCCGGGCCACCGGGTAAAAACCGTAGTATTCGACGTAGCTGCCCACCCGGTCGCTGAGGGAATAGCCGAGGGAGGCGCTGGAGGCCAGCTCGCCGTAGTCGCCGCTGTCATCGGCCACATAAGAGTAGTTGGCATTGACGCCCAAATCAGTGCGAGAGTTGAAGCTGTAGCCCAGAACCAGCTTCGCCGTGCCCTGAACTTTGTTGCCGCGCCCCGATCCCGTGCCGGTGGGCAGGGTGACAAAACCGATGGCGCTGACGGCGGCTTTGCGAAAGCCCGCGTTTTCGGACCCCGGCTTAATCCGCAGCTTGAAGCCAATGTCGGTTCCTTCCCGGCCATAGCTGCGGCCCGAGGCGCCCCGGCCCGTGTCGTAGGAGTTGAGTCCTACACGGATTTCGGCGTTGTCCCCGGCGGCGATGCGGACCAGCACCTCGCCGAGCGACTGGGTGTTGTCGTGGTTGTCGTTCTGGGTGTAGGTGTAGCCGCCTTCAATCTGAGTCATGCCTTTGGGGACCGTTTCCGCGCTTTCGGTGAAGTCGGGCCGGTCGGTAATCAGGGCTTCGCCTTCTTTGGCGGCCCCCGGCGCGGCGGGGGCCGGGGGCGAGGCTTCCTGCGCTAGGACCTGCGGCGCCAGCACGGCTCCGCCCAGCAGGATGCCTGCCGCGACGAGTGCGGGCAGCAAAGTTGTTTTCATTGTCTCTCCTTGTGTGGTGCTGAGGAGAAACCAAATGGGGTAAACTGTCCCTGGCTCTGGGCGGGGTTTACCTTGCTCGGTTTCCCGGCCCTTCGGTGTTAGCGCACCGAAGGGCCGTTTCTCTTTTTCTGAACTTGTTTTTTTACTCGCTCACGACCTCCACAAACACATTGCCAGCGGCTTCGGGGCTGACACGCTCCCGGCTGCCGTCCACCTCCACGACCAGCGCCCCGCCGAACGGCTCGCGCTCGGCAATTCGGATGGGGGTTCCGGGCAAAAGGCGGCGCTCTTTGAGGTAGCGCAGCAGGTCCGGGTTTTCATCGGTGACCCGGCGCACGATGAGCGCCGTGCCGTCCGCCTGCGCGGCCAGCGTGGCGGTGACAGATTTGGGCACCTGTCCGTCGCGGGTGGGGATCGGGTCGCCGTGCGGGTCGAATTCGGGAAAGTCCAGCAGGCGCTCAATCGACTCTTCAAACCCTTCACTGATATGGTGTTCCAGCCGGTCGGCTTCGGCGTGGACCTGCTCCCAGCCAAAGCCGAGGCTTTTGTTGAGATACAATTCCAGCAGGCGGTGATGCCGGATCAGCTCCAGTGCGAATTTTTCGCCCAGCGGGGTCAGCGAGGTCCCTTGATAGGGCGCGTGCTTGATCAGGTCATGCTTGGCGAGATGATGCAGCATTTTGGTCACGCCGGGGGCGCTGACCCCGAGCCGGGCCGCGATTTTCTGCGTAGACGCGCCTTTATCTTCGTCGCCGCCTTCCTGACAGAGCGTGTAGATGGTCTTCAGGTAGTCTTCCACGGCTTCCGTGATATATTTTTCTTTTGTTTTCTCGTTTGGCATCTTCTAAATTGAGCGGGGTTAATTTTTAAGTGCGAGTGCAGTATACCGGATGAGGGTAAAAAATGCAAGGGGTTTATAAATGTGTATCGAAAAGCCCCGGATCGCCCCCCCCGCCCCCAATTCTGGGGGAACCGGATAAGTTAGGAAAGAGCCGAACCCGTAGGGGCGCTGCTTGCAGCGCCCTCTTGTTTTTTGTCTTTTCTGGCTCCCCCATTATTGGGGGCGGGGGGGGCGATCCGGGGCTTTTCGATACAGTTTCCTAAAACACAATTACAAAGCCGCCGCCGTAGAACTGGGTGGGGGCGCTGCCGCCGAGGCCGCGCCCGGTCTCAATGTCAAGCTGCGTGTTTTTGGTGAGGGTGTAGGCAAAGCCGCCGTCGGCAATCGGCGACGGGGCGCTGCCAACAGGGGCATCGTAGGAAAAGTCCAGAAACGTGGACAGCGCCCCGCTCAGGGCATAGGTGGCCGACCCCGTGCCGGTGTAGTCGGCTAGACGCCGCCCGCTTTGCGTGGGGTACGACAAAATCAAATTGGAAGCAATCGTCCAGCGGGCGCCCGACGTGAGCTGCCCGCTGAGGTTCAGCGAGGGGTCCACATGGCCCGACGACGTGACAGCGGTTTTGAGGGGCACGGTCAGCGTCGGGGTCAAGGCGATTTTGAGGGTGCGGCTCTGATACACTTTGCGCCGCAGGCCAATGGCTCCGTCGGTGAAGCCCGAATCGCTGCCGGACGGCCACAGGTAGTTCGGCAGGGTCAGCCGCAGCTCGGTTTTGCTGTCTAACCCGGTCCGCAGGAGCGTTTCGGGGGCATCGGTGGTCTGGCTGGCCCCGCTGCCGCCCGCCGACCCGCCGGGGGCGGCGGGGTTCGCGGAGGGTCCCTTGCTGCGGGTGATGCCGATTTCGACTTGCAGATGGCCGGGCGCGACGGTGTCCGAGCCGTTGGTCAGGCCGGGCCGGTCGGGAACCAGCAGGCTTGGGTCATCAGCGCAGGCAGTGTTTGGCAAGGCAGCCAGCGCCAGCAGAGTGAGGGCAACTAAGCGGGTCATGGGGTCTCCCTGGAGATTTGCGTAAATGTCAGTGTGCCCAGCGTGAGCGTGTGCCGGGCAGGGTCTCGCTTCCAAATCCAGGGGCGGTTGTTGAACACCGTGCCCAGCGTCAGGTACTGCGCCTCGGGCGGCGTGGGCGGGGTCAGCGTCAGAAACAGCGTGCTGCCGGTCTGCGTCCAGCGCAGGGGCGCGGGCGGCGTTGTCCCGAGGGCATAGGTCCCGCCGCCGCCGTCCGCGAACACAAACTTCAGGTCGGCGGCCTGTGCGTTCGCGCCCGTACCGCGCAGGGTGGTAGTCCAGGCGCCTGCCGGGGTCGGGGGACGCGGGGGCGGCACGGCGCGTTTCCAGACAAAGCAGCCCAGCAGAAGCAGCGCGGCCAGCCCGGCCAGCGCCAGAGGCCAGGGCGACTTCGCGTTCTGCACCGGCAGGGCGGGCGTCTCCGCCACAGCGGCGGGCGGCGGGGTGCGGGGCAGGGGCGGCAGGGTAAACTGCTGGGTGCGGTGCAGGTCGTCCGGCGGGCGTGTCGGCGCGACGCGGGGCGCAGCGGCGGACACGGCTCCGCTGCGGAACTGATGGGCGCAGTGGGCACAGACGGTTTGGTCACGGGCAGCCATCGCCCCGCAGCGGGGACAGTATTTGCCCCCGCGTGCGTCCGCCGCTCCGGTTCCACTGCTGCCAGTCTGGCTCATGCTCTCAGTGTACCAAGCCCTGTGTTAAAAAGCAAGCCGCAAAATCATAATAAAAGCAGGGCGTATCTGGTAAACTGCGCTATGCTGTCTTCGTTGTGGGGTCTCCTGCCACTGGCGCTGATTGGGCTGGCGGCGCTGTATGCCGCTGCCGCCTGGCGTCGCCGCGTGGCGCAAAGGTTTGACGACCGCTACGACCTGCGCGACCTGCGGGAGCCGTCGCGCACCGGCTGGTACGACGCCGTCTCAGGGGGGCCGGACGAGGAGCCGGACGCGGCAACTGCCGAGGCCGGGCCGTACTGCGTTTCCTGCGGCGTCGGCTACCCCGCCGGGACGCCCGCCTGCCGCGAATGCGGACGGACGTTTTGACACTGATTTGACATCGGAACTTGCACGCGGCTGTGCCGCGTAGAAACGAAGAGACCTACCTTCCCCGCTTCGCTGGGGTCCTTCCTAAAGGAAGGATACGGACAAACACGCAGGCCATTCGGCTCTGCTCCTCATCCTTCCTTGAGGAAGGACCCCAGCGAAGCGGGGAAGGTAGGTTCCGCCTCCAAAGAAAGCGAACCCTGCCTGTATGCGCCATCTTTCTAACCCCACCGCTTACGCCAAAGTATTGGCCGCTCTCCTGCTGGCCTCCGCCGCCCCGGCGGTGCTGGCGGCTCCTGCGCCGAAAGCCGTGCCGCCCGTGGCGGCAAACAGTGCGCCCAAGTATGGCGGCATCGTGTCGCAGACCTACGACAAAGGGCAGTCTGTTACCGAAACAAAGCTTGCCAACGGGCTGACAATTTTGTCGAAAGAAGTCCACGCGGCCCCCGTGGTTTATTTCAGCGTCTACTACAAAGTCGGCTCGCGCAATGAGCTGACCGGGGAAACCGGGCTGTCGCATATCTTAGAGCATATGATGTTCAAGGGGACGAATGACCTACCGCCCGGCGCAATCAACCACCTGTTTCAGACCAATGGCGGGCAGATTAACGCCTCCACGGGGCCGGATGTCACTGAGTACCATGAGCTGATCGCCTCCGACCGGCTGGAGCTGGCGGCGCGGATTGAAGCCGACCGCATGGAAAACTCGCAGTTTGCCCCCAAAGAGCTGGCCCATGAAATGACCGTCGTGCGCTCCGAGCTGGAAGGCGACGCCAACAACCCCAATTACGATTTGTATGCCAACGTGTTTCTGCCCGCCACGTTCACCGCGCACCCCTACCACTGGGCCACCATCGGCTGGCGCAGCGATGTGGAAGCGGTCGCGGGCCGCCGCGACGTCATTTACAGCTACTACCGCAAGCATTATATGCCGTCCAACGCGATTGTGGTCATGGTGGGCGATTTTGACACCAAAAAAGCCGTGGCGATCTGCCAGAAATACTTCGGCGTGTATCCACTGACGAAGCCCGAGACGCACCATATCACCCCGGAGCCGCCGCAGCGCGGCGAGCGGCGGACCATCTTAAAACGCCCTGGCACGACCGGGCAGGTGATGATCGGCTACCACACGCCCGCCACCGGCTCCGAAGACCATTACGTCTTTGATGTCGTCGCACAAATTTTGTCCGGCGGGCGCAGCGCCCGGCTGTATCAATCGCTGGTGGAAACGGGCATCGCGCAGTCGGCAGACGCGGGCAACTCGGATATGCGGGACCCGTACCTGTTTGAATTGGACGGAACACCTGCCACCGGCGTCAGCAACGAAAAAATCGAAGCCGGGCTGGAAGCCGAAGCCGCCAAGCTGCAAACCACCCCGGTCAGCAGCGAAGAGCTGGCCCGCGCCGTGCGTCAGATTGAAGCGGGCTTTGTGTACCAGAATGAAAGCGTTTCCGCGCAGGCCGGGCAGATTGGCCGCTTTGCCGCGATTAATCAGCCACGCTATCTGGACACATATCTGGACAAAATCCGCAAAGTGACCCCCGCCGATATTCAGCGGGTCGCGCAGAAATACCTGACAGCAGACAACCGCACCGTGGCGACGTTTGAGCCGCAGCCCACCCCGCCCGGCGCTCCCCCGCCCCCGCCGCCGGTGGTGGACAACTTCGGCGCGTCCAAGCCGATCACCGACCCGAAGCAGAAAGCGCTGCTGGCCGCCCTGGACAAAAAGTTCAACACGGCCATCAAGACCCCGAAAGTGGCGGCGGCAGTTAAGCCCACCCGCGTCGTGCTGCCGAACGGCATGGTCCTGATTGTGCAGGAGAACCACGCCAGCAAAACCGTGGCGATTGACGGCTACCTCACTGCCGGAAGCGCCTTTGAGCCGGACGGCAAATACGGCGTCGCCGGGCTGACCGCCGCCATGCTCGGGCGCGGCGCGGCGGGCAAAACGGCACTGCAATTAGCCTTGCAGCTTGAGTCGGTCGGTGCGGGCGTCAGCGTCAGCGGCGGGGTGGAAGAAGCCAACATCGGCGGCAGCAGCCTGTCCAAAGACTTCGGGCTGACACTCTCCACCCTGGCCGATGAGCTGCGCCGCCCGGACTTCCCGCAGGAGCAGCTCGACCGCCTGAAAGCCCAGACGCTGACCGGCATTCAGGATGCCCGGCAGGATACCGGCGGCACGGGCGGCGCGGGCGCACAGGCGGAGATTGCCTTTGCCGAGGCCCTGTACCCCAAAGGCCACCCCTACTGGCAGCCGACGCTCGATGAACGCGAAGCGGCCACCAAATCTATCACCCGCGATGACTTGGTGGACTTCTACAAGACCTACTACCGGCCCGATACCACGCGCTTAGTCGTGGTCGGCGATGTGGATACCGCCGAGGTCGTCAAGCAGGTCACCGCCGCCTTCGGCGGCTGGGCCAAGCCGGACACGCCCGCCCGCGTGCTGGACATTCCCAATGTCCCCACGCCCGAAACGACGCCCAAGCCCATCGTCATTCCGCTGGCCGATGCCCCGCAGACCAGCCTGCTGTTTGGCTACAATTCCGGGCTGACCCGCACATCGCCGGACTTCTATGCCGCGCAGATTATGAGCTACATTATCGGCGGTGACACGTTCGGCTCGCGTCTCGGCAAGGTCATCCGCGACGAAAACGGGCTGGCCTACAGCGTGTATTCGTTTATCAGTGCCCAGCACGGCTCCGGGCCGTTCCAGGTCTTCCTCGGCGCGAACCCCGACAATGCCACCCGCGCCCTGTCGCTGCTGCGGCAGACGCTGTCGCAGGTCAAGCAGTACGGGCTGACCGACGACGAAATCCGGCAGGCCAAGCTGTACCTGAACGGCTCATACCCGCTGCGCCTCGAAACCAATTCCGGCGTCGCCGGGCAGCTCTCGGTCGCCGAAGAATACGGCCTCGGCCTGGACTACATCACCAAGCGGGCGGGCTATTACAACGCCGTCACGCCCGCCGAAGTGAACGCTGCCGTCAAAAAGTACGTCCGCCCCGAACAGGGCGTGCTGGTGATTGCCGGAGCGACGCCGAAGTAGGGTTTGACAAGCCAAAAGGCCCGGAGGCACTGCCTCCGGGCCTTTCTTTGCTCTTACCCACGCATCCCCGTCAGCCCCGTGGCGCGGTCGCCGGTGGTGTCTGTCGTGGAAGTCGGCTGGGCCAAATCGTCGGCAGTAAGCCCGCCGCCCGGCTCCTGCGTGTCCACCTGCCCGGCGTTTGTGTCATCCGGGTACGGCGGCGGCATGGTCGGCACGGCGTCCTCTTCGGTGATACCGCCGCCTGCGACAAGCTCAATTTCTCCGAGGCCGGGCATCTCGCTCGGCGTGTATTCTTCTGCCATCTTTTCATCGGCCATAGTTATCAGTCCCTCTGCCCCTAACGTACCGCCCGGCGGCCCGGCGTCAAACACGGCGCTTCGCGTACCAAGCGTGAATAAGAAGCGCCTGATAAAATGCAATCGGGGCATGGAAGCCACTGGCTTCTATCTCGGCTTCAAGCGCGGCAGGCGGCAGGACGGCGACGTCGCGGCCATAGCTTTCCGGCATTTTGGCGATGGCGTCTGCCGGGGTCCCGGTGTACCGCTGCATCTGGAGCCAGACTTCCAGCAGGCTTTGATAGGCGGGTGCAGACATATCCGAGGCCAGCGTGGAGGCGACTAAAACGCCGCCGGGGCGCAGGCGGGCGGCAATCTGCATCCAGTAGTCCCGCCGGGCACTGGGCGTCAGCAGAAAGTGCGTGACCAGAAGCGAGGTCGCGGCATCGAACGGCGGCGCATCGGGCAGGGTGTCCAAATAGCCCGCGTGGAAGGTGCAGCGGGCGGCAATCCCGGCGTCTTCGGCCCGCTGACGGCACACGTCCAGCATCGGCGCGGCAGGCTCGACCACGGCGAATTGCCAGCCGGGAAACGCTTCGGCCAGAAACAGCAGCTCGGCCCCCGTCCCCGCGCCGACGCACAGCACCCGCGCCTCGGCAGGCAGGTCCAGCAAAATTACGCGCAGCAGCAGGTGCATGGCCTCGCTTAAAGAAGCCAGCTTCTGGTACTGGGCATTGAACGACGAGGCGCGTTCTTTGTCGAATGTGATAGAGGATTTCGAGGGTTCCATAGTGGCGCATTGTAGCATATTAAGCCCAACGCGGGTATAGGCAGGGTATCAGCCCGCAAGGAAAACAGGAGAGACACGCATGATTGATGCACGCACCGACCCAATGGCACCCAATAGTGTAGGAGACAGCTCGACCGACGACGAAGTGCGGGGGGAGCAGGAGCCTCTGAAGATGGACGAGGGGGGGCCAGCCCCGCTGCCCGGCTCGCTGGACTACGCCGACCCCGCCACGGCCCCCACCGAGGACCCAAACAGTGACCCCGGTTTGGCACACGGCAGCCGGGACCCGTCCCTGCCGAACAGCACCGAAGACGATGGCAGGCCCGAAGATCGCAATGGCGATACGCCCTATGACGCCCAGGGCACGATGGGGTCCGAAGGAGAAACGGGCTAATCCGCTGTCAGGAACGCGGCGACGCAGGCCGGGTCCCACTGCGTTCCCGCGCCGTCCTGCAAAATCTGGCGGGCTTCGGCGGCGCTCATCCCCTTGCGGTAGGGGCGGTCGGTGGTCATGGCTGAGTACGCATCGGCGACGGCCAGCAGGCGGGCGAACAGCGGAATGGCCTCGCCCGCCAGACCCTCCGGGTAGCCGCCGCCGTCCCAGCGCTCGTGATGGTGTGCTATGGCGTCAAGAGTGGCTTCCAGGCCAGGCACGGCGGCGACAATCACGACGCCCATGCGCGGGTGCTGCTGAACGGCCTCAAACTCTGCCGCCGTCAGCGGGCCGGGCTTTCGCAGAATAGGGTCGGGCACACCGATTTTGCCGACATCGTGCAGCAGCGCGGCCACTTCAATCTCATGCTGCGCGGCCATGTCCAGCCCCAGAGCGCGGGCAATGGCGAGGCTGTAATTCAGCACATCTTCGGAGTGGCGGCGGGTGTAGCGGTCTTTGGCGTCCACCGAGGTCAGCAGGGCATCCAGCATGGGGAAGCCCGCCACGCTTTCGCGCAGGGCGCGGCGCAGGGCCGGGACCGGACCATCGCGCCGCGCTCCAGTTTTGGCCCGCATCAGCCGGTCGTCGGCAAGCTGCACCGCAGCGGTTCGGCTCGGGGCCTCTTCAGGAAACAGCGCCACGCCCGCCGACAGGGAAATAGGAATCTGGCCGGTGCTGCCCTCGGGCCGGTGGCAAATCCCAATCGCGGCGAGGTCGGCTTCCAGCCGAAACGCCAGCTCTTCCGCCGCCGCACTCGAACGGGCGCGGGGCATCAGCAGGGCAAACTCATCCCCGCCAAACCGCGCCAGCACATCATCCGCCCGGCACACCCGGCGCAGAGCATCCGCCACCTGCCGCAGCACGGCATCGCCGACGAGGTGGCCGTAGGCATCGTTGAAGAACTTGAAATTGTCCAAATCCAGCACCGCCACGGCCAGCGTTTTGTCCCCGTCCGTTTCCACCTGCCGGGCGGCGGCTTCCAGACGCGCATGGAACGCCCGGTGATTGAGCAGCCCTGTCAGGGGGTCTCGCTCGGCTTCTTCCCGCGCCTCGTCCAGCCGCCGCCGCGATTCGGACACATCATGGTACACCGAAAGGATCGCGTCTTCGCCTCGGTAGCTGAGTCGCTGAAACGAGCCAAGTATCCAAAAGGTGCGTCCGTTGGCGTCGCGCTGCTCCAGTTCCAAATCCTGCGCCAGCCCCGCCGAGGCCAGCGCGGCCAGCAGATATGCCCGGTCTTCGGAGCGGACGTAAGTATCCGGGGCATAATGCCCTTCGGCCCCCTGGCCGGACGGCAGCTTGAACATCGCGGCGGCGTGCGAGTTGGCATACAGCACCAGGCCGTCGTGCCAGCGCGTGAGGGTCATGGCGACGGGGCTTGCCTCAGCGATAGTCCGCATCAGGCTTTCACTGTCGCGCAGCGCCTGCTCGGCGGCTCGCTGTGCGGTAACATCTTTGGCGATGCCATGAACTCCCACCACTTTTCCATCCACAAAAATGGGCGTCTTGGAAACGTCCGCCTGAATGAGCCGCCCGCTTTTGTGCCGCAGGGTGATTTCTGCGCGTCCGGCTTCACCGGCCAGAACGCGGGTATACAGGGCAAGCGTGGTTTCCCGGCATTCGGAAGCGACCATATCTAAGTAAGACAGGCCGCGCTTCTCCGCAGCCGCGTGGCCGGTCAGCAGCTCGCAGGCGGCATTGACTTCGGTGAAGCAGCCGTGTGTGTCCAGAGTAAACACGGCGTCCACGTTCTGCTCAAACAGCGAACGGTATCGCTGTTCGCTCTGGGCAAGCTGCCGCCGCGTCTCGCGCTGCGCGGTGACGTCCCGGAACAGCACCGTCAGACCCGACGGCGCGGGATGGAGGCCGACCTCAAACCACTGTCCATGCACCGGCGAAAACAGCTCAAACCGCCCCGGCGTCTGCGTGCGAAACGCTTCCGTGTAGGCTCTTTCGAACTCGGTCCCCACGCCTTCGGGAAACTCTTCCCAGACGTGCTTGCCGAGCAGGCTTTCACGGGTGCGCCCAAAGACAGCGGCGGCGGTGCCGTTGACAAACGTGATATGCCAGTCGGCATCCAATGCCAGAAAGCCGTCCCCGATGCGCTCCAAAGCATCTGTCAGGGGCGAAAGGTCGGCGAAGTTGACAGGGATAGACATGGTTGTATTTTACCACGATTAGTAGGCAAGCTAACGACAAAATAATCGAACATAGGTTCTATTTTTATGCCATACTTTCCCCGGAGGACGCGGAAAGAGAACGCAAAATGTGGAGAACAGAACGGGAGCGGGTGGGAAGCGCACAGGCACGGCTGGCACAAGCAGGGCGGCTGTGGGGGTGGTCGCCGCACCAGCGGCAGCGGGAATGGTTCGTCTCCCCGGCCCCCGTCCGGGTGGCCGCCTGCGGGCGGCGCTGGGGCAAAACGGAGAGCCTGAGCGTAGACATCGCCACGCTGGCACTGGCCGCGCCGGGAACGCGGCAGCTTGTGGTGGCCCCGACCGACGCGCAGGCGCGTCTGCTGGGCGAAGACATCTGGGCGCGATTAGGGAAAGTGCTGGACGGTTCGCAGGCAGAGATGACCGGGAAGACGCTGGCCGTCCGCGCCCGGCCCAGCTTGGTGATGACGATCACGGACAAAGACGGGCAAGTCTCGGAAATCCTCTGCCGGACGGCGGGGCGCGACGGGCGGAACCTGCGCGGGCTGTGGGCGCACCGGATTGTGGTGGACGAGGCGGCGTTCGTCCCCGACCGCGTTCTGCGCGAGGTCCTGCCGCCGATGCTGGCGGACCGGGGCGGCGAGTGGACCCTGGCGTCATCGCCGAACGGGCGGCAGGGGGCGTTTTACGGCCTATACGCCCGTGGGGCGCGTCCGCACACAGACGGCCTGCGGCATGAGTCGTTTCAGTGCGCGACTTCTGATAATACGCATCTGGACCGGGCGTGGCTCAAGTCGCAGGAGCAGGATATGTCGCCGGAGCTGTTCGCGCAGGAGTTCGGGGCGCAGTTTTTGGACAGCTTCGGGGCGGTCTTTCGGGACGAAGACATTGACGCCGCGATTGCCGACCTGCCCGGCGTCCGGCTGGAGCGGGCCGGGGCGGACTCGGAGGCGCGGGCGGGGCGGCATTACGTCATGGGCATTGACTGGGGCCGCAAGATGGATTATTCGGTGGTGATTGTGCTGGATGCCGAAGAGTCTCCCGCCAAACTGGTGCATCTGAGCCGCTGGCGCGGGACGGGCTGGCTGCCGCAGGCCGAGGCGGCGGCGGCTCTGGCCGCCCGGTTTCGTCCCCGGCGTCTGGTCGCCGACGGCACCTCGCTCGGCGACCCGCTGGCGGCGCTCTTGACCGAGGCGATAGCGCGTCAGCTCCCGCCCGGCGCGGGCCGTCCGCTCGTGGAGCAGTTTCATTTCAGCGCCGAAACCAAGCAGGCCCTGATTGACCGGCTGACCGTGGGAATGGCTGGGCGGGCGCTTCAGTTCCCGCCGCACGGGGCGCTTTTAGACGAGCTGCGCGGCTTCGAGTACGCGCCGGGCGGGAAGCAGGGCCATTTGAAAATGGCGGCACGGGGCAGCGGGCATGACGACTGCGTTGTTGCCCTGGCGCTGGCTTACTGGGCCGTGCCCGCGCCGGGAATGTCGCAGGCCGATTTCGGCATCCTGCTGGGGTCGTCGCTGGGCCGGGGGCGGGAGTAGAAATAAAGCAAAACGGGTAAATGCGCGGCGTAAGTAACCCCCAGCTAAAGCAAGGGGGCTTTGCCACTACCTGCTAGGCAGGTGCGACAAGAGGGGCGCTTACAAGTCGTCCCCGTACCTCTATATTTTTGCTCGCATTGCTGTCCGCATTCATACAGAGGCCACAGTGGAGGCAGAGGAATTGGGCTTGACTTTTACGATTGGCTTTGTCGCAGTGACCACACGCGGAACACGTTCGGCTCGTATTTCTAGGATCAACAAAAATCACGGGGACACCTGCTCGCCGTGCCTTGTAAACGACAAACTGCTTAAGTTGATCGAAAGCCCAGTTACCCATTTGCCAACGCATTTCTTTAGATTTTGCATCCCGTCCAAAGCCGTTGGCTCGCTCCCTGATACCTGTCAGGTCTTCCAGAGCAAGTGCCTTACGAGAAAGAAGTGCCGATTGCACAAGTTGTTTACTGATGTTGTGATTGAGCCAGCGGGAGTATCGCCCCGCCTTCCGGCTCATCTTTTTGAGAGAACGCTTTGCCCGCTTCGTCCCCGCTTTTTGCAGGGCCGAACGATGGGCGCGAATACGGCGGCGAGCCGCTTTGATACCTTCGCCCGAGTAAGCACGCCCTTCGCTATCCGTGGCTATCTCCACAATGCCGAGGTCAACCCCAAGTACGCCGTCCGTGACAATCAGGGGCGGGTCGGGAATGCTCACCGTTACCATCAGGTAGAACTCGCCGTCAACAAGGGCAAGGTCAGCCTCGCCCTGCCGAAAGGCGAGAAGCCCGCGCTGATACTCGCCGCAGACAAAGGGCAGTTTCAGCCGACCATCAACCGACCAGATAGAAACTTGCCCTTTATCTGCATACCAGTTCAGAATGCGGTCATCATAGGCAATCGCGCCGTGCGGCTGAAACGTGCGCTGGGTACGCTTGTCCAATTTGTAAGCGTCGGCTACTTTGGCAATGGCACGGACAACTACCTGCGCGGTCAAGCCCGAAGCGGCACGCTGGGCGGCATACTGGCCTTTGTGCAGGGGATACTGCTGAAAAATTTGGTTTTGCCAAACCCATGCGCTGAGGCTGTCACAAACGGCGTTTGCGGCCTGCATGGTGCGCTTCAAGGCATTCGCCTGTTCGCTCGTGACGACCAGTTTAACTTGTGCAGTAAGTTTCACTATATTGACATTATACCTGCAATCACGCAGGCTTATCAAGGCCGAACTAATCTATTTGGGCAGTTCCTCCCCGTCCTGAAGGGCACTATAACACGGGTGCGCTAAGGAAGGGGTTTCCTTGCCTACAGTTACGAAAAGTATTATTATGAAACCCACCGTCTGCCTTTTTGATCTGAATGGAACGCTGCTGGACCTGAGCGTTCTGGACCCGCACTTTCAGGCCGCCTTCGGCCCGG
The DNA here is from genome assembly GCA_965200075.1 of Capsulimonadaceae bacterium. Classification (GTDB taxonomy): domain Bacteria; phylum Armatimonadota; class Armatimonadia; order Armatimonadales; family Capsulimonadaceae; genus JANXMY01. The sequence continues at coordinate 3,779,822 of OZ241338.1, forward strand.
CGGTCGGCGGGGCGGGCGGGGCGCGTCCGGTCTGGTTCAGTCAGGTCGTCGAGCTGATGCTGACCGACACGGCGCTTGGCCGCTACACGCCGTTTGCGGCGCTGGCCGAAGCGGCGCTGGAACTGACGGCGGCGCGGCACGGGGTTTCGCTCCGTTCCGGCCCGGCGTCGCAGATTCTGGCCGGGATGCAGCGTCTTCCGGCCTTTGCCGACGTTCCCGAAGCTCTGAGGCGGCTCACGGAAAGCGGCCTCCGGCTGGCGGCCTTGACGCAGTCGGCGCTGAAAACGGCGCAGGCGCAGGTAGATCACGCTCAGCTTTCTCCGTACTTTGAGCAGGTCTTTTCCGCCGACACCGTGCAGCAGCTCAAGCCCGGCCCCCGGCCTTATCTGCATGCGCTGGAAACACTGGGCGTCTCCCCTGGCGGGGCGGTGCTGGTCGCCGCGCACGCCTGGGACATCGCCGGGGCGCAGGCGGCGGGTTTGAACACCGTGTTTCTGCGCCGCCCCGGACAGGCCCTTCCCGCCACCGCCCCGCCCCCGGACCTTTCCGCAGACACGCTGGGCGACGCGGCGGAACACATGGCGGCAAAAGGCTGGCTCTGAAGAGCCAGCCTTTTTCTTTTTGCCTGCCCCCGCTTGGAAACAGTCCGGCAACATAGCAGGTGTACACTGCCCCTGAAAGAACGCTCTTTCACCCCCCGGCACAGACGCCGCGCCCTTCTTCCTGAACGACACTCAAGAGACCCACGATTTAGCAGGCACACGGCTTGCACTTCGCACGTACTCGGGTTATAATGCCGCGTACTGCGCCTATTCATTCTCATTTTTTCCGAAACAGGCCCCGCTTTAGAGGGCCGTATCACTCAAGGAGACCACTGCCCATGATACTTCGGACACGATTTCGCACGCGGGCTATTGTCCCGCTGACCGCCACCCTGCTGGCCGGAGGGCTGGTCGCCAGAATGGCCCCCGCCTCCCACGCACAGGCGGCTCCGTTTCTGGACACGCCCACCAACCACTGGGCCTATGAAGCCGTTCAGAACCTCGCCGCCAAAAAGATCATTATTGGCTACCCCGACGGCACCTACGGCGGACGCCGCCCCATGACCCGCTACGAGTTCGCCGTCGCCATCGACCGCCTCCTGCGGACTTTGAACGACATGAACAGCCCGACGCCTCCCCCCGGCACGCCCCCGGCCTCGGCGCTGACGCAGGATGAACTCAATCAAGTGCAGGCGCTGATCGACAAGTTCCGGCCTGAATTGGACACCATTCAGTCCAACTTGAAGCAGGCGCAGGACGACATCGACGCGCTGCGGGCGGACGTGCTGGATGCCAAAGCCCTGGCAAACAAGGCGCAGGCGACGGCGGACAACTCGTATGGCACGGGCGCGAACCGCAAGTTCCAGATTTCGGGGTATGTGCAGGCGCGTTACCAGTCGGCGTCTTCGGGGCAGGGAACACTCAACCGCTTCCCGCAGGGCACTGCGGGCGGCGCGGGGGCCTACAACGGCACGTACCTGTCCGGCAGCAGCCCGTCGACGTTTGACATCCGCCGGGCGCGGCTGAAGTTCACGGGAGCCGTCACCGGCAACACCAAGTATGCCGTGCAGATTGACACGTCGGGCGCGGTGACGACGGGCACGAATGCCAATCAGCAGGTGACGGTGCGCGAAGCAAATATCGCCTACACGCTGGGCAGCGGGGACGCCAGCAAAAACCTGACCGCGACGGCGGGCCTGTTCGCCACCCCCTTTGGCTTCGACCTGCCTTCCTCGCAGGCCAATCTGATTGGCCCGGAGCGGCCTCTGGCGTTCTCGGAAAGCAATGCGGGCATTTTCACCAACCAAGACTACGACAAGGGCATTCAGCTTTCCTACAACACGCCGCGTCAGCTCGTTTTCCTGCCGACGGGCCTGAAGCTGACCGCCGCGCTGATTAACGGCTCCGGGCGCACCTCCGACGATAGCGACGGCTTCAAGGACCAGATTTACCGGATCGCCTATCAGACCAAAGACAAGGTCGTGTCGGTCGGCGGCTCGTATTACTACGGCCAGATCAACACCAGCGGCATCCCCGGCAATCTGGTCGGCACAGGCATCACCGGCACAGGCAGCCAGTACACGGGCCGCAAGAAGGAGCTGTACGGCGCAGATGCCCAGATTGTGACCCCCTTCGGGCCATTTATCAACGCCGAGTACGTCGGCGGCCTGTACGAGCAGCGGTCGTTCTTCGGGGCGCCCGGCGCGAACGCGCTGACGACGGCGTATGCCAAGGACAACCACATCGATGGCTACTACGCCACCGCTGGCTGGACGTTCGGCCAGAAAGGCAGCCATCCGCTGACGCTGGCGGGCCGCTATGACACGCTTAAGCGCGGCGAGGGGCCGGGCGGCAGCGATTCGTACACTGACGAGAACATCGGCTACGGGGCGCTTTACAACTTGGACAAAGCCACCCGTCTGCGGGTCTGGTATGAGCGTCCCGACCGCGTCGCCCACGCCCCCGGCACGGACACGCCTAACCGCTACGGCCTCTTCACCGGCGAAATCCAGGTGAAGTTCTAAAATAGATCAGACCGGGCAGGACCGAGGGGTTGAAAACCCCTCGCTAGGAGAAGCACCCTCCGGGTGAAAGAGAAAAGCCACCATCGCTGGCCTTTTTCTTCCGTCCGAAGGACGCCTTACTCAGCGAGGGGTTTTCAACCCCTCGGTCCTGCGTGTGCAAAAGGGCGGGGGCATTTGCCCCCGGCCTTTTTGTGTTTGCCTCATTGCGGGTATATCCTCTTAACAGACACGCTAAGAGGAACTACCCCGTGAGCCAAGACTACACCGAAGACGTCAAAGAGCGCCTCGTGCGCGAGCTAACCGATGCCCCGCAGGGCACCAACGACAGCGAGATGCCCATGCCGGGCAACCCGAACCCCACCGGCGAGACTGGCCCCTCTCCCGGCCCGGATACCATTCCCGCCGGAGACTTAACGATGACCGAGCCGGGGTCTCTGGGCATCACGGGCGACATGGGCGAGGTCGAAGACCCCGGCGACGCCAGCGCAGGCGGCGTCAACGCCAACAACACTGACGGCACCGCCGCCCTCGACCACCCGATGGACTTGTAGGGGCGCGATTTATCGCGCCCTCCGGTTAAGAAAGCAAGCAAACACATGGCAGATACCAATGACGGCATCCTAGCGACTACAGGCACCCGGCCCGCCGAGACCGGGCCGGGCGCAAACGACGGAACCCCCACGGGCGGCGGCGTGGCCGTCCCCACCGACAAGACGCTGATGGGCATGGAAAGCAGCGAAATCGGCGACACCGCCGGGATCGGCGGTCCGTCCGACGCCAGCATCGCCGAAGAAGACGGCGACGGCGCGAACCCCACCGCCCCGGCCACTGGCAGCGAGGCGCAGGAAGACGCCGATGCGCCGACCGGCGGCCTGTCTAAAACAGGCACGGTCGGCGGCGTTCCCACTGGCTCCACGGAGTCCGGCATGAGCAGCACCACCGGCCCCACGGCGGGCGGCGGCGGCCTCAGCACGCCGGGCACGGGCAAGGCGTAAGCACGCAGAAAGCAGACACAGATGGCAGGCAAATTAGACGGAAAAGTGGCGCTTGTGACTGGCGCATCGTCGGGCATCGGCGAAGCGACGGCGCTGGCGCTGGCCGAAGCGGGCGCGAGTGTCGCCGTCGCCGCCCGGCGCACGGACAAGCTGGACGAATTGGTCCAGAAGATTGAGAAAATGGGCGGCAAAGCCCAAGCGTTTACGGCGGATGTGGCCGACGAAGATCAGGCGCGGGACATGGTGGAGTCGGCCAACGCCGCGTTCGGCCGGATTGATATTCTGGTCAACAACGCCGGGGTGATGCTGCTCGGGCCGATTGTTGGTGCGGACACCGACGAGTGGCGGCGAATGCTGGGCATCAACGTTCTGGGCCTGATGTATGCCACGCACGCCGCTCTGCCCCTGATGAAGGCGCAGGGCAGCGGCCACATCGTCAACGTGTCCAGCGTCGCCGGGCGCATCGCCAGCGTGGGCAGCGGCGTGTACAATGCCAGCAAATGGGGAGTCGGCGCGTTCTCCGAATCGCTGCGGCAGGAAGTCTCCCCGGAAGACAAAATCCGGGTGACTATTATTGAGCCGGGCGCGGTCGCCACCGAGCTGGCCCAGCATATCACCAATGCCGAAGCGCAGGCGCGTGTCCAAAAAATGTATGAAGAAGTCACCCCGCTGGAAAGCGAGGACATCGCCGCCGCCATTGTGTACGCCGTCACCCAGCCCGACCGAGTCAACGTCAACGAGATTTTGATCCGCCCCACCGGGCAGCAGAGGTAGAACCTCCCCCGGCCCCTCCTTCAGAGGGGAGAAAGCTAGGACAAGACCTAGCAGGGCAGCGGCCTATTCCTGCGTTTCTGCCTACTCCCCCTCTGAAGGAGGGGCCGGGGGAGGTCTGCTATGGTGTATAATAACACCGCTATGCCCTCCCCCACCCCAACCCCGAATTTAACTGCCGAAGTCCCGCTGACTGATGAGCAGCAGGCGATTGTCGCCCACAATCACGGCCCCGCGCTCGTGTTTGCCGTGGCCGGAGCAGGCAAAACCACGGCAATGACGCACCGGATTGAGCGGCTCATTCGGGAAGATGTCTTTCCCGCCCGCGCCATTCTCGCCACGTCGTTTTCCAAAGCCTCCGTCGCCGACATCAAGCACGCGCTGACGCAGTGGCCGCACTGCGCGGGGGTGACGACGCAGACGCTGCATTCGATTGGCTGGGGTGTCCTGCGGCTGGCGCAGCGGCGCGGGCTTTTGCCGGGGCTGACGCTGGGGGCGGACGACGAGGGCAGCGACGCGCAGCTTCTCGGCAAAGTGCTGGCGCGGGCATGGCGCGAGAAAGCGGCGTTCGCCCCGGAGCTGGACGGCCTGGACCGGCAGGACTTTCTGACCTATGTGGGCGTGATGAAAGCGAACCTGTGGTACGCCGATTTGGAGGCTGCGAAGCTGCCGCCGTCGGCACTGGCCCTGGCCAAACAGGCCCCGGCCCCGCCCGGTTTTGCGTGGTACCGGGATTTATTTAAGCTTTACGAGCGGGTGCGTTTGGAAGAAAACGTGCTGACGTTTGACGATATGCTGCTCGGCGGCTGGGAGTGCCTGCACCGCTTCCCGGAGGTCCGCGCCGAGGCGCAGCGGCGCTGGTCGTGCGTTCTGGTAGACGAGTTTCAGGATGTCAACCAGGTGCAGTCCGCGCTTTTAGATGTGCTGACTGAGCCGCATCGGAATTATATGGCAATCGGCGATGACGACCAGACGATTTACGAATGGCGCGGCGCGGACCCCGGCCTGATTTTGTCGTTTGGCCGCCGCTACGGGGCGCGTCGATACTTTATCGGCGACAACTTCCGCTCCCACGCTGCCCCGCTGGCGCTGGCGGGCCGGGTGATTGCCCACAACCGGAAGCGGGAGCCGAAGCACCTGTCCCTGACACGCGGCTTTGGCGGGCATCTGGCCGTACATACCGAAGACACCCCGGAGGCACAGGGAAAGCATATTGCAGCGCTGATTGGGGAAGCGCGGGCGACGGGGCGGCGGGCGGACGAGATCGCTGTGCTGGTGCGGCTCTATGCCCAGACGCCGTATTTGGAGCAGGCGCTGGTGGAAGCGGGAATTGCCTACAAAGTGGTCGGGGGCAGCCCGTTTTATGCCCGGCCCGAAGTGCTGACGCTTTTGGATTATGTTCACCTGAGCGGGACACCGGGCGAGGACTGGGAAACTCGCTGGCAGCGGGTCGCCAACAAGCCGACGCGCTACGTGTCCCGCGTCTTGACCGAGAGCATCGCGCAGGCCGTGCGCGGCGGGAAGACTCTGCCGCAGGCGCTGGAAGGGGCGGCGAATGTCTCCTCGGACCATTTAGCCTCGCGTCTGCGCGATTTAGCGGACACGCTGGTCTGGCTGGCCGGGGCGCGGGACACCCTGCCCGCCGGGGCGGCCCTGACGCTGCTGGACCGGAAAATCGGCTACGGGGACTTTCTGCGCCATTCGAGCGGCTTTCCCGAAACGGGCGCGGCGCGGGCGGCCAATCTGGATGCGTTCCTGCGCTACGCACAGGGCAAGCCGACTTTGACGGCGCTGATGGTGCATCTGGACGATCTGGCGGAGCGGGGGGTTGGACAGGCCCAAAGAGCGGGGGCGGACGCGGTTTCGCTGCTGACGGTGTTCCGGGCGAAGGGCCTGCAATGGCCGACCGTGTTTCTGCCGGACTGCAACGGCGGGGTGTTTCCCTACGGCGGCCCGGAGGAGCTGGAAGAAGAGCGGCGGCTGTTTTATGTGGCCCTCACCCGCACCCGCGCCGACCTGCACCTGCACGTTGTCCGTACCGAGCTGCCGTCGCCCTTCCTGCGCGAAGCGGACTGGGAAACGACGCTGGCCTCGGTGGCCGAGACCGGGGCGCTGCTCGCCCGCCCGCCCGGCGAATGGACCACGCGGCAGACGCTGGCACTGGCCCGGCACATCCCCGCGCTGGGGCTGGAGCGGTACATCAAAACATGGGCCGATGCCGCGCATATCGGGGCTGCCGCCCGCCACTTGAGCGCATTTTGTGACGCTGCCCACGCGCAGGGCGTCTTCGGGGCGCTGGGGCTGACCGACGCGCAGGCGTCGTTCTGGCGCGGCCTGCTCCCCGCCGAGAGGGGGGCCGCCGAATTGCCCAAGTTTGCCGATTTGGCCGTGCTGGTTCCCCCGCCGCCCGAAGCCGCACCGCCGCCGCCGCCCCGGACCGGGTTCGAGCCAGGCGCGGCCCGCGTGGGCGGGCAGGTGCATCACGACCAGCATGGCGCAGGGACTATTTTAGCCGTCCGGGGCGACCGGCTTTCGCCGCGTCTGGAAATCCAGTTTGCGCGGGGCCGCCCGGTCGTCCTGCCCGCAAAGTTTGTGGAGTTCAGTTCGGCGGGGGCAGTGTCCTGAACGGCGGGTTTTGCACCGGCGCGGGCGGCACGGCGGCAGGCGGCATGACCGGCGCGGGCACAGGAGCCGCAGGGACGGAAACAGGGGCGGGCGGCGGCAGTGTCGAGGCATGGGAAACGGGCGGCGTGAAGAATGAGGCCGCCGCCAGCACAATCGCCAGTGTCAGGGCCGCGCCCAGCACGGCGGCGGCCATAAAGGTGGTGCGGCGTGTCAGGGCAAAGCGGGGCATCGGCCCGGCGAGCGGCGGGGCCAGCGGCGCAGCAGAATGGGTGTCGGCGGCGGCGCGGCGCAGGTCCCCCACCATTGCCGCCGCGCTTGCATAGCGTTTTTCGGGGTCTTTTTCCAGTGCCCGGTCCACCACAGCCTGCACGGCGGGAGAGACCCCGGCCACCGGCGCGGGCTGGCCCATCAGCACCTGATGGGCGACGAGCGGGAAGCTGGACCCCTGAAAGGGCGGGCGGCCTGCCAGCATTTCGTAGAGCATCACGCCCAGCGCCCACAAGTCGGTCTCGGGGCTGGCGGGCTGGTTGCGAAGCTGCTCCGGGGACATATAGGTCGGCTCGCCCACAAGCTGCCCCATCAGCGTCACGGTCGTGTCGCCGGGCTGACGCGCCTGCCCAAAGTCCACGAGCTTCACCGTGCCATCGTGCAGAATGGTCACATTGGAAGGCCGGATGTCCCGGTGCAGAATGCCCTGCGCGTGGACGGCGTCAATCGCCGACGCCAATTGTTCCAGCATTCCGAGGGCTTCCGCCATCGGCAGCGAGCGCATATCCAGGTGCTGCCGCAGGGGGTGGCCGTACAGGTATTCCAGCACCAGATACGGGTAGCCGTCCAGCTCGCCCATCTCGTAAACAGCCAGAATGTTCGGGTGCGACAGCAGCGCCAGAGCCTCCGCTTCGCGCCGCAGCCGGGTCGCCAGAACGTGCGACTGCTCGCGGGAGGCTTCCCGGCGCGGCACCAGCCGCCGCTCGGTCGTCCCGGCCCGCATTTCTTCCCCGCCCGGAGCCACTTCCGTGATATGCAGCAGCTTGATCAGCACCATGCGCCCCACACGCGGGTCTACGGCCTGATACAGCGTGTAGTGGGTCGCCCGTGCGATTTCCCGCAGCAGGACATACTCCCCGATTCGGGCGTGCAGCAGCCCATTCAGACAATCTTCCATGCGCCTATTGTCGGCAAGTTGGGGATATTTATGCAGAGCGGCTCAGCAGTGCGCCCTCGCTCTGGAAGTGTGCCGCCGCAGCCATCAGCAAGTCATTCGAAGAAGCGGTCAAAGTCGCTTGGCTTTCAGGACGGCGTACAAATACGAAGGCTGAAGGGTCGCCCCTACTTCCTCTGGAATGACCCGCGCTTCCCCTGTTGCAGCAATCACGGGGTGTCCTGGCAAATGGACAATAATGCTTCTGGGTTTAACAGCATCAGTGCCAGTGAACGCTGTGAACATATATTTTGATGTCGCCTCGTCGTCCTGCGTCCCGAGAGTAAATGCAATGCCCGCTTTCACAGCATCATAGTAGTAGCGAACATACCCTGCACCCCCATCTATTTCCATCCAGCCGTAGGCAGAAGCTCGCAGGTTCTTATACCGCTTTAACACAGTGCGGAAATTGCTATCTATCGAGATGCCGCCCGGAGAGGTATCTTGAGGCAGAGCAGTTTCTATCTGAACGATTTTGTCATGTTTAAATTTATCACGTTCAAAGAGGAGGGTCGCGCCGGGGCTGTAAGAGGGTCTGCCGAGAAGCCAGTAGGCTTCGGTCAGCCCGTTCTTCAAGTGGTTGATTTTTGTGGGTGCGCCGAGGGCTTTTTCCGCAGTGGCTCGGCTAGCTCCCAGCTTCAAATTGACCAGGCCGACACCCGGACGGATGGACGGCTGTTTTTTCAACTGCGCCCGCGCCGGTGCCAGGAATAAAACGACACACACGAGGCTGCATCCGGCGGTAATTACTGAAGCCGGGCGGCTGCCTGCGCTTTTCACTGCTGCTTTCATATCGCCTTTGCTCTTTCTGTTGGTCTCGCCAGAACACCACCAAAAACTAGTTTTCACGATTGTACCCTAGCCAAATAAAAAATCCTCCCGTGAGAGTATAGACTCTCACGGGAGGAGAACAAAATGAAGCCCCGAAATGGGCCTTCTTGACTAGCGGCGCCCAGACTCGAACTGGGGACCTGCGGGGTATGAATCCGCTGCTCTAACCAACTGAGCTACGCCGCCTCGCCTTGTGAGGCAGTCTATTATACCCGGTCGCACGGCTTTGTCAAGGCCCGGCAGAGAGCAATGAGCAGGCAGACTGGCAGCGGCAGCCGGAAGATTATTGCGGGTTCTGAATGACGCCCGCAAACAGCAGGGTGCCCGTCTTATTGTCCCGCAGAAGGCACACAAAGGGGTGGTCGACGCGCATCACGATGGACTTCTCCGGCCTCGGCATAGCGGAGCCAGCCATCACCATACCCGTCGCGGCGGCGGCGACGGTTCCCTGTTCGTCCACTTCCAGAATGGCTTTGTGGATAACCGCGCCGAGAAAGCCGCCGTGCAGCCCCATCGGTGTAAAGTCCGCACCGGAGCCGAAGGCACTGCCCATGCCGAGGGCAATGAGCGGCTGGTTCAGCGTGGCCTGAAAGTTTGCTTTAAAGCGCGGCAGGGTCAGCGCCACCTGGGCGCTCTTCATTTTGCCGAGCGTGCTGTTCCACGAGGCCGCGTCAAGACCATTGACAAGGCGGCTGGCGGCAACGCCGGGTTTGGGAAGCAGCACGTACAGGCTCATGCGGCCCTGCCCATACGGCAGGCTGACAGCCTGAAACTGCGGCATCTCGGTGTACGAAAAGCGGGCTTCCTGCGCCATCAGCGGCACAGTCTTCTTTGCGCCCGAAGCCAGCGTAAACGGGCCGTCTTCGGTGTCGCTCTTTTCAAACGCCTGGCTCCACTGTCCGTGGAAGTAGACGGCATTGGTCAGGATGACAGGCGCGGCGGCAGTGTCGGCGGGCGTGACGAGATTGTCAATTTTGCCGTGCGTTTTCTTGCTGACCCAGCCGTTGATTGTCGCGGCGGCGGTGGGCGAAGCCATATCCAGCGTCTGCACCTGTGCCCCGAAGAAACGCCGCGCTTGCTGCTGATACAAGGGCGCAAACGGCGTGCCCTGGCCCGCCCACAGGCCATTGGCGACGGTCAGCTCCACCTGCGGGTCCGGGTTTTCCAGCGACGGCAGGAGCAGGCTGTAGGCATGATCGGTCTGGCCGGCGGTCATTGGCGGCAGACGGAGCGCAGCGGCCATGTCTGTGTGCGTCGTCCCGCCCGCGCCGTTCAGCGCAAGCGTCAGGGCACTGGTGACGCTGAAGGGCGAATAAAAGACATTCTGGTTCGGCGTTTCGCGGGCGAGCTGCTTCAGCAAGCGGAAGCCAAAATCGGTATTGGCGGCAGCGACTTTCTGCACTGATGGGTCGGCGGCGACAACGGTGGGATTCTCAGCAGGTTTGGCGGCGATGAGGTGCATGGCGGCGGCTCCTAACATTGCTGCCGAGACAGCGGCAGTGCCGATCCAAAGGCGGCGTTTAAACATGGTGTGGCTCCTTCTTTCAGATACCCTGTATGACCCCCCCGCCCGGCAGCCCCTTCACGGCAGCGGGATTTTCTGCGGCCCTTCCGTGGGCGTCATCTGCACGCTGCCCTCGGCATCGAAGGTGAGGGGGTCCACGCTCAGCCACGGGGTCGTGTCGCTCTGCTCGTGCTTGTAGGCCATCCACCAATCGCCGTTCGGGCCGACGAACTCCGCCTGATGGCCGCAGGGGAACTGGCGAACACGCGGGTCCAGCGTCCACGGCCCGGACAGGCTTTTGGCGGTGGCGATGCCCGTCGCGTAGAGATCGGGATAGGTCGTGGCAAAGAAGCAGTAGTAAGTCCCGGCGTGCTTAATCAGATACGGCCCTTCCAGCGTGCCGGGCACGGGCAGGTTCAGCGCCTTGTAGTCGTCCGGCCCGGCGGCGCGGCTCTCCATTGGCCCGACGGTGATTTTGCCTTGGTCAATCTGCGACAGGTCTATCGGATGGATTTCGTTGCCGGGCCAGACGGCATACGTTTTGCCGTCGTCGTCTTCAAAGAGCGACGTGTCCACGCCCGGCCCCGGCAAGGCCGTGAAGTGCGAATACGGCCCGCCGACGCTGTCCGCGACCCCGACAAACTGATAATAGCCCCGATGGCCGCCGATGTTGTTTTTGTCGGCAATCCAGTTGGAGCCGCCGAAGATCAAATAAAAACGCTTGCCCAGTTTGTGGATTTCAGGTGCCCAGAATTGGTGCTTGTAGGGTGCGGTGTCCGGCAGCGCGGACGACTTTAGCAGCCACCGCTGAAACTTCCAGACTTTCAGGTCCCGCGAGGCATACAGCGAAATGCCAGGCGCGGAGCCGAAATCAGGCAGCTTCGGGTCCCGGTCGGTGTAGTTGCGGAAAGGGGCCAGGGTTGCCACCAGGTAATACACGCCGTCCACGGTGAGTATCTGCGGGTCGTGGATGTCATCGCCGCTGCTGTTTCCCTGAAAATAAATTGGGTTGGCCCAGGTGAAGACGCCCGGCTCGCGGCTTTTGCGCCCGGCGGCGGCCTCGCGGGCGACTTCGGCTTCCGGTTGGGCACGGAGGGTGACGTGAACGGCTTCAATCTGTGCGTTCCCGGCGGTGACGGCGGCGGGCACGGCTTTGGGCGACGGCGCGGCGGCAGGAGCCGACTTTAAAAGAACGCCGTCCGCATAGAGCCGCGCCATTTTGGCCGTTTTGCTGTAGACCCCGGTGAGGCAGTACCAGAGGCCGGGCGTCGGCGTGAAGTCCGATTTGACGACAACCGGCGCTCCCCCGCCCGCCGGGGTGACCACAAACGCAAACTTGCTGTCTCCATCCGTTTTGGACAGCGCCAGCCCGGCGCGGCTGACATAGACCTGCGGGCCATTGAGAGTGGTCAATTTGACCCAGGCCGTCAGCGTCACACCGCTGGAGCTTGGAGACGCAGCGGGCCGGGCTGCCACCGGCAGGACGAGCATCAAGACGAATGCCGGGACAAAGAAAGACAGATGAAGCACCATTGTTTTCATGGAAGCTTCAGCATAACAGGATTTGCAGTTGTTGTCAATCGGGGCAGGGTTGACAAACAGGCATGGCGGCGGCTATACTTTGGCCGTTCCCGCCGCCTGTGGGCCGGGAGTAATTTTCAACAATTCAGTGTTAAGAGAGAGGAGCAGACCCAAAATGAAGAAGCTAACCGGCAATGTCGTGATCAACGTCTCCGCGTGGACCGCCCCTGTGGCCCCGCGCCGGGTCTGCCCGCCGCCTCCTGACAGGATGAATGGAAGACTGCTCCGCTTCTAAAAAGCGGCTCTTCCCCACCCCCGTCAAGGCTTCCGGCTCCCATGCGTCTTTCCAAAACGCAAGGCAAGTCAGAAGCCTTTTTTATGTGTTTAGCGTACCAGGAAATTATCTATGGCAACGACCCAATTACCGCCCGCCGGGCGGACAGAGCAGCAAGAGGACGCGGACGAACTCATCCGCCTGCGGGCCGACATCGGCCTGGACGGCGGCTTTGGCGAGCGGGATTTGATCGTCACCGCCGAGGCCGTGCAGGTGCGCGAGGCCAGCGGGGCGCTGGCGTTCCAGATGCCGATTGCCGAGATCGAGACCGCCCGCAATGAGCCGCTCGTCGGCGGCGGGCGGCTGGAAATCACGGCCAAAAACGGCGACATCCTGCCGGTTATCACCTACTCGCAGACGCTGGCCGCCAAGTTCAGCGAGGCCGCACGGGGCATTGAGCAGCTTGCCAAAGGCGAGCCGCTGCTGATTAGCCTGAAAGAAGAGCGGACGCACTGCGTTAGCTGCGGACGGCTGCTGCCGGAAAAAGACGGCATCTGCCCGGCGTGTGTCAACCGCTCCAAAACGATGTGGCGCATCGGCGGCTACCTGACGCCCTACAAGAAGCAGGCGGCGGGACTGGCCGGGCTGTCGCTGCTCACCACCACCCTGTCACTGGCCCCGCCGCAGATACAAAAGCTTTTGATCAACCGCGTTTTGGTTCCGCCTGCCGGGCAGCACGCGCACCCGGCCCTGCTCCTGCCGCTGATTGCGGCGTGGCTGGCGATCCTGGTCGTCGGCGCGGGGGCGCAAATACTCACGGGGCGGCTGATTGCGTTCTTAGGCGGCAGCGTCGCCGCCGACCTGCGCTCGCAGCTTTACCGCTCGATTGAGTTTTTGCAGCTTGACTATTTTGACAAAAAGCAGGTCGGCGCGATTACGAGCCGCGTCACCCAGGACACCGACCGGGTCTGGGGCTTCTTAGTAGACGGCGTGCCGTACTTTTTAATCAACGGCCTGCTGCTGGCAGGCATCGCGGGCTTTCTGCTGACCGTGAACTGGGTCTTGACGCTCTGCATTCTCGCGCCGATCCCTATTGTGGTGCTGATTGGGGCCGTCTTCTGGAAGTCCGTCTCGCAGCTTTTCGTGCGGGTCGGCCAGAAATGGGCACGGTTCCATATTCACCTCAACGAATCGCTGACGGGCATTCGGGTCGTCAAAGCCTTCGCGCAGGAGGACTACGAAAACGCCAAGTTCGGCGTCCGCAATGCCGAGCTGCGCGATGCGGGGATTGCCGGGGACACGCGCTGGAACACGGTGTTTGGCGTCATGTCGCTGTTTGTCGGCATGGGCAGCGTGATCAACTGGGCCGTCGGCGGCTGGATGGTCTATAAAGGCCAGATGAACCTGGGCAATTTCTGGCTCTTCAACGCCTATCTCGCGCTGATTTACGGCCCGCTGGCGTGGTTCGCACAGGTCAACAACTGGTTTTCGCGGGCGATGGCGGGCGCGGAGCGCATTTTTGAAGTCATGGACACGGAGAAAGAAAACTACGCGCAGGCCGGGCTGGAACACCGCCCGATTGTCGGCGAAGTGGTCTTTGACAACGTCCGCTTCGGCTACGACAAGTCGAACCCCGTCTTAAAGGGACTGACGTTCACGGCCAAACCCGGCGAGATGATCGGCCTGGTCGGCAAAAGCGGCGCGGGCAAGTCCACGACCATCAACCTCTTGTGCCGCTTCTATGAACCCGACGCCGGGACGCTGACCATCGACGGGATGGACTACACGAAACTCAGCCTGCAAGACATGCGCCGCCAGATCGGGATTGTCTTGCAGGAGCCGTTCCTGTTCAACGGCACGGTCGCCGAAAACATCGCCTACGGCAAGCCGGGGGCGTCTTTAGACGAAATCATGGAAGCCGCGAAAGCCGCCAACGCCCATTCGTTCATCCTCGCCAAGCCCGACGGCTACGACACCTATGTCGGCGAGCGCGGCGCGAAGCTGTCCGGCGGCGAGCGCCAGCGCGTCTCGATTGCCCGCGCCATCCTGCACAACCCGCGCATCCTGATTTTGGACGAAGCGACTTCTGCCGTAGACGTCGAAACCGAAAAGCAGATACAGGAAGCGATTGGCCGCCTGATCAAAGGCCGCACGACGTTTGCGATTGCCCACCGCCTGTCCACGCTCCGCAACGCCGACCGCCTGATTGTGTTAGACGGCGGCAAAATCAGCGAAATGGGCACCCACGCCGAGCTGATGGCAAAAAAAGGCGACTTCTTCAAGCTGGTAGAAACCCAAAGCCAGGTCACGCAGATTTTAGGCGAGTCATGAGTTCGTACAGAAAATCTGCATGTAAGAGAGTATTTTTATGGTAAATTATGTTTACCATAGATTTTATGCAGGTTTTTTGCCTGGCATTTGCTACGCTTTTGAGGACACACCATGATTATTCAATTCAAGGTCGCCAACTATCGCTCTATCGGTGCGGAGCAAACGCTCAGTTTTGTGGCCGAGAAAGCGCGGCGTCACCCGGATAATCTCATTTCCTGCAAAGGCTACAAGCTGCTAAAATCGGTGGCATTATTCGGCGCGAATGCATCCGGCAAAAGCAATTTCGTGAAAGCCATTGAAGTGATGCAGCAATTCATCAAAGAGTCGGCGACGCGCATGAATGATGGCGATCTGATTGAGGCCGCCGAGCCGTTCCGGCTTGACCCGGTTCTGCGGCATCAACCATCGCGGTTTGAGATTACATTTGTTATGGATGGCGTTGTGTATGTCTACGGCTTTGCCGCCACGCGCAAACGAGTTGAATCGGAATGGCTGACGGCATCACACGAAGGCATGGTGTCTGCTCTCTTCCAATTCAAGCGCACCTTCCGCGAGGCGCTTGGAAAAGACGAGTGGCAATTTAGCGGCTTCCAGGGTGCTGACGAAGACCAAATCCAGGCCCGAACGCTGGAAAATATGCTGGCGCTTTCGGTAGGAGCGCGGGAGAAAGTCGAGGTGCTGCGCCCTGTTTATCGTTACTTGCGTGAAAACATTTGGACGTTTGATATGTCAGACCCCATGAATGTCGTGGGAATGCAGACGGCACAACTCTGTCAAGACACGGAAGATATGCAGCACGCTTTTGTCTCTTTACTCGCCGACGCCGACACTGGAATTGAAGGTATCCGTATTGAAACTGTTGTAACGGCGATACCCGATGCAATCCCTGGTATGCCAAAAGGAATGCAAGACTTTTTCAAAGCGGCGAAGGACTTAGCATCTTCCCATCCTACGCCACAAGTCATAACAGTGCGACGTGATAGCAGGGGAAACTCAGTCGAGTTTAACTTTCAAGAAGACGAATCGCAAGGCACACAGCGATTTTTTGCAGTTGCAGGCCCGTTGTTAGACGCGCTGAACAAAGGCGCATTCGTCGTCATTGATGAACTGGATGCCAGTATGCACCCGCTGTTGACGCGGCGGCTGCTGGAGATATTTCAGAGTCCTGAAGCCAACAAAAACGGCGCTCAACTGCTGTTCACCACGCATGACCCGTCTTTGCTGGACCAAGACTTGTTCCGGCGAGATCAAATCTGGCTGGCCGAGAAATGCGACGGTGCTTCCACGTTCTTTTCCCTGGCCGATATTCAGCCGCCGATTCGGAACACGGAGTCGTTTCTGCGACACTACCTCACCGGGCGCTACGGCGGGACGCCTCATCTGGGGAGGGCCTTTGATGAACTGATTGCGGAGACCAAAGCATGAGGCCACAGCGTCCGCAAAATCTACGCACACGCAGACGCAGCCTGCTCATTCAATGCGAAGGGCAGAAGACGGAGCCAAATTATTTGGACGGCCTTTGCAAAGCCTGCGGCATTCGGCATTACCTGGAAGTGAAAGTAAGAGCAGGCAAGGGGCAGAACGCAGTAGTAACTGTCACAGCGGCCATCACTGAGGGCAACCGCAAGCTGCTGGGGCAACCCATCTACGATGAGATCTGGTGCGTTCTCGATGTAGAACACGCGGCGCATGAGGCAAAGCTGACGGAAGCCCTGGCGCTGGCGCGTAGCAGAAATATCCGAATGTTTCTGTCTAACCCTTCGTTTGAGGTCTGGCTGATTGCACACTTTCAGCACGTTACGCGCAGTTTCGAGAACGGCGGCACGGCAGAGGCGTATTTAAACACCCTCTGGCAGAAACACTTACACCACGGCTACGAAAAAGGCGACCCAAATCTGTATGCCAAACTGGCGGACAAAGTCAGTGATGCACTGAAGAATGCAGAATGGGGGTTAGAGAACTTCCACGGCGCGGCTTCCTGCCGGGAGGCAAATGCTTCCACCGAGGTTTATTTACTCGTGCGCGAACTCTTGGCGCATATCAAAAGCAGCTAACGTTATTTCACACCCGCAATGGAGCGGTTACTTTTATGTCTATTTGTTTGGAAACGCCTTCGGGCGAACAACTTATTCCCACAATGCCGGAGGCGAAAGCGCCGGTGTTTCCGCCATTGAACCGCAACGGGGACTTTTGGCGGCTTTGGGGCGGGCAGGTGCTGTCGTCGGTCGGGTCGCAGGTGTCGGGGCTGGCGCTGCCGCTGCTGATACTGGCACTGACGCATTCGGCGGCGAAGGCGGGGCTGTTGGCGGCCCTGCGCGGGCTGCCGTATGCCCTGCTGTGCCTGCCAGCGGGCGCTCTCGTGGACCGCTGGGACCCGCGCCGGGTGATGCTGCTGTGCGACACGGGCCGGGCACTGGCTCTCGGCAGTGTGCCGCTGGCGCTGGCTTTGGGGCATCTGCATCTGGCGCAGCTTTACTGGGTGACTTTGATAGAAGGCACGCTGTTTGTGTTCTTCAATCAGGCCGAAAGCAACTGCCTGGTGCGCGTCGTGTCCAAAGAGCAGTTGCCCGATGCCGTGGCCCGCAACGAGGCGGTCTACGGCGTTTCGGGCCTGATTGGGCCAAGTTTAGGCGGCATTTTGTACGGGCTGGGGCGCGGCGTGCCGTTTCTGACCGATGCCGTCTCGTATGCGTTGTCGGTGGTCGCGCTGCTGACTTTGAAGACCGATGTGCGGCCTCTGCCAAGCACGGAAAAGCCGCATTTGGGCCGGGAAATCGGCGAAGGGCTGCGCTGGCTGCGGGCGCACCCGGTCATTCGCTTTGTGGCGCTGCTGACGGGCGTTTTGATGGCGTCCTGTGCGGGCTGGACGCTGCTGTTGATTGTGCTGGCGCAGCGGTTCGGCGCGGGACCGCCCGCGATTGGCCTTTTGCTGGCGACCGGCGGGGTCGGCAGCCTGATTGGGTCTGCGCTGGTTCCCTGGCTGCAAAAGCGTCTGCGCTTCGGGCCGCTGCTGATTGGGGCGGCCTGGGTGTGGGCACTGACCTGGCTGTTTTACGCGCTGGCCCCGTCGCTGATACTGCTGGGCATCGGCAATGCGCTGTCGTTTATTGTCGTGCCGATTTATCTGGGCGTGCAGTATGCGTACCGCCTGGGCGAAATCCCGGATGGCTTGCAGGGGCGTGTCAACAGCGTGTTCCGGCTGATTGCCTTCGGCAGCGGCCCGCTGGGGCTGGCCCTGACCGGGCTGCTTATTCAGCGCATCGGCCCGGTGGAAACGGTGCTGGTGACGACCGTGCCGCAGCTTGTGCTGTGCGTGCTGGCGACGACACATAAAGCCTTGCGGGCGGCGTAAGTGTTTCTCAAATGAGGGGCGCGGGGCGATATAGAAAAGGCCCCCTAGCCCCCAATTCTGGGGGACCGGACAATCAAGACAGGAGGGCGCGATAAATCGCGCCCCTACCAGTCTTTCCTAACTTCTGGCTCCCCCATTATTGGGGGCGGGGGGGGGCCGTTCAGGAGACATTGCTCATGACCGATGCCAACACTGACATTCGCCCGTTTCAGCCCGCAGACCGGGCCGCGATTGTGGTGTTTCAAAACGCGCAGGCTCCTGCACATTTGCAGGAAACAGTGGCCGAGGGGGAGCTGCACGACTTGCTGCGGCCCGCCGGGGAAGTGCGCCTGCGGCTCTGTGTTGGTACGCCGCCGACAGCGTATGTCAGCGCCGCCGACCGGGAAACGTCCGCCTGGCGCAAGCCCGGCGTCTGCTCGTTTACTCTGTCTGTCGCGGACGACGCACACTGGGAAGACGACGGCGCGGCGTTGTACGGGCGTGTGGTGGCATTTGCGCGGGAGCGAGGATTGAAGCGGCTGGAAACAAGCGCCCGGCTGTACCGTTCTGACGAACCGGTTGCGGCATTTCTGGAACAGCGTGGCTTTGCCGAAATCGACCGGGAAGTGCCGGTGATGCTGGACCTAGCGGCGTTTGACCCTGCCCAATTTGAAGGGCGCGTGTCCGAAGGCATCCGGCTCCGGTCGTGGGCCGAGGCGGGCGACACGCCCGCGCACCGGCGCAAACTATATCTCCTGTGTGAGGTGCTGAATGGCGATATTCCGACCAGCGATGTTCTTTCCGAACACCCTTCGTTTGAGGAGTTCAGCAAAGACTTTGACCGGCCAGAGTGGGACTCCCAGGCGCGGGTTCTGGCCGAAACCGAAGACGGAAACTGGGTGGGGCTGTCGCAGATTGGCTTTCAGGCACACACGGGCATCGGCTGGACATTTCTCACGGGCGTCTTGCCGGAGCATCGGGGCCGGGGCCTCGCGTCTGCCCTGAAACTGCGGACGATTGATGCGGCGCTTGCCCGTGGCTGCCCTCTGATTTTGACCGAAAACCACGAAGACAACGCGCCGATGCGGGCCATCAACCAGAAGTTGGGGTTCGTGCCCGACTTTCCGCTAGTCACCTACGGCAAGGACCTTTAGGGAGGAGATTTTAATGACCTATACCACGCGCCCGTTCCGCGACGAAGACCGCATCCCGCAGACAGCGTCTGCCAACCGGGACCGCCCCCCGCACCGGCAGATGAGCGCCGACGTCTGGGCGCGAAACGATGCCCGGCGCAAGCCTTCCGAAGTCTTCCTGCGGCTGGTCGTTCCCCACCCCGAGACGGGCGCGGCGATTGGCTTTCTGGAAGTCTCCGACCTAAATACTACCAGCGTCCAGATGAAAGACGTCTGCGAATTTGATCTGCGAGTCGCCCACGAGTATCGGCGGCAGGGCATCGGCGCGATGCTGTATGACCGGGCGCGGGCCTTCGCCCAGGAGCGCGGGGCCAAGCGCCTGCTGGCCGGCTTTCAGGAGCGGACGCCGGACGAGCCTGCGATCCGCTTTCTGACCAAGCGCGGCTTTGCCGAGCAGGAGCGCGAAACGCCGTCCTTTCTAGATTTGACCCAGTGGAGCGCCGCGCCCTATGCGCCCTCACTGGCACAGGCCGACGCCTACGGAGCCGAGTTTTTCACGCTGGCCGAAGCGGGCGACACGGAAGAAAACCGGCGGCGCTACTACGACTTAGAGAAACCATTGATTTACGACATCCCCCGCCGGGACACGCAGCCGTTCACCTTTGAGCCGTATGAAGACTGGGTGAAGTTCGTGATTGAGCGCCCTGAGTGGAACCCCGACTTGGTCCTGCTGGCCGCCAAAGACGGGCAGTGGATCGGCGAGTGCCACCTCGTCCCCAAACTGGAAACGCCACACGTTGGGATGCAATGGCTCACCGGGGTTCTGAGCGGCCACCGGGGCCACGGCCTCGCCACCGCCCTGAAAGTCCGCGCCTACGAGAAAGCCAAAGCCGCAGACGTGTCCGTCGTCACCACCGAGAACCACGAAGACAACGGCCCCATGCTCGCTATCAACAAAAAGTTTGGCTTCACCCCCGAACCGGCGATTGTGGTCTACAATAAAGTGCTAGGACATGGGATGTGAAGCACCAGAAGACAAGTTCGCTCCAGCTCAGCGCGGTGGACGGGATTGTGCGCCGTCTGCGGGAGTTCAATCCCAAACTCGGCGTGTTCGACTACGCCGAACGCGGGCGGGCCGTTGCCGAGGCGCACCAGATTTACAACGACTCGGTTCAGTTGATTAAACAGTTTCCCAGAGACTCGGCTCTGTCCGAAGCCTGTACCGAGGCGGGGCGGCTCTGGCTCGCGGCGCTCAGCGCGGTCTACCCACCTGGCTTCTGGGAGGACATAGCTCGTCTCCACACGGGCGATTCATCCGGCTTGGAGAGTGCCGTCGCCTTTTTAGAAGCAAACCCGTACTTCCATCGCAGTGGGTACACGAAAGAGAAGGTCATCCGAGCGCTCAAATCGCCGCTGCTCACGCCTGAGTACAGCAAGCGGCTGGGGTGCGCCGTGCTGACGATTGTGGACACGCGGGACGGCGAACACTTCCGCGCCTTCTGCCGCCTCGCCCGCAAGGTAGACGCGCCTGCCCTGCGGGAGCAGCTCACGGCGCGGCTGACTTCCGGCGACGCGGGCATCCGGCGGCGGGCGCGGTGGGTGCTGGAGGCGCTGGCGCAGAAGGATAGTCAGGAGCGGGCGGCGGAGAGGAAGGGAACACGGGGCTGAACCCCCATGCCCTATAATTGAAGGATTGAAGGGCAATTCCCCGCCTTCGCGGGCGTCGGACAAGAAGCCGCCACGGGTTGAAACCCGAGGCTGACAAAAGCCCGCCGTCTAGGGGACATAAGACCGGACAGCGGGCGCGTCCTTCTCCGGTTTTCTCTTTCCGGTTCCCCCATTATTGGGGGCTAGGGGGTCTTCTCTTGTGTCCTCTGGGACACTGGGCACTTCCGAGCCTCGGGTTTTAACCCGTGGCTTCCTGCAAACGGCTAAACCGGGCGGCAGGCCCAACCGGGGCGAGACCTACGCCGAAGACTACGCGCTGCGTCACGAGGCGCAAATTTGGGAACGCTATCAAGAGGCGTTTGGCGCGTTTTGAGGATCGCCCCCCCGCCCCCAATAATGGGGGAGCCAGATAAATTAGGAAAGAGGGCGGGGGAACCCCGCCCCTACGGGTCTTACTTCGGCTCCCCCATTATTGGGGGCGGGGGGGCGACCTGTGCCGGAGACGGGAAGCGTGGTGCGGCCCGGAGCCGCTTAGAAGTGACGAGAGATTTTGACTGACACGAAGACGGCCATGATGTGGTTTCGGCGGGACCTGCGGCTGACGGACAACACGGCGCTGGCGCGGGCATTGAAGGAGAATGAGCGCGTGGTGGGCGTGTTTGTGCTGGACGACGCGATTTTGCGGGCCAGGGACATTGGCGCGGCGCGAGCGGCGTTTTTGTTTGAGGCGCTGACGGCGCTGGCAGCAGACTTTGCGCGACACGGCGGGCAGATGGTCCTGCGGCGGGGCGGTGTGCCGGAAGACGCGCTTCTGGCGCTGGCGGCAGAGTGCGGGGCGTCGGCGCTGTATTTTAACACGGACTATACGCCCTATTCGCGGGAGCGGGACGAGCGGGTGACGGCGGCGTTTGATGCCGATGGGCTGGACGTGCGAGCGTTTGATGACGCGCTGATCGTGCCGCCGCAGAACCTCGTAGACCCGCGTGACGGGGAGCCGTTTGAGACGTTCACACCGTTCAAGCGCGTGTGGGAAACGCGGGAGCGGGTCGGGGCGCGGCAGTCTTTGCGTTTGGCGGCCCTGAAAACGGAAACGCCCCTGCCGTCGTCGCCGCTGCCGGCATTGGCAGACTACGGGCTGACGCTGACGCAGAGCATTCCGAGCGCCGGGGAAGCGGCGGCGCAGGCGGCTTTGACGGCGTTTGCCGAGACGCGGCTGCACCACTACGCCGCCAATCGGGACAACACCGCCGATGCAGGCAGCACATCCGCCCTGTCGGTGCATCTGAAGTACGGCACGCTGTCGGCGCGGGACTGCTGGCGGGCGGCGCAGACGCTGGGCGGGGCGGGCGCGGCCAAGTGGCAGGACGAGCTGGCGTGGCGGGACTTTTTCAACACGCTGCTGTGGCATCACCCCACGATGCTCCAAAAGGCTATACAGCCCGCGCTGGCGGCGATGCGCTTTGACCAAAACGCCGAGTATTTGGACCGCTGGAAGACCGGCACGACGGGCTACCCTTACGTAGACGCGGGCATTCGGCAGATGCGGGCGACCGGCTGGATGCACAACCGGACCCGGCAGGTGGCGGCCTCGTTTCTGTGCAAAGATTTGCTGATTGACTGGCGCATCGGGGCCGAATATTATATGCAGGAATTGGTCGACGGCGACTGGGCCGCCAATTACGGCGGCTGGCAGTGGGTGGCCGGGACCGCGCCGGACCCAAACGGTAATTTTCGCATCTTCAACCCGGTCGCGCAGCAGCGGCGCTACGACCCGGCTTTAGTTTACTGCCGCCGCTGGATACCGGAACTGGACACGCCTGCCTACCCCAAGCCGCTGGTCAATCACGCGCAGGCGTCGGAAGAGTTCGTGCGCCGCTTCCAGAAGGCTTTGGGGCCGCGCCCGCGCAGAAGGTAATCACCTATGGACCCCAAATCACTCAAGCTCTTTTATGAACCCAAAGACCGGCTGCGGCTGACCGTGGGCGAGGAGAAATCCTACCACACGGTCAAGCCTGTCTGGGCCGCGCCTCTGTCCCGGCCCGGTCAATATCTGGCCTTTTTAGACGGCAAAGGCAAAGAGATTGTCACCCTGCCGGACCCGTCCGTGCTGCCGCCCGACTCACTGCTTGCCGCGCAGGAGGAGCTGCGGCGGCGGTATCTGACGGCCACGGTGCGGGCGGTCACCCACGCCAAGCAGGAGTTCGGGGCGACCTATTGGAGCGTGCAGACCGACCGGGGCGACCGGGACTTTGTGACGCAGAACTTGCAGGAAAACGCCGTGTGGCTGTCGCCCACGCACATTCTTCTTTTGGACGTAGACGGCAACCGCTTTGAGATTACGGACGTCTCCGCCCTCGACGACGCCTCGCGCCGGTATGTGGCGGCGATTTTGTGACAGGACCCCCTAGCCCCCAATAATGGGGGAACCGGACAAATACGGAGCGGACAAAGAGGGCACGATAAATCGCGCCCCTACTCTGGCTCCCCCATTATTGGGGGCGGGGGGGGCCTCTTTGCCCCTTGCCTCCCGCCGCGCCTATCGGGTACACTGGCCTCTCACGCGCAGCGTTTGCGGAAAACTCTTCAACGCCGAACAGTTCACAGAGAGAGCCTACACCATGAGCCACCGTATTTATAACTTCAGCGCCGGACCGGCCATCCTGCCGGAGCCTGTGCTGGCCGAAGCCGCCGAGGGCGTCCGCGAAATCAACGGGTCGGGGATGTCCGTGCTGGAAGTCAGCCACCGGGGCAAAGACTACGAGGCCATTCATGCCGATGCCGAAACCCGGATGCTGGCCGTGATGGGCCTGGACCCCACCGAGTACGCCGTCCTATTCATGGGCGGCGGCGCGAGTCAGCAGTTCGCCCAGGTCCCGCAGAACTTTCTGAAGCCGGGCATTGCCGCTGATTATGTGGTCTCCGGTGATTGGGGCGCGAAGGCGCTCTCGGAGGCCAAGTTCTACGGCGATGCCCGCGAGGCGGCGTCGTCCAAAGCCGAAAAGTACGCCGAAATCCCCAAAAGCTTCACCCAGACCCCCGGCGCACGGTATGTGCATCTCACCACCAACAACACCATTGAAGGCACCGAATACTTCGACCTGCCAGACACCGGCGGCACGCCGCTGGTGGCCGATATGTCGTCGGACTATCTGGCCCTGCGCCGCGATTATTCCAAGTTCGCGCTGATGTACGGCGGGGCGCAAAAGAACATCGGCCCGGCAGGTGTGACCATCGTGGTAGGCCGCAAGGACTTCTTTGAGTCGGCCAACGCCGACCTGCCCAAAATCTACTCGTACAAGACCTATCTGGAAAGCCGCTCGCTGTATAACACGCCCCCGACGTTCCCGATTTATGTCGTCGGCCTGGTGCTGAAATGGATTGAGAGCGAGGGCGGCCTGGACGCCATCGAAGCCCGCAACCGCCACAAGGCGGCCCTGCTGTATAACACGCTGGACGACCTGACGCCCTTTTTCCAGCCTTCGGTGACCGAGAAAGCCGACCGCTCCCTGATGAATGTCACCTGGCGTCTGCGCGACGAGGCCCTGGAGCCGGACCTGCTGGCTGAGTTCAAGAAAGCCGGAATGCAGAACCTCAAAGGCCACCGCAGCGTCGGCGGCTTCCGCGCCTCCATCTACAACGCCTTCCCCGAAGACGGCGTCCGCGCCCTCGCCGCCCTGCTCCACGATTTTGTGAAGCGGAAGGGGTAGGAGTGAGGACCCCCTAGCCCCCAATAATGGGGGAACCAGACGAGGGCAAGCCAGACAATGACGAGAACGCCCCCTCTGTTCCTATTCTGGTTCCCCCATTATTGGGGGCTAGGGGGTCTTATCTCAGGAGGAGACAATGCTATGGAAGGCAACAACATAAAATGGCGACGCATCACGCCGGAATTGCAGCAGGCGGCGTGGCGCTTGCGGGCAGAAACCACCCCGGCAGAAGAAATGCTGTGGAGTGCGCTTCGGGCGCGGCAATTGAAGGGTTTGCGTTTTCGGCGGCAGCACCCGGTGGGGCAGTGCATTCTGGATTTTTATTACCCACTGCATAAGTTGGGCATAGAACTCGATGGCGACGTTCACGCAAACCGTGAAGAGGAAGACGCGGCCCGCACAACTCACTTAAACTCGTTTGGCTACCACGTCTTGCGCTTTTGCAACGAGGAAGTCATTAACAACTTGCCTGCGGTTCTCGAACAAATCGCCGCCGCCTGCGACACTCTTTCTGAAACTTCCAATTCCCCCATTATTGGGGGCTAGGGGGTCTTACTCTGAACTTAAAAAGGATTACCATTCAATGCCGAAGGTACTGGTTTCTGACCCTATCGCCCCCGAGGGCATCGAGATTTTAAAGACGGTCGCGGACGTGGACGTCAAAACCGGGCTGGCCCCGGACGAGCTGCTGGCGATTATTGGCGACTATGATGCGCTGGCCGTGCGCTCCGAGACAAAGGTGATGGGGGCGGTGATTGCCGCCGCCAATAAATTGAAGATCATCGGGCGGGCGGGCGTTGGCGTGGACAACATTGACGTCGAGGCGGCGACCAATCGCGGCATCCTGGTGGTCAACAGCCCCGAAGGCAACACGCTGGCCGCGACTGAGCTGACTGTGGCCCTGCTGCTGGCGCTGGCCCGGAGCGTTCCGCAGGCCGATCAGGCGTTGCGCGGGGGCAAGTGGGACCGCAAAAAGTACATGGGGGCCGAGGTCTACGGCAAAACGCTGGGCGTGATCGGCCTCGGCAAGATCGGGCGCGAAGTGACGAAGCGCTTGCAGGCGTTTGGTATGGTCGTGATTGGTTCTGATCCCTATCTGAAGCCGGAGCAGGCGGCGGAGATGGGCATTCGGCTGGTCGATTTGGACACGCTTTACAAAGAGTCAGACTATATCACGGTCCATGTGCCCAAAACCAAAGAGACTACGGGCATGATCAACGCCGGGAAAATCGCGCTGATGAAGCCGACCGTGCGGCTGATTAACGTCGCACGCGGCGGCATTATGGTTGAGTCAGACGTGGCCGAAGCTGCGAAGTCGGGCCGGATTGCGGGCGCGGCGATTGATGTCTACTCGACGGAACCGGCCCCTGCCGACAACCCGCTGCTGGGTATTCCCAATATCCTGACCACTCCCCATTTGGGGGCCAGCACCGAAGAAGCCCAGACCAATGTGGCGATTGATATTGCCGAGCAGATTGTGGAAGTTTTGTCGGGCAAGCCCGCCCGCGCCGCCGTCAATATGCCGTCGGTGTCCGCCGAGCTGCTGGTGCGCCTCTCGCCGTTCCTGACGCTGGCCGAGAAGATCGGCAGCCTGCACGCGCAGCTTACGTCCAGCCCGATCAGCGCCGTGGATGTCACCTACGCCGGAGACTTTGACAGCCTGCCAACGGTGCATCTGACCCGCGCCGTCTTGAAGGGTCTGCTGGACCCAATTGTGTCCGACAGCGTCAACTACGTCAATGCGCCGACGCTGGCGCAGGCGCGGGGCATCAAAGTCACCGAAAGCCGGACGCCCGACGCGGGCGAGGGCAACGCGGCGACGCTGACCGTTCGCAAGCGCGGCGGCACGACGGACCGGGAGATTACGGGCCTGGTGCTGGGGCCGAATAACGTGCGTATTCTTACCATTGACGGCTACCGGGTGGACATCCGGCCTGAAGGGGCGATGCTGGTCACGCAGCACACCGACCGGCCCGGCGTCATCGGCAAAGTCGGCACGCTGCTCGGCGATGCGGGCGTCAACATTGCCGGGATGCACGTTGGCCGCGAAAGCGAAAGCGGACGCGCCGTGATGGTGCTGAAGCTGGACACGCCGACCCCGGAGCCGCTGCTGGAACAGATTCGCGCTGTGGACGGCATGGAAACCGTGCGCCTCGTGCAACTATAATCACTCGCCAACCATTTGGCTTTCAAGGAGCAAATTATGTCTTTTAATATGTCTTTTAAACTGACACTGGCAACGCTCGCCGTCTGCGCTGTCGCTGCCGGGGCTGCCCACGCCGCGCCCGGCCCGGCATTGCCGGTTCTCGGCGGGCCGAACGCCATCACGGCGGGCGTCTTTATTCCGTCGAGCGGCGCGGCCAAAGATGCGGGCGGCAACACGCAGCTTGATATTGAGTTCCATTATGGCCTGCCGATCCCGAACCCGACACCTCTGCGGGTGGTTCTGGGCGTGGGCGTTGAAACCGGGTCCAAATCCGGCAGCCATTCGACGATTATTCCGCTGACGGCAGGCGGGCAGATTGGCCTCGGGGGGGGCGTCTATGCAGGGGCGGGGGTGGGCTACTACTTCCTGAACCAGCGGCGCAATTCCGGCTTTGACCGGCTGGGGACGACCAGCAAAGTCGGCGGCTACGGGGAGCTTGGGTACAGCCTGCCGGGCGGGCTGCTGACGGTGAGCGCCAAGTATCAGGCCGTGCAGCGCGGCGACGGCTTCGTGGTGGCCGCAGGGCTGCACTTCTAAGCAAGGGACATGAAAAGGCCGAGAGCCAAAAACGAGGGGTTGAAAACCCCTCGCTAGAAGAAGCACCCTCCGGGTGGAAGAGCGGAGCCAGATGGCTCGTTTCCTCCGTCCGCAGGACGCCTCACCTAGCGAGGGGTTTTCAACCCCTCGTTTGTTAGCTCTCGGCTAAACTTTAATTCAGAGCTTCCTGGCCGCGCTCGATGGCGACGCTTTCGCCGTCCAGCCAGAAATGGGCGAAGGGGCTGCGCTCCAGCGTCGTACTGCACAGGTCGACGTGTTCCTGCAAGCCGAGCAGGGAGCGAAACTCTAACGCACTGTCGCCGTCGGTGAAGCAGGCCAGATAGTCGGTGCCTTCCTGCAAGAGACAAATATATTCGCCGGTGTCTAAATGCTGCAAGGCGAAGACGCGCTGAGCCGTATCGACACTGGCCTCGGGTTCTATAGATTTCATGGGTTATGCCTTCTGCCACCCCGCTGGTGCGGCGAGGCGAGTTATTTTTGTGGGGTCTTACAAAGTAAACGTTTTCCGGGGCGAATAAGTTTCCTGAATGCCTGCTGTTCTGCTGGACTTTACCCGGTGCCGGTCCTCTTGAACCGCTTGGGACGCCTGGCGGCTTGACCGGCGGGGGCCGGGTGTGCTACACTCGCTCGTGCAAAACCCTATAACCCCCGAGGCGCTTTTAGCCGCCGTAACTGCTTATGTCTTTGATCTGGACGGCGTGCTGTATTTGGGCGACACGCCTCTTCCCGAAGCCGCCGCCGCCGTCACGCGCCTGCGAGACGCGGGCAAACACGTTTATTTTCTGACCAACAATTCCGGCAAGACCCGCGCCGACTACTGCGAAAAGCTGCGGGTCGTCAACGGGCTGAATGTGCCCGAGTCTTCTGTCTTTACGTCGGCCTATGCCACGGCGCTGTACCTGAAAGAGCGCGGCGCGGCGGGCAAAACCGTGTTTGTCATCGGCGAGCCGGGTCTGGCCGCCGAGCTGCGGGACTGCGGCGGGCTGGCGGTCGTCACCGACCCGGACGGGGCAGATCACATGGCGATTGATTATGTGGTCATCGGTATTGACCGCCAGTTCACCTACGACAAGCTGCGCTTTGCCCATGCGGCCATCACACGCGGGCACGCGCAGTTCGTCGCCACAAACCGTGATGCAACGTTTCCAATGGAAGACGGCGAAATCCCCGGCGGCGGCTCGCTGGTGGCCGCGCTGGCGACGGCGACGGGCCGGGAGCCGGTGACGATTGGCAAGCCGGAAACGCACGCCTACGAGGCCATCCTGCACGCCGCCGGGGTCACCGCGCCCGAGAGCGTGATGGTCGGCGACCGGCTGGACACCGATATTCTGGTGGGCCGCCGGGCAGGCGCACGGACGGTGCTGGTGCTGACCGGCGTGACGTCCGCCGTGCAGGCGGAGAACGCGCCCCCGGAGCAGCGCCCTGACCTTATTATCGGCGACTTGCGGGAGATGGGTTAGGGGGAAAGAGACAAAAAACCGCCCGGCACGCTCTGTGCCGGGCGGACCTACCTTTCTTGCTTCGCAGGGTCCTCCCTAAAGGGAGGATTAGGAGCGTTGGCGGAGGCGGGCGTATTCTCTTTGTGTCTTTCTTGTCTTAATCCTTCCTTTAGGAAGGACCCTGCGAAGCAAGGAAGGTAGGTCCGCTACTTCGCCGCAACGGCAGCCCCTTCGCCCGCTTCCGCCTTTTGGGCTTCTTCAATGCACTCGGCCACGAGCTTTTCGACGCCGCGTGTGGACTCGCCCATGGAGTTGGACGCGCTTTCGATGCGCTTTTCGGTGACAGGGCAGATGGCCCAGGCTTTGACTTTGGCGGGCTTTTTGACCCCTATCTGGTTGGTCCCGCCCTGCTGATAATTGACTGTGACTGTGTACCCGGCAATTTGTGCCTCATAGGACGCCATGCGCGTGATCTCCTCTGAATAAAATAAGTTCTATATTACCAAGTTTCGCCGCCGCCGCCCTTGATTCCTTCTTTAACCTGATCCTTCTTTCCAAAGACAGTCCACAAAAAAGCCGCCGCCCATATAGGGCGGCGGCTTCTTATCTGAATCAAACAAACTGCCTACTTGAATAGGCCCTGCAACCGGGCCAGCGACTGCGTCTGGATGGGTGGTGTTACATCGCAGTTAATGTCCATATTGGTATTCTGGCAGCCAGGGCCGTCTGCCGTGGTGTTTTGCCGGAAGCTGCCCCACATATTGACTTTGGCGTTGCCTGTGTCCGACGGAAGCAACGCTTTGACATGACCGTCAATGAAAAGACAGTTCCAGCGGCCCGTGTGCCGAGGCGCTCCCCGGTAAGTGCCGGGACCATTCCCGAAGCTATCAACAGCATCCCAGTCCCAGTAGGCATAGCCGTACTCGGCGATGGATTCAGAAAGCAGGATTTTGTTGGAAGGGGCATCCACAGCGGCAAGCGCAATGGGGATGCCGCTTCCGCCGATCTGCGGGTTCTGATCGTAGGTCTGGGAAATATGATAGTTGTAGGCATACGACACGGGAAGCTGCGGAGCGCCGTTCGGAGCCGGGTTGCCGCCGCCACCGAGGAATTCTTTCCTGTCACTGTCAGGACACTGGTACACCCCGACTGCCTTGACAAAGGGATAAATCTGCTGTCCCCAGTTTGAGTCTTGCAGGCCAGGGGCGGACACCTTGATGGGCGGGAATCTCTCATCAGAGTCCTGCGTGTACTGGGTGAAGGCCAGACCGAGCTGCTTCATGTTGGAAGAGCAGGACGCCTTGCGGGCGTTCTCGCGCACCTTTTGGAAGACGGGGAACAAAATCGCGGCGAGGATAGCGATAATGGCGATAACGACAAGAAGCTCGATCAGCGTAAAGCCTTTGCGGCTTTGAGTGATAGATGAGGACATGAACTTAGACTCCTTCTAGAATACGGCGGCTTTGCCACTTCCGATGCGAGGAAAGAAGAGCAATTATCTGTCATCATACCCTTGTTCTGCCTGTCTGTCAACCTGTAAAATGTGACAAAAAGTGTCATTTTGAGCAAAACATGATAGAGATGCACAATAAATAGGTAAACCACAAAAAACGCCGGGGCAAGTGCCCTGGCGTTTTCTGCGAAACAATCAGAGAAGAAAGGCGGTAGTTACTCGCCTTTCACCGTCCACATATAGAAATAGGTGTTCGTTGGGTCCTTCGCCAGCATCGCATCGAGGCGCAGGGACTTGACGTGACCATCGCAGAACAGCGTGTTACACAGGTCCGGCGCACCGTGACGGGCTACCGAGAAGTGGTTGTCCTGGTTGTTCATACCATTGCCACTGCTGATGCCTTTGTAGCTGCCGATGTTGCCAATTTTCAGATCAAGATTGTTGCCTTCGCCATTCTGGTAGCCGCCGTCTCCGTCGGTGACCCAGATCGTATTGGCGGGGGAGTTGAGCGTGTTCAGCGATTGGTTGGTATTTCCGGGGCCACGCCATTCAGGTTTATAGCGAGGGTCCCGGTCGTCGAAGTTTGTGGAATTGATCGCGTAGCTGCCCCAATATCGATTAAGGTTGGCTTCCCCCGCTGGGATCGTCCCGCCGGGTGTGCCGCCCACAGCCGCAGGGATATAGTTGCCAGTCGACGTTTTGGTGCCATCAACAGGGGCCAAGCCACCGCTGTCGTCGGGGCAGTGGTAAACGCCTGTGCTTTTGACGTAAGGGTAAATCGAATCCATCCACTTGTAATAGTTTCCGCTGTTGTCGGATTTGGAGTAAGCATCGCCGTTGCCGCCCCACGCCCGGACCAACTGCTCATCGGCGTCCTGAGAGTACTGGACCATTGCCAGGCCGATTTGCTTGAGGTTGCTTTGGCAGGACGCCTTGCGGGCGTTTTCGCGCACTTTTTGGAAGACAGGGAACAGAATGGCTGCCAGGATGGCGATAATAGCGATGACGACGAGAAGCTCGATCAGCGTAAAGCCTTTGCGGCTTCGTAAAGATGAGGACATGAAATAGACTCCTTCTAAGAATACGGCAGCGTTGCCACTTTCAATGCGAGGCGGGGGAAACAGCCGTGTCCTAGCATAGCATAGTTTTTGTTGTTCTGTCAACCTGTAAGATATAACAGAAAATGTCAATTTGAGCCGATGGGGTCATCCCAGGAGGAATAAGTAGGCAGGCACACAAGAAGCGCCGGGGACTTTGCCCCGGCGCGTTCCTGCGTTCCAGTGACCGGTTTAGCTGGGGCTGAACGTCAGCGCGAAGCTTTCCAGATTGCCCGTGCCCGCCGCCGTGACGCCTCTGTTCTGTGCGGTGTTGGAATCAGGGGCCGTGTGGCCCGGCGAGACCGCCGAGCCGCGCAGCCACTTGACGTGGCCGTCTTCGGCGAGGAAGTTCGAGCCGTCGGTGTGGCGGCCTGTCTGCGCCGTGAAGTAAGTGAGGTTGTTGGTCGGGGTGACGCCGCCCAGGAAGCCAGTGGCATACTTGCTGTTACGCCCCCCGAAGTTGTTATACTTGCCGTCGTAGTTCGTAATCAGGTCTACCGGCGCGGCTCCGGTGACATTCACATCCAGGCCATCCACCGAGGCAGAAGCGAACTGATTGTCCACCGGCAGGTTTCCGCCCTCGTCGTTGGTGTTGTAGTCAATATGGGCGGTGACGTTCTCCACTTCGCACAGCAGCACCGTGGAAGCGGGAGCCTGCTGTGCAGACAGCGCCCCGTAAGGGCCGCCGCCGTAAAGGTTCTGGTTGAAGCCATAAGAAACCGGAAAGCCCTGGTTCATTCCCGTGGAGTCATCCGGGCACTTATAAACGCCCGTGCTTTTAACGTAAGAGTATACCTCGCCACCCCAGCCTGCGCCGTAGCCCTTGATGGCGGTTCCAGGACGGTTGTAGCCGCTGGGGAACAGCTCATCGGCATCCTGCTGGTACTGGATAATGGCCAGCCCAAGCTGCTTCATGTTGGATTGGCAGGAAGCGCGGCGAGCGTTTTCGCGCACCTTCTGGAAGACGGGGAACAGGATCGCGGCGAGAATGGCGATGATAGCGATAACGACGAGCAGTTCAATCAGCGTAAAGCCACGCTGTTTTGCTCTGATTTGCGGTTTCATTTGCGGTTTCGTTTGCGGTTTAATTTGCACTGTGTTTGCTTTCTCCGGCCCTTTTCTCGGTGCGGCAGAGTGCCGCTTTTTGCCGAACCTTTAGGACTGGACTACTTATACAAACGAAAAAGAGCCGAAAAAAGTTCGTTTTGTGAAAATTATTTTCATCGTTGTTACATTGAGCGGGCCTGCCCGAATGCTCCCGTCTTGCCAAAGGGCCTGCCGATATGCTAAAATACTCGGGCACGCGGGGCGTTTGCCCGAGGCTCCGCTGGGCGTCTTCTCTGCCGGGCGTCCTCTCCCCGCACTTCCCGATTTTGCCCAATCGCCCGAGGAGTCTTATGTCCACCACCACACAGTCCAGCACCAAGTATATTTTCGTCACCGGCGGCGTCGTGTCCAGTATCGGCAAAGGCATCACCACCGCCAGCCTGGGCCGGTTGCTGCGAAATCGCGGCTTTGCCGTCACCATGACCAAGCTGGACCCCTACATCAATGTCGATGCCGGGACCATGAATCCCTACCAGCACGGCGAGGTGTTCGTCACCGACGACGGGGCCGAGACCGATTTAGACCTGGGGCACTATGAGCGGTTTGTAGACATCAACTTAACCCGCGATTCCACCGTCACCACCGGCGGCGTTTATTCCACGGTGATCGCCAAAGAGCGGCGCGGGGACTATCTGGGCGGCACGGTGCAGATGATTCCCCATATCACCAATGAGATCAAGGAGCGCGTGCTGGCGCTGGGCGAAAAGTCCGGCGCGGATGTGGTCATCGCCGAAATCGGCGGCACGGTCGGCGACATCGAGGGGCTGCCCTTTCTGGAAGCCATCCGGCAGCTTAAAAAAGATGTCGGCCACGAGAACGTTCTCTATCTCCATGTGACACTGATCCCCTATGTCGGCCCGTGGGGCGAGGTCAAAACCAAGCCCACCCAGCACTCGGTCATCAAGCTGCGCGAGATCGGCATTCAGCCCGACGTTCTGATCTGCCGCACCAAGCTGGACATCGACGACGACATGAAGGAAAAAATCAGCCTCTTCTGCGATGTGGACAAAGAAGCCGTGATTGAAGCCAAAGACTCCGAAACCATCTACGAAATCCCGATGGTTTTTGAAAGCGAGGGCCTGGCCGAACTCGTAGTCCGCCGCCTGGGTCTGCCCGACAGTCCGCCCAACATGGCCGAATGGCACGATTTAGTGCGCCGGGTCAAGCAGCCTGCCGACGAAGTCACTATCGCCGTGGTCGGCAAGTACACCGGGAACGGCGACGCCTACATCTCCATTGCCGAGGCCCTGAAGCACGGCGGGATTGCAGGCGATGCCCGCGTCAATATCGAGTGGATTGAAAGCGACGCCCTGGAAGAGCCGGGCCTGGATTTCGCCGCCCGGTTTGCCGGGACGCACGGCCTCGTGGTCGCCCCCGGCTTCGGCGAGCGCGGCGTGGAAGGCAAAATCGGGGCGATCCAATATGCCCGCGAGAGCGGCCTGCCCTTCTTCGGCATCTGCTACGGCCTGCAAATGGCCGTCATCGAGTTCGCCCGCCACGCCTGCGGCCTCCTTGATGCCAACACCGAGGAAGTCAACCCGGACACCCCCCACCCCGTTGTGCATATCCTGCCCGAGCAGAAAGACGTGATCGATAAAGGGGCCTCCATGCGCCTCGGTGCGTACCCCTGCCGCCTGACGGCAGGCACGGTCGCGGCCACGCTCTACGGCGCTGGCTCCATTTCCGAGCGCCACCGGCATCGCTACGAAGTCAACAACGAGTACCGCGAGCAGATGTCCGGCGCGGGGCTGGTCTTCAGCGGCGTTTCCCCCGATTACCGTTTGGTGGAGATTGTCGAGCTGCCGCCGTCGGTGCATCCCTACTTCCTCGCCACGCAGTTCCACCCGGAGTTCAAATCCCGCCCGAACCACGCCCACCCGCTGTTCGCGGGCCTGATCGCCGCCGCGCTGGTCTACAAACAGGGCACGACCGAAGACGCCGAAATCGACATCGCCGCCGAAATGCTGGCGTAGAGAGCAGGGCAGAAAACAGCAGGGCGGGGGACCCCCGCCCCTCCTTTCTGCTGTCTGTACCGTTTTTTGAAGTGATTATGACTACAAACTCAACAGAACTAAAAATTGCGCTTCGCAGCCTGCGTATTCTGGAAGAGGCGCTTGCAGCCCTGCGTGAACAGCTCTTAGCGAAAAATCCTGATTTGCTGGCGGTGACGGCTCCCACTTATACAGGGCGTATCACAGTATTGCAGACAGAAATTGCAGGCTACCTTTCTTCACATCCTTCCGATGTATCCCGGCTGGCTGTGGCTTTGCCAGTGGAAGCACTAGCGGTCTGACAGAGCTTTTACCATGACCGTGCCCATCCGCGAGATTGCCAGCGACGAATTGCCTGCCCTGCTCGGTCTCTATAGCCATTTGCACCCGGAGGAAGAAATGCAGACGCCGGGCGAGGCGATGCCCCTGTGGGAGACGTTGCGGCAGGACCCAAATCAGCATTGTCTGGGCGCTTATGCCACTGGCTTTCTGGCCGCGACCTGCACCCTTATTGTGGTTCCAAACTTGACGCACGGTGGGCGGCCTTATGGCCTGATTGAAAATGTTGTCACCCACCCGGACCACCGGCGGCGCGGTCTGGGCACAGCGGTGCTGAAACACGCCCTTCAAGCCGCCTGGGAACACCGCTGCTACAAGGTGATGCTGCTGACCGGAAGCAAGACCGAAGGAAAGCTGCATTTCTACGCGCAGGCCGGTTTTGAGCGCGGCGTCAAGACCGGCTTTGTGGCTTATCCCACCCCCTGACAAGCGATTTTGAGTAACTTTTGACCCTTCTCACTCCCATACTTCTCGCGCTGGCTCCCGTATTTCTCCTCGTCGGGCTGGGACAGTTCCTGCGGCGGCGCGGGCTTTTGGACGCTGCCCATGTGCCGGTGCTGAACGGTCTGGTCATCAACGTCACCCTGCCTGCGCTGGTGCTGCTGGGGCTGCTGCGGGCGCCGCGCCTGTCGCCGTCGCTGGCGCTGGTCCCGGTGGCGTTCGTCTGCGCCGAAGCGGCGGCGTTCGGCCTGCTGTACCTGCTGGGCCGCCGTCTGGGCTGGCGCGGGCCGCTGCTGGGGGCGACCTTGATGGGGGGCGTCTTCGGCAACACCAGCTTTATCGGCTACCCCATCACGCTTGCCCTGCTGCCGGGCCAGTTTCCCGAAACCATTCTCATTGACCAGTTCGGCCTGACCGTGCCGATGTACCTGACGGCGGCTCTCTTGGGAGCCTCGCTCGGCGAAGGCGGCGCGGGGCGGCGCGAAGCCGTGACCCGCTTTGGCCGGTCGCCGATTTTTCTGAGCGCGATTATCGCCCTGCTGCTGCGCCAGGTCCCCGTTTCGCCTGCCCTCGCCGCCCTGCCGCTCGTGGCCGAGACCGGCACGGTGCTGGGACGGGTGCTGGAGATTCTGGGGCAGGGCACGACACCCCTGGTGCTGCTGGCGCTGGGGGCGGCGCTGCGTCCCGAAGCGGTGCGGGGGCAGGCGGGGCCGCTGGCTGTCGCCTGCGCGACCAAGCTCTTGCTGCTGCCACTTTTGGTGTGGGGGATTTGCCGGGGCCTGGCGGGGGCGGGGGTCGGGGCGGAAGTGCGGATGGATGCGGTGCTGGAAGCGGCCATGCCGTCGGCAGTAATGTCGTCGGTGCTGGCCGGTCAAAGCGGGCTGGCCGGAGACTTCGCCGTCGGCGTCGTCTTCGCCACCACCGTCCTGTCCGCCCTCACCCTCCCCTTGCTGCTGACCCTGCTGCGCTGAGTGTGACTGCCGGGCCAGCACCGGGGAGCCGGGCATTGTGCCGTCACAGACAGACGAGTACGAACCCGTGCTGTCCGCCTTTGCCACACGCATTCACCACTCCGGGACTTCCCCGGTTTGCATGGAGTGGCCGGAGTAAGTCGCGCCCTCAAAGCTTGCTTCAGACATCAAAGCCCCGCTGAACTCCGCTGCATCTAGGGGTGCATGGCGAAATGTGGCACCCCGTAAGTCCGCCCCGCGAAAGTCGCAGGTTTTGACGCTGCAATGGTCGAAGTTCGCGTTTTTTAGATCGGCCTCTCGAAAGTCAGCGTAGAGGCAGCTTCCACTGAAATCTATTCCCGTCAAATCCACTCCCCGGAAGTCGCAAGTGACGCCTTGCATATCTAGGGGCGAATACGCAAAGCAACGCTCCCCATTGCGGTAACGGGTAAGAACCTCCTCGGCACTCTGTGGGGGGTTAAGATTATTCATCGGTTATACTTTATGCTTCACAGCCCCTCGGCGCGGGCGGCGGCGAGGACGAACTGGCGGGCGGAGTGCATTTCTTCGAGGGTGGCGACTTGCTCAATGACAACGGGGACTTCGGGCAGGAAGTCGGCAATGGCCCGCAGGGAAGCGCGAAAGTCTAAAACGCCCAAGCCGGGGGGCAGAAACACCGGGCGACCGGCGCTGTCAGGTCAAGCGGATATGGGGCAGCCAGATCAGGTTAAATACCCAGTATATTTTTTCTTTTTGGCAGATTGCTGACAGGGTTGCCTTGATCGTCCACCATGACGACATCACCCATCGTCTCCCCTTTTTGCAAGGCGTCTCGAAAGCGTGTGTCAATCTCAGTGGCAGCAAGCGTGCGGGGCAGGTTTTCGACGTATTCCTGCTCCTGCCGCTCTGTTCTATGGTTTTTAGTCGCAGCAGATTTATGAAAAAGACTGCTTAAAATTGAATGTTTCATTTTTTGGTCCACCCTAATTGCTCAAAGGCGTGATCTATCGCAAGCATTATCGGCTCAAAATCAGCATCCTCCCACTGTTCTGCATAGTATATTCCATCATAAGGTCGCTCTCTCAGCGCGGTCAGTTGTGAAAGCATATTGGTGTTGCCGCTCCTGAGAGCAATGTATTGTGCATAGCTGCGTGCCCAGACCTCTTTGCTGTCCAAAAGGTACTCGGCATAGCTGTGATCTACGCTGTATTCTACCACATTGCCAGTTGGCAAAGTTTCAGCGAAAATGCCACAGGGCGACTTGTAAATATCTCCCAGTCTGGTGATGGCTCCGCTCGAAATCACGGTTTGTCGCCATTTTTCAAGAAGAGGACTAAACTCAGAGGCAAATAGGGTGGGTGTATCAATTCCCTTTAAATCCAGAAAATGCCCGATTTCGTGTGCCAGCGTCAGTTCAGGATGGTTTGTTGAATAATGAACTTTTATTCCAATTGCTTCCATTCTCCTGTTGAAACTGAATGTGCCATGAGCATTGAGCGTTTCACGCTTGACTGTTATCGAAGGCAAAGCCCCATCACTGTGGACAGCGTCAATCGCGGCAACAGCATCTGCAAAAACAGAATTGTAATGCCCGGTTTCCAATACCAGGGCGCTTCCCACAGTTTTTGTGTTCCGCAAAAGACGCCAGCCAAACAGTTTTTTGAACACGTCAAACATAAGCCGCTATAGCCCTTCGGCTTGGGCGGCGGCGAGGACGAACTGGCGGGCGGAGCGCATTTCTTCGAGGGTGGTGACTTGCTCAATGACAACGGGGACTTCGGGCAGGAAGTCGGCAATGGCTCGCAGGGAAGCGCGGAAGTCTAAAACGCCCAAGCCAGGGGGCAGAAACACCGGGCGACCGTCGCTGCCCAAAGCGGCGTCTTTGAGGTGAATCAGGCCGACGGCAGGGGCGATGCGGGCAATCACATCCGGGATATGCACCTGCTGGGCCGCGAACCCGCGTGGGGTGAGCAGGTTCGGCACGTCCAGCGCGATTTTGACATCCCCAGCGGGGAAGCGGCGGGCCAAGCGCACGCACGCATCGGCGTCGTCCAGAACGTGCGCGGTGTACGGCTCCAAAAGGATTTGGACGGGCAGGCCGCGCACCGTCTCGCGCATTCCGCTGAGAGCGATATAGAGGCTGTTGAACGTCTCTTCTTCGTTGTTGAGCAGGTTCGGCGCGGCCAGCGTCCGCCCCAGCGTGCCGCTCCAGCAAACAATGCGCTCGACACCCCCCAGCATCGCCATGTTTTCAGCCAGCGTGCGCCAGTCCAGGCTGTCCACACCGCTCAGGCTGGGATCGTCGAGGCGCAGCGGGTTCATATAACAGCCGACAGCGTCCACCTGAAAGCCGCAGGCACGGGCGGCCAGCGCAATCTGCCGGATTTCGTCGGCGGTGATGCCCTGAATAAAGCACGACACCTGCCCGCGCTGAAAGCCCGCTTCGGTCGCGTGCCAGAACGCGGCGGGAATGTCGGTTTCGTCGTAAATGCTGACCATGACGCCCAGTTCCATCGGCGGGTTCTCCTCATGCCTTGACAGGGTCTCAGGCGGCGGGCGAGCTGAAAAAATCGACGACGGTGTCCAGGCGTGCCTCTTCGGCCTCGCAGGCATCGGACAGCGTTTGATACTGATGTTTGGCCTGTTCAATGACGGCACGGCTTGTCTCGATCTGCTGCTCCAAATCCGCGATACGCGCCTGCGCGGTGGAGGTCAAATCGACCAGTTGATCGCCCCGGCTCGCCCGGAAGGCCCGCAGGGCGGCCTGCTTGCGGGCAGCATCCGCGACAATCGCTTCGGGCGTGCCGCCCACGGAGCGGCCCAGGGCGGCGAGGGTGACGTTGATGACCTGCTGCCTGGCCTCTTCGGAGACATTGGCGGGCATATGGGTCAGCATCTCCTGCGCCTGCTCGGCGCTGAAGGGCACGCTCGGCACGCCCGCCTGCGCGTAAAGCGCCGGGAAGTCTACCAGCCCGTCAGCGTCCACGGGGCTTTGGGCCTCGTCCGGGGCAGACACCGGCTCCGGGCGCAGGGACGCCTGCCGCTGGGCGCGGCGCTGCTGAATAGTCAGCGCCCCATCCAGCTCATCATACGCCGACTGCGGGATCGGCTCCGGCGGCG
Organism: Capsulimonadaceae bacterium; assembly: GCA_965200075.1. Lineage (GTDB taxonomy): Bacteria > Armatimonadota > Armatimonadia > Armatimonadales > Capsulimonadaceae > JANXMY01. Next base: position 3,818,981 of record OZ241338.1, read on the forward strand.
GCGGGGGCGGCGGCTCTTTGATTTCGACAACGGCCTTGAGGGCACGTTTCCACAGCGGGTCTAAGGGCATGGGATTTAGTCTTAAAACGGCTCTGGCGAGGGGAGCAGCCCCCCGACATGCAAGACCGCTTCAACTGACGTGTAGTGCTGCTTGTTCGGCGGCAGCGTAGAGTTCAACTTCCATCAATGCATTTAGTTCTGCTTGCTCTTCCGACGTTAGAACACCGCCCCCATCCTTGCTATTCCCCGTGTTTTGTATCAGCTTCTGCATCAATTCTGCCTTGCGCTGTTGCTGGGCAATGCCGAAAAGCTGGTCCGGTCGCGGAGGCTGAACCACTATCAGGAGGCCACCTGTATCTTCGGGCATCTGCGCCAGGAGCGCATCAACCGCCTTCCCAATCGTGTCGCCTTGTGACGCTTTGCCGCCGCCTGCGCCTCGATACGAGAAACCACCTCGGCCATTCTGCACGGATAAAATTGATAGTTTCGTCACCGGGTTAGCTCCTTTTGTTGGTATTCTACCATAGTGCGCTCACTGCTACTTCATCTGCTCGTTCCAGCGGGCGGCGGCTTCGTTGAGGGCTTCGTAAGGCGGCAGGTCTACGGTGATCGGAGAGGCGCGGTATTGGGCGCGGGTCGAGGCGCTCAGGCGATCTGTCAGGGACTGACTGCCGCCCTGCGTGGGGCGAAAATAATACTGCACGCCGTCGTCCAGTGCTTCGGGCTTGCCCAGGAAGTCCAGAAACGCATGGGCGGTCTGCGCCTGGAGGCTGGATACCCAGGGAGTGGTCAGCAGCAAAACGCCCTGATCTGCCGTGACGGTCGGAGACGGGTAAATCAGCGCGAGGTCCGGGTTGCGGTCCAAAGCGGCCAGCGCGGCGTTTTCGTAAGCGGTGATGAAGTCGCGGGAGCCGGTGCTGCTGACGAACGCTTTTTCCAGCCTGCTGGACCCGGCATTGTCTGCGCCGCGCACATAAGCACGGTTGATCTGGCGCAGGTACGACGCAAAGCCGGGCGATCCGGCGGCGGCATTGAGGTCATTGTCCTGGCCGCGTGCGCGGGCATACTCGGTGATAATCAGGGACATGGTCAGCGTGCCGCTGCTGGCGTTCAGCGGGTCGGCATAGGCAAACTTGAACTGGCCCCACGGACACTTTTTCTGGCCCAGGCTGAGCTGACGCACGTTTTCCCAGGGGGTCGCACCGCCGAGCAAAGGACGTAAAAATTTGGCTTTTTCTTTGGTCGTGATAAACACCAGCGGGCTTTTGAACAGCACCCGGTACGTATCGCTGCTGCTGAGGTCGGCGATCTTCTGCCCGCCGTGAGTCTGCGGCCAGTAGTCGGCGACGCGGCTGGTCCAGACCGGGGACGACGGACTCCAGAGCGTCGGCTGAAGCTTGCCATTGAGAATATCCTGCATGGACTCGCGGGACTCCGTCAGGTTAAGCTGCACCTTGCCGCCCTGAGACTGGGCATTGAACTTTTCAATCTGCGTCCGCATCCACTTTTCTTTGGTTCCCGTGGTGGACACCAGAATATCCCCGCCCGCCGGGACCGGGCTGCCCGTCGCCACGGCGGTGCCGGGAGCGGTTCGCTGCCGGAAGGCACGGACACCGAAGAAAATCAGGCCAAGCAGGATTAAAATAATCAGCCAGCCGCCGGGTTTGATACGGGTAATCTGCACGGGTGTCTCCTGAGCCGAAGTATTTACAAACGCGGGTCTTTGTGTGTTATTCACCGGCAGCGGGCCGGTTTCCTGCCCGACAGGCACGAAAAAGGCCGGGCGCTCAAAAGAGCGCCCGGCCTTTGGTGTGTTTGCACACTCAGCCCGTCGCCACCGCAACCAGCAGGCAGACATCGTCGCGCACGCCGCTTTCGGCGAAGCGGTCCACGCTGTCAATCAGCGACAGCGTGAGGGTCTCGGCCTGCGTGGCGGCATCCTCCGTCGGGGCGAACTCAGCACCGAACAGGGCGGCGACACCTTCCAGCTCCAGCATATTAGCGCGGGACGGCCCGGCTTCGGTCAGCCCGTCCGTGAACAGGGCCACGGCATCCCCCGGACACAGCAGAGTCTGCTCCTGCGTGAACGCCGCACCGGGGAAGGCGCCCAGCACCGGACCGGTGGGGTCCAGCAGTTCGACCCGCCCGGTGGAAGCGCGGCGCACCAGCCCCGGCTCCTGGCCGCAGTTGACATAGCGCAGCAGCCCGGAAGACGCATCGTAGACGCCGACAAACAGCGTGGCAAATCCGGTCAGCAGAGCGTTTTCCGCCAGAATGTTGTTCAGATTGATGATGGCCTGCGCGACGGTCTGCCCCAGATAGAGTGTCGCCCGAAGCATATTGCGGACCGTGGACACCTGCGCGGCGGCAGCCAGCCCTTTGCCCGATAAATCGCCGACCACCAGCGCCGTACAAGTGGCACTGACGGGGAACACATCGAAAAAGTCCCCGCCGACGCCCGCTTCGTCCAGCGCGGCTTCGTAGTATTTGCCCAGCGCCAGCCCCGGCGCGGCGGCGGGCAGGGGCGGCTGCAAGGCGTCCTGAAGCTGCGTAGCAATGCGGTGTTCGCGCAGGCGCACCCGCGCATCGGCCACCGCCGTTCGGGCGAGAGTTGCCACGGATTCCACCAGCGCGATTTCTTCGGGGGTCCAGTCGCGGGGGGCCTCGGCCATCGCCACCACCAGCGCCGCTGACTGCCCCACCCCTTCGCGCAGCGGCAGGCGCACAAACGAGCGCACGCACAGGCGCGTCAGAAACTCGGTGGTCAGCGGGTCAAAGCCCGCCATTTGCGTGTCGGGAACAACAAAAGCCCGGCTGACTCCATACAAATCACCCGCCAGACTGGGCACCTCCGACAGCGAGTACCGCCGGGCCACAGGCGTCAGAGACGGACGATAGTATTCGGTGGTAATCTCGGAAACGCCCTGCACCGGATGAAGCTGGGCAAAATAACAGCGGTCTGCCCCCAGTGCCTCGGCGAGCGCATTCACCGCAACCTGCTGGATTTTCGCCGGGTCGTCCGAGGCGCGGATGGCCTCTCCAATTCGGTTCAGGAGAGCCTCGCGCTCGGCTCGCGCCTGAACTTCCGCCAGCAGGTCTGCCCGCTCGGCTTCCAGGGCCTTGCGTTTGCTGATGTCGCTGAAAGTCACTACCGCGCCTTGAATCGTGCCCTCTTCCAGAATTGGCGAGGCGCTGTAGGCGACCGGAAAGGAGGTGCCATCCCGGTGCCAGAAGTCCTCGTCCTCGCTGTGGCCGCTGTAAAGCCCGCGTACCGTCTGATAGATAGGGCAGTCCACTTCGGGATACGGCGTGCCGTTCGGGTGGCTGTGGTGGATCAGAGCATGGCCGTTTCGGCCCAGCATTTCTTCCTGGGAGTAGCCAAGCATGCGGGCCGCTTCCCGGTTGACAAACGTAAAGCGCCCCTGGACATCAATGCCGTAAATCCCTTCACTCGTCGATTCCAGCAGCAGGCGATTGGCATCGGCCAGGCGGGACTGCTCGGCGGTCAGCGCCTTGCGGTCATCAATGTCATGGAAGTAGACCGACAAACCCTCCGGGGAGGGATAGGCCCGCACCTCAAACCAGGCCGAGAGGGGGGCATAGAACGCTTCAAACGAGACGGAGCGGCCTTCAGACACGGCACGGCGATACTGCTGTTCAAACAAGGAGCCAACGGCCTGGGGAAACTCCTCCCAGACACTTTTGCCCAGAAGCTCGCTGCGGCTACGCAAAAGCAGATGCTCGCCTTGATCATTGAGATAAGTAAATCGCCACTGCTGATCCAGTGCAAAGAACGCATCGGTGATGCTTTCTAAAATATCTGCCGCCCGGTCGCCCGCCGCGCTCAGGGCGGCTTCTGCCGCACGCGCACTTGTCACATCTTCCAGCGCCAGCAAAAACATGGTCGTGTGGTTGCCGGGCCGGTACAGCTTGCGCCCGTTCAAGCGGATGGTCTTCGTGCCGACACCGGGAAAGTCGTGGGTGACTTCGTAGCCTTCAAAGGCGGCTTCTTTGGGCAGAACGTCTTCCAGCAGCAGCCGCAGCACAGAAATGTCCCACTGCCCATCGCCCAAATCGTAGACAAACCGGCCCAGCGTCGCGGCCTCGTCGGTGGCGAATACTTGGTAGAATGCCCGGTTGGCGGTGACGACGTTCAAAGTCGCATTCAGCACCAGAAACGGCTCGCGTCCGGTGTCTAGAATACTTTGCAGGAACGCCTGCGTGGCTTCGGTAGCCAGCGTTTTCGGCGGTTCGGCCTGAAGCGGCATGGTAGAGTGTATTTCGTTTACGGTGTTGGTCATGGGCGAATAAGAGGCTTGTCTGTCTGTTATTATAACACAAAATATGGGCCTGTGTTCCTAGAGGTATTCTTGGGTAATAGAAACTTATGTCAAACCCATTATCTCCTCTCGTGCAGGCCGCCTGCCTCGGCGCGGTCGCCGGAATGCGAAGCATGGGCGCTCCTGCGCTCGTCGCCACACACCTGACCCGCGCCGGGCACTTGCAGCCCGCCGCTTTCACGCAGTCGCCGCTCAAATGGCTGGGCACGCCCCGCGCCGCTTTGATCTTCCAATGCCTCGGCGCAGGCGAGATTGTCGGCGACAAGCTGCCCAAAACGCCCGCCCGCACCGCCCCCGGCCCTCTCTTTGGCCGCGCCCTCTTTGGCGGTCTCTGCGGGGCCGCGCTGTGTCTGGACGCCGAAGAGTCCCCGGCTCTCGGGGCCGCCCTGGGGGCTGCCGCCGCCGTCGCTTCGGCATTCGCGTTTTACCACCTGCGCCGCACTTTGACCTTTGACATCGGCCTGCCCGACCTGCCCGTCGCCCTGGCCGAAGACGCCCTCGCCTATGGCGGCGGCTGGAAGGCGCTGCAAAAGTAAAAACACGGCAGGAATTGGCGCGGTCTGCGGCGAACACTGGCGGCGTTATGACCACAAAATCCCAAGTCCTGGAGGACCGAGCGGCCCCGCCGGAAGAACAGCCCTGGCGCACGGAGGGCCTGTTTTCTCCGCACTACCTCCTGCACCGGCTGCCCGGCCCGCAGTCGCCTCTTTGGCCCGACGCGGCGGAGGCGGACGCCGTCTTCCATGCGGCCCGCACCCGCTTTGCCGAGTACCACATGGCGCTTCAGACCGGGTCCGAAGAAGATGTGGAAAACAACTGGATTTTGCCGCTGGGAGAGCTTCTGGGCTTCGGCAAGCAGCCGCGCAAGGCGATCCCCGGCATTGACAAGCAGCGGCTGCCGGACTTTCTGCTGTATGCGTCGCCCGCGCTGGCCGCGTCGGCGTTTCAGTCCAAAGACTACTACCATGACTGCCTGGCCCTGCTGGAAGCCAAAAAGTGGACCGTCAACCTGAGCCGGGAAGGCACGAAGTCCAAAGAACGCTCGCCGCAGACACAGCTCCGCGACTATCTCAGCGAGACGCCCACCCTGAACTGGGGCATTCTGACCAGCGGCGGCGTCTGGCGGCTCCTGTGCAAGCGGGACCGGGCCAGCGCCTACTTTGAGTTTGATTTAGAGCGCGTGCTGACAGCCGCGCTCTCGCCGAGCGGGGAAGCCAAAGCCAGGGAGGACTTCCGGCTGTTTTATGCGCTTTTTCGCCGGGCGGCCTTTGAGCGCGGCCCGGACGGTGCCTGCCCGCTGGATTTGGTGCGCGAAGAAGCCCAGCAGTTCAAGGCCGAAGTGGAGCGCCGCCTGCGGGTGCAGGTCTTTGACGGCGTCGAAATTCTGGCGCGGGGCTTTCTGGCGAACCCGGCCAATGCGCTGACGCCCGCCGACCTGCCCGCCATTTATGCAAGCTGCCTGATTTTGCTGTACCGGATTTTGTTTGTCCTGAATGCCGAGGCCCGCGCCCTGCTGCCGACCCACCCCCGCGACACGCCCAGCCGCAAGTATTACCATTCTTACGGCCTGGAATATGTGCGCCGCCAACTGGCCGCCCCGAACGGAACCGAGTTCGACGACGACAGCAGGCTTGTGCTGGACGCCCGCCTGCGCGGGCTGTGGACGCTCATCAACGGCAAGCCCGGCCCGCCCGGCAAGCCCGACAAGAACGCAGAGCTGAATGTGCCCCGCTACAACGGCGGCCTGTTTGACCCGGCCCGGCATCCGTTTCTGGAAGAAAAGCAGGTCGCCGACCAGTTTCTGGCGGATGCCCTGCGGCGGCTGGCCTACCGCACCGACGGCGCGGAACAGGTGGCGTTTGACTACGCCAACCTCGGCGAGCGGCATCTGGGCAGCATCTATGAGGGCCTGCTGGAACACCGGCTGACACTGGCGGACGGCGCTATTGACGGTGCGCTGCGCCTGACCAACGACAAGGGCGAGCGCAAGACTTCGGGCGCGTACTACACCCCCGAAGACTGGGTGACGTACATTGTCGGCCACACCCTGCGGCCCGTGCTGGCGGCACTGGACCCCCTAGCCCCCAATAATGGGGGAACCGGAAAAGGCACAGAGGGAATAGGAAGGGCAGGGGCAAGCCCTGCCCCTACTCTGGCTCCCCCATTATTGGGGGCGGGGGGGGCCGACTCCTTTGCCGAGGCCGTGCTTCAGCTTAACGTCTGCGACCCGGCGATGGGCAGCGGGCACTTTCTGGTGGAAGCCGTCGCCACGCTGGCCGAGGCGGTCGCGGCGCACCCCACCACCGCGCCCCGGCCCCGCCTGCAAACCGACGGGCAGCCGGAGCGCGACCCTTCGGGCGAGCCGGTCTGCACCGAGGATGCGAAGCTGGCCTACTGGAAGCGCCGCCTCGTCGAGTCCTGCATCTACGGCGTGGACCTGAACCCGCTGGCGGTGGAGCTTGCCAAGCTGTCCCTGTGGCTGGAAACGGTGGACCGCGTGCCGCTGAACTTTCTGGACCACCACCTGCGCTGCGGCAACTCGCTTCTGGGCACGACGCTTTCCGCCCTGCCGACCTATCCCGCGCTCAAAAAGTCCGCCAAAAAGAAAAACGACGGGCAGCTCTCGTTCATGTTTAGCGAAGATTTGCGGGTCGCCGTGGCGCAGGCCATCGCTGAAATCGCCGCCATTGAAGGCGTCTCCACCGACACGCACGGCGCGGCCAAAGAAAAAGAAGCCCTCTGGCGCAATATCTCCGAGACCCTCATGCCGCGCTTCCGCCATGCCGCCGACCTGTGGCTGGCCCCCTGGTTCGGCGCGGACGTGGGCTGGCTGGACTTCACCACGCAGTTTGACGCCCCCGATAAAACGCAGGCGCTTTACGACGCCCACCGGGCGGTGTTGGAGTCCCTGCGCCCGTTCCACTGGGAGCTGGAGTTCCCCGACATCTTCTTTGACGAGGCGGGCCACCGCCGCCCGGACGCGGGCTTTGATGCCGTGGTCGGCAACCCGCCCTGGGAGCGCATCAAGCTTCAGGAAAACGAGTTCTTCGCGGGCCGCTCCCCGGCGATTGCCCATGCCCCCAAAGCCAGCGACCGCAAGACGCTGATTGCCAAATTGCCCCAATCCGACCCGCCGCTGTGGGCCGCCTACGGCGCGGCGCGGGACCGGGCCGAGCAGACGCAGGGCTTTGTGCATCGGTCGGGGTTTTTTCCCCTGATGGGCCGGGGCGACACCAACCTGTACGCCGTCTTCGCCGAACAGGCGCTGGAACTGGTTTGCCCCACCGGGCGCGTCGGCCTGCTGGTTCCCAGCGGCATCGCCACCGACGACACCACGAAAGCCTATTTCCAAAAGCTGGTCACGGAGCGCCGCCTGGCCGAACTGCTGGACTTTGAGAACAAGGCCAAAGTCTTTGAGGATGTTCACGCCGAGTTCAAGTTCAGCATCATTTTAATTACCGGCGCAGATGTGCCGCAGGCAAGTGTCAAATGCGGCTTTTTCCTGCGTGACATGGAGGACTTGAAAGACCCGGAGCGGGTCTTCACGCTGTCGCCGGACGACTTCAAGCTGTTCAACCCGAACACGCTGACCTGTCCCATTTTCCGCCGCAAGCGCGACGCGGAACTCACCCGCACGATTTACAAGAACGTGCCTATTCTGCTGAAAGAGAGCCAATGGACTGACAAGAAATTTGTGGCCCCTGTCAATCCGTGGGGCGTGTCTTTCCAGCGAATGTTTGACATGACAAACGCATCCAGTCTGTTCCGAACGGCGGCAGCGTTGAAAGGTGAAGGCTTCTGGCTGGGGACCGGCAACGTTTACACCAAAGGGCAGGACAAATACCTGCCGCTATACGAAGGGAAAATGGTTCATCAGTTTGATCATCGGTATGCCAATGCCGTAGACTCGGACGTGCAGACCAAAAGTGCCCAAGCCTCGGAACTTATCGAAGTCTCCGCAAAGATAGACCCGGCCACCGAGGCCGAACCCCGCTACTGGGTTCCGCGTGACAACGTTGTTCCCCTTATTGCCCAAGTGCCAAAATCGCTTGCCCAAGCCTATGCCGCGAATAGCACCCGTGATATGATGGATGCAGTAATGTCATGGCTGGCGGGATATTGGCTGAACCGAGAGAATGAAGAGTTCGGCAGTTACTCTTTTGAGAAAGTCTTTCCTGACTCCAAGTTTTCCTCCGGGTGGGGCGGTGCTTTCAGAAAATGGATGGCGCAGGTTGAATGTCAGGAAGACGAGAAAAAGTATCCACTCACAGAAGCCGACCGCACAACAATTCAGGACTACGCCAAACGGGACGATGTCAAAGGTATGGTTTGGGCGTTAATGCTGGCGCGTCTTCCAATGTGGCAACTTGGTTTCCGTGATATTGCCAATCCAAACAACACCCGCACGCTCATTAGCTCTATAATTCCATTATCGGGCATTGGAAACACACTACCGCTGATAGTAACAACTCCTGAGAATCAGGGATTGCTTGGTGTTCTGCTCGCAAATTTGAACAGCTTTGTTCTTGATTATGTGGTCAGGCAAAAAGTCGGCAGCCGTCATATCAATTTCTTTGTAATAGAACAGCTCCCCATCATCCCCCCCGCCCGCTACAATGACGACTGGCACGGGGTCAAGCTGGCCGACTTTATCACCGAGCGCGTCCTGGAACTCTGCTACACCGCCCACGACCTCAAAGGCTTCGCCGACGACCTGGGATACAACGGCCCGCCGTTTGCCTGGGACGAAGAAGCGCGGCTGCACCGGCGCTGCCAGTTGGACGCCCTCTTTTTCCACCTGTACGGCCTGACCGCAGGCGAAGCCGGAGAGATTTTGGACACCTTCCCGATTGTCAAAAAGCAGGACGAGGCCAAATACGGCGGCAAGTTCCGCACCCGGACACTCATTTTAGCCTACCACAGCGCCTACGGCGCGGGCAACATGGACGCCCAGGTGAAGGGGTAGGCGGCCCCCCGGAGACCCCCCCGCCCCCAATAATGGGGGAGCCGGAGACCTACCACCTTGTTCCTTCGTCACAGGGTCCTCCCTAAAGGGAGGATTAGGATGATGCCGTAGGGGCGGGGTTTCCCCGCCCTGTTTTCCTAATCTGTCTGTATCCTCCCTTTAGGGAGGACCCTGTGACGAAGGAACAAGGAAGGTAGGTCCCCCGTTGACCCCGTGCCGCGTTTGCGGGTATACTTCCCTGTTGTTTACAGGCGAAAGCCAGCACGGGCGACGGGGGAGCAATACGTTTTGATGACCAAAGTAGGTCTGGTGCAGCTTGGGTGTGCCAAAAACCAGGTGGACGGCGAGGAAATGCTGGGGGCGCTGGCCGGAACGGACGGGCAGGCCGTTCGGTTTGTGGCGGACAAAAGCGACGCGGAGGTGCTGATTGTCAACACCTGCGGCTTTATCGGGCCGGCCAAAGAGGAAAGCATCAACGCCATCTTGGATGCCGTCCGGCGCAAAGAGCGTGGGCAGGTCTCGAAAGTCATCGTCACCGGCTGCCTCGCGCAGCGGTACGGCGCGGAGCTGGCGAAAGAAATCCCGGAAGTGGATGCGTTTTTGGGCATCGAAAGCGCCCCCGCCGTCGGCAACGTCGTCTTCGGCGCACGGCCTGCGTCGGTCAATTTAGTCGAACAAGTGGCCGAAAAATACCCTCTCGTGCCCCGTGCCCGGCTCCGGGCGACGGCGACTCCCTGGACCGCGTATCTTAAAATCTCCGAAGGCTGCGACCATGCGTGTACCTTCTGCGCCATTCCCGGCATTCGCGGGCGGCATCGCTCCAAGTCTATCGAACGGCTGGTGGAAGAAGCAACTCAGCTTGCCGCGTCGGGTGCAAAAGAACTCAATTTAGTCGCGCAGGATACGACAGCCTACGGCATGGATTTGTACGGGCGGCTGGCCCTCCCCGAATTATTGTCGGCGCTGGCGGGCGTCAGCGGCATTGCGTGGATACGCCTGCTTTACTGCTACCCCACGATGGTGCGGCAGCCGCTCATTGATGCCCTGCGTCAGCTTCCCACGGTCATTCCCTACATTGATATGCCCTTGCAGCACGGCGACGACGTCCTGCTGAAAGCCATGAAACGCGGCGGCTCGGCGGAGCAGTACAAGCGGCTCTTCGGCAAAATGCGCGACGCCCTGCCTAATCTGGCCCTGCGGACGACGTTTTTAGTCGGCTTCCCCGGCGAGACCGACGCACATTTTGAACATTTGGTAGACTTCGTGCAGGAGATGCGCTTCGACCGCGTCGGCGTGTTTACCTATTCGGCGGAAGAAGACACCCCTGCGTTTCTGCTGCCGGGCGCGGTTCCCACCAAAGTCATGCGTGCCCGCCGCGATGCGCTGATGGCCGCGCAGCAGCCCCTGAGCCTTGCCGCCAACACCGCCTGGGTAGGCCGCACGCTGGATGTTTTAGTAGAGACTCGACGCGGCCCCGATGCCGTGGGCCGCTCGTTCCGCGACGCCCCCGAAATCGACGGCTCCGTGACCATCACCAACTGCGACGCCGCGCCGGGCACATTCGTCCGGGCGCGTGTCACCGACGCACAGGCGTATGATTTGACCGCTATGGCCGAGTAAATACACAGGAGTTGATATTTTACGCATTATGCGTTAAACTGTACGCATAATGCGTAAAAATCTATTGGACGCGCTGTTTCCACGGACCAGGCAAAACATTTTGGCTGCGCTGCTGCTTTCCCCGGAGCGGCGGTGGTATCTGAGCGATTTAGCACAGCACTTGAAGGTTACCCCGTCCAGCCTTCAGCGGGAGCTGGTTTCACTCACAGAGGCGGAGGTGGTATGCCGGGAAGCAGACGGAAAGCGGGTGTATTTCTGGGCCAACCCGGATTTCCCCCTGCTGCCCGAACTGCAAAGCATTTTTGCCAAAACCGTCGGCCTTGCGGACAGGGTGCGGGAGACACTTGCGCCGTTTGGGGACGAGATTGAATTTGCTTTTATTTTCGGCTCTGTCGCACGCGGGGAGCGGACGGCGCAGAGCGACATAGACGTGCTGATTACAGGCAGTGTCGGCATGGCCAAGCTGGCCCTGCCGCTCCGGGATTTGGAGCGGACGCTTCAGCTTCCAATCAATGTCAGTCATTACACAAGTGCAGAGTTTCGGGACAAGCGGCGACAGGGAAATCATTTTCTGGACACAGTCTTGCGGGAACAAAAAATTTTCCTGAAGGGGTCCGAGCATGAGCTGGCAATCGCTGACGGCAAGCAAAAAGGTGAAAGCGCACACTACCAGCAAGAGGGAACTGGATGATCTGCGAGCCGTGATTGAGCGTGACCTTGTCGATGCCGCCATCGCAGCCCTTTCAGCAGATCGACGTTTCGCCACGGCCTATAACGCGGCATTACAGACGGCCACGATGGCAGTGGCGTGTGCCGGGTATCGCACCTCGGGCATAGGCCATCATCAGACAACTTTTGAGGCTGCCGAACTGGCGCTGGGTCCAACCAGCGCAGCATTGACCGCTTACTTTGATACCTGCCGACGCAAGCGCAACACGGTAGATTATGACCGCGCTCATGTCGCCACTGAGACCGAAGCTGCCGAGGTGGTAACGCGGGCCAAAGAGTTTTTGACCTTGACCGAAACCTGGATTTCTAAGAATTACCCGGCATTTTAATTTATCACCGCTTATAGCCCCGAGTTATAGCCACAAGGAGACCGCATGGCGACTACCCGTACCGACCGAAAACCTGCCGCCAAAAAAGGCGCGGCCACTGCCGCCGAACGGCAGGACCCAATCGAAACTCTGGCCTCTGAAATACTGAACACGCTCCTGCACCGCGCTTTGGTGCGGCTCGGCGAACCGGCCCGGCCCGCCGAAATCGCACGGGAAACCGACGACGAAGCGATCACCCCCGCCCTCGCCCGGCGGCAGATGGAAACGCAGCCCCGGCGCTTTGTGGCCGTGGATCGGCGCTGGGACGTGACCAGCCGCTACCTGGACAAAACCCGCCCGACCGAGCGCATTCTCGAAGAGCTGGTGGCGGTCTACGGCGGTCCCATCCCCACCGACGATGTGGCGGGGGAGCTGGGGCAGATCACGGGCCGCGAGCCTGTCGCGTTTGCCGAGGCCGCGCCGCGCCTTTTGCGCGGCGGCGCGTTTTTCCCGGTCGCGGGCGGCCTGGCTTATGGCCTTAGCTCCTGGCTGCTGGATTTGACCTCGGAAAAAGAAGCGGACCTGCTGTTTTACAACTACCTGACCCCTGACCTGCTCGCCCCCTTCCGGGCGTCCGCCGCAGGGCTGGACTGGGACAATGCAGTGGAAGCGGCGCGGGCCGTGGTCGCGGCGGGCGGCGGGCTGCCCGTCGACAACCGCATTGTGCAGTATTTCGCCTGGCAGTCCCTGGGCGAGGACTTTGACGGGGCCGAGATGTATGCCCGGATGGCAACCGAGCGCGAAGTGTTTCTGGCTCTGCCGGAGCATCGCTGGCTGCTCCGCGAGTCGCTTGCGCCCGTGCAGGCCGTGTGGCGCACCCTGGCCGAGCAGGCCGCTCTGATGGCCCCCGAGGAGCCGGTGGTGGTTGAAGCCGCCGCTCCGGCGGCGGATGTTCCCGCGAAGCCTCTGGAAGTCAGCACCGAGGATGCCGAAGAGCTGGATTCCTACTTTGAGAGCAGCGAAGACATTATTCGGGTTCCCGATCTGCTCACGCAGGTCTTCGAAGTGCGCCCCGGCGGGCCGACGTTTGCCGCCGACACCGAGACGCTGACCACCTGGCTGCGCTCCCGCCCCGAGCAGTATGTGTGGGTCGGCAATGACCGCTTCCGCGCTCCCGGCACGCTGCCGCCGTACCTCGGGCAGCTGCCTGAGTCGCTGACATTTCCCGCCCTGCCCCGGTTCGAGACCGCCGACGGCGAGATTCTGGACCAGATGCTTTCGGACGAAGCATTTGACGGCGCATTGAAAGCCGAAATCCTGGACCCTATCGCTCAAGATGTCAACGATCAGGAGCCGACAGAAGTAAGCGCGTGGCCGGAAGGCGTCTCTGGCGAGACATCCCGCCTGCGGCTGGTGCTGAAGAGCCATCACAAGGAAATCGGCACGTTTCCGCTGGCGCAGATTCCTCCCGGCTTTTTCCCGGTCACGCCCGAGATTGTGGAGCTGACCCTGCGCGACTCGCACGGCGGCGCGTATCCCATTTATATTGATTACAGCGTGCAGCTTGCCTATGGCCTGTTTGAAGCTTATGAGAACATCGCCGCCGAGTCGGGCGCGGTCTTTACCCTTGCCAAAACGGACGATCCTGCCGTGTACACCTTTGCGACCGAGGGCGAAACCGACAGCGGCGTGTTTGTTTCTCCGGCCCGCATGACGGAGCTTCAGGCGATGCGGACCGAGCTGGAAGAAGGCACAGCCCTGTCGACCTATGACATCGTGCGCCGCATTCTGGCCCATTATCCGAAGGGCTGCCCGTTCCTCACCCTCCTGATCGAGGTAAACCTGGTGCGCCGCACGCCGCGCCGCCTGCTGGCAAGCGTCCTGAGCGGCTATACAGCGTTTTACAGCCGCGCCAAAGGCTGGTCGTTCGACCCCAAGAAAGAGCCGGAAGGCTTCAACGACGACAAGGCGGAGTTTATTCTCAGCAAGTAACACACCCGGCAGCGGGGGCGCGGCATTCGCCGCACCCCCGCTTTTTTGATGGGTTGGCATGATTTATGCAGTTTAGTTGCACAGACAACGCGCAGCCTCTGCATTTCTTTTGCATTTCTTTTGCATTTTTGGGCCGAAGTTCTATCCCGAAAGTAATCACCCTATGTTTCAAAATCTACACTCTCTCCGTCCCGGCGTCCGCACGCTGGGCACCGCCGCACTGACGCTGGCACTGGCAGGTATCAGCGTCGCCGCGCAGGCCGCGCCGCCCGTGCGGCCCCTGCATTCTTTCAATGGCAATGACGGCACGCAGCCCGCCAACGGCCTGGTCGTCGCCCCTGACGGCTCCCTGTATGGCGACACGGATTCCGCTCTGGGAAACACGAATCACAGTGTCACCGATGTGATCTACAAAACTCGCCCGGACGGCACCGGCCTTCAGATTCTGCATACTTTCCCAGGGACGTCTTCTTCGGGCGTCAACAGCGACGGCAGCGCCCCGAACCGGCTGCTGCTGGTCGGCGGCTTTCTGTATGGCACGACCTACACTGGCGGCGCAAACGGAACCGGGGTTATTTTTAAGATGGACGCCGCTGGCGGCAATTTTCAGATTTTGCACACCTTCGGCCCAAGCAGCGCCCAGAACATGGACGGCGCAGGAGCGTCTTCCGGCCTTACTCTCGGCCCCGACGGCGCCCTCTACGGCGCGGCCTTTGTGGGAGGCACGGGCGGCGGCGGCGGTGTCTACAAAATCAATCCCGACGGAACCGGCTTTCAGGTGCTGTATGCGTTTTCCTCGTCCAATGGGGGAGGCACAGGGTATCAGCCAAACTCCGGTCCCGTGTTTGGCAGCGACGGCTCTCTCTATGGAACCACACAGGCGGGCGGAGCCACCGGCAATGGCACGGTCTACAAACTTACGCCGAACAGTCAGGCGATCAGCGTGCTGCACAGCTTTGACAGCGCGGGCGGGTTTGCGCCCCTGGGCGTGATCTTCGGCAGTGACGGCAATCTCTACGGGACCACCTTTGCGGGCGGCCCCAACAGCGCCAGCGCGGGCGGAACTCTCTTTCAGCTCACCCAAAGCGGCGCTTACCAGGTCATCCACAGCTTTACGACCGGGACCGGCGCGATCGCCATTCCCCTGACGCCCCCCACGGAAGCCCCGGACGGCACATTGTACGGTGCCACCAATGGCGGCGGCACGGCGGGCCTCGGCGTCATCTATCAGGTCAGCAAAGACGGAACCAATTTCCAGATTGCGGGCAGTCTCACCCAGACCACCGGCGTCAGCGTCGGCGGCGCACTCACCATTGCCAATCGCAAAGTGTTTGGCACAGCACGCGGCGGCGGCGCATCCTCGGACGGCACGCTGTTCTCGCTGGCTTTGCCCTCTTTGTCGCATTTGGTCTGGAACAACACAGACGGGACGCAGTCGCTTTGGACGATCAGCCCCGACCTGTCCTTCACTTACCGCAATTACGGACCTTATCCCGGCTGGGCCGTCACCGCCCTGGCCGACACGCCTGATGGTAAAACCCACCTGCTCTGGAACCACGCGGGCGACAACCAAATCTCGCTCTGGGACGCTTCCCCCGACGGCTCGTTCGTCTTCCGCAACTATGGTCCCTTCAGCGGGTGGAAGGCTGCCAGCATGAGCGCTGGCCCCGATGGACTTCTGCATCTTCTGTGGAACCACAGCCCCGATGGGCAGATGAGCCTGTGGAGCCTCGACAACGCAGCGGGCCTCTACGACCACCGCGAATACGGCCCGTTCCCCAGCTACAGCGCCAAAGCCGTAGCGACCGGCGGCAACGGCGCGACCGAAGTGCTGTGGAACAAGACGGACGGCAGCATCTCGACCTGGCAGGTCAGCCAGACGGACGGCTCCTACCTGCACTATGAGTATGGACCATTTGCGGGGTGGACGGCCAACGCTTTGGCGGCGGGTCCTGACGGGCTGGCATCGATTGCGTGGAGCAGCACGGACGGAACGCAGTCGCTGTGGAGCGCCGACTTTGCTGTGCAGGGCTACAGTTTTGTCAACTACGGCCCCTATGCGGGTTGGTCGGTGACGAGCCTGGGAGTAGGGGCAGACGGGGGGCGTCGCCTCTTGTGGTCCCACCCGTCGGATGGTCAGGCATCGGTCTGGTCAGGGGATAACACGGGGGCGCTGCTAATCAAAAACTATGGCCCCTACTCCGGCTGGAACCCTGTGGCTTTCAGCGTCGGTCAGTGATTCTCAGACAAAAGGCCCGGCGCAAATGCGCCGGGCCTTTTTTGATTTCTCTTTTTTGATTTTTCTGTGTCTCTTGAGCAGTCCGTGCAAAAAGACGCCGTGGCACGACAAAAAGAAGCAGCGGCACGCCTGGCTGCACAGCAGCAATACTACGACCAGAAAACTCTGAAGCAGGAAAAGCTGGCCTGGAGCCGGGCGCATCCCTGCCGGGAGCTGAGACAGAAGCGTTACGCCGAAGCGTTGCAGGTATCGAGAGGTCAAACAGCGGTCTCGGACGCTGTATGTGGTAAAACTCAGTCTGGTGGAGCAAAATGGCGTGGAGGCTGCGACGGTCAAAATGGCGGATGCCGTGGACCCTGGCCTGCTGATAATGAACAAGCATCAGTTTGCTGCCTTTCATCCGTCTCACGCCCTGCGGGATTCGCTCCAAAATACCTGGCAGGCAACGAAACCCACAACGACTGATAAATGACTGATACCGGGCTAGAGCGTCTCAGGACGTGCAGAAGCCGTAATTATCGCAGAGGATCGTTCGGCCCTGCTCCCAGGCGGCGGCAAAAGCGTCCGCCCCCAGAGCGGCCAGAGCAGAGTCGCGGAGGCCCTGCACGCGGGCATTTTCGGCGTCGTCCGGGGACGCTTCGCGGCACAGGGCGGCGGCGGACAGGAAGCAGGCGGCGCGGTCCCAGTGGCTCTGGGCGGCGGCAATCTCGGCTAAAGACATCCAGCCTTCCACCCGGCCCTCCGCATGGCTCATATTCTGGTAAAGCAGCAGGGCCGCCCGCGTCAATGCTTCCGCCCCCGCCCAGTTTTCCTGCCGCCGCCGCACATTGGACTGTTCCAGGACCGTGCCCGCCTCGGTCATCCGGTCGCCCAGGCGACGGCTCAGGGCGATGCCGTCTTCCAGCAGTGCCTCTGCACCCGCTAAATCCCCCTGCATCATCAGGACGCCGCCCAGGCTCCGCAGGCAGTACGCCCGGTGCCACTGGTCGCCCACGGCCTCTGCCAGAGCCATACTCTCGGTGAGCATGGCCGCTGCCCGGTCATAGTCACCCAGTTCGTGGGCAACATTGCCCAGGTTGTGCAGGCTGTGGGCAATCCGGCGGCGGCTGCCGAGTTTTTGGAACAGGGCCAGCGCCTCTTCGTACAGCCGCTGCGCCCCCGCCAAATCTTTACGCTTCTCGGTCAGAATAGCCAGATTGTTCAGCATGATCGCCACAGTGACATCATCGCCTGCCAGGCGGCCCAAAGCCAGCGCCTCTTCATAATCCTGGGCGGCCCGCACAGAGTCACCGCTCCAGGAAAACGTGACCCCCCGCATCCGCAAGGCCCCTCGTAAGTTGGGGCCACTCCCCAGCCCCCGTCCCAGCGAGACAGCCTCAGACAGCATCTCTAGTGCTGCCTCGTGGTTGCCTGTGCCCGCGTGCAGATAGCCCGCCCGCGCCAGCGCCGCCGCACGGGCGTCCTCCGGGCCAGGCCGGGCCAGTGCCCCGTTCAGCCAGTCCAGGCCCTCGCGCAGCAAACCGCGCAGGACCCAAAACCGGCCCAGACTCGCCGCCAGCCACAATCCCCCCACCCCCCCCCGCTTCGTCAGCCTGATAGAATGTCAGCGCGGCCCGCAGGTTATCGTACTCGGCTTCCAGTGCGGCCCGCGCCCTGTCCTGCTCCGGGCCGTCCCACAGAGCGTCCATGCGCCCGGCCAGCTCCTGAAAATACTCCGCATGGCGCCGGTTCAGGGCACGGCACTCTTCCGGGGAAAGGTGTTCCTCTCCGAACTCACGCAGCGATTCCAGCATCCGAAAGCGCATGGAAAGCCCCGGCTCTTTCGGGTCTTCGGCAGCGAGCAGCGAGCGTTCCCGCAGCTCTTCCAGCAGAGGAAGCGCCCGGTCCGTCTCGCACACCGCCGCCGCCGATTCCAGCGTGCAGCCGCCCCGAAATACCGACAGGCGGACGAAAAACCGGGTCTGCTCAGGCGTCAAAAGCAGCGTACTCCATTCCAGGGCCGCCCGCAGCGAGCGGTGCCGGGAAGGCAGGTCGCGCCGGCGGCTGATCAGAAAATCCAGCCGGGCCGCAAGCTGCTCCTGCATCTGGGCCGGGGTCAGGGTCTGAATGCGGGCCGCCGCCAGCTCCAGCGCGAGCGGCATCCCTTCCAGCGTGCGGCAAATCGCGGCGACGGCTTCGGCGTTGTGAGCCGTAATCTGAAAGTCGGGCCGGACTGCCTGCGCCCGGTCCACGAAAAGCTGCACGCTCGGCAGGCACACAAGCGCGGCGGGTGCCTCGCTGCCGCCCGCACTGCTGTCCGGGATGGGCAGGGGCCGCAGGAACAGTTCCCGCTCGCCTTCCAAATCCAGACGGCGGCGCGAGGTGACAAAGCAGGTCAGCCCCGGCGTTTGCGCCAGCAGGGCGCGTATCTGCGCCGCGCCTTCCTCGCCCAGATGCTCCAGGTTGTCCAGCACCAGCAGCGATTCCCCAGCCGCCAGATGCGCCGTCACCTGGGCCAGCGGCGTGCTTTCCCCGGACAGCGGCAGGCGCAGGGCGGCGGCGAGGCTGACAAGAATCAGCGCACTGTCGCTGAGGTCGGCCAGCCCGGCAAAGCAGACCGAGCCGCTGAACCCGTCTGCCACCTGCCGCGCCGTTTCCAGTGCCAGACGGGTTTTGCCCGCCCCGCCCGGCCCAATCAGCGTCACCAGCGCGATAGCTGGATCGCAAAGCATCTCGGACAGCCTGGCCCGTTCCGCCTCGCGCCCGAAAAACCGCGTGAATTGCAGGGGAAACCCGCTCGGAAGCGGCTTTGGGGGGACA
This sequence comes from Capsulimonadaceae bacterium, assembly GCA_965200075.1. Lineage (GTDB taxonomy): Bacteria > Armatimonadota > Armatimonadia > Armatimonadales > Capsulimonadaceae > JANXMY01. The sequence continues at coordinate 3,837,974 of OZ241338.1, forward strand.
GTCGGGGCAGCGGGCAGGGCGGCGGGGTCCGGCGCAGGGAAAGTCAGCGGCAGCTTCGGGGCAGGCAGGGCGTCTCGCTGCGCTTCGGCCTCTTCCTGCACCGCTGTCAGCCGCTCCCGCTCGTCCAAAATCCACTCATCATAGAACCCCGGCAGCAGCTCGCCGCCATACAGCCCCAGCGCATTGTCCAGGGCTTCGCGCTTTTTTTCCAGGGTCTGAGCGCGGGCGGCTTCCTGAATTGCCGCTTCAAACGCGGCGGCATCACTCTGGCAGGACTGGGAGTTCAGCCGGACCGTGGTGCGGTCGGCAATCAGGACGCTGCCCGTCAGCGTGCCGGGCGGCTCAAGCTGACGGCGCAGCGAGGCCAGGCAGACGCGCAGGCTGAGCCGCCCGGCTTCCAGGTCGGCCTCCGGCCACAGCAGGTCGGCCAGCTCTTCGCGGGCATGGGTGCGCCGGGGAAACAGGGCCAGCCGGGCCAGCAGGGCGGCGGCGCGGGACGTGGCAAAGCGCGTGATGCAATGGTCGCCTTTGCAGGCACTGAGGCCGCCGAGAAGCTGAATTTGCCAGGGGGTTTCCACGACTGGGACTGCCTTTCTCCGCTATCTTGCCTGGAATGTTTGTCTTTCTAAAGTTCTGCTGAACCTTGTGCCACAGGGCCTGCCAAAGCGCCGGTTTCACGCCGGTAAATTGACCGAAGTTTTTTCTGCTTGTTCAATGTACGGCAAAAAAGCACAGTTTTCTGTGCGCTAGACTACATCCGTTTAACGCTGCTTTAACGCAAGCCTTTTATACTCGCCTTGTTCAATTCTGTGTGTTCAGTTCTGTGTGTTCAGTTCTGTGTCGGAGGGCACTGGCCCCTGTTTTCTATTCCCGCCTACTATTTTCCTGCTTGCACCTGCCATTTAACGCTGCTTTAACGGAGCCGGTGTATGCTTTCCCTGCACAACTCAATGCTTGAACGTAAGGCTTGAGCGTAAGGCTTGAACGCAAGATTTGATTTTACTCTCGACAGAAAGGTATTTTCTATGAAACTCTTTTGCACCGTTGCCGCTTTTGCGGCGCTTTCCCTGACTGCCCTGCGGCCCGCCGCCGCCCAGACAACCGTTTACAGCAACAACTTCACGAATGGGGCCGGAGCCGGGTGGTCCAGCCAGAAAACCGACACTACGCCCGGAACCGCCGCGCACGCCCCCGATGCCTTTCTGGGGCAGTTCGCCAACCAGACTGTCACGCTGGGCCTGAACAATCTGGCCGCGCACAGTTCGGTCACGGTGGGCTTTGACTTGTATATGATTCGCTCGATGGACGGCAACGGCCAGTTTGGCGGCGGTGCTGATCCGTGGTCATTCAGCGCCAATGGACAGAGCCTGATCAGCACCAACTTCGCCAATTTTCCCAGCGACACACAGGGCTTCGGCGGCTCCAATGGCACCGGCGGCTATATAACCACTGGAAACTTTGCGCCGCAAACTGGCGCGACTGAGGCCAACACGCTCGGCTACACCTTCGGCGGGCCGGAAGACGCCGTGTATCATCTCGCGTTCACCTTCAATGATGCCGCCTCCGCGCTGGCGTTCAGCTTCGCCAGCGGGCAAACCGAGGACATAAACAACGAAAGCTGGGGGCTGGACAATGTCGTGGTCCAAACAAACGCTTCTCCCAATTCCGCCCCTGTCCCGGAAGCGTCTACTGTGGTCTCCCTGAGCCTGCTGCTGGCGTTAGGCGCGGGCAGCCTGACGGTCCGCGCCCGGCGGCGCAAGCCCTCCGCTGCCTGATCGTCCTGCGGCTTTACTGCTTTTTTTGGAAAGGAACTTCTCATGCACTGCTCCACACGCCTTTCTCTTGCGCTGCCGCGCTTGGCCGCGCCGCGCCTGCTTGCCCTTCTTTTGCTGCTGGCAAGCCTGCTGTCGCTGGCCCCGGCCTATGCTTCGACGGCGGCTGCCGCGTCGCGGCCCACGCCGCGCAACTTCACCTACAGCCTGACCCCGCAGGGGACGCTGACTATCGCCTTTGATCTGGCAAACACCGGCACGGCCTCGTCCACCAGCACGCAGATTACGGCTCTCAGCCTCACGAGCCTGACCAATGTGCCCCTCGGAACGCGCCTGACCCCGGCGTCTCTGCCGTCTGCCGTGGCCGACATCCCCGCAGGCGACTCCCAGCACCTGACCGTCACCTATGCGGGCATCGCGGCGGGCACTCGGGCACGGTTTAGCCTGGCCCTGTCCGCCGCCGGACCGGTCTATGCCAGCACCGGCTTTGTGCTGACCGTTCCCGCCGCCCCGGTTCCAACCGCTGCGCCCACCAGCCTCACCGGCACACGCGGCAGCGGCGGCGTTGTGCTGACCTACACGGCCCCCGCCGGAGCCGGGACTTCCTACAACATCAAGCGTTCCACCACGAGCGGCGGCCCCTACACCACTCTCAGCACCGCCGGTGCAGTCACAGGAACCACCTACACCGACCCCACCGCCGCCGTCGGCACGACCTACTACTATGTCGTTTCCGCCGTCAGCGCAGGCGGCGAAAGCGTCAATTCCAATCAGGCCACGGTTGCCGCCGTCCTCAATGGCACGGGTCTGGTCGCCACGCCCGGCAACGGCGCAGTCACGCTCACCTATGACGCCGTCCCCGGCGCGACCCGCTACCTGCCCTATGTCTCGACCGACAACGCGAACTTCACGGCCCTGAGCTTCACGACCGCGACCACCTACACGCAGAGCGGGCTGACCAACGGCACGACGTACTACTACGTTGTCGTTCCCTATAACGGCACGACTGTCGGCACGGCGTCTAATACCGCCTCCGCGCTTGTCTCGCTGCCCGCGCCGACAAACCTCGTCGCCACGCCCGGAACCACCAGCATCACGCTGACCTTTACCGCCAGTGCCGGGATCGGCGCGACGGATTACGAAGTCTTCGAGTCCACCAATCCGAGCGCCGCTGCCACCGACTATGTTTCGCTCGGCGACACGGGCGGCAGCACCACCTTCACACAGACCGGCCTTTCCCCCGGCGTCACCTACTACTACTTTGTCGTGCCGCAGAACGCAGGCGGGCCGGGCACGCCGTCCGCGATTGTCCATGCCACGGTTCCTGTTCCCGTCAGCCTGTCTGCGCCCACGAGCCTCTCCGGCACGCACGGCAACGGCATCATCCGCCTTGCCTGGGTCGCCCCCACCGGGGCCGTCGCCTACTATAACGTCAAGCGGTCCACTACCAGCGGCGGCCCGTACACGACCATCAGCACGGCGAACACGGTCAAGACCGCGACCTACGACGACACCCAAGTCGTCAACGGCACGACGTATTACTACATCGTGACGGCGGTTGCCACCAACGGCACGGAAAGCGTCCCCTCCAATCAGGCGGCGGTTCTCGCGGGCTTCATCGGCACGGGTCTCACCGCCGCCCCCGGCAACGGCCTGGTCACTTTGACCTATGACCCGATTATCGGCGCGACCAACTACCAGGTGTTCTACTCGCCCGACGGCGGCTCGAACTTCTACGGTCTGGGCTACGCGGGCAACGTGACGACGTTCACCCAGACGGGCCTGTCTAACGACCACACCTATCTTTACTTTGTCGTGCCTTACAGCGACGCCGGGGCGGGCGCTCAGTCCACCACGGTTTCTGCTTTGGTTTCCCTGCCCGCGCCGACCGGCATCACGGCCACTCCCGGCAACGGGCTGGTGCGGATCGACTGGACCGCCAGCACGTTCCCCTACGCAACCAACTACCAGGTGTTTTACTCGCCCGACAACGGCTCAAACTTCTATGGACTAGGCTTTGCGGGCAATGTCACCACGTTCACCCAAACCGGGCTGACTAACGGGCGCACCTACATCTACTACGTCGTCGCCTACAACGACGGCGGGGCCAGCCCCAATTCCCTGACCGCCACAGCGACAGTCTCGCTGCCTGCGCCCACCAATGTCACGGCCACACCCGGCAATGGGCTGGTGACAATCAACTGGACGGCGAGCACCTATCCCGGCGCAACCGACTATCAGGTGTTTTATTCGCCCGACAACGGCGCGAATTTCTATGGCCTCGGCTTTGTCGGCAACGGCGGCAAAACAACTACCTTCACTCAAACCGGGCTGACCAACAGCCGGACCTACCTCTACTACGTGGTTGCCTACAACGACGGCGGCAACAGCCCCAACTCCGCCACGGTCACCACCACGGTTTCTCTGCCTGCGCCCACCAATGTCACGGCCACGCCCGGCAACGGGTCGGTGACGATCACCTGGACAGCGAGCGCCTTCCCCGGCGCGACCAACTACCAGGTGTTCTATTCGCCGGACGGCGGCTCGAACTTCTATGGATTGGGCTTCGCCGGAAACGTGACTACGTTTACCCAAACTGGGCTGACGAACAGCCGGACCTACCAGTACTACGTTGTGGCTTACAATGACGGCGGCAACAGCCCTAACTCCGCTACCGTCACCACGACCGTCACGCTGGCTGCCCCCGCCGGAATTGGGGCTGCGCCGGGCAATGGGCTGGTCACAGTCACCTGGAGCGCCGTCCCCACGGCGTCCAACTACCAGGTGTTTTACTCGCCTGACAACGGCTCGAACTTCTACGGCCTCGGCTTTGCTGGCAACGTCACCGCGTTCACCCAGACCGGCCTGACCAACGACCGCACCTATATCTACTACGTCGTCGCCTACAACGACGGCGGCAGCAGCCCGAACTCGCTGACGGCGACGGCCACGGTTTCATTGCCTGCACCTGCCAATGTAACGGCCACGCCCGGCAACGGCTCAGTGACGGTCAACTGGACGGCCAGCGCCTTCCCCGGCGCGACCAACTACCAGGTGTTTTACTCGCCCGACGGCGTCAACTTCTACGGACAGGGCTTCGTCGGCAATGTCACCGCCTTCACGCAGACTGGTCTGACCAACGGCACACCGTACAAATACTATGTCGTCCCTTACAATGACGGCGGCGCGGGAACGGCCTCAGGGACCGTGTCAGCGACGCCGACCAGCACTGCTTCCGGGGCCGTTCGGCACAAATAACTCACCGCTTCCGGCGGCGGATAGCCGCCGCCGGGGATGCCCTTTTTTGACAACAGACACACGAAAGGTTTATGATGAAACTCTTCTCTTCCAAGCTCGCTTTGTCGTGCGTTTTTCCCCTCGCCCTCACCGCTGGGCTGGCCCTGTCCCCGCTGACCGCGCACGCACAGGTCGCCGGGCTGTCTTTCAGCTTCGCGCCTGCGACCCAGACCGTCGGCATCGGCGGCAGCGCGGACTACTCCGGCGTGTTCACCAACGCGACCACGACCAACTACTTTGTCACCGGCGGCGTCTACTTCCCCAGCACGTTTGGCGGCAGCCCGCTGATTTCCAGCTTCTTCAACAGCGACCCGTTTGAAGTGTTTGCGGGCCAGACCGTGACCGTTGGCGGCGTCGAGACCCTGGCGGCGGACCCGTCGCTCGGCGTCGGCAGCTACACAGGCACAGTGGACTTTCAGGGCCAGACCGAGGCGGACTTCCGCTCCGGCACGGGCACGGACACCACCCTGAGCAGTGCCCCGCTGACGCTGGTGATTGCCAATGGCGCTCCGGCCCCGGTCCCGGAAGCCTCCACGGTGGTCTCGCTCGGCCTGCTGCTTTTGCTCGGCGGCGCGGGCGTCTGGCGAGCGCAGCGGCGCGGGGCGGCTTCGGTGTGAGACGGGCGGAGACGGCACACATTCGGCGGTTTTGCCATGCCTCACTCTAAAACCACATCCCCGGACGCGCTCACGCGGCGGGAGCTGACTCTGTTGCGCCTGCTTCTGCGGGGACAGACCGCAGGCGAAGCCTTCGCGCTGATGCATCTTAGCCCGAATGCGGGCCGGGACCTGCTGGCGGCGTTGATGCGCCGTCAGCAGGTGACCACGCCGCGTCAGCTCCTGACCCGCGCCCTGGTACATCAGTGGGTGCGCTAGGGAGAAGACTGAAAAGCAGATGGCTGAAAACAGGCCCGGCGCATCCGCGCCGGGCCTGTTTCGCTTACGAAGGGGTACACGGGGCTGAACCCCCGTGCTTCAAAGCGCAACTCCCCGCCTGCGCGGGCATCGGAGATGTAGGGGCGCGATTTATCGCGCCCTCTTACCTCCGCCCTCTTACCTCCGCCCTCTTTGCCCTGTTTGTATTTATCCGGTTCCCCCAGAATTGGGGGCTAGGGGGCAATCTGCTCCCGCCGCCTTTTGTTTTCCTCTATCTCTGCACTTGGCACGACGCCTGCACCTGTAATCTGTGGTAAAATGACGCAGGGCCGCTTGGCCTCGCCGCTGCCCGCTTTCATTGTTGTCCGCGCCCAAAGAAGGACCCTCTGCCGTGAACCTCCGCCATCTGCTCCCGCTGCTCTGCGCCGCCCTCCTGCTGCCCGCCGCCGCCCGCGCTGCCACGCTCAGCGTCCCCGCCCAGTACCCCACCATTCAAGCGGGCGTCAACGCTGCCGCGAATGGCGACACCGTGCTGGTCGCCGACGGAACCTACAGCGGGCCGGGCAACCGGGACATTGATTTCAACGGCAAAAACATCGCTGTTACCTCTCAGCACGGCGCGGCCAGCACGATTATTGACTGCGGCGGTTCCATATCTTCCGATGGTTTCGGCAATCACCGAGGGTTTAATATCCATAAGGGTGAGCAGAGTGCTTCTATTAGTGGCTTCACTATCAAAAACGGTTATGTGTCCTCTAACACACCAAATATTTATGGGGGACAAGGCGGAGGTATTTATATTGGAGGCGACGGGACAGTTGTTCGGAACTGTACTCTCACTGCAAATACTGCTGATGTGGGTGGTGGCATCTATATTTATAATTACTATGGAACAACCACAATAAGCGGCTGTACGGTTAGCAAGAATACTGCCGCTATTGGCGGCGGCGTTTACAATTCCAGCAACGGCGACTTGCTGGGTGGAACAATCAGGATGATTGATTGCAGTGTTACTGACAATACGGCCACCCAAAACTCCGGGGGAGGAGTGTACAATGACGCCTTTAACAATGCCGCCATAATTACTTTGACCAACTGCCTTATCACAGGCAACAAGGCACTTTCTGGCAATGGCGGCGGCGTCTATAATGGTACGCTCAGCGATGGGGATGCTATCTCGCTGAATCACTGCACGGTCAGCGGCAACCGGGCGCAACTGGCAAGTGGGGTCTTCAACGAGTACACCCAAAGCAAAAGTGCAACCACACTTACTGATTGTCTTATTTATGGAGACCCTGTCGGCACTACTGTTTACAGCAATGCTGGAATCGAGATTGTCAATTGGAGTGATCCCGCCCATCTAGTTATCAGCAACTGCGATATTCAGGGCAGTTATGCTGGCACGCGGAACATTGACGCAGACCCGCAGTTTATGAACGCGGCCTACGGCGACTTTCATGTGAAATCTGGCTCGCCGTGCCTCGGAGCGGGCACAAGCGAATATATACCAGGCACTGACAAGGATGGGAGGCCGCGACTTAAACCCTCCAGCATCGGCGCGTATGAACTTGGGGCTATGCTGGCTGTTCCGTCTCAGTACCCCACCATTCAAGCGGGCGTCAACGCTGCCGCGAATGGCGACACCGTGCTGGTCGCCGACGGAACCTACAGCGGGCCGGGCAACCGGGACATTGATTTCAACGGCAAAAACATCACTGTTACCTCCCAGCACGGCGCGACCAGCACGATTATTGACTGCCGGGACTCTCAATCTGTTGGCGTGGGCGCTCGCAAGCACCGGGGCTTTTATCTGCACAGCGGCGAGACAAGTGCTGTCATTAGCGGATTGACCATCCGCAGTGGCGATAAGGTCAAACAAGAGGAGGACACTTATCAAACCGACGGCGGCTTTGTCGGCGGTGGGGTTGAGATCATTAGTGGCCCCGGAGGCATGGTCACGGTTGCGGGCTGCATCCTTTCAGGCAACAGTTCTCTGGCAGGCGGCGGTGCCTACCTCACAGCCACAGGCGGCGGCAGAATTGCGATGCTGAACTGCGTTCTCACCAAGAACGTTGGGTGGTATGGTGGCGGTGGTGGACTGCACCCCTGAAGTGAGACACCGAGTTAAGGTGGTATACTCCGAAAGAGAAACCACTAACTATGAGCCTCAAACGCCGTGTTTTTACCAAAGACTTCAAGCTGCAAGTGATCCGCCAAGTTCAGGCAGGCAAATCCATCGCCCAAGCTGCCCGTGAACATGACCTGCATCCGAACTTGATTGCCAAGTGGCAGAAGCTCAATGAGCAGTATGCCCAGGATGCTTTCCAGGGCAACGGCCATGCGTATACTCAGGAAGCCAAGATCGCTGAACTGGAGAGGCTGATCGGCCAGCAGACCGTCGAGATTAGCCTCTTAAAAAAAGTCTTAGCTTTTCAAGAACGGATCAAAGCCGAGCAGGAGGCAGGGCAATGAGTGAGGCTGTTCAAGAAGCCGTGGCGCAAGGCCATAGCATTTACTCTTCTTGCCAAGCCTTTGGACTGCCAAGAGCGAGCTATTATCGCCTTCTGCTAGAGCCGCAGGCAAAGACCGAGAACGCCCTTCGCCAGCAGGTTCAGCAGGTAGCTTTGGACTGGCCTAGCTATGGCTACCGCCGCGTCACGCACGAACTGAAACGGCAAGACATCCGCGTCAACCACAAGCGGGTCTTGCGCCTGATGCGCGAAGAAAACCTGGTGCGGCGGCCTAAAAAGCGGTTCGTGGCAACGACCAATAGCGACCATCGTTTGCCTGTGTATCCGAACCTGGCTGCTGAAATGGACATCACCGCACCTGACCAGCTTTGGGTCTCGGACCTAACGTACATTCGTCTGGGCCATGAGTTCGTCTACCTGGCCGTGGTTCTGGATGCCTGTTCGCGCCGCTGCTTGGGCTGGTCTCTTGGCCGCCGCTTGGAGGCATCCCTGGCAACAGCCGCGCTGAAAATGGCGCTGACGCAGCGAAAACCTGGCGTGCATCAGGGCTTAGTTCATCATTCGGATCGCGGCGTTCAGTATGCGTCGGGCGAGTACACGAGTTTGCTGAAGGGCAGCGGCGTCCAGATTAGCATGAGCCGCAGGGGTAATCCGTATGACAATGCGAAGGCGGAAAGCTTCATGAAGACCTTGAAGTGCGAGCAGGTCTACGTCAGTGAGTACGACAATCTCGCCGATGCTAAAGCGCAGATCGGCCATTTTCTGGAGGCTGTTTACAACCAGAAGCGCCTGCATTCCAGCCTCGGCTACCTGCCGCCTGCTGAGTATGAGAGCGCCTTTTACGAAAACCGAGACAAGAACCAGAACCGAGACAAGAACCAGACCGTCACACCTTAACTCTTTGTCTCATCTAAAGGGTTCAGTCCATGGTGTCTATAGCGACAGCGCCGATGGCGGCGCGATTACAATCACCAACTGCACCTTTAATGGAAACATACTCTCCAGCGGCGTCTCCATTAGAGGCACTGGGGGCACAACCACGCTGGCTAATGACATTTTTTATGGCGACGCCTCTGAGATAGACGCTGCATCCGGCTCTACCCCAGTCATCTCTTTCTGTGACGTTCAAGGCGGCTATCCCGGCACGGGCAACATTGCCGCTGACCCATTGTTTGTGAACGCCGCCGGGGGCAACTTCCACCTGCTCCTCGGCTCGCCCTGCCTCGGGGCAGGCACCGCCACCAGCGCACCGGCCACCGACAAAGATGGCCGGACGCGGCCCACTCCCCCCAGCATCGGCGCTTACGAACTCGTTCCTCCGTCCGTGTCTCACCTCCTCTGGAACAACACCGATGGCACCGCGTCCCTGTGGACAGTCGCCCCGGACTTCTCCTTCACTTACCGCAATTACGGACCCTATCCCGGCTGGGTCGCCGCAGCCCTGGCCGAGACGCCCGACGGCAAGACGCACCTGCTCTGGAACCACACGGCAGACCACCAGGTTTCGGTGTGGGATGTGGACGCGCAGGGCGGCTTCACCTTCAAGAGCTACGGGCCGTTTGCAGGCTGGGCCGCAGCCGGGATGAGCGCCGGCCCTGATGGACGTCTGCATCTGCTGTGGAACCATCAGCCCGATCAGCAGATGTCTCTGTGGAGCCTCGACAACGCAGCGGGCACGTACAGCCACCGCGAATACGGGCCGTTTGCGGGGTGGAGTGCCAAAGGCGTTGCCACCGGCGGCGATGGGGTCACCGACGTCTTCTGGACTAACACCACGGGGAACACCAGCGGGCAGGTGTCCTCGTGGCGGCTCAGCGAGGTCGACGGCTCCTATGTCCACCAGGAGTATGGACCTTTCTCGGGCTGGACGGCAAACGCGCTGGCGGCGGGTCCTGACGGGGCGGCGACTTTGGCGTGGAGCAGCACAGACGGGACGCAGTCGCTGTGGAGCGCCGACTTTGCTTTAGGCACCTACACCTACCAGAACTACGGGCCGTATGCGGGGTGGACGGTGACAAACGCGGCGGTGGGGGCGGAGGGGGCGCGGCGGCTTCTGTGGACGCACGGGGCGGACGGGATGGCCTCGCTGTGGACGGTGGGGGCGGGGAGCAGCATCACGTTCCGAAACTACGGGCCGTACCCCGGCTGGAACGCGGTCAGCCTCAGCGCCGGGCAATAAGCACCGGGCGGCGGGGCCGCCCGCTTTTTGTGCGAAGGGGCCGCCAGACAGTGTGTCTGGCGGTTTTTCTTTTTGCCGGTTCCGACACCCACGCAGCAGGACTTTATTAAATTTCTGGTGAATAGTCCTTTTGAGACTATTTCCTGCATTGATTTCGGAGTAACTATGGCATCTGTGACCTTGTCCCATGTATTCAAACGGTTCGATGCCCCCGGCAAGGGCAGCGTCAAGACCACTGCTGTCAACGATTTATCCCTCGACATCAAAGACCGCGAGTTTATGGTCCTGGTCGGCCCCTCCGGCTGCGGCAAAACCACCGCGCTTCGCATGATCGCCGGACTGGAAGAAGCCTCCGACGGCGACATCAACATCGGCGAGCGGCGTGTCAACACCGTGCCCCCCAAAGACCGCGATATTGCGATGGTGTTCCAGAACTACGCCCTGTATCCCCACATGAGCGTCCGGGAAAATATGGCCTTTGGCCTCAAGCTCCGCAAAGTCCCCGCCGAAGAAATCCAGCGCCGCGTGCAGGACGCCGCCGCACAGCTTGGCCTGGAGCCGCTGCTGGCCCGCCGCCCGGCCCAGCTTTCCGGCGGGCAGCGCCAGCGCGTCGCCCTCGGGCGGGCCATCGTGCGCGAGCCGCAGGTATTCCTGATGGACGAGCCGCTGTCAAACCTCGATGCCCAGCTTCGGGTGCAGACACGCGCCGAGCTGATCAAGATGCACCGCCGACTGGGGATCACGACGGTCTATGTCACCCATGACCAGGTGGAAGCGATGACGATGGGAGACCGCATTGCCGTCATGTCCGGGGGCGTTTTGCAGCAGGTGGCGGCTCCTTTGGAAATCTATAATCACCCGGTCAACCTGTTTGTGGCAGGCTTTATTGGCACGCCCTCCATGAACTTCATGAAGGGCACAGTGAAGAAGTCGGGAGGGAGCTACGCGGTGGACTGCGGCTCGTTTGTGCTGGCCGCCCCGGCGTCCCGCGCCGGGCTGCTGGAGTCGTGGGCGGGCAAAGAAGTGATTTTAGGCGTGCGCCCTTCGGACATTTTCGACAAAAGCCTGCGCGACGCCCCGGCGGCGACAGCGGAAAACACGGTGCGGACCCTCGTAGACGTGTCCGAGCCGATGGGGGACATCGTAACGCTGTACCTGACAGCAGGCGTGCATTCGCTGGTGGCAACACTGGATGCGGAGACAGCGGCCAAAGACGGGCAGGCATTAGACGTGGTGGTGGATTTGGAGAAGACGCATCTCTTTGATCCCGACACGCAGCAGGCGATTTATTAGCCGAAGGCAGAAGGGCCGAGGGGTTTTAACCCCTCGTATTCTGACCTCAGCCTTTTCTCAGGTTTTCAACCTATGTCCAATGAAATCCAACCCCCCTGGCGAGGAAGCCGACGGGACCTGCTGAAAACGGCTGCCTTTGGCGCTGTTGGCCTGACTGGCGGGGCGCTGCTGGCAGGCTGTGGACAGCGCCCCGGAATGCCCGGCAAGCGGGTCACGCTCACGCAATGGTATCATCAGTATGGCGAAAAAGGGACCGAGCAGGCGGTGCATCGGTACGCCGCCGACTATATGCGGCTGAATCCCGATATTGGCGTGGACGTCGTCTGGGTTCCCGGTGACTACGGAACCAAGCTGTCCACGGCGCTTTTGACACGCGGCGGACCGGACATCTTTGAAGGCCAGCTCACGGCGGCGCGGGTCACCGCCGCGCAGGTGGCTCCGCTGGATGACCTGTTTACCCCCGAAACGCGGGCCGATTTCTTTCCCCGCGCCCTGGCGGAAAACACACTGAACGGCAAGCTGTACGGCGTCAAAATGCTGACCGACACCGGCATTCTCTACTACCGCAAAAGCCTGCTGCAAGCCGCTGGCCTGGGACCGCCGCAGACGCTGCCGGAGCTGGTGGCCGTGGCAAAGGCGCTGACGACCCCGGCCCGCAAGGGCCTGTTTCTGGGCAATGACGGCGGCATCGGGGCACTCAGCAACATTCTGCCGTGGTCGGCGGGCAGTGATTTTCTGGTGGACCAAAAAGTTGTCTTCAACAACCCGCGCACCGTGGCGGCCTATGAAGCCCTGCGCGATCTGGGAGCCACGAACGCGCTCTTGATTGGCGCTCCCACCGACTACTGGGACCCGTCGGCGCTGACACAGGGGCTGGCGGCGATGCAGTGGGGCGGACTGTGGTCGTACCCGGCTATTCATAAAGCGCTTGGCGAGGATGTCGGCGGCCTGGCCTGGCCCGCGCTGGACGCCGCCGGTCAGCCCGCGACGTTTCAGGGCGGCTGGTCGGCCATGATCAACGCGCAAAGCAAGCAGCTTGACGAGGCCAAAAAGTACGTGCGCTGGCTGTGGATTGAAAACAAGAAATTGCAGGAAGACTGGTGCCTGGCCTACGGCTTCCATGTTCCCGCCCGCATTTCTGTCGCGCAGGCCGCCACGGCCCTGCGTGCCCCGGTTCCGGCGCAGGCCGTGCGCGATTTGGACGCGCACGGGCATATTCTGCCCGCGATCTGGACCTCCGGCATGGGCACGGCCCTGACTGATGCCGTGACCGACATTGTCAAGCAGGGGCGCCCCGCCGCCCCCGCGCTGGCGGTGGCCGCCTACAAATGCGAGCGCGAGCTTTCCCGGCTTTTGGAGTAGTTCCTATGGCAGTGACCCAATCCGAAGGCGGAACGCAGTACGAAGGCCCCGAGGGGCTGAAAGTGCTTCAGGACCCGAAATCGAAAAAACCCCGGCGCGGGGGCGGCGCGGACCGCTCGGCGACGCTGGCCTTCTGGGCGTTTGTGTCCCCGGCCCTGCTGGGGCTGACGGTGTTCACACTCATCCCGATTGTCTGGGGCTTTTTGCTGAGCTTGTCGCACGCGCAGAACACCATCCACCCCGGCCATTTTGTCGGCGTCCGCAATTACGCCGATCTGCTGACCGATGAAGCGTTTCTGAACTCACTGAGCATTGTGATTAAATTCGCGCTGTTCATCGTGCCGCTGACCTTTGCCGTGTCGCTTGGTCTGGCCCTTTTGGTGCATCAGGCAGGCTGGGGAACGGGGTTCTTTCGGACGGTCTTTTTTATTCCAAGCGCCGTGTCTTATGTCGTCGCCTCGCTGATCTGGAAAATCAGCCTGTACAACGGCCTGTCGTTCGGCTTTGTCAACCACCTGCTGCTCTCGATAGGAATGATCCACGAGCCAATTGCCTGGATCGGCACGGTCAACCCGCCGTGGTACTGGCTGGTGCTGGTGTCGGTGCGGCTGTGGCTGTCGGTCGGGTTCTTTATGATTATCTTTCTGGCAGGGTTGCAGGAAATCCCGCGCTCGCTCTATGAAGCCGCCTCGGTGGACGGCGCTGGGCCGGGCTGGCAGATGCTGCGCTTTATCACCCTGCCGCAGCTTCGGGCGACTTCGGTGTCGGTGCTGCTGCTCAATTTGATCGCTGCGTTTCAGGCGTTTGACGAGTTTTACAACATTCTGGGCGGCTCCGGCGGCTCGGTCGGCAATGCGTCCCTGGCCCGCCCCCCGCTGGTGTATTTGTATTCGGTGGCCCTGAGCAATCAGGACTTCGGGCGCGGCGCGGCAGGCGGCTTCATTTTGACCGCCATCATTATTGCCGTCACGCTCATTCAAGGCCGCCTCTTTGGCTTCGGGGATTCAAACAAATGAAAACCCAAAGAATGCTGGCCGCGACCGGGCGGTATTTTGTGCTGGCGATGCTGACGGTGCTGTTTTTGCTGCCGTTTTATTTGATCGCCCGCAATGCGCTGATGACGGAAGACGGCATCACGTCGCCGCTCTGGGCGTGGCTGCCCGCGCTGCCGCAGTGGGCCAATTTCGGGGCGGTGCTGTCGGACCCGAATACGCATCTGCTGACCGGGCTGCTGAACTCGGCGGCGATTTCTGTGTTCACGCTGGTTTTCCAGATGCTGTTTTCCAGCATGGCAGGCTATGCGCTGGCACGTATCCCGGCGCGGGGCCGCAGCACGGTATTTGGAATTATTCTCGCCACGCTGATGATCCCCGGCGCGGTGACCTTTGTGCCGACATTTGCGGTGATGGCGTATCTCGGCGGCGTCAACACGCGCTGGGGAATTGTCGCGCCGGGGGTCTTTTCGGCGTTCTCGATCTTTTTGTTCCGGCAGTTTTACCTGCGATTCCCTTCGGAAATTGAAGAGGCAGGGCGGCTGGATGGCCTCAGCTACTTTGGAGTCTACTGGCGGCTGCTGCTGCCGAACTCGACCTCCATTATCACGGCGCTGGGCGTGCTGACCTTTATTGGAAGCTGGAACTCGTTTTTGTGGCCGCTGGTCATCGGGCAGGACCCGTCGTACTGGACAGTGCAGGTGGTGCTGTCCACGTTTCTGACGGCGCAGACGCAAAATCTGGCGCAGCTTTTCGCCGCCGCCGCGCTGGGCGTCGCCCCGCTGGTGCTGGTGTTTTTGCTGATGCAGCGGTATATCGTGGAAGGCGCGAAGTTCTCCGGGGGCAAAGAATAATCGACGCGGAAGCAGGAAGCAGGCGGGCGTCTGGCGAATAATAGCAGGACTAAGCCGCTTGACCAGAAAGAAAAGGAACCCCGCCATGAAGCGCCCCGTATTTATTCCCGCCCTGCTGCTTGCTCCCGTCCTGCTGCTGACCGGCTGCCACAAAGACACCGTGGTCGGCAAGTGGTCGGGCACCGCCCCCGGCCCCGGCGGCGCGGGGTTTGCTATGACGTACAATTTCACCGAGGACGGCAAGGAAACCGTAGACATCGGGACGCAGGGCGGCCCGGCGGCGTTCAGCATGAACATCGGCGGCACTTACAAAGTGGATGGAGCCAATTTGACCCAGACCATTACGTCCATGACGTTCGGCAGCAGGACGATTAGTCTGCCGCCCGGAAAATCGCAGCCACACACCGGGCCATTCAAGCTGGACGGGGACAAGATGACGCTGACCAATTCGCAGTCGGGGCAGACCATGACGCTGACACGGGTGAAAGAGTAGAGAGCAAGGGCAGAGAGGAAGGGCAGGGACAATCCCTGCCCCTACATTCAGCGGTACTGCCGCGTGTGCGAGTCTTCCAGATACCGGGCCAGCAGGGTCACGGCGGCCTGGACATCGCCGAGGTGGGCCGTCTCGTTGACCGTGTGCAGGTAGCGGGTCGGGGTGGACAGCGTGAACGCCGGAGCGCCCGTGCGTGCCCGCTGCATTGCCCCGGCGTCCGTGCCGCCGCGTGACAGGATGGAAAGCTGATGTGGGATGGAGTGCGCTTCGGCGACATCCCGGAAATGGCGCACCAGAGCGGGCGGGCTGATGGTCGCGCCGTCCATAATCGAAATCGCGCAGCCTTCGCCAAGCCTTGAGACCTGCTCGGTGTCAGGCGAGCCGGGGAAGTCATTGGCGAGGGTCACATCCAGCGCCACGGCAATATCGGGCGCGATGCCGTAGGCCGCCGTGCCCGCGCCGCGCAGGCCGACTTCCTCCTGCGTGGTGGCGACGGCAATAATCTCGGACTGACACGGCCCCAGTATCCGCAGGGCTTCCAGCATGATAAAGACGCTGATGCGGTCGTCCAAAGATTTGCTGACGATGCAGTCCCCCAGCCGCTCGGCGGTGCGGGCCATCGTCACCATGTCCCCGATTTCCACCTGCGCTTTCACTTCTTCCACCGGCATTCCGAGGTCCACAAACATCTCTTCCAGCTTCAGCGTCTTGCCCAAATCTTCGGGCGTCAGCAGGTGAATAGGCTTCGCGGCGGGCATGACGGCCCCGAGCAAAACCTGCCCGCCGTAGCCATGCACATGAACCCGCTGGGCCACCAAAGTGCGCGGGTCCCAGCCGCCGACGGCCTGAAGCCGCAGAAAGCCCCGGTCATCAATGTAGCGCACCAGAAAGCCGATTTCATCCATGTGCGCGGCCAGCATCACACGCGGCCCGCCCGTGCCTTTTTTCGTGCCGATCAAGTTGCCCAGCGCATCGGTCGTGATTTCGTCGACCAGCGGCTCCATTTCGGCCTGCACCAGTTCGCGCACCTGGCTTTCGCGCCCCGACACGCCGGTGGCCTCGCACAAACGGCGCAGCAGATCAAAGTTCAGTGTAAAATCCAGCATTTCGTTCTCCTATCCCACTTCGCTTCTTAGTACGCCGTCGGTTCTCAACTTTCCTGCTTTGTCTTTGCGGCACGCAAGGTCATTCAGTTTTCTTGGGCCAAGAGCCACGAATTAAGGCCACGCATTGAAATGCATGGCTGAAGGGCGCGGACGCCGAACGTCCCTCCGGGACGCAAGAAGTCAAGCACCCGTGAAACGGGTTGTCCCGCAGGGACATTCGGCCCAAGAAAACTGAATGGCCCTGTTGCGGCACGGAACTTCCCGGCGGGCGTGTCTGTATGGTAACTTGAAGCCGAAGGAGCCGAAGTTTATGTGTCACTTTTCTTTGGAGGCGACGGAGCCGCTGACGCTGAAATGCGGGCCGCCGCTGTCCGAAATGTATACCCTCAGCCCGTTTGTGTGGCGCGAAGGGCCGCGCTGGGAGACGCTGATCCGCGCCGTGCCGCGCCGCGACGATGCTCCGAAGCTGAAAATTGCGCGTATCTACGGCGGCACGTCCGAAGACGGTCTGTGCTTTGCGATGGACGCTGCGCCCGTATTGGCCCCCGGCCCCGGTGCGGAAGACCGGGACGGCTGCGAGGACCCGACGGTGCAGCTCTGGAACGGGCAGACCTACGCTTATTACAGCGGGTGGGATGGAGACGCCGAGCGGGGGCAGCTTTTGCTGGCAAGCGGGCCGGACCGGGCGCATTTGGAAAAACGCGGTGTTCGCCTGCCGTCTACCCCAGAGGCTGCCAACCCCAAAGAGGCGACACTGGCGCAGGTGGCTGACGGCTCCTGGCGGCTGTTTTTTGAGTACGCGGCAGGCGGGGCCTCGCTGATTGGCCTGGCATCCGCCCCGGACATCGACGGGCCGTGGACGGTGGGCAAGCCGCCGTTTGCGCCCCGGCCCGAGGCGTGGGACGCCTGGCATCTCAGCCCCGGCCCGCTGCTTTTGGACGACCCGGCGCGGCCCGTGATGTTCTACAACGGGGCCACACGCGACGCCCACTGGCGCATCGGCTGGGTGGCCTTTGACGCCGGATATACTCGCGTGGTGGCCCGCTCGGACGACCCGCTCATCGTGCCGCCCCCGCAGTCGGGCGATGCCACGGATATTGCCTTTGCCGCCTCGGCAGTGGAAAACGGCGACACGGTCTATTTATATTATTCGGTGGCCGACCGGGACATGATTCGGGCGGCTTTGCGCCGCTTATAGGTGCGTTAGACCAACAGGAGACACGATGGCGACGATTACACGCAAACACGAGGCAGCGGCGGCAGGCGAAACGAAAGCCGTGGTCCGCAAGCATCACTGGCTGGTGCGGCTGGCGCACTGGTCCACCATCCCGGTACTGCTGGGGATGTTTCTCAGCGGCCTGTCCATTTACTGGGCCGCGCCGGTTTTAAAGCACCCCGCCGATGCGAACGGCATTGAAGACTACCTGGCAACGCTCGGCCTGTGGATCGCCCGGCATGAACCCTGGCGGCACTCCTACGGGACCGAAGATAGCTGGGTGTCGCCGGACATCCATTACAGCACGACCTGGGTGTACGATCATTTCAGCCTGGGCACGGGCATTCTGTCGTCGGCCCTGCGTTTGCACTGGCTGCTGGGCTACCCGTTTGTGCTGCTGGGCCTGCTGTATATCATCGGCTCCATCCGGGGCAAAGGCTACAAAGCTCTGCTGCCGCGCCGGGGGGATTTGATCAATGCTGGCAAGATGCAGCTTTATTATGTCGGCCTGCCGTTTGCCAAGCTGCTCCGCAAACCCTGGCCTCACCCGGAAGTCCTGACCAAGTACAATGCCTTGCAGCGGCTGGCGTATGCGTCGGTGACGCCTGCCGCCATTCTGATTTCGCTGTCCGGCTGGGCGATCCACAAGCCGATGCAGCTCTGGTGGCTGCAAGCCCTGTTCGGCGGCTACGATTACGCCCGCGTCTGGCACTTCTGGCTGTCGTGGTACTTCGTGGCGTTTGCCCTCCCCCATATCCTGCTGGTGGCGCTGGACGGCGTGGACACCATGCGCTCCATGATCGTCGGCTGGTCCGACCGCCGGGTTCACGCAAAGACGGATTGACCTACCTTCCTTGCTTCGCAGGGTCCTTCCTAAAGGAAGGATTAGGATTTAGGTGTAGGGGCAGGGTCCCCCTGCCCTCTGTATATTGTCCGTATCCTTCCTTCAGGAAGGACCCTGCGAAGCAAGGTGGTAGGTCTCTGAGGCGGGAGATGCAGATGGACAATAATTTGGACAACTACGCCGTGAATGTTTCTTGGAGCGAAGAAGACGGGTGTTTTCTCGCGGAAATGCCGGAACTGCCCGGCTGTATGGCGGATGGACGCACGGCGGAAGAAGCCCGGCACAACATTCAGGCCATCGCACAGGACTGGATTAAAATGGCACGGTACATGGGCCGCGAAGTGCCTCAGCCCAAGTCGCCTGCGTATGCTTGAAAACTTGACCGAGGGGTTGAAAACCCCTCGCTGGGAGAAGCACCCTCCGGGTGAAAGAATAAGCCTCGGTCACGTTCTGCTTCTTCCGTCCGAAGGACGCCTTACCTAGCGAGAGGTTTTCAACCCCTCGCTCTTTTCCCCTTCACTCCCCGCTCTGCTCAATCAGCTTGGCGACCAGCCCCGTCCAGCCGGTTTGATGGCTGGCCCCCAATCCTGCGCCGTTGTCGCCGTGGAAGTATTCAAAGAACAAGACGTAGTCGCGCCAGTGGGGATCGGTCTGGAACGTTTCCGTGCCGCCATAAACCGGGCGGCGGCCTGCGTCGTCCGGCAAAAAGGTCCGGGTCAGGCGGCGGGACAATTCGGCGGCGACCTGCGAGAGTGTCAATTCCTGGCCGGAGCCGGTGGGGAACGGGACGGTGAAGTCGGGGCCGAGATAGTAATCGAACTTTTGCAGGGCCTCAATCAGCAGGTAATTGATCGGGAACCAGACCGGGCCGCGCCAGTTGGAATTGCCGCCAAACAGACCCGTCGTCGACTCGGCAGGCTCATAATCCACGCGGTACTCGGTGCCCTTGACATCCATGATGACCGGGTGGTCTTTGTGGAAGCGGGACACCGAGCGCAGGCCGTGCGGGGACAGAAACTCGGTCTCGTCCAGCATTTTAGTTAAAATCGTGCGGAGCCGGGCGGGGTCCACAATCGACAAAAGGCGGCGGCCCTGCGTGCCGGGCTTGGACAGGTCAGCGACGTTCTTGACCAGTGCCGGGCGATTGGTGAGGAACCAGTCGATGCGCGTCTGGAAATCGTCCAGCCCGGCATACGCCTCGGCATCCAGCGTGTCCACCGCCAGCAGGGGGATCAGGCCGACCAGCGAGCGGACGCGCAGAAACTCGGCTGTGCCGTCGGGCCGGTGCAGGACGTCGTAATAAAAGCCGTCCTGGTCATCGTACAGGTCAACGTCCTGCGCCCCCATCGCGTTCATG
The DNA here is from genome assembly GCA_965200075.1 of Capsulimonadaceae bacterium. Classification (GTDB taxonomy): domain Bacteria; phylum Armatimonadota; class Armatimonadia; order Armatimonadales; family Capsulimonadaceae; genus JANXMY01. Next base: position 3,858,085 of record OZ241338.1, read on the forward strand.
GCGTGGGCGATATAGACAAAATGCTCAAAGAACTTGGTCGCCATGTCCTCATACGACGGGTCCCGGCGGGTCAGCTCCAGCGCGATAGCCAGCATATTCAGGCAAAACATCGCCATCCATGAAGTCCCGTCGGACTGCTCCAGATACCCTCCCGTCGGCAGCGGCTGCGAGCGGTCGAAGAGGCCAATGTTGTCTAATCCTAAGAAGCCGCCCTGAAAAACATTGCGCCCGGCGGCGTCCTTGCGATTGACCCACCACGTAAAGTTCATCAGGAGCTTGTGGAACATCTTTTCCAGAAAGGCAAAGTCGCCGTCGGTGTCCCGGACGCGCCCCTCAATCTGGTACACCCGCAGGGCCGCCCACGCCTGCACGGGCGGGTTGACATCCCCGAACGCCCATTCATACGCCGGGAGCTGCCCGTTCGGGTGCTGATACCATTCGTGCCCCAATAAGAGAAGCTGCTCTTTGGCAAACTGCGGGTCAATCGTCGCCAGCGGAATGCAGTGAAAGGCCAAATCCCAGGCCGCGAACCACGGGTATTCCCACGTATCCGGCATGGAGATAATATCTTTGGCGTTCAGGTGCATCCAGTCATGGTTGCGCCCGTCCAGCCGGGAGGCGGGCGGCTTTGGCTGCGCCGGGTCGCCTTCCAGCCAGTGCAGCACGTCGTACTTGTAGAACTGCTTGGACCAGAGCAGTCCGGCGAACGCCTGCCGCATCACGGAGCGGGCACCCTCCGACAGCTCCGGCGAGCCAATCGCCCCGTAAAACGCCTCCGCTTCGGCCCGGCGCGTCTCGATCACCTGCTGAAAGCCCGGCCCGAACGGCTTGTCCAAACCGCCTTCCGCCTGCTCGGTGAGCCGCAGGCGCAGGGTCGTTTCCTGCCCCGCTTCTACGGTCACTGTATAGCGGGCGCAGGCTTTCGTGCCGGTCTGCTTGGGGTTCACGGCCCCTTCGATGCCATTCACGACAAACTCATGGAAGCCATCTTTGACATACGGGGCCGGGTTATTCGCCGCCCCGTAGAGCCGCTTGGCGTTGGTCTCATTTTCGGTAAACAGCAGGCTTGGGCTGCCTTCGCAGAGCAGCGTGCGCGGCCCCAAAGTGGGATGGGTCGCCCGCACCGCCGCATAGCCCGCGCCGCCCGGCCCGACTGATAATGCTGGCTTTTCCCGGTCGGTGTCCCAGCCCCACGACCAAACATTGCGAAACCACAGGGTTGGCAGCACGTCCACCGTGGCCGCCTCCGGCCCCCGGTTCGCCAGTGTGATTTGGATCAAAATATCTTCCGGCGATGCTTTGGCGTACTCCACGGTCACGTCCCAGTACTTGTTGTCAGCAAACACCCCGGTATCCAAAAGCTCATATTCCGGGTCCAGTTTAGTTCGCGCCGCGTTGGTCTGCACCAAATCCTCATACGGAAACGCCGCCTGCGGATACTTGTAGGTCATGGACATGGACGCATGAGACGGCAGGTTGTCGGTAAAAAAGTAGTACTCTTTGACATCTTCCCCGTGGTTGCCTTCCGGCCCGGACAGCCCGAAGGGCCTCTCTTTGAGAATACTATCCTTCCCGTTCCACAGCGCCAGCGCAAAGCACAGCTCCTGGCTGCTGTCGCACAGCCCCGCCAGCCCGTCCTCGTTCCAGCGGTAGGCTTTCGAGCGGGCGCTGTCATGGGGCAGATAGCCCCATGCGCTGCCGTCCGCCGAATAATCCTCCCGCACCGTCCCCCACGCCCGCTCGGAGACATACGGCCCCCAGTGCCGCCAGTCTGCGCCATCCCGCCCCTGCCGCACGTCTTCCAAGCGCCGCCGCTCCGCGTCTGAATTGCCGCTCGTATTGACGTTCTTGTCGTTGGTTTTGTCCGTAGTTGCCAAGTTTATTTCTCCCAGTTATGCCGCGTCAGACTATTCGGGGCAAAGGCGCGGGTTTCCTGCGTGACACTTGAGTTTCTGTTTGACAGACACAATGGGGAAGTGTATAATAACCTAAGTTGCGTTTCTGTGATCATGCCGTGATAGCAAATGCCAGCACCGTCAAAAAGACTTTCAGCTCAAATCCGCGTGGCGTCACCGCATGGATCGTGCGTCCAAAGGCCGAAGCCATCTGGCTGAACACGGTTTCAATGCGCTTGCGCTTCTGACGCACAATATAACTCACCCACGGCTCTAACGGCTTGCGGCTTTTCTTGCGCCGCTGGGCAATCAGGTTCAAATCCGCTTCTTTAAGCAGCCCTTCCTCGTGCTGGTCCAGAAGGCGCGAATATTAGCTTCTGCCCCAGGAGCAAGCATCACCTCCACAGGCTGCCCAGTGGTCGTCATCAGCAGATGCACCCGTAAGCCATAAAAGTAGCGCCTCTTGCTGGCAATGTAGCCTCGGAACGCCTTTTTGTGCTGTTTGGGCGGGTACAGACGGCTGCGCGAGATGCGGATATTATCGCAGACCGGCACCGGCAGACTGTCTACGGCATATTGCTGGTTCTTGTTAAGATGGCAATGGATGTCTGCCAGCAGGCCGAACAAGGCTTGCCAGAGTGCTTCGGGGACCTGATGCAGTCGCCGATTGAAGCAGCCTTTGGAGAGCATCTGTTTGATGTAGCCATGTTCTTTGAGAAAGCAGCGGCTTCTTTCCTGGTTGCCATCAAACAAAGCGGCGGCCACCAGAGCAACAGTAGATTGTGGTGATACGTCCGGTAAAAGACTTGGTACGGGTAAAAGAATTGGTACGGGTAAAAGAATTGGTACAATAGTCGGGCATGGTCGGCCTCCGGGATAGTGGTGGGTGGTACTTCCACTATACCAGAGGCCCGGCCAAGCACACAGGCTAAAACCATATCTATATCCGAGAAACGCAACTTAGGTTACAAATAAGCTGTCTTGTGCCTGAGCCACAGCGACCGCCTCCCTGGAGGCGGTCGCTTCACCGTGTCAGCATTGCCTCTTAGCACTGCTTCCCAGCCTTGCCCCGTATTTATTCTGCGGGAACTATGCCCCCAAACCAGAAAGTAGACCGTTTATGAAACCAAGCAAGATGAAACCCGCTAAGACACCACTGCCGCGCCTGCTGGCGGGCGCTTTTGTGCTGGCCGCCCTGTCGTTTGGCCCCGGCTGCGTCGCCCCGGCGCAGGCACAGAAGGACACGCCAAACCCGATGGCGAATGTGCAGCCGCTGCCCAAAACCGCTGATGCCGCCCAGGAGATCAATGCGTTTCTCGCCGCCGACCAGAAGCAGATGCCGCCCACCGGCGCGGTGCTGTTTATCGGCAGCTCCAGCATCCGGCTGTGGAGTACGCTGGCGCAGGATTTTCCCGAAATCCCCGTCATCAACCGGGGCTTCGGCGGCTCGCAGATTTTTGAAAGCACGCTCTATGCCGACCGCATCGCCATTCCCTACAAGCCCAGGCTGATTGTGATGTTTGCCGGGACCAACGACATAGACTACGGCCACAAGACCCCGGCGCAGGTGCTTCAGGAGTTCCAGGACTTCGCCGCCAAAATCCACAGCGGCCTGCCGGACACGCGCCTGGCCTATATCTCCATCAGCCCCACCCGCGCCCGGTGGAAGGAGGAAGGCGACGTGCTGGAAGCGAATTATCTGATCCAGCGATGGATACTGACTACCAATTCGCCGACGCAGAAGCTGAGCTTTCTGGATGCCCACTCCGCCCTGCTGACCACCGACGGTCAGCCGCCGGTTACTCTGGAGCGGCCCGACGGCCTGCACTTCAACACCGAAGGCTACAAAGTCTGGACTTCTTTGCTCAAGCCGCGCATTCTGGCGCTGGCCGATTTGGAAGGCGTCAAACGGCTGAACGCGCCCGCGAAATAAAATACGAACACAGAGTGAGCGCAGGCTTGCAGGAGTCGAGGGGTTAAAACCCCTCGCTTGGAGGCGAGGACGCCGGGAAGCCAAAGAGTAAGAGAAGCGCGTGACATAGCACGCTTGGCCCCACATATTCGCTCTCTGTCCGCCCGGCGCGAAGCGCCTTCCAGCGAGGGGTTTTAACCCCTCGACTCCTTCGGAATAAACGCCCATGACACTGGCTTCCTTCTGCTATCTGCTGGGCTACGGGACCGGGCTGGCGGCATTTGTGCTGCTGGCCCGGCGGCGCGGGCTGGCGACGTCGGGCATGATGGCAGTCGCGGGTGCGGGGCTGGTGGGCGGCCTGCTTGGGGCGAACCTCGGGCAGTGGGTGTGCGCCCGCGTGCTGCATGATGTCGCAGCGGGGAAAAGCGTGCTGGGGGGCCTGGCGGGCGGCTACCTGGCCGTGGTGCTATATAAGCGCCATCTGGGCATTGTACGCCCGACCGGGGACCTGTTCGCCGTCGCTCTGACGGCGGGTGAGGCGATAGGCCGCTGGGGCTGTTTTTTCGCGGGCTGCTGCTACGGCACCGTTACCACGGTTCCCTGGGCGGTCTCCGAACACGGCCAGATGCGCCACCCGACACAGATTTACTCTTCGGCGGCCAGCGCCCTCATTCTGGCCGTGCTGCTGCGCGTCGAAAAGACGCGCCCGCCGGAGAACACGCTCTTTTATTTGCAGGGCACGCTCTTCTGCGTCGCCCGCTTTGGCATTGAGTTCTTCCGCGCTGGCCCGGCTCCGGTGGCCGGGCTGACCCTGGCACAGTGGGCGTGTGCCGCCGGGTTCGCCTTTTTCGCCGTGAAGCTGGCCCGCCTGCTCCGGCCCCTTTATGTGCGCCCGGCTCACACCTTGCCCGCAGCGGAGATTCATTAGGTATACTCTCCGAAGGAGAACCTGCCCCCATGAAATTCACACCCTTTGCCCTCACACTGACGGCCTTCCTGCTCGCCGCGACGTCCGGCGCGGCCAAATCCCCCGCCCCTAAGCACCCCCACACCGCACATCCGGGTCCCGCAGCGACAACGGTGATTAACGGCAAGAAAGTGCCCCTGAAGTCTCTGCCCTCCGGCCTGAAATACTACGATACCAAAGTCGGCACCGGGCCGCACCCAAAAATCGGGCAGACTGTCTCGGTGCAGTACACCGGTACCCTGCTGAATGGCACCAAGTTTGATTCGTCCTACAACCACGGCGGTCAGCCGATTGATTTTCCTATCGGCGTTGGCCGGGTGATCAAAGGCTGGGATGAAGGGGTGCCCGGCATGAGAGTTGGCGGCAAGCGCCGGTTAGTCATCCCTGGCGCCCTCGCCTACGGCGCGAACTCGCCGACGCCCGCGATTCCGGCGAACGCCACATTGGTCTTTGATATTGAGCTGGTCGCCGTGAAGTAAAACGCACAGAAGTAAAGCGCGTAGAGGAGCTGCCGGGCCGGCAGGATAATCTACAGGATGATTTTATGGCTGAGATGTCTCACTGCCCGAACTGCGGCACGCTCTGGACCCCTGGGGCTGCCGTCTGCCCGCACTGCGGCTGGCAGCCGCCCGGTGCAGCGTGGCCGCCTGCGCCGACTGGCGGCTTTGTTCAGTCGCCTCCGCCTCGGCAGGGGCGGCTGCTCACGGGCAAGGCATGGGCCGACATCACGCTGGGTGTCGTCAGCACCCTGCTGTCGAGTCTTATTGGCGGTCTGGGCATTGTCGTCATGCCCATTCTTTACTTTGTCCTGCGGCCCGGCTTCCCCGTGCTTGCTCGCGGCATCGGCTACGGCCTGCTGGGCATCTTTGCGCTGATTTTAGGCGCGATTGCCTGGTGCTTCGCCAGCATCTTCGGCGGCAGCAGCCCACTCAACAATCTGTGACGGAGCATCAGGTACAATAGCCCAAACGTCCTAGCCCAAACGCCCTCTCAGGAGAAACACGCTTTTATGAAACTCACCCCGCCCGTCCTGGCTGTTGCCGCGCTGGCGCTGCTGGCCCTGTCCGGCTGCGCGTCCAAAGAAGACAGCGCCTCATCGACGCCCCCGCCCGCCTCGTCCCCGGCTCTGGCTCCTGACGCACAGGGGCCGCCCGCCGCCCCGACAGGCACGCCGCCTGCCGCTCCAGCAGTGGACGTCTCTGCTGTGCCCAGCACCACAAAGATTGACGGCAAGGACGTGACGCTGAAAACCCTGCCGTCGGGCGTCAAATACTACGACCTGAAAGTCGGCGCTGGCGCAAGCCCGAAAATCGGCCAGACCGTCTCCGTGCAGTACACGGGCACGCTGCTCGACGGAACCAAGTTTGATTCTTCGTATGACCACGGCGGCCAGCCGATTGATTTTCCGATTGGTGTCGGGCGCGTCATCAAGGGCTGGGACGAGGGCGTGCCGAGCATGAAAATCGGCGGCAAGCGGCGTCTGGTGATCCCCGGCGACCTGGCTTACGGCGCGAATCCGCCCACCCCGGCCATTCCGCCGAATGCCACACTGGTCTTTGATATTGAGCTGGTGGGGGTGAAGTAAAAAGTTGTAGTAAAAAGCTGTAAGAGGCCGGGGGGTTTTGCACCCCCGGCCCCCTCGCAAAGCAACGCTCTATGGACACACCCTGGTCCGAAGACACACGCGGCCTGTGCCCCACCTGCCTGCGCTCTGTCCCGGCGACGCTCACCGAAGAGCGCGGCCAAATCTGGATACGGCAGACCTGCCCGCGTCACGGCGCGGCGCGGGCGCTGCTCGCCTCGGACAGCGCCGAATACCTACGCCTGCGGCAGTATGTCCCGGACCGTACCGGGGCGAACTGCTGCTGCGGGCCGGGCGAAGTCTGCGGCGAGAGCGGTCAAACCGGCCCGCCTGTGTGCGTGCTGCTGCTTGAAATCACGTCGGCGTGCAACCTGCACTGCCCGACCTGCTATGCCGACGCCAGTGCCCCCGGCACGGCTGCGCCCCACGATTTTATGACGCTGGCCGAAGCGCAGCGGCGTCTGGACCTGTTCTTTCGCGCCCAGCCCACGCTCGACGTCCTGATGCTCTCCGGCGGCGAGCCGACGGTCCACCCCCAGTTTGCCGACTTTTTAGAGATGGCCCTCGCTTACCCCATCGGGCGCGTGCTGGTCAACACCAACGGCGTCAAGCTGGCCTCGGACTCGGCGTTGATAGCAGCGCTCGCCGCGCACAAAGACCGCGTCGAGATTTATCTGTCGTTTGCCAGCTTCCAGAAAGAAGCCCACCAGCAATTCTACGGCGCTGATTTGCGCCGCGTCAAACAGAAAGCGTTAGACGCGCTGGGCGAAGCAGGGCTGTTTGTAACCCTCGTGCCGACTCTGACACGGGGCATCAACGACGGCGAAATCGGCGAACTCTTCCGCTATGCGCTCTCACAGCCCACCGTCAACGGCCTCACGTTTCAGCCCGTCATGGACAACGGGCGGCTCCTAAATGACTACTCCGGCGCGGCCCGGCTGACGCTGACGGACGTTCTGGCCGAACTCGAACAGCAGACGGACGGGCAGCTCTTGCGCTCGGACTTCGTGGGCCTGCCCTGCTCGCACCCCGACTGCTGCGCTCTGACCTACGGCTTCCTGAACGCCGGACGCACCCAGATTACGCCCCTGCCGCGCCATCTGGACGTGTCCCGCTACCTAGATTTATTCACTGACCGCATCTCGTTTTCGGGATTGGTCGGCGGGGCGGCCCGGCGCGTCTGGTCCGATGTCGCCCATGTCCGGGGCGGGCAAACCCTGCGCGATCTGGGCGTGCTGTTTGCGCGGGGCGGCCTGCGGGACGTTCTGCCGCTGATGCGCGACCCCGACGCCTTCGGGCGGCGCGTCTTCCGCGTCGTCGTCAAGCCTTTTATGGACGCCTGCACCTACGACCAGAAGCGCATCGACCAGTGCTGCACCCAGATTTTGGATGACCGGGGCCAGGCCGTGTCGTTCTGCGAGTACAACGTCTTCCACCGGGGCCGTAAAAGCCGCGAGACCGTCCTGCCGCTGAGAATGCTATGAAGAGGAGCCGGGGGTATAAAACCCCCGGCAGGAGAAGCAGACGCCCTGCCGGGCTAAAGACAGCAGAGAAAGGTTTGCTCTTCCGCCCGGAGGGCGGCTGCACTTAATGCCGGGGGTTTTATACCCCCGGCTCTTCTTTGAGCAATGGCAGCGCAAGAGGTTCCTATGAGCCAATACGACAATCAGCGGCAGGGCCGCGCCTACGAAGGCTGGGCCTTCACCTTCTGCAAAGCCGCGTTTCTGGTGCTGCTGCTGGGCCACTACGCCCTGCTCGCCCTGTCCGGCCTCGCCACCGTGTTCTACGTGCTGGCCGCCCTCAAAGGCGTCAAAGACTGGCACTGCTGGGCCAAACCGCCCTGGGTCACCCTCTTCTGGGCCGCCATCTTCGCCGAACAGCTCTGGGCGCTCCTCACCCACCGGCGGCTGCTGTTTTGACGGTTCGCCCCCTAACGCCCAATTCTGGGGGAATCCGAGGAAGATTTGTAGGGGCAGGGTCTCCCTGCCCTCTTGACTCTAATTGAGATGGGCGGGGGGACCCCGCCCCTACATCTTTTTTCGGCTCCCTCTCCTTCCGAAGGAGAGGGCTGGGGTGAGGTTCTTGGGCCTTTCCGACTGTCGCTAAAGCCGCCGGGCCGCCTGTTCCAGCAGTTCATAAATGCGCGGCCCGTCGCCGCGCTTGCGGCCTCTTGCATTGTCCAGCGGTGTGATCCACATCCAGCCGCGAATTGTTGGGTCTGCCCCCGCGCTGACAAGCAATTCCACCATTTCCAGCGTGCCGTTTCTGGCCGCAGTGTGCAGGGCTGTGTCACCAATGCGCGGCTCGTCATGCGCGTTGACATCTGCCCCGGCTTCAATCAGACGCCGGGCGATGGGAATGTTTTCCATTTCCACCGCGATCATCAGCGGCGTTCGGCTAATGTAATCGAACCAGTCCAGCGCCGCCGCGCCGTCATAGTCCAGCAGCAGATTGACCGAGGGTAGGTTGGCGTCTTCCACCGCCGCGTGCAGAGAAGAATCATCTGTGTTCGCCTCTGCCGCCACCCGCGCCCCGGCGTCTAGCAGCAGCCGGGCGATTTCCAGACTGCCGCCGGAAACCGCCCAGAAAAGCGGCGAATGGCCGGAAAGAGGGTCCGACCAGTCCTTGTCGGAGTGGTTCGGGTCCGCGCCCTGCGCTAGTGCTTCGCGCACCAAGTCTGCGTCTTTTGCGGCAATGGCTTCGCTGAGGAACTCGTTCCAGTCCATGTCGGCTTCAGCAATCAGGCAGCCGCCAATTCTCTCTGAGCAGTGGTGAGCGGCATTTCATCGTAGGTTTGACCGTTTAGTTCGCGGCCTGTGCGATGCTTGCGCGGTCCTCCCCATTGCTTGAAGAAGAAGAGTACGTTTGCTTCTTGGCATTGCCGATGGATGCTGTCTACCCACTCCGGCGCAAGGGGTCTTGCGCCCGGCCCCGATTCGCCGCCCACAATGACCCAGTGAATACCTTCCAGTGGCAGAGCGTCGATTGGCCCAATCAGCGGCTCGACTGACAAGAAACGCACTATTGCCGGAACAGCCTGCAAGTCATGTACCCGCCCTACAACCCGCGCATCTTCTACGCTGACCCCCATCCAGGCATTCGCAGGCCATTCCAAACACGGAGCAAGTTCACGCAGACGCGCACTTCGTTTTGTCAAAATTTGAAATGTATGCTGCGGACAGCGCCGGATAATGTCAAAGACGCGCTGTATGTATTCCAGCGGCACAGCATCATGGAACAGGTCACTCATGGAGTTGACGAAAATCAGGCGCGGCTGCCGCCAGCGCAAGGGCTGTTCCAAGACTTCCGGGACCAGTTTGACCCTGTTTGTCCAGCGCGGCCCGGCGGGTGTCATCACCGACAAGCCCTCATACGCCTGCCCCGGCCCTGCAAAGCGCGTTGCCAGCCGCTCTGCGTAACAATTCCGGCAGCCTTCGCTGACCCGCGTACAGCCACGCACCGGGTTCCAAGTCATCTGCGTCCATTCAATGAACGATTCTGAGGCCATGTGTTACCTACCTCCCAAGAATGTTTTTGGCGATACTCAGCGCCGCCTCTCTTGCAGAGGACTTGCTACTTCCTGTCGCAAAACAGAGTATAAGGACTAGCTTTTCTTGGACACTTTAGTCAAAGTTATGTTGAAATGTCTTCATCAAAAATCTGCATTATGCACTGCCGTAGGGCATCGGAAGTATGAAAGACGCGAAATCCTGCATCTGTAAATGCTTGGGCATCGATGGCATTCTGAATAATTAGAGCTGTTGGCTGACTCAAACCTGCTTGGATGCCAGTAGGCCATGCTAAATCAGCGTAGGCTGGCGAATGAGCAGGGTCAGAGTGAAACAATTCAAAGTCAATTTCAGGTCGTGCAGCGCCAACTGACTGCGCCCAATCAGCAAGTGCGTCCCAGTCATCATCTTCAATTTCAGAGAGTGAATCGGCGTTGCTTGCCGGGAGAGGAGACACAATAGTTGTCACGGGAGCAGATTGTAAGGGAGCAGAGGAAGTAATAACAACACTGTGACGAAGGCTATCCAAGAACTGGTTGGCAGCCTGAGCAAGCAGGATGCGACGGGCTTCGAGAAATTCTCGGTAATTCTCAATTTTCCAAAGTTTGGTGTCAGCAGGAACCCATTGAGAGGCGAGGGTTCCCGGATGCTTTTGCTCCATACTTGGAAAATAAACTTCAGGCTTTTGATCGCTGATTTTCAAGTTGGTGGCTTGCGTCAGAAAGCAGAAGTTGGCAATGGCATTAACTTCAGGGCGATTGTAGCCGTATTTGTAGAGTTGGGCTTTAGGAAAGATATGGTGGACTTGTAAGCTGCTGTTCTGCCCCAGAAGCCCCGTTTTCAGTGCTACACCGGTATTCCAATCCTGAGCGGCACCGACACGAGTAAGCATATAAAGGAGTGGATAAAATCGTCCTCCCTGACCGGAGCCGTTGAAATCTTGGGGCCGGACTTGGAGGTCTCCTCGAAACTGCTGGATTTGAGCAATCAATCTGTCTATGTCTTGATGGTCATTTTGGAGAAGGCGTAAGTCCTGATTAAGAACGGATTCAGTAGAGCCGCTAAAGCGCCCCCAAAGAAACGATTGAACATACCAAAAAAGCAGCCGATCTTGTTCAATAACGTCCGTAAAATGGCCGCCGCGCAGACTCAAATAGCGGCTCATAACAGGAAAGGCATACCGCCCGCCAAGAACACGGTCATGGTCTAAGCCAAGCCTGTCTCTGACAAGGTCAAGCAAAGTGTTGATAGACTTGTCGGTGTCTTGCAACCCCTTCTGGAAGACAAGCATATCAACATCAGCGAGTTTGGAAAACAAAGCTTCACCGTTGACCACAGCGTTGATGTTACGCAGAAGCCAGTCTAAGCTGAAATGGTAGCCAGCATCTTCCCACTTTTTGAGACTGACCTTCATTTTTTCGCGGGCATCGGGCAAAGCGGCATTAATCTTGGCGAGTGCAAGGTCTCCCTGAGAAAGCTTAGTTCCGCCCTGGTTGACCGCGTTGAATATCTCAACCACAATATCTATGGTTTTATCAGCCCCAGTTACTTTTTCTATGTGCATCTCAATATCTTTGATGCCTGCTAATTTATTTAGCCGCCCAAGATATTCATTCATTTTGGGATCACTGGCATAGGTAACAAGGATGCGTTGCATGAAGAAACCTATGCCGACTTTCATCACGTCAGTGACATTGACCCATTTAAGCTGGTTCTTCATTTTGAGGGGAGCATAAAACTCAAAGGTCTCATCTTCGAGATTAAAATACAACTCAAGAAACGCCTTCCTATTGCCATCAAAGAACTTCGGCTCGTGACCGCGTATGACTCCATAAAGCGATGTGATACGCTGCTGACCATCAAGAAGGAGGTCCACAATCCCTTCGGCCAAAGTTCCATCTCCACGGACACTAGCTGTCTCAGTTTTTGTCGCCCAAACGATAAGGCTGCCGACAGGATAACGCAAGTATAGGGACCGCATCAGTCCCCGCACTTGGTCCCGACTCCAGACATACCCGCGTTGGAATACCGGCAAAGCAATACTGCCGCTGTCAATCTGATCCAAAATTGTGCTAATTTTCATTGCTGTTCCTTGTCTGAATATGCGTAAAAAGGCTCAACAGAACCTCACCCCAACCCTCTCCTTGAGCAAGGAGAGGGGGCCATTCGGGGGCTTTCCATGTGGTCTTTAAGTATTATCCATCCCCAGCACCTTGACGAGGAAGGCCCAGCGGTCGGCGGTTTCTTCGATGACTTTAGCGATGGGCTTGCCCGCCCCGTGGCCGGCGCGGGTTTCGATGCGGATGAGGAGCGGGGCGTCGCCGGACTGGGCGGCTTGCAGGGCGGCGGCGAACTTGAAGGAGTGCGCGGGGACGACGCGGTCGTCGTGGTCGCCGGTGGTAATCAAAGTCGGCGGGTAGGCGGTGCCGGGCTGGACGCGGTGCAGGGGGGAGTAGGCGTAGAGGTAGGCGAAGTCGTCGGCGTTGTCTGAGGAGCCGTAGTCGGAGGTCCAGGCCCAGCCGATGGTGAACTTCTGGAAGCGCAGCATATCCAGGACGCCGACGGCGGGGAGGCAGGCCCCGAAGAGGTCCGGGCGCTGGGTCAGGCAGGCCCCTACCAACAGGCCGCCGTTGGAGCCGCCGGAGATGGCGAGCTTGGGGGTCGACGTGTATTTATGGGAAATGAGCCACTCGGCGCAGCCGATGAAGTCGTCGAAGACGTTCTGCTTGTTGGCTTTTTTGCCTGCGTCATGCCACGCCTGCCCGTATTCGCCGCCGCCGCGCAGGTTGGCGACCGCCAGCACCCCGCCGCGCTCCAGCCAGACCACCTGGCCGGGGCTGAACGAGGGGGTCAGGGACACGTCGAAGCCGCCGTAGCCGTAGAGGTACGTGGGGTTTGTGCCGTCCAAAGTCAGGCCCTTTTTATGCGTGAGGAAGAGCGGGATAGGCGTACCGTCGCGGCTCGGACAGAAAACCTGCGTGGTTTCGTAGGCGTCGGGGTCGAAGGCGACTTCGGACTGCCGGTACACGGTGCTGGTCCCGGCGGCGATGTCGTAGCGGTAGATGGTTCCGGGGACGGTGTAGGAGGTGTACGAGTAGAACGTCTCGGTGTCGGTGCGCCGACCGCCGAAGCCGCCCGCCGAGCCGAGGCCGGGCAGGGCCAGGTCGCGCACGAACTCGCCCTTCAGCGTGTAGAACTTGATGAGCGTGGCGGCGTCTTTGAGGTAATTGGCGACAAACTGCTCGCCAACCACGCCGACGCCGTTCAGCGTTTCGGCGGCTTCGGGAATGAGCGTCAGCCAGTTCGCCGGGTCCGGGTTCTGCGTGTCGATGGCGATGACGCGGCCACGCGGGGCGTCTAAATCGGTGCGGAACCAGAACAGGGGGCCGTCGTTGCCGAGAAAGCTGTACTGGGCGTCAAAGTCGTTGAGCAGCTCCACCACGGGCGCGTCCGGGCTGGCAAGAGACTTGTAAAAGACGCGGTTTTTGCTTTCGGTCCCCTGCCGGACGCCGATGATTAAGTAATCGCCGTCTTCGGTGACATAGCCGCCAAAGCCCCATTCTTTCTCGTCGGGCCGCTCGTACACCAGCACGTCGGCGTCCTGCGCCGTGCCGACCGCGTGGAAAAAGAGCTTCTGGAAGTAGTTCGCCTGCTGCAATTCCTCGCCCGGCGGCGGGGCATCGTAGCGGGCGTAATAGAAGCCGGAGCCATCTTTGGCCCACGACGCGCCAGAAAACTTGACCCAGCGCAGATGGTCGGCCAAATCCTCGCCGGTGTCAATGTTTTTGACGTGCCACTCGGTCCAGTCCGACCCCGCCTGCGACAAGCCGTAAGCCAGCCGCGTGCCGTCTTCGCTAATCGCCGTTCCGGCCAGCGCCACCGTGCCGTCTTCGGACAGCGTATTCGGGTCCAGCAGCACGCGGGGCGTCCCGTCCAGCCCTTCGGAGACATACAGCACGCTTTGGTTTTGCAGGCCGTCGTTGCGCCCGTAAAAGTAGCGCCCGCCCTTGCGGGAGGGCATCCCGTAGCGCTCATAGTTCCACAGCTCCGTCAGCCTTGCCTGAAGCGCGGCGCGAGCGGGGATTTGCTCCAAAAAGCCGAACGTCAGCGCGTTCTCGGCCTCCACCCAGGCGCGGGTTTCCGGCGCATCCGGGTCTTCGAGCGTGCGGTACGGGTCCGCGACTTCGGTTCCGTGGTAATTGTCGGTCTGCTCGGACAGCGGGGCGGCGGGATATTGAAAAGTGTTGCTCATACCCCGCAGTTCGGCGGCGAGCGGCGCGTTTCCTTCCCGTGGTGTGATTTCCGCAGGGTTATGGCTGGATCAGTAGCAATCTGGCAGATTGCCAGACTGCCGTTGCTGAAAATAGCAGGTTTGCGCGGCTTGCGGAAAAGTATTGCCTCCCGGTGGCCATTTGGCGGAGAGGTTTGGCAGGTCGTCGGGAAAGCCGACCCAGCGGCGCAGAAGGGTTAGCGCATCGGTGTCGGTTCGATGCTCAATCAGTGCGATTGTCTCGATGATCTGCTTTCGGTAGCGGGTCAGTTCGTCCGAATCCAGCTTCAGCAATGCAATATGTGCTTTGCCGACGGCACTTAACCCCTCGATTTGCCCATCGGCAGTGACGTAAATATGTGTGCCAAAAGCGACGGAACAAGGGTGAGGTAATTTGCGGGGCGACATGCTCGACGCTGAAATGGCGGTGTCCACCGCGCTGCCAGCGTTCCCGCACGAGGCAATACGCGCAGGTGAATGTGAACTCATCACGCAGCCAGGGTTTGTAAGATTCGTAGTTCCCGTAACCTCGGGGGCCGTGCCAACGAGAATGGGGCGCGGCGGGGTACCCGAATAGCTTCTCGGAGAGGCTAGCCATGTTCCAAAAGCTTCCGGGCCTGTGCGTTGAACTGGCTTAAAGCATCAAAATCCAGCGTCCGGCTTCGGCTGACCTGCCGGTCTGCCTGCTGCTGCAATTCCAGGAGTTGCGCTTGTTCTGTGTCGGTGAGTTTGCCCGTAAGCTGCTTGAAAATGAGATCAATACGCCGGTCATTTTGCTCACGCCAGGCTGCTTTGGGGCTTTTTGGCGGCGGCGCAACCCGCAGTGCTGTCGGCTCGGTCGGACGGAGCGGGGCAGACAAGAGGCTTTGCAACAACTCCCGCGCCTCGTTTTTGCTGGTTCCTGTTGTAAAAAGCACCGTGCGGGCAGCAGGCAGAAGTTGGGTCCAGGCGTCATCTTGTTTTTGCTGGGGGGTGACTTGAAGCATCAGCGCAGGCGGCTGTGTCCGCAGTTTGAGCCGGGAAATAACCTCAATGGCGATTGGACTGGAAACACGGACATCCATAACAATAGCCTGGGGGCGCTTCCTGGCAAAACGGGCAATGTCGGTCGTCGTCAGATATTCCACCTCAACGTGCCCCCCGGCGAAGTGGGGCCGACGGGAGGCGTCGCCGATGAGATCGCGGAGGGCTGGGTCGGTTCCAATCACAATAACTTTGCTCATACTGCTGTCAATTTACCTCAGATTCGTCGATTTATCAACTTTTATGACAACGCAGGCTCGGGTATAATCGGCGCTATGGAAACTTCTACGAGCGGTATTGTCGTTATAACTGCCGTGGGGCAGGATGGGCCGGGGGTGGTGGCGGCGCTGGCACGGGCCGTCTATGATCTCGGCGGCAACCTCGACGATGCGACGATGACGCGGCTGCACGGGGCGTTTGCGGCGATGGTCGCGGCACGGATGCCGGAGGGGGTCGGCGAGGACGCCGTGCGTGCGGCGCTGTCTCCCGTGGCGCGGGACCGGGGGCTGACGGTGACGGTGCAGACGGTCGCGGAGGCCCCCGCCGAAGCCGCGCCGGACACGCTGTTGACGGTCTACGGGGCCGATAAGCCGGGCATTGTGGTAGAAGTCGCCGAGGCGCTGGCGGCGCGGGGGGTCAACATTACGGATATGGATACCCGCGTGGCGGGGACGCCCCATTCGCCGGTGTATGTGATGCTGCTGGAAGTGGTCGCAGGGGACACTGATTTAGCAACAGATTTGGAGACTTTGCGCCGGTCGCTGGGTGTGGACATCACGGCAAGCACGCTGGACACGGAGGCGCTGTAAGCTATGCCCGCTCGCCCTGTGGTGCTGTACCCCGACCCGCGCCTGAAAGCCCTCTGTGACCCGGTCGCCGACATTGATGATGCCCTCCGCGCCGCCGCGCAGGATTTGCTGGACACGATGGATGCCGGGCCGCCGCGCACGGTCGGTATCGCCGCCCCGCAGATTGGCATTCTGCGCCGCCTCGCCATTGTGGACACGTCGCGCAACCCCAAACACCCCGCCGCGCACGGGCTGCTGGTGCTGGTCAATCCCGTGATTATCGCCCACGACAGCGAGCAGACGGGCCGCGAGGGCTGCCTGAGCCTGCCCGATTACACAGCCAACATCCGCCGCCATAAAAACATCACCGTCCGCGCCCTGAACCTAGACGGCGAGACGGTGACAGTGGATGCCGAAGGCTTTGAATCGGTGGTCTTGCAGCACGAGATTGACCATCTGGACGGCCTGCTGTTTCTGGACCGGGTGGCGAACGCCAAAACAGATTTGTTCCGGCGCAAGGGGTAAGAAAAAGAACCCGGCACTGGAAGTGCCGGGCTAACAGAGTACCAAGCCCCTCCGGGGCTGAAGATTTAGCCCCGGAGGGGCTTTGTCCGGCGAAGCCGGTCTTAGCCCGGCCTTTCAAGGCCGGGCCTCCTCTACTTTACATACGTCGCCAAAAACTCCAGCGTCAATGCCCATGCCTGACGGGCGGCTTCGGGGTTGTAGCTGGCACGGACATCGCAGAAAAAGCCGTGATCGGCTTCGGAGAACACAACCTGCGTGTACGGCTTTTTGGCCGCCCGCAGTGCGTCTTCCACGGCGCGGGGGCCGTCCATGCCGATGTGCTCGTCTTTGCCGCCCCAGAACATTAAGAGGGGAGCGTGCAGGTCTCTGGCGTTGTCCAGCAGGCCCGGAAACGGGCTGCCCTCGCTCGGGGCGATGCCGCCGCCGTAGTAGGATACCGAGGCCGCAAGCGGCAAGAGCGTATCGGCCAGAAACGACGTGCGCCCGCCCATACAGTACCCCGTCGAGGCGACCGCCGTGGCCGCGCCGCCGTCGGCAGAGGTCAGCCAGTCGTAAGCCGCCTGAATATCCGCCGTCTGCCCCGCATCGGTCAGGGCCGACAGATGCGCCATTGCGGGGCCGAAGTCGGTGTAGACCCCTTCAAAGTGCGCGTCCGTGCGGTGGTACAGCGCAGGGGCGATGGCGGTATACCCGGCACGGGCAAATCGGTCAGTGACATCGCGGATGTGGGCATTGACGCCGAACGCTTCCTGGAATACGAGAATGGCGGGGTGTGGCCCGGCGGACGTTGGGCGGGCGACATAGGCGGGCAGCGTGGTTCCATCAGACGCGGACAGCGTGACGGTCTCAGTGGTGATTTCTTCGGGCATGGGTTGTTCTTTCTATCGGGCGTGTTTTCTTTTCGACACGCGGCGTCCCGAATCCTGCCCCGCCCCTGCCCGCCGCCGGGTATACTGGGGCAAACCATTTCACCCGGAGGCTCCGTTTTGCTTTCTTCTCCTTTGCTTTCTTCTCCCCCCATGTCCACCCTGGCGCAGACTCTTTGGCCCCGCCCCACCCGCACCTGGACACGCGACCTCGTTCTGGTCGTCGCCTTCAGCCTGCTGAATGCCCTGTGCGCCCAAATCGCGTTTCCTCTGCCCGGCACGCCCGTTCCGGTGACGGGGCAGACGTTCGGCGTCCTGCTGACCGGCGCCCTGCTCGGGCCACGTCTCGGCGCAGCGGCGCTCTTGCTCTATCTGGCCGAAGGGGCCTGCCACCTGCCGGTCTTCGCGCCGACCGGAGCCGGGCTGTTTACGCTGGGCTACCTCGCGGCGTTCCCGCTGGCCGCCGCGCTGGTAGGGTGGCTCGCGGCACGCGGTTGGGACCGCCGCCCTGTAACCATGCTGCTGGCAATGGCGGCGGGGTCTCTGGTGATCTACACCGGCGGCGCGGGCTGGCTGGCGCATTTCGTGGGCGCGTCGCACGCGCTGGCACTGGGCGTCCTGCCGTACCTGCCGGGCGACGTCCTGAAAGCCCTGCTGGCGGCGGGCCTGCTGCCGCTCGGATGGACGCTGCTGGGGGCGAAGGGCCACCGGCACTAAAAGTGCCGGTCTACTTGCAAACGGAAAAAGTCGCTCCGCGACTCAAGAGACGACCAGATTACGCAGGCTTTTTCCTGAGTCGCGGAGCGACTTTTTCCTGTTACTAATAGACCGGCACTTTTAGTGCCGGGAGGTTGCTATGTTACTCACCCTCGGCACACGCGGCTCCAAGCTGGCACTGGCGCAGACAAACGGCGTTGCCGACGCCCTGCGCCTCGCGCACCCCGACCTCGACATCACCATCCAAATCATCGGCACACGCGGGGACGCCACGCAGGCGGCCAATGTGCCGCTGTCTTCGTTTGGCGAAAAGGGTATCTTCGCCAAAGAATTAGAGACTGCTCTGCTGTCGGGCGAGATTGACCTGGCCGTGCATTCCATGAAAGACCTGGAACACACGCTGCCCGAGGGGTTAGTCATCGCCGCTGTGCCCGCCCGCGAGGACCCCCGTGATGCGCTGATTGGTGCGACGCTCGACGCCCTGCCAATGGGCGCACGGGTCGGCACGGGCAGTGTCCGCCGCCGCGCCCTCCTGCTCTCCCGCCGCCCGGACTTGATGCTGCTGGAGATACGCGGCAACATCGACTCCCGCCTCCGCAAGTGGCGCGACGGCCAGTATGACGCCATCTGCCTCGCCGTCGCGGGCCTGAACCGCCTCGGTCTTCAGGAGAATATCGCCGAGATTTTGGACCCCAACTGGTTCACCCCCGACCCTGGACAGGGGGCTTTGGCGATTGAAACGCGCCTGGGAGACCGTCGCATCCGCGACCTCCTACTGCCCCTGGACGACCCCGAAGCAAGCGCGACTACCGCCGTCGAACGTGCCTTTCTGCGGGCGATGGGTGGCGGTTGCAAGACACCGCTTGGGGCACTCTCAGTGTGGACTGGAACCCGGCCTAACAGCCGTGGCATGGCGGCCTCCCCGGACGGCACGACAATCCTGCGCTCTGCCTATTCCCCTGATTATGTCCCGGAGAAGCCCGAAGATCAGGGACAGGCACTGGCCGCTTCCCTGCGGGCACAGGGCGCGGCGGGACTTTTAGCAAGTCAGTAGCACACACAATAAGGAGATTTGGCATGGACGAGTTAGAAACAACCGACTACGCGGCTTTGGTGGCCGACATCAAAAGCCGCATCCGCGCGGCGCAGTACCAAGCCCTGCGGGCCGTCAACAAAGAGCTGATTGACCTCTACTGGAACATCGGCAAGCTGATTGTGGACAGGCAGCACGGCCAAAGCTGGGGCCATTCGGTCGTCGAAAAGCTGGCCGCCGATGTGCGCGGCGAGTTTCCTGGAGTCACCGGTTTCTCGGCGGCAAATATGTGGCGTATGAAGCTGTTCTATGAGAATTACAGCAGTAGTCAAAAACTCGCACCAATGGTGCGAGAAATTGGATGGAGCCACAATGTCGTCATTTTCGAGAAGTGCAAAGACGATTTGGAGCGCGAGTTTTATATTCGCATGACCAAAGCGCACGACTGGACCAAGAACGTTTTGATCCACCAAATCGAAAACCAGACCTACGAAAAGACGCTGCTCGGCCAAACCAATTTTGCCACAACCCTGCCTGCCGAGAGCCGGGCACTGGCGACGCTGGCAATCAAGGATGAGTACCTGTTTGATTTTCTGGAACTAGGCGACGAGTTCAGTGAGCGGCAGCTAGAGACAGCTATTCTGGCCCGTGTCGAGCCGTTTTTAAGAGAAATGGGCGGCGTGTTTGCTTTCGTGGGCAGTCAGTACCGGCTGCAAGTCAGCGATCAAGAATACTTCATCGACCTGCTCCTCTACCATCGCCGCTTGAAATGCCTGGTGGCGCTGGAACTGAAAATCGGAGCGTTCCTGCCGGAGTATGTCGGCAAGATGCAGTTTTACCTCGCCGTTTTGGATGACACAGTACGGATGCCGGACGAAGCCCCCTCGCTGGGGATCATTCTATGCAAGTCCAAAGACCGAACCATTGTCGAGTACGCCCTGCGCGAGTCCAACAAGCCCATCGGTGTCGGCTCGTACCGCATGGTGTCTGCCCTGCCTGCGGAATATGAAGGGCAGCTTCCCACCCCGGAGCAGATTGCCGGGCTTTTGGAAGAGGTGTCCGGGTAATCTGTTGCGCTATCGGGTTGATTTTATGTATTTCATGTTTAGAGCAGCTTTTGCAGCTCATTTGAATGCCTGTCTCACGTTTTTCGAGGATGTGGCGCTTTTCTCACAGATACGGCAGCGAGGCAGTCGGGTCAAGCCGCCAAAGGTGCAGCCGGGGACGCAGGAGTGGATGCTGGAAGCTGTAGAACAGATGCACGGACAGCTTCAATGCCTTAGCCCGTTCTACTTTGATATACGCCGCCGTCACCAGGGCCGCGCTGTCGGTGAGCGGGAAGCCGCTTCAATGCCTTAGCCCGTTCTACTTTGATATACGCGGCCCCGGTGAGCCGTCCAGCATTCTCCTAGATGAATGGGTTCAGCGCCGAAAACCGGACCAGTTTGAGGCGTTTCTCGAGATCATTGCACACCCGCCGCCCAGCCCAAACGAATCATGGCAGGAGCAGTGGCCGGATTCGATGGCTCAGATGCTGGCGTCGTGGGTTGCCCGTGACCCCGACCGATTGTTTCCCGCACTGTGGCCGACGGCGTCGGCAGAGGCTGCACGACCTGTATTTCTGCAAGCCTTCGCCGACCTCGCGGGCCGAGCCAGTGTTGGAGGTGTACCGGAGCGGCAGGAGCAGATGACCCTCTGGCTGAGGCCGTGGCAGGAACAGGCGGATACGCTCTCGGAGACGGAGCGGGAGTGGCTGGACGAAGCGGCAACTTTTTGTGCGCCTCCTGTGTTACCAAAATAATAAGTGGCAAGTTAGAAACAGGAACTTCAACCAATGCAAACGTATGACTATTTAGTGTTGGGCAGTGGCAGCGCGGGGCTGTCGTTCGCGCTGCGGGTGTCGGAGTTTGGGCGGGTGGCGCTGATTACCAAAAAAGACCGCACGGACAGCAACACCAACTGGGCGCAGGGCGGCATCGCGGGCGTCATGGGCGCGGATGACAACCCGGAGCTGCACGTTGAAGACACGCTGATTGCCGGGGCGGGGCTGTGCCATGAGGATGCGGTGCGCGTGCTGGTCAATGAAGGCCCGGACCGAATACGGGAGCTGATGGCGTTCGGCGCGGACTTCAACCGGGACCCGGACGGGGCGCTGTCCCTGGGGCGCGAAGGCGGGCATTCGCGGCGGCGCATTATCCACACGGCGGACCTGACGGGCAAGGAAGTGGAGCGGACGCTGGTGGAAGCAGCCCGGAAGCACCCCAGTATCACGGTGTTAGAGCATCACTTCGCGGTAGATTTGATCATGCAGGACGGGCGCTGCTGCGGGGCGTATGTGCTGGACGAGGCCACGGGGGAGGTGCAGGCGTATGTCGCGCCGTCTACGCTTCTTGCGACCGGCGGGGCGGGGCAGGTGTATCAGTTCACCACCAACCCCCCGATTGCCACCGGCGACGGCGTGGCGATGGCGTGGCGGGCGGGTGCGGAAATTGCCGATATGGAGTTTATTCAGTTCCACCCGACGTCGCTCTATCACCCCGACGCCAAGAGTTTTCTGATTTCGGAGGCCGTCCGGGGCGAAGGCGGCATCCTCCGGCGCAAGGACGGCACGGCGTTCATGGCCGAGTACGATGCCGCCCGCAAAGATTTGGCCCCCCGCGATATTGTGGCCCGCGCCATTGACAGCGAGATCAAAAAGACCGGGGATGCGTGTGTCTATTTAGATGTGACGCATCTTAGCCCCGAAGAGATCAAATCCCATTTCCCGACGATCTATGCCCGCTGCCTGTCGTTTGGCATTGACATGACCACCGACTGGATACCGGTCGTCCCCGCCGCGCACTACTCCTGCGGCGGCGTGGTCACCGACCTACACGGGCGGACCACGCTGCCGGGCCTGTATGCCTGCGGCGAAGTGGCCTCCACCGGGGTTCACGGCGCGAACCGGCTGGCCTCCAATTCGCTGCTGGAAGCGTTGGTTTTTGGCAAGCGGGCCGCCGATGACGCCCTGGCGCGAACGGACCTCGGCGCGGCCTCGCTGTCGGTCCCGGACTTTCCCGGCACGGCCCGCCGGGTGGGCGCTTTGGACCACGCGCAGGTTGCGGCCCTGACGAGCCGCCTGCAAATCGTGATGCAGAAATATGTCGGCATCGTCCGCTCGGATTCCCGCCTCGCCAAAGCGTCTGCCGCCGTGTCCGCGCTTCGCAATGAAGCGCAGCCCCTGTTCGACGACTGCGTGCTGTCCGACGACGTGCTGGAGCTTCGCAACATGATTGAAGTCGCGCAGCTTATCATCGCCTGCGCCAAAAAGCGCAAAGAGTCACGCGGCTTGCATTACACCACCGACTACCCGGAAACTTTGGAAAGCGAGCGCCACGACACCACACTGACGCGGGGGGCGTAAAAGTATCATGTCCACAGCTGACCCAGCTTTATTCGACGAGAACTCAGACGCCTCTGGTACAGAAGCATTTGCGGGCTATGATTCCTTCCTGCGCGACATCAAGGGCCAGGTGCAGGCCGCCCGCACACGCGCCGTGCTGGCTGTCAATGTTGAGCTTGTTTTGCTATACTGGACCATTGGCCGTGAAATTTCTCTGCGGATGCAGGAGCATGGCTGGGGCGGCAAGGTCGTAGACCGTCTCGCGGGCGACCTGCACCGGGAGTTCCCCGGCGTGACCGGATTCTCGCTGCGGAACCTGCGCTATATGCGTGCGTTCGCTGAAGCCTGGCCGGATGAAACAATTTTGCAAGTGGTGCTTGCAAAATTGACCTGGTATCACAACATTGCGCTTCTGGAAAAGCTGCCTTCATCGGACGTTCGCCTCTGGTATGCCCGACAGGCGGTGGAACACGGCTGGAGCCGCGCCGTTCTGGTCCATCAGATTGAGAGTGATCTCTATGCTCGTCTTGGCAAAGCTGTTACCAATTTTGAGCGTGCCCTTCCTGGCCCACAGTCGGACCTGGCTCGCCAGATACTGAAAGACCCCTACAACTTTGAGTTTCTAAATCTGCGCCAGAACGCTGAGGAAAGAGATTTGGAACGGGGCTTGATTGACCATATCCGCAAGTTTCTTTTGGAACTTGGCGCGGGATTTTCTTTTATGGGCAGCCAGTATCATCTAGAGTTTGACGGTGAAGACTACTATCTTGACTTGCTCTTTTATCATGTCAAGCTGCGGTGCTATGTCGTTATTGAACTCAAAACCGGAAAATTCCTGCCGGAGTATGCGGGTAAAATGAACTTCTATCTGAATGTTGTGGATGACCTCCTGCGCCATCCCGACGATGCGCCGAGCATTGGCCTGATCCTGTGCAAAGAAAAGAAAGCCCTCTCGGTGGAATATGCCCTGCGAGGCAGCAACACACCTATCGGCGTATCGGAGTACCAAGTGGGTGAACATCAGATCACTGAGCGCCTCCCTGACAATCTAAAATCCAGCTTGCCGACCTCCTCACAACTGGAAGCGGAGTTTGCCGGGGGCGAAGACGGTATGCGTTATTGAATAAAAATGGGATTGACCATATTTATTGTTCTCTTGTCTGGAGCTATTGCTGTTGCATTCGCAGATCATCTGCGTGGTCGGGTTTGGAAAGAGTATCAAGTACATCTACTTTTTGCTTTGCAGATCATGGTTGTCTTACTTGTGATTGCAACATTTGTATTCCTAAGCCATCACAGATAGTCTAGCGCCATAACTACGTGGCACACCCCGAACACGAAACGTACTATGCCTGATTTTGCAATGCACCCCGAAGCTGTAGACACGGCGACCGCCCCCGAAACTACGCTGCGGGCCATTGCCGCCCACGCCGAAGCCCTGCGGGCCGAGCGCCTGCCGGATGACCCGCCGCTGAACACAGCGGCTTTCATCGCTGGCCTACAGCGGCGGGATGCTGGCTCGGAAACGCGCCATTTTCTGCGGTGGGGCGATGAGATAATTGATAAGATGATTGTGGCAAGCGCCGCCGTGCGGCTGCCGCTGACAGACAACACGCACCTGGCCTTTCTGGACCTCGGCGTGCTGGCTCCCTCTCGGCGGCGCGGCCTCGCCACACGCCTGCTGGCCGAAGTCGCCGCGTATGCGCGTCAGAACAGCCGCCGCCTCTTGATGACACACGCCAGCAGCCGCCTCCCGTCCGGCGAGGCCGTGCTGCGGCATCTCGGCGCGGTTATGGTGCAGGAACAGCAGTTTATTCAGCTTATGTTACGCGAAATGGATCCCGACCTGCTTTCGCGCTGGATAGCCGAGGCCGAAGCCCGAGCGCCGGGCTACCACCTGTGGCAGGTGCAGGGCGCGTACCCCGAAGCGCGTTTGGCCGAGATTGCCGACCTGCATGACGTGATGCACACCGCGCCTAGCGGCACGCGAGACATTCAGCCTGCGCCCACGACGCCCGCGATGCTCCGCGAGGCGGAGGCGTCTCTGGCCGCTTCCGGGCAGCAGCGGCTGACCACTTTTGCCGAGCAGCGCGGCAGCGGACGGCTGGCCGCGTTCACCGCGCTCTTTTGGGACCCGCAGCGTCCCTCCCTGCTGTTTCAGCGGTCCACTGCCGTGCGCCCCGCCCACCGCCGCCATTCGCTGGGCCGCTGGATCAAAGCCGCCAACCTCCACGCCGCGCTCCGTGCCAACCCGGAAGCGCGGATTGTCCGCGCCGGGAACACTCCTGACAACACCGGAATGCTGGCAATTAACCATGCCCTGGGCTTCCGCCCCTATCTGACCCACACCGACTGGCAGATAGAAACCGCCACTCTGGCGGCTTATCTGGAAAAATAGCCGTCTATACATCTATGGAGACCTGCACCTATGCTATTTGCACCCCCATTGCCGATAAACGCGCAGCGGAGCATGGACGGCAAGTTGCTGTCGCCGGGTCAGCTTGGCGACCGGGCACGGACGGAGGCGGGGGACGGCTCGGGGGATTTGATCTTTCCCCGTGCGGCAACGGTGTCAACGTATCAGGACACGGACAGCACAAGCGGGTTCAGCCGGACGCGCACCCGCGTGACGCCCTTCGGCTTTTTCGGCATTCCCGCTGTCCACGCCGCAGACAGCTTGCTGCGGCAGACATTCGGATAGCCCCTCCCGCTCGTCCCTCGCTCCCTCCCCTGTTAGGGGAGGGCACAAAGCAGGAGACGGAGAAGACCGCCCCTGCGCCTTCCGGGGCTTAATCTTACTCCTCCCCTAACAGGGGAGGGAGCGAGGGACGAGCGGGAGGGGTTGCCTTATTTGCTCAGACCGACAGGGTCGGTCGTGCCGAACGTGTTTTTGGTCCAAACGTTGACGGAGGGGCCGTAATACCCGGCGTCGCCGTAGGACAGGTCGCCGTCGGGGTAGGTCAGGTTTGCCGGGGCATCGGCATCATCGCGGGCATCGGCCAGCGTGTTCTGCACGGCGCGGTTCAAGGTCACCGTGTTGCGAACATCGGCGGCGGTCAGGGCGCTGCGGTAGTACAGGGTATAGGTGGGCGCATCGTCCAGATGAATGCCCACGCCCCCGTTGCCGGTGACAGTGTTGCGCGAGATTGTGCATTGGGAGGCCACTCCCAGGAACAGCCCGTCGGCGGCGCTGCCGGTGATGACATTGCCGGTAATGTTCAGCGAGCCGGTGTAGCCGCCGGTGGAATAATTGTTGTCCCCCGCCGCATACAGCCCCGTGCCGTTGCCGACAATGTCCGAGTTTTCCGATGCGGTCCCGTTGCTGAGGTAGCCGGTCGTGCGCTGCGTGCCGGTGATCACGTTGCCGGACACGGCGGAATAGTCCGCCGCTGCCAGGGACAGGCCGTAGCCGCTGTTTTTGGACAGCAGGTTGGCGGACACAGTCTGCGTGCCGGTAATCACCAGGCCGCTGATCTGGTTGTCGTGAATGGAGTTCAGGGCAGTGGCGCTGGCGGGCGGATTGGGGGCCGACGGGTCATTGACGGCAGGATTGTAGGTGGACGTGGTCACGGTCATGCCGGTGCTGCCGTTGCCCGCTGCTTCGTTGGCAGTAATCGCCAGGCCGTCGCCGCCCGCGTTGAGGCCGTCCGAGGCGTTGCTGGCAAACACATTGCCCGCAATCAGCATATTCTGCGTCAGGGGCGCGAGGTAAGAGCGGGTCCCCGCCGTCAGCCCATTGATCCCGTTCTTCTCGAACCGGCAGCCGCTGACCAGCACACCCGAAGCGCCGACAATCTCTGCCCCGTCGCCGGTGCTGCCCGTGACAACATCGCCGAGCAGGCGGTAGCCTTTGAGCGAGACGGGCGTGCCGCCGTAGACGGGGCTTCCACCGGCATAGCCGTTCAGGGTGATTCCAATGTAATTGTTTCGAGCGGTCACGCCGCTGATTTCAATGTCGCTGAAGCCGACATTGGTTTGGCCGTCCGGGGTGAGATACCCGGCATTGATGCCGCTGGCTCCGCCGAATTGGGAGCCGCCGGTGTTCTGCACGGTCAGGCCGCGCACGGCCACATGGTCGGCGCGGATTTCAATGCCGTTCGGGAAGACGGTAAACGAAAACCCAAACGGCGACGGCACCGCCGTGCCGAGGCCCGTGCCATCGATGACCGGATTGCCGCTGCCCTGGAGAACAATGTTCGGCGTAGTGATCGTCACGGCTTCGTTGTAGACCGCGCCTTTAGGCTTGGCGGACACCAGCACGGTGTCGCCGGGCTTGGCGGCGCTCACGGCCTTCTGAATGGTGGGATAGGCTTTCGAGGGGACGGAAAGCGTGGCGGCGGCGGCAGGCAGCGCCGCGCCGACAAGAAATGCCGCTGTCAGCGACAAAGAAGAAAAACGCATGAGAACTCCTTGCATAAAAAAAGAGGGATGAGCGGCAGGCCCGAGGGTACTTCTTGGGCCGCCAAACTATTGTAACACAGAAAATGCGTTTTTAACGGGCGGCCACACACAATTTTCACGGGTATTTATGCCGGTTTTGGCCGGGTACAATCATTGTATGAGACTGTCTATTCACGCTGTCGCCGACCTTGCCCTGCCCGCACCGACCCCCACCACGCTGCAAGTGGAAGCCGCGCATTTGGATGGGGCGCAGACCCTCGAAACTTCCACGCTGACACTGACCCCGTTTGCCGCCGCCGAGCCGTTTTTGGACTTTTACGGCAACCCCTGCCGACGGCTGCTCATGCCTGCCGGGGAGGTGCATTTGGAATACGCGGCGACAGTGACGCTGCCGGACGCACGCTTTCCCCTGCTGAAGCCTTACGAAGCCGACGCCCTGCATCTGCCCACCGACACGCTGCTGTATACGCTGCCGTCGCGCTACTGCCAGTCCGACCGGCTGGTGGCGATGGCCGCCGATCTGTTTGGCGAAGTCGCCCCCGGCTTTGCGCGGGTGCAGACCATCTGCGCGTGGATCAATGCCCACGTCACCTATCAGTACGGCACGTCGGACGCAGGCACGTCCGCCTACGACACCGCCACGCAGCGCCTCGGCGTCTGCCGGGACTTCGCGCACCTCGCCATTGCCTTTTGCCGCGCCCTGAATATCCCCGCCCGCTACGTGTCCGGCTACTGCCTCGGCCTCGCCCCGCCCGACTTCCACGCTTACTTTCAGGCCTTCTTAGATGGCCGCTGGGTGTCGTTTGATGCCACCGAGCGTCAGCCCCGCCCGGCCCTCGTGCAGATCGCGGTAGGCCGCGACGCCGCCGACTGCGCCTGGGCGACGTTCTACGGCTTCGGCGAAACCAAATCCCTGAGTGTAGAAGTGAGCGAAGCCTAGCGTGCGCCGAAGGTCAGGCTCAGGGCGACTTCTTCCTGCGGATTGGCCCCGGTCGCCAAATCCAGCCGGGTGGAGCCGAAGGCGAAACCGACACCGGCCACGAAGCGGGAGCGGTCGTAGCCGCCGCGCACGCTGAAGGCATGGGAGACGGCGTAGTCTACGCCGAGATGCACGGTGCGTTTGCCGCCGTTGACATTGCCGACATTGTGCAGCTCGGCGGCGTAGGTCACCTGCCCGTCGTCTTTGCGGCCTCCGAAGTCAATCTGCGGCTTTTGGGTGAACGAAAAGTCGCCGCCGGGCGGCAGAGCGCCGAGGCTGCTATTAATGCGCCGGGGCAGGTGAAAGGTCGGCGACAATAAGTTATGCACGGCGATTGCCCCGCGAAGGTGCGTAATGGGGTCGGCGGGCGAGATATATCCAGCGTCTACGTCGAACTTGGACTGATGCACCTCCCGGTAGGTTGCCCCAGAAATATCGCCGTTTGGAACGCCCGCGCTCTCGAAGCCGTTCAGGGTGGACGTTTCATCGGCCATGAAGCCCGCCCCGGCATACGACGCCTGCACATAGCGCGGCGCAATGCCGAACGCGCCCGCCGGGGTGCGAATGGCAATCGGAACCGCGATGCTGGTCAGTCCCAGCACGCCGTAAGCCGCCGTTTCGGCCCCCGAGGGACTGCCGAGACCGGGAAAGTTTGTTCCCAGCGTCGCCTGGCTGTACGCTCTGAGTTCGGCTTTGGCCGTCAGGCTGCCGAAGCCGACCACGCCGACATGGACATCGGGCCGGTTCTTTTTGCCGTCGCCCACGGCGAAGCCGAGACCCACCAGCGGGGCGAGGTTGGCGTTCAGCGACGCCGGGGAGCCGCTTTCATTGGCCCCGGCCTCGGTGGCGAAATTGTAGATTTTCTGGAACGCATCCCGGACGCCTGCCAGCGAGCTGTTGCTGTCATTGAACTGGTTGCCCAGGTCTTTGAGGCCCCGCGACAGGTCGTTGATTTTATTCACATGGACATTGTTGGTGCGGCCCACGGCAGTATTGGCTTCGCTGAACTTGCCGGAATAGGCCAGCGACGCCGGGTTGAACGCGGCCCCGGAAGCGTCGTCAAACAGAATCAGGTCCGTGCCGCCCATGCCGAGTGCCCGCGCATTGGCGCGATATTGGGTGCGGTCCAGTGACGACGGCGCAAGCGGGGCGGGCACAGGCGTCTGCGCCCAGGCGGCGGGTGTCAGCGCGGCCAAACCCAGCAAAAAAAGAGAGCGGTAAGTCATAAGAAGTGCAGTGCTTTCTTGGAAAAGAGAGAGGCTGTTAGCTGCCCGTGCGGACGACAATCTGGCTGCTGCCGACGGTGAAGTCCAGCGTGCTGCCGCCCGGCAGGCCCGCGCTGGCCGCGCTGATGGTCAAGGTTGCCGCGTTGCTGTCTGCGCCGGATGTAATCAAACCAACCAGTGTTTGCACATCCGCCCCCGCCGTCGGCGTCGCCTGCGACAGCGCGAGCGGCGCGGACGCGGTGTACGTCCCCGCCGCCGTCTGCGTAAACGTGACGGGGGCGGCCAGCGTCAGCGGCGACAGCGTAATCGTGCTGGTGACGGCGCCGCCTGTGCCCAGCTTATTGGCCTGCGGCGTCACCGAGAGCGACGACAGGGTAAACGTGGCGGGCAGGGACGCCCCGGCAGGCGCGGCGACGGTGACTGCCGGGTTCAGCGTCAGAGCCAGCGTCGCGCTCTGCACATCGGCCTGATTGATGGGCGACTGGTTGGGAAACGAGTAAGTCTGCGTGGCGGGTGTGGTCCCGGTGGCGGGGACTCCGGTGACGGTCTGCCCGCCGAGGCCAAGCGCGTTGTCGACGGTGATAGTGGGAGCTTTGACCTGGGCAGAGTTGAGGTTTTTGACGACGCCGCTGCACCCGGCCAGCAGGGCAGAGGCGGCCAGCAGAGGTGTCAGACGGCAAAAGAGATGAGCGAACAAAGAAGAGCCTCCCGGTGGATAGTGCTGTACCGGAATGGCGCGGGGCGCGTTTCCAGTCGCAGGCATTGTTCCACAGGGAGGCCAGGTTTCCCAGTAATTTTTCGGGGGCTATTTGCTCAAATCATTGATTTGGTTCTGCTTATTTGGCAGCGGCGGCAGGGCGGCGCGGCGCAGGGTCCAGTCCAGCACCCAGGGCCATTCACCGTAGCCATAGTATGGGGAGATATGCCCAGCCCCAGGCAGCTTGTGGATGTCGATGCCGAGCTTGGCGGCATAGGCCGAAGACAGGTCAAAGGTCGAATAATCGTCGGTGTCCGAGGCGATCAGAATTGTCTGATTGGACAGCGCGGTAATGCCTGCCGGGGACATCGGCGGCGGGAAAAAGTCGGCGGCTCCGGGCGGCGCATCGAGCGGCGGGATTTCGCGGATCACATAGGGCGGGGCCACGAGAAGCACCCGGTCGGCACGGGGGCCGGCGCGGTTGAAGCCGACTTCCATCGCCATCGCCGCATGGTGCATCCAGTTGATGGCCCCCAGCGAATGCGCCAGCACGGTCAGGGTCGCGTCGGCGGGGATTTCAGCAAGGGCCTGATGCAACGCCCCCATCCAGGCAGTGGGGTTGGGAGCCATCGGGTCCGGCATTTTGGGATAGCGGACATCCGCGCCCGCCTCGGTCAGCTCCCGAAAAAGATGTTCCTGCCAGTGTTCCGGCTTGTTGCCGCCCCACCCGTGCAAAAGCAAAATGACATCAGACATGGTGCAGTTCTCCAGTAGACGGATTATCGCTTGTGGGAAGCAGGTTTGTCAAGGGGATGTGTGGGGCTAAGTTCGAGGGCCAGAGTTCGAGGGCCAGAGTTCGAGGGGTTTTCAACCCCTCGCTAGGAGAAGCACCCTTCGGGTGAAAGAGAAAGGCCAATCGCAGCAGGCTGTTTGTATTCTCCTTCGTCCGCAGGACGCCTTACCTAGCGAGGGGTTTTCAACCCCTCGAACTCCCAGCCTCCACTTATGGGTCCACCCCAAACAAACCGACGCGGCCCCATTTTTCTTTGCCAATAGCACTTAGCGGCGCGGCGGCGTCCAGACGGCCCGTGCGGAGGTCCCGCAGGAGGGGGCTTCTGCCGCTTTTGGTGACGGTGACGGCCTCGACGCCGGGCGGGGCGAGGACGAGCAGGAGGAGCTGGTCGGTGGCGCGGCAGACCAGCGGCAGCCAGTCGGCCCAGGCGGCTTCATCGGTAGGAACGACGGTCAGCGACGGCGCGGCGGCGGGGTCAGCAGTGAAGACGCGCCAATCTAAAGCGACGGACGGGGCGGCGAAGTCTACTTTGGCGGCGGGCAGCAGGGCGGCCAGGGACAGCAGGGCGGATTGGTGGAGGGCAATAGCTCGCCAGGAGTGTTCGCGGGAGGCTTCCGGGACCAGGGCCAGCGCGGCAAACGCATAGCGCAGGTACGCAAAATCGCGGGTCACGGTCCAGAGGCCAAACCCGGCTTCGGCACACTCGTACAGCCCCGCATGGAGGCCGTCGGCATTGAGCGACGGCAGGGCGGCGGATAGGGATAGGGCGCGGAGCCAGCTTCCCCATTCGTGCAGGGCCGTCCGCAGGCGCGGCTGCGCGGACTCGGCATCGAGCGCCATCAGAGACAGGATGACCGAGGCGACCGAGGGCGGCGCGAGGCAGTCGAAGTCGCGGCCCCGCGCCTCCAAAAGCGCATAAGCGACGCGGTTGGCGGCCCGTATCCAGACTTCGCTTTGCGTGGCGTGGTAGGCGGCGATAAAGGCCCGGATGGCATCGGCCCCGTCCAACGCGCAGGGCTGCGGGATGACCCGGCCATCGGTAGAAAGACCGCGTGTGGCATGAACCCGTGCCCCGTCGTAGAAGCCTGCTTCGTTCTGCTTCAGTAAAAGCCACTGCCCGATATTCAGGCCGGACTGCCGGGCCAGCGGGTCACCGGTGGCCCCGGCCAGCGTCAGCAGATGCCGGGCCAGGCGGGCATTGGAGGCAATGCCGTGGGTCGGGCCGTCGTGGGCGTCGGTCCCCACCCCAAAGGTCATCTTGTCCCAGAACGCCCCTTTGTTCGGCTCCGGCCCCCTGTCCCGGCCCATCACCTGAAAGTCCGCGCACAGGCCGCGTGTGCCGTAGCGCACCAGGGTTCCCAACCCCTCGGCGGGGTGCAGGTGGTTCCACTGATGAAAGGCCGCCAGCGCCCCGGCGGGGTCATGGGGCAGGCCCGCGTAAAAGCTGCCCTCTTCGCCGCCCACCGGCGGCTTCAAATAAATCCGCTCCGTGCCCTGCACCGCGTAAGCCTCCGGCGCGGTCAGCCGGGCGGCGGCCACTGCCGGGTCCAGCCGCGTCACAGCGGCCAGCGGGTGCTGCGTGCCCGCGAAAAGCGCCGCGTGCTGCGTCACCGCCCCGGCGCAGGCTTCGGCCAGAGTGCCCGCCGCGCCGAAGCGCACAGAGAACTTGACTAATTTGCCGCCGCCGAACGCAAACGCGGGCCAGTCGAGCGCCAGGCCGCCCCGCTCCGTCTCTTCCACGGCCACGTCTGCCGCCGCGCTTAGAAAATGCCCGTGATGAGCCGACCACAGGCACGCCGCCCCCGACCCGCTGAGAGAGGCGGCTCCGCTGTGCCAGCCTTCGGGCTGAAACAGCGGCGTTCGCAGGTGAATATGCAGCGTCCCGGTGCGCTTTGGCGTCGCCCGCAGGCGCATTTCCACGGTGAACGCCCCCTCTTCCCCGGCCAGCGGCATCCAGCGCATTTCCCAGTCTACAACGGTTCCATCGGTGCCCAGCTTGCGCGACCCGCCCAGGGTCAGCCCGCCGCCGCGCCGCGCCTCGTGCCGGTCTATCGGCAGCGCGTAGACTTCGCCCTTGACGGTGACACTTGCCAGCACCCGCTGCCCGCCGGTGTCCACCAGCGGGGCCAGCAGCTTGCCGCCGCGCCCGCGTGCGGCGATGCCAAACCACCAGCTTTGGCGCAGGCCGCCCGGTGCGGGTGTCAGCGTCGCCCAGAAGGCGCTTTTGCGGCCCAGCCGGTACAAAGTGGGTTCAGGTGTGGTGGAGGGAGTGTCTTGCATAGCTGCTCACGCCGCCGAGGCGGCATACGATTCGATTTCCAGACGCTTAAAGCACAGCCCTTCGCCGAGGTCGCGCAGATCGGACTCAGTGAGGCTAAAATACTCTAAAATCATCGGGTCCATCTCGCGCATCATCGTGTCCCCGCCGCTGCCGATGCCGGAGCGGTGGGCCAGAATGTTGGCAAGGTACACAATCGCGGCCAGGTCAAACGAGGTCTGGGCGCGGGTCGGGTGGTGGTGAAACTCCACGGCCTCCACAATCGGCGACGGCAGGCCCCAGCGGCCTAAAGTCCATGCCCCGAGGGCCGGATGCGACAGCCCCAGCACCTTCTTTTCGGCGTCGTACATCGCCATCTGCTCGCCCAGCACCGTGTCCACAATCTCGGACAGCGCCTGCGGCAGAAAGCGGGCCAGTATAATCTTGCCGACATCATGCAGCAGCGCCGCCGTGAAGGCTTTTTCGCTCTGCGGGTAGCGCACGCGCTTGGCAATCAGCTTCGCCGCCGTGGCGGTCGTGACCGAATGCTTCCACAGGGCATTGAGGTCAAAGCCCGTGCCCGCGACCCGGAACATATCAAAGACGGCGGCGGCCAGCAGGGTATTTTTGAGCGTGGCAAAGCCCAGCAGCGTGACCGCCTGCGGCACATTGCCGATCTTCTGCCGGAAGCCGTAGTAGGAGGAGTTCGCCAGCTTCAGGACTTTGGCGGCCATCGCCGGGTCCGCCTGAATGACTTTGGCGAGGTCCGACGACGAGCAAAACGGGTCTTCAATCATCTGCATGACGCGCAGCACGCTGGTCGGCAGCGTCGGCACATCGGCAATGCGGGACAGCAGGCTTTCTAAATACGCATTCTTCATGGGGGTATCTCTTCGTATAGGTAACGTTGTCGGCGGCAGCGGGCAATCGGTAATCTGAATTAGTGGTCAGCAAGCGGTGATACACAGATTGTCGGCGGCGGCGCGAAGCGGCCTCACGGGAAGAATACGAGGATTGAAGAATACGAGGATTGCGGCTGGCAATAAAAAGCGCCCGCCGGAGACGGCGGAGGTCTCTGGCGGGCGCTTTCTTGTCAGACGTAGGGGCAGGCGATTTTAACGAACACTTGCGGGGTGCAAATCGGGCCGACGGGCAGAGTGGCTCACTGGGGCGACTTCGCTGACGGAAACGCCGTAGTCCTCTGCAAGCCTGTCTTGGTCTGTCTCTTGAGAGGTCAGGCCGCGTCGGTCCAATTCAAACTCAATCACAGCCTGCATATCAGGCGGGCCGATGGGAAAGTGTGTGCGCTGGTAGTCTTGTACGAGAACCGTCAGCACTTCCAGCCGGTCGGCCTCCTCGCTGCCCGGCTCCGAGGCAAAAAGGCTTTCGATTTCTTCCAGTGTGGTATCGTAGTCTAAGTCGGATTTGATGGGCTTTATTGGATTGATGCTCATAATTCTGGTTCCGTAAGCGGAAACGAACGGTAGGATTCGAGGGGGTTCAGCCCCTCGAACTGATCTTTGGGAAAACAGTGGCACTTTGATACAGCAAAACAGAGTGTCAAAAGTGCATACGGTCACGCAGGGCTTGGACTTCCGGTTCGCGGGAGTTGGACATTTCCGGCCAGGAGGCCCCGCATCGCCAGCAGTGGGGATTGAGGATCGAGTGAATGTAGTTTTCATCTTCGCAGGAGCAATCCCAGTAGTGAAAGTTCAGGACAAAGCCGCCGGAATAATCCAACTCTTCGCCGTACTTGTTTTGCTGCGGGCGCGGGCCAGGAAGGACACTCATACTTGGGCACTCCAATAGACAGACACGGTTTCGATGCTTCGCCGGGTGACGTGAAGGCTGGCCGCCGGGTCAGTTCTCAGTTCCAGCGTCGGCGTGGTTTGCAGGGAGCGGACGAGCGCGAGAATGTAGTCGTGTTTTAAATAGTTTGCGACCGACCACTCTTTGTCGGTGAACGCCACCGACCCGGACAGGCCAACCAGTCCTTTGACTTCCACGGCTCGAAGAATGCCGGGGCCGTGCAGGCGGAAATCAAAGCCGGTGCCGAGCTTGCGCGTGTCTTCGAGTTCCAGCCCGGCAAACTGCGGCAGGGTTGGGTACTGCGCCTGGAAGTAGTCTTCAGCCGCTTCCCCGGTGCGGAGGCGGGCGGCGAAGGCCAGATTGCCAGCCAGAATGTCTGCGCTTTTGTCTGCGGCGGCGACGGAGGCCAGCGGAGCGGTGTAAATGGCGAGGGCGGTGCCGGTCCTGTGAACGATCTCGTGGGCTATCTGAAAGAGTGCATCATTGCTGACTTCCGAGTAGGCTTCCATAACCAGAACGCGGGAGCGCAGGGGGGAACGCTGATGCCAGCCCTTCCGCACGGGGGAGCAATAGGGGTCAAACGAGTCGCGCATCTGCTTGATCGTCGCGGGCAGAACGTTCAGGTTGTGCCCGATTTGCGCGTAAGCCTCCCCCCATGTCTGGTAGCCAAGCGCCTGCACGCCTTTCTTGTCGCACCGGGACAGGAAATAGGCCACCACGAGGGCGCGTTTGTGGCTTTCCGGCATGGGGGATTGGGAGGCAGACATTTCCCCTATCATACCACACGCTTGTCACTTCAAATAGGGCCGCGCTTCGACAGTTTTGCCGTCGCTGACGAAGGTGATGGCCCCCTGATGGTCGGTGCGGAAAGTCTGGACGCCGTGCGAGTCTAGGCGGGCCAGGGTGGACGGGGCGGGGTGGCCGAAGTGATTGTGACGGCCACAGGAAATCGCAGCCATTGCCGGAGACAGGCGGGAAAGCCAGTCGTCGCCGGTGGCGTTTTTCGCGCCGTGGTGGCCGGCGTGGAGAACGTCGCAGGATAAATCGAGGCCGGAGGAGAGCATGGACCCTTCGGCGTCGGTTTCGGCGTCGCCGGTCCACACAAAGCGGGTGCGGCCATAAGTGAGCAGCACAGACAGCGAATAGTTGTTGATGGTGGCGTCGTCGGTATCCGCCCCGTAGGCGGCAGACTGGCCGAAGATGGGGTCCGGGGGCGGGTTCAAGACCGTGAGAGTCACGCCGTCGCCCATGTCGAGCGTCTGCCCGCGCACGGCGCGGGCGCAGGGAATGTGCCGGGCGGCGGCGAGGGCGCGGAATCCTCGGTAGGCAGGCGAGGGGTACGGCAGGGTGGTTCCGTCTAAAATCGTGCCGATAGAGAGGGTTCGCAGGACGGCGGCAAGGCCGCCCACATGGTCGCCGTGCGGGTGGGTGAGTATGAGAACATCTAAGTGGCTCAGACCGAGATATTGCAGAAACGGGACGACAATTTTAATGCCAACATCGCTGGCATCCGCCGAGGTCTCATCGGACGAGCCGCCGCCGTCCATCAAAATCGTGCGGCCCGACGGGGTCTGAATGAGAGTCGAATCGCCCTGCCCGACATCAATGGCCGTCACTCGGAGTTTCCCGCTATCGGGGTCCGGGCGGCGGGTCGCCGCCCACCACAGGAGCGGCGGCAGGGGCAGAAGCGGAGCGAACTTCAAAAGGCGGCGGCGCGTCGGATCAGTGGGACCGGGGACATTGTCAGGCATAGTCGGCTCCTCCGTGAGTCTCAATTCAGGCGAACGGCTTATTGGTACACTTTGCCGTCAAGTCTTCGGGGCGGGCGGCCAAACGCCTATTTTCGGCTCACTGATCGCCAGCGGCTTTCTTGCCGAATACCGCCGCTCTCGTCGGAGCCAGAGCGGAAAAAGTGTGGCTGCTGTGACCGGGTAGGCGATCCAGTACCGATGGGTTATGAAATCAACCACCGCAAACGTTCCCATAATCAGCGGGCTAAAGCTCCTTGTGCCACAGCCGCAGGGGTGGTATTGGTAATACAGATTGAACGCCGCACCGAGTGCCGCCTCAGCCCCATATCCGAGGCCAGCCAGGAGGACAGCAACCCCAGCCAGAAAGCGCAAAATCCCAGCATATTGTCTCATTGGAAGTCCCTCCGGCGACAATCATAACATAGGCCGGGCCGGGCGTCAAGGAGGCGCCGCCGTGCGGCGGGATTCGGCGCGGCGTATTTCAGCAGTCTTCGTCGGGATGGGTCAGCGGGCCGTCCGAGGGGTTCAGGCATGGAAAATCCTCCGTGAGTGTGGGAGCAGCAGGCAGTCTGTCTGCCAGTCGGGCGCAGGCGGCAAAGACAGCGGCGTAGAAGGCCAGCACGAGGGCCGGGGCGGGGGTTGGCACGGCCAGCGAGGCCCACGAGGCTTCGCCGAAGACGCGCACAATCCGCACGATCAGCGTTATGCCCCACCCCGCCGCGCTTAAAATTAATGCCCCGGCGGCGTGCCACAGGCAGGCCGTGCCAATCCCCAGCCAGCCGAGCGGAATCAGCACAAACAGCAGAGGCACGACCAGGCAGTTCGCCAGTCCGCCCGAAATCGAAAACTCATTGTACGACGCCGCCACGACCGGCAGGCTGCCCACCTGCGCCAGCAAGGACAGCCCAATGCCCTCCACGGCCCACAGGACCGCCCGTGCGGGGCGCGGCGACGAAATGCGGGCTGCAACTCGGGGCCGCCAGAACCCGTCCCACACGGGCATCGCTACGGCCAGCGTCAGCACGGTTAGAAACGACATCTGAAACCCGGCTTCCAGCAGGGCGGTTGGCTGAAGCATCAAAATCAGCAGCGCGGCGGCAGCTACCGACGTCGGCGGGTCCGGCGTCCGCTCCCACAGCACGCCGCCAAACCAGACGGCGGCGACGATCACCGCCCGCACCACCGCCGGACGGCCCCCGCAGACCAGCGCGTACAGCCCCAGCACTGCTATCAGCACCAGCGCCCGCCCCCAGCGCGGCAGGGCCAGGCGGCGCAGGAGGCGCTCCAGCCAGAACGCGAGGATGCCGACGTGCAGCCCCGCCGAGGCCAGAATATGCACTGTGCCGGTTCGCACAAAATCGGCCATCAGGTCCGGGGCCAGCTCTGAGCGGCGGCCAATCAGAATGCCCCCCAGCACCGCCCCCGGCGGCCCCGGCAGGGCGCGGGCCAGCGCCGCCACGACGTACCCCTTGACGCGCCACGCTAATTTTAGAAATGGGCCTCCGCCGCCTCCCTCCACCCTCTGCGCCGCGCCGGGGCGCGTCACCCGCATCTCGGCATAGACCGCCCGCCGGGCCAGATACTCCCGCCACGAAAACGCGCCCGGATTGGTCGCCGCTTCCGGCGTTTGCAGCGTCCCCGTCAGACGCAGACGGTCGCCGCCGTCCGGCACGCCCCCTTTGACCGCTTCCGGCCCCATCGTGACATACACATCGCCTGTTGCCGCCGTGTCCTGCCCGCGCTGCCGCGCCGCTTCGGTCCGAAAATAAAACGTCCACCGTCCGCCCCGGCGCGGCTCCGGGTCGCTTTGCACGGTTCCAAGCAGTGTCAGCGGCGCAGGCTTGTCGGCGAGATGGGAAATGTCTGTCGGGGGAACCCGCTGAAACGCGGCGAGGCGCACCGCCCCGGCACACAGCCCCAGCGGCAGCAGGCTGAGAGCCAGCAGCATGGGGAAGCGCCCACCGCCCAGCAGCAGGCCCGCGCCGACGGCAAACAGCGGCACGAGCAGCCACAAGGGCAGATACCCCAACGCGCCCAGCCCGATGCCCGCCGCAAACGCCGCTGTCCAAATCAAAAGCGGTCGATGCCGCATACGCCCTCCGTGGCAAAATCAAGTCAGTGCAAAGGGTCGGGAAGTTTGTCCACAAACCTTGTCAGTCGGGCAACAGCTTCTGCGAACTGGATAAAAGCGGGCAACGTGCCTCCAGAATGCACCAAAAAGTTTCGGTATTTCCGTACTTCATGCACTCGCGCACGAAACGTATCACTGACAGGCGGCTTTTGCAGTTTTGCGACCCGGTCAATCAGCCATGCCGCAGAAACATCTTCGGCCACACGCACCCCGGAGTGATTTACCGCCAAATGTTCTTTAAGAATGCCCTCAAATGCCGAAAACAGCCGGATGAAATAGGTCGTTTCCATGCCGTCTGAGGCACGGCGTATATCTTCTGCCCCAACGCTTTCCAGGACAGGAAAGTTGAAGAGATTGGATCGATACCAGTGCAGGCTAACATAAGCCAGTGCCCCGGAAGCCGCTTGATGTTGGTCCCTGGTTCGTTCTAAGCGGCGGACGTATAGATCACTCATTGTCCGCGTTCAGCAGGTCTTTTGCCAGTGTTACAAAAGTCTCCCGACGCCAGGGCTGACGGAGGGGAATGCCGGAGTCGGTGCGGATAACCCAATCGGCTTCTCCGGGCTTGTGCAACAGCATCACCCGAAAAAGCGTGGGCCACGCGGAAAGCTGAACGCGGCCTGACGCCTGCGACGGTCCCCGCCCTTTGACCTCCACAGTCAGCCGTTCGCCTTCAGGAGTTTCAATGGTTAAATCAGACGCGGCGTATTGCCCGGTGGACTCTTCCGTAAAGACTTTGGTGTCCGGGTGAACACGCCAGCCTTCTGCCAGAGACCACTGCGTCACATCCGTTTCCAGAGTTTGAAGGGCGTGTGTCCATTCCTCCCGGACCGAGGCAGTCTCAGGCTTTTCGGCTAATGTTACGCTCATAATTGCAAGAATACCCGCATTTAGCCCTCAACGCGGCAAAGAGAACAGAGGGCAGCCGCTTTGGGGGCGTCGAGGGATGGGGCTGTCAGCGAGCCGCAGCGGGCGCAGGGAAGCCAGCCCTGCTGCCGTTTCCATTCTTCGGCACGCGCCGCGTGGAGCATGACCTGGCGAATCCGTCCGCGCAGGGCTTCTTCCGTGATGCCAGTGAGCGCCTGCTCCACGCGGGCCTGCGAGTCTTCTGAGAGCATAATCCGTGCCAACTCTACGCTTGTTGGTATTTTTGTCTCTAAAGCCCCCGTTTTCTTCTCGCTGCCCTTTTTGGCGCGGGACAGGCCGCTGGCCTTGAAGTGAATGTCGGTCAGCACGCGCCCGCCGAGTTTGGCGTTCAGGCGGCGCAGCATATCTTCTTTCAAGAGGGTCAGCTCGTTGGCCCAGACGCTGTTTTTGACGCGCACAAACAAGACGCCGCCGCGCACGGCCTCCACCTGTGTCACGCCCGACACCTGCGGGCCGACGACTTCGGCCCAGTGGACCTTTGCCATGTGCGGCTGCAAAGCGCGGGCGAGGTCTTCGTCTCGCAGGAGCGCGTTGACCGCGCCAAAGGCATTTGCCATGCCCCGACTTCTCCGCATACGTGTCACTCTTTCGTTAGGAGTCGCGCCGGGGGTATGAACCCCCCGGCAGAAAAGTCAGACGCCCTGCCGGGCTGAAGCCTCAGGCTGTGTGCTGTCTTTAATCCGTAGCCCGGAGGGCAGACGCCCTTCATGCCGGGGGTTTTATACCCCCGGTTCTTCTGGCTCTTGGTTCGTCTCTGCGCCCATCGGCTCCTGCGTCAGCGCACCGCTGCTGACGGCATAAACCGTGGCCCGCGCTAGAACCTCCGGCGAGAAGGCGCGAAGATTAGTGCAGCTTAGAAACGTCTGCGACCCGGCCTGCGCGGTCAAATCAAAGAGCAGGCGGCGGCGGGCGTCGTCGAGGTCCGAGAGAACGTCGTCGAGAAGCAAAAGCGGCGGCTCGCCGACCAGCTCTTCAATGAGCTGCCGCTCGGCCAGCTTCAGGGACAAGGCCACTGTCCGCTGCTGCCCCTGCGAGCCGAACAAGCGGCAGTCCTGGCCGTTGACCAGAAACGCGATGTCGTCGCGCTGCGGCCCCAAAGCCGTGCTGCCCCGTGCGGCTTCTTCGCCCGCGACCCGGCCCAGCTCTTCCAAGAAGCGTGCTTCGATGGCCTCGGCGTCGGTCAGGTCCCCCAGCGCAAACGACGGCAGGTAAGTCACCTCCAAAGTGTCCCGCTCATCGCTCAGAACCCGGTGCGTCTCGCGGGCCAGTGCCGCCAGCCGGTCCAGAAACAGGCGGCGGCGCTCCAAGAGTCGTGCCCCGTGGTGGGCCAGCCCCTGATCCCAGGCCGGAAGGCTCGCACGGGCCGAGCCGGGGACGCGCCCGTCGCGCAGGTCTCGCAGGAGCCGGTTGCGCTGCTCCAAAGTCTTGCGGTAGGACCCGAGCGCCAGAACGTAGCGCGGGGAGGTCTGCGCGATCTCTAAATCCAGAAAGCGGCGGCGAATGGCCGGCTCGCCGCGAATGATTTCCAGATCGCCGCTGTCAAACAGCACGGCATTGAGCTGCCCGATGACTTCTGAAAGCCGCGTGTGCTTGACGCCGTTGATTCGCGCCGCTTTTTTTTCGGTGAGTGACAGGGATAAATCTAAATCGATGTCACTATTCTTATCGCGCCGCACATCCGCGCTGATGGTGGTTCGTGCCGCGCCGAAGCGGATCAGCTCGGTGTCTTTGCCCGCCCGCGATGATTTGCTGGTAGCTAAGATATACAAGCTTTCCAGCAGATTGCTTTTGCCCTGCGCGTTGCGGCCCACAAAGATATTGAGGCCATCGCCCGGTTCAATAGAA
This sequence comes from Capsulimonadaceae bacterium, assembly GCA_965200075.1. Lineage (GTDB taxonomy): Bacteria > Armatimonadota > Armatimonadia > Armatimonadales > Capsulimonadaceae > JANXMY01. The sequence goes on from OZ241338.1 coordinate 3,899,370, forward strand.
AGAGTTTCATAATTCCGAAAGTTTTCCAGCTTCAGCGACTTGACGTGCATTTTCTGCTTTGCTCTTTGTGACTCTTTATTATTGATATAAGAGTCTAATTCTTATAGTAATAGTAGTAGGTGTGTGACTCAACTGTGACTCAGTGTGACACAAGGAAAATTTCTTGCCTGAAATTATCTATTTTCGCTCAAAACTACCACGTCAGCAGTAGCAGATGCCTAAATGCTTGCCTAAAATTAGTCATTTCCTTGTGTCACATATTATGTGACACAAGTGTGACACAAGGCCGTTGTGTCACATTTTATGTGACACAAGGAGGCAAAAGTGTGACTCTATTTTTCCTTGAGTCACAAAGTAGGTCCGTTGTGTCACATTTTTTGCCCGTTGAGTCACATAAAATGTGACTCTATTTGTGACTCAAAGAAAATTTCTTGCCTGAAATAAACAGCTTACGCTCGAAATACTCTGCATGATACTAGAATATGCACAATAAATTGCCTGAAACTCTTAAATCCTTGTGTCACATCCTATGTGACTCAACTGTGACACAAGGGCAGGCGCTATCCGCCCATTTCCAGTTCTTGACGCACCCTGCCAACCAGTGATAACAACTGTGGTTCTGTTTCCAGCTCTTTGGTGAGCCGGGCATGGGCGTGGACAATCGCCGTGTGACTCTTCAGGCCGAACGTCTGCGCCAGCACCGACAGCGGGACGCCGCCCATTTCTTTGGTGAAATACATCGCCACCTGCCGCGCAAAACCCGCGTCGCCGTGCAGGCGGGTCGCCCGGTTGGAGCGCCCGCCGCCGGTCAATATCTGCTCCCGCGCCACGCCCATCTGCGCGGCTACCGCATCAATAATGCGGTCTACCGTGGGGCCGCCCGCGCTCATTTCTGAGCCAGCGGCAGGCGCAGGTAATGCTGGCAGCGTGTAATCGGCGGGGTGTGCCGACACAAGCTCCCGCACGGGCGCTTCGCGGGGCGGCAGGCGATCCACAAAATAGGAACTCAGCACTTCCGAGGCAAGCTGCTTGGTGACGGGGCTGCGGGCCATTGATGCATAAGCCATCAGCTTGATCAGCGCCCCTTCCAGGGAGCGGATGTTGCTCTGGATAAGATTTGCCATGAACGCAATCACCTCGTCGGGGATCGCCATGTTCTCTAAAACGGCTTTCTTTTGCAGAATGGCCTCGCGCATTTCCAGCTCCGGCGGCGCGATGTCTGCCACCAGGCCGCCCTCAAAGCGCGACCACAGGCGGGCATCCATCGCCTTCAGCTCACGCGGCGAGCGGTCCGAAGTCAGCACAATCTGCTTGTTCATCTGATGCAGGGCATTGAACGTGTGAAAAAACTCTTCTTTGGTCTGCTCTTTGGAGGCCAGCATTTGAATGTCGTCCACCAGCCACACATCCACATTGCGATACGCCCGCCGGAAGTCCTCGGTCTTCTTGTCCCGAATGGCCGCCACATAATGGTTCGTAAACGTCTCGCCATTGACATACGCTACCCGCGCCTGCGGCAGCAAAAGGCGGATTTGATGCCCAATCGCATGCATTAGGTGCGTATTATGCTCCCAAAAGGTTGACAGAAATGTGTGATGCCCCGGCACTTCCACGGCTACCGTCGCTTCGGTCCCCGCCGGTTCCACAGACACCACTTTTTCCCAGCGCATCCCCGGCGGCGCATCCCGATGCCGCCATTCTCCCCGGTTAGGCCGTGAGCTGAGAACACGCTCGGCCACTCGCCGTACCTGTGCCACAGCGTCTTCCTTGCCAAAAATGCCTACTCTTTCAGCAAACTTGATCTGTTCCGAAGCGGCATGAATTGTGAGTGTCCAGGCATTGACCTTTGCCTTACGCACAATGCGGACAAGAATGCCAATCTTTAGCAGCAGCTCCTGAATATCGCCAATCAGGCCCTCCGAAGCCGAGCAAAACCCGATCTCCGTGCGCGGCATCCGGTTCCCCGGTCGTTCCGGCCCGCAGCAGGCCCAGCCGTCCGTGGAAAACAGGCGCGACAGAAACAGGCAAAGCTGCTCGCGTGGTAACTGAAACACGGCGGGCGGGATACGCGCCTCGCGGGAGGCAGAAATCAGCCGCTTGATCTCCTGCTCCGACAACGGGACCGGGCTGCCGAAGGCAGGCAGACTTTCGGGGACGGCTACCAGATCGCCCGCGATGATCTCTTCCAGCGCCGTCCAGCCGCAGACGGCGATCCTGCCGTAGTTCTTGCCAGCGTATCGGATGCCCTTTGCCGCCCAGAGCGGGTGCTGACCGTTGCGAACGATGCACCGCCCGCTCTCGGTTCTGATCGCAAAGACCGGCTCCACAGCATTAAATGCCGCCCGCGCCGGAACGGCCTGTATTTGTCCATCTGCCATCGTCAGCAGGGAAAACTCCGTGTCAATTAGCTCGCCCGCACGAACGCGCTCACCGCCCGCAAGGTGGAGGAACTCGGAAGCCGCCACGCATTTGCCCAGACCCGGATTGCCGTATAAAAAGAGGGGGTTGTACATCGCGCCGGGGGCATTGGCGACGGCCTGAGCGCCCGCCTGGGCCAGACGGTTGGACTTGCCGACGACGAAATCATCAAACGTGTAACGGGGGTTGAGCGGCGTGGCGGCCAGCTCCAGCGCAAACGGGTTGCGCGTGCCCCGCCCCGGCCCGGTCGTGGTCAGCGCGGTGCTTTCCGTCTCGGCAGGAAGGGCGGGGGCCAACGGAACCAGCGCCGTCGCGGGGGCGGCGGCGGCCTGCTGCAACGGAAGCGGCGCTTCGCCGAGGAGCGGCTGCACTTCGGGCGTGGAAATCACAAAGCGCACCTGCACTTCGGGCAGGTCTAAATACTGGGCGAGGTGCTGCGCCAGCGTTCGGGCGTACTTCTTTTCGGCGAACTCACGGGCAAACGACGACGGAGCGCCCAGCACGACAATTTGGCCGTTCAGGGACAGCGGACGCAGGGGGCGCAGCCAGTTGTCGATGGTCTGCTTGTTCAGGGCACCTGCCAGCGCCCGCAAAGTGCGCTCCCAGGCCCGGCGCAGGGCGGTGCGGCTTTCCTCCTCGCCCAGCTCCAGTTGTTGGTCGCGGGCGTCATTGCTGGGGTTGGGGTGGCTGGACACGGGTTTCCTGACGGCTGAACAAAGCGTATTGACACAGCAGGCTGACAATACAAGGAGGCGGCTATTTCAGTGCTGAAATCGCCGCCTCAACGCCGTCTAGTATACCGCATATCGCCGCGCCGGGGCAAGGTAAATCAAAGACTCTTTGCCTATTCTTTTCTGCCCCCGGAGTCTTAACGCGCCCGCCGCCCTGCCCGATGGCAGCACCTGGCCGCCCGCGCCTACGGTATAAAAAGCGAAGGCCCCCGGTGGGGGCCTACGCTATTGTTCCCAATCTACTGTTTCTAATCCACCAACTTGTGCGCGGCGGCGAGGACTTCGTCGTAGTCCGGCTCGCTGGCGACTTCGCCGACGTTCTGCACATACTGCACGACACCGTTTTTGTCTACCAGGTAGATGGCGCGGGCCAGCATTCCGAGTTCCTTGATCTGAACGCCGAACGCCTCGCCGAAGGTGCGGTCTTTGTGGTCGGACAGCATTTCAATGTTGTCGATGCCTTCGGCTTTGGCCCACCGGGCCTGGGCAAACGGGGTGTCGGCGCTGATGGTGACGGTCTTGATTTTACCTGCGGGCAGGCCAGCAACGTGGCGGTTAAACTTGCTGGTTTCCAGCGAACAGACGCTTGTATCGATGCTGGGAACCAGAATCATCAGAACCGCTTTGGTTCCGTTTTCGCTGAGGGCAGTCCAGCCCGCAGGCTCTAATTTGCTTGCGGTCTGCACTTCGAAGCCGGGGACGGTGTCGCCGACCTGGAGCGGCTCGCCCACGAGGGTCATCGGCTTGCCTTGAAATGTGATTGCGCCGGGGCGCTCGGGGGATTGTGTCGGCATCTGTGTGTGTCTCCTTGCTGCTTTCGTGTGTTTAGTATACCCCGTTTCCAATGCTGTGCTTTGGCACGGCGACTGGCAGGGTATACTCAGCGTATTATGTCCATTTCCACTGTCTTCTTTGATGTCGGCGACGTGCTGTTTGACGAGAACGCGCAGCACCAATGGCTGTTCCATCAGCTTCTGCTGACCCTGCGGACGCACGGCAAGCCTGTCTTTTGGGACGACTTCAACGCGAAGCGCAAGGAGCTGGCCGCGCTTGGCCCGAACCCGGAAGCGGCCATCAAGGCGACGATGGCGTTTTACTGCGCCAATTCGTCCGAAACCGAGGTGCTGTGGCACGAGGCGCGGGAGCAGTACCAGCGCATGCGAAAGCCGCGCCCTTACGGGCAGCTCCTCGACGGTATCACGCCCGTGCTGCGGGACTTAAAGCAGGACTTTAAATTGGGCGTTCTCGCCAACCAGCACCCGCCCGTGGCGCAGGCTTTGGCCGACTACGGCATCGCGGAGCTATTTGAAGTCATCGTCATCAGCGAGATTGTGCATCTCTACAAGCCCGACCCCGCCATTTTCCACTATGCATTCGACAAAGCGGGCATCCGGCCCGAAGACGCCATTTTCGTCGGTGACCGCGCCGACAATGATGTCGGCCCCGCCAAAGCGATGGGCATGAAGACTGTCCGCTTCAAGCGCGGCCTTCAGTACGTTCACTACAACCCCACCGACCCCGCGCAGACCGCCGACGCCACCGTCGAAAGCGTCACCGAACTCGCCGCCGCCGTCCGCCGCGTGGCGCAGGGTGAAGGCTGACACAATGAGCGTCGAAATTCGCTGCCTGGTTCATTCGGAGGCCGGGGACGGCCATGTCAACGAAGATGTCGCGGTAGTGCGTCCGCATCCCGCCGTTGCGAACGTCTTGCTGTGTGCGCTGGCGGATGGCCAGGGCGGACGAGCCGGGGGAGCCGAGGCGGCACGGTCCGCCGCCGAGGAAAGCCTGCGGGCCGCGTCTTCGTTTCCTGCCGCCGCTTTGTTCGAGGCTTCACCGTGGTATCCGATTGTCAGTGCGGCGGACGAAGCCGTTTGCGAAGAGGATGATGCAGGATTTTGTTCGCTAGTTTGCCTGTGCGTCTCTGCTGGAAAGGTCTGCGGGGCTTCCTGCGGGGACAGTGCCGCGCTTCTGCTGTCGGGCGGCAGTGCTACCGAGCTGACGGAGCGGCAGCACAAGAACCCGCCGGTGGGATCAAGCGCGGCCCGCCCCGTGGCGTTCTCAGCCGGACTCAAGGCCGGGTGGAAGCTGCTGATTGTCTCCGACGGTGTCTGGAAAGAAGTGGGCTGGGAGCAACTGGCGCAAATTGCGGCCCGGCATCAGGGTCAGCAGATAATTGATGCTCTGAGGCAGGCGGCGCTGGTTTCCAACGGGGGCCGAATGCAGGACGATTTCAGCGTGGTGCTGCTGTCCGAAGCGGCACACACAGAATAGAGCAAATCAAAGATGATTATTGAAGCGCGTGAAGATGTGGTTCACCTCGAAGGCGGGCTGGACAAGAACTTGTGGCCGACCATTCAGGCGGCGGCGAACCTGCTGCTGCGGCATCATCCGCAGGGCATTATCGTCGATGCGGCGGGGATTAACCGCTGCACGCCCGAGGGGGCCAAGACGTTCCGGGATGCGATGGACTATATTGAGCGGTACCGTGCCCGGATTGTAGTCTCCGCGCTGCCGCAGGACATCTTAGAGGTACTGCGGTCCGTGCCGGGGGTGCGCTCGCGGCTGCCGATTGCGGATACGCTGGATGATGCCCGTGCGTCCCTGCGGCTCTGCGGGATGGGCGGGGCGCGGGCGACGGCGGGAACGCAGCCTCGCGCTGTGCTGGTGCCGCTGCTTCGCCCGGACCGTCCCGAGGCGGTCGGGGCGCTGGCCTCGCGTCTGGCAAAGGCCGAGGCGGGCCAGAAGTCCCGTCTGCACCTCGCGTATGTGCTGGAAGTCCCCCGGCATCTGCCGCTGACGGCCCCGCTGCCCGAAGAAGAGGCCGAAGCGGCCCGGACTCTGAGTGCCGCCGCCGCCGCCGCGCAGGGCGAGGGGATCACCGCCGAGCAGGTGGTGATTCGCGCCCGCGATGCCGGGGAAGAGATCGTCAATCAGGCCGAAGTCCTGAGCGCCTCGTTGATTGTGCTGACGTACCTGCCCTCCGACGACCCCTCGGACACGTTCATGTCCCGCGTCTCGCGCACCGTTCTGGACCGCGCCCCCTGCGAGGTGGTTCTGAACAAACAGCCTGCGCGTTAGGCATCTGTCACAGCACTTCCAGCGCGTTTGGCAGGTGCGTCAGAACCTCGCAGCCGGTTTCGGTGACGAGGATGTCTTCCTCCACGCGCAGGCCGCCCCAGTTTTCTAAATAGACCCCCGGCTCCACGGTCATCACCATGCCGGGTGTCAGCACCAGCGCCTCGGAGCGGACGGAAAAGCCCGGCCCGTCATGAACATCACGCCCCAGGGAATGCCCGAGCGAGTGCCCGAACGCATCGCCGAAGCCGTGTTCGGTGAGGTAGTCGCGGGCGACGGCGTCGATCTCCTGGCCGGTTTTGCCCGGACGAATGGCGGCGATAGCCCGCTGCTGCGCTTCCAGCACCACAGCGTAGATTTCCCGCTGCCGGTCGGACGCGGACCCAATGGCATAGGTGCGCGTGATGTCCGAATTGTAGCCGCCCACGGTCGCGCCCCAGTCGATGGTCACAAAGTCGCCCGCCGCAAAGGGGCGCGGCCCGGCCTGATGGTGCGGGTGAGCGCCCATGCCGCCCGAGGCCACGATGGTGTCAAACGCCGTCCCCGAAGCCCCGCCGCGCCGCATGGCGAACTCCAGTTCTAAGGCAAAGTCCTGCTCCCGCGTGCCGGGTTTCAGCAGGGGCTTGACCGACAGAAATGCCTTTTCGGCCACTTCAATGGCATTCCGAATAGCAGTGATTTCGCCTGCGTCTTTGATCAGCCGCAGGGTTTCCACCAGTTCGCTTGTGCTGACCGATTCCATGTCCGGCAGAAGTGCCTTGAGCTTTTCCCACGCGGCCACGGTGATATTTCCCGCCTCAAAGCCGAGCCGCCTGACGCCGGGCATCTCTTTGAGGACGTTCTGCAAGGCCTCCCCATAGCCGCCGCTGCCCTGCGGGGTTTCCACAATCTTGAACGTTCGGCACTCCGCCTGCGCCCGCAGGGTATAGCGCGAGTCGGTAATTAAAACGGCTTCGGTGGGAGTTACCAATGCCTGCGCCGTGGAGCCGGTGAAGCCGGTGACATAGCCTAAATTGTCGATATTTGTAATCAGCAGCGCCTCAGGCGGCTCCGGCAGAGCGGCCAGGGCGCGGCGAACGTTTTCGAGGCGAAGAACACTGGGGTCTAGCATATACGGGGCCTTTCCTGCCTACCGGTGACTTTCTTCAATCAGATTCTTGGCGGCGCTGAGGGCCATCAAATACCCATAGGGGCCGAAGCCGACGATTTGCCCCGTGGACACCGGCGAGATGACCGAGTGGCGGCGGAACTCTTCGCGGGCCTGCACATTGGACAGATGCACCTCCACGGTCGGCAGACGCGAGTCGGCAATAGCGTCGCGGATGGCATACGAGTAGTGCGTGTATGCGCCGGGGTTGATGACAATGGCATTGGCCCAGCCCATTGCGTCCTGCACGAAGTCGACCAGTGCGCCTTCGGAATTGGACTGCTGGATTTGCACTTCAATTCCCAGATACTTGGCGTGGGCCTCGATTTTGCGGTTGACCGATTCAAACGTATCTTTGCCGTAGGTGTCGGGGTCGCGGATGCCGAGCAGGTTGAGGTTGGGGCCATGAATAAGCGAAATGCGAATGGGGCCAGTTCGGGTGAGCTGCACGAGGGGGTCTCCGGGTTTGGGTGGTTCTTTCTAAGAATGAGCGTTGAGGGCTTCTTCCGGCAGCAGGATGGGAATGCCGTCCTGAATGGGATAGATGCGCCCGCACTGGTCGCAGACAAGCGTTTCGCCCACCTGCCTGAGCGGCGGGCGGTTGTCATCAGCGGGGCAGGCCAGCACGGCCAGAAACTTTGGGTCTAGGGGCATAACGGTTCTTTCTTAAAAATGGACGGAAGGCCGGAGACCTACCACCTTGCTTCGCAGGGTCCTTCCTAAAGGAAGGATACGGACAAAATATGCAAAGCCTACGCCTTCGTTCCTAATCCTTCCTTTAGGAAGGACCCTGCGAAGCAAGGTGGTAGGTCTCCGGCCTCTTACTTCCGTTCCTCAACAACTTCCCGGTACACTTGCAGCGTCTCGCGGGCGGTGCGCTCCCAGGAAAACAGGGCGGCGCGGACCGGGCCGCGCTCACGCCATCTCTCTTGTACGGCGGGCGAGCCGAGCAGGGTTTCCAAAGCGTGCGCCCAGGCGTGCGAGTTCTCCGGCGGCAGCAGGATACCCGCATCGCCGACGACTTCGGGCAGCGACGACGACCGGCTGACCAGCACGGGGCAGCCGCAGGCCATCGCTTCCAGGGGCGGCAGGCCAAAGCCTTCGTAGCGCGACGGGTAGCACAGGGCATCCGCGCCGCCGTAGAGCGTCGGCAGAAAGTCGTCAGGCTGGTAGCCGGTCAGCACGATGTCCCGTGCGGCTTCTTGCGGCAGGGCGGCAATTTGGGCCTGTGACTCGTCCATCCAGCCGGTTTTACCGACAATCAAGAGCCGGTGCGGCGGCGGGTGCGGGCCGAGCTTCAGCAGGGCAAACGCATCGAGCAGCAGGGCCAGGTTTTTGCGCGGCTGCAAAACGCCCACGGCGCACACATAAGGCCGATTGTCCAGTGTCAGCGTGGTATTCACCAGGAGCCGCGCCGTTTCCTGCCCGTCTTTGGGGGGCGCAAACTGCGCGTCGGCGGCCAGCAGAATGACCTGCACACGGCCCTTCGGGACGCCGGGGCAAAAGCGCCCGATGTCCCGGCGGGTGCTGTCCGAGTCGGTGAGGACGCGGGCGGCACGGCGCATGGAGCGCGGAACCAGGGTGTTCAGAATCCAGCGGTCGCGGGGCAGGAAGAACTCGGGGTGGACCCGAAACGACACGTCATGCACCGTGGTTACCACCGGGCAGGGGCAGCCGAGCAGGGGAATATTGTACTGCGTGTGCGCGACGTCGATTTTGTCGGCGCGGAGGGCCAGCGGGAATGTGCCGAGCATCCACAGGGCGTCCTGTTTGGGCGACGGCAGGATGCGCCAGCGGAAATTAGGTCCTAACACGGGCGGCTCGCCGTCGATAGGGCGGCGAGTATAGAGAACGTACTCGTTCTCGGTGTCCACGGCAGACAGGCCGCCCAGAAGCCCCCGCCAGTAGGTTCGGTCCCCGGTCATCCTGCCCGACAGCGCCCGTGCATCAATGCCGATTCTCATAGCTGTTTTACCGTCTGCCGCCAGACTTCGCGGAACAGCCGAGCTTTATCCCGCGCCGCCGGGCGAGCCACAGCCAGTACGCTCCAGCCAATCCAGCGAATAGCTGTGCCCAGCAGGCAGAAGCACGCCACACGCCGGGCCGTGGCCGGGCCGCGATGCCTGGCAAAATAGTACACGCGGCTCGCATTGTAGGCCGATACCATGAGGGCGCGTGTCTGCCAATCCGCCCGGCTGCTTGCGCCGAGGTGGTGCGTGATACGAATTGACGGCAGGAAGACGACCCGCCATCCAGCGTGCCGCAGACGCAGGTTCAGGTCAACATCTTCATTGTACATAAAATACTCCTGGTCAAAGCCGCCGACAGCCCGCCAGGCTTCGGTGCGAATGACCGTAAATGCGCCGCATACCTGCGGCACATCGCCGCCTTCCGGCAGAGATGGCAGCGGGCGCAAAGGCAGGAAAAGCTGCTCCGCCAGCACGCTCCCCGGCGTCGGGTCCCGGCTCCACGACGGCTGCAAGCGCCCATCCGGCCAAAGCAGGCGGCCTCCGACTGAGCCGACATCCGGGTGCGCTTCCAGATATTCCCGCGCCAACGATAGTGAGCCGGGCAGCGCCTCCGCATCAGAGTTAATCAGGCAAAAGAACCGGCCCCGCGCCTCCGCCAGCGCCGCGTTGTTGGCCCGCCCGAAGCCGACGTTTCCGCCCATTTCCAGCACGCGCACTTCGGGGAACTCGGCGCGAACCATCGCCACACTGCCGTCAGCGGAGCCGTTGTCGGCGACTGTAATTTCCAGCGCCGCTTCCCCGTCCGCCTCCCGGTCCAAGAGCGATTGCAGGCAGGCTCGCAGCAGTCCGCAGGTGTTGTAGGAGACAATGGACACGGAAAAATCCGGCGGCGCGGCACTCACGATTGCCCTTCCCTCTTCAAGCGGGTCACGTAAATAAGCTGCACCGTGACCCAGTCTGACAGCAGCGGGCGCAGGAACGGGGCGCGGCGCAGCAGGCCGCTCAGGCCGCCCAGGGGAACGCGGCGGCGGGTAACCACTTCCAGACCCGCTTCGGCGAACATCCGCCGGGCGGATTTATCGGTGAACCAGCGCAGATGCGTTCCGTCGAAAATGCCCGAGGGCAGGCGCGGCCAGTCCGCCTCAAAAATCAGCTTTTTCAGCGTGCCTGCGTAGCGCATATTCGGCAGGGAAACCAGCAGCGTACCTTGCGTGCTGAGAAACGGCAGCAGCCGCTTCAAAGTGGCCTCCGGGTAGGGCAGGTGCTCTAAAACATCCAGGCACAGCATCAAATCAAATGAGCCAGGCGCAAAGTCCAGAGGCAGAGTGTTCACATCGCCGGTCAGCACGCGGTCCAGCACCAGTGCCGCCCGCCGGGCGGCGTCGGTGTCATACTCGATGCCGATGACTTGGGCTGCCCCGTCCCGCTTCAGCCTCACGCCGACCGCGCCGCTGCCGCAGCCCACATCCAGCACCCGCAGACCGCGTGGGTCAATCAGAGTGGTGGCTTCCTCGCGGGTCGAGTCGTAGTAATGAGAGTCTTTCTCGGCATAGTGCGAAGCAGCAGCATCAGGGGACATAAGAATCAAACTCTTTTCGGTACTCCGCCAGCACGTCGGCGACGGGGCCGTCGCGGCGGATCACGCCGCCGTCGAGCCACAAAACGCGGTCGGCCAGCCGCTCCACATGGTCCAGTTCGTGCGTGACCATCAAAATTGTTCGGCCTTCCACTTTGAAGTCTTCCATCTTGCGGAAGCATTTCTCCTGAAAGCCCTCGTCGCCCACGGCCAGCCCTTCGTCGACTAACAGCAAATCGGCGTCGAGATGCACGGCGATGGCGAAGCCGAGGCGAAGCTGCATTCCCGAGGAAAACATCCGCACCGGCAGGTCCATCGCCTGCCGGTCAAGCTCCGCAAAGTCCAGAATGGCATCGTAGCGCTGCGCCACTTGATCTTCGGTCAGGCCCAGAATGGTCCCGCTGAAAAAGACGTTCTGCGCCCCGGTTAGCTCCGGGTCGAAGCCCGCGCCCAGCTCCAAGAGGCTGACCATGCGCCCGCGCAGGTGCGCCGTGCCCGAGGTCGGCAGGTAGATACGGCTCAGAATAGACAGCAGCGTGCTTTTGCCGGAGCCGTTGCGCCCGATGAGCGCGACGGCCTCGCCGGGCGGCACGGTGAACGACACGCCCGACAGCGCCCGGCGCGTCTCATAGCCCGCCGCCGGGCCGCGCCGGACCAGGGTTTTTGCCAGTGCGGCGGCATGGCTTTTCAGCGACGCATAGGTGCGGTGATACACCCGGAACTCTTTAGTGATGCCGCTGACTTCCAGCGCGGGCAGGGTCTCGCTGCTCATGGGCGCTCCGTGAACTTCCATTTGCAGGAGTTGAAGAACGTGTAGCCGCCCCAGCAGACCAGAAGCGACGTGAGCGTCGTTAAAAGCAGAAACCGCCAGTCAAACGGGGCGCTGTACAGCACCTGCGAGGCTCCGACATTGGAGATAATCGCCCGGCCAAAAAAGACCTGCTTGAAGGCGGTCAAGAGCCACGCCATTGGGTTTGCCAGATACAGATGGTAGGCCCACCAGCGCAAGGCCGGGCTGTCAATGCGCGTGGAATAGATGATGTTTTCGGCAAAGTAGATAATCGGCATCAAGTAAAACAAAAAGCCCATTCCGAGGCTGAGAATAAACTTGATGTCTTCGTAAAACACATTAGCGGCGGCGACAAAAAACGACGTGCCCAGGGTCAGCAGGAATAAAATCGCAATCAGCCAGGGCAGCAGCCAGATTTCGCGGGGCGGCCAGCCGGGCCACTGAAACAGCAGAGAAGTGATGCCCCAGCGGTAGACGGCGAACAGGGCCAGCGAAATCAAAAACTGCACGAAGTTCTGGCAGACGGTGGCAATCAGGGGGATTTCACGCGGGAAATAGACTTTTTTCAGCAGCGGCATCTTGACCAGCACCGACGTGGAAGCGTCCAGCACGGAGGTCTGAAAAAAGGTCCAGGGAATCGTCGCGCAGAAGATATAGGCGCTGAGGTTTTTCGGGCCGGTCCCCAGAATATAACTGAGGGCCACGGTCAGCACGAACACCTGGATCAGCGGGTTCACCAGGGTCCAGCCGATGCCGAGGACGGAGTTTTTGTAGCGGACGCGCAGGTCACGCTCCGCGAGTATGCGGATTAAATGCCGGTAGCGCCACAGCTCGCGCACTTCGGCGAGCAGGCCGGGGCTGCCGGTGCGAGCCTCAATCACGGTCATGGGCGGCAGCTCCCCTCGCCTACTCGCCCGTCTCATCCGCCGGGGCTTCGGCATCGGCATCTACATCCTGGGCACGGGCGGGTTCCAGCAGCTTGAGAAGCTCGGTCCGGGGGATCAGCACCTTGCGCTTGCCCGCAATCCGAAAGGCATTCAGCTTGCCCTGCCGGATGTAGGAGCGAATGCTGGACTGACTGAGCTGCAAGTAGGCTGCGGCCTGTTCGACGGTCAGCAAATCTCGGGATTCGGACTCCATTCGTTGTCTGTTCTCTCTCTCGTCGCGCCGCGTGCCGGGGCCGCCGGGCGGCGGTCTCACAGAAGCGGGGGCATAATATGGCTCAGTATATCTTAATTGTCAGCCATTGTCAACAAACGCTGAAAATAAACTTGACAGATACTCAAGGCTATGTTATCATAACTCCTGTGAAAACGCTTTTGACACATATCGTTTGCGTCTGCTGCGGCGTCCTGCTGGTTCTGGCAGCCTCGCGCACGCAGGCCGACCCGCTGGCCGATTTTCTGGGGGCACGTCAGGCCGTCAAGACGCCCCTGCTTGGCGCGGCGTCGGCAGGGGACATCCTGCGCCGCCCCGATGCCTACACCGGGCGCACGGTGGAAGCGGCGGCTCTGGTCAGCGGCGTCATTTCGGCGGGCGACGACAAAACCGCCCTGCTGCTGGTGAGCGGAACGACGGTCACGGTTCCTGTCCCCCCGGCCCTGCGCGGGGTGCAGTGGCTCAGCGGCGGGGCGCAGGTGCGCGTCCTGCTCCGGGTCGCCCCGGCGGACCCCTCTTTGCCATCGGGCGTGGCGCTGCTCGCCGCCGTGCCGGAAGGGGAGGCGGTCAATGCTGACCGGGCGCAAGCCGCCCGCGTGGCCGCTGTCCCTCGCCCCACCTCTATTAAGCGCGGCGCGGCTACCGTCCGCTTCGGCGGCGCGTCTGCCCCCGCCGCGCTCTCTTCCGGTGCAGCTGCCGGGCATCCGGCGGGCGCTCTGTCGGCGCGGGCGCTGTCCATTTACGGCCCCTACCGTGCCCTTGTCCGCCGCTGGAACCGGCGCTTGTCCGAGAGCGATGTGGACAAGATTACCACCAGCATTTTGTATTTCAGCGACAAAAACAATGTGGACCCACGTTTAGTCGTTGCCACCATTATCGCCGAATCGGACTTTGATATTCGCTCCACGTCCCATGCCGGGGCAATGGGTCTGGCCCAGATTATGCCCGATGAAGCCCGCAGCCTCGGCGTCACCAATGCCTACGACCCCGTGCAGAACATCGGGGCCGCCGTGCATCTTCTGCGCGGGCATCTGGACAAATACGGCGGCGCTCCCGCCGCCGGAGGAGTCATTCCCCTGAACCAGATCGCGCTGACAATGGCGGCGTACAATGCCGGGCCGGGCGCAGTGCGAAAATATCACGGCGTCCCGCCCTACCGCGAGACGCAGCGGTACATTGCGCGAATTCAGAAGCTCTACAAGCAGATGTGCGGCGACACGGCCCAATCGGCTTCCACCAAGTAGGGGGCAGGCTATGCCCCCACGCCAAATCTGTGGTACACTCTCGCTATGAACAGCAACTCACTGGCGATTGCGAGTTTGGAATCGAAAGACGGACGCGAAATTGCGCGGCGGCTGCTGGAAGACTACGGCGCGGCCCCGCTGCTGTTTTTCAGCCTGCTTCCCGACAAACGTTATCTTGGGGACAGCGCCAAAACGCCCCGCTGGGCCGTCGCCTACCGGGCACTCGGACGGCATGCGCTGGCGCTGGGCGACCCGCTCGGCAGCCCTGGTGCTGCGCCGGAGGCGATTGCGGCGTTTTGTGCCTTTTGCCGAAGCAAAGGCCGCACGCCTGCGTTTTATCAAGTGACGCCGGAGCATCTGGACACCTACAAAGCCGCTGGCTTTCGGGCCGTCAAAGTTGGCGAAGACGCGCAGATTGATTTAGTCGGCTACGATTTAGCGGGCAAGCGGTTCAAGAACGTTCGAAACGACCTGCGGCGCATCGAAAAAGCGGGCGTCGTGCTGGAAGTCTACGGGCCGGACGCGCCCCCGTTAGGCAGCGTGACCGCAGAGATGGACGCGATTTCGGCGGCCTGGCGCAGCGCCTGCCGTGCCAAAGAAGGCGCGTTTGCGATGGGGGCGTTCGACCCCAAGAGCGCCTTGTTCGCCGAAAGCCGCTATTTTGTGGCCCGTGATACCGAGACGGGACGGATGCTGGCGTTCACCTCGTTTGTGCCCGCCTTTGGCACGGATGGTCGGCGCGATTGGACTCTGGACCTGATGCGCCGCCGGGCGGACGCCCTGCACGGGGTTATGGACTTTCTGATTATCTCCGCCGCCCGCCAGTTCGCAGCGGAAGGGGCACGCACCCTCAGCCTCGGCCTCTCCCCATTGGCCGGGGCGGGCGAAGCGGGCGAAGCGCGGGCGGCGGTGCTGACCCGCCGGTTTTTGTACCTGCGGATGGGCCGGGTTTATAACTTCGCGGGCCTGCACACGTTCAAATCCAAGTTTGCGACTCACTGGGAGCCGCGCTACCTGGTGCATCGCCCCGGCGTTGGCCTTGCGGCGGCCTCGGCAGCGGTCTTGCAGGCGCACCTGACAACTCCCCCGCCGCCCGGCACTGGGCCGCGCCCGCTTGGCCCTCTGACGCCTCGCGGGCGGCAGGTCTTCGCCGTCACGGCGCTGCTGCTGCTAGGGCTGGCTCCCTTTGAAAAGACCCTGGCGCACACGGCCCTGCACCGCCCGCACCTGAGCCTGCATTTAAGTTTGCCGCTGCACCGTGCCCATTTTCCGCACCTCGCGCACTTCCCGCATCACTGGCAGGTTTAGACCTACCACCTTGTTCTCTCGTTCCTCGTTCACAGGGTCCTTCCTAAAGGAAGGATTAAGAGTCCCGGCGAACGGCCCGCGTGTTTTGTCCTAATCCTTCCTTTAGGAAGGACCCTGCGAAGCGAAGAATGAGCGAAGCAAGGAAGGTAGGTCTCTTAACGGGGACTGTCCGCCGACGGCCCGAACATGGGGCCGACAATGCCCGCCAGACGCGCCAGCGGCTTGGCGACCGGCCCCAAGCCCAGCACCGGGCGCAGGCGGCCAATCATCTCTTCGGCGAAGGCCAGCAGCTCCCGCGTCTTGGTCTGACCGGGGCTGCGGTCCTGAAGCCAGAACAGCACCATCAGCAGGTGCGCGGCGTAAAAGAGCGTCGCCAGGTCGTCAATCTGCCGGGGCTTTGGCGCGTCGGAGGCTCCCACGGCCACCTGCCGGAAAATCCCCCACACGCGGTCCCGGATGTGGTTTACACCCTCTCCCAGCACCGCCACCTCCGAATCCGGGGCCAGGCCCGCCGAAAACAGCGCCCCCATCGTCTGCCGGTGCGGGGTCATCCGCCGAAAATCTGCCGCCATCGCCGCGCTGAACCGCTTTGCCAGCGGGCCAGGCGGCAGGGCGGAGACTTCTTCTTCCAGCTCCACCGTGCAGCGTTCGTACAGCGCCAGCACCATTTCTTCTTTTCGCGCAAAATAGCGATACGCCAGCCCCAGCGAGCAGTCCGCTTCGCGGGCAATGTCGCGCATGGTGGTCTGGTCGTAGCCGTCACGGGCGAACAGTGTTAAAGCCGTGCCCAGAATATGCTCGCGTGTCTTCTGCGCTTTAGTGATTTTCTCTTCGGTTTCAGCGGCCATAGGAGTCTCCAAAAATAATTTATGAACACGTTCATTAAAACGTGTATTTTCCGAAAGTTTGCGGGTATAGTGCTATCAACAAGCTAATGAACACGTTCATTATACCCGCCCAAAGGAGAAAATTGTTATGCAAACCGAGATCGTCGCCACCTACGCCGCTTATCTGATTTTGAGCATTGGCCTCACCATCTGGGTGGCCCGGACGCTGTTCCAAAACGGAAACGTCTTTCTGATCGATGTCTTTGCGGGCGATGAGGCTCTTGCCAAGTCGGTCAATCATCTGCTGGTCGTCGGCTTTTATCTCGTTATTCTGGGCTTTGTCAGCCTCGCGCTGAAAACGAATGCGCCCGTTGAGGACACCCGGCAGGCGATTGAAGTGCTGGCGGGCAAAATGGGCCTGGTGCTGCTGGTGCTGGGCGGAATGCACTTCCTGAACCTGCTCGTCTTCGCCCGCATCCGCCACACGGCTTTAGCAGGCCGCCGCCCGCAGCCCCTCGGCGAGGCTCCCGGCCCCGGCTACACGCCGTTTCAGTGACGAAATGCAGAAAGAAAGGAGACCACCATGAACCTGATTCCTCCTGTCCGGGCCGAACTGGCCGAGCGGTTCATCTTCAACTTCCGAATGCCTCTGGGGGCAATGGCCGGGATGCTGCCTGCGCCCTGGCTTTCCCCGCTGCCGGTGCGCGGCTGGGGCGTGGCGTCGTTCTGCCTGCTGGACCTGCGGCATATCACCGCCGCGCCGCTGCCGACCGTGGCCGGGCTGAACAGCATCAGTTGTGCCCCGCGCTTTGCCGTTTTAGACCATTCGGACGGCGCGGTCCGGCCTGCCGTGTTTGTGGAAACCCGGCAGACCAGCTCGCCGTTCGGGGCGTGGTTTACCAGTCTGGGATTTTCCTGCCGCCACCCGTATGCTGACGCGCAGATTATGCATGGGGAGGCGCAGACGCAAATCTCGGTCACGGGCGAGGACCGGTATCAGTTTGGCGCGACCGTCCGCAAGGCGGAAGACACGTCTTCTGCGCTGTTTGATTCGTGCGCCGACTTCGGCGCGTTTATCGCCGAAGGGGTTGCCAGCTACGGCCCGTCGCGCTATCCCGGTCAGCTTACGATGGTGGATTTGCACAAAGAAGACCACGGCTACACGCCGCTGGACGTGCTTGCGCTTCAAAGCCCGCTTTTGGCAGAGTGGCAGGCGGGCGACGCGGTGCTGGACAGCGCCTTTCGCACGAGCGGCGGGTGCTACGAATGGACGTACCACGGCCTGCGGGACATCAATACAAGAGGGCTGCTGCATGGTCAGACTGCACACACAAATTATCATCCACGCGCCACAACAGCGGTGCTTTGACCTCACCCGCAGCGTGGATGTTCATACCCTGACGGCCCGGCCAATCAGCGGCAAAGCGGTCGCCGGGCGCGTGTCCGGGCTGTCTGGTCTGGGGGACTGGACAACCTGGTCCGCCCGCTTCTTCGGGATGCGCTTTCGGCTCACTACCGAGATCACGGCGTTCGATTACCCAAATGGCTTTTCGGACACGCTGCGCTCGGGGTTATTCGCGCACTTCGGCCATGTGTATACGTTTGAAGACAGGGGCGGCGGGCAGACGCGCTTCACGGATACGTTCTCGTTCCAGAGTCCGCTCGGCCTGCTTGGTGCACTTGTAGACTGCGTGGTGCTGCGCGGGCGCATGAAGGCTGTGGACGAGGCCCGAGCCTGCGAAATCAAGCGCCTCGCTGAATCGGAAGAATGGAAGAAGTATCTGTTATGACTGACAACAACCCCGTCTGGCCGCCGCCCCCCAATGCGCCGGACTGGCCGCCCCAGGCAGAAACAGCCGCGAAAAGCGCGGAGGCGCCCCCATCGGTCTTCACGATTGTTGTCCGCTGCGTCCTGAACCTTCTGTGTTTTTGCATCACTGCGAGCGTCAGCCTGTTCGCTTCGGCAGTGGGTTGGGCGATACCGCCACTGCTCGTGGTGCCGGTGGCGCTGCTGCTGATACTGGCAGCGATTAGCCGATGGGTGAAGGCCCGCTGGGTCAAGATGGCGTTCTACAGCGCCGCCTGGGGCGCGGGTGTGGCGCTGGTTTATCAGATTGCGCTTGGACTAACGCTGCTATTTCTTGGAGAACATTAAACCACATGAAAATCATCATTCCCGGCGGAAGCGGGCAGGTGGGAACGCTGCTGGCAACAGCATTCCACGCCGAAGGGCACGAAGTCGTGGTACTCAGCCGCACGGTCACACAAACGCCGTGGCGCACAGTGGAGTGGGACGGCAGAACGCTCGGCGCGTGGGCGTCCGAGATTGACGGCGCGGATGCTGTGATCAATCTGGCCGGGCGCTCGGTCAACTGCCGGTATACACCCGCCAATCGCAAAGCCATTTTGGACTCACGGGTGGATTCGACACGGGTGGTGGGAGAGGCCATTGGGCGGGCCAAGCGCCCGCCGCCGGTGTGGCTTCAGGCCGGGACGGCGACGATTTACGCGCACCGCCTGGACGCGCCGAACGACGAAGCAACGGGCATTCTTGGCGGGGACGAACCGGACGCGCCGGAGACGTGGCGGTTCAGTATTGGCGTGGCGAAAGCGTGGGAAGAGGCACTGAACGCGGCAGAGACGCCCGGCACGCGCAAGGTGATTTTGCGCTCGGCGATGACCATGAGCCTCGGCAACGGCGGCATTTTTGATGTGCTGCTGGGGCTGGTCCGGCACGGCCTCGGCGGCCCGGTGGCAGGCGGGCGGCAGTATGTTTCGTGGATACACGGGAAAGACTTCGTAAGCGCCGTGCGCCTGCTGCTGGCCGACAGTCGCTTTGCCGGGCCGGTCAACCTGTGCGCCCCGCACCCGCTGCCCTACGCGGATTTCATGCGCGGCCTGCGTCATGCCTCCGGCGTCCGATTTGGCCTGCCCGCGACCCGCGCAATGCTGGAACTCGGGGCCTGGGCAATGGGGACTGAGACGGAGCTGGTGCTGAAAAGCCGCCGCGTCGTGCCGGGCCGTCTTTTAGACGCCGGGTTTACGTTTGCTTATCCCGAGTGGCCCGAAGCGGCGGCTGATTTGTGCGGGCGCGGACGGGCGGCGAAGCTGCATCCTGGAGGACGTCAATAAAATAATTTCTGAGACAGGCAACTTTTTTTGGCATGGCGTGTCACACTCATTGACGCAAGACACAGCGTTGTGCCGCATGAGGTTTTTTCCAACTCTCGCGGTGCCAGACTACTACCCACGGAGACCATAATGGCACGCACACTGACCGAGACCCTTAGCCCTGAAGAACAGACCGCTTCTGAGGAAGCCGCCCCGCCTGACCTGCTCGCACAGCCGTCCGCCCCGCCCGCTTTGCCGATGATTGACGGCAAGCCGCTCCGCTTTGCATCCCCCGCCCCGGAAGCCTCCGAGGCACCCGCGCCTGTCTTTCGGGCGTCCCGAAGGAGCGTTTACGCCGACCCGGCAGGAAAGTGGTTCAACTATGCCCTGCTGACCCTGCTGCTGACCTGCGCCGCTGCGGGCGCAGTCACACTGATTTCATCCGTCCTGCGCTGACACTGTCGTCGGCAGCTTGCAGACAGAACAAAGCCCTCCCAGTTCCGGGAGGGCTTTTTGTGTTATTTGTTGTGTTATTTGCGTCCGCGTGTGTAGGTCCCGCGTCGGCGGGATGAAATCTGGTTGGTGACCAGATTGCGTGACTGGGCTTCGTCTGACTCGCTCGGCGGCTTTGGCTTGGCCGGGGCGGGCTTGGGCTTCGGCTTGTCGGCAGGCGGTGCGGCGGCGGCCTGTTCGCGCTCGGCGCGGATTGGGGGGCGCGGGGCCGGGCGCTTGATTTCTTCCAATTTGGGCGGCAAAGCTTTTGCCAAGACTTCCACCATTTCCTCCACCGACGTCAGCATCCGGGCGGGCGTGTCCGGGGTCGCCAGAAACGCCACATCGGGCAGGAACTGATGCTGCATATAGGTGCGGGACAGCTTGCGAATGGCGTCCTGCGTCAAGTGCGTTCCCGTGAAGCGGACGGCGACGCGGCGCTTTTCGGCGGTGACGGCGCTGATGCCGACTTCTTTGCAGCGCAGGCGCAGGCGCAGCAGGGACAGCAGGTTCCAGACCGGGCGCGGCGGGTCACCGTAGCGGTCCTCGAACTCTTCCTGAATGCGCTGCACGTCTTCTAATTTCCGCACGGCTGTCAGCTTCTTGTACATCAAAATGCGCTCGGCCTCGCTCGGCACATAAACTGTCGGGATAAGGGCATCCAAAGGCAGGGTGACGCTCGGCAGCTCGAACTCCATTTCGACCGGCTCGCCCTTCATCTCGTTGATAGCCTGCGACAGAAGCTGCGTATACAAATCGAAGCCGACGGTTGCCACCGTGCCGGACTGCGCGGCTCCTAAGATGTTGCCCGCGCCGCGTATTTCCAAATCGCGCAGGGCGACTTTGTAACCGCTGCCTAACTCCTGGAACTCACGCAATGCGCCCAGACGCTTTTCGGCGACTTCGGTGAGCTGTTTGTCTTTGCGGTACAGCAGGTACGCATACCCCTGACGGCGGGAGCGGCCTACGCGGCCCCGTAATTGGTACAACTGCGCGAGGCCAAGCCGGTCGGCGTTGTCGACGATGATCGTGTTGACATTGCCGATGTCCAGACCGCTTTCCACAATCGTGGTGCAGACCAGCACATCGAAATCACGGGCGGCGAAGCCGAGCATGACGTCTTCCAGGTCGTCTTCGTGCATCTGGCCGTGGGCAATCTGCACCCGCGCTGTGGGCACGAGGCGCCGGATTTTCTCGGCAACGTGCGAAATGCTTTCCACCCGGTTGTGCAGAAAGTAAATCTGCCCGCCCCGGTCCAGCTCCCGCAGAACTACTTCGCGGACCAGCTCGTCGTCGTACTCTTTGACATACGTTTTAATCGGCATCCGGCCCTCCGGCGGGTCGTCAATCAGCGACATATCCCGGATGCCGGATAGGGACATATGCAGGGTGCGGGGGATAGGCGTGGCCGTCAGCGTCAGCACGTCCACCGACTTTTTCATCTGCTTGATGCGCTCTTTGTGGGTGACGCCGAACCGCTGCTCTTCGTCCACCACCAATAGCCCGAGGCGGCTGAACTTGACCCCTGCGCCGAGCAGCTTGTGCGTGCCGATGACGATGTCCACCGTGCCTTCTTCCAGGCCCTTTAGAGTCTGCGCGGCGTCGGCTTTGGAAACAAACCGGGACAGCATTTCAATTCGAACGGGATAGGCGGCCAGACGCTCCCGGAACGTCTTCAAGTGCTGCTGCGCCAAGATAGTCGTCGGACAGAGAACGGCGACCTGCCGGTTGGCGCTGGCGACTTTGAAGGCGGCGCGGATAGCGACCTCGGTTTTGCCGTAGCCGACATCGCCGCAGATCAGCCGGTCCATCGGTTTGTCGTCTTCCAGGTCTTTTTTGATGTCTTCAATCGCGGCAAGCTGATCGGGCGTCTCCTGATAGGGGAATGCCTCTTCCATTTCCTGCTGCCAGGGGGTATCGGGGGCAATGGAATGGCCCTGCGCGGTTTTGCGGGCGGCATAGAGCTTGATCAGCTCCCCGGCCATCTCCTGCACCTGCTTTTTGGCCTTTTTCGTGGCCCGCGCCCAGTCGCCGCTATTCAGCCGGGTCACCTGCGGCGGCGAGTCGGCGGAGCCGATATACTTCTGAACCCGGTCTACCTGATCGGTCGGCACATAGACTTTGTCGCCGCCGTCGTACTCCAAGAGCAAATAATCCCGCTCGGCCCCGTCGGTGCCTTTCAGGCGCGAAATGCCCCCGTAGCGCCCGATGCCGTGGTGGATATGCACCACAAAGTCGCCTTCGCGCAGCTCCAAATAGGACGTGATTTTCAGGCCCTCTTTGAAGGCCCGGCGCGGCGGCTTGACGTGGACCCGGTGGCCGAAGATGTCCGTGTCCGTCGCCAGCATCAGCCGCGCTTCCGGCAGCTTGAAGCCGCCTGTCAGCGTGCCGGGGAGGACAAACACGCCCGCCTCGCCGCCGGTGTCCAGGCGGTCCGACGGGGACACGGGCATTTTGCGCTCGGACAAGACCTGCCGCATCCGCTCCGGCTGCTCAGAGACCAAAACGCACCGGAAGCCCAAGCCGAGCCAGCTTTCCAGGGCCTCAAAAAACGCGGGCATCCGCCCGGCAAAGCTTTCCATTGCCCCGGACTGCGTCGGGATGGACGTGCCGACTTTGACCCCGTCCAGCCCGCGCCCGAGCAGGGCCAGCAAAACCGCGCCGTCCGCCTTCGCCCTCGCCGTCACGGTCTCGAAGCCGCAGGCGTGGGGCATTTCGGGGGTCAGGTACGCGCCCCGCGCCGCCCGCGCCGCCATGATTTCGGCGATTTCGCCTTCGCGCTGCTCCCACCGGGCGGCGGCCTGGCTCGGCTCATCCAAAATCAGCAGGCTGCCCTCGGCCAGATAATCCAGAGCGCACACGGCATCGGGGTACAGATACGGCAGGTAATACTCCATGTCGTCGAAGTACGCCCCGGCGCGAAGCTGGGCCACATCGCCCTCCACGCGCTCTTCCAGATGCTCCGCGTGTTCACCGCCCCGGCCTTCTTCGTTGGCTTTCCGCAGGGCGGCGGCGCGGGCGGGCAGCTCTTTCAGCAGCCGCGCCGTGGCCGTCTGAACCGCCGCGTCTTCGTAGGGGATTTCGCGCACGGGGGCCAGCGTCAGCGCCTGCGACGTGCCCACTGACCGCTGCGTTTCGGTGTCAAAGGGCCGGATGCTTTCCACATCATCGCCGAAGAAGTCTATCCGCAGAGGCCGCTCGGCGGTCGCCGGGAACACGTCCAGAATGCCGCCGCGCCGGGTCCATTGCCCGGCCTGCTCCACGGCTTCGACGCGCTCATAGCCAAACTCGGTCAGCGTCTTCTCTAACTCGCCAATGTCTACCGTCTCCCCGACCGCCAGCGATACGTTGCGATTGACCAAAAGCGCGGGCCGCACCGTTCGCTGAAGCCACGCGCCAATGGAGCCGACGGCGATGCGCGTGCCCTCAGTCGCCAACGCCTGCAAAGCCGCGACCCGCCGCCCGGTCTGCGCTAAATCCGGGGCACCCTCGGCAAAAATCAGCGTCTCGGTAGACGATACCAGATGTGTCAGCGCGTCCTCGGCCACGCCGTAACGGGCCAAATCCGCCGCGATGCGACTCGCCTGCTCGTCGTTGTAGGTGACCACCACCAGAGGCCGCTTCAAATCCGACCCCAACTGTGCCAGCAGCCAGCCTTTTGCGGGCACAGGCAGCCCCTCTAGCTGTGTGATGCCGCCCCCGGCTGCCGCCGCCTTGAGGGCGGCATAGGCCGGGTAGTCTTCCGCGAGTTCCGGCAGTTCGCGCAGTTCCATAAGTGATCTTTCTGTATCCGTGTTCTGTATCGGTGTGACGTGCGAAATGGCCTCGGCGGAAGTCCGCCCAAGCCTGTTATTAAAAGTTCAACACCGCAGTATACCCACCGGGTTCCGAGATAATACCGGATGGCGGCGCGAGTGCCAGAATACGAGGGGTTAAAACCCCTCGCTAGAGGCGCTTCGCGCCGGGCGGCCCATCGGATAGCGAATATAGCCCTGCGCCTCCGAACTTTTTGGCTTCTCTTATCCTTTGGCTTCCCGGCGTCTTCGCCTTCCAGCGAGGGGTTTCAACCCCTCGGCTGCTTATTCTTATGCCTCACCAAATACTCACCCGCGCCGCTGCTTTGGCCTTGTCGGCCATGCCAGGCGGGCAGGGGAACGCGGCGGCGAACTCCGGCAGGTTGGAAATTGGGCCGAGGACGCGGTACTTGTTGGGCGAGTGCGGGTCGGTGGCGAGGCGCAGGCGCAGGGCCTCGGGGCGGATGTTGGCCCGCCATGCCTGCGCGTAGGCTAAAAAGAAACGCTGCTCGGGGGTGAAGCCGTCGATGGAGACACGCGGCTTGTTTTCTTCGGCCTTCTCAAAAGCCAGATAGGCGATTTTGAGGCCGCCTAAATCCGCGATATTCTCGCCCTGCGTGAGCTGGCCGTTGATATGTTTGTCGTCCACGGGCACAAAGGCGTCAAATTGCTTGACAATCAAGTCCGCACGGGCCTGGAAGTTCTGGCGGTCGCTGGCGGTCCACCAGTCGCGCAGGTTGCCCTGCGCGTCAAACTGGCGGCCCTTGTCGTCAAAGCCGTGGGTCATTTCATGGCCCATCACTGCGCCGATGGCCCCGTAGTTCGAGGCATCGTCGGCCTCGGGGTCAAAGAACGGCGGCTGCAAGATGCCTGCCGGGAAGACGATCTCGTTGAACGAGGGCCGGTAATAGGCGTTCACTGTGGGCGGCGTCATGCCCCATTCGGTGCGGTCGACCGGCTGCCCCAGATGGTGCAAGTCGCGCTCGAACTCAAAGCGGTTTGCGGCCAAACTGTTAGTAGCATAGTCCGGGCTGCTAATTTGCAGGGCCGAATAGTCGCGCCAGCGGTCGGGGTAGCCGATTTTGACCGTCATGTGGTCCAGTTTGTTCAGCGCCTGCGTGCGGGTGTCCGGGCCGATCCATTCCAGCGTAGAAAGGCGGTCCCGCAGGGCGGCTTTGACGTTCTCTACCAGTGTTAAAGCACGCGCTTTGGCCTCGGGCGAGAAGGCGCGGGCCACATAAATCTCCCCCAGCCCTTCGCCGAGCGCCCCATCGGTCGCGCCCAGGACCCGCTTCCAGCGCGGGCGCTGCTCTTTGGCCCCGCTCAGGTTCGTGCCATAAAACGCAAAGCTTTCGCCTACGAAGTCGTCGGACAGATACGACGCCGTGCCGTGGATCAAATCCCAGCGCAGGTAGGTCTTCCAGTCGGCCAGCGGCACGGTGCGGAGCATCCGCCCGGCCTCGGCGAAGAACACCGGCTGTGCCACCAGCAGCGGGCCGGGGTTTGGGATGCCGAGTGCGGCGAAGTACGGCTTCCACGAGACGCCCGGCGTTGTCTTGTCCAATGCCGCCAGGGTCATCTTATGATAAGTTGCGTTTGGGTCCCGCCGCTCCACACGGGTCATGGAAGCCCGTGCCAGCCGCGTCTCGATGCCTATCACCACGCCCGACTCGCGGGCGGCTTTGGTGGGGTCGTCGCCGAGCAGCACAAACATCCGGGCGATGTGCGCGGCATAATCGGCGCGGGTCGCCTGCGACTTGGCATCGGTGAGAAGATAATAATCCCGGTCCGGCAGCCCCAATCCACCTTGCCCGAGCTGCGCGATGTTCTGGGTGCTGTCCTTGTCGTCGGCCCCCACCCCGAAGCTCCAGGCCGTGCCGATGCCCAGCGAGTGCAGGCGGGCGATTTCGGCTTCCAGCGTTGGGACATCGCGCACAGCGTTTATCCGCGCAAATTCGGACGCCAGCGGCTTTGCCCCCTGCGTCTCAATCCGCGCCGTGTCCATGCCGGATTTGTAGAACTCGGTGACTTTGCGGGTGACGCTGCCTTTGGGGGCAGGCGGCGCGGCCACGAGGCTGTCCAAAATTGTGTGCAGAACGGCGGTGTTGCGCTCGGAAATCTCGGAAAACCCGCCCCAGGAGGTCTTGTCCGCAGGGATAGGGTTGTCAGCCAGCCACTTGCCGTTGGCATACTGATAGAAGTCCGAGCAGGGCTGCACGCTCGGGTCGATGGTAGAGACATCTACCCCGTGTCCGGGAACCGGTGTTTGTGCGAACGCGGGCGAGGAAAGCAGCAGCAGGCCGCAGAGCGCGGCGGAAAGGGCAGTAAAGCGATACGGCATAAGCAATCGGGTCTTTCTTACCAGTTTTCACCAGCCACTTGGTTTTGTGATGGTTCGGTTTTGTGCGTCTTGAAGGGTAGGTGGAAACTGGCTGGCCGCCAGAGAGGCTTCCTTGATGACAAGAGATTTTGTAGAAGATCGCTGCAATTCTACGCTGACGCGCCCTGCCGTAATACCTCGGGCGGGATCAGCCGTTTTGCAGGGATGCAAGACAAGAACACGCAGGTTGAGTTCCTGGCGAACTATCCGAATAGGTTCTGCCAAATCAGAGTCGTTTGTGATGACAACTGCCACTTCGTAGTCTTTATTGAACCCGTCAAGCAGCAAGTAAGAGGCTAAGTTGACGTCCGAGCCTTTCTCTTCTGTCTTTCTAACCAGGGCATATTTATTGCCCAAAGCATCCGGCGTCACGCGCCGCATATTGACTTCACTTTCCAGAAAGTGGCCTAAATGCATTGTCAAATTGGGCGTTGTTTCCAATGCACGAAAGTAAGCATTCTGACGATTGCGCTGATCTGGGTCACCAGGGCGTGCAATCACACGCGCCGAGAAGCAGCGGATTTTATTGATTTGGTTGGTCGGAAGTTCTATCTGGCAAAGTGCCGCTATATCAAGCCAGCGATACGAACTTCCTTTGAGCAGCCCGTAGTAGAGATTAAAAGTGTCCACGTAAACATTGGTGATCATGGGGGTATTGGTCGAACAGACACACAATGAAGAGGCCCATAAGGCTACAGCCACCCCTTGCGGGGTGGCTGTGCTACCCGGCGGGCGAACGCGCCGGGGGGGTGTTGGAGCTATTATACCTTATCTTTCGGCTTTGTCAAGCTTTTTCTTGAGGTTTCAATATTCTCAAACAGCCGTCAGTGCGGCTTCAGCGCGGGCGGCGAGCAGTTCTGTAACGACGGGGGAGGTGCCTAAATAGCGGCCCATCTGGAACTGAATGTGCGGGTGACGCGCCTGGGCTTCGTCGAGAAGCGTCGGCAGGTCATCGGCAACGTGCGTGCCGGTGTGCAGGAAGTACGGCACGGCAATGACGCGCTCCGCCCCGGACGCCGCGCAGGCGTCGGCGGAGTCGGCGATGGTCGGCTCGTTGCATTCCATGAAGCCGACGGCGACGTGGTCAAAGACGTTTCGCGCTTTCACCTCTTCCACGACCTTGAACATATCGGTATTGGCGATGGGGCGGGGCGAGCCGTGAACCATCACCAGCAGGGCAGTTTTCATCGGAACTTCTTTCTACTCAACAAAAGGCCGGGCGGGCGTGTTGGGCGCGGGCACGCGGGGGCAGTTGGGCGTGGCATACAGGGGACAGTCCGGGCGGGCGCGGCAGCCCCTCGCGGCGGCGGTCAGGTCATCGCGCCACTGGTCCGGCCCGAGCGGCTCCTGAGCGCTGGCAATCAGGGCATCGGCCAAGCTGGGGTCGTAGCCCAACGCTTTGGCGACGGTGAACGTGATGTCTGGGTGGGCTGCCTGAGCCGTGCTGAGATGTTCCGGCAGGGTCTTGGTGACAAAGTAGCCGGGGATGAGAAAAAACGGCAGCACCAGAATATGCTTTGCGCCCGCGTCCGCGCAGTCGGCCACGGCCTGCGAGAACGTTGGCTCCGAGTAGTTCATGTAGCCGACTGTCACGAGCGGCCACTGCCCGGTCTGCCGCAAGCGTCCGGCGTGAGCCTCTAGCGCCTCGCCCGCGCCGCAAAGCAGGGAGCCGTGAGAAAATAAAATCAGGGCGTCCGCCGGAGCGTCTGCGGGAGAAGGAGTGTCCATATGATTATTGTACCCCGCATTGGGCAAAGCGAGGCAGGTGTGGGGAAGGCAAAGGACGAGGGGTTAAAACCGCTCGCTGGAAGGCGCTTCGCGCCGGGCGGCCAATCGGATAGCGGACCAAGCCTTGCGTCTTTAAACTCTTTGGCTTGTCTTATTCTTTGGCTTCCCGGCGTCTGCGCCTCCTGGCCAGGGGTTTCAACCCCTCGTTCCTCCGCGCCCCTATTCCCGCTTGCAAACTTCTGAGTTCTCTGCTACACTTTGCGTATCAACGCTGCCCCACCCTTTAGGAACACACTCCTTATGAATACGTCCCCTAGGACCACCCTACCCGATTCTGTGATTTTGGACACCGAACACAGCCCCGCCGCCCGCCTGCGGCAAGTGCCCGTCAGCGCGGTGACGCTGACCGATTCGTTCTGGGAGCCGCGTCTGAAAATCAACCGCGAGACCACCCTGCCGTCGCAGTTTCAGCATCTGGAAGACACCGGGGCGCTGGACAACTTCCGGCGGGCGTCGGGCCGCAAAACGGGTCTGGAGTTTCAGGGGATGTGGTTCAGCGACTCGGATGTCTACAAGTGGCTGGAAGGGGCGTCGTGGGCGCTGGCGTCGGGCGACTCCCCTGCCCTGCGGGCTTTGGTAGAGACCGCTGTGGACGAGATTGAAGCCGCGCAGCAGCCGGATGGCTACCTGAACACGCATTTTACGTTTGAGCGTGCCCCGGAGCGGTGGACGACGCTCAATTTAGGCTTCAACAACCAGCATGAGCTGTACTGCGCCGGGCATCTGTTCCAGGCCGCCGTCGCGCATCACCGCGTCACCGGCTCCGCGCAGTTATTAGACGTCGCAACGCGCTTTGCGGATTTGATCTGCGACACGTTCGGACCGGGCGCGGAGCAGCTTCACGGGGTAGACGGGCACCCCGAGATTGAAATGCCGCTGGTGGAACTGTCTCGCATCACGGGAAATAAGCGGTATCTGAAAGAGGCGCAGCATCAGATTGATTCGCGCCTCGGCATGGGGCGCATGAACGGCGCGGTTTACCCGTACCTGCACTACCGGGACTATGCCCGCATGGAGGGTCATGCCGTCTGCGGCGTGTATCTGGCCGCCGGGGCCACGGATGTCTACTCCGAGACCGGCGAAGCGGCGCTGAAAGACACGCTGGACCGGCTGTGGGACAACATGACCAAAGCGCAGATGTATGTCACCGGCGGCATCGGCTGCCGCTGGCGCGATGAAGACTTCGGGGCTGACTACGAGCTGCCCGCCCGCGCCTATGCCGAGACGTGCGCGGCGATTGGCAGCCTGATGTGGAATGCCCGGATGCTGCAACTGGACGGCGGCGCGAAGTACGCGGACCTGATGGAGCGTATTTTGTTCAACGGCTTCCTGTCCGGCCTGTCGCTGTCCGGGACCGAGTATTTTTATCAAAACCCGATGGCTGACGACGGGCGGCATCGGCGTCAGGCGTGGTTTGGCTGTGCCTGCTGCCCGCCCAATGTCGCCCGCCTGCTGGCGCAGCTTCCCGGCTACTTCTACGGCACGGATGCTGCTGGGGCCGTCTATGTCCACCTCTATGCCGACAGCCACGCCGCCCTGCCCTGCCGGGTGGCCGCACCGCGCTGCTGACACAGACCGCCAACTACCCCTGGGACGGCACGGTGACTTTTACCGTCGGCACGGCTGGCCCCCTTGCTTTGTATCTGCGTGTCCCCGGCTGGGCGGGCGGCGCGGCGCTGGCGGTCAATGGCGAGGCGCAGACTGCCCCCACCCCCGGCACGTATGCCCGTGTCGAGCGCGACTGGGCCGAGGGCGGTACCCTTACCCTCACCCTGCCCCTGCTTGTGCGCCGGGAAGTCGGCCATCCCCGCGCCACCTCTCAGCGCGGCCAGGCGGCGCTGGGACGCGGCCCGCTGGTTTACTGCTTCGAGGCCGCTGACAACCCGGACACCGACATCCGTGACATCCGCCTGCCCGCCGCGCCCGAGTTCGTCCCCGATCTGCTGAACGGCGTCACTGTCCTGCACGGCAGCGCCCCTGCGCCGGTGACCGCTATCCCCTACTACGCCTGGGCGAACCGCGAACCGGGCCTGATGGCCGTCTGGTCCGCCTCCGAGTCGTGAACTTTCTCCCCCGCCCGCGTGTTTAAACACTAACACCCAACACGGAAAGCGAGACCTATGATGACCGACACAATCACCAAAACCGAAGCCGAATGGCGCGAGCAGTTGACCCCCGAGCAGTACCGTGTCCTGCGCGAAAAAGGCACCGAGCGGGCCTTCACCGGCAAGTATGTGGACACTAAAACCGGCGGCACCTACGTCTGCGCCGCCTGCGGTCTGGAACTCTTCGAGTCCAGCACCAAGTTCGACTCCCACTGCGGCTGGCCGAGCTTCTACGACGCCAAGCCCGGCACGGTAGACCTGCACGAAGACCGCTCGTTCGGGATGCGCCGCACCGAAGCCACCTGCCACCGCTGCGGCTCCCACCTCGGCCACCTCTTCGAAGACGGCCCCGCCCCCACCGGCCAGCGCTATTGTATCAATTCAGTGAGCGTCGAGCTTGCAATTGCGGATGCGGCGGGGAAGACGCCGGGTAAGTAGTAGATGTCGGAGCCGCCGGGCTGGCAGACGACGCGGTCGATGAGCCGGGCGATGAGGTCGCGTTTATCGCGGCCCTCAATGGCTTCGGAGGCGAGGACGCGGGCGGTGTCGGCGAGGGCGGTTTGAGCTAAAGCGGCGTCGCGGGCAGGGGTGGAGGGTTTGGGGGACTGTGTTCCTCGGCCTTCTGCCCCTGTTTTTTTGCCTGGCTCCTGACCGAGTTTGCGGGTGATCGCGCCGCGCTGGTTTTCCAGGTCTTTGCGGCGGGCGGCGAGGTCGGCGAAGACGGCGGCGTAGGCGTCGGGGCTGGCTCCGGCTTGAATGCCAGCGATCTGGGCCTGAACGGCGGCGGCTTCCTGCTGCTTGATCTGGGCGAGGGCGGTGTCTAGCTGGGTGCGGTCGCGGCGCAGGGTGTCGGTCCCGGTGCTGGTCTGGCCCTGCTGTTCGGTGTAGGCGCGGGCGGCGGCGGCAATGATTTCGGGGTGGGTGGCGGCTTCTTGCAGGGACTGGATGACGCTCTTCTCGGTCCGTGGCAGGGAGTAGGTGGCATTCTGACAGAGGGAAGCGCCATGCAACTGCCGGTGTTTGCACTCGGCGGCACACTGGTAGGCTTTGCCCTTCCGGCAGCCGACGATGGCGGCGCGGTGGCCGCAGGGGCAGAAGATGCGTCCGGTCAGCATCCGGGCCAGTTTGGGACTGCCGACGATCCTGGCCCTGTTTTCGGACAGGCGGGACTGAACGATGTCCCAGACTTCTTCGGAGACAAGCGGCGGCGCAGTCAGCGGGACGGGCTGTTTGCCGGGCGTCTCAATGGCACGGGGACGGATCAGGGGCGCTCCGGTGTAGCTGTTGCGGTCATCCGGCCCGGCCTCGCCGAGCGAACGTGCCGTGCGTCCATAGGCGGGCTGGCCTTTGTAGACGGGGTTCCGCAGAATAATGGCTACGCAGACGGGGTGCCACACGCCGCCCCGTGAAGCGGGAATACGTCGGGCGTTCAGCCGCTTGGCCAGAGGGGCGAAGCCGCCGGTTCCCTCGGCATAGGTGGCGAACAGCTCGCGCACGATCTCGGCTTCTTCCTCGATGACAAGGTAACGGCCCCGCATTTCGGGCGGGTACAGGCCACATTCCACTTGGGCATTGGTGACGATGTGGTAGCCGTAGGCGGGGGTGCTGCGCTGGGGCTGCTGGCCTTCTTCGGCCCGCTTGCGCTTGCCCTTCATGGTGCGGTCTTTGATGACGGCCTTTTCGTACTGGGCAAAGCCGCCCATGATGCCAAAGGCCAGATCGCCTTCGGGGGTGTCGTCAAAGTCCATGTCGCAGAAGACCAATCGGCCCCCGGCGGATTTGACGGCTTTCTTGATGGCCTGCTGGTGTTCCACGTCGCGGGAATAGCGGCTGATGTTGGCGCAGATGAGGGTGTCGGCGCGGCCTGTGAGTATCTCGGCCAGTGCCGCCTGCATGCCGGGGCGGGACAGCAGGTAGCCGCCGGACACGCCGCCGTCGTGGTGTTCGGCAATGATGGGCAGGCCGAGCGCCAGTGCCTTCTTGCGGCAGGCGTCAAGCTGGGTCTCGGGGCTGGTTCCGTTCTTGTCCTGGTCCCCGGTCGAGACGCGGGTGTAAAGAACCGCGCCGAGTGTCTGCGTGTGTTTCGTCCCTGTGGTCATGTCGTTGTCTCCTTGTTTGCCTGTGCCTCGAACTCCTGCCGGAGCAGCCGCCGGATAATTTCGGACAGGCCGCCCGGCTCCCGCTTCCCCCACTCCACTGTGTCCAAATCCAGCAGCAGCGTGGTTTTGACGCGCTCGGCCCCGGACGGCACGCGCCCGCGCCGCCGTCCTTCCGTTCCGCCCGCTTCGGTATCTGTGTTTGCCATACTCTTATTATACAGATTTTATCTGTATTTGTCAAGGGCTTGCAGAGAAGATCGCCCCCCGGCCCCCAATTCTGGGGAAGCCGGATTGGGACCCCCTAGCCCCCAATAATGGGGGAACAAGAGACCTACCTTCCCCGCTGCGCTGGGGTCCTCCCTAAAGGGAGGATTAAGAAGCCGTGCCGCTAGATTTCCATGCCGGGCACGATGTCTTCTAAGAGGGCCAGCACGTCCTGCTTTTCGACCAGCACGGTCTGACCGCCCTTCAGGCGCTTGGCGGGGAGGTCGCCGGACTTGATGCGGTTGCGGATGGTGCCTTTGCTGACGCGCAGGAGCAAGGCGGCTTCATCCATCGAGAGGTACACGGGCGCGGCGGCAGCCGGGGCCGGGGTCGCTTTGACTTCGGGCGTCTGGTCCTCCGGGGCGGCGGGGCAAGTGACGTGCTGCATGTCCTGGTTCTTCATTTTCCAACTGTCCTTTCGCGGGTGGATCGGCTGGCCGCAGCGAACGCAGCGGCGGGCCGGGGGTTGACTGGCTTCCTGTCTTTCGTCTGACATTTCGAAGACGTTCATCGCTTGCTCCTGTTTGATATACGTTAATTATAGTGTACACTCTAATTAACGTACATCAAGTAAAAGGAAAATCTGATGAGAGTAAATCCTGGTGGGCAGCTTGCCCCGGAAGAAGTGATTGGCCGAGACAAGCTGATCGCGTCGATCTGGCGAACGCTGGAAAATCAGAGTGTAATTTTAAGTGCCGAGCGGCGTATTGGCAAGACAAATATGATCTGGAAGATGCAGGCAGAAGCACCTGCGGGTACGCTGGCGATTTATCGAGACCTGGAAGGCATCAAGACCCCTTTAGAGTTCGCTAAAAATGTTTATCAGGATGTCGAGCAGTACCTGAGCACACTGCAAAAGGCGGGCACTCGGATGCAGAATTTTGTCAGGCAACTGGGAGGTATTCAGGTGGGAACACTGCTGAAACTCCCAGAAAACATTCCTCAGTCTCACTGGAAGGAATTGCTGACGGCAACGATAGCCGACCTTTCGGAGCATCAGGAACGAAGGATCATTTTGTTCTGGGATGAGCTGCCCTACATGATCTACGACATCGCTCGCACCGTGAATGAAAGTGCGGCGATGGAGGTTTTAGATACGCTCCGCCAGATGCGGAACCAGCACAAGAATGTACGCATGGTGTTCACCGGCTCCATTGGTCTGCACAATGTCATTACGTCGTTCAAGAAAGCCGGGTATGCCAATGCGCCCACCAACGACATGAAGTTGGTGGACGTGCCAACGCTTTCCCCCGAATACGCGCAGGAAGTGGCTCAGAAGCTGCTTCAGGGGGAAGGCATTGTCACCGACGATCTGCCAGCCACCTCTCGGGAGATCGCGCAGAGTTGCGACGGCAATGCCTTTTATATTCAGTTTGTTGTAGATCGAATCGCGCAAAGCGGCGAGGCAGCCAGTCCTTCTTCCGTGGCTGAGTTAGTTGAGAATTGTCTGACCGACCCCCAGGACGGCTGGCATATGCGTCACTACCGAGAGCGCATCAATACGTACTACACTGACCTGGAAGACCGCCGTTTCGCACTGGCCCTGCTTGATCTCGTGGCTTCATCCCCGCATCCGCTGGTGTTTGCCGACTTGTTCAATCAGCTCAAGGCAAAGATAGCCACGGACGAGGAAGAGCGGGCACGAGACATGCTGGTGCTGCTGCAGCGCGATCACTATCTTGTTCAGGAGCGCAACGGCGCATTCAGCTTTCGTTTTCCGCTCATTCAGCGCTCCTGGCGGCTCCAGCGCGGACTGTCTGCCCCCGAGGAAACCCCATGAAAAGCGCGTTTTTATCCCGTTTTACTCCAAGCCTGATGCCCCCAGAGGCGCTGGAAGCAATTTTTGTTCGGCGTGAACGCGAAGCCGAGCGCACGGTGGCCCTGATTCGAGAAAGTCTGCTAACTGCTGGCAAGTCGCACACGCTGTTTGTCGGTCCACGCGGCATTGGCAAAACGCACCTGGTCTCACTGATTTTCCACCGTCTTCGGGCAATGGACGACCTGCGGGACCATCTGCGAGTCGCCTGGCTCCGGGAAGAGGAATGGGGGGTATCCTCGTTTTTAGACGTGCTTCAGCGCATTTTGCGTGCTTTGGCGGAAGAAGACCCGGCCCTAGAGCCGCGCTTGGCCGCCGTCCTGGCGGCGCAGACGGAGGCGGCTGCCGAGCAGACAGCGCGGGACCTGCTGCGCGAGATTGTCGGGGAGCGGACGCTGCTTTTGCTGGCAGAAAATTTGGACGATTTGTTTGACGGCATCGGCGTCGAAGGGCAGAAGCGGTTCCGGGCGTTTCTTCAGGACACGCGCTTTACCACCATTCTGGCGACTTCGCAAAGCCTGTTCAGTGGTGTCTCGCGGCAGACGGCTCCTTTTTACAACTTTTTTCGCACGCAGCATTTGTCGGGGCTGAGTTTGGAGGATGCCATTCTGCTTTTGACCAAGATAGCGCAGCTTGAAGAAGATGCACCGCTGGCAGCATTCCTGCATACATCCGCCGGTCGGGCGCGGGTGCGGGCCGTTCATCATCTGGCCGGAGGCAGCCCGCGTGTGTATGTCATCTTTTCTGAGTTTCTAACCCGTGAGGCCCTGGACGAACTGGTCGCCCCTTTCCTGAAAATGCTGGATGAGCTGACGCCCTACTACCAGTCCAAGATGCGTTCTCTGTCGCCCTTGCAGCGCAAAATCGTTGAGATTTTGAGCGATGCCCGTGGGGCGATCCCGGTCAAAGAGATTGCCGCTCGCAGCTTTTCCACCCATCAGACCATTTCCAGTCAGCTTAAAGGGCTGCGCGACCGGGGCTATGTCCGCGCCCAGCCGATTGGCCGCGACTCCTTGTATGAGCTTCAGGAACCGCTGATGCGCCTGTGCTTGGAAGTCAAGAAGCAGCGCGGTGAACCGATCCGGCTGTTCGTTGACTTCCTGCGCCTATGGTGTACTCGTGAAGATTTAGAGCGCCGCCTGACCTTTCTGCCGCCGAATGCGTGGCTGACCAAAACGCATTTACGCGAAGCACTGCGGCGGTCTGAAACGGAAGAAGACCCGCGTGTGGCGGCTTGTCTGAAAGATTGGAGATTGTTTTTTGAGCAAGGAAACCATGAGAAGGCACTGGAAGTGCGGGAGGACCTTACTGCCATTCGAAGCGATGCGTCAGATTGGATTATGGTGGCAGAACACCTCAGTGAACTTAATCGCTACGAGGAGGCGATTTCCGCGCTTGAGCGTGTGTTGTTATTGAACCCAAAAGATATTGCCTCATTATTCAATAAGGGCGTAATGCTAACCTATTTGGGCCGTCACGAGCAGGCGTTAGCCACTTACGAGCAAGCTCTAACACTC
This sequence comes from Capsulimonadaceae bacterium, assembly GCA_965200075.1. GTDB lineage: Bacteria > Armatimonadota > Armatimonadia > Armatimonadales > Capsulimonadaceae > JANXMY01. The sequence continues at coordinate 3,934,980 of OZ241338.1, forward strand.
AGCCTTTACCCCGGCGAATCTTGGTTCTTCAAGGGCTTTGGTTTGAGCAATTTAGAGCGCTATGATGAAGCTCTCGCGGCTTTCGACCAATCATTGGCACTAGATTCGCGGCACGTTGACGCCTGGGAATGCCGTGGCTTGATGTTACGCCGCCTCGGACGCGCTGAGGAAGCAATGGAAAGTTATGAGCATGCAATCAAATTAGACCCAAACAATGTTATATTTCATCTCAACCGTACCGAAACGCTGCTGCATTTGGGGCGTTGGTCCCAAGCATTCGAAGCGGTCAGCGATCTACTGCCACAGTTTCAAGACAAGCCAAAAGAGCTAGTGGATTTTACAACACTTGCCGTGCGGCATCTGCTGGCGGGGGAACAAGCACAGTGGCAGACGAGGACAGAAACGCTGGCTGCGCTGTATCTCCAGTATGGGAGCGATCTGATTTTGGGGCAGGCACTGACAGCGGCGCTCCCTGACCTGCTCTCACCTCAAATCAGCTCTGCCGCCCGCGTGTTTTGGCATGAAAGATGGGAAGCTGCCGCCGCAGGGAAGGCCGAACTTCGCCTGCCCCTGCGACTGATGGACACGGCGGTTCGCTACCGTGACTCTGGCGACCCACCGGACCCGCGCATTCTGCTGGAACTGCCCCAGGAAGAGCGCAGCATTTTGGAGTCACTGCTCGGCAGTGCGGATGCGGGCGGATGAGAAGATCGGCCCGTAGCCTCCAATAATGGGGAACCGGAGGCTTGCCCCGCCTGCACTCGATGCAGGCGGGGTATAATTTTGGTATGGAAGAAAGCATACAGTTGGCTGAACCGGAGGCGAACGCCATGTGGCGGGACGGGGCCGGGCGGGCGGAGTCGGCGGCGCGGCGGCTGGGACTGGCGCGGCAGCTCTGGGAATGGTCGCCCCACCCGGCGCAGGCGCGGTTCTTCTGCTGTCCGGCGCAGGTGCGGGTGGCGGCGTGTGGGCGGCGCTGGGGAAAGACGGAAGCGCTGTCGCTGGATATTGCCACGCTGGCTCTGGATGAGCGGGACTGTCGGCAGCTCGTGGTGGCTCCTACGGACGCGCAGGCGCGGCTTTTGGGGAATGAGGTGCTGGCGCGGCTCTTGGATGCCTGGGACTGGCGCGGGCCGGACGGACGGGCGCACCCGGCGGTGGCGGGGCGGGAGATTGTCGTGCGGCAAAGGCCGTCGCTGTCGATTGTGCTGACGTGGCCGGGGCAGGCTCCGTGGGAACAGGTCTCGATCCATTGCCGGACGGCGGGGCGGGATGGGCGGGGCATTCGGGGGCTGTGGGCGCACCGGGTGGTGGCCGATGAGGCGTCGCGCATCCCAGACACGGTGCTGACGGATGTGCTGCTGCCGATGCTGGCGGACAAGGGCGGGGATTACACGCTGGCATCGTCGCCGGCGGGGCGGCGGTCGGCGTATTACCGCATGTATGCGCGGGGGATCGCCCCCCAGCCCCCAATTCTGGGGGAGCCAGAGTTAGGAGCCGAGCCAGAAAAGAACCTCACCCCCACCCTCTCCTTCAGCAAGGAGAGGGAGCCAGAAGACGGGGCGGGGCTGGTGAGTTGTGCGAGCTTTCAGTGTCCGACGTCGGATAATCCGCATATCAATCAGGCGTTTCTGGAAGCCCAGCGGGAGGAGCTGGGGGAGTCGATGTACGCGCAGGAGTTCGGAGCGCAGTTTGTGGACGACTTCGGGGCGGTGTTCCGGGACGGGGATATTGATGCGGCCATCGCGGACCTGCCGGGGGTGTCGGTGCGGGACGGGCAGATTGTGTCCGAGCCGCAGGCGGGGCGGCTGTACACGGTGGGGATCGACTGGGGGCGCAAGCTCGACTTCACGGTGGTGGCGGTGGTGGATGCGACGCAGCGGCCCGCGCGGCTGGTGTTTATGCAGCGGTGGCAGGGAACGGGCTGGGAGACGCAGGCGCGAGAGGTGGGAGCGATCTGTGCGCGGTTTGGGCCGTGGCGGATACTGGCGGACGGGAATAGTATTGGGGACCCGCTGGCGGAGACTTTGCAGACGGAGATCGGGAAGGCGCTGGGGCTGGGGCGCAGTGCGCCGACGGTGGAGCGGTTTAGCTTCGGGGCGGAAAGCAAGACCAAGCTGATTGACCGGCTGAATTTGGGTCTGTCGGCGCGGGGGTTGCAGTATCCGAACCATCGGGTACTGCTGTCGGAGCTGCGGGGATTTGAGTACGGGGCGTCGGGGTCTTCGGGGCGGGCGTCGATGGGGGCGCGTTCGGGGGCGCATGATGATGTGGTGATTGCGCTGGCGCTGGCGTGGTTTGGTGCGCCGGAGGGGGCACCGCCGCCCTTGCGGGAGCGGGTGCTGCTGGGGTCGCAGCTTCGGCGGTGAGAGAGAAGTGTTTATGCGCTAAATAAGTGCAGGCAGGGGTTTAACGTGGTATACTGCGACTGTCTTTAACCCCGTATGCTTTGTCTTACTTGAAAGCAGTTATGGGGGCAGTTTGTTCTGATTTTTCTCCTCCTCACTCAACAGATTGGAAGTAGCCCTCATGCAGTGTATTTTGAAATTATCGGATGTCTTTGTTGGGCGGGTTTGGCTGCCTGTCCTGTTGCTGGCAATGCTCATCTTGGTTTCTCAGAACGGGGCCAGGGCAGACGTGGCGGCGATTGCGCCGGTGGTCCCATCCGCGACAAAGATATTGATCCTGCCGACTTTGGACACCACAGCGGATCGACCGGAGATGCAGCAGTCGCATATTGTGACCAGTGATCACCGGCTGGCCTATGAGTTCCTGATCCGGGGCTTTTCGGTGCAAGCTCCTGATGTGGCTGTCCGTGCAGCACGGACGGCGGACATTGATCTGACGGCCCCCGATGAGCGAACGCGCAAGAATTTAAAGATCATGGGGCAAGCGGCTGGGGCCACCTGGGTTGTCGCGCTCACGGTGATGAATGTCGAGGAAGTACGCTCGGGGAGCTTTCTCAACGGTGGTGGACGGCGGGCCAAAGCGAAAGTGGAAATTCGGATATGGGACGTGGCCGCTGAGGCGTATATTACAAACAAATTTTTTGAGGACACAAAATCGACAAAGCGGATTTTTGGTTCAATCGGCACAACGGGCCTGTTTCGGCAGGCGGTTGACACGACCGTCCAGCGGTCGGTACAGGATATTCTGACGCCCTACCCTGTCAACAAGCATCTTGCGGACCAGTTCAAGGAGACAGAGGTAGTGACTGGGGAGTCGGCATCGGGTCTGGCTTCTGGCGGCGCTCCCGCCGGAGGCTCTGTACTTGCTGCTGGAACGCCGATCACGGTGGTACTGCAATCCATGCTGCGTTCTGATGTGGCGCGTGACGGTGATCCGGTGATGTTCCATGCCAAAGAGAATGTGTTTAGTACGGATGGCAGCCACGCCCTCATTGTCGCAAAAGATGCGGTTGCGATGGGACGCATTATTGTCGCCAAGGAGCGGGGCTACGCAGGGAAAGCAGGGTCAATTCAGTTTACTTGTGACTATGTGACGACAGTAGCAGGGAAGCGGGTTTATCTACGTCGAGACAAAATCAGTCAAGTCGGGCGCTCTAATCAGAATGGTGCAGTTGCGCTGGCCGTCGTAGTTGGGCAGGCAGGACTGCTTTTGAGCGGACGCGATGCCAAATTCGATGCTGGAACGCCTTTCACGCTGTATGTGGATCAGGACGCCACTCTGGCACAGGTCCCCGTTCCCACGCCCGCAGTCATCACTCATCCGAGTTTAGCGGTCATCCCCGCCCCAGCAGTGAGTCCTGCTCCGGCGGTGCCGATGACAGTGTTCACTCTGGCAGACGGAACGCAGGTTGTGGGCCGTCTGGTCAGTTTCGACGGGACAAATTACGTCGTTTCGGCAGCAACAGGGAATGTCAGCTTGGGGGCGAGTACGGTCAAATCCATGAACGTGCTGCCTTCTACACCCACACTGACGCCTGCGCCCGCTGTTGTTGTGCCTCTGGTAGCTCCGATAACCAAGCCGACGCCCGCGCCTGCTCCCCCCGCTGCTACCCCGGCTCCCGCACCTATGCCGCCGCCCGCTGCCATTGTGCCTAAGCCGACACCCGCCCCTGCTACTATTGTGCCTCCGCCAGCTCCAAAGCCTGCCCCCCGGCTGCCGGTAATTGCCACCTTTCCGCAGCGCGTTCATGTGGTGCTGATGAACGGGGCCAGCTATACCGGCAGCGTCACGCAGTTTGACGGAGTCGCCTATTCGCTCACCCTTTCTGATGGGGGCACTCTGAATTTGGAAGAGGCACGCATCAAGACGCTGGAACTTCTTCCAGCGGGAGGTTAGCAGCGCAGACGCGCTTTAAAGCATGAAAAGGGCCTCCCTGCAACAGTCGTTGCGGGGAGGTTTAGTGGCGTTTGGTCAGAATGGGGTTTTGATAGGTGTCTGCCGAAAATATAATATCTTGTGATTTGAGGTTTACAGGGAACTCGTTGTGTGTTATAGTAGCGTATTCAAAGTGCCCACTCACATTTTAAGTGCGGTGGCCCTGCTTGGCAGGTTTTGTGCAGCATGACTTTTTTATTGTGACACCTATCAACATGACGGAATATCCTGTTTGGAAAAACCCGCCGATCCTGGAAGCCGTCCTGGACATCCGTGTGACGCTGCCAGACACGGTGGATTTGGCGCAACTGGCGACCTTTCAGCAAGGCGTGCTGGACCGGTTTCCGACGCAAGAACCGCAGACCACGGTGCAATTCGGCTTCGAGGCACAGCCGGGGCAAGCGCCGTCGCTGCAAGTGCCCGTGAGCGATACGGTCGGCTACCGGCTTGCGTCGGAGGACGGCAAGCGTATGATTCAGGTACAGCGTACCGGCTTTGCGTACAGTCGCGTCGGCAATTACGAGACCTGGGACAATTTTGCTCAAGAAGCGCGTGAATTGTGGCAGCATTATTTGGAAGTGGCATCGCCAGAGGTGGTGACTCGCCTGGGCTTGCGTTATATCAACCGTATCCCGATGCCTTTAGGCGAAAAACCAACTGACTTCAAGGATTATCTGCTGACGACACCGGAAGTTGCGCGTGGTGTGCCCCAGGAGCTTCTCACCTACTTTATGCGCCTGACCATTCCGAGTGATGACCATACTTTGTTAGCCAATATCACCCAGGTCATGGAGCCAATGGTCCCGGAAGTCAACATACTTCCTCTGATCTTTGATATTGACGCTTTTAAGCAGCAAGTGTTTGAGCCGCGCTCCGAAGCGATTTGGGATACATTCGCGGCACTGCGCGAGTTCAAGAACCAGATTTTTTACAAAAGCATTACGGAAAAGACAAAGGAGCTGTTTCGATAATGGCCTACGCTGCAAATCCTCAGAAAATACCCTACGAAATCAACCATATCAGCACGCCCTATGCGAACTCAGCGCAACCCAGAGCGTACAAAGAGAGTTTAATGAGGCATAGCGCCGAGGCTGACAGCACGACACTGGATTACCTTCCCGAGTCGCGTGAAATTCGACGTTTGCTTGCGGCAGTGGATCGAGTGCGCGATCAGGGGGCGGATTGGGACGATCAGGAAGGCACGGCGGTTTCTTTGGAGACGGCCCAGCGCACAAAACTGTTTCTGGTTGACCTGGCCCGGCGGGCCGAAGCGGGCGGGTGGACTTGGGCAAGCCCGGCTGTTTCGGCGACGCCGGAGGGCGGCATTCATCTTTCCTGGCATGTCTCTAAGAACCGGGCTACTCTGACGTTCCGGGCATCCTCTTCGGAGATTGTCTGTGTGAGCAAGTTCCAGGGCGGCCCGGCCCAGCGCGAGCTGCTACCTGCCTCGGAGGCGGTGGCGCGGGTGCTGAACGCCTTCGAGACGGCGTCCCCTGCCGCCGTCGGCACGGGTCGCACTCTAGGGTGATAGGGTGAGACGTTGCCAGAAGAAGAGGCACGGCCAGGGAACCGGCGTTTCTACCGTCGTATCAGAAACGATCAATGGCAGGACAAGGCGCAGCGTACTCTGCTCGACACCGCGTTTCATACGCGGGAGGGCGAAGCCGGGCTGTCGGTCTTTGATGCAGACATAGCAACACCCGAAGCGGTTCTGGAAAACCAATTAGTCATTTGGAGAGAGATTGCTCAGGACCCGGCAAAGTCTGAAAAAGACCACAAGTGGGCGGCTAAGAAACTGGAAAGCTGCGGCAATTCGGTGGCGGGGCTGTTAGCGCAGGGCTGGGGCGTGGCGGAAGTGCCGGAGGAGTTGTTTCGCCGGTGCGGGCTGGAGCCGTCCGCAGATATTGACTCCAACGGGCATTTGGAAATTCTGGGGAGTCAAGAGCAATTTGAGGAGCAGAGTTTGGAAATCATTGACGATGCTAAGTGCCGGGTTCTGCCTGACGACGAGTGCCGGGCCTGACGACGAGTGCCGGGCCTGACGACGAGTGCCGGGCCTGACGACGAGTGCCGGGCCTGACGACGAGTGGCTGCCAAAAGATCATAGAAACGCCCCTTCGGTATGGCCGAAGGGGCGTTTGTCATCCCTGGTATCGGGCAAGGCCCCCAGACATCCAAAGCGGGCCTTTGGCGCGATAGTGGACGGTGACGCCGCTTTTGTAGTTGTCATTGTCGTGTGCAGAGACGAGACCGGCTAGGCTGGGGTAGTCATAAAGGATGATCTTACCGGCTTCATAGCGGGCCGTGGGAGCCATCGCCGATTGCGACGCTTCCGTGCCTTCGCTGAGTTCATACCCGGCGACGCGGCCCATGCGGTCGTGCATGAACTGTTTCAGGGGCAGCGGCGAGTCGCCGGGGATGCCGAGGATCAGGTAATGGGGATCGCCCGCCCAAACCGTGAAGCGGCGTTCGCGCAACTTCTTGTTTTTTGACTGGGCCAGTTCGCCCAGCGTCCGCAGCAGGTTCCGCATGACTTGGGTAAACTCGGCGTGGTCTGCGTTTGTGTATGGGGAGAGGTGATCGGAGCCTTCCTGACGGTAGAGCCAGCAGGTCAAGTATTGCTCGTCGGGCGGAAAATCGGTGTGCTTTTCCCAGACTTCCCCTTCGGGAAGCGGGGACCATTCGGCGTCTTCGTCTGTGTTTGGTGCTGTCAAGCCGGTTTGTTCCTTTCCTGTGGCTGCCATCGATTCATTTCCGCCAGTGCTTTGTCACGCGCTGCTTTTGGGGATCATTGCAGCGGCCAGCCGCCGTGTTCTTCAATCACGGCGTCAATCTCGGCCATCAGGCGAATCGTCTCGCCCAGGGCGGCGACGATGCTGCCGTAGTGGGTGATGTCTCCTTCCGTGAGCGTCCGCCCCTTGCGGTCTTTGAGCCATTTGTGGCAGACCTGGTAGCCGCCGATCTGGAACGCCCAGACTTCGGGCGGCACGGGGGCGAAATACTGTGTTTTGTTGATAAAGACCCGCCGGGCGTCCTTGTCATACTTGGGCGCGGCGTCCACGCTGCTGCTGCCGGGGACGGGGAACGCGGCAGGGTTTGGCCCGACCCGCTCCATGAGATGCAGGGCGGTCAACTGCTCCCCCAGGGCGGCGAGGGCACGGAACAGCGGCACGTCGGAGGTCAGCGGCAGGCGCGGGAAGTCTATTTTCAGGAACTCCGCGTACCGCTCCCGGTAGGTGGGGCTGTGGAAGATGGCGTAGGCATAGTGAAAGACGTCTTCGGGCGTGACGGTGTTCTCCGGCGCGGCAGATACCTCGGCAATCTCTTCAGTAAGTTCGGCGTTGAATACCCCGTGAAACTCGGTGAACATACCGAGGCTGGGTGGTAGGCTGGAATCAGGAGTGGTCTTTTGTTTGAGCAATGGCAGCGCAGGTGAAACAGTTCTGACAGATAGACCTGTCTTTTCCTTAAAAAGGCTCATAAAATCTGTTGTTAAGTTCGGCCGGCGTGTTCCTGATCTATTCTCTGAATAAAGATACAATGGAAAACAGATAGCATTATTCGATGTTTTTGAGGACAAGAGAATAGCTTCTGCTAAACCTGTCGCAACAAGTACATGGCGGTAGCTTTCACCTTTTGTCATCCTTGAAGTGATGAATAAAAGATTTGGATATCCTTGATCCATGTGTTGCATCACGGGGCGTCGTGGAGACATTACGACAGCAGGATGATAAAATATAAATCTCCAATCAAAAGGCCTGTATAAGATGCGCTCTACGAAACTGCTGAATTTTGCAGGCATTGGCATTTCCTTACGCGCTTTTTCAACAGGCCACCAAGGCGTTGGATTCAGATTGTATTTCTTCACCAATTCATCATCGGGCAACGTTGAAGTAGCAAAATCTTCCATACGTGAAAGTAAAGGTGGCTCACTCATATCAAGATCGAAGTCGTCACGCCCGGTAACAAGCCCCTTACTGTGAACCTCCATAAAATCATTGATGCGTGGTAGCACTTCATATTCGTCCTGGACCGCTATGTCGAGTGGAACAAATAGGTACATGGGCGATTTTGGCGCTAATAAACGCATAGCAGTTTTGTCTAAAATATTAGACCGAAGCCAGGGGTATTTGACAGTCTCCTTGGAGCCAAATAAATCAAATTGTCGGACATCATGCTTACCGCTGTTATCTCGAATCAATATCGAGATTGCCGCACCAGTCTTACGGATATCAAATACATTGTCATCAACCGAACCATCTGGACTAGTTTCATACCTCGAACCATTCCCGTGAAGATCAACGAAATTCAGGCTATTGAATGTATGAAAAATTGATGACCTCATGCCACGCAATGTCTGGTTATCAAGAAAACCATGGCTCGTAATAAAACCAACAATACCTAGATTTGTCTTCTCTACCTGAGCTTGAGTGAAGCGTAAGAATTTGATATAGTCTTCTTGAATGCTTTTCTCAAACTGCAATGCCCCTTTTTCTTTGATGAGTACACCATCAACGAAGCGGTAAGGATAAACGATTTGCCTCAATTCTTCAGTGAGATTCCAAGACCTTCCTGAATACGGTGGGTTACCCACGAGTACTGTGAAGGCAGTCTCATCCTTAATCCTATCAGCCGCTTGAGCTTCATGCGCTAAAAAGTTTGGCATGAGTAGCTGTTGATCTCGTTTTTCCCCCGCCGGTTCCAGCGTGTTCGTCAAAAACACCCGCAGCCGCTCCCCGCTGCCAAACTCGTATCCCGTCTGCCGCAGCTTCAGCCCCAGCTTCACATGCGCGATGGCATACGACGCCATCATCAGCTCAAACCCATTGACACGCGGCAGCAGATGGGCAGGCACATACGCATTCCACAAGGCATGAATTTGAGACTTCTGCCCCGCCTTCTCCCACTTCGCCGTCATCGTGCGCCAGATCACATCAATGACTTCCACCAGGAACGTCCCCGTGCCCGTCGCCGGGTCCAAAATTTGCACAAACGGGGCGTCCGAGGAGACGCCAGCAGGAAGGGTGAGTTCAGGATGCCGGGCCTGCATCTCGCCCCAGGTGGTTGTGTCCGCCAAGCCGTCCTCTAAGCCGAACTCGTCGCGCAGAATGCGGTCCACCGAGCGAACGATGAAAGACACCACCGGCTGCGGGGTGTAGAAGACGCCGCGCTGGACGCGCTGGGCGGCATCGTAATCTTTCAGGAAGCTCTCGTAGAAGTGGATGACGGGGTCTTCGCGCCCGCCGCCGGTCTGCCGTCCGAAGTCCTCGACAATCGCCGGGATGTTCTTGGCATTCAGCAGGGCCACGATGTCCGAGACGCCCAGCTCATCAAAGCTCAGGTAGCTATCCGGATCATCGGCCAGGGCCTCGATCTCGCCGAACAGCTCCCGCAGGAAGGGGTTTGTGGCGGGGATCATCTCGGCCAGATGGGACAGGTGCAGGGTGTCGCCGCGCTCGGCACGGGCGGCGAAGAGGCCATAGGCGACGGTCTGGGCCACCATGTCGGCAAAGCGAGAAGGCGTCAGGTCATGGACCAGGGCGGTCTTGAACGCCTCGAAGAGCTTATGCAGGGGGCCGTCGGGCCGTTCCACCTGGTAGATGTCTTCCACTTTGGCGCGGGTGCGTCCGGCCAGCTCCGCCAGGGCGCGGCTGAGCTGTTCGGCGTTCTGGATCACAGAGCCATGCGGGCGCGTGAAGGCGCTGGCCCAGCCTTTGCGCCAGGCGTCCACATCCGAGGCATTGGGGGGCCAGTGCAGCTTGTCCAAAGCCAGGCCGATGCCAGCGAACTGCGTTTCGCGGTCGTCCCAGTCGAAAGTATCCAGCCCCGTGCGGCCATCCGGCAGGTCGCGGAAGTGAGCGAACGAGAGGCGGCGGTGGGCATCCTCGCCCTGGGAAGAGATAAACAGCAGGTCCTGCTTCTGCCACAGGGTACGCTCGTCGGGGTTCGCCGAGGCGCGTTTTTTGGGAACCAGCTCCTTCAGGATACGCCGCAGGACGACCACTGGAAGCTTCTTCGGTTCAAACTCCAGGTAGAAAATGCCCCAGGGCTGATGGGTCACGAGGGGGCGAAGCTGCTTGACGCTTTTGAGCTTGACGACATACTGCTGCTGAAGCCCCAGTTCCTCCGGCGAATACTCAAAGGTCAGGTCTTCGATGTCAATCTCGTCCAGCGGCCAATCGAGATCGTCGCGCAGGTAAGCGACAAGCGAGTCGAAGTTTTGGATAGACTGCAAGCGTTTGATGTCAGCAGGAAGCAGAGCGTTGGGCATGAGAGTAACTTTCCAGGAGAAGGACCTAACCCCCCTACCCCCTTCCCTAAGAAGGAAGGGGGAGAAGGAGAGGAAAACGAGTGGCGGGAGCTAGGACAACTCCATCCAGGTCTTGAGAATGGGCTTGACACGAACGGGCGCGTTCACCTTCTTCAAATAAGTATCTTTCAGGTGCTTATCCATTGCGGCGCGGGCCTCCGACAGTGCCGTCTCATCCAGCGTGTGAGAGCGCGGTGTCTGCGGGGTGGAGCGAATTTGCGTAACGATTGCCGTGGCATCGTCATGGACCTGTTTCGTGGCGAGGTCATAGAGCAGCCAGCGGGTCGAACCGGCTTCCTCGGTCCAGGCTACATCGCCGCTCTCGGTGGGCGGTGCAGCGGGGTCCGGCGCAGTGAGAGCGTAGCAGAAGAACACGGCGCGTGTGCCGGGCTGCGGGTGCTGCTTGGCGCTAAAAACGCGCCCCGGCAATGCTTTCAGCCGGTCGGCGAGGTCGGGATAATCCAGCAGGAGCTGGTCGTATTCCAGACGCATTCCTTCCACCTGGGTGGTGGTCCCCTGATAGGCTTCATTGAACTCTTTGAGGGCATCGAAGTCATCTTCGGGCCGGAGCAGCTTGCGGCCTTCAATGCCGAAGGTCTTGGAGATTTTCAGTGTCTTGCGGGAGACCTTGCTGTAGAGGCGCAGAAGGTCATCGAGTTCATCCGGCGGCAGGAAGTTCCAGAAGGCGGCGGTTCCGCGAATGTCTTTCTGGTCGGGATGATCGGCGACGATCTGGGCTTCCGTGTCGGCATTCATACGGCGGTCCACACGCCCGATGCGCTGCATCAAGCGAACGGGGTTCCAGTGAATGTCATAGTTGATCAGCCGAGTGGCATCCTGCAGGTTCAGGCCCTCCGCCAGAACATCGGTGGCAATCAGCACCCGCGTCTCCGTGCGCCCCTTGGCCGCCAGTGTACCGCTGGTGCAGCCATTGTAATACGGGGAGAACTCCTCAATGATGTCGCCCCGATCCCGGCCCGAGCCGCTGTCTACCTCGTCCACACCCGTAATGCCGGCCTTGTCCAACTCCCGCTGTAGATAACGGGCCGTGTCGGAGAACTCCGAGAAGATCAAGACCTTGTGCTTTTTCAGCACAGGATCGGTTTTCAGCAGCTTAATGAGCGCCTGGAGCTTATCGTCATGGGAGGGCTTGAACTTGCTGAGTTCCGACAAAAACTCGGCAATCTGGTCCAGGTCCAGAAAAGTCTCTGCCAGAATTTCCCCAACTTCATATTCATCACGCGGAAGTTCTTCGGCATTTTCCAGCATTTCCGCCGTGACAATATCATCATGCTCTTCCGCCGCGTCTCCGTCGCCGAACTCAAGCTGATGCTGCTGAACATAGCCAACCAGATCGGCGTGCTGGGCCTTCCAGCGATCCAAAACTTTTTGCTCTGACGGCGTCTTGCTGTTTTTGGTGACCCAGGCCAGAAGTTTGAGCAGCAGTGTCTGACAGGACTTCTCGAAGGCCAAGGCCGAGCTTTCAAACCGCTTCAGGAACATGGTGCGAATCAGGCCGACGACGGCCTTCTGCCGGTTTTCGTCCAGGGGATTGATCTGGCTGTTGCTGCCTTTATAATAGGCGAGCGGATAATAGATCGCAAGAGAAAACAGCGGGACATCTTTTGCGAATGCCTTATCCAGTTTGTCCAGCAGATGTCCGTAAGTCTTTTTGATAGAGTACTCAGCAACCTGGGGGTCCTGGCGTGTGGGGAACTGCGACTGCTTGCCGCCATGCTGCGCCTGGCTGGCCTTGACATAGGCGCGGCTGCGCTGGACGACAAGGGCTTGAAAGAGAGCGTCGCTTTGCAGAACCTGTTCCGCCTCAACCGCGTTTGTTTCCGCTTCTGCTTCCGAGTGAAGGGCACCCGCCGCCCACTGGACCTGGCTGTCAAGCGCCTTTTCCATCTTCCGAAAGTGCCCGGACAGCGAATGAATACCGAGAGGGGCATCTTTGAAGTAATTGCTTCGGTCACGAGAGAAAAGCTCAATCATATGCTGAAGGTCAATGAGCCTGTTGTTGACTGGCGTAGCGGTCAGCATGAAGACTTGTTTGTTGTCGCCAATCAGATCATATAAGCGCCGGTAACGAGAGGGCGCTTTGTCGCCCTGACCGGCAGTGCCTGGATTACGGAAGTGATGCGCCTCATCGATGATGATCACGTCTGCGTTGTCCCGCAGCCGCTCTAAGCGCCTTCCAATGTCCCCACCCCGCCCCAGGTCGGTATGATTGTAAATGACAAAGTTGGAGAAGTCGCCCTGCAAGTGTGGCAAATAGCGATCCAGGGTCTTCTCCCAGACGGGACCCCGCGCTGCTTTGGGAACGAAGAGAGCGACCCGTTTCCGATCAAACATCGCCAGGCGCTCAATCAGCATCATGCCCACGAAAGTCTTGCCCAAACCGACCCCATCGCATAGGAACGCACCGTGGTGGGTCCCGGCGATCTTCATCAGGTTCTGGTAGCCTTCCTTTTGATACTGGTCCAGAATTTTATAAATCTTGGACTCATTCTGCTCCCACTCGCCCACAGTGATCTCATGCCCTCGGAAGAACTCCTGCAAGGCTTTCGCATAGACCTCAAACGGACTGTATTTGTGGGTGTGCCGCTCGATGGTTTTGAGCAGTTCCGGGGTGATGTCCTGGGACTGATCCCAGTAATGTTCATACCACTCTTGGAGAGCCGCAACGCGCTCCGTGACATGCAAATTCAGCTCAACATTCTGGGTCAGCCCTGGCAATGTGAAGTTACTGGAACCGACGAGGGCAGCAGACCCGATAACGCTGTACTTGCTATGAGTGATATAGGCTTTGGCGTGGAACTTGTTCTTGGCAAAGACACGGGCCAGAATTTTGCCACTCTGAAGTGCTTCGACAATGGCCGGTACGCCGTGGAGGAAATCATTGCCTTCTTTTTCCTGCTCAATACTTCTGTCGAGTGTATCGCTAAGACCTTTCAGCAGCGTGTCGCGTGTCCGCTTGGTCACTTCATCCCCCATCAGCAGGCGGATTTGTTCCAGCTTCTGCCATTGCCCTTCCAAAGCCAGCAGTGCGCCGATCTCAAAATAACCGGTGGCAATATCCATAGCGCGGGCAAGGTCGGCCCACTCCCCCAGATACTTATTCACCTTCCATTCAGTGTCGGAATTATCGACGATAAACAAATCAGCAGTGGATTTTGTGGGCGCGGCAGAGAAGACTGAAGATGCGGCAGGCATGAATGGTCCGTCCTTGATTGACATAAAGCTCTTACTGGCAAGGAGTGCTTCGAAAGCGGAAAGCGGCAGGAAATAAAGTTATTGTGATGTTTGTCTTGAGATTGTGACGCCTGCTAGTTTGCCAAGCCGCCTCCATTTTCCTGCATTTTTTTGGCTCCGCTGTCAGCGACTGCATTTCAGCAAAGCAACCGCTAATTGAGATGGCTGATAATTCTTGCGCTATACATTATCAAATCTAATAATAAACACAAAATATATGCTATAATCTTAAGGAATGTTTGTTAGACTCTTTGCGGAAGAAGGAGGCGGCGATGACGGCTTTAGCGATCTCGTATGACGCGCATCGGAAGGATGGGGAGCTGGTGGCCTACCCCGTGGCGGCCAATGTGAATGTGTTCAAGGGCGGGCTGGTGGGGCTGTCGGGGGGCTATGCGGTCCCGGCGGCGGACACGGCGGGGGTTCCGTTTGTGGGGGTGGCCCATGAAACGATGCTCAACACCGGCGGGGCGGCGGGGGCCAAGCTGGTCCGGGTGGAGAAGACGGGCAGCTTTGTGTACCCAAAGACGGCGGCGGTGCAGGCGGATGTCGGCAAGGTGGCGCTGGTGGTGGACAGCGGGACAGTTTCGACGGCGGCGACGACTAACAATGTCGCGGCGGGGTATGTGGCGGAGCTTTTGGACAGCGGCACGGTGCGGGTGCGGATTGATCGGGGGGTGCAATGAATGGACAAGGCGTACTCGGCGAGGCGGTGGCGCTGGCCGTGGTGGCTGCGCCGGGCACGGAGCTGGTGCTGTCTGAGGGCGAGACCGAGCGGGACGCGGTGCTTTTGGAGTGCTGCGACTTGCCGGACAAGGGGCTGACGCTGTCCGAGGGGGATTTGGACGGGATTGTGTCGCGCTTCGTGGGGCCGGTTCCGCTCAAATTAGAGCATATTGACACGCCGCTCGGCGATCTGGGCACGGTGCAGCGTATCTGGCGGGACGGAAAGCGTCTGCTGGGCAAGATCGCGCTGTCGGCGGACGTGGCGGGGCTGGTGCGGACGCGGGGGTGCAAGGGGCTATCGTGCGGCCTCAGCCGTGCGCCCCTCGCGCTGGCGGAACTGTCGCTGGTGCTGAAGCCGCGTGTGGCGGCGGCGGTGCTGCTGTCGGAAGATGAGGCCGCCGAGCTGGTACGTCTGCGGGCGGAGGTCGTGCAGCAGCGTGTGGATGCCCAGATTGCGGGGCTGAAGCGGGCGGGGAAGATCGTGCCTGCGACGGAAGCGGCGGCGCGGGTGCTTTTGTCGGCGGGGGATGCCAACACCGTCACGCTGGCCGATGGGGGCGCTCAGGCGGTTTCAGCGGCCTTTCTGGAGTATCTGGATGCCCAGCCGGCGGTGGTGGTGCTGTCGGAGATGGCCCCAGGCTCGGCGGGGTCGGCGGAAGGCGGGGCGGAAGAGATTGTGCTGGATGCGTCTCAGCGGGCGTTTTTGGAGAAGTCGCTGGGGGTCAAGCCGGAGGATGTGATGGCGACGCTGCGGGGGAGCAAGTAGGACCCCCCGGCCCCCAATAATGGGGGAGCCAGACCCCTCCCGCTCGTTCCTCGCTCCCTCCCCTGTTAGGGGAGGGTTTGGGAAAGAAGTGCGGGAAAAGAGTGGCCCCTTTGGGGCTGAGAAAGAGAGAATGCTATGGCGGTGACTTCGGGCGATATTTCGGGCCTGCTGCTGGCGGGGCTGAAGACGGCGTTTTTCAATACCTACAATGAGCAGGCGCATTTGTGGGACAAGATTTCTACCAAAATCCCCAGTGACAAAGACAGCGAGCATTATGCCTGGCTGGGGGCGCTGCCGGGGATCACGGAGTTTCTCGATGAGCGCAAGGTCGCGGACTTCCGCGAGTATGACTACTTTATCAAAAACAAGACCTGGGAAAGCACGGTGTCTATCGACCGGGCGGCGATGGAGGATGACCAGTACGGGCAGATCGCTATGCGGGTGCGGCAGATGGCGTCCACGGCCAACACGCATTTGGACGCGATCACCTATGGACTGCTGGGGCAAGGGTTTACGGCGCTGTGCTATGACGGGGAGCCGTTCTTCGGGCAGCATTTCCAGGGACGCACTCAGAGCAATGCCGGGGCCGGGGAGCTGAATGCGTTCAACTTGCAGCAGTCGATTACGGCGATGATGCGGTTCACGGATGACAAGGGGCGTCCGATGGGGGTGATGCCGGACACGCTGGTGGTTCCGCCGGAGCTGTACTGGGAGGCGTCGAAGCTGCTGACGTCGGCGTACTACCCGGACCCGGTGACGCAGGCGGCGCAGGATTTGTCGGCGAACCCGCTGCGGGGGATGCTGACGCTGGTGACCTCGCCGTTTTTGGATTCGCCGTCGAACTGGTACCTGCTGGATACAAAGCGGGTGGTCAAGGCGATCATTTTGCAGATGCGGAAGGACTTTGAGTTCAGCGCATTGGAGCAGAACAGTGAAACGGGCTTCATGCGGGACGTGTTCTACTACGGGGTTCGCGCCCGGTACAACGTGGGCTTCGGCGACTGGCGGGCGGCGTATGGGGTGAATGTGGGGTAGGACCCCCTAGCCCCCAATAATGGGGGAACCGGAGTTCGGAGCGGAGCCGGAAGGATCGCCCCCCGTCCCCCAATTCTGGGGGAGTTGGAACCTACCTTCCCCGCTTCGCTGGGGTCCTCCCTAAAGGGAGGATTTGGAACCCCTCCCGGCGCAAGCGCCTCCCTCCCCTGTTAAGGGAGGGCAGTTCGGAGAAAGAGAGACGCGCTTGGTGCTTACGATTGCGGTGGCGGACTTGAAGCGGCTGCTGAGTATCCCGGCGGGGGACACGGGGCAGGATGCGGACCTGATGGCGCTGATCGGGGCCGAGCAGGCGGTGCTGGAATATGGGCTGGACCCGGCGGTGCTGGCGGCGGCTCTGGCTCCGGGCGGGCTGCGGGCGGTGCTGACGCTGGGAGTAGCGGAGCGGCTGGCGGGAAGCTATCTGGAACAGTTGGCGCGGTCGCCGGGGTACACGGATGACTTTGTGATTGGTGGGCTGCATGTGACGGCGTCGCGCACGGATAATTTGGTGCAGATGGGGGCGCGGCTGGCCGGGCAGGGCGCGAAGCGGCTGGACCCGTTCGGGCGGGCGGGGCATCGGGTGGCGCTGGATGCGGTCGGGGATATGCCGGACGGGTCCACGCGGACTGTGGGGGTCAGCACCGGGCCGGTGGCGGCGTCGGTGTTTGATCGGTCTGGGTCTGTGGGCGAGGGCTGGGAGGACTGCGATGGCAGACGCTAACACTAATTCTAAGGCGGCGGCGTATGGACGGCGCATTCGGGCATTGTTTGCGGGGTCAGCCGAGGGGGTGGCGCTAGAGAGGGCCGGGGACACCACGGGGCGGCGGGCGTTCTTTGCGCCGATGGACAACGGGACGACGAGCGTGTACTTTGATGCCAATGAGGCGGTGGGGCTGCTGAAGCCGGGCCTGATGATGTGGGTGGAAGGCGATGGGGACTCGCCGCTGGAAGGGGACATCTTTGTGCGGAACCGGCGGCTGTGGACGGTGCGGAAAGTGCAGGTGTTTCGGCAGGGGAACACGTCCCTGCTGTATCTGGCGCTGTGTGATTGACCTACCCCCGGCGCAAGCGCCGACCCCTCCCTCCAGGAAGGGTTCAGAAAAGAAGCGTGACGGGGGCTGTGGGGCGGGATGGGACAATACACAGACGCGAGGGGCTATCGGGGACTGCAAGGGGCGATAACGTAGTGAGAGGGGGGCGGGTGTGGTGAAGCTGCCGAAATTGAAGGGCTGGGGGCGGAAAAAGGCGGATTTGGGGGAGCGGGCGGGGGTGCCGGGGGCGTCTCTTTCCGGGGCGGGGGTGCTGGGGGCGTTGTCGCTTTCGGTGGGGGAGGAGGCGGGGCCGGGGGGGTACTCGGCGTATCGGCGGATGCAGCAGGACCCGCAGGTGAAGGCGTGTCTGTCCACGAAGAAGTTTGCGGTGCTGTCGCGGGGGTGGGAAGTGCATGCGGCGTCGGACAGTCGGCAGGATAAGAAGGTGGCGGAGTTTGTGCGCTGGACGCTGACGGATATGAGCGGGGCACTGCTGGATGACTTGTATGACGTGCTGGATGCGCTGGCGCTGGGGGTGTCGCTGGCGGAGATCAATTATCGGCTGATTGAGCGCGGACCCTGGGCGGGGATGGTCGGGCTGGCGTCCTTGAAGGCGAAGGACCCTGGGGACTTCACGTTTGAGACGGACCGGTTTTACAACCTGATGGGGCTGAAAGGCGTCGGCGGGGCGGCGTATGATGTGCGGAAGTTCCTGGTGTATGCCTATATGCCGGCCTATGAGAACCCGCTGGGGCAGTCGGATTTGCGGGGGGCGTGGCAGAGCTGGCGGATGAAGCAGCAGGTACTGGTGTGGTGGGCGAAGTACCTGGAAAAGTTCGGGATGCCGACGGTGGTGGGGACGTATGATGCGCGGCAGGGGTACGGGCGGGATCAGCAGCGGGAACTGCTGTCGGTGGTGGCGCAGGTGCATAACGAGAGTGCCTTGGTGCTGCCGTCGGACATGGAGCTGAAGCTGTTGGAGACGGCGCGGGCGGGGGGCGCGGGGTTCGGGGAGCTGGTGGAGTACCTGGACCGGGCGATGGCGAAGAGCATTCTGGGGCAGACACTGACCTCGGATAACACGGGCGGGCAGGCGTCGTATGCGCTGGGGGCGGTGCATCTGAACATTCTGCGGTTCTATCTGCGGAAATTGCAGCGGGACTTGGAAGAGGGCGTGATGACGGAGCAGGTGGTGCGGCGTCTGGTCGGGTACAACTTTGGGCCGGGGGTGGCGTGTCCTCGGTTCACGCTGGGGACGATTGATGACGGGCAGCTGGCGGCGGCGGGGACGCTGATC
This sequence comes from Capsulimonadaceae bacterium, assembly GCA_965200075.1. Lineage (GTDB taxonomy): Bacteria > Armatimonadota > Armatimonadia > Armatimonadales > Capsulimonadaceae > JANXMY01. The sequence continues at coordinate 3,953,741 of OZ241338.1, forward strand.
ACGGGGCTGGTGTCTGGGAATGTGATTGCGCCGGAGGAGCCGTGGATACGGGAGTATTTGGGGCTTCCGGCCAAAGGAAGTATGGGGGTAGTGGGTTAGGAGGGGAGGCCCCTCCTTCCATGGGGAGCCGGAGTAGGGGCAGGGCTTGGCCCTGCCCTTTTCGGCGTTTACTCGTCCTGGATCAAGAAGTCGCGGGCGACGCGGCCCCAGTCGTCGCGGGTGTTTTGGGCGGTCTGGCGGCGCTGGCCTTCGGGGAGTTCGTCTTCGTAGCGTGCCCAGGCAATTAAGAGGGTTTTGAGGCCGTCGCGGGCACCGTTGAGGCGGCGCTTTAGCTCGTCGGGGCTGACGCCGGAGGTGCTTTCTTCGAGGACTTCGATGAGGCTGTCATAGACAGGGTGCTGGGTGTTCAGGGCGATCATAATGGACCCGGTGCCCCGGTTCTTGACCTGGAAAAAGGCCGCTGTGCCGAGGTCAGTAGGAACAAACTGATATTTCAGGTTGTCTTGAATAATGCTGGCGGCGAGGGTATCCACCATTTCTCTCGGCAGCCCGAAATCGCGCAGGGTCTGCTCGGCATTTTCAATGCGGGTGCTTTTGGGTAAGTCTTCGTCTTTGTCGCTTTGACCGACGTGTCCGGCTTCCTGGCGCTGTTTGGTGCGGGCGGTGGCTTCGGTTTCGGGAACGTGCTGGGCGGGGGTGGCCGCGAGGGACCGTGCCCCGGCGGTTTGGTCTTTGATCTTGGCCCGCATCCGCACGATATGGTTGTTGATGTCATTGATGATTTTCAGCAGCGGCCCGCGTGGGTCTTCGTTCTCGCTCAGCTCTTCCAGGGCCTGGTTCAGCGTCTTGCTTTTCAGCAGCACGTCCAGGTCATTTTTGGCGAGGTCGGCGAAGTTGCGGGCGCTTTGCTTGTTGTTGGTGACGCCGAACAGGTCATCGAGGGCCGGGGAGAAGTCTACTTCGACGCCCCACCAGCGTTCTCGTGGGTCGTACTGAATGAGTAATGACTGGTCGAGTTCGAGTTCCCGTTCGGCCCGCATAATGGAGACGCCGACATTGCCTTTGGCGTGTTTGCCGTAGGCGGTGGCCCCGGCATTGGGCGCGTTGCGGGCTTCGGGTTTGGCGAGGGAGAAGCGGACGTACACCGGATGGACTTCGCCGCGAAACTCGACCTGAAACACCTTTTCCGTGTCCGGCTCCCCGGCATCGTCCCGGAGCGGCTCGAACAGGGGGGTGTGATCATAGGGGGCGGGGCAGGAGGTGCGGCTCATCAGGTAGCCGGGGTCGTTGGGGAGGGCGTCCATGCCCTCGCGTTCGGTCAGGGCGTCCTGGTTGAAGGCCGTGAAGCGGATTTTGACCCGGCCATCGTCGAGCCACTTGCGGTACATCCGGCCTACGACAAACTCGGAGTTGTCAATGATCGCCCCTGCCGTGCGCCAGAGGCAGCGGTCGAGGTCGGACCAGACCACCAGCGTGCCGGAGGGGCCGAAGCCGTTGCCGACGCGCCGCCACTGGTCAGGGACCGGTTCGGGCACGGGGCGCGGGACGCTGCTTTGCCGCCGCTGCTGGATTTCGGTCAGGTCCAGGTAGGTGTGCAGGGCGCTGTCCGGCCCGTCCTGCCACGTCCACACGTCGAGCCGCGTGCATTGCGAGATGCTGGACGCGGGCAGGCCCATTCCGAACCGCCCGATGCCGTCCTGCTTGCCGCTTTCCAGGCGTGTGCCGTTGCCGAACTGCATAGCAAGGCGCAGGGTGTCGGCGTCCATCCCGCAGCCGTTGTCGAGGACGGCGATCTGCTCCACACGGGTGCGGCTGCGCTGCTTGACCTGCGCGGTCCGCTCGGCGCACAGCAGCTCGACGACGCTGGCTCCCGCCTGCACGGCGTTGTCCATCAGCTCGGCAATGGCATAGGCCGCGTTTCGGTAGCCGTTGTCGCGCATGGCCTGCACGGCTAGATGCGTCGGTACAATGTCAAACGTAGGTTCCGCGTCCTGCATCTCTACTTCCTGCATACGTGTGTTCTCCTGTCAATCTTTCGAGACTTCTTTTGACCTCTCCCCCGCCCTCTCCTCCAGAGAGGGAGCCGGAGACCTACCGCCTTGCTTTGCTCATTCTTCGCTTCACCCCGTCCTCCCTAAAGGGAGGATTAGGAGAGGACCCCCTAGCCCCCAATAATGGGGGAACCGGAGCAGACCGGTTTGTCTCTAAACACTCTCGTCTGCGGTTTCTTCCTTCATAATACGTCCGGCTAGTTCTTCTTCGCTGATGGGGTAATTTTGCCCACGCACGTCTTTGTAGCTTTTGCGAGCGCGTTTGATTTCCTGCAAGGTTGTGGGGGCAAGATGTGCGCGTAAAAGAGCGTCTAGGAGTACCGTGTTATCCTTTCCCGTTAGCATTTTGCCGCCGTCCACACTGAACACCGCTGTCCACGGGGCAGCGCTCATTTTCCATGTGAGTTCGGACAAACGCTGCATAATTTCGGGCCAACTGAGTGCGCCTTGCTCTAAGATTTGATTGGCGACTCGTGCGACTGCTTTCTGTACTACAGGCCGCATGAACGGGTGACCATTCCCCTCGTTATCTTTGGGCGCACGCACATCTCTAGCCGATACAGCCGCTTCTAGTTTGTTGCGTATGTCGCCGCAATTTTTAAGAAGGTCATCAATTCGGCTGCTGAGCAGCGCACAAGCATTTTCCAGCACGTCATCACTTGGCCGTATTGCTTTGTTTTGTAACGCGGATGGCAAGCCCGAAGATAGAAACCGAAGCATATCATAAAGAACTGTAAGTGTTGTTAGCGCTCTTGAATCTGTTTTATTAACACTGCCACCCGCAAGGCGTACCCCGCCACTGTTGTCAGCGGTCACGATTACACGGACACGGCCTTCTATTCTAAGAAAGTCATGATCCTCCAAAAGTCGCCGTGTCAAGATGGCATATCCATCATCTTCATCCAGGGCAATGTCTTCTGCCGGTCCGGTTTTTATCGCGTTGCGGTTGATATTGGAGAACAAGCGGCGTGTTCGAGTCCGCCCATCTTTGCTGTCGTAGTGTGTGACAATCAAAACACAGATGTCATCTTTTCCAAGTTCCGGCTTCTTTTTGATGGCGTCTTTGATTGCCCGCAGGCGGTGCTGTCCGTCCAGCGCGAAATACTGTTGCGTTCCGTCAAACGTCAAGACCCCAAAGCCCTGATCTAGCCCTACCAGCATTCCCTCGGGGTCCTCCATTGTCAGCGGGGTGTAATGAGGTTCCCCTCCCCACACGGCTACCACGAGGCCGCCCAAGAAATGATGCTGGGATTTAAGTAGATACTCAGTGATGTCCTTAGTGCGGTCCGTCAAGCCGCGCTGCACGAGCTGACCAAGTTCGGTGTTGCCCCCAAGTTCGTAAGCAAACCCCACCTGCCGTGCGATTTCTGCATACTGCATCGTGCAAATGTAGTAGTTCCAATCGCTGACACTGCGTTTAAAAACTGGCATCAATGTCTTGTTACTCATAATGTTTTATGTGACCCTTTCAGGCTCTTCAGCCTTTGAATAAGCAAAAAGATTTCGCCTGACCGCAAAGACGTAGGCGTGCCTAAGCCCAAAGAAATTGGACTATGCCAATCAGTTTCAACTCATAATTTGCGCGTGAAAAGAGGAACTCAAAAAGACTTATTTCTTGAACTTGTTGTCACGATGCCAGGCGAGGGCACTGAGGTCAGGGTAGCATTTGTTGGAATTGGGAAGGTTCAGGGGCGCACCGGGAGAGATAAAGGCGGGTGTGCCGGAAAACTGAGGGGAAACAAGAAGCGTGTAATTGTCGCTGATGGAAAAGCCGCCTTGCTCAAAGGCCCAGTGGTGGTTGAGGCAGAGGGCAAGGCCATTGGAAGGGTGGTTGTCCCCAAATAGGGCAAACTGCCGGATATGAGCGGCCTGAAGGACACGGCTTGCACCAATGCGAACGCTTAAGTCGCAAACCGCGCAGGCGTTGTTGTAGACGGCGTAGACGACTTTGGGGAAAAGCTGGTTTCGCAGGTATTCTACATCGCCTTCCTTGACGGTTTTTACTACCTTTGGCTTGGGCTTGCTTTGAGCGTCCGTAATCAGTTTATCTACCTGTGCGGCGACCGGGTCGGCAGGAATAAAAGGCTGAACCTGTGTGGGGTCGATGCCAAAATAAACTTGGAGCAGATGGGCGTGCAGGGCTTCCCGTGCCGAGGTGTCTTGAAGAAGCTGCCACAGGTCTGCTTCAAACTGGGCGTAGTGAATGCGGGCGCGGGCATCAGGAACGGAATGGGGTTCGCCGACTTCTTTGCCGCTTACGGCTTGGCCGTCTTTGACCAGCCCCCAAAAGCCGTCCTGGTACAAATACCGATATGGCATATAAACCCGCTCCAGCCAGTTGCCGGGCGGCAGGGGAAGTGCCTGCCAGTATTCGCGGAAGGCGGCGACCAGTTCTACCGTTAGAACGATTTCATTGTCGGTGATATGTCCTCGCCCGATTTCATCCAGGATAGAAAGCAGGAGGATGGGCTTATGCGGCGCAAGCCCTTTGTTGCGGTGCAGATTGCCGAACGCCTGAAGATATTTGTGGAGAATTTGGGGGTCCATTGAATGTGTAAGTTGATGTCAGGCTGCGCTGAATATGCTTTTAGGCGCTGAATATGTTTTTAGTAGGCATCACTTCTTAATCATCGGGTGCAAGTAGAATGATTTCCCATCGCTCCCAATCGACTTTTAACCGTTCCGCGTGTTTCTTGAACTCGGCTTTGAAGGACTTAACAGCGGTGGTCTCGTCGGCATACCTGTTGATGCTGTATCTGCCAACCAGCCCAGCCGCTGTCACTTCCCAAATTCGCTCAGCCCCGCCCGGAGTGCCGTAAGTGTCCTCGTTGTCCCCATTTTTTTCAACAAAGAAGACAGGGGCAGATTTAAGAAGGTCAGGCCATTTACGTTCCATGATAAGTTTCTCCATAGGGCATAGATAAACACGCTCGGCGGCAGGGTCGGCTTGGGGCGCGTGTTGAACCGATACCGCTTGTCGCCTTCGACTTCTGTGATCAGTCCCAGGGTTGCCAGAGGGCAGTCCAGCGTTTCTTCCGGCGTGGAGGCCGGGCCGCGCCGTCCGGGGACATACGAGCGCACAAAGCAGGACACATCCGCCTTTAGCGACGCCGCCGACAGCCGCGCCCAGCCCTGTGCTTCCGCCCACTGGGTCAGCCGGGCTTGCAGCGTCTCCCGCGTCCACTCCGCTTCGCGCTGCACATTAAAGGCCCAGTACCAGGTCGTCGCCCGGTCCGCATTGGTCGCCAGATGCCAGTGCAGCAGCCACAGCGACCCTTCATGCTCTAAGTAGGGGTCTGCCTCAGATAGTAAAAAGCGCCCGAACGCGCTCTCCGTCAGCCCGCCGCGCCGCCCGTCTTCTTCGGCCAACAGCCGCGTTGCCAGGCACCAGTGCCGGATCGAGCGCACCATGTTCTTGCCCACGCCCAGACGCGCTACGGCTTCCTCGGCAGAAAAGATGTCCGGGCGTTCGCGCAGGCCCTCTAGCCCTTTTTTGAGCCAGCCGTACCGAAACACAAAGGTTTCGTGGCCGGAAAACGTGCCGTGCGTGGAAGCGCCGCGAGTCGCGGGGGAAATGGGGGGAGAGTTCAGCATCATGGGTGCTGTTAGAGTTCGGCAAAGCCCAGGCGAGTTCCTGCCCCGAATTCTGGGGGCGGGTGGCTGTCTCACGGGGCCGAACCCCTGTGCTTTTAAAAAGCAACTCTCCGCCTTCGCGGGCAGAAGACAGGCGGGCAGAAAAGAGGAGAGGAGTATAGAGGGCGCAACAAACAGCGCCCCTGCGAGACAGGATTGCGGGCTGGGCGTCGGGGGGCGGGGCATTCTCTGATCAAACTCGTGTTACTGGATAGGTCGGAAACAAAGCTCGGAAGCGTGCCAGGTCTACCACTTCATATTTGATCTTCCCTCCCCAGGGGCGTGCCTGTGCGTTCTTGAACTCATGGCGGAGCTTGTCCTGGAACGGCAGCAGCAGGGCAGCGCTGCTTCTGTCGGGCGGCTCCAGAAAGACGACGTAGAAAACGCGGGTTGGCACAGTCATGCCGGACCAGGCAAGGTAGGACGTGGTTCCAAGAAACTTTTGGAGAATATCGGCGCGAAATTCATCAGCGCCCATCTTGCGCGTGTAATCCTTCCTGGCTTTGAGACGTTCGTCTTTCTGGAGTATCAGTTTATAGCTCCAGCTCTTGACTTCGACCCAAACTTCCCGGCTGTCTTCGGTGACACGGAAGTCGATGCCGGGCCAGAATGTGTTCCCATCGCGGGGGGTGGCGGTGTTTAGATTGTCCTCGTCCGGGCCGCCCCTGTCATGGATGGCGCTGTGGCTGGCCGCCGTGAAATCAAACCGGAAGCCGCTTTCTTGGTAGAGTGTCATCGCTCCGCCTTGTTTTCTGCCTTGCTCTCAGAGTCCCGGAGCCGCATATCTTCCATCATCATCTGGTCGTACTGATCTAGGATCGGGTTTGGTTGGAGGGCGGCGAAATCATCGGACCACATGGCTTTGCTGACGCCACGCTCTTTGCGAAGGCCAAAATAGCGTGCCTGAACAGGATCGCTTGTTTGTCTGTTTTGGGACCTCAGCACCAGATCAATCTCTTTCAGAATGACGTAGCTGTGGGAGGCTAGGAATATCTGGACCCCGGACCGGGCCAGTGCTACGAGAGCCTCGATGACTTCATCCATCCATTGGGGGTTGAGGTTGACTTCCGGTTCATCCCAAAAGAGGATACTGCCGGGGGGAAGCCAGTTCATCTGCACGAGGCGATAGAGTGCGGAAACTTTGCGGAAGCCTTCGGCGACCAGAGAAAAGGGCAGCCGTCGTGGCTTGTCCTGAAGGTAAAACCGCTGCTCGGCTTCATCCCATTCGACCTCTCCCGGCACCAGCTTTTTCAAGGGGGCCATTTCGCCCAAAAGTGTTCCAGGCTTGTCCAAATTGAGAAACAGGGGCTGCGCCGTCACCAGTGTCAGGAAGTCGAAGCAGGTGCGATCAAAGTCGGCATAGTCACGGAGGATACCATTCATGTTGCGAGCATGGGCCATCATTTCCAGTGCTGGGATAAAGACTGGGCGCGTGGGGTTTGGGCGTACTCCATTGTCTGCGGCCAAGCTCTGCTGAAGCCCAATTTGCCATTCTTCGCCGCCAAAATTTCCTGACAGAGTGGCCCCGTAGCTTTTTGTGCGCTGCAGTTCCCCAACGGTTTTCGCTCCATAGGTTTCTGTGAAAAGAGCAACGTAATCAGCGTCCCGGCCTGCCACGGCGAGATGCCGGGCCATTTGCCAGGCATACAGCGCTTTCATCACATGCGTCTTCCCGGTTCCATTTTCTCCAACCAGCACGTTGATTCCTGGCACAAACTCAAAGTCTTGATCTGCAAACGCCGTAAAGTTTTGGAGGGAGAGCCGTTCATGGTAGGAGAAGTCCGGGTTAGTCATCAATTTTTTCGTTCCTGGTTTTGCGAGCGATGGTCTCTGTGGTGGGATAGTGGTTGATTCAACACTCGGCTGCCAAATCCCTGCATAATTATGCAAGCACGTAGCCGGTGGTGAGGTTGTGTTCGATCCAGCGCCAGTGCTGGCAGCGGGCGATGGCCTGGCGGGCGGTGGTTGGGTCGTGGCCGCGCTCGGCGAGGGCATGGAGCAGGGCGGTGTGGGTCAGCGGCTGGTCGGCGTGAACGAGCGCGGCCAGAACGTCGGCGGCGGGGCGGTCCAGCGGGGCCGGGGCAGGCGGCGCAGGGGTCGGGACGGCGGTGGGGTGTGGTGGCATGGGCCGGGATGTGGACGTAGGGCGCGGCGGCGCGGGAAGGGCGGCGTGGCGGCGGGCGATGTCGAGAAGCTGGCCCATGTGGAAGGCTCCTTTCGTGAGCGGACAGTCTGCGCGGAAAGCGCGAGAAGCGCGGTATCTCTGCCCTTGCCCGGACTTACCGCGCTTATGGCGCTTATCGCGCAGGGGCAGTAGAAGTCGGGGAGGCAGAGTGGACGGCGTGCCAGCGTTCGGCGGGGCGACCGCCGGTGTCGGTCTGCATTCGGCATTCGGCGCGGCGGTGCTGGGACAGCAGGGTCAGCGCCTGCCCTACCCGGCCGCTGGACTGGTGGCGCTGGAACAGGTCGCGCAGGTCGTTTCGGGTCAGGCCATCCGGGGCAGCGTGGAGGGCGCGGAGGATGTCATCGGCCACGGGGTCGCCCAGGCTGTCGCCGAAGATGTAGCGGGCGGAGGCTTCGACGTACTCCCACACGGCCAGGGCGGCGATCAGGTGTTCCCGGCGGATGCAGTCTGCGCCGTCGAGCAGGGCATACAGCAGGGCCAGGCGCATGGTCTGGGCTTCGGCGCGGGAGGTCACGGCCCCGGACAGGCCCGGCCCGCCAGCGGACAGGTCGGGGTAGACGGCGTGCCAGAGGGCGCGGGCGGCTTCATCGCGGGCCAGGTGGCCCGTCTGCCGCCCGGCGGCGATGGCGTCCGAGAGGCGGAGGGCGAGGGGCAGAAGATCGTCTTCGGACAGGCTGCCGCCTTCGGGCAGCAGTTTGGAGCGGCGGGCGCAGACCCAGAGGAAGCGGTTGGCAAAACCATTGGCCGCTTCGGTGGAAGACAGCTCGCGGCGCAGCTCGGCATCGGTGACGTGACCGATCACGGAAACGTGCGCTCCGGTGGCTTTGGCGGCATTGGTCTTGGTCATGGTCTGCAAGCGGCCCCGGTCCCAGGCATCGCGCAGGATGGCGGATAGGGTGTTGCCGTCGCGCCCGGCCACGCGCAGGACGCCCCCGTATTCGCTTTCCATGATCAGCAGGCGTTTGTCTTCGATGCCGGGGTCGATGGTTTCCAGCTCGACCTCGCCGGTGGTTTTGTTCTTGACGGGTTTTTCCACGGCATCGCGGATGTGCCAGATCAGGCCCTCGCCGGAAGACAGGCCCGATTGGAGGCAGAAGGTTTCCCAGTGGGCGTCGGCCTGGGCAAACAGCTTTTTGATGTGGCTCCAGCTTGTGCCTTTGCGGCCTTTAGAACTGATGCCGACGAGGACGACAAACAGGTTGCCGAAGTGCTGATCGGCCTCGGCGGTGAAGTGGGCGCTGCGTCCGATGGCAGACCCGAAGGCGGTGAGAAACTGCACGAGAAGGGCGACGGGATCGGCCTCGGTGTGGGGTTCGAGGACGCGCACGATGTCCCCGGCCAGGCCGTGGAACATCTCAGGGACAGCTTCGGGCCACACGGCCTCGCGGGAAGCGGGGGGCAGCGCGGCGGGGAGGCGCTCGTCGGGGGCGGGTGTGCCGTAGCCCTGGGCGCTGAGGGCGCGGGCGGCCTGGGCGAAGTCGCCGCCGTGTTCCAGCAGGGCGAAGACGGCGAAGGGGGGATAGGCCCGCTGCGGCTCGAAGGGGGTGGCATTGGCGCTGAAGACGTAGAACAGGCCGGAGCTGGCGTAGTTGCCGGTGGCGGACAGTCCCCTTCCCTCTTTGCCGGGGCGCTGCCACAGGTCCTTGTCCCCAGCGCTGCCGATCTGCCGCCAGCCATGGCTCTCTAAGAGCGGGGTGTAATCGCCGCGTGCGTTGAAGTCGTCGCCGGGGCGTGTGCCTGCGCTCTGGGAAGGGCGCGGCTCCGGGGCGATCTGGCGCGGGTCGGCGTACTCGTGGAAGACGCGGGCGATGTTATGCAGGGCGGACCGCTCGGCAGGGGTGAGGGTCGGGACGGCGGCCAAGCTGCCACGAGCGAACTGGTAGGGCAGGCCCGCCGCATGGCAGGCGGCGGGGGAGCCGGGGGCCAGGGTGTAGCCGCCCTCGCCGCGTGTCTCGATGCGGGTCTGCCGGTCCGGTGTCTCGGCCAGCTTGGTATTGCCTGCCACCGGCTCTTCGCAGCGATACAGCAAGTGATGCCCGCCGGAAGGCGTCTCGATCAGCGGCAGGCTTTGGAGCAAATCCCCCCACCCCTGCGCTTGGCAGAGGTGGGCGAACTGGGCGTACAGGCCCGTCTCGTCAAAGTCCAGGGCCTCGGAGTGGCCGGAGACTGCGCCGTGGATGAGAGCAAAGCCGTGGGAGGCGTGTCCGCTGAACCACTGCTGAAGCTGGGCGTCGGTGGGCGGGTGCTGCTGGAACTGTTTCCAGGTGGGAATTGCAGGGGCTTTAGTGCCGTCCGTCTTGACGGGCAGGAGGCTGAACCCGGCAGCAAGGGCCTCGCAGGCGGCGTTGAGAGTGTGGGGCATTCAGACGGTCCCCCATTTGCGGAGCCTTCCCGCCGCCGTGAGGCGAGACAGGCGGGCACGGTCGCGGGCTTGCAGGGCGGCGGCGATGGCAAGGACTTCCTGAATGTCCTGGATTTCGCGGGGGCCGAAATCGTTGCGGGGGCCGGGGGTTCCGGTGGTGTCGGGTTTCGGAGCGTGTTTCAAGGGTGTTTTTCCTTTCGGGGGAAAGGGCCGGAGGAACCAGAGCAGCCGAAAATCGGGTATACTCTTGCTGGATAATTCACCGGCCCTGTGTTGTGTGATAAGCGAGACGCCCTGGTGACACAGGGCGTTTTTGCTTTGTGTGCCTTCCTCATTCGGGCAGCCTTTCGCCTGCCGCTTCTGTGCTGCGTGCCTCCCATTCCTGTTCGTCCAATTTGGCGGCGAGGCGTCGGACCTCGCGGAAGAAACTCAGCCAGGGGGAGTTCTCCGGGGGAAGGCTTTTGTCAGTGCTGGGCATGGGGTTCCTCTCGATCAATCAAAAACAGGTCATCAAACTTCATACCGGAGGCTGCCAGCAGCTTTTCTCGGACACGCCCGGAGGGTTTGCGCTTGCCGATCAAAATTTGAGCCATGTACCCGCTGCTGATATTGGCCTTCATCGCAAAGTTGTTCTGGCTGATATTGCGGCGGATGATGTGGTCCTGCAAAACTTCCCGTCGTAGTCGAACGTTCACCTCTAACCTCCTAATTAACTCAATAATTAGCTATATGCTAACTATATAAGATTATACGTGCGAATAAACTACTCTGTCAAGCCCAAATATATAACTAAAATATTTATCCACTTGCTATTATTTGCTGGGCGTGGTATTATGGGCAAGAGATTACGCATTCAGCGATTGGAGGGTGACGATGGATGAGGAAGGAAGGCAAAAATTTGGCGCTTACCTGCGAACGCTTCGAGACGCCAAGAAGATTACACAGAAAAGCGCGGCTGAAGAGGGGGGAATATCCAGCCCATATCTGGCCCAGTTAGAAAAAGGGCAACGCAATCCGCCAAGCAGAAGCATTTTATCAAGGCTTGCTAAAGTTTATGGGGTCACTCCGCAGGAGCTGTGGCAAGAAGCGGAGTATGCAGAAAACAAAACAAAGCGGCTGTATAAAAGCCTTGATCCAGTTCGGATACAATGGGCGTATCAAGCAATGCTTGAAGACCCCACTTACAGTTTTGGGACACGCTATCGCGGCCAAGAACTGACGCTGGAAGCCAAAGCCATGCTGGTTGAAATCTATCAAAAAAGTATGAACCGGCAACTTCTCACAATGGAAGAACTCGAACCAGGCCGATCTGAAGGGGACACAGCGAATGACTCTGACAGCACAAGCGGAAATAGTGAAGCCGACCATTGATCGGCCTCTCAGTGAAAAACTTGAAAATCTTCTGACAAACATCTGCTGGCGCTTACAGGAGATGCCTGACCGACCACGGATGACACTACAGGACCTCTCTGATGCCCTGCGGACAGAGTTTAAGCTAGGCATACCCCTGATGCCTCAACTCAGCAAATTTCTAGAGGCAATGGGAATTGGTTTGGTCGGACGGGAAAAGGGATGCGGATTGGACGCATCGTTCGACTATAACCCGTTGAAAGGCCGCTGGGAAATTTATGCCCCCAGTGATTTGGGACTACGCGAAAGCTTCGCAATCATGCACGAAGTGTTTGAGTTGGTTTCTTGGCGCTGCTATTACCGCATCCCCTGGTGGGCTGAGTGGGCACGCGAGGAGGGCTGCGCTGATCCGCATAAGAAGGCCGACGAGTTTGCCTTCTTTACTGTCTTGCCCGCGCAAAAGTTTCGGAACCGGGCAAAACAGCGCGGCTATGACCTCTGGGAACTCGCTACGCTGTGCCAGACTACGCCTGCGCCGTGCTTTCAGGCTTTGACCCGATATGTTTTGTTTCCCTATCCGTACTTTCATGCTTTGTTGAGTGTGGGCGCACAGCCCGACCAGTCCTGGATGATGTTTGATGAGGATACAGTTCCAACGAAGGTCCTTCGCAAAAACTACAAGAAACCAACGGAAGACGAAGCAGGCATAAATTGGGAACACCTGGCACCGGATCAGTATCCAAGCTGGGAAGCTGTGCGTGCTTTCTCATCGGAGGCGAAGTCGCAGTCTCTGCCACAGAAAAACAACTGCTTTGAGTTGAGATGCGACGATTTAGTCTACCAAGCTAAAATTCAGGCGCAGACATTGTCGGCTACGACAGACCGCATTGCTGGCATCAGACTAAATGCTCCAGTCGATGTCATTGTCACTCCGAATCCAGAGCGACCTTCGATGGTTCACCTTCAGATGATGCCCGCTGGCTTTATGAAACGGCTTTTAGCTGGCAAAACTTGATACCAAGAGAATAAAATACAATGCTTCTATCGCAGGGCAGGCAGGAACCAGGGGCGCTTCGCCGATCTTTGCGGCGGGGCGCTTTTTTGCTGTGGGCGGCGGGGGGATAGGAGGGCGGGGGGACCCCGCCCCTACTGACGCGCCTGGCGCTTTCCCGGTGCGGGGTAGGAAATGAGGAGGGCGCGGCAAGCAGCGCCCCTACAGGGCATGGAGGCGGGCAGGGGGAGGAGTTGAGGGGGTGGGCGGTGAATGGGGGGAGTATCTCTCATTGGAAATTAGGTATCTGTGTTCGAGCAAGCGTTTAAAAATATCGATGATGTTCTCTGGAAAGAGGCGGGGTGTTCCAGTGAGCTGGATTATACGGAGCAAAGCTCCTGGCTGCTGTTTCTGAAATACCTCGAATCGTTTGAGCAGGACCGGGCGGCGGAGGCGGCGCTGGAAGGGAAGTCGTACACGTTTATTCTCGACGCGCCGTACCGCTGGGAAACGTGGGCAGCTCCGAAGACGCCGCTGGGGGGATTGGACCACCACCAGGCGATGACCGGGGACGATTTGCGGGACTTTGTCAACTTGAAGCTGTTTCCGTACCTGCACGGCTTCACGCAGAAGGCGGCGGGACCGGACACGATTGAGTACAAGATCGGGCAGATTTTCGGCGAGATTAAGAACAAGATTCAGAGCGGCTACAATCTGCGGGAGATTATTGAGCAGGTAGATGCGCTGCGGTTTCGGTCGCAGACCGAGAAGCACGAGCTGTCGCATTTGTACGAAGCCAAGATCAAGAACATGGGGAATGCGGGGCGCAACGGCGGGGAGTATTACACCCCGCGTCCGCTGATCCGGGCGATGGTGGAGGTGATCCAGCCGCAAATCGGCGAGCGCATTTACGACGGGGCGTGCGGCTCGGCGGGATTTTTGTGTGAGGCGTATGATTACTTAAAAGCCAAGCCGGGCCTGACCACGCACCAGCGCGACATTATCCAGACGCGCACGCTGTACGGCAAAGAGAAAAAGTCGCTGGCCTATGTCATTGCGATTATGAACCTGATTTTGCACGGCATTGAAGCGCCGAATATCCTGCATACCAACACGCTGACGGAGAACCTGGCGGACATTCAGGACAAAGACCGGTATGAGATCGTGCTGGCAAATCCGCCGTTCGGGGGCAAAGAGCGGCAGGAGGTCCAGCAGAACTTCCCGGTCCGCACGGGCGAGACAGCGTTTCTGTTCTTGCAGCACTTCCTGAAAATCCTGAAAGCGGGCGGGCGCGGCGGCATCGTCATCAAGAACACGTTTCTGTCCAACACCGACAACGCCTCGGTGAGCCTGCGGAAGCTGCTGCTGGAGTCGGCCAACCTGCATACCATTCTGGACTGCCCCGGCGGGACATTCCTGGGGGCGGGTGTCAAGACCGTGGTGCTGTTCTTCGACAAGGGCACTTCGACCCAGAAGGTCTGGTACTACCAGCTCCTGCCGGGCCGGAACCTGGGCAAGACCAACCCCCTGAACGACGCCGACCTGGCCGAGTTCGTGGCTTTGCAAAAGACGTGTGCCGCCTCGCCAAAGTCGTGGAGTGTGGACGTGAGCACTCTGAACCCGGCGACGTGGGACCTGTCCGTCAAGAACCCCAACGCGGGCGAAGTGGTCGCCCACCGCCTCTCCACCGACATTTTGGACGAGATCGCCCAACTAGACACCGAAAGCGCCGCCGTCCTGCAAACCATCCGGGGGCTGCTATGAAGGCAGGTTGGACAGAAAAACGGGTCGGAGATATTCTTCAACTTGAATACGGGAAACCTCTTGAGGATAAACTGAGAAAAGCCGATGGTCTTTACCCCGCTTATGGTGCAAATGGGGAGAAGGCGCGAAGCGACGAGTTTTACTGTGACAAACCAAGCATCATTGTTGGCCGCAAAGGGTCAGCCGGTGAAATCAATCTGACTGAGGCAAGATTTTGGCCGCTTGATGTTACTTACTATGTAACTTTCGATGAGCGCCAATATGATTTGCAGTTTCTTTTCTACCTCCTGACTATGCTTGAACTGCCGCGCTTAGCAAAAGGGGTAAAGCCAGGTATAAACCGAAACGAAGTTTATTCACAAGCAGTTTTGGTTCCTCCTCTCCCCGAACAGCGCCGCCTCGTCGCCCTCCTCGACGCCGCCTTCGCGGGCATCGCCATGGCCAAAGCCAACACCGAAGCGAACCTGCAAAACGCCCGTGCGGTGTTTGACAGCCATTTAGAAGCGGTGTTCAGCCAGCGGGGGGCGGGGTGGGAGGAGAAAAAATTAGGCGAAATCTCTAAAATAAACTACGGCTACACTGAGTCCGCTTGCGCGGAAAATGTTGGGCCTAAGTTCTTGCGTATTACTGATATTCAGAACAATTTTGTAGATTGGTCCAAAGTTCCGTACTGCCCCATAGAAGCAATTGACTATCCAAAATACAAATTGGTAGATGGAGACATTGTGTTTGCTCGAACGGGGGCTACGACTGGGAAAAGCTATGTAGTGAGCAATCCTCCTGATGCCGTGTTTGCTTCCTACTTAATCCGCGTCCAGTTGAGAGCGGAAGCTCTATCACCGAGTTTTGTCAACCTGTTCTTCCAAACAAAATCATATTGGGATAACATCCGCTTAGGTGCTACCGGCAGCGCACAAGGAGGCTTCAACGCAACAAAACTCAGTGAAATGATAATCCCATTTCCAAAAGCACCGGCGGAGCAACAAAGAATTATTGCAAAATTGAATGCCTTTCGTGCAGAAACCCAGCGGCTGGAAGCGCTTTCCCGGCTCAAACTGGCGGCCCTGGCTGAATTGAAGCAGGCGCTGCTGCATCAGGCGTTTGCGGGGGCGCTGTGAGGGGCGGCCCCCCGGCCCCAATTCGGGGGAGGAGTTAGGACCCCCCGGCCCCCAATAATGGGGGAGCAGGAATCTACCCCCGCCGCAAGCGGCGACCCCTCCTGAACCGGGAAGGGTGAGGAGACCTACCACCTTGCTTCGCAGGGTCCTCCCTAAAGGGAGGATGAAGAACCCCTCCCGGCGCAAGTGTTCTGGCAATTTTTCGTGGTGTTGCGGGGCTTGTTTTGTGCCGATAGTGAGACAGTAATAAAAATTTCTGCGTAGTTTGATTTGCGGGGTGCGTAAAAAGGGACTCGCGGCAGGTATATACATATATCTGTGCAATTTATCATTGTGCGTGATAATTTGTAATCTTTGTTTGTGAATTAAAGTGCAAGCATTGTTTTATTTTTGAGTTTTATTTTTGAGTGAATTATTGTGACAGACGAAACCCATCCTTCGTATCCGAACCCGACGATTGTGGAAGCCCTGTGTGAGATTGGGTTTGAGGCGCAGCCGTCGCGTTTGGCTGGCGATTTCGTGCGGGTGTGGCCGCAGTTCAGCGATGATTTCTCGTCGCTGGAAGTCCACACGGACGTTTTGACGGCCCCACGGGGTCCGCTCGTGGCGGCTTTGATACCAGAAGTTCGAACACGCTTTTCGGCGCGGCGCACGAGGCGACCGGTGACGGTTCAGTTTTTGCCTGGCGCATTTGCGGTCAGTACGCTGGCTCCGTATCTGGGCTGGGAGACGTTCCGGGGGGACATTGAGTCGGGATGGACGGCGGTTCAGTTGGAGTGGGGTTTGCCGCGTGTCAATCATGTTTTGGTGCGTTATATCAACCAGGTTTCGCTTCCAGCGGGGGTGGTGTCGGCGGAGGGGTGGCTGAAGCCAGGTCCATTTTTGGCACAGGCGGAGGCGGTGGGTTCGTTTCAATCGCAGGTGCAGACAGGGACGGGGACGGCGGATTTGACACTGGTAATGGTGCAGCATCAGCCAGGGATACAAGTGGGGGGCGGGCTGCTGACGGTGGATATTGAGCGTTCGCTGCGGGGTGATTTCGCGGCGGACCCGGCGGCGGTGTTGGGGCAGATCGAGGCGCTGCATAAAGATATATGGCAGGTGTTTGCCGGGCTGAAAGGGCCGCGCTGGGATGCGGTTTTGGAAGGCAGGCCGCAGGAAGAAATCGCGCAGCAAGAAGTTGTGCAGGAAGGGACAAGCGAATGATGATGAACACAGCGTATTGCGTAGCGCAGACGGTGGATGTGTTCCAGACAAAAGCGACGGCAAGGCGTGCGGAGCAGGCAGTGCGGGAGCCGGACCCGCTGGCAGAGACGCGGCAGCAGGTGTTTGACCTTCAGTATTTGCCGAAGGGGTGGAACGGCTATGAGGCGGCTGCGCCGTCGGCAGATACGGTACGTCTGGCTTCCCACTGGCTGTCTGCGTGTTATGCGTCGTGCCAGGACAAGGCAGTGCGCTGGCACGCACCGGTGGTGACGGCGGGGGCGGACGGGGAAATCGAGCTGATCTGGCGCACGGGGAATTATTCGCTGACGGCGCAGGCGCGGGTGTGTCCGAACGGCGAGCAGTATGTGGAGTTTTACACGCACCTTGTGGGGCAGAGTGAGCTAGATGAGCAGGAGGACGCGCTTGACTCAAAGATGCGCGTAAAGATGCTGCGGGATTTTGATGAGCGTGTGACCCGTGGCCGCGTTTAGCGGCTGGTCGATAGGTTCCTGATGAGTTCCGAGTGATGTGGTGTAGTGAGAAGTGAGCAGGGCGCGTGACACAAGACGAGATACCTAAAGACGAGATCGCGGACGATGAAATCCTGTACCGGCGGGTTCCACTGAACAATCCGCCGACGTCTTACTTTTCCGAGAATGACGGGCGGCGGCAGGTGGAGTCGGCGGCGTTTGGAACGCGGCTTGAGACCGAGGGCGAGTATGCAGGGCGATACTGCCTGTCGGTGGACCGGGCGCGGCTGTGTGCGGAGGGACCGGCGCAGACGCGGGGGGCTGGCCCGGACGGCTCCCCGGCTCCCTTTGGTGTGATTTGTTTTTCGGCGGGTCTGGCGCGGGCCGTGCCGGGGGTGGAGAGGGTGGTGGCGGACCCGGACCCAGAAACGAACAATCCCGCGCATGCGCTCGTGTGTTCTGAGGATTTCAGCACTCTGGGCAGCAAAGCCGAACGCAAAGCGGCGAGCCGTCTCCGCAACGCGCTGGCGGACGCGGTGAACGCGCAGACTGAAGAGTTCTGGGTGCTGCTCCCGCCCGCTGACTCTCTGGCCTGACCCCTCTTTTTTCATTTCCCTCTTTAGAACGCCGCAAACGCAGGCAAAGAAAGGACGCGCACCGAGTGAACGAGGCGGAGACGCGGGCGGAGTTTATTGACCCGGCCTTGAAAGCAGCGGGCTGGGGCGTGGTCGAGGGAAGCCGCATTCTGCGCGAGTACCCCATCACGCTGGGCCGTTTGGAAGGCCAGGGGCGGCGGGCGAAGCCGCTGCTGGCGGACTACGTGCTGGTCTACCGCAACACCAAGCTGGCCGTCGTGGAAGCCAAAGCCTGGGACAAGCCGCTGACCGAAGGGGTGGCCCAGGCCAAGAACTACGCCGGGAAGCTGGAGGTCTGCGCCACCTACGCCACCAACGGGCAGGGCATTTACGGCGTGGACATGAAGACCGGCTGGGAAGGGGAGGTGACGCACTACCCCACCCCCGACGAGTTGTGGGCGCGGACCTTTGCCGAAGACAGCCCGTGGCGGGACCGGTTCGCCGCTGTGCCCTTCGAGGACAAAGGCGGCTTCTTTCGCCCGCGCTACTACCAGGATGTGGCGATAGAGCGGGTGCTGGAAGCCGTGGCCGAGGACAAGCCGCGCATCCTGCTGACGCTGGCGACCGGCACGGGCAAGACGTTTATCGCCTTTCAGATTGCGTGGAAGCTCTTTCAGAGCCGCTGGAACCGGGGCGGGGAGCCGACCCGCCGCCCGCGCATTTTGTTCCTCGCCGACCGCAACATCCTCGCCGACCAGGCGTTCAATGCGTTTTCGGCGTTCCCCGAAGAGGCCCTGGTGCGGATCGAGCCGGGCGACATCAAAAAGAAAGGCAAAGTGCCCAAAAACGGCAGTCTGTTCTTCACCATCTTTCAAACATTTATGAGCGGCACGGCGGGAGATGGGCAGCCCGCGCCCTATTTTGGGGACTACCCGGCAGACTTCTTCGACTTCATCGTCATTGATGAGTGTCACCGGGGCGGGGCCAACGACGAAGGCAACTGGCGGGGCATTTTAGACTACTTCGCCCCGGCGGTGCAGCTCGGGCTGACCGCGACGCCCAAGCGCCGGGACAATGTGGACACCTACGCCTACTTCGGCGAGCCGGTGTACACCTACTCGCTCAATGCGGGGATCAACGACGGCTTCCTGACACCGTTCAAGGTCAAGCAGATTGCGACCACGTTAGATGAGTACATCTACACCAGTGACGACCGCGTGCTCGAAGGGGCGGTGGAGGTGGGCACGCGCTTTTATGAAAAAGACTTCAATAAAACGATAGAGCTGAAGGAGCGGGAGCAGCACCGGGTCGCACTGTTTCTGGAACAGATACACCCGAGCGAGAAAACGCTGGTCTTCTGCGCCACCCAGGCGCATGCGCTGGCGGTGCGGGACTGGATCAATCAGGGGAAGCGCAGCACCGACCCGAACTACTGCCACCGGGTGACCGCCGACGACGGCGAGCTGGGCGAGCAGTATCTGCGGGACTTTCAGGACAACGAGAAGACGGTCCCCACAATCCTGACGACCTCGCAGAAGCTGTCCACGGGGGTGGATGCCCGCAACATCCGCAACATTGTCTTGATGCGCCCGATCCATTCCATGATCGAGTTCAAGCAGATTATCGGGCGAGGAACGCGGCTGTACGAAGGAAAAGACTACTTTACGATCTACGACTTTGTCCGAGCACACCAGCACTTTAGCGACCCGGAGTGGGACGGGGAGCCGCTGGAGCCGGAGCCGGTGACGCCGCCTCCCCTCCCGCCGCAGCCTCCCGTGCCGAGGCCGCCCCCGCCTCCCCCGCCGCCGAAGATCAAAGTCAAGCTGGCGGATGGCAAGAGCCGGGCAATTCAATCCATGATGGTGACGAGCTTCTGGCATCCCAACGGCACGCCGATGTCTGCCGCGCAGTTTTTGGAAACGCTCTTCGGGCGGCTGCCGGAATTTTTCCGAGACGAGGACGAGCTGCGGGCGTTGTGGAGTGTCCCGGCCACGCGAAAGAAGCTCCTGGACGGCCTGGCGGAGCAGGGGTTTGGCAGTGCCCAGCTTGCGGAGATGCAGCGGATCATGGAGGCGGAGAACAGCGACGTGTTCGATGTCCTGGCCCATGTGGCGTATGCGCTGCCGCCGCAAACACGCCGGGATCGGGCGGCAATGGCGCGGCGGGAGATTAGCAGGCACTTTGGCGAAAACCAGCGGACATTCCTGGAATTTGTTCTGGCCCATTATGTGGAGCAGGGAGTGCAGGAGCTGGACCAGGAAAAGCTCCGGCCGCTGCTGAATTTAAAGTACCACGACTCGATCCACGACGCCATGACTGCGCTGGGCAGGCCGGAAGAAATCGCGTCGGTCTTTACCGGCTTTCAGAAGTACCTTTATTTGAAAGCCTTTCAGCCACCCGCCGCCGCGCAATGACCTCATAGGGTTTATTCGGAGTGGCGTCGGGCGGCACAAATGCGGACGGGCAGCAAGGCGAGTGCCGGGCGGAAGCGGGTTTGATCTGGGGGGGACTTCAGTCCATGAGGAGGGGGAGGAGTGAGTGCCCGGCGTGGGAAACGCCGGGCGGGACAGCGGGGTTAGAGCGGGGAGGCGGCGGTCCAGGTGCAGAGACCGGCGCGGACTTGGCAAACGAGCTGCAGGGATTGAACTGAATAGTCTATGAGCGTCGAGCTTGCCCCCGCCCCGGTGGCTTAGTTCCGACGCCAGAGAACCCCCGTGCCGGGCAGGAAAAGCATATCTTGCCTTTCCTGCTCGACAGAGTGCTTAAACTGGTTTTTTAAGTGATTTTTGCTGCACTTGAATACATCACCCGAAAACATGGAAAGATAGACCGAGGCCGCATGGGTTGTTAGAGCCAGTGCTCCTCTCTTGGGGGGTGGGCAAGAAGAAACGTTAGAAAAGATAAGCCGCTATGAGTCAGTTTATGTTCGCCACGGGGATTGAAAACAGCTACCCCACCATTCAGCTTCCAGGCGGGGCGACGAAGCGGGTGGACGAGATGGAAAAGTGCGGGCACTATGACCACTGGCGGGAGGACTTTGCGCTGGTGCGAGAACTGGGCATCGACTTTTTGCGCTACGGGCCGCCGCTGTTCCAAGCGCACGCCGGGCCGGGCCGCTATGCGTGGGAGTTTGCCGATGAGACATTTTCAGCCCTGCGGGAGATGAACATTGTTCCGCTGGTCGATTTGTGCCATTTCGGCGTTCCCGACTGGGTGGGCGGCTTTGACAACCCGGACTGGCCGGTGCTGTTCGCCGAGTACGCCCGTGCGTTTGCCGTGCGTTTCCCGTGGGTGCGCCACTACACGCCGGTCAATGAGATTTTCGTCGCGGCTATGTTTTCGGGGCAGCTTGGCTGGTGGAACGAGCGAGGCACCACGGACCGGGGCTTTGTAACCGCGCTGGGCAACCTGTGCCGGGCGAACCTGCTGGCGATGCGTGCCATTCTGGATGTCCGCCCGGACGCGGTTTTTATTCAAAGCGAGTCGTCGGAGTATTTTCATGCCGCCCACCCCGGCGTCTTGGCGCAGGCCAACTTTCTCAACGAAAAGCGGTTTCTGTCACTGGACCTGACTTATGGCCGTCCTGTCAGCGCCCCGTTGTATGAGTACCTGCTGGACAACGGCATGACCCGTGCTGAGTACCACTGGTTTCTGGAACATCAGGTCAAGGCAAGCTGCGTCATGGGCACCGACTATTATGTCACGAACGAGCATCTGGTCCACAGGGATGGCCGAGTGACGGCCTCGGGAGAGATTTTCGGCTATTACGTCATCACGCGCCAGTATTACGAGCGCTATCGCCTGCCGGTCATGCACACCGAGACCAATCTGGCCGATGCCGACACGTCCTGGGACTGGCTGTGGAAGCAGTGGGCAAACTTGTTTCGTCTGCGTCAGGACGGCGTGCCCATTGTCGGCTTTACCTGGTACAGCTTGACCGATCAGGTGGACTGGGACACCGCGCTGCGCGAAGACGCGGGCCGGGTCAACCCGGTCGGCCTCTGCGGCCTGGACCGTCAGCCGCGCCGGGTCGGCCTGGAATACCACAAGCTGATTACCCAGTGGAAAGATATGCTCCCCACCGGCAGCGAGGTCCTGCACCTGAGCTGACGCCCGCCCGCGACCGAAAACGGGCCGGGGGCTTTGCTGCCCTCGCGCCGGGCGGGAAGTACTTTTCCCGCCCGGCGTTGACAACAGCCCTCTTTTTTGGTATCTTATTCCTATGGACAAAGAGCTACAAGAAAACTACGTCAGCATTCAGGTCGATGGCCTGTCCGCCTGTGTTCATCCCGCTGAAGAAGGCGGCTACTGGGCGGAAGTGCCTGCCCTACCCGGCTGTCTGACACAGGGCGAGACACTGGATGAAATCGTCGAAAACCTGAATGACGCCATTGAAGGCTGGCTGAGTGTTCAAACTCCACAGTCCCTCCGCGAAAAAGGCGTGTTACTTACCCCCCATCCTCGCGTTCGAACGCTGGAACTTGCGGCGTGAGGAACAGGCGTTGAAAACGGTCTCCGGGAAACGGTTCACTAAAGTCCTGCGCGACCACGGCTGGGTGCTGGCACGCATCAGCAAACATCATATTTACAACTCACCCGATGGCAAGGTCACTGTGTCCGTTCCCGTCCATAACAATGACGACTTGAAGACAGGGATACTCGCCGCACTTCTCAAACAGACCGGCCTCACGGAGGCAGATTTGTAGGACAGAAGTAGGGTCGGCGTAAAATTATTGCCCGCCCTGACTTGAACACTTGCAAGCAATAATTGTAGCCGGAGGGGGTAAAAAGGTGGGGAGATCATTGGGAACCAAGAATAAGACAAAGGAAAATGCGGAAGAGTAGGGATGAAATCGCATGAGTAAACCAAGCAATAATTCAGAAAGTTCTAAAGATAACAGTGAAGACAACAAAGTTGTCAAGCTATTGGCGGATTTAGGCGTATCCTACAAGTCAGGCAACCGCGTCAAATTTGGCGGCGGTATTTCGGGGCGTATAGCCACTGTGGCTATTTCCGGGATTGCTGGTATGTCGTCTATCGCACTATATCTTGCACACACAGCATGGTATGCGTCCGCAGGACTGGGCATTTTTGCATTCATCACTGTAATTTATGCAATAGAGAAAATCAATAATTTCGCTCGTGACCATCCTGACACCGCAACATTAGAAGGCTTAGAAATGATAATGTATAGGGAGCAAGAGCTTCAGCTTACATCTAAGGACTTGGCTGCCCCAATACTGATAACGAAGTTAGAGGCTGCCACTCAGCAACCGGCTTCAGAAGGCTCAGAAGCTTTATTAGAATCTGTCACGGAACACCAAGAGTAATAATGATGAACTATCAAATTCTCCATATAACTTACATTGCAAAAGGCGGATTTATGTCATATCCCTCAGTAGACATATTGCTTAATGCAATGTCAATTGATTGGATACAGTATGTTCCGGGGCACTGGCTGATTAACACCACCCAAACTGCTTCACAAATTTCCGAGCTTTTGACACGATTGATAGGCACAGCCCAAATTTCTACGCTTGTGGTTTTACGGGTCAATCCTGCTGATCGACAAGGTCTCGCGTCCCCAGAGTTGTGGGCGTGGCTAAAAAAGTATGACAATCAGCCTACTGCTATACTCAATTCGCTGGTAAAGTTATAGTGTCTCGATTAATGCGAGTTGAATGAGATCCAAGATAATCAAATCGAAAATAGAGGCGGCAACTAATAAATATGCTGCCGATATGCTCAATAGTTTGACCCTCGTGATTGTTTTTCTTGAGTGTTAGAGTACAACCGGCTTTTTAATTCTTATCAAAGTTGGCCCCGTCAGTGTTTTCGCACTGGTGGGGCTTTCTCTTTGTTGCACCCCGACTCCATAACCTCTACTTCTGTCCCAGCCGGGCGGCGAGGGTGCAGACGGCGAGGCAGAGGGCGGCGGAGACGGCGGCGAAGACGCCTGCGGTGTGGGTGTCGCCTTCGGACAGGGCGGCGTAGACGGCAAGCGGGAGGGTGCGGGTGACGCCGGGGGTGTCTCCGGCGACCATCAGGGTGGCCCCGAAGTCGCCGAGGGCGCGGGCGAAGGCGAGGGTGAGGCCGGCAATCAGGCCGGGGCGGGCCAGTGGCAGCAGGATATAGCGGCACAGGGGGACGAAGCCCGCGCCGTCGAGGCGGGCCGCGCCGACAACTTCGGGGCTGATGGCGGCCAGCGAGACGCGGGCCTGCGTGATAAACAGCGGCAGGGACACGAGGCACGCGGCGACGGCGGCTCCCTGCCAAGTGAAGACGAGGGGGTGATGGATGCGCTCCAGCCACGCGCCCAGCGGCCCGCGCCGCCCCAGCACGACCAGCAGCAGGTAGCCCAGCACGGTGGGCGGCAGGACCAGCGGCAATAATACGAGGCCGTCCAGAAAGCCCCGGCCCGCCAGCCGGGTCCGGGCCAGCGCGTAGGCCAGCGGCAGGCCGAGTATTACACTGCCCGCCGTGGCCCAGGAGGCGACTTTCAGAGACAGCCAGAGGGGGGACCAGTCCATCGGGGTAACGGGGGGCAAGAGCGGCTACTTCCCGTCCGGCGCGGCGGCTTCGTCCCGGACGACAATCGCCGCGACGCTATGCACCCAGCGGCCCGGTTTGGCATCGCCCGGCACGACCAGATTGGCCGGGCCGGACTCGGCGGGAAGCGGCTGCCCGTCTTCATCGAGCGCCAGCCACACGGCCCGCTGTCCGAGGTCTGGCGACAGTTCGGCCAGGCTGAACGCTGCCGTGTAGCCGTCGCGCCCGCGCACCAGCACGACAAATTGAAGCCGGTGGTTTTTGATGTTCGGGTTCAGGCGCGGCGCGGCGGCTTCTACCAGCGCCAGCAGCGGCAGGACCTGGGCGGTGTGGGGCTTGCCTTTCAGGGTGTAGGTGACGGTTTTGAGGTCACTGCCAAAGTCGCGTTTCAAGCGGGCGGCGTCCCACACGCCCGGTTTGACCGCCGCGCCGGAGACTGACAGCGCGGCGGTGGGTGTGGCGTGCAGAGGGCTTGCTGTCAGCAGAATGCCGAGGCAGGGCAGGATGTGTCGGGAGAAGAGCATGGCAGTGTTACGGGGCGGCATCGGCATGGTACATGGCATCGGTCAGCTCGGAAAAGCGGTGAAACTTGGCGGAACCGTCATAGGCCAGCCCCATAAAGCCGCCGTTGTGGCGCGACGGGTAATGCGTGTGCCCGGTGTCGGCGGCGAAGGGATACGGTGGGCGGACCGGTGCATTGGGGCTGGCCGCCTGTGCGGTATTGCCAACGGTGGTCGTGTCGGCGCAGCCGGGCGTTCGGGCATGGTCCCAGACGAAAAAGACGCCGGGGTTGACCACCTGCGCGTCGGGCTTGCCCATCGGACCGTAGGCAATATAGCTCATGGCGTAGCCGACCTGCCCCTGCGGGTAGGAGGGACACTTGAAGAGGGCAAGGCTTTTGACGAATGGCTGCAAAAAGCCCGCCGTCGGGCCGGAGTAGATGATGGAGTTCACATTGGACGGCTCAGCATCATAAGAGTTGTCAAACGGCGCCCACCAGGTTTCATTCGGGCCGGTTTTCTTGGTTGGGCTGACATTAATGCAGGCCGTGTCGCCGATGTCCGGGCATTGACGATAGCGGCAGTTGATTTCGTCGTAGTCGCTGCGGTACATCGCCAGCGCCAGGCCGATTTGCTTGAGGTTCGAGGTGCAGGAGGCCCGCCGGGCATTCTCGCGCACTTTTTGGAAGACCGGGAAAAGTATCGCCGCGAGAATCGCTATAATGGCGATGACGACGAGCAGTTCAATGAGTGTAAAGCCGCGTTTCTTCATTTATCTGCCTTTCTTGCCCGGCAGATCGTAGCCGTACCGCTTCCAGATTTTGGCGGCGTCTTTGCCGGTCAGAAAGTTGATAAACTGCAATGCCTGCGTGGTCTGCGTTGTCGTCCGTACCAGCCCCAGGCTTTGCGTGATCGGATCGTGCAGCTTGCCGGGGACAATGAAGTACGGGTCGGTTTTGTCCCCGATGACCAGCGACAGGGCGGTCAGGGCGACATCGGCATTGCCGCTTTGGGCAAACTGCAAAGCCTGCCCGATGTTCCCCGCCTGCACCAGCCGGGGCGTCACCGAGGCCGTCAGCCCGGCACGGGCGAGGGCCTGCTGTGCGGCGAGTCCGTAGGGGGCGGTTTTCGGGTTGGCGTAGGCAATATGGGCATAGGCGGGCGCGGCCAGGTCGGCCAGCGTTGCGGGGTGGCGGGCGGCGTCGCGCCGGGACCAGACGACAAGCTGCCCGATGGCGTAGGGCTGAACTGTATTGGCAATCACCAGCTTTTCCCCGGCCAGCTTCTGCACAGTTTCGGTGTCCGCCCCGACAAAGACATCGAGGGGCGCTCCGTTTTCCACCTGCAAGGCCAAAACTTTGGTGGCTCCGTAAGTGGGGGTGACGATGATGCCGGTCTTTTTGGTGAACGCCGGGAGCAATGCCTCGGTAAAGACCTGCTGCAAGTTCGCCGCCGCCGCGACCCGCAGGGGGGCCGCCGCGTGGCCGGGCAGGGCCAGCAGGGTGAGCAGCAGGGCAGAAAGCCAGAGTTTAACGCGCAAGAAGAACCTCCGTAGATTTAATCAATGCCGTGGCCGTGACCCCCGGCGCGAGGCCGAGCCGCTGCGCGGACGACCGGGTGATGACCGACACGATTTCGTGCCCATTGCCCAAATCCAGCGTGACTTCGCACAAAACGCCGTCGCCGGTGATGTCTTTCACGACCCCCGTGAGTGCGTTCCGGGCGCTGATTTGCATCGGCCCCCCGGCCCCCAATACTGGGGGAGTGGGAGGCGCTGCGTCGGTGCCAAGTGCCGCCCGGACGGCGGCGACGGCGGCTTCATCGTAGAGCCGCCAGCCGCGCCAGTCCCGCTCGGGGACGGGGATGCGCCCTGACTTCTCCCAGACGGCCAGCGTTTTGGGCGTGATTCGGAGCATCTGCGCGACCTGAGCGCGGGTGAGCTTGATGGAGGAGTGGTTAGCGTTCGTGGTAGGCAAGATGGGTAAGTTATACCTAAGTGGGGGCAAGAAATGCAACCCCTCCCGCTCGTCCCTCGCTCCCTCCCCTGTTAGGGAAGGGTTAGGACTAAAACCAATGAGACGGGCGGGGGGACCCCGCCCCTACGGGTTCGGTCGGAACTCTCTGTGCCCTCCCCTAACAGGGGAGGGAGCGAGGAACGAGCGGGAGGGGTCCTAATGCTTGAAGGTCCAGAAGCGGTTGGCGAAGAAGTTCCAGAAGACGGCGACGCCGGTGGCGACAAGCTGAGCGAGGTTGGTGGCTTTGACCATCGTGAGATGGAAGTCGTGTTCGAGCGGGACGGAAATGAGCTTGATGATCAAAAGGTCCAGGCCGAGACCGACGGTGTTGACCAGCAGAAACTGGACAAACTGCGTGTGGACCGCTTTGGCCTGCGCGGCTTTGAAGGTCCAGAGCTTGTTCCAGATGTAGCCGTTGACGACGGAAATCAGGAAGGCCACGGTGACGGCGCTGTAGCGGTTCTGGTGGAACACAATCAGCATCAGGTTCAGGACGGCGAAGTTGACGGCGGTGCTGCTGAGGCCGACGATGCCGAACTTGACAAGCTGCCGGACGCCCGGCCTCTGCGCGAGGCGGGCCAGCGGGGCGGTTTTGGGGGGTGGCGGAGGCGATGCAATCATAATTGGGGGGATTGTACCCCAATTTATGGGGAACCGGATAGGAAGAAAAGAGAGCGGCGAAAGAGAAGGGGCGCGATAAAAGAAAAGGGGCGCGATAAATCGCGCCCCTACGGGGTTCAGACGGCGACGGCTTCTTTGACAATCGGCTTGGAGGCCGGGCCGGTCACCGGCAGGGCGGAGGCGCGGCCTACGCTGTGGTACTCGAAGCCCAGGCGGCGCAGGCGCTCCGGGTCGTAGAGGTTGCGGCCATCTAAAATCAGCGGGCGGGCCATCAGCGCCGACAGGCGCTCGAAGTTCAGGTTCTTGAACTCGTTCCACTCGGTCACAATCACCAAAGCGTCAGCGCCGGTGGCGACTTCGTAGGCATTCGCGCCGTAGGTGATTTGCGGGAACACTTCTTTGGTGTTCTCAATCGCAATCGGGTCGTAGGCTTTGACGGTCGCGCCGGAGGCCAAGAGGTCGGCAATCACGTCCAGCGACTTGGCTTCGCGCATGTCGTCGGTGTTGGCTTTAAACGCCAGGCCCAGAATGCCGATGGTCTTGCCTTTGAGGTCATCGCCGCCCAGGGCATCGTGGATTTTCTGGATGAAGCGCTTCGGCTGCTGCTCATTAGTTTCAATGGTCGCGGCCAAGAGCGGGAAATCGCAGCCGAACGCCTGCGACGTGTGCAGCAGCGAGCGGGTATCTTTGGGAAAGCACGAGCCGCCGTACCCGAGGCCCGCATTCAGGAACGCCTGCCCAATGCGGGCGTCAAGGCCCATGCCCTTCACGACCTGCGTGACATCCGCACCTGCCGCTTCGCAGACGTTGGCGATGGCGTTGGCAAAAGAAATCTTGGTGGCGAGGAATGCATTGGAAGCATACTTGATCATCTCGGCGCTTGCGACGTCGGTGACAATCATCGGGCGCTCCAGCGGGGCGTACAGCTCCAGGAGGCGCATGGCGACGATCTTGGACGGGGCGCCGATAACGATGCGGTCGGGAACGAGCGTGTCGGTGATAGCCGAGCCTTCGCGCAGGAACTCGGGGTTCGAGACGACGTCAAAGTCCACGGCGCGGCGCTTGTTGGTTTCAATGACGTTGCGGACAAAGTCGCCGGTGCCGACGGGGACGGTGCTTTTGTTGACAATGACTTTGTAGCGGTTCAGGGCGCGGGCAACGCCTTTGGCGGCGTCTTCAATGTAGGACAAGTTGGTGGAGCCGTCCTCTTTGGGCGGCGTGCCGACGGCAATAAAGACAATCTCGGCCTTCTGCACGGCGCTGTCCAGGTCGGTCGTAAACGACAGCCGCCCGTCGGCGACATTGCGGTCCACCATTTCTTCCAGGCCCGGCTCATAGATGGGCATGATGCCGTTATTCAGGCCGTCAATCTTGGCTTGCAGCTTGTCCACGCAGACGACATCGTTTCCCATGTCCGCGAAGACAACGCCGGTGACAAGGCCGACATATCCGGTACCGATCACGCAAATGTTCATAAAAGAAAAACTCCCTAGTGTGGTTCTGTATTAGAGACTACTTTGATACCAATGCAAAGTTCGTGCCAATCCGGCATCGAGGGACACCGACGGGGTGAATTGCAGCAGTCCGGCGGCGGCGGAAATGTCGGCGCGGGAGTGCTTGATGTCCCCGGCGCGAGAAGGCTGATAGTCGATTTCAACGGGGTGTGCCAGTATAATTTCCAGTTTTTCCACAATCTGTTTCAGCGAGGCGCTTTGCCCGCTGCCGATGTTAAACGACTTGCCCCCGACGCCGCGTGTAGCCTGCACGGCCCGCAGATTGGCTTCCACAATATCTTCCACAAAGACAAAATCGCGGGACTGCTCGCCGTCGCCGTAAATGGTCGGGCTGCCGCCCTGCACGACGGCGGTGATAAACTTGGGGATAACAGCGGCATAGGCCCCGTTCGGGTCCTGCCCCGGCCCGTAGACATTGAAGTAGCGCAGGGACACGGTTTGCAGGCCATGCAGGCGAAAGAAGTTCCGGCAAAAATACTCGCCCGATAATTTTGACGACGCATAGGGCGAAAGCGGGTCGGTCTGCGAAGCTTCGTGTTTGGACGAGCCGGGCGTGTCGCCGTAGACCGCGCAGGACGACGCGAACACGAACCGCTGCACCGTGCCCGCCTTTTGGGCGGCGTCTAATAAGTTGACTGTGCCTTCGATATTGATTTCCACGCACTCGGCGGGGGCATCGACGGAATGCGGCACGGAGGCTTCGGCGGCATGATGCAGCACGAAATCCGCGCCCGCGACCGCCCGGCGGCAGGCGGCGGCGTCCCGAATGTCGCCTTCCACAAACTGCACCAGGGGCAGGTCGGTCAGCGCCGCCACCCGCTTTCGGGCGGCGGTGCTGACGAGACTATCGAAAATCCGCACCTCATGGCCCGCCCCGGCCAGCTTTTTCGTCAGATGCGACCCAATAAACCCCGCCCCGCCTGTCACCAGATAAATGCTCAACGCCCCCGCCCTTCACTGCTGCTCGCATCACGCCCTTGTACGAATGCAGTATTATACCATAGTGCGTATCAATGTTCCCGGTCCCTCTTTCTGCAACGGTGTTGCCGCCGCCGGGGGTATAAAACCCCCGGCAATTAAGTTCAGCCGCCCTCCGGGCGGAAGAGGCTAGTTTTGCTGGCTCCTGCTGTTTCCTTAGCCCGGCAGGGCGTCTGCTTTTCCTGCCGGGGGTTTTACACCCCCGGCACTCGGCATGGCGGCATTTGTGCAACAACGCCTCCGCTATCTGCTATAATAAGCTCTATTATGGCGAATGCAAAAAGCAAAACTGATG
The DNA here is from genome assembly GCA_965200075.1 of Capsulimonadaceae bacterium. Classification (GTDB taxonomy): domain Bacteria; phylum Armatimonadota; class Armatimonadia; order Armatimonadales; family Capsulimonadaceae; genus JANXMY01. The sequence continues at coordinate 3,983,919 of OZ241338.1, forward strand.
TCAAGCGCGATGTGACGCTCCTCAACCGCAAGGCGCGGCACGAATACGCGCTGGAAGAAACCTATGTGGCCGGCATGGCCCTGACCGGCACGGAGATCAAATCGATCCGTCTGGGCCTGGCAAATCTCACCGACTCCTTCTGCCGGGTGCAGAACGGCGAAGTCTGGCTCTACAATATGTATGTCGCCCCCTACGAGCAGGGCAACCGTGCCAATGTCGAGCCGCGCCGTCAGCGCAAGCTGCTCCTGCACAAGTGGCAGATTGTCAAAATCACCACGCGGGTCAACGAGCGCGGCCTGTCGATTATTCCAACTAAAGTGTTCTTTCAGAACGGCTTCGCCAAGATGGAGTTTGGCCTCGGGAGGGGCAAAAAGCTTTGGGACAAGCGCGACAGCATCGCCGACCGCGACCGCGAGCGCGACCAGCGGCGCGAAGTGTTTGGACGGGAGTAGGAGGGCTACCCGCCCCCAATAATGGGGGAGCCGGAGACCTACCACCTTGCTCTCTCGTTCCTTGATCGCAGGGTCCTTCCTAAAGGAAGGATGAGGCTAGTATGCGTAGGGGCAGGGCTTGCCCCTGCCCTTCTTTGTCCGCTCTGTATTTGTCCGGTTCCCCTATTATTGGAGGCGAGGGGGCGATCCGGGGCCATCCGGTACAGCCTTTTATTTTGGTATAACGCAGGCTTTGTCCCCGGAATGAATTCCGGGGCTGCAAACTGCGATTGTCCACCTGCGTGGACATAAGAGAAACTGACCATAAACGATAACCTTTGCTGCCCTGCCATCAACAGCACAGCTATCGGGCGAAGATGAAAGCTGCCCTTGCCTGTTTTAGACACAACCGAACTCGATTTTTCGCGGGAACACGCGCTGGGGCCGCAGCACGTCGCCGGGCGGGTGGTGATGGTTCGCAATGAAAGCGCGGAGGCGGTGCTGCACATGGGGGTCAAGTCGCCCGTGCCGTGGCTGGACGTGTACCCCACCGAGTTTGCGCTGGCCCCGCGTGAGACGCAGGCGGTGACGGCGCTGCTCAGGCCGGAGCGGTCCGGGCAGGCGGCGCTGGCTCCGGCGCGGGTGGCGGTGTTCGGGCAGTATCTGGCGGTGAGGGCCGGGGACGCCGCTGATTTGCCTGCGGATATTGACCTGGAGCTGGCAGTGATCCCGCCGCTGTCGACCTGCCCGAACTGCGCGGCGGATTTGCCGGACGGGGCGCGGGAGTGCCGCCGCTGCGGGGAGCGTATCCGGCTCTGCCCGGTGTGCGGGACGCCGAATACGTGGCTGGCGAAGCGGTGCCGCATGAACCCGGCCCATGTCATCCGGGCGCAAAACGACTGGCGGATGGCTCCAGGGGGCAATGAAACTCATGCGCTGACGTCGGCGGCCCCCACCCCGGCGCGGCTGGCCCGGCGGTGGTCGTCGCCGTCGTTTGCGCCGACGCGGGCCGCTGACGCGCTGGATTGGAGCGCCCCGCTAGCGGCCTTTGGGCTGGTGGTGGCCTCGGCGATTGAGACGGCGACGGGCCGGGCGTCGATTCAAGCGTTCGCGCTGGCAAACGGCGAGGCGCTGTGGGACTTTGACCTGCCGGATGGGCGGGGGCTGTACCCGGACCGGGGCGCGATGGCGCTCAGCGAAGAGGGCACGCTGTACGCGGCGACACTCGGGGGCGTGGTGCTGGCCCTCGATGTCATTCGCGGCACGCGCCGGTGGGAGTCCCGCGTGCCGGGGACGGTCTACGGCGGCGTGGTGGTCACGGACGACTGGCTGTTAGTCCCGGCGGGCGATGCACTGTGCGTGCTGGACCGGGCGGACGGGCGGCTGCTGCGAACCCTGCCGGTGGGCGGCGTTCTGGACACGGCCCCGGCGGCGGGCGGGGGCCGGGCGTATGTCTGCGGGGACAACCGCCGCGTTTTGTGCTGCGACATCGGCACGGGGGCACTGCTCTGGGAAGCCGAGACCGACGGCTCGTTTGATGCCGCGCCGCTGCTGGCGGCGGGAATGGTGTTCGCGGCGACGCTGGCGGGAACGGTGTATGCGCTGGATGCAGAGACGGGGGCAGTGAGGTGGAAAACAAGCGTGTCGTCGCGGCCTATTTCCATCTCGCCCGCGCTTTCTGCCGACGGCCTGCTGTTTGTGGGCGGCGATGATGGGTATCTGCATAGCGTGGCGGCGGAAACGGGCAATTTGGTTCGCTCGCGCCGGCTGAGCGCCGCGCCCCTGCGCTGCGCCCCGGTCTGTGCGGGGCAGACGGTGTTTGCGGGGGCCGACGACGGCAATATCTATTCGCTGGACAAAGACTACGCTGTTCTGCGGGCCTATGAAACGTCGCCGGGCACGCGCCTGGCCTCGGCGGGGTTCGCGCTGTACGGCGACTGGGTGATATGCACGGCGACAAACGGCGTGCTGTATGCCTTGCAGGCGACGGGATAGAAATAAAAAGCAACAGAAAAGAGACAGAATAAATGCCGGAATTGCCGAAGCGGGCGGATGTGCCGCGTGAGTATCAATGGAGCGTAGAAACCGTGTTCCCGTCGCTGGACGCCTGGGAAGCGGAGTTTGCGCGGGTGGAAGGGCTGCTGCCGGGACTGACGGCCTATCAGGGGCGGCTGGGCGAGTCCGCCGCTGTGCTGGCCGAAGCATTGGAGCAGGAAGAGGCGGTCGGCACGGCCATGTCCCGCGTGTACCTGTATGCGTCGATGGGGCGCTATGCGGACCTCGGCGATCAGGCCGCCGCCGCGCTGGCAAGCCGGGCGGGCGGGCTGTATGCGCGGGTCGGGTCGGCGGCGTCGTTTTACGAGCCGGAGCTGCTGACCCTGTCGCATGAGACGCTGACACAGTGGATGGACGCCGAGCCGAAGCTGGCGATTTACAAGCATTACTTCGACACGCTGGCCCGGCGCACGGCCCATGTGCGGTCAGAAGAAGTCGAGGCCCTGCTGGCTGAAGTTGCGGAGCCGCTGGGGTCGCTGTCTACGGCGGCCAGCGTTCTGGAAGATGCTGACCTGAAGTTTGCTTCTATCACGGACCCGACGGGAGCGGCGCTGGAAGTGGCGCAGGGAACCATCTCGGATTTGGTGCGGCTGGAAGACTCGCTGCTGCGCCGCCGGGCCTGGGAGTCCTATGCCGACGGGTATTTGAGTGTCAAAAACACCCTGGCGGCCTGCCTGAGCGGGCGTGTCAAGCAGAACGTTTTTGAGACCCGTGCTCGCAACTACGCCGACTCGCTGGAAGCCGCGCTGTCGCCGAACGCGATCCCCCGCGAGGTGTTTGACACGCTGCTTTCCACATTTCAGGCCAATTTGCCGATCTGGCATCGCTACTGGGGCCTGCTGGCAAAGGGCCTGCGGGTGTCTAAATTGCACCCTGCCGACCTCGCGCTGTACGCGCAGCCCGCCCCGCTGCCGAAGACCGAGGGCAACGTGTCGTATGACGACGCGACCGAAATGATCTGCCGGGGAATGGCTCCGCTCGGCGACGATTACGTTTCCGCGATGCGGCGCGGGATGACCGAAGAGCGGTGGGTGGACCGAATGCCCAATCAGGGCAAGGGCAGCGGGGCGTTCTCGTCGGGGACGCAGGGGACGCACCCGTTTATTATGATGAACTACCGCGACGACCTGTTTTCGGTCAGCACGCTGGCGCATGAGCTGGGGCACTCCATGCACTCCTATTTGACGTGGGAAAACCAGCCGCCGGTCTATGCCGACTACTCGCTGTTTGTGGCCGAAGTCGCCTCGAACTTCAATCAGGCGATGGTGCGCGGGCAGCTCTTGGACGAAGCCACCGACAAGAACGTGATTTTGACGGTGATTGAAGAAGCCATGTCCAACTTCTTCCGCTACCTGTTCGTCATGCCCACACTCGCCCGCTTCGAATTAGACTGCCACAACCGCATCGAGCGCGGGGAGGCGCTGACCGCCGACGGCATGGGGGCGACGCTGGCCGCCCTGTTCCGCGAAGGCTTTGGCGACGCGGTGGAAGTGGACGACGCCCGTGTGGGCATCACCTGGGCACAGTTCGGCCACCTGTACGCGCCGTTCTACGTCTATCAGTACGCCACCGGCATCTCCGCCGCCAACGCTCTGGCCGAAGACGTGCGGACTCAGGGTGCGCCCGCCGCCGAGCGTTACCTGAGCTTCCTGAAATCCGGCGGCTCCCTGTACCCGCTCGATGCGTTAAAGCTCGCCGGGATTGACATGGCCTCCCCGGAACCCATCCAGCGGGCCTTCGGCGTCCTCTCCCGCATGGTAGACCGCCTGGCAGAGATCGTCGGCGAATAACGCCGCGTTTCGTGTAGGGGTAGGGCTTGCCCCTACCCTATTTCTTTCTTGCCTCTATTTCACATTGAATGTCGCGTAGCCCGGTCCCGGCGAGATGCAGTCAGGCTTGAGTGTCTGAATATGCCCGTCCGCGAACAGGAAATTGAGTACATAATTGGGCGATAGTGAATACGGCGCGTAAGTTCCCATGTCATGCCGCCTGCTGCCGCGTGGAATGGTTACGCCTGTCTCGCTGACAGTTTCGGGAAGCGAGGGGTCACAGCCCAGTGTGCTGGACTCGTAAAGTTCGACTGTCGTGCTGGCGTCCGCCAGCCCGTTGAACTTAATCCCCGCGAGGTTCTTATTCTCGGTGTAGGAAATATAGCGGCCCTGGTGCGTATCGCTGGGACATTGGAAAGCATAAGTAGACTGAAGATACGGGTAAACTTGCCCCGCCCAACCCCTGCCTTCCGACGCTGTTCCCGGCGGAAACTTGCCATCGTTATCCTGCTCATACTGAATGTAAGCGACCCCAAGCTGCTTCAAGTTGCTTTGGCAGGCAAGGCGGCTGACCACCGAAAGCTGGTGCTGCCGGGCTGCTGACGTCAGGCCGGTGATGGAAAAGGCGACAATGCCAAACGCGGCGATGATTTGTGTCCCTGTGACCTTGCGCCACATCCTTTGCCTCCTTCGCTTCTACTTTTTCTTGAGCCATGCGGCGAAGCCGTCTCCTATTGCCCCCGTCACAACTAGTATTGTGATCCACCACAGCGAAAGATGAACGCCCCAAAAAACCTGTGCCAATGCGTTCAAGCCAAATAGAAACAGCCAGGTGAGGCTGTAAACGATTAGCTCTACTGCCCATGTTCTTTTCACTTTCATGGCAGGGTTTCCTTCTATTTGATAGCAAACGTCTCAACCACCGGCCCGGTATTTGGGACCTTGATGGTGCGGGCTGGCTGTGCATTTGGCCCCGAAGATACTTGGGCGGGCAGCAGAAACTGCACATGGCCGTCGGCGGCGAGAAAGTTCAGCACGTAGGTCTGCGCGTTGTGCCGGGTGCTGTTTTGCGGGGCGGCGAGGCCGACGCTGCTGACGGTCTCTGCCGTAGCCGGGTCGCAGTTCAGCGTTGTCGTCTCATACAGCGCCACGGTCGCGGCGGGGCTGCTGAGTTTGGGCAAGGACTGCTTGAGCAGGTTCTGGTTGGCGGTGTAAGACACAAACTGGCCGGTCGCCGGGTCGTCCGGGCATTTGTAAACGCTCACACTTTTGATGTACGGGTAGAGCTGCCCCGCCCACCCGTTGCCTGTCGGTGTCAGGCCAGGCGGAAAGTTTTCGTCCGCGTCTTGGCTATATTGAACGTAGGCAAGGCCAAGCTGCTTTTCGTTGGATTGGCAGTTTCCATGATGAGGGTTGTCGCGTACCCGCTGAAACACCGGGAAAAGAAAGGCAATCAGAAAAGCGATGATGGCGAGGACGACAAGGACTTCCCAGAAGGCGACGCCGACGCGGGAACGAGCGGTCATGGTGCAGTACCTCCTCAATGGTGATGAGAGCTAATGATACCACAGAACCCCTCCCGCTCGTTCCTCGCTCCCTCCCCTGTTAGGGGAGGGTCAGGACTAAGACCAGAAAGAAGGGCAGGGGGACCCTGCCCCTACAGGTTTTGTCCGAAGTGTCTTTGCCCTCCCCTAACAGGGGAGGGAGCGAGGAACGAGCGGGAGGGGTCCTAATCAAACAGTCCATCCACAAACGATTGCGGGTCGAAGTATTCGATGTCCCCGGCTTTTTCGCCTGTGCCCACTAATTTGATGGGGACGCCCAGCTCGTCTTTGATGGTGATGACGATGCCGCCGCGTGCGGTCCCGTCGAGCTTTGCCAGCACCAAGCCCGTGATGGCGACGGCGGTTTTAAACTCGCGGGCCTGGTTGACGGCGTTCTGGCCGGTGGTGGCGTCCAGCACCAAGAGGGTTTCGTCGGCGGAGCGGCCTATCTCGCGCTGGATGATGCGATCCATCTTTTTCAGCTCTTCCATGAGGTGCGTCTTGTTGTGCAGGCGACCCGCCGTGTCGATGATGAGATAATCGGCCTTCTGGGATTTGGCAGTTTTCAGGGCATCAAAGACCACGGCGGCGGGGTCGGCCCCGGCGCGGCCCTGGACGACTTCGACGCCGACGCGCTCGCCCCAGAGGGTAAGCTGTTCGGCGGCGGCGGCGCGGAAGGTGTCCCCGGCGGCCAGCACCACGCGCTTGCCTTCGCCTTTGAGCTTGCCGGCCAGCTTGCCGATGCTGGTGGTTTTGCCGACGCCGTTGACGCCGACGACGAGAAACACGGTGGGGGCGTCAGGCGAGACGGTCAGCTTGGCGCTGCCGGTCCCGGCGACGAGGGTTTCCCAAAGGAAGCGTTTCAGGTAGTTGGTGACATCGCCCGCGTCTTTGAGCTTGTTGTCCCGGACCATCTCGCGCAGGGAGTCCATCGCCCGCATCGTGGTGTGGACATTCAGGTCCGAGCCGATGAGGGCTTCTTCGAGGTCTTCCAGCAGGGCTTCGTCGATCTTGCCTTTATTGCCGACAAGCTGCTCGACTTTCTGGAAAAGGCTTTTAAACAGCCCGCGTTTCAGCATAATGTCTCCTGTTGATAAGTGAAAGAGACCTACCTTCCTTGCTTCGCAGGGTCCTTCCTAAAGGTAGGTCTCACCCGAACCGATGGGCGGTCGAGGGGATAAAATAGGTCACGAAGGCGGCGAGCAGGCCGCCGAGCAGCAAATAATTGGCACGCGGGCCGCGCCACTGGGCTAAAAGGTGCAGGCCCAGATAGACGCCGTAAACCAGCCACGTCACCACCGAAGTCAGGACCATCGGGTCGGCGGCCCAGCCCGTGCCGAGGCTGCCGGTCAAGGCTTCCACGACGCCCGCCGCGAGGCCGATAGTCAGAAGCGGGAAGGCGTAGGCCACCAGCGAAAAGGCCATCTCATCGAGGCTTGCCAGCGGCGGCAGGCGGCCAAAGAGGCCACCGACCCCCTTTTTCTGCTTCAACAGCCGGTGCTGAGTCAGGTACAGCGCGGCGCAGCCGAAGGCCAGCACCAATAGGCCGAAGGCAAACAGCAGGGCCAGAATGTGCAGGCTGGTCAGGCGCGACGACAGCAGCGGGACCGCCGAAGCCGATGCCGGGCGGGCTGCGCCCAGAAACGCGCCAGCGAACAAACACAGGAACGCCACGGGCAGAGCGACGGCCCCCAAAGCGGTCGGGCGCGGTTTTTTGACGGCCTCTAACACGACATAGGACAGCGCGATGGCCCACGCCGAGGCCGACAGGGCTTCGGCGGGCGTGGCAAACGGGGCGCGGTGGGTCGCGGCGCAGTGCAGGCCGATGGCGGCGGTGTGGGTCAGCACGGCAGCCCAGGCCGCGAGACGGCCCACGGTTGCCAGTGGCGGGCGGCGCAAAAATAAGTAAGCGCCGTAGGCGGCGGCTCCGACCAGATAGCACGCGGCGGCAAAGATCAAAAATGTCGCTTCGGTCATGGCGTCGCCTCCGGGTCCAGGCCAAAAGCGCGGCGGATGGTGTCCAGCGCGGCGGGGGCATCCTCCCCGGCCCCGGCGGCTTTGATGGCGACGGTGGCGGGGTGCGCGATTTTGCCGGTCAGCGACGACAGCGCGGCTTCCACCAAGCGCCACTCTTTGTCGGGCAAATCGGGCAGGCGGGCGCGGAGTCGGGCGGCTTCGGCCTGCCGCACGGTGTCCAGCTTTTGCCGGACGGCGACGACGAGTGGGGCGACCTCCAAAGATCGCTCCCAGCGGGCGTACTCGGCGACGGACTGCGTGACAATGGCGCGGGCCGAGCGGACTTCTCCGGCGCGGGTCTGCCGCGCTCCGGCTACCAGCTCCTGCAAGTGGTCAATGTTATAGAGAAAGACGTTCTCCAAGTCATCCACGCTGGCTTCGACGTCGCGGGGGACGGCGATGTCCACCAAATACAGCGGGCGGCTGCGGCGGGCACGCATCACCTCCTGCATCATGGCGCGGGTGACTATCGGGTGCGGGGCGGACGTCGAGCAGACCACAATATCGGCCTGCGCCAGCAGGCGTGTGATCTCGTCAAAGCGCTCCGCCCGCCCGCCAAAGCGGTCTGCCAGATGCACGGCTTTGTCATAGGTCCGATTGGCGACCAGGACAGCGGGAGCGCCCCGCGCCTGCAAGTGCCGGGCGGTGACCTCGCTCATTTTGCCCGCGCCCAGCACCAGCACCGTGTGACCGGCCAGTGACTCGCCGAAAATCTGGGTTGCCAGCTCCACCGCTGCCGCGCCGACGGAGAACGTTCCCCGCGCCAGTCCGGTTTCGGTGCGGGTGCGCTTGCCGGTTTCCAGCGCGTCCTGAAACAGCTTGTTCAGGCGTGTGCCGACGGTCCCCGCCGCCTGTGCGGCTTCCATCGCGCTTTTGACCTGCCGCTGAATGTCCGGCTCGCCCAGTATCATGGAGTCCAGGCCCGACGCCACGGAAAACAGATGCTCGGCGACTCCTGCCCCTCGCTGAAAATACAGATGCCCGTCGAAATGCTGCCGGGTCAAGCCATGCCGCCCGGCCAGCCAGTCGGCGAGCGTGTCTTCCAGCGGTCCCGCGTCGGCGTCGGCATAAACTTCCGTGCGGTTGCAGGTAGACAGCAGCGCCCCTTCGGCGACGCCGGGTTGGGACAGCAGCGAGCGCAGGGCGTCTGGCAGGGCACGCTCGGCGACGGCAAGCTGTTCGCGCACGTCAATGGGCGCGGTGTGGTGATTTATTCCGACAAGAAGGAGAGACATAATCGAATTCGCGCTTCCGCTTCTGATTCCCTGCCTTCCAACAGCAGCTTACGGGCTTCTGTATCACTGAGCGCCCGCCGCACGGCGACCTTGCGGGCAGCTTCGGTGGGGTTCGTTTTGACAATTTCGCGCATTTGTGTCACTAAAAGCGTCAGCGGCCCCCACTCCGGCCCCCATTCCGCTTCTAGCGTTTCCCGAACCACGGCGCTAAGTGTTGGACTGCCGCCTTCGGTAGACACCGTCAGCATCAGCGGCCCGCGCCGAATGACGGTAGGGGACACAAAGCTGCCCGCGCCGGGGTCATCCGCGCACAGTACCAAAAGCCCCCGCTCCGTGGCGTCGCGCACAACTTCGGCATTCACGGCCCGGCTATCTGTACACGCTAACACAAGAAACACCCCGTCGAGATGCCCGGTTCCATACGGCGCGGCCCGCCACACTATTTCGCCTGCTTCCGCCCGTGCTTGCAGCCCCGGCGTCAGCGTCGGCGACACCACTAACACACTTGCTCCCGCCGCCGTTAGCCCCGCCGCCTTGCGCTCGGCCACCGCGCCGCCGCCGACCACGAGGCCCACGCGGCCCTGCACGTTCAGGTTGACGGGGTACAGGTTCATTGGGTGTTATTGTACCCGATTGGAGGCACGAGCGGCCCCCGCCCCAACAACTCATGGGGGAGCCGGAGAAAGAGACCTACCTTCCTTGCTTCGCTCATTCTTCGCTTCGCAGGGTCCTCCCTAAAGGGAGGATGAGGAGAGGACCCCCTAGCCCCCAATAATGGGGGAACCGGAGCAGATCGCCCCCTAGCCCCCAATTCTGGGGGAACCAGAAAAGTAGGAGAAGACAAGAACAAGACAAGAGGGCGCGGCAAGCAGCGCCCCTACGATTTCCGTCTCTGTCCTAATCTGGCTCCCCAGAATTGGGGCGGGGGAGCCTCCTGACGGTGAGCCACACGAGGTACAATAGCGCAAACTATCCTGCGTCGGCAGGAGGAAGCGGAAGAAAACAACTGATGAGTACCCACGTTTTTGCAGACATCGGCCTGCCGGACCCGGAAACACATTTGGCAAAAGCCAAGATTGTGCAGACCCTGAGCCGCATCATCCATGAGCAGGGATTGACACAAACCGAAGCGGGGCTGCGTCTTGGGTTGAGCCAGCCCAAAGTGTCTGCGCTGCTGAATGGCGGCTTTCGCGGCTATTCGGTGGAGCGCCTGCTGCGCTTTGCTACTGCCCTCCACCACAACGTCCGCATCACAATTGAGGCGGAGGCGACGGAAGACGAGGGGCGGCTGATGGTGGCGTAGACTGGCCGCAGAATATGAGGAAATTACTTTTTGACAGGCACTTCCTCGCCGTAGAAATGCAGCAGCATCTTCTCATACTCGGCGATTGGCATTAGCCCTACGCTTTTGCGCCGTTCGTCTAAATGCGCCTCGTCCTGCACCGGATACAATACAACAATGCCTTTTCTGATATGCTGGGCCTGTGTGCCATAGCGTTGCTTCTCTTTTCGGGCCACTAAAACCCGGTCTGTCAGCAGCGCATAGTCTGAGGGAACAACCTCTCCGCTCCCTATTCCAGGCCGCATCAGGGCTAGGCAATGCGCCTGAAACTTGGGGGCGGTGTCCGCGTGCTGAACAAGCAGAAAAGCATTCTCGGAGCCGGTTAGCCCCACCAGACTCTTGCCGGGCCAGCCGTACCGCGCCACGATCTGCTTGATGCGGGGCAAGTTGGCAGCATCAACGGCTTTGACTGCCTTCCATACCTCTGCGTTTTGCGGGTTGTCCCTTTGCTTAATCTGCGCGTTGCGGGCTTTTTGGTCCCGGTCTACCATCTGCTGAATCTCGGCTCGCAGTGCGTGGTTGATATGTGCTTGTGAATGGTGCTGGCTCAGGACATAAGCCGGAGGCGCGGGCAATGTCAGCATAATGTTTCTCCTTTACACAAACGCGACCATGACTTCGCTGGCGAGGAAGACGCCTTGCGGGGTCAGGCGCAGGGCGTCGCCGGTGACTTCCAAAAGGCCCCGGCGGGTGAAGGTTTCGATTTCGGCAGCGAACTTGACGCGGGGGTCTACGCCGAAGCGGGACTGGAAGCGGCGGCAGTCGACGCCTTCACGGGTGAGGCGCAGGCCGAGCATCATGGTTTCGGCCATGGTCTCGTCGGCGGTCAGCGTTTCTTCGGACAGTGTCAGGTCTCGGCCTAGTTCTATCGCCTCGGCGTATTTGGCGGGGGATTTGAGGCGGGCGCGGCGCACGCCGTTCAAATAAGATACGGCCCCGCAGCCGAAGGCGTGGTAGGGGTCGTTGCGCCAGTAATGCAGGTTGTGGCGACTTTCGCGGCCCGGCTGGGCGAAATTGGCGATTTCGTACTGGCCGTAACCGGCGGACTGGGCAGTCTGGACGGCCATCTCGTACATATCGGCGGCGAGGTCATCGGGCGGCAGGGGCAGGCGGCCCTTCTGCTGAAGCGTATAAAAGCCGGTCCCCTCTTCCACAATCAGTGAGTACAAAGATAAGTGGTCGGTTTCGAGTTCCAAGCCTTGACGGAGCGTGTCCTGCCACTGGGCGAGCGTCTGGCGGGGCAGGCCGAACATCAAATCTAAAGAGACGTTCTCAAAGCCCGCCGCACGGGCGGCGCGAACGGCGGCTTTGGCTTCGCCCGCCGAATGGATGCGGTCCATTGTTTTTAAGAGGCCGGGGTCAAAGCTCTGCACGCCAAACGAGATGCGGTTGAAGCCTGCGGCGCGAAGGACGGCGAGATGCTGGACGTCCATCGTGCCGGGGTTGGCCTCGGTAGTGATTTCGGCATCCGGCGTGACGGGCAATGTGTCCAAGACGGCCCGTAAGAGTGCGGCTTCGTCGGCGGCGGGGATGGCGGTGGGCGTGCCGCCGCCGAAGAACACGGTGTCGACAGAAGATCGCCCCCCGGCCCCCAATTCTGGGGGAGTAGAGACAATCTCGTGGGTGAGGGCGTGGACATAGCGGGCGACGGAGCCGTCGGTGTAGCCGGAATACGAGTTGAAGTCGCAATAGGCGCATTTGCGGACGCAGAAGGGGATATGGACATAGCAGCCGATAGCGTTTGGCATAGGGGTATTGTACCCGAAGGCCCCCTCCCCTGTTAGGGGAGGGTCGGCGCGAAGCGACGGGGAGGGGGCCTCTTGACGGCTGCCGCCTTTGTGCTTTATACTGGGGCCATGCCAACAAACAACTTGCCAATGAAAAATCTGCCTGCGTGGCTGCCGTATGTCGCGCCGTTTGCCCTGTTTCTTTTGCTGACCACGCTGGAAAGCCATGTGCCGGGGCCGCTGTTTCCGTGGGCATATGCCGCCAAAGTGGTGCTGGTGGGCGGGCTGCTGCTGGCGCTGCGTCAGTATTTCCCGGAAGCGCGGCCCGGCGGGAATGGGTGGGCGGCGGCGACAATTTTGGGCATTGTGCTGTGCGTGCTGTGGGTGGTGATTGACAAGCACACGCCGCACCCGGCGTTTCTGGGAACGCGGACGGGGTATGACCCGGCAGTGGAAATCGGGACGAGATTGGGCGTGTGGGCATTCCTGGCGGTGCGGTTTTTCGGGCTGGTGGTGATTGTGCCGTTTGCCGAAGAGCTGTTTTACCGGGGATTTCTGCTGCGATTTGTGACGGACCCGGATGATTTTCAGCGTGTGCCGACGGGGACATTTTCGCTGGTAGCCCTGCTGGTCAGCGTGGTGCTGTTTGCGGTGTCGCACCCGGAATGGCTGGCGGCGGCGACTTTTGCGCTGGCGCTATGCCTGCTGCTGCGCTTTACAAAGAACTTGTTTGCGTGCGTGCTGGCGCATAGCGTGACCAATTTGATGCTGGGGGTCTATATCGTGCAGACGGGGCAGTGGCAATACTGGTGAGCCAGCACATTGAAGGAAACTATAAGAGTACGGCTCAAAGAGGGCGGAGGGTTTGACAACAATGACACGACACAGCATAGCACTTTACGGCGCGGCACTCGCGCTGATGACAGTTACGGCAGGCGGCCCGGTCCGGGCACAGGGGCGGATGGTGATGCCCACAATGGTTTCCGTTTCGCAGGGGATGACGACGCACGGGCACGGGGAGATCAAGGTCAAGCCGGACATCGCCCGGCTGACGGCGGGGGTGATGACGCAGGCCAAAGATCAGGCGGCGGCGACGCAGGACAACGCCCGCAAGATGACGGCGCTGCTTACGGCGATTAAAAGCCTGAAAATTGCCGATAAAGATATTCAGACGCAGGGGTATTCGGTCAGCCCGCAGTATGATTACGGCAGCGGGCACGCGCCGATTTTGACGGGCTATCAGGTGACCAACTCGGTGCAGGTGACGCTGCGCGATCTGTCGCAGGCCGGGGTGCTGATTGACCGGGCGACAACGGCAGGAGCCAATCAGGTGGATGGCGTCTCCTATGACCTGTCTGACCGGGCGGCGGCGCAGGACCGGGCACTGACGCTGGCCGTGAAGGACGCCCGGCGGCGGGCGGGGACAATGGCCGATGCGCTGGGGGTGACGCTGGGCAACCCGCTGTCGCTCAACGACGGCGAGGCGGTGGCGGTGCAGCCGATTTTCCAGCCGCAAATGCGGACACTGGCGCTGGCGGGCGCGGCCCCGGAAACGCCGGTGGCCGCGCAGGACATCACAGTCACGGCGGATGTCACGCTGGTTTATGCACTGGGGCCGGAGAAGTAACTCCTACTTGGCGGGCGCGACCTGCCCGAAGTTCAGGGCGGCGACCAGTGTGACGCCGCCCAGAATGTTGCCGAGCAGGACGGGGGCGAGGAAGCCGTCGAAATAAGAGGCCCAGGTCGCCGCGCCGGTGGTCACCAAATACAGCGTTTCCACTGAGCCGACAATAACGTGCGCCAGGCCCGCCAGGCCCACAATATAGGTCATAATAATAATCACCGCCAGACGCCCCGACTCGGCCCCCGGCAGCATCCAGACGACCAGCGCAATCAGCCAGCCCGCAAAAATGCCCCGAAGGACGTGCAGCCCGAAGCTGCCTTCCAGCGCCTTTGTGCCCAGCTCGTGAAACCCGTGCTTGATTTCCGGGCCAAACGCGGCAGTGTTTCCGATGACCCAGGCAAAGGCCAGCGTGCCGACCAGGTTTGCCACCAGCACCGTCGCCCAGAGGCGCAGGAGCCGCCCCAGCTTTTCCAGCGTCGGCTTGCTTAACAAAGGCAAAACGGGGGTCAGCGTGTTTTCAGTGAACAACTGCTGCCGCCCGGTGATCACAATTAAAAAACCGACGGTGTAGCCGAGCTTCGCAATCAGCGGTCGCCACGGAACGTCGGGCAGGTGCGCGCTGATCACGCTTTCGGTCAGCGGGGAAAAGCCCATCGCCAGCCCGGCGGCCAGGGCAGACAGCGCAAGGCCCGTGACAGAGCGGGCCAGCTCATCATCGCCCTCCTCGCGGATGACTTCGTGGATGACCAGCGCATTGGGGCGGATATGCTCCTCGGCCATCGCCATTTCTTTGTCGGTCAGCCCCAGCTCTTCTGCCGACTCGGTTTCGGCGCGTGCTTCGCGTCCGCTTTTCTTTTCTTCCTCTTGCTCTGCGATGGCGATGCTCTTTTTCTAATCCGTGTGCCGGATAAATGCCTCAGTATAGGTGCCTCAGCGGGCGATAGCGGGTCCGGTAGGAACGCGCAGGAGGCGGGCGTCAATCAGGCGCACTTTGCCGAACGTGGCGGCGACAAGCGCGACGGCTCCGACTTCAATGGTGTCAATTTCCTGCAAGGTGTCCGGGGCGACGACGACGGCATAATCCACACGGGCGAGCGTCTGGACTTCGATGGTCTGGCGCATCCAGGCGGCAAGCTGATAGGCATCCTGAACGCCGGTATCGGCGATGTCCTGGGCGTTGTCCAGGGCCGTCGACAGCACAAGCGCGGCGGCTCGCTGCTCCGGGGAAAGGCGCACATTGCGCGAGGAGAGGGCCAGGCCGTCGGGTTCACGCACAATGGGCATACCCACAATCTCCGTTAGAATATCTAAATCGCGGGTGAGCGCCCGAATAATCTGGAGCTGCTGCCAGTCTTTTTCGCCGAAATAGGCCCGGTCGGCCTGTGCGATGTTCAGCAGCTTGGTGACCACGGTAGCAACACCCGCATAGTGTCCGGGGCGGGAGGCTCCTTCCAGCCGCTCGGACAGGGCACGGACGACGACCACGGTGTCAAAGCCCTTCGGGTACATAGTGTCCGGCGTCGGCAGAAATAAGAAGTCCACGCCCTCGGCTTCGGCCATCTGCGCGTCGTGGTTGTAGTCGCGGGGGTAGCGGTCAAAATCGTCCAGATCGTTGAACTGCGTGGGGTTGACAAACAGCGTCACGACAACTAAATCATTGTCGGCTTTGGCCCGGCGCATTAGAGACAGATGGCCTTCGTGGAAGGCCCCCATCGTCGGCACAAGGCCGATGGTTTTGCCGTCTTTGCGGGCCGCTTGCAGCGCGGCCTGGAGTTCGGCGATTTCGGTAATCGTTTGCATCAAAAATTCAGTTCTAAGAAGTTTAGCTTTAAGCGGCCACAAGCACCTGCGGTGCTGCCGGGGATACAGACAAATCTGCCGATAAATCTGCGGTGATGACAAACCCATGTGGAATTAATAGGCCGTTCCAAAAAACATTTGCCACTTCCTGGTTGTCGTGCTGA
The DNA here is from genome assembly GCA_965200075.1 of Capsulimonadaceae bacterium. Taxonomy (GTDB): domain Bacteria; phylum Armatimonadota; class Armatimonadia; order Armatimonadales; family Capsulimonadaceae; genus JANXMY01. Next base: position 3,999,626 of record OZ241338.1, read on the forward strand.
ACGTCATACTTCCGGGCAATCCACTGAACGTAATCCATAGAAACAGGGAGCGGTGTGATGCTGGCAAATTTTAGCCAGTCTTTAGAAACAAGGTACGGCTGAAGCGCCTGTATTATCTTTTGTATTCCTTTAGCCCCCATTTCCAGCCACGGGGCAGAGACCAGCAGGTCCCATCGCCCCGGCGCTTCCTCGCGCTCCGCCAGAGCAAACAAAACAAACAGGCCATACTCGGACGAAATAGCTTTTTCGGCAATTTGCAGCTTATCGGCCAAGTCGCGTCCTAAAACGTCAATAGTCATAACAATATCCTTAGCAGTGTTTGCACTGCCTGTATCATTTCGTTTGCTTCGGCCAGCGTTTTGGTTCCACGCGGGCTACAACGCTGTTCCGGGTTCCATCTGTTGACGATGGCCCAATGTTCCATGTTATCTGGATTGGATTTGATTCTATCCTGTATTGATGTGAACTCAAGCAGTGCTTCCAAATCATGCGTTTTCAAGTTGGCTTTCAGGCGAAACTCTGATGCGGACTCTGGGAAGCCGTCCGTCCATTTCAGCGTTTTGCAAATCCGGGCTTTGAGGGCGATCTCCACCGCGCAGCCGCAGAGGTAGACGGCGGCGTCGTAGCTGCTGCCGGTGCGGAGCAGCTTGGCGGTGCGTAAATACTCGCGGGCGGTGCGGTGGAGATCGGCGGGCGTTATCATGGGCAGCCTCCGTGCGTTGGGCGGCGAGTGATTAGCCGTGCGGGGCGTCTTCGCGGGTGAATAAATAATGCTTGTCGATCACCGTGCCGTCATCGGCGATATTGTAGACGAGCGGGATGCCGGTGGGAATGTTCAGCTCCAGGACCTGCTCGCGGCTCAGTTGGTCCAGCTCCATGACAATGGAGCGGAGGGAATTGCCGTGGGCGACCACGAGGACGTTGTGCCCGGCTTGGAGGTCGGGCAGGATATGGGCGCGGAAGTAGGGCAGGGTCCGGGCGGCGGTGTCTTTGAGGGACTCCCCTTTTTCGCCGGGCGGGGGGACGTCATAGGAGCGCCGCCAGATTTTCACCTGGGCATCGCCGTACTGTTCGGCGGTTTCGGCTTTGTTCAGGCCCTGCAAATCGCCGTAATGGCGCTCGTTGAGGGCTTCGTCGCGCTCGGTGGGCAGGTCTTCGGACTTTCCGGCGGCCTTCAGGGCAATTTTGGACGTGTTGATGGCCCGCTGCAAAACGCTGGTGTAGACTTTGTCTATGGGCAGGTCGCGCAGATGCTCTCCGGCGATGCGGGCTTCGCCCTCGCCGCGCTCAGTCAGGGGCACATCCACCCATCCGGTAAAGCGGTTTTCCAGGTTCCATTGCGACTCGCCGTGTCGCACCAAAATCAGTGTCGGCATAATTGTTCGGTCTCCTCAAAGGGTGTTTGGATGAGTATACCCAAGTTAAGAGCGCGAGAGGAGCAGACAGAGGGCAGGGGCAAGCCCTGCCCCTACTTACGGCGCTTTTGGGTCTATGTCCTTTGGCTTGCGGCTTCGCCAGCGGCGGACGCGGACGGGAGGGAGGGAATGCAGGCGGGCGGTGACGGAGCCGGGGCGGACGCGGACGTCGTGCGAGTCAAGGCTGCCGATGGTGTCGCCGAGGGGAACGTCTAAGCCCGCAGATTTAGAAAAGCCGAGCTTTTGGCTGGAATAGACGCTGCGGTGGCCGACGATCAAATAGGCGGTGCAGGCACAGAGGGCAGCGTAGACGCCGACCGTGCCCGGCAGAAGCTCGACCCCCATCACGGCGGCGGCGATAGGGGTGTTGGCGGCGGCGGCAACAATGGCGACAAAGCCAAACGCGGCAAACGCGCCGGGCGGCAGATGGAACACTTGCGCGAAGGCGAGGCCGAGCGTGCTGCCGATGAAAAACAGCGGCGTGATGATGCCGCCGCTGCCGCCGACTTCCAAAGACACCGACGTCGCAATAATTTTAATCGCAAAGCCGATCAGCAGAATATGCAGCGTGCCGTCCAGAGCGCCCTGAATGCTGTTCACGCCGAGGCCCGAATAGGTGACGCCGAAGACATGGTACAAGGCGGCCAGAAACAGCCCGCCCCCGGCGGCAATCCAGTAGGGATGCGCCGAAAAGCGGTGCAGGCCGCGCTCGATCCCGTGCATGGTTTCAATCAGGGTCAGCGCGACCAGGCCGCAGAGCGCCCCAAAGACGACGCACAGCATGACTAAAGCGGTGGGGTTGAGCTGACCGAAGGTGTCATGGAGCAGCGGCACGGGGGGCGCGACGCCGCAGACGAGGTGCGCGGTGATGCTGGCAATGAGGCAGGGAAACAGCACCGGGTACTCAATGCGGCCCAGATACAAGACTTCAATGCCGAACAGCGCCCCGGAGATGGGGGTCCCGAAGACCGCCCCGAAGCCCGCGCCGATGCCGCAGATCACCAGCCGCCGCCGGTCTTCATCGGGCAGGCGCAGAAGGTCCGCGAAGCCGCTGGTGATAGACGCACCAATCTGGGCGCAGGGGCCTTCCTTGCCGACCGAGCCGCCAAAAGCCAGCGTCAGCACCGTCGCCAGCAGCTTGACCGGCGCGACGGACCAGTCGATGCGCCCACTGCGGGTGTGGATAGCGGTGATGACGGCTTCCGTGCCGTGGCCTTTAGCGGTGGGGGCAAAGGTGCGAATGAGCCAGACGCACAGCGGCAGGGCCAGCGGCAGGAGGTCATACGAATGGAACCAGCCTCGGTCCAGATGCGTCGCCGTGCGGGTCGCCCAGGCCAGCAGCCAGAGGAAGGCCCGCGTGCCGAGGCCGACGCAGACGCCCGCCGAGGCGCCCAGCAGCGCCCATTTGAGGGTGCTGACCAGCAGGGCGGTATGCTCGCTGTACCAGTGGTATTCCGCCGCCATCAAGGCGGTCTTCTCGAGGGCGGCTTCTGCTGTTTCCGGCACGGGGTCGGGTGTAACGTCTTTCATACGATGCCCCCATCTGTGTGTGCTTCCTGGCTCTCGTCCGGGAGGCCGTAAAGGCTGTGCGTGTCGCAGAACTCCCGCACCAGCGAAAGCATCTGTTCAATACGCGGGCCGCGCACCCGGTACAGGCGGGCCGCGCCGTGCGGCTCCATGACAAGGACGCCTGCGCGGGTTAAAATCGCCAGGTGCTGCGAGGTGCCGGATTGAGACAGGTCAATTTCAGCGGCAATGCTGTTGACGGTGTGCGGCTCCAGGCACAGCAGCTCTACAATGCGAAGGCGGGCGGGGTGCGACAGGGCCGCGAAGATTTGTCCGGCACGCTGCCGGGTTGCGGAAGTCATCCATTTTCCTTCAAGAGCTGACGTTACGCGCCGCCCTGGAGAAGCCGTGCCGCAAAGAGGCCGTGGGACTGGAAGTCCTCGGCTATGAGGCGCAGATGCCGAGTGTCCGAGGGTAAGGACAAAAATTTGTGACGCTGCCTTACTTCTAAAGCACCATAAGAGGGTGCGTGACTTCAGTTAAGAGTATTCAGGAATTATGATACCCTGATATAACACACAAATCACGGTCCGGTTTGAAACCGCAGGCAAACAGGAATGCACTGAGGACTGGAGAACGTGCAATGCCCCCACCCTGGCTGACGACTGTGGCTGAGATTTCGCTGAGTGTGTCCGCACTGTGCGCTGCCCTCGTGGCCGTGGATGTTTGTTTGCGCCCGCAGAAGATGGCGATTATGAATGTCGTGTGGCCGATCACGCCGCTGTATTTGGGGCTGATTGGCCTCTGGGCGTACTTTGCCATTGGCCGGGCGAAGCCAAAAGGGCAGGCCGCTGACGGTGATAAAGAGATGGCTATGGATAAGAAGAACCCGCCCTGGCAGAGTGTCTTTACGGGCGTCACGCACTGCGGCGCGGGCTGCACGCTGGGGGACGTCATCGCCGAGTTCGGCGTGTTCTTTCTCGGGCTGACGATTGCCGGGGCGACGCTCTGGCCCGCGTTTATCGCGGACTTTCTGTTTGCTTATGCGTTCGGCATTGTCTTCCAGTATTTTTCCATTGCGCCGATGCGCGGGCTGGGGCTGAAAGACGGCCTCCTCGCGGCAGTTAAAGCGGACACGCTTTCGATTGCGGCGTATGAAGCGGGAATGTTTGTGTGGATGGCGCTGGTCTATTTCGTCTTTTTCAATCCCCATCATTTAACACCTAATCAGCCTGCGTACTGGCTGATGATGCAGATTGCCATGATCATCGGGTTTGCGACAAGCTACCCGATGAACCGCTGGCTGATCCAGCGCGGCCTGAAAGAAGCGATGTGATGCCCACTATAGATGCTGCGGAAGAGGCGCTGTACGACGAATGGAAGCGGCGCGGCAAGCACTGGGAAGAATATGGAAGCGAGCTGCTGGGCACGGCAGTGCTGCTATTCTGCGTGGTGGGCGCGGTGGCCTATTTGTTCGGCCAAAGCTCGCCGCTGGCCCACGCCATTCCTTCGTCTTCATTGCGGCTGCTGCTGGTCGGGCTGATACTGGGGGGCGTCAGCGGTGTGGTAGCGATTACGCCGCCGGGGCGGCTTAGCGGGGCGCACCTGAACCCGGCGGTGTCGCTGGGGTTCTGGGCGCTGGGCAAGATGCACGCACGGGACCTGGGCGGCTACATCGCGGCGCAGCTTCTGGGCGGAGTGTGCGGGGCGTGGCTGGGAAAGCTGGTGTTTGGCGGGCTGGCGCAGGAAGTTAAAATCGGCTCACTGCATCCGGGGCCGGGCGTGGGCTGGGCGGGGACGTTCGGGGGCGAGGTTGTCTCCACGCTGATTTTGACGGTGGCGGTGTTTTCGTTTGTCAGCCACAAAACGCTGGCGCGGTGGACGCCGCTGATGGCGACCGGTCTGGTGGGGCTGCTGGTGTGCGTGGATGGAAACTTTTCGGGCGCAGGGATGAACCCGGCCCGCTGGTTTGGCCCGGCGTCGGTGGCCTCCGTCTGGGCGTTCGGCTGGGAATACGCGCTGGGGCCGCTGCTGGCGGCTCTGGCGGCGGTGGGCGTGGTGCAGACTGTGTTCAAGTCGCGGCCTACGCCGCACACGGGCAAGCTGTTCCATGACCCGCGCTACCGCTCTATCTTTCGCGGGGATCGTCTGCCATCGCGTCCGCCAAAATAGGCTTTCATAATATAATTAATGTTTAATTATATTATCATATTGGAATATGCAAACTGGATTCCTTTGCAGGAATCGAAGCAAACAGGCGCGAATAGAGCCAATGAAAGCAAAATCTGACGTATGAAGTTTGATCCGTCCGTTGCCTGGACCAAAATACTGACCCTCGCCAACGGTTTTGTGGCGGCTGTGCCCAACATTGTCATTGCGTGTCTTGTGTTTGCACTGTTTTATTATGTGGCCCGGCAGACACGCCTGCTGGTGCGGCGGGTGACCGAGTCGCACCGACGGACGCACAGCGTGGGGCTGGTGCTGGGGCGGCTGGCGCAGGGCGCGATTGTGATGATCGGAGCGCTGATTGGCCTGACCGTGGTGTTTCCGTCGTTCAATGTCAGCAGCCTGATCAATCTGCTGGGCATTTCCACAGTGGCTATCGGGTTTGCGTTCCGGGACATCTTTCAGAACTTTTTAGCGGGCATTTTGCTTTTGCTGGCCGAGCCGTTTCGGATTGGCGATCAGATTGTGGTCAAAGAGTTCGAAGGGACCGTGCAGGACATTCAGACGCGGGCGACGACGATCAACACCTACGATGGCCGCCGGGTGGTGATCCCGAACTCCGAACTATTTACCGAGGCGGTCACGGTCAACACGGCTTACGATCAGCGGCGCTGTGAATATGACATTGGCGTGGGCTACGGCGATGATTTAGACCGCGCCAAAGCGATTATTTTAGACACCGTGCGCGGTGTCGACGGGGTTCAGGACGAGCCTCCCGCAGAGGTGTTCGTGGTGGATATTGCGGCGTCCACGATCAATGTCCGCGTGTGGTGGTGGGTGCAGCCGCCGTCGCGGCGCAATGTGCTGCTGGTGCAGGACCGCGTTTTAATCGCCGTCAAGAACGCGCTGACCGAGAACGGGATCGACCTGCCGTATGCGACGCAGACCGTGCTGCTGCATGACCAGACCGAAGACACCGACGGTGACCGCGCCCGTCAGCGCGAAGGCTGGCCCGCTGGCCGCGAAACGCCGCCCCGTGCCCGCATCAAAGCCTTACAGGAGCGCAACGGCGCATATCAGGAGATTCCTTCATGAACACGCAAAGCCGCCCTTCGGGCAAAACTTCTTCCGGCGGGCCGCCGCCTCTTGTCATACGTCTGCTGATTGCTGCCGGGGTGCTTCTTTTGCTCTGTTTTGGCCTGTACTGGCTGGGCCTCAGCAAAGGCCGGGGCGAGCTGGCGGCGCAAAAGACGAGCTACGAGGGGCAGTTAAAGACGGCGCAGTCGCAGACCGCCGACGCGCAGGCACAACTCGTGACTGTGCAAACGCAGAACCAACTGATGACGGCGCGGGGGCTGCTGTATCAGGCGGCGCTGGCGCTGGACCAGCGCAATTTCGGCATTGCCAATGATGATGTCGCCAAAGCCGGGCAGACGCTGGACGCCGCCAAGCCTGCGGACGCCGGGGTAGAGGGCAAACTGGTTCCCATCCGTCAGGCGGTGACGGGGACCAAGATCAATGTGGCCGAGGATTTGGACACGCAGCGGTCGGGTCTGCTGACGCTGGCCGCACAGGTGGATGCGCTGACGCAGTGAGAAACTAACCTCCTTGAAATCTTTTCTGATGGGCCTCTGGGAGTCCCTGCGGTCCAATTACTGGTTTGTGCCTGCGCTGATGACGGCGGGGGTGATTGGGCTGTCGTATGGGCTGCTGTTTCTGGACCGCACTCTGAAGACATCGAGCGTGAGCGGGCTGGCCTGGGTATACACGGGCGGGGCGTCGGGGGCGCGGTCGGTGCTGTCGACGGTGGCGTCCTCGGTGATTACGGTCGCGGGCACAACGTTCTCTATTACGATTGCCGCGCTGAGCCTGGCGTCGTCCCAATTTGGGCCGCGCCTGCTGCGCGGCTTTTTGCGTGATGCGGGCAATCAGGTGGTGCTGGGAACGTTTATCGGGACATTCGTCTATTGCCTGCTGATTTTGCGGATGGTGCGGGGCACGCAGGACGACGTGTTTGTGCCGAACCTCGCCGTGACCGGCGGGGTGTTTTTGTCGCTGGCAAGTGTCGCGGTGCTGATTTACTTTATCAACCATGTCTCGACGTCCATTCAGGCCGCTCATGTGGTGAGTTCGGTGACCGAAGAGCTGGTGGAGGCGATTGACCGGCTGTACCCGGCGGACATCGGACAGGGAGTGAGCGAGCTGGAAGACGTGCCGCCGGAGATGCCCCGTCCCTGCCATGACATCCGGGCGACCCGGAGCGGCTATGTGCAGATCGTCAACCAGGACAAGCTGATTGGCTTGGCTCAGCAGAAAGACGGCGTGCTGGAAATCAAGCGGCGGCCCGGCACGTTTGTGACGCGGGGCTGCATTCTGGCCGTGCTGGGAGCGGCGGGAAAGCCCGACGAAAAGTTCTGTAAGGCAGTCAACGCTGCCTGGACGCTGGGGCCGCACCGAACGATGATTCAGGACGCGCAGTTTGGGCTGGATCAACTGGTAGAAGTCGCCTCCCGCGCCCTGTCGCCGGGCATCAATGACCCATTCACGGCGATTATGTGTCTGGACCGGATTGGGGAGGCGCTGTCCGATCTGGCAACCCGTCCGATGCCGTCGGCGCGGCGCTACGACGACAAAAACGTGCTGCGAGTAATCGCGGACCCGCCGACATTTCAGGGCATGGCGGAGGCGTCGCTGGATCAAATCCGGCAGTACGGCAGCACAAGCTACGCGGTCACGCTGCGGTTCTTAGAGACGCTGGAAGCCGTGGCCCCCTCGACGAAGGACGACGACCGGGCCGTGCTGCGGCGTCAGGCGACGCTGATTTACGAGGGCCGCAGCGCCCTGTCGGCGTCGGAAGACCGGCAGCGGGTGGCCGCGCAGTATGCCCATACGATGCAGGCGCTGGAAGCGGAGCCGGAGGCAGAATGGGAAAAGAAAGACGAGGGGTTGAAAACCCCTCGCTAGGGGAGGCGTCCTGCGGACGAAGGAAATACGGATGTGACCATGCGCCTTCACTCTTCCACCCGGAGGGTGCCTCTCCGAGCGAGGGGTTTTCAACCCCTCGTCATCTTCTTAGCTGAGGACAGCACTAATTTATGAACTACTGGCATGATTTTCTAACGCCGCTGCAAAACACGCTTGCACGGATTGTCTCGTTTGTGCCCCGGATGCTGGTGGCGTTTATTCTGCTGGCCGTGTTCTGGGCGCTGGCGACGCTGGCGCGGAACGTGGCCCGAAAGTCTCTCAAACGCTTCACGCATATCCCGTGGGCGGTGCGGCTTTTGATCGTGCGGTCGATTTATTTGACCACGATTGTGGTTGGCATTCTGGTGGCGCTGAGTGCGGCGAACATTGATGTCACGACGCTGATTGCGAGTTTGGGCGTGGCGGGCTTTGCCATCGGCTTTGCGCTGAAAGACATTCTGGAGAACTTTATCGCGGGCATTCTGCTCCTGTTTGCGCGGCCTTTTGAGATTGGGGATCAGGTCAAGCTGGGGGACTTCGAGGGAACCGTCACCGATATTCAGATACGCACCACGACCCTGCATACCTACAGCGGCGAGCAGGTGTCGATCCCCAACAGCAAAGTGTTCTCCAACCCCGTGATCAACCACACGCGGCTGGGCAAGCGGCGCTACACGGTGGACTTCGACACCAGCCTGACCGCCGACAGCGCTGTGGTGGAGCGCGAAAGCCTGAAAGTGATGCGGGACCACGAAGACATCGCCGAGGACCCGGAGCCGTTTCTGCGGGTGGCAAGCGTGGACACCGGCAACGATGTGCTGTCGTGGCGGATGTACTTCTGGGGCAAGCCAGTCAAAGCCGTAGAGATTAAAGCGGTGTCTGAGGTGCTGGGGTCACTCAAAAAGTCGCTGTTCGACGCGGGCGTGCCGACGCCGACGTCGACGTCGGCCACCATCGTGCAGCGTCCGTCCAAAGCCAAGCTCAAAGAAGAGCAGGCAAAAGAAGCCAGCGCCGCGCAGGCGGAGAAAGATGCTGCATGAGTGAAATCGCCAAATCTGCACCCGAGGCGGGGGGCGCGTCGTGGGACTTTCCCGGCTGGGGCACGGCGGAAAACATCGACGACCTGGACAGGGGGCCGGTGACGCTGGACTCCGGCGTGCGGCACAAGCTGGGCGTGTGGCGTTCTACGGCCATCTGCGGCAATGATATTACGTCAAGCTGCCTGTATGTGACGGCGATTGCGGCGTTTTATGCCGGGCCGTATGCGCCGCTGGCGCTGGCGCTGGTCGCGGGCGTGCTGTATTTGTTCCGCAGCATCTACACGGAAGTCGGGACGGCGCTGCCGCTGAACGGGGGGGCATACAACGTTCTGCTGAACACGACCACCAAAGGGCAGGCGTCAGTGGCGGCGTGTCTGACCATTTTGTCGTACATTGCCACGGCGGTCATCAGCGCCTATGCCGCCATGAGCTACGCGCACGCGCTGGTAGGCGGGCTGAACGTGTTTGGGGCAACGCTGGGGCTGCTGGCAATTTTCGCTGTCCTCAATTTAGAAACTGTATAGAAAGCCCCTGGATCGCCCCCTAACCCCCAATTCTGGGGGGACAAGAGAAGACCAAGAAAGAAAAGGCCAAGAAAGAAAAGGCCAAGAAAGAGAAGACCAAGAAAGAAGGGCGGGGGGACCCCGCCCCTACGGGTCTTTTCTAATTATCCGGCTCCCCCATTATTGGGGGCGGGGGGCGATCCGGGGCCTTCCATAGCAACCCATCGGTAAAAATGCCTGCGGAGGATACGCTTTGACCTCACCCAACTCACAGCCCGCGCTGCCGCCGTCTCCCCTGCCCCGTATTCCGAACAGCCATGACTCGGCGGAAGAGCGGGAAACGTTTGCCGCCGGGGTGCGAGCGCGGATCGCGGAAAACGCGGGTCTGAGCAGTCCGTACCTGCTGATGAATGCGCTGGCGGCGGTGGTGGCGAGCTACGGCCTGCTGCAAAACAGCGTGGCGGTGATTATTGGGGCGATGATTATTGCGACGCTGCTGGGGCCGATTACGGGCATGGCACTGGCGCTGGTGGACGGGGCGCAGACGCTGCTGCGAAAGTCGCTGCTGGCGGAAGCGGGGGGTGTGGGTCTGGTGCTGGCGCTGAGCTTTGGGATTGGTAAAATCCACGGCGAGATGACGCTGGGCAGCGAGATTTTGGCGCGGACGGCCCCGAACATCATGGATTTGATTATCGCGCTGGCAGGCGGCGCGGCGGGGGCATATGCGACGATTTCGCCCCGGTTCAGCGCGGGTCTGGTGGGGGTGGCGATAGCAACGGCGCTGGTTCCGCCGCTGTGCTGCTGCGGCATCTGCCTGGCGCACGGGCTGTACGCGCAGGGCGGGGGGGCGCTGCTGCTGTTTTTCACAAACCTCGTGGCAATTCAGTTTGTGTCGTCGCTGGTATTTTGGCTGACGGGTTTTCACCGGCTGGCGCATTTGGACCGAAAGAGCGTGCTGCGTCACTTCGCGCCGAGCGCCCTGCTGCTGGCGGCGCTGGCGATCTTTCTGGTTCGCAGTTTTCAGGTGGCAGTGGCACGGGAAACGCTGCGGTCGGTGGCAGAGCAGCTTTTGCGGCGGGAGATTGGCAAAAGCAGCGCGGCCAGTCTGGTAGAGCTTCGCATCGACAACAGCCGCGAAGTGCCCACGCTGATTGGCGTGGTGCGTGCGCCGTGGACGATTCAGCCGTCGTCCTGTGCGCGTTTACAGGCGCAGGTGCAGGCGGCGACGGGGAAAAAAGTGCTGCTGTATATCTGGACAGTGCAGACAAAAGAAGTGGATGCCAACGGGGTGCTGTGGGAAAAATCGCTGCCGGACCAGATCATGCCGCCCGTGCCGGAGACCGCGCCGGAGCCTGCGCCTTCGGCGGGGCCGTGACCCCTCCCGGCAGGCAAGCCTGCCACCCTCCCCTGTTAGGGGAAGGTTGAGAGGAGAAGCAAATCAGGGAAACCGGCCAGCAGACACGTCTTCGCGGTAGGCTTGGAGGGCGCGGGCGATGTCGGCGCCGACTTCGGCGTAGCGGCGGACGTGTTTCAGGGGGGCGCGGTCGGGGCGCAGGCCGATCAGGTCTGAGGTGACAAGGACCTGGCCGTCGCAGGATGGCCCTGCGCCGATACCAATGGTGGGGATGGTGAGCGTTTCGGTGACGCGGGCGGCGAGGGTGTCCGGGATAAGTTCCAGAACGACGGCGAACGCGCCTGCGTCCTGCACGGCCTGGGCATCGGCCAGGACCTGCGCGGCTCCGGCCTCATCTTTGCCCTGCTTTCTCAGCCCAATTTGATGCACGCTCTGCGGCGTAAACCCGATATGGCCCATGACGGGGATGCCTGCGGCGACAATTCGGGCGATAATGGGGGCAATGGCGACGCCGCCTTCGAGCTTAATCGCGCCTGCTTCGGCTTCCTGCATGAGCCGGCCCGCGTTGCGGACGGCTTCGTCGGCATTGACCTGGTAGGACATAAAGGGCATATCGACAACCAGCAGCGCCCGCCTGGTCCCGCGCCGGACGGCTTTGGCATGGTGAACCATGATGTCGGTGGTGACGGGGAGCGTGGTGTCGTAGCCCAGTTCTTCCATGCCTAAAGAGTCGCCGACAAGCGTGAGATCAACCCCGGCGGCGTCCACCAGCAGCGCGGTTGGGTAGTCATAGGCGGTCAGCATGACGATCTTCTCGCCCCGCATTTTCTTGCGGGCGAGGGTGGCGAGGGTGACTTGGTTTGTGGTGTCGGGATAGGCGCTCATAATTTTGCTTGTTTGTAATTTTGTTACCAGAGACGAGTGACACCGTATGCATCGAGAACTGAGTCTGCCGAGACAATCGCCATGCCTTCGGTCAGGCTTTGCGCGACCAGCATTCGGTCAAATGGGTCCCGGTGATGGAAGGGAAGCGTGGCGACGCGGGCGACGTGCGCCAGCGAGATAGGAAGCAGTTGAAGCGAAAGTCGGCGTATTTGATCAGCGAAAAAATCGTCAACCGGTCGTGCAACAGACAACTTGCCGGAACTGACCTTGATGCCGACTTCCCACGGAGAAGCAATGCTGAGATATTTTTCCTCTGCCCGGTCATCAATGAGCGTTCGAGCCAAGCTGCTCAGATTTTGACTGCCAAAGGCGTACCAGAGGACAGTATGCGTGTCTAAAATAACTGGCATCACATATAGTCCTTGAAATCTTCGAGAGGCGCGTCGAAATCATCCGCCATGTAGATGAGTACATCCTTCGCATTACCGAACTGCGAACGGGGCTTTTCTTCGAGTGCGTCTTCCGGGAGGGCCGTGATGCGGGCGACAGGGGTGCTGTCGCGGACGATGACAATGTCCTCGCCGGAGCTGGCGCGTTGAACAAGCTGGGCAATCTGACTGCCGACATCTTCAAGCATGACCTGGGACATGGGGAACCTCCTGCGGACTAGAGATATGAGAGATGGGAGAAGTATACCCGCGTTGACAAGCGCCGCGCACGCGGCTACAATGGGTGCATGACTGTGAGCAATAGTGTGAGCAATTTACAGGTAGCGATTGACGGACCGGCGGGGGCAGGGAAAAGCACAGTGGCCCGCGCCGTGGCGGAGCGGCTGGGGCTGACCTATGTGGATACCGGAGCGATGTACCGGGCGCTGGCGTGGGCGGCGGTGGCGGCAGGCATTGGTCTGGAAGACACGGCGGCGGTGTGCCGACTGGCCGAGACGCTGAAGATTACGCTGGAACCAGGGCGTGTTTATGCCGATGGCCGAGAGGTGACGGCAGAGATACGAACGCCGGAGATCAGCAATTTAACGTCGGCGCTGTCGGCGCTGCCGTGTGTGCGCGAGCGTCTGTCGGCCTTGCAGCGAGAGATGGGGCGGCGGGGCGGCGTGGTGATGGAAGGGCGCGATATTGGAACGGTAGTGTTGCCGGAAGCGGAAGTAAAAGTATTCCTGACGGCATCCGGGGCCGAGCGGGTGCGGCGGCGGCAGGCGGAGCTTCAGGCAAAAGGGATCGTGCTGGACGCGGATGCGCTGCGGGCTGACATGGCCGAGCGGGATGCGCGGGACGCGGCGCGGGAGACGGCCCCGATGGTGGCCGCGCTGGACGCGGTGCCTCTGAATACGGACGGGCTGGACGCGGACGCGGTGACGGCGCGGATTGTGGCGCTGTGCCGGGAAGTCGAGGCACGTCATGGAAGCTGAGACTGTCCAAGAGACTTACGCCGAAGATACGCGCTACACGCGGGCGTATGGGATCACGCGGGTGATCGTGCGTATTGTGGTACCGCTGCTGGGCGGTATCACGGTGCGCGGGGCAGAAAACATTCCGGCGCGGGGGCCGGTGATTCTGGCGCCGAACCACCGGGCATATATGGACCCGCCGTACCTGTCGCTGGTGACAAGGCGGCAGCTTCGGATGATGGCGAAAGAGGAGCTGTTCCATAACGCGCTGTTCGGGCGGTACCTAAGAGCGATGAGCGCGTTTCCGGTCAAGCGGGGCACGGCGGACCGGGCGGCGCTGAAGCAGGCGATGGCGCAGCTCAAGGCCGGGCGGGTGCTGGGCATCTTCCCGGAAGGCAAGCGGTCGGACTCCGGCACGCTGTCTCCGGCGGAAAAAGGCTTTGCGCTGATTGCGCGGCAGACGGGAGCGCCGATTGTGCCTATCGCCCTGGAAGGAACGGATCGGGTGCTGCCGAAGCACGGCGGTCTGCACCGGGCGCACGTTACAGCAACTATCGGAGAAGCGAGAACAGCCAAAGAGATGCTGGCGGCGTACACGGGGGAAGAAACAGACCCGCTGACGATCATCAGCACGATGACGATGGCGGCAATTGCGGCGCTAATGAGTGAGCCGGTGACCGTTTTAGATGCTGTGAAAAAAGAATCTGAAAAAGATTTAAAAACCCCTTGACTCTGCGTGCGGCCCGTGTCATACTATCCCTCGTTGCCAGAACAAAGCATTCTGGTGGCGGGGCAAACAAAATAACTAAAAACTATTTTGCAAAACCCCTTGACAATGGTGAAACACGGTGTCATAATACACCCCGTTGCCAAGCCAAAGTGCAGACGCAAACGAGGCCAAAAAAACTGCTGAAAAATAGTTTTCCAAAGCCTTGACAAACGCAGTGTATCGGTGTCATACTACTCCTCGTTGCCGCGCTGAACAGCAAGTCTGAAAGCGAGGCGGCGGAGAACCAAAGAAAACTAATTAAAAAAGTTTTCTAAACCCCCTTGACAAAAGGGGCGCGGTTCTGATATACTACGAATTGTCGCCGGGCCAAAGAGCCAGCGACAACCGCAACGCTGAAAAGCGCAGCGAAAAAAAGATTGAAAGATTTTAACGAAAGGGGTTGACAAAAGCCGCAAGGCTGATGTATAATACTCCTCGTTACGAAGCCGAAGAGCAATGACCTCCGCGCTGCAAGGGTAACCGAGTGGAGGTAAGACGAACTGAGAAGCGTCCGCGCCGAACAGTTATCTTGCCTTAACAACGAACTATCCTGAAGATAGCGTGGTTTTTTATTGCTTCCCTCCTGAGCCGCAAACGTGAGCCGGGAGATGGGCGGCGATGCACATTGAAAACTAAATAGTGGAATCGTGATAATAAACCTTTGAGCGTGAAACTCTTGCGGTGATCTTCGGATCACTTCCAAGAATGACAGAGTAACAAAGAAGCCAAGGAAGTTTTTAACGAGACGCTCTGCAAAGAGTAAGTCTCAAAACTGGAACTGTGTACCTAGCCGGACACAGTATCTCAAGCTCAAGTTTGCAATTAGCCTTCGGGCTAAATAACAATACCATTTATGGAGAGTTTGATCCTGGCTCAGGACGAACGCTTGCGACGTGCCTAAGAAATGCAAGTCGAACGGGATTACCTTCGGGTAGTTTAGTGGCGAACGGTCGCGTAACACGTAGGCAACCTGCCCTGAAGCGGGGGACAACAACTCGAAAGAGTTGCTAATACCGCATGTGTATCGGAATGGCATCATTCAGGATACAAAGGACTTCGGTTCACTTCAGGATGGGCCTGCGGCCTATCAGCTAGTTGGTGAGGTAACGGCTCACCAAGGCTTCGACGGGTAGCTGGTCTGAGAGGACGATCAGCCGGATTGGGACTGAGATACGGCCCAGACTCCTACGGGGGGCAGCAATTAGGAATCTTGCGCAATGGGCGAAAGCCTGACGCAGCGACGTCGCGTGAAGGATGAAATCTTTCGGGATGTAAACTTCTTTTACCAGGGAAGAAATAAATGACGGTACCTGGTGAATAAGCCCCGGCTAACTACGTGCCAGCAGCCGCGGTAATACGTAGGGGGCG